>NZ_CANLNE010000001.1 GCF_947492555.1 uncultured Roseobacter sp.
CATGTGTCCCCGTCAGCTGCAGCTCATCCCGCAAAAATGACGACAACAACGTCCGACCCTCAACAGAACCAGAACGCGCAACTCCATTCACTAAAAACGATACCTCAAACATAAAATAACTCCCTCGGATTTTTCTTTGATCCGAGTTAAGCACGCTGCCGACGCCTTGAGAACCTAAAACTTCGCAAGGGGTAAGGCACTTCAAGATGTCTAAGCGTCCGGACTACTTTGACGTCTTGCCCGCACGTGGCTGCGGACGGGACGGGATTTCCTTCAACAGCCCACCAACACCCATTGCGGCGATGTCCGCATCCCGGACCTCGAGCCCGCAGACCACCCGGGCCAAAACCCAATCCGCACCGTTCAGCGCTGGCGAGCGTGCGCACCCCGGCAACCCGATCACAGGCGCCCCCGCAAGGTTTCCCAGAAACAGCAGATTGCCCGGGTCCACAGGCATACCGAAACGCGCAACGTCTCCCCCCGCCAGGCGCAGTGCCGCCGGAGCCACGTCATCGATATCGGATGTTGCCGATCCGGTCAGGATCAGGGTCAGCCCCTGTGCCTGGTCAATCAGCGCGCGGGACAGTGCCACCTCTTCGTGCGGGACCACCTTCGGCTCGTCCATTTTCAGCCCAAAGGCAGCAACCCGATCCGCAATCGCCTTCTGGCCCTTGGTGCCCGCTCCGCCATCGGTCTCGGTAATGATCAGATGGACGCTGTCGATCACCGGGGGCGCCAACCTGATTGCCGCTTTTGCCATGTGGCACGCCTCTTCCAACGCGTCCTGCGGCACGGCGTAGGAGATGATCTTGATTGTCGCAACCATGCCGCGGTTCGCCATCTGCTGGAACGGCGGTACGGTGGCCAGCGTGATCATCGGGTGGATCTGGTTCAAAGCCTCAAGCGCCGCGACATCCAGCACCGCAACACCGGGACCCTCGGCCAGAAGGTTCACCCGACCGGTGAAAGCCTCCGTCAGGTGCAAATGCTGACCTGCGGGGTCCGGCACCAGCGCGTCAGCCAGCGCCTGGGCCGCATCATTCTCGAAGACATCACCCTCCTCAAGCCGGGCAACCGTGACCTCCTCGACCGCCGCGCCGGCAAGGGCTGCGATATCGTCTGCATCCAGCACCCGCCCCTTGCGCAGCCTGCGCCTTGCGCCAAGGGAAACGGAATGGGCCAGCACGGCGCCTTCGGCAAGACCAATCTCGACCGCACCAAACTTCATGCGCCGCGCCTCAGCACCCGCGTCATCTCTGCTATGATGGCAACCGCAATTTCCGGCGGCCCGGCAGCGCCGATATCAAGGCCGATCGGCCCGTGGATACGCCCCAGGTGATGCGGTTCAATCCCGGCTTTTGCCAAACGTTCTAGCCGGGCCGCATGAGTGCGCTTGGAGCCAAGCGCGCCGATGTAGAAGGCCTTTGAGCGCAGGGCGATCAGCAGAGCCGGATCATCAAGCTTTGGATCATGGGTCAGCAGGACCACCGCTGTCCGGCTGTCCACCCCCACGGCCTCAAGCGCTTCATCCGGCCAGTCCGACAGAATCCGCTCGCCGGGGAATCGCGCCTCCGAGCCGAAGGCCGCACGCGGATCGACAACATAGGGATCATATCCTGCAATCCGCGCCATCGGCACCAGCGCCTGCGCGATATGCACCGCCCCGACGATGACAAGACGCAACGGCGGATTGTGAATGGCAACAAAGATGTCGCCCTCCTGCTCGAACCCGGAACGGTCCATCGCAAACCGTTCTTCGTAGCCGTCGCGCAACAGCCTGCGCGCGCCCGTCTTGACGTTTGCCTCATAGGCGACCGGCTGGCGCGCGGCCCGCGCCTCCATCAATTCCCGCAGCAACGCCTCCGGCAGGACGGTGCCGATCGGTTCCACCAGAATGCGGATCGTCCCGCCGCAGGCGAGCCCGACGGCAAAGGCATCGCCGTCGCTGACCCCGTACTCCAGCAGCCGCTGCTCACCCTTCTCCAGCGCCTCCGTGGCTTCCAGCACCACGGCACCTTCAACGCAGCCGCCCGAAACGGAGCCCTGCATCTCGCCATCCCCGGCAATGACCAATTGCGCACCAACGCGCCGGGGCGCAGAGCCCCAGGTCTCGACCACGGTGGCAAGCACGGCACCGCGCCCGGCCTCATGCCAGGCCAGAGCCTGTTCGGGCGCATTTTCAAAAACATCCATTATGGCTCTCCCTGTCCGGCACTATTCATCATGCCGCAGATATTGTCTGCCCAAAATGCGACCTTACGCTCGATTGCCAAGGGTCGCGGTCAATTGACATCTTGTCCCCGTCCCCGCCGCGCCTTACATCTAGCGCAAGACCAAGATGGAGCCGCCAGATGCCGATGCAAGCCCGCGAAATCGAAGACCTCTTGCGCGCCAGTTTTCCCGACGCGCAAATCACCGTGGAGGGCAGCGATGGCGTGCATATGGCAGCGATGGTCATCGACGAAAGCTTTCGTGGCAAGAACCGGGTGCAGCAACAGCGCGCGGTTTACGCCGCCCTCAAGGGCAAGATGGATGGTTCAAACGGCGAACTTCACGCCCTGGCCCTGACCACCAAGGCGCCCGACTGACAGAATGAACGCAGGTGCCGTCCGGAGGATGGCGCGCACCCAGACCCGAAGGAACAGACCTATGGCCGACGCAGCAACACAAATCCAGGACACCATCACCGCCAACACCGTTGTCCTCTTCATGAAGGGCACCAAGGAGATGCCGCAATGTGGTTTTTCGAGCCGCGTCGCCGGTGTCCTGAACTATATGGGCGTGGATTTTTCGGACGTGAACGTGCTGGCCGATGAAGGCCTCCGTCAGGGGATCAAGGATTTTTCCGACTGGCCGACAATCCCGCAGCTCTACGTGAAAGGCGAATTTGTCGGAGGCTGTGACATCATCACCGAGATGACATTGTCCGGCGAGCTGGACACGCTGCTGGAAGAAAACGGCGTGACCTTCGACAAGGATGCCGCCGACAAGATCCGCGAAGCAAACGGCTGACGTTCGATCCAGCTTCGGAGCCCGGCGCTCCAGAAAAAAGGGGGCGATACCGCCCCCTTTCTTTTTTACGGTATCGTACTTTAGATACCAGGCGCGGTACCGGTACCGGTTGACGGATCACCACCGCCCGATCCCGACCCTGATCCAGATGTCGATGTCGTACTGCTTGAGGCATCGCCGCCGCTGGGCTCAACACAAGGCACCGTAACCGAAATGTACGAACATCCGTCGGAAGGGTCACACGGGATGACACCGCCATCAACTGATGTAGTCGTCCCAACGCATCCGTCATCACCTGGTTCGCAGGGTCGCGCACCGGCGGCTGTTGCGCTTGTTGCCGCGGATCCGTCCGCCGCGCAGAGAGCATTGCCCAACTTGTCATAAACCGGATCCGACTGGATCGGCTCAAATACCTGTTCGGTTGCACATGCGGCCAAGGCAAGGCCGCAGAGTAACACAAACACCAACTTTACTTTGTTTAACATTATCGATCCTTTACACGCTATCGTCTCATATCCGTGCGGTCGACCGTTCGAACCCAATCTCAAGTCAAAGGTGCGCATTCTCTGCAAACCGATGAACGATGGGGGCCGGTCAACCTGCTCATATCGTCGTGCGACAGTGCGGAAAATTACTTAAAAGCTAAGTAAATCCAATTATTTACAGAATTTCAGAGCACACCCCCGACACGCCCCACGACCTCGTCCGGTCTAGATATCAAACCGGCGGTGGACCGGAAGCCGGATCCGTGCAGGAGGCTTGTGCAGATATGCAAGACGAAGAAGATCATCTGCGCAGACAGCAGATCGATCCCGACCGGGTTGGGCGGGACAAAAGCGAAGACAGACGACATGGATCCTGCCCGGTTTAACTGCGTATTCTAGGAAAAACGGAGGTTTTCTTGCCCGACCGGTTACATACAGACCGGACACCGCTTGAACACCATCCGGTGCAGCTCAAGCTCAAGGCAGATGCCTCATCCCTGAGAAAAACCAGCAAGACACAAGACGGGATATCTATCGCGCCATGGACGCAGGATATGCGCCATATTTCCCTTTCAGCAAACCCTGGCGCAGACCGCAGACGTGATCAGCTGGCTGCTTTTTCTTCCACGGATGCCGCGAGCGCTTCTGCCCGGGCCGCCAGTTCCGCCAGAGTGTCGCTGACCGCCTGGGGAACGACGGGAACCTCAATGCGCTCCGGTTCCGCCTTGGAATCGCGCAGGGTGGCCAGCTCGGCTTCGCAGGCCGTCAGCTTGGCCTGTACCTCTGCCACACGATCTTCGACGCTTGCCGTCTTATCCGCCAGCATCAGCCCCGCCATCAGCAGCATCCGCGCTTCGGGCATGCGGCCTGCCTGATCCGCCAAAACCTGCGCTTCGTCATCAAGCATCTTGGCCGCGGTGTGCAGATAATGCTCTTCGCCCGCCTGGCAGGCGACATCAAACTGGCGTCCACCGATGGTGATTGTAACCTCAGGCATCAGCTGGCCTCCTCTGGTTGCGCCACATCCGCCTCAAGCAACGGCGTCAGTGCAGCAATGATTTCATCCGCCTCGGCGATCTCTGCCGCGCGGGCAGCCCGCAGCGCTTCCAGCTCCGCCATCATCGCCTTGTTGATCAGATGGGGCTCCCCGATCCCTTCGGCATTGGCGGTGCGCAACGCTTCGCAGGCTTCCGACAACTGGCCGTTGGCGCGGCGCAGCCGCTGCAGATCCAGATCGAGCTTTTGCATCCGTTCCGCGGTCTCGGCAGCCTTCGCCTCCAACCCGGCCAGCGCCTGTTCCTGACGCTCGCCCAATACACGGACCCGTTCGGTCAACTGCGCGTTTACCGTTTTTTCTTCATCAAGGGCCTGCTTAAGGGCTTCGGCATCATCCCCGCCCGATTTGCCAAGATCATCCAGTCCGCGTGCCACACGGTCCATGGCCGCCATAATCCGACTGTGCAGTTCCTCGATATCGCTCATGCCCACCTCATTATCTCAGTTTGCGCGCCGGCGCGTCGCATCTGCGGTGCCGAATCGCTCCGGGTTTCATCAAGGTTAACTCTAATCATCCGGCGCAACAAATACGGCTTTCTTTGGGATCAAGCGCTTGGCGGGCGCTGTTGAAGTCCCAGGCAGGGCAAAGCCACCGTGCCGCCCTTGATCTTTGTGAGGCGGCTGATATGCAGCGCTGAAGCCTTGGCCAATTGGCCGAAAAGCGCCCATTCCGGGCCGACCTGAACCGACAAAGGATACCTGCTCCGTGGATCTCAAAGCCCTTGCCGCCGCCAACCCCGATCACTGGGCCAAAGCCACCGCCATCCGTGCCCTGACGCTGGATGCCGTGGCGGCGGCGAACTCCGGCCACTCGGGCATGCCCATGGGGATGGCGGATGTGGCGACCGTGCTCTTTGAAAAGCATCTGAAGTTCGATCCCAGCCAGCCCAACTGGCCCGACCGCGACCGATTCATCCTGTCTGCGGGACATGGCTCCATGCTGCTCTATTCGCTGCTGCATCTGACCGGCTATGCCGACATGACGCTGGAGGAGATCAAGAACTTTCGCCAGTGGGGATCACGCACTGCCGGGCACCCGGAATACGGCCATGCGTCAGGGATCGAGACCACCACCGGTCCCCTGGGTCAGGGCATCGCCAATTCCGTCGGTTTCGCCATGGCCGAGGAAATCCAGCGCGCCACCTACGGCAAGAAGGTCGTGGATCACTATACCTATGTCATCGCAGGCGACGGCTGCCTGATGGAGGGCGTGAGCCAGGAGGCCATCACCCTGGCCGGACGCCATCAGCTCAGCAAGCTGATCGTGCTCTGGGACAACAACAACATCACCATCGACGGGCCGGTGACCCTGTCCGACCGCACCGATCAGGTGGGCCGCTTCAAATCCGCCGGCTGGGCCGTGCTGGAGATCGACGGCCATGATCCGGCGGCGATCGACGCGGCCCTGACGCAGGCCAAGAAGGGCAACAAGCCCACCATGGTGGCCTGCAAGACTCACATCGCCCTCGGCCACGCGGCACAGGATACATCGAAAGGCCACGGCGCACTGACCGATGCGGATCAGTTGATCGCCGCCAAGGAAGCCTATGGCTGGAAGACCGGCCCTTTCGAGGTGCCAGCGGATGTCAAAGCCGCCTGGGAAGCCATTGGTGCACGTGGCGCCGAGACCCGCCGCGCCTGGGAAGAGCGCTTTGACACCCTGCCCCGCAGCAAGCGCGAGACCTTTAACCGCGCCTATGCGCTGGAGGCGCCGAAAAAGCTCAGCGCCGTGATCAAGGCGTTCAAGAAACAGATGTCCGAGGGCGCACCGAAACTGGCCACCCGCGCCAGCTCCGAGAAAGTGCTGGAGGTCATCAACCCGGTGATGCCGGAAACCGTGGGCGGCTCGGCGGACCTCACGGGCTCCAACAACACCAAGACCGCCGATCTGGGTGTCTTCGACGTCGACAACCGGGACGGGCGCTATGTCTACTGGGGCATTCGCGAACATGGGATGGCCGCGGCGATGAACGGCATGGCGCTGCACGGTGGACTGCGTCCCTACGGCGGCACTTTCATGTGTTTCACCGATTACGCGCGCCCGGCGATGCGGCTGGCCGCCTTGATGAAAATCCCCACGGTCTTCGTGATGACCCACGACAGCATCGGCCTCGGCGAAGACGGCCCCACGCACCAGCCAGTGGAACACCTGGCGATCAGCCGGGCGACACCCAACACCTACGTCTTCCGCCCCGCCGACACCATCGAGACGGCAGAGGCCTGGGAACTTGCGCTGACGTCGAAGGAAACGCCTTCGGTTCTGTCTCTGACGCGGCAGGGTCTCAGCACTGTGCGGACCGAGCACAAGACCAAGAACATGACCGCTCAGGGCGCCTATGTACTGGCGGATGCTGAAGGCAAACGTCAGGCGATCCTGATGGCCACCGGGTCCGAAGTTGAGATTGCCATGGCCGCGCGGGATATCCTTCAGGCCGAGGGTATTGGGGCCCGCGTGGTGTCCATGCCCTGCTGGGAGCTTTTCGAAGAGCAGGACGAAAGCTACCGCAAACGCGTTCTGCCCGGCGGTCCGGTGCGGGTCGCAGTCGAGGCCGGTATCCGCTTCGGCTGGGATCGCTGGCTTTTTGGCGAACGGGGACGACGCGAAAAGGCTGGCTTTGTGGGCATGCATGACTTCGGTGCCTCAGCACCGGCAGGCACACTCTACAAGGAATTCGGCATCACCGCCGAAGCCGTTGCCGCAAAAGCCAAGTCGTTGATCAAGTAATCAACCCTTGCAGACAGCAGGTAGGGTGGGCTTTCAGGCCACCCTCCTCACGGCCGCGGGCTTAATGCGACGCCTCCTCTTTGCCGCCAAGCGCAGCAAAGAGCGGTGCAATCACCCGGGTCACCACCGGGATCAGCAGCATCCCCAGCGCCAGGCCAAAGATACCGTCGAACAGCGCCGTCACCAGCCACTCAACAAAACCGGACCCCTGCGCCACCGCATCGGCAACAATCACTGCGATGTGGTGGATCTCATCGTAAAGCCACGGCATGCCCAGCACCTCAAGCCCGTGGATGATGATCGACCCGCCGACCCAGAGCATCGCGGCGGTGCCGACAACGGTCAGCAGGGTCAGCAGCTTGGGCATCCCCTTCACCAATCCACGCCCCAGCGCGCGCCCGGACCCGGTCAGGCCGTTTGCCGCCAACCAGACACCTACGTCGTCCATCTTCACAATCAACGCCACAGCACCATAGACAAAGACCGTCACCGCAACCCCGGCAAAGGCCAGCGTCGCCGCCTCGAACCAGAAACTATCTGCCTCAATGTTCGACAGGATGATTGTCATGATCTCCGCCGACAGGATAAAATCGGTCTTGATGGCGCCTTTGACCCGCGTTTCTTCCAGATGCAGCGGATCCCCGACGGACATGTCTTTTTCCACATGCGCATCGCCATGCGGGTAGAGCCAGTGAAAAACCTTCTCCGCCCCCTCGAAACATAAATACGCCCCCCCCAGCATCAGCAGCGGGGTGATGACCCAGGGCGCGAATGCATTCAGCAGCAACAGGGCGGGCAACAAGACGATCAGCTTGTTGAAAAGCGATCCCTTGGTGATCTTCCAGATGATCGGCAGTTCGCGCTTGGGCTCGAAACCGGTCACATATTTCGGCGTCACCGCGGCATCGTCGATCACCACCCCCGCGACCTTGGAGCCTGCCTTGGCCGCCTGCCCCACCACATCATCGACAGAGGCCGCCGCCACCTTGGCGATTGCCGCCACATCATCCAGCAACGCTAGTAGCCCGCTCATCCCGAAGTCCCTTGTCCTGATTGCCGGTGCAACGCAGAGGTAGAGCGATGGTTCCCGTTTGGCAATGCACCGCTGGTCGCGCTAACATGATTGCCCTGCAACAGACTGTTACCAAGGTTTAACGCTAACACGCGGAAAACACGTCGTTTTAAGCATTCCGCGATGCAGTGTTTCCGGCTATAGAGCCCTCAAATGTTCCGTGTGGAGAGGTATCATGACCATCAAAGTCGGTATTAACGGTTTCGGACGCATTGGCCGCTGTACGCTGGCCCATATCGCCACATCAGGCCGCAATGACATTGATGTCGTGGCCATCAACGCGACGGGGCCGCTGGAAACCTCTGCTCATCTGATCAAATACGATTCGGTCCATGGCCGCTTTCCCGGCAACGTCGTCGTGGGTGCCAACTCGCTGGATCTCGGGCGCGGCCCGATCCGTATGATGTCGACCTACGACATGAACGAACTCGACTGGACCGGTGTCGATGTGGTGCTGGAATGCACCGGCAAGTTCAACGATGGAGACAAGGCCAAGACCCACATTCAGCAGGGCGCGAAGCGGGTGCTGATCTCTGCCCCGGCAAAGCGTGTGGACCGCACCATCGTTTATGGTGTGAACCATCGCGAGCTGTTGCCCTCGGATACCGTGATCTCCAACGGCTCCTGCACCACCAATTGCCTGGCGCCCATGGCCAAAGTGCTGGATGAAGCCATCGGCATCGAACGCGGGATCATGACCACGATCCATTCCTACACCGGCGATCAGCCCACTCTGGACCGCCGCCATGATGACCTCTACCGCGCCCGTGCCGCCGCGATGGCGATCATCCCGACCTCCACCGGGGCCGCAAAGGCGCTGGGGGAAGTGCTGCCCAATCTGGCAGGCAAACTCGACGGGACTGCAATGCGGGTACCCACCCCCAATGTTTCCGCCGTGGATTTGACGTTCGAGGCGCCGCGTGATGTCACCGTCGAGGAAGTCAACGACGCCCTGCAGAACGCTGCAAACGGATCAATGTCGCGTGTGATGGGGTATGACGCGGAGGCCAAGGTCTCCATCGACTTCAACCACACCGAACAAAGCTGCATCATCGCCCCGGAACAGACCAAGGTGGTCGGCGGGCGCACCGTGCGCGTTCTGGCCTGGTACGACAATGAATGGGCCTTCTCGGCACGCATGGCCGATGTGGCCGTCGACATGGGCCACCTGGGCTGATCTGTCCCGGCTTGCGGGGCTGAAAGGAGACTGTCATACCCGGATCGTTGAAAGGGTACCGCAGTGGCGGGCCCCTGGGATGCCCCGCTTGGGCATCCTGTCCGGGAAAGGCACGTTATGACCAATCGCATCGCTCTCGCCCTGGGGGCAATCATCCTGCTTCTGGTGTTGGTCGATGTCCTGCTTTTCGGCACGGACCATCTTGTGTTTCTTGGCAAAAAGCTCTTTGAGTTGATCGAATGGCTCTCCTTCTGGAGATAAGACAGACGGGCGTCCGCCGGGCCGACGGACGCTATGCAAAGTGGAACTTCAGGCTATGACACTCAGATTGGGCATCAATGGGTTTGGCCGTATTGGACGGACAGTCCTGCGCGCGCTGCACGAAAACGGACGCAGCGACATGCAGGTGGTGGCGATCAACGATCCGGCACCGGCGGCAACACTCGCCCATCTTTTCGAGTTTGATTCCACCCACGGCCCCTACCCCGGCCCCCTGACTTATTCGGATGCCGGGCTGGACCTCGGCGCGGGCACGATCCGCATGACGTCCGTGCAGGAGCCAACTGCGATCACCTGGCCCGACGTCGATATCGTGCTGGAGTGTAGTGGACGGTTCACCACCCCCTTGCGTGCACGTGAACATCTGTCCCGGGGCGCACGCCGCGTGTTACTGTCAGCACCGGCCAAGGGTGCGGCCAAGACGGTCATCGAAGGCATCAACGCCGAGACCATCACGGCAGAGGACCTGCTGATCTCCAACGGGTCCTGTACCACCAACTGCCTGGCTCCCATGGCCAAGGTCCTGCAGGACAGCTTTACCATCCGGCGCGGGATGATGACGACCGTGCATTGCTACACCAGCAACCAAAGCCTGCACGACGCGCCGCACGATGATCTCTACCGCGCCCGTGGGGCAGCGGTGTCGATGATCCCGACGACCACTGGGGCAGCACAGACCCTGGGCGAGGTGCTGCCCGATCTGGCCGGGCGTATCACTGGTCAGGCGATCCGCGTGCCTGTCCCAAATGTGTCCTGTATCGATCTCTCGGTCGAGGTCGCCACGGCGACGGATGTCGATGCGGTGAACGCGGCCTTCCGCGCGGCGGCAGACGGGCCGATGCGCGGGGTGCTGTCCACAACCACACGCAAACTGGTATCGTCCGATTTCAAGAGAAACCCGCACAGCACGATTGTCGCCGAAGACCAGACCCGCGTGCAGGATGGCACATGGGTGCGGGTGCTGGCCTGGTACGACAATGAATGGGGCTTTTCCAACCGCATGCTGGACGTGGCCGCACGGATGGGCGCGCTGCTCTAGGTCTTGCCCAGCTGCGCCATCAGCGCCGTTTTGACCCGCGGGGTCACGAATTTGCTGATGTCCCCGTCCAGACGGGCGATTTCCTTGACCAGCTTGCTGGCAATCGCCTGATGCTGTGCTTCCGCCATCAGAAAGACGGTCTCGATGGTGTCATCCAGCTGCCGGTTCATGCCAACCATCTGATATTCATACTCGAAATCCGCCACGGCGCGCAGGCCGCGCACGATGACCTGGGCCCCCACATCGCGGGCGCAGTCGATCAGCAGGTTTTCGAACGGATGCACGCGGATTTCGATGCCGGTTTGTTTCGCAAGCTCGGCGCATTCGGCCTCGATCATGGCAACACGCTCTTCGAGGTCAAAGAGCGGCCCCTTGTCACGATTGATCGCAACCCCCACCACAAGCCTGTCGAGCAGAACCGCCGCACGTCGGATGATGTCGATATGACCCAGCGTGATCGGATCGAAGGTGCCGGGATAGAGGCCAACGCGCATGTGGGCTCTCCTGTCGTGAGAATTCGTGCCACACGACCATTTAAGCCATGGGATTGCAAGTCCTTAACGCGGAAACCGCCAGAGAGATCGGACCGGGGTCAATGCCCCATGATCATGCCTTCCAGCGCATTTTTCTCCATCGCCAGTTCCATCAGCTTGGCCTTGACCACGTCGCCCAGCGAAATCAACCCGACCAGCGTGCCCTTGTCCAGCACAGGCATATGGCGGAATCGCCCATCGGTCATTTTTTGCAGAACCGCATCCGCCGCGTCATCGCTGCCGCAGGTCACCAGCTTGGTTGTCATGATGGACTCCACCGGGTGCGTCAGGCACCCCGCCCCGCGCGCCCCGATCTCCCGCACGATGTCGCGTTCAGACAGGATGCCATCCGCGCTCTTGCCGTCGCGAGAGACCACAACCGTACCGATGCGTTTGTCGGACAGGATTTTCGCGGCCTCAGAGACCAATGTGGTCGGAGACACCGTAATAATGTCATGTAAAGCTTTGGTTTTCAGGATCTGTGACACCAACATGCGAAAGCTCCTTGAGACGTGTTTCACCCCCTCCAGCGTCACCTCAAAGTGGCATCAAGTCAAGCCAGCGCTTCGAGTCGTGCAACTTCCGCGCGCAAACCTGCAGTGAGCGCCTGCGCAAAGCGGCTCAACCGCAGGTTACGCTGATCATCGGCGTGGCGGATCAGGTAAAACGCCCGCGTCAGGCTGATCTGATCGGTGAGGATGCGGCGCACGCCGGGCATGGCCGGCACGGAGAAATCATGGGCAACGCCAATGCCCCCGCCCTGCCGGATCCAGTTGATCTGGACCGAGACCGAATTCGAGGCCAGCGGCACGCGGGTAATCCCCAGATCGCTGAGGTAGTCCAGCTCGCGGTCAAAGATCATGTCGGGGATGTAGCCGACAAGACGGTGGTGGCGCAGATCTTCGCGGCCTTTAATCGGCGGGCTGTCTGCCAGATAGTGCTCCGAGGCCGCCAGATGCAGGTGATAATCCGTGATCTTCTGCACCACCAGACGGCCCGCCGTGGGTGCGCTGACGCCAATGGCCATATCCGCCTCCCGCCGCGACAGGTTGAAGACACGCGGCAGGGCCACGATCTGGATGTCGAGGTCCGGGTTCTCATCGGCGATTGCGGCACAGACCTGCGGCAGCAGGTAGTTCGCGGCGCCATCCGGCGCACCGATGCGGATCTGGCCGCTGAGCCTGTCGGACACATCCGGCAATTCCGCCACAGCATTGCGCATCGCCCGCTCTGCCGTTTCCGCCCGCGTCAGAAGGGACATCCCCGCCTCGGTCAGCGTGTAGCCCTGTGGCGACTTCACAAAAAGCCGGGCTTGCAGGGCGTCCTCCAACCGCTGCATCCGCCGCCCCACAGTCGCGGGATCAAGCCGCAGGACCTTGCCCGCGCCAGAGAGCGATTCCTCGCGCGCGACGGCCAGAAATAGCCGTAGATCATCCCAGTTTGTCTGCACCCGCCCGCCTTTTCAACGCCCACATTTCTTGATGTTGTTTTGCAAAATTACAAAACAACTTTGCCATCTTGCCTCTTTCACCCTTGTTTTTGCAAGACTATGGTTCTGGCAATCTCACAGCCGCTGGCACATGCTGCCGGACGTCGGACCAACCCTGCGGAGGATACCATGCAAGAACTCACCCACTATCTGAACGGCGCATATGTAAAAGGCACCTCCGGGCGCTTTGCCGATGTGATGAACCCGGCCACGGGCGAGGTTCAGGCCAAATGCCCGCTGGCCTCCAAGGCGGAAGTGGAAAAGGCCGTGGCGTTTGCAGCCGCTGCGCAACCCGCCTGGGCGGCGGTGAACCCGCAGCGTCGCGCCCGCGTGCTGATGAAATTCGTCGACCTGCTGAATCGCGACATGGACAAGCTGGCCGAAGCGCTGAGCCGTGAGCACGGCAAAACCCTGCCCGATGCGGCGGGCGACGTGCAGCGGGGTCTGGAAGTCGTGGAGTACTGCATCGGTGCGCCGCAATTGCTGAAAGGCGAATACACCGACAGCGCCGGTCCGGGCATCGACATGTATTCCATGCGTCAGGCGCTGGGTGTCACGGCGGGTATTACGCCCTTCAACTTCCCCGCGATGATCCCGATGTGGATGTTCGCGCCTGCCATCGCCTGTGGCAACGCCTTCATCCTGAAACCCTCCGAACGCGATCCCTCCGTGCCCCTGATGCTGGCCGAACTGATGGAAGAAGCGGGCCTGCCCAAGGGCATCCTGCAGGTGGTGAACGGCGACAAGGAGGCGGTGGACGCCATTCTCTATGACCAGACGATCCAATCCATCGGTTTTGTCGGCTCCACCCCGATTGCCGAATACATCTACGGCACCGGCTGCGCACAGGGCAAACGCGTGCAGTGCTTCGGCGGCGCCAAGAACCACATGATTGTCATGCCCGATGCGGATATGGATCAGGCGGCGGATGCACTGGTCGGTGCGGGCTATGGTGCGGCGGGCGAACGCTGTATGGCCATCTCGGTTGCTGTCCCGGTGGGCGATGAAACCGCCGACCGTCTGATCGAAAAGCTCGTCCCGCGCATCGAAAAGCTGAAAGTCGGCCCCTACACCGGCGGCACGGATGTGGATTACGGCCCTGTCGTGACCGCTGCCGCCAAGGCCAATATCGAACGTCTGGTGCAGACCGGCATCGATCAGGGTGCCAAGCTGGTGGTCGACGGGCGCGATTTCAGCCTGCAAGGCTACGAGGAAGGTTTTTTCGTCGGCCCGCATCTTTTCGACAATGTCACCAAGGACATGGACATCTACAAGACCGAGATTTTCGGGCCGGTGCTCTCCACCGTGCGGGCGCAAAGCTACGAAGAGGCGCTGGGGCTGGCGATGGACCACGAATACGGCAACGGCACCGCGATCTTCACCCGGGATGGCGACGCCGCGCGCGATTTTGCCAACCGGGTGAATGTGGGCATGATCGGGGTGAACGTGCCGATCCCAGTGCCGCTGGCCTACCACACCTTTGGCGGCTGGAAGAAGTCCGTGTTCGGTGATCTGAACCAGCACGGGCCGGATGCCTTCAAGTTCTACACACGCACGAAAACGATCACTTCGCGCTGGCCGTCGGGCATCAAGGAAGGCGGCGAGTTCAACTTCAAGCCGATGGAATGAGCACCGCAGGGCGGCGCGACCCGCCGCCCTCGCCCCATCCGGCACGGCCGATAAACACTCTCAGGCACCCCAGCCTCGCGGCGCCTTGAAAAGCAGCATGGGCCAAGCGATACATCCCATCAAACGACGCGTGGGTGGAGATAAATGACCGACATTCGCATTCGAACAACGGGCACCACCGGGCGCATCACATTGGCCCGGCCCAAGGCGCTGAATGCCATGACCTATCAGATGTGTCTGGCGATCGAAGAGGCGTTGGACAGCTGGCGCGACAAGGCCGAGGTGACGCAGGTCGTCATCGACGCCGAGGGGGACAGGGCCTTTTGCGCCGGGGGCGATATTGCCGAACTGTATGACACCGGCACACGTGGAGATTTCGCCTATGGCCAGACCTTTTGGGCAGATGAGTACCGCCTGAACGCCAAGATTTTTGAATACCCCAAACCCGTTATCTCCTTTCTGCAGGGATTTACCATGGGTGGCGGCGTTGGCATCGGTTGCCACGGATCGCACCGCATCGTCGGGCAGTCGAGCCAGATTGCCATGCCGGAATGCGGGATCGGTCTGGTCCCCGACGTGGGTGGCACCCTGATGCTGGCGCTGGCGCCGGGGCGGCTGGGGGAGTACCTCGGCACCACCGCGACGCGGATGTCGGCGGCGGATGCGATCCTCGCTGGCTTTGCCGATCTCTATGTCCCGGAAGAACGCTGGCCGGACCTGATCGACCGGCTGGAACAGGGCGCAGGCCCGGATATCCTTGCCAACGCCGCGCAGGAAGCCCCGGCCGGTACCCTCGCAGACCTTCAGGAGGAGATCGACCGTCACTTCGGCGGCGAAACCCTTGCCGATATCCTTGCCAATCTGCGCCACGACGATAGTGATTTCACCCGCGACACCCTGAAAAAGATGCAACGCAACAGCCCGCTCTCCATGGCGAGCACGGTGGAGATCCTTCACCGTCTGCGCGGCCCGTCGATCACCATCGCAAAGGCGCTGGAGCTGGAGTACCGTTTTACCTTCCGCGCGATGGAACACGGCGACTTCCTCGAAGGCATTCGCGCTGCGATCATCGACAAGGACCGCACACCGAAATGGCAATTCGCGGATCAGAAGGTGCCTGCGGCAGCGGTGAGCAAGATGCTGATGCCACTGGGGAAAAACACGTTGAAATTGGAGGGGAAACAGATGGACGCGCTAAAGATAGGCTTTATCGGCTTGGGCAATATGGGGGCGCCGATGGCGGCCAATCTGGCCAGGGCGGGATGCACAGTGACCGGTTTCGACACGGCGGTCAGCGCGGCGGAGGGCGTGACCATGGCCGCCTCTGCCGCCGAGGCCGTGCGCGATGCGGACGTGGTGATCACGATGCTGCCAAATGGCGACATCCTGCGCCGGGTCGCCGCCGACGTCCTGCCCGCCATGCAACAGGGCGCCTTGCTACTCGATTGCTCCACCGTGGATGTGGAAAGCGCGCGCGCCGTGGCAGAGCAGGCAGGGGGTAGTGGTCAGTTGTTTGTGGACGCGCCCGTCTCCGGCGGGATCGGCGGCGCGGCGGGCGGCACGCTGACCTTCATGGCGGGCGGTACGGAACAGGCTTTTGCCAAGGCCCAGCCGCTCTTTGACATCATGGGGCAGAAGGCGGTGCATTGCGGGGACGCCGGGGCCGGACAGGCCGCGAAGATCTGCAACAACATGATCCTCGGTGCCACGATGATCGCCACCTGCGAAGCCTTTGCCCTGGCCGACAAACTCGGGCTTGACCGGCAGAAAATGTTCGATGTGGTCAGCACATCCTCCGGCTACAGCTGGAGCATGAATGCCTACTGCCCTGCGCCCGGCGTTGGGCCCGCCAGCCCGGCCGACAATGATTATACGCCCGGCTTTGCCGCCGAACTGATGGTGAAGGATCTGGGACTGTCACAACAGGCCGCAGAAGCCGTGGACGCGGACACCCCGATGGGGGCGCTGGCCCACAGGCTCTATCGGCAGTTCGTGCAGGATGAAGATGGGTTGGGCAAGGATTTCTCGGCGATGTTGCCGCGCTTTTCCGAACGCGGCAGGTCCGGCTAGGTCGCAAACAGACCATCGCGGCGGTGATCCCGGGTTAGGGTGATGCAAAGCCGCAAAGGACAGCCGATGCCCCCCGCCTTTCACGACTTCGCCGCGACCCTCAGCTATGAGGACCTGCCTCAGGACGTGCTGCGGGTGCTGCGCCGATCCTTTCTGGACACGATGGGGGTGGCTGCAGTCGCCTCGACCACTGAAATGGCGGGTATTGCCCGGCGCGCCGCCGTTGCGCTTTTCGGGTCAGGTCAAGCGGGCAGCGCGCGGATATTGATGCAGGGCGCCATTGTCAGCCCGGCAGGCGCGGCGATGGCCGGTGCCTTCACCATCGACAGCGTGGATGCGCATGATGGTAGCTCACCCTGCAAGGGGCACGCAGGTTCCGCCGTCTTTCCGGCATTGATGGCCATGGCGGATGTCAGCGCCAACCTGCACGGCACTGATTTTGCGACACTTCTGGCCATAGCTTACGAGGTCAGCTATCGTGCGGGACTGGCGCAGCACGCCACCTGCGCCGACTACCACACATCCGGGGCGTGGACCTCCATCGGGGTTGCCGTCGCCTGTGCGCGGGCACTGCATTGCACACCGGACCAGATCAGACAGGCCGCCGGGATCGGCGAATACCACGGACCACGCAGCCAGATGATGCGCTGCATCGATCATCCGACGATGTTGAGGGATGGCGTTGGCTGGGGCGCGCCCTCGGGCGTGACGGCAGCCTATCTTGCGCAGATGGGCTTCACCGGCGCTCCGGCCCTGACCTGCGAACAGGCGCCCGAATTCTGGTCGGACCTTGGGGAGCGCTGGCGACTGGTCGAGGATACGCACTACAAAGCCTATCCCTGCTGCCGCTGGGCGCATCCCGCCATAGACGCCGCGCAGGATCTGATGCGGAACCACGGGCTGCACCACAGCCAGATTGCGGGCGTCAAGATACACACCTTCCACAATGCGACACGCCTTGCAGGCCATACTCCTGCAACACCCGATGAATTTGCCTATGCCATTGCTTTTCCCGTCGCAACAATGATCGTAAGAGGGCAAGTCGGCGCGCCTGAACTGGCCACCGAGACCTTGCAGGACGCAGATATCCTGCGGATCAGCAACGCCACGCAACTCATTGACGATCCGCACTTTACCAAGATCAGCGTCGGCAAACGCTGGGCCAGCGTCAGCCTAACAACGTCCGACGGTCGCACTGTGACCTCCGAGCCCCGCACTCCCCGTGGCGATGTGGATATGCCGCTGTCCGATACGGAAATCTCGGACAAGTTTCATCTCTTCGCCGATCCTATTCTGGGAGAGGCCCGCGCGGGTCGCATAGAGACGTTTGCTGGCAGTTTCGACAGTCTGGACGCGCGTGACTTTGCGCATCTGCTCGACCTCTGTCTGTCGCCATCCTGAGTACAGAATTCTGCCGTCAGCAAAAGTTTCTGAACGATTCCCTGCGCGATTGAGTTATGCCCCCAGAAAATCAGGAGATGTCACATGCGGTTATTCATTCCATTCGTGCTGGCCTCGGCGGCGCTGTCATTCGCTACCCCTGTTGCTGCGGCACCCAAGGGATGCCCACCCGGTCTTGCCAAGAAAGCAACCCCATGTGTCCCGCCCGGACAGGCCAAGAAAGGCGGCTATGAAGGGAAAAGATACAACCGGGGCGACATCGTTCAGGGGGATTACATCATCATCCGCAATCCCGATCGCTACGGCCTGGGTCGCGACGGAACCTACTATCGCGTTGGCGACAATGTGTTTCGGGTAGACAGGGAAACGCATGAGGTTCTCGAGTTCCTGGGGGCTGCGGCGGCCCTTTTGGACTGACCAGTCCGGGGCACAACCAGTCCGGTGCACAAAAAGGATGCCGTCCGCCCGTGCGTAGCGGCTCTCTGCTCAAACGGGGGATGTTGAGCCACCGAATTTCCGAGGTAACGCCCTGCTACTCGGCGGCCACTCGCCCGCGACTGAGGAGCATCGGTTTGAGGTATTTCCCGGTGTAGCTTTCCGCCACGTCGGCCACTTCTTCGGGCGTGCCCGTGGCGACGATCTGACCACCCCCGTCGCCACCTTCAGGACCGATGTCGATGATGTGGTCTGCCGTTTTCACCACGTCGAGGTTGTGTTCAATCACGATCACGGAGTTGCCCTGATCCACCAGCTCGTGCAGCACTTCCAGAAGCTTGCGCACGTCTTCGAAATGCAGGCCGGTCGTCGGTTCATCGAGGATGTAGAGCGTGCGGCCGGTGGAGCGTTTGCTGAGTTCCTTCGACAGCTTTACCCGCTGCGCCTCGCCGCCCGAGAGCGTTGTCGCCTGCTGGCCAACCTTGATGTAGCCCAACCCCACGCGCATCAGCGCGTCCATCTTTTCCCGGATCGACGGCACGGCGGAGAAGAATTGCTGCGCGTCCTCGACCGTCATGTCGAGCACATCCGCGATGGACTTGCCCTTGAACTTGATCTCCAGCGTCTCGCGGTTGTAGCGCGCGCCCTTGCAGGTCTCGCATTCCACATAGACGTCGGGCAGGAAGTGCATCTCGATCTTGATCACACCGTCGCCCTGACACGCCTCACAGCGCCCGCCCTTGACGTTGAAGCTGAAGCGCCCGGGCTTATAGCCGCGCGCCTTGGCCTCGGGCAGCCCGGCGAACCAATCGCGGATCGGCGTGAAGGCACCGGTGTAGGTCGCCGGGTTCGAGCGCGGGGTGCGCCCGATCGGCCGCTGGTCGATGTCGATGACCTTGTCGAGGTGTTCCAACCCCTTGATCGTCTCGCAGGGCGCGGGTGTCTGGCGGGCACCGTTGAGCCGCATCGAGGCGGTCTTGAACAGTGTCTCGATGGTCAGCGTGGACTTGCCGCCGCCTGACACCCCCGTGACGCAGACGAATTTACCAAGCGGGTAATCGACGGTCACATTACGCAGGTTGTTGCCGGTCGCCCCGACCACCTGCAGCTTTTTCTTGTTGCCGCCGCGCCGCTCTGCCGGAATCGCAATTTCGCGCACGCCGGTCAGGTACTGGCCGGTGATCGACTTCTTGGAGGCCGCAATCTTGCGCGGCGTGCCGTGGGCCACCACCTCGCCCCCATGAACACCCGCGCCCGGCCCGATGTCGAAAACGTAATCCGCCTCGCGGATGGCCTCCTCATCGTGTTCGACCACGATCACCGTATTGCCCTGATCGCGCAGGTTCTTGAGCGTCAGCAGCAGCCGGTCGTTGTCGCGTTGGTGCAGCCCGATGGAGGGCTCATCGAGCACGTAGAGCACGCCGGTCAGACCCGAGCCAATCTGCGATGCGAGCCGGATACGCTGGCTTTCGCCGCCGGACAGCGTGCCCGCGTTGCGGCTGAGCGTGAGATATTCGAGGCCCACATTGTTCAGGAACCCGAGCCGTTCGCGGATTTCCTTCAGGATCGCACGGGCGATTTCGTTTTTCTGCGCAGTCAGATGCTCCGGCACCGTCTCGCACCAGTCGAAGGCCTCGCGGATCGACATTTCGACCACCTGCCCCACGTGCAGCAGCTTCTCCGCATTATCGGACGGACCCAGTTTCACCGCCAGTGCCTCGTCCCGCAACCGGTAGCCACCACAGCTGCCACAGGAGCGATTGTTCTGATAGCGCTCGAATTCCTCGCGAATCCAATTGCTGTCGGTTTCGCGGTAACGCCGCTCCATATTGGGGATCACACCTTCGAAGGTGCGGGTCACTTGATAGACACGCCCGCCCTCGTCATAGCGGAAGGCAATTTCTTCCTCACCGGAGCCGTAAAGGAAGACCTGTTGCACCTTCTCGGGCAGGTCCTTCCATTTGGTCGACTGCTTGAACTTGTAGTGTTTCGCAATGGCTTCAATGGTTTGCAGGAAGTACGGCGACTTCCCCTTGCGCCAGGGGGCCAGCGCGCCATCTGCGATTTTCAGGTTCTGATCCGGCACTACGAGGCGCTCGTCAAAGAACAACTCGACGCCCAGACCATCGCACTCCGGACAGGCCCCGAAAGGCGCGTTGAAGGAGAACAGGCGCGGCTCAATCTCAGGGATTGTGAAGCCGCTAACCGGACAGGCGAATTTCTCGGAGAAAGTGGTGCGCTCGGGATCGCCTTCGCTGGGCGCGGTCTCCAGGATCGCGATACCATCGGCGAGGTCGAGGGCGGTGCGTAAGGAATCGGCCAGCCGCGTCTCCAGCCCTTCGCGCACGACGATCCGGTCGACCACCACGTCGATGTCATGACGAAACTTCTTGTCGAGGGTCGGCGGCTCATCGAGTTCGTAAAACTCACCGTCCACCTTGACCCGCTGGAACCCCTGCTTGCGCAGCTCCAGAAACTCCTTGCGGTACTCGCCTTTACGGTCGCGGACGATGGGCGCGAGCAGATAGGCACGGGTCCCCTCCTCCATCGCCATCACGCGGTCGACCATATCCTGCACCTGCTGCGCCTCAATGGGCTTGCCGGTGGCGGGCGAATAGGGCGTGCCGACGCGGGCGAACAAAAGCCGCATGTAGTCATAGATTTCGGTGACCGTGCCGACGGTAGAGCGCGGGTTCTTCGAGGTGGTTTTCTGCTCAATGGAAATCGCAGGCGAGAGACCCGCGATGTGATCCACATCCGGCTTCTGCATCATGTCGAGGAACTGCCGCGCATAGGCGCTGAGCGATTCGACATAGCGGCGTTGGCCCTCGGCATAGATCGTATCGAAGGCGAGCGAGGACTTGCCGGAGCCGGAAAGCCCTGTAATCACAACGAGTTTGTCGCGCGGGATATCCACGTCGATGCTCTTGAGATTGTGCTCGCGCGCGCCGCGCACCTCGATATTCTTCAACTCGGCCATCAGGCACCCCCGGTTAACGGTCTAGACATAGGCGGCTCGCAGGGATTCTCCAACAAAAAAGAGAGAACGTAAAGAGAACATCAAGCCCGACGCCGACGCCGTGCCAAAACCACATGCGCGCACCCCCCGAGCACAAAGGCGCAGCCCGCCAGAACCGGCAATCCGGCATAACCCAAAGAACCTGCCGTGATAGCCATGACAGGCGTTCCGAGCGTGTTGCCGACATTGCCCATCTGTGCCACCGCCCCATTGGCCTGGGCCTGCGTCTCCGGGCTGTGGTTCAGTTGGGGCACCGCCGCAAAGCTGGCCCCCTGGATCAACCCCATGGTACCCGCAAGGGCAAGACACGCCATCGGCGCGCCGGGGTCAAGCCAAAGCCACCCCATCGACAGACAGCTACCGACAAAACCTGTCAGGATGACGGTGATCGCGGGGACATGCCGCAACAGGGCCACCCCCAGCGTCATCGAGGAGGCGATACTGACGAGCGGCATGGCCCCCATCACGAAAGCGCGGCTCTCTTCGGCAATATAGGCGGGCAGCACCGTCAGAATGGACACGAAACAGAAAGTGTAGAACAGCCAGCCGATGGCCGGAGCGGAGATCCAGGGAGAGCGGTAAATTTCAACATGGTCCCGCAGAATCTTGGACAGGGACAGCGGGGGGGCGGGTTGATCGACGGTCAGCGCCTTAAGCCGTGCCCCCAACAGCAGGGCAAAGGCCGCCATGTAGATTGCATGCGCCGTCAACAGGGCCGGTATGCCTTTCCAGGCGACAAGGGGCAGCCCACCCCAGGCCAGTATCGTGAAGGCCACGCCAAAGAAGGTACCCCAGAGGGTCAACGCCAACCCACGATCCTTCGGGGCGCAGATCTGTGCGATCAGCGTCGGGGCTGCAACGACAACGGCGAGATGCGACAGCCCCTCCAGCGCGCGGCTGGCCAGCATCCATGGCAGCGGTGGCAGAAACGCCTGAAACAGGGAGATCGCGGCCCCGATCCAAAGCGCCCAGAGCAGCGCCCGCCGGTAGCGGATGCGGGCCACCATCAGACCTGCCGCAACACCGAAGAAAATACCCAGCAGGCCGACGATGGAAACGATGAATCCCAGTGCCGCGCCTGCGTCCGGGTAGACGCCGGGCAGTTGATCAAAAATCGCGCTGAACTTGCCATATTGGGCCGCCGCGCCCAGCCCGGCCCCCCAGAGCGCAAGCACCAGTCCCCAAGATGTTGTCTGCATGGCACCAGCCCCCTCGGGCGCGGTATGACAGAGCCGTGTGAGGGTGGCAATCTGGTGCCGCGATGAACGCAACCGAATTGTCGCTCAGCGTCCTGGGCGGTCTTATGCGCCCCTTCGTCTGTGCAGAAAACCAAGCGCTGCAAACCCGAACAGGGTCAGTGGGAGCGCGCCTGGCAGAGGCACCGGTGCCGGAACGGCGCTGAGCACGGACCCCGGCCTGCCGCTGCGGGATGGCGAGCAACTGCCGCAATCCGTGACACCGGTTTTCGTGACGGGGAACTTGTTCAGCGTGTCGCCGATCAGCAGGAGCGCCTCTACGGGCGTGTCGAGAACGTCAAAGCCGTCATAGCCGAAGCCGAGCCGAAAGTGCCGCGGCCTATCGGGCCCGTACCAGTAGGTGACATCGTCGGTTTCGAAGTTGATAAAACTGAAACCACCCTGGATGTAGGTATTGGCGACGTGCCCCGCGCTCGCGCTGCTGAAGGTTTGGCCCGGCAGAACCCCGATGAGAACGGAGGTCAGCCCTTCCGAGACCGTGATGTCCCAGGACGTCACGGTGTTAAGCTCGCTGTCCCAGACAAAGCTGCCAATGGCCGAGCCGCTGTTCTCGAGATTGATGTCCATCGTCCAGGTGACAGAGGCTGTCTGCCCGGACGTGGCCCATAGGCTGAAGAGAATGGCTGTCAAAAAACGTGAGATACTCATAACAAAGGTCCTTCCCATTGGGAATGTGACGGGTCACCTGACCCAACACCACAAAATGAGATCAGATGACCAACACCACAACCCGCATCGCCGCAGGACGCCCTTGCAAAAACGCAGGACGCGGCGGGGTGCCTTGATCAGGTGGCCGGAGTTACACCTCGCGCAGACGGCAACGTCTCGGACCTGCCCCGTCTCAGGCGCCAGCGGACCTTGTGGCCGCCCCCGACGCATGACCACGGCGGTCAGACCTGGCGTTTTCGATCAGACGGCGGGTGATCGTGCGCATCGCCGACATGCCGAAAGCCGGGTGTTCCAGCTGCAGCCGCATGAACAGTTTCTCATCAATCTCGTGGACTTGCGCATCTTCGGTACAGCGCGGTCGCCGTGCGCGCCGCCTGGTCGGTGAAAAGAGCCATCTCGCGAAAGATGCTACCCGCCGCGAGATCGATGTCATGCTCCTAGCTGTGCACCCGACCGGCCGACAGAAAGTACAGGCGGTCCACCGGATCGCCCTGCTGGAACACGACAGGTCCGGCCTTGATCCGCCGCAACCGACCTTAGGGTCGGATGACTGAAAAAATCGCCTGCTTTTTATCCGTCGCTCTGCTGAGCTTGCCGCGCAGGGACATGGGCTGCAGAATGGCGGCTTAGACGATGAAACAGAGCGAGGATGCGATGGCCAGAATGCGCAACGGCATCATCGTGTTCATCGCGTCGGTGGCGTCGGTCAGGATCGAGGCCAGCCAGCCGACGGCCTCGATCCAGGTTAACGTTGTCATCTGATGCATGCGGCTCCCCCTGAAGGCCAGCCTGCATGGCCGCCCACCCCCTTGTGCCGGTCCTGCACCCGGCGCCGCGATGATGTCGCGGAATTGGGACGGTGGGAGATCAATTCATACGCCGCGGTATGGCGCGTTCCGATTGTGACAGCGGCATCTGTGCCCACATCATCCCGGGCGGCACTCCGGCGTCAAAGAGGAGTCGGTGCGGGGTCCGTCCGGCCTCACACACCCGATGTATTGCTGGAAAACCGTGTTGCTGAGCGGCTTACATGTGGATGACGCGGCCGTAGGCGTCGAGCACGGACTCGTGCATCATCTCGCTGAGGGTCGGGTGCGGGAAGACGGTGTTCATCAGGTCTTCCTCGGTGGTCTCAAGCTGGCGACCCACAACATAGCCCTGAATGAGTTCGGTCACTTCCGCACCAACCATGTGCGCGCCCAGCAGCTCGCCCGTCTTGGCATCAAAGATCGTCTTGATCATGCCTTCCTGCTCGCCCAGAGCAATCGCCTTGCCGTTGCCGATGAAGGGGAAGCGGCCCACCTTGATCTCGTAGCCAAGTTCCTTGGCCTTGGCCTCGGAATAGCCGACGGAGGCGACCTGCGGGTGGCAATAGGTGCAGCCTGCGATGCTCTCGGGCTTCACCGGGTGCACGTCATTCTGCCCGGCCATCAACTCGGCGACCATAACGCCCTCGTGGCTCGCCTTATGCGCCAGCCACGGGGCACCGGCGATGTCACCAATGGCATAGAGCCCGTCGACACCCGTACGGCAGAATTCATCCGTGACCACATGGGTGCGGTCGATCTTGACGCCAAGCGCTTCGAGGCCAAGCCCTTCCACATTGCCGACAATCCCCACCGCAGAGATCACCGTGTCGAACTCGTGTTTCTCGACCTTGCCGCCCACCTCAATATGGGCGGTGACCTTGCCCTTGCCGCGATCAAGCTGCTTGACCATGGCCTTCTGCATGATCTTCATGCCCTGCTTTTCGAAGGATTTTTTCGCAAAGGCAGAGATTTCGGCGTCTTCCACGGGCAACACGCGGTCCATCACCTCGACCACGGTCGTATCGGCCCCCAGTGTGTTGTAAAAGCTGGCAAATTCAATGCCGATGGCTCCAGACCCGATCACCAGCAGTTTCTTGGGCATGTGCTTGGGCTGCAGCGCGTGTTTGTACGTCCAGACCAGATCGCCGTCCGCCTCCAGACCCGGCAATTCGCGCGCACGGGCGCCGGTGGCCAGCACGATATTCTTGGCGGTCAATTCTTCGGTGGCCTTGTCGGTTTTCACGCTGACCTTGCCCTTGGCAGGGATCGTGGCCTCGCCCATGAAGACGGTGACCTTGTTCTTCTTCATCAGGTGGCCGATGCCGCCCGACAGCTGCCCCGCCACCTGACGCGAACGTTTCACCACCGCATCGAGATCGTAACCCACGTTATCGGCTTTCAGGCCGAATTCCTTGGCCCGGTGCATCAGGTGGAAGACTTCGGAGGAGCGCAGCATCGCCTTGGTTGGGATGCAGCCCCAGTTGAGGCAAATGCCGCCCAGATGTTCGCGTTCGACGATGGCAACGGACATCCCCAGCTGCGCGCCCCGGATCGCGGCCACATAGCCGCCGGGGCCTGCCCCAATCACAATCAGATCAAAGGATTTCGCAGCCATGACATGTCCTCGCAGATGGGGTCCAAAATATAGTTTACCGTTAAACTATATTTCGATCAGCGGCAACATGAACTGCGGCGCGACAAATGCGCACCGCGCAAAGGCGCCCTGCAGGACGCGCATGGATGGCGCTCAGGCGGCTTTGTCGGCCTGAAGGCTGCGGACCATTTCGCCGTATCCGCCCCGCGCGATGAATTCCACTTCTGCCTGCGTCGGGGCGCGGTCAAGCGCCGCATTGCGGTGTGGAAAGCGCCCGAACTGGCGGATGACGGCGCGATGGGCCTGCGCATGCAGCAGGTTTTCAGGTCCGTGCTCTGGCATACGTTCACACATCAGACGCACGCAACGGTCCTGATCACAAAGATTTTCCGAATGCATCAACGGCAAGTAGAAAAACTGGCGCGCGGGCTCGTCGATCCGCATGTCCCAGCCCTTGTCGATGGCTGATTTCGCAGCGGCCAGAGCGGCCCGGTCGCTGGCAAAGGCCTGACCGGTATCGCGGAACATGTTGCGGGAAAACTGATCCATCAAGATGATGTAGGCCAGCGCGCCCGAGGGGTATGTCAGCCAGAGGGAAAATCGCCCTTCACAGGCCGCTTTCCAGGTTTCTTCGAACCGTGTCCTCATCGCCGTATCCAGCGCATCAGACTGTTTGTACCAGCCCTTGGGGCCGATGTCGTCGAGCCAAAAACTCAAGATCTCTTGCGGACCTACCATCACTCACGTCTCCTCATAAACACACCACTACGGTATGTTACGTCTCGTTTAAGTTAAATGCATAGTCACTTTTTGCATCAGTGCGACACATTCAATCAGGAATAGTTGCATTTTCATCGCTCAAATCGGACTCGATGGCGTATTCTTGAGCATATTCAAGCGCAACGGATGTATAGGACGGCGCCACGGCGACATACGCCCCCGTTTCGTCCACCGGGATGGATTTCCGGACGGTTGAACGGTAGGCCGCATAGAGTACCAGCGCGGCAAAGAGAATGCCGGTGAAGAGGTAGAACCCGCTCGGTCCTACAGTGTCCATCATATAGCCGGTAGTGATCGGTCCGAGGATCGCGCCCAACCCGTTGATAAAGATCAGTCCGCCCGAGGCCGCCGCCATATCTTCATGCTCCAGGAAGTCATTGGAGTGGGCGATGAGCAGCGAGTAGAGCGGGTTCGACATGCCGCCGACAACGAAGGCGGAGACCAGAAGCAGGGTGAAATTGCCGCCCAGCACCATCCCAATCGCGGAGCCTACGACCCCAACGGCAGAAACAATCAGGATCAGGAACCGCCGGTCCATGCGGTCGGAAATCCACCCGATGGGGTATTGCAACAGAACGGCGCCCACAAAGAACATGGCCACGAAGGTGGAAATTTGTGCCACCGTCAGCCCGGCCTTTGCCCCATAGACTGAGGCCATGCCGAATTGTGCGGAGAAGACCCCGCCCAGCAGGAACATGCCGACACAGCCCATCGGGGAGAAGCCTGCCAGCTCTCTCAGGCTCATCGGTTTGGTCGTGTCAAAGGCCGGTGTCGGGCTGATGGACAACAGGATCGGGGTGACAGCGATCGACACCAGCACCGAGGGGATCACGAAGAGGACGTAGCCAGAGGGATCGGCGGTCAGCAGCAGCGCCTGGCTGAGCACGATGCCCGCCGTTTGCACGATCATGTAGAGCGACAACGCCTGCCCGCGGTTTTCGTTGGTGGCAGCGTTGTTCAGCCAGCTTTCAGCCGTCACGTAGACGGCGGAGAAGCAGAAGCCGATGAGCACGCGGCCCAGCGTCCAGAGCCAGACCTCCGTGACCGTGGGATAGAGGATCATCACCGCCGAGATCAGCGAGGCCAGCGCTGCAAAGACCCGCACGTGGCCGACGCGCCGGATCAGGCCCGGCGCCATGCGCGATCCACCCAGAAACCCGACGAAATAGGCCGACATGACGATGGACATCTCGAAGGTCGAGAAGCCCTCGATCTCGCCACGAATGCCCAGCAAGGTGCCCTGCATACCGTTGCCCACCATCAACAACGACATCCCGAGCAAGAGCGCCCAAGCGCTGGACAGGACCTGTAGCATGACAATCTCCATTCGGTCGCGGGAGGGACGACACCCCCTCCTTGCAGGACGGCGTGCGACCCGTCAGGCCCATGTGCGACTTTGTAGGTCGCTTTGCGGCCACGCGGTTATTTCGGGAAGAGCAGCGAGGCGTCTCCATAGGAAAAGAAACGATACTCGCGGGCGATGGCATGCGCGTAAATACGCCGTACGCTGTCCTGCCCCATGAGCGCGGAGACCAGCATCATCAGCGTGGATTTCGGCAGGTGGAAGTTGGTCATCAGCGCGTCGGTGACCTGGAACTCAAAGCCGGGATAGATGAAGATATCGGTGTCTCCTTCCCAGGCGGCGATCTGCCCCCCCCGCGCCGCCGTCTCGATGAGACGCAAGGCGGTGGTGCCGACCGGGATCACCCGGCCGCCCGCCTTTCTGGTCGCGGCAATCTCAGCCGCTGCCTGCGCGCTGACCTGCCCCCATTCGGCATGCATCTTGTGGGTGGTGACATCATCGACCTTGACCGGCAGGAAGGTACCCGCCCCCACATGCAGCGTCACATGGGTAAAGCTGACGCCGTGATCCGCTATGGTCTGCAAGAGCGCCGCGTCAAAGTGCAAAGACGCGGTGGGCGCGGCTACGGCGCCTTTGTTGGTGGCGAAAACGGTTTGATAGTCGTCCAGATCCCGCGCATCCGCCGGGCGTTTGGCGGCGATATAGGGCGGCAGCGGCATGGCCCCCGCGGCATTCAGCGCAGCATCGAAATCATCGCCCTCAAGGTTGAACGCCAGATGCCCCTGCCCGTCCGACGTTCCCTGGAGCGTCGCGCTCAGGTCCGCGCTGAAAATCACCTCTTCGCCTATTTTCAGCTTCTTCAGTGGTTTGATCAGCGCCGCCCAGGTGCCGTCACTGCGCGGCTCCAGCAGGGTCACCTCGATACGTGCCTGTGTCTGTCCTTGCGCCGATGTCCTGTGGCGCAGTCCGCTGAGGCGCGCCGGGATCACACGGGTATCGTTCAGCACCAGCCGGTCACCGGGGCGCAGGTATTTTGTGATGTCCGAAACAACGGCATCGGTCATGTCGGCCCCTTGCGCAACCAGCAGGCGGGCCGAGGTCCGCGGCACCGCGGGGCGGGTCGCGATCAGCCCGTCCGGCAGATCGAAATCAAAATCACTCAGTTTCATGAGGGGGCCTTTTAGCGATCTTCGCCGCGGGTGAAAGTGGGACGTTCCCGTTCAGGTGCGGGAGGTGGCGGGGTTTCGCCCTCGGCAAGGGGCACATCCGGTTTCGGCGCGCGGAAAAGATCGCGGATGCCGCCCGGGGTGAGCGCCGTCAGCGGGTTCACAAAGACATCCGGGTCCCGCACGGTCCCGCCAATGGAATAGTTGAAGGCAAAGAGCCCCTCGCCCTTTCGCGTAAAGACACTGCCGATCCCGTTGAGCAGATAGACCGGCGTGATCACCCCCTGCATCTGCAGTGCACCGCTGTCCGTGGCATAGATACCATCCATCGATATGCCCATGGAGGACCCCACGGCACTGCCTTCGCGCAGGGTGATCCGACGCGGCGACAGGCGGAAATCGGCATTCACCTCAGAGAAAAAGAGACTGTCACTGCCCTCGATGTTGAAGAGACCTACAATGCTGACCGCGTTGAGCAGCGCGGCCATGGCGGGTGCATCGACGACGCTCGTGTTGAGCACCCGTAAGGTGCCGTCAAAGGCCCCGCCGGTGCCCACGGGCAGCAACACCAGTTCGAAATTCCCGCCGCGCACCTGTTGCACGACATTGGCCGAGGCAAAGACGGCACCAGCATCATTGGCCGTCAGTCGGATCGCGCTGCGCGCGCCTTGTGGGATCATCCGGCCGTTTACCTGCGCGCCGCCGTTGATCCGCCCGGTAAAGACGCCATCGAGCCCCGCACCGGTGGTGAATTCTCCGCGCAAACCGTTGATCGCAATGGCATCGGTGACCTGCAACCGGTCGAGCGCCACGGTCAGCGGCGCCGCCTCTCCGGCTGCGGCAGACGCCGGGATGTCCGCGCGCCGCAGATCAAGCGTGCCACCCCGCACAACCACCCCCACCGGTGCGCCCCTGCCCCGTCCCACCAGATCAATCGGGGCGTCCAGCCAGTTTCCGACCCGCACCCGCGAGAAGCGCACCCTGTCGAGGTCTCCCCCCTCGGCGAGATCCACCGCCCCGACCGCGTCAAGGCCAGGCGCGTCAAGAAAGAGACGCTCCACCACCGGCACCTCCGCCAGCGCGGCCACCACTTCGAAATCGGCGGCGGTGTTCGGGCCCTTGGACCAGCCAATCGGCGGGATCGACAGTGTAATGCCACGCAGGTCGGAGGCAAGCTGCAGCACAGGCGGCTGATCCTTGGCCAGCGTGATATCAATGTCGGCTTTGCCTTCGCCACGCATGTATCCGGGTGGCAGATCGATCCTGAAGGCGTCCAGCGCATCGGGTGTTACACTGATCTCTCCGGTAACACGTCCCGGCGCGCCGGGGCTGTTCAACGGTTGCGTCCAGGTCACGTCGAAGGGCACACCATCCAGATCCCCCTGCCCGGTGAGATTGACGCTCTCGTCGGAAGCCACCAGCGCCAGACGGTCAGCCTGCAACACCCGATCCATGATCAACGCCTCGCTGCGCAGATCCGCGATCTCGCCAGAGACATCAAATTCAACCGCCTCCACCTTGACCCCTTTGATGAGCGGCAGCGCCACGGTACCCGACATCTCTGCCCGGCCATCAGCAAGGGCCACGGGCAGGTTTGCCTTTCGCATCACTTCGAGAGGCCGCTGGTTCAGCATGGACAAGGCCGCCGTCACGGAGGATTTCGTGAGCAGCCGGATCACGCCAGGTGTGCCGTCTTTGGCCTGCACATCGGGGATGATAAAGGACGACCCCGCCAGATCGATATGCCCGCCTTCCTCCGCCTCTACGCCACCACTGTCCACCACAAGAACGAAGCGGTCCTTAAGCAGGGAGGCGTGCCCCTTGGCCTCGCGGATATGCGGCATTTCTTTCAAAAATCGAACATGGGCCTCATCGAAGTCGAACCCAAGATAGGTTTCGGGCTCTTGCCCTGCAGACCAGCGCAGCGCGGCCCCGATATCCCGCATCTGGCCGCCATAGAGGTTTTCGCTCAGCCATTTGCGCGTCTTGGGCACCACGTGTTCCGGCCAGAGCTCCATCAGCCGGTCGGGTTCATAGCCGTCCATCTGGGCGTCCACCGCGATGTCCCACCCGCGCGCGTCCGCAGAAAGCTTGCCATTTGCGGTCAGAATGTGACCCTGGTCGATCACCTGCAGCCGTCCCAGATGCAGGGCAAAGGGCCGTGGCGTGAGACGGAAATCGAGCTCCGCCTCTGCAACCTGCACCGGTTCCTCGTAGAAATCCGCCGGGTTGATCCTGAGATTGGTGAGCCGCAACTGCCCCACGAGGTCCTCGATACGGCCATTGCCATCATCGGCCAGCGTGGCTGTCCCATCGAGTCGACCGCTGACCCATTTGCTTTCGACCGCAAGCTCATCGAACCGCAACGTCCGCGCCGCCGGTTCATAGGTGAAATAGCTGCGCGCGCTGTCGATGGGGATAGCGCGGGATTCCGGTGTGGGCTGGATCACGCCCGCCCCGATCTGGAAAGTCGCGTTCAGCGGATCGAACGTGCCATCTTCCCGCACACCTCCGCGCAGAGAGCCGGAGATCGGGGCGCGCAGCGCCTGCAGCCAGCCAAAGGCCGGGCCCTGCACCGCGACGTCGATGGCATCCACATTGGCGAAAGTGACGCCGAACTGCGAGGCCGTCCGGCCGATTTGGCCGGCGTAATTCGCCGCCACGGTCGCCACCTGCGCGCCCCCGCTCAGCACCGCAAGGTCAACGCCGACCTGCAGCGCCGCACCGTTCCGCTCCATCGACAGGCTGCCCCCGTCGATGGTCCAGGCGCGGTTGGCCCGCTCGTCTTCATAGCGCAGCGTGAGACCGCGCAGATCGGCTCTGCGCAGCCGGGCAAGAACCGGGCGCAGCAGCAGATCGTCCAGGTCCGCGACAAGCCGTGCGAGGTTCGGCGCTTCGCGTGAGACGGTCTGGGTCGCGCCGCCCCCCGATAGCGTCACGCCGCCCGGCCCGCGCCGCAGGTTCAGGAAAATCCCGTTGAGATCAACCGTCTTCAGCTCCAGCTTGCCCTTGAGCAGCCCGGTCATCGACAGGCTCGCCCGCAACTCTGAAAACGAAACGATATCAACACCTTCGGGTGTGGCGATCCGGACGTCGCGGATACGGGCGCGGGGGCGCCAGTTCTCATCGACGATCAGCATCATTTCACCAAAAGCGATCCGCGCATCCGGCACGGCCTCGATCAGCCGCGTCTCGATCTGGTCCCGCACCCACGGCGGGATGATGATGTCCCGGTCCTTGACCCACCAGACCGCCCCGCCAACAGCGGCCATCACCAGCACAAGCAAAAGGGCCGGGATCACATAGCGCTTCTTGCGGCGTCTTCTGGGGCGATCTGACGGGTTTTGTTCCAAATCGGGCTGCGGGGTTCGTGGCTGGGACAGGCGACGGGTTAATCGGCGTGGCAGGCCTTCCCTCTGGCCCGCACAGTCCTAATATGTCACTGCAGTGCAAACCTTTAAACCCACGAGAGTGTCATGCCAGAGATTTCCCAACCTGCCCCCGATTTCACCCTGCCGAGCACCGATGGCGGCGATGTCACCCTGTCTGCGCTGCAGGGCCAGCCGGTCGTTCTGTTTTTCTATCCGCGCGACAACACGCCCGGCTGCACCAAGGAGAGCATCGGCTTTTCCGAAAGCAAGGCGGCGTTCGAGGCGGCGGGCGCCAAGGTCTTCGGCATCTCCAAGGACAGCATGGCGAGTCATGACAAATTCGTGGCCAAGAAAGAGCTGACCGTGCCGCTGTTGTCGGACGAACATGGCAGCGCCTGCGAAGACTACGGTGTCTGGAAGGAAAAGAGCATGTACGGCAAGAAATTCCTCGGCATCGAACGCTCAACCTTCCTGATTGCCGCCGATGGCACAATTGCGCGCATCTGGCCCAAGGTAAAAGTGCCCGGCCATGTGGATGAGGTGCTGCAGGCGGTTCAGGCGCTGTGATCCCATTGGCGGAAATGGCCGAGGCGGTGTTGCGCACCGCCGACGGTCACGAAAAGACGGCCCTGTCGCGCCGGTTTGCCGCTGACTGGCAGGCCGCGCGCGCGGCGGGTGAGACGCCGCAGATCGGTCGCGCCGACCCTCCGGTACATCCCGCCCGGCCCGCGGCGCCCGAACTGCTCAGCCCGCGCGACGTGCCGCGCCGTCGCCCCGGCACGCCGGAGGGACGCATCGCGCTGCTGCATGCTGTCGCCCACATCGAATTGAACGCGGTGGACCTGCATTGGGACATCATCGCACGCTTTGCCCATGTTCCAATGCCGATGGGGTTTTACGATGACTGGGTTAAAGCCGCAGACGAAGAATCCAAACATTTCAAACTGATGTGCGACTGTCTTGAAGAACTTGGCAGCCACTACGGCGCGCTTCCGGCCCATGCGGGCATGTGGCGTGCAGCCGAAGACACCGTAGATGACTTCATGGGACGTCTGGCCGTGGTGCCCATGGTGCTGGAGGCACGCGGGCTCGACGTGACACCCGGTATGATCGAGATTTTCCGCAAAGCGAAGTCGACCTCGGCGGTCGCCGCACTCGAGACCATCTACGCCGAAGAGGTAAGTCATGTGGCCTATGGGTCGAAGTGGTTCCATTTCCTCTGTGGTCGGCACGAAGAAGACCCCAAGGAAATGTTCCACAACCTGGTGCGGAAATATTTCCACGGCGCGCTGAAGCCGCCCTTCAACGAGGAAAAGCGGGCTGAGGCAGGTATTCCCCCGGATTTCTACTGGCCCCTGGCCGAAGGCGCCTAAGAGCGGAAACCCGCAGAAACAAGCAGATTTTTGCCGATTTACAACAATTCAACGCCAAGTTGAGGCAAGGGGTCGAAAGCGGCTTGCCCCGCATGCAACCGCTCTTTAAGCACTCTGCGTGTGGTGTTAACCCTCTTGAGAAAGGGTGCGCACCGGGGGAGACGAGCAGAGGGACGGCTTCGTGCGGACACGTTTGGCAATCAAGGTTCATGGGCTGCTTGAGCAGTGTTTCCCTGAACGCCGCGTGTTTCTCAAATCCGATACCGATACAAGATTTATCCGCCTGAAACCGGAAACCCAGTTGATCGCCTTTGCCGGCGGTGCCCTTCTGGTCTCCTGGACGATCATCGCCACGGCCATTCTGCTGATGGACAGCATTGGGTCTGGCAACTTCCGCGAACAGGCAAAGCGCGATCAGGTAACCTATCAGGCCCGCCTGAATGATCTGTCCGCGCAGCGCGATGGCCGGGCCGCCGAGGCGCTGGCCGCGCAGGAACGGTTCAACGCCGCCCTTGACCAGATTTCCGTGATGCAATCGGAACTGCTGGCGTCCGAAACGCGGCGGCATGAGCTGGAGACCGGGATCGAGGTAATCCAGACCACCCTGCGCAGCAAGATGAAAGACCGCGAGACTGCGCGCGAGGCGCTGGCGGCGCTGCAAAGTGATGCGCCACAGGGCACAGCGCAGACCCTTGCTGCGTCCAAGGATGCGGGCGTCCCGGTTGATTTTCTTGCCGATGCGCTGGCGCGCACCGCCGCCGAACGGGATCAGGTTGTTGCAGACGCACAGCAGGCCTTGATCCATGCCGACGAGCTCGCGCTGGAAATCGAGCTGATGAAGGAGAATAACGATCAGATCTTCCGCCAGTTGGAAGAAGCAATGACCGTGTCGGTCGAGCCCCTGGACAAGATGTTCAAGGCCGCCGGGATGCCACCACAGCGCATTCTGGACCAGGTGCGGCGTGGCTATTCCGGCCAGGGCGGCCCGCTGACACCGCTGTCCTTTTCCAGCCGGGGAGAGGAAGTGTCCCCTGATTTCCTGCGGGCCAACCGCATTCTGGAGCAGATGGACACGCTGAACCTTTACCGCATTGCGGCTGAAAAAGCGCCTTTTGCGATGCCGGTGAAACGCGCCTTTCGGTTCACCAGTGACTACGGCTTCCGCCGTGATCCCAAGACCGGTGGCCGCCGCATGCACAAGGGCGTGGACTTCGCCGCCCCTGCCGGCACGGATCTGCATGCCACGGCTGACGGCGTGGTGATCCACGCGGGCTGGCAGTCCGGCTATGGTCGCCTGATCAAAATCCAGCACGACTTCGGCATCGAAACCCGTTACGCGCATCTTTCAAAAATTCGCGTCAAAGTTGGGCAAAGGGTCTCGCGCGGGGATCATATCGGTGATATGGGTGCGAGTGGACGGGTGACCGGCGTGCACCTTCACTACGAAGTGCGTGTCGGTGGGAAAGCTGTAAACCCAATGATCTATATCAAGGCTGCAAAAGATGTTTTCTAAGAGCAAAATCAACGAACCGGGCGCCAAACAGGCCGAAGCTGACACAAGCACACCTGCGGCGTCTTCCTCTGCTCCGGCCACACCAAAGCCGGCCGAGTACAAAGCAAGCCCTCCAAAGGCAAAGCCGCCAGCCTCCGTGCTGTCGTCGGATTTGCACGTCACGGGCAACATGAAGACAACTGGCGACATCCAGGTCGAAGGCACGGTCGAAGGCGATATTCGTGCCCATCTGCTGACCATTGGCGAGACGGCCACGATCAAGGGCGAAGTGATTGCTGATGATGTCGTGGTCAACGGACGCATCGTGGGCCGCGTTCGCGGCCTGAAGGTCCGCCTGACATCAACTGCGCGGGTCGAGGGTGACATCATTCACAAGACCATTGCCATCGAAAGCGGCGCACATTTCGAAGGATCGGTACAGCGTCAGGACGATCCTCTGAACCCGGGCGCGAAATCGACGCCTGCGGCCAAGCCGAATCCCGCATCCTAAAAGGATCGCGCTGAAAAGACGAAAGGCGTCGCGCTGCGGCGCCTTTTTTGAGTCAACCGAACTGAAACCATATCTCGTGGTTCTTGTCAGACAGCTCCCAGCCCCACGCCCCTCCCCGCTGGGCATGGCTGGTCGGGGCAAGGGATTTCTTGCCAAGCTTACCCGCAATGCATAGCCTCCCCGATGAATTAGGAGGCCAAGATGCCATTTACACAACGTCAACTGGACGCCCTTGCAAAGCGATATACAGACGCTTGGAATTCGAAGATTCCGACGCAGGTTGCCGACATGCATGTGCCCGGCAGCAGTATCACAATCAACCGTGGCGAGCCCTCCGTGGGACATACCGGGCTCACCGAGATGGCGGCAGGCTTTCATTCGGATGTGCCGGACTTGCATCTTACGTGTGATGGTATCCGGGGGGCCGGTACGCACGTCGTTTATATGTGGACCTTCACGGGCCACCATGCAGAGACCGGCAATCCACTGAATGTGACTGGTTGGGAGGAATGGGAACTCAACGACGATATGAAAGTCACATCCTCCCTGGGGTGGTTTGACGCTGAGGACTACGACCGCCAAGTCGCTGGATAATCTCCGGGTGATCTTCAGGAAGAAAGCAGCCGTACGGTGCGGGGAATCGCGCAATCATCACCACATGCAGCTTTTCCGGGCACGCAACCGTGGGCTTTGCCACTGCAATTTGCCTTTGCGCTCCCTCTTCCAGCGTCCGAAAGGGGATATTGAATGGACCGGCGCGTCTATGCCCGAAGAACGGCGACAGTCGTGCAATTCAGCCTGACTTGGTGCTGCCATTCTGCAGTATTCGGGCTTTTCGAAGCCGTAGCCAAATGAAGGGTGCAGCCAATGGGCGAAACCAATTGCTTTTTAGTCTTTCCACACCAAGGGCCGTCGCAACATAGTTTGCTTCGACTTGGTCGTAGTTAAGTCGCTCATTTTCAGCCCGCTTGCCGATTTCGGCTGCGGCCTGAAACTGCGTGAATGCATCTTCCGACAGAAGTCGCCGTAGCAAAACGACGCCCGGATGATCCACCATGAAACTGTCGAAGTCGTATTCAATAACTTGACCCGATACATGGTGTCGGAAACGCTTGGCGAAGCGCGTGAAATCGAAAATGAAGATGTAGTTGAAGTTGATCGTCGACAAGTACAGGCAACCACGCTCTTTCGCTGCATTTTGCACGACTTCGCGGCTTAGGACCACACCATGCTTACTCTTCTCTGCATAGAGTGAAGAGATGTAATCCTCGATTGGCCGGGTCACGACGACCCATGAAATCGCGTCAAACCCGGCCTCATGCGCCAATACCTCGATTTCAGAAGCAAGTGCGACATCCGCGATACAGTTTTCAAAATCCTCGCCACTCAGAAGCACCGTGTGGCAGGTGGGTTCGGCCTCCCTAAAGCACTCCTGAAGATAAGCTCCAAGCGTTTCCGAGCCTCTTCGTTGTACCTCCCAAAGGACATGGCTGTGCTGAAATTGGTCGCCATACTCCGGGTAGTGAACTCCAAAATCACGAAGCAAGAGCCGGTTCGCAAAGCAAAACTTCTGGAAACTTGTGGTGCCCGTTTTGTGCAGGCCGCAATGAATTACGAGCTTCAAATACGTCTCCTGTAGAAGCAGCCTTTGGCGTTGCCCCACTTGCCGTCTTGGTTCGTCGAATATCGCAGCCTGTGCGGAGTTGGGCCGAGGATACGCAATCACACCCCACCTTACAACACGGGGAACGGGATTGAGCGCATCAGGTCAAAGCTGCGATTGACCGGCCCGCCCGGTATCTCGTGACGGGCTGGTCAGGATCACACACGCTAGTCCGTCACGGTGACCTTTTGCATCACGTCTGGTTCGCCGATAACGGCGCCATTGGGGCCGGCGCCAAGCTTGATCGCGTCCAGCACGTCGAGCCCTTCTGTCACGCGGCCGACAACGGTGTATTGGCCATTCAGGAAGTACCCTTCCTGGAACATGATGAAAAACTGGCTGTTGGCGCTGTCCGGGTTCTGCGCCCGCGCCATACCCACGACGCCGCGGTCAAACGGCACGTCCGAGAATTCCGCTGCCAGATCAGGCTGCTCCGACCCACCGGTGCCCGCGCGGCGCATGTCACCGCCCCGTTTGCCGTGTTCGACATCACCGGTCTGCGCCATGAATCCTTCGATCACACGGTGAAAGACCACACCGTCATAGGCGCCGCTTTCTGCCAGCGCCGTGATCCGCGCCACGTGGCCGGGCGCCACATCTTCGAGCAGGTCGATCTTGATCGTACCGCTGGCCTCGCCCGCAACTTCGATCTCAAGACCCGAGGCCAGCGCCGGGCTGGCCAGCATCAGCGATGCGATGAGCGCCTTATGCATCTGCGGCCACCTTGACGGAAATCATCCGGTCGGGTTCCGCAGGCGGCTCGCCCCGAGTGATCGCATCGACGTGCTCCATGCCGGAGGTTACCTGACCGTAAACGGTGTACTGACCGTTCAGGAAGTCATTGTCCTTGAAATTGATGAAGAACTGGCTGTTGGCGCTGTCGGGGTTCTGCGACCGGGCGGCACCAATTGATCCGCGCGCGTGCGGAATCTTGGAGAATTCAGCCGGGACATTGTCCATGTCCGAGCCGCCGGTGCCCGCCATGCGCAGGTTGAAGCCCTCTTCCATGTTGCCGTGCTGCACGTCGCCGGTCTGCGCCATGAAGCCGTCGATCACCCGGTGAAACGCCACGTTGTCATATTGGCCGGACCGCGCGAGTTCCTTCATGCGCTCGACATGCTTCGGGGCCACATCGGGCAGCAGCTCGATGGTCACGGTGCCGCCCTTCAGCTCCATCAGAATTGTGTTCTCGGGGTCTTTGATCTCGGCCATATCGGCGCTCCTGTCTGTTTGCTTGGCCGATTACCTAAATCCTGTGGCGCTGAATGCCAAGCAGGTCATTGACGCAAGCGGTCATACGCGCAAAACACGGGGGCAATTTTGACGAAAGGATCGGGTGATGGGCTGGAAGACGCTGGACGATATGGAGCTTGCAGGCAAACGGGTGCTGGTGCGGGTGGATATCAACGTACCGGTCGAGGATGGCCGGGTCACCGACACCACCCGCATTGATCGGATCGTGCCAACCATTCGCGATATTCTGGCGGCGGGCGGTTTGCCGATCCTGCTGGCCCACTTCGGACGCCCCAAAGGCAAGGTCGTGCCCGAAATGTCGCTGCGGGTGACCCTGCCCGCGCTGGAGGCGGCCCTCGGTCAGGACGTCACTTTCGTCGAACGCCCCGATGCTGACGCCCTGAAAGCCCTGCCCGCCGGCACCGTCGTATTGGTGGAGAACACCCGCTTTGCCGCGGGGGAAGAGGCCAATGATCCCAGCATGGCGCAGTTCCTCGCCAGCTTGGGTGACGTGTTCTGTAACGATGCTTTCTCTGCCGCGCACCGTGCCCATGCCTCGACAACCGGCGTCGCGCATCTGCTGCCCTCCTGCGCGGGTCGCTTGATGCAGGCCGAGTTGTCCGCTCTCGAAAGCGCATTGGCCCATCCCGAACGCCCCGTCGGCGCCGTTGTGGGCGGCGCAAAGGTCTCGACAAAAATCGCGCTGCTTGAAAATCTGGTGGGTAAACTGGACCTGCTGGTGATCGGCGGCGGCATGGCGAACACCTTCCTCGCCGCTCAAGGCGCGCAACTGGGCGCATCCCTGCAGGAACCCGATTTCATCGACACGGCCAGGGCGATCATGGCGGAGGCAGAGAAAACCGGCTGCCGCATGCTCCTGCCCGTGGACGGTTTGGTCGCGCGGGAGTTCAAAGCCGGTGCCGATCATGACGCCCTGCCCCTCGGCGCCGATACGGTCCTGGCCGCAGATCAGATGGTGCTGGACGCAGGCCCCGAAAGCGCAAAATCTGTCTGTGCGGCTTTTGCCGATCTCAAGACACTGATCTGGAATGGTCCCCTTGGGGCCTTCGAGATTGCGCCTTTCGATCAGGCGACAAACGCCGCCGCTGCAGAGGCCGCGCGCCTGACCAAGGCAGGCCAGTTGATCTCGGTTGCGGGCGGTGGGGATACGGTCGCCGCACTCAATCAGGCCGGTGCGGCAGCGGACTTTACCTATATCTCCACCGCTGGCGGCGCCTTCCTGGAATGGATGGAAGGCAAGGAGCTACCGGGGGTTGCAGCGCTGTCCGACTGACGCGGACTCCGCCAGCAACCCGCGCGAAACCGCCTGTTTTTCAAAGGAAATGTGACAAAGGGGATTCCCTTTTCACGGTGCCTGTGCGATAGTACTACCACGCCCGGTAAGAGGCGACCAAGAGGCACGGCAGATGACCCGCACACCCCGACCTGCATTCGGTACATTCGTGTTCTTCACGCTTGCGTTGGGGTTGGCTACCTATTTCACATTCGCTGCCGTACAGGGCGATTTCGGATTGTTCCGCCGCGCCGAGATCGTGGCCGAAGCCGATGCGTTGCAAAAACAACTGACCCACGTGCAGCAAGAAGTCGTCCGAATGGAGAACCTGACCCAACGACTGTCAGATAACTTTCTCGATCTGGACCTTCTGGACGAACAGGCACGATCTGTTCTTGGCATGATCCGCGCGGATGAAATCGTTATCCGCTAAGCGCTTAGCGCCCTAATACCTGACAATTAAACGGGCTGCTGACCACGCGTCAGATTGCCCCTCGCCTTACGCGCGCGAATCCGATAAAGAATAGTTTAACGCTAAACTATCTGCCCGTAGCCGGGTGAGACGAGGGAGAACCGCTCAGATGGCACCGCGAAAATCCACCAAAAAACCGAATGTTTCTGCGGAAGAGCTCAAGGCCTATTACCGCGATATGCTGCTGATCCGGCGGTTCGAGGAAAAGGCGGGCCAGCTTTACGGCATGGGGCTGATTGGTGGGTTCTGTCACCTCTACATCGGGCAGGAAGCGGTCGTCGTTGGCCTCGAGGCGGCAGCAGAAGAAGGCGACAAGCGCATCACCTCCTACCGCGATCACGGCCATATGCTGGCCTGCGGCATGGACCCCAACGGCGTGATGGCCGAACTGACGGGTCGCGAAGGCGGCTATTCCAAGGGCAAGGGCGGCTCCATGCACATGTTCTCCAAGGAGAAGCATTTCTATGGTGGCCACGGCATCGTTGCGGCGCAGGTGCCGCTGGGCGCGGGCCTCGCTTTTGCGGATAAGTACAAGGAAAACGGTCGGGTCACCTTCACCTACTTCGGGGATGGTGCTGCAAACCAGGGCCAAGTCTACGAGGCCTTTAACATGGCCGCCCTGTGGAAACTGCCCTGTGTGTTTGTCATCGAAAACAACCAATATGCGATGGGCACGTCGCAGCAACGCTCCACCTCCTCCGCTGAAATTTACGAACGCGGCAAGTCCTTTGGCATTCCCGGCGAGGCCGTGGATGGCATGGATGTGCTGGCAGTCAAAGAAGCGGGCGAAAAGGCCGTGGCGCACTGCCGCTCCGGCGACGGCCCCTATATTCTCGAGATCAAGACCTATCGCTACCGGGGGCACTCGATGTCCGACCCGGCCAAGTACCGGACCCGCGAAGAAGTGCAGAAAATGCGCGACGAGCGGGATCCGATCGAACAGGTTCGTTCGCTTCTGCTCACCGGCAAACATGCCAGCGATGAGGATCTCAAGGCGATCGACAAAGAGATCAAGGAAATCGTGAACGACAGCGCTGAGTTCGCCAAAACCTCACCGGAGCCGGCTGTCGAAGAGCTCTGGACCGATATTTACGCCACAGAAGTTCCGCAGGAGGCTTGATCCATGGCAACAGAAATTCTCATGCCCGCTCTGAGCCCAACAATGGAAGAAGGCACGCTGGCCAAATGGCTGGTTAAGGAGGGCGATACCGTCTCCTCCGGCGACATCATGGCCGAGATCGAAACCGACAAGGCCACGATGGAATTCGAGGCCGTCGATGAAGGCACCATCGGCAAGATCCTCGTGGCCGAAGGGACCGAAGGGGTGAAGGTGAACACCGCCATCGCGGTCTTGCTGGAAGACGGCGAAAGTGCCGATGATATCGACACATCGACGCCCGCACCGGAGGCGGCACAGGCCGCCGACGCGGGCAACGAGGCGGCCCCTGCGGCCTCCGAGGCGCCCGCCCCTGCCCCTGCAGCGCCCCAAACAGACAGCACGCCCGACTGGCCGGAAGGCACCACGCTGAAACAGCAAACCGTCCGCGAGGCGCTGCGCGATGGCATGGCCGAAGAGATGCGCCGCGACGACAGCGTCTTCCTGATGGGAGAAGAGGTTGCCGAATACCAAGGCGCCTATAAGATCAGCCAAGGCATGCTCGATGAGTTCGGGGCCAAACGCGTGATCGACACGCCGATCACCGAACATGGCTTTGCCGGGATCGCCACAGGGGCAGCCTTCGGCGGTCTGCGCCCAATTGTCGAATTCATGACCTTCAACTTCGCCATGCAGGCCATCGACCAGATCATCAACTCAGCCGCAAAAACCCTCTACATGTCCGGTGGTCAGATGGGTGCGCCCATGGTCTTCCGTGGTCCCAACGGTGCCGCCGCCCGCGTGGGTGCGCAGCACAGTCAGGATTACGCGGCCTGGTACATGCAGGTACCGGGGTTGAAGGTCGCGATGCCCTACTCCGCCTCCGACTACAAAGGCCTGATGAAGACCGCGATCCGCGATCCCAACCCGGTGATTTTCCTGGAAAACGAAATCCTCTACGGGCGCAGCTTCGACGTACCGGATCTCGATGACTATACGGTACCGTTCGGCAAGGCACGCATCTGGCGCGAAGGCTCGGACGTGACCATCGTCAGCTTCGGTATTGGCATGAGCTATGCCCTCGCCGCCGCCGATCAGCTGGCAGAGGAAGGCATCTCCGCCGAGGTCATCGATCTGCGTACCCTACGCCCGATGGACACAGACAGCATTCTCAAATCGGTGATGAAGACCAACCGCTGCGTTACGGTTGAAGAAGGCTGGCCACAGGGCTCCGTCGGCAACTATATCTCAAGCGTCATCATGCAGCAGGCCTTCGACTATCTGGATGCCCCGGTGATCAACTGCACAGGCAAGGATGTGCCCATGCCTTATGCGGCAAACCTTGAAAAACTCGCGCTGGTGACCACTGACGAGGTCGTCGCTGCCGTGAAGCAAGTCACCTACAAGTAAGGAGCGCATCAGATGCCGACAGAAATCCTCATGCCCGCTCTGAGCCCTACCATGGAAGAGGGCACGCTGGCCAAATGGCACGTTAAAGAAGGTGACACCGTCTCCTCCGGCGACATCATGGCCGAAATCGAAACCGACAAGGCCACGATGGAATTCGAGGCCGTCGATGAAGGCACCATCGGCAAGATCCTCGTGGCCGAGGGCACCGAAGGTGTGAAAGTGAACACCGCCATCGCGGTCTTGCTGGAAGAAGGCGAAAGTGCCGATGATATCGACACGTCGACGCCCACGCCGAAGGCGACACAAGCCGCCGACGCGGGCAACGAGGAGGCCCCTGCGGCCTCCGAGGCGCCCGCCCCTGCTCCGGCAGCAGGCAGTACCCCTGCCCCACAGGCCGCAGATGGCACCCGGATCTTCGCCTCTCCGCTGGCACGTCGGATTGCGGCTGACAAGGGTCTGAACCTCGCGGATATCAAAGGTTCCGGCCCGCATGGTCGGATCATAAAAGCGGACGTCGAGGGCGCCAGTGCGGCCCCCAAACCAGCCGCCGCCAATGCGCCTGCAGCGGCTCCTGCAGCTGCGGCACCGGCCGCTGGCCCGGCGGCGGACGCGGTCATGGCGATGTACGATGGGCGCGACTACGAGGAAATCAGCCTCAACGGCATGCGCAAAACCATTGCGGCGCGCCTGACAGAAGCCAAACAGTCGATCCCGCATTTCTATCTGCGTCGGGACATCGAACTGGATGCACTGCTGAAGTTCCGGGGCGAGCTGAACAAGCAGCTTGAAAGCCGCAGCGTGAAGCTCTCCGTCAACGATTTCATCATCAAGGCCTGCGCCCTGGCGCTGCAATCCGTGCCGGACGCAAATGCCGTTTGGGCGGGCGACAGGATGCTAAAACTGAAACCCTCCGACGTTGCCGTGGCCGTTGCCATTGAAGGCGGGCTGTTCACACCCGTCCTGAAAGACGCCGAGATGAAATCGCTCTCCGCGCTGTCAGCAGAAATGAAAGATCTCGCCGGGCGTGCCCGGGATCGGAAGCTCGCGCCGCGCGAGTATCAGGGCGGCAGCTTTGCCATCTCGAACCTCGGGATGTTCGGCATCGACAACTTCGATGCGGTTATCAACCCTCCACATGGCGCTATTCTGGCCGTCGGCGCGGGCGTGAAAAAACCGATTGTTGGAAAAGACGGAGAACTCGCGGTGGCGACGGTCATGTCCGTCACGCTTTCTGTCGATCACCGCGTCATCGACGGCGCATTGGGTGCGAAATTGTTGCAGGCAATCAAGGAAAACCTCGAGACCCCGATGACAATGCTCGCGTAACCGCAGCGCAAACGCAAAAAAGGCCGGGTGCAAAACACCCGGCCTTTTGCATTTTGTCGTTCAGCTACTGATTGTCCGGGCCAAACATGTGGTTCATCGAAATCGAGGGCTGATCACATCCGGCCTCGCCAACGATCCTTGCAGGAATACCCGCGACGGTCTTGCAGGCCGGAACTTCTTCGAGAACGACCGAACCTGCAGCGATGCGGCTGCAATGCCCGACCTTGATGTTCCCAAGCACCTTTGCACCGGCACCGATCAACACGCCATTGCCGATCTTGGGATGACGGTCCTCTTCTTCTTTGCCGGTCCCGCCAAGCGTCACCGAATGCAACATCGAGACATTGTCGCCCACCACCGCTGTCTCACCAATGACGATAGAATGGGCGTGATCGATCATGATGCCCTTGCCGATGCGGGCCGCCGGGTGAATGTCCACGCCAAAGATTTCAGAGACACGCATCTGGACAAAGTACGCCAGATCGCGATGGCCTTTTGACCAGAGGTGATGGCCGACCCGATAAGCCTGCATCGCCTGATACCCTTTGAAATAGAGGATGGGCTGCAAGAGGCGATGGCAGGCCGGGTCACGCTCGTAAATCGCGGCGAGGTCTGCACGGGCAGCTTGAACAAGAGTCGGATCGCTCGCGTAAGCGTCTTCGACCATCTCGCGCACCACAACCATGGACATCTCATTCGACGCCAACTTCGCTGCAATACGGTAAGACAGCGCTTTTTCGATGCTTTTATGATGCAGGATACAGGCGTGCAGAAATCCCCCCATCAGGGGTTCGTCCAATGCAGCCTGCCGCGCTTCAGCACATATCTGATCCCACGCCGGATCGACCTGGGTGATCTTTGGTTTCAGTTCAGCCATTGCCATCATCCTTTTGCACCAGTTCTTACTTACTTTATCTAGTAAGCAAAAACCAAACGCAAACCTGTGATGTATTCTATTCCAGTTTTGAATGGATCAATCAGCGCCTGTGACAAACACAGCTAACGTGGCAATTGAATACCATGTAACGTCATTCTCTACGTGCCTCACTGCGCAACAAGTCCTCAAAGTGTGACCTCTGTTTGCCGCGACAATCCGGTTCCAAAAACGGCGGAAACCTGCGCAACCTCCACGACAACTGTCCCAACGGCGCCATCCGCCAACTGATCGGCGTGCGCATACGTCCATTCCGGAGAGTGAACGATTGCATCCCGCAATATAGCTTCGCCTTGCCGCACACGGACCGAGTAGGTTTCTCCTTCTTCGGCCAAAGGTACTTCCGGTACATCCCATCCATCGCCATCCAATCGCGTGCGACGCACCCAGGTCGCGGCGACACTCCCATCCGAGGTACGGTGTGTTCGCAGATGTACCGGCGCGTAAGGCCGTTCGCCGTTTCCGTTGAAGGCATGCGCCTCCTGAACATAGGAAATATCATCCACAGAACGACGCGCTGGACCTATACGATAGGTCTGTTCCACGCGCCGTAAATTCCGGCTGATCTCCAGTTGCTCCGGAAAGCCGTTCAGCAAGACGAACCAAGAACCTGTTGGCCAGACATCCGGCATCAGACCGTCACTGCCGACCTGTCCTCGCAATCTGCGGGAGAGGCGGTAGGTATCCTTGTCCACCAGTTCCGCATCCGCAAACTGAAAAACTTCCCAATTGTCCGGCGTACCATCTCCAATGGCGGCCAGATTGGCACCACTCAGCATCGCCTGAACATCAACTGAACTCAGAGTTCCACTGATGAGCTTGACTTCAAGAGGTGCGCCCCGATCCAAAAGGCTGGCAGGTGCTGCAAACATGTCTGACTGTGTGGTGCCTATGATTGAGCGCGCAGAGATCTGGCTCGCGAGCCTGAAATCGCTATCGCTCGGAGACTGATAGATCGCGACGGACCCTTGCCAGGGTTGTGCAGTCACCGCGACATGGGGGGCGTGCGGTGTTTCGTCTCCAGTGATCAAAGGCAGGTCCATAAACAGTGGTGAAACCGGTACCGGCGGTACAAAAGCCTTGGGGCTGGGCATATCATCGATCATTTCAGCCGAGGTATAGACATCCGGCTCAATCCGAATGGCTTCAACAATCTGGAGCATCCCCTGTTCAACTCGGTCTATGCGGTACAAGGCTCGCCCTTCCGATTGATCGGCCTGCAATTCAATGACATCGCCCGCCCCCATGGTCAGGCAGGAGGGCGGCAGGGCAAAGCGTATCGCATCGCGGGCGATGCGCGCTTCGGTCAACCACCTTTCGGCAGTTTGCCGCCCCTCTCCGCGGGTCAGCGCAATCGGGACTTCAGAGGTGGAGACAGAATGCGTGCGCTCGTCCGCCAAAACAGCCTCTTCGGCAAGCACATCGAAATCGGCATCGGCCTGAACGAAACGCAACCTTACACGTCCTGCCATCTCGGCCTGTGCCGAGCGCGATTGTTCAACGGTCCCGTCCAGCTCATCACTCAGCGCCAGAATACTCCGATCCAGCGGCACAGGGTTCTGACCGTTCCGCATGCGGAAAACCAACTGGCCATCACGCTCCACAGCATCAAAGGAATAGCGCAGCATCAGAGGCTGCAGTGATGCACGTGCATCGTTCACGTCGTTGACCAGGTACCCACGGACATTTCCGTAAAGCTGGCTCGTGTCGAAATCTAAGACACCGGCCTTATGACAAATCTCGCTTACGACAGACGCCAGAGACCGCGCTGACGTTCTTCCATTAATCCAATGACCGCGCGCGTAGTTTTCCGAATCGCTCCAAAGCGCTGAATTATTGGGGAAATAGGGATACGGGCGCGCGTCCCATGCCCAGACAAAGGCGCGATCCATGTCTACCATTGGCCCACCGTAGGTGGCGGAAACCGGGTTATTGGTCTCATCGCCCCAGAATGTCACCATCGCACGCAGGTACTGTGCCTGAACAAAATCGTCCCGCGCTCCGTTCGAAAACTTCGGCAGGCTGCTTTCGGAGGATTTCATGTCCAGGAACTTATTGGGCTGATTTGTGCCTTTATCAACCGATGCACAGCCCATTTCAGTGAACCAGATCGGCTTGGAGTTCGGCACCCAAGGGGTCGCTGTGGCAGCCCTAATCCCTCCAATGCGCTCGTAATGTTCGTTTGACCACCAGTTCTTGATATCCTTGTACCGATAAATCCATGGCTCGTTGTGCGCACCGTCCTCAATGGGCGTTCGGATCTGGGCTGCCGCATCCTCATCCGAGGCATAATACCAATCATACCCTTCACCCCCGGCGATATTGCCGCGCAGGTAATCGAGATCATAAATGGACCCGACATCGGCATCGAGGTGGTCATCCCCCTCGCGCCAGTCCGACATCGGCATGTAGTTGTCGATACCGATAAAATCGATGTTGGGATCCGCCCACAGCGGGTCGAGATGAAAATACCGATCATTCGACCCATCCTGCGGCTGATAGCCAAAGTACTCGCTCCAATCCGCAGCATAACTGATTTTGACGTCAGGGCCGAGAATACTACGCACGTCGGCGGCGAGTGCTTGCAAGTGCTCAACGGCAACAAAGCGATTTCCCAATCCTCTGATTTGCGTCAGGCCGCGCATCTCGGTGCCGATACAAAACGCTTCGACCCCTCCCGCAGCTTTGCAGAGCGCCGCATAATGCAGGATAAACCGGGAAAACGACCACTCTTGAGGTCCGCTGTACACAACAGATGTTCCGGAAGTTGTAAAATCGGCAGCCTTCGCTGTTCCGAAGAACGCCTCGACTTCCGCATCTGCGCCTGCAGTCCCATCAGGCGATCCCGCGACGCCAGGTGCCACAGAGAGCGTAATCCGTCCACGCCATGGTAGCCGTGGTTGCGTTTCTTCCGGGGCGTAAGGGTTCGGCAGGACATTGTCGCTCAATTGATCCATCAGAATGAAGGGGTAAAACAACACTTCCTTGCCCGCCGTATGCATCGCCTGAATGGCCTGTACTACGGATTGATCGGTCGGCGTCCCTCCATAAATTGGGCGCTCGTTTTCCAGCGGCATTGCCTCGGCTGAACTCCGGTTCAACCCCGCGACCGACCAAGGCATGTTTTCGCCTTCGTACTGCTTTTTCTCAACCTTTGGACGCACTTCGCAGGTTCCGCAGCGCAAATCATTACCAAACCAGGAAACGACAAGCGATGCCGCCTGACAATTTGGCAGTTCGTCGCTCAACGTCTCCAGTGACGCTGCAAAATCAGTCTTCTCTGCCGGGGTGTTCACATTGGCGCTCCAGCGGCTACCGGGACCGCTGGTGTAATGCACCGGCGTCGTGGCCAGCGAATACTCTCCCGTGCCGGGTATCACCGCCACGCTTTTGATTGCATAGGTCAGCGCCTGATCCGCATCGGGTTCGGTAACCTGTTCCGGGCGTGATACCTCGAAGGAAAACTGAGGCACCCGATTTCCGAACCGTTCCAGCGAGAGGTTTTCAAAAACCACGTAGGCTGTGCCACGGTAGGCCGGAACCATACCGGTCCCCTCGATTGCCTCAATCACCGGGTCCGGCAACTGATCAGCCGCGCCACGGTAGACTCGCATGTTCAAGTCGTCCGGTGCAATTTCTTCGCCATTGGCCCAGATCCGCCCGATACGCGTGATTTCACCCTCGCAAATGGCGATGGCCAGATTGACCGAGTAAGAATAGCTGCGGGTTTGCGACTTTGGCTGGCTTGGGGCACCCTTGCCGCCGCCACCGCCACCTGCCACTGTGACGGTCTCGGCAAAGTCCGATGCCCAGATCACCTGTCCACCCAGACGCATGCGCCCATAGACCTGGGCCAACGCTTCCCCCTCACCAACACTCGAAATCCGGAACCGGTCGACCTTGCCCGTCTCGACAACATCGGAGCCTTGACCCAGGAGTTTCTGATCGATCACGCGACCGATGGTTGCCCCAACAGCCCGCCCGATGACGGCCGTCGATAGACCTGCCACCGTACCCCCGATGGAGCCGCCAACCGCAGCGCCTACAGTAGAAAGAACTAGCGTCGCCATCAGCTGGCCTCCTCAGGAAATGTAAACCGAGCAACCACCCGGCGGCGCCACGGCAGGCTGAGAGAGCTCTCCACCACACCAAAGCGCGAATATGCGTGAACGAAGCTCGGGTTTGAGCCAACGCGCCCGACGACGCCCAGATGCTTGGCCACCGCACTGCTGCGCATGCGGAAAAGCAGAACGTCGCCCGGGGCCTCATCCTTCACGTCTTTCGGGTGCAGGTGGCGCAATGCAGCATTCCACAAACGTTCTTCACCCTGTGGTTCGGACCAATCCATGGAATAGGCTGGCACGCTTTCGGGCTCATCGCCGTAAAGCACCCGCCAAATCCCCCGCAACAGCCCAAGACAATCAGTGCCCGCGCCCTTGACTGCTGACTGGTGGACATAGGGCGTGCCAATCCAGTCCCGTGCCTCAGTCACGATATTTTGTTGAAGCGGTGTCATCTCAGGCTCCCACCGGTGTTCGCGCCCGTGGATTTCGGAACCGCCATCATCCAGTCTTCGCCCGGGACATCCGGAAAGCCCTGGAAGTTGGCGAGATTTGCAAACTTCACACGGCAGGTTTCGCTGCGTTTGTCGCATCCGGCGATCAGACGCACGACAGTGCCAGCCTCCAGCGGGCTGCGCATCGGCTCCCAAAGTTCGATCACGCGGTCAGCGCCTTCGAACCGGTCCTGCTTGACCATTCCCCAAAGGCCTTTTGCCGACCCGGTCAGAACTTCCAACCGCCCCCGCGCAAACCAGCTTGCATCGAATCCGCCGAAGCCTGCCCACCGAAACACGCGGGCCTGGGTCACCGTCTCAATCGGCAAGTCGATGGAATACCCCGGCGCCGTGAGATCAAACCGACATGCCCCATCGCCCAGGACGGCCGTACACGGCTTCTGGTAAACGCGCCCCAGCGGGCGGTTCAGTAACTCAGTCAGCCCCCGCAACTCTGCCTGGAAACCACCATCCGCGCGCCGCAGTTCACCAATCGTGCCACGGAACTGCAGCCAACGCTGCGATACGTCATTCCAATTCACCAGCCAAGCGCGCACCTCAGCCTCGTCAAAACGGCCTTGCTCGATCTCATCCTCGCGGATCGACAAATCGCTCAACGCCCCAAGGGCTTCGGTGTTGTCCACCGACAAGCCCGTGCTCTGTGACAGCGCCAGGGCGCTCAGGCCTGTATCCGCGCGAAAGGTGATTCCGTCGAAGGTCAGCTCCCGGTCATGATCGGTGAAGCCAAGTATAACACCATCCTTGCGCTCAATAGCCCATGCGTGCGCCACGGTGGTCAGCCCGCCCTCAAGATGGGCCTGCAATCCTGCATCCATTTGCGACATCAGATGCGTACCTCCACAATAGGGACATTGGGCACTTCGCCAGCCTGAAAACTGGCGATACTGGTCTGAATGCGGTCGGTGTCAAAACGCACCGGAACATCAAACTCAAACCCTGCGGTGACATCGGCGCCAGCGACTGGGGGCTGTGAAAAGGTGATTGCGCCGCTCGTAAGATCGAGCGCGTAATCAATGGTTTCCTGCAGCTCGACACCAGCCACACCAACCCGCACGGTTTCCGCAACCGGCTTGCTGATTGGGCGGCTGTATCCATGGGCGCCCGACTGGTAGGTCTTTTGCAGCGCAAACTCGGTTTGCACGCCATCCCCGGTTCCCAAGGCCTGATCGAAGGCGGTGATGTCCAGCGACGGCTTGGACGAACGATAATCCGACCAGTCTTTCCAGCGAAACCCGAAAAGCTGGCCGAAACGCGCCTCGAAGAAGGCGATTAAAGTCTCGATGTCATCCAGTGACCGCATGCCCATCCCTGCGTCATACCGCCTGCGCGAATGCGCCCATGGAGAGTTGCGCTCTTCATATCCGTTGCTGATCGTCACAACATCCGTACGGCGTTCCGGACCGCCAACAGAGCCAAAGCTCAGCGTGGCTGGAAATCTGACTTCATGAAACTGCATAATCCTGCTCCCCTCCCGTTACCGGTTGCGTTGCCCGCGCCCCAGGGCACGGGTCATCTGGGCAGCGATCTGCCCCTGACTGCGTTGGAACCCCTGAACGTCGGGGGTCGAGATGTTCATAACGATGCTTTGTCCACCGCCGCCTGCGCCGCGCACGCCGAGTTTGCCGTCCGGACCACGGGCCAGCGGCATGATGGCCTCCGGACCCGCCTCGCCCATCACGCCCATACCGCCACGCATGCCAAAAGGTGTGGCACCGCTGACGATCCCACCGGTTGCAAAGGGCATCACACGACCCTGACTAAAAGGGGCGCCATCTGCAAAGGGCAGAATACTACCCAACAGCCCGTCGACACCCTGCGCCAACAGCCCACCGGCATGCTTTGTCACCGGGTTGATGGCGGCGCTGTAGGCCGTGTCCACCATGCTGTTGGCAAGGGTGTTCAACGCATCCGATAGACTCGCCCCATCGAAAACGACGCCGTCGAACGCACGCCGCAATCCGCGGGTCAGGCCGCGTTCCAGGGCCGCAATATCGCGCCCTGTCGCCTCCAGCGACGTCTTCATCCGCCGCAGTTCGCTATCGAACCCCGAGACGAGAACACTGGTCTGGCCCAACGTGTCGTTTAGCCCCTCCGCGCGCCCTTCCAGATCTTCAAAACCGCTCTCATCCGTCATCGCAATCGTCCTTATTGTCCTTGTCCGGATAGGCCGTCATCAGGGCCTCCAAACCGGTGCTCAACAGCGGTCCGGATTTTGTCGGATCGCCCAGCATCAACTGAAATTCGGCAGGCGTCAGCGCCCAGAACACATCCGGATGCAAGCCCAGTCCGCGCAGCCCCACCCGCATCAGGGCGGGCCAGTCCAGCTGACTCATGCCGCAGGCACCGTGAAGGCCCGCGCCAAAAGCTCTGCCGCTGCCTTTGCCGCTGCGATCGGACCGCCTTCAATCTGCGCATGGTAAAGGGCATCATCGGACACCCCGCATTTCCCGCCCGTCAGCCCCGCGCGTAACAGCGCAAGGACATCCTGACTGGTGAAACTCCCGCCCTCAAAACGCTCGACCATCGCCATCAGCGAATCCGCTTCCAGCGCGGCCTCCAACTCTGCCAGCGCCCCCAATGTCAGACGCATCACATGAGACTGACCATCTATGACCAAGGCGACATCGCCCCTCCAGGGATTTGCCATGATCAGATCGCCGTGAAGCTCAGAGAACCAGCACTTGCCAGCGACAACTCATAAGTTGCCTCGCCATTGTGGCTGCCCCCGTATTCGATGGAAGTCACCTGGAACGGCCCCTCGACAACGCCGAAATCAGGGATCACGACCTGAAAGCTCGGCGCCTGGCCGTCAAAAAACAGCTGACGCGCGCGCTCGTCGGTGTCCGCGTCGCGGAACACGCCCGACCCGCTGATCGATACCGACCGAACCCCGGCCCCGGACAGCAGCTCGCGCCATCCGCCCTGGCTTTCCAGGCTGGTGATATCAATCGTTTCAGCGTTGAAGCTGACCCGCGTGGCACGCAGACCTGCCAGTGTGGTGAACGAACCGCTGTCCGTCATGTCGACCTTCACCAAAAGGTCTTTTCCGTTCTGAGCACCCATGGGTTATCTCCTGTTTGAAGTCTAAAGGTTATTCATCTTCGACGCGGGCTCGAAACCGCATCCGGATCTCGCGCCCGGCATTGGAGTCGATCCGCCGGGCCTCGGCCCGCTGAAATCTGAGAAAGACAAGACGCCCGCGGCTCAACGCCAGATCGGCATCCTGCAACGCATCCGAAATCGCCATCGCGACCGCCTTGGCACCGGCAAATCCTGGCTGCGTGGTGAAGACTGAAATCTCGACCGTATGCAGCGCGCCGTTACCGGTCTGATCGGACGCATCACGCGCCTGCTCCCGCCCGAGACTCACGTAGGTTTCGGGCAAATCACCAGTGGGTACCGCATCATAGACATCCCGGCCGATCAATCCGCCAAGGGTCGCATCATTAATGAGGGCCTCGTATATGGCGGCCTGAAGCGCGCCCGACATGGCGTAACTCATACCGTACTCTCCTCTGTTGCAAAGCAGGTGATGTACCGGCCATTTGCGTCATTCTCAGCCACGGCCTTGATGACGAACACCCGCTCACCTTCGCGAAATCGCTGCTCCGGCCTTGGCCGCTTGGCATCTCCGAAGGGCGCGCCCCGGATGACGATCTTGTAGCTCATGGCCGAAACCGATGCGCCGGATTGCGCGAGCTCCCGACCGGAACGCGCGGTGACCTGCGCCCAGAGTGTCCCGAGCGACTGCCAGGTTTCGACATATCCGCCCGCGCCATCCTCAATCCGCTGAGGGGCCTCGAGCACAAGCTGGCGGTTCAGACGAGGCGTTTTCACAGGATCGCTCCCGGCCCGAGGCGCATCACCTTGTAACGTTCGATCAGGCTGCTGACGCCAAAGGGCATGCAGCCATCGCTCAAGGACGTCTCGTCGCGATACTCGTAGTAATGCGCGGCCAGCAACAACGTGGCCTGACGCAAGTCGGCGGGCAGATCCTGCCACGTCGGACCGTAGCCCGCCTCGAACTCGATGGAGGCCGACCCGTTTTGCGGGATCACTGGCAGGCACGCACCAACGGACCGCAGACGGGGCCGCTGACTGTCGCGCTGCAGCCAGTACTGCGTGGCATCAATCTCGGTTTCGCTGCCATCGCGTGCAATGGTCGACAATCGCGTCAGCGCCGAAATAGGTGCAACCGGCAGGATCTGCGAATCCCGATCGCGCCAGAAGGTCAGCGACCAGCTAAAAGGCCGGGTCATCAAGACCTTGCCGGTGCGCGATTCAATCGCCGCCATGGCCGCCCGCAAAAACCCGCTCAATACCTCGTCTTGCGCAGAATCCTGACCAAAGCTGGTGCCCAGCCGCAGATGCGCTTTGAATTCCTCGACTGGTAGAGCCGCATCCGGCACCGTCGTTTCTTCGATCAACATCATCGAATGTCTCCAATTACTTGTGCTCCACCACTCAGGAACCGGGCGCGCACCCATCTGCATTGCTCGGTCGGAGGGGAGCAGCTAGACAACACAAACGTTCCGGCACGCACCCGGCCCGGCACCAGGGGGCATCCCCCGGCACCGGTATCGTCACATCCTTCAGGAGGTGCCGAATTTCAGCAGCTTGATGGCGGCATAGTCGCTGACATCACCGCCCACGCGCTTGGTCGCATAGAAAAGGACATGCGGCTTGGCGCTGAACGGGTCGCGCAGGACGCGCAGATCGGGGCGTTCAGCGATGGTGTAGCCGTTTGCAAAGTCGCCAAAGGCAATCGCATTGGCGTCCGTCGCCGCATCAGGCATGTCCTCGGCAATCAGCACCGGATAACCCATCAGGCGGGCAGGTTCTGCCGTTGCCAGACCATCCGACCACAGGAAGCGGCCGTCATTGTCCTTGAGCTTGCGCACCAGACCCGCTGTCTTGGAGTTCATCACGAAGGTTGCATTGGCGCGGTATTCCGCCCCCAGCGCATAGACCAGGTCGATGATCGCATCCGCATTCACGTCGCCATTCTGACCTGTTGGAACATAACCAAGGTTGCCCCAGGTCCAGACGTCGTTGTCGACGGAGGCGTGGCTCAGAAAGCCCATGGGCTTATCGGTACCGTCACCGTTAACGAAGGCTGCGGCTTCGGCCCGCGCGAATTTGTCCGCGATGCGGCTTGCCAACCATGTCTCGATGTCGAACGCGCTGTCATCCAGCAGACGCTGGGATGCTTTCGGCAGTGCGCTCAGCTCATGCAGCGGAATGGTGATGCGGTCGAGCTGCGGGGTGTCCGTTTCCGTTGTGGAACCGGCCTCTGTCGCCCAACCCGCGCCTACATCGGTGTGATCGACGAGAACGTCATAGGACGTCGCCTCGACATTCACCACGGCGGCAATGGAGCGGATGGACGCGGTTGCGTTCAGAACCGACTTCACGGTATCCGACGTCTGCGGATCAACGAGGTAGCCGCCGTCCGAGTTCACCGCTGTGGACAGCGACTTCACGTCCATCTCAAGGCCACGCAGGCCGTCATCATCGCCGGAACGCAGATATGCATTAAAGGCCTTCTGATGGGGTGCGCCAGCATCGACAGCGCCTGCAAGAGGGCTGCGTTGGGGAGTGTGTGTCTTTCGGTCCAGCATGGTCAGTCGCTCTTCTGTTTGTTGAAGTTTTGATTCAATGTCGGTTTGGAAGCTTTTGAAATCAGTGACAAAGCCGGTCACGGCCTGCCTGACATCCTCAGCGGGGGACAAACCTTCCCCACCCGCCGCCTTCGGTGCGGTCTTGCTCATGGGCAAATCCTCTATGGTGTTGTGTGAGAGCCGCACGAACCCCTCGTGCGACCCGGACGACAGGTGCGCGTTAGCGGCGCGCCAGATCAGCGCGCGCGCCCGCAAAGACGGCGGCCATATCACGCAGGGAACGGTCAAGGTCGGTCTCCTCCGACTTGCCCGCAACCCGCGCACTGGGCAGCATCGGGAAGGTCACCAGTGACACCTCCCAAAGCTCCAGTTCGGTCAAGAGCCGTTGGCCCTTGGAATTCTTGGTGGCCTTCCGGGTACGGTACCCGATGGACAGCCCATCGATCGCGCCCGCGTCAATCAGCGCTGCGGCCTCGCGCCCCTTGGCGACACTGTCGAGCAGACGCCCCTTGACCCAGAGACCCTTGCCATCTTCGCGCACCTCATCCCAGATCCCGATGGGCTGGGTCGGATCGTGCTGCCACAGCATCTTCACCTTGGTGCCCTTGGCTGTCAGCGTCGACAGCGAGGCAGCATAAGCCCCCGCCGCAACCACGTCATTGCCCTGATCCACCGCACCAAAAAGGCTGGCGTATCCGCTGATCACGCAACCGTCCTCGACGGCCAGCGCATCGCCAAATCGGGCGAACTTGCGCTCCAGCCCTGTCTCAATATCCATGGGTCCACTCCTCATCATTGTCTCTCTTCCCCCGCTCATGGCACCGCCACCAGCACCGACTGCAGCGCTTGCCCCAGGATCATCGCAACGATCCCGTAAACGGTCAGCCACAGCCTTTTCTCCAACCGCTCCATCATCTCTTCGACCCGGTCGAGCCGGCGGATGAGGTTGTCATGCTGGATTTGGGCGACCCGCTCGTGGGCCTGCAACCGCAGCCCCGGCGCACATTCGAACCGCTCAAAACCAGGATCACTCATCGGCGCTCACCGCTGGCAGCCCCAGAAGCGCGCGCTTTTCGGCCTGGCTCAGAAAATCCGCCTCGGCCACGCGGCTCCATTGCGCGTCCCGTTCCGCCGCCAGTGCAGGCACCTGATCCAGATCCGGTTTCAACGTCAGCTGCGCGCCCGTATACCCCGCCAGCCACTGCGCCAGCGCCGCGGTCACACGGGTCGCAAGGGGCAATACCGTCAGGCGATAAAAAGCACGGTGTGCTTCCTGATAGTTGGCGTATGTCGCGTCGCCCTGAATGCCCAGCAGCATGGGCGGCACCCCAAAGGCCAGTGCGATCTCCCGTGCGGCGGCTTCCTTGGTCTTCTGGAATTCCATGTCCGACGGCGAAAAGCCCATCGGCTTCCAGTCAAGCCCCCCTTCGAGCAGCATCGGACGGCCCGCATTGCGTGCCCCCTGATGATGGCTCTCCATCTCGTTCACAAGGCGCTCGTACTGGTCGTGCGCCATGGTGCCCTGCCCCTCGGCACCCCGGTAGACAATCGCCCCCGACGGACGCGCCGCATTGTCCAGCAGCGCCTTGGACCAGCGGCTGGCAGAATTGTGCACATCCAGCGCCATGGCCGCCGCCTGCATCGGGCTGAACCCATAATGGTCATCCTGCGGGTGAAAACTCTTGATATGGCAGACAGGCACCTGCGCGCCGCTGGCATCAAAACGATGTTTGCGCCCGCCCACGGCATATTCATAGGCAATCGGCCAGCCATCGGCGCCCGGCACCACGCTCATGCGGTCCGACCGCAGAACATGCAGCTCCACCGGGGCTGCTTCCTCATTTACCACCGCTTCGACATAGCCATTCCCGGTCAGCAGCAACTGGGCATAGAGTGCCTCCAGCAATTCCGCCCGGCCCTGCATCGGGTTGGGCCGCGCCACCAGATCAATCAGCGGATGCACATCATAGCGCTGCTCGCTGTCCTGCAGCACCAGCGGCAGCGCCGCCGCCGCCTCGGCAATCAGCTTGACCGACCGAAACCCCACCGGGTTGCCGGAAAACCCCGTCCGGGTCAGCGACACGGCATCGCGCGGGCTCCAGGCCACGCGGCCCGAGGTCTGGTAGGCCACGACAGGCCCGGTGGCGCTCGCTTTCTGCTCGGGAGCGTCCAGCGGTGCACCGCGCTTTAGAAAGTCAAAAACCATGTCGTTTGCTCCTCATGTGATCGCCCGCATGCCAAATGCGCCCGCGCCGATGATCTGCGTAGCGGGGCTGATCTTGCTTGCTCGATAATTGTCGAATTCAGATTTCAAAGATGCAAAGGCAGCGTGCGCTGCTATTAACCCTTGCAGACAAGGCCCAACCGCAGAGGGTGGCCAAAACGTTAAAGGGACCGTACGCGCGGGGCGCGCCATTTCGCGACCGGCTCGATCATCAGCTCATGCAGAGCCCAGACCAGCGCGTCGACCCGGTCGGGCGAGCCCTTGCCCTCATAGCCCTGGACCGTCATCCGGCACATCTGATCCTCAAGCCCATCGAGATCCGGCAGGTGCTTCACCCGCCCCTGTTCATAGAGCGCGGCCACCGGCTCCGCACGCGCCACCTTGCCCCGGCTTGCATGCACGCCCTTGTAGGGCACCAGCGGGTCAACCTGCCGCAAAACTTCCTGCACCATCTGACCACCTTGGTTGACCTCGGCCACCAGCCGGTCCGCGCCATAGTGTTCCATCGCGGAAATCGCCGCCTGCGCCCAGCCTGCGGGCGTGGCCCCCGCCACCGTACAATCGGCCAGAACATAGGCCCGCCAATCCTGCGGTGGGCCGGTCATCTTCACCCCGGCCACGACGATCCCGCATTCATCCGATGCGGACCCACCCGTTGTTGCCGGGTCCAGCGCCACAACAATCCGGTCCAGTTCCGGCAGTTTGCGCACCCGGCAAGTTTCGATCCCCGCGGAAGTCCAAAGTGCGCCTTCCGCGTCTTCCAGCAAAACACCATCCAACTCCTGCCGGCCAAGCCGCGTGCCCTTGTAGCGCGCCCGTACCTCTTCCAGAAAGGAAGCAGCCAGATTGGCGGCATTGGCTTCCGTCGGCGCTTGCGTCAGCACCGTCGAGGGCGATTTCAGCAAAGTCTTCAAAACCCCCACATTCCGCGGCGTGGTCGTGACGCAAACCTGCGGTTTCTCGCCAAGCCGCAGCGCGAACTGCAACATGTCCCACGTCGCCTCGGCCTTCTTCCACTTGGCCAATTCATCCACCCAGGCCGCATCAAACTGCGGCCCGCGTAACCCCTCAGGGTCAAAGGCCGAATGCACGGTCGCAACCGCGCCATTGGGCCAGACCAGCCTCTTCCGTCCGGCTTCCCACGTCGGGCGCCGGTCGGGCGGCGAACAGGCGAGAATCCCGCTGTCGCCAAAAATCATCACTTCGCGGACCTGGTCAAAGGTCTCGCCGACAAGGGCCACGCGTCGCGCCCGCCCCTCATCCATCGGCCGCGCGCCCTCTACCTGCGCGCGCACCCATTCGGCGCCTGCGCGGGTCTTCCCCGCCCCGCGTCCGCCCATGATCACCCAGGACCGCCAGTCTCCCTCCGGCGGCAACTGATGCTCCATTGCCCAGAACTCGAACAAATAAGGGAGAGCCAGAAGCTCTCCCTCAGATAGGTCATTCAGAAATTGGTCCTGTAGGTCGCGGGCAGCGGAGCCGAGCCAGCTTGCACCCAATCGAAGCCCGTGCTCTTTCGAGATCGAGGGCATAGCCCCCGTGGGCGATACCTGCGTGTTTTGTGCGGCATTCGACAAGGCGGTTCTCCACTTTCTGGCATGTCTCCAGGAGCGACACCGTTTGCGTCACTGCCCTGGAGTCCTGCGCTGTCACTGCACCATCCGTTTCGCGGACCCGTTCTTTGAGGTCTTCGAGTTCTTTACGCAAATCTCTGATGGTTCCGATGACCGAATTCAAAAGGTCTTCGGTTTGCGACTCTACGTGCTCTGGGGTGATTAAAGTCATTCAGGTTTATACCTCTCATGCGCGTAGTCTCCGCACGAGAGAAACGAAAAAACGACCCGTCGGGATCACTCCCGGGGTCGTTTGCCCACTTCTTCTAGCATGTCACAAGTTATACGTGTGACCGTGCGCAAAGTCAAGGAAAATCGTTTTCTTATCAAATGACTACCGTACGGTGCCGTTAACGATTTTCGCGCGCCACCGGCTCGGATCATCCCGTGACTGTCCGGCAAACCGCCCGAAACCAGCAGGTAAGGTGGGGCTTGCGCCACCTTAGGCGCAGGCCTCAATTCCCGGAAGGCTGGTTGGCGCGTTCCGCCTCGATCTCACGCCATTTGGCCACGTTCCGGTTATGCTCATCCAGCGTCTCGGCAAACGCATGCCCGCCTGTGCCATCCGCCACGAAAAACACATAATCCGTCTCCAGCGGACGCGCCGCCGCTTCAAGGCTCGCGGTGCCCGGATTGGCAATCGGCGTGGGCGGCAGACCTTCGTTCACATAGGTGTTCCACGGCGTCGCCCTGCGCAGCTCGCTCTGCCGCAGCCCACGCCCCAGCACCCCTTTACCTTCGGTCACCCCATAGATCACCGTCGGGTCCGTCTGCAGTCGCATGCCCCGATTCAACCGGTTCACAAAAACGCTGGCCACCTGCCCGCGCTCATCCGCAACCCCGGTCTCTTTCTCGATGATCGAGGCCAGCACCAGCAACTCCTCAGGCGTCTCAACCGGCAGGTTGTCATCCCGGTTCAGCCAGGCCTGCGCCACCCGCAATTCCTGCGCGCTTTGCATCCGTGCAATGATCTCTGCCCGATCATCCCCGGGGCGTACTTCATAGCTGTCCGGTGCCAAGGATCCTTCCGGCGGCAGCTCCTCCACCGACCCTTCAAGCACATCCATCGCCTTGAGGCTTTCCACCACCTGCCAGCTGGTCACACCCTCGGCCAGCGCCACGCGGAACCGCGTATCGCGCTCCGCTTTCTTCTCCGTATAGATCTCCGGCGTCTCTTCGTCGGCGGGCGTAAAGCTCGCCCGTTCCTCAAACCGGTTGCTCTGCGGGTCCAACTCGCGCACCTGCACGCCCAGACGGTTCACCCCGATGCGGTACACCACTTCCGTGCCACAGGTGCTTGCCCCGCCGCGCGTCACGATGTCCACGATCTCTTCCATCGAGGCCCCGGGGTCGACCAGAAAGCTCCCGGCTTTCAACTGGCTGGTCTTTTCCGCGTAATCCGCGCCCATGCGAAAGATCGCGGCAGAACTCACCGCCCCCTGATCCTCCAGCGACTGGCTCACCCGCCGCATGTTGCTGCCCCGCTCGACCTGTAGACAGATCGCCTGATCCAGCGGACCCGCAGCCTCGTACTGGCCCTTGCCCCACAGGATCACACCACCGCCCAGAAACAGCAGCACAATCAGCATCGTGACCGCGTTAGAGGCGATGTGCCGCCACATCAGCGCGCCTTCCCAAAGATGACACTGGCGTTGGTGCCGCCAAAACCAAAGGAATTGGACAGGGCCACATCCACCTTTCGATCCCGCTTGGCATTGGGCGCCAGATCAATCGGCGTTTCCACCGCAGGGTTGTCGAGGTTGATGGTGGGCGGCGCGACCTGATCGCGGATCGCCAGGATCGAGAAGATGGCCTCGATCGCGCCCGCCGCGCCCAGCAGGTGCCCGGTCGCTGATTTGGTCGAGGACATCGTCACATTCCCCGCGTGATCGCCCAGCAGGCGTTCCACCGCGCCCAACTCAATGGTATCCGCCATGGTCGAGGTACCATGCGCGTTGATGTAGTCGATATCCTTCGGCTCCAACCCGGCGTTCTTCAGCGCCGCACGCATCGACCGCTCACCGCCTTCGCCATCCTCGGAAGGTGCCGTGATGTGATAGGCGTCACCCGACAACCCATACCCCAGCACTTCCGCATAGATTTTCGCCCCACGCGCGCGCGCGTGCTCGTACTCTTCCAGCACGACGATGCCCGCGCCCTCACCCATCACGAAACCATCGCGGTCCTCGTCATAGGGGCGGCTGGCCTTTTGCGGGTCACCCCCGCGTTTGGTGCTGAGCGCCTTGCACGCGTTGAAACCTGCTATCCCGATCTCGCAGATCGCGGCCTCGGCGCCGCCAGCGATCATCACATCCGCATCGCCATGCTGAATGAGACGGCTCGCATCGCCAATCGCATGCGCGCCCGTGGAACAAGCCGTCACCACCGAATGGTTCGGCCCTTTGAAGCCATATTTGATCGACACCTGACCTGAGATCAGGTTGATCAACGCGCCGGGCACAAAGAAGGGCGAGACGCGGCGCGGGCCTTTCTCGTTCATCATGATCGCCGTATTGGCGATGGAATTCAGCCCGCCGATGCCCGACCCGATGAGGACGCCAGTGCGCTCCAGGCTCTCCCGGTCTTCCGGCTGCCAGCCGGAATCCTCGACCGCCTGCTGCGCCGCGGCCAGACCAAACAGGATGAAGGTATCCACCTTGCGCTGATCCTTTGGCGCCATGTAGGCATCCGCGTTGAACGTGCCATCAGACCCATCGCCCAGGGGCACTTCGCAGGCGTATTGTGTCACCAGCTTGCTCGGATCGAACCCGGTGATCGGCCCGGCACCGGACTGCCCGTCCAGAATCCGCGACCAGCTCGCCTCGACCCCATCTGCCAGCGGTGTAACCAGGCCCAGACCTGTGACAACTACTCTGCGCATCGCAATGCCCCTTCCAATTTGGTGCCCCCCCATACAGTGCTGCGCGGTTTTGATGCAAGAGCACTCCGCGCAGAGCCCACGTTACTGCGGGGGACCTTTCCGCGCCATGAGCCGTGCGGGCGATCCGGCAAACTCCGCATCGCGCATCACCTCATATCCCATCGCCTCGGCAATCCTGAGCGAGGCTTTATGCTCCGGCGCGATCATGCAGACCAGCCGGCCCGTCACCACCCTGTCGAACCAGTCATGCGCCGCGCGGGCGGCTTCCAGCCCAAGCGCCTGCCCATGCGCATCCGGCGCCAGCACCCAACCGGCCTCCGGGAAGCTATCGAAATCTTCACCCAGGTCACGCTTAGCGTAGAAAAAACCGACCTGTCCGGACATCTCGGGCGCCCGATGGCGATGGATCGCCCATTGACCGAAGCCCGTAATCTGCCAGTGGCCTGCATTGCGCAGAAACGCATCCCAGGCCTTGCTGCGCGGCCAGGGCTCGCCGTTGATGTGCTCCACCACCTCCGGCATCGACCATATCTCGGCAAAGCGGCTGAAATCCTCGGGCCGCATACCGCGCAGGGTCAAACGCGAGGTGTTGATCGTGGGTATCGTGCGCGACATTTCGCAGCCTCTGCTCTCAGGTCGGGGCTTTGCGCCCTCTGGTGCGAGATTTGCGCAACTCGCCCCTGCAATTCAACCCCTGAGCGAAGGTAAGATGGCAAAAGGCGCCCCTCCTCGCGGAAAGACGCCATTTTCAAAGCAATACCGGGCCGTGCCCGGACGCAATCAGGAAGCTTCGGTAATGAACTTCACCGCATCGCCAAAGGTCTGGATGGTTTCGGCCGCATCATCCGGAATCTCGATGCCGAATTCTTCTTCGAAGGCCATCACCAGCTCAACAGTGTCGAGGCTGTCCGCGCCGAGGTCGTCGATGAACGAAGCGTTTTCAGTCACCTTGTCCTCTTCAACACCCAGGTGCTCCACAACGATTTTCTTAACGCGATCTGCGATGTCGCTCATAATAGTCCCTCATTCGTTCGGGCCGGAATGGCCCCTTTCGGTTGTCCGCTGCCCCGGTTCATGAAGGGCGAAGCAAACGTTTGCCCCAAAGGGCGGCTCTGTCCGGGTCAGCACGCCTGTCGCTGTGCCGGTTCGGATGGGTCCACGTCCAGATAGCTGCACGCGGGGTCAAATTCTGCGCCCCCTTTAGCACAAGCGACACAGATGGCAAACGCATTGTGCACGCAGGGGTTGGGAGGCGCAAATCTGACCTACAACATGGCCATGCCGCCATTCACATGCAAGGTGGTTCCTGTCACATAGCCCGCCTCGGGGCTGGCCAGATAGAGCACGGCAGCGCCGATTTCAGCCGGTGTTCCCATGCGCCCGGCAGGAATTTGTCCCATGATTCCAGACTTTTGATCATCGGTCAGCTTGTCGGTCATCGCGGTCTCGATAAATCCCGGCGCCACGGCATTTACGGTGATCCCACGGCTGGCGACCTCATAAGCGAGGCTTTTCGACATGCCCACCATGCCCGCCTTGGAGGCCGCGTAATTGGCTTGGCCCGGGTTGCCCGTGGCCCCCACAATTGAGGATATATTCACGATCCGGCCCCAGCGTGCCTTCATCATGCCGCGCATCACGCCCTTGCAGAGCTTGAAGGTCGCGGTCAGGTTCACGTCCAGCACCGATTGCCATTCCTCATCCGACATCCGCATGAACAGGTTGTCGCGCGTGATGCCCGCGTTGTTCACCAGGATATCGACCGACCCCATGGCCTCGGCGGCCTGTTTCGGCAGGGCCTCCACAGCCGCCATATCGCTGAGGTTGCAAGGCAGCACATGGGCGCGGTCGCCCAGTTCTGCGGCCAGCGCCTCCAGCGGCTCCACGCGGGTGCCCGACAGCCCGACCGTCGCCCCGGCCCCGTGCAAGAGCCGCGCGATCTCTGCTCCAATGCCGCCCGATGCGCCGGTGACCAGCGCGTTTTTCCCTGTCAGATCAAACATATTGCCTCTCAAGATTCCAATGCCGCTTTGATGTCGTCCGGTGTGCCCACGGCACGGGTGCCCGCGTCCTTGGCGATGCGCCGGATCATCCCGCTCAGCGCCTTGCCTGCGCCGATTTCCCAGAAGTCGGTCACGCCATTTGCTGCCATCCACTCCACGGATGTTTTCCAGCGCACCTGCCCAGTGACCTGTTTGATCAACAGCGCCTTGATCTCTGCGGGATCGCTCACTGCCTCTGCTGTTACATTGGCGACCAGTGGCACGGACGGGGCCTGCATGGAGACCGAGTCCAGCGCCTCGGCCATTTTCTCCGCCGCAGGCGCCATCAGCGCACAGTGGAAGGGGGCGGAGACCGGCAGCATCAGCGCGCGTTTGGCGCCCGCCTCCTTGGCCAGCACACAGGCCCGCTCCACCGCTGCCTTGTCACCCGAGACCACATTCTGCGCGGGATCGTTTTCATTGGCCACCTGACAGACTTCGCCTTCGGCGGCCTTGGCGGCAACATCCGTCACCGTATCGTAGTCCAGCCCCAACACAGCCGCCATCGCGCCCTGCCCCACAGGCACCGCCTGCTGCATGGCCAGCCCGCGCGTCCGCAAGAGCCGCGCGGCGTCCGCCACCGAAAACGTGCCAGCCGCGGCCAGCGCGGAGTATTCCCCCAGGGAATGGCCCGCCACATGGCTGACCCGGTCGAGCCCGATCCCTTCGGCCTCTAGCGCGCGCAGAGCGGCAATAGAAGTGGCCATCAGCGCGGGCTGCGCATTCTCGGTCAGGGTCAACGTTTCGATCTCACCCTCCCAGATCAGATCGCTCAGCTTTTCGCCAAGGGCCGCGTCGACCTCGTCGAAAACGGCACGCGCCGCCGGATAAGCCTCGGCCAGGGCCTTGCCCATACCGATGGTCTGTGCGCCCTGACCGGGAAATACAAATGCGATGCTCATGAAACCGCCACCCCTTTTCGTTTCTTGGCCCCCGGCTTAGCCTGCCCGCGCGGGCGAGGCAACGGCCCTGGTGGTGAAACTGGAAACCGGCAGGATTTGCGGATATGCGCAAAGGCTGTGCGCAGGCCGCCATTGTTCTGCGCTCGCAGACCTCTACTCTATAGGCAACACAGATTTCCGGAGTTCCTATGACGCTGGCCAATACCTCTACCCACTACGGCGCGGTCACCAAGACCTTTCACTGGCTGACCGCCTTGCTGATCCTGACGCTGATCCCGCTGGGCATCTATGCCAACGGTCTGCCCTATGACACCTCCGAGCAGCTGGCGCAGAAGGCGCTGATGTTCTCGCTGCACAAGACCTTGGGCGTAACCGTGTTCTTCGTAGCCCTGGCCCGCATCCTCTGGGCGATTAGCCAGCCAAAGCCGGGCCTGCTGCACCCGGACCGCAAGATCGAAAGCCTCGCGGCGGAAACCGTGCACTGGCTGCTCTATGGCTCGCTCCTGCTGGTGCCGCTCTCGGGCTGGGTGCATCACGCGGCGACGGACGGGTTCGCGCCGATTTGGTGGCCGCTGGGTCAGAACCTGCCCTTCGTGCCAAAATCTGAAACGCTGGCCAGCACCGCCGCCGGACTGCACATCGTGTTCGAACGGGTGCTGGCGGGCGCCATCATCCTGCATTTCGCCGGCGCCATGAAACATCACGTCATCGATAAGGACGCGACCCTGCGCAGGATGCTGCCCGGGCGGCCTGCCGTCACCCTGCCCGCGCACGACCATCGCATCACCCTGCCGCTGATCAGCGCGGTGGGGATCTGGGGTGTGGCGCTGGTGATTGGCAGCACCTTGGGTCTTTATGAAAAACACACCGTGGATGTGGCCGCTGCGGAACTGCAGGCGGTCGAATCCGACTGGGCGGTGCAGGACGGCACGCTCCAGATCACCGTCCAGCAGCTCGGCTCCGACGTCACCGGCAGCTTTGCCGACTGGACGGCCGCCATCAGCTTTGACGAAACCGTCGCCGAAGGTGTCGCCGGATCGGTTGATGTGACCATCTCCATTGGCTCGCTGACACTGGGTTCGGTGACCAGCCAAGCGCTTGGGGCGGATTTCTTCAATGCCGAAGCCTTTCCGACGGCGCAGTTCACAGCGGAGATCCTCAAGAACACAGATGGGTATCTGGCCGATGGTACGCTGACCCTCAAGGATCAGACCATGCCCGTGCAATTGCCGTTTACGCTGGAGCTGGCCGACGGGCTGGCCACCATGCAGGGAAGCACCACGCTCGACCGCCGCGCCTACGGGATTGGCGACAGCCAGAAGGACGAGGCATCGGTGGGGTTCAACGTCGAGGTCCGCATTGACCTGACAGCACTGAAAGGCGGCTAGGCCCTCCAGAACAGAAAAGGCCGCGCCAATGCTGCGCGGCCTTCATGCGTTTTCAGGGAAAGGCAGGTTTACTCCGCCTTCATCGCCTCAATGGAAATGACGATTTCGACTTCGTCACTCACATAGGGCGCGAAAGCCCCCAGACCGAAATCAGACCGCAATACGGTGGTGGTCGCATCGAACCCGGCCCAGGGTTTGCCCGCCTGCGGATGGTCCCCGGTCTGGTTCAAAACCGCGTCCAGCGTCACCGATTTGGTAACGTCATTCATGGTCAGATCGCCGGTGATCGTCGCCGTGTTGTCGCCCGTCACATCGATGGCGGTTGACGCGAACGTGATCATGTCACCCTCTTCCGCACCAAAGAAATCATCCGACATGAAGTGCCCTTCACGCTTTTCCCACCCGGTGAACATGCTCATCACCGGCATCGACACGGTGACGGAGGAGGCGCTGGGGTCTTCCTGATCAAACATGATTTCCCCTTCAAAGCCGGAGAACATGCCGTAGGTCGTAGAAAAGCCTAAGTGATTGTAGCTGAACAAAACCTGGCTGTGGCTGGCATCCAGCACGTATTTTTCGGCAGCGGCGGACGCCATGCCCGCAGCGGCGGTCAGGGCTGTGGCAAGAAGAAGCGATTTCATCAAGAGAACCTCCAGTTTATGAATACATGAAGGTTAATGTGGGTCTTTGGCCCGCCGAGACAATTCCATATGCTCAAACAAGTTCTGCGCGCTGATGAACAACGCGCAGATGGGTCGCCTATCGGCGGAATGTCGCAAATGGGATCAGAGTTTGCCCGCAACCCGGAGTGCAGTGACGAGGCTACGGTGTGCAACGCGGTCGCTGGCGGCCACCTCGGCCAGCAGCGCCTCGTTCTTTCCCCAGAGTTTCAAGTAGGTGCCCGAATTTTCCACCCGGGTCAGATCTTTGAACGTACAGCGGTCCAACACGAAGCGATCCTTGCCCCGTGTGCGTACCAGACGCACCTCATGACGGATGGTATCAACCTCGACTTTTGGCGCTGCGGGGCGCGCAAAACCCTGCAACAGGGCGATCCCAGCCATGCCGCCAACAGCAGACGCCAGCAGCTTGAACAGCATCAGTTCATGATCCCAGCTTGCACCGGGGGCAATCCAGAGCCCGATGGCGGTCAGGATCAAGGCAACACCGACAACGCCCTGCGCGCCACGCAAAAGCATGCGACTGCCATCCACGGTCCGCACCGGCTGGGGTGCGATGGAGTCAAAGCTGACGGGATCGACTGTGCTGGACATGTGCTTTCCTCTCTTGGTTAACGAGCAAAGAAACCCGCAATCAAGACGCAAATAAGACAGCTTTCGGGCACCGTCAGGGCCATTTCGTGGAGCATTGTGCAAATGCCGTCTATTCCAGCCCTGCCATGCAGGCTTGCGCGTTGCGTCAAAGCGTGTATATCGGCGCTTCCTTTTGCAAAACGATTTAACCGCGCAGTCTCTCGTGGCGGGGCCGCAAAAGGAGTAACGGCCTCACCTTTGAAATGCGCCTTGATATAAATGAGGAAGCTACATGCCTAAATATGAGCATGTTATGATCGCGCGTCAGGACCTGTCCAACACGCAAGCCGAAGGGCTGATCGAACATTTTGGCGCCGTCCTGTCCGACAACGGTGGCGCACTCGTGGATCACGAGTACTGGGGCGTCAAGACGATGGCCTATAAGATCAACAAGAACCGCAAGGGCCACTATGCTTTCCTGCGTTCGGATGCACCCGCACCGGCCGTTCAGGAAATGGAACGCCTGATGCGCCTGCATGACGATGTGATGCGCGTGCTGACCATCAAGGTCGACGACCACGCCGAACTGCCATCTGTACAAATGCAGAAACGTGACGAGCGTGAAGGTCGTCGCGAGCGCCGTTGATCAACTTTAGGACAAGGACATAACCCATGGCCGCAAAACCATTTTTCCGCCGTCGCAAGGTCTGCCCCTTCTCGGGCGACAACGCGCCGAAAATCGACTACAAAGACACACGTCTGCTGCAGCGCTACATCTCTGAGCGTGGCAAGATCGTGCCGTCCCGTATCACCGCAGTCTCTGCCAAGAAGCAACGCGAGTTGGCCCGTGCCATCAAACGCGCCCGCTTCCTCGCGCTGCTGCCCTACGCTGTGAAGTAAGGAGAACACCATGCAAGTTATCCTTCTCGAACGCGTCGCAAAACTGGGTCAGATGGGCGAAGTCGTCGATGTGAAACCCGGCTACGCCCGCAACTTCCTGCTGCCGCAGGGCAAGGCCCTGTCTGCTTCGAAATCCAACATCGAAGCCTTCGAGCAGCAAAAAGCGCAGCTCGAAGCCCGCAACCTGGAAACCAAGAAAGAAGCGGAATCGCTGGCCGAAAAACTCGATGGGCAACAGTTCATCGTGATTCGCTCCGCCTCCGACTCTGGTGCGCTCTATGGCTCCGTCACCACCCGCGACGCAGCAGAGGCCGCGACCGAAGCCGGATTCTCGGTGGACCGCAAGCAGGTTGTTCTGGCGCCGATCAAGGAGCTGGGCCTGCACGAAGTGCAAATCGTTCTGCACCCCGAGGTCGATGCGACAATCGAACTGAACGTCGCCCGCTCCCCGGAAGAGGCCGAACTGCAGGCCGCTGGCAAATCCATTCAGGAACTGGCTGCCGAAGAAGAAGCTGCTGCGGAATTCGAAATCGCAGAGCTCTTTGAAGACATCGGAGCTGCAACCTCCGAGGACGAAGATCTGGCCGAATCCGTGGCCGATCCCGCTGAAGAAGACGCCGCATCCGGCGATCAGGAAGACACTGCGGGCAAGGCCTGAGAGCCTTCTCGATGAACATGAAAGGCCGGTTGCAGATGCGACCGGCCTTTTTCTATGGAGTGTGAGCAACCTGTCTAAGACGGCGCAGGCGCGTTAGGCTACATGAGCCCCGGCATCCCGCAATCGGCGGCATCCAGCTCCAACACCGGGTCTTGCGGGCCACATTCCTCACCGGTTACCGGGTAGGTCTCTGGCTCTGTGCACGCCAGGAGGCCAAGGGGGAGTGCAAGGAGCGCGATGCGTATCAGGTGTTTCATAATCTTACCTTGTTCTTTGTGTTTCCTGTAAACGCTCCTTAATCTTGTTGGCGGAGACGGGAATTGACCCACGTCAAAGAGACGGTGGGTCACGTGGCGTCATCGGGACAGAAGCGTCATTTGGAGAAGTGAAAACCGATGTGAACAGGTTTGTTTTGATCTCCGGTTGCTCGGGCGGCGGCAAATCCACACTGCTTGCGGTATTGGCCGCGCGCGGCCACACCGTGATAGAAGAGCCCGGGCGACGGGTTGTCGAACGGGAACAGGAAACCGGGGGAACCGCCCTGCCCTGGACAGACATGCGCGGCTTTCTGGACAAGACGCTCGCCCTGGCCGAACTCGATCTGGCCGAGGCCCGCGCGGCCGACGGATGGGTGTTTTTCGACCGGGGTGTGATAGACGCCGTCACAGCCTTGGCGCATGTGACCGGGCAGCCTCTGGCAACTTGGCTTAAGAGCGAGAAACTCTACACGAACCAGGTGTTTCTAACGCCGCCCTGGCCGGAAATTTACAAAACCGACAGCGCCCGCCGCCACGGATTTGACGAGGCCGTTGCCGAGTACGACCGTTTGCAGGACGCCTTTGAGACCTTGGGATATGAGGTGGTGCACCTGCCCAGGATTTCGCCGACAGAGCGCGCTGAGTTTCTCTTGGGGCATCTGCTAAAAGATTGACCGGAAACGGTTTTGAGATCGTCGGCGGAGCCTCGCCCATTGGGGCGGCCGTTCTTGTCCCGCCGATGCAATAGGTCAATATCCAAGCGATAGTATCTCCATCACAGGACCCCATTTGTGTTCACCCGTCGCCATTTTCTTTCCGTCGCCTCTGCCTTTGCCCTGACCGCCTGCGGTGCATCGGACCCCGCGCCATTTGAACCGCCCCTCTACCCCAACGAGACGCCCGAACTGCGGCGCCTGATCAACCAATACGCGGACTTCTATGAGTTGCCGCGTCCACTGGTGCACAAGCTGGCGATCCGTGAGAGCACGCATCGCCCCTGGGCACGCAACGGACCCTACTACGGGTTGCTTCAGATTCTGCCGGAAACCGCGCGCACCATGGGCTTTCGCGGCAAACCGAACGATCTGCTGGATGCGGAAACCAACCTCAAATACGCAGGCAAATACCTGCGCGGTGCATGGCTGCTGTCGGATGGCGATCAGGATCGGGCCATCATGTGGTACGCGCGTGGCTACTACTACGAGGCCAAGCGGCGCGGCATGTTGGTCGAAACCGGGTTGCGTCCGGGCTGAAATTCACCGGCCCACCCAGTCCACCCCTGTCCCCTCGCCCCATGTCGCCTTGTCCAACGGGTTGATCCCTGCGGCGATCTTGTCCCTGGGCAGATACAGGTAAGAAAAGTGGTCGTAGTCAGACATCGCGTAAAAGTACCGGGCATCTTCTCCGTAAAGCCACCACTCGCCCGAGCCTCCGTTCATCACGGTCGGGCGAAACCTGACCATGGTGCTTTGTCGTGGAATGTAGAACGCGTCACTTGTTATCGTGAGAAAAAGATTGCCCGCATAATTCGAGACTGTCGGCGCCCCGACTAAGCCAATCAACGCGGCGGCAGCACCTGCTGCGACAGATCGCTTTTTCATCTTTGGCATCCTGTTTCGCGCTGACCAAACCAACCGCCGGTCGCGCGGCCGGCCAACAAAAAAGGGCCGCTGCACAGCGGCGCGGCCCCTTCATGTGTCGGCATAGCCCGTGACTTATTCGTCTTCCAGCGCCTCAACAGCCTTCTGCAGATCATCCTTGGAGACGTCTTTCTCCTTGATGGTCGCATGCTCAAAGACGTGATCGACAACCTTGTCTTCGAACAGCGGCGCGCGCATCTGCTGCTGCATCTGCTGGTTTTGCTGAACGAATTCAAAGAACTGGCGCTCCTGACCGGGATACTGACGCGCCTGCGCCATGATGGCCTGCGTCATTTCCGCATCGGTCACTTCCACTTCGGCCTTCTGACCGATCTCGGCCAGCAGCAGGCCCAGACGCACACGGCGGGTGGCCAGCTTGTTGTGCTCTTCCGTGGTTTCGATTTCCGGGTGGTCGTGACCTTCCACATCCGGGTTGTCCTCATGCCACAGCTGATGTGCGATCTGCTTGGCTTCGGCCTCGACCAGCGACGGCGGCAGATCGAAATCCACCTGGCCGTCCAGCGCATCGAGCAGACCGCGCTTCATGACGGCACGGGCCGCACCGGCGTATTCCGCTTCCAGACGCTCGGCAATCTGTGTCTTCAACGCGGCAAGGTCCTCAGCCCCGAATTTGGTGGCCAGCTCGTCATTGATCTCCGCAGCAACGGGCTCTTTCACCTCTTTGATGGTGCACTCAAAAGTGGCTTCCTTGCCCTTGAGATTTTCGGCCTGATAATCCTCGGGAAAAGAAACAGTGACCAGTTTCTCTTCTCCCGCCTTCACGCCCACCAGCTGTTCCTCGAAGCCGGGGATGAAGGAGTTGGAGCCCAGCACCAGCGGATAGTCTTCCGCGGCGCCGCCGTCGAATGCCTCACCATCGACCTTGCCGAGGAAGTCCATCACAACCTGATCGCCGTCCTTGGCCTTGGATCCCTTCTTGCGGGCTTTGAAATCCTGCGCGGTTTCAGCCAGGTTGCCCAGAGCTTCGTCGACGGCCGCGTCTTCGGCTTTCACCACCAGCTTCTCAAGCTTGATTTTCGCGTACTCCACGTCGGGAATTTCCGGCAGCGCCTCGTAGGACATCGACACCTCGACATCGTCGCCCTCTTTCCAGTCCTCGTTGGTCATCTTGACCTCCGGCTGCAGCGCTGGCCGGTCCCCCGATGCCTCGAAGTGCTCGTTCATCGCGCCATCGATGCTTTCCTGCATCGCTTCGCCCATCACACGCTGGCCAAACTGCTTTTTCAGCAGCGCCATTGGCACCTTGCCCTTGCGGAAACCCTTCATCTCGACCTCGGGCTGCGCCTCGGCCAGCTTTTCATTGACCTTGGCCTCCAGCTCAGCAGCGGTGACCGTAATGGCATAGCCGCGTTTCAGACCTTCGTTCAGCGTCTCGGTGACCTGCATGTGTGCTCCATAGAATAGGGCGCGCCGGATGGGCGCGGGCATAAAATTTCCGCTCTTCTATGTGGCCCGGGGCAAAGGTGCAAGAGGGCGTTGCGGGCAAAGCGCAGAGCACTTGATCAGCGCACCCGGTTTGGTCCTTTTGGGCGTTCGCTTTATGGTGACAAGACCACCGGCACCGCCGAAAGAGCGCCGAAAACGCCTCGTGCCGCCGCCGAGCCAGATTGGATTTAAGCGACAGGACTTCGGCAGACCCGCGTGCATCTTCAACGGGAGGACAGAGTTTGCCTGTCAGCACAGCTACGCCGGCACGCCTGCCGGTCCCCCAGGACCTTACCGTTGCCCTCCTGTCAAACAGCTCCGACCTGCGAACACCCTTGCCCCGCGTCACAATCATAAAGTCCCTTGGCTTTCGATCTCCTCTTTGTCTTGAGCAATATCGGGATCCTCCTCCATTTCGCTTGCAGAAACACAGGTGCTCATCTTGAACTCCACATAATCGCGCAACTTGCCGACCATGCCCTCGGCCGCGGTTTCCCAATAAACATAGGGCAATTTTCCAGAAATCTCGTTTAGATAGTAGCCGGTATACGCTCTATAGTCCAAATCGTCTTTGACGATAAAAATGGGGATCGCCGGAGTTCCTTCATTAAAATACACCCGGAACTTGCCCGCTGATCTGTCTTCAATTGAACGGAGGGAATTCTCCAACTTGATGAAGGTACGGGCCTGCATTCGGAAATGCTGCTCGTAGTCTCTGACAGATTTTTCCGGGTAAGCCTCTTCTCGGCGAAAGTTGATATTTGGGTTTCTGTGGTGCGTTGTGACCACATGGACGTGCCCGCCTTGCTTTACGAAGCGTTCAATGGAGTCTTTGAATGTGTCATACTTCTCAATTCTGAAATTCATCCACCAAATAGTCGGCGCTGTTCCAGGTTGGTAGGAGCGTCTCGAAAACTCCTCAAAAATATTCTCCTCTTCTGGGCTCGGCACAATGCCCGCGAGCCCGTTATTCTCTCGGCTGCTCTGAAGCAGCTCCGCAGCGGCAAATACGTTCTCATAACGGCTAAAGTGCTTTGAAAGCTCATCCGCCTTGAGCTTGTTTTGCACATAAAAGAAGATGAACGACACTGATATCCCAATGGCTATAGGTTCGAAAAAGCCCAGGAAGAACTGCTCAATTGCAGAGGAGCCATTCGGTGACCTCTCAGCAAAAAACCTCAGCGCAGCCGTCACCAGAGAGACCAGGGTGACCGTTGAAATCAGCACCCATATGTTTGACAAGAAACCAAGTTTCTGTTTGTCGGGCGGATCAATACCTGACTTGTCTTCGGTTCCGTTTTTGTTGGAAAGAAGTTTCTTTTTGTCCATTCGCAGCTCCCTAATTCAATCTCGTACGGCTTAAAGCTTTCTGTGGTAACGAGCAGTACTATCGGTTGAAAATACCTATTCGATAAAACGCTAGGATTGCGCAGCAGCCGCGTTCATGCAAGCTTTCTGCCGGATTCCATGTGCGCGCTCGCAGTTTGCCAAACGCGACCGAAACAGGAACCTCAGCAGCCTGGCCTTTGGCCTTGAGGGCAACACCGGGTCCCGCCGCGACCTCGCCGGTCTCCCAAAACTGGATGCCCTGTGCTTCGTGCGCTTTCCTAAGAGCTTCCGCGCTGTAGTGCTGTAGGCCGCCCTTCTCAGTCTCAAAGCGGCTGATCGTCGTAAAGGAGACTCCAGCCGCTTCCACCAATTCCCTTGTGCTGAGGCGGTATTGTCAGATTTTGTAAAATGTCAGGCCGGGAAGGTGACAGGCGATTCAGCCAACCGGCATCTCTTGTTGTTTAAACACGGTGCCGCGAAGCCGCTGGGGTGGGTAAAGAGGTGGCTTGAAAATCCTGTAGATTCATCACCCAGTTGAAATCAAAGAATTTCAAAAGATTCCGTGGTGCGGGTGAAGGGACTTGAACCCCCACGCCTTGCGGCGCCAGAACCTAAATCTGGTGCGTCTACCAATTCCGCCACACCCGCACGTTACCGGATTGCAGACCCGGTTGGCGCGCTGCTTAGCAAACCCGTGCACGCAGCGCGAGAGGAAAATTTCGTGGGACTTTAAGCAGATGTTAGACTAACCTGTGATCAACCTAGAGGCAGGTTGCAAAAGGAAGAACGCCCATGAAGCCGAAAACGGCCGGGCGCGTGGGCAGCGAGCACTGTCCGACGGGCCATGGCGCGCCGCGAGACCACCGTTTTGCCGGGTTGGTCTCCGGAGCGCAGATATTGACACTCAAAGGCGAACGCCCGGTTGAGACGTTGCGCACGGGGGATCATGTGCTGACCCGCAGCGGTGCCGTACCCGTGATCCGGATCGACATCGTCAGCGTGATTGCACCCGCTGTCTATGTCATCGCAGGCTCTCTCGGTCACAGCAGACCCGACCGCGATGCCCTGCTGACAGCCCATCAGACCATCCATCTGCGCGATTGGCGGGCACTTGCGTTTTGCGGCGCGAACAAAGCGCTGGTGGAAGCAGCATGTCTGGTGGATGGCGAGTTTGTGCGCGATCTTGGCCAGCAGCTTGTGACACTGCACCGCATTTTTTGCGCGGCACCGCAGGTGATCTACGCCGATGGCCTGGAGCTTGGAACGGCGGATACTGCCGGCGTCCCAAGCTTCACCAGAGCAAGCTAGGCACCCAGCTGGCGAAAGACACCCGGAAGCGCCTCTGGCAAATCCTCTGCAATCAGGCCCGGACCGAAGGATCGCGCGCATTCACCATGAAGGGCGGTGCCTGTTGCTGCGGCCAACAGGGGCGGCAAGCCCCTGGCGAGCAGGCCGCAGATAAATCCGGCCAGCACATCCCCGGATCCTGCCGTGGCCAACCAGGCGGCGCTGTCGTCCGGCGGATTGATCACGCACCTGCCATCCGGACCGGCGATCACGGTATCCGGCCCTTTGAACAGCACAACACAACCCGCCTTTCTGGCCGCGTCGCGGGTTGCATCGACCTTGGAATAGGCCGGGCCCCGCGTCGGCGGTGTGGCGAATTTCTGGGCGATCTCGGGGAAGAGCCGCGCGAATTCACCGCCGTGAGGCGTCAATACACAGCTGGTGTGCAAAGCGGCAAAAAGCTTTGGCCGCTCTGCCAGGAGCGTCAGCGCATCCGCATCCAGCACCGTGGTGCGCTCCAACGCCAGCACCGCGCCAAGCAGGTCTGCCGCGACATCATCTGTCCCCAAGGCAGGTCCCGCGCAAAAGGCATTCGCACGGGCGTCATCGCCAAACTGGACCTTCAGATCAGCGCCACGCTCCACCTGCCGGAGCATCACGGCGGTCTGATGTGCCGCGAGTTCGGGCAGCGCCTGTGCGCGCGCAGCGACGGTCACCAGCCCCGCGCCGATCCGCAAGGCACCACGGGCGGCCAGACGCGCGGCCCCCGTGTGCGCAGCGGGGCCGCTGATCACAACCGCGTGCCCGTAATCATATTTATGCCGCCCCCCGGATTTGCCCAGAGTGGAAGCAGTAGGAGCCTCGTTTTTCAGGATGAATTTTGCATCGGACGGATTTCGTCGATGGGGTGGAAGTCCGATATCAACAACAACCACTTTTTCTGAGTGAGCCATAAGTCCATGCGTCAGGAGATGGCCCGGTTTCTCGCCGTGGAATGTCACGGTCAAGTCGGCGCGCAGGCTGCCTCCCAAAACCCGCCCACTGTCGGCACAGACCCCCGATGGGATATCAACAGAAAGGACTTTTGTATCTCCCCGTGCAGCATGCGCATTGATCTCTGAGAAGAGGAGATCCAGTGGAGCCTCAATGGCGCGCGTAAGACCGGTCCCAAACAGGGCGTCCACTATCAGATCAGGTTTGAAATCACTGTCGATCTGCAATTCCGTTATGGGAACAACCGGCCCCAAGTCTGCCCAGCGGTCGAAATTCTGACGCGCGTCGGGCGGCAGGTTGTTGGGCGCTGCAAGGCAAAAAACATTCGCGGTCCAACCGCGCTCCTTCAACAGTCGGGCCACGACAAAGCCATCGCCGCCGTTGTTGCCCGGACCGCAGAGCACGACGACATGACGCGCGCCTGTCCGCATGTCGGGCCACTGTGCGAACATCGCATCGACAACGCCCTGCCCGGCCCGCTCCATCAATTCCAGACCTGTGACCACGCCCGACTCAATCGCTGCTGTTTCATGGGCGCGCATCTCTGCGCCGGTCAGAAGTTCAGTCATTTTTGACCCTCGCGATTCACTTTCGCTTATTTTTTGTGCGACACGCCGTTAAAATAGGCGCACATTTACCAAATGCACTTCGGACAGAAAGCAGTTTACGGCAATCCATGGACCGCTCCAGCCCGAAATGATCTGAACCCAAACGAAACATAGGCAGGGAGGCCCCCATGAAGAAGATCGAAGCGGTGATTAAACCGTTCAAACTGGATGAGGTAAAAGAGGCCCTGCAAGAAGTCGGTGTCCAGGGTCTTTCCGTCATCGAAGTCAAGGGTTTCGGCCGCCAGAAGGGCCACACCGAGCTCTATCGCGGCGCCGAGTATGTCGTGGATTTCCTGCCCAAGGTGAAAATCGAGATTGTGCTGGACGATGACATGGTCGATGCGGCCATCGACGCTATCGTCTCCGCCGCCAAAACCGAGAAAATCGGCGACGGCAAGATTTTTGTCACGCCGGTCGAACAATCGATCCGCATCCGTACAGGGGAAACCGGGTCAGACGCGCTTTGACCGGCCCAAAGATTATCATTCCAACCAAGAGGGATATACGAGAATGAGCAAAGAATTACTGAAGATGATCAAGGATGAGGACGTCGAATATGTCGACATCCGCTTCACCGATCCGCGCGGGAAACTGCAGCACGTGACCGTGATGGCCGATCAGGTGGACGAAGACTTCCTTGAAGAAGGGTTCATGTTCGACGGCTCCTCCATCGAAGGTTGGAAATCCATTGAAGCCTCCGACATGAAGCTGATGCCTGACACAGACAGCGCCTACGTCGATCCTTTCTACGCGGAAAAAACCGTTTGTCTGCACTGCTCCGTCGTGGAGCCTGACACTGGTGAGGCCTACGAGCGCGACCCCCGTGGCACGGCGCAAAAAGCCGAGGAATATCTGAAGTCCACCGGTGTGGGTGACGTGGCCTACATGGGTCCCGAGGCGGAATTCTTCCTCTTCGACAACGTGAAATATTCCACCTCGATGAACAAAGTCTCCTACGAGGTCGATGCTTCCGACGGCGCGTGGAACACCGACACCGACTACGAGATGGGCAACATGGGTCACCGCCCGGGCGTCAAGGGCGGTTACTTCCCGGTCAACCCGGTCGACGAAAGCCAGGACCTGCGCTCCGAGATGCTGTCGACCATGAAGCGTCTGGGCATGAAGGTGGACAAGCACCACCACGAAGTGGCCTCCTGTCAGCATGAGCTGGGCCTCATCTTTGACAGCCTGACCAAACAGGCCGACGAGCTGCAGAAGTACAAATACGTGATCCACAACGTGGCACACGCCTACGGCAAATCGGCAACCTTCATGCCGAAACCCATTGCAGGTGACAACGGCACCGGCATGCACGTGAACATGTCGATCTGGAAAGACGGCAAACCCGTGTTTGCAGGTGACAAATACGCCGATCTGTCTCAGGAAGCACTATATTTCATCGGTGGCATACTGAAGCATGCCAAGGCGCTGAACGCCTTCACCAACCCCGGCACCAACAGCTACAAACGCCTGATCCCGGGTTTTGAGGCCCCCGTGCTGCGCGCCTATTCCGCGCGCAACCGCTCGGGCTGTGTACGGATCCCATGGACCGAAAGCCCCAAGGCTAAGCGCGTTGAGGCCCGGTTCCCCGATCCCTCGGCGAACCCCTACCTGTGCTTTGCCGCGCTGCTGATGGCCGGTCTTGATGGCATCACCAGCAAGATCGATCCCGGTGAGGCGATGGACAAGAACCTCTATGATCTGCCCGCGGAAGAGCTGGCCGGCATCCCGACCGTCTGCGGTTCCCTGCGCGAGGCCATGGAAGAGCTGCAGGCCGATATGGACTTCCTGCTCAAGGGCGACGTCTTCACCCAGGATCAGATCGAAGGCTACATTGATCTGAAGATGGAAGAGATCGAGCAGTACGAACACACGCCACACCCGGTCGAGTTCGCACTCTACTACAGCTGCTGATCCGGCCCAAAAAGCCGTCACATCATGTCAAAACTGGGGCGTTCCGATCCGGGGCGCCCTTTCTTTTTGGGTAACCTCCTGAAATCTAAAACTTTCCTAAAATTTCCCTCAAAACGGGAATACCCCGCTCCCTGCACCGAATCTCCCAAGGATCATCGCATTTACAGGTGAAACTATAAGTTGAATTCAGACAGGAGCGGCACCATGTCAGAGACTGACAGAGGGTATCAATCTGGGCTGGTATTGAGTAGCGGAACCACGGCGGACCTCGACGAGATCGCCAGACTGGTTTCGGGGTTTTTCAAGGCGATGGGGGCGGTCATTTGCGTCACGCAACCCGTGGGGGACCACGAGGTTCTCGTGCAGACTGAAATTGTCGATGTGGGCATTCTGATGGAAGACGGGGGTGCGGCCGGCCGGATCATGTTGCGGCTCTCGGGTGCGACCGATGGCGCGAAAGCTGAGTGTGACACGCATCTGGCCGCCCTGCTCTACCTGTTGGCCCACAGCCATCCCTGCGACGGGATCTGCTGGCTCTCGCGCGATGCGCTGATGGCGACCAACGACTTCTTCCGGTTTTTCGCTCCCGCAGCCGCCCCCGGCCCGGTCACGGTTCGACGGCCCCGGTTGCGGCAACCCGCACGGACGCAGCGACCCGCGCGTTGCGTTGAGACCGCCGTTGCGATGCCCGCGCTGTGCAAACCGGGCACGCAGGTGGTGCCGCGACGCCCCGTGGCGGGCCCAATCAGCCGGCAACGTCAGGACACCCGGATTATACGCGCAGCACTCTCGCCGCACCGACCCGCCATGCGGCAGGCCACACCATCTCCGGACAGTTCTGTCAGCGTGACCACTTGGGTCAGTGCGCTGCGGCGCTCGAAGATCACCACAAGGCTTACGGCAGCGTTGACGCAACGGATCGGATCCGAAGCGGCCCTCCGCCTTACGGCCTTTGCGTTACTGGTCTGCAGCATCATCGGACAGCCGGAGATCGGCCATGCGCTCCACAACGCGGCCGACGTTCTGCACTGACAAAACCCACGCCTCGGAAAAAACTGCATTTTGTAATTTCCCGTTTCTGGTGCATCATCATCGCATTTGATGACACGTATTTTTGACGGAGATTTTTCGCATGACCCTGTTCTTTTCGCGCCGTACCTATAATGCCTCGAAAAAACGCTTCACCAATAACCCCGCCGATGTGACCCGCTATGTCCAGTTGACCAGCGGTCCGGACGCCAGCGGGAAATGGCAGGGCGGAATCATCAGCAAGGACGACTGGCTGGCCCAGGTCAAGGCAGAGGCCACGACCAACGAGATTACGATCTACGTGCATGGGTTCAACACCGACCAGATCGACAACCTTGGCCGCATGAACAAGATACGGGCCGGGTTGCGGGGGGAAGGCTACCGCGGTGCCCTGATCGCTTACGACTGGCCCAGTGCGGGCACGGTCACGGCCTATGACAGCGACAAACGCCACGCCAAGCTGACAGCGGAACACCTCGTCCGCGATGGCATCCTGCCCCTGCTGGCGCTGTCCCCGCGCCCCAAGGTCAATCTGATCGCGCATTCCATGGGGGCCTATCTGGTGCTGCGCGCGCTCTCTGAATTCGACGATGATGCGGGCCCCGGATCGGGGGCATGGAAGCTGAACGAAACCATGTTTGTCTCCGGTGACGCGGATCGTCGGTGGTTCGGTAAAGGCGCCTGGGGCGCGCTTTTACTTGCGCATAGATCCAAGCGGTTTACCAATTATTACAGCCAGTTGGACGATGTTTTGAATGCAGCCGTCCCCGCCAACGGGTTCCGCAAACGGGCGGGCCGCAGTGGCATGCCATCCGGCATTCACAAAAACCACGTCGATCTTTACAGCCACGAGCAATACCTCAAGGATGTGGACGGGCCAAACCGGACCGTGCTGAACTCCCACCGCTGGTGGTTCGACAATGCCAAGTTTTACAGGGACGCGGGGTTGACGCTGGCCGGTCAGCCTGCCTTCCCGCTGCCGACACGGCGCCGGACAACGACCACGGATCTCGCACTGCTGAGTTGAGCCACCGTCACTTGAGAGGGCGAAAATGTCTTGTCTTTCACGACGCGCCGGCATAGAGGCGGCTCAGGCGCGTGGTGCCTGCCGTTCGCATTCTGGTGAAACCACGATGGACCTTCCGATTTCTGATCCCATGGGTCGCGCATCGGTGCCGGCAATGCGAACACCCTGCCCTCTCCTGCGACCTGAATGGAGATGAAAGTGGATACACCTCTTCCTTCCCGCGACGCGTTGAAGGCCCAGGCCCGGCGGCTGCGGGCCCGGCTGATCGAGGCCGGTCAGCCCATGTCGCATTCGATGGCGCTCGAAACCGTCGCACATCAATGGGGCGTCCGTGACTGGAACACGCTCTGCGCGCTGGCCGGCGATGCGCCCAAGACAGTCTGGCAAGTTGGGCAGCGCGTCACCGGCCGTTATCTCGGGCGCCGCTTTCAGGGCGTCGTGAAAGCGGCGAGCCAGCGCACGGCAGGCTTCTGGCGTATGACCATCCGGTTTGACGAGCCGGTGGATGTGGTGCGCTCGGACCAGTTTGCCTGCCTGCGCCGCCAGATCAATTGCAGTCTGGATGCAAAGGGTCGCAGCCCGCAGAAAACCTCTGATGGCGTACCGCAGGTCATTCTGAATGACCACTGGTCGCGCCCCTGACAGCGGTCCGGGCGCTCAGTCAGGGCGCCCGGATCACCGTGCCGCGGCTTTGACAACATAGCTGTGGATGGAAAACACGACCGCGCCGCTTTCGGGCATCCGCACAATGCATTGCCGTTCGGCGCGCTGATAGGCAGCTTCAGCCTCACCCGGTGCAATCCGACGGGGCGACAGGGCCGAGCGCGGCTGAAACAGTTCCGGGTCGTCGTACCACAGGCGATTATAGCGCCACATCGGGCGGCCCACCTGCACCCCGTCGAACAGGCGCTGCACCCGGCGGGCAATACCGGCGTCATATTCATCGACCGTGTCATGGATGCCGATCAACGGACGCCCGACCTTCTCGCTCAGCCGCCAGCTGGCGGGGAAACACAGGCAGGCGGCGGTTAGTACGTGTTCGTCACCGCGCTTTTGCAGAATGCAAATGTCCTCCTGCACCAGCTGGCCCAACGCCACCAGTGGCGCATCCCCGTCGAGCGGAACGACCTGCCCGTCCGGGCAGCGGCACTCTGTGTCTGAAACCTCGAAGCCCAAACCCGGCAGCAGCTTGAGAGCCTCACTCAACACCTCCCGCGCGGCGATATGCGCGCCAGCGTCCTGCCAATAGACATCCGCGCGCTGCGTCGCGAGCAGCGACCGACGATGCGCCATCTGGGCGGCATACGCCTCGTCCAGACGCAGCCAGTCGTCACCACCAAGAGGCTGCACACCCGGCAAGGCGCGCTCTTCCAGCATCTCCTGCGGCAGTTTTTTCTGCAAAATCTCCACCATAACAGCGCCTTAGTCAGAGACAGCCATAATGTCATCAAAAAACGACCATGAGGTGTGTCGCATTCGAGCAAACCTGCAACGGAAATTGCGCCCAAGCTTGAGTGGAAACAGATACCGCGAGGTCCGCGATGAACCAACATTACCGCGATACGCGCAAGATCGACCCGAACCGGGGCGCCACGCTGGGCGATGGCTCCCCCAATGACATGGACCGGGTGGAGATCGGCCCGACGCAGCTGGCCTTTGCCGAATGGGCGGCGGCCGGGTTGGAACTGCCCGACCTCGCCGCAATGCGCGCCTATCGGCACGCGCGGCTGACGCGGCATATCGTTGACCGTGGCTATGCCGGGCTTCTGATGACCGACCCGCTCAACATCCGCTATGCCACCGACAGCACCAACATGCAGCTCTGGAACACCCACAATCCCTTTCGCGCGGTCCTGCTCTGCGCCGATGGCTATATGGTGATGTGGGACTACAAGAACGCGCCTTTTTTGAGCAAGTTCAACCCGCTGGTCCGCGAGCAGCGCTCCGGGGCCGATCTCTTCTACTTCGATCGGGGCGACAAGGTGGACGTGGCCGCCGACACATTTGCCAATGAGGTGCGGATCTTGTTGGCGGACCATGCGCCGGGGCTGACACAACTTGCCGCCGACAAGGTGATGCTGCACGGGCTGCGGGCGTTGGAGGCGCAGGGTTTCACGGTCATGGATGGCGAAGAGGTGACGGAAAAATCCCGCGCGGTAAAAGGCTCCGACGAGATCAAGGCGATGCGCTGTTCCTCGCACGCCTGCGAGACGGCGATGCGGCTAATGGAGGCGTTCGCCCGCAGCCATGTCGGCGACGGCGTGACCTGCGAAGATGACATCTGGGCAATTTTGCATGCCGAAAACGTCCGTCGCGGCGGCGAGTGGATCGAGACCCGCCTGCTGTCGTCGGGGCCCCGCACCAACCCGTGGTTCCAGGAATGCGGTCCGCGCGTCTGCCAGCGAAACGAGATCATCTCCTTCGACACCGATCTGGTGGGGGCGTATGGCATCTGCACGGACGTCTCGCGCAGCTGGTGGATCGGCGATGAAAAGCCGCGCCCCGACATGATCTATGCCATGCAGCACGGGGTCGAGCACATCATGACCAACATGCAGATGCTGAAACCCGGCGTGATGATCCCGGAGTTGTCGGCAGGTACCCATGTGCTGGATGCACCGTTCCAGAAACAGAAATACGGCTGCCTGATGCATGGCGTGGGTCTGTGCGATGAGTGGCCCCTGGTGGCCTATCCCGACCAGGCAGTGGACGGTGCCTACGACTATCCGCTGGAGCCGGGCATGTGCCTATGCGTGGAGGCGCTGGTCAGCCCGGAGGGCGGTGATTTCTCGATCAAGCTGGAGGATCAGGTTCTCATCACCGAAGACGGTTTCGAGAACCTGACCACCTATCCCTTCGACGATGATTTGATGGGGCGTTGATGGGCACTAGACCCGGTTACGGCGCGGGAAAGATATCGAGCCGCGCAAGCACGTGCCGGGCCAGCATCTTGCGCTGCGGTGCTTCGTCAAAGCCGCCCAGATCCATGTTGAGCGCAAAGACATAGGTCTCATCTGCCGTCTCGACCCAGCCGACATACCAGCCCAGATCATCCTGAGCATTACGTATGTAGTAGCCGGTTTTGGCATAGAGCCGCGCATCACCGGCTTCCGCCTCCATCATGATCTTGCGCGAGTCCACATAAGTCGCGGGCGCGAGCGGCAGGTCCTCCTGTGCCAGTTTGGTCAGAAAGTCGACCTGCTCCTCGGCGCTGATTGCAAGCGGGCCGCGCAGCCAGTAATTGTCGAGCGCGCTTTCGTCGCCGATCTCCGCATTGCCGTAGTCCAAGGCCTGCAACCAATCTGCCATCTTGTCGCCACCGATGCTGGTCGTGATGTGCTGGTAGACCCAGACCGCTGATCGATGATAGGCGGATGTCAGCGACTGGTCCTGATTCCAGCTGTCCATGAACCGTTCCTTGCCATCCCATTCAAAGGTGGTCTCAGGCGTGGCAAAACCGCTTTCCAGCGCAATCAGCGTATGGGGAATTTTCGATGTCGACGCGGGCTGAAAGCGTTCATCGGCCCGGGCAAAGTTACTGCTCCACTTTTGTCCGTCCGACAGGCGCTTCACCACCACGGCCGTGGTCGCATTCTCCACGCCAATTTCCGAAACATAGTCAGAAATATCATAGGGTTGCGCATAGGCACCCGTCGCAAAAATACTGCAAAGCGCAGCGGTTCTCAACATCGACATCATAACGTTTCTCCTGATCGAAAATGCTGTGACGGCACATCTGTGACGTCCAGAGTTTGGGTTTTTTTGGATAGGGATTACTGCTTCTTTTATCCCACCCCGCTTCTAGTATTGCGGGAAGCGGGGAGCAAAGGAGAAATCACAGACCGACCGCCCAAATATCTGCCTGCGCGGCAATCCGCTTGCGACACATCTCTTGAGACCGTGGACATGCCTGATGCCTTCTCCATCAGATTGGCTGATCGGATTCTGGCACCCTGGATCGGGCGCAGTTGACGTCATACCCATGGATTGGATGGTAGCTCACCCGTCGGGTCGGTTCGAGGAAACTCAGGTGGAGGCCTGTGCCCAACATGGTCAAGGTCCTGCCCGGCAAGTCCAGAATGCGCAGCAGGCCACAGTACTATGCACGCTGAGGGCGAAAAAGTCGGAGTCGCAGCGGGATAGAGAAAATTCCCCTTTCGTTCCGTCGCGCACCATTGTAGACAAATTTTAATCTCTGGGCTCTGCGCAACAGATTCGCAGGACTCAGGTTATGTTCATTTGGATCGACCCTTCAAACGGTCGAACAGTAACGAGTTGGAGACACGGTTTGAAACTCATCGCTCTGGCGGCTGCGGCTGCCCTTTCCCTTACGACATTTGCAACACATGCGCAGGCTGCGACGCTGTCCGGCACTTTTGAAGTGCAGGTTGTGAACTTCAACGCCGGCGGGTCCGGTAATGGTGCACGCGCTGACCGCGAAAACTTTGACGCGCGTTTTGCCGCCGCTGATGATACGCACAAAGACACGTTTGTTTACACCGGCGCGCTCGACTTCTTTGTCGACAACTTCCCCAAGGACATCGATCTGGAAACCGTTTCGGACTTTCTGGAGTCTCTCAGCTCCGGCACGATCAGCGGTTTGGACGAAGGCGTCGCCGGTTTGCGCCTGAGCAACCCAAAGTTCCAGACCACCACATTGTTTTCCTTTACCGAAGTTTATTCCAACGCCTTTGACACATCCGTGACCCACGATGATGGCTTCACCATCTATGATGACGGCGAGGAGCTCATCGGCTTTGCGAACCCGACGGGCATCCGTACAACGCCGAAAACCGGCACCGTCAACTTCACGGGTGGCGAGTTCAACCTGATCTATGCGGCCGCAAACGGTAACCCATCCAAGCTTTTCGTTGAAGGCGATGGCGTACCGGCTGTGCCGCTGCCAGCTTCGGCCTTTCTGCTGATCGGTGCGATGGGTGGATTTGGTGTTGCAGCACGGCGCAAGGCCCGCAAGGCAGCCTGAACCGACAGTATACCTGAACCAACAGTATAGTTGACTGGAAACGCGTCCTGCTTAGGGCGCGTTTTTTTGTGACACCGTCACTATGAGTGCGCGCGCGTCACCTCCCCGTGATCCTGCTGTCACACCCCTTGCATGCGTCCTGTCATGGCCCCACTCTGATCCCTGACAAAGGAGCCCTGCCATGCCCACTCAACGTATCACTTTCCCCGGACATGACGGCTCGGAACTGGCCGCGCGTCTGGATCTGCCGGACGGGCCACATCTGGCGACGGCACTCTTTGCGCATTGCTTTACCTGCGGCAAGGACATCCCGGCGGCACGGCGTATCGCGGCGCGCCTGGCGTCTATGGGAATCGCCGTGCTGCGCTTTGATTTCACCGGGCTGGGGCATTCGGCGGGCGAGTTTTCCAACACCTCCTTCACCTCCAACGTCGATGACCTGATTGCCGCCCATGCCTATCTGTCTGGTCGCGGCATGACGCCGTCCCTGATGATCGGTCATTCCCTGGGCGGTGCTGCGGTGCTGAAGGCCACCGCACGGCTCGACACGATCAAGGCGGTTGCCACGCTGGGCGCGCCCTTTGATACCGAGCATGTCACACACAACTTCGCTGACGCCCTGCCCGAGATCATGTCGAAAGGCGTGGCCGAGGTGTCGCTGGGGGGGCGTCCTTTCCAGATCGGCAAGGGTTTCGTAGAGGATGTCGCGCAGGAAAAACTGACGCCCGCGATTGCCGCCCTGAACGCCGCACTGCTGGTTTTGCATGCTCCGAGGGACGAAATCGTTTCCATCGACAACGCCAGCCAGATTTTTCTGGCGGCAAAACACCCCAAGAGCTTTGTCACCCTCGACAGCGCCGATCATCTGGTCACCCGTGGCGAGGATGCGGAATACGCCGCTGACGTCATTGCCACCTGGGCGCGGCGCTATATCGCTCTGAAACCGCCCGCCCCGCCCCCCGGCGCGCCTGAAGGTGTGTTGCGCGTATCTGAGGCCGATCCAAATGGATACCTGACTGACATAACCTCATCGGACGGGCATCATCTGCTGGCGGATGAACCGCTGGCCTATGGCGGCAGCAACAAGGGGCTCAGCCCCTACGGGTTTCTTTCTGCCGGTCTGGGGGCTTGCACCTCCATGACCATCCGCATGTATGCCCGCCGCAAGGGGTGGCAACTGGCCCATGTCTCCGTCGATGTGAGCCACAACAAGATGCACGCCCAGGATGCGGAAACCGCTGTTGGCGAAAAAATCGACACCTGGCGACGGCGTATTACCCTCACCGGGGAGCTGGATGCAGAGCAACGCACGCGCCTGCTGGAGATTGCCGACAAATGCCCCGTGCACCGCACGTTGGAGCGCAGTTCCACCGTCATCACCGAATTGGCCGAGTAACGGGCTCAGCGTGCTACAAGCGCCAGAATGAAATGAGGCGCAGCCATCGGCTGCGCCTCGCATTTTAACAAAACGGCGGTGGGGTCAGCGGCGCGCGCTGCCGACCGCTTTCCAGATCGCAGGCAGGAGCAGCGCGGCCAGCGCCAGCTTGATCGCATCCCCCAGCAGGAAGGGTGTCAGACCCCATGCGAGGATCGGCTTGTCCCAGCCGTAAAGCTGGCCCAGCCACAGAAGGCCCGGCACATAGAGCAAGATATTGCCCAGCAGCATCGCCACCGCCATCCACACCATGGACCGATCCCAGCCGCGCTGTGCCAGCGCGCCCAGCAGGACAGTCGCCATCACGTAGCCAACCAGATAGCCACCGGTGCCACCCATCATATATTCGATACCGTTCAGATCGGCGGTGGAGTTTTGGAACACGTCAAATCCCAGCGCGCCGATGATCATGTAGCCCAGGATCGTCGTCAGGCCGAGCCGCGCGCCATAGGCCGCACCAATGGTCAGCACGGCAAAGGTGCCAAGGTTCATCAGCACGGGCGATCCCGGCACCGGCACCTTGATGTTCGCGGCGATCGTCACCAAAGCGATACCCAGAACAACAAGCACAGCCTGTTTGATCCGACGCGCGGTGCCTTCAGAGGGGACGAAATAATCTGCCAGAACAGAGTGTGAGGCGGACAATTGCATGAGAAGAGGTCTCCTGTTGAGAATGCTTGGCCCCTGAATGCCGCAGCCACCCGCCCGGTGCAAGACCTGTTGCGCTAACGGCGGCTGTATTGGCTGACCATCCTGTAGGCTTTTCGCGGGCCCGTCACGTCCCAGACCGTCGAAAACGCGGGCCAGCGCGTGAAATCATACTGCACCACATAGCTGTCGGGGTCACACCAGTGCCTTGCCGTGCCGCCCTCGGCAGGCACGCGGTGAAAGAACCGACCATCGTCGAAACAGACGTCCAGATCCGCGCCCCACAGATACATCCGCTCTGCCTGCAAGACCGGTCCGCCGGTCATCTCCAGCTGTCCCGCCTCACGGTAGATCATGCCGTGCCCGTCCGGTGTCCAGACCGCTTGTCCTGTAAACTGCGCTGTCTGACCGCCCGTATGGTCGATCTGGCGCTGCAAGTCCCACCGGCCTTCGAAATCCGCCAGCACGCGCGCCACCGCCTCAGTCTGCATAGGTCGCATCGGTTATGTCGCCACCTGCCCCGATAAATCGCACCCTGTCACCGGACCGTGCCATACCGTAGCAGGCCCAGAGGTCAGACGGCGGCCATTGGCTGCAGTATTGGTCGCCCTGCACGCGCCAATAGCCCCAGCTGTCCGCTCCCGCGTTGTACAGCGTCCGGCCCGAGGCACGAAACTCCTGCCAGGCGCTGTCATATTGCAGCTTGCGGTCCGTCAGCGCCTGCTGCACCTCATCCCCCGTCAGCGGCATCCAGACGACCGTCTCAGCCGCTGCCAGAGCGGGCCACAGCCCCATCAGAGCGATCCACACCAAACGCATAAACCCCGGCTCCCATCTTGTAGCGCCATGCCCGTCAGTCTATGAGCGCAGGCGAGCCGACACAAATACGAAAAGGTGCGCCAATGATCCCCCGCTATTCCCGCCCCGACATGGTTGCCATCTGGTCTCCGGAGACGAAATTCCGCATCTGGTACGAGATCGAGGCCCATGCCTGTGACGCGATGGCGGATCTGGGCGTGATCCCGCGCGAGAATGCCGAGGCCGTCTGGAAGGCCAAGGATGTTGAGTTCGACGTGGCGCGGATCGACGAGATCGAGGCGGTGACCAAACACGATGTGATCGCCTTCCTGACGCATCTGGCCGAACATGTGGGCAGCGACGAGGCGCGTTTCGTGCATCAGGGCATGACCTCTTCGGATGTGCTGGACACCTGTTTCAACGTGCAGCTCACCCGCGCCGCCGACCTGCTGATTGAGGATGTGAAGGCCCTGCTCGCCGCGCTAAAGCGCCGCGCGCTGGAGCATAAGGACACCGTGCGCATCGGGCGCAGCCACGGCATTCACGCGGAACCCACAACCATGGGCCTGACCTTCGCGCGTTTCTACGCCGAGATGGATCGCAACCTGGACCGTCTGGAAAGAGCCCGCGACGAGATTGCCACCGGCGCGATCTCGGGTGCTGTCGGCACCTTCGCCAACATCGACCCGGCGGTGGAAGAGCACGTTTGCAAGCAATTGGGCCTCGCACCCGAACCCATTTCCACCCAAGTGATCCCGCGCGACCGACACGCCGCCTTCTTTGCCGCCCTCGGGGTCGTGGCCAGTTCCATCGAGAACGTCGCCACCGAAATCCGCCACATGCAGCGCACCGAGGTGTTGGAAGGCGCGGAGTTCTTCTCCATGGGCCAAAAGGGCTCCTCAGCGATGCCGCACAAGAAAAATCCGGTGCTGACCGAAAACCTGACCGGGCTGGCGCGTATGGTCCGCTCTGCTGTGATCCCGGCGATGGAGAATGTGGCCCTCTGGCACGAGCGCGACATCTCGCATTCGTCGGTCGAACGCATGATCGGGCCGGATGCGACCATAACGCTCGACTTTGCGCTCGCCCGGCTGACCAGCGTCATCGACAAGATGCTGATCTTTCCGGACAACATGCTGGACAACATGAATAAATTCCCCGGTCTGGTCATGAGCCAGCGTGTGCTGCTCGCCCTCACCCAGGCCGGCGTCAGCCGCGAGGACGCCTACAGCTTCGTTCAGCGCAACGCGCTCAAGGTCTGGGAACATCGCACGGATTTCAAAGAGGAACTGTTAGCAGACCCCGATGTGACAGCGGCGCTCAGCCCTGCGGAGATCGAAGAGAAATTCGACCTCGGTTATCACACCAAACATGTCGACACGATCTTTGCGCGGGTGTTCAAGGACTAGGCAAAGCGCCGTTACCGCCAGAGCGGACCGGGCATTTTTGTTGACCAAACGTCAACGGCTGCTACCTTGGAGGGTATTCAACACAGGAGACCCGCAATGACGATCAAGACGTTGGCCGCCGCGGTGGCCCTCACGCTTGCCCCCGCCCTGGCTTTTGCCGCCGGGTGCAACTACGGCAAGGAAGAAATAACCATGTCCTGCGCTGCAGGCACGGTTTATGACACCGACAGCAAATCCTGCGTGGCCACGACCACCTGATTTGAACTTTTTTATGCGATCACGCTTCTGTGATCGCATAAAATGACCCTCTGCCTTGTTATCGGCGTACAGTAATTAACCCGTGCAAGGAGATTTCTTAAATGCGTATTTTTCTGACAGCAGCCTTCCTGTTGCCCACCGCCGTTCTGGCCAATGGGGGCAACGACGATGCTCCCCCCCCAAAACCGGCTGTGAGCTGCGACGGCGCAAAGGTCTATGACAAGAAAACCAAGACCTGTGTGGATGCTCAGGAAAGCAGCCTCGAAAGCGAACAGCTCTATCTGGCCGTGCGCCAGTTGGCGTATGCAGGCCGCTACCAGGACGCCCAGACCGTCGCGCAGGCATTGCCCCGCGATCATGCCGGGCGCCTGACCTATATGGGGTTCACCCACCGCAAGATGGGCAATGTCGATCTGGGCATGATGTTCTATGAACAGGCGATTGCCGAGAACCCGGGCAATATTCTGGCACGCTCCTACATGGGTCAGGGCCTAGTCGAATCCGGTGATGTCAAAGGTGCCATGGTGCAGCTGCGGGCCATTCGTGCCCACGGTGGTGAAGGCACCTGGTCCGAGGCCTCGCTGCGCAATGCCATCGCGACAGGCACCACCTACAACTACTGATTATACCTACTGACTTCAGCCAATCCTTAACCTTTATCTGCGAGAACAAAGAGAGATCAGGTTCAGGCAGGTGAAGATGACAGATATGGTCCCAATGGCTCCGTTTCCGGCTTTGCCGGAGACGGGAAACAAGGCTCCGGTCTCCTTGAGCCGCAAGGCAAAGGCGGCGATCGTAGTGCGGCTGCTGCTGAACGAGGGGGCAGATATCCCGCTTGAGGATCTGCCCGAGGAACTTCAGGCGCAGCTGACCAAGCAGATGGGCTCCATGCGTCTGGTCGACCGTGGCACGCTGGGCAGCGTGGTTTCCGAATTTGCCGATGAACTTGAAAGCATCGGTCTGTCTTTCCCAGGTGGGATCGCAGGCGCGCTCGATTCGCTGGACGGGCGAATTTCCAAGCAAACGGCAGCGCGCCTGCGAAAAGAAGCAGGGGTTCGTCAATATGGCGATCCATGGGCACGGTTGCGTGACATGGGGACCGAAAAGCTGCTGCCGGTCCTGGAAAATGAAAGCACCGAAGTGGCCGCCGTCTTGCTGTCAAAAATCGATGTGTCGCGCGCCGCCGAGTTGTTAAGTAAATTGCCTGGCCCGCAGGCCCGGCGCATTACGTATGCCGTATCACAAACCAGTGCTGTGACCCCCGACGCGGTAGACCGGATTGGCCTGTCGCTTGCGACCCAGCTTGATGCAGAGCCGATGAAGGCTTTCGACGATGGCCCGGTGGAGCGGGTTGGGGCGATCCTGAACTCCACAGCCTCCGTCACGCGGGACGATGTACTGGAAGGGCTGGACGAAACAGACGCGGGTTTTGCCGATCTGGTGCGCAAGGCGATCTTCACCTTTGCCAATATCCCCAAGCGGATTGCACCGCGCGATATACCGCGTGTCGTTCGCGAGCTGGATCAGGAGGTGCTGGTCACCGCACTGGCCGGGTCAGAGGCGGCTGGTATGAAGGAAAGCGCCGACTTCATTCTGGAGAATATGTCCGGGCGCATGGCCGATCAGCTGCGCGAGGAAATCTCCGAGCGCGAGAAGGTGAAAGCAGCCGAGTGCGAAGAGGCGATGGCGACGATTGTGACGCAAATCCGGGAAATGGAAGCCTCTGGTGACCTGCTGCTGGTGGTGCAGGACAGCGACGAGGACTGACCTCCAGACTCCAGGCCCGCTGCGCAGTCTCGTCTGGGGGGTAGCGGGCTGAGGCGTCCGTTTGCGTATCAGTGGTTCCGCCAACGCGCGCTGTGCAAACTGCGAGAACGCCAGCCTGTCTGCTTCTGCCGGTTTGCCGGGAGGTGCGTTATAGACGTGTCGCACGTTGGCTCCGGCCACAATGGCGCGTACAGGCGATTTCCAGTCACGGGTGACAACGCCCTACAGTCTCGGAAGGCGTGGCGGATTGGTGGTCCATTTGACCCCGTGATGAAGAAAAATAACGACAGTTGGACTACATCACCCGACGCCATTCCACCAAATCACTTCAGTTGCGCGGCGGCCCGAATAGGGCCCATCTTGGCCGCTTGGATCAAGACCACCACCGGCGCATCCCCGGGCGCGGCGACCGAGAGGGACAGCGGCGCTCTGCCGTCCCATTCTCCCAGCACCTTCCAGTCCTCGGTCACATTGGCATATTTGATCGTACGGCCCGCATTCTCGCCCCGGGTGATCCGCGCCTCGCGCTGAGGCCGGTAGCGCAGCATCTGCACCACCATCGCCTCGCTATTGCCCTGCAGGCGCGACGCCTCGATCTGTACCTTATCACCACTGCGCGTCAGCGACAGCGTGACGGGCTGCGACCGCTCCTTGTGCATCGCGATCGCTTCCGAAATCTGCATCGGCTTCGCGCCGACGATGTCCGTCAAACCGTTCACAATCATCTCGGGCGTGTAGATCGACCGCCTCCCCGCCGTCGTTGCATAGGCCCGCTGGCGCTCCGCATTGCGCGGATCGGCGAATTCGTCTTTCCAGCCGATGTAGTCCCAATAGTCCACGTGCAGCGCCAGTGCGATCACGTCGTCGCGCTTGGCCAGCGCGTGCATCAACTCATCCGCCGGCGGGCACGACGAGCATCCCTGCGACGTGAACAGCTCCACCACGACCGGCGAGTTCTGAGCAAAACCGGGTACGGCCAGCAACCAAAATGCGGCAAAGGCCTGCAACATTCGTTTCATGTGATTCCTCTTGCGGCCATCAGAGCCGTTTCATGCACCGTAGAATCTCCCGACTGTAATGACCAATCAAGGTTTCTTGAGAGATTGCGAGGCAAATTCCCTTGAAACGGTACACAATGGTATACAATTTTCAACCAACCGGGTGGATTTGAGTTGAACTGCCTTGCTCCATAGGGCATTGAACGCGCAACCCAAGACATGATCCAGCCCAAGCCAGAGGACACCCCTTATGCCCATTACCGTTGGTCACGACACTTCCAAAACCCGCAAAACCCTGAGCGTCGGCGCGCAGAGCGTCGATTATTACTCCATTCCTGCCGCGACAGAGGCCGGTCTGGGCGACTTCTCAAACCTGCCCGCCGCCCTGAAAGTGGTGCTGGAAAACATGCTGCGGTTCGAGGATGGCAAGACGGTCACAACCGACGACATCAAGGCCTTTGCCGAATGGGCGCAAAAGGGCGGCAAGAACCCCCGCGAGATTGCCTACCGCCCTGCCCGCGTGCTGCTGCAGGATTTCACCGGTGTGCCGGCGGTTGTCGATCTCGCCGCGATGCGCGACGCGATCATCAGCCTCGGTGGTGATGCCGAAAAGATCAACCCGCTGAACCCGGTCGATCTGGTCATCGACCACTCGGTCATGATCGATGAGTTTGGCAACCCGCGCGCCTTCCAGATGAACGTGGACCGTGAATACGAACGCAATATGGAGCGCTATACCTTCCTCAAATGGGGTCAGAAGGCGTTCAACAACTTCCGCGTGGTGCCCCCCGGCACCGGCATCTGCCACCAGGTGAACCTTGAATACCTCGCCCAGACCGTCTGGACCGACACCGATCAGAATGGGGCCGAGGTTGCCTACCCTGATACGCTTGTCGGCACCGACAGCCACACCACCATGGTCAATGGTGCAGCCGTTCTGGGCTGGGGCGTTGGCGGGATCGAGGCCGAAGCCGCGATGCTGGGACAGCCGATTTCCATGCTGATCCCCGAGGTTGTTGGCTTTGAGCTGACCGGCACGATGATGGAAGGCACCACCGGTACGGACCTGGTGCTGAAGGTCGTGGAGATGCTGCGCGCCAAGGGCGTGGTTGGCAAGTTCGTGGAATTCTACGGCGAGGGCCTTGATCGCCTGCCGCTTGCTGATCGCGCAACCATCGCCAACATGGCACCTGAGTATGGAGCCACCTGTGGTTTCTTCCCGATTGACGCGGAAACGCTGCGCTACCTGCGCAATACTGGCCGGGATGAAGACCGCGTGGCACTGGTCGAAGCCTACGCCAAGGAGAACGGTTTCTGGCGCGGCGCGGACTACAACCCGGTCTACACCGACACGCTGCACCTCGACATGGGCACCATCGTGCCTGCCATCTCCGGCCCGAAACGCCCCCAGGACTACGTTGCACTGGACCAGGCCAAGACTGCCTTCCTGCGCGAGATGGAAGAGACTTTCAAACGCCCGATGGGCAAGGAAGTTGCAGTCGCGGGCGAAGACTACACCATGGAAAGCGGCAAGGTCGTGATCGCCTCGATCACGTCGTGCACCAACACCTCCAATCCTTACGTGATGATCGGCGCGGGCCTCGTAGCCCGCAAGGCGGCGGCATTGGGCCTGAACCGCCAGCCATGGGTCAAGACCTCATTGGCGCCCGGAAGCCAAGTGGTCTCCGCCTATCTGGAGGCCGCAGGTCTGCAGGAAGATCTCGACAAGATCGGGTTCAACCTTGTGGGATACGGCTGTACCACCTGCATCGGCAACTCTGGCCCGATCCAGAAAGAGCTGTCTGATGCCATTGCCGAAGGGGACCTCGTGGCCACCTCCGTGCTCTCGGGCAACCGCAACTTCGAAGGGCGGATCAGCCCGGACGTGCGCGCCAACTATCTCGCCTCGCCGCCGCTGGTCGTGGCCTATGCGCTGGCAGGCACCCTCGACATTGACCTCACCACGGAGCCCCTGGGCCAGGATCAGGAAGGCAATGACGTCTTCCTGAAAGACATCTGGCCGTCCAGCCAGGAGATTGCCGAACTGGTCGAGGCGACCGTAACGCGCGACGCCTTCCTGACCAAATACGCCGATGTCTTCAAAGGCGACGAGAAATGGCAGGACGTCAGCACAACGGATAGCAAGGTTTATGACTGGCCGGTGTCTTCGACCTATGTGCAGAACCCGCCTTACTTCCAGGGCATGGGTAAAGAACCGGGCACCATCAGCAACATCGACAATGCCAAGGTGCTTGCCGTGCTGGGTGACATGATCACGACAGACCACATCTCCCCTGCCGGGTCCTTCAAGGACAGCACACCCGCGGGGCAGTACCTGATCGAACGTCAGGTACCAGTGCGCGAGTTCAACTCTTACGGCTCACGGCGCGGCAACCACGAGGTGATGATGCGCGGCACTTTCGCCAACATCCGCATCAAGAACGAGATGCTGGACGGGGTCGAGGGCGGCTACACCAAGGGCCCCGATGGCGACCAGACGTCGATCTACGACGCCGCGATGGCTTATCAGGACGCGGGCACACCGCTGGTCGTCTTTGGTGGTGAGCAATATGGCGCAGGGTCTTCCCGTGACTGGGCTGCCAAGGGCACTGCGCTGCTCGGCGTCAAGGCGGTGATCGCGGAGAGCTTTGAGCGTATCCACCGCTCCAACCTCGTGGGTATGGGCGTGATCCCCTTTGAATTCACCGGCGGCGATACACGCAAGTCGCTGGGCCTGACCGGGGAAGAGACCGTCTCCATTGCCGGTCTGGACACCATCAAGCCGCTGCAGGAAGTACCCTGCACCATCGCCATGGCGGACGGTTCAGTGAAAGAAATTACGCTGAAATGCCGGATCGATACCGCGATCGAGATCGAATACATCGAACATGGCGGCGTGCTGCACTACGTTTTGCGCAACCTCGCCCAAGAAGCGGCCTGATTATCCGTTCTGATAAACTCAAAGAAGGCTCCGGATCTCCTCCGGGGCCTTTTTTCATTGTGATGGAGGCAGCAGGCCAAGGCCCTGAACCATCAAGGCCCTAGTCGCTGCCTGGTTGCGTGGCCTGCTGTCGGCGCTCTTCGATGAAGTACCGGCCCTCTTCCCGCGCCGCTTCCAGGATGGCCTCTCCCACAAGGGTTCTGGACAGTGTGCCACCCTGAGACTGTACAGCGCGCTGAGGGTCTGACGAATCAACGGCGCTTGAAGAGGAGGCAGCCGAGCGACTGCCGTCAAAGCGTGGCGGTTCCTGCACGGTCTGCGCCTGTGCAACACCAGCAAAAAGTACGGCTGCCAGACCGAGATAGAGATTTTTGACACGCGTCATGGGACAGGCTTTCTATTGAGGTGCCTATGGTAGCACTCTTCCATGCAATAGCTTTGGCTGACTTAAATCATGATTAAGAACAGCGATTTCAGCGCGTGTGGCGGCATGCAGGGGCGCCAAATCTGGCGCTCATCGACGGCACGCTGTTGGTCAAATCCCCCTTTTGGCAGCCCAGCGGGTATGTAAGTTGGCATTCCAACCCTCTCAGCAAAAAGGAAAAATGAGTGCTGGAACTCTAGACCACGACCGCTCAGTGGGATAGCGGTCACGGGCACGCACGGGCCGACAGAACTGGACTCCTTACCATTCCCGCCATCGCCACGGATAACAGGGCCAACCTGATCGGCAGCATCTGGATGATCGCCTCAATGGCGGCTTTCACGGTCGAGGATGCCTTTGTGAAAGCAGCCTCCAACATGCTGCCGGTGGGTCAAATCCTGATTATATTCGGCCTGGGCGGTGCCTTTCTGTTCGCCTGTCTGGCCCTGCATCAAAGAGAGCCGCTGTTCACCCCGGATGTGGTATCGCGCCCGATGCGCATTCGCGTGCTCTTTGAAATTGTCGGACGCCTCTTCTACATCCTGGCCATTTCGCTCACCCCCTTGTCCTCGGCGACCGTGATCCTGCAGGCAACGCCGCTGGTCGTGGTTGCGGGCGCGGCGCTGGTCTTTGGCGAAAAGGTCGGATGGCGCAGATGGGCGGCCATTCTCATCGGACTGGCCGGGGTTGTGATCATCGTTCGGCCGGGAACGGACAGTTTCTCCATGCTCTCGATGCTGGCCGTCATCGGCATGATCGGATTTGCCGGGCGCGATCTGGCCAGCCGCGCCGCGCCCGCATCACTCAGCACCCCGATCCTCGGGCTATATGGATTTTTGTCTGTTGTCGTCGCCGGTGTGATTTTTTCGGCATGGCAGGCACAGCCGTTTGTGATCCCAACGGCCCAGACATCTCTTTTTCTGGCAGGGGCGGTTCTGGCCGGCGTTGCGGCCTATAGCTGCCTGATGAAGGCGATGCGCACTGGCGAAGTCTCTGCCGTTACGCCCTTCAGATACGTCAGATTGCTGTTCGGTGTGGGCTTCGGTGTGGTTTTCTTTGGCGAGCAGTTGAGTTTTTCAATGCTGCTCGGCTCTGCCGTGATCGTTGTGTCGGGTCTCTTTATCCTGTGGCGGGGGAAAAAGGCAGACGCGCAGTGACACCCTGTGCGCTCACAGGCAGCGCGGGGGCTTACTGCGCCGCGCGCGCCTTTTCCAACTCCGGCAGGAACCGCTGCTCATAGTCGCTGCCAATCAGCGGGCCAGCAAAGCGGAAGAGCACGGTGCCCTCGGCATCCAGTATGAAGGTTTCCGGCGGTGCGGTCACACCCCAGTCGATGGCCGTGCGGCCCTGCGGATCGAAGGCCACCGCCTCAAAGGGGTTGCCATCATCGTCCAGATAGCGCGTGGCGGTGCCCGCCTGATCCTTGAAATTCACACCGATGATCGGCATGCCCTCTGCCGCCATGCGCAGGAGGTTGGGGTGTTCCGCTCGGCACGGCGGGCACCAGCTGGCCCAGAAATTCACCAGCGTGACTTCACCCGTCGCCATCGCTTCGGGTGTGACGCTGGGATAGTCGCCCAGCACATCCGTTGTAATCGCCGGGGCGCGTTGTCCGATCATCGTGGAGGGCAGGTCATTGGGATTGTCGCGGAACATGCCAATGCCTGCGAGGGCAACGAACCCGGCAAAGATCAGCGGCGGGGCGATCATCAGGGGCGAGACTTTAGGCATTGGGCTTGCTCCTTTTTTCCACATCCTGCAACGCGCGGCGGGCGCGTTTGCCCTGCCGCAGGCTCAATGCGACCAGCAGGACCAGCAGCAGGATGGAGACCCCGTAAGCGGAGAGCACCGCATCTGCATATTTGCCAAGATCGGGCATCACAGCCGGGCCTCCCGCGCCTGTAGCGCACGGGTGCGGCGCAGACGAATCTCGGTGCCTGTGCGGTAGAGTACCAGCGCGAGAAAAAGCAGCACGAAGCCCGCAATGCAGACCAGCAGCGGGAAGTAGAAGACATCCGCCACGTTCTCCTCCTTATCAAGGCTGAGAGAGGCGCCCTGGTGCAGGCCCTGGTTCCAGAAGTTCACCGCGTAGCGTGACAGCACTGCAAAGACAGATCCCACCAGACACAGCACAGAGGTGAGGTCAGCAGCGGTGTCCGGGTCCTCGATGGCTTCCCAGAGCGCGATGTAGCCCAGATAGAACAGAAACAGGATCAGGAAGGAGGTCAGGCGCGGGTCCCACGCCCACCAGTCGCCCCACATCGGCTGCCCCCAGATCGCCCCGGTGCAGAGCGCAATCAAGGTCATCACGACGCCCACGGGTGCGGCGGCTTTGGCCGCCAGTGCGCTGACGTGGTGGCGCCGGATCAGCCAGATCAGCGAGGCCACCAGCATCATCACCCAGGCATTGATCGCCATCATCGCGGAAGGCACGTGCAGGTAGATGATCTTGACGGTGGAGCCCTGCCGGAAATCATCCGGCGTGAAGAAAAACCCCCAGATCAGGCCAACGATCAGCGAAAGCGCCGCCAGCCCCCAGAGCGCGGGCAGAACCCGTTCGCTGAGGCCCAGGAACTTCACCGGGTTTGCATAGCTCCAAAAGCCGGAGGGGCGTTTGGGTGTGGCTGTGTCTTCGGTCATGGACATGGCACTGATCTAAGCCTTTCGGCCTTTTGGCTCAATGGGCAAATGGTCCCGGTCACCGCAAGTTCACCCGCAGTGCGGCGGCAGAGGCGAAGGGCATGATGGCCACAACACCTGCCGTGATCCCTGACAGCATCAAGAGCGGCGTGAGCGGGTCCATCCCCGTGGCTCCTCGTCGCGCAGCCTCTGCACCAAAGATCAGCGTCGGCACATAGAGCGGCAGCACCAAGAGCGACATCAAGAGCCCGCCCCGTTTCACCCCCACCGTCAGCGCCGCCCCGAAGGTGCCAATGACCGAAAGCGCGGGGGTCCCAAGCAGCAGCGACAGGACCAGCCAGCCATACCCTTGCGCAGGGAGGTTCAACAGGATGCCCAGCACCGGCACGGCCAGCACCAGCGGCAACCCGGTGGTGATCCAATGGGCCAGCGCCTTGATGCCGAGCGCGGCCTCGAGTGGCAGCGGCGAGGTCGCGAGCAGATCGAGCGTGCCATCCTCCCAATCCAGCGCCAGCAGCCGGTCGAGTGACAAAAGGCAGGCCAGCAAGGCGCCCAGCCAGAGAATGCCCGGTGCGATGCGCGACAAGAGCTCGGACTGCGGGCCCACGCCAAAGGGCACCAGCACCGTCACGATCAGGAAAAACGCGAGGCCAAGGCCAAAGCCACCCCCGGCCCGCACCGCCAGTTTCAGATCGCGACGCAGCAGCGCTGTCATAGGAACGCCTCGTCACTGGCGCCCGCGCGCGTGTCCTGTGTCGCGCGAAAGGGCGTGACATCCAACACCTCGGCTTCCAGCCCAAGGTCGATGTGGGTGGCGATCAGCGCCATCCCCCCTGCCGCCAGATGTCTGCGCACAGCGACCGCGAATTGCGCCACGGCGTCCACGTCGAGTGAGACGGTCGGCTCATCCAGCATCCAGATCGGCCGTCCGGTCACCAGCATCCGCGCGAGCCCCAGCCTGCGTTTCTGCCCCGCCGACAGCGTGCCCGCCAGCCGGTCGATCAGCGGCATCAAGGCGAAGGCATCAAGGGCCGGCACAATGTCCGATTGCCCGAACACATCAGCCCAGAAAGTCAGGTTCTCCCGCACGGAAAGCATGGCCTTGAGCCCGTCGGAATGCGCTGCATAGGCGATCTGCTCCTCTGCCCCGTCAATCTGCCCGGCAAGCGGTGGTTGCAGTCCGGCCAGCGTCCGCAGCAAAGTGGTCTTGCCCGATCCATTGGGCCCGCGCAAGATCAGCGCCTGCCCCGGCGCAAGCGTGAAGCTCAGCCCCTGCAGCACCGGCAGCCCACCGCGCGCCACGCAAAGATCACGGATCGTCAATGTCATGAGACAGCGTTAACCGATTGCCCGCGCAACCAAAAGCCCGTTCAAACCGGGATCAGCGCCAGCGCGATGCGGCGGCCCTCGCTCAGCAGCACGTTGTACGTCCGACAGGCAGCAGGTGAGGCCATAACCTCGACGCCCATACCCGCCTCTTCCAGCGTGGCACGGACATCGGAGGGCAGATGCGCGGTCTCGGCCCCGGTGCCGACAAAAAGCACGTCAATTTCGTCCTTCAGGGCCAGGAGTGCATCGACATCCTCGTACCCCTGCCACCCAAATGTGCCCTTGGGTCCGGCGATGACCGGGCCCTGGAAGACCTCGCCGCCGATGCGGAAGAACCCCACCCCATATCCCTCGATCGGTTTCGCGTCAGTGAATGAAATTTCGTTGAGGCGCATGCCCGTCTCCTAGCTCCAGATCGGCAACCCCAGAATAGCCGATGTCGCAATGATGAGGTAGGCCACCCGGCGAAAAAGAAGCTCTGCCGTCGGATCGAACAGCCGGGCGCCGATCATATTGGCCACCACGTTGGGGATGCCCGCCAGCAGCCCCAGCAGCGCGATTTTCCAGACAAACAGGTCCAGCGCGAAGAACACCGCGATCATCACGAAATCAATCGCCAGCAGGTAGAGCAGGAAGTTTGCGCGGATGACCGAAATCGGCAGACGGCTGGACATGTAGAGCATGATCACCGGGGGCCCCGGCACCCCGGCAAATCCCCCCATGAAACCGCCCAAACCCCCGGTTGCAACGGTCATGGGCCGGGTCAGCACGCCCTTGTAGCGCCAGCCGGACATGACCAGCACCAGCAGGACCGCCACACAGATAGACACCACCCAGCCAAAGAAGGTGGCATCCATATGCGACAGGCAAAAGACGCCCACGGGAATGGTCAGCGTCGCACCCAACATCAGCCGCCCCACGTCGCGCGGCGCGCCATCCCGCCAGGCGGCAGGCAGGTTCGGCAGGGGGCCGACCAGTTCCGCCATCATCATGAAAATCACCGCTTCGACGGGGGAGAGGACGGAGGCAGCGACGGGCATGATGATCATGCCGCTGCCGAAGCCGGCAAACCCGCGCACCATGCCGGCGGCGAGAACGCCCAGTGTCAGCCAGATCAGCCCGCCTGTATCGGTAACGCCTGAAAGCGCCTCAAGCATCAATGCCCGCGTATTGGTTGCCGGAATTGGCGTCCGGCTTGGACCAATCGCGTTTCACGCCCAGATAGAGAAGCGCGGCAGAGGCCACGAAGATCGAGCTGTAGGTCCCGACGATCACGCCCCAGATCATCGCAAAGACAAAGCCGCGGATCACGTCGCCGCCCAGCACAAAAAGCGCGATGAGCGCCAGCAGCGTGGTCACGGAGGTCATGAAGGTCCGGCTGAGCGTCTCGTTGATGGAGATATTCAACACCTCGTTCAGCGGGCGTTTCTTGTATTTGCGCAGGTTCTCGCGGACCCGGTCAAAGACCACCACGGTGTCGTTCAGCGAATAGCCCACGATGGTCAGCAGGGCGGCAATGATCGCGAGGTCAAAACGGATCTGCAATTCGGAAAAGACGCCGATGGTCAGGATCACGTCATGCACCAGCGCCAGCACGGCGCCGAGGGCAAACTGCCATTCAAAGCGCAGCCAGATGTAGATCAGCACCGCCCCGATGGCGAGCACGACGGCAATCGCCGCTGTCTGGATCAACTCGCCAGACACCTTTGGCCCCACGGATTCGACCGAAACAAACTTGATATCCGGCCGCACGGTTCTGAGTGCCTCCTGCACGGCGGCAATCACTTCGGTGGTCACCGCCTCCTGCCCGTCCTGCGCCTGAATGCGGATCATGGCGACGTTCTGATCCGCCTCGAAGGTGGGATCGAAGACCTCGGTGATCGTGACATCGCCCAGGTCCAGCACGGCAATGGCATCGCGGTAGACGCCGATTTCCACCGGCAGCGGGCTTTCGGTGCGGATCGTGGTACCGCCCCGGAAATCGATACCGAAATTCAACCCCTGGATCATGAAAGAGGCAAAGGCCACCACCATCATCAGACCCGAGATGCCCAGCCAGAGTTTCCAGCGTTTGAAGAAATCGAAATTCGTATTCTGTTTGACCAGTTTCAGGCGCATATCAAATCTCGATCGTTTTGGGGCGGCGACGTTCAAACCACATCACCACCAGCAGGCGGGTGACGAAAATCGCGGTGAAAACGGAGGTCAGGATACCCAGACCCAGCGTGATCGCAAAGCCGCGCACCGGACCCGAGCCCATGGCAAAGAGGATCGTCGCGGTGATGAAGGTCGTGATATTGGCGTCGAGGATCGCGCTGAGCGCTTTTTCATAGCCCAGTTCAATCGCTCGTGCAGGGCCTTTGGACGTCTTCAATTCCTCGCGAATCCGTTCAAAGATCAGCACGTTGGCATCCACCGCCATCCCGACTGTCAGCACGATACCCGCAATCCCCGGAAGGGTCAGCGTGGCGCCGATGAGGCTCAGCAGACCAAAGATCAGCCCGATGTTGATGATCAGCGCAATATTGGCAAAGATCCCGAAGAGCCCGTAGCTGAGAAACATGAAGACCAGTACGGCGCTGAAAGCCACGATGGTCGCGACCTTACCCGCATCGATGCTGTCCTGCCCCAGTTCCGGACCGATGGTGCGTTCTTCGAGGAATTCGAGCCCCGCCGGCAAGGCCCCTGCCCGCAGCAGCACCGCGAGATTGGTCGATTCCTCCACAGTGAAGCGCCCGGTGATGATGCCGGAGCCCCCGGGAATATGGCTTTGGATCGTGGGGGCGCTGACCACCTCGTCATCCAAAATGATGGCAAACGGGGAGCCGATGTTTACCGCTGTGTAGTCACCGAACTTGCGGGCCCCGGAAGTATTGAAGCGGAAGTTCACCGCCGGGCGACCGTTCTGATCAAACGCAGGCTGCGCGTCCACCAGTTCCTCACCCGTCACGACGGGCGCCGCTTCGATGGTGTAGAAAACGCCGGGCTCATCCAAAGACGGCACGATCTTGTTGCCGATCCCGGCAGAGGCATCGGGGTTCGTACCGCGCGTCACCACCGGGTTGAAGGTCAGTTGCGCCGTGGTGCCGATGATCTCTTTCAACTCGCCCGCCGACCCGATTCCGGGCACCTGGATGAGGATACGGTCCGCACCCTGACGCTGGATCGTTGGTTCGCGGGTGCCAACCTCGTCGATCCGGCGGCGAATGATTTCGAGACTTTGCTGAACGGTCCGTTCGTCGGTCGCAAGCTTTTCAGCTTCTGACAAGGTGACGATGATCAGGTCGTTTTCCGCGCGCACCTCGATGTCATTGGCACCCACCCCGGTCAGGGTCTGCACCGGGCGCGCCAGCCCACGCACGATTTCCAGCGCGCGCGGCATGCCCTCCGGCTGACTGATGCGTACCCGCACCTCATCATCGGCTGAAGGCTGCAGCCGGATCGTGCCAACCGTTGACCGCTCCGGGCGCAGGCTGTCGCGGATTTCCGGCCAGGCCGCCTGCATCCGCGCCGCGTAGACATCCTCGACCTGCACCTCTGCCAGCAGATGCGCGCCGCCGCGCAGATCGAGACCGAGGTTCACCAGCCCCGAGGGCATCCAATCCGGCCAGCGCGCCTGATCCGCCAGATTTTCCGGCGTGGTAGCACCCAGTTCGATGGCCTGAACCGCGTCGTTGTGTTTTTCAACGTTCGTGTAGAAGGCGTTGGGCATCGCAAGCCACAGGCCCACCGCACAGGTCAGCCAGATGGTGATCCGCTTCCAAAGATCGATTTGCAGCATGTCTACGCCTTTTCGAACGCGTCAGGAGGCGTTGTTACTTCGCCGGTTCGGTCTTGGAGACAACGGTGGCGATGGTGGATTGCACCACGCGTACTTTCACGCCATCGGCGATTTCCAGCTCCAGCTCGCCGTCTTCCTTGACCTTGGCCACCTTGCCGATGATCCCACCCTGGGTCACCACCTGATCGCCGCGGCGCAGCGCGGCCACCATCGCCTGATGCTCTTTGACTTTTTTCTGCTGCGGGCGGATCAGCAGGAAATACATGATCGCAAAGATCAGGATGAGGGGCACAAATTGCGCGAACGCTTCCATGAAAATGGTCCTTCCGGGTGGGGCGCGACAACGCGTTAAGCAGGTCGCGAATTTTGGCGGAACCTATGGGCTCACACGGCGCTTTGCAAGGGAGGCTTTGCACAATACTGCTTGACCCTGACCGGCACCATCCTGCCTGTCACCGCCCCCTTGGCGCGCCCGGCAATTCAGGCCATTGTGACGCGATACGAGGTTTGGGAGATCATATGGCAAACGGGAAAGAAACCAGCGCAATTCTGGGAGGAATCCTGGCCTGCGCAATCGGATTTGCCGCGCCCCTCCTTGCGGCCCCCCTGCCTGCTCTGGATCCGGCGGAGCGCGCGCTTTGGTTGGCCGTCGGAGGGATCAACAGCACCAGCCCCGAAAAATCGGCGACCTGCACGGGCACGCTGATCGCGCCCGATCTGGTGCTGACGGCTGCGCATTGCGCAGGTGGTACAGCAAAACGTACACGTCAGCGCCACTTCATTTTGGGAAAAACACAAGATGCTGCCACGATCTACCGCGGCTCTGTGCAAAGGGATGTGCATCCTGCCTACCCGTTTGCAAAAGGAAACACCCGGTTCAAATACGATGTGGCGGTTCTGCGGCTGGACACGCCCTTGCCCGCAGATCTGGTTACCCCGCTCCCCCTGTTCCAGCCGGACCGGCAGATCAGCGGACCTCTGGCCCTGATGGGCTACAACCGTGGTGGGAAGGAACGGCTTGCCGGTCGGTTCAACTGCCCTGTGATCCCGGAAGATGACCACGACGTGATCGTCATCGATTGCGAAGTCGTGAGTGGCAACTCCGGAGGTCCGGTTCTGGCGCAAGTTGATGGTGACTGGCATCTCGTCGGCGTGATCGTGGGGCGCATTGGCAGCGAAAACCCGACAACGCTGGCGGTTCCAGTTGACGACTGGATCACTGACCACTGGAAAGACGCGTGGGAACGGGCGGACGCGCGCGGCACCAAAGTGGCGCCGGGACAGTGAAATCTCATGGTTACGGACCGCACCAAGATCGGTCATAAGCAGCAATACGTGACGACTCAGATCAAGGACTGCCGACATGCATGATATTCGTGCCATCCGTGAAAACCCCGATGCTTTTGACGCCGCCCTGGCGCGCCGGGGAGAGGCCCCCGCGTCTGCCGCGCTGTTGGCGCTGGACGAGGCGCGTCGGGCCAAGATCAGTGCCGCAGAAACCGCACAGGCGGATCAGAACAAGGCCTCCAAGGAAGTTGGCGCTGCGAAGGCCACTGGCAACGATGCGGAGTTCGAGCGTCTCCGCGCTCTTGTCGGTGAGAAAAAGGCCGAAGTCGCCGCCATGCAGGCGGAAGCCAAGGAGCTTGACGCTCAGCTGACCGAGAAACTGGCCTGGATCGCCAATCTGCCCGCGGCCGATGTGCCGGACGGTGCGGATGAAGAGGATAATGTCGAAGTGAACCGTTGGGGCGATGTCCCTGCTTTCGGTTTCGCACCCAAGGAGCACTACGAGATCGCCGGGGTTGCCGCGTCGATGGATTTCGAAACGGCTGCCAAGACCTCGGGCGCGCGGTTTGTGATGCTCAAAGGGGCCGTGGCGCGCATCCACCGGGCGCTGGCGCAATTCATGATCGACACTCACGTGGATCACAACGGGCTGACGGAAGTGAACTGTCCGGTGCTGGTGCGGGATGAGGCGATGTATGGCACCGACAAGCTGCCGAAATTTGCTGAGGACAGCTACAAGACGACGGAGGATATGTGGTTGATTTCCACCTCCGAGATCACGCTGACCTATTCGGTGGCAGGGGACGTGTTGGACGAAGCGGACCTGCCGCGCCGGATGACCGCCCACACGTTGTGTTTCCGGTCCGAGGCGGGCAGTGCGGGCCGGGACACGGCGGGCATGCTGCGCCAGCACCAGTTCGAAAAAGTGGAAATGGTGTCCGTCACCCTGCCCGATCAATCAGATGCAGAGCAAAAGCGCATGCTGCGCTGTGCCGAGGATATTCTGGAACGGCTGGTTATCCCCTACCGCACTGTGATCCTGTGCACCGGTGACATGGGGTTTGGCGCCAAGCGCACCTATGACATCGAGGCGTGGTTGCCCGGTCAGGACAGCTACCGCGAGATTTCATCGGTCTCCACCACCGGCGATTTCCAGGCGCGGCGGATGAATGCACGGTACAAACCGGCGGATGGCGGCAAGCCCCGGTTCGTTCATACGCTGAACGGTTCGGGTCTTGCGGTCGGACGGTGTCTGATTGCTGTGCTGGAAAACGGTCAGCAGGAGGATGGCTCGGTTGTCTTGCCCGATGTGCTGGCACCCTATCTTGGCGGCAAGACGACGCTGACCCCCGAAGGTCAGCTGGTGTGAGACAGGATTGGGGCGCTGCCCCAAACCCCGGCATATTGGCAGAACAATGAAAATCAGCGGTTGGTGGTGACCTCGTAGCCGCGCGCTTCGGGTTCGTCATCGATCAGTTCCAGCGGGAACCCGGGGGCGCGGATCTCAAGCCCGGTGGCCTCTTCCAGCCGTTCGATCATGCGGTCGGACTGCGCGCGGGTGCCGTAGCGCGCCTGCCCATCCGCCATCATCTCGATCACCTTGGGGGACAGTTCGAGCGGAACCCCGTGTACATCGGCCAGTTTTTGGAAGAGCCCGATGTCCTTTTGCACCAGGTCCATGGTGAAGTTCACGTCGCGGGATCCCGACAGGATCAGCTGGCTTTCGGTTTCGTGCACGAAGGAGGTGCCTGAAGACATCGCAATCGCCTCGTAGGTGGTGCCCATGTCCATTCCTGCGGCTTTCATGACCGTGAGCGCCTCGCACAGGGTCAGCAGGTTGGCCGTTGCAAGATAGTTGGTCATCACCTTGAGAACGCTGGCGTTTCCGATCTCGCCCACGTGCAGGATACGGCGCCCCATGCACGTCAGGACGGGCAGCACGCGGTCGAAGGTGGCACGGTCACAACCTGCGTAGATCGAGATGTTGCCGGTGTCCGCGCGGTGGCATCCGCCCGAGACCGGGCAGTCGACCGCAGCGCCCCCTTTGGCCATGACCAGCGCACCCAGCCGTTTAACCTCGGCGGCGTCCGTTGTCGACATTTCCATCCAGACTTTTCCGGGTGCGACGTGCGGCAACATCTCGTCGAGCACCGCGGCGGAGGCGGCAGGCGACGGCAGGCAGGTGATCACGGCATCGCAGGCCTGCATCATCCGCGCGGGGCTCTGGCCCTCTGCGGCCCCCTGGGTCACCTTCGCCGCCACTAATTCCGCATTGAGATCAAAGACCTGCACATCCATCTTGTTGCGGATCAGCGAGCCGCAAAGCTTGCTACCGACATTGCCCAGCCCGATAAAACCAATCTTCATGTCGCACTCCCTGACAATCGTGTTTCGGGCAGCCTGCGAACCCCGGCCGCCACGGTCGCGCCTGTTTGCGACCTTTACGATTGACCGATGAATTTCGCGGCGTACCCTGAGAGGATGGTAAAGGAGTTGCACAGCGACGTCTCTGACAAGGCCGCCGGGATCGACGTGACCGACGGGTTTGAGCCCTTTGCGCAGCGCAATGACATTTTCACCCGGGCGTTCTGGGATCCCGCCGTGCGCAGCGCGCGGTCTGACGCGTTTTTCGCCTCCTACCGGATGGAGGCGACCCCGCGCCGGGGCGATGGGTTTGGTCAGCGGGACTTTGCGCTGCGCAATGCGTCCTGGCTGATCTCGGATGTGATGACGGACCGCTTTGCCGATCAAGGGCGCCGCGAAGGGTTTCAGGCACCGATCAGCGCCGATACACCCGTCGCTCCTGTGGCCCTCAAGGTTACAGATTCGAACGATATGTCGCGCGAGATCAAAAAGGTAGCGCGCTTTTTTAAAGCAGACTTATGCGGAATTACCGGGGTTGATGCGCGCTGGCACTACAGCGCCCGCATCGACACGCGTGATCTGTCTGACGCACCGAACAACCTGCCCGAGGGGATTACGTCTGTGATCGTGCTGGGGCATGAGATGGATGCAGATCTGGTTGATACCTACCCCGCAGCGACCGCTGGTGCGGCCACCGGGCGCGCTTACAGTCAGGAGGCCGCAACCGTGATGCAGCTGGCCGCCTACATCCGTAATCTCGGGTATGAGGCCGTCCCGTCGATGAACGACACGGCGCTGGTGATTCCCTATGCGCTCCAGGCGGGGCTGGGGGAATATGCGCGTAACCAGATGGTGATCACCCCGGAATTCGGGCCGCGGCTTCGGTTTTCGAAGATTTTCACGTCGCTGCCTCTGGCGCATGACAGCCCCAAACCGCAGGGCGTCAGGGCATTTTGCGACATCTGCACCAAATGCGCCGAGGCCTGCCCGGTCAAGGCCCTGCCCTTTGGTCCGCCGGAAGTTGGGGGCACCAATATCTCCGCCCTCAAGGGCGTGCGCAAATGGACATCCGACGCAGAGAAATGCTTTGGGTTCTGGGCCAAGCTGGCGTCCGATTGTGCGATCTGCCTGCGGGTCTGTCCGTTCAACCGGGACTTTCGCAAATGGTATCACCGGCTGTGGCTGCGCCTTGCGCTCTCACCCCTCAGGCAGGTGGCGCTTTGGCTGGATAAGGGGCGTGGGGGGCGGAAAAAACCAGGCGCCTGGTGGTCCGCCCCCTGAGCCGTCAGGGGGTCGACCGGCGCACGTTGCCGTGCCAGTCTTCACCTGCAATCGGTTGTGCCTCGAAGGCTGCGCGCGCATCGCTGTCCATCGCAACCTCACGCAGCTCTGCCAGCATGATGCCAAGAAATACGCCTGTTGCCAGAAGCAAGAGTGTATGCGTGACACTCCGCAGTGAGCTGTGACGTTCTTCAATCGCTGTTTCGTAAACCATCTGAGCCTCCTTTCAGCCGAGCCCGCTATGGGGCCTCTGAGGATATAGGGGCGCATAGAAAATAATGAAAACGAATATATGACATGATATACATCACATAATGTGATGGTTTACGCTATGGGCTCGACCCGTCCGATGCGGACACCGCCTTGCACACCATCTGCCAATACTGTGCGGTGACATCGTCAAGCGACAGCCTGCCATCCGCGCGGAACCACGTGTTAATACCGGTCAGCATGGCGATCACCGCACGCATCGCGATCTTGGTATCGGCCACGGCAAAATCACCGGTAATCACGCCCGCCCGCAATATAGCCTCCAACCGGTCTTCATAGGCCCGGCGCAGGGTTTCGATCTGCACGAAATTTGCAGGCGTCAGGTTGCGCAATTCCATATAGGCGATGAACACCGCGTCTGGCCGGTCATGGTGGAAGTGGATGTGAAACTGCACAAAGTGTTTCAACCGAGCCACCGGATCTGCATCGGCGTCGTCCTGAAACGCGGCCAGCAGAGCGTCCAGGTGGCTCTTCATCAGATCAAAAAGCAAGCTTTGTTTGTCCGGGGTGTAGTTGTAAAGCGCGCCGACCTGCACCCCGACCTCGCGCGCGATTTCGCGCATTGAAACCGCCGCAAAGCCCTGACGTGCAAAGAGCTTTAGCGCTGCCGCACGCACGCGCGGGCCGGTAATGTCTGAATGTGAACCTGCGGTACGAGCCATGATGGCCAAGGATATCTGAACAAATGTTCAAAACAAACCCTCCTTGCGCGCGTCGGGCGCTTGAGGCACAACAATTACGACCAATCGGAGCTCCTTTATGCGCCTTGCCGCCTTCCTGATCCTCATCCTCGGTGTTGTCGGTTGCGTGCAGTTTCCTGAGATCGAAGACGCAACGGGACAGGCCGCGCGGGAGGCGGATTTTCCGGACCTGATTCCCTTTGATCCCTTGCTGACCTCGACCGAGACCCGGCAGAGCAAGACCGAGGAGACACAAGCGCAGCTTGAAGCACGGGTCAGCGGCCTGCAGGCGCGCGCCGCAGGGCTGCGCGGATCGGTGCTCAGCGGAGAAGAACGGAACCGGCTGGAGGATGAGGTGCAATAGCACCAAGCGCGTTGCACGTCGCTGCCGAACCCGCTACATGGCGAAAAACAACCGCTTCGCCCTGAAAATCAAAGGAATTGCCGTTATGTCTGCGCCGCTGCGTCTTGGAATTGCTGGTCTGGGCACGGTTGGAATCGGCGTTCTGCGCATCATTCGGCAACACGCCGCCCTGCTGGCCGCGCGCAGCGGGCGAGAGATCGTCATTTCCGCCGTCTCTGCCCGCGACCGGGCCAAGGATCGCGGTGTGCCGCTGGACCACTACGCCTGGGAAAATGACCCAGTCGATCTGGCGACACGCGATGACGTGGATGTCTTTGTCGAACTGATTGGCGGCGATGAGGGCCCGGCCAGGCAGGCCGTCGAGGCGGCGCTGACGGCGGGCAAGGACGTGGTGACCGCCAACAAAGCATTGCTGGCGATCCACGGTCAGGCGCTGGCGGAACAGGCCGAAGGCGCCGGGCGTGCCCTGCGCTACGAGGCAGCGGTTGCGGGGGGCATCCCGGTCATCAAATCGCTGACCGAAGGGCTTGCGGGCAATGAAATCACCCGGGTCATGGGGGTGATGAACGGGTCGTGCAACTACATCCTGACCCGCATGGAAAGCGCGGGCCTCAGCTATGAAGAGGTCTTTGCCGAGGCTGACGGGCTGGGCTATCTGGAGGCCGATCCGCAGCTTGACGTGGGCGGTATCGATGCGGCGCATAAGCTCGCCATCCTGGCCTCGCTCGCCTTTGGCACCAAGGTGCATTTCGACGGCATCACGCTGGAAGGGATCGACCGGGTGAGCATCGATGACATCCACGCCGCTGCCGACATGGGGTACAAGATCAAACTGCTGGGCGTGGCACAGAAAACCGGACGCGGGTTGGAGCAGCGCATGCAGCCCTGCCTCGTGCCCGACACCTCGCCGCTGGGACAGCTTGAGGGTGGTACCAACATGGTGGTTCTGGATGGCGACGCGGTGGGTCAGATCGTCCTGCGCGGTCCGGGTGCGGGCGAAGGCCCCACTGCCAGTGCTGTCATGGCCGACGTCTGTGACATCGCAAAGGGGATGCGCGGACCGGTGTTTGGCCTTCCCGCCGACAGCCTGACGACGGCAAACCCGGCCCGTGCGGAACTGCCCGCACCCTATTACCTGCGCATGTCACTTGAGGATAAACCCGGCGCGCTGGCCAAGATCGCCACGGTACTGGGCGACGCGGGCGTCTCCATTGATCGGATGCGCCAGTATGGCCATGAAGACACCTCGGCGCCGGTGCTGATCGTGACCCACAAGACCACGCCCGATGCCCTGAACGCGGCGCTGGCGGCCATGGAAACCACCAATGTGCTCTCCGGCGCACCTGTCGCTCTGCGCATTGAAGCGGTCTGACCGGCGGTTGTACGCCTCACGCTCAAACGATACACCTACCCATAATTAATGCCCAAAAAGGACAGTTTCATGCCAGCCAACGCTCAATTTCAGGACCGTATGCTTTCACTCGGCCTTGCCCGCGTCTCCGAGGCGGCGGCGCTGGCCTCTGCCCGGCTGGTGGGCAACGGCGATGAAAAAGCGGCCGACCAGGCGGCGGTCAACGCCATGCGTGAACAGCTCAACATGCTGGATATCGCGGGCGTCGTGGTGATCGGCGAAGGCGAACGGGACGAGGCCCCAATGCTCTACATTGGCGAAGAGGTCGGCACCGGCAATGGCCCCGGCGTCGACATCGCGCTTGACCCGCTGGAAGGCACCACGCTGACCGCCAAGGACATGCCCAACGCGCTGACCGTCATCGCCATGGGGCCACGCGGTTCCATGCTGCACGCGCCGGACGTCTATATGGACAAGCTCGCCATCGGGCCAGGCTATGCAAAGGATGTGGTGACACTGGACATGAGCCCCGCCGAACGGGTCGCGGCCCTCGCCAAGGCCAAAGGCTGTAGCGCCTCTGACATCACGCTGTGCATTCTGGAACGTCCCCGGCACGAGGAGATGATTGCCGAGGTACGCAAGACCGGTGCCTCCATCCGTCTGATCACCGATGGTGACGTCGCTGGAGTCATGCATTGCGCCGAGCCGGGCACCGGCATCGACATGTATATGGGCGCGGGCGGCGCACCCGAAGGTGTGCTCGCCGCTGCGGCGTTGAAATGCATGGGCGGGCAGATGTACGGCCGCCTGCTCTTTCGCAACGACGACGAAAAGGGCCGCGCCAGCAAGGCCGGGATCACCGATTTCGACCGCATCTACAGCCGCGACGACATGGTGACCGAAGACGTGATCTTTGCCGCCACCGGCGTGACCGACGGCAACATCCTGCCCGCCGTCAAGCGCGAGCCGGGCTGGATGACGACCGAAACGCTGATCATGCGGTCCAAGACCGGGTCCGTCCGCCGGATCAACTATCGCACGCCGGTTGAGGCCTGAGACCTCCGCAGTGGCGCTGGTGCCTGCGCTCTTGAGGGAGAAAACGCAGTGAGCTTTCTCGGCGTAGAGCAGAGCCTGACCGGGCGGCGCTGGATCGGTCCACCCGTTGACATCTCTCGTGCTGCCGAAGCCATCGCCCAGCAAAGTGACCTGCCTGATGCTGTGGCACAGGTGCTGGCGCGGCGGGCCGTGCCCCCTGCCGAGGCCAAGGGCTTTCTCGCCCCATCGTTGCGCGATCTGTTGCCGGACCCCCATGCTTTGAAGGACATGGAAAAAGCGGCGTCGCGGTTCCTGCAGGCTGTTCAGCGCAAGGAGAAAATCGCGATTTTTGCCGATTATGACGTGGATGGGGGCGCCTCCGCTGCCCTGCTGCTGGTCTGGTTGCGGCAGATGGGGCAGCAGGCCACGCTCTACATTCCCGACCGGATTGACGAAGGCTATGGCCCCAACGAAGAGGCGATGGCCGATCTCGCCCGAATGCATGATCTGATCGTCTGTGTCGATTGCGGCACCCTCTCCCATGGCCCCATCGCCGCGGCTGTCGGCGCCGATGTCATGGTGCTGGATCACCACCTGGGCGCGGAATCCCTGCCCGATGCCTGCGCCGTGGTGAACCCCAACCGGCAGGATGAGACCGGCGATCTGGCACACCTCTGTGCGGCAGGCGTTGTGTTCCTGCTGCTGGTCGAGCTGGGTCGTCAGCTGCGCAGCGCCGGACAGTCCGGGCCGGACCTGATGGAGATGCTGGACCTCGTAGCCCTCGCCACGGTCGCCGATGTCGCACCGCTTGTCGGGGTGAACCGCGCCTTTGTCCGGCAGGGGCTGCGCGTCATGGCCCGGCGGGAGCGGCCCGGTCTGGCGGCATTGGCGGATGTCGCGCGGATGGATACCGCCCCCACGGCCTACCACCTTGGTTTCCTTCTCGGCCCCCGGGTCAATGCCGGTGGGCGCATCGGGGCCGCCGATCTGGGCGCGCGGCTTCTGGCCACCGACGACCCGCATGAGGCCGCGGCCTTGGCAGAGCGCCTGGACGTGTTGAACACCGAACGGCGCGAGATAGAGGCCAGCGTGCGCGCCGCTGCGCTGGCGCAGGCGGAAACCAGAGGGCTCGACAAAGCATTGGTCTGGGCCGCGGGCCCCGGCTGGCACCCGGGCGTGGTGGGGATCGTGGCCTCGCGGCTCAAGGAAGCCTCCGGCAGGCCCAGCATTGTGATCGGGCTGGAGGACGGTATTGGCAAAGGCTCCGGGCGCTCGATATCCGGCATTGACCTTGGCCAGCCGATCCAGCGTCTGACCACCGAAGGGTATCTGCTGAAAGGCGGCGGTCACAAGATGGCGGCCGGCCTGACGGTCGCCGAGGGCAAGCTGGAAGAGGCCATGGCACGCCTGTCAGAGCTTTTGGAAAAGCAGGGCGCGCATCTGGCGGGAGCTGCCGATCTGAAGCTTGACGGGATGCTCATGCCGGCCGCCGCCACGGTCGAACTGGCGGAGCTAATTGAACAGGCGGGCCCGTTCGGAGCCAGCGCCCCTGCCCCGCGCTACGTCTTTGCCGATATGGCGATCCGCTTTGCGAAACGCGTCGGCGAGAACCACCTCAAGATCAGCTTTGCAGCGCCGGGCAGCACACCGCTGGATGCCATTTGTTTCGGGGCCTTTGACGGCCCTCTGGGTCCGGCTCTGGAAAACCACGGCGGCGCGCATTTTCACCTCGCCGGACGCCTGGACATCAACACATGGCGGGGGCGGCAAAGCGTTCAGTTGCGGCTCGAAGACGCGGCACCAGTTGAACACTGACTGCGGCAAAGTTTCTTTGTCAGACGCGAAATTTCCGCTTGCGCGCCGGGCGCGGATTGCCTAATCAACCGCTCACGACCAAGTGGCCCGTTCGTCTATCGGTTAGGACGCCAGGTTTTCAACCTGGAAAGAGGGGTTCGATTCCCCTACGGGCTGCCACAATACCCACCTAATCTTTTGATTATAATATATTTTTTTCACTCTTAGGTGAAGCCGCCCCCATACCTGCCCCCAACCTAAAGCAGACTACGCTTGGTGACTGCAATGACGCCCGCCTCAACGGTAGCTTTTATCACCAGCCAAAATTAGACGGAATCGGCGCAATGCCCGAGTTTCTTTTCAGGTCGGGCAAAATACCCGTAGAATGTTCTACTTTTGGCATGGAGAACCAATGACCAAATTCTTCTGCGGAGTCATTAATTTCGGAGAGCGCGAACGACACTGTCTGCGGTAATTGCCGGTCCTTGGGTCAGTTTGTTCATCGGTTGGATGATCGACGCAATGGTTGCGCTCCGGGTTTCAACCGACAGATCTCCAGCATTCACTACAAAATCGACTTGCTTCGTATTCTGGCGCGCCCGGTAGTCCATGCTGTAGTAAACGCTGATGTCGGTGGAGTTTAGATTTCTTCCGTTTAATCCACTAAAAAGCACTTGGACGCGGACATCACCGGTAAAGTTGAAGTAGTCTGCGATATGTTTCACGGTCGCGAGGAAACTGTTTGCATAGGCAATTTGCTGCTTGATCCAAATATGCTGGCCTCTACTCCATGTGAGTGTTGACCTGTCCTCTACTGCACGCTTAATCCACGCAGTGTCTTCCCAGTAAGAGATGATTTCTGTTCCGCTCAAGCACTCACTAAGCCGCCAAATTGCGCGATGATCGAAGTCCGCGGTATTAACATGAACTTCAAGGCCGTCATGATTCGCAACTTCCATGACAAAAGGACGGTAGGGTGAGTTGTAGTCATTTTCAAAAAAGACATGCCCGCCCCGCGCGTCTCGCCGACGATGGCGTAAGCACTCTGTTAGCTGATCCGTCGTAACCGGTTCAGCATCAATTAGTTGGAAACCATAGGCGACAAAGCAATCTGTGAGATCAACCTCATAAGGATGCTCCTGAGCCTCTTTCTTCCACAGCTCGACCATGTGCTCAAAGTCCGCGTCAAATAGGTTTGGCCCTTCGGCTTCAAGTACTGGTCGAGGTTCCTCGATCATCGTCGATAAGGCACCAAGCAATGACGTCTTATCACTTAACACACAGCGTCTTATCACGTCTTGCCATTCGTCCGGCGTTTCAATGGGCGCAGAAACAGGGCCTGCCTTGCGAATGTAGTGAACACCCTTGGCGACGCCTTGTGTACGCCCGCGTTCGTCATTCGGGCCATTTTTCTTTCCACAAACCGGTGACGTTCCACACGAAGGAACCCAGATGACTGGAACTGAAAACTCTACTCCATTTGGTTGTTGCATACTGACGGTGCAGTGCGGTGATGGTTGCAAGTATGCAGCCGCAATTTGGTTAATCTGATCTTGGTCGACGCCTACAATTTCATCTGGAAGTGTTTCAGGGTAGCTTCCATCGTCTTCGCGCCCCAATACGATCCAACCACCTCCATGATTTGCCAGTGCGCAAATTTCCTTAGCGAGCTTTGCTTTGCCAACATTATCATTCAATGGGAGGGAACGCTTGAACTCGACGTCCAAGTCTTCGTTTGGCAAATTGAGGGCTTGGCTGAAATCTAACGGCAGTTCGTTTGGCATTTTGTATTAGGCTCGTTTGTTGCTCATAGCATTAAAAAGAAAGCGCGGCAGCTGGGCAAAAGCATTTCCCGGCAGACTACATTGCTGCCACCTCATGTGACGGCGGATTGATCACTTCCACGAGGCAAGCGAAGTGAGCCTTTTCGATGCGACTAAAGCTATGCCCGGCTTTTTTGGCTCTACGTGGTATATATAGTTGGCTTTTTTCTTCGATCTTTTCTCGCTTCCGTCTTGCGTTGCCTGATTGGGTTACGAACCTGTCCGGTCTTCTTGCTTCCGAAACAATAATGAGAAAAGCCCCGATCTCGGGATTGCAAGCTTTCACATCAGCAAGGCGCTCTATGTCTTTGTTAATATCGTTCTTTTGCGCGGAGGCACGTTTGACCTCAACAACGTATTCAGTGGTGTATTTATTGCTCGTGGTTCCCTTTATGCTTGCACCGCTAGTTTTCCTTTGTATCACAATGTCTGCGCTTGGCGGGCGCCCTCGCGATGGAATGTTTATTGAACTGGGTGAAATTTCTGAGAGGGGAACTTCGCACCTCAAAATTTGGCCATCGCTCAAATGCGCGTAAACGATATTGCAGATTTCTGCGACAATCGCACCCTCACTTAAGTCGTATCCTTCATAGATAGAACGACGATGACCTATCCAAAAAGCAATGCCTTGCAGTGCTTTCTCAGCCCATCTTGGCGGGGCGGGTAGTTGATCTTCCAAAGGACCTCCATTTGCTACAAAAGCAGCTTTTCGGTTTTCTCACATTTGGTTAGGCGATCGCCGATATGCCGTCACTTATTTCATAGCTGTTTTCAAAGAACTGAAAGAGCTCCGCTGTTTTCTCGTCCAGTGCATCGTCATCGTACTTGGACGCGGGAAGGCCGGTTCGTTCATCATAAAGCAGGTCGTAAATCTCTTGCCTAAGTCCGTCTCTTGTACTTTGCTTCTGGAAGACGTCCTGCACTTTTTCGATTTTTCGTCGGATGGCTTTCAGCAGCTCAACGGATGCCGACTTAATCTGTCGGATCTCTTCTTTGGTCAGGTCTTCACGAACCAACAGATCGAAGATTGGCTTCTGTTCCCGAGTCAGGCCAAGAGCCACATGCGCCTGCGCTTCGGCCTCCATTTCGGCAGTAAGCCGCATCAAAGCTTCGAAGGTGGCTTCGATGGTATTCTTGTCTTTTTCCTTGTTGTATTCCGCAACAATCTTATCGAAGCGTTCTTGGAAATCGTTCAATGTGGGGTTCGCAGCAAGCATCTTGGCCAGCCGCTCTTGTAAAACCATCCGCAGATCCTGCACGTCACTGGCTTTGCGTTCGCTCCTGCTGAACTCCTTACGCAAGAGCTCGAAATTTACTTTCGAAATATCAAAAATGCGTTCCTCGTCTGTATCAGGAGTGATGTCGATAGCATTTGCGACGATCTCGTTCAGCTTCTTGATAATCGCGGTTGTATCGGCCTCGGCCTTGTCCTTTTGTAATGAACCGTAAATGTAGTTGATCGCTTGATAATCAGCCTTGTAGGTCTCGACTCGAGCGAAAGTCAGGCAGGCTTTGTATTTGCGAAACACCGCACGAGCAGCAATCTCAAATCCCTTCCGCGTTTCGTCATTTTTGTTGATCGTTTCCTTGGCCTCTTTAAGGGCCTTGATCTTATCGAAACTCGTTGCAAGCTTCATACGCTCCAAGTCGTAGCCCTCGTCACTCAAGCGTTCGTGCACCAATGCAATCGCCTCGGCAAGCTCGCCAAGCAGCTTGTCTCCGGGATTGAGCGGGTCGACTTCAGGTCCCTCGCCTTCGCCACCGCCAATAGGCCCGCCGCCAGTATGTCCTGCGAAGGTAGCCAGTGCTTTTCGGAGGTTCTTAAGAATGCCGCAATAGTCGACAATCAAACCGTTGTTTTTGCCCTCCTTCACCCGATTTGCCCGGGCAATGGCCTGCATGAGCGTGTGTTCCTGCAGTGGTTTGTCGAGATAAAGAGTCGACAAAGACGGCACGTCAAAGCCCGTCAGCCACATGGCGCAGACGATGACGATGCGGAACGGATGGTCGTCGCGTTTGAACGCAGTTTCAACATCGAGGCGCTTTTCAATTTCACGCCCGCCGACGATCTCCTTGACTGTGAAACCGTCCTTCATCCGCTTGCGATGCGGAATGATGTCCAGATCCCAGTCTTTGAACTTTTTCACCTCGTTCTGCTCATCGCTGACAACCACAGCCATCTGGGTTTCACGCATCCACGCAAGCTGTTGCTCGCGAATAAAGCGTTCCTGATCGTCAGCGACAGATGTCAAATCAGCCTCAAGCGCCGCTATACGGGCTAGCCATGCCTTTTGAATGTAATCATGCATCCGGACAGCGGTGACCTTGTCGATGGCCACAAACATTGCCTTGCCGCTTTCCCAGTTTGTCGAAAAATGCCACGCGAAATCCTCAGCCACATGCCGGAGGCGCGGCTCGGCCGTAACCACATGGTACTCGCGTTTCAGGTCATCAGAGAGCTTGGCAGCCACGTCGGGATCGTCGATTTCAGCTTCGGCAATCGCCTCGGCCAGTTTTTCGTTCAGGCCGTTTCCTGAAACCTGCAGCTTGTCGCCCCGCGCATCATAGAACAGCGGCAGAGTTGCGCCATCCTCGATAGCGTCCTGAAAGTCGTAAGTGGAAAGATACGCGCCGAATACCTGCTTGGTGATCTCATCGTCGGCGAAGAGAGGCGTGCCTGTAAAGCCGATGAAGCTCGCATTTGGCAGACCCTTGCGCATGTTCAGCGCCAACGATCCGTACTGTGTTCTATGCGCCTCGTCAGTCACAACAATAACGTTGTCCCGGTCGGAGTAGATTCCGTTCTTGGCCTCCTCCTCGGTGAATTTCTGGATCATAGCAAAAACGACCTTCTTCTGCTGACCAAGCAGCTCTCGCAGATTCTTGGCCGACGCAGCGCGGCACGGGTCTTTGTCGTTGTTTGCAATTCCTACCGACGCAAATGCCTTATAAATTTGGTTATCCAGATCAGTGCGGTCGGTCAGCACAAGGAAGGTGTAGTCACCGCCCAACTTGCGATGGACCTTTTGCGTAAAGAACGCCATCGAGAACGATTTACCGGAGCCTTGGGTGTGCCAGAACACGCCCAGCTTTCGGTTCAGGTCATCACGCCGCTCCACCGCGTCCACCGCACGGTTGACCCCAAGGTATTGGTGGTTCTTGGCGAGGATCTTTGCGGGACCGTTTGCCGTATCCGCAAACAGGATGAAATTCTCAAAGAGATCCAGAAACCGCCGTTTGTCGCAAACGATCTTGAGCAGCGCCTCCATTGGCAGCATGTCGCCGCGCCGGTCCCGCTCGTCGAGCTTCAGCCATTCCGAGAAATGCTCGTAATCGGCACTGACCGAGCCCATCCGCGCCTCTTCGCCATTGCCGAGGATGACGAAGGCGTTGAAGTGGAAGAGGTGCGGAACTGTGTCTTTGTAATCGCTCAGGTTCTCATCATAGGCGCGGCGCAGGTTCTTGTCGGGGCGTTTCAGCTCGCAGAACATGAGCGGCAACCCGTTGACGAAGCCCACGATGTCCGCCCGCCGCCGGTGCGCATAGCCGCGCATCCAAAGCTCGCGCACACAAAGGAAATCGTTGTTCTCGGGCGTTTCATAGTCAAAGACACGCAGCCGTTCGACTTTCTGCTCCCCGTCCTGCCGGAACTTCACCTTCACCCCATCGCGGATCAGGGCGTATTTGTCCTGATTGATGCGGATCAGGGATTGGGAGCCGAAGATGTCGGTGATCTCACGCAGCGCCTGTTTATAGGCCACATCAGGCAGGCCGGGGTTCAGCTTGACCAGCGCCTCGGACAAAAAGCGGGTCAGCACCACGTCCTTGTCGGACTTGCGGCCAAGCGTGCCCTGAGCGCCAAAGACCTCCTTGTTCCACGCCATGACGGAGCGCCAGCCATGCACATCGTGCAGGTAGTCGGCCATGGTCGTTTGAACCAATTGGTCTTCCGTAAAATCATTCATAGGCAAACACTACACATCAACGGGAAGGCGTCCATCCATCAGGCGGGGAAGGAGAAGGTCGCGGGCTACGGTGAGCTTTGTGTTTTGGTCTATGAGCAGTTCGGACTGCCTGAGGAAGGTGGATGCTTTTGTATTGAACTCATCAAGCAAATCTTGATCGGGAATTATGAGCTTTCGGCTATGTGCAAAGTCGCGATTTAGTCCCGGAACCGCAACATCAGTGCTAATGAAGCTCACATTTTTCAAAGCATAGAAAGTGAAATAATCACTGTTCGCGGGAGAGATATAATAGACCGTATCAATAGGCCAAAAATCGCGCCCCGCCCAAAAGACACTGCCGACATTGCCTTTGCGGCCAACTACGATCGACTTGCCTTCAACGAGCAGTTTGTTGTGAGACCCCACAATTCCGCTTGAACCATAAACGTCTACGTCACCTTCAACTCGTGCGTCAGCCTTTAATGCCTTTCCGTATACGAAGGGGCAGTGTTCGCCGAGAGTTGTCTGCACCCATCCCTCCGGCAGGCCATCGACGAAAGTTGCGGTCTCATGGCCGGGGAAGCGGAAATGGACGAACCATTCGCGATAGAGCAGCCGCGCCGCCTGCTCCAACAACGCAATCCGCCGCCGATTGTTCTCGATCAGGTCGTCGTAGGCCGAAATGACGGATAGGATGTGATCCTGAGCGTCCAACTCAGGGAGCGGAATTGGAAAATTTGCCAAAACCTTTTGGTTTAGGTTGTTTATGTTAACTCCACCGCCAAGGTTTGAGAGCGTTCGCCGAAATACTGGGGACCTAAAGAAGTATGCAAGATATTTGGAGCGCGCGCGATTTGACGTGTTTCGAAATCGGATGCAGAAACCAGAGAAGGATACATCGGTTTGGTCTTCTTCGATAAACATCGACCGACCAATAAGGTCTTTGTTCCCGTTGGAGCGGACAAAAATGACATCTCCTGCTTTAAGAAGGGAATCCTTGGCGTTGATGCCATCTGGGTTGATTTCGTCAAGTTCTGAGTAGTTCGGAGTGCGTAGGTCGCCAAAATTTTTGACTGAGATCACCTTTAAGCCGGTACCGGCGTTTGCTTTGGAATAGTTCAGGCCGTTGCGAAGCTCGCCGAGTTCGCCAAGTTTGACTTCAGCTACACTCATACGATTAACTCTTCGAAGTTCTTGGCGACGGCCTCCGCCAGCTCTGCGGCTTCGGCGTTTAGCGTCTCGATTTCGTCGTGGATTTCCTTGATCGCCTCTTCGAAATCGAAGTCTTCATCATCCTCTTCTGGTGCTACGCCCACATAGCGCCCCGGCGTCAGGCTGTAATCGTTTGCGGCGAGTTCCTCCTGATCCACCAGTTTGACCAGCCCCTCGACATCGCGCAGCTTGCCTTCAGGGAAACGCGACAACAGCCAGTCTGCCTGCCCTTCGAAATACCGGAACCGCTTCAAACTGCCGGTCGGCGTCAGATGCACATCAGGATCGCCGGTCAACGGCACCCGCGCCTCGGCAATCGCCGCCAGCAGCTTTTTGCCCTCTGCCGCCTTTTGGCCTGCCTCGACCGTCGCCTCCTGCGACTTCTGGGCAAGCTTGGCCAAATGGTCGATTTCCTTGATTAGCGCCTTGGCCTGATCGGCTACAGGCTGCATCGCGGTCCAGACCGCCGTGAGGTCTGCAACTTCAGACGAAGGAGCCGAGAGCGCCGCGGCACTGGCTATGAAAGCGGCGGCATCTTCCTTCAGCTTATCGATGCCCGCTTGCAGCTCTTCGGTGTCGCCATGCTTTGCGAAATACGCACGGGCGGCGTCAAACGCCGCCACAAGCGCCGTAAAGTCCGTTTCGCACGCCTCGTCCCGCGCTGTCGACAGATACTCCTGCGCCAGCCCTGCAAAGCGGTCGTTCTGCCCGCGATAGAGCCAGACGATGGCCGTGATGTTGCGTTCCTGCTCGGGCGCAAAGTCGTAAATTTTGCGTGTCACCTTGCGGAAGACATGCCGCGCATCGAGCATCAGGACCTTGTCGCGCAGATGCTCGGGCTTGCCCTTGTCAAAGAACCACAGCTCACAGGGCACGGCGCGGGTGTAGAAAAAGTTGCCCCGGATCGCGAGCATGATGTCAACGTCGCCCGTCTTGACGAGGGCTTCGCGCACCTTGGCTTCCTGCCCGCCCGCCGATGATGACTGCGACGACATGACGATGCCCGCTCTGCCCCGGTCGGATAAGTAAGAATGGAAGAAGGACATCCAGACGTAGTTGCCATTGGACACCTTGCCGCCCTTGTTTACCCCCGGAAGGCCGAAGGACAGGCGCGGATCATCCTTCATCTTTTCAGCGTCGATCTCGTCGACGTTGAAAGGCGGGTTGGCCATCACATAATCGAACGGCCCTTGATCCCTGTGCGGGTCTTCGTAGTAGCTGATTGCCTTCTGAATATCCCCTTCAAGCCCGTGGACAGCGAGGTTCATCTTGGCGAGGCGCAATGTGGTCGGGTTCTTCTCCATCCCGTAGAACGTCAGGCGTTCGTTCGGGTTGGCTTTCATCGCTTCGACGAAGTGCGCCGACTGCACGAACATGCCGCCCGAGCCGCAGGCGGGGTCGATCACCTTCCCGCGTGTGGGCTCGATCACGTTGACGATGGTTTCAACGATACTGATCGGAGTGAAGAACTCGCCGTTGTCGTGGGCCTTTTGGTCGGCGAACTGAGTCAGGAAATACTCATATATGCGACCGAACACGTCGCCATCGGCCTTTTGAAGCGCCGGGTCGTTGAAGATGCGCAGAACCTGCCGCAGGGCATCATCGTCCAGCTCTTCATATTCCTGCTTGGGCAGCAGGCCTGCGAGGCTTTCATAGTCCTCTTCAATGGTCTCCATTGCGCGGACGACGGCGGCAGACGCGCTTTGATCTTCCGGCAAGCTGACGAGATAATCGAACTGAGCCTCATTGCGCAGGAAGATTGCGCTGCGGCTTGAAAAGTCGGCTTTGGTCAGGTCGCGGACTTTGCCGCCACGGGAAGGCAGCGTTGGGATGATCTCTTCGCGGACTTTGAGGAAACGGGAATATGCATGACGGAGGAAGATCAGCCCCATGACGGGCATGAAGTATTCGTTGCTCGCAAAGTTCGAGTTCGCCCGAAGCGAGTCCGCTGAGGTCCACAGTCGCCGCTCCAGTTTGCCGATATGTTCCAAAGCACTGCCCCGCTGAGTCAAATTTTTTTATATTCCCCAAAGCTATCCGTTGTATTGAAATGGGTCCAGCGCAAGATCAGCTCCCAAATACGGTCACTGTGCTTAGTCGACTGTTATAGCCCGCCTCCACTTCGCCCATCGGCGTCGTTGTGCCTCCGCGATTCTTGCTCGCCCCAGCGCCGTTTTTGGACCAGTCGAATAGCCTCCGTGGTTTCTGCAACGTGATTTACCACGAATGGGCATTGCTCGACGCGGGCGACCTAGCCTAGTCTGCGCTCCACACTGGCGTTTTTGTCCGCAAAATACCCTCGGATTTTGTAAAACCCCTTGGCCCGCGGCCAAATCAACCTGATTTTTCCGGATTTGCATACTGGGTATTTCGTTATCGTTGTTTCCTGCTTTCAGACCGCGTAGCACACCGAGGATGCGGCCCGGCGCGTAACCACGCTGCGCGACTTGGCTCTTCCGCTCCCAATAACGAATTGTGTACTTATCAACGCCACAAAGGCGCGCCAGCACCGGTCTCGATAGACCTAGCTGTTTGCGCAGGCGCTTCAGCTCCGTACCTGTCATGAGAGTGACTCTGCGTTTGGCTGGTACATTCTTTAACTCCTTCGCTGTGTTCATCTTTTTCCTAACTCCCAGCATGTTTAACCCTGTTCTGTTGGGTGGAGAGGGCCGTTGTGACGGGCATAGGACGACTAACCCCAGCCAAAATCGGCCGAGGCCAGTCCCTACGCCCGTAACGATCTTGTCTCTTGGCCGGAGCCGGACCGCCGCTTAGAGCCCTTCCAGTCACGCGTAAATGCTGGAAAGTCGGTTGCTACTTGCGACGCCTTGAACGCTGCGCCGGGAGCCGGGCTTCAACCTTTCGGACTGCCCTTTGCTTGTGGCTCCAACCCCGTGGTAAGCAAAACCTGCACACGCCACCGTCATCATACCGTCCGTTGCGCAGTCTCCCGCATTAAGCGGGCATCATTAACAACAGAAACTGCTATGAATCGATCTGGACCCGAGTTTCGATCCAGTTCTGGATGTCGCTTTTGCGCCATGCAACTGATCGCCCGCCCAACCTTACGGGCGTAGGGAACTTACCTCGACCCATCCAACAATATATTGTGGATCGGCTGAGACCTGTTTGAGCCTACACCTCTTTTCGACGAAGAAGAATTTCGGTCATAACGCTACCCTTCGGATCTAATCATCTTTGATCAGACCTAGCCGGAGCTGCATAGCGTCGTCCATTAACGGAAGTTGTTTCACACTTCCGTTAACCGGCGGCAAACACCTTCCGCTTGATTGACGAGTTGAGCGCCGCGTTGTCCTGCCGTTTCTTCATCGACATTGCGTAGCATGTTGTAAGCAATAGTGGCATTCGTAGCGCCAACACTTCGCGCATCAATCGCTTGTAGGTAGGTTGGCCATTTCTTCATGTTTTCGCTCGATTTCTTCGGAAGCCCGGCCTCGTGACGCCTTGGTGTTATCGTGCGTTCCATTCTGCTTTGCTCGTACTCTAAAGCCGCTTTTGCTTCCTTGATTTGCGGGCCGATCGGACGTTCTTTATCAAAAAGAAATCCTTTGAGGTGAAACCCCCAAGGAGACAAATTTTTGGGATCAAGTTGACGCAACCCTGTCCCACGATCGCCACTATGCCACGTTGGTCCTTCGCCAAACCAATGTGATATTCGAGGATCGTAAAATGCTGACATGGACCACCGGCGACACGCGGAATGAATAAATGGCCAATACTTTAGTCCTGCAGCGAGTAGTTTAGCCTGCTGTACTTTCGTGAAAGAACCCGGACCATGAGACAAAGGCTCAATGCCCTCAACCTTTCCTAGATTCCCACCGCTATTTGGGGCAACGCCATGTTCTACGGATGCGAAGCGTGGTGCCAGCTGGTCAAAAATTTCGCGATACTCCCGGTTCCGGCGCACAAATTGCCATAGCCAATCATCGAAATTCCAAGATTCTGCGTCTGGATAGCTGTCTTTTTCCCACCACAGCAACGGTGTCCCCCACAGTTTTGCATTTTCCGGCCGAGGGCATCTAGGATCCGTGATCTTCGCTTCTTCATCCATCACTAAACTGCGCCCACGCGCGGCAAATGGGGTTGATATACGAAATTACCTCGTAAAAATGATGCCCAGTCTTCCATCAATTCACGGCGCCGTTCCAGCATGTCGCTGCGCTGATAAGCTCTTTCTACTTCTGAGCCGACGTTATGTGCTAGAGCGATTTCAGCCATGTCACGAGGACAACCTTGCTCCGCTGTCCATTGTCTGAAAGTAGATCTAAGTCCGTGCAGAACAGCCGGTCGATTGCTTCGCGGATCTACGAAACCGGCTCGACCCAACTTAACCTCAGCCTCTTGCATGCGCCGCATCACTGCGCTCATGCTCATGTCCGAAAGCGGGCCGCCGCGCGCCGCGAAAAAGATGTAAGAATTTCCTTCAAAGCGCGGCAGTTTATTGAGCAAATCAATGGCGTCAGCTGAAAGTGGGACTCGGTGTTCTCGCCTCGCCTTCATACGGGACGCTTCAATAGTCCAAATCGACGCTCTAAAATCGATTTCGTCCCATTTCGCACCCCTAACCTCGCCCGATCGCGCAACAGTAAGCGCGGCAAATCGCAAAGCGTGACAAGCCATACCCTCTCGCTTTGATACTTCGGACCACCAGCGGGGCGCATCACTTAAGGAGATTGCGCCGTGATGGTTTGTTCTAGCAATCTTGCCCGGCGATGGGAGTAGCTCTTTGAGGTTGCCTTGCCATGCTGCAGGATTGCTGCCTTCACGATGGCCTGCAACCGTGGCCCAACTGAGGACTGCCTCTACGCGGCCTCGCAGCTTCTCCGCTGTCATAGTCCGTTCTGTCCAATGTGGTTCAAGCATGAGAAAAACGTCCCGAGTTTGGATGTCCCGAACCTGCATTTCTCCCAATGCAGGAAATGCGAGCCTCTCAAGCGATCGGATCCATTCTCTACCATGCTTGTCGCTGCTGAACTCCGACAACTTCATTTTGGCGTATAAACCCACACATTCGGCGAAAGTGAGCGGCTTGCACTTTGCTTTCGCTGCCCGCTTTTCAAATATGGGGTTCCCCCCATGACGGCGCAGCGCCGGTTCTCCAAAGCCTTTTGTCGGGCCATAGCCAGCGTGATTACCGGCGGGCTACCAAGGCCCAGCTCTCTTTGCTTTCCCCTGATTGTAATTCGCTGGAGCCATTGCTTGGAACCTGATGCATTGATGCGTAGCATCAGACCATGGCCGTCATAGTATTTTCCCGGTGTTTTTAGAGCATCGACCTGCCTCGCTGTTAGGCTTTGGCGCGGTTTCCTTATCCTCTTCTCCATCACTGTAAGTCTCCCTGATCGGTGACTACCGACCTATCGCCACCATTTGGCGCCCCCTATCCCGCCCCCAACCTGAGCGTGGAACAGAGTAGACCATGGCGGAATCACATGGACAAGAAGAAAGAGAAATCAATTTGTTTCAGTAGGTTGCACGGAACCCAGCGGAACAAGCAGGACTCTGGGATATCAGCCCTACGGGCTGCCACATTTCCAAATGAAATATTGTTTTGATGTGATTTCGCCTCATCACCGTTCAGTTTCTGCGAAGGGCTGGAATTTTTCTCAGTCATTCTAAGCCGCCATCCGACAATTTCTAGCGACTTGACGTGCGCGTGCAGGCGTCATTGGACCTTGAGCGGGGGGTAACCCATTCGCGGTCTCACGATCGCCTGCCCACGCTTGCATGTTGCAATGGCGAGTTGACGACGGGTGAAAACCATTATTCGTCTCTCGTGTCGGAAGCACCGCGTGCGCAGCCTAAAAAGCGTTCAATTTTACCTTCGATTACAGACCACTCAGGCAAATGCGCACGGGCGTAGTTAATTCTCACATCGACATCCGCCGTTCGAAAATCTTGGGTACAGCTTGGATTGAGAACGTCACCAGCTTGGCCGCAGCTAATGACGGTTTGCACGGTGCCAGCCGTATCGAATTTCACAAACACGTCGCGATACATTGTCTGTCCACCAAAAGGCGCGAAACTCTGCAGCCCATAGTTGGCTGATGTTACCTGAAAATCGGAAAGTCCTCGCTTCGCTTGTGGTGCCGCGTCGCTCAGAACAATCTCCGTAAGGCGATCTAGACCCACCAAGTCATGGATGACGAACGTCATGAAACGCGCTGGACGTGATTTCAGAAGCCCGGCGGTCTCAGATCGGGTGACCGGAGAGAAGTCATCAATCATCACGCGAAACAACTGGGCCTCATGGATCTGGTCATCACGCCGATCCCAGGCATCTTCGAAGTAGATCCTAGGGAAAACTAACTCATGAGAGACGTCTTCCTGATGCATGTAGAGGGTCTGTGAGACCATATCTGTTTCGGTGTGAAACAGCGCGCAGACGTCTTCATTGGCGGCGGCAGGCGCGTGTTGAAGCAAGAGCGCCATCATAACCGATGCGGTTTTTGCGCGCGATGAATGCCCTACGCCAGTTTTGGAGCTATCGTACCGCGTGGCCATCAAGCATCCTCACCTAAGGCTTCAATCGGAGGTTACTTCTAAGAGCGGCGCCGTCAATTGAATGTTGTCGAAGGTTTTAGACGTCGGCAACACTGCTTCACCCTATCACTTTGAAAATCTACACGTGGGAATTTGCATCTGACTTGCGTGTGGCTGTCCCGGAGCATTGGGGACCAAGCGGCGTGAGGTGCAGGTCAGGGCGGCAGATTGCCCTTACAGAGGCCACTTGGAAGCGAACCAAACGGAAATACCCGGCAAAACCCGCATCTTTCGTTCAGGTATCCAGACCCTTCAATCCGGAACAGTTGCGGTTTGCAGGAAACCAATCAGGTCTTCGCGGTCTTGTGCCTTGGTGATCCGCTGCATCGGCATCTTTGATCCCGGAATGTAGTGATCGGGCCCAAGATCGAACAGCAAATCAATTGTCTGCGCGCTCCAGATGATCTGCGCCTCTGCAAGGGTTGGTGAATACGCATATCCGGCGACACTGCCCGCAGGTCGACCAAAAAGCCCGTGCAGCGACGGCCCCGCCCGGCGCTTTCCATCCGGCTCCAGCGTGTGGCAAATGGAGCATTTACGTTGGAACTGGCGCTCCCCGTTGGACATCTCCTCCGGGTCTTTCAGGAAGGATCGTTCGGTACCCGTCATCTGTGTGGCATCGGCCAGACCGTCCGTTGGCCAGCTGTAGACTGCATCCGCAATCCCGCCCGCGTGAAGGTTCCTGCCATCCGGCGAGAACGCCAGCGCCCAGACCGGCCCCGACGCCGTTGCGCGAAAATCCTCGGCAATCCGCCAGGCGCGGCTGTCGATCATCATGATATAGCCCTGGGCATCGCCCACAGCGATCCGCCCGATGTCGGGCTGATAGGCCATCGCGAGAATGGGCCGCCTGTCCGCTGTGAAGTCTCCTATTTCCGTTGCCTCCGGCAGCGCGACCACCCGGGTGCCGCCATCAACGGCGCCATAGGCCAGCCAACTGTCATCGGGTGCGACCAGCAGCGCATTGATCCCGAAGCCGTGCTGCACCAGACGCCGAAGGAATTCACCTGTGCGCCCGTCCCAAAGCCTTATGGTGCCATCTGCCGAGGCCGTATAAACCTGACCGCCATCAGCAGAGAACGCGACATCACTGACCGTGTTTGCGTGGCCTGCAAGCTCGACCGGTGCGCCCCCCTCCAAAGACCAGAGGCGCACGGTGCGATCCCAACTGGCGGAGGCAACGCGCAGCCCATCGGGAGAGACGGCGAGACGGATGACCTTGGCGCTGTGCCGGCCAAGCTCACGCGTCGACCCATCCCTCGGGTCCCAGAGGCGTACGGAATAGTCGTCACCGCCAGACACCACCCTACCCCCAGCCACCGGGGCAACGGTATTCACCGCAGCCTCGTGCCCTTCCAACCAGATTGGGACGCCGTCCTGCCACAGGCCCACAGAATTATCAAAGCTGGCCGTCAGAATGGCGCCATCAGCGCGCACGCTGATGCCTTTAACCGGCCCGCCATGCCCTTCAAGGATGAATGAGTCCTGCGCCAAAAGCAGATTTGGACCGATGCCAAAAGCGAGGCAAAACGTCCATAACAGCAGCCGTCCGGCTGCACGCGTCACTCTTGCGTTTTTCATACCTGCATGCGCCGCCTTTTCCATTCCGGACCACGTTTCACGCGTCAATTGCATCACACCCTAGCAGCCCAAACCGCGCCTCGTCCATTCACCGGCTCGGCCAAGCAGACTGGCCGCGTCAGAACACAACATTCATGACCAGCAACGACACAACGAGAAAGAGGATCGTCATGACGCCACCGCTTTTGATGAAGTCGGTCACCCGGTAGCCGGCCGGCCCCATGATCAGGGCATTGACCTGATGGGTGGGAATAAGAAAGGAATTGGAGGTCGATATCGCGACGGTCAGGGCAAAAATGGCCGGATCGCCCCCCGCCGCGACGGCGATCGACACCGCCAGGGGGACCAGCAGCACCGTGGCCCCGACATTCGACATGATCAGCGTGAACACCGTGGCCAGCACCGCAACCCCGGCCTGCAGGGACCAGAGCGGCCAGCCGTTCAGCAGGGACAGGATCTGGTCGGCAATCCAGGCCGCCGTGCCTGTAGTCTGCACCGCCTGCCCAAGCGGGATCAGACTGGCCAAAAGGAAAACGGTGCTCCAGCTGACGGCTTCATAGGCATCGTCGATGTCCAGCACACCCGTCAGGATCATGCCCACAGCGCCCGTCAGCAGGCACAGGGACAGGCGCAGATCCGTGAAGAGGATCAGGGAGATTGAAATGATGAAGAAGAGCAGCGCCCACCCGACTTTTTTGGGGCGCAGTTCTTCCTGGGGGAAATCCGTGGTGACCACCACGAAATCTCGGTCGCGCGTCAGCCGGGTCAAGGCTTCCCAGGTGCTGTGGATGACCAGGGTGTCCCCTGCGTGAAACGGCACCTCCCCGACGGCCGTAGGAGCGTGGTCTTCTGTCTCCACGTAACTCATCGTTTCTTCATCGCGGTGGATCGCCAGCAGGCTGGCCCCGTAGGTTTTGCGAAAGACCAGATCATGCGCGCATTTGCCGATAACCGAAGAGCCGGGCGGCACGACCATCTCTGCCACCCCGGATTTGGTGGCGGCGTAATCCTCGGCAAACACCTCGAGGGCGTTGTGCAGGATGTACCCGCCTTCCTCGACCATGCGGTGAATGACCTTCTCGCGCCCAAGCACGGCAATGCGACAGGGGGCGGTGATCTGCGTCTGGATGACGGGCGCAAACCAGCGCTTGCCCTGATAGGCGCTGCCGATGATGTAGACGTGGTAGCGCTGCATCACGTCATCGAAGGTTTCGCCCACACAATCATGCCCTTCCGGGATCGAGATCTCAAAAATGTCTGTCTTCAAGCCGTATATGTTTTTCAGATAATCCTTCAGGGACTGGCCGCTGGTACCATCCCCGGTCTTCCTGCCCTTTGGCAGAACCCAGCGACCCAAAAGTGTGAAATAGAGGATACCTGTCGCGACAAGGCAGATGCCTACCGGCGTTACGGAAAACAGGCTGAAGGTCGCCATCTGCTGGTCTGCGGGCAGCGATTGATTGGCGCTTAACAGCAAATCATTCAGCAGGATCAACGGTGAGGAGCCCACCATTGTCATCGTCCCGCCCAGAATGGCGCAGAATCCCATAGGCATCAGCAAGCGGCTGAGCGGCAGTTCTGTGCGTACCGAAATCCGGCTGACCACGGGCAGGAAAAGAGCGGCGGCCCCCACATTCTGCATGAAGGAGGAAATCACGCCGACCGTGCCGGAGACAATCGGGATGATCCTGGTTTCTGTTTTCCCACCGTGTTTCAGGATCAGGGAAGCCACCTTGCTCATCAAGCCGGTTTTGTCCAACCCCGCGCCGATGATCATCACCGCAATGATCGAGACAACCGCGTTGGAGGCAAGGCCGTTGAACAGGTTGCTGACGTCCGCCAGCGATCCGAGACCAGGCAATTGACTGAGCAGACCCAGCAGGACCATGACCATGATCGCGGCCAGGTCTATTCGGACAATTTCAGAGACAAACAAGAAGACGGTGAATGCCAGCAGACCGAGAACCACCGACATTTCAAAAGTAAGACTGATCTGTTCCAATTCGCGCCTCCCTTTGCAATTGTTACTACCAACCAGAGGCTTGGCGCAACAAAACGTCGAGATATGACACATACGGCAGTTCAGAAGCATGCGCCTTGGGGCTTGAAATCCACAGGTTGTGCGGGCTGCGCCTCTCATTGAGGCGTAAGTGATCACCAAGCTTCCAAGGTTTACGCTGCCTTCGCTCGAGAAGAGCCCTCAAGCTTGGCACGATCCCGGTAGGGCAATAGGTTTCGTGTCACTTTAATTGGGGATCAATCGACGCCCACGCCTTCGCAGGCCTTTGATACCGGCAACCGACCCACCCAAGATTGCACGCGCCTGAAGTACGACAACCGTCCCTAAAGAGGGGTGCTTCGCGCCTAACGATCTGTTGCGCGTCCTCGTTTGCCCCATTCGACAGCTGATTTGACTCAATGGAAGTCCGTTTGTGCAGTTGCCGACATCCAACTGGCGACCAGAACAAACATGTCGCGAAGGGTTATTGCGCAATGGATCGCACGTGCGTGCCGCCTTAGAGCGAACCTGCGACCAGAACGTGGCGTCTGGATCCACTCGCCATTCGAACGCCAATTGCTATGGCCAACACCTCGCGTGCGACCGCTTTAATAAAGGCTTTTAGATCGATGTTCGGTGGGGAGTTCCATGCAAACTGGGAAACAAGCCTCCAACAAGGGAGCAACCCTTAAGTTAAATCCATTGCGCTCAGAATTTACACTGAAATTCGATCCGAATACCGTCACATTCTATCGGTCCTGCTGCCACACCCCGTTCCGCTTTAGGCGTGTTTTACAATTGGCTCGCGTGACGTTGCTTGCGCGGGATCTCGCTCCTTCTCGCGCAGTTCTTCGGAAAAGAACGTGTGCCGTCCCCGTCCGCGATGTTTGGATTCGTAGAGTGCAACATCCGCATCCCCCAACAACTTGTCCGCAGTTAGCACAGGGTAGTTGCGCGATAATGTTGTGCCTGCACTCCCTGAAACCTCGCAGCGTTCTCCTTCGAAATGGATGGGTTCGCTCAACTTTTTAATAATGCGCTTTGCAATTTGTTCGATGATTTCAGGCTCCTCCACATCGCGCAACAGCAAAACAAACTCATCCCCCCCCACGCGGGCTACCGTGTCCCGGCTACGTACTTCGTTCAACATGATCTTTGAGACCTGTTGCAGCACATGATCGCCTGCGGCATGGCCCATCGTGTCATTGACCACCTTGAAGTAGTCGAGGTCCATGTGCATCAGGGCAAAACTCTCTCCCTCGACAATCAAATCCGCCAGGATCTGATCCATGGCACGTCGGTTCTTCAAACCGGTCAGCGTGTCGGTCAGCGCCTGCTCTTCCGCAGCAATGCGCGCGCCCTGCAACCTGCTGTTCAACTGGCGCGATGCCTCCATCGCCGCCGACTTTGCCTCCACCAGATAGAGCATCTCGATCGTCAAGTCAGTGGGGGCAAAATCCGCTGCCGTAAGCTTGTATTCCTGCACCGCGTCCACAACCGAAATGCCAAAGGAAAGATTGACAATCATCTGTCCGACTTCGGGACCTTCCATCAAAACGCCCTTGAGTTCACGGTGCGGAGGATCGCGAAACTGCATATGCAATTTCATACCTGCCTTCTCGCGCAGCGCGCTGATTGACTTGATTTCTCTGGGTCTTTTAATTTCGAACACATCAAGAAAGGGTCGACCCACAAGGCTCTGATCCGGCAGCAATTTCTGCGCTGTCGGTCCCGCGAACCCGATATCGCCATTGCGGTTGAGGATGACATGCATCGGGCACATCACGTTCAGCATTTGGTAACACAGGGTGGCGCCGCTCATCAGACACTTACCCCCAATTCGAACCCGCGACCTTCCGCAAAATCCGCCTCGAGCAGGGCGATCGCGACGGTCTCGACACCTTCCTCAACCCCCTGATGCTCCAGAAACACAAGCGCGCCGTAGTCATCTGCCATCGCCCGCAGCACCCCGGTGAAAAGGTGCCCACAGCCGGGAATGTCGCCTTCGCAATTCAAGCTGAACTGATGCGGATTATGTTCCCGAAGCTCAATCCGTGGCAAAACCAGATCGGCCACGGCCAGTCGGGCGCGGTCGGGCAAATCATCCAGCGAATGCAGGAAATCCAGGAAATTGACACCACCAAAGCGCAGCAACCTGCGCAAGGCCTCCAGATTGGGGTGCGAAACAAGATAGGTGCCGATGTCTTCCATCAACTCATCGTAGGGGCGGTCGAGCACGTCACAGACGGCAGCCAGAACACGCGGTGTCAGGCTGTCTTCATAGGTCCACATCGCCTCGAACTCGACGAACCCCAGATCCGCATTGCGCGCAACGGCAGCCCATTGTGCATTGCCGTAGCTGTCAACGACAAACCGTTGAATAGCTCTGTTCACAAGCCCATGCATGATTGCCTCATTTCCGTAACAGGCCGGACAATGAAGCCTAGCAGTTAACAAAGAGCCAACATCGCCAATTGTACAGATAATTTCAGGCCAACTGCATGCTAGAAGTCCGTCGGAGCGCCCCCTTCAGCTTTGCGACGGTCAACGAAGTCAGCCAGTTCTTCGCGGATGGCGTCCTCCATGGGTGGGGCCTCAAAACTGCCGATGATCTCCTTGAACATCAGATGCGCGCGCTCCGGAGTCCAGACGGCGCCTGCCACCTCCCAGCCTTCGTAGTTTTTCCAGTCACTCAGAAAGGGTTGATAGAAGGCGGTCGTGTATCTGTCCTGCGTATGCTGGATGCCGAAAAAATGTCCCGCGTTGCCAACAGATTTAATGGCCTCCAGCGCGATCTCATCAGGGCCGGTCGCCGTGATTTGCGGATCCATATAGCGTTGAATTTGCTGCAGGATTTCGCAATCCATGATGAATTTCTCCGGGCTCGCGATCAGCCCCCCCTCTAGCCAACCCGCCGCGTGGTAAACCATGTTCGTGCCCGATTGCACGGCGGCCCAGAGGCTGTTGGAGGTTTCCCACATCGCCTGCCCGTCGGGCACATTGGCGGCGCAGACCCCGCTCGACCGCATCGGCAGGCCATAAAACCGGCACAGCTGCCCAGTCATCTGCGTGGCGCGCATGTATTCCGGGGTGCCGAACGCTGGCGCGCCCGATTTCATATCCACATTCGAGGTAAAGGTCCCGATGGCCACGGGGCAGCCCGGTTTGATGATTTGCGCGAGCACCACCGCACAGAGCGCCTCGGCCAGGGATTGTGCCACGGCCCCGGCCATGGTGACGGGCGCCATGGCACCGGCCAAGGTAAAGGGCGTGACCACCAACCCCTGTCCGCGCCGGGCCATGCGCATCCACCCATCCAGCATCGGAATGTCGTGCTTGAGCGGTGAGGTAGAGTTGATATTCGTGTACATTCTGGGGCTTGCATCGAATTCTTCATGTGACAGACCGCCCGCGATACGCACCATTTCCATCACATCTTCGACACGCTCTTTACCCAGCGAATAGGCGTGCATCACCTTGTCCGTGAGCGTCAGTTTGTCATAGACAACGTCCAGATGACGGATCGATGCGTGTAGATCCACAGGCTCCACCGGATAGCCGCCGGCAAAGTGGATGCAGTTGAAATACTGGGTCAACTTTAGCAGGTTCCGACACATCTCACGCGTGCCAGGCACCTTGGTGCCCCGCTCCATATCCCAATAGTTGGGCGGCGATGAGACGTTGCCAAAGAGCAGGTTGCGCCCACCGACGGTGATCGTGCGGTCGAGATTGCGCGGGGTCAGGGTGAATTCCGACGGCGCCTTGGCGATCCACTCCATCACGAAGTCCCGGCCCATGCGGACATTCTCGCCGTTGATGGTGCACCCTGCCTTGCGCAGGATGTCCAGGGCTTCGTGGTTCAGAAACTCGACGCCGATTTCTTCGAGAATGCGCATGGCACCATCGTGAATGGCCGCGACCCCCTCGGGCGAGAGCGGCTCGGTCGGTGCGTCCGTGTTGACCGGCGGGTTCCACGGCATCTGCTCGATCACGGCGCTTCCGCGGCGTGTCGCGGCACCTGCCCGCCCGCCGCCGCGTGTTCTGCGTTTGGTTGTTGACATGCCCATGCGGTTGCCCTCCTCGCACCTCTGTCTTCATAAAGGGCAGAGGCGCTGGCAGGCAGCCGTCTTGTTCGCGACGGATTCAGTCGTTTTTATGCGCGTTCTCTGACAGCGGTCACGGGTCCTGCGCGGCAATCCAGTCGGGAAGCGCGGAGATATCATCAAAAACCGCATCCGCGAGCGGCGTTAGCACATCGCGCCCGGCAAGCCCGGTCAGCACGCCGACACAGCGCATGCCAGCGGCCCGCCCGGCCTGCAGATCATGGGTGCTGTCGCCGACCATGACAATCTGCTCCACCGGCAAATCGACGGCCTGAGCAAAGGCCAGAAGCTGCCCCGGCGCGGGTTTGCCACCATGGCCGCTGTCAAAGCCAACGATGAAATCGAGAAACTCGGTTACGCCTGCGCGTGCCAGATGTGTCCGGGCAGGCGCTTCGGCATCGTTGGTCGCCACGCCCAGACGCAGACCATTTTGCCGTAAACCGCTGAGGAAGGGGATCAGCGGCACCGCCTCCACCTGCGGCGCCCGCTCGGCCTCCGTGTTCAGGAAATCCAGCAGGCTGGTCATTGAATGCCCCTGCATATGCGGCAACAAGATTTCCGCCACCTCCCCAGGTGTGCCTGCAATAACGACGCTGTCGGGCTGAAATCGTCGTTGCGCGTAGTCAAATCCGATGATCGCGCCCAGGTCCTCCGCGCCTTGCGCATCAGACGTCACGCCCTCGAGAAAGCTGGCCGCCCAGGTCTCCCATGTCGCGGCGAAATCAAAGAGTGTCCCGTCCTTGTCGAAAAGCGCACCGCGCACCGCCGTCATGTCCAGTTGACCTCCTCGCCGCCTGGAAGCACCTGTCGGGCGCGCATCACGCTGTCATAACCTACACCGAGCGTATCGCAGGCCTGAACCACCCAAGTGTCATCCATCATGACGAAATCCATGACCGACACCAGAAACACCGGGTCCGTGGCCCCGGCCCGCAGATCGGATTCCGCAGCCCCCGTTGCCCCCAGAAACACCGGCAGAAGCTCTTCATTCCCCGCCAGCCAGCCCAACAGCCTGATCCCAAAGACTTCGGCGGATTCCCGCGTGTACATGATGGTTTGCCTGCAGATTGCCTCTCATTCGAAACCCTTTGTTAACCAAATTCAGCGCAATGTCGATCATCGGAAATTAACCCTCGAAAGGACGCAGAGCGCGTGCAGGGCAAAATTCTCATCGTGGATGCGATCTCGACAAATCGTATTGTTTTAAAGGTCAAACTCGCCTCTGCCTTCTATGAGGTGATTCAGGCTGCAACGGCCGATGAGGCCTGCGTTGCAGCGTTGCGACACGATCCTGATCTGATCATTTCCGCAATGGCCCTGCCTGATTGCGACGCGGCAGAGCTTTGCAACAGGCTCAAACGCAGCCCCCAGACCCGTGCCATCCCGATGATGGTGGTGGGATGCCGTCCCGACGCAGACACACGGCTCAAGGCGCTTGAGGCCGGTGTTCAGGACGTGATGTTGAAACCCATCGATGACACACTGCTGCTGGCCCGTGTCCGCAGTCTGATCCGCGCCCATAATTCGGCAGCGGAATGGCAGATGCGCGATGATACGTCCCGCGCCCTGGGCTTTGCTGAGGAATCGATGGAATTCGGGCCTCCGGGCCGCGCCGTGCTGGTCGGGTCGGACGCCGCTACGGCCCACAACTGGATGACCCTGCTCCGCCCGCATCTGCGCACCAGCCTGGATTTCAGCACGCCCGAGACCGCCTTGCGGGATCTCTCACCGGGCAAGGTGCCGGACGTCTTCATCCTGACCCTGGCGGAGGACGACAACAATACCAGCGATGTCCTGCGCCTGCTGGCTGCAATCCGCGCCACGGCAATCACCCGCCATTCAGGGATCCTGGTACTGCAGTCACGTCCCGATCCCGGATTGGGGGCCTATGCGCTCGATCTGGGGGCCGACGATTTGATGACCGACGGCTTCGACGTGGCCGAGCTGACCCTGCGGGTTAAGGCGATGCTGCGCCGCAAGCGGATTGCCGACCAGTTGCGCGCCACCGTGCGCACCGGCCTGCAGGCGGCTGTGTCCGACCCGCTCACCGGGCTGCACAATCGGCGTTATGCGATGCCACATCTGGCCCGCGTGGCGGAACACTCTGCTGCAACGGGACGCAGCTTTGCCGTGATGGTGGCTGATCTGGATCATTTCAAACGGATCAACGACCTTTACGGCCATGCTTCGGGCGATGCGGTGCTCGTTGAAACCGCCCGTCGGTTGCGCGACAATCTGCGCGGCGTCGACCTGATCGCCCGGATCGGTGGTGAAGAATTCCTGATCGTGATGCCCGCGACCCCGCTGTCAGAAGCGCGTGCCGCGGCAAGCCGACTGTGCCGCAAGATCGGCGGGCGTGGGTTCACCGTGCCCGGCGCGGACGAACCGATCAAGGTCACCGTCTCCATCGGCGTCACCATCGGCGGCATGCGAGCCAAACATGAAGCCAAAGAGCAGCAGGACGCCAACATGCTGCTCGACGCAGCGGACAAGGCGCTCTATGCGGCCAAGCTGCAGGGCCGCAATCAGGTCAACCTCAATCGGCCCGCAGCCTGAGCAATTTCAATACTTTATACCGTTTTATTGATGTGGTTTCCGCGACTTCAGGCCGCGCCGCAGAACCTCTTCGATCTCTTCGGCATAGGCCGCGCGCTCTGCATCGCTCATATTCGCGACAACTTCCAGCCACGCGTCCTGGGCAACCTGCTGCACTCTGATCGCGGTTTGCGCCTGACGGGTCACAACATCGGACAAGGCCTGTGCATCAAAGGGAGAGGCGCGCAACGTTGCCAGCGTTTCGAGATAGAGCGCGCGCCGCGCCGTACGGTCCGGCAGATCGCCCTTCTTTCCCGCACGGACCGCCTGGATCACGGACCGGCGTTCCTCCCGTGGCAAGGCAATCATGTAAGGTAATCCATACGCCCCGAACCCGGCAGAACGCGGGCCGCCTCTTTTTTCATCACCGTGCCGCAACGCAGTGCCGGCGATCAGCCCTACGACAGCAAGGTTCAGCGCCAGGGACAGCCCAAGGATTACCTTGATCCGGCGCGATATCCGCGGTCGTTTCGGGGGGGTGTCCTGCATGGCTCAGTCTCCGTCCAGATCCCAGCCGAAGCTGGTCAGTTCCGCGGTCGTACTCATGACCTCCGCACTCTCGTATCCCAGAATCAATGCGCCTGCATCGGGCAAGGTCTCGGGCGGGCTCCACCCGATCCACACGCCTGCCGTGGCAGCCGCCACCAGCCCCCCCATGCCCTGCCAGCCCCCGAGGAGATCAGCAACCCATGCCCGCAGCCCCGGGCGCACCACATCGTGTCGGTCTTGAGTCGGTTGCAGGACATCCGCATCCGCCAGCACCTGTGCCATCAGCGCCTCTGTCACCTCCGGCGGATGGGCTCGGGCAGCGTCAAACAAGGCGTCCAGCGCCTCCGTTTCCGCGTCATTATCCTGCTTTTTCATCTTCATATCCCAATTCTGCACGCCGTCCGGCCAAGAGGTCGATCAGCGCGCGTTTGCCCCGCGCCGTCAGGCTTTCCACCGCGCGCGGACCGATCTCCATCACCTGCGCAATCTCGGGGTTCGACAGCCCCTCGATATGACGCAGCACCACCGCCTGCCGTTGCCGCGCCGGCAGCTGATCCAGCGCACCCTGAAGCGCATCATGGCGCGCCCTGTTCTGTATCTGCTCCACCGCGCCGGGTTTCGGATCCTCCGGTTCGGCGATCTCGTCGAGGCCAACACCGCGCCGCTTGCGCAACCGGTCTGTGCAGAGGTTGGCCGTGACGCGGTAGAGCCACGTCGTCACCTGCGCTTCACCCTGCCGCCAGTCCGGAGCCATCCGCCACAACCGCACCATCGCCTCCTGTGCCACGTCCTCCGCTTCGGCCCCGTCACCAAGCAGGCGCAGGGCATGCCCAAAGACACGCGGCAGGAGCCGCGCCGTCAACGTGCGGGCCGCCGTGGGATCGCCGTTGGCATAGAGCACCAAAAGCGCATCATCCGTCGCAGAAGCTGGGTCGTCCGGCGGCATATCCATTCCGAGCATCGATAAGTGGCTGCGGACGTGCAATCAAGTCACGCCGCAGCCCATTGCCTTGATCTGAGACGTTACTCGGCGGGCGCGCGTCCCTTGCGGTGCCCTTTCATATTGGCCCGCGCCGCATCGAATTCTGCCTCCGAAATGGTGCCGTTACCATCTGTGTCGACCCGGTCGAACCGGCGCTCTGCCCGCTCTGCGCGGTCTGGCTTCTGCATCTCTTCAGCGGAAAGCTTGCCGTCCGCATTCGTATCCAGCCGTTCGATCATTCGGCTGGCAAAGGCACGGGCACGTTCTGCCCCCGCTGCTTCGAGCTCTTCCTGGGTCAGGAAACCATCGCCGTCGGTGTCGGCGCTTGCCATGCGGGCAGCACCGCGCGCCTGCATCTCTTCCTTGGTGATCTGACCATCGCTGTTGCTATCCAGCGTCTCAAAATCGATCGGGGCGCCATGGTGCCCGCCGCGGGCATAGACAGCCCCACCTGCAACAGCGATGGCAGTGGCCGCGATCAGGCCGATAAATACTGTATTTTTCATCTCGATACTCCAAAAGGTTATGTCCGTTTGCGACCCTCTTTGCGGGGTTGGACAGTCATTTTACGGAGGCGTGTCCATTTCCCGTCGCAAAATTTTTCAGCAGGTCTTCGCGACATCCCGCCGCAGCGACAACGCCGTGTCTTTTATTTGCCGCGTTAAAGGCGCATTAGGAACGGATGTGAAAGGATCCGGTTCATGTCAGACATCTCGCAAGCCCCCTCCAGCCTGTCCTCAAGCAGTGCCGAGGTGCATCAGGAAGAGCGCGACACCAAGCGTGCCATGCTGCGGGGATGGAGCCGTAAATGCCCGAATTGCGGCAGCGGTCCCTTGCTGAAATCCTATCTCAAGGTCAACGACAGCTGTTCGGTGTGCCGCGAGGAATTGCACCACCACCGCGCCGACGATGGGCCCGCATATTTGACGATCCTCTTTGTCGGCCACCTGATGGCGCCGTTGCTGCATCTGGTCTTTGTAAAATGGCGGCCGGAACCAATGACTCTATTTACCATTTTTGCGGTTGGCTGTGTCGGCCTGTCGCTTTACCTTTTGCCACGACTGAAGGGGGCCATTGTCGGCTACCAATGGGCGCGCGGCATGGGTGGGTTTGGCAAATCGCTCTAGCTACACGCGGTGAGCCCCCAGAACCCAAGGGGGCAGCGCATGCCAGAGACACGCACACCGGATAAATCTGCCATACGACATGCGGCGACGGTCATCGTGCTGCGGGATCGTGAAACGCATCCGAAAATCCTGATGGGCCAGCGGGGCGCGCGGGCCGCCTTCATGCCAAACAAATTCGTCTTTCCCGGCGGTGCGGTGGATGTGGGTGACGCAAAGGTTCCGCTGGCGGGCGCACTGCCAGCGCTCTGCGCCACCCGTTTGGCCGAAGATGCCCGCGCCGCGACCCCGCACGCCTTGGCAGTCGCCGCGATTCGTGAACTTTGGGAAGAAACGGGCCTTGTGCTGGGCGCATCCGGCGCGTGGCCCGACAAGGTCCCCGATGACTGGCAAGGCTTTGCAGCGAGAGGGTATCTCCCCTCGGCCGCGGGGATGCAATTCGTTTTTCGTGCACTCACGCCGCCGGGACGACCCCGCCGCTTTGACGCGCGTTTCTTTCTTGTGGATGCCGGAGACATCGCGAATGATCCCGATGATTTTTCCGCCGCCAGCGACGAGCTGTCACATCTGCAATGGGTCAGCCTGCGCGATGCACGCTCCTTCGACATGCCGTTCATCACCGAAGTCGTCCTCTCCGAGATCCAGGCCCGTGCGACGGACAAAGCCCCGCCCGCCAGCATCCCCTTCTTCAAGAACAATGATGAAGAAAGCCTGTTTCTGCGGCTGCGGGGCGTGCCGATGTCCGGGTGACGCTAGAGAAACAGAACCAGCATCAGGATCGACAGGCACAGCACGGCCATACCGCCCAGCTCCCGCAGGCTCGAGCGCTCCTTGAAAAAGAAGACCGACGCGAGCAGGCTCATCACCAGCTCCACCTGGCCCACAGCCTTGACATAGGCGGCGGTCTGCAGCGTGAAGGCCAGAAACCAGCAGAACGACCCTGCCATCGACAGCATCCCCAGCCATCCCGCCACCCGGCGCGCGCCCCAGACAGCCCCGATCTGCGCTGCATCGCACCACGCCAGCCACAGCGCCATGCCGATCATCTGCGACCCGGTCACCGCCGCCAATGTCACGCCCGCGCGCAGCACCGGGTCCGTCGATGCGAGCTCCAGCGACGCGCCACGATAGCACACGGCGGAGACGGCAAAGAGCACGCCGGAGGCGAGGCCCAACCCGATCCCACGGTTCCAGATAGCGCGCCCACCCCAGCCGGTGACATCTGGCGGCGTGGACAGCATCAGGACACCAACCAACCCCAGACCAATCGCCCCGAACGCAGCCCAGCTCACGCCCTCGCGCAACAGGACCAGTCCCACCACGACGGACAGGATGACTTCGGTTTTCATCAGCGTCACGCCAACAGCGAAATTGCGCAGCTTAAAAAGGCTGACAACGCAGACGGTTGCAACAACCTGCGCCAGACCGCCGCTCAAGGCATAGGCCCAGAAACGCGCGTCCAGAGAGGGCAGCATCTGCCCGGTGACCTGCAGGTAGACCACCAACAGCAGTGACACCAAGGGGGCGGAGTAGAAAAACCGCGCGAAGGTCGCACCGGTCGGGGAGAGTGTCGCTGTGACGAGCACCTTTTGCAGCATGAAGCGCAGGGTCTGAAAGGCTGCAGCGGCGAAGGCCACGAGAATCCAAAGATGAGGGGAGGCAAAGCTCATGCCTCCTCTTGCCCCATAAAGACAGGAAAAACCAGCGACTTACGAAGCGCGCGCGCACCATCCGGTGCCTGCGGCCCAAACCTGTGGGGTTGCTACCGCGGCGCGCCCACCGCGCGACCTGCCCCCGCGGGGCGCGGCAGGTGCTGTTGTGCCTCGGCAAAGCGACGCAGTGCCGCGTCGATCTCCGCACTTGGCTCGGCCGGGCGGCGCGTCTCGAGGCTCACGTGCAGCAGGAAGTGTTCCCCCGTGGCCAGCAAACGACCCCCCTCCACCATCTCGTGCCACAGGTGCATCTTCTTGCCACCGCCCGCCAGCACACGCGTATGGACCTCGATCACAGCGCCCGCATGCACCTCGTCGAGGTGCCGGATATGTGTCTCTGCGGTGAAATAGCTACCACCCGAGGCAATGTAGGCCGCGTCACAGCCGATCAACTCCATGAACCGGTCGGTGGCATCCCCGAAAGCCTGCAGGTATTTTGCCTCGTTCATGTGACCGTTGTAGTCGGTCCAGTCGAGCGGCACCGCGCGGCGGATCGTCAAAATCGGGGCCGCCGGATCATCGACATCCGCGGCGCGCTGTCCCAGCGCCGTATCCTGCCGCAGCTGGCGTTCCTGCGCCTGCAACAAGGCGCCCGCCCCCCAATCCTGTGCCTTCAGCGCCCGCATCATGGCCACGAGATTATTGTCCCGAATGCGTTCCAGATCGCGGATCGAGTGGTGCCCTGATTGCGCGTCCGACTGGCCTGCGATCAGATCGACCAATTCGTCGGTGAACTCCGGCACATCCATCAGCTTGGTCCACGGCCATTTCAGCGCGGGGCCGAATTGCGCCATGAAGTGTTTCATCCCCGCCTCGCCCCCGGCCACGCGGTAGGTCTCGAAAAGCCCCATCTGTGCCCAGCGGATGCCGAACCCATAGCGGATCGCGTCGTCGATTTCCTCCGTGGTGGCGATGCCGTCCTTGACCAGCCACAGCGCCTCGCGCCAGACGGCCTCCAGAAACCGGTCCGCCACATGGGCGTCGATTTCCTTTTTCAGATGCAGCGGATGCATGCCGATCCTGGTCAGCATGCTCTTGGCCGCCCCCAGCAGGCCCGGATCTGTGGCATCGGTGGTCACGACCTCGACCAAGGGCAACAAATAAACGGGATTGAACGGGTGGCAGACCATGATCTGCCCCGGCCGCAGCGCCGTCGCCTGCAACTTCGATGGCTTGAACCCGGAGGTCGACGAGCCGATCACCGCACCGGGATCGCAGGTCGCCTGTATCGCGGCAAAGGTCTGGTGTTTGACCTCGAGCCGTTCCGGCACGCTTTCCTGTATCCACTCTGCGCCCGCTACGGCGCTTTCGATCGTGTCGTGAAAGGACAGCGCGCCTTCGGCGGGCAGCGCCATGTCCAGCAGCCCCGGCAGCGACCGCCGGGCGTTGCCCAACACCGCGCCGATCTTGCGCTGCGCCTCGGCGTCGGGGTCGTAGACCTGCACGTCCCAGCCGTTCAACAAAAAGCGCGCGGCCCAGCCACCGCCGATCACGCCCCCCCCAATGATCGCCGCTGTTGTCATTTGATCCCCTCCTGCAACCGACTGACGTCGTAGCCGTTGAACGCCATGATCTCGCGCGCCGCAGCAAATCTGTCAGCGCGCAGCCCGTGCGACCTGTTGAGAATCCAGCCCATTTCACCCGAGGGTGTGCCGATCACTGCTGTTTGCGCGTCCTCATCCATCCACATCACCCAGAGGGCGCGTGCGGATACGTCCAGATCAGCGCTTTGCGCCTGCAAGACCCCACGCGGGTTCACCGCCAAGGGCACATCAAGAGCCGCAGCACCAACACCGCAGAACACCGCAAGCCGAGGTGCCGTATGAGCCGTTTCCGCTTGCCAGCGCTGATCGAGGCAGGCCGGGAAAAAATCTGTGGGATAGGCTGCGGCAACGTACCAGACGCCGTCGAAATTCTGCGGCGTGAAACGGGTTGTGGCCGTGATCGGCACGGATTGATCGCGAAATCCTGGGTCCGGCGGCGGCGCACAGGCGGTGATCAGGGCCGCGCCAGCGCAAAGCATCCCCAGCCATATCCTGTGCCGCACATCAGCGAAAAGACGCGAAGCCAATGCGATGAATTTCCTGGAAATGGAGGCATCGTTCATGAGTGCGGTGCCCGTTTGACCAGCCCCAGCTTCTCCCGCACCTCGGCGGCACCAATGACCCGCGCACCCATGTTCTCGATGATCGTGCCTGCGCGTTCGACCAACTGCCAGTTCTCCGCCAGCACGCCCTTGTCGAGCCAGAGATTGTCCTCCAGCCCGACCCGCACATGCCCCCCCGCCAGCACCGCTGCGGCGACATAAGCCATCTGGTTGCGCCCCAGCGAAAAGGCCGAGAAGGTCCAATCCTGTGGCACATTATTGACCATCGCCATAAAGGTATTGAGATCATTGGGCGCACCCCAGGGCACCCCCATGCAGAGCTGCACCAGCGCGGGCGCCTCCAGCACGCCCTCTGCCACCAGCTGCTTTGCGTACCACAGATGGCCGGTGTCAAAGGCCTCGATCTCAGGCTTCACGCCCAATTCCGTCATCATGCGGCCCATTGCGGCCAACATGCCGGGCGTGTTTGTCATCACGTAATCGGCTTCGGCGAAATTCATCGTGCCGCAATCGAGCGTGCATATCTCCGGCAGGCACTCAGCCACATGCGCCACACGCGCCGCAGCGCCGATCATATCGGTCCCCTCCTGCTTCAGCGGCAGCGGGTTTTCGGTATCACCAAACACCATGTCGCCCCCCATCCCCGCCGTCAGGTTCAGCACAATATCCACGTCAGCGTCGCGAATGCGGTCTGTAACCTCCCGGTAGTATTCAAGTTTCCGGCTCGGCGCGCCGGTTTCCGGGTCGCGTACGTGACAGTGCACCACCGCCGCCCCGGCCTTGGCGGCTGCAATCGCACTGGTGGCGATTTCCTTGGGCGACCGCGGCACATGCGGGCTGCGATCCTGCGTGCTGCCAGAGCCGGTTACGGCACAGGTGATGAAAACCTCGTTGTTCATGGTCAGCGGCATCCGGAATCTCCCTTGTCTCTGCGGCCAGCATGACCGAGAAACAACCGCAATACTTGCTGTAATGCGAAGTGAATTTGATGAAATCCGTACATCTCATGCGGACAACCGTGCTGGTGCTGGAGGAAACCAACACCTTGACCTTCGCCGCCGCGGTCGACCCGATGCGCGCGGCGAACCGGCATGCGCATCGCCCGGTTTTCACCTGGCAGTTCGCAACACCGACGAACCGCGATGTGGCGCTGACCAGCGGGTTGGTTGTCCCCGCCGCCCCCCTAAACCGCGCGTCACCCTGCGACCTGCTGATCGTTGTTGCTGGCTTCGATCCGGACGCCAAGGCCACGCCTGCCTTATGTGCCAGCCTGCGCCGCCTCGCGGCAACCGCCCGCATCGTGGCGGGCATTGATGGTGGGCCCTGGGTCATGGCACGCGCCGGTTTGCTGGACGGATACAAAGCCACCACCCATTGGGAAGATCTTCAGGAATTTACCCAGCAGTTTCCCGACGTGATCACCCTCGACGCCCGTTTCGTGGAGAGCGGCCCGCGGATGACCAGCGGCGGTGCCGCACCGGCCATTGAAATGATGCTGCACCTGATCGCGGTGCAGAACGGTGCTGCACTGGCCGACCGCGTGGCAGGCAGCTTTATCTACGACATCAGTTCGACACCGGCGCGACCGCAAGGACGGCAGCAGCTTGGGATGCATCATTCGCCGGTGACCGCGCGGGCGCATGACATCATGCAGGCGCACCTGGAGGACCCCGTCGCGATTGCCTCCATTGCGCAACAACTCGGGCTGAGCGTCAGGGCGCTGCAATTGCAGTTTCGCACGCGTCTGGACCGGACCCCACAGGCGCATTACCTCGGGCTGCGCCTAGCGGAAGCGGACAGATTGGTGACACAGACGGTCCTGCCCTTGCAGGATGTGGCCCTGCGCACAGGGTTTGGATCACAATCGAGCTTTGCGCGCGCGTACCGGCATCATTTTGAGACATCCGCTCGGCAACGCAGAGCGTCAATGGACAGGATCAATAGGGCATCGGATGCTGACGATGCGCCGCATCGATCTCCTTTATAACCTCATCGCTCAGCGTCAGATCAATGGCGCCCAGACAGGTTTCCAGCTGTTCCATCGTGGTGGAGCCAAAGATGATCGACCCCATGAAAGGCCGGTTTTTGCACCACGCCAGTGCCATCTGGGCCGGATCGAGACCATGACGCTGCGCGATATCGAGATAGGCATCCACGGCGGCAAAGGCCCGTTCGCTCTTGCGTCCACCCAGATCGGCGTTCAGCGACATACGGGATTTCTCCGGCACCGCGCCGTTTTGGTATTTGCCTGTCAACAACCCCGCAGCCAGCGGTGAGAAAGCCAAAAGCGGGACGTCTTCCTGCACACTCATCTCGGCCATGTCAGTGTCATAAAGACGGCAAAGCAGCGAATATTCGTTCTGCACCGACGCGACGCGCGGCCCGCCCATCTCTTCGGCGGCCTCCAACCATTTCGTGGTGCCCCAGGCGCTTTCATTGCTAAGGCCAAAGGCGCGGATGGTGCCACGCTTGACCTCCTCCTGCAGCGCCCCCAGCGCATCCACCATGTGTTCCTGCGTGTCCAGCATCAGCTGGCTGGTGGGATCATAGGACCAGTTCTTGCGGAACATGTAGCTGCCGCGATTGGGCCAATGAAACTGGTAAAGATCGATGTAATCCGTCTTGAGACGGCGCAGCGACCCTTCGATAGCTTCGGGAATTGTCTCCGACGAAATCGGCGCGCCTTCGCGTACGGCGGCCAGCCCTTCCCCGGAATGCTTGGTCGCAAGAACCACATCCTCGCGGCGCATGTCGCGCTCAAACCACAGGCCAATGATGCGCTCCGTCCGGCCGATGGTCTCTGCGCTGACCGGGTTTACCGGGTACATTTCTGCCGTGTCGATGAAATTGATGCCCGCATCAAGCGCCCGGTCGATCTGGTCGTGGGCTTCCTCCGCGCTGTTCTGCGTACCCCAGGTCATGGAGCCCAGACAAAACTCGGAAACCTCGATCTTCGTACGTCCGAGCCTGTTCATTTTCATCGCGGCATCCTCTTTATCGCGTGTCGGGCGTCACACTACCCCGCATCGCCGTGGCTGCAAGCTGATTTACCTGCGGAAACTTCTTTAAAATCACGGAAAATGATTGAGAACAAAAAAAGAACAAAATATAGTTGCGCCATGTCTGTCCCGCATCCTCTTCTAAGTCGGCGGCCTGCACGCAAGGGATCCGCCGTGCCGCTTTTCCCTGCAACCGAATTTCATCTGGCGCAGGCGCGGGTGCATGAAGCCTGTGGCCTGGCCCGGCGCACTCTGGCCCTGTGGGTCGCCGCACAGACCGAAGGACCGGTGATCTGGATTGCCCCTTCCTGGGCGCAGGAACAGCTGCATTGTGCGGGTGTGGCCGACTGGATCGACCCTGCGCGGCTCACCTTCATCCAGCCGCGCCGCCCGGATGATGTGCTTTGGACCATGGAAGAAGTGTTGCGCGCCGGGGTCGTGGCGCTGACGGTCGCGGATCTGCCCGGCCTGCCGGGATTGACGCAGGTGCGGCGCATGCACCTGGCCGCCGAGACCGGGGCCGGTACGGGACACTGCGCGCCGCTGGGTCTGTTGCTGACGCCCGGCATCGGAGGCGCTGCGGGAGTGGAGACCCGCTGGCACCTCTCCCCTGCCCACACCAGAGGTCCCGAGGGATGGAGGCTGGCCCGCATGCGGGCGCGGGCCGCGCCCCAAAAAACATGGGACGTTCACCGCCCGACACGAAAAGCGCCCCCACAGATCAAGACAGCGTGAAAAGACTGGCAAGCGCGCGGAAAAAGCTATCTATATGAAGAGCTTCAAGGAGGCGCTCACATGTCGCTGCAGCTTTCAAGACGCCTGCTGATCACCGCTGGTCTGGCCAGTTGGGCAACGGCCGGGTTGGCGGCCTCGCAACGCTACGAATTGGTGCGGGAACGCTCTCGTGTCGCCTTCATTTTCGCAGTCAGCGGTGCCAGCCAGACCGGCACCGTGCCCATCCGCTCCGCCGATATCCGCGTAGATACGCGCAACCTCGCCCGGTCCAGCGCCGATGTCACCGCCGATATCCGAAGTGCCAGGGCCGGGATGCTCTTCGTGACGCAGGCCCTGCTCAGCCCGTCAGTTCTCGACGCTGAAAACCACCCGATTGTGCGGTACAAATCCACCAGGATCACGCTTGGTCGCGCCGGTCGCATCTCCGACGGGGCAAGGATCGACGGGGAGCTGACATTGCGCGGCGTGACCCGCCCGTTGCAATTGGCAGCCAGCCTGACGCGACCTGCCGGCACCGCGCCGGATGATCTGTCCGTCCTGAACATCCGCTTGACCGGGATGCTGAGCCGCGCCGCTTTCGGGGCAACCGGCTATCCAAAACTGGTCGACGATCCGGTCAATCTCGACATCAGCGCAGAAATCCGGCGCAGCGGCTGAAAACGACGCGCTTTGTCGAATAACCGATAGGGCGCGATGCCTAAGCTGCTATGGCTTTGGTCACTATGCGCCTGCTCATCTCCTTTGCCGCCCTCTTCCTCTCGGTTCTGCTCCTGCAACTTTCCTCTGGCGGTGTTGGCCCACTCGACGCGCTGTCCGGCCTGGCACTGGGGTTTACCAAACAGGACATCGGCCTGCTGGGGTCCGCGCATTTTCTCGGGTTTTTCATAGGGTGCTGGTGGGCGCCGCGCCTCATGGGCAGCGTCGGCCATTCGCGCGCCTTCGCCGCCTTCACCGCCGCAGGGGCCATCGGATTAATGAGCCACATGCTGGTGATCGATCCTTATGCATGGGCGCTGATGCGGGTGGCCTCGGGCATGTGCGTCGCCGGGTGCTACACCGTCATCGAAGCCTGGTTGCAGGCCAAGGTCACCAATGAAACGCGCGGACGCACCATGGGTGTTTATCGGGTGGTTGATATGACCGGGTCGATGGCCGCGCAGATGATCATCGGCGTTTTGGAACCCGCGAGCTACGTCTCCTACAACCTGCTTGCCATTGTGTGCTGTGCCGCGCTGCTGCCGCTGACCCTGACCACCGTCCGCCAGCCCGAAACGCCCGCATCGCCCCGGCTGCGCCCGCGTCTGGCGCACGAACGCTCTCCTCTCGCAGCCGCCGCCGTTCTGGTCGCAGCCCTGTCCAGCGCGTCCTTCCGTATGGTGGGTCCTGTCTATGGGCAGGAAGTCGGCCTGAGCAACGATCAGATCGCCTATTTTCTGACGGCCTTCGTTTTGGGGGGCGCCTTGGGTCAGCTGCCCATTGGTTGGCTTGCGGATAAATTTGATCGACGGCGGGTGCTGATCTGGCTGTCCATTTCTGCCGTTGCCAGTTCGGCCATCACCATTCTTGCCGCCGATCTTGGCACGTTGGGCATCATGCTGACGGCCGGGCTCTTCGGGTTGACGACCTTCCCCATCTATTCCGTCGCCGCCGCACATGCACATGATTTTGCAAATGATGATGAACGTGTCGAACTTTCAGCCGCGTTGATGTTCTATTTCGCCTTGGGCGCAATCGCAGCACCCTATGTGGCCTCCATGCTGATTGACGGGTTTGGTCCCAAAGCTCTCTTCGTGATGATTGCCGCCGGTCACATCCTGCTGGTGGTCTTTGGGCTAACCCGCATGCGCGCGCGCCCGGCGCCATCTGATCGCACGCGATACACCTATGCGCCCCGCACATCCTTCACGGTCGGGCGCCTGATCCGCCGCGCCCGGACCCGGTCTGACGACTGACATTGGCGTATGTGCGACGCGAATTCGCCGTAGCCCTTGCGTGAAACCTGCGTTAGATGAGGCGGACAGGTCAGAATTCACGAGGCTTCCCCCATGGCGCGCCATCTTATCACATCCGCAATCCCGTACATCAACGGGATCAAGCACCTGGGAAATCTGGTGGGCAGCCAACTGCCGGCCGACCTCTTTGCACGCTACCAGCGCGCGCGCGGCAACGAAGTGCTCTTTCTCTGCGCCACGGATGAGCACGGCACCCCGGCGGAGCTTGCGGCAGCCAAGGCGGGAAAGCCTGTCGCGGAGTACTGTGCCGAAATGCACGCGGTTCAGGCTGAAATTGCCCGCGGATTTCGGCTGTCCTTTGATCACTTCGGGCGCTCGTCAAGCCGGCAGAACCATGCATTGACCCAACACTTTGCCGGTCGGCTGGCCGAGGCTGGTCTGATCAGCGAAGTCAGCGAGAAGCAGGTTTATTCTCATGCCGATGCCCGGTTTTTACCCGATCGCTATATCGAAGGTACCTGCCCGAATTGCGGATATGATAAGGCGCGCGGCGATCAATGTGAAAACTGCACCAAACAGCTCGACCCAACCGACCTGATTGACGCACGATCCGCGATTTCCGGATCGACGGATCTGGAAGTGCGCGAAACCAAGCATCTTTATCTTCGCCAATCGGCGCTGAAGGATGAACTCGATGCTTGGATCGAGTCCAAAACCGACTGGCCTGTTCTGACCACCTCCATCGCAAAGAAATGGCTGCATGATGGTGACGGGTTGCGTGACCGGGGGATCACACGTGACCTGGACTGGGGTATTCCGGTTCGCAAGGGCACTGAGGAGTGGCCAGGAATGGAGGGCAAAGTCTTCTATGTCTGGTTTGATGCGCCGATAGAGTACATTGCCTGTGCAGGTGAATGGGCAGAAGCGCATGGGTTGGATGACACCGATTGGCACAGGTGGTGGCGCACCGATAAAGGAGCGGACGATGTTCGCTACACGCAGTTCATGGGCAAGGACAATGTACCCTTCCATACGTTGAGCTTTCCCGCGACCCTGATCGGATCGGGCGAGCCATGGAAGATGGTGGACCACCTGAAATCCTTCAACTACCTGAATTACGATGGTGGTCAGTTTTCCACGTCTCAAGGCCGTGGTATTTTCATGGATCAGGCGCTGGAATTGCTACCCGCCGATTATTGGCGGTGGTGGTTGCTTAGCCATGCGCCTGAAAGCAGCGATTCCGAATTTACCTGGGAGAACTTTCAAGGTTCAGTGAACAAGGACCTCGCGGATGTTCTGGGCAACTTCGTCAGCCGGATTACCAAATTCTGCCGGTCCAAGTTTGGTGAATTCGTTCCTGGCGGAAGCCCATATGGTCCGACCGAAGACGCCTTGATTGCCGATCTTTCCGTCCGAATTGAGCGCTATGCAACGCAGATGGACGCAATGGAAGTGCGCAAATCTGCTCAGGAATTGCGTGCCATCTGGGTCTGCGGCAACGAATACCTGCAAAGCGTCGCACCCTGGACAACCTATAAAACTGATCCGGATACGGCAGCGATGCAAACCCGTCTTGGTTTGAATCTCGCCCATCTCTTTGCAGTTTTATCAGCGCCGTTCCTGCCCGATGCCAGCACAAAAATCCTGGGGAGCCTGAAGATCAAGGAAGCCATCTGGCCAAGGGACCAATCGGTATTCCTGTCACAGCTTACGAAAGGACACGCCTTCGAAGTGCCAGACGTGTTGTTCGCAAAAGTTACCGATGAGCAATGCGAGGAGTGGAAGGCACGATTTTCAGGCGTTCGAGAAAACTGAACAACCGCCATGCAAAAAATATGCATTGGCAAACGCCGCTTGCCCGGTCCTCGAGGGGGAAATCAGAATTCTTCCCACCCAGAGTCCAGGTCCAATTCTTCTTCCATTTCCACTTTGAGGGCGGCATTGCCTTGTGTCGCGCCAGCAGATGCAGCAGCGGGTTCCGCATTTGATGGTTTGGATTTAACTGGCGCCGTTGGTTTCGCTACTTGGGCAAAGTCAAGCTTGAAGCGCGCCACAGCTGCAGCCAATGCATCCGCCTCCCCCGTAAGGGCATGACTGGCGGCAGTGGTTTCTTCAAACATGGCTGCATTCTGCTGCGTCACATGATCCAATTCGTTCACCGCAGTATTAATTTCATTGAGCCCCGCAGACTGCTCTCTCGACGAGGTAGCAATGGTGGAAACACGTTTCGAAATCTCCGACACTGAACTGACAATGGACGCAAGTGCGCTGCCGGTCTTGTCGACCAGATCGACCCCCTGCTCAACCTGGTCTCCGGAACTGGAAATCAATGCGTTAATCTCTCGCGCTGCATCCGAAGACCGTTGCGCCAGCGCGCGGACTTCCGTTGCAACAACCGCAAACCCGCGGCCGGCCTCTCCTGCACGTGCAGCTTCCACCCCTGCGTTCAGTGCCAGCAGGTTTGTCTGAAAGGCGATATCATCAATCACCGAAGTGATTTTCGAGATCTCCTGCGACGAGGTTTTGATACCATCCATTGCCTCAACGGCCTTGCGCGCAATCTCGCCACCTTTTTCGGCGTTCGCTTGTGCGTCAGCGGACATCGACGATGCTTCATCGGCACCCTCCGCAGCCGACCTTACGGAGCTGGTCAATTCATCAAGTGCCGCCGCCGTTTCTTCCAAGGTCGCCGCTTGCTTTTCGGTGCGGCGCGACAGGTCATCCGCGGCTGTTGTGATCTCGGACGTCTCGTTCCGGATGGATTCCGAGTTTTGCATCACGGCGCCGACAGCCTCTTTCAACGCCCGCACGGCCGCATTGAAGTTGCTGCGCAGCTTTTCGTAATCTTCGGGGAAGGCCGTCGCGATTTCACTTGTCAGATCCCCTTCAGACAGGCTCTGCAACCCAACACCAAGTGCCTGAACCACGGTCTGCTGCTGTTCTGTAACGCGCGCGCGCTCTTCATCAGCCAAACGAACGGCTTCAGCGCTTTGTGTTACGTCGGTACCGAGGAAGATCGCGCGCTCCAACTTGCCGTCAGGCGACGGAACTGAAGCAAAATTACCTTCGAGTATCATGGTCTTGCCGTCAGATGCGCGATTGACCTCAAAGCGCCCAAAGACCGCATCACCGCCCAAATCGCTTCTCAATACGCGACGCTTCAATTCCTCTGCGCTGATATCCCCTTCCGCCGAACCAGTAAAGACGTCGGAGAAGGTGTTGGAATGGATGGCATCTTCCTGCACTGCCAGCAGCGAAACCATGTTTGGATTCGTTCCGATCACCTGTCCGCCAGCGTCGAATTCAATGCGCAACTGGCTGTGATCGATGGTCTCCAATAGGGCGGAATTGCGTGCCGCTTCCGTGTTGTCCGCCCACTCAATGACGGCGCCGATCATCTCCCCTGCTTCATCCAAAGCGGCATTCAGATTAATCTCGATCAGAGCATCCCCGATTTTGGCGGTGTGCGACAGCGGCAAGGCCTCCACGCCACGGGTGACGATCTCCTGTGCATGGCTTTGCAGCTGCTGGAAGTTTACCAAATTCGCCCCCAGGGCACTTCCGGTTTTCAAATCCGGCCAGCTTTTTTGCAAATCGACCGCAATATCCTGCAAAAGCGCGTCACAGGTAGGATTGAGGAAAATCACTTTCAGATGCTCGTCAACCATCATCATCGGTGCAGTCGAGCCGACGAATGCCGCACTCTTGAAAGCGCTTTCGCGCTCCGCCTCTTTGGCAACACTCAAGGCACTGCGGAAGGTGTCAAGGCGGCGGGCCATTTGCCCGACTTCATCCCCACGGCTGGTATAGGGAATTTCAATGTCATAATTTGCCTTTTCCACATCGCCCATCGCCGAGGTGAGACGTACAAGTGGTTGCGACATCTGGCTGCGGAGAAAGTAACCCGCCAACGTCACTGCAACGATCATGACAACCAGACCCGTCGTCAGGGCTCTTTTCTGAAGCGCCTCAAGACGCGCCAATTGGCTCGCGTCGCTCCAGCTCGTCACAACAACACCGGAAATTGCATCACCGTCCCCGAAAACCGCTGGATAGGCGACCGAAAGACCATCCCCGGAAACAACAATTTGCTCTTGATCCAAAGCCTGTTGGGCCAATTCCGTTGCCATCTCGGCATCGAAGCTCTCAATCCCTTTGTTGTACAGCGCCGCACCGGTAGCGCTGACCACAAGCGCGCCGGTGGCATCAGGTTTTGCGGAGGCGATGACACCATCCACGATCTGCTCAACCGCATTGGCGTTCCCGAACTTGATGGCGCCTCCCATCTGCATGGCCAGCAGCCCGGTCACTTCTGACGCACGTTGACTGAGCGCTTCGGAGGTCAACTCCTCTTTCATGTTGTTACTCATCAGGGCGACGGCGGCGACAACGGCGACGACACATACGACAACCATGAAGGTACATTTGATAAAGAGGCTGTTGAGTGGGTTTGTCTGCAGCGTGGAGGGTTTCAAAATTGACATCGCCGGGTCCCTTTGTGCGTGGTCTTACCGTGCCGTCCGCTGTTGTTCTTGGAGGGGCAGACAGGTTTCAAATGCCTTATCTACAATTGAGTTCTTACGGAGCACTTAACACCAACCATCACCGGTAGGTTTTTGGACCACCTGGCCGCCTTGAGGCCGACCTGCATCAAGCTTTCCATGGCTCCAAACCAATACAAATTCTTGAAGCCAGGCCATTCCTTCGCCATTGCATGCAAGGAAGGCGCCAGAACTGTCTTTGAGGACAACGAGAGACTGGTGTGATGCCCGCCGCGGGCCTCAACCTGCGTCACATTACCTTGAGACTTTCAGCAAGTCACCGCGAGTGAGCGCTCCACCTGCCAACGGTCAATGACGTGCAGGCCCTTGAGCGTACACTGGTTTTCTGCCGTAACGCCCTTAGAACAAAGTTTGAAACCGTTACAAATTGCCCCAACCGGCTTTTGAGTGATTGCTGAGAGCCGAGGTTAGAAAACTGCGCCACCCTAACCATCTCAGATTTTAGCGAGATTTTAAGTCAAAGGAGATTTTGGTGCGGGCGGTGGGACTCGAACCCACACGGGCGTACGCCCTTCAGATTTTAAGTCTGATATGTCTACCATTCCATCACGCCCGCACGACGCGCCAGACCTATTCCAGCCTAGGAAACTCAATACGGCCACAAAGCCATGACAGCAATGCGTATTGCGGTGGAACACCAGAAATTTGGGTTTCTGCGCCCGTCGTTTTGTCACAAACCCCACCCGTAAAGCAGGGTTTTCCAGTGCACGTTCGGAAAAGATTAGGCAATCACCTCATCAGGTTATGCCATAACAGGTATCCAATGATGCGCACACTGGTTGTTGAAGGATCGCAAAGGGGGCGAACCAGCACGCTTTCTCACATCCCTGTCGGACACACCGGATCAGATATCTTTTCCTGACGGTGCCAACGGACCACCCTCCGACATCAAGAAGCGCTCCGATAGCCAGGGGTTGTTCGCCAGCGCCTGCTTTAGTTGTTCACGCGCTTCGTCGATACGGTCAAGCCTCATGAGTGTCAGCGCCCTGCCCGATTGGGCCGCAACATGCCGCGGTTGCAGACTGAGCGCCTTGTCCAGATCAACAAGTGCCAAGCGATAGTCTTCCCTCAGAAAGTGGATGTAGGCGCGTTGGTTGAACCCTTCGGCATAGAGCGGGCAATACTCCGCAAGCCGGTCAAAATCCTTCAGCGCACCAGCGAAATCGTAAACATCTCGCTTGCGCATCCCCCGCTCCAGAACCTCTTGCGCCGCAGCGTCCGGGGCGCGCAACCACACTTCCCACATCTGGTTGGACACCAGGCGCCCCGCCTGATCGTTGGGCGCGGCACGTGCCTCTTCAAAGAGCCCTTCGAGCTCGTTGGCCACATCGGGCGGTGCCGGGCATGCCGCAACCACGGGCGCGGCCAGAACGGCCAGGATCATGCACAAGTGTTTCATATCCTTCAGCGTCGCCGCGACGGGCCCTCAGGTCAAGCCGTGTCTGCCAGCATCGTCTCCTTGACCGCCTCCATGGCCACATAGGTGGAGGTTCCCGCCACATGCGGCAGGGCTGAAATCGTCTCGCCCAGAAACTGGCGATAGCGCGACATATCGCGGGTGCGCACCTTGAGCAGGTAGTCGAAATTACCCGCGATCATATGGGCCTGTTCGATCTCCGGCACCTTTGCCACCGCAAGGTTGAACGCCGTCAGCGCGGCCTCCCGCGTGTCACTCAAACGCACCTCGACGAAAGCGACGTGATCGAGGCCCAGCTGAATGGGATCCAGCAGTGCCCGGTATCCGATGATCACGCCTGTCTGTTCCAGCCGCCGCAGCCGCGCCTGCGTCGGCGATTTGGACAGCCCGATCCGCTTGGCCAGATCGGTGATGCTAATGCGCCCATCTTCTGCAAGCACCGATAGAATCGCGCGGTCAAACCGGTCGAGGTTCATCTGCTCGCTTTTCTCATCTTCCGTCAAAATTTTTACCACTTCGCCCTCCAGGAATAAGATCTTCAGTCAGTATGGCTTCTCAATTGCAGGTATACTAGGCCAAACCTTCACCGGAGATGCCAAATGGCCCGAGATGTATTCCCTTCCCTGCGCCACCTGATCGACGCAGGCACCTATGCCGATCCAGACAATGTGCTGCCCGATCTCATTGCAGCCGCCGATCTGACCGCCACGGCGCGCTCCGAAATCAGTGCAGCGGCAGCGCAGTTGGTGCGCGACATCCGCGGCACCAGCGCCCCCGGGATGATGGAGGTTTTCCTTGCCGAATACGGCCTGTCGACGGATGAAGGCGTGGCCCTCATGTGTCTGGCCGAGGCCCTGCTGCGCGTGCCCGATGCCGATACGATTGATGCGCTGATCGAAGACAAGATCGCCCCCTCCGACTGGGGCCGCCATCTGGGCCATTCCACCTCCAGCCTTGTGAACGCCTCGACCTGGGCGCTGATGCTGACCGGTCGTGTGCTGGATGACGAACAGCCCGGGCCCGTGCGTCACCTGCGGGCCGCCATCAAGCGGTTGGGCGAGCCGGTGATCCGCACTGCCGTCAGCCGGGCGATGAAGGAAATGGGCCGCCAGTTCGTGCTGGGCGAGGACATCAATAACGCCATGGAACGCGCGGCAAACATGGAGAAAAAGGGGTTCACCTATTCCTACGATATGCTTGGAGAGGCTGCCCGGACGGAGGCCGATGCAAAACGCTACCACCTGAGCTATTCGCGCGCGATCTCAGCGATTGCGACTGCCTGCACGTCGGATGACATCCGCAAGAACCCCGGCATTTCGGTCAAGCTCTCCGCCCTGCATCCACGCTATGAGGTGGCGCAGGAAGAAGCGGTGATGACCGATCTGGTGCCGCGTCTGCGCGCGCTGGCGCTGCTGGCGAAATCCGCGGGCATGGGGCTGAACGTGGACGCCGAAGAGGCGGACCGCCTGGCGCTGTCGCTGGAGGTGATCGACCGGGTGATGGCGGAACCCGCGCTTGCCGGTTGGGACGGCTTTGGTATCGTGGTGCAGGCCTACGGCCCGCGCGCGGGCACCGTGGTGCAGGCGCTCTATGATATGGCCGTCCGTCACGATCGCAAGATCATGGTGCGGTTGGTCAAGGGCGCCTATTGGGACACCGAAATCAAACGCGCGCAGGTTGAAGGCATCGATGGATTCCCGGTGTTTACGCAGAAGGCGGCCACCGATGTCTCCTACATCTGCAACGCCAAGGCTCTGCTGGGCATGACCGACCGAATCTACCCGCAGTTCGCCACCCATAATGCGCATACGGTGGCGGCCATCCTGCACATGGCGGATGATCCTGCAACCTTCGAATTCCAGCGCTTGCACGGCATGGGGGAGACCCTGCACGGGCTGGTGATGGAGCAAAACAAAACACGCTGCCGCATCTATGCGCCGGTCGGCGCGCATCGCGACCTGCTGGCCTATCTTGTGCGGCGCTTGCTGGAAAACGGGGCCAATTCCAGCTTTGTGAACCAGATCGTGGACGAGGATGTGCCGCCCGAAGTCGTCGCCGCCGATCCCTTTGAGCTTTTGGCCACGGGACCTGCGCCCGACATTGCGAAAGGGCCCGCGCTGTTCCTGCCGCTGCGGGACAACGCGCGGGGCTTCGATCTCGCGCATACCCAGACGCTGGAAGCCATCGACGCGGCGCGCACGCCCTTTGCCGCGCACGCCTGGACGGCAGCGCCGCTGCTGGCTGGTGACGTGGACCCGCAGGGGACCACCACGCCGGTAACCAACCCGGCCAATCCAGACGACAGGCCGGGCACCGTCCAGCAGGCCACCGCTGCCGATGTCGCGACGGCCTTCGACACTGCCGCACCCTGGTCCGCACCCCTCGCCGAACGCCGCGCGGTGCTTCAGAGAGCCGCCGGGATGATGGAGGACCGCTTTGGCGAGGTCTTTGCCCTGCTGGCCCGTGAGGCGGGCAAAGGCCTGCCCGATTGCGTGGCGGAGCTGCGCGAGGCGGTCGATTTCCTGCGCTACTATGCGGCGCAGGCCACAAACACGCCCCCGGCGGGCATCTTCACCTGTATCTCACCGTGGAACTTCCCCTTTGCCATCTTCTGCGGTCAGGTGACGGCGGCATTGGCGGCGGGCAATGCGGTGCTGGCCAAACCGGCGGAGCAAACCCCGCTGGCCGCCTATCTGGCCGTCTCGATTCTGCATGAGGCCGGTGTGCCGCGCAGCGCGCTGCAATTGCTGCCCGGCGGCGGCGACATCGGTGGCCTGCTGACCTTGGACGCGCGCGTAGGTGGCGTGGCCTTCACCGGGTCGACTGCCACGGCCCTGCGCATCCGCGCCGCCATGGCGGAAAACTGCGCCCCCGGCACCCCGCTGATCGCGGAAACCGGCGGCTTGAACGCGATGATCGTGGACAGCACCGCGCTGCCCGAACAGGCCGTGCAATCGATCATCGAAAGCGCCTTTCAATCCGCGGGCCAGCGCTGCTCCGCCCTGCGTTGCGTTTATGTGCAGGAGGATATTGCCGAAGACTTCACGAAGATGCTGATCGGGGCGATGCAGGCGCTGCGGCTGGGCAACCCTTGGGACCTCGCCACTGACGTGGGGCCGGTGATTGATGAGGCCGCGCGCAAGGGGATCACCGACCACGTCGCCGCCGCCCGCGCAGAGGGCCGCGTCATGGCCGAGCTTGCTACGCCGGATCACGGCACCTTCATCGCGCCAACGCTGATCAGCGTGGACGGGATTGGTGCGCTGGAGCGGGAAATCTTTGGTCCTGTGCTGCATCTGGCCAAGTTCAAGTCGCAAGAGCTTGACGCGGTGATCGACGCCATCAACCACACGGGATACGGGCTGACCTTCGGTCTGCACACGCGGATCGATGACCGAGTGCAGCATATCTCTGAACGGATCGAGGCGGGCAACATCTATGTGAACCGCAACCAGATCGGCGCGATTGTCGGCAGCCAGCCCTTTGGCGGCGAGGGGCTCTCCGGCACCGGCCCCAAGGCGGGCGGTCCCAACTATCTGCCACGGTTCTCGGAACCGGATCGTGACATGCGCGATGCAAGCTGGGACAGCCCGATGGCACAGCTGCCCGCGCTGCGCGATGCGCGGCCCATGCCACAGACCGCGCAAAGTCTGCCGGGGCCCACAGGCGAATCCAACCGGCTCAGCACCCTGCCTCGCGCGGCTTTACTCTGCGCGGGTCCGGGCGCGGAGGTGGCAGCAGCACAGGCCCGCGCTGTCGAAGCGCTTGGTGGCGCGGCAGTCATGGCAACCGGTACGCTGGATCCGGATGCGCTGGTGGACGGGCCTGCCTATGGTGGCGTGCTGTGGTGGGGAGACGAGGACACCGGACGCGCCATCGAGGTTGCGCTGTCGCGACGCAGCGGCCCGATCATCCCGCTGATCCCGGGACGCCCCGATACCGCCCGCGTGCGTGCGGAACGCCATGTCTGCGTGGATACCACCGCCTCGGGCGGCAACGCGGCACTGCTGGGCGCTTCGACCTGATCTGACCTCCCGGCGCCCTGAGCGCCGGGGTGCCTTGACCTCACCCCGTGGATCGCCCAGCGTGGGCCCATGTTTCCGATCCGTGATCACAACCCGTCCGGCCGCACGCCCTATGTCACCTACATCCTGATGGCGGCCAATATCGGCATTTTCCTCAGCTACGTGGGCATCCTGCAGGATGTGCGCCTGATCAACGCCTTCTGGCTGGATTGGGCACTGATCCCCGCGCGGCTGGAGGCCGGTCAGGGCGGCTATACCCTTGTCTCATCGATGTTCCTGCACGGTGGCTGGATGCATCTGGCGGGTAACATGCTGTTTTTATACATCTTCGGCGACAATATCGAGGATGAGATGGGCCATCTGGGCTACCTGCTCTTCTACGGCGCCGCCGGTATCGCCGCCGGGTGGATGCAGTATCTTTCCGCGCCGGGATCGACCGTGCCCATGGTCGGGGCGTCCGGTGCCATTGCCGGGGTCATGGGAGGCTACCTGCTGCTCTTTCCCAAGGCCAAGGTCGACATACTGATCATCTTCATCGTGTTTTTTCGCATCTTCCCGATCCCCGCGTGGATCATGCTGGCAGTCTGGTTTGCCCTGCAATTTCTGGGTGGCGTCGGGTCGGACCCGGACGCCGGTGGCGTCGCTTACTGGGCGCATGCCGGGGGCTTTGTTGCCGGGCTGATGTTGGCCGTACCGATCTGGATGCGGCGCGGCGGGCCTGCGTTCTGGACCCGGACCGATGGCCACCCACCGCACCCCGAGGCGCGCTATAGAGTGGCCAGAAGCAGCATTCCAAAAATCAGCAGGCGCCGCCCCGGCAAAGGCAGGGGCCCCTGGACCTGATCAGCCGCGCACCAGTTTCGCCAGCGGTGAAAAGAGCGCCTCGTTGGCGCAGATGATACTGCCGTCCTCGACGATATTGCCTGCCGGATCGATCGGTTCTGCCAACCCCCCGGCCTCGCGCACGATCACAAGCCCCGCCGCGATGTCCCACGCATTGAGCCGCCGTTCCCAGTACCCGTCATAGCGGCCCGCCGCCACATAGGCGAGATCCAGCGCTGCCGCACCCCAGCGCCGCACACCGGAACAGGCCGGGGCAACCCGCGCCATCTCTTTCAGCGTATCGGGCAGATCGGACCGACCGCCAAAGGGCAACCCGGTTGAGAACAGCCCCTCGATCATCTTGATGCGGCCGGAAACACGCAGGCGGCTTTCGTTCATCCAGGCGCCGGTGCCCTTTTCGGCAAAGAACATCTCGTCCTTGGCCGGATCGAAGACCACACCCGCGACAATCTGGCCCTTGTGCTCCAGCGCGATGGAAACCGCCCAATGCGGCAGGCCGTGCAGGAAGTTGGTGGTGCCATCCAGCGGATCGACGATCCAGCGTCGCGTGGGGTCCTGCCCCTCTTCGCCGCCCCCCTCTTCGCCCAGCCAGCCATAAGTCGGACGGGCGCCCATCAGGTCTTCCTTGATGATCTTTTCGGCGTTGATATCCGCCCGGCTGACGAAGTCTCCCGCGCCTTTCATGGAGACCTGAAGGTTCTCCACTTCGCGGAAGTCCTTGACCAGCGAACGCCCGGCGCGGCGGGCGGCTTTGATCATGATATTGAGATTTGCGCTGCCAACCATTTTGTGGGGCTCCTGAGGGGGGATCAGGCTGCGCGTATAAGTGCTGGGCGCGGCCTTGCCAAGGGGGGTCGAACGATGGGCGCACATGGCAGCGATGCAGCAGGTGCAATGGCTTGATACATGTCAGGGGTCCGTCAGCCATGCCGCGACACCGCCCGCCAGTTCCGGGCGGAAATACGCGATCATCCGACCCTCGGGGGCCGCGCCTGCGCCCTCGGCCCAGGGCGCAACGCCGTGCAGGGTCATCCGGTGCAACAAGCTGACGGAGCCCACCGGACCCGGCAGCAGAATGCGTGGACAGGTGGCAAAGATCTCCCGCCGGGTGGATTGATAAATCTCGGTTACATCGACCTCGGACAGGAGGCCGTCCGCCTGCCCCTGCATCGCCTGCTGCAGGGCGTTTTTCAGGATGCGATGGCTGCCTTCCCAGACCACCAGCGGCGCGGCCTCCGGGTCAGCCTGCGTTAGGGGCACGCCCAGAACAAAGCCGTGGGGTTCCTGCACAAAGCGCCGCTTGGGGGTTCCCACACCGATGATCCCGTCCACATGGGCGGCATCCCGGTCGCGCCTGTAGCGAAAGCCTGCATCGCTCTCCCCTTCGCGAGGACGTGGATAGCCCGGGTAGACCACGGAAAGCTGCGCGCGATGCAAGGCAGGCCAGCCACCACAGTGTTCTGTTGCAAAATCAACCGCAGCACCACTGAGCGGAGCGCTACCAGCGACACGGCCCGCGGCGTCATTCGGCAAGGCATCCAGCCCGACAAACCATGTATCTTCGCATTGCAATAGATGTTTATTTTCAGGGTTCTGGACGGCCTTCTGTGCATGAACTGCGGCGTGACCCGCCCACTCCGTCACCGCAGGTTCGGACGGGAAAACGGCCCACCCTCTGGTGAAAAAACCCTCTACCATCCAGCGGCCTTGCGGATCATATTCGCGGCCACCAGCAACAGGAACACCGCAAAGACGCGCCGGAGCGGTTTGGGGTCAAGCGCGTGGGCAAGACGCGCGCCCAGAGGGGCTGTCAGTAAGGTCATCGAAATGGTGATGCCAAAGGCAATGAGATTGATCGACCCCAGCGTGGCAGGTGGACGTGTGTCTGCAGCCATGGGCAGGAACAGGAAGCCCGCAACCGACGGGAGGGCGATCAGCAGGCCAAAACCTGCAGCCGTCGCCACGGCCCGGTGAATCGGCACGGCGAAAAGGCTCATCAGCGGCACGCCAAAACTGCCCCCGCCCACGCCCATCAAAACAGAGAGAAAGCCGACAAAGGGCGACAAGAGGAGCCGCAACAGACCGCTCGGCATTGCAGCACCCAACCGCCACTCCGACCGCCCGAAGGCCATGTAAAGACCCACTGTCATCGCCAGCGCCCCAAAGATGAACTGCAGAGCTACCGTGCGCAGCTGCGCCACGATCAGCATCCCGATCAGCGCGCCCAGCATGATGCCCGGCGCCCAGGCCCGCAGGATCGCCCAATCCACGGCGCCTTTCTTGTTGTGGCTCAGCACCGAGCGGGTGGAGGTAACCAGTATCGTCGACAGCGACGTCGCCACACAGAGCTGCATCAGCTCTGGCCCTGCATAGCCAAGCGTCTGGAACGCATAGAAAAACGCAGGCACAAGCACGATTCCGCCGCCGACGCCCAGCAGGCCTGCGAGCACACCGGCAAAGGCCCCGATCACAAGGAGCAGCACAAGCATCTGGAGCAGAAGGATGGGGTCTTGCATCGGGGTGTTCTGCGCGATCAGCCGACCTGTTGCAAGTCGTCGCGCGACACGATCTGCTGCAGCGCCTCAAGCACCAGTTCCGGTCCCGCACCGGGGCGATGCGCGCCTTCCGACAGGACGCGCCGCCACATCCGCGCGCCAGGCCGCCCGGTGAAGAGCCCCAGCATGTGCCGCGTGATCTGCCCCAGCTTGCCGCCCGCCGTCAGATGCCCCTCGATATAGGGCAGCATCTGGGTGATTGCGTCCTCGGGTCGGGTGACCGTGCCGGTGCCAAAGATACGCGGATCGGCCGCGCAGAGAATCGCAGCCGGGTCATGATAGGCCGCGCGCCCGATCATCACACCGTCCAGCCCCGCCTCCAGAAACGCTTCTGCCTGATCGAGTGATGTAATGCCGCCGTTGATCGAGATGTGCAGGTTCGGGAACAGCCCCTTCATGCGCATCACCAGATCGTAGTCCAGAGGGGGAATATCGCGGTTTTCCTTGGGGCTCAGCCCCTGCAGCCACGCCTTGCGGGCATGGATGCTGACCCGTTCGCAGCCCGCACCGACAATGCGTGCCAGAAATTCGGGCAGAACCTCCTCGGGCACCTGATCGTCCACGCCGATCCGGCATTTCACCGTCACCGGGACAGACACAGCCTGCTGCATGGCGGCAAAGCACTTCGCCACCAGCGCCGGTTGTTCCATCAGCACCGCCCCGAAACAGCCAGACTGGACCCGGTCCGACGGGCAGCCGACGTTCAGGTTGATCTCGCAATAACCAGCCTCGGCCCCCAACCGCGCCGCGATGGCCAATTCCTTCGGATCAGACCCACCAAGCTGCAGCGCCACCGGGTGTTCGGCTTGCGAATACTCCAGCAGGTGCAACGCCTGCCCGCGCACCAGCGCCGCAGACGTCACCATTTCCGTGTAAAGCAGCGTGCGCGTGCTCAGCAGGCGGTGCAGATAGCGGCAGTGCCGATCTGTCCAATCCATCATGGGGGCAATCGACAGCCTAGTGTGTTGATTTATTTCCATCTTTGTACTTTCAAACTGTTGGCGGCGGATGCTGATACGCTGGAATGCACCCCAATACCCCCGAATTTGCCCGTCTGCGACGATTCCTTGCACACACAGCACACACAAAAATGGCTTTCACTACCAAACTCCCTTCCGGTGTCTACCGGGTCCAGATCAGGTGAAAGGGCCGCCACGCGAGCGAGACTTTCCTCCGCCGCGACGACACCCATCGCTGGGCCCGCCAGGCGGAAACCCGGGTGGATCAAGGGTGGGCACCGAACAGGTCGTCCGTTTCCCACCTCAAAACCTTTAGCCGCCTCGTCGACCTTCATATAGCCGATGTGTGCAAGGTCGCGAAAGGCATGCAAGCGCATGTGTGGTTGCTTGCGGCCTCTGACGTCCTCGGCAAATGGCATTTCGGTTTGTGTAACCGGGTCTATTGCGCCCCGCTCTTGCGCCCGTCCGCTTGAAGCCTAACCCTTTATCTCTGCGCTCAACACGCTCTTGTCCGCATTGAGCTTCAACTGAAACGCAAAGACCCCTGAGCTTCTGACGTCTAGCACCGCAACAAGGACGTATCGCCGCACAAGAACATCAAGGTACAGTCGCTTAAATTGCCTGCGCGCATGCGAAGCTTCAGCGTCGGCAGACCGGTTTTTGCGTGCAGCGCCCTATCTGAAAAATCGAAAATATCGGTGCGCGCTGCGCGGCGATGGAAATGGTAGAACTGGCCAGATCAAAATGCGTAATTTCTGTGCGCAACGCGCGATTGCGGGTGACGAACGCGCGGATGTCGATGCGGTTGCTTCGCCGGTCCACGACATTCAAACCGAGCCACTCTTCAAGACTGCAAATGCGCCTTGAAAACGCAGGCTGATTACTGTTCCGGCGTGCGGCGGCACGGGTCAGATCACGTTCGTTCAGGAGCACCAGAGCGCCGTCAAACCATTGCGCATCTATCGCGTGTGGCCCCTTGCCCAAAGCCTATGTATGGGCAGGCCAAGAAAAAAGCATTATTTTTGGGCCAGTCTATTGGTGATCCTCTGTCTTAACTGTTTGAGCAGGAGAACAAGCGTGACTGAAACCGATCAGACGATTGAGCAAAAGGCGCGGGTCTTTCCAGAATTGACGACAAGCCTTTGCAAGGAACTTGCGATTGCGATGGCCAGGTTTCCCAAAGTGCGCCTCGGGCATTTTCCAACACCTCTTGAGCCGATGGACCGGCTGAGTGAAAAACTGGGTGGACCGCGCCTGTGGGTGAAAAGAGATGATTGCACCGGGCTTTCGTCTGGCGGCAACAAGACCCGCAAGCTGGAATACCTGATGGCGGATGCGCAAAAGCATGGTGCCGATACGATCATCACGCAAGGGGCGACGCAATCCAACCATGCACGCCAGACAACGGCCGCTGCGGCCAAGCTGGGCATGGAGTGTCACATCCTGCTGGAAGACCGCACCGGGTCAAATGACCCGAGCTACATTCTGAACGGCAATGTCCTGCTCGACCAACTGCACGGTGCAACCATTTCCAAACGCGGCGGCGGCACTGACATGAACGCCGAAATGCAGGCCCTGGCCGAGACGCTGCTGGCTGAGGGCAGGACGCCCTATGTTATTCCGGGCGGTGGATCAAACGCCATCGGGGCTTTGGGCTATGTGAATTGCGCACGTGAATTAGCCGAACAGGCGGCGGGCACAGGGTTGCGTATAGACGCCCTGGTGCACGCCACTGGCAGTTCCGGCACACAGGCAGGCCTGGTGACCGGGCTGGCCGCGATCCAGAGTGATATACATCTACTGGGCATCGGTGTGCGCGCGCCTCAGGAAAAGCAGGAGCAGATGGTGTTTGATCTTGCTCAGAAGACAGCCGACCATCTTGGCACCGGCCAGATAATTCAGCGCAGCGCCGTGCGGGCCAATTGCGACTACGTGGGGCCGGGATATGGTCTGCCGACGGATGGTATGATTGGCGCGCTGAAGTTACTGGCGCAAACCGAAGGCCTGTTGTTTGACCCGGTCTATTCCGGAAAAGGGCTGGATGGTCTGATCGACCAAGTCCAGAAGGGATATTTCGACGGTATGGACAATGTTGTTTTCTTGCATACCGGCGGAAGCGCTGCATTATTTGGGTATCCCGATACGTTCGGTTTGCCCGGCTACAAAGAGTAAAAACCAAGAAAAGACCAACAAGGAGACCACCTATGTCACTTAAATCCAACGTACTGTCAGCTGCTCTGATCAGCGCACTGTGCACGCCAGCATTCGCTGAAAGCGTCAAGATCGGCGTCCCGACCTGGACAGGCGCGCAAGCCATCGCCCACCTGCTGGGAGCTGTTGTTGAGATGCGCATCGGCGGCACCGTCGAATATGTGCCCGGCAACAACGCCACGATTTTCCAGGCCATGGACCAGGGCAAGGGCGACATCGATGTACACCCCGACGTCTGGCTGCCAAACCAGGAAAGCTTTACCAAGAAATACGTGGATGAGGCTGGCACCGTGACGTTGTCGTCCAACCCCTATGAGGGCAATCAGGGCTTCTGCGTCTCCAAGGATTTTGCTGCAGCTAACGACATTTCCGATATTACCGATCTGGGACGCCCGGACGTTGCCGCGTTGATGGACAGCGACGGCAATGGCAAAGGCGAGATGTGGATCGGTGCGCCGGGCTGGGCCTCTGCGAACGTGAACGAGGTCAAGACCCGCGACTACGGTCTGATGGACTTTATCGAGCCCATCCGCGCCGAAGAAAGTGTGAAGACAGCGCGCATCAAGGACTCCATCGCCAAGGGCGAAGGCTATGCCTTTTATTGCTACAAGCCCCATGCCGTCTGGTTCATGTTTGACGTGGAAATGCTGACCGAGCCGACATTCGATCCGGCCAAATACGTGATGGTTCAGCCGTCCGATGATGCGGACTGGTTTGAAAAATCCAACGTGGCCACCAAGGACGCACTGAAAGAAGTCCAGATCGCATGGTCCAACACCCTGCCGGACCGGTCGCCAGCCATCGCTGATTTCTTCAGCAACTTTGCACTGACCGCCGATGATGTCAGCAGCTTTGCCTTTGAGATCAGCGGCAAAGGCCGTGATCCTGCTGAGGTTGCGCGTGAGTGGGTTGAAGCCAACCCCGAGCGTGTCGACGCCTGGTTGGGTCTGTGATCCGAAACCCTATTTGACAACGGTGCGCGCGGGGGTCCCCGCGCGACCTGCCCCCCCCAACAAGGGCACCGACTGCGGCGATGGAGCGTTATCTGGTATGAACCACGAAACAGTCATTGAGATTTCAAACGTCTGGAAGATTTTCGGCGCCCGCCCCGAGGAAGCGCTGAAGGCGATCCGCGATCGGGGGCTTACCAAGCCGGAAGTCTTGAAGGAATTCAACGCAGTCGTAGGTGTGGCTGATGTCAGTTTGTCTGTGAACCGTGGTGAGATTTTTTGCATCATGGGCCTGTCAGGCAGCGGAAAATCCACACTTGTCCGACACTTTAACCGCTTGTTGGAGCCGACGGCCGGAAAGATCGAGATCCAGGGCACCGATGTCATGGCATTGGGTCCACGTGAGCTTCAGCAGTTCCGCAATCAGAAGATCGGGATGGTGTTCCAGAACTTCGCGCTGATGCCGCACAGGTCTGTGCTGGACAATGTGGCCATGCCGCTTGAAATCCGGCAGATCGCCAAGAACGAGCGGATGCGTCAGGCCGCAGCGATCCTTGATATCGTTGAGCTTGGCGCATGGGGCGCCAAATTCGCCCACGAGCTGTCAGGCGGGATGCAACAAAGGGTTGGGCTGGCGCGTGCTCTGGCCGCAAACCCTGATGTTTTGCTTATGGACGAGCCTTTTTCGGCGCTTGATCCGCTGATCCGACGGCAGTTGCAGGATGAATTCATTCGCCTGTCCAAGATCCTCAAGAAAACAACTGTGTTCATCACCCATGACCTTGATGAAGCAGTGCGCATCGGCGACCGCATTGCGATCATGCGGGACGGTAAGATGGTACAGATGGGCACAGCCGAGGACATTGTGATGCACCCGGCAGACGACTACGTGGCCGACTTTGTGGCGGGGATATCGCGGCTCAAGGTGGTGCATGCAGATGCTGTCATGCAGCCGTTGGATGCCTTCAAATCCAAGGGTGGCACAGTGCCATCGGATGCGCCCGGTGTGGCGGGCACCGAAACCCTCAGCAACCTCATTACGCTGGCCATAAATGACGACAAACCGATTTTGGTAAAGCACGATGGCGCCGATGTCGGTGTCATTACACGGGCTGATCTTTTGCGCACCGTAGTCGAAGGGACGGAAATGTCATGAGAGACGAAGAGGTCAATCCGCTGGAAGATACAGAAAGTGCAGCGGCCGTTGCTTACGCTGAAGAGCGCAAGGAAAACATCCGCACCTTTGTGCGCACCAGTCCGGACTATTACATCGCAAACTTCGATAAGGTCGGCGCCTCTGCCCGCTTTACGCCGACGTTCAACACCATGGCGGGGCTTTTTGGTCCCATCTGGTTTGGCGCGCGGGGACTGTGGTCTTGGGCCCTGGTCTTTTTGGTCATCGAGGCCGTCGCATTCGTTCAGATTGCACGGGGCCTGTTTGGCGATCTGGCTTCAGACGCCATGGCGCGCATCGCATCAATCGAAGGCACGCTGGATCTGCGTCGCCAACAACTGGCCGCCGCCATCGAGAGCGGATCGGACAGGGTGGACGCCTTTCAGCGCGCAGTCGACGGGCTTGAGGCCAATATCGGCGGCATACGCGCCGAAGCCGAGGCGTTGGCCCAGCAAGGTCCGAGCATTGTGCTGACGGGCATTGTGATCCTGGCCCTCGTCAAGGCCGTGCAGGCGGTGACGGCCAACTGGGCGCTTGAAGCGCGGTTTTCGGAATGGCTGTCGGACCGTACTATACGCTCCGGTCTGCCGGTGGATCAGATCGTTTTCAGCGCGGCCTTTATGGTGGTTATCGTGGTCGTGGCAATGGTCCACTACAGTTTTCCGGGGCGGTACACCGTTCTCAGCGAATTCCCGACCGACCCCGACATCCGCCGCACGGGCATCGCGTGGGTCGAGGAACTGATCGCGTTCTGCGTGCGCAACAGCGAGGCGTTCTTTGATGGGCTGACCATAGGTATCCGCTCCATTCTTGACGCTCTTGAAGTGATATTGGTGCAAACCCCTTGGATCGTGATCGCAAGCCTCATTGTGCTGTTGACGTGGCTGACGGCCGGCATCCGCACTGCGATCTATTCCGGCGCCTTCTTGGCATATATGGGCCTCTTGGGCTTTTGGGAGGCCGCAATGACCACGCTGGCCCTTCTTGGTACTGCGGCGTGTCTGTCGATCGTGATCGGCATTCCGCTGGGGATGTTCGCCGCGCACCGGCCACGGTTTTACGCCTTTATCCAACCCATTATGGACTTTATGCAAACCATGCCCGCTTTTGTCTTCATGGTCCCGGTTATTGCGTTCTTTGGGGTTGGCAAGCCCGCGGCCGTTATTGTGACGATGATTTTCGGCGGCACACCTGTGGTGCGCCTGACCGTTCTGGGCCTGCGGGGTGTCCCTGAGAGCGTGCGCGAGGCCGCAATCTCGTTTGGTGCGAACAAATGGTACCTGCTGAGCCGCGTCGACTTGCCCCTGGCGGGCCCGTCGATCCGGGCCGGGGTCAACCAGACCATCATGTTGTCGCTCGCCATGGTTGTCGTCGCATCGCTCATCGGGGCCAAGGGCCTGGGCGAGGATGTGCTTGAGGCGCTGCAATATGCCAATGTCGGACAGGGCATCCTGGCCGGGTTTGCCATCCTGTTCTGCGCCATGATCCTTGACCGGATTGTGCAGGGCCAGCGCAAGTGAAAACGCTGGTGCTGGTCCATGGGTTCATGGGCGGCAGCGCACAGTGGGACGCGCAGGCGGCCCATTTTGGAGATCGCTACAACGTCTTCGCACCTGACCTGCCCGGCTTTGGCGCGAACCGGCATCTGCCGGTCCTTCACTCCATTTCCGCCTTTGCCGATTGGGTGATTGGCGAACTTCGGCGCAACGGCATCAAACGATATCACCTGCTGGGCCATTCCATGGGCGGCATGATCGTACAGGAAATGACGCGCAAGGATCAGGACAATATCGATCGCCTTGTTCTATATGGCACGGGCGCCATCGGTGTCTTGCCGGGCCGTTTTGAAACAATCGAACAAAGCAAAGCCCGTGCGCTGGCGGATGGCGCACAGGCCACCGCGCGCCGGATCACGGCAACATGGTTTCTCGACCACCAACAGGACCCCGCCTTTGAAAGCTGCGCCGCCATTGCCGAAAACGCCTCTCCAGACGCCATTCAGGCGGGTCTGGATGCCATGCAAGCGTGGCGGGGGGATGATTTCTTGCCCTCCATCACCCCCGAAACACTTGTCCTGTGGGGAGACGGGGATCGCACCTATCAATGGCAACAAGCGCACCAGCTTTGGGAGACGATCCCTCGATCGAACCTCGCCGTCGTGCCGAACTGTGCGCACGCGGTGCACCTTGAAATGCCGGAGGTGTTCAACTTGCTTGTTGGCGGTTTCCTCGCCAGGGAAAGTGAGTGACCGCAACAAATCTGCGCCCGCTACTGTGGAACGCCGTTCTTTTCCTGTGTCGAGGAAAAGCAGCCCGGGGTGCAAAAGCGCACGGTCGACGCTTGCATCCCTATTGGTCATTTTAATCGCTGCGGTCTCCACCGACAAAGCGGCACATGACCCCGGGACAGAAGCATGCCCTGCATAACACCGCTTGCAGCGCACTTGGCGCAAGTCCGTTTTGGACTCAGGGCCGACCTCGGAGACAGCGTGGCATAAGCTCAGTTCATTTGGATGAAACACTCAAAAGCTTCAGTGACTATGTAGGCAACCAGGCGAAAAACAGACACGGTGCGAGCAAAGCATGAAAACACTCTGCACACGCAGCGTTCTAATACTTTGAGAAAATAGAGAAATTGCCCAACTAATCGTCGGCGCAACAGAGAGCCTACGTGCGGGAAAAGAGGTCATTGTCGTCTGCGGGGTGGTCGCCGACCTGCTCCATTCATCTGGCAGGCCAACGCCCCTGTCACGCAGACCGTGCAAGCTTGCCGCGTCGAAACACAGGCCGAGAGATCAAACCGTGGCAACCGCGAGTTGCCTTGCAAAGGCGGCCTCTCCCCGCTGCGTGAAGATCACCGCGCGGCTGTCCGGATCCCGTTTGGCCCAGCCCAGGGTTTCAATCCGCGACAGCAATGCCCGCCCCAGGCTGCCCGCAAGGTGAGAGCGCCGCGCGCTCCAATCCAGACACTCCTTGCACAACGGCGATTTCTGCGCGGTCAGCTTGTCCAGATCAATCCCGAACCCTGCCACGAACTCCGCGCCCTCGGAGGTGAGCCGCAATGCCTCGCCCTCCAGCACCAGAAATCCACGCCCGTGAAAGCTGTCGAACATCCGGATGCCCATGTCACCGGCAAGATGATTGTAACAGACCCGCGCCTTGCGCAGCGATGCATCTCGGGGTCCGGTGCGGGTGCGCAAATGGCCGCTCTTGGCCGCGAGCCCCATCAACCCTTCCAAGACCGCGGCGACATCATCCGTCGCCAGCGAGAAATACTTGTGCCGCCCCTGTTTACGCACGCGCAGCAGGTTGCCGCCGTCCAGCTTGGCCAGATGCGTGCTGGCCGTCTGGCTGGTGACGCCCGCCTCTGCCGCCAGTTCCGTGGCCGTCAACGCCTTGCCGGTCATCAGCGCGGTCAGCATATTGGCGCGTGCTGGATCTCCGATCAGCGCGGCCACACGGGCGATATCCGGTCCTTCTTTCATAGTTCGACCCTAATCGAACCATCTGCGATAATCAATTCTGTATGACACAGATGTGCATCAAAGGAGATTGACATGCTGACCTGCATCATTCGCTATCAGATTGACCCGACCAAACGTGACCATTTTATCAGATACGCGCGCAACTGGGGCCAGGCGATCCCGCGCTGTGGCGCCGATCTGATTGGATATTTTGCGCCGCATGAAGGATCATCAACCCTGGCTTATGGCCTTTACAACATCCCCAGCCTTGCCGCCTATGAGGAGTATCGCGCGCGGCTTGCGGACGATCCACTGGGGTGCGAGAACTACGCCTTTGCCCAGTCGGAAAAATTCCTGCTGCGCGAAGACCGAACCTTTTTGACACTGGCCTCAGCGCCACATGGAGAGCCCACGTGATTGCCGTTATTTTCGAAGTGGAACCCGCCGACGGGCGCAAGGAAGACTACCTGGATATCGCGGCGAAAATGCGTCCGATGATCGATGAGGTCGAAGGATTTATCTCCGTGGAGCGTTTCCAAAGCCTGACCGATCCAAAGAAAATCCTGTCGCTGTCCTTCTTTGAGGACGAAGACGCCATTGCCCGCTGGCGCAGGCTGAGCGCGCATCGCGCGGCGCAAAGCGCGGGTCGCGACGGCATCTTCGACGGCTACCGTTTGCGCATTGCCAGCGTCATCCGCGACTATGGCATGGAAGACCGGGCCGAGGCACCCGAAGACAGCAAGCTGCACCACGACACGCGGAATTAGACGCAATATGAACTAAATGCTCCGGCTTATTTTCCGCTATCGTATCAATGTGTTTACCGGTTCCGTGTGATCCCGTCGCATCCATGCTTCGGCGAGCGCCAGGACGACGATGAACCGCTTTATTGAATGCCTTACTCAGGAACATAACCACGGGTTGGTTGCGCTTGCCGCATTCATTTGCGTCATCGGCAGTTGCCTGTCTATCCTGCTGGCGCGGCGGCTGATCAACTCCCAAGGGCCACGTAAGGCGGTTCAGCTGGCTCTTAGCAGCCTGATTGCCGGCTCGACAATCTGGTCGACACATTTCATCGCAATGCTGGCCTATGATCCGGGGTACGAACATGGCTACGAACCCGTCGCAACCGGGCTGTCGTTGCTGGTGGCTGTACTCGGGCTGCTGGTGGCAAATGGCATTCTCGCCTACGCGCCCGCGGGGGTCTACACACTGATCGCCGGTGCCGTCTTTGGTCTCACCGTGTCAGCGATGCATTACATCGGGATGTCCGCGTATCTCTTGCCGGGATCGATCATCTGGCAACAGTCCGCCGTTGCGGTTTCGGTCCTGCTTGGCGCGGTACTGGGTTCAGGCGCCTATCACCGCGTGGTTTTTCCGGTGACACGGTATTGCTGGCTTGGGGGCTCTCTGCTGATGGTCCTCGCGATCTGCGCCATGCATTTCACGGGCATGAGTGCGATCACCATCGAATTGAGCCCTCTCTATCAGGTCCCACCGCAGGTCGTCTCGGATGAGACGCTGGGGATCATCATCATGGGGGTAATGGCCGTGGTCTTGCTGGTTGGTTTCGCCTCCGTCAGCATTGAAACCAACATCGAAGATGAAGCGCGCGATCAGTTGCAACGCGCGGCTCTGCATGACCCGCTCACCGGTCTGCCGAACCGGATGCATCTGAACCAGAAGATGACCCAGTTTTCCGCGCGATTGGATCAGAACGAGACGGAACGCGCCGCCGTTCTGACCATTGACCTGAACCTCTTCAAGGAGGTGAATGACGTCTATGGCCACACGGCGGGCGATACCGTCCTGTCAACGGTGGGAAAACGCCTGTCGCAGGCGCTTCAGTCGGATGAGTTCGTGGCCCGCGCAGGAGGCGATGAATTCGTTGCCCTCAAGCGCGGCTTTCGCCGCCTTGATCAGGTGACCGCCTTTGCCGAAAGACTGCATGCCCTGGTGGTCGAACCGATCAACATCGATCAGGCCTCTGTCATGATCGGAGCCTCCATCGGCATTGCCTCGACCATCGAAGACGGTCGGGAGCTCCATGACCTGCTGCATAAGTCCGATCTTGCCATGTACCGCGCCAAGATGGAGCCCGAGCGCCATATTTGCCACTACAACGCGGAAATGGACCAGCAGAGCCGTGAAAAGAAGGTCATGATCAGTGATTTACGTCAGGCCTGTGCCAACGGTGAGTTCGAACTGGCCTACCAGCTGCAAAATGACATCCAGTCCTTGGCACCTGTCGGCTTCGAGGTCTTGTTGCGCTGGAACCACCCGACAAAGGGGCGTGTTTCGCCCGGTGAATTCATTCCTATCGCGGAAGAGACTGGCCTGATCCGCCAGATCGGGCTCTGGGTCTTGCGGACGGCATGTTTCGAGGCGTCGCAGTGGCCGAAGCCCTACAGCATCGCCGTCAACGTGGCCCCACAGCAACTGGTACAACCCTCCTTCCTGGAACATGTGTCTGACATCCTGTTCGAGAGCCGCCTGCCACCGGAACGGCTGGAACTGGAGGTGACCGAAGCCAGCATCATCGACGATCAGGCCCACACGCTAAGAGTGATGCACGGCCTCAAGGAAATGGGCATTCGCATTGCGATGGACGACTTTGGCACCGGCTACTCCTCGCTCGCAACCTTACAGACCTTCCCTTTCGACAAGATCAAGATTGATCGCAGCTTTGTCCAGAATGTGCACCTGGATCAGCAGCGTGCCGCCATCGTGCGGTCGACCCTGCTCTTGGGGGCCGCGCTTAAAATCCCGGTTCTGGCCGAGGGCGTTGAGATTGAGGATGAGTTGACCTTCCTGCGATCGGAACGCTGTGATTCCGTGCAGGGTTTTTACTTTGGTCGTCCGATGAACCGCGAAGAGATGCTCAAGATATTCGACAGCAGCTCCGACAGCAAAGCCTCCTGAAGAAAACGCCGCGGCGCGGTGCCGTTTTCCCCCTCTCCCCATTTGCCATTGTCTGATGCTCCTCTATCCTGTGCGACGCGGGGGAGAGGAACCGGGATCATGCGTACACAGGTTGTCATCATCGGTGGCGGGCCGTCAGGGCTCTTGCTGTCACAGCTGCTCTATACCAAGGGGATCGACAGTATTGTGCTGGAACGCCAGACCCGCGACCACGTACTGGGCCGCATCCGCGCGGGCGTGCTGGAACAAGGGATGATGGCGCTGATGGCCGAGGCCGGGGTCGACACCCGCATGAAGGCCAAGGGTATCGCCCATCATGGCACGCTGATCTCCTATGATAACACGCTCTTTCGCATCGATTTTCAAAAACACACCGGCACCTCGGTCATGGTCTATGGCCAGACCGAAGTGACACAGGATCTCTATGCCGCCCGCGAAGCCCATGGCGGACAGATCGAATTTGAGGTGGAGGGCGTTACCATCCACGACGCCGATCGCGATGCGCCTTATGTCACCTACACGGTCGGGGGCCAGGAACGCCGCATCGACTGCGACTTTATCGCCGGCTGTGACGGGTTTCACGGCGTCAGCCGCAATTCCATTCCACAGACGTCGCGGCGCGAATTCGAAAAGGTCTATCCCTTTGGCTGGCTGGGTGTGCTGAGTGAAACGCCGCCCGTGAACGATGAGATCATCTACGCCAATTCGGAGCGCGGCTTTGCCCTCTGCTCCATGCGCAACGACCAGCTGTCGCGCTACTATATCCAATGCAGCATGGCGGACAAACCGCAGGACTGGTCGGATGACGCCTTCTGGCAGGAGCTGAAACGCCGCATCCCGCAGGATCAGGCGGCGCAGCTGATTACCGGCCCCTCAATCGAGAAATCCATTGCCCCCCTGCGGTCTTTCGTGACCGAACCGATGCGCTGGGGGCGGCTCTTTCTCTGCGGCGATGCCGCCCATATCGTGCCGCCCACCGGGGCCAAGGGCCTCAACACTGCCGCCTCGGATGTGCATTACCTCTTTACCGGATTGTGCCAGCACTACCTCGACAAAACGGACGAGGGGCTGGATCAGTATTCGGAAAAGGCGCTGGCGCGGGTGTGGAAGGCCGAGCGGTTCAGCTGGTGGTTCTCTTCGCTCATGCACCGCTACCCTGACCAGTCCGAGTTTGATCTGCGCATGCAACGTGCCGAACTGGAATTCCTGCGCAGCAGCGATGCCGCGCAGAAAGCCCTTGCCGAAAACTACGTGGGCCTACCCTATTAACCGGCCAGCGCGGGCAGGAAGAGCACGATGCCCGGGAAGGCGACCAACAGCGCAATGGTCACCGCATCCGCCACGAAGAAGGGTGTCACGCCTTTGAACACATCCTGCACGGTCAGGTCATCGCGTACGCCCGCCACCACGAAACAGTTGAGACCAATAGGCGGCGTGATCAGACAGAACTCCGCCATCTTGACCACCAGAATACCAAACCAGATCGCGCACATCGGCCCCGACATGCCAAAGGCACTGTCTGCCGCGCTGACGAACTCGCCGCCATTCAAAGCCATCACCGCGGGGTAGACCACGGGCAGTGTCAACAGCAGCATGCCGATGGCATCCATGAACATGCCCAGCACCGCGTAGGCCAGCAGGATGCAGACCAGGATCAGCATCGGCGACATTTCCAGCGAGGTGATCCAATCGGCAAAGGCCTCCGGCAGTTCGGCAAAGCCCAGGAACCGCACGTAGATCAGCACCCCCCAGATGATGGAAAAGATCATGACGGTCAGCTTGGCGGTGTCCAGCAGGGCGTCCTTGAGCTGAGCCCACCGCATGCCCCGATAAAGCGCCATCAGGAAGATGATGAAGGCCCCGATGGCGCCGCCTTCGGTCGGGGTGCCCCAGGCATCGCCAAAGGGATTGTAGACAAAGAAGATGATGATCACGACCACCGCCAGAATGGGCAGCGCGGGGGGCAGCGCTTCAAAGCGTTCGCGCCAGGAGAACCCGCCGACGGGGGGGCCCACGGTTTTGAAAATCACGGCGATGCCGATGATCAGGGTGGCATAGACCACGGCGGAAAACATGCCGGGCAGGAATCCCGCCAGCAGCAGTTTGCCCACGTCCTGTTCCACGATGATCGCGTAGATCACGAGGATTGCCGAGGGTGGGATCAGCGAGGCCAGTGTGCCGCCCGCCGCCACGACACCGGCTGCGAACTGCTTATTGTAGCCGATCTTGAGCATCTCCGGGATGGCGATGCGCGCAAAGACCGCCGCCGTTGCAACTGACGCGCCCGAGACCGCCGCAAACCCCGCCGTGGCAAAGACTGTGGAGACGGCCAGCCCCCCCGGCACCCAGGCGATCCAGCGTTTTGCCGCGACAAAGAGGGCTGTCGTGAGCTTGGCGTAATAAGCCAGATAGCCGATTAGGATGAAGACCGGGATCAGGCTCAGCACCTGTGCGGAGACTTTGGAATGCGGGGTGAGGCCTGCGATTTTCACGCTGATCTCGACCGCTTTCCAGAACCGTTCCGGGTCGTAGTCAAACCCGTTCCAACGCAACCAGACAAGCCCGACAAACCCAGCCAACCCTGCCGCGAAAGCCACGCGCATGCCGAGGACGACAAAGACCAGAAGGCCACCGCTGACCCACAATCCGATTTCAATGGGTTCCATCAATCCGCCCCATCCAGCGCTTCGGCCTCGAGCCGCGCCTGTTCGGCCACGGAGAGGTTCAGCGGCACCGCCACGGGGCTTTCAAGCCCCAGCACCAGCGCCCGCCCATAGCCCCAGGCCTGCAGCAAAAGCCGCAGGCACAGCACACCAAAGGCAATGGGCACTACAAGCTTCGAGGGCCAGATCGGCAGGCCGATATCGATGGAGCTGTCGCGGCTGCACAAAGGGCGCGCACAGTCGAAGGAGCGGTCAAAATGATCCCAGGCGCCCCATGTCAGCGCCACGATCAGCACGAGGATCAACAGAACGGAGATCAGCTCGAAAAACCACAGCACCCGCCCGCGCAAAGCGCTGACCAGCATATCCATGCGCACATGGGTGCCGTCCCGCTGCACGTAGGACACGCCCATGATCGCGATGATCGGCATGGCCGCTTCGATGTAATCCACGTAGCCCGCCAGCGGCGAGGCAAAGAATTTGCGCCCGGTGACCGAATAGGCCGCCAGGAACATCAGCGAGAAAATCGCCAGCCCGCTCAGCAGTGCGCAAAATCGTTCGATTGGTAAAAGTGTACGATCCAGTCGGCTCAGCAGACTGGAATCTTCGAGCACCGCAGCGGATCCCGCCATCGCTCTGCCCCCCGGTTGTTATAGGTGGGGCCGCCCCCGAAGGCGCGGCCCGATCATATCAGCTGCCGCCTTTGGCTTCTTCGAGCGTCGTCACGACCAGATCATAGAGCTCCTGGCCCGGCAGGCCCTGCGCTTCCATGTCCTTGATCCACTGATCGCGGATCGGGTCTGCGGCCTTGGCGCGGAATTCCTCGATCACTTCCGGTGCGATATCGACCTTCTGCACGCCCTTCTCTTCCAGCACGGAATCCCAGCGCTTGAGCAATTCGCCGTAGTTGGCAAGGTAGTGATCCAGCGCTTCGGAGACGGAACTGTCGAGCGCTTCGCGTTCCGCATCGCTCAGGGATTCATAGGCGTCGATGTTCACCACCACCGGGCAGTTCACGGTGCCTGGGTTGAGGTTGGCCGTCCACCAATCCGCCTGGTTGATCGTGCCGAAGCTCAGATGCGCGTGCTGGGCAAAGGCCACGGTATCGACAACGCCGCCTTCCATCGCCTGATAGGCCTCGGTCGCCGTCACGGATGTGGGCACGCCCCCTACCGCCTTGAACGCTTCACCGAGCCCGCCAGTGGCGCGCACCCGCATGCCGTCAAACTCGGCCAGTTCATCCCGCGGCTCGCCGGTGCCGACGATGTTGTATTGCGGCATGGGCGAGGTCATCAGCAGTTTCGCATTCCACTGCGCCATTTCCTCGGTCGCGGCGGGGTGTGCGTAAACGGCCGAAGAGACGGCAACCTCCTGTTCCAGGTTCTCAACGCCCAGGAACGGCAGTTCCAGCACGGTGATTACGCGGTTCTTGTCGCGGTGGTAGCCCGCGCAGAACTGCGCCATCTCAAAGGCCCCGATGGAGATGCCATCGAGGTTTTCGCGATTTTTCGACAGGCCACCATAGCTGATGTTCATGGTGAACTCACCGTTTGTCTTTTCGGACACAAGTTCAGCTAGTTTTTCAACGTGCTCGGTAAAGGCGCGGCGCTTGCCCCAGACGGATACGTTCCATTCCGTGGCGGCGGCCTCCGAGACGAAAGCAAAGCTGATGGCGGCGACGGCGGCGCCGGACAGATATTTGTTCATGTGTTTCTCCCTTTTTACGCACCTCACATGGGGTACGATTAGGGCGAGGCTACCCAAGCTGGCGCTGGCTGCCAAGCACAGAATGCCCGCCGGGCCCTTCCCCATCGATTCTGGCAAATTGGGCAGCTTTCAACACCACACAGGCTCTCGGGGACAAACCAGCGTGTCCGGTGACTTGCGTCCGATACACAAGCATGCCGCATTCCGGGCGAACGACGCTCGAAACTGACGCGCTGACGCCTCGAATTGCAAGTCGTACCTTGGGCCTTGAAAAACGCAGGCTTCAAAAACCTCGTGTTTCCGAAGCTTATTCCCTTCTTTTCCGATCACGCTATGATCCGCCTCGGAGGAGAGGACGGACCACGCGGGCGGACGCACCCGCATGCCGTTCTTTCGCACTGTTACGACCCAAGGGAGGAGCCTTCATGTCCGACACCGCCACAGCCGCCAAAACCTATCCGCCATCGCCCGATATGGCCGCCAACGCCCATGTGGACGCCGACAGCTACGCGGCCATGTACGCGGCATCGGTCAAGGATCCGGAGGCTTTCTGGCGCAAGGAAGCGGCGCGTGTCGACTGGATGAAACCCTTCACCCAGGTCAAGGATGTCGACTACACGCTGGGCAATGTCTCCATCAACTGGTTTGCCGATGGCACGCTGAACGTCTCTGCGAATTGTGTCGATCGGCATCTGGCGACACGCGGCGATCAGACCGCGATCATCTGGGAACCCGACAGCCCCGACGACGAGGCGATGCACATCACTTACAGCGAACTGCACAGTGCGGTCTGCAAGATGGCGAATGTGCTGAAAGACCTCGGCGTCAGCAAGGGGGACCGGGTGATCATCTACATGCCTATGATCCCGGAGGCGGCTTATGCTATGCTCGCCTGTGCCCGCATCGGCGCCATCCATTCGATTGTTTTTGCCGGGTTTTCACCGGATGCGCTGGCGGCGCGCGTAAACGGTTCCGACGCCAAGGTGGTGATCACCGCCGACCACGCGCCGCGCGGCGGGCGCGACACACCGCTGAAATCCAACGCGGATCAGGCGCTGCTGCACACGGCGGACGATGTGAAGCTGTTGGTGGTCAAGCGCACCGGGGGCCAGACCACGTGGATTGACGGGCGCGATTTCGACTATAACGCGCTGGCCGCCGAGGCGTCCGGGGACTGCGCCCCCGAAGAAATGGGGGCGGAGGACCCGCTGTTCATCCTCTACACCTCCGGCTCGACCGGGCAGCCGAAGGGCGTGGTGCACACCACCGGCGGCTACCTCGTCTATGCGGCAATGACACATGAAATCACCTTCGATTACCACGATGGTGATATCTACTGGTGCACGGCGGATGTCGGCTGGGTCACCGGGCACAGCTATATCGTCTACGGGCCGCTTGCCAACGGGGCCACCACGCTGATGTTCGAGGGCGTGCCCACCTACCCCGATGCCAGCCGCTTCTGGCAGGTCTGTGAAAAGCACAAGGTGAACCAGTTTTACACCGCCCCCACCGCGATCCGCGCGCTGATGGGTCAGGGCAACCAGTTTGTCGAGGCCTGCGATCTGAGCAGCCTCAAGCTGCTGGGCACCGTAGGCGAACCGATCAACCCCGAAGCCTGGAACTGGTACAACGACGTCGTGGGCAAGGGCAAATGCCCCATCGTGGACACCTGGTGGCAGACGGAAACCGGCGGGCACCTGATGACCCCCCTGCCCGGCGCCCATGCGATGAAACCGGGCTCCGCTATGAAGCCTTTCTTCGGGATCAAGCCGGTTGTGCTGGAGCCGACAACCGGCGAGGTGATTGAGGGCAATGACGTCGAAGGGGTGCTGTGCATCGCCGACAGCTGGCCCGGGCAGATGCGGTCGGTCTGGGGCGATCACGCGCGGTTCGAGAAGACCTATTTCGCCGATTACAAAGGCTACTACTTTACCGGCGACGGCTGCAAACGCGATGCGGATGGCGATTACTGGATCACCGGCCGGGTCGATGACGTGATCAACGTCTCCGGCCACCGGATGGGCACCGCAGAGGTGGAAAGCGCGCTGGTGGCGCATGCCAAAGTGGCCGAGGCGGCGGTGGTCGGCTATCCGCATGATATCAAGGGCCAGGGTATTTACTGCTACGTCACCCTGATGAGCGGCGAGGAACCTACCGAGGAGCTGCGCAAGGAGTTGCGCACTTGGGTCCGTACGGAGATTGGTCCGATTGCCAGCCCCGATCTCATCCAATGGGCGCCGGGTCTGCCCAAGACCCGCTCGGGCAAGATCATGCGGCGTATTCTGCGCAAGATTGCCGAGGATGATTTCGGTGCCCTGGGCGACACGTCCACGCTGGCCGATCCCTCGGTGGTCGAGGATTTGATCGAAAACCGGATGAACAAAGGCTGAAGCCAACGGACCCGATGGGCCGGTACCGCGCGTACCGGCCTTCGCCGGGGGGGCGTCACTGGCGGCCTTGCCCTGCGCGGTTCATGCCATACATGGCCTCTCAAGACTGACCGGGCGAGGTGCGATGATCCATTCTGAAACAAGCAAGGCCAGCGGACGCCCGAATGCCCTCTGATACGGCGCTGTTTTCCCCCGATCCCGACCGCCTGCAGGACCTCCGGCGTGCTTTCGGCTGCTACGGCACCGGTGTGACGGTGATCACAACGCAGACGCCCACGGGGCCGCTCGGGATGACGGCGAATTCATTCTCTTCTGTCTCGCTATCCCCACCGCTGGTGCTGTGGTCGCCCGCAGTATCCTCCCGCCGTCACGACGCCTTCACCGGGGCAGACAGCTTTTGCATTCATGTCCTGGGGGCTGATCAGCTCGACCTCGCCCACCATTTCGCAAGCAGCGGGGAGGGGTTCGAAACACTGGTGTGGGAGGCAGGCCCGCTGGGCACCCCGCATCTCGCAGGATGTCTTGCCGCGTTTTTCTGCACGACCCATGCGGTGCATCCGGCGGGCGATCACTCGCTGATCGTGGGCGAAGTGCGCCACGTGGCGCAGGGCACATCTGAAGCACCGGGGCTGCTGTTCGATCGGGGGCGGTTTGGCCAGTTCACACCGGGTTCCACAGCGCCAGATCAGTAATCCCGCTCAAAGAAGATGCCCAGGGCGGTATTCCCGTCCTGCTCCAGCGTGCCCTTGGCTTTCAGAGATTCGGTCAATTCAAGGTTGATCGACAATTCCGTCTCCCCGCCGCCCGTGGTCACATCCGTGTAGATGTTGTCGGAGATGTATTTGCCCGCCCGCACCGCCGCCTCGCCGTCATCGGTGGTGGTCACGTCGAAATCATCCAGACCGAAACCCTCTCTGAGATTGCCAATGACATCGGACCCCTGCCGCCCGGCCAGCTCGGCCACCGCATTCGCCAATTGCAGCGCCTGAAAAGCCGATATCTCGTCAATATTGCGCCCGAAGAGCAGTTGCGCCAGCACCTGATCCTGGGGCGCATCGGGCGTTGAAACAAAGGACACATCCGGCGTCGACGCCGGTCCGTCCAGCACGATCCCGGCGGTGCCGTTTTCCGTACTCGAGGAGGTCACGAAGCGAATGTAGGGCACAAGATCCCCCTGAAACTGGATAGATCCTTCGACCAGATCGAACCGTTTACCAAGGATATCGAGCCGCCCGCGCACCAGATCGAATTGACCGGCGGAGATTACCCGCGCCGTGGTCCCGGTAATCTCCAGCCCGCCGCCCAGTTCCGCATCAATGCCGCGTCCACGCACGAAAATCCTGCGCGGCGCATTGATCTGAATGCCAAGGCGGTACGCCGCTGCGCCGGACGCGCCGGCAGACTGCGGCTTGGGGATCACCCCTGCGCGGTCACGGGTGAGGGTCACCGCCACCGGCGCGCCCACATGGGTGATGTCGGGGATTTCGCCAATACTGGTCAATCCGGAGGACGGCACGGTTACAAGGGTCTCGCCCACGTTGATTTCCCCGGCAATCCGGGCGCCGCCGTCCAACGGACCCGTAACGGCAACCGCACCATCCAGCACGGTGGAAAACAGGCGTGGGTCGACAAAGCCAACGCTGTTCAGGGTCACCAGCAGATCAGTGGACAGGTTTGTCAGGTTCAGAAAGCCGGACGCCACCATGTTGCCACCGCTTTCAACGGCACTTTGCGCGTCGATGCGCAGCGACCCGCCCGCCAGATCAAGGGTTGTGTCAAGATCGGTCAACGCAAGCCGCAGATTGGGTGCGGCAAAGCTGGCGCCGTCTGTCGTGATACGCCCGGAAACAGAGCCAAGCGCAGGCGCCCCATTCACGGCCAGGTCAAACCGTGCCTGTCCCTGCAGGCTGCGCGGCGCCAGAAATGGTTCCGATAATCCCAAAGGCAGCGCGCCCGCAACATCGAGGTCGAGTGTGCCGTCTTCCCGCACAAGCCCCGCGATCGTGGCATCCGTCCCTGCGGGTCCTTGAGCAACCGTATCGATCTGCCAGCCGCCGGTGGTGCGATCTGCATCCCCGGCAATGGAGAACGGACCCCGGATGTTGGGCACAAAAACGCTGATGTCCGGGAGTGCTGCGGAGAAGGTGACGGCGGCATCTGGCCCGGTGGCGAGCCCCGCGACGCTGACATCCGATTGGTAGGGCCCGCCCGCATCCACATCCACGTTATAGCCTTGATCCGTCAGCCAGATGCGTCCGGCGGCCTTGAGCGGTCCCTGCACGGTGGGCACCAGCGGTTTGACCTCAGGCACGGAAAGATCAAAAACCACGTCGGTTTGCGGCCCGGTCGCACGCCCCTTGACGCTGAGCGCGCTGTCATAAGGCGCATCCGCCGTCAGATCGACCTGCCAGCCAAGGCTGTCCTGTGTGGCGTCGGCCACCACACTGACCGGCCCCTGATATTGCGGCAGCACCAATGCGATATCGCTGAGGGTCGCGCGGGCGGAGACGACGCTGTCATCCGTGCGCAGTTCAAAATCACCGGCCACGTCGAGCGCATCATTGCGCAGGATCAGATCCTCAACAAAGGTCCCCGACACATCGCGCCGCGCCTGCAGGGTCAGCGCCGTTTCGCCCGCCAGCACCGCATCCGCCTGCGGAATGCCCACTGTCAGATCGTTGGTTGTGCCCCGGATCGCGAGGTCAAACATGCTGCTGAGGGGCGTGACGTTCCCTTGGATGTCCAACTGCGCGCCGCCCGTCAGCGGCTGACCGGATATCCCGGCAAAGCGCGCCAGCTCCCGGGCCTGCACACTCAGGTCCAGCTCGGTCGGGAAACCGCCCGCCAGCCCGTCGATGATCACATCGCCCCTCAAGCCATAGTCTTCGCCCCTGAGTTCCAGACCGGTAATCCGGATTGGCTGGCCTTCGACATAGTCGATATTGGCCCTGCCCTGCAGGTCCTGCCCCAATGCCTGTGCAGCCTGCGGATCGGACAATTCCAGCCCTTCCGTCGTCAGGTCAAGATCGCCCAGAAACCGACCGACTGTGCCCGCGGCACTTTCCAGCGTCCCATCAAGCACCAATGCGGCCTCGGCGAAACGGACGTCCTGGCGTTCAAGGTCCACGATGTCGAAATCACCCCGAAACGCATCACCATCCGCGGCATCGAAATCCACGCTCAGCGTCACAGCCTGCACCGTGGTTTCCACATCCGATCCGGGCAAGACAACGGACCGCTGATCAGACCGCGCGATCTGTCCATTGATGTCTATGAACACCGGCCAGGCCTCACTGTTGAGCCGCACCGCGCCGCTCAACTGGGCCGACTGCGCATCAAGGCTGAAGTCTGAGACATCAACGGCGCCATCAGCGGCCAAAACCGCATCCGCCGCGATCCGCACGTCGGTGCCGAAGAAATCCCGCGACTGCGGTGCGACCAGGGCGGTGATATCGCCGCCAAGGTTAGCCCGCACGCGGCGGTCGGGCACAGCGCCCTCGACCTCAACCGGCAGCGTACTCAACACCACCTGCCCCGCGACACGGTCCTGCCCGTCGGTGGCCAGCGCGATATCGGCGGTGAAATCATCCAGCGGTCCGGTGCCGGCCACGGTCAGATCGATAGAGGGCTGCCCCGGCAGGTTCATCACCCGCCCCACCAGCCCGCCCGCAGCTTCGTCCAGTTCCATCTGCACCGAAATCTTTGACGTCTCCCGCGCAAAACTGCCCTGCACCACATAGGTGCCCGCCGTGTTGTCCACCCGGTTTGCCGTCAGATCGACAAAGGCGCCCGCGTCATCCAACCGCGCGCTGGCCTTGACATCCAGAACGGCGGCGGCGCCGAGAACCGGTTCCCCCAGAGCGATACGGGAAACCTCAAACTGCTGGATGTTCACCGACACCGGCAGGTCCGGCAGCGCAAACTCGGTGGCCTCGGCGGCGGGCACTTCCGTTGTTTCCTCGACCTCCGGCAAGCGCGGCAAGTCCAGCACGGCAGCGCTCAGGTTGTCCACTTCAAGCCGTCCGCGCAGCAGGGCCAGCCTGCTCCAGTTCAGCTTCACGTCTTCGAGTGTCAGCCAGATGCCCTGATCATCGGCAATTGTCATGCGGTCAAAAGACGCCTCGGAGCTCAGCGCCCCGGCAAAGCCTTCGATGTTGACCTCGCGCCCCGCGCCTGAGAGCAGGTCTTCGAGCGTGCGGGTCAGAAAGCCGCCGTCATCCTCATCGCTCTGCGCCTGCGCATGAGTAACGCCCCAGAGCAATAGAAGAACGGCCAGCAATTTTACCCAAACCCGCATCAGAATGCCTGCCCTATGCCGATGTAAACCTGGAACGCCGACCCCTCGTCGTCGCCTGATGTAGGCACCGCCAGGTCCAGCCGGATGGGCCCGATGGGCGTGGCATACCGCAGGCCCACGCCTGCCCCGCTGTGCCATTCGCCGGACCCGTCGGGGAAAACTTCCTCGCCGATGTAGCCCACGTCCAGAAACCCGACATACCCCAGGCTGCCAGCCGTGCGCATACGTATCTCGGCGGAGAGCCCAAGGAAGGACCGGCCCCCGACAGTCTGGCCACCCCCCAGATCGACGCCAAGCGATTGGTATTCATGGCCACGCACCGTGTCACTGCCGCCGGAATAGAACAGGAAATCAGCCGGTGCCACGGAGAGCGTCGGCCCGATCAGCGACCCAAGCTGCCCACGCAGGGCAATGGTTGTGGGACGCGCCTCGCCGAATGTCCGGTAACCGCGCAAATCGACTTTTGTCAGCAGCCCGTTGTCCGCGCCCGAGGCCGCCAGAAACGGGGCCACCTCCGCATCCAGAAAATAGCCGCGCCGCGCATCCAGCACCCGGTCGCGGTAGTCAAAGGTCGCGCCCGCCGGCGCGAGCAGCAGCGTGTAGTCGTTTTCCCCAAAGGCGTCGCGGGTGGTCGCGCGCCGGACCGCCAGCCCAAAGCGGTAACTGCGCTGGTCCGATGCGATCCGTTCGATGCCTGCACCTATAGTGCCCTGGCGCGAGAAAAAGTTGATCTCGTCCTGCTGCTCAATCTCGCCCAGCACGTAGAGGCCGGTGTCTTCATTGAAGGTGGCAGGGCGCTGGTAGAGCGCACGCAACAAAAAGTCCGTCCCACCGGTATCGCCACCGATCCCCTCGATCTCTGCGTCCAGACGCAGCCGCTCTGCACCGCCAAAGAGGTTGCGGTGAATCCAGAACGTGCTGACGGACAACCCCTCCACGGTCGAGATTTCACCGCCAAAGCCGAACCGGCGCGGTTTTTCTTCGGCCACGCGCGCGGTGATCGCGAGGGTGTCGCCCGGCCCGGGCTCCTGCGCCTCGATCATTGCGACGGAACTGAAGGTGCCGGTGCGCCGCAAACGGGCGGCAGCCTGTTCCAACTCCTGTGGTGAATATGTGGTGCCCACGGGCAACCCGGCGATCTCGAGAATGCGTTCCGTGCGCACCGCCTCATTGCCCTGCACGCTCAGCGCCCCAAAACGCAGCTTGGGCCCTGGGTCGACGCGCAGCTTTGCGTTCAGCATTGCGTCGCTGTGCCGTGCAGTGACGCGCTGGCTTTCAAGCTCAGCCTTGGCATGGCCCACATCGCGCCAGCCGTCCGTGGCGGCACCGGCGGCTTCGCGCAGCAGGCTCAGCCGGGCTGTTTCACCGGATCGAAACCCATCCGGCAAGGTGGTACCGGGTGCCAGCGGGCCAATCTCCGCCGTCCCAAAACGAAATTGATTTCCGGGTGTAATCGCGATCTCGGCCCGCGACACGCTGCTGGGCGGTGCCACGGATTTGATCGAGGATGCCTCGCGCCCGTCCAGCATGATGCGAATGACCGCGCCATAATATCCGTAGTCATAGAGCACGGCGAGCAGGCGCTTGTAATCCGCCTGTGCAATGGAGACGATTTCCTGTGGGGAAACGTCTGTCTCGGATAACTCCTGTTCGATCAGCAGCGAGCCGCCTTCGAGATCGCCGCGCAGATCATCACCCAACGCGCCCTGCAAGGTCACATCCAGCGCCTGCGCGGGCTGCGACATAAGTGCGGCCAGACTGATCGCACTGACAAGACCACGACCCGGAAGACCCCTGCCCATAATGGTTACCTGCACAATTTCCCCCTGATCGGTGCGTCCATATCATCCACAACGGCAGCGTTTCGTGGATGCGTGAACTACCTCTTTTGCTCGTTCTAACGGAAATAGACTGCGATCTGCAAATGGACAGGTGACCGGTGCGCCGCTTGAGCGGGAAAACCCGAGGTATTTTACGACCCAAGCGCCCTGCATCAGTATGCTGTTGGATCGGGGCTACCGTTACCGGGACTGCAAAGTGTCAAAAACGACATCTACGATGGTCGACATCGAAAAGCACCACGGCTCCGCTTGGGTCGGATTTGAATGTTACTGCGAAACCTAGTTAAATCACCATGAAATCTATGTTAATCAATATGCTGTGTCTTTTTCTTAAAGTCATATGACGGGTGGCACTTGTACGCACCTTCTGGATTTGGTGGAATTCCACGCACCAAATCCCGAGTATTTGCCTATTTTTTAAGCATTCCAGCAAAAAAGCCGCCGCATCGATGTCGCAAATGGACCATGGGGTTGAAGCCGGGCACAATCCCGTTACCTGACACGGCAATGCTATTTAACGTGTCAAAAAAAATGCCCGCCGGATCGCCTTGGCGAGCGAACGCCCGCGTGAAAATTTGCCCTGCCTCCTGCATGATATCCGCGCCCGTACAGGACCATCGCGGGCAGCGCCGGTGGCTGCTGTCGATGACGAACGCTGCAGCATTGTTCTCAAATATCCCGAATTTCATTGGCAAGGCGGTCTCCCAAGTTCAAAAACCCGAGGAGACGCGCAGTGAATAACACCCTTTCCGAGCGGCAATTCGTGCTGGCCACGGACCTTGATGGCACCTTCCTTGGCGGCAGTTCGGCAGACCGGCAGGCCCTCTACGACTGGATCGAAGCGCATCGCGCGTCTGTCGGATTGGTCTTTGTCAGCGGACGCGACCCGGCCTTCATTCACCAGCTTTGTGGCAGCGGTGACGTGCCATGGCCCGAATATGTGATTGGCGATGTCGGCACAACGATTGCAAATGTCACAGCGGACCGAACCATCGTGCCGATTGCGGATCTGGAAGCCCAGATTGCAGAGCGCTGGCAAAACAGCGGCGATACGGTCAAGTCGACACTGGAGAACGCGCCGGGACTGACCTTGCAACCCACAGAGTTCCGCTACCGCGTGAGCTATGATTACGATCCGGATCAGTTCGACCCCGCAACGACCAAAAAGGTCGAGGCGATGGGCTTTGACGTACTGATTTCGGACAACCGGTTCTTTGACGTGCTGCCCCAGGGCGTCAGCAAGGGCCCCTCTCTGCTGCGTCTGCTCGATCATCTGAACATCCCGCAAGCCCAGGTGCTGGCTGCCGGCGATACCCTGAACGATCTGTCCATGCTGGTCGCGGGCACGCCCGCCGTCGCCGTCGGCGGCTCCGAACCGCCCCTGCTACGCGCCCTGTCCGACGCCGCCCATATCTACCGCGCGGACGGCATCGGCACTGCGGGCATCTTCGAGGCTATCGCCCATTTTGATTTGCACCCAACTCCGGAAAGGGTCTGATCCATGCCGTCTGATCTCGTGATCGTCTACCACCGCCAACCCTATGAGGAAGTGGAGGAAAACGGCCAAACGGTCCTGCGTGAAAACAAGAGCCCCAACGGTATTGTCCCCACGCTCAAGAGTTTTTTCGGCACCGCAGAGCACGCCTCATGGATCGCCTGGAAACTGGCGGACGACCCGGCCAATCCGGACTTCGAAAAAGTGGTGGAGATCAGCGATGCCCATGGCACCTATTCCGTATCCCGCCTGCCGCTGACCCACGAACAGGTCAGCAGCTTTTATCACGTGTCATCAAAAGAAGCCTTCTGGCCGATCCTGCACAGCTTCAAGGAAAAGTTTAACTACGACCCCGTGGACTGGCCCACCTTTCGCGAAGTGAACTGGGCCTTTGCCGAAGCCACCGCGCGCGAGGCGGCGCAGGGCGCGCGGGTCTGGATACATGACTACAATCTCTGGCTCGTGCCCGGCTACCTGCGGCAGCTGCGCTCCGACGTCACCATCTCGTTTTTCCACCACACGCCCTTCCCGGCGGCGGATATGTTCAACGTGCTGCCGTGGCGGCGTGAAATCGTGAAAAGCCTGCTGGAATGTGACATCGTGGGCTTTCACATTCCGCGCTACGCCGCGAATTTCGTCTCGGTCGCGCGCAGCCTCTTTGACGTGGACGTGGTGAAACGGGAAACGGTGGCGGCAGAACTCGTTTCGGACGGTACCGCGCTCAGCGAACGATCGGCCCCGACCCTGCTGTCTTTCGAGGGGCGGCAGGTTGCGGTCAGCTCTGCCAGCGTCGGGGTCGCCGTGGATTTCATCGAAGAGCGCGCCACCGACCCGCAGGTACAGGCGGATGCCAGGGAAATCCGCAAGGGACAGGGACATCGCCGCCTGATCCTTTCCGTGGGGCGCACCGATTACACCAAGGGCGGCGTCGACCAGCTGGAAAGCTTTGAGCGCGTGCTGGCGGACAACCCCGACCTGCGCGGCAAGGTCAAACTGATGCATGTCTCGGTGAGCGCGAACCGCAACATGTCCGCCTATGCGCTGACCCAGACCGGGATCGAAGAGACCGCCGGGCGCATCAACGGGCGCTACGGCACGCTCGACTGGCAGCCGATAGCCCTGATTTCGCGGGCGATCCCCTTTGACGATCTGATCAAATACTATCTGGCGGCGGATGTGGCCTGGATCACGCCACTGGTCGATGGCATGAACCTTGTCTGCAAGGAATTCGTGGCCGCGCGCACGGACGGTGACGGGGTGCTTGTGCTCTCCGAATTTGCCGGGGCGGCGGTGGAATTGAACTCGGCCGTCATCACCAACCCGTTCTCGCACCGCTCCATGGATCAGGCGATCCTGCAGGCGCTGGAGATGCCGGAAAAGGAACGGCGCGACCGGATGAAGGAACTGCGCCGCGTGGTCGGCAAATACTCCGTCGCGGCATGGGGAGCAGAGCAGGAACGGCAGTTCAGCGCGGCGATAGCGCGCAAGGAAATGGCCGATGCCTGAGTTGTTTCAGGAATTGGAGTGACATCAATCCGTCGGCGTCAGCCCACCGGCACGGCGCCCGAGACGTCGATATCGCTGTCAACGCCCAGCGTGGCCAGCACGTTACCGCCCTCGACATAGGCATAGATGTCCAGCGTGTTGCCGTTGCCGTCCTCCACCGGCGTGTCAGATACCTTCTGGAACCCGCCTGCCGGGCCCGAAACCAGCGTCAGACTGTCGGTCGCATCGCCGTAGATCACGGCACTTTCGGGCAGGGCCGCGTCCAGCAAGGCTTCCAACTGGCTGTCGCTGGTCGAGGACATATCGATGACATCCTCCAGCGTGATTTCCAAGCTGTTGGCCTGGCCGTTCTCCATGTCGATGGCTTCGATATCCCTGATCTCCAGCGACGGGATCAGATCCTCCGTCAGATTGCCCCCAACATCGATTTCAAGCACGTCGCGCCCGGCACCGCCGTCCAGCAGATCAACACCTGCCGTCGGCGCTTCGGAGACGCGCAACACATCATCACCACCCCCCGCCAGCACGATATCCGCATCGGCACCACCATCCAGTGTGTCCGCCCCGTCAAACCCGAGGATCAGGTCACTACCGGCGCCGCCTGCGATATCATCCGCCAGATCGCTGCCAAAGAGCAGGTCCGCCGCCTCGAGGCCAGCGGTACTCTGCGCCGTATCCGCCTTGCCAATCACATCGCTGGAAAAGAGCTCGATCTCGGCGGTGCTGTCATCCCCATCCAGATCAAAGCGCGCGGTCACGCTGATCCGGTTGCTCTCACCCAGCAGCATTTCGATGTTTTCGATACTGGCAAGCGGCAGTTCGTAGTCGATCCCTTCGACGATCAATGCATCGCTGTCTTGCGTGGCGATGGTGACCGGATCCGCGCCGTCAGCCTCGAGCGAGACATCGAGCGAGATCAGCGTGGGCGCAAAGACGGGTGTTTGCGTCAACGCCGCCGCGAGGTCGTCGGCAGTCAGCAGAAGGGCCGGGTCGGGATCGATCTCCTGCAGAAAGGTCGGATTGTAGTCATCGCCAATGCCAAAGGCCGCGATGTCCACGGTGAAGGCCCCTCCGGGCGGGTTGGTCAAGGCCTCCAGAGACTCACGCCACGCACCATTCGACGGCACGCCATCGGTGATGAAGAGGAGAAAATTGGCTTCTCCGGCCGGCTGCCCGGTCAGAAAGTCATTGGCCTCATCCAGCGCCAAGTTCCAGGCCGTGGCGCCGCCCAGAAAAGGAAGTGCGAGAATTTCCGATGGCAAGTCCGGATCTTGCAGATCGAACGGCCCGATGGTGGAGGTAATTCCCGAGTAGGTGATGATCTGAACATCGACGGAAGTTGTCGACCCGTCGAACTGATCGCTCAGCAGCGCCACGGCATCTTTCACCGCCGCGCGCTGCACGGCCCAATCCGCCGACCCGATACTGCCGGAACTATCCATGGCGATGACCAGATTGACCGATTGCGCCTCCACCGATTGCGCATCAATGGCCACGGCACCCGCCGCTGTTTCGGCGGTTGCATCCACGTTGAGAGATAGGGTGACCGACTGGTCTCCTTCGCCGCCAGACGTGCTTTCGACGGCCGCCGTGACCCGACCGGTCGAAACACCGCCCTGCGCGTCCGTGACCGTGTAGCTAAAGCGGTCCGCGCCCAGAAAACCCGCATTGGGCGTGTATGTGAAACTGCCATCTGCGTTGACCGTGACAGTGCCGTTGTCCGGGCCGTCGTCGCCCAGGGCGAAACTCAACGGGCCGCTGCTGTCCACATCCGTGGCCGTCAGCTGGTTGGTCAGCACCCCATCCTGATCGATCTCGAACACGGTATTGCGCGTGACGGTCGGCGCGTCGTTTGTGCCCGTCAGTGTCACCTCGACGGTTTGTGTAACTGTCGCTCCGAATTCATCCGTAGCAACAGCCGTAAAGGTTTCGACGACAGTTTCACCCTCGGAGATGCTGTCGGCGGCATCGTTGTTCAAAACATAGGTCCAGGCGCCGGTGCCGGAAATCGCAAAAACGCCGAAAAGGGCTGTGGAGGTGCCGCTCCATGTGACGGCATTATCCTCGGGGTCATCCGCACTCAGCTGACCGCCGGTGTCGGCCTGCTCATCACCTTCCACCACACTGCCGAAATTCGCGCCGATTGCTGTCGTGATGATCGGCGCATCGTTTTCGCCGGATATGGTGACGCTGATCGTTGCCTCCGCAGTCTCACCCGAAGGGTCAGAGACGACAACGCTGAAACTGTCAGTACCCTCAAAATTCACATCAGGCCGATAGGAATAAGTCCCATCGGGAAAGAGCAAGACCTCCCCGTTGTCAGGTGTCGCGCCGATGGCATAGCTCAGGACGTCACCGTCGATATCGCTGGCGATAATAATGCCCGTGACAATGCCGTCCTCGACAACCGTCGCCGTTCCATCTTCCGCCTGGGGGAGATCGTTCACGGGCAGGACCCGCACGATCACGGTGCCTTGTACCGCTTGCCCGTCCGGATCGGTCGCTGTGTATGTGAAACTGTCGGTGCCATTGAAGTTCGGATCGGGCACATAGTCGAACTGACCATCAGTGGCGACCGCGACATCGCCGTTTGACGGGCCGCTGGAGAGTGTGAAAACCGTGGCTGCGGTGCTTCCCGGCACCACGATGTCGCCGCTGATGGCGTCCTCCTCGCCTGCGTCCTCCGGGCCGCTGACCACAACCACCGGGGCATCCTCATCCGGCACGAGCAGCCCTTCGTCAAAGGTTTCGCTGTCTTCGCCTTCCTGGTCATCCACTTCGGGCGGGGCCTCGACGGCACCGGGCTCATCGATGGAATCCACTTCCAGATCGGTGGGCGACTGCCCTTGAGACTCTGTGCCAATGCCGCCACCACCTGTATCCGACAGGGAGACGAAGGTGTCGCCAGCATCAACACGAGACACCGCGGAACGGAAGGCCGCAAAGGCCTCGGCGATCAGCAGATTATCCTCGGCGTCATCCTGTAACGTGCGGTCAACCTCGCGGGTTTCACCTGTTGCAGCAGAGACAATCCACTTGGTGTTGGTCTGGTCGATCAAAGCAACGAGGTTGCCCTCGATATCACGAAGCTCCACCCGCCCGGTGTCCCCGTCAGGGTCGTTGGTGAGGGTCACCTCGGTGGTGTCGACGCCATTTACCGTTCCGACCTGAACCACCACGGTTGTGCCGCGAATGCCCATCGTCGAGGACGGCGTATTCACATCCATGCCGCCGGTTTTGGCGACCTGCCCCGCAATGAAGACAAAACTGCCCTGGATCAGGCTGAAGCTGCCCGAGTTATCCGTTGCGCCGGGATCATAAATCAGTTCGTCGATCACCATGCGGGACGCGGCCGCCAGTGTGAAGATTGTGCCATCCACAAAGGTGACCGAAACAGCGGCATCGTCGGACGTGGCAATCACATCGTTCTGGTAGATTTTCGAGCCCACCTGCAGGGCCTCAACCGTGCCATCGACGCGCTGGACCGATGTGGCACCCTCTACCGTCTCGACCTGTCCGATTGGGCTGGCCGCCGCAGCGTTACCAACCTGCGCGTATTGGCCGGGTGCCAACGGGCCAGCAAGCAGTTCAACCAGATCGCCGCGCAGCACGGCCCCGTTGGGATCGTGAAGATCTGCAGCCTTGGATTGCCGAAAATAGTCCGGTACGCGGAAATTCGCCGCCCCGTCATTTGCGATGTAAAGGTCCGGCCCGACCCGGAAGAAATCGCCATTGAAAAGAAGAGCGCTGTCCGGCACGGCGACCACCCCAGAAGTGTCACCCCATAGGGTAACTACCTCATCCGGGTCTTCATTTTGTGCCTCGTGGAACAGGGACACCACACCACCCTCAAAAAAAGTTAAGTTAACCGATGATTAACCGAAAAATGCGCAGCCGTATGTGATCCACACCACATTTTGCCCATTTTAGGCCTGAAAAATGTCATATTCTTGCCGACGGTTAAGAAAATCCTTGATTATCCCCATAGTGCGAACAATCGCTGGTTGTTGCCCGGCTTGATCCATTTGCCGATTCGGTCAGTATGGGCACAGCAACCGGGAGCGCCGGTCTGCCCTGCACGGTTTGTGTAGTTTGTTGGCACCGGGCAGGTGGTCCCCGAGATGAACCAGTGGTTTTCGAAATGGGTTGGATGGGTCCGCGTGATCGCCCTGGTGGGGCTGTTTTTCGGCCTCATCATCCGTATCGGTGACCCGCACGCCCTGGCAACGCTGCGCAACGCCTCGTTCGATTTTTACCACCAGTCCAAACCCCGCGATCTGACGCCGATGCCCGTGGCCATTCTGGATGTGGATGACCGCAGCATCGAGGAGATCGGGCAATGGCCGTGGCCGCGCAGCTACATCGCCGAACTGGTCACCCGCGCGACGGCACAAGGCGCCGTGGCCATCGGTTTCGACATCATCTTTTCCGAACCGGACAGACTGTCGCCCGCGCAAATCGCCGAAGACAATCCCGACATGCCCGGGGATCTTGCAACGCGGCTGGCTCAGTTACCGGACAACGACACCAAGCTGGCGCAGGCCTTTGCCGGGGCCCGGGTAATCGTCGGTCAGACCAGCGTGCGTAACGTGGCGGGCAACCGGGCGGAAAAGCGCGAAATGGCGGATGCAGCCCACGCGCTCATCGGCCCCGATCCGATGCCCTACCTGATGAAATTCCCCGACATCGTCCAAAACCTGCCGGCGCTCGAAGCCAATGCCGCAGGCCGCGGGATGTTCGCAACCCGGCCTGATGCCGACGGCGTGTATCGGCGCGTGCCTCTGGTGATGAGTGTGCAGGGCCAGATCCGTCTTGGTCTCACACCGGAGCTGTTGCGCGTGGCGACGGGGGGCGATCCTTTTGCCGTGCGCACGAATGATGCGGGGATCGAGGGGGTTGTCCTGGCCCGCCAACTGATCCCAACCGCGCGGGACGGCACGGTCTGGCCCTACCTGACCCCTTCCGCGCAGAGCCGCTATATCTCTGCTGCCGACCTGCTCCGGGATCGGGTGCCCGACGGGCGATTGGCAGGGCATCTGGTACTGGTCGGCACCTCTGCCATCGGGCTGGAAGACTTCCGCGCCACCCCGCTGGGTGTCGCCATGGCCGGGGTCGAGATACATGCGCAGGTGCTTGAAAACATCATGGCCAAGACCCTGCTGATCCGGCCGAATTACACCATCGCCGTCGAACTGGTGACAACGCTGATCCTCTGCCTTTTGGTCATCATCTTCGCGCCCGCCCTCTCCGCGCGGCTGCTCATTTCCTCGTCCGTGCTGCTGCTGGGCGGCTATGTCGCGGTCTCCTACTATCTCTTTTACGACAAGCGCATCCTGCTCGACCCCTCTTTCCCCGTGGTCGCCGTAACGACGGCGGTTATGCTGATTTCTACTGTGAACTATCTGCGCGAAGAGCGGAAACGCCGCGAAATCCGCAGCGCCTTTGGCCAGTATGTCTCGCCCGATCTGGTGGATCAGCTCAGCCGCAATCAGGGCAGCCTGACATTGGGCGGTGAATCGCGACAGTTGACCCTGCTCTTCAGCGATGTGCGCGGGTTCACGGCGATTGCAGAGGAATTCCGCGACGACCCCGAGGCCCTGACCGGTTTGATGAACCGCTTCCTGACCATCCTGTCCAACGCCATCATGGAGCAGAAAGGCACCATTGATAAATTCATGGGCGACGCGGTGATGGCCTTCTGGAACGCGCCGCTGGACAATCACGACCACCCGCGCGCTGCCTGCCGCGCCGCCCTGAAAATGATCGCCGATGTGCAGAGCTTCAACAAAGAGCGGCTCAGAGCACAGAAACGCAAACGTGTCGGTCAAAAACGTCAGCGCACCGAAAAACGGCGGCCCTGGGTCTCGGTGCATAAGATCAACGTCGGGATCGGCATCAATACCGGTCAATGCGTGGTCGGCAACATGGGCAGCGACACGCGGTTCGACTACACCGCCCTCGGGGACCCGGTGAACGTGGCCTCCCGGCTCGAAGGGCAATCGCGCTACTACGGGGCGGCGATTATTCTGGGACAGGCCACGGCGCGCGAAGTCATGAATGAATTTGCGGTGCTGGAACTGGATGTGATCCGCGTCGTGGGCAAGGAGGTACCGGAAACGATCTACGCCCTGCTGGGGGACGAAGCCCTGCGACAGGACCCGCAGTTTCAGCAGCTTTGGGCGATAAACAAGGACATGCTGGCTGCGTATCGCGCCCAGAACTGGGATCAGGCCGAAGCCCGCCTTGCAAAGGTCCGCACATCCCTTGCCGCGTTGGATATTTCGCTGCAGGACTATCTGGACATGTACGCGACACGCATTACCGATCTGCGTGCCGACCCGCCGGGCGCCGATTGGGATGGCGTGTTCTCGTCAACCCGCAAGTGATCAGCGTTCGCGCAGCGCCTCTGCCTGCGCGCGCAGGATCGGTTTGGCCAGATAGGACAGCACGGTCTTTTGCCCCGTCTGGATATCGACCGAGGCGATCATCCCCGGCGTAATCGGCAGTGGTTTGTCCTCGGTCCCAAGGTAGGACTTTGTGGTGCGCACGATCACCCGGAAGAACTCCGCCCCATCTTCGGTGGCAATCGTATCCGCGCCGATGCGCACAACCTCGCCCTCCAGCGCGCCATAAATCACGTAGTCATAGGCAGAGATTTTCACCGACGCAGGCTCGCCCGGGCTGACAAAGGCAATGTCACGTGGGCCCAGGTCCGCCTCGATCAGCAGACTGTCGTCGATCGGCACAATCTCCACGAGAGGCGCGCCGGGTTGTACCACAGCACCAATGGTCGTGGCATTCACCCGGTTAATCGTCCCGCGCACCGGTGCGCGCAGCTGTGCGCGGGTGACGCGGTCATTGGCGCTGCGCAGGGTTTCCTGCACCACCGCCAGTTCCAACTGCAGGATCGCCAACCGCTGGCGCGCCGACAGCACATAGGCAGAGCGCGCGGCATCAATCTGGTTTTCCGCCTCGGCAATTGCTGCCTGCATGCGCGGTTCCGACGCCCGGCTGACCGCCATATCTCCGTTGAGCTCAGCTAATTTCGACTGCAACCGCAGCAGTTCGATCTGCGGCACCAATCCGCGGTCGAACATGTCCTGCGTGAGGGCAATCTCCGCGCTCAGCGGCGCAATTATACCTTCCGTTCTTTCGCGCAGCGCCCTGATTTCGCTCAACTCCCCCCGGCGTTGCAGCAGCTGTGCCTCCAGCACCTGTAGTTCGCGTTTGAGCTGTTCACGGCGGGACAGGAAAACCTCCTGCTCGGCCGCGACGGCCAAAGGAGCACGACCTTGCAGCAGCGCCGGAAAATCAAGTTCCGCCGCGAATTGCGCCTCCGCCGTCAGCCGCGCGGCTTCAGCGAGAATTGCCGCTTCCCGCTCCAACAACTCCCCGCGTTCGGCATCGAAACGCGTGTCGTCGATCCGCATCAGAACGTCCCCAGGAGCCACGATATCGCCTTCGCGCACCGTGATGTCACGCACGATGCCGCCCTCGAGGCTCTGTACCACCTGCACCTGTTGTGAGGGGATCACGCGGCCCGAGGCGCGCGCCGTCTCTTCAATCTTGTAGGTGGCCGCCCAGAGCAGAAAGGCACCCAGGCCAAAAGCAATCGCCAACAACAGACGCCAGGGACCACCATCGCGCACAGCCGCGCGCGCGCCCGAGATGTTATTGGCAAATTCATCTTCGATGCGGTTGCCGAACATCCACTACCCCTTTGCCCGCGCGGCACCCATGGCCCGCAGTTTGTTCAATACATCGTTGCGCGGACCATCCAGCACGGCACGCCCCTGATCCATCACGATCAACCGCTCTGCCATGGCGGCCAGTGATTGCCGATGCGTGCAGATGACCATGCCAACGCCTGTCTTGTTCAGCTCTGCCAGTCGGTCGATGATCAACGTCTGCATACGCTGGTCCATGGCGTTGGTCGGTTCGTCCAGAAACAGCGTCTTGGGGCGGCGCAGCAACAGGCGGGCCAGCGCCACGCCCTGCTTTTGCCCCCCCGACAAATGCTTGCCCTGCTCGCCGATGAACATGTCGAGCCCTTCCGGCGCTTCAGCGAGAAACTCATCCATCGCCGCGAAATAGAGCGCCCGTGCAATCTCTTCATCACTGGCATTCTGCTGGCCGATCACAAGGTTCTCCCGCAGGGTGCCGGTGAAAAGTTCCGGAATTTGAGGCAGATAACCGATGCCGCGGCGCAGCTCTGCAGGCTCGTATTGCGACAAGGCGATCCCGTCCACCAGCACCTTGCCGCTGTCGGGCCGAAGCAACCCCGCCAGCACCTTACCCGCCGTGGTCTTGCCGGACCCGACCCGGCCCAGCAAGGCAACGCACTCCCCCGGTGCCACGGTAAAGCTAAGGTCTTTCAGCGCCGGGCGCGCAGCATTCGGATAGGTGAGCGACACTGTGTCCAGCGCAAGCGCGCCCTCTTTGACATGCGCGTTACTCTTCACGGCAGAGCCTTGTTCTACCGGCAACGCCATGAACCGGTTCAGCGCCGCCAGCGATTTAAACGCATATTGTGCGCGGAAAATCGTCTGCGCGATGGTGCCCAGGGGGGCCAGCACCCGGCCAGCGAGGATGTTCGCCGCGATCAACCCGCCCACGGTGATTACGCCGTCCGAGACCAGAAAAACGCCCCAGACGATGATCAGGACCGACACCAGTTGCTGCACCAACATCGTGCCGTTGGTCGCGACGTTGGACCAGAATTTGGTGCGGCCGTTGATCCGCGAGGAGGCCGCGACCGCCGCTTCCCACTCACGCTGCATCAGGGGTTCGGCGTTCAGGCTCTTGATGGTTTCAATCCCGGCCAGCGACTCCACCAGCACCACGTGGCGTTTCGTGGCCATTTGCTGCGCGCGCCCCGCGCTGCGACCCAGCGGCAATTGCGCAGCAATGGCGATCAACAAGACCACGGGAACGGCAAGCAAAGGCACCAGCGCAATCGGCCCGACGATGAGGTAGAGCGCCGCCACAAATATCCCAATGAACAGCAGATCAATCAGCGCGACAAAGGTGGCGGAGGCAAAGAATTCGCGCACGACTTCGAAATCGCGGATCGTGCTGGCGATGCCCGCCGCCCCGCCGGGGCGGTCCAGCAGCCGGGTATTCATCGCCTGCCGAAACAACGTGGCCGCCACTTTCAGATCCACGCGCCGGCCAATGTTTTCAAGGATATTCGCGCGGATCGTGCGCATCACCAGATCAAGCAGCAGCGCAATCCCGACCCCGATGGCCAGCGTCCAGAGCGTCACATAGGCGAGGTTGGGGATCACCTTGTCATAAACGTTCATGACAAAAAGCGGCAGCGCCAGCGTCATCAGATTGAGCAGGAAAGCGGCGACGAGAATCTGCGCCCAGTTCCCCGTGTTTGCCCGCACCGGCGCCCAGAACCAATGCCCGGGTCGCGGGCCGTCCCGCGCGGTGTCGGGCGACAGCATCGCCCCTGCCCGGTCGGCGCTGCGGGTGACCATCATCAGCTCCGGGCGGATGTCCTTGCGCAGCTTACGCAACGGAATTTCCTGCTCCAGGATGCCCTGCGCCGGATCGACCACGCGTGCGGTCTTGCCGCCTTCACTTATGTCTTGAACGATCAGCGGTTGCCCGGATTTGCGCCAAACCAGAAACGGCAGCGCAATCGCGTCAACCGCCGTAGGGTCGCGCAATACAAGCCGGGATGCCAGCCCGATGGCCTCCAGCGCGCGGGCAAGGTCGTGCGGATTCGAGAGCGCGGTCCCGTGCGAAAGCCGTGCCTGCACAGCATCCGCCGAGAACGGTTGGTCAAAAGCCCGCGCCAGCCATTCAATCATCGCCATATCCGGCGCAGCGCCATCCTTCGGTGGCATGTCGGCCCCCGCAGGGCGCAGCGGTACGGCACCGGCCTCCGTGCCGCCCTGCAATCTCATTCGAGCGGCTCGATCGCGACGTTGAAAATCGCGGTTGGATTACCCTTCACGCGGTCCTGAAACCTCGGCTCCAGGGCAATATCGGCCTTGGCCAATCCAAAGTGCGCCGCCAACAGGCTTTGTGCAGCCAGCGCACGGTAGGTGCTGAAGGCAAGCCCGGCCCGCGCCCCAACCGCTTCGAACTCCACGTTGAACCGGGCGCGTTCGACTTCCAGCAGGTCCAGCAAGGTGCGCTTTGCCGCCAGAAATTCGTCACCGTAGACCTCGACGATCAGCCTGTTGATGCGGAGCTGATCGTTGAGCTGTGTCACCCGGTCGGCATTTGTCCGGTAGGAGTTCCATGTGCGGGCGGCCAGTTCACGCACGTCCCGCACGGCGACGGCCTGAAGTGCCATCGCGCGGCTGTTGCGTTCGGCCAACGCGCGCCGTTCCGCCTGTCGACCACCCTGATAAATCGTCCAGCGCAGTCCGATGCCCACCGTCTCATCCGTGCGCGTGCCGGAAACGCCGTTGCGATTGATATCGCGCACGACGCCGGTATTCAGCGACAATTCCGGGTAGCGGTCCGAGAGCGTCACTTCGGACTGAAAGCGCGTCTGATCGATCTGCGTACGGGCAAATTGAACACGATAACTGTTGCGTTCGGCGGTGTTGGAAAGCTGCGCAAGGGACGACGGAGCCTTGGCCAGTGGAACGCTCATGGCACCGCTTGGTAGACGGCCAATTACCCTTTGATAACGAGCATTTGCATCCCGCAGTGCACGTTCCACATCAAGCTGTGCCAGTTGAGCAGAGCGGACCCTGTCATCAATTGTCAGTTCGTCACTGAACGGCAGACGCCCACCTTCCACAAGGTCCCGCACGCGGGCCCCGATTTCCTCATGTTTGGCGACGTTACGCTCGGCCACAGTCAACAATTGCCGGTGCCTGTGCACATCAATGTAGGCTTCGGTGGCGTTCAGAGCCATGGTCTCGGATGCGTCCAGCAGACGGAAAATACTACCGTCCACGCGCGCCGCGTTTGCATAGACAAGATTGGCGCGCCGAAACCCGTCAAACAGCACCAGTTCCGCCCGCACCCCCAGCTGATTGCGAGCCTTGGTGTTGTCATTGTCCGAAACGGACAGGGAATTCGGGTCACTCACCCGCTGCCAGCCGGTTTCACCTGACAGGGTCACTCGCGGTTCATACTCGCCCCGCAATTGGATCAGCTCATAGGCCGAGGCACGCATTTCAGCCTGCGAGGCCTTGATGGTCGGGTTCGTGGTGACAGCAAAACGCACCGCGTCAGACAAAGCTTCGGCGGAAACCGTTCCGGCAAGTACCGAGACAGCCAGACCTGCACAGACAAAATTGCGCATTCGTTTCAAGATCATGCCCCCCGCACCCGCGTACAAAATACTAAAACCAATGACCTTACGTTAACCAACTCGGTCAAAAAAGCAATCTGTCAGGGTTTTACCGGTGACGAGCGACCAAAGCTGCCGTGCAACCGACCGCATTTGCAGGTGCGTGGCTCGATGCAATTTTCCGCTGCGCAACCGTTAGGGTGCAGCCGCGGCCATCAGCCAGAGCCAGATCATACCGACATACGTGAGCTGGTGCAGAGCCTGATCCACACCCGACGCACGCCAATAGGCGGCATCCGCCGGTGTCAGTTTCAAATCTTCAGTATGGCGCCCTTTCCACCAGTCAATGTGGAAGTGTACAGCCCATTCCAGCAACACGACGGGAATGATGAAGGCGAATGGCGTGCCCACCAAGGCAAACGCCGCAACCGATCCGACGGCATGCACGCCCGCATGCAGGAACCGCCCAAGGTGCAGGTATTGCCCGCGTCCATCCAGCATCATCTTTGTCTGAAGGAAGTAATCCGCCAGCATGTGTTTTACTTGTAAAAGGCACAACAGGATCAACAGTGTGCTGTAACTCACTACCAAGACATCTTCCTTTCACCCCCGGCATCTCAGACACTAATGCCAGCGGGGATCACCTGTAAATCCGGCAATCTACCAAAAGCCCCTGCAAATTTGCATTTCTCGGCGCAGGAGCAAAAATCTTCCTGTCAGGACGTCGCCGGATCGGGCGAAATTGAGCGGATTCTAACCGTCACGTCCGATAAAGCAGTGACTTACCATTGGCAAAAAGATGCACTTTGGACGGGTCCGCGGTCAATTTCAGGGTCTGGCCGCGCATATTGGTGTGAATCCCGGCCAGTTTGGCAATCACCGTGTCCGTGTCCCGGCTAGAGCTCGGGGCTTCGAAGTACAGTTGCGTGACCTCGCCCAGAGCTTCGACAATGGTGACCTTGTCGGCGAAGGCATAGTTGTCGCCATCGGTGGCAATCATGTCTTCGGGCCGAATGCCGACGTTGATCTTCATGCCCTTATCCGAAGGCTGCGTCGGTACATTCGACTGGAAGGTGCCGCCCCCTTCCGGACAGGAGACGGTGGTGACCTCACCGGTTTCCACGATCTCACCCGCCAGCAGGTTCATCGCCGGAGAGCCGATGAACTGCGCCACGAACTCATTCTCGGGCTTCTCGTAGAGCTCCAGCGGGCTTCCCACCTGTGCAATGCCCTTGTTGGCCAGCACCACGATGCGGCTGGCCAGCGTCATCGCCTCCACCTGGTCGTGGGTCACGTAGATCATGGTGGAATTCGGCATGCTCTCCTTGAGCTGCGCGATCTCGATCCGCGTGGCCACCCGCAGGGAGGCATCGAGGTTCGAGAGCGGTTCGTCAAAGAGGTAGACCTTGGGGTCACGCACGATGGAGCGGCCGATGGCCACCCGCTGCCGCTGCCCGCCCGAGAGCGCCTTGGGCAGACGGTCCAGGTATTCATCGAGTTGCAGCACCTTGGCCGCGCGGCCCACCGCCTCGTCGATCTCCTGCGGGGATTTCTTGGCCAGCTTCAGCGCAAAGGCCATGTTGTCGCGCACGGTCATATGCGGGTAAAGCGCATAGGACTGGAAGACCATCGCGATACCGCGCTGTGCAGGGGGCACGTCGTTCATACGGTCGCCGTCGATGGTCAGCTCACCCGCGGTGATCTTCTCCAGCCCCGCGATCATGCGCAGCAGGGTCGACTTGCCGCAGCCGGACGGCCCGACAAAGACGATCAACTCGCCCGTGGTGATGTCCAGATCGATGTGCTTGAGCACCTCGACGTTGCCGCCATAGGCCTTGCCCACATCCGTCAGTTTCAGATTGGCCATATCCTTGTCCCTCCCAAGACGCGGGTTAACCCTGTTTGATGGCCAGGCAGACTTGCCACGGCCCCAGGTGTAGTTTGAAATCCGGTGACGGGGTGGCCCCGCCCAACTCATGCCCTATTGTGCTCCAGTCGCCCGGCGGCATCCCGTGCAGCGACGGCGTGTCCGACAGGTTGAAAGCGCAAAACAGCGTCTCGTCCCCATGTGTCCGGGTAAATTGCAGAATATCGCCATAGGCAAAGACACCGCCATGCTCCCCCTTGATCAGCGAGGGGTGCTCCTTGCGGAAGGCAATTGCCCGGCGATAGTGGTGCAGGATCGACGTCGGGTCGTCCTCTTGCACCCCAACCGACCGGTTGAGGTGATCATGACTGACCGGCAGCCACGGGAACCCTTCGGAGAAGCCACCGTTCTGGTTTGACTGCTCCCAGACCATCGGCGTGCGGCAGCCGTCGCGGCCCTTGAACTCCGGCCAGAACTGCTTGCCATAGGGGTCTTGCAGGTCCTCAAAAGCCACGTCTGCCTCCGGCAGCCCAAGCTCTTCGCCCTGATACAGGCAAACCGACCCGCGCAGGCACATGATCAGCGTCGCGAACATGCGCTGCGCCGCCGGCGGCAGATCCCAGCGGGTCGCATGGCGCATCACGTCGTGATTGGAAAACGCCCAGCAGGGCCAGCCGTGTTTGGCCACGCGACCCAACTCATCGAAAACCTGGGCCACACGCGTGGCATCCAGCGGCGTCTTGGCGAGGAACTCGAAGGCGTAACACATGTGCACCCGGTCGGTGCCCTTGGTGTATTCCCCCAAGAGCTCAAGCCCCCGCTGCGCGTCACCGACCTCGCCCACACAGGCGGCGGCGGGGTATTCGTCCAGCAGCGCCCGGAACCGTTTCAGGAATTCGACATTCTCCGGCTGGTTTTTGGAATGGACGTGTTCCTGATGATTGTAGGGGTTCACCGATGGCGCGATATTGGCGTTGCGCCGCTCCGGCGGCAGCGCCGGGTTGTCGCGCAATTCCTTGTCGGCATAGTAGAAATTGATCGTATCGAGGCGGAAGCCATCGACGCCCCGATCCAGCCAAAAGCGCGTGGTGGCAAGAATCGCGTTCTGCACGTCTTCGTTGTGGAAATTCAGGTCGGGCTGCTCCACCAGGAAGTTGTGCAGGTAATACTGCTCGCGCCCCGGATCCCATTGCCACGCGGGCCCGCCGAAGATCGACAACCAGTTGTTGGGCGGGGTGCCGTCGGGTTTAGGGTCGGACCAGACATACCAATCGGCCTTGGAATTCGTGCGGTCGGACTGGCTTTCCACGAACCACGGGTGCTGATCCGAGGTGTGGCTCAGCACCAGATCGATCATCACCTTCAGCCCGTGCTGATGCGCGGCCTCGACCACCACGTCGAAATCCGCGAGGCTGCCAAACATCGGATCGACGTCGCAATAGTCACTCACGTCATAGCCGAAATCCTTCATCGGCGAGGTGAAGAAGGGTGAAATCCAGATCGCATCCACCCCCAGAGAAGCGATGTAGCTCATGCGTTGCGAAATGCCGATCAGATCACCGATCCCATCGCCGTTGCTGTCCTGAAAGCTGCGCGGGTAGATCTGGTAGATCACCGCGCCACGCCACCAGTCCTTGTCGATCACGGGCAGGTGCAGATGGTGTTCCATCTTTGTCATTCTTGTTGAACTTTCTATTTCACGGAGCCGGCCAGCAGACCGCGCACCAGATAGCGTTGCATTGTAAAGAAGACGATGAGCGGCACGGCAATCGAGATGAAGGCCGCCGAGGCCAGAATACCCCAATCGCCACCGCGTGAGCCCAAAAGATCATCAGCGATCTTGACCGTCATCACCCAGCTTTCCGAATTCGACGGCAGGAAAACCTTGGCCACCAGCAGATCATTCCACGTCCAGAGGAACTGGAAGATCGCGAAAGACGCCAATGCGGGGAAGCTCAGCGGCAGCACGATCTTGGTGAAGACCTGAAAATCCGTGGCCCCGTCGACCTTGGCGCTTTCAATAATGTCGCGCGGCAGACCGACCATGTAGTTGCGCAAGAGGTAGATCGCGAGCGGTAACCCGAAGCCGGTATGCGCCATCCAGATGCCAAGGAAGCTTTGGCCGATGCCAATCTTGTTGTGGAACTGCAAAAGCGGCACGAGGGCCAGTTGCAGGGGCACCACCAAGAGGCCGACAACCATCGCGATCAGCAACCCCCTGCCCGCAAAGTCCATCCACGCCAGCGCATAAGCCGCAAAGGCCGCGATCAGGATGGGGATAATGGTCGCGGGGATCGTGACCGTCAGCGTGTTGATGAAGGCGATGTCCATATTGTTGGAAAAGAGAATCGTCTGGTAGTTATCCAGCGAGAAATCCGGCGGCGTCGCGGTCGAGTAATAGACGCTCGGATCGCGTTTGATCTCTGCCGGAGAGCGATAGACGAAATCTCCATTCTCCTGCACGGTCAGGGATCTGTCGCGGGTCAGTTCGGCTGTTTCTCCAGCAGCCGCTACCGTTGGGTTGGAGCGCGCGCCACCAAAGCGGATCACCTCGCCTTCGCCACCCGAGAAGATGTTGCCCTCGATGACGAAGAACTCCCCATCCTGCCGGACTTCTCCGGCGGGGATCTTGGCCTGAAAGTTCTGCTCCACGGCGAAGGGCGACAGCCACCAGCCGGAGGCGGAAATCTGGTCCCGGTCCCGGAAGGAGGACACCAGCAGCCCGACGGTCGGGATGAGCCAGAGCACCACCAGGAAGATCACCGAGAGGTTGACGGCCCAGCTGAGCGAAGACTTTGTGCCTGCGATATTGTCCATTATCTCATCTCCGCCCTTGCCTGCCGGATGTTCCAGATCATCACCGGCAACACCACGATCATGATGATGAAGGCCACCGCCGTGGCGCGCCCGTCATCGCGGAACATGTAAGACATCATGTAACTGGGCAGGATGTCAGTGCCGAAGTTGCCCCCTGTCATGGTGTAGACGATGTCGAAAACCTTGAGCACGAGGATGGTGATCGTGGTCCAGACAACGACGATAGTGCCCATGATCTGCGGCACCTTGATCTTGAAGAAGACCTGAAACGGGTTGGCCCCGTCAATGATCGCCGCCTCGATGGTCTCTTCCGGAATGCCACGCAGCGCGGCGGAGAGGATCACCATGGCAAAACCGGTCTGGATCCAGACCAGAATGAACATCAGGAAGAAGTTGTTCCAGAAACGCACCTGCAGCACGTCAAGCGGTTCGGAGGCGCCAAAGAAGTCGCGGATCGCATTGATCAGCCCGATGTCGGCATTGTTGGCGTAGACGAATTTCCAGATCAGCGAAGCCCCCACAAAGGAGATCGCCATCGGCATGAAGATCAGCGATTTGGCGATATTGCCCCATTTCAGCCGGTCAGTGAGCTGCGCCACCAGCAGCCCGAGAAAGGTTGCCGCTGCGGGCACAACGAGCACCCAAAGCATGTTGTTGAAGAAAGCAATCTGAAAGCCATCGTCAGCGAACATGGTCGTGTAGTTGCCAAAGCCGATGAATTCGTCGCCGGAGCGGTTGTAGAGCGAGCGGTAGAACGAGCCCACCACCGGGTAGACCAGATAGAGCCCCAGGGCGGCCATCGCCGGAAACAGGAACAGCCACGGGCGCACCAGATTGGCGCGGTTGATGTTCTGGCCCGGATTGTCCGCGCGCGGCGGAAAGATGACCTTGTCAAGGATCAGGTTGGACAGGAAGAAATAGCCGACGCAGCCGCCGACCCCGACGATAACGGTGATAATTCCCTGGAGCAGCGGTGACATGGCGATCCCTCCCAAGACGCATGTGCGGGTTTGGTCCGGCGGCACACACCGCCGGACCCATGTGCAAGAGCCTTACTGGATGGTGTCCCAGCGGTCCTGAATGCCTTTGGCAACCTCTTCGGCACTGGCCCCGGTGGTGTAATCCACCATACCGGTCCAGAAGGCGCCCGCGCCGATCTCACCCGGCATCAGGTCGGAGGCATCAAAGCGGAAGGTGGTCGCATTCAGCAGAATGTCGCCCTGCGCCTTGAGGCTGTCCTCAAGATACATCTCGGTGTTCACGCCCGCATGGGCCGTCAGGAAACCACCCTGCGCCATCCACAGTTCATGTGCGATAGGTGTCTTCAGGAACTCGACGAAGGCGTTGGCAGCTTCGGACGGGTTGGTGATGGCGAAAAGCGTGCCCGCGCCCAGCACCGGCTTGCCCAGGTCTTTTTCCGCATAGGCCGGGAAGTAGAAGAAATCTACATCGTCGCCCACGGTTGTCCCTTCCGGGAAGAAGGCCGGAATGAAGGAGGCCTGACGGTGCATGTAGCATTTTGGCGGGATCGAGAAGAGACCTGCCGGGCTGTCGCGGAAGTCGGTGTTGGCAACCGCGGAGGCCCCGCCATCGACGTAATCATCGTTGCGGGCAAAAGCACCGAATTCCTCAATGGCCGCGATGACCTTGGGGTCGTCGAACTTCATCTCATTGGCCACCCAGGCGTCGTAATCCTCAGGCGCCTGCGTGCGCAGCATCATCTCTTCGACCCAGTCGGTCGCCGGCCAGCCGGTCGCAGCTCCGGATCCCAGACCGATGCACCAGGGTGTGCCGCCCTCTTCCACGATCAGATCGGTGAGCTCTTTCAGCTCTTCCATGGTTTCGGGAATGTCATAGCCCGCCTCGTCAAAAGCTTCGGGCGAGTACCAGACCAGAGATTTCACATCGACCCGGTAAAAGATGCCGTACATCTGGTCGTCGCCGTTCTGGTCCGCATAGGTGCCCAGATCGACCCAGGACTGACCGGCCGCGTAGTTGTCACGCACCCAGTCGGACATGCCATCGGGCAGCGGCGTCAGCAGCCCCTGGCTGGCCATATCAGCGGCGAGGCCGGGTTGCGGAAAGACGGCGAGGTTCGGCGCGGAGCCGGAGCGCGCGGAAATCACGATGTCCTGCTCAAAGCTGTCAGAACCGGAGTAATTGACCGTGGCCCCCGTGGCGCTGGTAAAATAGGCAAACGCCTTGTCCACCTTTTCCTTTTCATCGCCGGTCCAGGGGCCGGTGATCTCGACCGTCTGACCGCTCAGGTCGTATTTGTCAGCGAATTCAGTGTAGCTGTCCCAGCTGAAATCGCCCTCGCCCACGGCAAAGGGCTGGTGCCCATCCGCATGGGCCGTCCCAGCGAAAAGAGCCAGTGCCGCAGCACCCGCGTAAAAACGTGCCTTCATGAGTTCCTCCCGTTGCAATGCCTGTTTCGACATCGTCTTGACCATTTTTTGGGCGCAAAGAATCACTTCAAAGCGCTTTGGATGTCTGAAAATTGGAGGAAGGTGTCAAATGTGTCAACTCGCGGTTGGGTTTCTGGACAAGTTTTCAATGCTCTGAGCCGAGTGGGCACCTCTTCCCGACGTTTCCGCTTTGACCTGCGGAAGCAGGCTGCCTAGGCTGTGATCTGTTTGAGAGTAAAAATGAAACTGCAGGTCTTATGAATCTACGCGAGCTTTCAGAACGGCTGAACCTGTCCCAGACCACGGTCAGCCGCGCGCTGAACGGGTACCCGGAAGTTAATGAGGAAACCCGCAAGCGGGTCGCAGCGGCGGCGGCCAAATTCAACTACCGTCCCAACATCCGGGCGCAAACGCTGGCGACAGGTCGGTCGATGTCCATCGGGCACATCATCCCCTTCTCAAAACAGAACGAAATGGTGAACATCGTATTTGCGGATTTCATCGCCGGTGCCGGGGAGATTTACGCCCAGCACGGCTATAGCATGAGCCTTTCGCTGGTCCGGGACGAGGATGAACTCAACGCTTACCAGGGGGTTGCCGAAAAGGGCGCAGTCGATGGCATCATCGTGCACTCGCCTGCCCGCGATGATCCGCGGATTTCCTTTCTTTCCAATCTGGACATCCCGTTCCTTGTGCACGGGCGCGCCTCCGAGGTGACAACGCCCTATTCATGGCTGGACGTGAACAACAAACGCGCAATCGAAACCGGCACCGCCCATTTGCTGGACCTTGATCACCGCCGTATCGGGTTGATAAATGGCGAAGAACGGATGGATTTTGCGCAGCGGCGGCGCGACGGATATCTGGCGGCGTTGACAGCAGCAGGCATAACACCCGAGACCGCCCTGATGCGCTCCGGCGAGATGAGCGAGCCCCACGGCTATGCCTCCGCGCATGATATGCTGGACAGCACGGAACCGCCCACCGCTTTTGTTGCCTCTTCCATCGTATCCGCCCTTGGTGTCAGACGCGCGATTGAAGAGCGTGGCCTTGTGATGGGACGGGACATCTCGATCCTGTGTTTCGACGATGATATCTCCTACCTTCCCAACGGGCGAACGACGCCTGTTTTCACGGCGATGCGCTCGTCGGTGCGGGCAGCCGGTCGCCGGTGCGCAGAATTATTGATTGACCAGATCAAGATACCACAACAAGGCATGGCAACAGAGCTCTGGGACGCGGAACTCATCATAGGCGGCTCTACCGGCCCCTGCCCCAAAGGAAGATAAGATGGATTTCAAAAGATCGGACTTCCCGGTGGATTTCCAATTTGCCGCGGCCACCTCAAGCTACCAGATCGAAGGTCATAGCTTTGGCGGGGCGGGGAAGACCCATTGGGACACATTCGCCGCGACGCCGGGCAACGTGGTGCGGGCCGAGCATGGCGATATCGCCTGCGATCACTATCACCGGATGGAAGAAGACCTTGACCTGATGCAGGCGCTGGGGCTGGATGCCTATCGGTTTTCCACGAGCTGGGCGCGGGTGCTGCCAGAGGGTCGTGGCACGCCGAATGAGGAAGGTCTGGACTTCTACGACCGGCTGGTCGACGGGCTGCTGGCGCGGGGCCTGAACCCGATGGTGACGCTGTACCACTGGGAACTGCCCGTGCCGCTCGCCGATCTGGGCGGCTGGCGCAATCCGGACATCTCGCACTGGCTGGCGGACTACACCACCGTCATCATGAAGCGCATCGGCGACCGGGTGTTCAGCGCAGCCCCGATCAACGAGCCGTGGTGTGTCGGCTGGCTGTCGCATTTCATGGGCCATCACGCGCCCGGTCTCCGCGACATTCGCGCCACCGCCCATGCGATGCATCACGTGCTCACGGGCCATGGCCGCGCCATTCAGGCGATGCGCGCGCTGGGGATGAAGAACCTCGGGGCCGTGTGCAATTTCGAATATGCGCACCCTGTGGATGACACGCCCGAAGCGGCGGCGGCGGCACAGCTTTATGACGGCTATTACAACCGGTTTTTCCTAGAGGGGCTCTTCAAGGGCGCCTACCCCGGCGACGTGATGGAAGGTCTCGCCCCCCATATGCCAAAGGGTTGGGAAGAGGATTTCGACCTGATCGGCCAACCTCTGGATTGGTGCGGGCTGAATTACTACACCTGCAAGCGCATCGCGCCGGTGGACGGCCCCTGGCCCGCGCATGAGGAGGTCGACGGCCCCCTGCCGAAAACGCAGATGGGATGGGAAATCTTTCCCAAAGGCCTGCATCACTTCCTGACCTGGGTGCATGAGACCTACACCCAGGGCCTGCCGCTCTACGTCACCGAAAACGGCATGGCCAACCCGGATGAGGTCGGCGTGCCGGATCAGGCGCGCATCGACTATCTGAACGCCCATATCGCCGCGGCACGGCAGGCGATGGCCGAAGGCGTGCCGCTGGCGGGCTACACCTTCTGGTCGCTGATGGACAATTACGAATGGGCGCTGGGGTACGAGAAACGCTTTGGCCTGATCCATGTGGATTTCGAGACCTTGGAGCGGACGCCGAAAGCGTCTTATCACGCGCTGGCCGACGCGCTTAAGGCGTGAACCACACGGGCACGCCGAAGGGCGGGGTATCGACCGATGTGCCGGTCAGGCTCTCCAGAAACGCAACGATCTGAGCAATTTCGATGTCGTTGAGGTCGGGCCCACGCGCCGGTACAACCTGCGCCTGACGCGCCATCTCGCGCCTGTCCGACTGGATGATGAAGTCGGTTGCCGCCAGCCAGGGCACCTTTGGCAGTGCTGCGTCCACCGGTTGCCACGTGGCGCGCATCGCCGCCGGATCAAGATGATGACGCACCATCTGCTCCAGCGTCGCATAGGCCCCGTTGTGCCCATAAGGCGCGGTGAGCGCCACATTGCGCAGCATCGGCGTGCGGAAGGCATAGGCATCCTCGAGGCGATTGCTCTCGCCCATCCGCCCGACGTCACGCGCATAGGGGTCAAAGACCCGTGTCCGGCCGGGCCCAAAGGCAGGCAGCCCCAGCGCATGGAATTCCTGATCACTCATGAGCGCCCCGGCGTGGCACGTGCTGCACGCCGCCTTGCCGTAGAAAAGATCCATGCCCGCCCTCTGGTCCATCGTCAGCGCGGCACTGTCCCCGGCGAGATACTGATCAAAGGGGCTGTCGATGCTGGTCCATTCGATGGTCATGAAGGCCGCCAGCGCGTTGGCAATCTCGACGATCGTCACCTCTTCCGGTGTCTCGATGTGATCGAACGCGGCGACAAAGCGCGCGCCGTAGTCAGTTTCCGTACGCACCCGTTTGGCCAGGATCGGCCAGGCGTTGTCGATCCGGTCATGCACCGCGCCGATCACTTCGTTCTCACCCGGGTTGCCCGCCATCTCGAACTGCGCCACCAACGGAAACAGCGCCTGCGCGGCCAGCAAGGAGTTGAGCCCCTGTGGCAGCCACTCCTCCGCCGGAGAGTTGAAACCGTTGCCAAAGAGACCGGACGTGCTCAACCGCCCGTCGTGAAACATCACCGTCAGATCGCGCGCGCCGAGGTTCCACAGCCCCGGCGCATTGCGCGGGATGCGCTTGGCGATGCGGGACAGGCCGATGCCGGGGGTGCGCTCGGGTCCCAGACCCTGCCCGCCTTCTCCGATCCCAAGCGAAAGCCCGTCCCCCGTGCCAAAATCCGGGTGGTGACAATGCGCACAGGAGATATTCCGGTTGCCCGACAGGATGGTATCGTAGAACAAGGAGTGGCCCAGAGCGGCCTGACCCCGGTCGAAGTCCGGAAAGTCGGTCGCCGTCAGAGGCGGCGGCAAATCCCCCGCGAATGCGGCGGTTGCGAAACAGGAGAGAAGAACCCCATGCGCGCCATATGTCTTGTGCTTGCGTTTCTTGCGTCCCCAGTCTTTGCGGAAATCGAAGAGGCGCGCGACATGATGGAAGAGGGCCGCTTTGAGGAGGCCTACGAGGCGCTCTGGCCCGCCGCGCGGTCCGGGAATGCGGATGCCGAGGAGTTGATGGGTGTCATGTATGCCATGGGCCTTGGTGTGCCCCGTGACGATATCCGGGCGTTTGACTGGTACCTGCGGTCGGCGATGAAGGGACATCCGGGAGCGCAGTCCGGGGTCGGCTGGTACTATGAAGTTGGGCGCGGGATGCCTGCGCCTGACCTGGTGCGGGCCTACATGTGGTACACGCTGTCCGCGATTGGGGGTGACCCGGATGCTGCGATCAGCCTTGAGGAAGTCGTCAAGAAGATGACCGCTGAGGAGATCGAAAAAGCGCATGTTCTCGTGGGTGACTACAAGGTTTGGATGTATCCGTTCCGGTAAGGATCGCCTGACGTTTGGCACCGCAATCGTGGCACCTGCACAGGACCGCACCGCCGGGCATATTTTTGGAACAATGAAGCAGAGGGAGAAGGCCCAGATGTGCGGGCCTTCTCCGACTTTTGTGAGTATCAGTTAAGATCGGCGGCGCGGGCGGCCCCAATCTCTTCTTCGGCTTCGGCCACGGCTGCGGCCAGCGCGTCAAAAATCTCTTCGCCACGGCCTACGTTGCCTTTGAACCAGTCGAACACCGGGGCAGCGCCTTCCTTGAAGGCAGCTTTCTGCTCGGGCGTTGGCACGTAGAGGTCCCCACCTTCGGCCACGAACTGCTCATACGCCTCGATGGATTTGCGCTTGGGCGAGGCAAAGGTCGCCTGCTGCAGTGCATAGAAACCGTCAACCACCACGCGGCGCATGTCTTCCGGCATCTCGGTGAAACGCGCGTTGTTCATCCACCAGAGCGCGCCCATGTAGGCGTGGCCATCCAGCGTGACGTATTTCAGGCCAGCATCCGGGAATTTCATGCCCATGATGTCGGTGATCCCGTTCTTGGAACCCTCAACCACACCGGTCTGGAAGGAGGTGAAAAGCTCGGGCCATGGGATCGGCGTGGGGGCCGCGCCCAAGGCTTTTACCAGTTCCTGCGGCAGGTCGGCGACGACGGTGCGGATCTTCAGGCCTTCCATATCCGACGGCTCTGCGATGCGGCGCTTGGTGTTGGCAAAGTTGCGCCATCCGCCTGTGTTGCCGATGGTCATCAGGCGGATCGAGTCGCCAGAATCTTCCAGCGCCATGTCACGCATTTTCCGGGTAAAATCGCCCGAGAGAACATGCTCGGCAATCCGGTCGTCGGCCATCAGATAGGGCAGATCGAGCACCTGTACGTAGGGGAAGATCCCCGAGGCGCCGCCGGACGTGGACACAAAAATATCGACGGTGCCATCGGCCACACCCTGCAGGCATTCCGCGCCGTTGCCACAAAGTTGCGTGCCGATGAAAAGCTCTACCGCGATGGCGCCATTCGAGGCCGCCTCGACGTAGTTCTTGAAGACCACAAGGCCATCGTAATCCTCGTCGTTCTCATTTGAGTTGGCCGTTGCGCGCAGCGTGTAGTCCTGCGCCGCCGCCGCCATCGCGGTGCCCGCAAGCATCGCCGCCACGGTCAGCGATTTCAGGGTATTTTTGATCATGTTTTTCCTCCCATTGGATGTCGTTTAGTTTGCAAAACCCGTCAGACGCGGAACCGTCATGGATATGGCGGGTATGTAGGTAATTAAGAAAATCACGAGGATCTCAACCGCCAGAAACGGCAGGATCGCCTTGGAGATGGTCTCGACCCGTTCGCCCGAGACCGATGAGGCGACAAAGAGCACCAACCCCATGGGCGGTGTCGCGAGGCCGACGGTCAGGTTCACGCTCATGATGATCGCAAAGTGGATCGGATCGACCCCGAGGCTCACGAAGATCGGGCCAAGGATGGGGCCGAGGATGATGATCGCGGGGCCCGCATCGAGAAACATGCCGACGATGAAGAGCAGCAGGTTGATCAGGAACAGCAGGATCAGCGGGTTGCTGGTCAGGCTGAGGACGAATTCGGCCATGGTCTCGGGCGCGTGGCTGAGGCTCACGACTGTCTTGAAGGCCATCGCGGCCCCCACCAACAGCAGCACCACGGCAGAGGTGATCCCTGCGCGGTTCAGCACATCCGGCAGGTCGCTGAGCTTGAGCGTGCGCATGACAAACAGTCCAATGACCAGCGCATAGGCCACTGCCACCGCCGCCGCTTCTGTGGGCGTAAAGACCCCCGCGAGGATGCCACCAAGGATGATCACCGGCGTCAGCAGCGGGAAGAACGCCTTGAGGCTCGCCTGCCCGCGTTCACCCCAGGAATGCTTTTTCGTGGCGACCGGGAAGTCGTATTTATCCGCCTGGAATTTCACCATCAGCATCAGACCGAGGCCTACCATAACCCCCGGCACAATCCCCGCAAGGAACAGCGCCGCGACGCTCTCGCCCATCACATAGGCATAAATGATCATGATGCCCGAGGGCGGAATGATCGGCCCGATCACCGAACTGGCCGCCGTGATGGCGGCGGCAAAGCGGCGGGTGTAGCCTTGTTTTTCCATCGCGGGGATCAACATCGACCCCAGCGCCGAGGTGTCGGCCACCGCCGACCCCGACAGCCCGGCAAAGAGCATCGACGACAGGATATTCACATGCGCCAGGCCGCCCCGGAAATGGCCCATCATCGCCTGGGAAAACTCGACCAACCGCATGGTGATGCCGCCCCGGTTCATCAGCTCGCCCGCAAGCATAAAGAAAGGGATCGCCATCAGCGGGAAGCTGTCCATCCCGTTGTAGAGATTGCGATAAAGCAGCGTGATGTCGCGCTCCTGCCCGTTCAGCCAGAGCAGGATACCGGGCGCGGCCAGAAGGCCAAAGAACACCGGCAGACCGATCATCAAGAACAGCAGAAACAGCGGAAGGAACCAGACCAGCATTATTCAGCCCCCACTTGTTCTTCGAGCGCAATGGGTGGCAGTGCATCTGCCCCGCCCATCATCTTGACGAACGCGCGCAGGATCAGCTCGATGTTCACCGAGATCAACATGATCACACCAAAAAGCAGCGAGGCCATCATCCAGCTGCGCGGTACGCGGAACCACGCCTCAAAGCTCAGATCCGTTGGCAGATAGAGCGAGGCAGTCGTGAATTTCCCTGCAAAACCGGTCACTTCAGACCAGCCGATCTGCATCGCGACGATCAGAACCCCGAGGCTGACAAACAGAAGAAGAAGCGAGATCAGCGCCCCGATCCGCGCGGGCAGCAACCGCACGACCGTGTCGATCGCCACAAACCCGCCACGACGAAAGGCTGTGGGCGCCATCAGACCGGTCATCCACAACATGCAGAACCGCGCCGCCTCGTCTGGCCAGGGCAGCGCATTGTTCAGCACGTAACGATAGAACACCTGAATGAGGATCGCCGTGACCATAAGAGCCACTGCCACCACGCCGAGACCCCTGCCCAGTTTGAGCACGGCCTCATTGACCAGCCTGAGCGGTGTCATCACCGCCAGCAATGCTCCCATTCCGGAGCCTCCTCCCTTGTGCCCGGGTATTCCGGGTCACGACGTGCGGGTTTTCCCCACACGCTCCATTGGTTGGCCTTTTAGGCCTGATTGTCAAACCGTCTGAACCGGCCTTGGCAAAAAATCAGCGCGTCCCCCTCCCGGAACGCAGCTGAGCGCACGCGGCCCAGAACAATCGAATGGTCGCCCGCGTCGTGGATCTGGTGGGTGGTGCATTCGAAGCGGGCAAGACAATCGCCCAGCAGCGGCACACCTTCGGCATTGAGCGTCACATCGAGCCCGTCAAAGGCCTGCCCGGATTTGGCGAAACCCATGGCGATCTCTTCGTGCTCGATCCCCATGACATGGACCGCAAAATGCTTGGCGGCGATGAAATGGGCATAGCGGCTGGAGGATTTCGCCGGGCACCACAGCACCAGGGGCGGCTCCATGGAGACGCTGGAGAAGGAATTCGCGGTCATCCCGATGGGACCGGTCGGCGTCTGCGCGGTGACCACCGTGACCCCGGTGCCGAACTGCCCGAGGGCCGAGCGAAACTGTCTCTGCGTGTCCGGACCCGGCATGAAGCTGTTCAACCGGGCCAGTGTCCGTGTTCCATCCGCCATCATGGCACCTCCTGACCGTTTGCGGCCTCGTAGAGTTCGAACCACGTCTGGCGGTCCATCTCGACCTTGAACGCATCGCTGAATGTGGCGATGCGCGACAGGGTGTTGGTGCCCATGACCGGCAGGATGCCCGCCGGATGGGCTAGCAGCCACGCCACGGCGACAGCGGCGCGATCGACGCCCTGTGCCTGCGCGAGGGCATCCATCTTTTGCGCGACGGCACTGTCGTCGGTCATCAGGCTGCCGCCGCCCAGCGGCGACCAGGCCATCGGGCTGATGTGATGCTGCTGCAGATGCGCCAGATCGCCGTTGGTAAAGCAATCGCGGGCGGCGAGGCTGATCTCGATCTGGTTGGTGACCAGCGGGTTGGTCATCGCCGATTGCAGCAGGTCCCAGTCCCACGGGCGGAAGTTCGACACACCCGCTGCCTTGATCTTGCCGCTCTGGATCAGCGCATCCAGCGCGCCGCCGGTCTCAGCCGCATCCATCATCGGGTCGGGGCGGTGGATCAGCAGCAGGTCTATCTGCTCGATCCCCATGTAGCTAAGAGAGGCCTCGACGCTCGCCTGAATATGCGCCGCCGAGGTGTCATAGTATTTAACCCGCCGGTCCGCATACTTACCGAAGGGCGCGACGATGTCGCATTTTGTCACAATCTCGAGCTGGTCACGCAGGCCGGGGCTTTCCTTGAGCGCCGCACCCAGCACCTCTTCGGCAGCGTAGCCGCCATAGATGTCGGCCTGATCCATCGTGGTGATACCCTGCGCAAGGCAGGCGTCAATCTTGGCCCGCACATGCGCGGGCGAGGTATCGTCGTCATCCGCCAAGCGCCACATGCCATAGACGATGCGGCTGAACTCAACGGTGTCTGAAAGGGTAACACGGTCCATCAGCGACGGTCTCCGGCGGCAAGAGGGGTGAGCGGCGCGCTCTGCGGCACGCGGCCATAGGCCTCGGGCATAGAACAGGTTTTCAGATGCGGCATCACAAGGCGACCGAAGTGTTCGGCCTCGTCGATGTGGGGATAGCCCGAGAAGATAAACGCGCGGATGCCCATCTTCTGATAGGCTTCGATCTCCGAGAGCACCTGATCGGCAGAGCCCACCAACGCCGCGCCACAACCCGAGCGCGCCCGGCCCACTCCTGTCCAGAGGTGCGGTTCGACGTAACCGAACTCATCGGCAATATCGCGGTTCTTCGATTGGTGAGACACGCCCAGCGACGTGGCATCGAGCGCCCGTTCGCGGATCTTGCGCCCGTAGTCATCATCCAGCTTGGAGACGATGTAGTCGGCGTATTCCTTGGCCTCGGCCTCGGTATCGCGCACGATCATATGCACGCGCAGCCCGTAATCCAATGTTCGGCCTTTCTCGGCTGCTCGTTCATGAACGGCCTGCATCCGCCCGGCAATAGCGTCCTTGGGCTCGGGCCACATCAGGTAAACGTCGCAATGCTCCGCACAGAGATCGAGCGCTGCAGGAGAGTAACCCCCGAAGTACAGCAGCGGCCCGCCGGTCTGATAGGGTTTGACTGGATCGGTGGTCAGGCCGGTAAAATTGTAGACCTCGCCTTCGTAGTTGATCTCATCTCGGGTCCAGGCCTGTTTGAGAATCTCCACCACTTCGCGGGATCGCTGATAGCGATAGTTGCTATCCGCCTTCTCGCCCGGGAAATCCGAGCTGATGATGTTCACCGTCAGCCGCCCTTCCAGCATGTGATCGAGTGTCGCGATGGTGCGCGCCAGCATGATGGGCTGCATCTCGCCGCAACGCACGGCGGCCAGCAGATTGATTTTAGACGTGATCGGCGCGCAGCCCGCCACGAAACTCAACGTGTCCTGCCCGACCTGATAAGACGACGGACAAAGAATGTTGCGGAAACCCTGCGCCTCGGCCGTCTTCACAATGTCCGAACAATGCGCCCAGCTTGAGCGCAGATCGCCCTCCGGCACACCCAGAAACTGGTAGTCATCCGAGCACAGCGCGGAAAACCACGAGACTTCGGCCGCATCGAGATCGGCGGAGGTGACGGGCACAACGGTCATAGAATTCCCTTTGTCAGGCAGCGGTGATTTCTGTCTTGAATAGCACCGTCAAAATAGTAGATCAATGGTGTATCAATTTTTGATGTCGATACGGCCCGAGAGAATGACGCACCCACCCTCCCGCAGCACCGCGCTGCCAAAATACATTCAGCTGACCGAATTGCTGATCCGCGACATCGACGCGGGCCGCTTGCTTGATGGCGAACGCCTGCCGCCCGAACGCGAGATGGCCGTGGCGCTGGGTGCCTCCATCGGCACCTTGCGCAAAGCACTTGCGGAGCTGGACAGAAAGGGGCTGCTGGATCGTGTGCAAGGGTCCGGCAACTACGTGCGCAAACCGCGCAAACCCATGGGCGTCTATGCCATGTTCCGGCTGGAGCTGCTGTCGGGCGGCGGCCTGCCGACGGCTGATGTGCTGCAGGTCGACGTCATGCACAAGCCGCGGGATTTGCCTGCGTTTGGCAGCAGCACGCAGGCCACACGCATCCGCCGCAGACGGTACCTCAATGATGTAGCAATCGCCGTGGAGGAAATCTGGCTCGACGCCAGCGCGGGCGTGCTGACACCCCAGATGCTGGGTGATTCCCTCTATCAGACCTACCTGTCAGAGCTGAATTTCTGGATCACCCGCGCCGAGGATCGGGTGAGCATCAGCGCCCTGCCCGCGTGGACGCCAGACGGGTTTGGCCCGGCAGGCACGCCCTGCGGCTACATCGAACGCTTTAGCTGGGCCGCGGACGCGTACCCTATTGAATTTTCCCGTACATGGTTCGATACGGACAAATCTGTCTACGTACAGCGGTTGAAGTAAGGAAGAAAAATGGGACAGACAACGCGCTATGGCATGATCGGGTGCGGCATGATGGGCCAGGAGCATCTGAAAAACATAGCCCTCTTGCCGGATACCGCAGTTACGGTGATCTATGAACCGGACGCTGCCATGCGCGCCGTCGCCGCCGACCTCGCGCCAAACGCCCGTTTTGCCGAGACACTGGACGACCTGCTGGCCGAAAGCGCGCTCGACTGTCTGGTGGTCACCAGCCCGAACCACTGCCATGCCGATCAGATGGCAGAGATCGCGGCGCGCAATCCCCTGCCCCTGCTGGTCGAAAAACCGCTGCTGACCAATCCTGCCGACATCCCGCGCCTTAAGGAGATCGCGGCGGCCTACCCCGCGCCGATCTGGGTCGCCATGGAATACCGGTATATGCCGCCTATTGCCGCCTTGCTCGACGATGTCGAAACCGTCACCGGCGGCATCAGGATGCTGAGCATCCGCGAACATCGCTTCCCCTTCCTGCAGAAAGTCGGCAACTGGAACCGGTTCAACCATCAGACCGGCGGCACCTTTGTCGAGAAGTGCTGCCACTTCTTCGACCTGATGCGCCTGATGATCGGCAGTGACCCGATCCGCGTCATGGCCAGCGCCAGCCAATCCGTGAACCACCTTGAAGAAACCTATGACGGGGCCACGCCGGACATCCTCGACAACGGGTTCGTGATCGTCGATTTCGCCTGTGGCGCCCGTGCGATGCTGGAGTTGTGCATGTTTGCCGAAGGCGCACGCTATCAGGAAACCATCGCGGCAATAGGCCCATCCGGAAAGATAGAAGCCTTCGTTCCCGGCCCCACCCGCTTCTGGCCGGACGACCTTGGACCCGCGCCCACGCCGATCCTGGAAATCAGCCCCCGCGCCCCCAAACATCCTGAAATGCGTGCTGTTCCAGTCGACCCGGCACTGCTGGCGGCAGGCGATCACAACGGGTCCACCTTTTATCAGCATCAGCGGTTTCTGGATGTGGTCCGGGGCGTGTCGCACACGCCGGATGTCACCTTTGAAGATGGTCTCCGCGCCGTGGAACTGGGTATGGCGGCCCAACAGTCGGCGCAAACCGGCCTTGCTGTCGAATTGTAACCCGGGTCGGCTAAGGGGAAATCAATTGCACGCCCGGAATGCGTGCGATGGCGAAAACATCCTCGTCGTAGGTCTGGGTCATTTCGGCCACCAGTTCTTCTGTCCAGCCGGGCATGTCCAACTCCTCCTCTATGGCCTCTTCGATTGCGAACTTGTCCAGAAACGCCACCATGACGCGACGCTTTTGAATTTCGGTCATGGTCGGATGTTTTTCGAGATAGGCCAGAAAACGGGTCATGCCTTCGGGTGCCATAATCTCGCTTAGGAGATCATACTCCCCTTCTATACCGTCGCAGTGATCCATCCCCCCAATCTCGCGGAGAATCTCTGGCCAGATCAGCGGGGCATCTTCATTGCACCACACCGTGATCGATATCTTTGGCACCGCTTCCCGTATCCGCAGCAGCGTATCCGACCACCGTACCGCCCGCGGATCCACCCCGCCCATGAAATCCGCAAGGCCCTCTTTCGAAGATCGCCGATAGGCTTCTGGCAAAAAGGTCGCAGGGTTGCGCAGCCCCATGAAGAGCTCGATCTGGTCAGTTTCAAATATCTGGGCCATCTGAACCATTCGTTTCGAGGCCTTCGGGTAGATCAACCCCCGCCGTACCGCCAGGCGGCCGGGGCCAAAAAATCGCCCGTTCGACATGACAACGCGCTCGGCGCTTGCGTGGTCCAATATGGCATCCAGCAGAATTTCCCTTGCGTTTTCAGCCGGTTCACTGATGTCCATAGCGTCCATGGTGTCGCGCAGTAATCTGCGATATTTGCCAGGTCCCGGGACAACCACGCCGCGCGTTCCGAAAGCTTCCTTGTTTTTCAAAAGACACTTCATGAGTCGCTCTTCTTCAGTGAAGTGTGCGCCCGTGTGAAAAACCAGTTGCATAAAGCTCCGCGCGATTGCATTTGCGTGGTGTCAAACTAGCTTGGGAAACGTTGGGGTTCAAACGCAAACAAAGGCGCATTTCCCCTCTTGCGCGACGCGCTCAAACTGACTAAACGACCGCGCAGTGCCCCTATAGCTCAGCTGGTAGAGCAACTGATTTGTAATCAGTAGGTCCGCGGTTCGAGTCCGTGTGGGGGCACCATTTCACCATATTTTAAAGTCCAGTGACATCCATTTCGGCCCTGTATATAAGGGGTTTCATGAAAGTGTTTGTCCAGTTGAGTTTTTTGCAGTCCGCTGACGTACCCCCAGATTGGGGGTCATTTTGGGGGTACGCTGAAACCCGTGATGCGGAGCGTACCCCCAGATGCCTCTGAGTGACGCCAAGATTCGAAACCTGAAATCCAAGTCAAAGCCGTACAAAGTAAGCGACTTCGATGGTCTTTTCGTGCTGGTCAAAGTCAGTGGCTCAAAGTCATGGCGGTTCAAGTACCGCATCGACGGTAAGGAAAAGCTCATTGTGTTCGGCGACTACCCTGCCGTCGGCCTGAGCAAGGCCCGTGAGTTGCGGGACGCCGCCCGAACAAACCTTGCCGCTGGCCTTGATCCATCAGAACTGAAGCAGGAAGAAAAACTGCGTCGCGCGGAAGCCAGTGGCCAAACCTTCGAAAAGATAGGTGCAGCCTTCTTGGCCAAGCAGCGCAAAGAAGGAAAGTCAAAAGCCACGCTCGACAAAACCGCTTATCATCTGAAGCTCGCCAACCGCGATTTTGGGAAGAAACCCATCACTGCGATAACCGCGCCGATGATCCTGCGAGTTCTGCGAAAGGTCGAAGCGAAGGGCAACTACGAGACCGCGCACCGCTTGCGCGCGCGCATTGGGTCTGTGTTCCGCTATGCGGTTGCAAGTGGCCTTGCGGAAACCGACCCAACCTATGCGTTGCGCGATGCTCTGATCCGACCAACCCGCCAGCATCGTTCCGCGATAACGGATCCGACAGCATTCGGTGCACTCTTGCGTGAAATCGACGTCTTTGATGGTCAGACGACAACGCGCATTGCTCTTCAACTTCTGGCGTTACTTGCCCAGCGCCCCGGAGAGTTGCGGCATGCCAAATGGAGCGAGTTCGACGAAACAGAAAAAGTATGGGCCATCCCTGCTGGCAAAATGAAGATGCGCCGCGATCACTTTGTCCCTCTTGCGGATCAAGCGATCAAGTTGCTTGATGAATTGCGCCCTCTGACCGGCGCAAGCGAATAGTTCTTCCCCTCCCTGCGCTCATGGCACCGACCGATGAGCGAAAACACCATGAACGCGGCACTCCGGCGCATGGGGTATTCCGGCAACGAAATGACGGCTCACGGATTCCCCGCCACCTTTTTCAACATTGGCCAACGAAAGCGGCCTTTGGAACCCCGACGCAATCGAACGTGCTTTGGCACATGAGGAACGCAACGAAGTGCGCAGGGCGTATGCACGAGGCGCACATTGGGACGAGCGGATGAGACTTTCAAACTGGTGGGCTGGATATGTTGATGAACTAAGGTCAAGTTGATCCGACATTGAACAACGACACATGAATTATGGACAAATCAGAACAAGTTGCTCGCTTTCTCTGAATACTCACGCAAATTGGCGGAGGTCTGTTCATTGGCCCGAACGAACCGGAAATCCCGCCAATGGGTGATGAATACAAAGTGCGGATGTCGCGCTTGTTTGCAAAACGCGACGAAATGTCGAAGCAGATCCGCACCGAACTATCGCAGTTTCCGCCGGAGCAACTTGAGCAGTCTTTTGGCACCGACGGAAAGACCCTATCGGAAGATGCAAAACAATTCGTTGCAAGATACCGAAAAGAGGTGGAGGTGACGTTTGGTCGACTGAAGCCGTGGTATTCAGCGCCGCTCTTTGGCACAAAGCAATTGGCCGATTTTGAACACTGGGCAAAGCACGAATTTTTGTCACTGGATGAGGTTGTATGGCTGTCAGTCGGGTTTGAACCAGAACAGCAGTTTGTCGCGTCAATTAAAGAGTTTGACCAACTAGGCAGCAGGCAAAAGGCCGATGAAGTGACAACCTATATGAGCCGTCACAGGGAAATAATCCGGCGAAAATTCGACCCCTACGACCAAAGAAACAAACCAAAGTTCGGTGAACTGTTCACATGGCTAAATGAAGTTAATCTGACGGTCCACTCTGGTTTTTACGATTTGGTGTCGCGTAGAGCGGCAACGGCTGGCAAAGGTTCACAGCCTGATTTGACGAACAAGAATGATGGCAAGCTTGACGGTCGCGAGCGTGCGTCATTGGTGAAGCTCATAGCGGCGATGGCGATAGATGCATACGGCTTCGATCCCAAAGAGAAGCGCAGCGACATTCCCAATGAGATAGAAGGAATCGCAGATCGTCTGGGCCTGAACCTAACCAGCAAAACAATTCGAAAGTATCTCCGAGAAGGTTCAGAGAAACTACCTGAGGACTGGAAGCCGGAGTAAGGTTATTTCCTCAGGAAATAGCGGGATTTAATTCTTTTAAAATCATAGGCCTATAACTGTTTCCGGGCGGCGAAACCTGTTTCCCCTCTGATTTCAAGCTTTGATCCAGAACCTGATCACATCACCTCACACAAGGATTGATCAGAATGGACAATACAGTATTTCCCCAGACCGGCCTCGTACGTCTTTCCCAGATTTTAGCGCCTGCCGGACCCATCCCAGTTTCAAAGTCTGCATGGTGGCAGGGTGTGAAAGAAGGGCGCTTTCCACAACCACAAAAACTTGGTCCACGCACTACGGTTTGGAAGGTTGAAGACATCCGCGCACTTTTCGAAGGTGACGCTGATGGCTAAGTATCCGAACCCCATCTGATCGCTCATGGACCAACCGACCACACGGCGCGAGAACAGATCGATGACGACCGCGACGTAAAGCCAGCCCTCAGCCGTCCAGACGTAGGTGAAGTCGGCCACCCATTTCTGGTTCGGGCCGTTTGCGTCGCACTCTCGCTCAAGCACGTTGGCAGCTATGATCGACCTCGTACCCTCGTCTTTCGGTGGTTGCCGACGCTTTGGACGAGCTCTGAAGGCCGCCTGCCGCATCAATCGCTCGACGCAATGCAACCCGCAGGAATAGCCCTCTTCAAGAAGATCGTGCCAGACCCGTCGAGCACCATAGGTTCGGTCTGATCGCAGAAAGCTCGCACGGATCGCCGCCGATAGCTCTTCGTCGCGGATCGACCGGTCGCTGCGTGATCGCGTCAGCCAGGCATGGAAGCCGCTTCGTGACACACCGAGCGCGTCACACATCCAACTGACTGGCCAGATCCCTCGCTGTTTCGCCACAAACCCAAACATCACAGCTGGTCCTTGGCGAAGTAGGCCGCGGCCTTTTGTAAGATGTCCCGCTCCGCCTTCAGTTTCGACACTTCGCGCCGCAGGTTCCTGGGCTCTTCCTGTTCTGGGGTTAGCTTGCCGTGACCGGGGAACGCAGCCGACCCGTCTGTCTCAGATGCCCGCACCCACCGGCGAAGCACAGTCCGTGTATTCCAAGATCCCTTGAAGCCTGCGCCGTGCTGACGCCACGCTTCGTTATCAACTCCACCGCTTCCTGCTTGAACTCGCGGCTGAATGCTCTTCTCGTCATCTAGATTCTCCAGTTTCATGAACATCTTATCTCGGTGTCCACAAAACCAGCAGCAGGCCAGTGCTGGTCCTCGTCGGCTTAACTTCGAGGGCCGCCGAGGTCGAGTCTGTTTAGTTTGAAACGGCGTGGTCGTTGTCTCGCGAATTAAAAAACGCTTTGCAAGGAGCTTAGGCAAGATGGTTTTCCGGAAGACCCCGTGAACTACCTCCAAGCTACAAATTCTAATCCTAGTCATTTGATTTAAAAAACAACATACCGAGCCCGTATTCCTGCAAGACCTACCTGCGGGCGTGCGGGTTCCGCTGTCAGGGATGACCAGTATATCGTCGGGGTCGAAGGAAACCATCGGGGAAATGGGTGGCATCTGATGATGCACCTACGTCTTCGTTCGACGCTCTGGTCGAGTGTGGTGTGAGTAAAGGACAGTTGAGATATGCGGAATACACTTGAAACCGTGACATGCCACGGACACGTCTACGCGTCTCCCGTCGGACGGGACGTCCCACAATACTCCTTTATCCGACTTCCCGCTGGCCAGAGCTCAGCATCACACAAATCCACATCGGTTTAGACGGCACCTGACGCGTTGCGTCTGCTTGAAAAGGAGTAACGATTATGCCCGCAAAGACAGCCATCCATGGTCACGCGACCCAAGATGATCACATCAACATCAACTTCCATCCCAAATTTCTCGACCACACTTGGAATCGGGAGATTTTTGGCCACGGCGGCAATGACACGTTTTACTACACGCCGGGCCAGGGGGGTGATGTCTACAGCCGGAACTTTCATGATCACTACTATTTCGGCGGATCAGGCAGCGACACGGTCAGCTACGCCTGGTCGACCTATGACCTGAACATCCGTCTGAACCTTGGCTGGGGTGAGATTCACGGTCTAAATTACACATTGTACGAGCCGGAGACCGGCCAGTCTGTGTACACCGAATACGACGCGAAGGAATACTACGATTCCATCGAGAACGTCACCGGCGGTCAGGGCAACGACTACATCAAAGGCGACCTCGCTGCCAATGTGCTCATCGGCGGTGACGGCATGGACACGGTGCTCGGTGGGGGCGGCAATGACTCCGTGCGAGGTGGTGACCATGCGGATTTCGTCGATGGGGGCCACGGGAATGACACTGTCAGGGGCGATGCCGGAAACGACTCCCTCTTCGGCTGGTGGGATGATGACATAGTCTACGGAGGGACCGGCAACGACACCCTGGACGGCGGCTATGGCAACGACAGCATGCATGGCGGCGAACACGGCGACTTCATGGAGGGTGGCTTTGGCGCCGATACCATGCATGGCGACAACGGCGGCGACTGGATGAGCGGCGATGACGACAACGATGTCATGTACGGCGGGTCCGGCACCGACTCGATGTTTGGCGACGATGGCAACGACACCCTTTGGGGCGGCAGCGAGGATGACCTGATCAACGGCGGCGAAGGCAACGACGAGCTGCATGGTGACGAAGGGGACGACACGCTCAACGGCGGCGGCGGCGATGACGATCTGGAGGGCGGCCTCGGCGATGACGTGCTCAATGGCGGCACCGGCCTGGACCTCGCAGTCTATGACACACCCGATTTCGTCGAGGTCCGGCTGGACCTTGGCGGCTCTTATGGCGCCATGGGCGAGGACACGTTCAACAGCATTGAAGGGGCCTTGATCCTCGGCAGCGGCGATGCGCTGGTCTATGGCAACAGCGATGACAACGCGATCCTCCTCGGCTCCGGCAACGACACCGCCTATGCGGGTGATGGCAACGACTCGATCCTGGGTAATGCCGGGGCCGACAATCTCTGGGGACAAGAGGGCCATGATTACATCAACGGCGGCGACGGCGCAGACACCGTAGAAGGCGGTGACGGGGACGACACCATCCTTGGCGAGGATGACGACGACACGCTTTATGGCCGCGATGGTGATGACCTCATCAGCGGGGGCGACGGGGACGACTCCGTGAATGGTGGCGCCGACAACGACACGCTGATCGGCGGTGAGGGTGAAGACACGCTGATAGGCAGCTCCGGCCATGACAGCATCGAAGGCGGCAACGGTGACGACATCATCCAGTCCGGGTCTGGCAATGACACGGTCATGGGGGGCGACGGCAACGACTACATCAATGGGTTCACCGGGACGCATCTTATGTACGGCGGTGACGGTCACGACACGATCTCCGGTGCCGAAGGGGCCGATACGCTCTATGGCGACAATGGCAATGATGTCATCGAGGGCTCGCTGGGTGACGACTCCATCGGCGGCGGGATCGGCCACGACGATCTCACCGGCGGCGAGGGCGAGGACACGCTGAAAGGCGCGTCGGGCAATGACACCATCGACGGCGGTGAAGGCAACGACGTCATCCGGGGCGGGCGCGGCGACGATCTGCTGATCGGTGGCGAGGGCGAGAACGAGATCCACACCGGCAAGGGCAACGACATCGTGGCCTGGGAAGCGGGCGCGGTCGGGTTCTCCAATATCCTCGATTTCAACCTCAACTCCGACATCCTGCAGTTCGGGCCCGGGTTCCTGAAGGTCTATGAGGTCAAGGGCAAGACGCTCGATGATCTCACGACGCTGATGATGATCGGCGACGACACCTACCTTGGCGCCGAGACTCAGGATGCGGGCTGGCAGTGGATCGCGCGGTTCGAGGGCATCCACGAGGACGACCTGCAGGCCAAGATCGAGGATCTGTCGATTGTCGGCATCGAGCCCGGCCCGGGTGCGCCAGGCGGGTGGAGCCCCGAAGAGGACGACCCCTTCGGTGGCCTCAACCCGATCCTGTCCGACGAATTTGTCTTTTGATGAAGGTGAGTGCTGCGCGGGCGCGTTGTGCGCGCAGTTTTAAATATTGATCAAAGACTTAGCGACGCGTGCCGGGTCTCGAAAGGAGTAAGAGAATGGGTAAACCAAACACACAAATTACCTTCTATGACGTGATCGGAACCAACAACTCGGATTATTTTTACATTGATTCGGTGAGCAATGATGAAGGGCACCCGACGACCGCGGGCAATCACTGGACGCATTGGTTTTACTTCTTGGGCGGCAACGACTTTGTCGTCTTCAACCCTAAAGTGGATTGGAGCCCGACCAAGTCTCCCGACAAGGTGTATTTTGATGGAGGCGCCGGCACGGACTGGTTCAGCCTGGGCCATGTGGATGAAGACATCGTTCTGGACCTTGGCCAGGAGTACGGCCGGATCGAGATGCCCAACTACGTCTATTGGGACAAGGGGATCAACGATTGGAAGATCGTCGATCATGACATTCACTTCGAGATCTACAACTTCGAAAATGTCACTGGCGGCTCCGGCAACGATAAGATCCGGGGCGACAATGGTGACAACGTCATCAACGGCATGCGCGGCAATGACACGCTCTACGGCCATGGCGGAAATGATGTGATCTCCGGGGGCAAAGACGAAGACAGCATCTACGGCGGCAACGATCACGATACGCTGGCCGGGAATGAAGGCGATGACCACCTCTGGGGCGAAAACGGCAACGATTCCATGGGCGGCGGCGATGGCGAGGACACGCTGGAGGGCGGCGCTGGCCACGATAAGATCTTCGGTGGCGAAGATGATGACGTGATCTACGGTGGCGAAGGCAGAGATACTCTGGAAGGGGATGCTGGTAATGACAGCATCTGGGGCGGCTCTGGGTTCGACCGGGTGGTCTATGACACGAACGACGATGTAAAGGTCTGGCTCTGGGCCGAACTGGCCCAAGCCGGCAATCTGGGCACCGATGAGATTTACGACATTGAAGGTGTTGAGACTGGAAATGGCGACGATCTGGTGCAGGGCACAATGGGTAGCAACCTGATGTGGCTTTCCGGTGGCGATGACGCCGGGACCGGATATGAAGGCCAAGACTCCATGTGGGGCGGAGACGGCAACGACACGCTCTTTGGCGGCGATGACAATGACCTGCTTCACGGCGGCAATCACGACGACAGTATCAATGGCGGCGATGGCTTTGACACCATCACCGGTGACCACGGCAATGACACCCTGATTGGTGAAGACGGTGATGACATGATCGACGGCGGCGATGGCAACGACGTCATTGATGCGGGCGCAAGGAATGACAGCGTCGACGGCGGTCTCGGACACGACAGCATCCTTGGCCATCATGGTTTCGATACCCTGCGTGGGGATGAGGGCAACGACACGATCAGAGGTGGTATGAACGACGATATGATCTTCGCAGGGCTTGGCGACGACCTCGTTGACGGCGGAAGCGGGGACGACATTATCCACCTCTGGTCCGGTGACAATGTGGTTCATTTCAGCAGCAATAGTGGCTTCGATCACATCTATGGGTTCAACGTTTGGGGTGATGCGCTATCATTCAACGAGTACTTGTTCGATCCGTCCGGGTTCAAAACTGATGGCAGCGGAGCGGACCCCGACGATATTCTGGTGGCTGTGCAGAACGGACAGCACGCGATACTGTTTGCGAACTACTTCAACTACAGCGATTTCGTCGCTGACGAGCAGATTTGGAGGCCTATTGCGCAGTTGATGGACGCAAGCGCCGCGGTACTGAATCAACGAATTGCGGACGGCGATATCCTGGCCGTAGAGGTGAACGGCGGCGCCCCTGATTTCGAATGGGACCCCAACACGCCAGAGAACGTCGCAAAAGGACCGCTGGGCTGGAACAGTGATGCGCAACCAGGCGTGCCGGAGGCGACGTACGATCTGTCAGAGGTGCAATTCGGTCTGCCCGAAGCGGATATGTTCGTCTTCTAGAAACCGACTTTCCCATCCCTGTCATTCTGGTTTGGACACTTGGAACTGGTCGGGCTGGGTGCGGAATCTTTGATATACTGTCGGCAAAAGAGGCGTTTAACATCCATCCGGAAGAAACGATTTTCCTCCATGTCCTTGTAGCCCCAGCACCCGTCGTCGTGACAAAGTGTATTCGATTGCTTGAGCGGGCCGTCACGTAGTTCGACAAGCAGCGAAGGTAGAGGCTTTCAACACCTGGAGCATGAAAGGTGAACATCAAGCGTACTTCGCCCGGAGGAGGGCATGTGCCGCCGAAGTCGGTATGGCATTGAACAGAGCCAGCTGGCATCTCGCTCAAGGCTCAGCAAGTCTGACCGCTACATGTGTATGGTCTGATCAATGTCGGCTTTGTCAGAAAGACTTAGAACCTTGTGCTGGTGCAGCAAAGGTCGGCTTCCCGCCCGGATACGTGACCGGACAACCAGCTCTTTGGGGGTATGATTGGGGGTACTAGTAATTTTCGCTAATATAATATTTTAATTATCAATTCTTTATGCATTTAATGTGGAGACGTATGGGCACCATTTCACCATATCGCAAAGTCCAGTGACATCCATTTGAGCTTTGTATGCTAGGGCTTTCACGAGAGTGTTTGTCCAGCTACTTTTCTTGCCGTCCGATACAATATCCCAACATCGAACGCGGTGTGTCTTACCGCAACAAGATGCGTAACATCCATGAATGACTCGCGACGAACCATTTTGAATTTGCGCGAAGCGAAGCGCCGGAGCTGTTCCAATATCCACGTCTTGATCCATGGGATGTGTTTTGGGAAACCCACAGTGTCGAAAGCGGTTTGTTCGTTATGCCAGTGGATCAGTTTGGGATCGCCAGCCGAAAGCCGCTCCAAGATGATGTTTCGTCTTTTCGGTTGGGTCAGAAATACATCTTCGAGCTCACAGCACCACAGCCTGCTTATGCAGTGGCCTTTGAAGAATGCGAAGACAAATGGTATCCGCTAGGCTTGGGAGCGACCGGGAAAACCAGGATCGTCCATGCCGATAAGCGACGGGATCATCACGCTGGTAGCGAACGATCTTCGATCCGGGCTGCGAATACTCAACCCACGTCCCAAGACAGTGGCGGGCAGAAAACCACTCTCATCAAAAGTGACTTTGCATCAATTTGAAGCTTCGTTTTAATAACTGTGTATAAACCGGCGGCGCTACGAAAGGGACGACCGCACTTCACTGAGAATACGCGCTGTACACGCTCGCGGCGTCACCCAGATAGTTATCCCAGGCAAACCAATAGGCAATATGTCCAGCGACACGTGACAGGCGCTTTCCGTCAGGGCTCACCAGCGCGTCCTCTGTCACCTTCCAAATCTGACCGGTTTCATCCGTCAGTGCGCCGCCAGATGCTGTGAAGCTATGTGCGTTTCGCTCATAGGCGCGCACGGTACGGCGCGAAACATCTCCAACCAGCAGCAGCGGCGTGTCGGCGATGGCATCGTTGATGACACGCTTTTCTTCAAATGCAGCTAGCGGCCAGGCCCTAGCGGCGCCGAACTGGCGGATGGCAAAGACATAGTCTTTCTGCCGATGCTCTGTCTGGTCGACCAATGCGGGAAACATCAGATCTGAAGAGGCAAAATACTCCCGATACACAACGCCCGAGCCATAGTTGCGGCGATGGCCCGTATTGAGGGACAACACTTTGGAGTTCGGATGCGAAGATGTCCAGTTTTCCCATGTGGTGATCACCACGGGGCGCTGTTTCAATTGTATGGTGCTATCGGCGAGGGGACCGACAACGGGTTTGCCGGTGAACTGGTTCCACAACGAATGGGTTTCGCGATCAAACATCAGCTTGTTCGAACGATAGAGGAAACCGGAAGAACCGAAAATCAGCGGTTTTGACCGACCCGCGACCTGCGTCTCAAACAAGATGCCGGAGCCGCACAGGGTGCAATACGCCAAGGCGACCGGCACCCCGCCGATCACTTCGTTGAACATCTCGTGCCACCCCATGATGCGCAGCGGATAAGCGCGCACGTCGCCATTGATCGCGACACCAAAGACCAGATCGTCGGGCCTCAGATAGTTGGCACGCGGGGCCGGGATCAAGTCGGGGTTGTCGAGCGAGGGGATACCATCCTTGCTGACCCCGCCCCAGGCGATTTCCTCCAGCCTGATCTTCATCTTGTCGCGCGCCAGATACTCTGGCCGCAGGAACACATCGAAATTCGGATCAACTCCCAGCAGCACTTCGCGTTTGAACGGGATCAGCGACGGATGCGGGACGATCTGCGGATTGCGTTCCTGCCAGAGCATCCAGTCGAACCAGTCGGTGCCGAGGGTTTCGCCCGTCAGGGCTTCCATCACCTTAGCGATCTCGTCGCGCCGCCGTCTGGAAAACCGCAACCCGGTCAGCAAGGCAGGCACTACATCCGGATTGCCCCGCGATTTCAGCAGCGCCATGCCATCGGCAAATTCGGAGCTTGTGCCGTAGAGCGTGGAGCGGATGGCATCAAGAACCGGATCCGCCTGCGCCCAAAGAGCATGCGGCGTCAACGCCCCCGCCCCGATCATCCCTGCAAACCCGCGACGTGTGACTGACATGACATCCTCCAGATAACTTGCCGCGCAGTCTGCGCGTTTATCCGTTCACATGCATGAAACACTGTTGTGATCGGGCTGCGATCACTTCGGCGATGACCACCCTGCCCCGGTTTTCGCCGTTCCGGTTTGGTGAGACCATCAAATCGCCCGGCACGATCCCCTTACGACCAATTCCGGTGCGCAATGGGCACCGGTTCGGTCCGCCTCGGGGTCCTTGATGGCCGCAGCAAGGGTCAGGCCCGCGCGTTGCCCGATGCGCCGGGCTGGCAGGCGCACAGTGGTCAGGCCGGGCTCAAATTCCGAGGACCCCTTGAAGTCTCCGATCCCGGTAATCGAGATATCCTCCGGCAGCCTGAGCCCGGCCTTGGCCGCCGCATAGATCGCGCCTGTGGCCAGAATATCATTGCCGCAGATCAGGGCTGTGGGCCGCTTCGTGCTGCTGAAAAGCGCGAAGGCTTGACGCTTGGATTCCGAGACAGAGTAAACAGTGGTCAATTGCCAGTCTTGCGGCACGTCCACGCCCGCATCCGCAAGCGTGTTCAGGATTGCCCGGCTGCGCGCCTTGGCCCGGTCGTTGCCTGCGCCCGGCGCAAACAGGCAGGCCACCTCACGATGCCCCATCGAGAGCACGTGTTGGCTGATCATCCGCCCCGCCAACTCATTGTCGGCACCGATGGAGGGATAGAGCGAGTCCGCAGCGTAGTTCCACATCATCACGGTCGGCACACTCTGGCTCTCGATCAACTGGAACACGGCCTCGTCATGATCCAGCCCGGTCAGGGCGATGCCATCCACGCGGTGTTCCAGAAACTTCCGCAGGATCGCGTATTCCCGCTGCTGGTCGTACCCATGGGAGGCCAGCAGAATGGTGAACCCCTCTTCCGCAACCGCATCCGAGAATGCCTGCACAACTTCGGCAAAGATCGTATGGTCGATGGTCGGCACCAGAACACCGATGGTGCCTGACCGTATCCCGTGGATCGTCTGGGCCGCGCGATTGCGAATATAGCCTTCCTTGCGCACCGCGCGTTCGATCCTGCGGCGAGTCGCAAGTTTCAGCAGTTCAGGGTGATTGAAGTATCGCGACACCGTCGACGGCGACACGCGCGCGGTCTTTGCGACACTGATGATATCAGACTTTTTCCTATTTTTATCAGACATCTAATAACCGTTTTTGCGTAATTTATGAAAACATTTGCAAAACTATTTTCATCACTTAGCGTAAATGGTCAAGCAGCGTTGCGGGGAGGCAGCGATGGAATTTCTGTTCTACATGGGGGACGTCTTCACGCCGATTAACTTCGGGTTGCTCTTGTTGGGCACCATCGGCGGGTTGATCCTGGGCGCAACGCCCGGCCTGTCGCCTACGATGGCGGTGGCGCTGCTCATCCCCTTCACCTTTCAGCTGGAGGCAGCGCAGGGTCTGATCCTGCTGGGGGCGGCCTATACCTCCACCGTGGCAGGCGGTGCCGTCAGTGCGATCCTGCTGAAAATTCCCGGCGCGCCCGCCAATATCGCCACCACGCTCGACGGGCACACGATGGCGCGCAAGGGCGAAGGGGCCAAGGCGTTGCAGATCAGCTTTCTGGCCTCGGCCGTCGGCGGCGTGTTTGGCGTCTTGTTGCTGATCTTCCTGACGCCGGTTCTGGCGCAGTGGGCGCTGGCCTTTGGTCCCAGCCACCTCTTCTGGCTGGCGATCCTCGGGGTCACGGTCATCGGCTCACTCGACGGCAATTCAGTGGTCAAGGGGCTGCTCTCGGGCTGCATCGGTCTTTGGCTGGCCACCATTGGCTTCGACGACATCATGGGTGCGCAGCGGTTCATCTTTCACCCCGCATTGGGCGGTGGGATCAACATCATCGCAGCCCTCATCGGCCTTTTCGCCATTCCGCAGGTCATCACCATGTTCGCCAAGGGTCGTCACAACGATGGGGCCGAGGTGATCGAGGTGCAGAAGCACCCCATCGGCGGCGCAATCCGCGAGCTGCTACGCAACAAGCGCGCCATGGGCATCGGCACCGCGTCGGGGTCGATCATCGGGTTGATCCCCGGTGTCGGCGGCCAGATCGCGGGGCTTGTGGCCTATGATCAGGCTAAGAAATTCAGCCCCGATCGCGACAAGTTCGGCACCGGCCACCCGGAAGGCGTGATCGCCGCCGAAAGCGCCAATAACGCCATGGTCGGCCCGTCGCTGGTGCCGCTGCTCACCCTGTCCATTCCCGGCTCCCCCACAGCGGCGGTGTTGCTGGGTGGTCTATTGATCCACGGGATCTTTCCCGGCACGGACCTCTTCGACAATCACCCGGACGTGGCCTGGACCTTTATTAACTCCATGCTGATCGGTCAGGTGCTGATGTGCCTCTTTGGGCTCTACGTCGCCGGTCTCGCGGCCAAGGTCGCGCAGGTGCCGCAATCGGTCATGGCCGCCGTGGTGCTGGGGCTCGCGGTCTTTGGCAGCTATTCGGTGCAATCCTCCATGGGGGACGTCTATGTCATGGCGACCCTGGGGGTGATGATGTATTTCCTCGAACGTTTCGGCTTTTCCGCCGCCCCGCTGGTGCTTGGCCTGATCCTCGGGCCCATTGCCGAGGCGAACTTCATCCAAGGGTCCATGATCGCCAATGCCACCGAAGGCATGAGCGCCTATTTCCTCACCGGTGGGCTGAACCTGTTCCTGATCGCCGTGGTCATCGCCTCCATCTTCTATTCCGCCTACATGGAACTGCGGTCGCGCCGCTACACCTCGAAAGAGGAGATCATGGCATGAGCGCCCCGTCTCTCCCCCGCCTCCAGCACATCATCGGGTCCGGCATCGTGGCCACCGTGGGCATCTGGGTGGCCTTTGTCAGCTACACCCAACAACCGTCCGAGGCCTTCCTCTTTCCGCGCCTGATCTCCTCGGTCTTCGTGGTGCTGGCGCTCTGGACCTTCGCCAAAGCCTGCCTTGGCTGGACCAAAGTGGGGGGCGGCATTTCCGTGCGTCAATTCACCAACCTGTTGCCGGGATTGATCATCGCCCTGATCTACGTCTTCTGGGCGGCCAAGGGCCTTGGGTTCTACACCGCGACCACCCTCGCCTTTTTCACCCTGCTAAGCTTCTATGATCCCGCGCCTCACAACGCGGTCAGATCGTGGCTCAGGCGCATCCTCATCACGGCCATCTTCATGGTCGTCATCTACGGCCTCTTCGCAAAACTTCTGACCGTGTACACACCGCGAGAGGTCTTTTTCTGAACCGCAACGGCGGCAGAGCTCATATCCTAGGGAGGAACTACACATGAAAAAACTGATAACAGGAGCGGCCATTGCACTGGCCTCCATGACCACGGGCGCACTGGCCGACGGCCATGCGAACTATCCCGAACGGCCGATCATGATGATGGTCAGCTACGGCGCGGGCGGCGCCACGGATTTCCAGGCGCGCATCGTCACGATGACCGCCGGGAACGAGGACGCCCTGGGCATGCCCATTGCCATCATCAACAAGCCCGGCGCCGGGGGCCGCGTGGGCTGGAACTGGCTGGCGGGTCAGGCGGAGGCCGATGGCTACACGCTGGGCGCCTACAACATCCCCCATTTCATCGCCCAGTCGATCAAGGGCGGGGTTGAATACTCCCGCGACAGCTTTGAGCCCATTGCCAACTGGGGTGCCGATCCTGCGGTGCTGGTTGTCGGCGCGGAGTCGGAATTCAACGCGCTGCAGGACGTGGTTGAATTCGCCAAGGCCAATCCCGGCAAGCTGACCACCTCCGGCGCGGGTCTCTTCGTGGGTCACCACATCGCCGCCCTGCAGATGGAAAAGGCGGGCGAGATGAAGATGGCCTATATCCCCACCAAAGGCGGCGGAGCGGCGGCGATGAAAGCCGTGATCGCGGGCGACGTCATGGCGGGCATCAACAACCTCTCTGACGCCTTCCGTGCACGTGAGGCTGGGAATGTGAAAATCCTCGCCGTGGCGGATCTGGAGCGGAACGATTTCCTGCCCGATGTGCCCACGATGCGCGAAGCGGGCCTGGACGTGGACAACTCCTCCGTCAACTTCCGCGGCATCATGGTGCCCAAGGGCACGCCGCAGGGGGTGATCGACAAACTGGCCGCGACCGTCCCCGCCATGTTCGAAAACAAGCGCGTGGCGGGCAAGATGCAGGCAGGCGGCTCGCCGATGCATATCATGACCCGTGACGAAGTGCTGGACATGTGGGCCGCGCGGGAAGAAACCCTCAAGGAACTGCTTGCAGGCCTCTGAAATCGCGAGGCGGGGCGCAAATGCCGCCCCGCCGACACATAAGGACATGTGACATGAACGCCCATGATGATCTTGCCGATGTAGATACCATCGTTGCCACGGCCCGCGCTGCGCAGGCCCGGTTCGAGGCAGGCGGATCGCAGGAACTCTATGATCGTGCCGCCCTTGCGGCGGGCTGGGCCATCATGGAACCCGCGCGCAACCGCCATCTTGCGGAACTGGCGGTGGCGACAACCGGGCTGGGCAATGTGCCTGACAAGATCACCAAGAACCACCGCAAGACGCTTGGCCTGCTGCGCGACATCGCTACAGCCAAGACCTTTGGCGTGATCCGCGATGATCCGGCCACCGGCATCACCGAGATCGCGCGCCCCATCGGGGTGATCGGCGCAGTTGTCCCCTCCACCAACCCCGGTGCGACACCGGCCAATAACATCATCAACGCCCTGAAATGCGGCAATGCAATTGTGGTCTCCCCCTCGCCCAAGGGCGTGGCGACCTGCGAGGCGCTGCTGGGCTACATCCATGCGGAATTCGACAAGGCCGGGATCGACCGCGATCTGGTGCAGATGATCCCCGGACGGGGCTCCAAGGAAAAGACCCAGCGCCTGCTGGAAATCTCCGACCTGATTGTTGTCACTGGCAGCCAGAACAATGTGAAACGCGCCTATACGTCGGGCACTCCGGCCCTTGCGGTGGGTGCGGGGAACGTGGCCGTGATCGTGGATGAAACCGCCGATCTGGCCGCTGCCGCCGACAAGATCTGCGCCTCCAAGACCTTCGACAACGCCACCTCCTGCTCGTCAGAGAATGCGGTGGTGATTGTCGACGCCATCTACGAACCCTTCGTGGCCGAGATGGCGCGGACCGGCGGCGCGCTGATCCGCGATGAGACAAAGGTCACCAACCAGCTTTGGGTCAAGGGCCACCTGAACCCTCAGGCCATTGCACGGGATGCGGACCAGATGATCGCGGCCCTTGGGTTGACGGATGAGGTGCCGGGGGGCACCGAATACCTTGCCGTTGAAACCACGGGCATCGGGCCGGACCATCCGCTCTCGGGGGAAAAGCTCAGCCGCGTGCTGACGGTTTACCGGGCCCGTGATTTCGAGGACGCCGTGCAGATCACCAAGGACATCCAGCTGCATCAGGGGCTGGGCCATTCGGTGGGCATTCACACAACCATGGCGGACAGGCCCATGGCTCTTGCCACGGCGATCCCGACCAGCCGGGTCATCGTCAATCAGGCGCATACCTTTGCCACGGGCGGGTCCTTTACCAACGGCATGCCGTTTTCGCTCTCCATGGGGTGCGGATCCTGGGGCGGCAATTCCATCGACACTAATCTGCATTGGAAGCATTTCATGCAGAGCACGAAAATCGTGCGTGAAATCCCCGGCCAGGAACCCGCGCCCGAGGAGATTTTTGCCGACTACTGGGACGCGGTCGGAAAATGATCTTTACTCCCGAACATCCGCCGCGCGGCACCATCCGCGATTGGCTGACCGCGCGCGCCGATGATGGCGGCACGGCGATTGTCTTTCCCGAAACGGAGGAGGCCCTGACCTGGGCGGCGCTGCGCGCCACGGCGGAGCGCATGTCGCGCGGGATGTATGACCTCGGCCTTACCAAAGGCGAAAGCGTGGCAATCATCCATCCGAACGGGCGCGCGGGGATAGAGGCGCTCTATGCCGCGCTTTACGGCGGGTTTCGCGCGACGATGATCAACCTTGCTGCCGGGCCGGACGCCATTGCTTACGCGCTTGAACATTCACAAGCGCGCTATGCCTTCGTGCATGAGAGCCAGATCAGCACTTATGAGGCGGTCGCGCCGCAGGGCATGACGCTGCTGAGGCCGAATGCGCTGGAAGGCCGCGCGGATTTGCCGGATTTGTCTGGAGAAGATCACGCGTTGCTGATGTACACCTCTGGTACGACGGGCAAACCCAAAGGCGTCGTGCACAGCCACAGCAGCCTTCTGGCCGGGGGCTGGGCCACCGCCATGGCACATGAGTTAACCGCGCAGGACCGTGGTTTTTGCGTCCTGCCGATCTATCACATCAACGGGCTCTGCGTCACGGTCATGGGCGCATTGGTCTCCGGCGGATCGTTGGCGATGGTCTCGCGGTTTTCGTCCCGCAATTTCTGGGATCAGGCGGATCAGGGCGCGGTCACGTGGTTTTCGGTTGTCCCGACAATCATCAGCCACTTGCTGCACGGCGCGGCAAGCCCCGGCCCCGCAGTCTGCGACCGGTTGCGCTTCGGGCGTTCGGCCTCTTCGGCTCTGGCGGTGGAGACGCAATCAGCTTTCGAGACCCGCTTTGGTGTGCCAATCGTAGAGACGATGGGGCTGACTGAAACCGCCGCCCAAATCCTGTCGAACCCCCTGCCCCCCGGCATACGTAAAATCGGCTCCCCCGGTGTCCCTTACGGCAATGAGGTCCGCATCCTGCTGCCTGACCTGACCGAAGCGCCAACCGGCCAGGAAGGCGAGATCGCCATTCGCGGCCCCAACGTGATGCGGGAATATCTTTTCAACCCCGAGGCAACAGCCGCGAGTTTTGCAGGTGACTGGCTCAGAACCGGTGATCTGGGTCGCATTGATGCAGATGGATATGTCTTTGTGACGGGTCGACTGAAAGAATTGATCATCAAGGGTGGCGAAAACATCGCACCACGCGAGATCGACGAGGTGCTCTACACCCACGCGGATGTGGTCGAAGCCGCCGCCTTCGCGCGCCCCTGCAAACGCTACGGCGAAACGGTCGAAGCCGCCGTGGCGCTCAAATCCGGTACAAAACTGTCGGCTCAGGACCTGATCGACCTCTGCACCCGGCGGCTTGGTGGGTTCAAATCTCCCGAGGTCATTCACGTCCTTTCAGAGCTGCCCAAAGGCCCCTCCGGCAAAATTCAACGCCTGAAGCTGGCCGATCTCATTCCTATCGACGCTGTTTGAGAGGCATCGGGAAGGCCTGGTGACGCCCCGGTGCACCGAAGATTATTCGCACACGGCTGCACCGTCATTCGAGTTATCACCGAAGCAATCGCCTTCACGCCTTCGCCTGTAGGGATCGGGCCCCTTGCCTTGCTTCCTGAAAAACGGCTTCCAGCGCCTCGCAAAACGCGTCCTTCGCCTCGGCCCGCGCGTCCGATTTGGGTAGAAAGTAGCCGAATTCGACCTCCATGCGCGGGTTCCAATCAATGAGCGCCACGTCCCCTGACAACTCCGGATCCAGTGCAACCGGATCCGCGAAGGTGAAACCCAGCCCACGGTGCACAAGCCTGTACGCCGCTGCCCCAAGGGACACTTCATGCGCCACCTGTATGGAAATCCCCTGCGCCGCCAGCTCTCGATCCACGATCCGCCTGATCACCGTGGTATCGTCCAATGCGATGTATGGAACGTCGGCAATATCCGAGGCGGTCAGGGCTTTTTTCCGCGCCAACGGATGATCCCGCGCGACGGCCACCTTCAAAGCGGCAGCACCGAGACGGTGCGCCCGAAGTTGCTCGACGGGCAAGGGCAGTGCGGAAACGCCAACATCGTAGCGATCATTCATGATGCGCCTGCCCAGGTCACGCCGTCGGTGAATCTCCAGCTTGACCGGCTGCCCCGGCAGGCTGTCAACAAATCGGGCAATGGCCGGCAAGACCAACCCGTTCACGATGCGCGATTGCGCCACAATACGCAGCGGTTCAGGACGGTCAGACCCGATGTGCCGTACAAACTCCGGCAGTGCATCGATCTGAGAGAGGATGCGCAACGCCTCCGGATAAAACCGTTCCGCTTCCAGGGTTGGGCTCAATCGTTTCTTGTCCCTTTGAAAGAAACTGACGTCGAAATCCTGCTCCAGCAGCGTGAGCTGGCGACTTGCCGCAGATTGGCTCAGGTTCATCCTCTCCGCAGCGCGCGCAAGGGTGCCTTCCTCCATGACGAAGGCAAAAACTCTCAACGCGCGCAGGTTCATAATTCCAATCTTTCGAAGTATGCATTCGATAATTGCATTTTTTCTACGACATATTCGGCGTTAAGGTCCAGTGAAGGATCAAGAAGGCGCACTATTGGCGCCTCGACCATTGGGAGGACGAAATGCGAAGACGAGATTTCATGAAGACAGGAGCGTCAGCCACCATGTTGTTATCAGCAGGTGCCGTTGCCGCTGAATGGGCGCCACGACGCCCGATCAATGCTATTCTGCCTTACTCGGCAGGCGGTGGGACAGATGCGCTGGCACGCGCGGCGGCGGCTTCTGCTGACGGTATTTTGCCGGTGCCCCTCGTCATCGTGAACAAGCCCGGCTCCTCCGGAATCACCGGTGCGACCGAAGCAGCGGCTGCCCGTCCCGATGGCAACACCGTCATGGTGACCTCGGCAGGTTCCTTCCTGCTGACATCCATGCTGCGTGACACCGAGGTGACACCCTTTGACAGCTTCGAAATCATCGCCCAGATCGGCAACCTGACACCTGCGGTGATTGTGCCCGCGGCCAGCCCGTTCCAGAGCGTTCAGGATTTGGTCGACGCGGCGCAGGCGGCGCCGGGCACATTGCGATGGGCACACAACGGGCGTGGTGGATTTCATCAGGTGGCCGGGCAGAGTTTCCTCAATCGCAACGGGCTGGAAGCGCAGGATGTCCCGTTCAAGGGTGGCGGTCCAACCCGCGCGGCGGTCATCGGCGAACAGGTCGATTTCGCCTTTGTCGGCATTCAGCAGGCAGCGGGGTTCGAAAACGAGCTGCGGGTACTGGGACTGGTCGCGCCAGAGCGCGATGCCATCCGCGATGACGTACCGACGCTGGCCGAACTCGGCTTTGACTATGTCGCCGTCTCTTCGCCCATCGTGTTTTTTGCCCCCAAGGGCACGGATCCGGAGATTGTTGCTGGTATGGAAACGGCTTTGAAAGGCATCACCGAAACCCAGCAATTTGCCGACCTGATGCGCGAGCGTGGCAACGTACCGGCTTTTTTGAATGGTACCGACACCGAGGCCCGCCTGCGCGCAATGCAGCGGGACACACAACCGGTCATCGACGCGCTGAAATCTCAAGGATAAGGCCATGGCTCCGGGAAATTCGCCTGCCCCGCACACCGTTGGCATCGCACTGATCCTTCTGGGGATCGGTGCCACAGCCGCCAGCATGGGCATCGCCCTTGATCAATATGGCCGCTGGGGCGCGCGACTCTTCCCGCTGTGCGCGTCGGGCGTACTGATCCTTTTGGGGGTCGTGGAACTTCAGAGCGGGCAGAAAACAGCGAGACCCGAACACCGCGACATAACCCACATTGCCGCCTTGCTAGTGCTCGCTCTTTGCTATGTCTGGCTAATGTCACGATTTGGCTATTTGATCAGCACAGCCGTCGCCGCCCCCGCGGCGCTTTGGATTTTCGGAATCCGCAATCCGGTTGGACTACTGGCCGCTGCATTCATGTGTCCGGCAGCGTATCATATGGTTTTCTTTGAAATGCTCGGAGTGTTCCCACCGTTAGGGCGCTGGTTCGACCTTCTCGATGTGGTGGGAGGGTATTGATCCGGTGGAGATTTTCACAGGTCTTGCCACGGTCCTGAGCGATCCCGTGCTGATGGGCTGGGTGTTTCTGGCAGCCATCGTGGGCATGATTGTCGGGGCGATACCAGGGCTGACGGCCTCGGCCGCCATTGCAATGCTGCTGCCGCTGACCTTCTACATGGACCCCTTGCCCGCGCTCGCCTTTCTCTACGTGATCGGCAAATCGGGGCGGTACGGCGGGTCAATCGCGGCGATCCTCTTTAACACACCGGGGACAGCAGCCTCAGCAGCAACGCAACTCGACGGTTATCCGCTGGCGCAGATGGGCAAGGCCGGAAAGGCGATGAAAGTTGCCACGCTGTCCTCCGTGATCGGCGATTTCATCGGAGAGGTCCTGCTTATTCTGGGCGTGGCGTGGATTGCGGCCATTGCCCTCAAACTGGGCCCACCGGAGCTTTTTTCCGTCTACTTTGCGGCCTTCATCGTGATCGGATCGGTGATTGGCAAATCGGTCACCCGGGGGCTTGCGTCTGCCGCATTGGGTGTGCTTGTGAGCATGATCGGTCTTGATCCCATCAGTTCGACAGAACGCTTCACATTCGGCAGTTTCGATCTGACCAATGGCATCAGCCTCGTGCCGCTCATGATCGGGATTTTTGTGCTGGGCGAGGTCTTTGACCAGATCCAGACCAGACACACCCGCACCCAGATGGTGCATGACACCGGAGATACCACGCGCAACGGGTTGCGTTGGGCTGAATACAAACCCTGCCTGCCGCATGTGATCCGGTCGTCCTTTATCGGCGCTTTCATTGGCATGTTGCCAGGGCTTGGATCAGCCATCGCGGCCTTTGTCGCGTATGGCGAAGGGAAGCGGCGCGCGCATAATTCTGCGGCCTGGGGACAGGGCGCGCTCGAAGGGGTCGCCGCACCAGAGGCGGCGAACAATGCGGTCAGCGGGCCGTCGATGGCACCGCTGCTGACCCTCGGCATTCCGGGGTCGACCATCGGCGCCATACTCATCGGAGTGTTCCTGATCCACGGCATCCAGATCGGCCCCACCCTCTTTCTCACCTCGCGTGATCTGGTCTATGCACTTTTTGCCTGTGGGTTGATCGGGATCGTGATGTACGGAGTGATCGGCTATTTCGGCGCGGCGTTCCTGGGCCGTTTCATCGTCCGCATTCCCACCGCCGTGCTGTATCCGGTTATCTTCCTGACGTCCTTCATTGCTGCCTATACAGCACGTGGCAATCTGTTCGACGTCTACGTCATGGTGGCAGCAGGCTTTGCCGGTTGGGCCATGCGCAAGCTGGATTTCAATCCCGCCGCCTTTGTCATTTCCTTTGTGCTCGCCGGAGGGGCTGAAGAGACGTTCCGACAGGCATTGCTGCTCAGCGATGACGGTATGATGATTTTCATCACGCGGCCCATTGCCCTTGCCTTCCTGCTGATCGGCGTTGCCGCCTTGATCGCGCGTGTCCGCAGCCTGAGACGTCAGGCGCGCTTACCTGCCATCGGAGATACATGATGGCAGCACCGCTGCAAGGCATTCGCGTCATCGACTGGACCCATGTTCTGGCGGGGCCCGCCTGCGCCTATTACCTCGGCCTGTTGGGCGCGGAGGTGATCAAGGTAGAACGCCCTGGACGGGGGGATGCAATCCGCCACCGTGGCGGCACGGACCGAGGTCGCGCAGCGGAGGGCATGAGCACTGCCTATCTGACCCAGGCAGCCGGCAAGCAGTGCCTTGCAGTCGATCTCGGCACTGACAGCGGGCGCGCCGTCTTCCACCGTCTGCTCGCCTCTGCCGACGTGCTGGTGGAGAACCACCGGTTTGAGACATTGAAACGGCTGCGCCTGACCGAAAACGATACCCGCGCCCTCAATCCGCGTCTCGTTCACTGTGCCATGACGGGTTATGGACGGGGAAACGACATGTCCGACGCACCGGCCTATGATGTGAACATTCAGGCGATCAGCGGATTGATGGCCCTGACCGGGACCCAAGACAGCGGGCCAATTCGGACCGGCGCCCCGGTCATTGACTATGCCACGGGGCTCGCCGGTGCGTTGGGTGTCATGTCCGCCCTGATGACCCGTGCCGCCAGTGGAACAGGCAGCTTTGTTGATGTCTCGATGTTGGAAACGGCCTTCACCTTGATGAGTTCAACGGTCACCGACCACATGCTGACGGGCGTGGAGCCATCTCCGCGTGGGAACGCGGCCAACAGCCGGTCTCCCTCTGCCGGCGTATTTCCATGCAAGGAGGGCTACATCAGCCTTGGCGTCAATGAGCCCACCCAATTCACAGCCCTCGCGCGGGCGCTGGACAGGTCAGCCTGGCTGCGCGATCCCCGGTTCGCCACGGTGGAGGCCCGCGGTTGCCATGCAGAGGCGCTGGATCAGGCGCTTTCCGCAAGGCTGAAGGACAAGGATGCGTCAACATGGGAAGAAGTCCTCATGGCGGCCCGCGTTCCGTGTGCAAAGCTGCGCAAGCTGGGCGACGCAATGCACCTGCCGCCGGTCGCACAACGCCGCTACACAACGCGCGGCGCCGCGGGGTTTCCCGGTCTGCCTTTTGCCCTCGACGGGATCGCGCATGGATCAGACGTAGCACCGAAAGGAATTGGCGCAGACACGAATACGATCCTGGACGGACTGGGTTATAGCGCGGAGGAAATCTCCGCGATGCGGGCAAATGGCAGCGTTGGTGGCCCATCAGACGATGCCTGAAAACGCATTCGGCCCTGGCTTTCGAGCTCTCGCGCGTCGAGCCCGTCGCTCATGACAGCGGCACAGCATCCTTCAGGAAGGTATCGATGGCACGGCGTAATTGCGCCGGATTATCCGTGTGCAACATGTGGCCGCCGGGTAAAGACACCAGCCTGGCACCTGGAATGGTTTGCGCGATCAAACGGGCACCGCCATGTGTCGCGCTGTTTTTCTGGCCGATGACCACCAACGTAGGTGCATTGATCCTGTGCAGAATGGGCCGGGCATCGTAATGGCTGGCCGCCTCCAGTGCCGCATTGATGCTGCGGCGGGTGTGGCGGGATAGCTGGTGCTTGAGATGGCGCGCTGTCTCTTCGGTCTGCCCAAATGCGGACAGCCAGCCAAAAAACCTTGGGGGCACGCAGTGCAGACACTTCATCGCGATGCCCGTGCAGATAATCCGCAGGCGGCTGGTTCTGACCGTGGGCACGGTTTCGATCAGGATGAGCGCTTTGACGCGGTCGGGAACCCGCGCTGCTAGCTCAAGCGCGACCATGCCCCCGAGAGAATGGCCAATCAGAACGCAGCCCTTTGGCACCTTGGCCTGCAGGATATCGGCAAAATGCCCGACCCGGGCGGGATGGACGTGCGGCGCGGCACCGTGCCCCGGCAAATCCGGGGTAACGGCGCGGTTCAATGGTCCGGTAAAACGATCCCAGGTCGAGGCCGACAAGCCGGCGCCGTGCAGCCAAAAGCTTGGGAGCGTCCAAAGCGGATGTGGGTTTTCAGTGGCTTGAAGCATAGTCACGTCAGGAAAGGAAGTTGCTTGCGGATTGGATTTCATACCGGGTCTCGTCCTTGAAAAGCGGGCAAATGCTGGCCGCAGCACTGTCGCATGAAACCTATCAAGGGATCCTCGCCACATCGTCTGACCGCATGGGATCGGACCACCTCTCTGTCCTGACCGTCCCGGAAAGACACATCCGCCCAGGGCAAGAGTTGACCCGGACCGGCAACCCGACTACCGGACGGGGTACATTATCCAAACACCCACTTTGAACGTCACCCTGATCTGAGGGAACAGGATCATGTTGGACACCAATCTGCTTTTTGTCGTCTTTCAGACGACGGGTTTCTCCGCGGCGTGCATTGCCTTTGCCTTGTGCCTTGTGCAGTGGCGACATGGTTCGGCCTACGGGATGCTGGGCCTGATGTTTCTGGCGCTGGCCACCAGCGAACTGTCGGTGATGTTCGAAATCATCGTGACCGACCCGCCTCAGGCCCCGCGCGATGTACTGCGGATGATTTCCTATTTCTCTACCTTCTTCATTGCCCCGCTGTTTCTATTTTACGTGAGATTGCTGACCGGATCGGACACTATTTGCGCGCCACGCGCGTTCTGGCTTCACATGGCCCTGCCTGCCTTCAGCTTCATCGCCACCGCAGGCTTCCTGACGCTGCCCCCAGATATTCGTGGCCTGATTTTTGACGGAGCAGCCTTTGACACCCTGCCGGGCGCGGGCAAGACATTTGCACTGGCACTGGTTGCCGTCGAATTCCTGATCTATTGCCAATGGCTGATCTACGTGCCCTGGGTCCTGCGCGTGCAAATGCAGCACAAGGCCAGGTTGCGGGATCTCTTTGCCAGTACAGAGGCGTTTGAAACCCGCTGGGTGATTGGCATGGCCCTGTTTCTGGGATTTTATGCCGCGCTGTGCTTTGTGGATTTCGGATCCCGGCTCATCTATGACGTTCCCCTTCTCGGACGTCTGACCGACACGCTCATGGTGATGATCATCGTCCTGATCCTCATGCTCTGGGGGCTGCGGCAGTCTCCAGGGCTACACGGTCCCCGCGAAGCGGTGCATCAGGCGACCACGGCACCGCATCCGAAATACGAACGCAGCGCCCTGGCGGACACGCATGCGGATCGGATCGAGCGGAAGCTGCGGCGCGCGATGGAGCAGGACCACCTCTACCGCGATCCGAACCTGTCGCTCTGGACGCTGTCGCAACACATCGGCGCCTCCACCAATTACGTCTCACAAACCCTGAACGAACGGGTCGGGCAGTCGTTTTTCGACTATGTGAACGGCTGGCGGATCGAAGAGGCGAAACCCCTGATCCGGCGGGGCGAACAGACGGTTCTGGCGATTGCCTACGAGGTTGGCTTCAATTCCCGGTCTTCCTTCTATGCGGCGTTCAGGAAGCAAACGGGCGTCACGCCCTCCACGTACAAATCGACACCCGGTGCACCGCAGGCCATGCTCGGATAGTACGTTTCAGATCAGCTCTTCCATCGGGCGCCATCCTGATCCCGGGCGGCGCGTGTCCGCATCGAAGGCATAATAATTGCCACCACCGCCCGGACCCTGATCATGTGTCCGGCTGATCGGCACCCCTGCAAGCGTACAATAAAGCAAAGTGCCAACGGCACCGTGCCCCACGAACAGCAGGTCACCGCCGGTGTGGCCGTCAAGGCATGCCTCAACCTCGGCGCAAATCCGGGCCTGTGCCGCGCGCGCGGTTTCCCACCCTGCCGCGCTTTGATCCGGCTCGGCAAAAAACCGGTCGGCCATTTGCTCAAAGGCATCGGGCGGCAAAAAGCCGGTAGCACTCCGGTCATTCTCGTGCATGTCTACCCGCGTTTCCAGCGGGCAGTTCAGCGCATCCGCAAGGGGTTGCGCGGTCTCGAGCGCCTTGGTCTCCGCACTGCTGATGATCCGCGTGGTGTCCGCCAATCTCCCGGATGCCGCAAGTCGGGCGACACGGGCATGACCTGTCTCGTTCAACGACCACCGGGTGACATCCTTGGCAGGATCGATAAGAACCTGAGGGTGGCTGAGATACCTGACTTTGAACGTCATGAACGGGCCTTTCACAAAATATCGGGGCAAAAACGGGCAACACGCAAAGGTTCTTTGCCGGGATTCGCCCGCCATGTCACCGGCAATCCGGGTATTCATTTCGACCCGGCAAACCCGCGGGCGACATCAGGCGAAAACACGCCCGATGTCGCCTTGTGGGGCTGCATGGTGATACAGTGGATCAGAACAGGAAATCGCTTTCCTGCAATTCACAGTGCCGGTCAAGAAGTTCGATACTGTCCCCGGCGCCATACTCGACAGTCACCCGGCCCCACCAGCTCCGGCTGATCTGCAGGTCCTCGAAACTCAGGCCGGTCTGGCTGAGGTCGATCACGTCTTCGCCAAAGCCGAAATCGCGGATTGCATCACGTTCGTCACCCGCCTCGAAAACGAAGCTGTCGGCACCGCGCCCGCCAAACAGCCGATCATTGCCTGCACCACCTTGCAAAACGTCTTCACCCGTGCCGCCAATCAGGATATCGCGCCCGTCTCCACCGTCGAGCGTATCATCCCCCGCAGCCCCGATGATCCGGTCGCACCCGGCGCCACCCGCCAAAAGGTCATCCCCGGCCCGGCCATTCATACGGTCGTGGCCCGCACCTCCGCCCATCTTGTCATCGCCAAACCCACCTGCGAGCCGGTCATTGCCGCCGCCTCCGATAAGCTGGTTGTCCGCATATGCGGCATCCCGCGCAGACCGCAACACATCGAAGCGGTCGCGGCCCCCGTCCCCGATCCAAAGCACGGAACCGTCAGAAAAGGTGAATGCATCTGTGTCCAGCTGATCAGGCGTGCCCTCAAAGGTAAGGGTCGCATCGTCCAGGCTGAACGTGGTCTGGGTTTGACCTTCCACATCCAGCGTCTCGGCAACGTCGATGTCCGCAGCAGTGCCCGCAATCGAGAAGCTGCCTGCGTCCGGGTCAAAGCTGGCCCAGTTCTCGTCGTTGTAAATGGCTGCAAACGCATCAAAAAGAAGGCTTGCGGGGTCTGCTGTGCTGCTGCTCGTGGCCACGCTCAGGATCGTCCCGCTTTCCACATGCAGATAGGTTGATGAATTGGTACCCAGGGTCCCTCCGTCAAAACCGATAAAGGTCTGCCCATAGAGCTGCGCCGACGTCAGACCGAGACCGAAACTGACGATGCTCGTCCCGTCTGGGCTGGTAAAATAAGCCTCGAAATCTGTCATCTCAGTCAGCATGTCGGGCGATAGCAGTGACTTTGAGACCAACAGTGCATCGAGAAAGCGCACCATATCCGATGTCGTTGAGACGGCGCCGCCTGTTGCGCCCAGGTCCAGGGGAATGTCGGTCACATCGGTCAGGTCACCCGTGCCGATATCCGCGTAGCTACGCAGCCGGTCGTCACCCGCAGCTGTGGCCTTGAACCCGGTGTCCTCCATCCCCGATGGGGTGAAAATCCGCGTGATCATCTCATCTGCCAGCGAAGAGCCCGTAACGCTCTCGACAAGACGCTCCAGCAGCAGAAAATTGGTGTTTGAATACTGATAAGCGGTGCCCGGTGCGAAATCCGCCGGTACGTCCTGCACGATCTGCAGTAGTGCCTCCGGCCCGATGGGTGCTGTCGGATCGCTGATCAGCTGCTCGATATAGATCGGACGGCCACTATCGCCCAGCACACTGTCAAAATCCGGGATGCCTGACTTGTTTTGTAACATCTGCCGCACCGTGGCGATCCCCGCGTTGGCAATGCCATCAACGACCGCCGGAGGCAGGTAATCCGCTAGTGGTTTGTCCAGATCGATCAGCCCCTCCTCTGCCAGTTGCAGCACGACCACAGAGGTCATCATCTTGGTCTGGGAGCCAATTTCATAGGTGTTGCCGGTTTGTGCGGGCGTCCCCGATCCCCGCGCCTGTTCGCCTGCGGCACTGCGCACACTCAGCCCGTCGCGCCAAACCTCGATCAAGGCCGCAGGGGCCTGGTTTGCCGTCATGAATGCGTCAAGCGCTTGCTTTTGAGGGGTTTGTAAATCTGATGGGTTGAAATCAGCCATCCTGGTTTTCCTTGTCTGATAAACGGTGACCAAATCGGTCAGGGCGCCGGTTATCGGAGAAGACAGGGACAGGCGTCTTTCGAGGTCGGGGAGGACAGGTTTATCGTCTGGACGCGCAGGGTCAGACAGCCTCGCGGGGTGCTACTTTGATTGCGATACAGGCGGACAGGAGCGGCCAAAGGCAGTACCCTTCAGAAATCGGAAAGCAGCCGTCTAAAAGTTGACTGCTTACGACGGATATCCGGAGGCGCATACTCTGCGCCTCCGACGGTCCGGCCTGGCATTCCACCGTCACGCCAAGGCTGCAGGATCAGGCGAACGACACGCCGTTTTCAGCCATCGGCAGGCTGCTCACCCGCAAATCGCTGCTGGCAGCAATCGCATTGGCCAGCGCCGGGGCGGCAGGTGGCGTGCCGGGTTCCCCAACACCGGTTGGGGCCTCCGCCGAAGGGACGATATGAACATTGATCTGGGCAATATCGCCGATCCGCAAGGGCTCGTAGTCAGGGAAGTTGTATTGATCCACCGCCCCATCCGTCAGGGTGATCTGGTCGCGCATGACATGGCCGATGCCATAGCCGATACCGCCCTCCATCTGCGCTTTGATGACATCAGGATTGACAGCGATACCGCAATCTACCGCGCAGGTCACCTTTTCGATCCGGACACCCTCTTCAGCCGTGCCGGAGATCTCGACCACCTCCGCGACGTAGCTGCCAAAGGATTTATGCACAGCCACGCCCTGGCTGCGCCCGGCGGGTGCATTGCCCCACCCGGCCTGATCGGTGGCCAGCTTCAGAACACCGGCCATGCGCTGTTGATCGAGATCTCCCTCCAGATACTTCAACCGGTAGGCCACCGGGTCCTGCCCCGCAGCACTGGCTGCCATATCCATCATGACCTCCATCACATAGGCCGTGTGGGTATGGCCCACCGCGCGCCACCAGAGCGTGCTTGTGGCCTTTTCCGTATCGGTCAGCCCGAAATGCGCCGCCGGAATGCGGTAAGGCGTGTCCGCTGCCCCCTCGACAGAGGTGTGATCCACCCCGTCGCGCACGCTGAAGCTCTCGAACGACGTGCCCTTCATGATCGGCTGACCCGCGATGCGGTGATCCCAGCCGATAATCTCGCCATCCGCATCCAGCCCGACCCGCACCTTGTGACCAAAGGCCGGGCGATAATACCCGCTGCGCAGATCATCCTCGCGCGACCAGACAAGTTTGACCGGACGCGTCCGGTCGGTCATCACAAAGGCCAGCGCCGCCTCGACCTGATAGTCCGCCGTAGGCGTGGCGCGCCGCCCGAAGGAGCCGCCCGCCAGCATGGTCTTGATCTGGATCTTCTCCATTGGCAGCTGGAAGATTTCTGCCATCGCCATATGCGGGCCAGTCGGGAATTGGCAGCCGTCATGCAGCAGAATACCGCCATCTTCGGTGGCCTCGATGGTACAGTTCAACGGCTCCATCGGAGCGTGGGCCAGCAGCGGGAAGTAAAACGTCTGCTCCACCACCTGCGCCGCCCCGTCGAGCGCGGCTTGCGTGACGGCGGCATCGGTCTTGTTCACGTTGTAGGTCGGTTCCGCGTCCAGCGCGGAACGAATTTCGGCCTCAATGGCATCGGAACTGCGGGTCTCCGCCGCAGACATGTCCCACTCGACCTCAATCGCATCGCGCGCCTGCATCGCGGCCCAGGTGTTTTCGGCATAGACCGCGACACCCGCCTGATTGGGCAGAATGGCCGCGCGGATATAGCCTTTGACCTCCTGCGCGCCGCTGTCATCCAGCCCCGTCGCCAGCGCGCCGCGCTGCTCGGGACGTTTGATCATCGCCACCATCTGGTTCGGCAGGAAGACGTCAATGGCATATTGTGCACTGCCGTCACCCTTGATGGCGCTGTCGAGCCGGCGCACGTCCGGATTGCCGATCAACCGGAATTCCGAAGGGTCCTTGAGCCTCGGCTCTGCGGGCGCCTCCAGCGTTGCGGCGGTTTCAACGAAATCACCCAAGGGTGCCGTGTTGCCAGCGCCTGAAATCACGCCCTCCTCGATCTTGAGCGCGGATGCCTCCACGCCCCATGTCTGCGCTGCCGCCTCGATCAGCATCTCGCGGGCGGCGGCCCCGGCCTGGCGGTATTGCAGATAGGAATTGGCCATGGCGGTCGACCCGCCGGTGCCCTGAACGGGGCCGAAGAGCGTGTTGTTGTAGACCTCAGGATTGGACGGCGCGAACTCATAGTCGATCTGGTCCATGCGCAGGCCAAGCTCTTCGGCAATCAGGGTGGACAGGCCCGTGGCCGGTCCCTGCCCCTTCTCGAAATGCTTGACGATGGCCGTGACCGACCCGTCGGTGCCGATCTTCACGAAGGGGTTCAGCATGGCCGGGCTGTCTGCGGCGGCCAGCGCGCCATCGGGGCGTATGCCCAGCACCAGCACGGTACCGGAGGCGGCAGCAGCTTTCAGAAATCCGCGGCGGGATGTGGAAATGGTCATATCAAGCCTCCAGAATTTCAGACGCGCGCTGGATACCGGCGCGGATGCGTTGATAGGTGGCGCAGCGGCAGGCGTTGCCATACATGTAGCTGTCGATTTCCTCGACGGTCGGCTTGGGGTTTTCAGTCAAGAGCCCCACTGCGGACATGACCTGCCCCGACTGGCAGTAACCGCATTGCACCACGTCCAGTTCGATCCAGGCCTGCTGGACCGCAGCACCGATCTCGTTGTCGGCGATGGCCTCGATGGTCGTGATCTCGGCATCACCCACGTCTTCGACATAGGTCTGGCAGGACCGCACGGGCGTGCCGTCTATGTGCACGGTGCAGGCCCCGCAGGAGGCCACGCCGCAGCCGAATTTGGTGCCGGTCATCTGCAGCTCGTCCCGGATCACCCACAACAGGGGTGTGCCGGCCTCGGCATCGACCTCATGTGTCTTACCGTTCAGTTTCAGTGAAATTGCCATTCAGGGTTCCTCTCGCTCATACGCATGGGTGCCGCTCGCTTCATGCGTGTAGATTAAATGAGACACGCCTGAGTGTAAACTGGCGAGTTTACACTCAGGCGATTTGACCTGCCGGGCGGGATGCTTAAAAGCTGGGCACATGGAACTGACAGACACGACCCCCTGCTCCAAGCGCGGCCAGATCATCGAGGCGGCGGTGCAGGAATTTCAGGACAAGGGCTTTGCGGCGGCCAGCATGGACACGATCTCGGCCCGCGCCGGTGTCTCCAAACGCACGCTCTACAAGTATTTTGAAAGCAAGCACAATCTCTTTCAGTCCATCGTGGCCACCCTGTCGGAGCGGATCACCGACACGCTGGATATACGCTATGATCCGGGCCGGGACATCCGCGCCCAATTGACGGATCTTGCCTGGGCCGAAGGGCGGCTGCTGTCCTCGCCTGCCGTCATGGCGATGTCGCGCATGATCATCAGCGAAACTTTGCGCAGTCCCGTGCTGGCGGCGGAGGTGCAGGGCAAGATCGACAAGAAATCGGCCTTCGTGGCGATGCTGCGCGCCGCGCACGAAGACGGAGCGCTGGATGTCGCAGACGCTGACACCGCCGCGGATGAGTTCATCGCGCTGATCAAGGCCAAGGCCTTCTGGCCCGTGGTTCTGGGCGAAGAGATGCTCACCAACGCCCAGATGGAAGCGGTCGTGGAAAGCAGTGTGGACATGATGATCGCCAGATACACCCGGGCCTGACGCCTGCCTGTGACGTCAGAGCGTCACCCGGCACAGCATGCAATCATGATCCGACAAGGGGCGCCCGCTCGCATGTACGGAGGGCAGCACCGGCAGAGCTTCACCCGTCACACCACGGCTGGCGAACCAGTCGAGCTTCATCTTGCGCGTCGGATGCGGTGTGATCAGGCTGGCACGGGTGGTTATACCCTCCGCTGTCAAATCCCAGCTATACCCTTGCTCTTTGGCCAGGCCAAAGAGGGTCTCCTTGCGCCAGTCAAAATCGGGCGGCATGTGATTGCCGGTGTTCAGATCGCCCCCGATCAACACCGGGAGCCCCGGGGCAAAATCATCCACCGCCGCCAGCAGGCGACCGAATTCCGCGTGCCGATACGGGGCCTGTGCGTTGCTTTCCAGATGGGTCGAGACAAAGCAAAGCGGCCCCGCCTCGCTGGGCACAATCGCTGCCACGGCCATACGACCACCCAGCCGCGGCTGTCCGGTGTCTCCCACGCCCTGCGGTCCGGTGCAGAACCAATGGCCCTTCTGATCCAATCTGATCAGCACCAGTTTCTCAAACGGCACCGATGAGAGGATCGCATTGCCATGCCATCCGGCAACGTTGAAGTCATCGGTGCAGAAATCCCGCTCGGTCTCTCCGCCCAAACCCATTTCGTAGAACTCGACCCCATATGCATAGGTCATGCCCAGGGCCGCGGCCATCTCGGCGCTGGTATTCTTTTGCGCCGTGCGCGCCATGCCGCTGTCCATCTCGGACAAGAGCACAATCGCAGGGCTGTGCTGCGCCAGATGATCCGCGCTCTCCGCCGGGAAGAGGCAACGCTCCACATTCCACGCGGCCACGGTAAATGCGCGGGGCAGCACGTCCCGCGCGGGCGTCCCGCCCTGCTCCAGCACGGTCATCGCCGGGATGGAGGACATCAACTCCGCATTTGCCTCCGGCGTGCGCGGGGCGGACAGGATACGCGCACGCTCCGCCGCCGTGACGCGCGGCAGCGCCCCAACGATCTGCGTCATACGCGGCGTTGGGTTTGCGGGTCAAAGATGTGCAGGGCGTCCGGCTTGAGGCCAATTGTCGACGGCCCTGCCTGGGCCTGTTCGTCCTTGCCAATGCTGACGGAAAACGGCGCGCCGCCCAACTGGCCGTGCAGCAAGCGCAGGGCGCCCAGCTCTTCGATGATGTCGATGGTAAAGGGGATATCACCCGCGCCGATCAGGACATCTTCCGGACGCACGCCCACCAGAACGGACCCCGGCGCGCCCTCGGGTGCACGTCCGGCCAGCACCGTGCCGTCGGACAGGGTGATTGCCTGATCCGCTCCCACCGTCGCGGGCATCAGGTTCATCGGCGGCGCGCCGATGAAGCTCGCCACAAAGGTGGATTCGGGGTGGTTATAGACATCCGACGGCGTGCCGATCTGCTCGATCCGTCCCTCGTTCAGCACGATGATACGGTCGGCCATTGTCATCGCCTCGACCTGATCATGGGTCACATAGACCGCCGTGGTGCCCAGCCTGCGCTGCAGCGCCTTGATCTCGATCCGCATCTGGTTGCGCAGCTTGGCGTCGAGGTTCGACAGCGGTTCGTCAAACAGGAAGAGCTCCGGCTGGCGCACAATGGCGCGGCCCATGGCCACCCGCTGACGCTGCCCGCCCGAGAGCTGGCTGGGCCGTCGGTCCAGATACTCTGTCAGGTTCAGCATGGTGGCCGCTTCGCGCACCTTGGCGTCGATCTCAGCCTTTGGGATGCCACGGTTGCGCAGCCCGTAGCCCATGTTCCGCTCCACCGTCATATGCGGATAAAGCGCATAGTTCTGGAACACCATTGCAATGTTGCGATCTGCCGGATCGACATCGTTGACCACCGCATCGCCGATATAAAGCGACCCATCGGAGATTTCCTCCAGCCCGGCGATCATCCGCAGCAGGGTGGATTTCCCACAGCCCGACGGCCCCACCAGCACGACAAATTCGCCATCGGGGATTTCAAAGCTGCAGGTCTGCACGGCCTCATTGCCGTTGGGATAGACCTTGCGGAGCTGTTCAAGCGTGACTTGCGCCATGTATCGCGTTCCTTACTTGTCGGATTCTGTGAGGCCCTTGACGAACCAATTCTGAAAGAAGACCACGATCAGCACCGGCGGCAGCATCGCTATGATGGCCAGCGCCAGGGCTTGTCCGTGTTCGGGGATCTGGGCGTCCGTGTAGCTGAGCACGATCTGCTTGATCCCGCGCACCAGCGTGAAGAAGCTTTCATCGGTGGTGATCAGCGTGGGCCAGAGGTACTGGTTCCAGCCAAAGACGAACATGATGATGAAAATCGCGGCGATCATCGTGCGGCTCAGCGGCACCAGGATGTCGATGAAGAATTTAACCGGGCCCGCGCCATCAATCCGCGCCGCCTCGGCCAGTTCTTCGGGCACCGACATGAAAAACTGCCGGAAGAAGAAGGTGCCGGTGGCCGAGGCAATCAGCGGTACGATCAGGCCGGTGTAGGTATTGGCCAGCCCCAGCCTCTGGATCGCCTCGTAAGAGGGCAGAATGCGCACCTCCAGCGGCAACAGCAGCGTGGTGAAGATCATCCAGAAGGCCAGCGTGGCAAACCGCAGGCGGAAATAGACAATCGCATAGGCCGCCATCATCGAGATGATGATCTTGCCGAGCGCAAAGCCAACGCCAAGGATCAGGGAGTTGATCAGCATCAGCGTACCATCAACCGTTTGGGTAAAGCCGCCTTTTTCAAACATGGCTTTCTGAAAATTAGTGCCCAGTTGATCGCCAAACCCCAACTGAATCCCCTGGCGGTGGATGGTCACCGCGTCATGCGATGCGGTGATAAAAGCCAGGAGCGGTGGGGCCATCATGAGAATGGCGCCGAGGGTCAGGATCGTATGGTCCGACACGGTGGACCAACGGATGCGGCGGCGGGGAGATGTCTGTGTCATGTCGCGCCCCTCAGGTATAGTGAATCCGGCGTTCGATCAGCCGGAATTGGAAGACGGTCAGCAAGAGAACAAGCACCATGAGGATCACCGACTGCGCGGAAGAGCCGCCCAGATCGTTGCCCCGGAACCCGTCGAGGTACACTTTGTAGACCAGTGTCATCGGGTTGTTGCCCGGCTCTCCCTTCATCAGCGTGTCGAGGATCCCGAAGGTGTCAAAGAGCGAATAGGTGATGTTGATGATCAGCAGGAAGAAAGCGGTTGGCGCCAGCAGCGGAAAGGTCACCTGCCAGAACCGTCCGGTGGCGGAGCGGTTGTCGATCATCGCCGCCTCGCGCACCGCGCGGGGGATCGATTGCAGACCGGAGAGGAAGAAGATGAAGTTGACGGGGATTTGCTTCCAGACGGCGACCATGACCATGGCGGTGGCCGTCGAGTTGTAGTTCACGCCCAGTTTGAAATCCCACCCAAAGGTCTGGAAAAACACGGTGAGCGGCCCGTTACGCTGGTCAAAGAAGAGGATGCCCAGAAAGCCCGCCACCGGGGGCGCGATCGCATAGACCCACATCAGCAGGGTGCGATAGCTCTTTGCGCCGCGGATCACATTGTCGGCCTTGACGGCCAGCAGCAACGCGATGGCAAGCGAGAAGAAGGTGACAAGCGCGGAGTAGACGACGGTGAACCATGCGATCCGCATGTACTCGCCGTTGTTGGCCAGATCGGTGTAATTTTCCACGCCCACGAAGGTCGACCCGAAGCCAAACGGGTCTTGAAGGTAGAAAGAGGATTGCAAAGCCCAGCCCGCAGGCCAGTAGAAAAAGATCGCGATGATCATCAACTGCGGCAGCAGCAAAGCCACTGGCAGCCAAACGGTCGTAAAGCCTGCGCGTTTCATGAACTGTCCCTGTCATGTGCAGAGTGGCCGCATGAGGCGGCCACTCTTATTGGTTCAAAAGCTGTACGTCAGCCTTGTGTTTTTGCAAAACGGGCCAACAGGGCGTTGGCTTCTGTCTCGATAGCTTTGAAGGCCGCGTCGACGTCTGTTTCACCTGTCAGGATACGGCCATATTCGCGGTTCATGATGTCGCGGATCTGCACGTAGAACCCCATACGGTATCCCTTGGTGTGGTCACCCGCTGGCAGGGTCAGCTGCTTGATGCCCACTTCGGCGGCAGGGAAACGCTCGTAGTGGCCGTCAGCAGCCGCCGCTTCATAGGCGGCTGTGGTGATCGGCACGTAACCGGTTTCCTTGTGCCAGAAATACTGTGTCCCGGGTGCGGTCAGGAACTTGAAGAACTCGGCCGTGGCCTTGTTTTCCTCGGCAGATTTACCCGACATCGCAAAGAGCGCCGCCCCCCCGATGAAGGTCTGTGTGGGCTCTGTTGTTACAGCTTCCCAATAGGGCAGCATGGTCGCGGAAAACTCAAAGCCGAGGTCTTTCTGAATCAGACCGCCGAAGGAGCCCGAAGAGCCCAGCCACATGGCAACCTGGCCTTCTTCGAATGGCTTGGCGTTGTCGCCCCAGCCGGTGCCGTACCATTCAAACAGGCCCTGATCTTTCCAGTCCGAAAGCGCTGTGAAATGCGCCTTGATCGCCGGATTGTCGATCAGGATCTTGGTGTCCGTGCTGTCATAGCCGTTGTTATTGGAGGCGAACTGCAGGTTGTGCCGCGAGAAGAAGTTCTCGGTGAAAATCCACGGCAGGTGCGATTGTGACAGCGGGATGTAGCCCGCTTCCTTCAGCGCAGGCGCCGTGACGGAGGCAAACTCTTCCCACGTCTTCGGTGGCGTGACACCCGCTTTTTCCAAAGCGTCGATGTTATAATACATGATCGGCGTCGAGGAGTTGAACGGCATGCCGATCATCTTGTCGTCGCTGTCCGCGTAGAAATAGCGCACGCCGGTGATATAGTCGTTGATGTCAAAATCGACGCCATTGTCGGCCAGCAGATCGGCAACGGGAATGGTCGCGCCCTTGGCCCCGATCACGGTGGCGGCACCGGCGTCAAAAACCTGAATGATGTTCGGATGCTCGCCCGCGCGGAAAGAGGCGATACCGGCGGTCAGCGTTTCTTCGTAGCTGCCTTTGTAAACAGGGGTGATCTTGTAGTCGTCCTGGCTGGCATTGAAATCTTCGGCCATCTGATTGACGGTTTCGCCCAGCTGCCCCCCCATTGCGTGCCAAAAGGTAATATTGGTTTCAGCAAAGGTTGCCGTGGTCGTCAGACCAAAGGCAGCCGTTGTTGCTGCAATCTGCAGAAATTTCATGTCAGGCTCCGATGTTGTCACCGCATGAGTGCGGCGAATGATACATTGTTATGGTGGCGCAGCGCCACATTGGCTTCCCTGTGCAAAGTCGACTGTCGACATACGCAAGCGTCGCGATTTTACCATGGATTGCTCCGTGGAGATTCGAAATATGCACGCGTGTTCACATAACTGTCAAATTTTACAGGTATGTGACGGTTCGGAAGGTTTTTGGAAAAAGTTGAGGACCGTCACGATGGCCCACGATCGACCCCTTGCAGACCGCGCTGCACAGCCCCGCCGCCGGCCCCGTGTCACCGCTGCTGACGTGGCCAAGACGGCTGGCGTGTCGCGGTCTGCCGTGTCGCGCGCCTTCACCCCAGGCGCATACCTGGATGAGGATAAACGCCAGCGCGTGCTGAAAACGGCGATGGATCTGGGGTATCGTCCGAACGCGCTCGCCGCCAGTCTGCAGGGTGCGGCGACCGATCTGGTTGGCGTTGTGGTCGGCGGGTTGAGCAATCCATACGACAGCGAATGGTTGGCTGCACTTGTGTCTGCGCTGAATGCCTCGGGCAAGTGGCCTATCGTCCTCGGCGGACAGGCGGAGGGGCTGGACGAAAGCGTCACATCGATTCTCTCCTATCCGCTGGACGCACTGATCGTGCGCGGCGGCAGCCTTGGCGAAGCGCTGATCGACAACTGCACGAAACTCAACATCCCGGTGATCTTTTCGGGCCGCGTGATATCGCATCCGGCCATCGATTGTGTCGCCTGTCGCAACCACATGGGCATGGTGCAGGCGGTGACCCTGCTGTTGGAAAGTGGGCGGCGACGCATTGGATACATCGGCGGGCCGCCCACCCTGTCGTCAGAGAAAGAACGACTGGCGGGCGTGGTCGAGCGGTTGGCAGAGGCCGGACTGATGCCTGCCGCGCAGGTAACGTCCGACTACAGCTTTGACGGCGGAAAATCGGCCATGCGCGCGCTCTTGCGGGACACATCGCCTGACGCGGTTGTCTGCGCCAATGATGCCATGGCGCTTGGGGCCCTCTCCTTTGCCCGCAACACCTGCAACCTGACGGTGCCGGACGATCTGGCAATCATCGGCTTTGACGACATCGCGATGGCGGACTGGGCGGAATTCGATCTGACAACCGTCCGAAACCCCTTGGAAGAAACCGTCAACGAAGTACTGCGCCTGCTGGAAGATCGCCTTGCGAACCCGCAGAAACCGGGTGAGGTCGTTATGGTCGAGCCGGTGCTGGTAAAACGTGGCACACATTGACCCCGATGCATCCTAAAGCCTGATTTTGGAGCCTACTTTGACAGGCGCCATGGTCTGGACCCGGAGTGGTCATCAGTTATCGTGGTAACCCTCTGGAGTGTTGCGGAAGACCGTCATCGATAGGGCAATCTGCCACTCTGCTGCTGACCCACATGTGACAAACAGGTTGGGCCACAAACGGGGGCTCGATCACCGCGGCAATGACGCCGATGAGCTCCGGAAAGCCTTCTGAGGTGTCGAACATGACGGTTTGGCATTGGCTACAGGCCACGCGCTCTGTCCGGGCTCCCGACGCGGCGACAAAGTGCATCGCTGTCTGAGGTCCGTGTATCGCGCTCAGCCCTTTGTGAAAAAACGCCGTGAGGCAAGATGGCCTGCCGGTCGCGGCACGGCAGTCTGTACAATGACAGATCATCTGCGTAACCGGTGCCGTAGATGCCTCGAACTGCAACGCGCCGCAGGTGCACTTGGCGGAAACCAGTGGTGTCATCTTGCAGACCCTTTCCTGATGTGTGAGGTGCGCGTACGCCCAGCGCCTTGCCTTGCCCGCGTGGGCTCACAAGTCCCCAAGCCTTTTCAGGCGCACGCACGCTGTTTGAAGGTCGCCACGCTATCCTGTTGCGTCGCTTGTGCCGGATCGCCGAAAACGCTCTGTGCCCTCTCCCGCAGCCAGCGAATGGCCGTCTGTACCCGCAGCGTCTGCACTGTATCAGGATGCGCATGCAAATGCAGAACACGGGTGATTTCATATTCAGGGTGGTCAATCCGCTGCAGCGCCGGATCGTTGTCCCCAAGACAGACCGGCAGCAACCCCTTGCCCAGCCCGCCAGCAACCGCGGTACGCACCAGCCGTGCATCATTCGCCGTCAGCTGCAACACCTCTTCAGGTTTGCGCATCTTCTCAAGAAACTTGGCGGGCGCGCGGCGGCTTGCGCTTTCATCCATCATCGATGCCCAGGGTAAATTGTCATGATTGACCCCGCGCGGGCCGTAAACAGCAAAAGGCACCTCCACCAGCTTGATGGCAAATTCCCCCATTTGCGGTGGCTCTTCGAACCACAGGGAAATGGTTGCAGCCGTCCAAAGCGACGCCGTCGGTTGACCGGAGGCGAGCCGCAGGGACATCTGCGGATGAGCTTTTACGAAGGGAGGTAAAAACAGGTTTGCCAGCTGCTCGAGAACCCAATGGTCGCCCATGATCTGCAGCTGTCCCACGGGGCCCTCTTCCGGGGCGGCCGCGACCTCGGCGATGGTGTCAGCACGCCGCTCGATCTCCATGGCGTGTACGATCAGTTTCTCGCCGATCTCGGTCGGAATGATGCCGGTTTTCGATCTCAAAAAGAGGGTTGTGCCAAGCGCCGCTTCAAGAGCCGAAAGCCTGCGCCCGGCCGTCGACTGGTCGATGCCCAACATGACAGAGGCCCGCGTCAGCGAGCCGGAACGGACAATGGCCAGCAGAATCCGCAGATCATCCCAATTCAAGTTCACAACCTAAACCCCTCGTACGTCTCTGCCGCGCAACCCCAGAGCGGGAATGATAAACTGCCGACCTCGCTCGCTGTCTTTTGGTCCCAACAAACAACCCGCATGCGGCAATTTCTTGGCTCAGAAGACGGCGATGATTTTGCATTACGCGGCATCGACCGATGGTCTCAGAAGACAGGGAATGAATCCTGACGAAGTCTTGACCAAATCCTGACCCTACGACAGTTCGTTCAGGAGCCGGTATCAGCGAGGTCCAGGAACCTCGGAGTCATACCGAATGCACGAATTAAGTCAGACGCCTTTTGGCTGTGTTCAGAAGCCCGGCTTTCCGCGCCCAACATCCTGTGCAAACGCGCCGCCGTTGCGTGGATGCGCGGCGTGAAAAAAACGTCTTCCGCCTTTTGCGCGCAGGTCAGCGCGTGCTGTGCCGCTTCCAAACCCGCTTCAGGCTGATCTGCTGCCAAGAACGTTTCCGCTTGCAACCCGTACCAGTTTGCCAACTGCACCCCGGCACCAGCGGCTTCAAAGACCGCAATCCCCTCGTCCATCGCTTCAAACGCTGGCTCAAAATCCTGCAATTGCCCCAATGCCCAGCCGCGCATGACCAAGCCGGTGCTAAGCCAGAAATCGAAGTTGTGTTCCCGGCTGACGACAACGGCGCGATCCGCCAGCGCAAGGCAGCCTGCGGCATCCCCCATGAACATGTATGGCTCTGAACAGAGTGCGAAGTGAATGGCCTGTGCAAATGGGTTTTCGTGCACCTCGCTCAACTCCGCAGAGCGCTCAATATATGCTTTGGCCCTTTCGACGTCCCCCGACAAGCTGGTGGTCCAGGCGGCATAGGCGGCGCAGGCCACAGCCGAGTTTTGTGCGGGCAGTGTCGCGGGCGGCGCACCGCCGGTGCTGCGCAACCCCGACATCAAATGGCCCAATGCCTTTTGTGTTTCTCCGCGGTGCAAGAGCACCTGCCCCATGCTGGCCTCGGCTTGCAGATCAAGCGCGGGTTCCCTGACTGAGGCCGCGATGTCCAGAAGCTTTCCCGCGTGGCCCAGTGATTCCGTCAAACGCCCGCTGACCCATGTGTGAATCCACAACCCCACCAGCACCCGGATTTCCGACTTGGTGCTGCCCACGCCGCGGTTCAGCACACGGGCCCGGTAATAGGCCTCTCCCACGTCCACCGCGCCGTATCCGCGCAGCGCCGCCAAGGCGGGTGCCAGGCAAAGCTGCAGATCAAGTTCCTCCTTTGCAGCGTCCGGCATATCTGCATCAATCAGGGCCAACCCGTCACGGGCAAAAGCGATTGCCTCGCGACGCGCCGAACGGTGGAGCGCATCACGGCTGGCAGCGATCCAATAGGAAATGGCTTTCCGGCGCGCGCCAGCTTCCTGATGGTGCCAGGCCAGTCTTTCCGGCCTCGGGGTCCAGTCAAACACTTCTTCTTCCAGCAAGGCAGCAATGTCGGCGTGCAGGCGCTTTCGATCCCTGGGCGCCACCATTGAACAGGCCGTGTCATGGATCAACATATGGCGAAACGTGTACCCATCTGGCTCCGCCTGAATAAACCCCATGCGGATGAGCGGTTCGACCGCGTGCTCGACCTCTTCCACCCGCTTCCCAAGCAAAAGCATCATCAGCTCGATCCGTGCAGGCGTCCCAATGACGGCGATCACGTAGAGCAAGGTACGCAGCCCGGCGTCCAGCGCACCGATCCGGACGGCGATGACCGCCTGAACCGTGTCTGGTAAATCGGTGGAGGGATCAGCCCCGACCTGACACGCCAAAGCCAATTCCTCGATAAAGAACGGATTGCCAGCGGCGCGGCGCACCAACTGCTCGCTGGTGGTCTCATCGAACCCCTTGTTGTCTGCGTTCTGCTGAAGCAAGCTCACACTGTCCGCACGCCCAAGAGGTGCAAGGTGCAGGACCCCTTCGGTCAGGGACGCTGTGTCGGTGGGGCGCGTGGTCATCACGATCATAAGCCGCTTGCGCCCAATATCACGGAGCATCGCCTCCAGGTACTCCTGCGAGGTGGCATCAATCCAATGCGTATCTTCAATGACAAGTACCATCGGCTGGCTCTCACACGAGGCCGCCAGCATTCTGTCGATCAGGACGAGGCTGCGTTGGCGCCGCTGATGATCTGACAGTGCGGCCAGTGCCGTCTTGGAGACATTGGGCTCTTCATAGAGGTCCTGCAACAGCGCGGTATCGACATCATCAAGAAGCGTACCCTCCGGAGGCGGCGAAAAGAGCGACAGGCACATATCCCGGATAGGCGCGCGGGGTGAGTTTATCAGACTGGGAAGGCACTGCAGCTTGATGTGCCTGACACCTGCCTCATCCAACGTTTTCAGAAATTCGGACACCAATCGCGTTTTGCCAATGCCGGCCGGGCCGGACAAGACAACCCCCTGCCCGTCTCCTGTCTGCACAAGCTCAAGGTTCTTAAGCAAAAAAGCCATTTCCGCGCGACGACCGACAAAGGCAGCAGGCTTTTTTCGGGGCCGCGCCGGGACACCGGATTGCATCTGAGGGATCGAGATCAGGCGAAATCCGGCGGGGCACTGCACGCTCTCAATCTCATCCCGCAGCTGATCATGGGTTGCGGCGCTGAGGATGATTTCGCCGCGCGCGGCAGCCTTGGAGAGGGCGTTGGCCTTGCGTTCAATCCCGCCGGGAGGCGCCCATTTTTCCATGTCCTCCCCCGCAACGACGTCGCTGGTCCCGGTGTCGATCCCAATGGACACCACCGCACCCGGGCCCAGCATGTCCGCACAGTCCAACAGTGCCAGGGCACAATGCGCGGCCCGTCGGGCGCCGTCCTCGTAGATGCCACCCAAGCCGAAAGAGACGGTGAAACCTTCCAGCACCATCCGCAACAGGTGCCCCTGATACTGATCGACAATTTCCCGAGCGCGGCCGAGAAACTCGTCGGAGAGCGGCGGCGGGTCGTCAGCGCCCACCTGCCCACCTGAGTGTCCGATCCGAAGGCTCAGAACCGCGGCCAATCGCTGTTCGCGGACCACAATCGCCTCGGCGTCATTACCCACAAGGGCGGGGCTTGGCGTTTGCGGTCTCTCCTGCGCGGCAGCTACGAAGCGGAAGCCAAGGCCGTGGTAGGTTTTCAGAACCTCCTGGCTGTTGTCCGCCACGGTCGTTGCCTTGCGGATCAGGCTGATGGTTTTCTGCAGGGCCGCCTCTGAAACCTGTGCCGACCAGAAAGCATCCAACAGCTCGGATTTCGGCACCACACGATCCTGATGTTCGATCAGATAGCACAAGACATCAAATGCCTTGGGTGACAGGGGTACCAGGCCCATGTCATCCCGCAATTCACGCCGTTCCGTGTCGAGCGTAAATGTCAGAAATCGAAAAATCATCGGAAAACTACGGGCATTGGAAAAAGTGAGGTCTGTGTGGCGCATCCTATCAATGAATCCGCAAAGGCAACAGCCCGGGTGGCGCAGCGGGTTCCGGTTGCTCCCGCGCCTGAGTTCCGCGGGCATTCCCTCCACGGGTCACTGCGGCTAACGTGACGGGTGTCGGCGCGAGAAAGATGTCACGTTACACCCTATCAACGGCTGGTTTGGGCCGACGTGGCGAGGTCACGCCCCCGGCAGATCTGATCCGCAGTATGACGGCCTACCCCATCCATGGGATGTCCAGCGTTTCCAGAACCGGAGGATCAAATGGTATTTCCGGCTGGGGACCAATGAACAATGGCTCATGTCCCCACGTTGATCCCTCCAGAATACTGTCATCCGCAATTTTTTCAGCAACCAGAGCGGCCTCCACGTCACGCAACCGGGCAATCCACTGCCAGCCATCATGGGCCGTGTTAGCGCAAATGTAGGTGTCGACCCCGACGTTGATCGCGAATAGCACGTCCCCATCACCCGGGTCCTGGGCAAAAAAGCCGTCGTCAAACCGAAACCGGTCGTCGGAAAGGCTGAAATCCATCACTTCCACAAAGCCGAATTCACCGGAAGCCCATGAACTGCTGGGGTGCCACCCGATCGTGTCTCCACCTGCGCCTGTGTCTATCTCGTTCAGCCCCGCACCGCCCAACAGAAAATCATTTCCGGACCCACCATTCAGCGTGTCGTCGCCCTCGCCGCCGCCAAGAACATCAGCACCTTCGCCGCCCCGGATCAAATCGTTGTCCGCGCCGCCCCGAAGGGTATCGTTGTCATCGCCTCCCTGGAGAGTGTCATTGCCGGACCCGCCCTGCAGTGAGTCCCGACCACCTCCCCCAATCAGCGTATCGTTTCCTCCGAGACCAAGGATCGTGTCATTCCCCGCGCGCCCATCAATGTAATCCGCCAAGGCGGTGCCCGTCAGAAAATCGTGACCGTCCAAATCGCCCCCGACGTCCCAATCCAGCACAGACCGGCCTGCTCTGGCATGCAGCCCGTTCAGCAGGCCCCCGCCCTGTGTTCCAAACCAGAATGAGTTGGAGACGACAGCGGAAGATAAACCTGGTGGAAGAGAAATACTCCCAAGGGGCAACGGCACGTCGGCCGGGTCCTTCTGAAGCAAGCTCCGCCCCTCATGATCGAACAACAAGCCTGTATCGACCGCAAAGGTTTTCAATCCCTGCCTTTTTGTCACATCAGGCGTCCCTTCCTCTTACTACCAACACAAATTTCCGGCTCATCATAACCGCTTGAGACCCGGCAGTTCGGCGCTTGAATCCGATCCTAATCCGCGCACACCGCGCCCGGAACCTGCACCGGCGCATAAGGCTCCAGCACGTGCGCAATGAAAGCGGTCGACGGGATTGCGACGCCCTTGAAGGACTTCAGGATGCGCCCATCCGAATGATAAGACCCTTCTCTGGCAACCGCGGTTTGACCATGAGCCGCACTCTCATGAATCTTTCTATCGCGCCAGCAATGCAGAACGGCGCCACGAGCCATAGAAACTTTGCATTCTGCGATAAATCAACCTGATGAGCCCTCTGTGAAAAGAGACAAAAATCAGCTTAATCAATTGTTACCAAAATATTTTCTGAAATTTTCAAGATCCGGTCAATCTCTGACCCTCGCGATTGACCTGAAGGGGGCTTGAGGCTCTAGCATGGCGCGAAAGTCAAATGGAGGAAGCTGTGCGTGTCTTTATCACCGGGGCCACCGGCACGATTGGAACTGCGATCCTGCGCAAGCTCGTTGAAGACGGGCATGACGTCACCGCGTTGACGCGTTCTCAGCGCGCGCGGCAGAGCGTTATGGCGGCAGGGGCGACACCCTATGCGGGCGACTTACGCGTGCCCGAGGACTGGGCCCGTCATGCGGTCACCCATGAAGCTATTATCCACACCGCAACAACGTTCGACAAAGACATGGCGGAAGTTGACGGCAGGCTTGTCGCTGCCCTTCTGGAGAAAGTCAAAAAAGTGCGGCATCGTCCACGTCTGCTCTACACTGGTGGCTGTTGGCTCTATGGTGACACCGGGGAGACCAGCGCGGACGAAGATCATCCCTTCAACCCTGTGCCCGCATTTGCCTGGATGGTTCAGCACGCCAGACAATTGTTGGCATCGCCCGATTTTTCAACGGCTGTCATCCATCCCGCATTGGTTTATCACGGGGCGGGCGGCGCGTTGGAAAGCTTCATGTCGGCAGCAACATGCGGTCAGCCGATCGAGATTTGGGGCACCTTGGACGCGCGATGGCCGCTCATTCATCGACAAGACCTGGCCGATGTTTACGGTGCGCTGCTCGTGCGGTGCGATCTCATCGGCCATTTCAATGCGGTTGCCGAAGAGGGTGTTCCCGTGCAGCAGATCGCGGATTTCATTGCACATTACAGCGGTTCGGAACATCCTCATTTTGTCGTGCCTATGGATACATTGATTACACGACACGGTGCGGCGGCGCTTGGGCCAACTCTGAAGCAAGGGATGACCGCACAGAAACTACAAAGGCTGTTGGGCTGGACGCCAAAGCAACTGGATTACCGCGCATCCGATCTTTTCATCCCCAGAAAAAATTGATTGAAATCTGCCTATTGCAAAAATGACCCGACCTAAACTGCTCATGCGCGGCTGCAATGGCACTGCAAACACACTCTTTCCAACAGGACAGTTCTGATGAAATACTCTACCGCCAGCAGGGTCCCGAAATGACATCAAAGACCCATGACAACCTCCTGTTTCAACCGGTTCATCTCCCCTGTGGCGCGGTCCTGAAGAACCGGCTTGTCAAGGCAGCCATGTCAGACGCGCTGGGGGATGGGTGTGGCAGGCCGACCCCGGCACAGAACAAGGTATATGCGCGGTGGGCAAATGGTGGCATCGCCGCATCAATCATTGGCGAAGTGCAAGGTACGTCACGGTTTCCGGAAAATCCCGGTAATCTTGTACTCCAGCCCGAAACCTCGACACCCTTCGAAGAGCTAGCCAGCGCAGGACAGGCCAATGACGCGGGGCTATGGGTGCAACTTGGTCACGCCGGGGCCCTCGCCCATGCAAAGATCAGCCAGCCCGCCGGACCAAGCGCCATCGACCTGCCCGGTTTGACCTGCGCTGCGATGACCCTGAAAGAAATACGGAAACTGCCTGACGAATTTGCCCAAACTGCGGGGGCTGCCAAGACCATGGGTTTTGGTGGAGTTGAGATTCACGCCGCCCACGGATTTCTGCTCAGCCAATTTCTCTCCCCCTTGTTCAACACACGCAACGACGTCTATGGCGGCTCTCCGGAAGCGCGGCGACGTCTCGTTCTGGATGTGATTTCAGCCGTGCGCGATGCCGTTGGCGAGACCTTTCCCGTTGCCATCAAGATCAACGCCTCCGATATGCTCGAAGGGGGACTGACAGAGAGAGATGCGCTGGCTCTGGTCGACGAGTTGGAAGCCTGCCCCATCGATCTGATCGACATCAGCGGAGGGACCTATTTCCCGGGCGCGGCCTCTTCCTCCGATGGTGCGGGCAAAGGCCCCTATTTCGCAGAATTCGCCAGGCAGGCGCGCAAACGGACGGCAAAACCCCTGATGCTCACCGGCGGTGTCAAGACCTTCGCGCAGGCTGATGAACTGATACGTGCAGGCCACGCGGACGTTATTGGTCTGGCGCGCGCATTGGTGCTGGAGCCCGATCTACCGCATCAGTGGCAACGCGGCGAAAATCTGAACCCGGCCTTTCCAAGGCTGACGTCAACCGAGACAGGCGCTGTGACGGCCTGGTACACGATGCGTATTGCTGCTCTGGCAGAGCGCCAAGAGGTCGAGGTCGCCATGGAGGCATCCGAGGCGCTTTCCCGGATCAAGGCGCAAGACGCAGCAAAAGTGGCGCGCTGGACAGATCATTTTGCAGGGTTATGCGGCCCGTGACGCCTGCGTCCGGGGTTGATTGAGAGCCCCCAAAATTGCCTGCATGATAAACTTCAACTACGCACCGTAACAATATGAATTAAATTTATATTTCACGTAAAAAACTCTAACGCATGGCCTCCGGTGATCACCTGACCCTGGCGGTACAGGTCAACTCCCAATGCGCATCCGCGAGGAAACCGCCGCGACAAATGCAAAGCTCTGGGCAGCCCCCCGCTCGATCCGCTCTGCCGCAGGCGCATCACACCCGCGACTTTCCATCAGCGCGACCAGCGATTGCCACGTTTGCTTGCCCAGACGAGCGCTGATGAAAGCCTGCGGCGCATCAGGCAAAACCTGTGCAATATTGGCGCGAAAACTGGACCTGCCAAAGGACGCGCCATGTGCCACGTAGAGTCCTCCGAGCAGTGCTTCCTCAGTTTCATAGACCAGCTGGGTTTCTACTTCCTGTGGTGGCCCCACATCCGCCTGGAGTTGGGCACATACCATCTGCAGAGACAGATCAGGCCATATACCCGCCTGCTGATGTGCCCTTTCCACCACCTCATAGAAACGCTGCAAGACCTGCAAGGCGGTACGATAACACCTGGGCGTGATATCGGGGGCGGTCAAACGGCCCAGCACTGGATCATGATGCAATGTTTCATGCAGATCGCGTGTCGACAGGGCGACATGTGCTCGGACGCCCCTTCTTATCGGGGCCAGTTCTGTCATGTATCAATCTCCGCCAACACAGAGCGCAATTCATCCTCCCGAACTGGCTTTTTCACCACGGGAGAGGAGGCAAACATCCCGCCAAGTTTCATCGTATCGCCGTAACCTGTCACGAAGATAAAGGGAATGCCCCGCTCCGCCAAGGCCTCTGCCACGGGCTCTGACGTCAGACCGGCGGTCAAATTGATGTCGAGAATGGCAATTCCGGGGTTCAGACGATCCAGCTTTGCCAGCGCATCCTGCACATTGAGCGCGGTCTCCACCGTCTCAAAGCCAACGGCTTCGAGAACCCGCGCCGTGTCCAGGGACACCACATAGTTATCCTCCAGCAGCAGGCATCTGGCCTTCGTGATTTCAAGCGGATCGTTTGCGAGGGGGTGGGGGAAAAGAGAGGGTGAAACACTCTCCAGCGTTTTGAGGGGGAGCTTGTCCACCAACACGGAGTCCGGCAGTTTCAGCACAACCCGCACCCCACCCTTGTGATAGTCCAGTTCAACCTCGCCATCTAACTCAAAGGGCACCGAGGTTTCGATCAGCGTGGTTCCAAAGCCCTTGATCTCCGGCGGATGGATTTCCGGCCCACCATCTTCCCGCCAGTTGACGTGCAACCCGTCGTCATGCCGTTTCAGATCAATCGACACGTGACCCTCGGGCTGCGACAGCGCGCCGTATTTCACGGCATTGGTCATTAACTCGTGCACGACCAGCGCAAACATCGGCACCAAATCCGACCGGATGCCAACGTCGTCGCCCCGCACGCTGACGCGCCTGTCTTCCTGATTGTAGGGCGCCGCTTCCAGCGCAAAGATCTGCATCGCGGTAGCGCTGACGTTTGTCTTTTCAGCCCCAAGATCATGGGCGGACGCGACCGCGGAAATACGGGCCTCCAGTGCGGCGACATAGCTTTGGATAGATCCGTTATGGGTCAAGGATTGCTGCGACAACGACCGGATCAGGGCGAGAATATTGCGCACACGGTGGTTCAACTCGTCAATCAGCAACGATTGTTGACGGTTGGTCCTTTCGATGAGTGCCTTGCGCTCGGCACTCACCAGCATCGACCAGATTTCTTCGGCAATCGACTTTTGATCCAGGGTCCAGGGCTCCGATGTGCCGCGGACCTCGGCCTTGTACTGCGCAAAGGAGCTGCGTGGATTCAACCGAGCCACGCCGTCCAGCTTGATGATCGTCTTTTCGGGTACACCGGCCCAGGACACAGCGCTTTGTCGATCCTTGCGAAAGAAGATGACTGCGCTGTCTTCCGGCAGTTTGGCTACAAGTATTCCAGAAATGTCCGGGCCGCATTGCGCTGAGAGTGTCGGATACTCCTCGCCGAGGTGCGAGGAAGAGGTAACACCGGGTTCGAAGGAACTATTCTCAAAGAGCTCCGCCAATCCCTCTCTGGGCGGCGTGATGCCGGTCGTGAACACGGCATCCTTGAATAGCATGGCCGCCCCGTCAGCCTGCATGGCCTTTGCCAGATCTTCAACCACGGCGGCCTCGAACACCTCGGCGCTCATTTCTTCGCGGCGCCCGTTCGTGACTCTTCGACGCAATTCTTCGGCCTGCACGAGACGCTCCATCTGGGCCACTTGCTGGATGCTTTCCAGCTGTAGTTTGAAGAATTCTGCAAAATTGCGGCACAGTTGCCGCATCCGCTGGTTGGGGTGCCGCGGCTTGGTATGATGGAATGAGATGATCCCCCAGAGCGTGTCCTTGATCACAATGTTCAGCGTGAAGGTCGCCCCTGTCCCCATGTTGCGCAGGTACTGCATGTGCACACTCGAAACGCCGCGAAGATGGCTAGCCGTCATGTCCAGTGGCTGCAGCGTAGGTGTTGCGGACAGAACCGGAACAGGAGTGCCATTCACGTCCGCGATGTAGCGCATTGGGGTTTGGAGCATGATCCTGCGCGCTTGTGCGGGGATGTCCCATGCGGGAAAACTCAGCCCGAGATACGTGTCAATCCCGGCAACGGTGGCTTCGGCCTGCACCCGACCATGCCCTTCGGCCTCAAATTGATAAATCATGACCCGATCGTATCCGGTGAGTATCTGCAGAAGTTGTACCGTCTTATCGAAGAGCGTCTGCGCCGTGTTCACAGAGCGTAGTTGCGATGTCAGAAACTCAAGATCCCGCAGGTTGTCCGGAACGGCCGTCTCCCGCAAGGTTGCCGGTTCAAACTCAAAAAGGGTGCATCCAGGCGCTGCCGACGCGGTGACAATGACTTCGCTTCCGAAAATCTTCAGCAGCCCCAACTCATTCACCTTCTGATCGGTCTCCTGATGGATCATTCCGTTGAGCAATGCATGCCTTTCTTCCCGGCTGCACAGATCGTTGAGCGTTTGCGCAAGCAAGTCTGTTACCGGGCGACCGATAATGTCCGCCGTGTTGACGCTTGCGTAGAGCACCTGCAAGCTCGTGTTGCACACCGCAATCATCGCGCCATGCGACTGGATCGTGCCGGGTATGTGCACCGGTTCCGCGGCGCAGTTTTCCAGCGCTTCGGCCAGGTCGTTGTCTGAATTCCTAGCGTGCATCTTTCTCCTCCGGATACTCCGCGTGATCAGGCGCGTTTTCTCTCAAATCCGTCGCAAAAATGTGGCCTGAGCGTGCCTGCAATTAATAGAGATTTCATCATGCTAAAATTTGGTTAGCGGCACATGAGTACTTGTTGCCCAATGCGCCGCACGCACGTCCCCAACAGCACAAACACCGGGCGCAACGTGCCTTTTACGAAACAAGTCGCGGCATGATGCCAGTCGGTGGGGCGACTCACGTGGCGGGCGATGCCTTGGACAGCTTACCCCGGTCAATCAGGTAAAATGCGATGTCCGAAACTTCCGAGGGCGAGACCGGTTTCCGGATCAGGTAATCCGCGCTCATCGCCTCGTTGTGATCGCCGTTGGCAAAGATACTGGACCCGGTGATCGACAGAATCGGTGTGTCAGGCATGCGCATGCGCAGGAAATTGGAGAAAGAGACTGTCGCCCCGTCGATTACAAACAGATCCAGAATGACCAAGTCATACTGCGCCCGCAGTGCACGCGACATGGCGTCCGCCACCGAGCGTACGGCGTCCACGGCTGCCCCGCCCAGTTCAAGCGCGGATTTCAGCGAACTCGCAAGGGTCAAGTCATCTTCGACAATCAGAATATGCATGCACCACCTCTTCTTGAAATTGACAAGAATATTTCCGGCAGGTTTAAAAAGTCATAATCGGGGGGCCGCGCAGCATGGGATTGCCGGTGGTCGCGCTTGGTTTCAGACGGGGACCGCGGGCCTATCGCAGCATTCAGCTGCCGTAGCGTGTGGCCCCTCGGCGCCGTTCGTCCACCGGGTCGGACCGCACCACCGCATGATGCGCCCGCTGATCGCAATTGACTCGCGGGCAAATCCGGCAATTGATCCCGATGGGGGTCATCGTGGTATCGGACAGCGCGTGCCCTTCGGCATATCCGATGGCCGAAATATGCTCGGTGCTGCAGCCCATCGCAACCGCCAGCCGCACGTCCTGGGCAAAGCGGGTGAAGCTCGGGCGATCCACCGTGCGCGCAAAAACAAAAAACCGGCTGGCGTCCGGCATTTCCACGAATTGCGATACGATGCGCCCCGGCGTGCGGAAGGACGTATGCACATCCAGCCGCGGACAGGCTCCGCCATATTCCGCAAGCTGGAAATCCGTGGCGTTGAACCGCTTGGACACATTGCCTGCCTTGTCGATGCGCAGAAAGAAAAACGGCACCCCACGCGCACCACTGCGTTGCAGCGTTGTGGCGCGATGGCATGCCTGTTCAAAACTCACGCCAAACCGCGTGGCCACATGGTCGAAATTATATTTGCTGCTGAGGATTTCATCCAGATAGGCCCCGTAGGGCATCAACACCGCCGCTGCAAAGTAGTTGGCCAGCTCCACCCGGCAGCGCGCGCGCCCCTGCGGGTCGGTCAGGCCCGATTTCAACATCAGGTCATCCAGAACATCCTTATGCTCGATCAGGCCGAGGACATGCACCAGCTGAAACACCCTGTTGGGATGGTCCAGCGCCTCGGAGAGGATCACCTCCCGGCGGTCCTCGCTGTATTCCCGCAGCGTGCCCGGCATGTCGGCAACCGGCACCAGACGGACATGCAGGCCAAACTTCTTGCGCAGCCGCTCTTTCAGGGCCGCATAGATATCATCGGTTGCCACACGCTTGCCGCCCCAGAATGTTTCTGCCGCGCGTTCAAGCTCGTGAAAGTAGTTATGATGTTTGCGAAAGAAATTATGCACCGTCGCTTCCGGTGCCTTCGGCAGGGCCGCCTGCGCGCCCTCGCCCGCACTGGCCATGCTCATCAGCTGGTCGGTTGCCGCGAGATAAGCCTGATGCAGTTTTTGAAAACAAGCGGCCAGATCGGGACTATGCGTCAAGGCGCCCCGCAGCTGGGTCAGATCCGGGCGTCCGGCTTCGAAGAGCGGATCCTGCAGGACCCCGCGCAGATCCGCCAGCTTGGCGGTGTCGTCATCCTCGACCAGATCGCGCCAGTCGACACCATAGACCTCCAACAGCCTCAGCAGCACCGGCACCGACACGCTGCGTTCGTTCTTTTCAAGCAGGTTTACATAGGATGTGCTGATGCCAAGCGCCTTGGCCATCTGCGCCTGGGTCTGAGCGCTATCTCCGCGCAGGCGACGCAGTTTTGGGCCGATAAACGTCTTCATACAACATTCGATACCGAAAATTTTACAAATTTACAACATTTCCATCTTGTAAATATTCGCATCCACAGCAGGACGCGGTTCCCTTAGGTCACAACCGGAACTTGCGTCATGGTCCTCCCATCGACAAGGAGGACTCAGATGCGCACCGGACAGACCCACCTCTTCATTCCCGGCCCGACCAATGTGCCGGAAGTTGTACGCCAGGCCATGAACGTGCCCATGCAGGACATGCGCGCCCCGGATTTCGGGGATGTCACCCTCAGCCTTTTCCAAGACCTCAAATCAGTCTTCCGCACCAAGACCGGCACCGTCTTGATCTTTCCCGGATCGGGCACCGCAGCCTGGGAAGCGGGCATCACCAATACGCTGAACCCCGGCGACAAGGTGCTGATGGCCCGGCACGGGCAATTCTCGACCCTCTGGGCGGAAATGGCTGAACGGCTAGGTCTGGATGTGCATCTGGTGGACGTCCCATGGGGCGCGGGTGTGCCGGTGCGCGAATTCGAACGGCAACTGGCCGCGGACACGAAGGACGAAATCAAGGCGGTGTTCGTCACCCACAATGAAACCGCTACCGGGGTGACATCCGATGTTGCCGCCGTGCGCCGCGCGCTGGACGAAAACTTCCACGACGCGCTGCTCTTTGTCGACGGTGTCTCCTCCATCGGATCGCTGGATTTCCGCATGGACGACTGGCGTGTCGATCTGGCCATCACCGGCAGCCAGAAGGGGCTGATGCTGCCCGCCGGTCTGGGTATTCTCGCGGTCAGCGAAAAGGCCATGGCGCTGGCCGAAACCTCGACCTCGCGCCGCGCCTATTTCGAATTCAGCGACATGGTGAAGCTGAACGCCGATGGCTATTTTCCCTACACCCCGCCTACGCAGCTGCTGCACGGGTTGCGCAAATCACTGGACCGCATCTTTGCCGAAGGGCTCGACAACACCATTGCCCGCCACACCCGCCTTGCCGAAGGGGTGCGCCGGGGGGTGGCTGCCTGGGGTCTCGATCTGGTGGCGGAACACCCGTCGCTCCATTCCAACACCGTCTCGGCCATTCGCACACCGCAGGACGTGGATGCGCGCGAAGTGATCCGCATCGCCTATGAGGACTACAACACCTCACTGGGCAGCGGTCTGGCGCGGCTGGCAGGCAAGGTCTTTCGCATCGGCCACATCGGTGACCTGAATGAGGGCATGTGCCTCACCGCGCTTTCCGTGGCAGAGATGGCGCTGCACCGGGCAGGCGCAGACATCGAATTCGGCTCTGGCGTTGCTGCCGCACAGCGCTGGTTTGCCGATGAAACCCCCATGCAACAGCCGCTGGCCGTTGCCGCAGAATAACACAGTCTCAAAGGAAAATACCCTCGTGTCACACACCCTCTACCCTCTGAATAAACAACGTCTGCAACGGTCTGAACTGGCCGTGCCCGCATCGAACCCGACAATGATCGACAAGGCCGCCGAGGGCACCGCCGACTACGTGTTTCTCGATCTGGAGGACGCGGTTGCGCCCCCCGAAAAGGAACAGGCACGCTGCAACGCCATTCAGGCCCTCAATGACATCGACTGGGCGGCCCGGGGCAAGACGGTTTCTGTTCGGATCAACGGCCTCGACACCCACTACATGTACCGCGACGTGGTCGATGTGATGGAGCAGGCCGGGGACCGGGTGCACACCCTGCTGGTGCCAAAGGTTGGCGTCCCCGCCGACCTCTACATGGTCGATGCGATGGTGAACCAGATCGAACAGGGGCGCGGCCTGCACAGCCGTGTCGGGCTTGAGGCCCTGATCGAAACGGCACTTGGCATGGCCAACGTCGAGGCAATTGCGCAATTCGGTGGCCGCCTTGAAGCGCTGCATTTCGGGGTTGCGGATTATGCGGCTTCCATGCGGGCGCGTACGGTGAACATCGGCGGGCTGAACCCGCTCTACCCCGGCGATCAATGGCACGCGTCGATCACCCGGATGGTGATTGCCTGCCGCGCCTACGGGTTGCGCGCCATAGACGGGCCCTTTGGCGATTTCTCTGATCCCGAGGGCTACAAGGACGGCGCACGCCGGGCCGCTGCCTTGGGCTGCGAAGGCAAATGGGCCATCCACCCCAGCCAGGTTGCCCTGGCCAACGAGGTCTTCAGCCCTCCGGAAACCGAGGTTTCCAAGGCCGAGCGCATTATCGAAGAGTTGAAGAAAGCCGAGGACGAAGGGCGCGGTGCGGCCTCGCTCGACGGCAAGATGATCGATGCCGCCTCGGAGAAAATGGCGCGCAACGTGATCGATGTGGCGCGCGCCATCGCTGAAAAAGTCTGAACGCACAAAAGGGGGAATACCATGGACATCCACGAACATCAGGCCAAGGAAATTCTTGCTGGTTTCGGGGTGCCCGTGCCCCGCGGCGGGGTCGCGTATTCCCCCGAACAGGCAGGCTACCGCGCGCGCGAATTGGGAGGCGAGGCCTGGGTCGTCAAGGCACAGATCCACTCCGGCGGGCGCGGTGAAGCCGGTGGCGTAAAGCTCTGCAAGACCGAAGACGAGGTGCGCGACTATGCCGCCACGCTCTTTGGCAAGCAGTTGGTCACCAAGCAGACGGGGGCGGCGGGCAAAGGCGTCTACCGCCTCTGGGTGGAAGAAGCCTCGGACATCCAGCAGGAGCTCTATCTGGGTTTTGTGCTGGATCGCAAATCCGAACGGATCATGATCGTCGCCTCTTCGCATGGCGGTATGGAAATCGAAGACCTCGCGGAAAAGGACCCGGACTCCCTGCGCCGCATGATCATTGACCCGGCGGTCGGGCTGGCGGGCTATCAGGCGCGCGAACTGGCCTTTGCGCTGGGGCTCTCGGGCGGACAGATCGCGCAGATGGTCAATGTGTTGAACGCATGCTACCGCGCCTATCGGGACCTCGACGCCTTCATGGTCGAGATCAACCCGCTGGTGATCCGCGCCTCCGGCGATCTGGTGGCACTGGATGCCAAGATGAGTTTCGACACCAACGCGCTGTACCGGCGGCCGGATGTGGCGGCCCTGCGCGACCCCAGCCAGGAAGACCCGCGCGAGGCGATGGCGGCCGATCACGGGCTGGCCTATGTGGGTCTGGACGGCGACATCGGCTGCATCATCAATGGTGCCGGTCTGGCGATGGCCACGATGGATATGATCAAGCTGGCGGGCGGCGAGCCGGCCAATTTCCTCGACATCGGCGGCGGGGCCAGCCCGGAGCGTGTCTGCACCGCCTTTCGCACCGTGTTGTCGGACCCCAATGTGGGCGTGATCCTCGTCAATATTTTTGCGGGCATCAACCGTTGTGACTGGATCGCGAATGGGGTCATTCAGGCCTACCGCGACATCGGGTTGGACCTGCCGGTCATTGTGCGGCTCGCCGGAACCAATGTGCAGGAGGGCAAGGCGCTGCTTGAGACATCCGGCCTGCCGATCATCGCGACCGATACGCTCGCCGAGGCGGCAGATGCCGCCGTTTCCCTGCGCAGACAAAACGCCGCTGCCTAACCCAAAACGGATCGGAGGACCCCATGGCCATTCTCATTGATGAAACCACGCCTGTCCTGGTGCAGGGCATTTCCGGCCGCATCGGCCAGTTCCACGCGGCGGAAATGATTGAGCACAACACCAATGTGGTTGCGGGTGTCACGCCGGGCAAAGGCGGCAGCCGCATTCTGGATCGCCCGGTGTTCAACACAGTGCGCGAGGCCGTTGAGGCCACCGGCGCGCAGGCCAGCGTCATGTTTGTCCCGCCCCCCTTTGCCGCCGATGCGATGATGGAAGCCGCCGATGCGGGCATCCAGACCGCGGTCTGCGTGGCTGACGGTATCCCGGCGCAGGACATGATGCGGGTGAAACGGTTTCTGCGCCGGTACCCGCGGCATCGGAAAATACGCCTGATCGGGCCGAATTGCGCTGGTGTCATCTCGCCCGGGCGGGGGTTCATGGGGATCATGCCACCGCATATCTACACGCCGGGCCGTGTCGGGATTGTCGGGCGTTCCGGCACCCTTGGCTATGAGGCGGCAAGCCAGATGAAGGCTCTGGGCATCGGGGTATCGACCTCCGTGGGCATCGGGGGCGATCCGATCAACGGGGCCTCTTTCCGGGACATCCTGGAACTCTTCGAAGCCGATCCGGACACCGATGCAGTGATGATGATCGGCGAGATCGGCGGCCCGCAGGAGGCTGAGGCTGCGGCTTTTGTCCGTGACCACATGAGCAAGCCCGTGGTCGCCTATGTGGCGGGTTTGTCTGCGCCGAAAGGTCGGCAAATGGGTCACGCAGGCGCGATCATCTCCGCCTTCGGGGAGAGTGCGCAGGAAAAGGTGGAGATGCTCAACGCTGTCGGCATCACCGTCGCCCCGAACCCTTCTGTCATGGGATCCACGGTGGCCGAAGTGCTGCAGGGTCGGCACGCCGCGTGATCCCCGGGCGCTCTTCTGGAAGCCTTCGCAAAAAGACGGTCCCGCCCGCTCACGACAGGCCAAGATGCCGATGCGTGGTGCCCCATTCCGCGTCGTCCTGACTGAACGCCGGAGCCGCGAGGCGCACGTAGTCACGCTGCGCCTCGATCTCCTTTGGCACCAGCGCAGGCGTCAGCAGCATCCGGGCAAAACCCGCCATCGCACTCAGGCGACGGGGAAAACTGCGCCGCAGATCAGGTCGCGCCGCCACCCTCCTCTTGACGATGGATACGAAGGGCTCGGGCACCCGCCCACCAATCCGCAACACGTGATCCGTCGGCGCGCTGATCGCAAAGGTGCCCCGCCTGTACTCCTCCGTGTAAAGCGCCAGTTGCGAGGCGGCGGCCTGTGAAAAATTCGCAGGCGGCATCGCTCTCAACGCCTTCATCATCATCTTCTCCGATATATTCCGGTACCGTACCCGGCACCCTAGTGCCTGCCCCATGGCCTCGGCAATCTCGTCAGGCGACAGGAGTGCAGGCCCGGTGGGGCGGTAGGTCTTACCCGCATGGGCCTCTGGGTCGCTGAGGGCGGCCACGGCAACGCTGGCAATATCCTCATTGGACGGCGGCGCGTTCCCAGACACATCCCCTGCCCCCAACGGCATCGCAAAGAGCCCCAGATGAGCGGCCATATCCAGCACCATCAGGTAGTTGTCGGCAAACCAGCCCGGAATGATAGAGGTCACGGTCATGTCGCCCGGCATGCGGATCAGGATGTCACCAAGATAGGTTTCCCGCGTGAAGAGCGACGGGTGATCAGCCGTGGACAGCCATTGACCAAGGGTAACCACATGCTCAAGCCGCGCCTCGAAGGCGGCAGCCGTGAAGACGGCATTGTAGTGCAACCCATTGGGCGCGGTCGGCGCGCATTGATAGGCACGCTGGACGTCTTTCATTGCCGCGCGCATGTCGGTCAGCGCATATTGATCGCCAACAAAGATCTCTGCACCGGCCTCCTTGAGCTGCTGGGCACGGTGATCCTGCCGCCGCACAAAGGCGCGCACCGAGAACCCCTTTTCAAGCAGTTGAAGGGTGACCGGCAGGCCGGTTTTTCCGGCCGCGCTGGTGACAAGAATTCTGGTATGCGTTGACATTTCAATGCCTCCCTTTCACAGATTACTGGATGAACTAAAGTGATTACTTTATTTTTTAAAGTAACTTTTCCGTGAGATGCTATGGCCAAAACGCGTTCCTACAAGCTGCTCTGCCCGATCGCGCGGGCGCTGGATGTGATCGGCGACCGCTGGACCCTGCTGATCCTGCGCGATCTGCTCGCGGGGCCCGCGCGCTTCACCGATCTGCAAACCGGGCTCTCCGGTATTGCGGCCAACCTGCTGACCGACCGGCTGGCGAAACTGATGTCGGACGGGCTGATCACCAAATCGGACGGCCAGCACGGTGCCGCCCTCTATGCGCTCACCGACAGCGGCAAACGCACCCGCAACATCCTTTTCGAGCTGGCGCTATTTGGCGGCGGCATGCCCCCCCCCGAAGCGCAGGTGAAACCCGGCAATCTGAGAACCGTTGCCACTACGCTCGGGGCAGCCGCCGCGCGCGTTACCCTGTTGACCGACGATTTCGTCGCCGAGTTGCGGGTGGATGGCGAGCAGATCACGATGCGGGTTGAGGATGGCGCCCCGACGGTCCTCTATGCGGCAGCACGTGACCCTGATGTGGTTTTTGAGACCAGCTATGAGGCCTTGCTGCAAGTTTCGGAAGGCGAAATTTCATTGCAGGACTTTACCGCCAATCACAGCAGATTACAGACCTACACGCTTGAAAAAGATCAGAGTTTCATGGCGGTCATGCAGCAGATCATGAGCCAGTTTACCGCCTAGAGCTCGCGCCCTGCCCGAACCTCCCCCCAGCGCAAACGCACCGCGGCGCCCAGTTTTGTGATGGCCCTGGGGGGCAGCCGTTTGGGCGTCTCAGCTGCCCGCGCCCGGTCCAGCGCATCGGTCTCAATGCCGTTTGCCGCTTCCGCCGCAAGCAGACCTGCCAGCGTGCCCTTTGCCGTTCCCAGCCCGTTCTGACAGCAGGCCGACCACAGCCCCGGCTCAAGCTCGCCGATGACCTGCACGTTGTTCAGGCTGAGGCAAAGCCGCCCGCCCCACCGGTACGCCATCCGGACATCGCCCAGCATCGGAAACCGGGCCGCAAAGGCACGATCATGATCCTGCCCCACATACGCGATACGCCGGTCATCCACTTCCATTTCCGGATCGAAGGTGAACCGGTTTCGGATTAATATCCGGTCTCCTCCTGTCCCGGAAATCCTGCGGACCGTCGTACCCAGGGGATCAGCGGGTGTGAGACCCCAAACCGGTGCACCACCCAGTGCAGCGGCTTGTGCCGCGGTCATCGGCTCGGTCATTGAGGCATATGTAAAGACATGCATCAGTCGACTGGCCATATGTCCAAAGCTTTCCAGGTGACCGTTGACCGCCAGAATGACCCGTGGCGCCGTCACCCGGCCTTTGGGTGTCTCCGCCACCCAATTCCCCTGTCGCCTCAGGGAAATCACCGGGCTTTCCTCGTGGATGGACAAGCGATTTGACAGCAAGGACTCGGCAACGCTGCGAACGAACAGCGCAGGCTGAATCATCGCGGCACCAGGGGTTACAAGACCGCTTTGGTAATAATCTGTTCCGGTCAAATCCCGCATCTGGCCGGCATCCAGCATCTCATGCGCCTCACCCATGGCTGTCAGGTGGCGCGCATAATCGAGGTTGTGCTGATGTCCCTTGGGGGTGGCCGCCCCGTTGATCTTGCCAGATGGGCTGAACGCCTCTTCGCTCAGCCCGAAATCCGCGGCCATCTCGGCGGCAAAGGCAATGCCGCGCCGGTTATCTGCCGTCTGGGCGCGATCCGCCACCAACGCGCCGCCGTAGTTGTCAGACGCCAGGTCGTGGGGCAGATCGATCATGAACCCGGAGTTGCGCCCGGCAGGCCCCGCGCCCACGCGGCTTGCTTCCAGCACGACGATCCGGTCGCCCGAACAAAGCTGTGACAAACGCCGTGCTGCGGCAAGCCCCGCAAACCCGGCCCCGATGATCAGCCAGTCAGCGCTGACATGCCCTTCCAGAGGCGTTGGTGCATTGGGCCGTGGCAGCAGACAATTCCAACCTGCCGGACCCGGATCACGCGGCAATCGGGACACTTTCATTGCACCCTCAATGCGTCTGGTTGAGGGCGTCCGCCGCCGGGATTTCACGCTCGCGGCGGGCGATATAATCACGCAGGGCCTCATCCTTGGCGGCATCGAGCGTCGGCTCTTCGTAAGTGTTGAGCAGATCACGCGCCCGGATCAGCGCCCGTTCCGTGATTTCGACAGCGCCCTCGGCCTGCCATTGCTCGATGGAGTTATTGTCGAACATCTCCGGCATAAAAAATGCCCTTTGGAAGTTCTCCAGCGTGTGCGGGTGGCCCAGGTAATGCCCGCCGGGCCCGATATCACCCACGGCCTTGATGGCCTCGTCGAAATCGTCCCAATTGACCCCTTCCGCCATGCGGTAACCCATCGCGCACATCTCGGCATCCACCACGAACTTGGCCATGGAGCAGTGCATCCCCGCCTCATTCCAGCCCGCCGAATGCCAGATGTAGTTGGCCCCTGCCATCAGCACCGCGTTCAGCGTCATCGCACTTTCATACCCGGCCTGCGCGTCGAAGGTCTTGGCCCCACCCAGCGTGTTCGATGTGCGCCAGGGCACGCCATAGTGCCGTGCCATCTGCCCGATCATGAAGTTCATCAGGCTGATCTCCGGCGTCCCCGCCATCGGCGCGCCGGATTTCATGCTGACCGTGCTGAGGTAGTGCCCGTAGATCGCGGGACACCCTTTGCGGATCACCTGCGTGTAGGCCAGCGCGCTCAGCGCCTCGGCATTCAGCTGCGCCACCGTAGGCGCGACAGACGCGGGCGTATTGGCTCCGCCCAGCACGAAGGGCGAGCAAAGCACCGGCTGATTGCGGCGGCAAAACGCGCGCATCGCGCCCAGCATCGTCTCGTCCCAGACCAGCGGCGAGTTGCCGTTGCAATTGCCTGTCACCACCGGGTGGCTGTCGATGAACGCCTCGCCAAAGAGGATCGCGCACATCTCGATCACATCCTCGGCGTTCTTCGGGCTGGTGGTCATGCCCATGAAGGTCTTGTCCGAATGCTTCATTGAGGAATAGGTGATCCGCAGGTGCCGCTGGCTGATCGGATGATCGTAAGGCTCCACGATATGATGCGCCGAGGAATGGATGCTGGGTAACATGTGGCTCAGCTTGTGGAAATTCGCCAGATCCTCCAGCGTCGGGTTGCGCCGCACATCGTCGAGATCGCGCAGATAAGGCGCGCCGGTCATCGGCACAAAGATCGCATGATCCTTCCCAAACGGAAGGTTATTCGCCGGGTTGCGCGCGTGATAGGTGAAACTCTCGGGGATGGTCGAGATCAATTCACGGACCAGCCCGCGGTCCAGATGCACCCGCTCGCCCCGCACCTCCGCGCCCGCGCGTTTCCAATCGGCGAGCGCAATCTCATCCCGGAATACAACGCCGACGGTCTCCAGAATGTCCATCGATGCTGCATCGACACGCGCGACCTGCCCCTCATCCATCACCTCCGTCAGCGGCAGCCGCCGCTTCAGCGCAGGCAACATGGTCACATCGCGCGTCTGCCGCAGCGCCTTGCGCGCGCCCCGGCCGCGCCGGGCAGTTCCCACAGCCTCGACACTCATCCGATGTTATCTCCGTCTGCGGGGTCGCTCAGATCGACCCAGATGGTCTTCAGCTCGGTGTATTGGTCATGCGCGTGCATCCCATTGTCGCGCCCGCCAAAGCCCGACTGCTTGTACCCGCCAAAGGGCGTCGCGATATCGCCCTCGCCATAGCAATTCACGGTGACCGTACCCGCCCGGATGTCTCGTGCCGCGCGGATCGCCGTGCGCGTATTGGCGGTAAAGACGCTGGCCGCAAGCCCGTAGGCCGTGTCATTGGCCAACGCGATTGCCTCATCGGTCGAGGCCACCTCGATCACACTGAGAATGGGCCCGAAAATCTCCTCCCGCGCCTTTACATCATCCTTGGCCACCTCATAGATCGCAGGTGGCACAAACGGCCCGTCCGAGGTGCCACCTGCCAGCGCGGGACCGGTCAGGTAGCCGTTGACCTTGGCCAGATGATCGGCGTCGATCAGCGCGCCAAGATGGTTTGCAGGGTCCAGCGGATCACCCGTCTTCCAGTCCCGCAACCGCGCCATGATACGCTCCAGCAGCGGTGCTTTGACATCTTTGTGCACAATCAACCGCGACGCAGCGGAGCAATTCTCGCCCATGTTCCAGAAGGCCGCGTTGACCACATGTTCCGCCACATGATCGAGGTTCTCGGCATCGGCCAGCACCACCGCCGGGTTCTTGCCGCCGCACTCCAGCACGACCTTCTTCAGGTTGCTGTCCGCAGCATAGCGCAGGAAGTGGCGCCCCGTCTCCGTCGAGCCGGTGAAGCTCACCATGTCCACATCCATATGCCGTCCCAGCGGTTCCCCAACCGATGGCCCATCGCCCGGCAGCACCTGCAACACGCCGCGCGGCACCCCCGCCATATGCGCCAGCTCCGCCACCCGCAGCGCGGTCATCGAGGTCTGCTCCGCCGGTTTCACGATGACCGAACAGCCCGCCGCGAGCGCCGGGCCGATCTTCCAGGCCAGCATCAACAGCGGGAAATTCCACGGCAGAATTGCCGCCACAACGCCCACCGGCTCCCGCACGATGACCGACAGCGCATCATCTCCCGCGGGGGAGGTCTGGTCATAGATCTTATCGGCGGCCTCTGCGTGCCATTTGATGCAGTGAATTGCCTCGGGAATGTCCACCCGTTCGCAATCGCGGATCGGCTTGCCGGACTCCAGGCTCTCCAGCACCGCCAGCTCCCGCCTGCGCCGCGTGATGTATTTGCACAGTTTGATCAGCACGTCCTTGCGACCCGACGGGTGCATGCGCGCCCAATGCCCCTGGTCAAAGGCTTCGCGCGCCTTGCTGACAGCGAGATCAACATCCGCCGGACCCGCGGTCGAGATCTGCGTGATCTCCTCCCCCGTTGCGGGGTTCAGTGTGGGCATCATCGCCCCCGCCCCTTTGCGAAACTTGCCGTCGATGAACGGCGCTGCGGGGAAATCCAGATCAGCGGCAATGGCGGCATACTCCGCCCGGGTCAGAAGATCGGTCATCACAGGGCTCCCGGAATGGCGGCAATGGTGGCGGTCATCGTACGGATCACCTCGTCCAAAGCGCGCTTGTCGTCTTTGTTGAGCGGTTGCAACGGCTTGCGCGGCGGCCCCGCGTCGATGCCCCGCAGCGTCACCCCGTGCTTGATGCACTGAATGAACTTGCCGCCCTGCTCCAGCACCCGCATCAGCGGCAGCATTGCCGACATGATCGCACGGCCACGCGCGAAATCCCCATCGACCGCACAGGCGCGGTACAGCGCCAAATGCGCTTCGGGCGCGAAATTCGACCCTGCGCAGACCCAGCTGCGCGCGCCCCAGGCAAAGAACTCCAGCGCCTGATCATCCATCCCGCAGCTCAGCGCGATATGCGGATAGTCGCGCGCCAGCATGTGCAACCGGTTGATATCGCCCGAACTTTCCTTGATGGCACAGAAGTTCGGGCTGCGGCCCAGACGGTCGAGACACTCTTCGTCCATATCGACGCTCATCCGGCCCGGGTAGTTATAGAGCATCGCGGGCAGGTTCGCGGCTCGGTCCACGGCCAGCGCGTGCAAGGCAATTTCGCGACCTGTTGGATAGGCGTAAGGCGGCGTGGCGATCAGGATCGCATCCGCCCCCACCTCCCTGGCGGCCTCCGCATAGGCAACGCTGTCCTCCGTGCGGATCGCGCCTGTGCCGACGATCATCGGCACGCGCCCGGCAATCAACGCCTTGCAGCGGCGCATCATGTCCACCCGCTCCTCCATCGATTGGGCGTAATATTCCCCCGTGGTCCCCGCCACGATGAGCCCATGCACGCCCGCAGCAATCAGGTGCTCCACCGTCTCGCCCAATGCGGCCTCGTTCAGCGAGAAATCCGCGTGATAGGGCGTGATCAGCGGTGTGTAGATTCCTTCAAACTGCATTGCGCCGGTCCTTCAGTGACACAACATCCACCGGCAGCGGATCAGGCCGCACATAGCGTTCCATCCGGTCCCGCGACAAATCCCAGTGCTGCAGCGACAGATCGATCGCCAACGCGCTTTCATGCGCCTCGATTGCCGTGATCAGCGCGTCATGCTGATCGCTTGCCTTCACGATCAACATCTTTTCATCCGCATTGGCGGGCCGGTAAAACCGCTGGCTCAACCGCGTATGGTCGATCAGCAACCGATCCAGCGACGCGACCAGGTAAGGGTTGTGCGCCATCTCGCCGATCACGGCATGAAACCGATGATTGGCCAGTGCCGTTGCCTGTGCATCCTGCGCTGCGGTCGCCTTGGTGAAAGCATGCTGCGCGTCCTTGAGCGCCTCCAGCTGAGGACCTGTTCGCGCCTCTGCCGCAAGGCTGGCAATATTGGCGTAAATCATCGGGGCGGTCTGAAAGAACGTCCGCATCGTGCCGATGTCCATCGATGCCACCTTGGCACCGCGGTTCTCCGACGTCGTGATAAAGCCCGCCCCGGCCAGCCGGTGCAACACTTCACGCATGGGCGTACGCGACATCCCGTAGTGTTCTGCAAGCGTCGTCTCATCCAGATCGCTGCCGGGCGCAAGCGCCGTAGACAGGATGCGCAGCTTCAGATCACTCAGGCACTGGTCCTTGGACAAACGAGGCATCGGCAACTCCAGGCTCACTTTGTATACTGATTGTATACATTTCCAACCCCGTCAAGACAATTTTCGACCAACCCCTCTCAAGTGTCTGACTTGGCCGATATTCGCTTTCATGGCACGATGCGGAGCACATTCACTTACAGAACCAAGGGACAACCCATGGATTTTCCCCGCGCCTCACTTGTCAGCGCCGTGACCCCGATAGAACACCTGCCGCGGTTGTCGGATGAACTTGGCATCTCGCTGCATATCAAACGTGATGATCTGGCCGGAACCACGATGGGCGGCAACAAATCGCGGCAGCTGGAGTATTATCTTGGCGCGGCGCAACAGGCGCAGGCACAAACCATCCTGATCACCGGTGCGGTACAATCCAACTTCGTGCGGACCGCGGCGGCGTCGGCGGCGAAACTGGGCATGAAAACCATCGTCCAATTGGAAGACCGCGTGCCCCTGACCGATGCGCTCTACGGCACGAATGGAAATGTGTTGCTGTCCCGTCTTCTGGGGGCGGAAGTCATGCGGTACCCGGTGGGCGAGGATGAAGCAGGCGCAGATGCCGCGCTGCGCGCACGCGCGGCGGAAGAGGAAGAGGCCGGCCGCACCCCTTATGTCATCCCGCTGGCGCTGGGAAACGCGCCGCTCGGGGCCCTGGGATATATGCGCGCGGCCGAGGAAATCCTGTCGCAGGATGACGGGTTCGATGTGGTGATCGTGGCCTCAGGCAGCGGTCTGACGCACGCCGGTCTGCTGCACGGCCTGCGGCAGGCGGGTCACCGCGCCAGGGTCATCGGCAGCTGCGTGCGCCGGGACGCGAAACAACAGCAGGACCGGATGCGCCGGGTGCTCGACGCCCTCGCAAAGATGACCGGGACTACCGCCGCCCAAGACACGGACATCGTCATCTGGGACGGCGCCCTGTCGCCCGGCTATGGGCAACTCGGCCCGGCGGCGGCACAGGCCACGGCGATGATGGCGCAGACCGAAGGCATCATGCTCGACCCGGTCTACACGGCCAAGGTTTTTGCCGCCATCCCCGCGCTGGTAGCGCGCGGCGACATCAATCCCGGGGAACGTGTGCTCTTTGTGCACACCGGCGGGCTGGCGTCCCTATTCGCTTATCAATCCGCCTTGGAAAACGCCTTCCCCCACCCCGAGGCCTAGTTCGAAACACCTACCGCACGTTGCGCATAGGCAAGATCGGTCAGCTGCCGGGTCAGGAATCCCGCCAGATCCGCGCGTGCGATCTTGAGGGTAAGGTTGCGTTCCTGCCGTCCAAAGCCTTCCTTGAAGCTGTCCGTGGCTGGTCCGTCGGTGAAGGCGCTGGGGCGTACGATTGTCCAGTCCAACCCGCTGGCGCGCACAAGGTTTTCCTGCAATTCATGATCCTTGAAGACGGGGCGCAGCACCGCGCCGAACATGATGCGTTTCCAGAAGAAGTTCAGGTTGTTCCAGCTTTCATGCGCCCCCAGAGTGGACTGGCAGATGAGGCGCTTTACCCCGTGGGTCTGCATGCCCCGGATGACGTTCATCGTGCCTTGTGATCGAATGGACCCCTTACGCGATTTGCCCGCGCCCAGGGTGACAACAACAGCATCATGACCCTGGATCGCCCCGGCAACGGCGGCCCCGTCCATCGCATCCCCGGCCACGCGTGTCAGGGCCGGGTTCTGAATATCCAGCCGCTCGGGGTGACGCGCGAATGCGGTGACCTCATGCCCCTCCGACACCATCTTTGCCACGGTCAGGCATCCAACACTGCCGGTGGCTCCAAAAACGACAACCTTCATGATGTGCTCTCCAATTCAGGATTTTACATTGTGTAAACTTTACACAATGTAAATATTCGATTCTTTACATTGCGTCAACACCTGATCATCGCGCTTCGGCGCCGCCCCTTGTGGAAGATCCCGAACAGATTTTAGATGCCTTACATATGCGGCACCCGGCATCCTCACGCATGCCCTTCACACTCTGATATTGAAAGCACGCGCCCATGACTCAAAATACCGCAGAGGACTCGGCCTTGATGGCGGAGTTACGCCGATGCGAAACCGCCATATGGGAGGCGCTGGTCTCCGGCAACATGGCGCAGGATGCCGCCGCTTTGCATGCCAGCTTTCTGGGCGTGTATCCTGATGGTCTTGCAGGCAAAGATGACCACGCCCGACAGTTGGCGTCGGGGCCAACAGTCGGGCGGTACAAAATGGATCAGGAAAGGGTGATGGAACTGGGACCGGATTACGCCCTGCTCAGCTATCGCGCGACGTACAGCCGACCCGCCCGCACCAAGGAGGATGTCATGTATGTCAGCTCGATCTGGAAACGGAACGGAACAGGCTGGATCAACGTCTTCAGTCAGGACACGCCCGCAGGGGGCCCGGACGGATAGTCATGTCTCAAGGTCAGGGCGGATCGTACCCGCCCCACCCGACTACATCCCCAGCGCTTCCTTGTACATCTCAAGCACCGCTTCTTCTTCGGCGATGTCATCCGCGTCCCGCTTGCGCAATGCGATAACCTTGCGCATCACCTTGGTGTCATAGCCGCGCGCCTTTGCCTCGGCCATGACCTCTTTTTGCTGCTCGGCCAGATCCTTCTTCTCCGCATCCAGCCGCTCGATCCGCTCCACGAACTGGCGCAATTCATTGGCGGTCACGCGGTAGGTCGCGTCGCCCTGCACATCCTGTTCCGGCAGATCGGTGGCGCTGTCACTCATGAGAATATCCTTGTCGTTTGCGGGAAATCGGTCGGCCCTTGCCTAGCCTTCCGGCGCTGGCGCTGCAAGCCGCTTTGCGCTTGTGACAAAACGACGCCTGTTGGGCCGGGGCCCCGGCACGGCGGCGTGACTTGCACTCGCAGCGGGAATTGGATAGCGCTGCGGCATGGAAACACACGAAACATCCATCTTCGATCTGCTGATCTGGGGCGGCGCGTCGCTGTCCTTCATCGGGCTTATCGGCCTTGTATGGTGCATTATTTACGTGGCCCGCGCCCGCCGCGCCCATCTTCCGGACGCAGAAATGCGGGCAAAGCTGAAAACCGCCTTGCCGATGAACCTCGGCGCACTCTTTTTATCTGTCATCGGGCTGATGCTGGTCATTCTGGGCATCTTCCTCGCGTGATCCCACCGCTTGCAAGCGCGGTAGTGACCACCATATAATTGTGGTGTCTAACGGAGCCTTGCCCATGTCACCCAGTGTCAAAGCCTTCTTCGATACCGCAACCAACACCGTCAGCTATGTCGTACGGGATCCGCAGGGTGCCGCCTGCGCGATTGTCGATTCGGTGCTGGATTTCGATCACGCCTCGGGGCGCACTGACACCGCCTCGGCGGATGCGGTGATTGCCCATGTGCAGGCCGAAAACCTGACGGTGCAATGGATTCTCGAAACCCACGTGCATGCCGATCACCTCTCCGCCGCGCCCTACCTGCAGGAGCAGCTGGGCGGTCAGATCGGGATCGGCAATCAGATCACGACGGTACAGGATACCTTCGGCAAGGTTTTCAACGAAGGCACGGAGTTTCAGCGCGACGGCAGCCAGTTTGACCGCCTTTTCGGCGACGGCGACAGTTTTCACATCGGCCAGCTTCGTGCCGATGTGATGCACACGCCGGGCCATACGCCCGCCTGTATGACATATGTGATCGGTGATGCGGCTTTCGTGGGCGATACGCTCTTCATGCCCGATTTCGGGACCGCCCGCTGCGACTTTCCCGGCGGCTCCGCCCGCGATCTCTTCCAGTCGATCCAGCGCATTCTCAGCCTGCCGGATGACACACGGATTTTTGTCGGGCACGATTACAAGGCACCCGGCCGCGAAGAATTTGCCTGGGAAACCACGGTGGGCGCCCAGAAGGCGCGCAATATCCACGTGGGCGCGGATCGGGATGAGAAAAGCTTCGTTGAGATGCGCCGGGCGCGTGACGCGACGCTGGGCATGCCAAAGCTGATTTTGCCCTCGCTGCAGGTCAACATGCGCGCGGGTCATATGCCCGAGCCGGATGAACAGGGCGACGTTATGCTGAAATTGCCGGTCAACAAGCTCTGACCGCGTGTCGCACCGTCAATGCCATCACCCGACAGGGCGTAACATTGCCTGAGAAACGCGCAGAAACCATGGCCTGTTTTGAATTTAACCCGCGCTCTGCGGCTTTCCGCTGCGCCTGTCTGGACAGTTCCCGGCACCTTGCATAGGTCTATGCCCATGGATATGCGCCAAATCACACCTCACTTTTATGCAGCGCCACAGATTGCGCCTGAAGACATGGCCGACATCGTTGCGGCGGGTATCAAACTGGTTCTCTGCAACCGACCGGACGGGGAAGTGCCGCCCAGCCATCAATGTGCCGCGATACAGGCGGCCGCCGAGGCTGCGGGGCTTGAATTTGCGGTGCAACCGCTGACCCATCAGACCATGACGGCAGAGGTCATCGCCACCAACCGGGCGTTGATGGACCGATGCGATGGTCCGGTGTTGGCCTATTGCGCCTCGGGGACGCGCTCCACCATCGCGTGGGCACTGGCAGCGGCGCGAGATATGCCCGCAGATGACATTATCGAGGCGGCACGCGGCGGCGGCTACGATCTGACACATCTTGGCCCAACCCTCGTGGCCGTCGCGCAGATGAAGCGCTGACTCCGCAATCAGGCGGACTTCAGATCAGACAACCCCTCTATCGACGGCAATTCCTCTGCTCCGTCGAGATCCGGCAAATCTGGCAGGTCGGGCAGATCAGGAAGCGCGGCGCCAGCGTCGACCTCGGGCAAATCCGGCAATGCTGCCTCTTCCTCGAAGGCTGGTAACTCCGGCAAATCGGGCAAGTCATCGGCGAGGGCCGGCGTGATCTCCTGCGTCAGGTCCGGTAAAGCAGCTGGGGTATCTGCCTCTGCCCCATAATCCGTCATCTTCACCTGTGGCAAGTCTAGATCGTCACGATCACTCACCCGGCGCTTCGGGCTGTCACCCGTAGTTGCGACATTTTCCAGTTGAATGGCGCGCTGTCCGTCCAACTGCCCCATAGCCCCACGACTGATCACGCGCCCATCTAGGGTTCTGATTTCGACAGACTCAAACGCATCCGGACGCAAGGCCAGCTCATCTCCCGCAGCGAGTTTCTCCAACTGCGCCAGAGGCAGTCGTACGCGCCCCAAGATGGCCGTCAGATCAGCCTTCATTGTCATCACGGTCTTTTCCAGGGTGACCGGGCCTGTCTTAGTTTCAGCATTTTCTTCATCGGAGGCGACAGGTTCGAAACGTTTTTCCACGACGGGTAGTAGCAGGGTCAGGCCCGACTGGAACGCCCCGCCGGCAATATCCACCGTGAGCTTGAAAAGCGTGTATTCCGTTGCATCCAGCGCCAATCCGAAGAGGCGTGCGTTCTCCACCCGCGCCCCGAACTTAAAGGGGGGAAACATATCGCGATCGACATCCGTCTCCAGAAGCCTATGGGCCCGCTCAAAAAGTGAATCCAACAGCGGTGCAGATAAGGACGCGTCCGTGGCCGTCAGCGGGCGTTGCGCAGGAGAGGTCGTTGCGATCTTTCCGGTGGTTTGCTGCTGGATCATCGCACCAACCAGCTCCGGCCCCAACATCGCGCCACCCGAGGCACCGCTAGGGCCATCCAGCAGCATCAACAGGGAATCGTCATCAAGCTTTTCGGAAATCGTGTCGCCGTCACAGCGTTCCTGCGTGATCCCGATCACCACAAGGGCCATGCCGAAGACTTCATCAGCGATTTTGGCGACACTGACGCGCAGCGCTTTGGGCACGGTCATTGCCCGTGCCTGATGCTCCTGCTTTCCTGCCTGCGCCTTGCGCTGCAAAACTGACATCTGCGGCCCTTGTCAAGATAACCGGCGCCTCGCCCATCGCGCGCGGTCCTGTAGGGCCGGGATAAGGGACAATGGTTACTATTGCCTTTATGTCCGCAGAAACATGCGGTTTTTCAGCGAAAAACCTACTGCGCGGCCAGTGCCTGGGAGTGCGGGAGAGTGACCCGGAAAGCAGTGCCACCGGTGCCGTCCAGATAGCTCACATCGCCGCCAAGCCGCGCCATGATTTCACGACAGATGGCAAGACCCAGGCCCGCGCCATTGCCATCCTGCGCGCCGATCCGGCTGAATTTCTCGAACATCACGTCACGCGATGCGGCGGGAATACCCCACCCGTTATCGATAAAATCAATCACCACGCGTTCCCCTGACTGGGCGACATCGATCCGCAGTTCCGGATCCTGCGCAAGGCAGTATTTCTGCGCGTTGGTGATCAGGTTGATAAAAACCTGGCTCAGCCGGTCCAGATCCGTGTGCAGGGTGACCGTTTCATCAAGGCGTCTGCGTTTAAAGGTGATGGGCCGCGCCTCGCTGGCCTGCGCGGTGGCAATGGCGTGGTCCAGCAGATCCACAAGGCTGCCCGATTGCCGGTTCAGCGTCACCTGCCCGTTTTCCAGTACGGAAAGATCCAGCAGATCATCCAGCAATCGGGTCAGGCGGATCGCCTCCACATGAATGATGTTGGCGTATTTGGTTTTCTCCAGTGGACCGAGCCCATCGGTGTCACGCAAGATCTCCGAAAACGCCCGGATCGAGGTCATGGGAGTGCGCAACTCGTGGCTGATCTGGCTTAGAAAGGCGTCCTTCTGGTCGCTGAGCTGCATCAGCTTGGCATTGGCGTCGCGCAACTGGGCCGCGGTCTGGCTCAATTCCCGTGACTTGGCCTCAAGCTGGCTGGAGTACTCCAGCATCTGGGCGGATTCGTCGGCCACCGCGAGCAGATCCTGGACAGAAACCGCCGTGCCCCCCACGATCTGGCTGATCATCGCATGTGCGGTCGCGCCGCCCACCGACCCGGCCAGTTCCAGTTCCAACCGCTGCAGAAAATCGGCGGTGGGCTTGGGCAGATACCCCCCGTTCCCCTGCCTGTCTGCCTCTGCCTGAAAAAGGCGCTGCGCCTCCTTCGCCCCGAGGATACGCTGCGCCATGATCATCAGATCTTCGCTTTCGGCCACGGGGGCCTGCCAGCCGCGGGTCTGGCCGGAGTGATCGAAGACATTGACGAATTGCGCGCCCTGCAGCCGCTCCAACGGATCCGGGAACGTCATCAGAGAGACCAGTGCGAAACTGACCGCGTTCAGCAGCAGGCTCCAGAAAATCGCATGCACCGTCGGATCAAGCCCCGGAATCCCGAAGAGCGCCTGCGGGCGGAGCCCGTTGATGCCAAAAAGCCCCTTATCAAACACCGCAGCACTTAGGATCGCATCCGGCCCGAAACTCGGCAGCAGCATGGTGAAAACCCAGACGGAAAAGCCTACCCCGAGACCCACCAGCGCCCCGGCCCGTGTCGCCCCGCGCCAGAAGATACCGCCCAGCAGGGCGGGCAGAAATTGCGCCACCCCGGCAAAGGAGATCAGGCCGATGGCGGCCAGGGCGCCGGAGCCACCCGACAGGCGGTAATAGATGTAGCCGAACCCGATGATGGCGAGGATGGAGAGGCGCCGCGACAGGATGACCACATTGCGCACGTCCCCGGATTGGGTGGCCCCCCCCTGATGCAGGTAGAGAAAGACGGGCATCACCACGTGGTTCGACACCATCGTGCTGAGCGCCAGCGTGGCCACGATCACCATGGAGGTCGCGGAGGAGAACCCGCCCAGGAAGCTCAGCGTGGCAAGGCCCTCGCGCCCCTGGCTGAGCGGCAGGCTGAGCACGAAGAAATCCGGGTTCGATCCCGCCGGCAGCAGATCGAGACCAATCACCGCAATCGGCACCACGAAAAGGCTCATCAGCATCAGATATAGCGGAAAGGCCCAGCTTGCGATCTGCAGATGCCGCTCGTCATCATTTTCCACCACCATGACCTGAAACATGCGCGGCAGGCAGAGGAAGGCGGCAGCGGACACGAAAGTCAGCCCGGCCCAGCGGCTGCCATCCATCTCCCACGTGCCGAGGTCCGAGGCATCGATCCGAGCCAGCGTTTCCGACACACCGCCCGCGATCCCCCAGACGACAAAGACACCGACCGCCAGCAGGGCAATCAGCTTGACCACCGCCTCCACCGCGACGGCGATCACCACCCCGTGCTGACGCTCGTTCACGTTGAGGTTGCGGGTACCGAAGAGCACGGTGAAAAGCGCAAGGCCCACGGCAATCCAGAACCCGGCGGCGCGGGCCTCATCCGCGTCCGTGAGGCTGCCCTGCTCGGCGGCGGCAAAGAGAGACAGGGAAGCCGTAACCGATTGAAGTTGCAGGGCGATGTAAGGGGTCACGCCAATCACCGCCATTATCGTGACCACGATGGCAAGGCCGTTTGACTTACCATAACGCGAAGAGATCAGATCGGCGATGGAGGTGACCTTGTGGCTGCGCCCGATCCGCACCAACCGCCGCGCGATCCACCACCAGCCGATCATCACAAGGCTGGGGCCCAGGTAGATGGTCACATATTCCAGCCCGGACCGGGCGGCATAGCCAACCGCGCCATAGAACGTCCAGGCGGTGCAGTAGATCGACAGTGACAGTGTGTAGACCAGCGGCGAGCGCAACAGCCACCGGGCCCGCCCCCGCACCCCTGCCCGTTCCGCGGCAAAGGCCACGCAGAACAGGAAAAACACATAGGCCAGACAGACCGCGACCAGTGCATTGAGCGAGGCCATCATGGCGCCTCAGCGTCCTCCGGCGTCTTCGGCAGCCAGCGCATGCGATAGGCCAGATAAACCGACGCCACGATCAGCAGCGCCCAGACGCCAAAGACATAGAGCAGCGCGCGCGACATCGGCACGGCCTCCTCCGCCGCCCCTGCGGTGGGCCACAAAAGCGGGATCATCCACAGGCCAACGCCGAGAAACACGACCAGCCGTGCTGCATCCATGACGCGGCGCTGGCGGTAACTGCCGCGTTCCAGAAACAGCGGTGAGCCGCGCGGCGCCATCGCTCAGGTCCGCTGCCCGTGCACGTAGAGCAGATCGCGCACCGCTGTCAGAACCTCGGTATTGGAAAAGGGTTTGGTCATGAAGCGGCTCACACCGGCTTTCTCCGCCATTTCACGGTCGCGGCTCTGCCCTCGCGCGGTCAGCATCAGCACCGGCAGATCCGCCGTGGCGGCATCGCCGCGCAACTCCTCCAGGATGTCGAAACCGCTTTTGCCCGGCAGCATCACGTCCAGCACAACAAGATCCGGCTTGCTGCTGCGGATCACGTCCGTGGCATCGGCTCCGTCAGAATGTGTGTCCACCTGCCAACCCTCCCGGCTCAGCAAAAATCGAATGGCTTCGATGATGTTCAGCTCATCTTCGACCAAAAGCACATGCTTTCCCATCGCGACCTCCTCCCAAAAGGCGCTGCCCCGTCAGACATGTTGCCTGCCTCCCCGGGGGCGAGATTAAACTATCGTCGGTTTTATGCTGCCTGTCAAAGCTTTGAAGGGCGACATCGACGCGTCCCTGACGTCAAAAACCGGTACGATAACTGCGTTTACAACCCATTGCTGAGGATCGAGGGCTCGCGCCGCCCGGCGCAACCGTCACGCGGGCAAACGCTGCAGGAGGCACCGACCTCTGCGGGCTGGGCGGCGTCGGCGGCGCTGTTGGGCAGCACCAGCATGCTCGCCTGCACCAGAGGTGTCTGATTGTAGCTGGGCGCGCCCACGACCTCAGCCACCGCAAAACAGTCAAAGGCCGCGCGCCCGCGCCCCAATTGCACCAACGGCGTGCGGATCACCTGCCCGGGCTGTCCCAACACGGAAAAAAGCGGCCAGAGCGCGCAGGCCGGGCCAAACCGTGGAATGACAAAGCCGGTGGTCGGCTTGCGAAAGAGCAGACTGCCCGCGCGGTCGCAAACCACCAAGCCGGCCTCCAGGGCGGGCAGGCTCGCCATGCGCCGCAGGACCATCGCCACGGGCACGGTGAGGTGTCGCGCCAAAGCCACCGGATCGGGGCCGGTCTCGTTCAGCGCGCTTTGCAGCCTGGGCAATGGGACCTGCCGCGCATCCTCGACCACCCGTTCGAGAATCCCACGCGCCATGTGACGCGCAGCATTGGATCTGAGGCTGGATGCGGCGGCGATCATGCCCTCCGGCGTATCCTTGCCCTGCTCCAGCGCAGCGAAAGTATAGTCGTGCTCGCTCAGAAAGGCTTCCAACTCGTCCTGCGGGCTGGCACCTGCATCTTCCACCCCTTGCCCGGCATCGAGATACTGGACCAGCGCCTTGGAACTGTCGGCGAGCCGCCTGCTTTCCTGATTGATGTTGGCATGAAACCGGTCGCGCCATTCATCCGTCAGCTCCGCATCATCGGCCAGAATGGCCGCCGTGGACCGGATCGCCGCTGCCGTCGACAAAAGCTCGTGCACCGAGGCCGCCAGATGCGGGTCATGGGTCAGCCTGTCCGACAGGGTTTCCACCGTGCGTTCCAGACTGGCAATGCGCCGGTGACCGGTCGCCAGGACCTCTGCCCACCCCGGGAAACGGCCGGCGAATTCATCGGCGCGTGCCGCCTCTGTCTCGGTCAGATTGGCCGCCGTCGCCGCTTCGCGCAGCGTGGCGATCAGCGCCGCCTCGGCCCCTTCGGTGAGCATCGACGGCTCAACATCCAGAACGCGCGCAATGTTGAGCAGCAGCTTACCGCCGATTCTGCGCCGGTTGTGTTCAATCAGATTGAGATAGGAGGCTGAAATGCCTAAAGATCGAGCAAGATCGGCCTGCCGCAGACCCGCAACTGACCGTCGCTCTCTGATCCGACTGCCGGTCAAACCTTCGCGTGCCATTTCAACCTCTTCCGCAATATCATGCCTTTTCAACGGCTTTCTGCGCCGCAACATTACACAATTTACAACTCACCCTGCCAATCTGTCGATTTATTTACAAAATAAATGAGCATTTCAAGGCACTTGTTGCGCAATTTTCATTTACTGGGCGATAACTAAGTTTGCACCTTTGTGCATCGCGCGCCCGATTTTGGAGGAAAACATCGGGTGTTCGTTTTACCAACTGGGAGGATTTTCATGTCCAATTCGAAACTTACGCGTCGCGGTCTGATCAAGACCGGTGCCGTGGCCGGTGCCGCTGGTCTGACACTGCCGACGTATCTGCGTGCTGATGCGCATGCAGGCTATCTGAACGCCCCGCAGGGCGACACCGTGACACTCGGCTTCAACGTGCCCCAGTCCGGTCCCTACGCGGATGAAGGCGCGGACGAGCTGCGCGCCTATGAGCTCGCGGTCGAGCACCTGAACGGTGGCGGCGACGGCGGCATGATGAACACATTCACGTCCAAAGCCCTGCAGGGTAACGGCATCCTCGGCAAGAAGGTCGAATATGTCACGGGCGACACACAGACGAAATCGGATGCCGCACGCGCCTCTGCCAAGTCGATGATCGAAAAAGACGGCGCGGTGATGATCACCGGTGGCTCCTCCTCCGGGGTGGCCGTGGCCGTGCAGGCGCTCTGCCAGGAGGCAGGCGTGATCTTCATGGCGGGCCTCACGCACTCCAATGACACCACCGGCAAAGACCGCCGCGCCAATGGCTTCCGCCACTTCTTCAACTCCTACATGTCGGGTGCCGCCTTGGCACCAGTGCTGAAAAACGCCTATGGCTCGGACCGCAAGGCCTATCACCTGACCGCCGACTACAACTGGGGCTACACCACTGAAGAAGCGGTGAAATCCTCGACCGAGGCGATGGGCTGGGAAACCGTTGCAGCCGTGAAAACACCGCTGACACAGACCGATTTCTCTTCTTATATCGCACCGGTGCTGCAGTCGGGTGCCGACACGCTGGTGCTGAACCACTACGGCGGCAACATGGTCAACTCGCTGACCAATGCCGTGCAGTTCGGCCTGCGCGACAAGCAAGTCAACGGCAAGGACTTCCAGATCATCGTGCCGCTCTACTCCCGCCTGATGGCCAAGGGTGCGGGCGCCAACGTGAAGGGCATCTTTGGCTCGACAAACTGGCACTGGTCGCTCACCGACGAAGGCTCCAAAGCATTCGTGCAGTCCTTCGGCACCAAATACGGCTTCCCGCCGTCTCAGGCCGCGCACACCTGCTATGTGCAGGCGCTGCTCTACGCGGATGCCTGTGAGCGTGCGGGCACGTTCAACCCGTGCGGCGTGGTCGAGGCCCTCGAAGGCTTCGAATTCGACGGCATGGGCAACGGCAAGACGCTCTATCGTGCCGACGACCACCAGTGCTTCAAGGATGTGCTGGTCGTGAAAGGGAAAGAGAACCCGACATCCGAGTTCGACCTTCTTGAAATCGTTGAGGTGACACCTGTTGAGCAGGTGACATATGCGCCGGATCACCCGCAGTTCGCGGGCGGTAGCTTGGGCACCTGTAACCCGGGCGCCTGACCTCTTACAGGGCGGAGCCGGTCTCCGCCCTGTCCTCCCCGGGACCTCCGGGGCCACGACCGTTTCATGAAGGTGGGACCATGGACGCAATCATCCTGCAAATTCTCAATGGCCTCGACAAAGGCTCCGCCTATGCGCTGATTGCGCTGGGTCTGACACTGATTTTCGGCACCCTCGGCGTGGTGAATTTCGCGCATGGGGCGCTCTTCATGATCGGCGCATTCTGCGCGGTCACCCTGAGCCGGATTCTGACCCTCAGCCACACGGTGATCGACGAGACGCAAAAGGACTTTCTGGGCAATCCGCTGAAGGTGGATGTGCCCTATATCTACGACATCTTCGGACAGGCCACGGGCGATGCGATCATCGACTGGGCGGTCCCGATCTCGATCCTCTTTGCGATCCCCGTCATGGTCGGCATCGGCTTTGCCATGGAACGCGGGCTGATCAAGCATTTCTACAAGCGTCCCCACGCCGATCAGATTCTCGTGACCTTCGGTCTGGCGATCGTCCTGCAAGAGATCATCAAGTATTTCTACGGCGCCAACCCGATCCCCACCCCCGCGCCTGACGCCTTCCGCGGCTCTTTCGATTTCGGTGCCATGCTCGGGTTTGATCCCAATACGATCATCTACCCCTATTGGCGTCTGGTCTACTTCGCCTTTGCCGCCGTGATCATCGGTGCGGTCTTTGCCTTTCTGCAATTCACCACCTTCGGCATGGTGGTGCGCGCCGGTATGGCCGACCGCGAAACCGTGGGGCTCTTGGGCATCAACATCGACAAGCGTTTCACCATCATGTTCGGGATCGCCGCCGCCGTGGCGGGCCTTGCAGGGGTGATGTACACGCCGATCAACTCGCCCAACTACCACATGGGCATGGACTTTCTCGTGCTCAGCTTCGTGGTGGTCGTTGTCGGCGGCATGGGCTCACTCTCGGGCGCCGTGTTGGCCGGGTTCCTCTTGGGCATCCTTGAAAGCTTTGCCTCCATGGCAATCGTGCTTGAGACCCTGCCCGGCATCAACCAGATCATCATCTACCTGGTCGCCATCATCATCTTGCTCACCCGTCCACGAGGCCTGATGGGCCGCAAAGGCGTGATGGAGGAATAATCATGGGCCTGAACAAAAAAGACTTCACCCTCCTGATCATCGTCGCAATTCTCTGTGTCTTTGCGCCGTTTATCCTGAACCCCTTCCCTGAAGGATCAGCCATGGCGCAGTTCAACGCCGGCTATCCGGATCTGATGCAACGGCTGGTGATTTTCGGCATCTTTGCCATTGGGTTCAACATCCTCTTTGGCCTCACCGGCTATCTCAGCTTCGGCCACGCGGCCTTCCTCGGGGTTGGCTCTTACGCCGCGATCTGGATGATGAAGCTGCTCACCATGAACGTGATCCCTGCGATCATCATCTCGGTGCTGGTGGCGGGCCTCTTCTCGCTGCTGGTGGGCTGGATTTCCCTGCGCCGCTCGGGCATCTACTTCTCGATCCTGACACTGGCCTTTGCGCAGATGTCCTATTCGCTGGCCTATTCGGTGCTGACGCCGATCACCGGCGGTGAAACCGGCTTGCAGCCAAAAGTGAACGATCCGCGCATCCTCGACGGTGCCCTGGCCGCAGGTGAGACCCCGCGTGCCAACCTCTTTGGCCTGCAAATGAACCAAAGCTATGAGATGGCGGTGGGCAACTGGGTCTTCACCTTCAACGCCGGCTACTATCTGGCGGCCATCGTGATGCTGATCGCCTTCTACATCTCGATCCGTATCTTCCGCTCTCCTTTTGGCATGATGCTGCGCGCGGTGAAATCGAACCAGCAGCGGCTGAACTACACCGGGCTGAACGCCAAGCCCTACACGTTGGCGGCCTTCGTGATCTCGGGCATGTATGCCGGGCTCGCTGGCGGTCTGCTGGTCGCCATGGACACGCAGGTGGGCGCCGAACGGATGTTCTGGACCGCCTCCGGGGAAGTCGTTCTGATGACCATCCTTGGCGGCGCGGGCACGCTGATCGGGCCAGTGCTGGGCGCGGGTTTCATCAAGTACATGGAAAACATCGTCTCCAAGATCAACAAGAGCATTCTGGAACAGTGGTTCGCCTTCATGCCCGACGGGATCGAGGACCTGCTGATCACGCTGGTCTACCCCTTCATCGGCAAGGGCTGGCACCTCACGCTCGGCATCCTCTTCATGCTGGTGGTGATCTTCTTGCCGGGTGGCCTCGTCGAAGGCGGCCAGCGTGTGGGGCGGCTCTTCAAGCGCAAGAAGCCAGCGGACGACAAGCCCGATGGCAAAACCACCCCGGCCGAATAAGGAGAGAAGACATGGGAATTCTCGAAGTTAAGAACGTCGGCAAACGCTTTGGGGGCCTGCAGGCGCTTGGAGATGTGAACCTGAGCATCGCCGAAAACTCGGTGCATGCGATCATCGGGCCCAATGGCGCGGGGAAATCCACGCTGCTGAACTGCCTTGTGGGCAAGCTGATCCCGGATACCGGATCAGTGATGTTCGACGGGCAATCGGTGCTCGGACGCAAGCCCTATGAGATTAACCAGATGGGGATCTCCCGTGTGTTCCAGACGCCCGAGATTTTCGCAGATCTGAGCGTGATGGAAAACATGATGATCCCCTGTTTTGCCAAGCGCGACGGGGCGTTTCAGCTGAACGCACTGTCCAGCATCCCCTCGCAACGCGACATGATCGAACGGGCGGAACACATGCTGGAAGACATGAACATGGCCGACAAGCGTGCGATGCACGCGGGCTCTCTGTCGCGCGGCGATAAGCGGCGGCTCGAGATCGGGATGTGTCTGTCACAAGAACCACGCCTGTTGCTGCTGGATGAGCCCACGGCGGGCATGGCCCGGGCCGACACCAACAACACCATCGACCTGCTGAAACAGATCAGCGAAGATCGCGACATCACCATCGCGATCATCGAGCATGACATGCATGTGGTCTTCAGCCTCGCCGAACGCATTACCGTGCTGGCCCAGGGCACGCCGCTGGTCGAGGACACACCGGACAACATCAAGGGCAATCCGAAGGTGCGTGAAGCTTATCTGGGCGAAACCCAGGACGCGGCGTGAGCCTTGTGCAAGGGTGGCCTGAAGCCCACCCTACCTGCCACATGACAGGTGCCACGACATTCAAAACAGACAGGTAAGGTGGACTTTAGTCCACCGCTTACCCGGCAAACCGAAGGACGATACCGATGAACGTCAAACCGGATTTTTCCAAAAACGCCAATCAGGCGGCCACGGCGCCGGCCTTTCTCTCGGTCTGGGACATGCACGCCTATTACGGCGAGAGCTATATCGTGCAGGGGATCAGCTTCAACGTGCACGAGGGCGAAATTCTCGCGCTCCTGGGTCGCAACGGGGCCGGGAAAACCTCGACCCTGCGGGCGATTGCACGGCTGGCCGACCCGGAGGTCAAACGCGGCGAGATCTGGCTCGATCACCAGCCGCTGCACAACATGTCCAGCTATCAGGCGAGCCAGGCGGGCCTTGGCCTCGTCCCGGAAGACCGCCGCATCATCGCGGGTCTGACCGTTGAGGAAAACCTCAAACTCGCACAGATCGCGCCCCCCATCGGCTGGTCGCTGGAACGGGTCTATGACCTCTTCCCCCGCCTGCGCGAACGCCGGACCCAGGAAGGCGTGACCCTCTCGGGCGGCGAGCAGCAGATGCTGGCCATCGCCCGCGCGCTCTGCCGCGACATCAAGGTACTGCTGCTGGATGAACCCTATGAGGGCCTCGCCCCGGTGATCGTGGATGAAATCGAAAAGACCCTGCGCATCATCAAGGAACAGGGGATCACCACGATCCTCGTGGAGCAAAACGCGGTGCGCGCGCTACAGCTGGCCGACCGCGCCGTGATCCTCGACACAGGCGGGATCGTCTTTGACGGCACCGCAGCAGAGGTGCTTGAGAACAAGGAGCTGCGCGAGGAGTATCTTGCGATCTGACCCCACAATTCTACGCTTAAACGACGAAAACCCGGTGCATCCGCTGCGCCGGGTTTTTTGCTGCAATTTGACCGATCCGCCGATGAGGCGCACACTTGCCCCCTATTCAACACTTGGGAGCAAGACGATGTTTATTCCTAGTCGATTGATTTTAGTGATCTCTTTTCTGTTCACTGCAACACTCTCTGCCTGCGTTCTTTTCACGCAGGATCCCTTCACAACAACGAATTGCGTCGGATTTGACGGGGAGGAATTCGGCGATGCCCCGGATCAGACCCCGACGGGCTATACGGCACCGGGCGCCGACATCGGCGCCTTCCCCTCGCGGCGCATCAACGATGGCCCCCGCGCCCAGGTGCGCTGCCGGTACTGGATCGGGGAATACGTCACAGTCGAGGCGGATTACACCGACCCAAACGATCCCGATCCGATCAACCCCCAGGGCCGGCCACCGGGGACAAATGTGCCGAACATCACCACCGACTATGATGACGGGGTGACCTATGATTGGCTGGTTGCGGCACCTTCAACGCCCGACAGGCTCCCGGCGAAACTCAATTTCCGCATCCAGATCAACAGCATCGGGCAGCATGAGGTGTTCTTCAATGTGCTGGTCGATGCCAACCGGGACGGCGACTGGAAGGACGATTCACCCATTCTCGGGCCGGGCGAATGGGCTGTGCGCAACCATCGCGTCTCTGTGCGCGACGGGTTTGTGACCTACGATATGCCCGAGATTGATTTCCCGATCGGCGCCAGCGGCATGCCGGAGTGCATGTGGGCGCGTGTCACGGTCTCCGATCAGCCGTTGGGCCTGGGTCAGGACATCCCCTGGAGCGGCACTGGCGCCATCGGTCAGGGCGAGATCGAGGACGTCCTTGTCATCGGCGCGAATGGCACGACCTGCACCGTGCTGCAGCCTGAAAACTGACCCGACCCGCAGGGCGGCGCGCTACGTGCCGCCCTGCGATTTCAGACGGGCGCGCAATTCGGTCTTGAGCACCTTGCCGTAGTTGTTCTTGGGCAAGGCCTCGATGGGGATATAGGCCTTTGGGCGTTTGAACCGCGCAATGTTCCCCAGACAGAGCGCGTCCAGCCGCGCGGCCTCAAAATCGCCGACGACGAAGGCGACGACCTCTTCGCCCCACTCCGGATGTTCCCGCCCCACAACCGAGACTTCGGAAACCCCGGGATCGCGCAGCAAAACCTCCTCGACCTCACGCGGATAGACGTTTGAGCCACCGGTGATGATCATGTCCTTGGAGCGGTCCTGCATCGTGACATAGCCACCCGCATCCATGAACCCCATGTCGCCCGTCATCAGCCAGCCATTGACGAGCGTCTTGGCCGTGGCTTGCGGGTTTTGCCAGTATCCGGGCATGACGGTATCGCCGCGCACCATGATTTCGCCATGGATTCCGGGGGCCACAGGAACGCCTCTTTCATCGCCAATCTGCACCTCGACGGCGGATTGCGCCCGCCCCACGGACTGGAGCCGATCCGCCCAGCCCGAAGAGCTGCGATCCGCGACATCTGCCCGGCTGAGCGCGGTGATGCCCATGGGACATTCCCCCTGCCTGTATATTTGCACGAAAATCGGGCCGAAATGGTCCACGGCTTCGATAATGTCCGCGTTGTACATGGGCCCGCCCGCATAGACGACCGTGCGCAGGCCGGCCCCATCGCGGCCCGTGGCCTTGGCCACATGGGTCATCCGCTGCACCATCGTCGGGGCGGCAAAGATCTGGACGGACCCGAAATGCGCGGCAAGATCGAAGATTTCACCGGGATCGAACCCACCTGATGCCGGACAGACATGCCGCGCCCCCGCCCGGACATGCATCATGTTGTAGATGCCCGCGCCATGGCTCATCGGTGCGGCATAGAGCGTTGTATCCTCCGGGTGCACCGGGTCGGCGTCCTGCGTGTAGCACAGGCTCATGGTTGTGAGCATGCGGAAGGTGATCATCACCCCCTTGGGCTTGCCCGTGGTACCCGAGGTATAAAAGAGCCAGGCAAGGTCTTCTGCGGACCGGGGCGCGATGGTCTGGATCGGCGCATGGCGCACGACGACGTCAAAGGCCGAACTCGGCGCCTCGGTCATCCGCACGGTAACGCCCGCGTCGCTCAGGCTCTCGCGCAAATCGGGCGAGACAAAGACATGCGCGGCGCCTGCGTCATCAAGAATATAGGCCGCCTCGCGCCCGTGCAGCTTGGCGTTGATCGGCACGACCACGGCGCCCAGCGACCAGATCCCGTAGAAGACCACCAGATAGTCGGGCACGTTCTTCATGAAAATCGCGACACGGTCCCCCGGCCCCACACCCTGCGCCTGCAGCCACCCCGCCACCGCGCGGGCCTGCGCAAAAAGCACGCCATAGGTCGCGACCTGCTGCCTGCCCAGGAACAACGCCGGACGGTCCGGCATCGCCGTTGCGCTGCGTTCAAGCCAATGTGCCAGATTCATCAAATGCCCCTCCATCGTAGCCCAATCTACGCGCCCCGGACACCGCTGCAAGAGGCGGGTTTTCATGGCTCTGACCTTCCCCTATAACGGGGATGCAGGAACAAGGGCCGCGCAAAACAAGGCTCCCCCGAATGGTCGAGGACTTACATGACAAAAAAGAACCATGACGCCGATGTGGCCTTTATTCAGGCCCTGGCCGAATTGCTGCGGGAAAACGATCTGACAGAGCTGCAGGTCAAACGGGACTACGGCGCCGACGACAGCCTGAATGTGCGCGTCAGCCGCCATCTGCAACAGGCACAACCCGTGGTAAGCCAGATTGCGGCACCGGCCCCGGCGGCGACCGCCCCGGAGGCATCCGCACCGGCCGCAAGCGCGCCCGCCGCCGAAGGCGGGGAAGACCCAGCCAACCATCCCGGCGCGGTCACCTCGCCCATGGTCGGCACGGTCTACATGCAGGCGGAACCCGGTGCGCCAGCCTTCATCTCGGTCGGGGCCAGCGTGGACGAAGGCGACACCCTGCTGATCGTCGAGGCGATGAAAACCATGAACCACATTCCCGCCCCCCGGGCCGGGACCGTCAAGCGTATCATCGTCGAGGATGGTGCGGCGGTGGAATTCGGCACGCCGCTTGTGATCCTTGAATAAGGTGCGCGGGACATGTTCGAAAAAATCCTGATAGCCAACCGCGGCGAGATCGCGCTGCGCGTCGTACGTGCCGCCCGCGAGATGGGCATTGCCACGGTCGCCGTGCATTCCACCGCTGACAGCGACGCGATGCATGTGCGCATGGCAGATGAAAGCGTCTGCATCGGCCCGCCCTCGGGCGCGCAAAGCTACCTCTCGGTACCTGCCATCATCGCAGCCTGCGAGGTCACCGGGGCCGAAGCCATTCACCCCGGCTACGGCTTCCTGTCCGAAAACGCGGGCTTCGTGCAGGTGGTCGAGGATCATGACCTGACCTTCATCGGCCCCACGGCGGAACATATCCGCATCATGGGCGACAAGATCACCGCCAAGGACACCATGAAGAAGCTCGGCGTTCCTTGCGTGCCCGGATCGGACGGCGGCGTAGCCACGCTGGAAGAAGCCAAACGCCTCGGCGAAGAGATGGGATACCCGGTCATCATCAAGGCCACGGCTGGCGGCGGTGGGCGTGGCATGAAGGTCGCGCAGAACGCGGGCGAGATGGAAAAAGCCTTTCTGACCGCCCGGGCCGAGGGTAAATCCAACTTTGGCAATGATGAAGTCTATATCGAGAAATACCTGACCACGCCGCGCCACATCGAAATTCAGGTCTTTGGCGACGGCAAGGGCCGCGCCGTGCATCTGGGCGAGCGCGATTGCTCCCTGCAACGGCGCCACCAGAAGGTGTTTGAAGAGGCCCCCGGCCCCGCTATTTCCGCCGAAGAACGTGCCGCCATCGGTAAAACCTGTGCCGATGCCGTGGCGCGGATCAACTACACCGGCGCGGGCACCATCGAGTTTCTCTATGAGAACGGCGAGTTCTATTTCATCGAGATGAACACCCGCCTGCAGGTGGAACATCCCGTGACCGAAGCCATCTTTGGCGTCGATCTGGTCCGTGAACAAATCCGCGTGGCCTCTGGCATGGAGATGTCGTTCCAGCAGGAAGACCTGACCATCAACGGCCATTCCATCGAAGTGCGGATCAACGCCGAAAAACTGCCGAATTTCGCGCCCTGCCCGGGCCGGATCACGCAGTATCACGCGCCCGGCGGTCTGGGCGTTCGGATGGATTCGGCGCTCTATGACGGCTATTCGATCCCGCCCTATTACGACAGCCTGATCGGCAAGCTGATCGTGCACGGGCGCGACCGGCCCGAGGCACTGGCCCGTCTGAACCGCGCTCTGGGCGAGTTGATCGTCGATGGCGTGGACACCACGGTGCCGCTCTTTCACGCGCTGTTGCAGGAAGAGGACGTGCTCACGGGCAACTACAACATCCACTGGCTGGAGCATTGGCTGGAAACCAATCTCGGCGACGGCTGACGCTGAGCGGTGCGCCTGACCCCGGATGTCTTGATGCAGGCCTATGCCTCGGGGATTTTCCCCATGGCCGAACATCGCGACGATCCGGAGATTTTCTGGGTGGACCCGCAGCGTCGGGGCGTGATGCCGCTGGATGGCTTTCACGCCTCGCGGTCGCTGCGCCGCGCCATGCGCAACACGCGCTTCGAGATCAGCATCAACCAGGATTTCGCGGGCGTCGTGGACGGCTGCGCGGATCGCGCGGACACCTGGATCAGCGCCGAAATCCGGCGCCTTTACATGGCCTTGCACGAAAAGGGTCAAGCGCATTCGTTTGAGGTCTGGGAGGGCGGAACCCTCGTAGGCGGGGTCTACGGCGTGACGCTGGGCGCCGCATTCTTCGGTGAAAGCATGTTCTCGCGCCGCACCAACGCGTCAAAAATTGCATTGGCCTGCCTGGTGGATCGGCTGAACGAGGGCGGGTTCAAACTCTTTGACACGCAGTTCCTGACAGAGCACCTCGCGTCCATGGGCGGGCTGGAAGTGTCACGGGCGACCTACCATCGCGCGCTGGCCGTAGCGCAGGATTTGCCCGCCAGTTTTACCGCGCCACCGCTGCGCAGCCCTCAGGAGGTGGTACAGCGCATCACCCAAAGATCATAGCGCGCGTGATCCATCGCCGACAGCGCCGGTGCCGATGCGATCATCCATCCTGAAAAGACCGCGGTGCCCTGTACCCTGTCGGCGATTTCCAGCGCAGCAAAGGCGTCTCCAGACGGGTTGCCAACCGGGAAACGGCAGGAATTCAACGTGATCCTGAGTTGTTCAAAGACTGCCGTCTGACCGGCTTTCATCTCGATGTCGTAGACCTGTCCACTGATCTTATCGAGACCACGCAGGATGGCCCCTTCGGCTTCGGTCACCTGCTGGGCGCCCGCCGCGTTCGCCATCACCCCGATCAGCAGCGCGGCCCGCCAGATCATTCAGACGAACCACTCACGAATTTCAAAAGCAACGACACCAGGCTCACGGCACCCTGCGTGTCCGTGATCGTGTCGCCGGCCTCAAAGTAGAACGGCGACCCGCCCGGCACGATTTCCACGAAGTTCCCGCCCAGCAGCCCTTCGGACGAAATCACGATCGCGCTGTCGTCCGGGATTTCAATGCCCTGCTGTACGGAGACCGTGGTATCGGCGCGGTAGGTCTCGGGGTTGAGATCAACCGCCGCGACGGTGCCCACGCGCACGCCCGCGAGGCGGACATCCGTACCCACGCTGACCCCTTCGAGGCTGCGGAAACTGGCCTCCAGCGGATAGGTGGTTGCCGTGCCGGTAAACCCCGACACCTGGCTTGCATAAATGACAAAGCCGATAGCGGCGGCCAGAACCCCAGCGCCAACGATGACTTCGGTAGTGTTTTCAGACATCTAACTCATTACTCCGGCGACCAGGCCTCATAATCGCTGCGCGGCGCGGGATCCGACCGGCGGATGGATCCCTTCGGCGCGTATGCGAGTGCGGTACCCGTCAGGTTTTCCTGATGCGGCTTTTCCCATGATTTGCGCGGCAAGGGCGCCTCCGTCGGCGCCGCCTCCCACGTGCGGTGCAACCAGCCGTGCCACTCGGGATCGATGCGGCTGGCCTCGGCCTCGCCATTGTAAATCACCCAGCGACGGCTTTTATCCTTGTTTTCATAGAAAATATTGCCCTGACTGTCTTCGCCGACCTTGATGCCTTTGCGCCAGGTCCAAAGCTGCGTGTTCAGCGTCTGGCCATTCCACCAGGTCACTGCGCGCAGGATAGAAGTCAGAAGTCCCATGAAATGCCTCCGGTCGCACTGTCGTTTCCACATATGGCCGATTGCGTGCGAAACGTCCAGATGGATGCGTCGCGTCAAGCGGCTTTCGCCCGCCTATTCCGGCAGGAGCGCCGTCACTTCGATCTCGATGCGATACTTCGGGTCGATCAGGCCGCATTCGATCATGGTCGCAGCCGGGGGATTTGCGCCAAAGGCTTCTGAAAGCATTGGCCAGCATGGCGCAAACTCAGCGGCATCGGGCAGCATATAGGTGACGCGCACCACATTTGCAAAACTAGCGCCGGCAGTTTGCAAAGCTTTCTCAATGATTTGCAAAGCCGATTTGCATTGTTGCAAAACCGTGTCGCCTTCTCCGGTTGTTCCGGCGACATGCACCCACCCGCCCGCGACAACCGCGCGGCAATAGCCAATTGTATCCTCATAAACGCCACCCGATTTGATGCGTTGAATCGCCATGAGCATGCTCCCTTTGTATGTCGCTTGAACCTTTGCCCGGCGCCCGCTGCCTGACTGCCCGACTGGATGCCCCAATACGAGGCGCGGGCATGTTTTACGCAGATATGAACGCGCCACACAGAAAAAAGCAGGCCCGAAAAGACCTGCCTTGATGAAATTTCGACAGAGATCAGCCCGCGCTGGCTGGCTCCTTCTCTGCGTCCGCGTGGATCATCAGCGGCGCCGCTTCAGAGACCACCGCCTCCTCGTTCACCACCACCTCCGTGACGCTTTCCAGTCCCGGCAGATCAAACATCGTGTCGAGCAGGATGTCCTCGAGGATGGAGCGCAGGCCCCGTGCGCCGGTTTTGCGTTCGATGGCGCGTTTGGCGATGGCCGAAAGCGCGTCTTCGGTAAAGGTCAGTGTCGTATCTTCGAGCTCAAAGAGCCGCTGGTACTGTTTGACCAACGCGTTCTTGGGCTGCGTCAGAATGGTCACGAGCGCATCTTCATCCAGATCTTCCAGCGTTGCCAGAACAGGCAGACGACCGACAAACTCCGGGATGAGGCCGAATTTCAGCAAATCCTCTGGCTCAAGATCGGTGAAAATCTCGCCTACCCCGCGTTCGTCATTGTCCCGCACGTCAGCGCCAAAGCCCATGGCCGACCCCTTGCCGCGCGCCGCGATGATCTTGTCGAGGCCCGCAAAGGCGCCACCGCAGATAAAGAGGATGTTCGTGGTGTCCACCTGCAGGAATTCCTGCTGCGGATGTTTGCGCCCGCCCTGAGGCGGCACCGAAGCCACGGTGCCTTCCATCAGCTTGAGCAAGGCCTGCTGTACACCCTCGCCCGAGACATCACGGGTGATCGAGGGGTTTTCAGACTTGCGGGTGATCTTGTCGACCTCATCAATGTAGACGATGCCGCGCTGCGCGCGCTCCACGTTATACTCAGAGGACTGCAGCAGTTTCAGAATGATGTTCTCGACATCTTCCCCGACATAGCCCGCTTCGGTCAGCGTGGTGGCATCGGCCATGGTGAAGGGCACATCGAGAATGCGCGCTAGTGTCTGCGCCAGCAACGTCTTACCGCACCCCGTGGGGCCGATCAGCAGAATGTTGGATTTAGCGAGCTCAATGTCGCCGCCCTTCTGAGCGTGGTTCAGCCGCTTGTAGTGATTGTGCACGGCGACCGACAGCACGCGTTTGGCCATCGCCTGCCCGATCACATAGTCATCGAGCACCTCGCAGATGTCTTTGGGCGTCGGCACCCCATCCGTGGCCTTGAGACCGGAAGCCTTGGTCTCTTCGCGGATGATGTCCATGCAGAGCTCAACGCATTCATCGCAGATGAAAACGGTTGGCCCGGCGATCAGCTTGCGCACCTCATGCTGGCTCTTGCCGCAGAAGCTGCAATAGAGGGTATTCTTGCTGTCGCCCGTCGAATTCGTAGCCATGTCAACCCTTTCAGGTCTTGCGTGTGTCCGGCAGCACGCGGCGTATAACGCGTGCTGCGTTGTCTTTATGGCAGCTTAGGCCAGCGCTGGCAGGTCCACAATCGCTAAATGGTAAACTGACTGTGCGTCCCGCGTGACGTTTAGCTGTCGTCCTCATCCTTGCTGCGACTCTCGACGATCTCGTCGATGAGTCCCCATTTCTTCGCTTCTTCCGGCGACATGAAGTTGTCACGTTCCAGCGCATCTTCAACCTTTTTAAGGGTTTGCCCGGTGTGCTTCACGTAGATCTCATTCAGGCGCGTCTTGAGTTTCTGGGTTTCCTGCGCATGGATCATGATATCCGTCGCCTGACCCTGATAGCCACCCGAGGGCTGGTGCACCATCACACGGGAGTTCGGCAGAGAGAACCGCATGCCGGCCTCACCTGCTGTCAAAAGCAGCGATCCCATGGAGGCGGCCTGGCCGATGACCAATGTGGAAACCTTGGGCTTGATGTATTGCATGGTGTCGTAGATCGACAGGCCGCTGGTCACCACGCCACCCGGCGAGTTGATGTACATGCTGATTTCCTTCGACGGGTTTTCCGCCTCAAGGTGCAGCAGCTGGGCCACGATCAGCTGCGACATGCCGTCGTGCACGGGCCCGGAGAGGAAAATGATCCGCTCCTTCAGCAGGCGCGAAAAGATGTCATATGCACGCTCGCCCCGGCTGGTTTGTTCCACAACCATGGGGACAAGATTCATATAGGTGTCGATGGGATCGTTCATGAGGGGATGCCTGTCAGTTGGTGTTCGGGGGACCATACCCCGCGAACCGTTACGCAAAGCTTAGTATCGGCGTCGGGGGGCTGCAAGGGGGGCCGTTGCAATCTTCGGCAGAGGTGTGAAGCCACCTCGGCTCTACCTGAACACGCGCCCGTGGCTGTGTAAAACCGGCGGCCCTCCGGTATGTGCAACGCTCCGGTTGATCGGGCGGAGACCTGCCAAGATGGGGGTCAGTCACGCCAACCGTCACCACGCAAAGTCGCGAAGCGGACAACTACAAGTGGGGCACTGGCCGGGCAGTATCAACGCCGCAGCGGTCGCCAAAACGCTCTGCCAGGCTCTATCAAGATCGCCTCGTTACTCACTGATAAAAAGTGCATTTCTGGTGCTTCTTCAGAATTTCACACATCTGAAATTCTAGCATAAGTTGCTTCAACAAGCCTGAGGTATTAACCTTTTTTGCGGGGGATTCTTAACAGCTGCGTGGTCAGTCATACGCGCGTTACATCCGCCGGGCAGAGCAAGGCAGAAGCCACGTGGCACGGATTCGCTGCCACGCCCATATCAACGCCACCGACAGAGGAAGCACATGAACCGCAGAGATATCATCAATGACCCGGAGCACGGAAACAAAGCGGAAGCCTATGAGGCTTTTGACGATATTCCGACAAACCCAAATCTGAGCCGCACGATCGGCGATGTGATCAACAGCCGATATGGCCGCCGCGACATGCTCAAGGGCATGCTGGGCGTGTCCGCGACAACCGCGCTTTTCGGGACCTCAGCGATGATTGCGCCGCGGCAGGCGACCGCCGCGGGCCATGCCAAGGGCCGCTACAACTTCGACGAACTCACCTGGGGCAACGACGAAAAGCACCATATCGCCGAAGGGTACAACGCCGACATCCTGCTGCGCTGGGGCGATCCGATCACTGCCGATGCCCCGGACTTCGATGTGCAGAACCAGACCGCTGCGGCGCAGCTGAAGCAGTTCGGTTACAACAACGACTATGTGGGCTTCACCGCGCTGAACGACGAGGGCACGCGCGGGCTGCTCTGCGTGAACCACGAATACACCAATGAAGAGGTCATGTTCCCGGGTCTCGGTCGTCAGGACCGCGACGGGTTCACAGGCATGACCAAGGAGCTGGTGGATATCGAGATGGCCGCGCATGGCGGAACAGTGGTGGAAATTGCTCAAGGCGAGGATGGCAAATGGGCGCTGGTGCGTGACAGCCAGTACAACCGCCGGATCACGCCGCACAGCACCGAGATGACCATCGACGGCCCCGCCGCAGGCCATGATCGGATGAAGACCAATGCCGACCCCGACGGCATGACGGTCATTGGCACAGTTAACAACTGTGCGGGCGGCATGACGCCCTGGGGCACCTATCTGATGGCGGAGGAAAACTTCCACGGCTATTTCTGGACCGATGTGGTGGACGCCGAGGACAAGCCCGACATCAGCGCCCAGCCCGAAGCCGCGAGCATGAAACGCTACGGCGTGCCGGGGCGCTGGTATGCCTGGGGCCAGTACCACGACCGCTGGAACATCGACAAGGAGCCCAATGAGCCCAACCGCTGGGGCTGGATCGTCGAAGTGGACCCGCGCAACCCCGATGCCGCGCCGATCAAACACACGGCTCTGGGCCGGTTCCGCCATGAGGGCGCCGAAACCACGATCTCGTCGAGCGGCAAGCTGGTGGTCTACTCCGGCGACGACAACCGCTTCGACTACATGTACAAATACGTTTCGAACGACAGCGTGACCGATGAGAACAGCGTCTTTGGCAGCTCTCTGCTGTCGGATGGCACGCTTTATGTGGCGCGGTTTGACGCGGATGGCACCATCACGTGGATGCCGCTGGTGCATGGGACCGGCCCGCTGACCGCCGAGAACGGGTTCAACAGCCAGGCCGATGTGATGATCGACACCCGCATCGCGGCCGATCTGCTGGGTGCGACGCCGATGGACCGCCCCGAGGACGCCAACCCCGGGCCTAACGGCACCGCCTACATCATGCTGACCAACAACACGCGCCGCAAGGCGGATCAGGTCAACGCCGCCAACCCGCGGCCGGAGTCGTCCTTTGGCCATATCATCGAGATCAGGGAAGACGGCGAAGACCACGCATCACCCAAGGGCACATGGTCGATCCTGGTAAAATGCGGCGATCCCACCATCGAAGAGGTCGGCGCGCAATGGAACCCGGAGACCTCGGAGAACGGCTGGTTCGGCTCGCCCGACAACTGCGCCATCGACACCGAAGGGCGGTTGTGGATCTCCACCGACCAGGGGTCGAGCTGGGGCAAGACCGGCAAGTCCGACGGGCTCTATGCGCTGGAGACCGAGGGCGATCTGCGCGGGCATTCCAAGCTCTTCTTCCGCTGCCCGGTGGGTGGGGAGCTCTGCGGCCCCTACTTTCACGACAGTGGCGAGACGCTGTTCCTCGCGGTCCAGCATCCCGGCACCGACGGGACCAAGGATTTCAAAGGGTTCGAGCGGAATTCCACGTTCGAGGATCCGGCGACCCGCTGGCCTGATTTCGACCCTGCCATGCCCCCGCGCCCGTCGGTCGTTGTGGTCACCAAACAGGGCGGCGGCAAAATCGCCATCTAAGGGATTGTTAAAGTCATTTCAGACAATGTAAGGCCCCGCATCCCCCCGCGGGGCCTTTATTCTGTTACCTAGTCCGCAAGGCAGCGCGCAATCGCCTCCGATGTCTGCATCAAGAGCTGCCCATAAAGCGCTAATCCTAAATCACTTTCCAGACCCAGCGGATGCACGGATTCCATCCGAATATCCGCTTCCGCAAAGACCGCATCAATCAGTCCTTCCCGCGCCTCGGGTTCGATCAGCGCACAGCGCGCGCCAGTCGCTGCCACGGTATCGCGCACCTCGGCCAAATGACCGGCACTGGCCGCGCCGCCATCTGCAAGGCTGATCGCCGCGATCGCCTCAATGCCAAAGCGCGCTTCGAAATAGTGGTAGGCGTCATGGAATACGATGAACGGCCTACCCTGAAGCGGGTCAAGACGTGCCCTGATCTTGGCCTCGATCTCTTTCAGTTCGCGTGCGCCCGCCGCCGCGTTGTCGCGGTAGAGGTCGGCGTTTTGCGGGTCAGCATCCGCAAGACTGTTCGAAATCGCCATCAGGATCGCCTGGCCATTGTGCGGATCAAGCCAGATGTGCGGATCTTCGGCACCATGCGCGTGATCATGATCATCATGGGCATCCTGCGCGTCATGGGCCTCGTGCGCGTCGTGACCGTCATGTTTCTCATGATCATCATGTGCGTCGTGTTTGTCATGATCATCATGCGCGTTGTGGTTTTCATGATCATCGTGGCTCGCCTCTTCGGCGTGGCCGTCATGATCGTGATCATCATGCGCGTCGAACATCGCACCGGTTCTGAACGGCAGGTGCGTGACACCCGCAGCTTCCATCAATTCAAGCTGCTGCGCATCAGGGGCCAGCGTGTCCAGCGTGTCCGCCAGCCAAGGTGTCAGTGCGGGCCCGACCCAGATAATGACATCGGCAGAGGAGATCGCACGCACTTCGGAGGGGCGCATGGCATATCCATGGGGTGACGCGCCGGGAGGCAGGATCAGGTCAGGCGTGCCGATCCCCTCCATGACGCGGGCCACGAGGCTGTGAATTGGGGCGACGTCCGTCACGACTCGGGGCGTGTCGGCGACGGCTGGCTGAGACAGGGAAAAAGCGGTAAGAATGGAAAAAACGGCGCGCATGGTAAGACCTTGTATGAGTTCGCCGGTTCTGTTAGCAGGCATGTTATAACATATCAATTCCTTTCTGAAGGAGAGGCCCATGGCCGCGATTGGCTTTTGTGCACATGATCATACCGCCTGTGTCGCCGACTTGATGGCGCATGCGCGCGCGCATTGCGAAAAGGAAGGACTGAAGTTCACACCTGTACGGCAACGTACGCTGGAAATACTGCTGCGCGAGCATCGGGCTCTTGGTGCCTATGATCTGCTGGCGCAGCTGGCAGACGAAGGTCTGGGGTCGCAGCCGCCTGTTGCCTACAGGGCGCTCGATTTTCTGGTCAAGGCCGGGCTGGCGCATAAGATCGAAGCGCTGAACGCCTATATCGCCTGCGCCCATTCCGGCACCGACCACTCCCCTGCGTTCCTGATCTGTCGGGGCTGCAAGGCAGTGGCCGAAGCGGACACAGCGATGACCTCCGGCCGCCTCGGCGATGCCGCCCGTGCCGCAGGCTTTCAGATCGAACACACGGTTGTCGAAGCCCGGGGCCTCTGCCCGTCCTGTCAGGAGCCCGCGCGGTGAGCGCGCTGCTGCGCACCAGCGACCTGTCGCTGGCCTATCAGGGACGCACCGTGTTGCGCGGTGTGAATTTCACCCTGAACCCCGGCGAGATCGTCACCATTGTCGGACCGAATGGATCCGGCAAGTCCAGCCTGCTGCGCGCATTGATCGGCGCCCTGCCCCCTGCCCGCGGCAAGATCACCCGCAAACGCGGGCTGAAAATCGGATATGTGCCGCAATGTCTTGTGATCGACCCCACCCTGCCGCTGACGGTGGGCCGGTTCCTGAACCTGCCGCGTCGGATCGGTGCGGCACAGGTTGCCGAGGCCCTGCAGGAAGCCGGTGTGCCCGATCTGGCGGACCACCAGATGACGGCGCTGTCCGGTGGCCAGTTTCAGCGGGTGCTGCTGGCCCGCGCCCTGCTGAGCGCACCGGAGTTGCTGATCCTGGATGAGGCAACGCAAGGGCTCGACCAACCGGGTGCCGCGGGCTTTTATCGCCAGATCGAAGCTGTGCGACGGCAAAAGGGATGTGCGGTGCTAATGGTCAGCCATGATCTGCACGTGGTGATGGCCGCCTCTGACCGGGTGCTCTGCCTCAACGGTCACATCTGCTGCGAAGGCACGCCGGAAATCGTGGCCAGCGCGCCGGAATACCGCGCGCTCTTCGGCACCGGCACGCAAGGCGCGTTGGCGCTCTACCGTCACGAACACAGCCACAGCCACGGGCCGGACTGCGACCACAGCCACGAGGCAGCAGAATAATGCTTGATGATTTTCTGGTGCGTGCCGCCCTTGCCGGCTTGGGTGTGGCCATTGCCGCTGCCCCCTTGGGCTGTTTCGTGGTGTGGCGACGGATGGCCTATTTCGGTGACGCGACCTCTCATGCGGCGATCCTCGGGGTGGCGCTGGCGCTGGCCATCGATCTGCCGATCTTCGGCGGCGTGCTGGTGATCGCACTCCTCATGGCGCTGCTGCTGAGCCTGCTGACCGGGCGCGGTGTCGGCAGTGACGCGCTGCTGGGTGTGCTGGCGCATGCAGCACTGGCTTTCGGGCTGGTGGCGGTATCCTTTCTGCCGAACGTACGCGTCGATCTGCTCAGCTATCTGGTGGGCGATATTCTGGCCGTCTCCAAGGGCGATCTGCTGATCATCTGGGGCGGCGCGCTGGCTGTGCTCGGCCTCGTGGCGTGGCGGTGGTCTGCCCTGCTCTCCTCCACCCTGAGCCCGGACATGGCCCGCGCCAGCGACGTGGACCCGAAAAGGGAGCAACTGGTGCTGACCCTCGCGCTGGCGATCACGGTGGCCGTGGCGATCAAGGTGGTCGGTGCGCTGTTGATTGCGGCGCTGCTGATCATCCCTGCCGCCGCTGCCCGGCCCCTGGCCCGGGCACCTGAAACCATGGCCGTTATCGCTGCGCTGATCGGTGCCGCCTCCGCTCTCGGCGGGTTGCTGGTGTCCTTCGCGCTCGATACGCCGACCGGCCCAACCATCGTCAGCCTTGCCGCCGTGATCTTTGCAAGCACGCAAACAATGCGCGCGCTGCAGGGATGATGCTCAGACGCCGAGGAACTGATCGGCAACCACAGGTGTGACCTGCGCCATGGCCCCGGACCAGACCGTGGCGCCGCGTTCGAGGATCACCGCGCTGTCGGCGACCTGACGCAGTTCAGCCAGCGATTTGTCAACCACGAGGATCGTCATGCCGGTGCTCGATTTCAACTGTCGCACGGCCGCCCAGATTTCCTGCCGCACGACGGGCGCGAGCCCTTCCGTCGCCTCATCCAGCAACAAAAGCCGCGGGTTCGTCATCAGCGCGCGGCCAATCGACAGCATCTGCTGTTCACCGCCCGACAGCGACGCGGCGGATTGGTCCCGCCGTTCCGCCAGACGCGGGAACAATGCCGCCACCCGGTCAAAATCCCAATGTCCGGGGCGCGCCGCCGCAATCAGGTTTTCATGCACAGTGAGATTAGGAAAACAGCGGCGCCCCTCGGGCACCAAACCGAGGCCCGCGCGCGCCGCCTTGTGCGGGGGCACCGCCGCCATGTCCTGCCCGTCAAAGGCCAGATGCCCGGCACTGTGTTTCAACAGACGGCAGATCACCTTGATGGTCGAGGATTTGCCCATGCCGTTGCGGCCCATAAGTGCACAAACCTCGCCTTCGGCAAGCGACAGGTTGACGCCAAACAGCGCCTGAGACGGACCATAGAATGCTTCGATCCCGTCCAGAGTGAGGAAACTCATGCGGCGTCCTCCTCGCCGAGGTAGGCCTCGCGCACGGCGGGGTCAGATCTGATCTCCTCCGCTGTGCCGGTGGCGATGATCTTGCCGTAAACCAGCACGGAGATGCGATCCGCGAGAGCAAAGACCGCATCCATGTCATGTTCGACCAGCAGGATTGGTGCCTCCGTCCGCAGCCCGTCGAGAAACTCGGTCAGCCGCTTTGACCCGCTGGCCCCAAGCCCGGCCATCGGTTCATCCATCAGGAAAACGCGTGGTTGCAGGGTCAGCGCAACGGCCACCTCCAGCAGGCGGCGCTGCCCGTGGCTGAGATCGGCGGTGCGTTTGGCGGCATGCTCGACCAGCCCGACACGCTCAAGGGCTGCTATCGCTGCGTCGCGCAGGGGCGCGTTGCCCATGACCGGATTGAAAAAGCGCCAGACCGCGCCGCTGTGCCCGAGGGCACCCAGAACCGCGTTTTGAAGGACGGTATACTCCATCGCCAGCGAAGAGATCTGGAAGGTTCGACCCAGCCCTGAGCGCGCGCGGGCCACGGTGCTCAGCCCGGTGACATCGCGCCCGTCAAACCAGATCTCACCCGAGTTTGGCTGCAACCCACCCGCCACCTGCTTGATCAGGGTCGATTTTCCCGCGCCATTGGGCCCGATCAGCGCGTGGATTTCGCGCGGGTAGAGGGTCAGCGACACGTCATCCGTAGCCTTGAGCGCGCCAAAGGATTTGTTCAGCGATTTGATCTGCAAGAGCGGCTCAGTCATGGGCCACCTCACGTCCAGCGGCCAGGCCGATCATGCCGCCCCGCGCAAATAATACGACCAGCAGCAGCAGGAGACCGAGATAGACGTGCCAGAAATCGCTCAACCCGCCCAGCACGTGCTCCAGCAGGATAAAAAGGGCGGCTCCCGCGACAGGACCAAAGAGGCGCCCCACCCCGCCGAGAATGACGAAAATCATGATTTCGCCCGACATATGCCAGCTCAGCATGGTCGGGCTGACAAAGCGGTTGAGATCGGCAAAGAGAGCGCCGGCAAGGGCGGTGACCGCGCCGGAAATCACAAAGGCGAGCAGGCGCAGCCGGTAGGGTGAAAGACCCACGGTCTCCACCCGCTCGGCGTTCTGGCGCGCAGCCGATAGCGCCAGGCCGAAGGGCGCGGCGGCAAGCCTGCCCGCGCAGAAAAGAACAAGGGCCAGGATCACAAAACAAAGGACAAAGAACTGGATCGGATCGAGCGTGTTCAGCCCCGGAAACCCATTGCGCACGTAGATGGACAGCCCGTCTTCACCGCCATAGGCGGGCCAGCTGATCGCGAAGTAATAGAGCATCTGACCAAAAGCGAGCGTGATCATGATGAAATAGACACCGGAGGTGCGCAGGCTGAGCGCCCCGATCGCGAGTGCGGCCAGCGCCCCCGCGATCACCGCAACCACCCAGATCACCGGCATCGACTTGGTGCCTTCGAGCAGGAAGGGCGCCTCCATCAACGGGGTGAAGGTCTGGGCGTGATGCGCGAGGATGCCCATCGCATAGCCACCGATACCGAAAAATGCCGCATGGCCGAGGCTGACCAGACCGCCGAGACCGAGCGCGATGTTGAGACCCACGCCCGCGAGCGCGAGGATTGCCACCTTGGTGGCAAGGGTGATGATAAAGGGTTCGTCCAGCACCAGCGCCGCCAGCGCGGTGACCGGCAGCATCAGGAAGAGGGCCGCATTGAGGAGGGTGGCGCGGGACATCTCAGGCGCTCCCGTACAGGCCGGTGGGTTTGAAGAGCAGCACCCCCGCCATGAGGATATAGATCGACATGGACGCCAGAGAGGAGCCGACGGCAGTAGCAGCGGAGGCCTCCATGAAGGTGCCAAAAAAGCCCGGCAGCAGCACACCGCCCAATGTGTCGGTGAGCCCCACCAGCAGGGCGCCCACAAGCGCCCCCTTGATGGAGCCGATGCCGCCGATCACGATCACCACGAAGGCGAGGATCAGCACCGGCTCGCCCATCCCCACCTGCACCGACTGGATCGCACCGACCAGCGCCCCGGCCAGCCCGGCAAGGGCCGCGCCCAGGGCAAAGACCAGCGTGTAGAGTTTGGAGATATCGACGCCAAGTGCTGCGATCATCTCGCGGTCGCTCTCGCCCGCGCGGATCTGGATGCCGATGCGGGTGCGCGCGATAAGCTGGAACAGCCCGAACGCGACCAGAAGCCCGATGGCAATGATCAGCAGCCGGTAAGCGGGGTACTGGATGCCGCCGGGCAGCATCACCGGACCAGCAAGCGCATCGGGAATGTCGAGAAAAAGCGGGAAGGAGCCGAAGACCCAGCGCGTGCCTTCGGAGAAGATCAGGATCAGGGCGAAGGTGGCCAGCACCTGATCAAGGTGATCGCGGTCATAGAGCCTGCGGATCACCACAAGTTCAATGATCGCCCCTGCCGCCGCAGCCGCTGCAAGGCTGGCGATGAGGGCCAGCACGAAGGACCCGGTGGCCCCGGCAACGGCTGCCGCGGCAAAAGCACCAATCATGTAAAGCGAACCATGGGCGAGGTTGATCAGCCCCATGACGCCAAAGATCAAAGTCAGCCCCGCGGCCATGAGGAACAGCATCACACCGAATTGCAGCCCGTTCAGGACCTGTTCAATCAGGAGCAGCGTGCTCATGCGAGCGGTCGTCCGGCATCGCGGAAAATCTGCACTGCCGCCGAGATCAGGGAAGCATTGTCGCTGGCGGCTGTGCCATCGGGGAGGTGGTCGCAATCCTCGAAACCGATCCGCGACGAAAGCCCCTCGCGCGCCGCGCGGCGCAGGCAGGGCCAGGCTGTGGCTCCCTCACCGTGCAGCAGAATGGGCTCGGTTCGTCCGGCAGCCGTGAGCCGCGCGCGGATGCGGTCAATCTCCGGGTCCACGTCATCCGCGTCCGGCATTTCGATCAGGATGCGGGTTTGCGGCGGCAGGTCCAGTGCGCAGAAACGCGCGGCATCCTCATCGCTCCAGATGCCTGCTTCCACCCCAATCCCACGACGGGCCATCAGCGCCATGACCTCGGGCGCATCGGGCTCATTGAGGTTGACCGACACGTAGTCCGGCGACACACGCCACCCCGCCAAATCGTCCATGCGCCCCTTGGGGCCCGGCGCAATCCACGCGCCGGTGCCGATGCCGACAGAGACTTCGGGCGTAGCCTTCCGGCAGGCGGCAATGACGGCATCGGTCGGACCCTGCTGCAGCGTTTCCACACCCTCTGCATCACGTGGATGCAGATGCACGTGCCGCACCCCGAGATCAAACGCGGCGGTCGTATCCGCCGCCAGCGCGGCAGGCGTGACAGGCACGCCCACCCCGCTGGCATTTCCGTTCAGGCAGGCTTGCAGCATACCTCAGTAGCTGCACTCGGCCGCATAGGCATCCACGTGGTCTTCGAGGCTGGCGGAGATGATCTTGTTGGTAAAGACATCGCCTTCCTTGATCACCTCGCGCACATAGTAATCCTGCACCGGGTGCTGGTTGGTGCCGAACTTGAAATCACCACGGACGCTGTCGAATTCCGCTGCGGCAAGCGCTGCGCGGAAGGCATCGGCGTCTTTCACATCTGCCTTGTCCATGGCGCTGAGGATCAGGTTGGCGGCGTCATAGCCCTGGCTCGCATAGAGCGACGGCAGCCGACCATACTCGGCCTGAAACGCCTCGACAAAGGCGGCATTGGCCGGGCTGTCGAGATCCTTGTTCCACTGGCTGGTGTTCTTCACGCCAAGGGCCGCATCGCCCACCGCCTGCAGAATGCCCTGGTCAAAGCTGAAAGCCGGACCAACGACAGGCAGGTCCACACCAGAGCCTGCGTATTGCTTGAGGAAGGAGATACCCATCCCGCCCGGCAGGAAGAAAAACACAGAATCCGCGCCGGAAGCCCGGATCTGCGCAATCTCGGCGGCATAGTCGGTCTGGCCCAGCTTGGTGTAGATCTCGCCCGCCAGTTCGCCGCCATACATGCGCTTGTATCCGGTCAGCGCGTCCTGCCCTGCCGGATAGTTCGGCGCGAGAATGAAGCTGTTGGTGTAGCCTGCGTCATTGGCATAGGCGCCCGCGGCCTCATGCAGGTTGTCGTTCTGCCAGGCCACGTTGAAATAGAGCGGGTGACACCCCTTGCCCGCCAGCGCCGAAGGTCCCGCATTAGGGGAAATGTAGAACTTCCCCTGCGCCGTCGCGGCTGGCACGACTGCCATGGCGAGGTTGGACCAGATGATGCCGGTCATGATGTCCACCTTCTCGGACTGGATCATCTTGTCAGCCAATTGCACCGCGATCTCGGGCTTGCGCTGGTCGTCTTCGATCACGACCTCAAGCTTGTCATTCCCCGCCATCTTGGCGGCCAGCATGAAGCCGTCCCGCACGTCGATGCCGAGGCCCGCGCCGCCGCCCGACAGCGTGGTGATCATGCCGACCTTGACGGTCCCGGCGTGCCCATCTGCGAGTCCGGCACTGGCGAATGCCGCCAGACCCGCCGCGAGGATCAGTGATTTGAATTGCATGTCTACACTCCCGTTTATTAAAGGGCCTCTTGGCGTGCCCTATTGCATGTCGATGTGCCGGACTGTGGAACATCACAGGCGGATTTGTCCATCGGGCAGATGCAAAAGCGCCCGCAAAACGGACCCATCCGTCACCGACCTTGCCAAAAGGCTAAGCGGGGTGCGCATTTATTTCAAGAACAAATATTTCAACCTTGAAGTAGTTGCAGGGTGTCCGGTCGATTTTGAGGCGGTCCGCGTGTTCCGGGCGGGAGAATTTGGAGCAGGCCTCAACGCATATCGCCCCGCGCGCGACGCGCACAGGGCGATAGTTGGTTTTTGGCTCGACTGTCTTGGGAAAACGCCCCGCCGGTCAGTTTATCGGGGACAGGAGCGCCGGGTTCACAACCAGGTTGCGCACACCGTGAGCGTGATTCTCGTCAAAGACGTTATCGGCGAGCCATGTCTCCACCGAGCTGATGGACACCTTGGCCACCTCGGGCCGCACGCTCCATGTCACCTGCAGCGGCGAGCCTGCCTCGTTGAAGCTGGGGCCGGTGGTCGAACCCGGATAGAGGATCGGCGTGCCTGTGTCGGTGGGGATGCCCGGTGCCTGATGCAGACCGTCCACAACCTCAACCCGCGCGGCTTCGGTGAAATCAAGGGCCGCGTCATCGTTCACCAGCACAAAGACCTGCGCCTCGACCCGCAGCTGCGGGTTGCCAATGGCCTCGCTGAGGCAGGAACCAAGGGTCGGACCCGGCGTCACCTGGGCGGTTGTGTACACATAGTGTAGTTCGATGGTATCGCCGGGTTGCAGATCACCGTATTTACCCGCCCCGACAGTGTTCTCATAGGGCGCCAGTTCCGCCTCCGTCAGGGTGCCGTCGTATTTGAAGCCGGTGCCCGCGCCTTTACCGTTACCGTTGCCCGCGTAGGTCGTGAACTCGCCGCCCTTATGCTCGGCGTTCTCGTGAAAGTGGATATTGCAGAGATTCATCTCCGTATGCGCAGGTGCCCTGGCGAATACGCGGGCGTTGTCGCCCGTCAGTACACTGAGGTCACGCGGCGACTGCGGGCCGAAACCCGCCCCTTCTGTGGCCGCCGCGAGGGCCGCCCGTTGTGCCGCAATATCATCGTCGGTGACCGCTTCGGCCACGGCGGTCGCGCCAGCTGTGATTGCCGAAAGCGACAGGACAAGGGTAAGCGCAGATTTCATGTAGTTCCTCCCTGGAAGTTGACGGCCTAAAGGCCGATGCAACCTCCGATATAGGAAGAGAACGCCATCCGGATAAGTGTGGCAAATTGAACATCTGCCGTCCTGCGGAAAAGCTGTGCCGGACCGCCGCCTTAGCGAATCCGTGCTTCGGTCTTGGCATCGAAGACGTAGGCACGCCGGTTTTCGAAGGTGATATCGACCGTATCGCCTTCGTTGGCGCGCTCGTCCCCGCGTTCTTCAACGATGATCCGCTCACCCGTAGGCGTATCGAGGTGCAGATAACTGACACCGCCAAGCGCCTCAGAGAGCTCTGCCTTCAGCGCGCCCTGCCCCATCTGCACCTCCAGATGCTCAGGCCGGACGCCCAAAGTCACGGCAGTGCCGACGGCAGGCAGATTGGCTTCGACCGCGACGGTGCGGCCCAGCCCGGGCACCTCGACGCCACCGTCAACCACGGTGCCATTCAGGAAATTCATCGCGGGCGAACCGATGAACCCGGCCACGAACTTGTTGTCTGGGTTCCGATAGAGCTCCAACGGCGCGCCCACCTGTTCGATCACACCCAGGCGTAGCACCACGATTTTGTCGGCCAGCGTCATTGCCTCGACCTGATCGTGCGTCACGTAGATCATCGTCGCACCGATTTCCTTGTGCAGCCGCGCGATTTCCACGCGCATCTCCACTCGCAGCTCGGCATCAAGGTTCGAGAGCGGCTCGTCAAAGAGAAATACCTCGGGCCCGCGCACAATGGCCCGGCCAATCGCCACCCGCTGGCGCTGCCCGCCCGAGAGCGCCTTGGGCTTGCGGGCGAGGAACTGGTCGAGCTTGAGAATGTCAGAGGCCTTCTGCACCTTCTCGTCGATTTCGGCCTTGGGCACGCCGTTCATCTTGAGACCGAAGCCCATGTTATCCTTGACCGACATGTGCGGATAAAGCGCGTAGGTCTGGAACACCATGGCCACGCCGCGCTCGGACGGGTCCATGTGGGTGACCTCCCGCGCGCCGATGTGCATGGTGCCTTCGGTGGTCTCCTCCAGCCCCGCAATCATTCGGAGCAGGGTGGATTTGCCACAGCCCGAAGGCCCCACAAAAACACAGAATTCGCCATCCTCGATCTGCAGATCGATGCCATGGATCACCTGCACGTCGCCGTAACGTTTGATGGCCTGGTTCAGCGTAACACCTGTCATAATCTTAGGTCCCTGTGTGTTGAAGATGTGTGTCCGGAAAGCGCCAGGCCTGAGCCTCTTGCGCAATGGCGTCTGCCGTGCGCGCCAGACGCGGGGCCCAGCTTTCCAGTTGTGTTAAATCGGTGGCTTGCAGTGAGCCGGTGATCGACATCGCCCCCAGCACGCGGCCGGTGCCCGTCAGGATCGGATGCGCGATACAGATGATGCCCGGTTCATGCTCTTCACGGTCGAAAGCGTAGCCGCGGATGCGAATCGCCGCGAGTTCCGCGCAAAGCGCGTCGCGTGTTGTATAGGTATGCTCGGTGAAGCGGTGAAAACTCTGCTGGGCGATCACCCGCTCCAGATGCTCCTCCGGCAGAAAGGCCAGCATCGCCTTGCCCACGCCGGTGCAATAGGCAGGGCCGACCTTGCCTGCGTCCGAGAACATCTCGACCGGCTGAGCCGCGTTGCGCTTGTCGACATAGAGGACCTGCGCGTTGTCGAGCTGTGCCAGATGCACGGTCTGCCCGGTCTCGGCGCTGAGCTGGTCGAGGAAGGGCCGCGCAATCGGCGCCAGCGAGCTTTGCGTCCAGGCCGCGTGCGCCAGGCGCACGAGCCGCACACCAAGCGCATAGGTCTGCCTGTCTGGGTCGTATTCCAGCATCCCTTGATTCGTGAGGGTCTGGAGAAACCGGTACAGCGTCGCCTTGGGAAAATCGCTCTCGGCCAGCAGAGTCGCGAAGCGCACAGGCTGGCCGTAGGCGGCCACCTGATCCAGAACATCTAACGCTTTGCCAACCGTGCCGTCGCCGGACATGGGTCTCCTCCCGTGATGCGCGAACCGCCTGCCTTTCGGAAAATCATTTGCAAACCAGTGGCTTGCGATGCCTTCCGCCTCCTTGCAGGCTGCGCTGTGTCTTCAGTTTCCCGAAGAACACTGTTGACAGGCTAAGCAGATTGCGCTGTAGTTTTCAATATATAAAACTTGGTTCCAAATAATGAAACTTCATTCAGGCGGGATCGGGGGGACAAAAATCGCACACGTACCTTAGGGAGGACACCATGCGTTTCACCACCAAGACAATGCTTATGGCATTGGCGGGGTCAACAATGCTTGCCGGCGCGGCTTCGGCAGAGCTGACGGGCGACCTTAAAATTTTCCTCGACACATCGAACCCGGCGCCCCGTGCGACGATGGAAGCGATGATCGCGGATTTTCAGGAGCTGCATCCCGATCTGACCATCGAGACCACGATCATCGATCGCGATGCGTATAAAACGCAGATCCGCAACTTTCTGACGGCGGATTCTCCGGACGTGGCCACATGGTACGCCGCCAACCGCATGACACCCTTCGTGGAAGCGGGCCTTTTCGAGGACGTCTCGGACCTGTGGCAGGAGCCCGAGATTGCCGAGGCGCTGGCCTCCACCAAGGGTGCGATGACCATCGACGACAAGCAGTGGGGCGTGGCCTACACCTACTACCAGTGGGGCATCTACTACCGCAAAGACATCTACGAAGAATTGGGCCTGAGCGAGCCTGCGAACTTCGACGAGATGAAGTCCAACTGCGCCGCGATCATCGACTCGGGGCGCAAGTGCTACACCATCGGCACCAAGTTCCTCTGGACCGCGGGCGGCTGGTTTGACTACCTGAACATGCGCACGCATGGCTTTGATTTCCATATGGAATTGGCGCAGGGCAAGGTGAAGTGGACAGATGATCGCGTCAAGCAGACCTTTGCCAACTGGCGCGAGCTGATCGACATGGGTGCCTTTGTCGACAACCACCAGAACTACAGCTGGCAGGAATCGCTGCCCTTCATCGTGAATGGCGAAGCCGCCGCCATCCTGAAAGGCAACTTCGCTGTCGCACCGCTGCGCGAAGCGGGTCTGGATGACAACAAGCTCGACTTCTATCAGTTCCCGGCGATCAACCCGGATGTGGAACTGGCCGAAGACGCGCCGACGGATACCTTCCACATCCCCGCCAAGGCCCAGAACAAGGACAATGCGCGTGAGTTCCTGCGCTTTGTGGTGTCCGCCAATGTTCAGACTGAAATCAACAACGGCGCGAACCTCGGGCAACTGCCAGTGAACGCGAAGTCTGCCGTGGATGATGACAAGTTCCTGAATGAAGGCTTTGCGATGCTGTCGGAAAACTCTCCGGGCGGTGTGGCGCAGTTCTTTGACCGCGACTTCCCCGCGGAAATGGCCAATGAAGCGATGCAGGGTCTGCAGGAATTCATGGTCTTCCCGGACAACCTCGACGACATCCTGAAGCGCCTCGATAAGGTGCAGGAACGCGTCTACCAATAAGCTGACTAAGGCCGGGCGGCTCCCAAACGCCCGGCCCTTTCCGTCCCATTCGCCAGCACCCCATCCGGTGTTGCCGTATGCGCCGCAAGTGTCGCACCGCACGACTGAGGAGATGCGCCCATGACCGCCATAGACCCCACGATTGCCTCCGCGAAATCAGAACGCGGCTGGTACAAACGCAACGAGATTGCGGTCACGCCATGGCTGTTCCTGGCGCCCGCGATCCTGTTCTTTGCCTTCTACGTGCTCTGGCCGATCTACCAGTCGATTGCGATCTCTTTCTACGATTGGGACGGGTTGGGCGAAGCGCGCTATGTGGGCATGGCGAACTATGTGGAGCTGATGGACGACAGCGCCTTCGAGGTGTCCCTGTGGAACAACCTCAAATGGCTGCTGCTCTACCTGCTGGCAATTCCGGGCGGGCTGTTCATTGCGCTGTTTCTGAACCAGACGGTGACCGGCATTCGCCTCTACAAGTCTCTGTTCTTCTTTCCCTTCGTGATCAGCCAGGTTGTTGTGGGACTGGTGTTTTCCTGGTTCTACCTGCCCAACGAGGGGTTGCTGAACGGGGTTCTGGGCCTTGTGGGCCTTGGGCCGATCAACGTATTGGGTGACCCGACGATGGCCACCTATGGCATCATCGCGGCAGGCCTTTGGCCGCAGACGGCCTATTGCATGATCCTCTATCTGACCGGCCTGAACGCCGTCGACCCCGAGCAGATCGAGGCCGGGCGTCTGGATGGGGCCAAGGGCTGGAAGATGCTGTGGTACATCATCATTCCGCAACTGAAGCCCGCGACCTTCATCGCCTTTGTGGTCACCATCATCGGCGCGCTGCGCTCCTTCGACCTCATCTCGATCATGACCAACGGGGGCCCGTTTGGGCAGACGCGGGTGCTGAGTTTCTACATGTTCGAGAAGGCGCTGAGCGAATACGGCTTCCGCATGGGATACGGGGCGGCCATCGCGGTGGTCCTCTTCCTGATCATGCTGATCTTCATCGCCTACTTCTTGTGGTCCATGTGGGCCGAGGAGAAGGGCCGATGACCCGTCCCGACTTCGATACGCTCTGTGCGGTGCACCCTGGTGCGGTGCTGTCCGGCCCTGGAGAGTTGGATGCCTGGAAAGTCGGCGGCAAGATGTTCGCCTGCTTTGGGCACACCGATCAGCGCGCAACCAATGACGATCATGTGGTGGTGCGCTGTGCCGATACCGAGATGGCGCGCATGCTGATCGAAAGCGGTGCCGCTGGCAAACCCGCCTATTTCAGGGGCGCCTGGGTACGGCTGGATCTGCCAACGCTGGACCCGGACGAGGCCAGGCACCGCGTCGCCGTCTCCTATTCAACAATTCGCAGCGGCCTGACCAAGAAGGCGCAGGCCGCGCTGCCGCCCCTGCCGGAGGAGTGCTGAGATGTTCCCGACACCGATTGAAAAAACCTCGCGCTCCTGGCAGCTGACCTATCAGTCGCTCCTGCCGCTGGCCCTGATCATGTGGCTCCTGCCGCTGATCGCGGTCGCCGTCTTCTCGGTCAAGCCAGCCGTGGATTTCACCCAAGGTAACTATTGGGGTCTGCCCTCCTCTTTCGAGATGTTCAACAACTACGGACAGGTCTTCTTCAACTCCGACATGCCGCGCTACATGCTGAATTCGGTGCTGATCACGGTGCCCACGGTCATCGGCGCGGTTGCACTGTCCTGCCTTGCTGGCTTTGCGCTGGGGATCTACCGCTTCAAATCCAACATCTGGATTTTCTTCATGTTTGTCGCGGGTAACTTCGTGCCGTTCCAGATCCTGATGGTGCCGGTGCGCGACCTGACGCTGGACATGGGGCTTTACAACACCAAGACCGGGCTGGTGCTTTTTCACATCGCCTTCCAGACCGGGTTCTGCACGCTTTTCATGCGCAATTTCATCCGCGCCCTGCCCATCGAGTTGGTCGAAGCGGCCCGCGTCGAGGGTATCGCCGAGTGGAAGATTTTCTGGTACGTGGTCATCCCGCTCATGAAGCCCGCGATTGCGGCGTTGTCCGTGCTGATCTTCACCTTCATCTGGAACGACTATTTCTGGGCGGTCGTCCTGACCCAGGGTCCCGAGAGCCAGCCAGTCACAGCGGGGATCACCAGCTTTAACGCGCAGTTCCGCGCCGCCTATCACCTGATGAGCGCGGGCTCGATTGTGGCTGCGCTGCCCCCGGTGCTGATGTTCTTCCTGATGCAGAAGCACTTCATCGCAGGTCTGACCCTGGGGGCCGTAAAGTGACAACACACTGGCGTCTGGACGATGATCGCCAGACCTTGGTCCTTGCCTCCACAGGCGGACGCTGCCCCCAGGTGATTTACTGGGGGCCGCCGCTGCCTGAGGGAGAGGATCTGGCCCAGCTGGCAGCCGCGGTGACCCTGGATGTCACCGGCGGGATGCTGGATGAAAACCCGGATCTGTCGATCTGCCCCGAGGCGTCACACACGTTCCCCGGCCAGCCGGGGTTGATCGTGCGCGACAGCGATGGCGCGCCGCTGCTGCCTGCGTTCAAGCTGCGCGAGGTGGTGGAGGCCGAGCAGCATCTGACAGTGATTTGCGAAGACAGGCCGAACCGGCTGACCTACACGGCGGAATTCACGCTGGACCCGGACACCCATGTCATTGCGCTGTCGGCGCGGCTGAATTCCGACCGGCCCTTGCATCTGCACTGGCTGGCGGCGCCGGTCTTGCCCGCGCCGCAGCAATCGGACGAGATGATCGACGTGGCGGGCCGTTGGTGTGGTGAGTTTCAACTGAACCGCACTGCATGGTCGCCCGGCATCCGCTACCGCGAGAACCGCACGGGCCGCACCGGGCACGAGCATTTCCCGGGTCTGATTGTGCCCTGCCGCGGCGCCACCAATGCCAGCGGCGAGGCCTTTGCGTTTCATTACGGCTGGTCCGGCGGGCACCGTATGATCGCAGAAGAGTTGCCCGATGGCCGCCGGCAGATCCAGTTCGGCCACGCGGCGCGGATGGAGACGGCGCCCAGCACAGAATTCCGCACAGCCCCGCTTTACGCGGTCTATTCGTCGGATGGGTTCAACGGCTGCGCGGTGTCCTTCCAACGCCACCTGCGCGACCGGATCGTGACCTGGACCAAACCCGGCCGCCCCCGCCCGGTGCATTACAACTGCTGGGAAGCGGTCTATTTCGCCCATGACCTGCCCGTGCTGAAAGACATCGCGACCCGGGCGGCAGGTCTGGGCGCCGAGCGCTTCGTGCTGGACGACGGCTGGTTTGGCCAACGGGACGATGACACTTCCTCGCTCTCGGATTGGGAGGTGGACCCGCGCAAGTACCCCGATGGGTTGGGGCCGCTGATTGATCACGTGCATGGCGAGGGCATGGCCTTCGGCATCTGGTTCGAGCCCGAGATGATCAATCCCGACAGCAATATTCACCGCGCGCATCCCGACTGGGCGTTGGGGGCGGAGGATCAGATCCTCGGGCGGCAGCAGAAGGCGCTGAACATGGGGTTGGCGGAGGTGCGGGAGTTCCTCTACGAGCGCATCTCGGCGCTGCTGAGCGCGCATCCCATCGACTATATCAAATGGGACCACAACCGCGTGCTGCCCGCCCCCGATGCTGCACAGACGCGCGGCTCTTATGCGCTGATCGACCGGCTGCGCGCCGATTTCCCGGATGTGGAGATCGAAAGCTGTGCGAGCGGCGGCGGGCGCATCGACTTCGGCATTCTCAGCCGCACGCAACGGGTCTGGCTCAGCGACAGCAACGATGCTCTGGAGCGGTTACGCATGCAGCACAACGCCGCCCTCTTCCTGCCTGCCGCCGTGACCGGCAGCCATGTGGGGCCGCGCAAATGCCACACCTCCGGGCGCATTCTGGACATCTCCTTCCGCGCTTGGGTCGCGGCCCAGCGGCACCTCGGCTTCGAGATGGACCCGCGCGAGCTGACCGATCACGAGGCCGAGGTGCTGCGCGATGTGACCGCCTGGTGGAAAGCCAACCGCGACTGGATGTACGGCGCCGATATCCTGCGGCTGGATGCGACCGACCCGTCGGTGATCGCCGAACAGCAGATGACCCGCGACGGCAGCCAGTTCGTGATCTTTGCCGGTAAATCCGGCACCTCCAGCCAGATCGCCCCGCGCCCCTTGCGACTCACCCGGCTGAACCCGGAAGCGCGGTATGAGATCAGCCTGCGCAATCGCGCGGACGCCACCGAACTGTCGCGCGGAAACCCCGCGCTGAAACGGGGACCACTGACCCTGACCGGGGCCGCGCTGATGCACAATGGGATCGCCCTGCCCTGGAGCTATCCCGAAACCCTATGGGTGCTGGAGGGAAAGCAGCTATGATCCCGCACATCCCAAGACAAGAGGCCACGCCATGAGCAAAACAGCCACGTTCCACGACCTCGACGGCGCATCGATCTACATCACCGGTGGCGGCTCCGGCATCGGCGCGGACCTCACGGACGGGTTTCTCGCCCAGGGCGCCAAGGTCGCATTTATCGGGCGCTCGGACGCCAGCGCGTTCGTCGACGAAATGGAGGACAAGCACGGCACGCGCCCGCTGTTCTTCCAAGGGGACATCACCGATATCGACGGTCTGCGGCGCAGCATTGCCGAGGCAGCAGAGGCGCATGGACCGATCAACACGCTTGTGTCCAACGCAGCCAACGACAAGCGGCATAGCTGGAAGGATGTGACCCCCGAGGAGTGGGATTTCCTGATGGCGGTGAACCTCAAGGCCTATTTCTTTGCGGCCCAGGCCGTGGCGCCCGGCATGCAGACCAAGGGTGCGGGCTCCATCATCAACTTCAGTTCGATCAGCTACATGATGGGCAACGCGGGCTACCCCGCCTATACCTCGGCCAACGGCGGGATCACCGCGATGACCCGCAGCCTTGCGCGCGAGTTGGGCCCCGATGGTATCCGCGTAAATGCGCTTGCGCCCGGCTGGGTCCTGACCGAAAAGCAGCTCGATAAATGGGCCACGCCTGACGGGCTGGCCGCACATCTGGAGCGGCAGTGCCTGAAAACGCATCTCGAACCGCAGGACATCGTGGACGCGGTGTTGTTTTTGGCCTCCGGCACCAGCCGGATGATGACAGGGCAATGCATGGTTGTGGACGGCGGCGTGGTAACCACGGGATGAGCGTATGAGCGAGGAGATCGCACCAGACTGGATTGCCGTCGATTGGGGGACCACCAATCTGCGCGCCTTTGCCATGCAGGGGTCGCGTGTTCTGGCGCGGGCACAGTCCGAGGATGGCATGGGACGCCTGGCGGCCTCCGAGTTCGAAGCGGCGCTTATGCGCCTGATTGGGAGTTGGCTGGACGCGGGCCAGGTGCCGGTCATCGCCTGCGGCATGGTCGGGTCCCGTCAAGGCTGGGTCGAAGCGCCTTATCGCAGCGTGCCCTGCACACCGCTCTCCGAACATCTGACCGCGGCACCAACCGAAGCGGACCTGGATGTGCGGGTGGTCTCGGGCCTCTCGCAGAACAGCCCGGCAGACGTCATGCGCGGTGAAGAAACGCAAATCGCCGGTTTCCTGGCGCTGAACCCCGGTTGGGACGGGGTGCTCTGCCTGCCCGGCACCCACACGAAATGGGTGCATCTGAGCGCAGGCGAAGTTGTCAGCTTTCAGACCTTCATGACCGGCGAACTCTTTGCCTTGATCAGCGACCGTTCGGTGCTGCGCCACTCGGTGACGGGCGAGGATTGGGATGCGGACGCCTTTACCACCGCCGTCGCCGACGCCATGTCGCACCCCGAACGTCTCGCTGCCCGCCTCTTCGGGCTGCGCGCGGATCACCTGTTGCACGGGACCGCTGCCGCCACCAGCCGGGCGACCCTCTCCGGGTTGCTCATCGGGGCTGAACTTGCTGCCGCCCGCGCCTATTGGCTGGGTCAGAACATCGCCATTCTCGGCACCGGGCATCAAGCCCGTGCCTATCAGTCCGCCCTGCGCCCGCAGGGGCTGGAAGCGATGCTTGTCGACACGGAAAAAACAACATTGGCCGGGCTGACCGCCGCCCATAGACAGTCGAAGGTTTACACATGACCCTGCCCATCATTGCCATTCTGCGTGGCATCACCCCGCCCGAAGCCCCTGCCATCGCGCAGGCGCTGATCGACGCTGGCATCACCCGGATCGAAGTGCCGCTGAATTCCCCCGATCCGCTGGAAAGCATCGGCACGCTTGTCCGCCAGTTTGGCGACGACGCGCTTGTCGGTGCGGGCACGGTTCTGACCACCGATGAGGTGAATGCCGTGGCCGAGGTTGGTGGACGTCTGATCGTGTCGCCGAACTGCGATGTCGAGGTGATCAAGGCCAGCAAAGCGCTTGACCTGCACAGCTGGCCCGGCGTGTTCACTCCCACCGAGGCCTTCGCCGCCCTGCACGCAGGCGCGGATGGGCTGAAACTCTTCCCCGGCGCAATGGCGGGCACAGCCGGGCTCGCGGCCATGCGCCCGATCCTGCCCAAGGGCACACTGGTCTACGCTGTGGGCGGTGCGGGCCCTGAAAACTTCGACCAGTGGATCGCGGCCAGCGCAGACGGGTTTGGCATCGGCTCAGCGCTCTACAAGCCTGGTATGAGCGTGGACGACGTGGCGACACAGGCCGTGCGCATCGTTGCAGCCTACAAGAAGGCGGTCGGATGAGCGCAGAGGTCTTTGACGACCGCCGCTGTTTTTTGGGTGAAGGCCCGCTCTGGCACCCGCTGCGCGGGCAGCTTTTCTGGTTCGATATCATCGGGCAAAAACTGCTGAGCCGGGATGACAGCGGCCCGTTGGAATGGGCGTTTGACGAACCGGTTTCAGCCGCAGGCTGGGTGGATCAGGACCATCTTTTGATCGCCTCGGCAAGTGCGCTCTGGCAGTTTGATCTACGCGACGGCGCGCGTACGCAAATCTGCGCGCTGGAACAGGATACCGCCGCCACGCGCTCGAACGACGGGCGGGCCGACCCCTGGGGCGGCTTCTGGATCGGCACAATGGGGCGGGAGACAGAGCCGGGCCTTGGCGCGATCTACCGCTATTTTCTGGGCAATTTCCGCAAGCTGATCGGTGACATCACCATTTCCAACGCCATCTGCTTTGCGCCGGACCGCAGTTGCGCCTATTTCACGGATACCGCCACGCAGCAGCTGATGCGGCTGCCCCTCGACCGCGACGGCTGGCCCTCGGGCGCGCCGGAGCTGTTCATTGATCTTGGCCCGGACGACCTGAACCCCGATGGTGCGGTGGTGGACCGAAGCGGGACGCTTTGGGTGGCGCAATGGGGCGCGGGCCGCGTAGCCGCCTATGCCCCCGACCGGTCGTTCCTGCGCGCCGTCGCGGTGCCGGGGGTGCACGCCACCTGTCCGGCCTTTGGCGGGGCGGATTTCAGCACTCTGTTCGTGACCAGCGCGCGGCAGGGCTTGCCTGCCGGTGTGGCCCATGATCAAAGCCCGCATGGCCAGACCTTTGCGATCCACGACGTCGGAGAGGGAGCGCCGGAACCAAGGGTGATCCTATGATGCGCAGCCTGGGCGTTTGTTACTATCCCGAACACTGGCCCGAAGAGATGTGGGCGCAGGACGCCGCCGAGATGGTCGCGGCAGGCATCACCTGGGTGCGCATCGGAGAGTTCGCCTGGAGCCGGATCGAGCCGGAACCCGGCGCGTTTGATTTCAACTGGCTCGACCGCGCCATCGACGTGCTGGCCAGCGCAGGCCTCAAGATCATCCTCGGCACGCCGACCTGCACCCCGCCGCGCTGGATGCTGACGCGGTTTCCCGACATGCTGGCAGTAGATGCGCAAGGGCATCCGCGCGGGTTCGGCTCACGACGACACTATTGCTTTAGCCACGACGGTTACCGGCAGGCCAGCGCCGCGATAGCGGAGGTTCTGGGGGACCGCTACGGGCACGATCCGCGCATCCATGCCTGGCAAATCGACAATGAATACGGGTGTCATGACACCATCCTCTCCTTCTCCGACGCGGCGCGGGACGCGTTCCGCACTTGGCTCGCTCAGCGGTATGACAGCATCGACGCGCTGAATATGGCCTGGGGCAATGTCTTCTGGTCGATGGAGTACCGCAGTTTCGATGAGATCGACCTGCCCAACCTGACCGTGACGCAGCCCAACCCGAGCCACGAACTGGCCTTTCGCCGGTTCAGCTCCGATCAGGTGGTGGCCTATCACGAGGCGCAGGTGACTGCGCTGCGCGCGCGCACCGACGCGCCGCTCATCCACAACTACATGGGCCGGGTGCTGGATTTTGACCATTTCGACGTGGGCGCATCCATCGACATCGCCAGCTGGGACAGCTATCCGATTGGGTTCCTGTCGGATCGGCTGGAAGGCAGTGCAGCGCACAAGGCCCGCTACCTGCAACAGGGCGATCCGGATATGCAGGCGTTTCACCACGATCTTTACCGTGCTGTCGGACGCGACGACCGCTGGTGGGTGATGGAGCAACAGCCCGGCCCGGTGAACTGGGCGCCGCATAATCCCGCTCCCCTGCCCGGCATGGTACGGCTCTGGAGCTGGGAGGCTTTTGCCCATGGCGCCGAAGTGGTGAGCTATTTCCGCTGGCGGCAGGCCCCCTTTGCGCAGGAGCAAATGCACGCCGGACTGAAACGTCCTGATAACGTGGCAGCACCGGGGCTGGCAGAGGCGGCAGAGGTGGGCCGCGAGATCGCGGAGATGCCGGATATCGCGCTGCAACGGGGCCCGGTTGCTTTGGTCTTCGACTACCCCTCTGAATGGGCCTGGGCGACGCTCCCGCAAGGTGACGGCTTTAGCTACTTCCGGCTCATGCTGGATGCCTACCGGGCGCTGCGCCGATGCGGTTTCTCGATTGATATCGTACCGTCAAGCACCTCTGATCTCTCCGGATATAAACTCGTCCTTGCACCCGGACTGGCAACGATACCGGCAGCGCTCTCTGCCGCCCTCCGTCAAACGGTCGCCCTTGTCGGCCCGCGCAGCAACGCAGTGACAGAAGAGCTGGCAATCCGGGTACCGATGGGGCCGGACCTGCCGGGGCTGGACGTCACAGCCACGCGCGTCGAGAGCCTGCCCCCCCAGATACACCGCCCCGCCGCCGGTGGCGGCACCGTGCACCACTGGGTCGAAGACCTTGAGGGGAGCGCCCGCACACTCTTTGAGACCGACGCGGGCGCGCCGATCCTAAAAGGTGACGGCACCCTGCACTACCTCGGGGCCTGGCCGGATGAGACGCTCTGGGACCGTATCATTCATGACCTGGCAAAAACCGCCGGGCTGGCGGTGCAGACCCTGCCCGAAGGCTTGCGTCTGCGTGACACGGCCACCCACCGATTTGCATTCAACTACAGCCCTGAGTCTGTTGATTTTCAAGGAAAAACCATTGCCGCCGCTGGTGTCGTTTGGTGGCCCGTCTAGGCGCGGGCCTTGGCATAGGCGAGACACCCCAAAAGCGCTGCCTCATCCTGTGTGATCACTGAAATGGCAACCGGTGGCAATTCGGATTTCACCGTGGGCTGCTGGGTCACCGCACTGGTGAAAATGTCGTGCGCCGGGCTTTCCAGAAGCGCCCGCACCACGGACCCGGCCAGAAAAATGCCGCCCGTCGGCATGTAGAGCAGCCGCAAATCCTGTATCCACTCGCCCAGCATCCGGGCAAAGACATCACGGCTGGCCTGCGCCTGCGCGTCTCCGACGCTTGCGCGTTCGATAACATCGCGCGCAGTGATGGCAGGCGCGCCCGTCGCCTCCGCATGCAGACGGGACAGACCGGGTCCCGAAATGACATCCTCAACACAGCGGACCCAATCCGCAGAGCGCCCCAGATAGGCCTCCAGCGGGCGGCGCAAACGCGACGGCAAACTTCCCAGCCCGGCCTCCGCCAGCAGGCAGGTTACACCGCCCTCATGGGTCAGCACCGGGCTGACGTTGAAACCCGTTCCGATCCCCACAACCAGCCGCTGCATCTGATGCGGCGCGGGCACGTCGGGCGCCAGGATCGTGCGCAGACCGTCCGCGTTCAAACTATCAAGAGCATAGCCCAACGCACTGAGATCATTAAATAAGTCGACGCGCTTGGCGGAATGTGCGGCAGTCAGAGCAGCGGTATCGAAATGCCAGTCCCGGTTTGTCAGCCGTGCGCGTGCGCCATCGCCCGGACCGGCCACCGCAATGGTCAGCGCCTCGACCGTCTTCACCTGCGCATGCGCGAGATAGGCGTCCAATACCGCGTCAAAACTGGCATAATCGTCATTTGGGAACCGCCGCGTCAGGGTGCCGTCAATCACCCCGCCTCTGGCACAGGCAAACCGCACGTTCGTGCCCCCAACGTCTGCCAGAATCAATGCCATATCTTTTAGTCCTCAGACAAATCGGTTGACGTAGTTTTCCAGAATTTCCTGCTGGCCGGAGCGGGGCTGCGGATTGATTCCGTCCGCCGCCACGACAGCTTCAAGATCTTCCAGCGTGGCATTTTGCAACCAACCCTGCGCGGTGTCGCCGTCCCAGCCTGCGTATCGTGCGGCGCGGGCCGCTTCAAGACCACCATCCTCCAGCATCGCAGCGGCCGCCTTCAGTCCGCGCGCGCAGATGTCCATCGCGCCCACATGGGCGGCAATCAGGTCTTTCGGGTCAAGGCTCTGGCGGCGCAGCTTGGCGTCAAAATTGGTGCCGCCAGTGGTGAAGCCCCCCGCCTTGAGCACCTCGTAATAGGCCAGTGCCACCTCCGGCACGTTGTTGGGGAATTGGTCGGTGTCCCAGCCGGACTGGTAATCGTTGCGGTTCATGTCGATGGAGCCAAAGATGCCCAGAGCAGAGGCCATCGCCAGCTCATGTTCAAAGCTGTGGTCCGCCAGGATCGCGTGGCCCTGTTCGATGTTCATCTGCACCTCAGCCTCCAACCCGAATTCCTTGAGGAAACCGTAGACTGTTGCCACGTCGTAGTCATACTGATGCTTGGTGGGTTCCTGCGGCTTGGGTTCGATCAGGATCGCGCCCTTGAAGCCGATCTTGTGCTTGTAATCGACCACCATCTGCAGGAAGCGCCCGGCCTGCGCGCGCTCGCGTTTCAGGTCGGTGTTGAGCAGTGTCTCGTACCCTTCACGCCCGCCCCAGAGCACGTAGTTTTCACCACCCAGCTTATGTGTGGCGTCGAGGCAGTTCTTCACCGTGGCGGCAGACCAGGCAAAGACCTCCGGGTCGGGGTTGGTGGCGGCCCCGGACATGAAGCGCCGGTGCGAAAAGAGGTTCGCGGTGCCCCAGAGGAGCTTGGGACCCTGCGCTTCCATTTTCTGACCGATATAGTCGATGATCTCTTCGAAATTGCGTTTGCTCTCGGCGAAACTGTCTCCTTCGGGGCGGATATCGGCATCGTGCCAGCAGTAGTAGGGCTGGCCCAGAAGGGCGAACATTTCAAAGGCCACATCAGCCTTGAGGCGCGCCAGATCCATCGTCTCGCCAAACCACGGACGTTCGAAGGTCTGCCCGCCGAAGGGATCGCCACCGGGCCAGGCAAAGCTGTGCCACCAGGCCACGGCAAAGCGCAGGTGGTCCTCCATGCGCTTGCCCGCAACCACCTCGTCAGCGTTGTAGTGGCGATAGGCGAGTTGGTCCGCCGGGGCATCGGGCGCATAGGTGACGGGCGAGATGCCAGCGAAGAAGTCGGTCATAGAGCCTCCTTAAGGGCCGCGTAGGCGGCACGGTATTGCGCGTGTTTGTCGAGGAACGCGGATGTGAGTGTGGTGTCAGGGTCGATGCTGCGGGCAGTGGCCGGGGGGGTGGCGATCTCCGCACCCGCACCGGTCGCGGCCATGAGCCCCAGCCGCGCGGCCCCGAAGGCACCACCGAAGTCCCCCGCCTCCGGCAGGTCGATGGGCATATCGAGGAGCGTAGCGAGCGCTTGCAGCCAATAGTCGGACTTACTGCCCCCGCCGACGGCAACCAGCGTATCTATCTGTGTGCCTGTACTGCGCAGCGCCTCATAGCTGTCGCGGAACGCAAAGCTGACACCTTCTAGCACGGCGCGGGTCCCGGCGGTGCGATCGGTGGCATGGCCAAGACCGAGAAAGGCACCACGGGCCGCGGCATCGTTGTGCGGGGTGCGCTCGCCACCGAGGTACGGCAGGAACAGCGGCTCTCCGGGCGCTTGCAGCAGGCCGAGATCGGACGTGAGGCTGCCCGCATCGGACCCAATGAGCCCTGCGTACCAATTCAGCGCATCGGTGCAGGCGAGGATCACACCCATCTGGTGCCACGTCTCGGGCAGCGCGTGACAGAAGGTATGCACGGCGGAAGGCGCATCGGGCTGGTAGGCAGCGCTGGCGGCAAAGAGCACCCCAGAGGTGCCGAGCGACAGGAACGCCTGCCCCGGTTTCACAACCCCCATGCCAACGGCTGAGGCGGCGTTGTCTCCGGCGCCGCCAGCAACGACGACACCTTTTGGAAAGCCCCAGCGGTCAGCCAATGTATCGCGGAGCGTGCCGGAGGGGGCTGACCCTTCGACCAGCGCGGGCATGTGATCCCGGCTGAGGCCCGAGGCGCCGAGCAGTGCATCCGACCAGTCTCTCGCGCCGATGTCCAGCCAACTGGTGCCCGCCGCGTCGGACATTTCGGAGACGGTCTCACCCGTGAGCCAGAGGCGCAGATAGTCCTTTGGTAGAAGGATCTTGGCGATTTTGTCCCAGATGTCGGGCTCGTTCACGCGCACCCAATCGACTTTCGGCGCGGTGAAGCCGGGAAAAACGATGTTGCCGGTGATCGCACGCCACTGCGGGTCGGCATCGAAGGCGGCGGCTTCCGCATGGCTGCGCGTGTCATTCCAGAGCATACAGGGCCTCAGAACGTCGCCCGCTGCGTCAAGCAGCGTGGCGCCATGCATGTGCCCGCTGAGCCCGACGCCGCGCACCGCATCCAGCGGGTGTTGCGCGGCCAGTGCGGTCATCGCGATTTCGGTCGCGGCAAGCCAGTCCGCCGGGTTCTGCTCTGACCAGCCACTGTGCGGGCGCTGCACGGTCAGCGGCGCCGTTGCTTCCGCAACCAGCCGCTGATCCGCGTCGATCAGCAAGGCCTTCAGGCCGGAAGTACCGAGATCGAGCCCAAGGTACATGGGTCAGGCCGCCTGATCCGGCTTCTTGCCCATGATGATCATGCTGAGGATATCGTCCTCGGTCACATCCTCGACGCGCTCAGTCCCGATCATCTTGCCGTTTTTCATAACGGAGACGCGATCGCATAGCTCCAGCATTTCGCGGGTGTCGTGGCTGATCAGGAAGATGCCAAGGCCCTGCTTTTTCAGCTCTTGGATGAGGTCCGCCACCATCTGCGTTTCATGCACCCCCAAGGCGGCGGTGGGTTCATCCATGATCAGGATCTTCGCCTTGAAATAGACTGCCTTGGCGATTGCCACCGATTGCCGCTGGCCACCTGAGAGTGCGCTGACCGGCTCCTTGAGCTTGCGGAAGTTGGGGTTGAGCCGGGCCATGATCTTGGCGGTCTCGCTCTCCATCTTAGCGTCATCGACGAAGCCAGCCGCCGTGGTCAACTCGCGCCCCAGAAAAAGGTTGGAGGCGGCATCCAGATTGTCGGCCAGCGCTAGCGTCTGGTAGATCGTCTCGATGTTATAGTCGCGCGCGTCGCGGGGGCTGTTGATCTCGGCGGGTTGGCCCTCGATCCAGATCTCGCCACCATCCTTCTGGTAAGCGCCCGAGAGGATTTTAATCAGCGTCGACTTGCCCGCCCCGTTGTGACCCAGAAGGCCAACAACTTCACCGGGGTAGAGATCGAGGCTCACGTGATCCACGGCGCGAATGCCGCCGAATGAGATCGAAATATCCTTGAGCTGGACGAGCGGGGTTTGAGATGTGTCTGTCATGATCTGCGCCCTCACTTGGATCTGCGACGGTAGAGAATGTCGAGGTAGACGGCCAGCACAAGGACCGAGCCCACGACAACCTGTTGGATGGCGGCATCAAAGCCGATCAGCACCATGCCGGTTTGCAGCGATTGCATGACCAGCGCGCCAAGGATGGCGCCGTAGATGGTGCCGACCCCGCCCGCAAGCGAGGTGCCCCCGATCACGGCTGCGGCGATCACGTAGAGCTCATCAAGCGTGCCGAGCGCGTTGGTGGCCGACCCAAGACGGGCGGAGGCCACCACAGCCGAGAGACCGGTGAGCGCGCCCATCAGGGCAAAAATCTTTACGGTCATCCAGCGGGTGTTGATGCCGGCAAGCTCTGCCGCTTCGGGGTTGCCGCCGATGGCATAGACGTAGCGGCCAAAGCGGGTGCGCGACATCAGGATGGTCATGAAGATGGCAACGGCAACGAGGATCAGAACCGGGATCGCAAAGCCGTGCGATATGAAGAGGCCACCTTCGGGAATGGTAATGCCCTCAGCTTCGGCATAGCGGCGCACGATACCACGCGGCCAAGGGTAGGCGTTGACCAGCAGCACCGCGCCGATCACAGCGCCACAGCCGACGATGGCAAGGAAGGTTTCCGCCCAGACCGGGCGCTGTGCAATGTGAAACGTGGTACGCTTGCGCCGGCCCATCAGAATGAGCCCGAGCACGGCGACACAACCGAGGATACCAACGATCCAGCTGCCGGTGGCACCGATGGCCCCGTAGGGACCGCCGCCCATGAGCCGGAAGGTCGGGTCAACGGGCGAGATCGTTTCGCCCCGCGCGACGAGAAAGGCAGCACCGCGCCAAACCAGCAGCCCGCCCAGCGTCACGATGAAGGCCGGGATCTTGCCGTAGGCGATAAGCGCACCGTGGAACGCGCCGATGAAGCTGCCACAGAGAATGCCGATGATCACCGCGATGATCCAGATCATCGGGTGGCCGAGGCCGAGGAACTGCGGCAGGATATTGACCTGCACAACCCCCATGACAATCGCGCAGAAGCCGAGCATCGAGCCCACGGAGAGGTCGATGTGCCGGGTGATGATCACCAGCACCATGCCGGTCGCCATGATCCCGATGGAGGCGGTCTGGACCGAGAGGTTCCACAGGTTGCGGGGCGTCAGGAAGGCCCCAAAGCCGTTCACCAATTGGCCATAGACATGAAACCCGATCCAGATGATCGCCAGCGCACCCAGCATCCCCAGCAAACGGGTGTCGAGCTCGGTCTCGCGGAAGAAGCGCGCGATGGCGCCTTCGGGTTCCTTGGTGGTACCGGGTGGTTGGGTGGTTTGATCGGTCATGGTGCAGCACGCCCCTGGCGAGATATACCTCTCTTGTCTGCGTGACGGTCACGCGAGCGAAGGCAGATCAGGCACTGTAGAAAGTTGAAAGAGCCGGGCGCGGCAGTGCGCGCCCGGCAGATCGTCAAGGATCAGCAGCCGTCAACGCCATCCATGGCGCCGACACAGGCCTTGTCCTTCGCGATGTGGCCCGCATCGATGGCCGCGCTCAGGTTGTCCTTGGTGATCGGGGTCGGCTCAAGGAAGATGGCGGTCATCTCCACACCGTTCTCGCCGCCGGACCACTTCACAGCCCCGTCGATGTCGGCCATCGCGGTGCCATTGGCCATCGCAACGGCGATCTCGGCTGCCGCGGCACCCAATTCGCGGGAGTTTTTCCAGACTGATACAGTCTGCTCACCACGCGCCACCCGGTTCAGAGCGGCATGGTCCCCGTCCTGCCCGCCGACCGGCACGCTCAGACCCTGTGCAGACAGCGCCGAGATAACGCCACCGGCCATACCGTCGTTCTGGGACAGGACCGCGTCAATTTCGTTGTTGTTCGCGGTCAGGATCTGTTCCATGTTTTTCTGCGCGTTGTCAGGCTTCCAGCCATCGCTGAAGGCTTCGCCGACGATCTTGATTTCGCCGCTTTCGACCTTGTCGCCGATAACTTCCATCATGCCTTCCAGCAGGAAGCCCGCGTTCGGGTCACCCTTGTCGCCCTTGATGATCGCAAAGTTGCCCGAGGGCTGCGCCGCAGTCACGGTTTCTGCGATGATCCGGCCCACGCCCTTGTTGTCGAAGGTCAGGTAGAACGTGCGGTCGTCTTCGATCAGACGGTCATAGCCCACAACCGGGATGCCCTCGGCATCGGCCTTGTCAACGGCGGGGCCAATCGCATCCTTGTCCATCGCAAGGATGATCAGCGCGTCTGCGCCTTGCGCGATCAGCGCTTCCACATCGGTGAGCTGTTTGGCCGCAGAGGCCTGCGCATCCGCCGAGATATAGGCGGCACCTGCGGCTTCCAGTGCTGCTTTGATGGCGGCTTCATCTGTTTTCCACCGCTCTTCCTGAAAGTTCGACCAGCTCACGCCGACCGTCAGATCCTGCGCAAAGGCCGCTGTACTCAGGGCTGCCGAGACGGCCACGCCCATAATCATCATCTTCTTCATAGTATCCTCCCGATGGGACAGTTCTGTTGACTGTTGATGCCCGTTTCTAACTTGGCATGCGCAAAAGGATTGACTGTTTTAATTCAGCTGTCAAAATAAATTTATGCAATACGAGCCAAAATATCGGGCATATCCTGATTTATCGGCGGATTTCCGTGAAAATTCTGCCTTTTTTACATTGTTATTTTCGGGGTGTGAATAAATGAACGTGGAGATTTCACAGCCTGATCTCGGGGATGCGCCGGTGGGATGCGGCCCGATTCGCCCTGAGTCGGAGGCGCCCAGCACCTCTCTGCGCCACCGCGTTTTTGAATCTGTCCGCTCGGCGGGACAGATTTCACGCATCGATCTGGCCAAACAGCTGAAAGTGAGCCCGGCCTCCATCACCGCGTTGGTGGGTGAGCTGCTGGACCTTGGCCTGTTGCAGGAGGGCAGCGACGCCACGCGCAGCACCTCCCGCGGGCGACCGCCCGTGGCGCTGTCGGTACAACCGGACGCGGGATATGTGGTCGGGATCAAGCTCGCGCGCGCCCAGCACACTGCCCTTCTGGTGGACGCGGCAGGCCAGCCGCTGGCACAGGCGAGCCTGGCCTGCACCCCGCAACGACGCTCGATTGAGCAGATCCTGACCGAGACCGGTCAGGTGCTGGATGCCCTGCTGGAGGAGGCCGGGCTGGCGCGCGCCGATATCGCCTGCATCGGCCTTGGCATGCCGGGCATGATCGACCACGCCAGCGGCCAGATGGTCTGGTCCCCCCTGCTCACTGAGGCGGACAAACCCCTGCGGGCGCTGGCCGAAGATGCCTTTGGCGTGCCGGTGGCGGTCGACAATGACGCCAACCTCGTCACGCTGGCCGAGCTTTGGTTCGGCAAGGGGCGCGCCATGGCGGATTTCGCGGTGGTCACTATCGAACAGGGCGTGGGCATGGGGCTGGTGATCAATCACCGGCTCTATCGCGGCGCCCGCTCGCTTGGCATGGAACTGGGCCACACCAAGGTTCAGATGGATGGCGCGCTGTGCCAGTGCGGCCAACGCGGGTGTCTGGAGGCCTATATCGCGGACTATGCGCTGGTGCGCGAGGCCTCCACGGCCCTTGATCCGTCGAATTCAGACACGACCGCCCCGGATGTGATGCTGCAACAGCTCTACGAGCAGGCGAAGGCCGGGAACGAAGCCGCACGGGTGATTTTCCGCCGCGCCGGTCGGTTTCTAGCACTGGGGCTGGCCAATCTGGTGAACCTCTTCGATCCGCCGCTGATCATCCTTTCCGGCGAGCGGATGCAATATGATTACCTCTACGCCGACGAGGTGCTGCGCGAAATGCATACACTGACGCTGAACCGCGATGCCGCCCCGCAAAAGGTTGAAACCCATGCCTGGGGCGATCTGATGTGGGCCCATGGTGCGGCGGCGCTGGCGCTGTCGGAAATTGCCGATGCAATGGCGGAGGGGCGCGGATGAGGGCGCTGTTGCTTTGCCTGCTGGCGCAATCCGCCAGCGCCGAGGTGCTGTTCGAGGATCTCTCGTCCAACCTGCCACTGCATCAATACACCGGCGGGTGGGAGCATTTTGTCGGCGGCGGTGTAGCCGTCTTTGATTGCAATGGGGACGCCCTGCCCGATCTACTGGCGGCAGGCGGTGACAGCCCGGCCACGCTGATGATCAATCAGGGTGCCATGCACTTTGCCGCCGCCCCCCTGCCCGCCTTCACGGGCACAACCGGTGCCTATCCGCTCGATGTGGATGGCGATGGACATCTGGATGTGATGCTGCTGCGCGTGGGCGAAAACCAACTGCTGCGCGGTGATGGTGTCTGCGGCTTTACGCCCGCGAACGAGACCTTGGGCTTTGACGGTGGCAACGCCTGGTCCACCGCCTTTTCAGCCACATGGGAGGCGTCGGGCCCGGTGTTGGCCATTGGAAACTACGTGGACCGGGACGACCCCGAGGGCCCTTTCGAGGCTTGCGATGACAACAGCCTGCACCGCTGGCAGGGCGACGGGTTCGCCGCCAGCCCCCTCTCCCCGGGACACTGCGCGCTCTCCATGCTCTTTGCGCGGGATGCCAGCGGTACCAAACGCCTGCGCATCTCCAACGACCGCCACTACTACGTGCGCGACGGGTCTGAACAGATGTATGATCTGGCGATGGGGCGTTTTCTCGGGCCGGACGACGGGTGGGAAACCGTGCGCCTCTGGGGCATGGGCATCGCCAGCCGGGACATCACCGGCGACGGACGTTCCGAGGTGATGCTGACCTCCATGGGTGATCAGTTGATGCAGATCGCTGGCAAAGACGGGCTGTACAGCCGCGCACCTTTTGGCCTTGGCACCTACGCGCAACGGCCACATGTGGGGGATGACGGGCGCCCGTCGACCGGGTGGCATGCTGAATTTGCAGATGTGAACAATGACGCAGCACCCGATTTGTTTATCGCCAAGGGCAATGTGGATCAGATGCCGGGGCTGGCCATGGAAGACCCCAACACGCTGCTCATTCAGCAAGCCGACGGCACGTTCAAGGAGCGCTCGGTTGAGGCGGGTGTTGCCACGGTGGCGCGGTCACGGGGGGCTGCCCTTGCCGATCTGAACGGCGACGGGCGGCTCGATCTGGTGGTGATGAACCGGCGCGCACCGATGGAGCTTTACCGCAATGTGACCGACGGCACCGGACATTGGCTGGCGCTTGATCTGCGTATGGACGGCGCCAATACCCGTGCGGTGGGCGCGCTTGTCGAGCTTACCGCAAACGGTGTGACGCAGGTGCAGGAGCTGACCGTGGGCGGTGGCCACGCGGGCGGGCAAGCGGGGCCAATGCACTTCGGGCTGGGGGCTGCCACATCCGCCGACGTGACCATCACATGGCCGGATGGGCAGATCACGCACCACCGGGATTTGGCCGTCAATCAGCGCCAGACCCTGCGCCCCTAGCGGTCGACTGGCAGCCCGCTCGGCACGGCCTCCGGCACGCCCAGGCGCCCCTTTAGGGCCACCGGGTCGTCCAGCGCCGCCAGAAAGGACACCAGCGCTGCGATATCATCAGCGGTCAGGTCACGTGGCGGCAGGGTGACGGCAGCCCGCAACGCCGCCTGCTCTGCCGGGTCGTCCATGTGCCGCCAATCCTCCGCGCCGGGCAAATCAGGGAGCGTCACCGACGCTGGATCGAACCGATCCAATGCGTCCCTCCCCGCAATATGGTCCGCGATGAACTGGCTCAGATCGGCATGGCTGCCAGTGTGCCCGTAAGGTCCGGTGTGCAGCACGTTGCGCAGGGAGGGTGTGCGGAAAGCATAGGCGTCTGCCTCTCGCCCCGTCACCCGCATGCGCCCCACATCCCGCGCGTGGCTTTCGAACCGCGCGGCCTTGCCCGGCCCGAACTGCGGCACACCCATGGCGTGGAAACCGTGGTCCGTCTGAAAGGGACCGCTGTGGCAGGCGCTGCAGCCCGCGGCACCGTAAAAGAGATCCATGCCCAGCTGGGCCTGCGGCGGCAACGTCGCCTCGCCGCGCAGATGGGCGTCAAAGGCGCTGCCATCCGCGCGCCATTCAAAGGCGACAAAGGCGGCGATGGCATCCGAAATATCCGTGAAGGTCAGCGCCTCCGCCTCGGGAAACGCAGCCGCGACCAGGGGAGCATATCCGGGGGTTTCCGCCACCCGGGCGCTGAGCCTGGACCATGCGCCATCCGGCCCTGTGATCCGACCCTGCCGCACCGCCTGGCTGATGTCATTTTCGCTGTAATGACCGGCCATCTCATCAGCGCTGAGCACCGGGAACATCGTCTGGGCGGACAGAAGGTTGGCGAACCCCTGGGTCATCTCCGCCCCCATGGGCGTGCGCAGACCGCCGGGTTTGTCGGGGTCCACCTCGATGCGGCCATCATGGAACATGACGGTAAACTCACGCGCGCCGAGATTGAAAAGCGCGGGCGCATTGCGCGGGATACGCTGTTCGGGGATATTATCCCCTGCGATCTTGCGATCCGGGCCGAGCCCCACGGCCCCCTCTCCCAGCGACAGGGCGACGCCATCTGCAGTGGCAAATTTCGGGTGGTGGCAGGTGGCACAGGAGATGTTGCGATTGCCCGACAGGATCGGATCGTAAAACAGCATCTGGCCCAGACGGACCTGATCCATATCGAGGGGCATGAAATCGGCATCTGTCACCGGCGCGGGCAAGTCCGCCGCCGCTGCCGAGCCGATCATCACCCCCAAAACCCATCCACAAAAACGCATCAGTACAACCCGAAATACTCTGCTTGCTCCCAATCCGACACATGTGCCAGATACCGCTCCCACTCGGCCCGTTTGATCCGAACCAGATAGTCCACGACCTCCGAACCCAGCGCCGCGCGGTAGAACGCCGATGTCTCAAAGGCATCAATGGCAGCGCCGAGGGAATGCGGCAAGGCCTCTGCGCCCGCGTCGTGCGGGTTTTCGACGGGCGGCGGCGGCGCGCGCCCGTGGGTCAGGCCGTCCAACCCGCTGACGATCTGGCTGGCGAAGGCATAGTAAGGGTTCGCCGCACTCTCGGGCACACGGTTTTCAATACGCGAGGCGCGGTCGCCCGGCACCATGATCGCGCGCAGCATGGCACCGCGATTGTCATGCCCCCAGACCACCCGGTCAGGCGCCAGCTTGTAGGGTTGATAGCGTTTGTAGCCATTGACCGTCGGCGTGGTCAGCAAACAGCTTTCCGCAGCGTGTTCCAGCAGCCCCGCAATCCAGCCCGCAGCATAGGTGCTGAGGGTTCCGTCGGGCTGCGGCATCATCAGCGGCGTGCCCATGGTGTCGAAAAGCGACTGGTGCAGATGCCAGCCGGAGGCGCAACCGTTGGCCAGCTTTGGCCGGCTCATGAAGGTCGCATGCAGCCCTTCCTGCGCGCAGACCTCTTTGACCAGTGTGCGCAGCATCATCAGGTTATCCGCATGGGTCATCGGGTCCGCCGGATCGAAGGTGAATTCGAGCTGGCTCGGGCCCATCTCCACCTCCATGGACCGCAGAGGCAACCCAATGGCCTGAACCGCACGGCGCAACATCTCGGAAACGGGTTCCAACCGGGCGTAAAGCGTCTCGGTCAGGAATTGGTAGCCCGGAGCGAGGTTGCGCGTGTCCGGCGGCGTGGGTGGCATCGTGGCATCACCATGCTCCAGCGCGGGGTCGGTGATCTCGAAGACGTGGAATTCCACCTCCAGCCCCACCTGCATCTGCAGGCCCGCGTCCGCGAGGACCTGCACCGCACGGCTGAGCACGGTGCGGGGCGCAAAGGGCAGTGCCGCACCGGATTTCATCACCGCATCGCAGAGGATCCACGCGGACCCTGGTGCCTGTGACAGGTGCCGAAACGTTGACGGGTCCGGGACAAGCAGCACGTCCCCCGCGCCCTGCACCGGGCTGTCGCCCGCGCCGTCCCACACCGGATAGACAGTGCGGTGCGAGGTGTCTTTCAGAAAGAGCGTCGAGGGAACCGAGATGCCCGCGGTAAAGACCGAAGCCAGCGCCGAAGCCACAAGTGTCTTGCCCCGCAACACCCCATGCTGATCGGGGAAGAGAACGCGCACCGTTTCCAGATCGCTGCCCTGCAGATCGGCCAGCAACGCCTCTGCCGACGCCACCGCATCTGCGTCCAGCAGACCGGTTTGCGCCAGCCTACCTTGCGAAATCCCCGCCTTCCCGCTCACATATCCTCCTGTCCCCGGGGGAGCCTAGCCCGCCGTCTCCGGGTCCGTCACGCGAAAAACGCCGTCAGGTGATGGTTGCGTCCCAGCCGGTGCAGCCTGCGCGCCGCTCTGCATCGCTGGCGGTATAGGCCGCTTTCCAATCAGAGGTCATCGCGATGGTGTCATTGCTGATCGGCCCCTGCACCATGGCCGGGTCCCCCCCATTGCCCATCGGCAGGCGCTCCGCATTCCCCTGCTCCAAGGCCGCCATGGCCGCGCGCAGCATGCGCCGGTACCGCACAATCGCAACATCCGTCTTGCCCAGATGCTCCCTGGTCCGGTCAAAGATCGGCCCCGGGCTTTCCACCGCCCATTGGTCATGCACGTTGATATCCAGCCCCATGCCGGTATAGGTCTCGCCTGCTTGTTCTTCGGGGTCGTAGCCGTAATTGTTGCGCTTGTTCTTGCGCGGCGCGTAATCCGGCAGGCGGTGTTCCTTCAACCGCTGATCCCGCATTTTTTCCTTGTCCACGGGGTCAGTGAAGCTGGTGAACATCGAATACCAATAGCAGCGCCTGTCATCGAGGGGCACATGCCATTGCGTGATGATCATCTCGCGGCTCATGGGGATGGAAATTGCCTGCGGGAAAATCTGGTTGGTCACGCGCACGTGGGTGCGGCCATCGTCGAGATGACGCAGGGCGATCAGGCGCAGCCCATAATCAGTCTCCTCCACGCTGATATCGGGGCGCGGGTAGTCGCGCAGCAGCTTCGTCATCGGGATATCCGTATTGGCCGCAGTATCGCGAAACTGCTTGCCGTAGCTGTCGGCGGGGTCTTCATCCTGCAGGAAGCGGTGCAGGAAGGAGGCATGTGCAGGGTCGATACCGACCTCCATTGCCTGCAGCCAGTTGCACTCCCACAATCCCTTGAAGGCAAAGACATGGCTGTCCGGCGCGCGAAAGCAATCGAACCCCGGCAGCGGTGGCGGATCGCCCGGGCCCATATAGGCAAAGACGATCCCATTGCGCTCGATCACCGGGTAGCTCTTGTTCCTGATCTGCTTGTGCATCTGGGAGCCTTCGGGCTCGCCGGGCTGTTCAACGCATTGACCGGTGCGGTCGAAGTGCCAGCCGTGAAACGGGCAGCGCAGCCCATTGTCTTCGAGCCGCCCGTAGCACAGATCCGCGCCCCGGTGCGGGCAGGCTCGCTCGATCAGGCCCAACTCCCCCTCACTATCGCGAAAAAGCACGAGATCTTCGCCCAGCAGTTTCACCGGCACAACCGGCCGGGTCCCCGCCAGTTCATCGGACAGGGCAGCGGGCTGCCAATAGCGTCGCATGACCTCGCCCGCGGGGGTGCCCGGACCCGATTGGGTCAGGGTATCATTCAATTCCTGGCTGATCATCTGGCAACTCCGGCTGTGACAGGTCCGGGATCAGGTTCGGTCAGCCTTTCGGTGCTGTCAAGAAAGGCACAACCCGATCAGGTTTTCACATCCGGCTCGGTCCGTCCCAGATGGGCCTGCATGCCGGTGATCTCCACCACCGCATCGCGCACGGCGCGCAGCGCTACATCGGGGGTGAGGCCATGATCCGCCTCGGGCGCAGCATATTGCTCCAGATAGACCCGCAGGGTTGCGCCTTCAGTGCCCGTGCCCGAGAGCCGCAGAACCGCCCGCCCTTCACCCGCAAACCAGAGCCGCAGACCCTGATTGTGGCTGACTGATCCGTCTACCGGATCGTGATAGGAAAACTCATCGGCACCCGTCACCTCAAGACCGGCGATTGTGCTCCCGACCAGCGCGCCTAGCTGGTCGCGCACGCCCTGCATCAAGGCATTTGCCGCCTCTGTCGGCACGGCCTCGTAGTCGTGGCGCGAATAGTAGTTGCGCCCGTAGGTGGCCCAATGATCGGTCAGAATATCGGCAACCGACTGACCGCGTTCCGCCAGAATGTTCAGCCACAACAGCACCGCCCAGAGGCCATCCTTCTCGCGCACGTGATCAGAGCCCGTGCCCGCACTTTCCTCGCCGCAGAGCGTCACCTTGCCCGCGTCCAGCAGATTGCCAAAGAACTTCCAGCCCGTGGGGGTCTCGAAACAGGCAAGCCCCAGACGTTCGGCGACCTTGTCACTGGCCGCACTGGTCGGCATGGAACGCGCAACGCCCGCAAGCCCCTTGGCATATCCCGGCGCCAGCTGCGCGTTCGCGGCCAGCACGGCGAGACTGTCGGAGGGGGTCACGTAGACGCCGCGCCCCACGATCATGTTGCGATCACCATCGCCGTCCGAGGCCGCGCCGAAATCGGGTGCTGTGTCGGACATCATCTCATCCATCAACTCCTTGGCCCAGACCGGGTTTGGGTCAGGATGCCCACCGCCGAAATCCTCACTGGGCACGGCGTTGATGACGGTGCCCGCCGGGGCGCCCAAGACCCCTTCCAGAATGGAGGTGGCGTAGGGGCCGGTCACCGCATGCATGGCGTCAAAGCGCATCGTGAAACCACCTGCAAAGAGCGCGCGGATTTTGTCAAAGTCAAAGAGCTTTGCCATCAGGGCGGCGTAATCGGTGACTGGGTCGACGATCTCGATCTGCATGTCGCCCACCGAAGACGTGCCGCAGATGGAGAGATCGACATCAGCCGTCTCCAGAATCCGGTAGCTGTCGATGGTCTGCGTCTGGTCAAACATCGCCTGCGTGATGGCCTCCGGCGCGGGGCCGCCGTTGCTGACATTGTATTTGACGCCGAAATCCGCATCGATCCCGCCCGGATTGTGGCTGGCAGACAACACGAAGCCCCCATCGGTTTGCCGCTGGCGGATCAGGTTGGACACCGCAGGCGTGGACAGCAGCCCGCCCTGCCCCACGATCACCCGCGCAGCACCATTTGCCGCCGCCATCTTCAGCATGATCTGGATTGCTTCGCGATTGAAGTACCGTCCGTCGCCGCCGATCACGAAGCTCTTGCCTACCGCGCCGCCAATGGCGTTAAACGTCGCCTGAATGAAACACTCCAGATATCCCGGTTCCATGAAGACGCGGGTTTTCTTGCGCAGACCGGAGGTGCCCGGTTTCTGTCCCTCGAACGGGCCGTTGGAAATGGTCTGAAGGGTCATGGAAATTCCTTTCGCGTCTATGTCTTGAACCCGCTGCGCGCGGCGTCTGCCATGATCCGCGCGGTCTTTTTCATCACACCCTGCGTGGCAATCTCATCGACGTCCACCGGGATTTTGCGCCGCCAGTTGGGGTGCGCGTCAATCGTACCCGGCAGGTTCTGCGCTTCCTCCACGTCCAGCACGTCATCCAGTTGCACGGCGACCAGCGCCGCTGGTCCCTGGGCCAGATCGAGATGCACCTTGTCCCGCAGATCACTGGCATCTCTTTGTGCCAGCTGCGCGTCAGGCACGCCCAGCAGATCGGCCTTTTCGGCCTCACGCAGCTTTTGCGCCTTGTCCTTGCCATCACTATCGATCCAGTCAAGCCGGTGCCACCAGTCCATGTCCCGCCCGGTCCAGAACCCCCGGATCGTCGGCGTGTCATGGGTGCCGAAACAGGCCAGCGACTGGGGGCGCAACGCCTGCGCCTGCCGAAAACGACCCGCATCGGTTTTTTCATATTGCAGCACGGTGTAGCCGTAAAACCCCTTTGCCGCCATGGTGTCGCGAAACCCGTCGGGGACCAGCCCGAGATCTTCGCCGACGATCACCGCACCCGCGCGTTGCGCCTCGATCGCAATCAGCGCCATGAGCGATTGAAACGGCTGCCGGATGTATCCGCCCGGGCTGCCATCCTCGGGGATCCAATAGCTGCGGTTGAGCCCAAGTGCATGGTCGATCCGCAGCACACCGCAGTGCCGCAGGACCTGTCGCAGCACCTGCCGCAGGGGCTGGTAGGTCCGGGCGGCGAGTTTAAGGGGCGCATAGGCCGCCAGCTGCCAGTTCTGTCCCGCCGGGCTGAGGTGATCCGGTGGCGCGCCCAGCGACACGCCCTGCGCCAGCGTATCGGCGGCAGCCCAGGCTTCGGCTCCATCCAATCGCGCGCCAACGGCCAGATCGAGGTAAAGCCCCAGCGCCATGCCCCCTTCTTGCGCGCGCCTTTGAGCCTCCTGCAGTTGGTGATCGGCCACCCATTGCAGCCAGAGGTGAAAGCCGGTTTCCGACACCGACCCGCTGGCGCGCGCCGCCTCGGGCGTGCGCTTTTCTTCCGGCCAGTGCCGCCAGTCCTGCCCCAGATGGGCGCTCAGCTCTTCGAAAAGCGCAAAAACCTCCAGCGCCGCGCCACCCTCTTGGGTGAACCGCGCCAGCGCTTCCTTTTCCGCATCCGATGCGCTCTGTTGGAACTGATCAAAGGCTGTCCGCAAGGCGGTGCGATGGGTTTGAGAATGTGCTGCGTAGTCGATCAGAGGGCCGTCCTCGTTGGACGGCGGTGCGCCATCTAAGAGCCCCGGCAGGCGATCCAGCGCGATATGCGCCGTGTTCAGAAAGCCGCGGTGGCTCGGGGAATAGGGGCTGATTGTGTCTTGCGCTGCCCATCCCAGCGCGTGCACCGGATTGATGCCCAGAAATCCGGCCCCTTGTGCGCTCAACCCCTCGGCCAGCTGCGCGAGGTCTTCGAAATCACCCAGTCCCGCGTTGCGCCGCGATTGCAGACCGTAAAGCGGTGCCACAACGCCCCAGCAACGCTCCTGCCTTGCCCTATCCTGCAACGACGGTGCGCGCCCCGGGGCGGAGATGACGGTGGTGGTCTGGCGGCGCTTACCTGACTGGATATGCAGGCAGTGGACGCCAGCCCGCAGCGGCGGCAGGGCTATTTCGCCATCTCCTTTTCCCCGGGCAACAGGACGCGTGGTCTCTTCCAACGTCAGATGCCAGTCCACCTCCCCCTCACACCGCAGCACGTTTGGGGTATCGCAAGTCACCACGATCTCCTGCGGGATCAGACGTTCCTCCTGCTCCGCCTGAAGCGCGGCGAGGGTGTCGCGCACAGCAGCCTCTGACCCGACATCAAGACCGTTTGCCCGCAGCAAGGCGCGTTGGGTATCCGGGCTGGTCGGGCGCGTGACGCCTTCCAGATCGAGAAATCGGTCGAATACGCCGCAAAAGCTGGCGAGCGCCGCAAGGCTCCGATCCGCAGTCATAGGGGGGCGTCTTCCGGCACCAGAACCAGGGCCACAACCGACGGCCCCGCGACCGCGATCCGATCTTCGGTGACCGCCGCGCCCGCTACAACGTGCCCGGCGCTGTCGATGCCATGACGCCACTGGCGACCGGCGGGCGGTTCCGGGACCGACACATCCGCAGACGTCTCCGCGCGGTTGAAGACCACAAAGACGGTGTCATCATGCGCCACCTGCGTGGCCGCTTCGGCGGAGCAGCGGAAGGTGACGCAGAGGCTCGACAGCCCCGGGTCACGCCAGTTCAGCGGATGGCCGTCGAAATCGGACCAGACCACATCCGGCAGCCCATCGGCAGGGCGCTGCGCGGCGTGCAGAAACCGCGACTGACGCAGCGCGGGGTGCCGTTTGCGAAAGGCCGACAGCTCGGCCACGAAATCGATCATGTCCCGGTCCGCGGCGGCCCAGTCAAGCCAGGCGGTTTCGTTGTCCTGACAATAGGCGTTGTTGTTGCCACCCTGCGAATTGCCGAATTCATCGCCTGCCAGCAACATCGGCGTGCCCTGCGAAAGGAAGAGCGTGGCCAGCATGTTGCGCTGGCGCTGCTGGCGTCGGGCCTCAATGGCCGGATCGGCGCTCGGCCCTTCCACGCCGCAATTGTCGGAATAGTTCGCGTTATGCCCGTCCTGATTGTCTTCGAGATTGGCGTCGTTGTGGCGCTGGTTGTAGCTGGTGACATCCGCCAGCGTGAACCCGTCGTGCGCGGCCAGAAAGTTGACCGACGACCAGGCCCGGCGTCCGCCCCGGTCAAACTCACCGGCCGAGCCCAGAAGCCGTGCGCCCAGTTCCTGGGCACTGTGGGTGTCGCCCTTCCAGAACCGGCGGACCGTATCGCGGTAGGCGTCGTTCCATTCCCCGAACTTGGGCGGGAACTGGCCCAGCCTGTAGCCACCCGGCCCGATATCCCAGGGCTCGGCGATCATCTTGACCCCCGCCAGCGTCGGATCCTGACGCAGCGCATCCAGAAACCCACCGTGCGGGTCGAACCCGTGATCTTCCCGTGCAAGGGTCGTGGCCAGATCAAAGCGGAACCCGTCGACGCCCATGCACTCCACCCAGAACCTCAGAGAATCCATGACCATGCGCAACACATACGGGTTGGAGAGGTTGACGGTGTTCCCGGTGCCGGTGTCGTTCACGTAATACCGCGGCTGGCCACTGAGCAACCGGTAGTAGGATGCGTTGTCGAGACCGCGGAACGACAAGGTGGGGCCGCGGTGATCCCCTTCAGCTGTGTGGTTGTAGACCACGTCGAGCAGCACCTCGATCCCCGCGTCGTGAAAGCGGCGCACCATGGTGCGAAAGCCCGCCAGCCCCTGCGGCCCGAAATACCGAGGTTCGGGCGCAAAGAAGCCGACCGTGTTGTACCCCCAGTAGTTGACCAGACCTTTCTCCAGCAGGAAGGCGTCGTTCAGAAAGGCATGTACCGGCAAAAGCTCGATCGCGGTGATGCCCAGTTTGTGCAGATGCTCAATCACCGCGTCCGAGGCCAGCCCCTCGTAGCTGCCACGCAGGGCGTCGGCCACCTGCGGGTGCTGTTGCGTCGCGCCTTTGACATGGGTTTCATAGATCAGCGTTTCATCCCACGCCCGGCGCAGGGGATGGGTGATGGGCGCAAAGGTGGAGGGATCGGATACCACGGATTTCGCCACGAAGGGTGCGGAATCCCGTTGATCAAAGGACAGATCGCCGGTCGGGGCGGCCCCGTCGTATCCCAGCGTCGCGGAATCGTTGACCCATTGCCCTGCCAACTGCCTGGTATAGGGGTCGAGCAGGAGTTTATGCGGATTGAACCTGTGTCCCTGATCCGGCGCATAGGCGCCATGTGCCCGGTATCCATACACCGCGCCGGGCTTCAGCCCCGCCACGTGCCCGTGCCAGATATCGCCCGTGCGCTCCGGCAGGGACAGGCGCGAGACCTCGCGCTGGCCCGCCGGGTCAAACAGGCAAAGCTCCATTTTCTGGGCGTGGGCCGAAAACACGGCGAAGTTGACGCCTTCGTCGTCGAAATGCGCGCCCATGCGCGTCGGGCTGCCCGCGGTGATGTCATGGTCCATGGCGGTCAATCCTGCAGCGTGCGTGCATCCAGCAACGATGCATAGATGTCCTTATACGCCTGCGCCGAGACATCCCACCCCACCGGGTGGCGCATCGCGCGGCGCATCATCGCGGCCCATTCAGACGGCTGGTCAAAGAGATCGCAGGTCCGCAGGATCGCCTGCTCCAGCGCCGGGGCCGTGACCGGCGCGAATTGCACACCGGTGGCGCATTTGGCACTGCGCGCGGCCTCATTGGCGTCGATGACCGTATCGGCCAGCCCGCCGGTGCGCGCCACGACCGGCAGCGTGCCGTAGCGCAGCCCGTAAAGCTGGGTCAGACCGCAGGGCTCGAACCGCGAGGGGATCAGGATCGCGTCGCTGCCGCCCTGCATCAGATGCGACAGCGGTTCGTCATAGCCAATGATCACGCCCACCGCGCCGGGGTGGTTCCGGGCGGCGGCCATGAACCCGGCCTCGAGGTCTTTCTCTCCGCTGCCCAGCACAGCGAGTTTCGCCCCGCGAGCCACCAGCATCGGCAGGGCCTCCAGCAACAGATCGAGCCCTTTTTGCGTGGTCAGGCGGCTGATCACACAAAAGAGCGGGCCGCTCCCCTCGCTCTCCAGATCGAACCGCTTTAGCACCTCGGCGCGATTGCTTGCCTTCTTCTTCAAGCTTCTCACAGAGTACGGGGCCACCAGCGCGGCATCCGTCTCGGGGTTCCACGCGTCCAGATCGATACCGTTGAGAATGCCGGTCAGATCCGCGTTTCTCGCCCGGAGCAGCCCTTCCAGCCCCATGCCGAATTCCGGCTGCATGAGTTCGCGCGCATAGGTGGGGCTGACGGTGGTGATCTTGTCGGCAAAAGCGAGGCCTGCCTTCAGAAAGCCGATACGTCCAAAATACTCCATCCCCTCCGGTGTGTAATGCGCTGAGGAAAGGCCAAGCGAGGTCATGAGCGAGGGATCGAAAAGCCCCTGAAACGCGATGTTGTGAATTGTCAGAACCGTGGGCGGCACGGGGCCGTCCTTCTGCCGAAGATAGGCGGGCACCAGCCCGGCCTGCCAGTCATGGGCGTGCACCACGTCAGGACGCCACCCCGTGAGACCACCTGCCGCGACCTCGGCAGCCACGAAAGACAGGGCGCCGAAACGCTGCGCATTGTCAGGCCAGTCCTGCCCATCCGCTCCCAGATAGATATTGCCCGGACGGTCAAAAAGATGCGGCGCGTCGAGCAGCAGCAGATCAAGCCCCTCTGCCTGGCACGACAGCAGGCGCACGGGTCCGCCGTGAAGGTCATCCGAGGCCCAGACCTCTTTTCCATTTGCTGACAGGGCCTGCAACGCGGGATAGACCGGCAGCATCACCCGGGCATCGGCCCCAAGGGGGGCCAACGCCTTGGGCACCGCGCCAATCACATCCGCCAGCCCGCCGGTCTTCACGAAGGGCGCGCATTCCGAGGCAACAAAGAGAATTTTCACGTCAGAGGTCCAGTTTGTCGATCATCGGTTGCGTGATGAGGCAGGTGCCGTTTGCCGTGCGCCGGAACCGTCTGGCGTCCTCTTCCGCATCCTCTCCCACAACGAGGCCTTGCGGGATCACGACCCCCCTGTCAATCACCACATTGCGAAGCTGGGCGTTCCGGTTAATCTCCACGTACGGCAAGGCCACGACACCATCCAGTTGCGAAAACGAATGGGTGCGCACACCAGTGAAAAGCAGGCATTGGTCCAGCCGCGACCCCGAAATGATGCAGCCCCCAGACACCATGGAGGAGACCGCGTGGCCGCGCCGCCCTTCCTCGTTATGGATGAACTTGGCAGGCGCCGTCAGCTCGGAATAGGTCCAGATCGGCCATTCGTTGTCATAAAGGTCAAGTTCGGGTTTGAAGTCGGTCAGGTCGATGTTGGCCTGCCAGAAAGCATCGACCGTCCCCACATCGCGCCAATAGGCTTTCTCCTCGATCCCGGAGCGCACACAGGACCGGCTGAACGGATGCGCGATGGCCTTGCCCTCCCGAACGATCCGCGGGATGACATCGCCGCCGAAATCGTGATTGTACCCTTCGCTGCCTGCGCATTCATCCAACAGCTTGAACAGGTAATCCGTCTCGAACACATAGATGCCCATGCTGGCCAATGCGTGATCCGGGTGGCCCGGCATCGGCGGGGGATCCGCGGGCTTTTCAACAAAATCAAGGATGCGGTCTTCGGTATCGACTTTCATCACCCCGAAACCGGTGGCTTCCATGCGCGGCACCTCGATGCAGCCCACGGTCACATCCGCGCCGCTTTCCACGTGGTGACGGATCATCATCGCGTAATCCTGCTTGTAAATGTGGTCGCCTGCGAGGATCACGATGTATTTGGGCCCGTAGCCCTGAATGATATCCCTGTTCTGGGCGACCGCGTCGGCCGTGCCCTTGTACCAGTTCTCGTTATCGAGCTGTTGCGAAGCGGGCAGGATATCGAGGCTCTCGTTGCGCTCCGCGCGAAAAAAGCTCCAGCCGCGTTGCAGATGCCGGATCAGCGAATGCGCCTTGTACTGCGTAGCCACGCCGATGCGCCTGATCCCGGAGTTCACCGCATTGGAGAGCGGAAAATCGATGATCCGGCTTTTCCCGCCGAAATACATCGCGGGTTTGGCGCGCCTGTCGGTCAACTCGTACAGCCTGCTGCCCCGGCCCCCGGCCAGAACAAAGGCCATCGTTTGCTGTGCAAGCCTTTGCGTTTCTCGGTCCATTGATTGTCCTCCCATTTTTGTCTTTTGCGCCCCTTTTCCCGGGGCGTCAGCCGTGCTCCACTTCGAAGAAGAGGGTCGTCAGCGGTGGTAGCGTGATCCGGATCGACTGCGCCCTCCCCGACGCAGCAACCTCCTCGCTCCGGACGCCGCCCATGTTGCCACGGCCATCGCCGCCGTAGAATTCCGAGTTCGTGTTCAAACGCTCGACCCAGTGACCTTGTTCCGGCACACCGATGCGGCGCTCTGGCCGCTCGACCGGCGTGAAGTTGGAGACCACTAGCATCGACGGCGTATCGCCCGACCCATGGCGCACCCAGGCAAAGATGGATTCGTCACCGCTGTTTTCTTCGATCCACTCGAACCCTTCGGGCTTTGCATCCAGCGTGTGAAGCGCGGGATGCGCGCGGTAAAGCGCGTTGAGATCCCGTACCAGCGTTTGCATACCCCGGTGCAGATCGACGTCCAGCAGGTGCCAGTCAAGGCTGCTGTCATGGTTCCATTCCGCCCCTTGGGCAAACTCGCTGCCCATGAAGATCAGCTTCTTGCCCGGATGACCCCACATGAACCCGTAATAGGCCCGCAGATTGGCGAATTTCTCCGGGCCCTCGCCCGGCATCTTGTCCAGCATCGAGCCTTTGCCATGCACCACCTCGTCATGGCTGAGCGGCAGGATGAAGTTCTCTGAAAAAGCGTAGTGCAACCCAAAGGTCATCTTGGAATGATGGAATTTCCGGTGCACCGGATCCTCGGCCATGTAGCTGAGCGTGTCATTCATCCAGCCCATGTTCCATTTGAAGCCGAACCCCAGACCGCCCGCATCCACCGGCGCGCTCACACCGGGAAAGGCGGTCGATTCCTCGGCCACCGTCATGATGCCTTCGACCTCGCCGTAGGTGGTCGTGTTCATGTTCTGAAGAAAGGCAATCGCTTCAAGGTTCTCGCGTCCGCCGTCCTTGTTGGGGATCCACTCGCCGTCCTTTCGGCTGTAGTCGCGGTAGAGCATGGAGGCCACGGCATCGACCCGCAGCCCGTCCACGTGATGTTCCTGCAACCAGTAAAGCGCGTTGGCGATCAGGTAGTTGGAGACCTCGGCACGCCCATAGTTGAACACCATCGTGTTCCAGTCGGGGTGAAACCCTTCCTTGGGATCGGCGTGTTCGTAAAGCGCTGTGCCGTCGAATTTGGCCAGCCCGTGCGGATCTTCGGGGAAGTGCCCCGGCACCCAATCCAGGATCACGCCAATCTCTGCCGCGTGGCAGGCCGAGATCAGGGCGCGGAACTCATCCGGGGTGCCGTGGCGGATCGTAGGGGCAAAAAGACCAACCGGCTGGTAGCCCCAGGACCCGTCAAAGGGAAATTCCGAGATCGGCATCAGTTCGATATGGGTAAAGCCCAGATCCTTGACGTAAGACACCAGCTGTTCGGCGTGTTCCAGATAGCTGAGCGGACGGTTGCCGTCCTCCGGCACGCGTCGCCAGGAGCCCAGATGCACCTCGTAGACGGAAATCGGCTGGTCAAAGCGCTGTGTCGCGCCGCGCTTGGTCATCCAGGCCGCATCCGGCCAGTCATACCCGTCGATCCGGCGCACCACAGAGCCGGTGCGCGGGGCATGTTCCGAGCCAAAGCCCACCGGGTCCGCCTTTTGCGGCAGGAGGTGGTGATTGCTGTCCAGCACCTCGAACTTGTAGACAGCCCCCTCGCCGACGCCGGGGATGAAAGTCTCCCAAACCCCGGTGGCACCCCGGCGGCGCAGCAGGTGCCGCCGCCCGTCCCAGGTGTTGAAATCCCCCACAACCGAGACCCGCGCGGCGTTCGGCGCCCAGACGGCAAAATGCGTGCCCGCGGCCCCCTCGTGGGTCATCACATGCGCGCCCAACGCATGCCAGAGCTGCCGATGCGTGCCTTCGCCGATGAGGTATTCGTCCCATTCCCCCATCACCGGTCCGAACCGGTAGGGGTCATCGGCGATCCACTGGTGACCATCGCGCGTCACGCTGAGATGGTAGGTGAACCGGTTCTTGCGCCGGGGAGCCGCGCCCTCAAACAGCCCCTGTGCGCCGTCTACGGGCAGGAGCGTGGTGATCCTGCGTCCTGTCTTCGGATCAATCGCCTCGATGCTCTGTGCGCCTGGTACGAAGGCGCGCACCACCCATTTGCCCGCAACCTGATGCAGTCCCAAGACGGAAAACGGATCCCCGTGGCGGCCTGCAACGATGTCTTCTGCGTCCTGCGGTGTCAGAGCCAAACGATTTCCTTTCTAGGCCACATCCTTGCGTGACGTTCTTGATGCAATGAGACTGGGCGCATTCCAGATGTCACGTGCGTAGCCGCTGATGGTCCGATCGGAGGAGAACCAGCCAACACGGGTGGTGTTCAGGGCCGCCATCCGGGTCCACCCGCGTTTGTCAGCAAAGGCCGTATCGACCTGACGCTGGGCGTCAAAGTAGCTGTCGAAATCGCAGGTCACGAGGAAATAGTCGTGGTTCCAGAGCCCCTGCACCAGATCGCCGTACCGCCCCCGGTCGTCCGGTGAGAACACACCGCTGTCGATCTGAGACAGCACCCGCGCCAGACGCGGGCTGGCCTCGATTGCGCGGCGGGCGTAATCGGGCTCGGCCCGGCGGGCGGTGACCTCTGCCGCGGTCAGACCGAAGAGAAAGAAATTATCCGCGCCCACACAGTCGCGAATCTCGACATTGGCACCGTCCAGAGTGCCGATGGTCGGCGCACCGTTCAGGGCGAATTTCATATTGCCGGTGCCCGAGGCCTCCTTGCCCGCAGTAGAGATCTGTTCGGACAAATCCGTCGCCGGGATCAGGATTTCCGCCATCGAGACATTGTAGTTTTCCGGATAAACGATCTGCAGCACATCCTTGGTCGCCGGATCGGCGTTGATCACCTTGGCGGCATCGTTGATCAGGTGGATGATCTGCTTGGCCACCACATAGCCGGGGGCCGCCTTGCCGCCGAAAACCTTGACGCGTGGGGTCCAATCCGCGTTGGGATTGTCGCGGATCTCATTCCACAGCGCCACAGTCTCCAGCAGGTTCATCAGCTGGCGCTTGTACTCATGGATGCGCTTGATCTGCACGTCGAACATCGCCTCGGGGTCCAGCGCGTGGCCCCCGTGATCCTTCAACCAGTTCGACAGCCGGGCCTTGTTGCTGTCCTTCGCCGCCTGAAAGGCATCGAGGAAAGCGGGATCACCCGCATGCGCGGCCAGCCCGTCCAGTTGCTGCAGGTCGCTGGGCCAGGAGGTGCCGATGGTCTCATTGATCAGGTTGCGCAGCGGCGGGTTGCAGGAATACAGCCAGCGGCGCGGCGTGATCCCGTTGGTCTGGTTGATGATCCGGCCCGGATAATCCCGGTGCAGATCGGCAAAGACGGTTTCCTTGACCAGATCGGAGTGCAGGGCGGAGACCCCGTTGACGTGGTGCGCCATGACAAAGGCCAGCTCACCCATCTTCACCTCGCCATGCTCCAGAATACGCACGGCGCTGCCGGTTTCCGACAGATGCGCGGCTTCGATCATCTGGATGATCTGGTGGTGACGCGGCAGGATACGGATGAAAAGCTCTTCCGGCCAGCGCTCCAGCGCTTCGGGCAAAAGCGTGTGATTGGTATAGGCGAGACAGCCCCGCGCGGTCTTGATCGCGGCCTCCTTGTCAAACCCGTGTTCGTCCATCAACAACCGCACAAGTTCCGGGCCCGCAATGGCCGGATGCGTATCGTTCAGTTGGATGGCAACGTGATCTGGCAATTCCTTCAGATCACCGCCTTCGCTCAGGAAGCGCCGCAGCAAGTCCTGGATCGAGGCGGAAGTGAAGAAGTATTCCTGCTTGAGCCGCAGTTCCTTGCCGATATCCGTTGTGTCATCCGGGTAAAGCACCCGGCTGATCGTGCGCGCCAACGCTTCCGGCGCGCTGGCGGCGATGTAGTCCCCGCGATTGAAGCTCGCCAGATCAAAGGCGGTGGTAGGTTTCGCAGCCCAGAGGCGCAGGGTATTGGCCCACTGTGCCTGCCAGCCGATCACCGGCGTGTCATAGGCCGAGGCCATGACCGTTTCAGCGCAGCGCCAGATGGTCTTGCCGTTCTCTTCAAAGACATGACCGCCGAAATCGATGGGATAGCTGACCTCTGGCCGTTCGAATTCCCAAGCGTGGCGCTGGGACAGCCAGGTTTCCGCCGTCTCCCTCTGCGCCCCATCCTCAAAGTGCTGCTCAAAAAGCCCGTGTTCGTAGCGGATGCCATAACCATAGGCCGGAATGCCCAGCGTCGAGAGCGAATCCATGAAACAGGCCGCCAGACGCCCCAGCCCGCCGTTGCCAAGTGCTGCATCCGGTTCATTCGCGACCACGGCCGCGTAGTCCTGACCCAGATCGGCCAGTGCGGCCTCTGCCACCGCATCAAGCCCAAGGTTCACCGCGACATCCTCGATCAGCCGCCCGATGAGGAACTCCATCGACAGGTAATACACCCGCTTGCCCCGCGCCTCATAGGTCTTGCGCGTGCTCTCGAACCACGGATCGACCACGCGGTCCCGCAGCGCCAGCGACAGCGACATGCGCCAGTCATAGAGCGAGGCGTGGCTGTCATCCTTGCCCAGCGAATGTTTGAGATGGCGCAGGATGTCTGCGCTGAATTCTGACGGGGAAACAGGGGGGATACTCATAGCGGACATCAGGTCTCTTTTTACGGCTCACCAGTCGCACGACGCGCCGGATGAAATGGGTTTTCTTTTTCTAGCGGTTTTGGGGGCAGGACAACACCGGTTTTCTCAAAGCTCATGGGCCCAGGGGGGATTGGCCCCGGCGCGGGAAACGGTCACGGCGGCAACGGCGGCGCCCTGCGCCAGGGCATCCGTCACCTCCTGTGCGCCAATGTGGGTCACCGTCTGTTTTGACAAAAGCCCCTTTTCGGCCAGCTTGGCCAGAACCCCGGCGTTGAAGGTATCGCCTGCGCCGACGGTATCGACGATGGCCACTCTCTGCGCCATAACATCAACGGTGACGCCACCCGCAAAGATGGCCGAGGCCCCGTCTGCTCCACGTGTGATGAGCACGACATGCGGCCCGGCGGCGCAAAGCAATTGCGCTTTCTCGGTCAGGGTCTCGCCGTCCTGCACAATCCATTCAAGGTCTTCGTCCGAGACTTTCACGATATCGGCCACGGCAATCATGCGCTCCAGCCGGGCGCGGTACCGGGCCTCGTCCTTCACAAAGGCGGCACGGATGTTTGGGTCGATCATGATTACCCTGCGATCCGCTTCCCGCTCGGCCAGGGCCGCGTAGAACTCCGCACAGGGTTCGCTGATCAGGCTGATGCCGCCGAAATAGAGCGCGGTCACAGCCTCCGGCAGGTCCGGCAGCTGATCGGGCGTCAGGCTGCGCCCGGCGGTATTCTCATCGTAGAAGGTATAGCGGGCCTGACCCTTGGCAAGTTGCACAAAGGCCAGCGTGGTCGGCAGATCGGAGCGGATCACATGGCTGCCATCGACGTGGCTCTCTTCCAGCGCCTGCGCCAGCTGCTGCCCAAAAAGATCATGCGACAGACCGGTAACAAATCCGGTGTCATGCCCCAGACGCCCCAGCGCGATGGCTGTGTTGAAAACCGCGCCACCGGGATGGGGAGTAAAGCTGGTTTGCCCATCGGTGGAGACCGTCGGGATCATGTCGATCAGCGCTTCGCCGCAACATAAAATCATCTTCCTGCTCCCCGATCGTCTTTCCTTGCACTGGCACACCGCCAGTTGGCCGTGCCTCTGCGCTCTTTAGGCCGCAAGCTTGCTTGCATCGCGCGCCAGGGCTTCGATCCCCGCCCAATCGCCACCGATCACCAGATCGCTTGGAGCAACCCAGCTGCCCCCGGCGCAGATCACATTGGGCAGCGACAGATAGCTTTGCGCGTTGGACGGGCTGACCCCGCCCGTGGGGCAGAACCCGATTTGCGGCAAGGGGGCACCAATCGCCTTGAGGGCTGGCGCGCCGCCTGATGCCTCAGCCGGAAAAAACTTGAGCATATCATAGCCGCGCTCGAACAGGCGCATTGCCTCGGAGGCCGTCGCGGCCCCGGCCAAAAGCGGCAGGTCTTCAGCCTCGCAGGCCTCCAAAAGGGCATCCGTCGCCCCCGGTGACACACCAAAGGTGGCCCCCGCCGCCTTGGCATCGCGGACGTCCTGCGGCGTGACAAGGGTGCCCGCACCGACAACGCCACCCGGCACCTGCGCCATTTCCGCGATCACCTCAAGGGCGGCAGGGGTACGCAGGGTCACCTCCAGCGCGGGCAATCCGCCCGCAACCAGCGCCTCGGCCAGCGGTCGGGCGTGGGCTTTGTCCTCCACCACAAGCACGGGCACGATGGGCGCAAGCGCACAGATTTCACGGGCGCGTTTGCTTGCCTCTTGCGGGGTCATGGGGGTGTCCTTTCCTAAAACAGCACGCTGGCGCCGGTGTCCGCCGTGCCGACCGACCGCCGGAACTGGGCAAAAAGCTCGCGCCCGAGGCCAAATTCATTGGCGCCAAGATTGATCCGGACAGGGTCGCGGTCAAGTACGCCGGGGGTGACGATCTCCAGATCGCCCTTCACCGCATCGACCCGCAGGATATCACCGTCCTGCAGCTTGGAAATGGCCCCGCCGTCCAGCGCTTCGGGACTGACATGGATGGCCGAGGGCACCGATCCGGAGGCGCCGGACATCCGCCCATCGGTCACCAGGGCCACGTTGATCCCGCGCGCCTGCAGGTTCTTCAGCACCGGCGTCAGACTGTGCAGTTCCGGCATGCCGTTGGCCTTTGGACCCTGAAACCGCACCACGACCACCGTGTCCTCTTCGATCTCGCGGGCCTTGCAGGCCGCCTTGACCTCTTCCTGATCGTTGAAGACCCGCACCGGGGCCTCGACGATCTGATGCTCGGGTTTCACCGCAGAAACCTTCATGACCGCATTGCCCAGTGACCCGCTGAGACGTTTCAGCCCGCCCGTCGGCTGGAACGGGTCCGCCGCCGGGCGCAGTATCTTTTCGTTGAGGCTGTGCGCCGTGCCCTCTTCCCAAACCAGCGCGCCGTCTTTGAGTTTTGGTTCCTGCGTGTAGACCTCCAGCCCCCCACCACCGACGGTTTTGGTGTCGGGATGCAGCAACCCTGCGCCCAGCAACTCGCGGATCATGTAGCCAAGGCCACCTGCCGCGTGGAAATGGTTCACATCGGCCAGACCGTTTGGATAAACCCGTGCCAGCAAAGGTGTAACCTCGGACAGGTCCGAAAAGTCCTGCCAGTCGAGGATGATGCCGCCTGCCCGCGCCATAGCCACCAAGTGAATGAGCAGGTTTGTCGACCCGCCCGTGGCATTGAGCCCGATGATGCCGTTCACAAAGGCCTTTTCATCGAGCACATCACAGACCGGCAGATACTCATCACCTAGATCGGAATGCGCCAGCGCCCGCTGCGCCCCCGCTCGGGTCAGCGCATCGCGCATCTCGGTGTTCGGGGTGACAAAACTGGCCCCCGGCAGATGCATGCCCATGAATTCCATCAGCATCTGGTTGGTGTTGGCCGTGCCGTAAAAAGTGCAGGTGCCCGGCCCGTGATAGGCCGCCATTTCCGCCTGCATCAGCGCGTCGCGCCCGACCTCGCCCGCGGCGAATTTCTGACGGACCTGGCTCTTTTCCTCGTTCGACAGGCCAGAGGTCATCGGCCCGGCGGGCAGGAAGACCGTGGGGATATGACCAAAGGTCTGCGCGGCAATGATCAGACCCGGCACGATCTTGTCACAAACGCCCAGGTAGACCGCAGCGTCAAAGGTGTTATGCGTCATCGCAATGCCGGTCGCCATGGCAATCAGATCGCGGGAAAAGAGGCTCAGCTCCATGCCCGGTTCGCCCTGGGTCACCCCGTCACACATAGCTGGCACGCCGCCCGCCACCTGCGCCGTGGCCCCAACCGCGCGGGCTGCCTCGCGGATCAGTTCCGGAAAGCGCTCAAAGGGCTGATGCGCGGACAGCATGTCGTTGTAGGTGGTCACAATGGCCAGATTGGGGGCCTGCTCAGTAACCATCGCGGATTGATCCGGCCCCGCCCCGGCATAGGCATGCGCCTGACCGCTGCAGCTGAGATGGCCGCGGGCCGGACCCTTTGTGCGCGCCGCGTTCATCCGCGCAAGATAATCTCCGCGCGGTCCTTCGCTCCGCTCGATGATCCGGTCAGTGACGCGGGCAATCGTGTCATTCAGTGTCATCTCGGTTCCTTTCGGTCCCTGGACGGGTCAGACAGCAGGTCAGGTTTTGGAGAGTTCCGCCAGCCTGCGACCCGTGTCGATCATCCGGTTGGCAAAGCCCCATTCATTGTCATACCAGCTGACAACACGCACCAGACCGTCCTGTGTCACGCTGGTCTGCGGCGCGGCAAAGCTGGAGGAATGCGGGTCGTGGTTGTAGTCGATGGAGACGGTCGGATCCGTCTCGTAGGCCAGAACCCCTTTCAGCTCACCCTCGGCGGCCTCTTTCATCGCCGCGTTGATGGCCTCCTTGGTCGCAGGCTTTTCGGGCATGAAGGCCAGATCGACCAGCGAGACATTCGGTGTCGGCACACGGATGGCTGAGCCTTCAAGGCGTCCCTCGAGATGCGGCAGCACCAGCGAGATCGCCTTGGCCGCCCCGGTAGAGGTCGGCACCATCGACACCGCAGCCGCCCGTCCACGGTAGAGATCTTTGTGCGGCGCGTCATGGGAAGGTTGGTCGCCGGTATAGGCGTGGATCGTGGTCATGTAGCCGGTCTTGATACCAAAGGCTTTGTCCAGCACATAGGCCACTGGGGCCAGGCAGTTCGTGGTGCAGGAGGCGTTGGAAATGACGATGTCGTCCTTGGTCATGTCCTTGTGGTTCACACCGTAGACAACGGTGCGATCTGCACCAGCGCCCGGCGCCGAAATCAGCACGCGGCGCGATCCGTTTTCCAGATGCTGCGCGGCCTTTTCGCGGGCGGTGAAGAGCCCTGTGCATTCCATCGCCACATCGACACCGTCCCAGGGCAGTTCCGCTGGGTTGCGGATAGCCGTGACCTGAATGCTCTTGCCATTGACAACCAGCGCATCGCCCTTGACCTCTACATCCGCCTTAAAGCGACCATGCACGCTGTCGTATTTCAGAAGATGTGCCAGTGTCTCCGGGGTCGACAGATCGTTGATCGCGATTACTTCGACATCCGAAATCTGGTTCTCCACAAGGGCCCGCAGCACACCACGACCGATGCGACCGAAACCGTTAATTGCAACTGAGTGAGACATCTTCTTCCTCCAGAATTCATTCTGTGTCGCGCCGATCCGACGCACTGGGCTTTGTTAGCGCTAACGATCACATTTTGACGCAAACATCAATGGTCGATTTCAGCGCGGCTTGTCGCGGCATCTGAACAGGCAGGGATGCGGCGCGGCTCCAGGCCCGCGACCCCGTTCCCTGCTGCATCATAGCATAAGATGCAGCCATCTCATTTTCATGACCCCGAAGCGTCGAAAACCACGTCGCAGGGCAAGGAATGTGACTGTATCAGCTGCGCGTTTCTGAGGTCGTTTCCTTCGGCCCGGGCAATGGCGGCATGCTCTGTCAGGCCTTCATCAAGCCAGCGATCAATCAGCCGCTGACGCAGGGTGGCCAAATCGACATCCAGCCGGACCCGCAGATCCCAGAAGGCCGACAAAGACCGCCAGTGATCTGCATCCAGCAACAGGTAGTTGCCTTCAACAATCACCGTATCACAGTCGCCTTCCAGCTGCCCGGCCCCGGCGATGGCAATATCTCTGGTTCGGTCAAAAAGCGGGTAGTACACCGGCGTTTCCGATCCCAGGGCCTGCATCAACCGGGCAAAACCGGTCGCATCAAAGGTCTCCGGCGCGCCCTTGCGGTCCAGCAGATCGAGTGCGGTCAGAATACGGTTGTCCAGGTGAAACCCGTCCATTGGTACAACCTGCGCCTTCGCCCCCCGTGTCGTCAGCATCTGCGCCAGCTTTTCGGCCAGCGTGGACTTACCACTGCCCGGTGATCCGGCAAGGGCTACCAACCGCCGGCTCGATGCACGCGGCGTGGCCAGCACCTGTTCCGCCAGAGCGTCCACACTGTCTAGTCTCAGGCTCATGCTGTCCTTTCTTCTCAAAGCAGTTCTGCTCTGCAGGCATCAAAAGCCGCGTTCCACGTTGGTTGCAAGCCTTCAAATCTCAAGCCTGTCCACTATTGTCCCGGAGTCCTATCCCTGACCTGATCATCTGGATCCCTCGAACGGCTGGGTTCGCCAGTGTCCCTTGGGCCGCAATCACCTGATAGACCGCCCCAACCGGGCGGCGACAAACAGTTTCACATCGCCTGCTGCATGATTCCGACCAAATCGGATGCAGGCAGGACACAAGGGTTAGCTTTCATCGAGGACGCCCCGGCCGCTTCGTCAGCAATCTGCGTCAGATCGGTCTCCGGTGTCAGCCAGTGCGACAGTCTCTGAACCTGCCAGTCATCCAGCAGATCGGGCAGCCGTTCGAATATGTCGTTCGGGTCCTGATCAAAGCCTTGCCCCACCCAGCCTGCGACCTCCTGAAACCTGTCCAGCACCCCACCAGCGGCCCCGATGGCGGAGGCATTGGCGACCATGACAGGGCCGAGCAGCCGCCCGCAAATCAGCCCGTGCGGCGCCCCCAGACGCCCGCCCAAAACCCCTGCCAGACCGTGGACCGCACCCAACCCGGCGTTCGTCAGGGCAAGCCCGCCCGCAAGGCTGACAAAGGCCATGTCATCGCGCGCTTGCGGGCATTCCGCCTCGGCCAGGTGCGCCAGCGCCTGCGCGCCTTTGGGAATGGCAGCACTGCAGAGCGCATCCGTCAGAGGGTTGGCGCGGTGCGAGACATAGGGTTCAATCACCTGCGTCAGCGCATCAAGCCCGGACGCCAGTGTTTGCGCGCGCGGCGTGTGATCGGTGAGCGCGGGATCAATCAGCGCCACATCGGGCACCATGCGCGGGTCCCGCAAACTGACTTTGCGCCCCGCATCCGGCACGGTGATCACCGCGTTCTTGGTCACTTCGGCGCCGGTGCCAGAGGTCGTAGGGATGGCGATCATCGGCAGCGGAGCGGCGGTCAGCGGCTGCGCGCCCCCGACCCCTTCCAGATGATCCATCACCGCGCCGCTCCCCGGCAACAGGGCCGCAATCGCCTTGCCAAGATCGATCACCGCGCCGCCGCCAACGGCCAGAATAACATCTGCCTGAAGGGTGCGCCCGACGTCCAGACCGGTCTGCAACGCCTCCAGAGTTGGCTCGCCCGCGCTGAACACCTCTTGGACGTTCGCGCCGAGCCCCCGGAGCGCGCCCCGCAGATCATTCACCCAGGGAACGGACCGGCCGCGTACCACCAGAACCCGCGTGCCAAATCCCAGCGCAATCCCTGCCGCCTGCTCCGACACACCACGACCAAATTCGATCCGCCCGGCGGTCAGGAAGCTGAAAGCCGCCTGGCTCAAAAGCTCATGGTCGCCGCGACGGCGCGTTTCCAGGCCGCGTATTTCTCATCGCGCAGGCCGTCGTCCATCTGCGGCGTGAACTGCTGCTGCAAAGCCCAGCTTTCAGAAAAGCCTGCCATATCGGGGTAAAGCCCCGCACGCTGCCCGGCGAGCCATGCAGCCCCCAGTGCGGTCGTCTCCAACACCTCCGGGCGGTCCACCGGCGCGCCGATGATGTCCGACAGGAACTGCATCGCCCAGTCAGAGGCAGACATGCCGCCGTCCACGCGCAGCGTAGCCCCCGCGCCCTCGCCCTGCCAGTCGGCCTGCATGGCTTCGAGCAGATCGCGGGTCTGGTAGCCAACACTCTCCAACGCCGCTTTGGCGTATTCCTCGGGGCCGGAATTGCGGGTCAGCCCGAAGACCGCACCGCGACACTCCGCATTCCAGTAAGGTGCGCCAAGCCCGACAAAAGCGGGCACCAGAACCACGTTTTGGTTCGGATCGGCCTTTTCGGCCAGCGGCTGCGTCTCGGCAGCCTCGCGGATGATCTTGAGACCATCGCGCAGCCATTGCACCACGGCACCGGCGACAAAAATGGAGCCCTCAAGCGCATAGGTCGGCGTGCCGTCGAACTGATACGCGATGGTTGTCAAAAGACGGTTCTGCGAGGTGACGGCGGTTTTGCCGGTGTTCAATAGTGCGAAACACCCGGTGCCGTAGGTGGATTTCAGCATGCCGGGCTCAAAACAGGCCTGCCCGATGGTCGCCGCCTGCTGATCACCCGCGACGCCGAGGATGGGAATGGCACGCCCGAACAGGTCGGCGCGGGCCATGCCGAAATCAGAGGCGCAGTCCTTGACCTCGGGCAGCATTTCCATGGGGATGTCGAAGAGCGCGCAGATCGACGTGCTCCAGCGCCCTTTGTGAATGTCATAGAGCAGCGTGCGCGCGGCATTGGTGGCATCCGTCACATGGGCCGCCCCGCCGGTCAGTTTCCAGATCAGGAAGCTATCGACCGTCCCAAAGAGCAGCTCTCCGGCCCGTGCGCGATCCCGCGCACCGTCGACATGGTCCAAAATCCATTTAAGCTTGGTGCCCGAAAAATACGGATCGGCCAGCAGACCGGTCTTTTCGGTAATCATCTTGTCATGACCAGCCTCGCGCAGCTCGCGACAATAGTCCGCCGTACGCCGGTCCTGCCATACGATGGCATTGTGGATCGGCTTGCCGGTATCTTTCTCCCAGACCACAACGGTTTCGCGCTGGTTGGTGATGCCAATCGCGGCGATATCATCCGGTCCAAGACCCGCCTTCTCGATGGCAGCGCGACAGGTTCCGGCGGTTGTCGACCAAAGGTCGCCGGGGTCATGCTCTACCCATCCGCTGTTCGGGAAATGCTGTGGAAACTCCTCCTGCGCGCTGGCTTTGATCCGCATATCGCCGTCAAAAACAATGGCGCGTGAGGATGTCGTCCCCTGATCAATCGCGAGAATATGGGTCATGGTGTCCCCCGGATATCACTGAATTCTGTGGGCAGTCTGCCCATGAAAAAGCCGGGGCACAACTGGTGCGCCCCGGCCAAAGATCAAAGACTTAGTTTTCCCAGGACTTGATCAGCTCGTCATAGCTGACCGTCTGTGGCTCTTCGTCCTCGTTTTCCAGCTTGGCGTAGGGCGCCCCTTCGCGGTCGAACCAGACCTGAGGATCTTCTTCCTCATTCATGACCGGTCCGAGATCGCCCTGAACGCCTGCGCGCTCCAGACGCTCAAGCACACGTTCCTGATCGGCACAGAGTGCATCCAGCGCTTCCTGAGGGGTCTTCGCACCGGACATTGCGTCGCCGATGTTCTGCCACCACAGCTGTGCCAGTTTCGGATAATCCGGAACGTTGGTGCCGGTTGGGGACCATGCCACACGCGCGGGCGAGCGGTAGAATTCCACCAGACCGCCGAGCTTGTCCGCCCGCTGGGTGAAGTGATCCGCATCGATGGTGCTTTCGCGGATGAACGTCAGGCCCACGTCAGACTTCTTGAGGTCGACTGTCTTGGAGACCACGAACTGCGCATAAAGCCATGCGGCCTTTGCACGGTCCACAGGGGTGGATTCCATCAGCGTCCAGCTGCCTGCGTCCTGGTATCCGATCTTCTGGCCTTCTTTCCAGTACACACCGTGCGGCGAAGGGGCCATGCGCCACTTGGGCGTGCCATCTTCGTTCATCACGGGCAGATCGGGCAGAACGGTCGCAGCGGTAAAGGCGGTGTACCAGAACATCTGCTGGGCAACGTTGCCTTGCGCCGGGATTGGACCCGCTTCGCCGAATGTCATACCGGCAGCCGCTGGCGGCGAGTACTTTTGCAGCCATTCGATCGCCTTGGTCACCGCGTAGACAGCCGCAGGCGAGTTGGTCGCACCACCACGGGCCACACAGGAACCGGTTGGCTGCGAGTTCTCGTTCACACGGATGCCCCACTCATCGACCGGCAGACCGTTGGGTTCGCCAACGTCGCCCATGCCCGCCATGGACATCCACGCGTCGGTGTAGCGCCAGCCCAGCGAGGGGTCTTTCTTGCCGTAGTCCATGTTGCCAAAGACTTCGCCTTCGACACCCATGTGGCTCAGATCACGACCGGTGAAGAACTCCGCGATATCTTCATAGGCCGACCAGTTGACCGGCACGCCGAGCTCATAGCCGTATTTCTCTTGGAAATCAGCCTTGTTCTTCTCGTCGTTGAACCAGTCGTAGCGGAACCAATAGAGGTTCGCGAACTGCTGGGTCGGCAACTGGTAGAGCTTGCCATCGGGGCCGGTCGTGAACGACGTGCCGATGAAGTCATCGACGTCCAAGGTCGACAGCGTGACGTCCGCGCCCTCGCCCGCCATCCAGTCGGTCAGGTTGCGCACCTGCTGGTAGCGCCAGTGCGTTCCGATCAGATCGCTGTCGTTGACGTAAGCGTCATAGATGTTCTCGCCCGACTGCATCTGTGTTTGCAGCTTTTCGACAACATCGCCTTCGCCGATCAGGTCATGGGTGACCTTGATACCGGTAATCGCGGTGAAGGCCGGGGCCAACACCTGGGACTCGTATTCATGCGTGGTGATCGTCTCGGAAACCACCTTGATTTCCATGCCCGCAAATGGGGCCGCCGCGTCCACGAAGAACTGCATCTCAGCTTCCTGTGCGGCGCGGTCGAGCACGGAAAGGCCAGCGATCTCGTTATCGAGGAACGCCTTTGCCGCTTCCATGTCGGCCCAGGCCGGCAGGGCCATGCACGCGACCATCGCGCCCACGGCTGTGGTTGATTTTAGTGAAAAGTTCATGTGAGTCCTCCCAAGACATTATTGAACTGTTTTCAGGCCGCCCGACATCCGCGCGACCCATTCTTCCTGACCTACACCCAGCGGAACACCGCCACGGCATAGACAAGGCACGCCAGCAGCGCATAGGGCTGCGGTGCGACCTCAAGACCCAGCCAGATCAGATTGATGAAGGCCGAGCCCAACAGCGTGATGAACAAACGATCACCGCGCGTTGTTTCGATCCGAAGAATGCCCACGCGGGGCGTCTCCGGGTATTTTATTGCAAGAATTGTGAAGGTGATCAGCAGACAGGCGATCACCCCGAAGAAAACTGCGGTGGGTATGGTCCATGCCATCCAGGCCATTAGATGTCTCCTCGCAAAGATAGAGCTGTCACCGCAGCGTGTCCCGCCCGGCGGCACCGCCGGGCGCTGATCGCGCGACGCCCGCGGTCGGTCGCTGCCCTCTGTTCTAGTTCAAACTGCATCACACCCTCCCCAGGGCAAAGCCCTTGGCGATGTAGTTGCGCACGAAGTAGATGACCAAGGCACCCGGCACGATGGTCAGCACACCAGCTGCAGCCAGCACCCCCCAGTCGATACCCGCCGCCCCTTGGGTCCGTGTCATGATGGCTGCAATAGGCTTGGCGTCGACGGTGGTCAGTGTCCGGCTCAGCAGCAGTTCCACCCAGGAGAACATGAAGCAGAAGAAGGCCGCCACGCCGATCCCGCTTGCGATCAGGGGCGTGAAGATGCGGATGAAGAAACGCGGGAAAGAATAACCGTCGAGATAAGCCGTCTCGTCGATCTCCTTGGGCACACCGCGCATAAAGCCCTCCAAGATCCAGACCGCCAGCGGGACGTTGAAGAGGCAATGCGCCAGCGCCACGGCGATATGGGTGTCAAACAAACCCACCGAAGAATAGAGCTGGAAGAACGGCAGCGCGAAAACCGCGGGCGGCGCCATCCGGTTGGTCAGCAGCCAGAAGAACAGGTGCTTGTCGCCCATGAAGCTGTAGCGCGAGAAGGCATAGGCCGCCGGCAGCGCCACCGCGAGGCTGATGGCGGTGTTCATCACCACGTAGATCAGCGAGTTGATGTAGCCGATGTACCAGCTCTCATCCGTCAGGATTTTCACGTAGTTCGCCAGCGTCAGATTCCGTGGGAACAGCGTAAACTCCCCCAGGATCTCCGTGTTGGTCTTCAGGCTCATGTTCAGCAGCCAGTAGATCGGCAGCAGCAGGAACAACAGGTAGAGCCCCATGACAATGGCCGAGCGGTTGACGCGCGGTGTCTTGCGGCGGGCCACCTGGACCTCGCTCTGGGTCACCTTGCCGGGGATCGTGCCGGCGCCGGGCGCTTGAATGGTGGTATCGGACATCAGACGCCATCCCTTTTGTCGAGGTTCGTCATCACCGTGTAGAAGACCCATGAGATCAGCAGGATGACGAGGAAATACATGATCGAGAAGGCAGCGGCGGGTCCAAGGTCGAACTGCCCCAGCGCCATTTTCACAAGGTCAATCGACAGGAAGGTCGTCGCATTGCCCGGTCCCCCACCCGTGACCACGAAGGGCTCGGTATAGATCATGAAACTGTCCATGAAGCGCAGCAGGATCGCGATCATCAGCACGCCCGCCATCTTGGGCAGTTCGATGTAGCGGAAGACGGCCCAGCGGCTCGCCTGGTCGATCTTGGCCGCCTGATAATAGGCGTTGGGAATGGACTGCAGCCCGGCATAGGCCAGCAATGCCACCAGCGAGGTCCAGTGCCAGACGTCCATCACGATCACCGTGACCCAGGCAGCAAAGATATCCTGCGTGTAGTTGTAGGAAATCCCCATCTTATCAAGCGTGTAGCCCAGCAAGCCAATGTCCACGCGGCCAAAGATCTGCCAGATCGTGCCCACCACATTCCACGGGATCAGCAGCGGCAGGGACATCAGCACAAGACAGAAGGAAGCCCAGAAGCCGCTTTTCGGCATGTTCAGCGCGATAAAGATACCCAGCGGGATTTCGATGGCGAGGATGATCCCGGAGAACATCAACTGCCGCCAGAGCGCATCCCACATGCGGTCGTCCTGCAGCATCTCGCGGAACCATTCGAGGCCCGCCCAGAAGAACTGGTTGTTGCCGAAAGTGTCCTGCACCGAATAATTCACCACCGTCATCAGCGGGATCACCGCCGAGAACGCCACAAGCACCAGCACCGGCAGCACCAGGAACCAAGCTTTTTGATTTACCGTCTTGTTCATCAGGCGGCCTCCCCTTCCGGTGCGACACGCCAGTCGTCCGCGTAAACGTTGATCCCGGCGGGATCGAAGGTAATTCTCTGCGTAGTCGCCGCGATGGTGTCGCCCTCGCCTCCGATGGCGCTGATCTCATGACCCTCCACATCCAGACGCACGATCTTGTGGCGGCCGACATCCTCCACGCGTTTGACGCGCGCGGGCACACCGGCTTCTGCGGTCGTCAGCTTGACAAATTCCGGGCGCACGCCCACCTGCACCTTGCCGTCACCGGGCTTGTACCCGGCGCCAAGCGGCACCGCCGCCCCGGCGATCTGCGCCGTCGCACCGTCGATCCTGGCGTCGAACAGGTTCATGCCCGGTGAGCCGATGAAGTATCCGACAAAGGTATGGGCGGGCCGTTCAAACAGCTCCTGCGGCGTGCCGATCTGCACCACGCGCCCGTCGTACATGACCACCACCTTGTCGGCGAATGTCAGCGCCTCAGTCTGGTCGTGGGTCACGTAGATCATCGTGTGGCCAAACTCGTGGTGCAGCGATTTCAACTGCGTGCGCAGCTCCCACTTCATATGCGGGTCGATCACCGTCAGCGGCTCGTCAAAAAGCAGCGCGTTCACGTCTTCCCGCACCATACCACGGCCCAGCGAGATCTTCTGTTTGGCATCCGCCGTCAGCCCCCGCGCCTTGCGGTTCAATTCCGCCTCCATGCCGATCATCTTGGCGATCTGGTCCACGCGTTGCGCCACATAAGACGCATCCGCGCCCCGGTTGCGCAGCGGAAAGGCCAGATTGTCGCGCACGGTCATCGTGTCATAGACAACCGGAAACTGGAACACCTGCGCGATGTTGCGCTCTGCCGTGGGCGCCTGGGTAACATCCTGATCATTAAAGAGAATGCGGCCCTGACTGGGGTGCAGCAGCCCGGAGATGATGTTCAGCAGCGTGGATTTGCCACAGCCCGACGCGCCCAGAAGGGCATAGGCCTCGCCATCCACCCAATCGTGGTTCAGCTCCTTGAGCGCGAAATCATCCTCGGACGTCGGGTTCGGCAAATAGGAATGTGCCAGATTATCCAGCGTGATCTTGGCCATTACGCGGCCTCCGCATAGGGGGCAGCGGCGACGAGATCGCCATTCTGACCAAAGATGTAGACATGTGCAGGGTCCAGATAAACCTCCAGCTCCTGTCCGGGTTGAAGCACCTGCACTCCATGCACCAGCCCCACCCAGCGTTCGCCGTGGTGATCGAGGTGCACGAAGGTCTCTGATCCGGTGATCTCGGTGACCGTCAACCGGGTCTTGAAGGACATGACCCCCGCCACATGCGGCGACAGCTCAAGATGGTTGGGCCGGAAGCCGGCAGTGTAATCCCCGTCGGGCAGGTCCATCGTCCCTGCCGTCACATCGACGTTCTGCCCGTCGCCAAAAGACAGTTTGCCGCTTTTCTTGGTGATCCTAAGAAAATTCATCGGCGGGTCGGAAAACACCCGCGCCGTGGTGGCATTCACCGGTCTGCGGTACACGGACGGCGTTGGCCCGAATTGGGTCACCTTGCCCTCCCAGAGCGCGGCGGTATTGCCGCCCAGCAGCAGCGCCTCTTCCGGTTCCGTGGTCGCGTAAACAAAGATCGACCCCGATTCCTCGAAGATCTTCGGGATCTCGGCGCGCAGCTCTTCGCGCAGCTTGTAGTCGAGGTTGGCCAGCGGCTCATCCAGCAGCACAAGTCCCGCGTTTTTCACCAGCGCCCGCGCCAGCGCACAGCGCTGTTGCTGCCCGCCCGAGAGTTCCAATGGTTTGCGGTCCAGCATCGGGGTCAACTGCATCAACTCCGCCGTCTCCCGCACCCGCGCATCGATTTCCTTGCGGGATTGACCCAGCAGCCGCATCGGTGAGGCGATGTTGTCGTAGACCGTCATCGACGGGTAATTGATGAACTGCTGGTAAACCATCGCCACCTTGCGGTCCTGCACACGCATGCCGGTCACGTCTTCACCGTTCCAGATCACGCGGCCCGTGGCGGGTACATCAAGCCCCGCCATCAGCCGCATCAGCGATGTCTTGCCCGACAGCGTCGGCCCCAGGAGCACGTTCATCGTGCCCTTCTCAAGTGCTATATCCGTTGGATAAATATGGGTTTCCCCGCCAACGGTCTTAGACACCCCTTCCAGGATCAAGGTCATGTCCGTCCCCCAATTCTATTCCGCCGCGTTGGATGAATGTTCCGCAGGATGATCCTGCATGAACGTCTCCACCTCGGCAATTTGTTCTTTTGTCAGTCTCAGCCCCAGCTTGTTGCGCCGCCAGACGACGTCTTCGGCGGTGCGGGCGTATTCGTTTTTCTGCAGCCAGCGGATTTCGCGCTCGGTCAGGCTCGCGCCAAAGCCTTGCCCCATCTCCGCTTCGGTCTCGGCACCCGCCATCACGTCCCAGGCCTCAGTGCCGTAGGCACGGACCAGACGCCGCGACCAGAAATCGGTCAGAAAGGCAAAATCCTCGCGCAGCCGCCGGACCAGCATGTCGAAACCGTCGACGGCGAAATCGCCGCCCGGCAGGGCAACACCCGCGGTCCAATGGCCGGAGGTGCCCGGAAAGAACGGCACGATCTTGTCCATCGCGTCCTCGGCCAGCTTGCGGTAGGTGGTGATCTTGCCGCCAAAGACGTTGAGGATGGGTGCGCCACCAGCATCATCCACTTTCAGCGTGTAATCCCGCGTGGCCGCCGTGGCACTGCTGGCCCCATCGTCATAAAGCGGGCGCACGCCGGAATAGCTCCAGACCACATCCTCGGGGCCAATATCCTGCTTGAGATACTGGTTGATGAAATTCAACAGGTAGTCGCGTTCTTCGTCGGTGCACTCGGGCTTCACACCCGGGTCGCTGTGTTCCGCGTCCGTCGTGCCGATCAGGGTGAAATCCGTCTCATAGGGAATAGCAAAGATGATGCGCCCGTCCGTGCCCTGAAAGAAATAGCATTTGTCGTGGTCATAAAGACGACGGGTCACGATATGGCTGCCACGCACCAGACGCACGCCTTCGGTGGAATTGATCCGCACCTTTTGCTGAATGATGTCGCCGACCCAGGGGCCACCGGCATTCACCAGCATCCGCGCCCGCACCACCTTGGTCTCCGCGCGCGCAATGTCTTCGAGGGTGATTTCCCAAAGATCCTCCACCCGCGCGGCGCTGACCACCTTGGTACGCACCATCACATCGGCCCCACGCGCCTCGGCATCGCGGGCGTTCAGAACCACAAGGCGCGAATCCTCGATCCAGCAATCCGAATACTCGTAGGCCTTTTCGAACCGGTCTTCGAGCGGCGCGCCCTCGGTGCTGTTCCTGAGGTCCAGCGTCTTGGTCGCCGGCAGGATTTTCCGCCCGCCGAGATTGTCATAAAGCATCAATCCAAAGCGGATCAGCCACGCCGGACGCCGCCCTTTCATCCAAGGCATCAGCACATTCAGAATGCGCGAGGTCGGGGTCGAGCCTTCGAAACGCATGTCCTTGTGATAGGGCAGCACGAACCGCATGGGCCAGCTGATATGCGGCATCGCCTTCAGCAGCACCTCGCGTTCCGCCAGCGCATGACGCACCAGATTGATCTCGAAATATTCCAGATAGCGCAGGCCACCATGAAAGAGCTTGGTCGACGCCGACGAGGTTGCCGAGGCGAGATCATTCATCTCGGCCAATGCAACGCTCAGACCACGCCCGGCCGCATCCCGGGCGATACCGCATCCATTGATGCCGCCCCCCACGATGAACAGGTCATATGTGTCGGATTGCTTTTGCAGCGACGCCACCAGACCCTCCCAATCCATGTGCGTGAACAACGAGCGAAGGGGTAGCGCACTGTTTCAAACGGATCAAGCGAATTTTTTCGTTTATGTTCGCTTTTGCTCGAAATCGAGCCATATGTGGAAATTGGCTTGCAATACGACCAAACGCGAACTTGTTGGCATCGCGGCAATTTTCCCGCCTTACGTGCATTCCGAGTCGCTCATGATCGCGCCCGTACACTGCATCCCGCCTGTTCGGGCATTGGAAAAAACATTGGAAATGAAACATTTTTTCGTCTAACCACCCTTTTAGGAGAAGTTAAATGTCGCAGACGTTCCGGCACCCGGACATCCTGAAAATCGCGCAGCGCGAAGGCAAAGTCACCGTTGAAGGCCTGGCGGAGCACTTCGGTGTAACGCTGCAAACGATCCGGCGCGATCTGACCGAACTGGCCGAAGCGAACAAACTCGAACGTGTGCACGGCGGTGCGATTCTCCCCTCCGGCACCACCAACATCGAATATGACGAACGGCGCAACCTGAACCAGAGCTCGAAACTGGCGATGGCCCGCGCCTGTGCGGCGCAGATCCCCGAAGGCTGTTCGGTTTTTCTCAATATCGGCACCAGCACCGAGGCCGTTGCCCGTGAGCTGCTGCACCACCGCGACCTGATGGTCGTGACCAATAACATGAACATCGCCAATATTCTGGTGGACAATACCGATTGCCAGATCATCGTGACAGGTGGTGCGCTACGCCGGTCCGATGGCGGGCTGGTGGGCAACATCACCATCGACACGATCCGGCAGTTCAAATTCGATATCGCCGTGATCGGCTGTTCCGCGATGGACGAAGACGGCGATTTGCTTGATTTCGACATTCACGAAGTCGGCGTCAGCCAGACCATCATCGCACAGTCCCGCAAATGCTTCCTGGTGGCCGATCATTCCAAGTTCAGCCGCACCGCCCCCGCCCGCATCGCCTCTATGCGCGCGCTGTCGACAGTCTTCACAGACCTGCCCCTGCCCCGCGAATTGGCAGAGCGCTGTGCGACCTGGGGCACGCAGGTCGTCCTCGTCGATTAGTCTTCTGTCTTGGGTGGCGTTTCCGCATCCGACAGGATGCGCGCCAAGAGCCGGGTCAGGGTATCGCGTTCGTCATCGGACAGCGCCTTGAGCAATCGGTCCTGCGTCTCCACGTGATCGTGCAGCGTGTTTTCGACCACGCTCTTGCCCTCGGGCGTCAGGGCAATGAGGAAGGACCGGCTGTCATCCGGGTTGACCTTGCGTGCAACATAGCCTGCGGTAGCCAGTTTATCGATGCGGTGGGTCATGGTCCCAGAGGTGACCATCGTGCTGTCAATCAACTGTCCCGGCGACAATTGATAGGGCGGCCCGGACCGCAGCAAGGTCGCCAGAACGTCGAACCATGCAGCGTTCAGCCCATGCGCCCGGAAATTCGCGCCCATGCCTTCGGAGAAGATTTGTGCCACCCGCGCAACCCGCCCCACGGCAGCCATGGGTCCAGTATCCAGATCGGGCCGTTCCGCTGCCCATTGCGCAATGATCTTGTCCACGTGGTCCATACTCACTTGTCACCCGCAACCATCTTGACGTCAAGATTAATGCGCTTATCTTGACATCAAGACAGATATCTTGATTTCAAACTAAATGGACCTGCCATGCCGCGCCTTTCCGATATCCTGCTGACCGCCCTGGCCCCGATCATCTGGGGATCCTCCTACATCATCACGACGGAAATGCTGCCCGGTCAGTCACCTTTCCTGATCGCGCTGCTGCGCGCCCTGCCCGCCGGGATGATCTTGATGCTCCTTGCGCGCCAGCTGCCGAGGGGCATCTGGTGGGGTCGCGTGGCCGTGCTGGGCATCCTCAATTTCAGCCTGTTCTGGAGCCTTCTTTTCGTGGCCGCCTACCGCCTGCCGGGTGGCCTTGCCGCGATGCTGGGAGCGGTGCAACCGCTGGCGGTGATCTTTCTGGCGCGCGGGCTTCTGGGCCAGGCGATCCGCCCACTGGCCGTTTTTGCCGCCCTGGCCGGGCTCTTTGGCGTGGGATTGCTGTTGTTCCGCCCTGAGGCGTCTCTGGACCCGTTGGGCATCGCGGCAGGGTTGCTGGGGGCTGCGTCGATGGCGGCAGGCGTTGTGCTGACGCGCAGGTGGCAGCCGGACGTGCCGCTGCTGACCTTCACCGCCTGGCAACTGACGGCGGGCGGGCTGTTCCTGATCCCGGTTGCCGTCTTAGCGGTGCCCGATTGGCCCTCGCTTGACACGACCAACCTTACCGGGCTTGCCTACCTGTCGCTAATCGGCGGGGCGCTCACCTATTTCCTGTGGTTCCGGGGCATCGCGCGGATCAATCCTGCCGCTGTGTCCAGCCTTGGATTTCTCAGCCCGCTGACGGCCATTCTGCTGGGCTGGATGCTGCTTGGTGAAACGCTTACGGCGCTTCAGATCGCCGGTGCAATCGTCATCCTGATCAGCGTGCGGCTGGGTCAGGGTGGCAGGCTTTCCCTGCCCCGCCTGATCGGAAAAAAGCCCGCCGTCTCACAATGAGGCCGGAAGGTCGGTCTGCGCCATCTTGCGCAGCAGATCGACAAAACCCGCCACCTGGTATCGCGTGGTTGCGGCCCCTTTCTCGGCCGTAGCCAGATGCGCCTCGCCCACCGTGCCCTCGGGGTTCAGATCGCTGGCGATCCAGCCGTAGGACACCGGTCCAATGGGTGAAATCGCGCTCTGCTCGGCGGTGGAGCGAAAATCCTGCGCCGCCGACATATCCACCGTTTGAGGTCGGAAATGCAGCATCAGCGATGTCTCCACATCGCCGCCGTGAATGCCGAACTGCTTCTCTTGATCAGAATACATCCCCTCCGGCGTGCCGAACGCCCCCCATTGGCATTTGACCGCCAGCATATCCGCCTGCACCCGCAACTCGCGTGACAGGATCGAAACGAGGTCGAGATTGCCGCCATGGGAATTCACAATCGCGATCTTGCGGATGCCCGCCCGCGCGACGCTGAGGCCGATCTCTGTCCAGACGGCCAGCGCCGTTGCCGCCGTGAGGGTCAGGGTCCCCGCCGCCCAAAGATGCTCGTTCGACTTGCCCACGGCCTGCAGAGGCAAAATCCGCAGGTCCAGATCGTCGGGGGCCTGACGGTGCAACTCCTCCAGCATGCCCTGTCCGATCAGCGTATCGGTCCCCACGGGCAGATGCGGCCCATGCTGTTCGATGGCCGCCGTCGGCAGGATGGCAATGGTCTTCATCGGATCGATATCCGAGAAATCCGGCGCCCTGAAATCTGCCCAATCACGCATGCCGCTCATGTCCCCTCCTTTGGCGCATAGGTCGCGTCCAAGCGGGATTGCAGGTAATCGGCTGCGCGCACCGGGGGGTATTTCGGCGTGCCCGTGCCCGGCAAGGCGGCCACGACCGTATCAGGATGCGCCTCAACAAAAAACGCAACAGACCGGCGCTGGCGTTTAGGGGGCAACACACGGTGCGGGGTAGAGACATAGATGTCATTGGTCCAGCGCATCAGGCAATCGCCGATGTTGACCACGTAAGCCCCCGGCACATGCGGCACATCGGTCCAGTCCCCGCCGCGCGGTTTGACCTGCAATCCGGCCTCGCCATCGGTCATCAGCAGGGTAATCGCCCCATAATCGGTATGCGCACCCGCCCCGATCTCATTTTTAGCGCCAGAGCCGGGCGGGTAGTGCAGCAGTCGCAGCGCCGCGAGCGGATCGTTAAACGCGGATGTGAAATGTTCCGGCTCCAGCCCGAGGTCAGCTGCAAAGGCGCGGTGAATGTCGATGCCCAGCGCAAGGGCCGCATCGAAATAGGCAAGCGCCGTTTCCCGAAACCCGTCGATCTGCGGCCAAACATTCACGCCGCGAAAGGGCTCACCCCGCAAGACGCGCGGATCATCGGGGGCCAGATCAAAGCCGATGTTGAAGCTTTCCTTGCGGTCCACCAGTGCCGAGCTGTCATCGAGCGACTCGTCGCCTTCCGCCGCCCAGCCGCGATAATGCGGGGTGTTCAGGATCGACAGGGCGCGTTTCTCCGCGATGGGCTGGGTGAAAAAAGCATCCGCCATGTCGAAGATGCGGGCGCGCAGTGCCTCGGGCACCGTATGGTTCTCCAGCAGGAAAAACCCCGGCCCCCGGACCGCCTGCCCCAGCTCCGCGAGAAAACCCGCGCGATCTGTGGTGAATTTCCCCCAGTCCAGCAACGGAATCATACGCGCGCCTCCTTCTGTCGGGTGGGCAACGCGCCGATAAAGCTCTCCATCTTGCGGGCCACGCGAGCCAGATGGGCGCGGCGGGATGCCTCCGTGGAGCTGTCCATCAGGTAGTGCGCCGCAAAGGCGGTTTTGCACCTTTTGGCGCAGATGGCGCGCACGCCGCGCAGGATCATGCGTTTGCCCGGCGACCCGATCAGCTGCGTCAGCCACCAACTGGCCCCGCAGGTCGTGAAGACCGCTAGCCGCGTGATGTGGGTTAGCCCGGGGCGGATATTGTCATTCTGCCCGTCAGGCATCAGAAACGCCACATCCGGCAAAAGCACGCGGTCGAGCCAGCCCTTGAGCATCGCAGGCAACCCATACCACCAGGTCGGGTAGACGAAAATCAGTGTGTCACACCACAACACGTCCTCGACATCCTGCGCCACCGGCGTGCGGTTGGCGGGCGTGTCTTCATAGATGTCCAGTTCCGCTTCCGTCAGCACAGGCGCAAACCCGCTGCGATAGAGGTCGATCACCCGCACCTCTGCCTCCGCGTCACGCAGCTTGTCCACCACGACATCCCTGATGGCAGCGGTGAAGCTGGTCTCCTTCGGGTGACAATAGACAACAAGCGCGCGCATTCAGAGCCTCTCCATTTCCGCATCGACACGCGACAGAAAACCGGCCCGCTGACCGTCCGTCGCCCGGTTCATATCATAGAGCGCCAGATATCGGGTCTTTTCCGGGCGGCAGACGTGCCAGACCGCGCGGGTCACCGATTTGCGCGGCGGGTCCCCGGCCATCATGGCGCGCAGTCGCGTGCCGCCATAGGTCGTCACCGCCGCCAGTTTGCGGATGTGCTGAAGGTTCGGCATCACCTTACCATTTTGCAGGGTGAATGAGACGCCTGGCAGAAAGACCCGATCAAAAAATCCTTTCAGGACAGCGGGGTATCCGAAATTCCACACCGGAAACACCAGAACCAGCGCTTCGGCTTGCCGCAGCCGCGCCACATAGTCCGCCACCGGGGCGATATTGTGCCCCGCATCGTGATATGTGCGGCGTTCCATGGCCGTCAGGACCGGGGAAAACCCTTCCGCGTTCAGGTCGCAATCGTCCACGTCCCACCCGCGCGCGCGCAACCGGTTGACCACGCAGTCATGCAGCGCGGCGGAAAAGCTTTCAGCGCAAGGGTGGGCAAAGAGGACAAGCGCGCGGGTCATGCCTATTCTGCGGCCCGCAGTTTCGGATAGCTGTACATGCGGTCAAACGACCAGTTTGGATCGTCCCAGGCGATCATCTTGCCCGGGTTCAGCAAGCCCTTGGGGTCGGCTTCGCGTTTGAAGGCCAGTTGGCGGTCATCCACGGTTTGCCGCCCGCCCTCCTCCAGCGTGTAGCGATGCGGATTGAAGATCAGCGCGCCCGCCTCTTCGTGCATCCGGATGATCTCGTCCAGCCGTTCTTCACCGGCGAACTTGACAAGGCTGAGGCCCGCGAACATGATCTTGCCGTTCTCCTTCATCACCTCCAGATGCTGCAGAACCTCGGGGCTCAACGCATCACGCATCTTCTCGATCAGCTCCAGATGCTGCGGGAAGCCATAACGCACCTGCAGATAGGTGATGCTGGGGTCCACCTTCAGCGCGCGCAACGTCGTATGGTTCCAGCCGTATTCAAAGATCATGCCGGGCCCGCGCGCCCAATTATGATCATCGCTGCGGTAGATCAGCCGCGCCTCGGGGCGCCGCCCGAGAAAGGTCTCGAACCCGTCCATGGATTGCGGCGCCACCATCAGGGCGATCAGGTTGGTGTCTGCCTCCACATGCGGGGCAACCCGCTGAAAATAGTCTTTGGCGATGGGCGCCTCGAAAACGGTCGCGAGCTTGATCAGGATGCCGTCTTCATTGGCCAGCTCTTCGGCAAACCGCGCCGCCTGCATGAAGTCATCGGTGGCCACGAACATCTCCACCCAGTCATAGGCCGGGGCCAAGGGCATCTCGACCTCGGTGATGATGCCGTTTGTGCCATAGGCATGGCTGACCCGCGCCAGTTCCTCGCCGCGGAAGTCCAGAACGCGCGGCTCTTCTTCCATCGTGACGACCCGCAGGCGGATGATATTGCCCAGATCGCGCAAGGACCCCCAGGTGCAGGAGCCGACGCCGCCTGAGCCGCCCGCGATGAACCCGCCGATGGTTGCCGTCGCCCAGGTGGAGGAGAACATGCGGATCTCCTGGCCTGAGTGTTCCTTGCAGGCCGCATCGAGATCCTTGAGCAGGCACCCCGGCTCCACCACCACCCGGCCCGGATGGATGTCCTTGACCGCCGTCATGTGCCGCAGGTGCATCACACAGCCGCCCGCGAGCGGCATCGCCTGCCCGTAGTTGCCGGTGCCCGCCCCGCGCGTGGTGACCGGCACGTCATGCGCATAGCAGACCTTTAACACCTCGATGACCTCGGCCTCGCTGCGCGGGCTGACGACAAAATCGGCTGTGACCTCGTCCAGACGCGCCTTGAGCACGGGTGAGTACCAGAAGAAATCCCGGCTCTTGGCTTTGATGCCTGCACCCGTGTCTTCAAGGTCGAGATGGGAAAGCGCGGCCTTGGCGGCGGCAATATCTGCGGTCATGGCGTCCTCATCAGATGGTCAAGTTCGGCGTAGTCGGGCAATTGGCGGTCGATCTGCTGCCCCTCCCTTATGACGATGCGATCGGCCTGCGGGCGGGCAAAAAGCTCCGCCCAATTGCGCGCGCGACAGATTACCAGATCGGCGGGCATGCCCACCTCGAAACCCGGCAGGTCAAAGCCGCAGGCCTTGGCCGGGTTGGTCACGAAAGCATGGCTCCAATCCGCCGTGGAATGGTCCAGATGCCCGATGCGGGTCGCCTCGCGCATCACCTCGATCATATCCAGATCGCCATAGGCGTAAAAGGGATCGCGCGTGTTGTCGGAGGCAAAGGAGACGTTGACGCCCCGCGCCTTCAGCTCGTGCACAAGGGTGATGCCGCGCATTCGTGGCGTGCCGTCCTGCCGGTCCTGCAGGTAGAGATTGCACATCGGCAGCGACACCACGTGCAAGCCCGCCTCGGCCACCAGATCCATGGTCTCGGCTGCACGGTTCGGGTCCTGTGCGGAGAGCGAACAGAGGTGCCCCACGGTGACGGGTGCGTCGAACCCCGTCTCCAGCACTGCTTGGGCAATCACCCTCAAGGTCTCGGACGATGGGTCGAGCGTCTCATCCACGTGAAAATCTGCCTGCAGGCCCCGCTCGCCTGCCAGTTTGAAGAAATACGCGACGCGTTCTGCGATGTCGGGGACCGGATAGGCCACCATGCCCAGCACGCCGCCCGCTTCCGCCACCAGATCTGCCGTATGCGCAAAAGGCGTCTCCGGTCCGACGGCATCGCAGCCCACAAGGCAGGCCGCCTGCAGATCGATCCGCCCCTGCCACCGCGCGCGCATCTCCTTGAACACGGGCCAGGAGATGTCGTCCTGCGGCGGGATGCTATCGATATGCGTGCGCAGGGCGCGGGTGCCATGGGCGTAGGCGCAGCGCAGGGCGAAATTCATCCGCGTCGCCACGTCTTCGGCCGTCCAATTGGCCTGCCGATCCGCGCCCACCGTGGCCAACGCGCCGTCGAAACTGCCGTCCGGGTTGGCCGCGCGGGGCCAGATGTGACCCTTGTCCAGATGCGTATGCATGTCCACGAAAGCGGGGAAGGCCATGGCGCCTTTCATATCGACTTCGGTGCCCGGTTGATCGCTGATCCTGCCGTCCTGAATATGCAGGTCGCGCGTGGTCAGATCGCCGCTACCTGCCAGAAAACAGGCAGGCACCGTCAGGTTTTTCAGCGTCAATGGCCCGGGAGGAAGGTCGAGAAAATCCATCAGTGATCCCGTTTCAACGCGCTCTCATGCCATTTGCGCAGCAGCATGTGGCTGAGGAAACTGAGACCCGCAAAGATGATCACGCCGGTGACCGCAATGAGAATGAGCGCTGCAAACATACGCGGGATGTTGAGCCTGTAGCCTGCCTCCAATATCCGGAACGCGAGGCCCGATTTCAGCCCGCCGGTGCCTGCCACATATTCCGCCACCACCGCGCCAATCAGCGACAGCCCGCCCGCGATGCGCAACCCCCCCAGGAAATAGGGCAGCGCGGAGGGCAATTGCAAAAACCGCAAGGTCTGCCAGCGCGAGGCGCCGTAGATGCGGAACAGATCACGCAGATTGTGGTCGGCGGAGTTCAACCCAAGGGTCGTGTTGCTCAGCACCGGGAAAAACGCCACCAACCAGGCGCAGAGCAGTAGCCCCGCAATCCGGCTGTCGACATAGATGAAGATCAGCGGCGCGATGGCCACGATGGGTGTAACCTGCAGGATCACCGCGTAGGGGTAAAAGCTCATCTCCACCAACCGCGATTGGGTAAAGAGTACGGCCAACCCGACGCCGCCCACCACGGCCACCGCCAGTGCCATCAGGGTGATCTGCACCGTGACCAGCAGTGCCTCGAACAGCATCGCCCAATCCTTGACCAGCGTTTCAAAGACAAGCCCCGGCCCCGGCAGGATGTAATGCGGTATCTCGTTCCAGACGACGATCCGGTCCCAGAGCGCCAGCATGATCACAAGCACCAGCGCAGGCAGCAGCCATTTTCCGAATTTCTCCAGACGCTTGCGGCGCAGGCGGGCGGTTTCATCCGCATCCAGCTGCAGTGGCGGGTCGGTGGGATCGGCGACGCTCATGCGGCCTCTCCCATCGCGTCGTGCAGGGCATCCGTGGCGCGGCGGGTGAAGGCGGCGTATTCCGACGAGGTTCTGAAGTCCGCATCGCGTGGATAGGGCGCATCCACATCCAGCTCCGTGATCACCCGACCCGGGCGCGCTGCCATGACGACGATGCGGTCCGACAGGAAGACGGATTCGAAAACCGAATGCGTGACAAAGATCACGGTGCAGCCGATGGCCGCCTTGAGCCGTAGCAGATCGTTGTTCAGCTTGAACCGCGTGATCTCATCCAAGGCGGCAAAAGGCTCATCCATCAGGATCAGCCGGGGCCGTGTCACCATGGCCCGCGCAATGGACACCCGCATCTTCATGCCTCCCGAAAGCTCCCTCGGATAGCTGTTCTGGAATTTCTCCAGCCCGACCAGTTTCAACGCTTCCAGCACATCATCGCGCACGGCGGTATAGGGTTGACCGCGCAGCCGGAACGGCAGCCAAACGTTCTGCGCCACCGTGGCCCAGGGCATCAGCGTTGGCTCCTGAAAGACCACGCCCAGATCACCGCTGTCGTGATCCCCGGCCCAGGTGATACGGCCGGACGTCGGGTGCAACAGATCGGAGATCAGACGTAACGCTGTGGATTTTCCGCATCCCGACGGCCCCAGAAGCGAGATAAAATCGCCCTCCCGCACCTGCAGGGACATGCCCTTGAGCGCGGTCACCGTACCGTTGAAGGTCTTGTCCACATGCTCCATCCGCAAAAGCTCCGGACGCGATGTGGGCGACAGCCCCGATGTTGTCATATACCCCCCACGCGGCCAGAACCGGGCGTCCTGAACGCCCGGCGCACACGTCAATCAACCTTTATGGCTTGATGTCTTTCCCAGCAGATTTATTGGTGAAATCAAGCGTATAAGCAGCCTGCCAGTCCAGACCGTCTTCCAGCACCCCCGCCGCCACCATCTTGTTGTAGAAATCGCCAATCACCTCGTCGGTCATGGAGCCGATACCGGTTTCCAAGGCCGCGCCGCTGTCGACGATCCCCTGCTCAAGCATCATTTTCTTGGCAAAATCAATCTTGTCCTGCGACATGTCCGGGTTGGCGGCCATGATCATCTCGTCGGCCGCACTGCTGTCGCCGTAGAGATAATTATACCACCCGGTCAGCGAGCCATCGACAAAACAGGTCACCTTGTCGGGATCGCTCTCGATGGTATCGGCCATGGTCTCGATCGTTGTCGCGTAAGACGAATAGCCCGCGTCGGCGATCAGGAAGACATTGGGCTCAAAGCCCGCCTCTTTCAGAACCGCATATGGTTCAGAGCTCAGATACCCCTGCATGCCTTTCTGCTTGTCGGCAATGAAGGGGGCCGGGTTGAAAGTATAGGGTTCGCGCTGTTCGACCGTAAAGCCGTGCTCGGCGATCATCCATTGATAGTAGGAGGTGAAACCATTGTCCCCGATCAGCAACGTGAGGTCCTTGAGGTCCTCCCAGCTTTCGGCTTCACCGGGATGGGCGAGGATCACCTGCGGGTGTTTCTGAAAGATCGCAGCGACCGAGACAACCGGAATACCTTCCTTGACCGCGTTGAAGGCCTGCAGCATGTCGCCACCCATGTGGAAATCGATCCGGCCCGCCAGCATCAGCGCGCGGTTGTTGACCTGCGGTCCGCCGGAAATGATCTCTACGTCCAGCCCGCATTCGGCGTAGGTGCCATCTGCCACGGATTGATAGAACCCGCCATGTTCCGCCTGTGCCAGCCAATTGGTGCCAAAGACCACAGGCGTCAGGTGGCCGTCCGCCAGACTGGCAGTCGCGCTCAGACATAGGGCGCTGACGAGGGGGGAAATTCTGGAAAGGGACATGGCAACCTCCGCTGTGTGCTTTTCGCAAATCGTCCGGAGCATCTTGACCAGAGGGAAGCAAGATGCCGGGGAAATTGCGTCAGAGGTTCATGTTCGCCCAAAAAGCAGGCAAATTCCACGATTTTGTTGAATAATTCATCTCGTTCCGTGTGCCGTCAGGCATCGAAGCCTGGCACACAGTCTGATCCGCACTGGACTTGCTTGGCAAAGATTATACTGCCCCCGACCAGCAGGCGATGCATGCGTCCAGATGTTCGGGCTCAAAGGCGAGCCAGATCCGTCGCCGGGGCAAAGTGACAAGAAGGATGGCGAAGGGATCGGATTGATCGCCCATCCACACCTGACATCCGGGGGTAGAGTTCCCGCCATTCTGTGCACCGGCGGCGGGGTTCTCCTCCAGGCGCTGCAAGCGCGCGCAGATACTGTCCTGACCTTTGAGCCGCACATCCGAACCCGAGGCTGCATCGCAGAGCGCCAGCGCGTAGCTCTCGCTTTCTGCGAGGGCGGTCTCCACGGGAACAGGAGGCTTTGCCACATCGGCGTCCGCTGAGAGAAACGGCACAAGATCAGACGGGGACAGACCCGCGATCCCTTTGGCGGAACCATGATCGGAAAGCTCGCAACACACATGCACTTCGGTCACGGCGGTGCAAAACGCCTGAAGCCGCGCTGCTACATCTGCGCCCTCGGTGTCCGAAACATCATCTGCTTTGGTGCCAATGTGCAGAATCCGGCGTTCGGCGACCAGGAGGTTTAGCTGCATTCCAGCATTGCCTGTAAAGATCAGACGGCGCGGCAATACCGTCTCCTCAATTTCGCGCAAAATAGCCGTCAGACCAATCGCACCGCCTTGGCCAGAAATCCTGCGACCGTACTCCGTGATCTCCGCACTCTCTGCGGCGAGGCTGCGCAAGACATCCTGCAGCCTCTTGTCCTCCGCTGCGACTCCATCGGGCATGGCTTAGGCCTCCCCGCAAAGGTCGGCCAAGGCTTCGGCACCTTGGCTGAAGACATCAGCAATTGACGTCCCGAACTCACAAACAAAGCACAGTGCTTCTGCAGGCGATTTCTGGCAGCGAACGAAACAGGTCAATGATGCACCGCTGAAAGATACTGCGTGCAATGGTTCATCCCGAGTGTGAAGCACGTCGCACGCAACGGACTGCGCCAATGGCCCACAGAGCGAACCACGCGCCGTTTCACATAGGGCGTCAAGCCGCTCATGTGCCATCTTTTCACGCGTACTTGCAGCAAAGATCATACCAGTGGACAGATCGGCAAAAGCCACAACGCTGCAGCCCGGAAAGCGGGTGCGCAAGCGATCCAGCCTGTCCTGCACTGCCATATTAATCACCGTTACCCGATATCCACACGCGATCTGCCTTTTCAGAATAGCCTAGGCATAGCGGTAGAAAATGTGATTCCGGTTAACGATTTACGGCCAATTTCATGAGAATTTTGGGCTCCAACTAAAGTCTTCTTCTGGATCGGGGCGTGGGGCCGGCCGCGCGCGGACGGATTTTGCAACCGGTCGGCGCGGGACGATCCGCTCACTCTGTTCTGGGGTGGGGTCTTCCGGTGCAGGTTCTTCATCAGAGGTTGCACCGGCACTCTCATCCCGCAATGCCTGAAAGGGCGTATCCGTCGGCCCATCTGAACTTTGATCGGTCAGAAGGCCGATGAGACGCAAGAACTCATTCACAAAAGGCTCTGCACCGCTTTGGTCCCAAAGCTGGGCGTCGTCGCCCGCATCCCTTGCCTGCGTCAGTGAAATCATCAACGTCTTTGCAAACAGTCCGTCCGTTTCCGCGCGAACACGTTTGAGAACCTTCGCGCGATCCTTCTCCGACACCATCATGTCGCCCCGCGTGAGCAGCAGGATAGAGTGCTCCCGAATGACCTCTGACACTGTTTCCCAAACCGATGCTTCGCTCTGACGCCATGCTTGGGTGGCAGGACTGCACCAGATCACCCCGTCGGCTGCAGGCAGGATACGCTCCCAAACCTCCGATGGCATGTTCGGATCGGAAATGCCCGGCATGTCGATGATATCGCACATCTTCAGGATATCTTCTTCGCATTGAATGCGGATGTAAGCCGTCTGTTCGGGGGACGCCTCCTGCAAGGCTTCCAGATCACAGGGCGTTTCAGTCCCCTCCAGATCAACGATGACCGCAGGTGCAGTGCCGTAGCTGATCCAGACCGGCGGCAGTTGGGTTGCGATCACCTGAACCGGCAAAGGATCCGAGCCAATCATCAGATTTGCCAGGGTGCTTTTCCCGGCGCTGAACTCCCCCATCAGAGCGATGCGCGGCCGACGCGGGCCGATCAACTTGCTCAGAAAGGCGGGGGTGTCCTGGGGCGCGTCTTCGTGGGTCATGATGCGTACTCGTTCAATGTACTCAATGTCTTGCTCAACAAGGCCTGCGTGTCCGGCGGCGCGTTCCTTGCCACATGCGCCCGCAGCTCTTCCGGATTGGCCTGCGCCATGCGATCCAGCGAGGTGAACACGGATTTCTGCTCCGTCAGGAAGGCGTCAAAGGCCTGCAGCGCAGTGTCGCGCACCCCCTGTGCAAGATCGTCGCGCAATTCATCGACGAAGGGGTTTGTTTCGGTCTTGATCAATTCGTAGAAATTCGCCGCGAAGGTCTTGTAGCCCCGGCGGTGTAGCCACCACCGCTTCCACCAGCTGCCGTTGAGATCAAGTGCTATGGTGCGCCCCAGAGAGACCGGCGGCGGCACCTGTGGCGCGCGTGGCTGAGAGATGGCAATCTCTTCCGGAGAGAGCCCGAAAGCCTGCAGGTAGAGTTGCGACAAAGCCTCTGACGCGCCTTGCGCTGCCGCTTCGAAGGCCGCCTTGCTTTTTCGCGCCAGCACCTTGTGGGAAGAACTCAGCAACATGCGCAACCCTGCCGGATCGTAAGTCCACGGGGTCATCTCGCCGTAGTTTTCGAGGTGCACGATCAGGGATGCGGTTGCACGATCCAGAAAACTCGCCTGCACACGATCCATACGCTCGGAGAATTCGGACAGTATCTCTGCGAAGGCTGTTTCCAGCTTGCTCTTCTGCTCCGAAAAAATGCTCTCGAGGCGCTGATGTGCTGCCGCGCTTTCAAGTTTGCCCAATGCCGATGCGTCCGACGGTTGCGCGCTGATGCGGCGGGTGGCAGCCACGGCATTTGCAAGGTTCAACGCACTGCTGCCAATGCGCTGCAAGGTCGTCTCGCCAATCCCGTCGGCAATGCGTGTCGACAGCGCGTGCTGCAGTGCCGGCACACCGGAGAGCCCCCAGGCGAGCTTGACAGGATCACGTAGATCCGCGTCGCTTAGAACAGCGCTGAGATCCGCCTTTGCAGACCACTCCAACAGCGCATCCGCACTGGCAGCCGGAAGCGCATCCAGCCGGTTGTCCATCGCGCGGCTCGCCCATAGGGCACTGCCAAATATGACTTCGGCCTCTTCCGGCCCCTTGTGATGCGCCAGCGTGTCGGAAATACTCTGCGCGATCTGCGGAATTTGTGTCGTGGGGTCCGACAATTCATCCACCCGATTGACGAAGATGATCACATCACGGGATTTTACGTGAGTGATCAGGCGGATCAGTGCCAGGTCCGTCGACGAAAGCGCCTGATGTGCCGAGAGGACGACCACGCAAATCCGACTGTCGCGGATCGAGCGGATCGTGATCTGCTCGCGCATCATGAACGTGTCATTCACCCCCGGCGTGTCGCGCAGGCACAAAGGCATGGGCAAGGCCGGGCGCGATAACGTCAGGTCTGCGGATTTGGTGATATCGGCGAAGCGGCCCTGCTCGTCGGAGACATCGGGATCATCCGCATCCGGTTCCTCGCCCAAACAGACGTAGCGCTCGATCAAGTCCTTGTCGACATACCCATAGTCGCGTTGCTGCCCCAATAATATTTCAAATTTCTGGCCAAGGCGAACGCGGGATTTTTCCCTCATTTCAGCAGCTTGCGCCTTGATCTTTTCAAGCTCGTCATCGGCACCGGCCCGGCTGGCCAGTTCCCCGATCCGACCACCGCCGGAAATCAGCCGGTCCCATTCATCCTCATCGAAAAAGCGAAAAGACGCGGCGGGCTTGAACCCTTTGCTCTCGGGCTGGAGATGCAGCGATGTCACCACGGAGGTCCACGGGTTCACATCCGCCGGTAACAGGTCAGACTGGCCGACAAGCGCATTCACAAGCGAGGTCTTGCCGGATTTGATTTGCCCGATCAGCGTGACGCTAGGTTCAAAATTCTCAAGCTGACGCAGCAATCGATCTGCGCGCTTCCCGGTGTTTTCGTCTCCCAGTGAGTGCAGCGCACGCAGTGCTGTGCGCAGCTCATCAGCAGAGTTTGCTGCGGCGCGCAGTGGCGCAAGGCCAAGCCCCAACAACTCGCTCTTGGTGGCCTGGTCGAACTCTTGATGATCGGCTGTGTTCAGAACATTCATAGCCCTGTCCGCCCGCCTGCGCCGTCGCCAGACAGCGCGCAATCAGAGTCGTTGAATGTTGGCCCGTACGCCATGAATAATCAGCCCCAATGAGATTTTTTCTTCCTCAAAAAGTGGCAAGCAATTGTGTGGCGATTGTGGCGCTTGGCTGGCTCAAATACTGCGTATTATTAAGTTTTTAATGAGCCAGACGGATATCCAGATCCCGCTTGAGCTGCAGTATGATCGTGGCGGCGTCTGCCGCCGAGCGCAGATCGTTTTCGAGGCTCATGAGGACCACCTTGTCGCTCGCCTCGTAGAGGTCGTTGCGCCAGGCATCAAAGGATGCGTCGCTCTGGGTGTGCGCCGCGGCCAGTTCGGCAAGGTCCTCGACGAGGGTGCCGCAGTTTTCAAGAACGGCATCCGGCTGCGGGGCGGCCGTCGTCAAATCCGCGACGCGGCCGCGCAACAAGGCAAGCGCCTTTTCGTAGGTTTGCGCCTGCGGCGTCACCTTTTTCTTGCCGGGCGCAGGGACTGACACCGCCGCATCCTGGGTCTCATTGCGCTGCAGAAAGAGCAGTGCACGATCTACATCGGCCCTTTGGCCAGAGGCGGCCAGATCAGACAGGGTTTGGCGGAGCGCCTTGACGCCACTGGCTGCCAGTTGTGTCTCCGAAATCTCGTCCCCGGCGCGCAAAGCCTTATGCGCGTGGAAAGTAGATGTGGGGAAGAAACTGTGAAATTCCTCGGCCGCGACAGCCTGCAAATTGGCGATCTGTGATTGCAGAGTTCCGACGCTCGCAAGGGCATCTGCCTTGGTCAGAACAAGGAAACTGTGATCCTTAAGGTGGTCAGATGCCTGCGCCCACAAGGCGGCCTCCTCCTCGGAAAAACACTGTGTGCACCACACGGCTATATCCGCCTGCGACAGGGCCCACCGGATTCGTTCCGAAAACATCCCGGTGCCGTCCAAAGCGGCCACATCCATGACTGTGGCGAGCTCAAGAAACGGGTTTTGCTGGGTCTCGGCGTGGACGTTCGGATCCTGAATCTGCTCCGCGCGCGTGTCGGTATGGCTTATTGAAAGTGCAAATGCGCTTGGTGGCGTGGCGGGTGCGGTCGCGCCCAGCAGGACATCACGCAACTGCGATTTGCCGATACCTTTGGGACCAAGAATGACCACCCGCACCCCGGCACAGAGCCGGTCGCGCAATCCACGTGCCTGTTGCGTGAGGGCCGGGGTCAACTGCCCGCTGTTCAGCATTTGGTCGAGACGGCCAATGACCTGCCCGGAACCGGCATCATCCAACACGACGTATGCTTTCCGTGGTATCCATCGCCGCATCCGACGCGTGCCGCACACGGGCATCGTTCAGCTTCACCACCGAAAAGGAGACGTTGTCCAGATCGGGATCTTCCAGCTGGCGCAATCGTTCCAACAGATTGTCAGCGATTTCGGCACTATGGGCGCCCTGATGCACTTTCAGGACTGCGGCAATCTCATCGTTGCTCAGAAATTGCAGCCCGTCACTGGCCACAATCAGCATGTCGCTCGCGCGCAATTCAAGCGGCTCTTTCGGGCAATCGATACGTGGGATGTCCTCGCCAAACAGTACGGATGTCAGTGTGTTGCGATCAGGATGACACCGCGCCTCCTCATGGTTCAGCAACCCGGATTCGACCATGAAATCGATCTGCGGCGCCATCGAGTGGTCTTCGTTCAATTGCGACAGCTTTCCATCGCGGAACAAAAACAGCGGCGAGTCTCCGATCGATATCCAGTAGAGGTTCTTGTTGATGATGACGGTTGCCACCAGCGTCGCCCCCATACCCCGCGTTTCAGGGTAGGATTCCACATGCTCGCGCAGGCAGGCATTGGCTCCCATGGCGGCATCGAAAAGATTGGCGGTGACAGATTTCTCGAAGGCATCGGCATCGCCACGCTGGAACATCAACTCGCTGAACACTTCGGTCACGACGATCTTGCTGGCGACATCCCCCGCAGCGTGCCCCCCCATGCCGTCCGCCAGCACCGCAAGGCCAACGTCTGAGCCACGGGAGAAATCCGCAATCACCGCGTCCTCCTGATAGCAGCGCTGACCTTTGCTGAGCGCCGAGGCAGCGTCAAAATCAAAGGTCGGATGCATTGCCGCCATCCGTCATCTCCCATTTGAAATCCGATCCACAAAGGGCCACGAAGCGGAGAGTCGTTTCTCCAATGCGAATGAGATCGGCATGCTGCAACTCCTCGGTGCTGAGCACAGGACGCGCGTTCCGGCGGATGATATTCGACTTGCCGCCGTGGCCCAGATAGAACTTGTTTTGTTCTTCGTCATAGGCAATTGCCGCGTGATTGTGCCGCGAAATACTGTTGTCGCCAAAATCAAGCTTGATGACCTGATCGTCGCCCCGCCCGATCATCGACGCACCTGTGAAGATGCTGAAGGAATGGCCAATGCCCGGGCCTTCAACCACCACAAGCCAACCCACGGGGAATTTGTCGTGCTGAGGTTTGGCCGTCGCACTCTCTGGCGCGCCAATAGGATCGTTTGCATCCGCCTCCGCGCGGTTGAACCCTAACAGGCGCGTTTTCACCCGCCCGGCACGACGCCCGGCGCGGCCAGCCATCGGCGTGGCGCCCGCGGACATTTGCCCGTTTTCCGACAGATCAACAGGCTCCGGTTCAGGCGTGTTATCCGCTTCAGTGGCGCCACCGGACAGCTCCAGTTGTCGCTTGGCAAAGGCAACCACGTCAGACGTGTCGTTGTCTGCGGGTACGACGACCTCTTCCATGTCATCCGACATCTCGGGCGCGCCTTCCGGCGCGGTGGCGTCTTCGTCTTCGAACGCCTCTGTAAGGTGCTCCTCAGGTCCCTCGGATGGCTCAACACGCACCGGTTGCTTTTCCATCATGCGGGTCTGCGCCAGAACCGCGGCAATATCGGCACCCTCCGGTTCCTCGTCCTCTTCTGCCTCTGTCTCGGCTTCGGCCTCGGCTTCAACGACTTCCTCGTCCGGCAGATTTTCGGCGGATGCCTCATCCTCTTCTTCCTGCCGTTCTTGCCTGGTCTCCTCCACCTCTTCGCCATCTGTGGCCACCGCGAAAGGATCAAGCGGCAGCACGCGGTCCTCAGATGTCACCATGAAGGCATCGCGCAAAGCATCCTCGTCCAGAGCCTCGTCCCCAGTTGCAGGTCTAGATTGGTTTTGAAAAACCTTCCGGAAGAGTGTCATGTCATGCCTTTCCAATGTCGCTTGTTACCGAATGCTCCGGAACGCCCGCAGCAGTGATGGATAAAGTCGTTCGTCGTAGGCGAGGGCACCGTCAGCCCCCAGCCGTGTAAGATTGCCCAAGCGTCCAGTAGCCATAGGTCTCGCCCATGGTGATGATCTGGCCCACCGTGACGGCGTGTACGTCATCAAACTGCAGCGCCGTATGCCCAAGGAAGAAGTATGCGAACAGGATGACCGGAATGGTCGCCAGCCTGCGCGCTTGTGCGGATTTGGAGATCGTGCGTTCAGCAGAGACCATCGCATCAAAATCCTCTTGTGAGATGACGGGCGGCAGAGATTTGCGTTTTTTAACCTGGGTGCCCGTTGTTCTGGTTCGCTCGGAAGCACCGGTCTCCCCTTCTTTCCTTAACAGACGGCTCTTGTTTTTCACTTCTGCCGCAGGCGTGATCACCACGCTCTGTAGTCTCGGGGGCGCAGGCGGGCCGATCAGGTCCGGATCGACCTGCACGGCCCCTTCACCGGAAAGCGTCTGTAGCACATCCGATACAACTGTATCCGCAGCTGACGCCGTCGCGTCCGCTTCATCTTCGGACTCAGGCGGATAAAGATCGCGCAGGAAGGCTTCATCATATTTCGGATCGATCGGTTTTGCAGCAGGTTCTGCCGCCTTTTCGGGCAAAGCTTCTGCGATGACCTTGGGTTTTTCAATCACCTTGCGGTCGGTATCGTCCTGCATCGACTGGATCAGGTTGCTGATGGTCAGGTCAATGGTTTCATCGTCCCGGGCCCGCGCCCGTGCAAGCTCGGCCCGCTTGCTGTGGTCGATCATCAGCGTCCATTCTTCGGCGGACTGGATGCGCTCGGCGGGCACGATGTTCATCGCCTTGTCGATTGCGGCGAGGAAGGCATCGTCATACGCGGGGAACCGTCCGCGCAACGGCTGGTAAAGATCGGGCTGACTTGCGGCCAATGCGGCCAGCCGCGCCTGACTGTTCGGTGGTGCCTCCCCGGAAATCAGATGCGTCAGCGACGCGGCGAGCGCGTAGAGATCGCTGCAGGGGTATTGCTGGCTGCCCGCGACGTAGAACTCCTGTGGTGAATAGCCGTCCTTAACCACCAGCACGGCCGAGAGGACCCGGCTCTTGCGGCTGGCCTCCTCGCGTGCGGCACCGAAATCGATCAGTACAGGGCGGCCCGCCTTATCTACCAGAATGTTGTCGGGCGAGATATCCCGATGCAGCAAGTCCTGGGAATGCACATGGGCAATCGCGTCCAAGAGAGACAGGGTCAAGGCCTGCACCTGCGCGGGCGACATCTTTGGCGATCCGCTGTCAATGATTTCCAGCAGGTCTTTGCCGTCCACAAGATCCAGCGCCATATAGGCGGTCTCATTGTCTTCGAAGACCTGGTGCACGCCGACCACGCTGGAGTGATCCAGTCGGGACAAAGCATGCGCCTCGCGAATGAAGAGCGCCACGATGGAGCGAAAATCATCGACATAGTTGCGGGTGCGGGCGCGTACGGTTTTCTTGACGCGGCTGCAGAAAGCTTCAGGGAAGCATTCCTTGATCACAACCGTGCGGTTGAGGCTGTCTTTTGCCAGATAGGTGATCCCGAAACCACCACTGCTGAGGTAGCGGATGATCTCATATTGCCCGCTCAGCAGCTGACTGCCCGGGGCAAGCGCCTCGCTGTTGGCCTCTGGTGAAAATGTCCCGTCCTGGGTGCTCATCGTTTTGCCATGCGTCCATGTCTGCCTACAGTCTCGCCCCCCGATGGCGGAAGGAAAAACATCCCGTCGAACAGGCCGAAACGCTGTGTTCAAAACATGGCCGACACGGGGAAGACCCGTGCCATGAAGTGACAAGTTTATATGAATTTAAGGAGTCTTAACGTCGGATCTGCCGAAGTTCCCGCCCCTGACACATGGCCATGCGAAAGGGGTGATTGTGTCCAGGAAACGGCTCAGAGCGCTACACGCGTTGCCTTGCCCTGCTTCTCGGCCTGAACCGCCGCCACGGAGGCGACGGCGAGGTCCTGCAGACCAACCCCTGTGCCGTCAAACAGCGTGATCTCCTCTGCCGTGCTGCGCCCCTTGTGCGCGCCATTGATCACTGCACCAACCGGGATAATGTCACTCTCGGCGATCAAGCCGCTGGCAATGGCGTGTTGTGCTTCGCCAATGGTGATCGATTGCGCGATCTCATCCGCAAAAACCGTGGCACCTGCCAGCAGCGCCGGGTCCACCTCCTGCTTGCCCTTGGTATCGGTCCCCATGCAGGCGATATGGGTGCCGGGCTTGATCCAGTCTTTCATCAGCAGCGGCTCGAAGGCCGACGTGATGGTGATGATGACATCGGCCTGCGCGCCCAGTTGCTCCTGACTGACGGCTTCGAAGGCCAGCCCGAGTTCTTCCGCGACGGCCCCAAGCCGGGGCAGCATGTTAGGATGCGGGTTCCAGGCGACAACCTTTTCGAAATCACGTTGTTGGGCCGCGGCGCGCAACTGGAACGTGGACTGATGCCCTGCGCCAACCATGCCCAGCACCTTGGCATCCTTGCGTGCCAGATGCGCGATGGACACCGAAGACGACGCTGCCGTGCGCACGGCAGTCAGGTAGTTGCCGCCCACCAGCGCTTGCAGCATGCCGGTGTCCGGGTCAAAGAGAAAGATGGTGGACTGGTGGTTGGTCAGCCCCTTGTCCATGTTGCCCGGCCAGTAGCCGCCGGATTTCACGCCCAGCGTCTTGCCCGCCTTGTCAAAGCCGGATTTGAACCCGTAGAGCGCGTCCGCATAGCCAATCGCCTCGCGGATCACGGGGAAGTTGTAGGCATCTCCCTTGGCCATCGCGCCGAATACAGCCTCAACCGCGTCAAAGGCATCGGCACTGCTCACGACTTCGGCGCAGACCTCTTCGCTGACGATCAATAGTCCTTCGGCCATGGGGTATTCCTGTCTTTTTTTGGTGTTCGTCGTGAAATGCGTCCGAAGGGCCCGGACGCATGCTGTTCTCTCAGTGATGGAAGGGTCAGTACGCCTTGCCGCGCGCGGACACGGGCCAGAGCGTTTCGACCTTGCCGTCCCGGACGCCGACGTACCAGTCATGCACGTTGCAGGTCGGATCGCAGTGACCGGGCACCAGCTTGAGCTTGTCGTTGACCTTGAGCACGGCATCGGGATCCGCGACCACGCCATGCTCGTCCGAGCATTTGACATATTCGACGTCCGTGCGGCCAAAGATCACCGGCAGACCGCTGTCGACCGACTGCGCCTTGAGACCCGCATCCACGATAGCCTTATCCGCCTTGGCGTGGCTCATCACCGAGGTCAGGATGAAAAGCGCGTTTTCCCATTCGCCTTGATCGATCCGGTTGCCGTTCTCATCCAGAATGCGTCCGTAGTCGGCATCCATGAAGGCGTAAGAGCCACACTGAAGCTCATTGTAAACGCCTGAATTTCCTTCGAAATAATACGACCCGGTGCCACCGCCACCGACGATGTCGCACGCGAGCCCTTCGGCGCTCAGCGTATCAACCGCATCTTTCACCTGCGCCACGGCCACGTCGATCTTGGCCTTGCGGTCGTCGTAGCTGTCCATGTGCTGCATCGCGCCTTGGTAGGCCTGGATTCCTGCGAATTTCAGACCGTCCGCAGCATCAATGGCCTTCGCAATCTCGACCACTTCGGGTGTCGTGGTCACGCCGCAGCGCCCGGCCCCACAATCGATCTCCACAAGGCATTCAATTTCCGTGCCGTGACGCGTGGCGGCCTCGGAGAGGTCTGCCACATTCTCGATGTCATCGACGCAACAGATCGTGCGGGCCCCCAGCTTGGGCAGTCGCGCGAGGCGGTCGATCTTCTCGGGCTGGCGTACCTGGTTGGAGACCAGGACATCCTTGATGCCACCACGCGCGAAGACCTCAGCCTCCGACACCTTCTGGCAACACACGCCGCAGCTGCCACCCAGTTTCTCCTGCAACAGGGCCACATCGACGGATTTGTGCATCTTGCCATGCACCCGGTGCCGCATGCCATGCGCCTTAGCCCAGTCGCCCATTTTCTTGATGTTGCGTTCGAGCGCATCGAGGTCCAGCACCAGCGAGGGTGTCTGGATATCTGCCTCATCCATCCCGATCGCGGCCGGAATGTCGTAACCCACTTCATAGTCTTCGAATTCAACCTGCTTGTTCATAGCGCGTCCTCCTTAGCCCGTGATCCAGGGCAGTTTGTCCAAATCCACATTGCCGCCGGTGATGACGACCCCCACGCGCTTGCCCCGGAACACCTCCGGGTTGCGCAGAATGGTGGCCATCGGCACCGCACAGCTTGGTTCCATCACGATCTTCATCCGCTCCCAGGTCAGCTTCATCGCGTCGATGATCTCCTGTTCACTGGCCGTCAGCACATCCGTCACAAAACTGGAGACGAAGTGCCATGTGTTTTCCTTCAGCGGCACCTTGAGCCCATCCGCGATGGTCACCGGGGCATCGTCGGCAATGATGTGACCCGCCCGGAAGGACCGCGCGGCATCATCCGCCTGATCCGGTTCTGCGGCGTAGATCTCCATCTTGGGTGCGAGATTCGACAGGGTCAGGCAAGTGCCGGAGATCATGCCGCCGCCACCGATGGGCGCGATGACCGCATCCATATTCTCCACCTGCTCCAGCAGCTCGAGCGAACAAGTCGCCTGCCCCGCAATCACGCGCGGGTCGTTGTAGGGGTGCACGAATTCGGCGCCTGTCGCCTCCTGCACCTCGGCAAACACCGCCTCGCGGCTCGTGGTCGACGGTTCGCACTCGGTGATGATCCCGCCATAGCCCCGCACCGCCGCCTTCTTGGCCTCCGGCGCCGTGCGCGGCATGACCACATGGCAGGGGATGCCCCGACGACCCGCTGCATAGCTGAGTGACAGCGCGTGATTGCCGGAGGAATGCGTCGCCACGCCTTTTTCCGCCATCGCGTCGCTGAGACCAAAAACCGCATTCGACGCGCCGCGCACCTTGAACGCCCCCGCCTTCTGGAAGTTCTCGCATTTGAAGAACAGCTCGGCCCCCGTCAGCTCGTTGAAATAGGTCGAGGTCAACACCGGCGTGCGGTGGATATAGGGTTTGATCCGCTCATGGGCCGCCCGCACGTGGTCGATGGTCAGGTCAGGGCCGGTCAGTGTGTCTAACATGTTGCCCCCCTACGCCGCTGTCTTGACCAACGCCGCGCGGTGCGACCGAAAGTAATCCTGCGCAGCGGCCACACCGCTGCCAAGCTCAACCGGATAGTCCAGATCGGCCATTGCCATTTCGATCGTAGCCAGACCCGACAGCACCATCACATCCGTCAGGCTGCCCAGATGTCCGATGCGGAAGGCCTTGCCGTTCATCTCGCCCAGTCCGATGCCAAACGAGACGCCGTAGGCATTGAACGCCTGATCGGTCAACGCATTGCTGTCGAACCCGTCGGGTACATAAATCGCGCTCACGGTGTCTGAATAAAGCGCCGGGCTCTCGGCCACCAGCTTCATCCCCCAGCCATCCACAGCGCGCCGCACGCCTTCGGCAAGGCGGAAGTGGCGGGCATAGACGCTCTCCAGCCCCTCTTCAAAGAGCATCTTGAGGCTCTCGCGCATGCCATAGATCAGTTGCAGGGGCGGTGTGTAAGGAAAGCCACCGGACGCATTCGCTGCCATCATATCGCTGAAATCAAAAAAGGTGCGCGGCAGCGTGGCCGTTTCCATGGCCGCCAGCGCCTTGGGGCTGACACCTAGGATCGCCATGCCGGTGGTCAGCATAAACCCTTTCTGCGAGCCGGAGACGGCGATATCCACGCCCCAGTCATCCATGCAGAACTCCATAGACGCCAGAGAACTGACGCAATCCACAAACATCATCGCCGGGTGGCTGGCCGCATCCATTGCCGCCCGTACGGCGGCGATGTCGGACTTTACCCCGGTAGCCGTTTCATTGTGGGTGACCAGAACCGCCTTGATGTCGCGCGCCTTGTCTTCGGTCAGAACGGCCTCGAATTTATCCGCCGGGGCCCCGGCCCCCCAGGGGCATTCAATAACGTGAACGTCAAGGCCGTGGCGCTGGCAGAGGTCAATCCAGCGGTGGCTGAACATGCCGTAGCGCGCCACGAGCACCTTGTCGCCCGGGCTCAGCGTATTGCATATCGCTGCCTCCCAGCCGCCTGTGCCGCTTGCCGGAAAGGTAATGACTGTGCCGGAGGTGGTGCCGAACACGCGCTTGGTGTCTTCGAGCACAGGAGCGAAGGTTTCCACGAAATCGGGCGCGCGGTGATCGCGCGTCTGGACCTGCATCGCAGAACGCAGCCGGTCGGGGATATTGGTAGGTCCGGGAATGAACACTGGGTTTTGGTCTGACATTGCGGTTTCCTCCTCAGCCATGCCGCACAATACCAAGTAGATCGCCGAAATCAATTTTCTCGAAAATGTTTTTCATTTATCGAAAAAATAAAACAACATTCTGATTTTAAATAGTATTTGAATTTTCAAATTCTACAATAATGATTTTATTGAAATTATTTTTCATTTATGTGATAAACGTTTCCAGAGATTCTTTTTGAGGCACACCGGTGTGACATCCCAGAAAAGACAGCGTGGACGCCCCAAGTCCCAATTTCGCGAAAGCTCTGCAGGCACCCTGCAGTCGCTGGACCGTGCTCTGGGCATTCTGAAGGCCATCTCTAAATCGGAACGCGCCACGTTGACGGACCTCTCACTTTCTCTGGGCGTCCCCACCGCCACCACCCACCGTATCCTGACGACATTGCAGAAGCACAGTTTCGTGGCTTTTGATGAAGAGCGGCAGGATTGGGTCATCGGGATCGAGGCCTATCGGACCGGCGTGTCCTTCATGAATCGCACCGGCCTCAGCACGGTGAGCCGACCGGTGATGCGCCACCTGATGGACAAGACCGGAGAGACCGCAAATCTTGCGATTCCGGACGGCGCAGAGGTTGTCTTTGTCGGACAAGTGGAGACCAGCAACCCGATCCGTGCCTTCTTCGCGCGCGGGACGCGCACGTCCATGCATGCCTCCGGGACCGGCAAGGCAATCCTGTCCGCCCTGCCCGAGGAACGTGTACGCAAGTTATTAATGTCCACCGGGCTGACCAGTTTTACCGATAACACGCTGATCACAGCGGATGCGCTCTTTGCCGATCTGGAGCAAACCCGCCGACGTGGATGGTCTTTTGACCGGGAGGAGCGCTATTCAGGCATGTCCTGCATTGGCAGCGTGATCTACGACGAGCATCAGGATGCCTGTGCGGGCGTGTCCATCTCGGGGCCCAGCACCCGGTTCGACACCTTGCGCGTGCCGGAGCTTGGCGCGACTGTCGCAGAGGCGGCGCGGGACATCACGCAGCTGATCGGCGGCAGGTTCCCCGATCACGTGGCGCCGCCGCACTCCGAAACTGCGCCGCTGGACGATCCGGTGACCTAACCAATCGAACCGACCCAAAATGAGACCGGAAGGAGAACACGACCCAAACCAAGCACAAATGATACGGATTCACCCAGAGGTTGCACTAACGGGTTGTTTTCAGAGCTTATTTCCTTGCCTGTCCACGGGGATCGCCTAGTTTGATCCTTGTGAATTCCGGGAAGGACGCCTGAACCTGAAGCCGAGGAGGGCTTTGCGTTCAAAAACCGGCACAAGGGTGCTGATATTTCTCTGAGTTTTCGTAAACTGACCGAGCATGACGCTCACATCAGAAACGGGCCAGACGCGCCCGATCCTAGGGAGGAAGTATGACAGAAAAAGTAAATCGCAGAAAATTCCTGCGCGGTTCCGCCGTCGCAGGGGCAGCAGCCCTCGCGACACCCGCAATTGCGGATGGACACGGGGTGACACTGAAAATGCAAGCGGCCTGGGGCGGCGGCATTTTTCTTGAAAACGCACAGTCTTTCGCGGCGCGCGTCAACGAGATGAGCGGCGGGTCCCTGACCATCGAAGTGCTCTCCGTGGATGCGGTTGTGAAAACCAGCCAGATGCAGGATGCGGTGCACCGCGGCGTGCTCGACGCGGCCCACTATGTGCCCGCCTACTGGTACGGCAAATCCAAGGCCGCCTCGCTCTTTGGCACCGGCCCCTGCTTTGGCTGGTCGAGCCAGGAAGTGCTGGGCTGGGTCTATGCCGGTGGTGGTCAGGAGCTCTTTGACGAGCTGATGGCAGAGCTGAGGCTGAACGTGGTGTCGTTCTTTAACTCGCCGATGCCCGCACAGCCGATGGGCTGGTTCAAGGAGCAGATCACCGACGCCTCGCAGATGGAAGGTCTCAAGTACCGGACCGTTGGTCTGGCCGCGGACGTTCTGCTGGAAATGGGCATGTCGGTTGTTCAGCTGCCCGGCGGTGAGATTCAGCCGGCGATGAAATCCGGCCTGATCGACGCGGCGGAATTCAACAACCCCACATCCGACCGTGACTTCGGGATGCAGGACGTGTCCAAGCACTACCACCTTGCGTCCTTCCACCAGAGCCAGGAGTTCTTTGAGGTCACGATCAACAAGGACAAGTTCAACGCGCTTTCCGATGATCACAAGGCGATCATCAAGAACGCGTCGATGGCGGAAAATTCCGGCTTCTACTGGGGCAACACCAAGCGCTATTCCGACGATCTGCTGAAACTGCAGGAAGCCGATGGCGTGAATGTCTACCGCACACCGGATTCGGTGATGGCGGCCCAGCTGGCAGCCTGGGACAAGGTGACAGCGCGTATCGCGGAGGACGATCCGTTCTTTGCGAAGGTGATGGAGTCGCAGAAGGCCTATGCCAAGGACGTGATGAACTACCTCAACCTGAACCAGCCTGACTACAAGCTGGCCTACAACCACTACTTCGGTTGAGTTAGCCACATGTGACAGGGAGATCGGGCGCCTCCGCGTCCGGCCTCCTTTCCGCTGACCGGGTCCCGCAAAGAGGGCCTGTACATCCGCCACAGGGAACCAAAACGATGAAATTTGTTCACGCCATAGAAGGGCTGAGCCTCTGGGTAGGCCGGGCCTTTGGGTGGTGCATCCTGATCCTGACACTGTCGGTGTCTTACGAGGTCTTCGTGCGCTACGTGCTCAATGCCCCCACCGTCTGGGCCTTTGATATGATGATCCAGATGTACGGCGCGCTGTTCCTGATGTGTGGCGCCTATGCGCTGGCGCAGGACACCCATGTGCGGGCGGATGTGGTCTATCGCCTGTTCCCGGTCAAGGTGCAGGCTAGCCTAGATTTCCTGCTCTACTTCCTGTTTTTCTTTCCGGGCGTCACCGCGCTCGTGTGGTTCGGCTACGAGATCGCCTCCGACAGCTGGCGGTACAAGGAAGTCAGCTTCAACAGCCCCGCCAGCATCCAGATTTACTTCTTCAAATCACTGATCCCGGTCGCCGGTGCGTTGCTGATGATCCAGGGGCTGGCCGAACTGGTGCGCTGTGTCATGGCGATCCGCACCGGCGAATGGCCCGAACGCCTGGCCGATGTGAAAGAGACCGAAGATCTGCTGTCTGAGGCGGATCTCGCTGAAATCCAAGCCATCCATCCCGGCAAAAACTGACGTCTCTGACGCACCAGGAAAGATAAAAAGATGACAAATCCCGAAGTCGCCCTGTTGATGCTGGGCCTGTTTATTTTGCTTGTTTTGCTTGGGTTTCCGATTGCCTTCACCCTTCTCGCGATGGGCGTGGCCTTTGGCTACTACGCCTACCATCAGGGCGGGCCGATCGAGAGCTTCAGTGACATTTTCAACAACAACATCTTCTACCTGTTGAACCAGAACACCTATTCGGTGATGGAAAACCCGACGCTGGTCGCCATCCCGCTGTTCCTGTTCATGGGCTACGTGGTCGAACGCGCGAACATCGTCGACAAGCTCTTCTTCTCGCTCTATCAAGCCGCGCGCAACTTGCCCGGCTCGTTGGCCATCGCGGCCCTGCTGACCTGTGCTGTTTTCTCCACGGCGTCCGGCATCGTGGGTGCGGTGGTGACGCTGATGGGCCTGCTGGCCTTCCCCGCCATGGCCAACGCCAACTACAATAAAAGCTTCGCCTCGGGTGTGATTTGTGCGGGCGGCACGCTCGGCATCCTGATCCCGCCGTCGATCATGCTGATCGTCTATTCCGCCATCGCGGATCTGTCGCCCCTGCGGCTCTACGCGGCGGCCGTCTTCCCGGGCCTGTTGCTCGCCGGGCTTTATATCGTCTACGTGATCGTGCGGGTCTGGTTCACGCCCTCGCTCGCACCCAAGCCGCAAATGGACGACGTCCCGCCGCCGCGCGAGATTTACTGGAACCTGCTGGTCAGCTTCGTACCGCTCACGGTCCTGATCGCGCTGGTGCTGGGCTCCATTCTAGGCGGCCTCGCAACGCCGGCGGAGGCGGCGGCCATGGGCGCCCTTGGCGGCATGATCCTCGCCGTGCTCTACCGGTCGATGACCTGGACCAAGCTCAAGGAAAGCGTGTTTCTCACGGCCAAGGCCACGGCCATGGTCTGCTGGCTCTTTGTCGGCTCGTGGACCTTTGCGAGCGTGTTCTCTTACCTCGGCGGGCACGACATCATCGCCGATTGGGTGGGTGGTATGGATCTGGAACCCTGGCAGTTCCTGGTGCTGGCGCAGATCATCATCTTCCTGCTCGGCTGGCCGCTGGAGTGGTCGGAAATCCTGATCATCTTCGTGCCGATTTTCCTGCCCCTGCTCGAAGTCTTTGGGGTGAATCCCTATTTCTTCGCTATGCTGGTGGCGCTGAACCTGCAGACCTCCTTCCTGACCCCGCCCATGGCCATGTCGGCCTATTACTTAAAAGGGGTGCTCAAGAAACAGATCGAGCTGATGGAGATTTTCCGAGGCATCATGCCCTACTTGGGCATCGTGATCCTGACCATGGTGCTGATGTACCAGTTCCCGGGCATCGCCCTGTGGTTCCCCGACTACCTCTTTGGGCCGTATATCCCATGAAGATCAAACCGCACGAGCTCTCGGCGACGGAAGCGGCAGGCCATATCGCCGCTGGTCGGCTCAAATCAGTGCAACTGGTCCGGTCCTGTCTGGACCGGATTGCCGAAACCGAGGGTAACATTCACGCCTGGGCGCATCTCGACGCCGAGGCCGCGCTGAAACAGGCCGAAGACAGCGACCGCCTGCGCCAGCGCGGGTTGGCCACGGGGCCGCTGCACGGGCTGCCGGTGGGGCTCAAGGACATTATCGACACGCACGACATGCCCACCCAGCGGGGCACACCGATTTTTGCGGGCCGTCAAAGCGCCGAGGATGCCCGGATCGTCGAAATGCTGCGCGAGGCGGGCGCGGTGATCATGGGCAAGACGGTCACCACCGAACTGGCCTTCATGCACCCCAGCGAGACCCGCAACCCGCATAGCTCCGACCACTCACCCGCCGGTTCCTCCAGCGGGTCAGCCGCCGCCGTGGCCGCGGGGCATGTGCCGCTCGCCGTGGGCACGCAGACCAATGGCTCGGTGATCCGCCCGGCGTCTTTCTGTGGCACCTTCGGGTTCAAACCCACGCGCGGGATGATCCCCCGCACCGGGGTCCTACAGACGTCCAAGTCACTGGATCAGATCGGCACTTTTGCCCGGACGCTGGAGGATGCCGCCCTGCTCGCCGATGCCATCAGCGGCTATGACCAGCGCGACAGCGAAAGCTTTGCCCACGCCCGCCCTGCCATGGCCAAGGGGGCTGTGGAGGACGCACCGATTGAGCCCGATCTCGTCTGGTTCAACCTGCCGTTCAATGACCGGCTGTCAGAGGCCGCACGGGATGGTCTCGACGGTGTGATGGAGATCCTTGATGCCCGTGTGACCCGCATGGACCCCGCCGATCAACTGGCCGAGCTGGTGGCCGTTCAGGCGCGCATCCACGAATATGAGATTGCCCGGCATCAGGCCGATGTCTTTGACGGTCATTGGGACCAGATCAGCGACACCCTGAAACCGATCATCACCCGCGCCCGAAACATCAGCACTACCGAATATGAAGATGCCTTGGCGGTCAAAGCCTCTGCACAGGCCTTCTTTGACGATTTCTTTGTCGATTTCGATGCGATCGTAGCCCCGGCAGCCGCAGGCGAGGCGACGAAGTTCAGCGACGGGACAGGCGATCCGATTTTCTGTACACTCTGGACATTGGCGGGCCTGCCTTGTGTGACCCTGCCCTTGCTGGTCGGGGAAACCGGCTTGCCCATCGGTGTTCAGCTGATCGGCCCGGTGCATAAAGACGACCGGCTGCTGCGCACCGCGCGCTGGCTGCAAAACCACATCGCGGCGGCGGCCGCCTGACTGAAAGGACGCACATATGTCATATACCGTCAAACTGATCGTCGGGCTCATTGGCACCGCCCTGCTGGTGATCTTCGTGGGCGAGCTGTCGCACAGCATCTCCACCGGGTTTGCGGGTTTCTGGGGCGGCTTCCCCTTCATGGTCATCGTCATCATCGTCTGCGCCATGGCGATCTACGACTATTGGGACGAATGCATCCGGAAGAAGTAAGCCATGACCAAACCCCGTCTCTGGATCACCCGTCGTCTGTCGGACGCCACCCTCGCGCGCGCGATGCGCGACTATGACACGGTCGTCAACCACGCCGACACGCCGGGCAGCGCTGACGATCTGATTGCCGCCAGTGCCGATTTCGACGCGATCATCCCCTGTCATTCGGAACATTTCAGCGCCGAGGTCGCCGCTCAACTGGACCCGCGCCTGAAGATCATCGCCAACCATTCGGTGGGCGTCGACCATTGCGACCTGCCCAGCCTCAAGGCGCGCGGCATCGCGGTGACCAACACGCCCGATGTCCTCTCCGATGCCACGGCGGAACTGGCCATGCTGCTGATGCTTGGCGCGGCGCGCCATGCGGTGGCGGGCGACCGGATCGTGCGCACGGGCGCGTGGGACTTCTGGTCACCGTCTTTCATGGTCGGCAAGCAGGTCACCGGCGCGCGTCTCGGGATCATCGGCATGGGCCGGGTTGGTCGTGCCTTTGCCGCCAAGGCGCGCGGGTTTGACATGGACATCCATTATTACAACCGCAGTCCCCTGCCCGACGCGCAGGCGCAGGGCGCGACCTATCATGACACTGTCGAAAGCCTGCTAAGCTTGGCGGATTTCCTGTCTCTGCATTGTCCGGCGACGCCTGACACGATGGACTTGATGAATGCAGAGCGGTTCGCCCTGCTGCCGCCCGGTGCGGTGATCGTCAATTCGGCGCGCGGCGCGCTGGTGGATGAAGACGCTTTGCTGGATGCTCTGGCAAGCGGTCAGGTCGCCGCTGCCGGTCTTGACTGTTTCAAGGTGGAACCGGGGGGTAATCCGGCCTTTGCCGCCCATGAAAACATCTTCATGTTGCCGCACATCGGATCGGCCACGACCCGCGCACGCGATGCCATGGGGTTTCGGGCGCTCGACAATCTGGATGCGTTTTTCGCTGGGGAAACACCCAAGGACCTGCTGTAACTCAGCCCGCGAAGAGATCGCCGTAGTCCTGACGCAGGATGTTCTTTTGCACCTTGCCCATGGTGTTACGCGGCAACTCTGGCAGAACGATCAGCTTGCGGGGATGCTTGAACCGCGCCAGCTGCGTACCAACTGCCGCCGAGATGCCGTCCAGATCGGGGGGTGTTGTCTTCTCCGCCACAACAAATCCGACAACAGTTTCGCCGAAGTCAGGATGCGGCACACCAACCACGGCACTCTCCAACACGCCTGGCTGATCGTCCAGCAGAACCTCTATTTCCTTGGGGTAGATATTGTAGCCGCCCGAGATGATCAGGTCTTTGTTGCGCCCGACAATCTGCACGTACCCCTGATCGTCGATCAGCCCCAGATCACCGGTGATGAAAAACCCGTCGGCGCGCAGTTCTTCACGCGTCTTTTCGGGCATCTGCCAGTAACCTTTGAACACATTCGGGCCCCGCACTTCGATCTGTCCGATCTCCCCGTCAGGCAGTGTCTCACCGCTGGCGGGATCGGTGATTTTCAGCTCCACCCCCGGCAGTGGAAAGCCAACCGTCCCTGCCCGCCGCGCGCCCTCATAGGGGTTCGAGGTGTTCATATTGGTCTCGGTCATGCCGTAGCGTTCCAGAATGCGGTGCCCGGTGCGTTTTTCGAACTGGACATGCGTTTCAGCCAGCAATGGGGCGCTGCCGGACACAAAAAGCCGCATGTGCCGTACCAGATCGCCGGTAAAGCGCGGATCGTCCAGCAGGCGCGTGTAGAAGGTAGGCACCCCCATCATCGTCGTGGCCCTGGGCAGCAGGTCAATCACGTCGTCCGCGTCGAATTTCGGCAGAAAGAGAAGCGACCCACCCGCCAGCAGTGTCACATTGGTGGCCACAAAAAGACCGTGCGTGTGGAAAATCGGCAAGGCGTGCAGGAGCACGTCGTCTCTGGCGAACCGCCACACGTCGACCAAGGTCTGTGCGTTGGAGAGCAGGTTTGTTTGCGTCAGCATCGCGCCCTTGGAGCGCCCGGTGGTGCCGGATGTATATAGAAATGCGGCCAGATCATCAGGCGCACGTGGAACTGTTGCAAAGGCATCGCGCTCGCCCCGCGCACGCTCCGGCAGCGAGCCGTTTCCATCGGCGTCCAGTGTTTCCAGCGCAGCATTGCAAGCCTCGGCCACTGGGCGAAGCCCGTCCGCCTTTGCCGGATCGCAGATCAACAGACGCGCCTCGCTGTTTTCCACAAAATAGGAGACTTCTGCAGCGGTATAGCCAGTGTTCAGCGGCAGGAACACGATGCCCGACTGAACGGCGGCAGCATAGACCGCCAGCGCCTCGGGGGACTTTTCCGCCTGCAGGGCGAGCCGGTCTCCCGGCTTCAGACCAAGCGCCTCGAAGGCATGTGCAAACCGCGCTGTCATCGACAGAAAGGCCGCATGGGTGATCACCTGACCATCCTTCAGGATCAGAAAAGGCGTATCCTTGCCCGCGTGGTGGCCGAAAAGGTGATCGAAAAGAGGATTGGCCATTCTGTTGTCCTCAGGTCTTTGTCTTGTCCATCGCCGCCGCAAGCGCCTGTACCTGCGGTGACGCAGCAACTTTGTAGCCGTCGGCATATCCTTCATGGTTTTGCGCAATCAAGGCCCGGTCGTAAAGGTAGTTCACCATGACCCCGGCGGATTGCGCCATCCCGTTGGCCGACAGATCGGCACCCGCGTGCACATCATGGACCAATGCGCCATTGCCCAGATGGAACCGTGCCACCGGGTCACGTGGGCTGCCATCATCGCGTTTTGCTGCCAGAAAGTACTGCGCGGCAAGCTGGCGTTGATCTGCGGCGGCTTCACCTATCTGCTGACCAGTCTCCGCAATCCACTGCATCAATCCGGGGATCGGCGAGAGGGTCACGAAAGTCTCCAACCCCGGCAGGTCCCGCGACAGATCGGCCACCACCTGTTTGATGAGCGAGTTGCCAAAGGAAATGCCCGCCAGCCCGGATTGGCAGTTGGAAATCGAATAGAACACGGCGGTGTCCGCGTCTTCGGCGGTAAGTTCCTCGCGCGCATCTGATAACAGCCCCTGTACCGATCCGGGCACGCCTTTGGTCAGCGCGACCTCGACAAAAATCAGCGGCTCGTTTGGCATGGCGGGGTGGAAATAGGCAAAGCAACGACGATCGCTGGGCTGCACCCGACGGCGCAGATCGTCCCAGCTGTCGATGGTATGCACCGCCTCGTAGGCGATGATCTTTTCCAGCACCTCCGCCGGGCTTTCCCAGTCGATCGGTCGCAGCACGAGAAAGCCGCGATTGAACCACGAGGCCAGCAGGTGACGAAAATCCTGATCCACCGGGCCCAGCATCGGGTGGTCACGGACAAACCCCAACAAATCGTCGCGCATCTGCACAAGCTGCGCGGTTGCCCCCGGTATCTGATTGAGGCGGCGCGCCAACTCCTGCCGCATCGGCTCTGCCGCGGTGGCAAAGGCGCGGTAGCTTTGCAGGGACGGCGTGGTTTCAAACTCCGCCAGCGTGCGCCGCACCGCGTCTGCGTCAATACCCATATCCTGTGCCAGAAACTCGAAGAACCGCAGCTTTTCAGAGGGGTCCATCGCAGCATAGCGGTCGAGAATATGACGGGCCGTCACGGCGCCCGAAATCTCCCCCGAACTGCCCAGCAGATCGCCGCACAGCTCTTCGATGCTACGTCCCTCCAGCTCAGGCTCCAGTGCGCTGCGATAGCGCCGCTCGAACACCGTCGAGAGGAGGTCGGCAAAGAAGCTCAAAACGTAGGCCCCATCACCGCATCGGGCAGCCATGTTGCAAGGCCGGGGAACAGGCACAACAGGACAATGGCGATGACCATGCAAGCCACAAACGGCAGCGACCCCATCAAAATGGTTTTGAGGGAAATGTCAGGCGCGATCCCGTTGATTACATAGAGGTTGAGACCGACAGGCGGGCTGATCAGACCGATCTCCATATTGATCGTCAGAACCACCGCGAACCAGATCGGATCGAACCCGGCCGTGGTGATGATCGGCAGCAGAATGGGCGCCGCCATCAGGATCACCGCCACGGGAGGCAGAAAGAACCCGGCGATCAGCAGGAAGACGTTCACCGTGCCCATCAGCACCCAGCGGTTGACCTCCAGCGTGCCGATCCATTCCGCGATGGACTGCGTGATGAACAAGCTCGACAGCATGTAGGAAAACACACCCGCCGCCGCGATGATGAAAAGGATCATCACGCTTTCCTTGGTGCTGTCACGCAGCACATGCCAGAGCGCCTTGGGGCTCCAGAGTTTATAGATCACCATGGCGATGATCAGGCACAAAAGCGCCCCCACCGCTGCTGTTTCCGAGGGTGTGGCGATGCCACCGTACATAGCGTAGAGCACACCGATGATGATGCCGATGAAAGGCAGAACCCTGGGCAGAATTTCGAGCCGCTCGCGCCAGGAATAGCTGCCCGCCGTCAGCAGGGTGGTGTTGCCGGATTTCCATGTGGAATAGAGCGACCAGACCATGAAAAGTGCGACGAGCAGCAGGCCCGGGATCACGCCCGCAAGAAACAGGCGGCCAATCGAGGTTTCGGTTGCGATGCCGTAGACAATCATCGTCACCGAGGGCGGGATCAGGATGCCCAATGTGCCGCCCGCCGCGATGGACCCGGCGGCCACCCCATCGGGATAGCCGCGCTTGCGCATTTCGGGGATGCCCATCTTGCCGATGGCCGCACAGGTGGCCGGGCTCGACCCGGACATCGCCGCAAAAAGCGCGCAGGCACCGAGGTTGGAAATCACCAGCCCGCCGGGCACGCGGGTCAACCAACGCTCAAGCGCTTCGTAGAGGTCTGCCCCGGCACGCGTGGAGGCGATGGAAGACCCCATGATGATGAACATCGGGATGGAGAGCAGCGCGAAGTTGTCGAGCTTGCCAAAGAGGATTTCGGGCATCAGCTCAAGACTGCGCAACCCGTCGAAGATCATCAGGAAACCTGCGGAGACGATCAGCAAACCGATGGCAACCGACACGCCGGAAAAGAGCACAATGATGGTGGAGAGGGCGACCAGCGCACCAAGGACAAGCGGATCCATCAGTTGTCCTCCAGCCCAAACGGCTTTTCAGTGCCGGTCAGCACGCCCACCAAATCCGCAATCAGCTGGAGCATCAACAGGCCGAAGCCCACCGGCAGCGCCAGATAGGGAATCCACAACCGCACGCCCCAGACGGTGTCCGACTTCCACCCCCGATCCCAGGCGAAATGCCAGTAGTCGTACCCGTACCAGAGCATCACGCCGATGATCGCGATGGAGAGTGACAGGGTCAGCACAGCCAGTGCCCGACGCGCCCGCATCGGCAGGGCAAGCGGGATCAGATCGACGTTCACATGCCCCCTCAAGCGCTGTACGTAAGGCAGGCCCACCAGCGTGGCGCCGATAACCAGATAGATGACCATCTCGGTTTGCCAGACGGTGGAGCCGTTCAAGACAAAGCGCACAAAGATCATCTGGCAGGTGATCGCCACAGCGGTCACGATCATCGCGGCAGAGCACCACCCGGCGACTGTCGACAGAGCGGCGACCGCACGCAGGAAGGGATGGTTGCCGACGTGCGTATCAGTGGCAGAGGATTGACCAGCCATGAGCGCTCCTGAAGGATCAGAGAAAAATGGGGGCGGCGATTGCGCGCCGCCCAGGGTTTACTATTCGACGGCCAGCGCCATATCGAGCAGCGCCTGCCCGTCCGGCACTTCTTCGACAAAGGACTTGAACGATGTCTCCTGTGCAACTGCCTGCCAGGCGGCGAAGTCTTCCGCCGTCATCTGCGCGATCTCGACACCGGCATCCTCGAACACCTTCACGGAAGCCGCGTCCTGCTTTTTCGCCTCTTCCAGATAGAAGGCTTCGGCCTTTTCAGAGGCTTCCAGCAGGGCTGTCTGCTGCGCGTCACTCAACCCATCAAAGGTGGATTTATTCATGAGCACCGGCTGATACATGAACCACAAGGCCACGTCCGAGGCCGGGGTATAGCACGAAACCTGTTCGTAAATCCGGTAGGAGACGAAAGACGAAGACGAGGTATTCGCGGCCGTCAGGACGCCGGTCTGCATGGCGTTATAGATCTCAGATGACGCCATGGAAGCGATGGAGGCCCCTGCCCCCGCCAGCATCTGCTCGAACGCCTTGCCCGCGGCGCGGGTCTGTTGGCCGACCACGTCTTCGGGGTTGGTGATGCACTTGTCCTTGCCGACGAAACCGCCCGCCAGATAGCCGTGCACCAGCACCATGACATCGTCATCGGCCATCTTCGCCTCCAGCGCCTCCATGAAGGGGCTGTCGCTCAGACGCGCCGCATGGTCGTGATTTTTCACCAGCCCCGGCATCAGCGTCAGGTTATAGGCAGGCTGCTGGCCACCGGCATAGCTCAAGGGCAGCACGGTCATATCCAGCTGTCCCCGGCTGAGGGGTTTGTATTGCTCGCGCGGTTTAAACAGCGATTTGGAGCCGAAAATCTTGATCTCCAGATCGACATCCGCGGCTGCGACCTCATCCGCGATGATCTGAGCCACCTGATGGCGCACGTCTTTGTTGGACCATTGATGTGACAGGCGCAACTCGGTGGCCTGCGCGGTGGCGGCCCCGGTGGCAAGAATGGCAGCGAGTGCTGCGGAAAGCAGTGATGTTCTCATTTTTTCCTCCCAGAATGCCGGTGAGATAAGCCCGGCCAATATGTCAGCATTTAACCTCTCGCATTCAGAGTCAATATTTTTGTATACAATAAAGTGATTGTCGCACACGTGATTTCAGCCTAAAGTGAGCGCATGGATGTCAGGCATGCAGACAGAATAGCGGACGCGCTGGAGGAGCTGGTCTTTACCGGTCAATTCAATGATGGCGACCGGCTGGATGAAATCCGCCTGGCCAAGCAGTTCGGTGTCTCCCGCACCCCCATCCGCGAAGCTTTGCAGCGGCTGGTGGCCTCCGGCATCGCCGAGCAACTTCCCCGTCGCGGGGTTTTTGTACGCCAACCGGGACCTGTGGAACTGATGGAGATGTTCGAAACCATGGCCGAGATCGAGGCGGTTTGCGGACGTCTGGCCGCGCGCCGCATCTCGGATGAGGCGCTGGCGGAGTTGGAACAGGCCAATGATCTCTGCCGCGCGGCGATGGCGTCACAGGATACCGACGCCTATTACCGCGAGAACGAGCGGTTTCATCACACGATCTATGCGCAATCCGGCAACAGCTATCTCGCCGGGCAGGCCCTGCGGCTGCACCGCAGGCTGAAACCCTTCCGCAGGCTCCAGCTCCGGCTGCGCGGACGCCTGGCGCAGTCGATGGGGGAGCATGAGGAGATCGTCGCGGCGCTGCGGTCAGGAGACGACAGCCGCGCCGCCACGGCATTGCGGGACCATGTGGGTATTCAGGGCGAAAAGTTCCGCCATCTGATGACGGAACTGCGCACCGCGGCGCAGTAGGTCAATCGTCGAGCCGTACCGCCTGACCAGTGCCTTGTTCGGCAGCCGAGAATCCAGCCTCGTTCAAGGCGAAATTCGCACCCACCGCGATGACGACCATGGCGACAAAGGCAAGAACAATCTCTCTCATGCCTTGCCCGCCTTTGATTGCTGCTCTTCGACTTCGGCGGTCCAGATGCTGTGGTGTTCGCGCGCCCACTGCAGTTCCACCTCGCCGTCCCCCATGGCCGCATAGGCTCCTTCCATACCGACCGAGCCGATGTAGATATGCGCGATGATGATCGCCATCAGCACAAAGCTGACGATGGCATGCCAGAGCTGGGCGTATTGCATTTCCTCATGCGGGGCGAGCGCGGTGTTCAACTCCCCAAGGCCCAGCAGTTGTGGCAACCCCACGGCATTGAGCTTTTCGAAGGTCACGGCGAACATCGGCATCTCGAAGGGGAACAGCAGCGAGAGACCGGAGACGGAAATGGAGCCGCCCAGCAGAATGACCGACCAGAAGATCAGTTTTTGACCTGCGTTGAATTTCTTGGCCGGGGGGTGGCCGCCGCCAAAGATGCCGCCGCCCTTCAGGATCCAGTTGATGTCTGTCCGGTCCGGCAGATTGTGCACGACCCAGAAGACAAAGACGAGGATCAGCGCCAGCATGAAGGCCCATGAGATATTGTTGTGCACCCATTTCGACCCCATCGCCAGTGTTGCAAAGGCTTCAGGACCGAAAGCCGGGATCAGCAGTTTGCGCCCTGCCAGCGTGATAAGCCCAGTGATTCCCAGGATGATGAAGGACCCGGCCAACAACCAATGGGCAAAACGTTCAGCCGCCTTGAACCGCAGGATGGTTTGGCCTGTCTTTTCGCCATCGATGCGAATGCGACCGCGGATCAGGTAGAACAGTGCAAGCAGTATGACCATACCACCCATAAGCGCGCCGCCGTAGGTCAGCAGTGGCCCCTCACGTAACAGAAGCCAGCGCATGCCGCCGTCCTGGATCAGCACATCTGCGGCAGGCCCGCGGGCTTGCGTAGTGATAGCCGCCGAATTGTAGCGATAGGCCCGCCAGAGATCCGGGTCCGATGCCCCGCCCAGGGTGCCCAATTGATCGGTTTTGGCCGCCGCGTTGTCAGGATTACCCGTGAGCCCACTGCGGAAACTGTCATCAATCTTGAGGCCTTCCTGACGCTTGAGAATATCCTCGAGCGTCTGCGCGCCGCCGGTCGCGCTGCGGTCAACGGGTGCGGCCTCCTGCGCCTGAACGCCCACGGCGAGGCAAAAAGTCAAAACCAGCAGACACAGAAATCGGAGCATGGACATATCCTGTTCTCTCAGACGCACGGGGCGGCCCTGATAGAGCCGCCCCTGAAGAGTTCACAACCTTAAGGCGAAGGTCAACCGCCTTTCTGGTCGTAGGCCGTGCCCCACCCCCAGGCGCCGGACCCGAAGCCACGGGCCACGACGCGCTCGCGGTAGATATTGGCGACGATGTCACCATCCCCGGCCAGCAACGCCTTGGTCGCGCACATCTCGGCGCAGATTGGCAGTTTGCCCTCGGCGATCCGGTTGCGCCCGTATTTGGCGAATTCGGCGGTGGAGTTGTTCTCCTCCGGTCCGCCCGCACAGAACGTACACTTGTCCATCTTGCCACGGGATCCGAAGTTGCCGGCCTGCGGGAACTGGGGCGCGCCGAAGGGGCATGCGTAAAAGCAGTACCCGCAGCCGATGCAGAGGTCCTTGGAGTGCAGCACCACGCCTTCTTCGTTCTGGTAGAAGCAATCCACCGGACAGACGGCCATACAAGGCGCGTCCGAACAGTGCATGCAGGCGACGGAGATCGAACGCTCCCCCGGCTTGCCGTCATTGATCGTCACGACCTTGCGGCGGTTGATGCCCCACGGCACTTCGTGCTCGTTCTTACAGGCGGTGACGCAGGCGTTGCATTCAATGCAGCGTTCGGCGTCGACGAGAAATTTTGCTCTAGCGGCCATTATTCATGTCCTCCCTTACGCTGCCCAGATTTTGCAGAGCGTCGATTTCGTCTCTTGCATCTGGGTCACGCTGTCATAGCCATAGGTCTGTGCGGTATTGGACGCTTCGCCCAACACGTAAGGATCGGCCCCTTCGGGATACTTGTCCCGCAAGTCGACCCCCTCCAGATGCCCACCGAAGTGGAAGGGCATGAAGGCCACGCCCGCCTCGACCCGTTCGGTGACCATGGCCATGACCTTGACCTTGCCGCCTTCGGGGCCTTCGACCCAGACCTGTTCGCCATCGCGCAGACCAAGGTTGTTGGCATCCCGCGGGTTCACTTCGACAAACATGTCCTGCTGGAGTTCCGCCAGCCAGGGGTTGGAGCGGGATTCGTCGCCACCGCCCTCGTATTCGACCAGTCGCCCGGAAGTCAGGATCATTGGATACTCCTGGCTGAAGTCTTTTTCCTGGATCGACCTGTACATGGTCGGCAGGCGCCAGAACTTCTTGTCCTCGTAGGTCGGGTAGTCGGCCACGAGGTCACGCCGGTTGGTATAGAGCGGCTCGCGGTGCACCGGCACCGGATCGGGGAAGGTCCAGACAACCGCACGCGCCTTGGCGTTCCCGAAGGGCGCACAGCCATGCTTGATCGCCACCCGCTGGATGCCGCCCGAGAGGTCGGTTTTCCAGTTGGTCTTGGGGCCCGCCACGGCATCAATCGCGGCACGTTCATCTGCCGTCAGATCGCCGTCCCAGCCGAGATCCATGAGCATCTGCATGGTGAACTCAGGGTATCCGTCCTGAATTTCGGCACCGGGGTTGGAGACGCCTTCTGCCAGAAGGTTGTCGCCATCCCGCTCCACGCCGAAACGTGCGCGGAACGCCAGACCACCCTCTGCCACCGGCAGCGACATGTCATAGAGGTTCGCAGTCCCGGGATGGTTCATCTCGGGCGTGCCCCAGCAGGGCCATGGCATGCCGTAGAAATCGCCATCCGCCGGCCCGCCAATCGCCCGCAGTGAGGTGCGGTCAAAGGTGTGCTGGTTTGCCATGTGCATCTTCAGACGCTCAGGGCTCTGGCCGGTATAGCCGATGGTCCACATGCCACGGTTAAATTCGCGGGTGATGTCCTCGACGTTCGGCTCTTCACCATCCATCGCAATGTTGCGGAAGAGCTTGTCATGGAAGCCCAGTTTTTTCGCAAACATCGATATGATCGTGTGATCGGGCAGCGATTCAAAGATCGGATCAACCACCTTATCCCGCCACTGAAGCGACCGGTTGGAGGCCGTGGCAGAGCCGCGTGTCTCGAACTGGGTACAGGCCGGCAGCAGATAGACGCCATCCTCGCGGTCCTGCAAGACGGCAGAAACGGTTGGATAAGGATCGACCACGACCATCATGTCCAGCTTCTCCATCGCCGTCTTCATCTCTTTCTGACGGGTCTGCGAGTTGGGCGCATGGCCCCAGAGCATCATGACGCGCGTATTGTCGGGCTGGTCGATGTTGTCCTTTTCTTCCAGCACCCCGTCGATCCAACGTGACACCGGAATACCGGTCTCGTTCATCATCAACCGGTCGGTGCCATCCTTGCCAGCCCCTTCCATCACCGAGAAGCGGCCTTTCAGCCAATCCAGATCCTCTTCCCAAACGCGCGCCCAATGGGCCCAGGAGCCGGGCTTGAGGCCATAGTACCCCGGCAGCGTGTTGGCCAGAACGCCAAGGTCCGTGGCACCCTGCACGTTGTCGTGGCCGCGGAAGATGTTGGTGCCACCACCAGCGGTGCCCATGTTGCCAAGGGCCAGCTGCAGCACGCAATACGCACGCGTGTTGTTGTTGCCATTGGTGTGCTGGGTGCCGCCCATGCACCAGATCACGGTGCCGGGACGGTTGTTGACCAGTGTCCGCGCCACACGGCGCAACTGGCTGCCGGGCGCGCCAGTGACACGCTCCACTTCCTCGGGTGTCCAGTTGGCCACCTCTTCCTTGATCTGATCCATGCCCCAGACACGGGTGCGGATGAACTCCTTGTCTTCCCACTCGTTCTCGAAGATGTGCCAGAGGATGCCCCAGACCAGCGCCACATCCGTACCGGGACGGAAGCGCACGTACTCATCCGCGTGCGCAGCGGTGCGCGTGAAACGCGGGTCGCAGACGATCAGCGGCGCGTTGTTCTGTTCCTTGGCCTTCAGCATGTGCAACAGCGAAACGGGGTGCGCCTCCGCCGGGTTGCCGCCGATGAGGAACATCGCCTTGGAATTGTGCATGTCGTTGTAGCTGTTGGTCATGGCGCCGTAGCCCCATGTATTCGCCACGCCGGCCACCGTGGTGGAGTGACAGATCCGCGCCTGGTGGTCGACGTTATTGGTCCCCCAATAGGCCGCGAACTTGCGGAACAGATAGGCCTGTTCGTTGTTGTGCTTGGCCGAGCCCAGCAAGTAGACGGAGTCCGGTCCGCTTTCCTCGCGAACGCTCATCATCTTGTCGCCGATCTCTTCGATCGCCTGTTCCCAGGAGATGCGCTTCCACTCGCCGCCCTCTTTCTTCATCGGATACTTCAGGCGGCGTTCGCCATGCGCATGCTCGCGCACCGCGGCCCCTTTGGCGCAATGGGCTCCGAGATTGAACGGGCTGTCCCATCCGGGCTCCTGCCCTGTCCAGACACCGTTCGACACTTCCGCGACGACGGTACAGCCGACCGAGCAATGGGTGCAGACGGATTTGATGGTTTCCACCGCGCCCGTCGCTGCAGTCGCAGCAGAGGCTTGGGTGACCGCGCCGCCCGTGGCGGAGATGGCGGCCAGCCCGCCAATCGCCAGGCCAGAGCCTCGCAAAAACGCACGGCGGTCAACGGATGATGCGGCCCCGTCCGACAGGATGTTCGTCCGTCCTGCACGCTGCGTGACCGAATTGGTCTTTTTCCTTAACATACTTCCCTCCCTTGCTGCCCCGATCAGGTGGCTGGGTATTTTAATGTCGAAACGCCGTCAGGCTGCACCCTTCAGATGCACCCCCGGCGCAAATCAGAAGCGCGCGCTCGCGAGATAGGCGCGCGTGTGGGCGGTGTCCTGCATCTTGTCAGAGGTCGTATCCACCTCGGCCGCTTCCGCCGTGCCTGTCCCGGCTGCCACGGCAACGGCTGCCGCGGGGGCTGCTGTGCCCGCCAGTTTCAGGAAATCCCGGCGATTTGTGTCGCCATCCGATTTCTGTGCCATGTGTCCTTCTCCCTTTCGTCTTTGCGGACGGCGTCCCGTCCCTTGTCGGCGGATCAGTCCGCCGTCATTCTGAATGCTTCTTTCTCGATCTCCATGAAGGCGCGGCCAACGGCCCCGACACCTGCGTAAAACACCGAGGATTTCGCGCCTTCGAGGTCCGTGTAGAAATGTGTGGCCCAGGGCGCAATGTGGCTGTTGAAAAAGCCGCGTTGCTGGTCAAGCCGCGCGGGCTGGCCAAAGCGGCCGACAATCATGCCGCCCATCATCTCCATCAGCGCGGCCATGCTGTCTTCGGGCTCAAAGGCGTTTTCGGCGCGCGTCATCTGTTGCGCGGCCATGTCCTGCCGCAGCTTGGCCAGTGGCTTTTCGTTCAGGAAACCGGTCAGATAGTAGCTGGCGTAGGGCAAAAGCTCGCCCCGCCCCAGACCGATAAACAGCGCGTTGAACTCGCGCTCAACCGTCTTGGGCTTCGTGGATTTTGCAACGCGCGCCAGGCTGTTGATCGCCTGCCCCATGGCGCTGTCATCGCCCTGCAGCGCGGCGGTCTGATCGAGCAGCATCTGGTCCGCCGGGCGGGCCAGTAGCAGGCCAATAAAGTTGTAGAGATCGGCGCGCAGCCGGTCTTCGGCTGCGATGTCGAGGGTCTCTGCCGTTGCCGTCATGCCTGCGCCTCCTCGAACTGGAACCGCATACGCCGGGGTACGGGGGCTGCTTCGACGTCACCCTCTGCATCAAGCGCCAAATTCTCAGGCTGCGCTTCAGAGGCGACAACCTCCGGCTCGGACGCGCTCACCGGGTCGTCTTCCACAATCTCCGCGACGGGCTCCTCGGAGGTCTCCGGGGTCGCCTTGGCGAGTTCTTCCTGACGCGCCACTTCTTCGAGATGTGCCATCATACCCTTGCCCACCTGATAGGCCGTCTGGATCGGCCCCCCGGCCAGCATCGCCGCGCGATAATCATCATCGTATTCGTTCAGACCATCCACGCAGGCCAACACGGGGTTGCTGCGCCAAAGCATGCGCAACGCCTTGTTGCGCAGATGTTTGGGGACCTCTTCGGACATGAAGGCGGCAAAATCATCGCCCGACTGCATTTGGTCGGGATCAGGCAGACCCATTTCTTCCAGAACAAGCGCGTCGTCCTTCTCGGCCAGCTCGGCATCCCGCGCCGCGGCCAGCTGTTCAGCCTCTGCCTGGGCTTGCGCCTGTGCCTCGGCCTGAACGGCGGCGCGTCGGCGCGCCCAGAAAGAGCCCTGCGCGGTCATTCCGCCCCCTCCTGCAAGTTCGACGTCGGTGCGCGATACACATCCGTTGCCTGCGAAATCCGCGCATCACCAATACCGGCCTGCTTACGATCCGTGCGATGCTTGTCGCGCCGCCGTTTCACAAATGGCTCTTCGCGGTAGTGCTGATCGACAAAACCGGTGACCCAGTCCAGAACGGAGGGCGGCATCGTCACACGCTCCACCTGTTCTTCGCCACTGTCGGAATAGTCCTGCGCTTCATAGGGCGACACGGTCACGGTCAGAATGTCCAGCGGTGCCTCGCTTTCGCCTTCGCGCATGATCACGTAGACGGAAGGCGATTGCGCCTGCAACTCGTGCGCATAGGCTTCGGCATCCGAGACGTAGAGATTAAGATCATGGGTCGATGCGTGATATTCGGTCACGCCGCCTTCGTCGCGCAGCACCTTCCAGGACGCATCGCCCGCCCCCGGCAGAACGGCAGTCGCGCGCCATACCCACTTGGACCAGGCGGTGACACCGGGCGACCGGCGCAAAACCACTCCAAGCCTCGCGGATTGCGACTCTGGATAGACGACTCCCAAGATTACTCCCCAAATGCGCGCTGTACTTGGGCCTACCTTAGCAAACCCCGGTCATTATCCCAGAAAAAAAAGCATGCATCTGTACACATTTAGTCGTAGACCCGTAAGCTGGTCGCCTTGCATTTCCCCAACTCTCTGAATTACAGGGGCTTTAGCGATTTTGCATTTGATTGGCGTCGGTTGGACCTGCCCGTTCATACGGTGTGACCACCACGACCAGGCAGAGGTGAGGTCGATTCCGGTTTACGCCGCCTCTGTTTCCTGCCTTTTTGTGCGCCAGTGCTCTATATATAGAGTGGCGAGGATGGCATTGCGGCAGCCGCTGGGGGAGAGATGACAAAAAAACTGGTGCTTTGTGATTGCCTTGGCAGTCAAACCATAGACGCCGACGCGATTGCGACTGCAACCGGTCTTGGATGCACGAAACCTTTCACCCACGCCTGCGGCGCCCAGATCGCAGAGGTTGCGCAGCATCTGGCGGAGGATGGCGTGATGATCGCCTGTCAACAGGAAGCACCGCTGTTCAGGGAGTTGGCGGAAGAAGTTGAAGCCCCGGAGCCGCGTTTCGTTGATCTGCGCGACCGCGCGGGCTGGAGCGATGAGGCGGCAGATGCGGGGCCCAAAATGGCAGCGCTTGCCGCCGAAGCGATGCTGACCCATCCGCCGGAACGCACCCGCGACGTGATCTCCAACGGGGCCTGCCTGATCATCGGATCGGGCGAGATTACCCTTCAGGCTGCCCATGATCTGTCCGGCATTCTAGCGGTTACGCTGCTGACCCCTGCCCCGTTTGACACCGCGCCCGGTATGGCCTTCGACGTGGTCTGCGGCACACTGCGCCGCACCACTGGATCGCTGGGCCGGTTTGATATCCGCATTGACGGCTTTCGCCAGATCGTCGCCGGAGGGCGCGGTGCCGCCGATTGGACGCCTCCGCAGGACGGCGCGCTGAGTTCCTGTGACGTGATCCTCGATCTGAGCGGCGACACAGCGATCTTTCCCGCCCCGGAAAAGCGCGACGGGTATCTGCGCGCCGATCCGGGCAGCCAGACCGCCGTGGCCAAGGCGGTGCTGGATGCCTCGCAGATGATCGGCACCTTTGAAAAACCGCTCTACGTGCGTCTGGAAGAGCCACTCTGCGCCCATTCGCGCGCCGAGCAGCCCGCCTGTTCGAAATGCCTGAACATCTGCCCGACCGGTGCGATCACCTCGGCGGGGGAGCATGTGGCGATTGATCCGATGATCTGCGCGGGGTGCGGGGCCTGTGCGTCGCTCTGCCCCTCAGGCGCCATCACCTATGATGCGCCGCCGGTGGCTAATCTTTTTGCGCGGCTGAACACGCTGGCCAGCACCTATCGCAAGGCGGGCGGCACGGCCCCGCGCCTGCTGGTGCATGACGATGATTTCGGCGCGGAAATGATCTCGCTCGCGGCACGATACGGTCGCGGATTGCCCGCCGATGTGATCCCCCTCTCGGTCTCCGCTCTGGCCAGCTTTGGCCACGCAGAAATGCTGGCGGCGTTGGCCTGTGGCTTTGCCCATGTATCCGTTCTGCTCGCCCCGCGCAGCGAGGGCGCGGTGCTGGAACAGGAACAATCGCTGGCCAATGCGATTTCCGGACAGAAGAGCATCGCGCTTCTGGATGTATCGGACCCCGACGCGCTGAGCGATGCGTTATATTCAGACGCTCAAAGCGACGCGGTTCAGGAGCACATCCTGCCCCTTGGCAGCCGTCGTCAGGTCACCCGTCTTGCCGCCAAGGCCCTACAGCCAGAGGCGGAGGTCATCGCGCTTCCCGATGCCGCCCCCTATGGCGCGATCCTCGTGGATCAGGACGCCTGCACCCTCTGCCTCTCCTGTGTGTCACTCTGCCCGGCAGGCGCGCTTGGCGACAACCCGGACAAGCCGCAACTGCGCTTTCAGGAAGATGCCTGCCTGCAATGCGGTCTCTGCAGTAATATCTGCCCAGAAGATGCAATCACCCTGACGCCACAGCTGAACCTGACCGATGCCGCGTTTACGCAAGTGGTGATGCATGAGGAAGAACCCTGTGCCTGCATCGAATGCGGCGCACTCTTCGGGTCCAAATCAACGGTCGAACGGATCAAGGAAAAGCTCGCCGGCAAACACGCGATGTTCGCCAATCCCGATACAATTCGCATGATCGAGATGTGTGACAACTGCCGGATACAGGCGCAGTACCATTCGCAAAACAACCCCTTCGCCGGGGGTGAGCGGCCTGCTGTGCGCACCACCGACGACTACCTGAGCAAGCGCAGGGATCACTGAAGTTGCAGCGGCGCGCCCAGATCCGCCGGGGCCACCCCGGACACATAGGCGAGGATCGCGTCGAGGTCGTCGACCGTCAGTTCGACCGGCACGATGGGCGACGGCAGGGTGGGATCAAACGGATCGGTCACGCCGTCGATCTGTGTGAAACTGGGGTGTGGATTAAGCAGGTGGAAGTTGGCAAACCTCTGATCCCAATCCTGCAGGCCGCGCAGCACCCGGAAAGACGGCGTCGACTCCATACCGTTCATCCTGTTGCTTTCATTGATCACGTGACAGCGCCCGCAGAGCGAGAGCGAGAGCACCTCACCCTTCCGCCTGTCACCGTCAAAGCTCACCTCCACCTCGACCGCCGCCTGCGTCAGCGCGGCGGAATAGGTCGTGCCATCCTCCGCTTTGAAGCTTTCGATCGTGCGCTTGCCCACATCGGATTTCAGCCAGTCCAGAAACCGGACCGCGCGCGGGTCGCCATCATGCTCCAGCCCCCAGCGCTGCTCTGGCCCCCGAAACACCGCCGTTCCGCCGTCGGTGAACCGCATCTCGGCCTCAGCCCCCGCACCAACACGGGTAATCCTGACGGAGGTTTTCAGCGAAAAACGCGGCACGATATAGGACGCCAACCCCGACGCCTCCAACGCCTCCGGCACGGCCAGCCGCAAATCCTCTGCACCGAGCGTGGTGGGCAGAAGGACAAGACAGGCAAGCGCCCCCAATATTCCCCGCATATCGCCCCTCCCGAGTTTTCCGCTGTTCAGACAGCCTAGGCGGGCGCTCAATTCACCGTCAAGTTTTCATCTCATCCGTAAAAAAGGACCCACCCCATGTCAGAAGACTTCAACATGTCGATGCGCAAATTCCTCAAACAGGTCGGCGTGACCTCGCAACAGGCCATCGAAGAGGCCATGCGCAATGCCGGGGATACCACGGGCAAAACCTATGAGGCCAAGGTGGTGCTGACCATTGACGAGCTGGATATGGAACACGTCGTGACCGGGCAAATCTCTGGCGGGCAAGGATAAATGAGCCTGACACGTGACGCGGTTCTGGCCGCGCTGAAGGAGATCGAAGACCCGGTCAGCGGGTCCGACCTGATGTCTGCCGGGCTGATCAAGGCCTTGACCGTCGGGGACGCAGGCGCCGTGCGCTTTGTGATCGAAGTGCCGCCTTCGCAGGCCGATCTTTACGCGAAAGTCCAGAAGACGGCGGAGGCGGCGGTGCAGGCCCTGCCCGGCGTTGGCACCGTCTCGGTGGTTATGACCGCGCATAGCACGCCCTCCGCCCCGCCAGATCTGAAGCCGCAGAAAACCGCACCCAGCGGTCCGCAGAAGGTCCCCGGCATCGACCGGATCGTCGCCATTGCGTCCGGCAAGGGCGGCGTGGGCAAATCGACCATCTCGTCCAACATCGCCTGCGCGCTGGCCGCCGAAGGCCGCCGTGTCGGTTTGCTCGATGCCGACGTCTACGGCCCGTCACAACCCCGCATGCTGGGTGTCTCCGGTCGCCCCGCCTCGCCCGATGGCAAGACCATCCTGCCGATGCGCAATTTCGGCGTGACCATGATGTCAATCGGATTGATGACCAACGATGATCAGGCGACCGTCTGGCGCGGACCGATGCTGATGGGCGCGTTGCAGCAGATGATGAACCAGGTGCAATGGGGTGCGTTGGACGTGCTGATCGTCGATCTGCCCCCCGGCACCGGCGATGTTCAGATGACCCTGGCGCAAAAATTCCAGGTCGACGGGGCGATTGTCGTCTCCACCCCGCAGGACGTGGCGCTGCTGGACGCGCGCAAGGGCATCGACATGTTCAACCAGCTCGGCACGCCGATCCTTGGCATGATCGAGAACATGTCCACCCATATCTGTTCCAACTGCGGCCATGAAGAGCACGTCTTTGGCCATGGCGGCGTGGCGGCGGAGGCCGAAAGGCTCGGCGTGCCCCTGCTGGCGGAAATCCCGCTGCATCTGGACATCCGCATGGCGGCAGACGGCGGCGCGCCTATCGTGGTCTCCAAACCCGAAAGCCCGCAGGCAGAGGCGTTCCGCGCCGTGGCCCGTACCCTGATCGCCGACGGCAAGGCATGAGCGGCGCGCAATTCCCGCCACTCTTCTCGGGTCTCGTGACCGCCGGGGCGGATCCGTTCCCTGTTGCCTGTGAGGAGGCAACCAAGGGCTGTGATGCGGGGCTGGTGACCTATGACATCGCGCCGGATCGGCTGCGTGCGGCGATTGTCTTTGCCCCTGAGATTTCCCTGCGTGATGCGATGGTCATGCTGCCGGTCTGCGGGGTCGGATTTCAGAACGCCTTTGGCGCGCTGGCCCCGCCGGAAGTGTCCGTACATCTGGATTGGAACGGTGGCCTGCGGCTCAATGGTGCGCGCTGCGGCACGCTTCAGGCGGCAGCGGCCCCGGGTGATCCCGACAGCGCGCCGGATTGGCTGGTGATCGGGCTCGACCTCACGCTCTGGTCGGATCAGGAAGAGACCGGCACCACGCCCGACGTGACCTCGCTCAATGCCGAGGGCTGCAGCGAGGTGGACCCAATGGAATTGCTCGAAGCCTGGGTGCGGCACACGCTGGTCTGGATCAACCGCTGGGACGATGAGGGGGTGAAACCGGTACACACCGAATGGACCGGGCTGGCCCATGGCATTGGCAAAGAAATCACCCTGCAGGGCACAACCGGCACCTTCCGCGGCATTGACGAAACCTTTGGTTTACTGTTGCAGCAGGACGCGGGCTCGACAATCATACCGCTCACCAGCACCTTGAGGGAGATGTTATGAAACTGGCCCGCGCCATTCATTTCGACGACAGCGACACCCGCGTCTTTCACAGCCCCGCGCGCACCGGCGAATGGTGCATTTCCGGCGGGTTCGAGTTTTCCAATTGGTCTGACGGCGATCTGACAGGCAAGGCGAAACAGGCTTTCACCAACGGCTGGATGGGCGTGGAAACCTTTGGCCGCGCGAGCTTTGTCGCCGTCACCCAGATCGAGGAGAGTGAGCGCGATGCGATTGCCACCGCCCTCGCCCAGCATTTCGTGGACATCTACGGCGCCCCGTCGGTCGAGGCGGCAATGGGAGTGGCGATGGAAGAGATCAACCAGATGGTGGAGCTCTGTGAGGATCAGGACTTCAACACGCTGCTGACCGTCACGCGCGAGCTGACCGAGGCGGGCGTGAAGGAAAGCTACCGGATGATCGAACCACAGGACGCCGGCATCGAGCAGTTCGCCATCCACGGGTCCCTCGATGACGAACCACATCAGCACTAGGCGACGTTCGGAAAATCTCGTTGGCGAAGGGAATCATCAGTGCCGCCAGATATCCCTGATCTGTGAGAGAGCCATGCGGAATAAGTTGCCGTTCCCTGGTGTTGCAGATGAGGAGAGCTGGCCCATCCAAGGGCAGGCCAGCTAGAGCTTTTTGGGTTCAGCCAAGTGATTTCCAGAAGACGATTTTATCATCTCCAGCCGCCCAGAAATCCCTGATACGGGCTTCCTCAGCGTAGCCGTTTTTGCGGTAAAAGTCGCGTGTCGGTGCGAAGTCGTCCGCGCCTGACGTGTCGGCGATCAAGATGCGTTGTCCGCGCGCCTTAAGTTCCTCCTCCAGATGCTTGGCGATAGAACTACCGCAACCGCCGCCCTGCTCTGTTGGCAAAACTGCGATAGCAAGCATGTTCCATGCGCCTTCTGCTAATTCCTCCGGCACCGCATAGCAGAAACCAACGGGTTTGCCCTCGATTTCACATGTCAGCCAGATATCGGAGCTTTCGTCATCAGATAGAAAGTCCCTCACCATATTAGGCAGCATTTCACTTGGAAACAGCTGTGTGCCCTTAAGTACCTCCTGCAAGGCGGGGATATCGTCATGTTTTGTTGGTCGTATTTTCATTGATCATTCGTCTTTCTAAGTGTCGCCATGTGAGCGAAAACGCTCGACATAACGGAGGCACAGCCCGTATCGCTGTCACTGTTTCAGTGGTGTTTTGAGTGTTCACGGGCCATGCGAAAACGAGCCTGACGCGGTCTGCGCATGCTCTATGTGGCGTGATCGTCCTGTCGTTCAGGACTTAGCGGTTTCCCGCAATCGTAAACATAAATTCTCCATCGCCTGACTTACTTGCCAAGCATAAGTGAGAGTTATCAGCTGGAACAATGGCAATCAAGCTTGGTGGGCTGGGCTCCAAGCGGTCACTGCGTTCAATTCATCGCCCTGACCGCTCGGACGCCTGTTCACTCCGGTTTCGCGTTAAAGATAAAAAGCGTCTCACCATTGATGGTGTAGCCATTGATCAGATCCGCAGCACGCGGACTGGTCAGCCAGTCTTCCAGTTGCACGGCCAGATCATTGCGCACATGGGCGTGTTTTTCGGGGTTCACGGCCAGAAAAGCGTATTGATTGAAGAGCGCTGCATCGCCCGCGTAGAGCAGATCAAGATCCGCCTTGTTGCCAAAGTTGAGCCAGCTGGCGCGATCGGCCAGAATATAGGCGTCAAGGCCCGCCGCTGTGTTGAGGCTCGCGCCCATACCCGCGCCTACCGCCCGGTACCATTCGCCGAAGGTGTCAGGGTCCAGATCAGCCGCGCGCCAGAGGGCGATTTCCTTTTTGTGGGTGCCGCTGTCATCGCCGCGACTGACAAAGGCGGGTTTGACGACGCCGATACGTTTGAGGGCCTCGGCGGCTGACCCCGCCTGTGCCACGCCAGCCGGATCCCCCTTAGGCCCGATGAAGACAAAATCATTATACATGATCTCGCGCCGGTAGGTGCCATGACCTTCGGCCACGAATTTCTCCTCCGCCGTGCGGGAGTGCACTAGGATTGCATCCACATCCCCCGCCTCTCCCAGCCGCAGGGCCTGGCCGGTGCCAACCACAAGCAATTGCACATCCAGGTCAAGGTCTTCCTTGATGGCCGGTAACAGCACATCCGCCAGGCCAGAGTTTTCAAATGAGGTGGTCACGGCCAGTTTGATGTCTTCTGCCAGTGCGGCAGTGCCTAGAAAAACCGTTGTTAAAAGTGCTGCGATGCGCGTCATCATGCGATGATGTCTCCTCTGAAGAATGCCTGCAATTCGGCGGTCTGCGGCGCGCTGAAGAAATCCGACGCGGGACCCCTTTCATGCACGACGCCATGCAACATGAAGAGTGCATCACCCGCGAGACGTCTGGCTTGACCCAGATCATGTGTGGTCATGATTATGCGGGTTTTTTCGGCAAGCGCGGTCTGCAGGATGCTTTCGATATCGCGCGTCGAGGCGCCGTCCAGATTTGCACAGGGTTCGTCCAGAAACAGCACATCCGGTTTGCGGATCAGGGCGCGCGCCAGCGCAAGCTTCTGTTTCTCCCCGCCCGAAAGCCGCGTGGCCTGAAGTCCCATCCGTGCCTCCAGCCCGATCCGTCGGGCCCAGTGGTTCACGCGGGTCTCGATCTCCGCGCGGGGCGTCGCGATCAGTTGCAACGGATAGCGCAGATTGTCGGCCACCGTGCGCCGCAACATGATCGGGGTCTGAAAGACATAAGCCTGACGGTGACGTGCCTCTTCCTCGGCCACGGCCCATGTCGCACTACCGTCGCTCAGCCGTTCCACCCCATGCATGACCCGCAGCAAGGTGGTCTTGCCGCTGCCGTTGGGACCCACGATCATGGTCAGCCCCTCCGGATGCAGGGTCAGATTCACCGGCCCCAACAGGCGCTTGCCGCGTCGGCGCACCGCGACATCCTTGAGGGTCAGGGGCAACATCCTGCTCACCACCGCCCCTCCCGTTCCGTGCGGGACAGCCAGTGGATGCTGACGTTGATGCCAATGGCCAGCGCGATCAGCACAAAGCCCAAGGCGAGCGCCAGAGCGAAATCACCCTTGCCGGTTTCCAGCGCGATGGCCGTGGTCAGCACGCGGGTGGCGTTATCGATGTTGCCGCCCACGATCATGATCGCACCCACCTCGCCAATGGCCCGCCCGAAACCCGCCAGCGAGGCGGTCAGCAGATTGCGCCGCCCGTCCCAGATCAGCGTCTTGATCCGCTGCCAGCCGCTGGTGTTCAGCGAGATCAGCAGGTCGTGGTACTCCGCCCAAAGCTCGCGCATCGCCTGATGGGTGATCGAGGCAATGAGCGGTGTGATGATGATCACCTGCGCGATGATCATGGCCGTGGGCGTGAAAAGCAGGCCCAGCACGCCAAACGGCCCTGACCGCGACAGCAGAATATAGACGATCAGACCAACCACCACAGGCGGCAGTCCCATCAGCGCGTTCAGCAAAGAGATCGTCAGCCGCCGGTATCGGAACCGTCGGATCGCCAGAAAGGTCCCCAGCGGCAAGGCAATGGCCGAGGCGATCACAAGCGCCGAGAGGCTCACCTGCAAGGAACGCAGCGAGATCTGCATCAGGTCAGGATCGAAGGTGACCACCAGCCAGAATGCCGACACCAGACCTTCAAGAATATCGTTCATGTCTCAGGCCGGATCATCTGCCACGCGTTCACACTTTGGTTGATCCGTCCTAGGACATCGCCGGGGGCGGTGCAATCGGATCAGACGAGATCGGCGTCTGTCATGATTTCAACGAGGGCCGGCCCCTTGTGATCCAGCGCTTCCCTGATCGCCGCCTCCAAGTCGCCAGCATCCGTGACCTTGACCCCGTGACCACCGCAGAGCCGGGCAAAGGCGGCAAAACCCGGATTCTGCAGATCTGTTTCCCAAACCGGCCATTCGCCCGACCGCTGCTCCTTCGAGATCTTGCCCAGCTCGCCGTTGTGCAGCAGGATATGGGTGATATCCATGCCGTATTTGACGGCAGTGGTGAACTCCATCGGGTATTGGCCAAAACCGCCATCACCAGAGATTGACACCACCTTGCAGTCCGTCAGATCGGGTTTGTCCTGGGTTGCCGCCCAAGCGCCCAAAGCGGCAGGCAGGCCAAAGCCGATGGAGCCGAGATAGCCCGACATCAGCACCCGCTGCGTGCCCTTGGTTTCCAGATAGCGGCCAAAGGAATAGGTGTTGTTGCCCACGTCCACAGCGAAAATGGTGTTCTCCGGCACCAGCCGCCCCAGCGCCTCGAAAATCGCAAAGGAATGGATGCCCTTGCCGAGATCTTCCGCCAGCCGCTGTTGCTTTTCACGCCGCCAGATGTCCCAGCGGTCGGCCAGTTCGGTGATCTGATCCACCGCATCGGGGTTTTTGTTATCCGCCTTTGCAATGGCATCGCAAAACGCACCCACATCCCCCCAGATCGGCAGGGCGACGGGGTGGAATTTGCCCAGCTGCATGTGTTCATGATCGACCTGGATGATCTCCTTGCTGCGCTCGATCCCGGTGTGATTGGAAAAGCTGGTGCCCAGCGCGATGATCAGATCGGCCTCGTTCATGAACCAGCTGGCGATGGGGGTGCCGGACCGGCCCAGCACGCCGCCCGCGCAGCGGTGATCGTCCGGCAAGAGCCCCTTGGCCTTGAAGGTGGTCAGGACCGGTGTGCCGAGGGTTTCGGCCAATGTCGCGATCTCCTCGCGCACCGGATAGGCACCGTGCCCGACCACGATAATTGGGCGTTTCGCGGCCTTGATCATTGCCGCCGCCTTGTCGATCTCACTTTGCGCCGGGATCACGGGGGCTGCCGTCACCCGTCCCTCCGGTGCGCCAGCCGGTTTGCCCGAGGGGTTCGTCTGCACGTCGTCAGGGAAGATCAGATGCGCCACGTTCTGCTCCACAATCGCCGTCTTACAGGCCAGTGACGCCAGCTCCGCGTGGTTGGAGCTGCCGAGCACAGGTTGGGAAAAGCTGGTGACCGCCTGAAAGGCAGACAGAAGGTCGATGTCCTGAAACGCCCCCGGCCCCATGACCTGTGTCTGCACTTGTCCGGTCAGCGCCAGCACCGGGGCGCGGTCCACCTTGGCGTCCCACAGCCCGGTGAGCAGGTTCGTGGCCCCCGGCCCCGCAATGGTCAGGCAGGCCGCAGGTGTACCCGTCAGCTTGCCATAGGCAGAGGCCGCAAAGGCCGCCGCACCCTCGTGCCGGATGCCGAAGTACGTCATCTTGCCATCCACCACGGCGCGCCGGATCGCGTCCGACAGCCCCAGATTGGAATGGCCCACCATGCCAAAAACCGATTGCACACCCCAGTTGCTGAGCGTCTCGACCATGACATCCGTGACCGTCCGTTCATGCGGCGGCTCCGGCGCTATACCTACGAAAATCTCGCCCTCGCGCACCTCCACCGGGTACATCTGCTGCCCGGTGTCCTCATGCCCGCCCGGCGGTTTGCCGGTCAGCGGGTCGAAATCCCAGCCGTGCCAGGGGCAGCGAATCCAGCATTTGTCGTCGATGCCTTTTTCGATGGAGCCTTCGCCCAAGGGCCCGCGCTGATGCGGGCAGTGGTTGTTCATCGCCGCCCATTGCCCGTCGAAATGCACAAGGCAGATTGACGTGGTGCGCGCGGTTACGGTCTTGACCCGGCCTTCGGGCAGGTCGTCGGTATGGCCAACGCTGATCCAGTCGAGGGTTTCGTCACTCATTTGGCTCTCCTGTTTCAGATGGCGTGGTGAAGAAATCATAGAGCTTCTGGGCAAGGCTCAGGATGGCGAAACACCCCAGCGCCCAGATCAGCAGCTCGAACGGGGCGGCATTGGTGCCCCGCAGCCATTGGCCGACCAGACCGCCCTGCGGGCGCAGCACCTCAAGCCCGAAAAGGCCCGGGCGGTCCCAGAGCGACAGATACCAGAAGCGCGAGAGGTAAAAGAAGATCGCGGCCAAACAGCCGATCAGGATCAGCATCAGAATACGGCGCATCATTCCAGCACCTCAAGCGTATCAGGGTCCAGACGCAGCACCAGCAGATCGCCGCGCCGTTCCACTTCACCTTCCAGCGAGACGAACTGCGCCACATAGTGATAGGCGCTTTCCGGCAGGTGGCCGCCGTCCGGCCCGGTGATCAGCAGGAATTCCGAGCCGTCCACCGGCTGCGTCGAGACAAAGACGGGCGGCACCTTGCCCAGCAGGCAGAGATTGGCGCAGGCCTTATGCGCCAACCCACGCCCGGGCCGCATCGCGCCAGCCAGGCATTTGCCATCACAAATCTCGCCCGCGAGCTTCCAGCGGCCGAGTGGAATGGTCTCGAAGACCGGCACCTCCCCTTCAGCGGCTTGAAGGCCGTTGCGACCGCCCCGCACCTGCATCATGTCCAAAGATCCGCGTTCAAGCAGCACCCCGGACACCTGCGCCAATTGTCCCTCTAACGGGATGGCGCGGCTTTCCACGTTGGTCTTGCCGCCGCCTGCGAGCATCAGGGTATGCCCCGCCGGAATGCGCTCGTTGCCTTCGGTGACCCGCAAGAGCGGATAGGGGGTCAGCTCGACAACCCCGGTAACCGTTTGCCGCCCATAGTCGAACCGAAAAGCACCCTCGCCCGGATCGTCCTGCGCGATGCCAAGCGCCAGACCGAAACCCGCAAGCCCCGAGATAAACAGCACGCAAACCGCGAGCAGCAGACCCCGCAACGCCTTGGGCGCAGGCAGGTATCCAACGAAGAAGGGACGATCCTTGTCACTCATGACGTCGCTCCTGCGGGTACCGGTTCCACGTAAGTCCCGGGCGGATTGGCGCGGGGGTCGACCAATACGCGGGTACCTTCGGTCTTCAGATTGTAGGTTGGGATTTTCTCGGTGAAGGGCGCGGGCGAGCGGCCGTTGGTGACGTCATACTGAAACCCGTGCCACGGGCAGGTCACCAGACAGTCGATAATTTGCCCCTCTCCCAACGGCCCGTTCTGGTGCGCGCAGGCGTTGGAGATGGCGCTGAGCTTGCCCTCGTTGAGATAGACCGCCACGCGTTCGCCATTGGCCAACAGCTTAATCTTGGCAAAGCCCTCCTTCATTTCCGAGACATCGCACACCGGCACCCACTCGACGGCCTCGGACGCCAGCTCCTGATCCGCGCGGCGTTCTTTCAGAGCCGCTATCAGTTGCAAGATGCCCACGGCCGCCGCGCCGCCGATGAAAATCATCGTAAAGGCATGGTTCTGCTGATCCTGCAGGATGCCGAAGGAGACATGCGCCACCACCGAGAGATAGGCCGGGTAGATCAGGTAGTGGATGCGTTTCCAGACCGGCGGGCTGAGGAATTTCATCCAGAAATCATGGCTCGTTGCCGCCAGCAGGATCAGCGTGAAAAGTGCGAAAATCCCGAAGACCTCGAAGGGGAAGCCTGCAAGCTGGCCGTAGCTGGTATTCGCAAAGAGCAGCGCCTCGTACTTGTTCGACGACGAAAAGGCGAAGTACCAGTCCACGATATAGCCCGCATGGGTGATCGCCACGAAAACCGTCATCACCCCGAAGTGTCGCCGATTGTAGAGCAAGGGCAGGAACCGGGGATCAAGCCGCGCTAAGGGACCGATACAAAGGATCACCGTCAGCATGACAAAAGCACAGGCCCCGAAAGCACGGGCATTATGGACCTGCGGGTTGATCGGACGTTCGTGACTTAGAATGCCGGGACTGGCATAGAGGAAGACGTACAGGAATAGTCCCACCCCCAGCAACATCACCGCGTCATAGATGTACTTGTTCGGGTTCCACTGAACGGGGATGTATTTGACGCTCATTGGCTGACCTCCGCCGGGCCGGAGAGTTGCACCGGCGCGATCTCTGCAGGCCATGTCTGGCGCAGGCTGAGCCCCGTCAGGATGATCAGGCAGATGCCGATGGGCAGGATCCACCCCACCGCGAAATGGGCCCGGCGCGGCGGATCATAGCGGCGCGCCCAGAGCTCGCGCCCGCTCTCATAGAGGTACCAGCGCCACAGCACCAAGGGCCAGATCACCAGAATACCGGGGATCAGCAAGGGGCGGAAAATATAGGCGCCGCGCGCATCCTCGTCGATGCGGTCCATGCCGATGGTCAGGAAAATCGCGGCCACCACGGCACCGATGCTGCCCCAGATGCGCAGCCCCATCAGAATGGCTTCGGCCTGGTTCATCGCGTTGCCCTGCCCGCTGCGATCTGTCCCTCATCGTGCTGTTGTTTCGGGGCGGAAAGGCAGGCAGGCATCTTGAACTCCGGTCTTTTGCTACGCAGTGGCGTTGTGCTGCGCGTATCCTGCCAAGCCTGCACGAAACCCGCGCCTGCCGCCAAATCACAATTTCAGTTTACCTCGTGAACGCCAGCAAAATGCCGCCAATGTGGTTTTCCTGCGTCACGTGCCAACCGGCCCGCCCGCGACCTAGTCCTTCACCTTTGGCGACAGGGCTGACGTACCTTTCACCGCCCGCACGCCTGCCCGCACAATCGCGACGATGGTCAGCAGGGTCATCGCCCAGAAGAACCACGTGATCGGGCCGCGCACCAGAATGGACGGGTCGCTGCCAGACATGAGCATGGACTGGCGGAAGTTATCCTCCAGCAGCGGGCCGAGGATGAAGGCGATGAGGAAGGGTGCTGCCGGGATATGATAGCGCACCATCATGAAACCGACCCAGCCCATCACGAACATCACGCCCACGTCAAAGATATTGTTGTTCACTGCAAAGACCCCGTAGATGCAGAGCACCAGTACGGCGGGGATCAGGATGCGCTTGGGGATGTCTGCTACGTATTTGAACCCGCGGATGGCGACGGTGCCGATCAGGAACAGGAAGACCGAACTGACGATCAGCCCGATGAAAAGCCCGTAGATGATGTCGACATTCAGGATGAACATCATCGGGCCGGGCTGCAGCCCGTGGATCATGAAGGCACCGATGATGATGGCGGTGATCACATCGCCCGGCACGCCAAGCGCCAGAAGCGGGATCAGCGTGGCGCCAGCTACCCCGTTGTTACCGGCCTCGGAGGCTGCCACCCCTTCGACCTCGCCCTTGCCGAAGTTCTCCTTGTTTTTCGACGTGCGCCGCGCCTCAGAGTAACTGAGGAACGCCGAGGGGGCCGCCCCAATGCCGGGGATAGAGCCAAGGAACACACCGATGAAACTGCCCCGTACGATGGATTTGAAGCTGCGGCGGTAGTCGGCAAAGCTGACCCAGTTCTTGCCGAGGCTGCGCGCCGTGCCGACATGCGCCGTCGGATGCCAGACCATGGCCAGGATTTCCGGGATGGCGAAGAGGCCAATCAGCACGGCGATAAAATTCAGGCCCCCCATCATATTCGGATCGCCGAAGGTGAAGCGGTTGGTACCGTAAACCAGATCGAGCCCGATGGTCGCCAACAGCAACCCGAGCAGCGCCGACAGCGCCCCGCGCAGCAGGCTTTCGCCCGAGACACCGGCGATGATGGTCAGGGAGAACAGGATGAGGGTGAAGAACTCCGGTGGCCCGAAGCTGAGCGCGAAGGACGCGAGCCAACCGGCAAAGAGAATGAGCGACAGGTTCGAGATGACATCCGCCGTACAGGAGGCCCAGAGCGCCATGCCCAGCGCGCGGCCTGCCTCACCCTTCTCGGCCATCGGGTAGCCGTCGAGGATCGTGGCGGAGGATGCAGGCGTGCCCGGTGTCTTGATCAGAATCGCCGGGATCGACCCGCCGAAAATGCCGCCCTTGTAGACCCCGAGCAGCAGCAGGATGCCGGTGATCGGTTGCATCGCGAAGGTAAAGGGCAGCGTCAGCGCCACCGCCATGGTCGCCGACATGCCGGGGATCGCGCCACCGATTACCCCAATGGCCACGCCCATGAAAAGCGCCAGAAAACTTTCGATGTTGCCCACAAGGCTGAGGCCGGCCGCGATGCTGTCCAGAAAGCTCATGGCAACCTCAGGATATTGCCCTGCGGGATCGCGACCCCGGCGACATGGGCAAAGAATGCATAGAGCACCAGTGGGATAATTACCGCACAGACCAGAGCCGTCACCGGATGGCGCGTGCGCACCAGAAAGGCAGTTGCGGCGAAGATCAGCATGGAGGTCAACACCATGCCCAGACGCGGCAAGGCAATCATCGTCAGCCCCATGATCACCGCCATGCCAGCGAGCCGCAGCCACGCCGCAGTCGGATCGTCACTGCGCGCGTTGACGGCCGCGCCCGTGTCCTCAAGTCGCAGTCCCGAAAACACCAGCCCGAGCCCGGCCAGACCGGTGAATCCGGCCAAAGCATAGGGCCAGAACAGCGGCGACAGGATGATGTTGCCCACGTTACTGGGCGAAGACACCCAGGCAGGAATGGCATAGACGACCAGAAAAACCGCTGCCAGCAGCGCGCCGAAGCCCAGCCGCAATTGCACCTGCCTTTGTGTCATCCTTCCTCCCCTCGCCCGTTCCGGGTCTCATGAAAAACGCCGGGCAGAGACAGTGCCCGGCGTTTCCGTCTCGCGCGCATCGCGGTCCTTGGACCTAGCCTTCGATCCTCATGCCCAGATCGTCAACAAGTTTCCGAAAGGTATTGTACTGCCCTTCGATGAAGGCATTCGCATCCTCGGGCGACATCAGTTCGATCACCGACCCCCGTGCGGTCATCTTTTCGAGGAACTCGGGATCTTCCGTCGCGGCCGCCATCCACGCGCCCCATTTGTCGGCGACATCATCCGGCAGGCCGTCCGGCCCGGCAATCCCGGTCCAGCCAACCAGCTGGTGCAACGCCGGTTTGCCCAAATCAGCCGCCGTAGGCACGTCGAACCCCGCCACCGGCTCTGCCGTGGTGACCATCAGCGGCACCAGTTGCTTGTTGGCCACAAAGCTCGCGATGGCGGAGGAATTGGTGCACAGGAATGTCGCCGTGCCGTTCAATACAGCCGTCGCAGCCGCCCCACCGCCCTTTTGCGGAATATGCGTGGTTTTGGTCAGCGGTTCCTCGACGCCGAACTCCGACAGCACCATGACGGCGGCCAGATGCAGCAAGGAACCGACACCGGAAGAGGAATAGGTCACCCCGCCCTCGTCCACCTTGGCGATCAGATCTTCCATCGAGGTGATGCCAGACGACGGGCTGACCGCGCAGGCCACCGGGTTGATCTCATAGACGGTGACAAAGCGGAAATCATCCAGCGTATAAGGCAGCGTGGCTTTCATCGCCGGGTTCACCGAATGCGAGCCCACCCGCGCGAAGAGCATCGTATAGCCGTCTTCCTTGGCGTTCTGCACCGCAACGGAGCCTGTCGCCCCGCCCGCACCGGTGACATTCGCCATCACCAGCGGCTTGCCCACCGCAGCGCCCAGAGGCTCAGCAATTGTACGGGCGGAGATGTCGGTCGCCCCGCCTGCCCCGTATGGAATGACCATGTTAATCGGGCGTTCGGGGTACTCCGCCAGGGCGGCTCCCGCCAGGCCAAGGCTCAAGGCGCAGACCGCGCCCAATGTTCTGAATGTCATCGTTTTCCTCCCAGTCGTGTCTTATTTCCGGACCTCCCCGAGCAAAGCCGACAGCGCCCTTGACAATTGGTAACGTTAAGACATGCTTCATAGAAGTAATAATAAATTACAGAATTGGTAAGTTCTGCTGACAAAAAGGATGCTGCTGGATGTCGATACGCACGCTGCGAACGCTGATCGCGGTGCATGATCACAAGACCTTCAGCGCGGCCGCAGATGCGGTTTACGTCACCCACGCCGCCGTCAGTCAGCAGATGCGCGCGCTGGAGGAAAACTGGGGCATCCAGCTTTTTGACCGTTCCAAACGCACGCCGGAACTGACACCGCTGGGCCGCGCGCTGGTGGCCAAGGCCCGCGATGTCGTGCGCGCCTACGACCAGATGCTGCCTTCCGTGCTGGGCGAAAGTGGTGTCAGCGGCGAAGTTTCTCTGGGCGCCTTGCCCACGACGCTGACCACGATGGTGCCGTCGGCGATTTCCATGCTGGTGGACGCCTACCCGGAGGTGCGCGTGCGTCTCTTTCCGGGGCTGACAATACAGTTGGTATCCCAACTCGAACGCGGGGCCTTGGACGCCGCGATCATCTCACGGCCCCAGCTGGTGCCCGCCGGCCTGGAGTTTCTGGAGATTGCCGAGGAACCGCTGCAACTGCTGGCCTCGCGCGATGTGCAGAGCGATGACCCCTTTGAGTTGCTGGCCAAGCACCCGTTCATCCGCTTCAACCGCGATGCGGTGGTTGGGCACATGATCGAAAGCTGGCTGCAGAAAAAGAACATCCGCGTCAGCGAAGCCATGGAATTGGACGGACTGGAGGCAATCTCCAGCATGGTGTTTGCCAACCTCGGTGTGGCGATTGCGCCGAAACGGGCGGTCAAGACCAACAACCCCCTGCCGCTGAAACGCCTGTCGCTGGGGGAGGACGCGCCGGTCCGGCGGCTGGGCCTCGCCTTTCCGCGCGACACGGCGCACGGGCCGATCCTGACGGAACTGCACAGCGTTTGCCTGCGGTCGGTTCAGATCGGCGCCTTCGGCGCGCAGACAAGTACAGAACCCGCTGCATGAGCGCCGAAGACATGATCTACCTGGTGATCGGCGCGCTGGCGGGCGGTTTCATCAACGGCTTGGCCGGGTTCGGCACCTCGCTCTTTGCCCTGGGGTTTTTCCTCACCATCATGCCCGCCGTCGAAGCCGTCGCCATCATCGTGGTGATCTCGGTGGTCAGCGGGCTCCAAGGCCTCTGGGTCGTGCGCGGTGCACTGACACAAAACCCGCGCCGGTTGGCCCGGTTTCTTCTGCCTGCGATCATCGGCATTCCACTGGGTGTCGCCTCTCTCAAGCAGATCGACGTGACCGCGCTCAAACTGCTCGTCGCGTTTTTCCTGATCCTTTACGGCGGATTTTTCACGCTCCGCCGCACCTTGCCAAAAATCGACCACCCGACCCCGATTATGGATTGCAGCGTTGGGTTTCTGGGCGGCGTCCTGGGCGGTGCGGCCTCTCTGTCCGGCGCGTTGCCAACGATGTGGTGCTCCATGCGGGCCTGGCCCAAATATGAAACCCGCGCCGTGCTGCAACCGTTTAACGTGACCGTGCTGGCCCTGACCGCCGTGATGCTCGCCTGGAACGGCGCCTATCACAGGCAGACCTTGCTGCACCTCACCGTTGCGCTGCCCACGGCCATCGTGGCGGCGCAAATCGGCATTGTCGTGTTCCGCAGGCTTGAGGACGAGACCTTTCGCCGGTTGCTGATCGCAGTGTGCTTTATCTCCGGCACGGTCCTACTGCTGCGCGAGCTGTTCTGACGCGGAGCTAACCGATCACCTCGTCAGACCGGTCGTCCGTCTCGCCGTAGCGCTTGAGCACGGCGGGCCGCGTGCCTTCATAGACCTTATCGAGATTTTGCACGATCTTGGCATTCTCGCGCTCGAACAGGCAGTCGCCGTCAAGGTTTGAGGCCACGATGAACGGGCCCATACGCCGCGCCCGGATCACCCACATCGCCTGGGCGATGCCCAGCTCCTCATGCCAATGCACCGCCTCTACCGTCTCCACCCCGCGCCCCAGCAGCGCGCCGGTGCCGTACCCAACCGTGGACAGATAGACCGCCCCGTTGGGCACGAAGTATTCCTTGTAATCCTTGGACGACATGCCCCCCTTGCCGATGATCAGCCGGGCACCGGTCTTGGCCATCCATTCCGGCAACCACTTGGCAAAGCGAAAACTGGCTGTCGCCGTGACAGCCCCCAGATCGAATGATCCATCCTCTCGGATCACTGCGGCGGGAGAGCAATGGAAATTCGCGGCACTTTGCGAGGGCAGTTCCATGGGAATGTTGGCCTTGTCCTCCAGCGCGCGCATATAAACACCTTCGCGCGCGGTGTAGATCAACCCATCAAGGTAGACGATATCGCCCAGACGCAGATCAGCAATGGCCTCTGGGGTTGGCGTCGTGGACAGCGTGACCTCGCGGATTTTCATTCTGCAGCCTCCCGCGCCGGTTCCCAGTCTATGGTCTCGCGGCGCTGATAGTCGGTAAACCAATCGGGGTCTGTGCGATGCTCGACGCGGCCATCGGGAAAAACACGTGCAACGGCCCGGCGCGACGACAGGCAGAACGCATGCACAGACATCTGCATACCGCCAGTGTGGCAATATCCGACTTCAATATTGCAGTCTATCACCATGTTTTTACCAACAAATCCCATCGCCCCCATACCGATTGAATTGCCCAGTTCCTTGAACTCATCCTCCATCGCCGCAATCTTCGGATCGGAGTTCCTGCTGCCCACCGTGCGCAGGACCGAGGCGCGCTTGCCCAGCACCATGCAGGTGTCTTTCGATCCCCCGAGTCCGATGCCGATGATCGCGGGTTGGCACGCGAGCCCGCGTTTGCCGAAGGCGACGAGACTGTCGAGGTAGAACCGCTTGATCCCCTGAATGCCGTCAGACGGAAACAGCATCCGGTAATCCGTGCCGAAAAGCCCGCCCTTGTGTACAGTGATCAGATCAATCCACTCCCCTTCCGGCTCGAACCCGTATTCAATCTCCGGCGCGCCGATGCCGACGTTGTTGTTGTGATCCGTACGCCAGAGCGGGTGCACCCGGTTGGGCCGTAAAGGCACGCCCGTTGTCGCATTGGCCGTGGCCCGACGTAGGGCGGCCTCCAACGCAATGGGGCCGCCTTCGATCCGCGCGTCATTGCCCATCTTCACGAACCAGCGCGGCACGCCCGTGTCGCCACACATCGCGCGCCTGTCTTCCTTCGCAGCCTCGTAATTCTCCAGCATCGCCTGCAGAACGAAGGACGAAAGATCGCCATCTTCCGTTGCCGCCGCAGCGCGCAGCCCGTCGAGATAATCCTGAGGGATCTCGATTGCCGCCTTGTCCATCAGGGTTTCAGCCGTCTTTTGAATGAGATCGATGGAAATCATCTGAAATCCTCCCGGTTGCGCGACACCAGCCCCCACATTTCATCCTCACCGGACCCGGAGAACGCGACCGCCCCCGCCCGGATCAACGCCATGCGCAGCGCATCGTCGTTTTCGAACCCGCGCAGGTGGTGCTTGATCTTCTTGAGGCTGCGTTTCTGGTAGCTCTGGTTTTCCAGCAGATGCCGGATCGCGGCTTCGACAGAATAATCCAGCTTCATCTCTTCGCGTAGCTTCTCAAGATCGTTCCGGGCGGACATGCGGGCGGTGACAAAGGCCAGCACGATGCTGCACGCCAGCGTAAGGAATGCGACAACGGCCTCGCTCATTGCGCCGCCACCAGCGTTTCGGGCTCACCCGCTGGCAAGATCGTCTCACCGGGGCGAACGATAGAGAAATCAATATCTTCCCGGGTTACGTTCACGTTACCCTCCTGCATCTGAGCAACCGTGAAGTAGGAAGCCTCCATCGCGCCTGCCTCTGGGAAATCCTCGCGGTAATGCGCGCCGCGGGAGTTTTCCCGCGCAAGCCCGGCCTTCGCAATCACCTCGGAAACCTCGCAAAGGCTCGCCATGTTCAGCCAGTCGTGCCACGTCAGATTGAAGGCCAGGTTCTCCGCCGCCACACCGACCTGCATCAGATCCTCACCAATCGCGCTGATCCTCTCCAACCCGCGTCTCATCCCTTGTGCCGTGCGCATCACGCCCACATCGTCCCACATGGCTTCCTGCAAGCGGTTGCGCAGCGGCTGCACCAGATCGGGTGCGCGCGACAGCGGGTGCGTGGCCCGGGCGTATTCAGCGGCCAGCACCTCTTCATCCGGGTCCCGCAGGGTCGTCATGCTGCGAATGTCGACACCCATCGTATCGCCAGCAATGCCACCATAGACGGTGGAATTCGCCACCCCGTTGCCACCCAGACGGTTGGAGCCATGGGCGCCGCCTGCATCCTCCCCCGCCACATAGAGACCTTCGAGAGCGGTGCGTGTCTCAACGTCGACAACAACGCCCCCCATGAAGTAATGCGCGGTCGGCACCACTTCGACCAGCCCCCCCGCCAGATCAAAGCCGCTGTCCTCGCAGCGTTTTACCATGCCTTTGAACTTGGCGCGCACATTCTCCGGCCCGAGGTGAGACATGGAAATGAACATGCCCACCTGATCGGGGTCGTTGCTCTTGCGCATTTCAGCGTAGATGCCCCGGCTGACCACATCGCGGGTCGCCCTTTCGCCCTTGCCATCGTAGTCAAACATGAACCGTTGGCCGGAGGCATTCAGCAACTGCCCACCTGCGCCGCGCAGCCCTTCTTCGAGAACAGTGCCGGTCATGCGGCTGTGCTCTCCTGCCAGCAGCCCGGTGGGGTGGAATTGCACCATCTCCATGTCCCGCAGCGGCAAGCCAGCCCGCAGCGCCATGGCCAGACCGTCCATCGTTTTATCACCGCTGGGCGTGTGATATTTGTACATGGTCGGGCCGCCGCCCGTGGCCATCAGCACCGTCTTGGCGCGCACAAACCGAAAGCGCCCCGTGCGCATGTCGATCATCAGCACACCAGCCAAGGCACTGCCGTCCTTCGTCGGGATCAACCCCACCGCCCGGTGTTCCTGCAGCTTTTCGACAGGGCGGCTCAGCACCTGCTCCATCAGGCGATTGATGATCTCGATGCCCGTTAAGTCGCCCTTGTGCACCGTCCGGTCAGCGGTCTGCCCGGCAAAGGCTTTCTGGTGCAGGGTGCCGTCGGGATTGCGGTCAAAGAAACAGCCGATCTCGTTTTCCAGCTCTCGGATGCGCACCACCGCCTGTTCGCAGAGCCGCCAGGCCATGTCCTGATTGGGCAGCCATTTGCCACCCTCAATCGTGTCCATGAAATGCCGCTCGACCGTGTCGCCACCGCCCAGTGCCACGTTATAGCCGCCCTGCACCATCCGCGTGCAGCCGCATTTGCCGATCAGCCCTTTCACCGCGATCGTGATTTTTGTGCCTTCGGGCGCGGCCTGCTGTGCGTGCAGCGCGGCGAAAAGCCCCGCGCCCCCGGTGCCGAGGATCAGAATATCCGTATCGTGTCGGTCGATGTTACCCGCCATCGGTCACACCACCTGCAGGAAAAACGTGCCGGAGATCAGGACCGCAATACCCACCGCACCCGCGGCCAGCGATTTCTGCGGTGCAGACCACGGCAACCATTCCATTGCCATCAGGCGCAAGCCGCCGAACACATGAACGGCCAGCAAAAAGATCAATCCGAATTCTGCAATTTTGACAATCGGTTGCTCGGCAAAGCTGAGAAACTGGTTGAGTTTTTCAGGTGCTGTCAACGCATAGGACAAGACCCAGAAATGCAATGGCAGAAACAGCGCCAGCGCAAGCCCGGACACGCGGTGCAGCACGAAAGCCAGCCAGAGTGGATGCGCGCGCGCGGGTTTCATGTCATCCCCGCGGGCCAGGTCACGGCAATCAGCGCCTGTGTGCCCATCGCCAGCAGCAACAGCCCCGTTCCCCAGGTAAATCCGGTCAGCGCGCGCCCCGTCAAACCGGTCATCTCATGCGCTATCACGCGGAGCCCGATGGCCGCATGTGTCGCGACGACCAGCACGAAGGAGCCATAGAACAAGAACCAGAAGATGGAGCCTTGCGTGCGACCCAAAATCTCTTCCGCCGACAGCCCGCCCTGCACAGCGTAGATCATCACCGCGATGTGCCCGAGGGTCAGCGGCGCCATGATCAGGGCCGTGATGCGCTGCAGCATGTAGAGGCGTAGATTCAGCATCGCTTACTTGCGCCTCCGAAAGAAGGATTTCGCCGTTTCCCGCTTCAACCCGGCGATGGCGGACATCGGGTCGAGGTCATTCGGGCAAAAGACAGTGCAACTGCCCATCGAATGACAGTTGTGGCAACCTCCGACTCCCGACACCGCATCCAAGATCTGGTCGTGCGCATCATGCTTTGCATCGTTCAACAGCGTCCAGGCGCGTTGCAGTGCGGCCGGACCGAGGTAGTCAGGATTGCCGGCCACCGTGTCACAGGCGGCATAGCAGATGGAACAGTTGATGCATTCTATTCCGGCGCTCGCCTCTACGCGGATCGCGTCTTGGGGATCGACTGGTGGGATGGGATCGTCCCGCGTGGCACTCGGCGCATGGGCACCTCCGGCGGTCACCCACTTGTCGAAAAACGGATCCATATCCGCGGCCAAGTCCTTGATCACTGGAAGGTTTCTTAGGGGCCCGATCTGTACCGCCCCGGCCTTCAGCACCTTTTTGACATGCGTGCGGCAGGTCCAGCGGGGTTGCCCGTTCACCATCATCGCGCAGGACCCGCACATGCCCACTCGGCAGGCAAAGCGGTAGGTCAGGGTCGCATCCGCGTAGTGCTGTATCCACGACACCACATCGAGGATCGTCTGGTTTTCCAGCGCCGGAACCTCAAAACGCTGATAGCCACCGCCCTCGGACGTGCCACGCCAGACCGAGACGTCAAGAGTGACGCCTTGCCCGTCCAATTCGCTTTCCTGACTTGTGACCGGTTTCATTGCGCCTATGGTATAACCGCCAGAATAACTAACGAGAAGGAATATGTACTTATGTTTCTTGTAAGTATTTCTTACTGTTTTAGCGGGTATTTCGATGTCTGAAACCGCGCTCTCTGCAGCCCTGACACAGCGCTTTGGCGAGACGCCGGAGGTCCCCGAGGTTCTGGCCAAAATCCCGGTGTTAAACGCCTTGGCCGCACGCGGTTCGTGCCGCAGTTTTACCGGTCAAACGGTTGATACGGACGTACTTGACACCCTTTGCGCATTGGCGCTTTGCGCGCCGTCAAAAAGCGATTTGCAACAGCGCGACATTCTCATAGTGACTGACCCGACACTGCTTGCGGCGCTGAAATCGCTGCTTGATGCGCAAGCCTGGATCGCCGATGCCCCGGCGATGGTCGTGTTTCTGGCCAACAACCGACGCCAGCGCCAAATGCAGATGATGCACAACCAACCCTTCCCGAACGATCACCTGGACGCGTTTTTCAATGCCAGTGTCGATGCGGGAATTGCTCTCGCCTTCTTCATGTCGGCAGCGGAGGCGGCGGGGCTGGGGTGCTGCCCGATCAGCACCATTCGCAACCACCTGCCGCGGGTCAAAGACCTTTTGGCCCTGCCGGATCACGTCTTTCCGGTGGCGGGCATGGCCGTGGGATACCCCAGTGCCGCACCGGGCGTCAGCGCCCGTCTGCCCTTAACCAAGACCGTCCATCGCGACCGGTTTTCGGATATCACCGAGGCAGACATCAAATCCTACGACACCCGCCGTCTGGCCGGGCAAAACGGTCCGGCATGGTCCGAAGCCAAGGCGAAGATGTACGCCGCCCCCCAGCGCACCGATTTTGCCGCCTTCCTCCGCAGCATCGGCTTCACGCTGGAGTGACGCAGATCACAACACCTCGTCGAAAGTCTTTTTCAATTTCGTGACGATCTCGTCCACATGGGCGTCTTCGATGATGAAGGGCGGTGCCAGCAGCACGTGATCGCCGGTCTGGCCATCGACGGTGCCGCCCATGGGATAACAGGCCAGCCCGTTCGACATGGCGGTCTGTTTGATCTGCTTGTTGATGCCCTTCGCCGGGTCGAAGGGTGTCTTGCTGGCCCGATCCTCGACGATCTCCAGGCCCCGAAACAGCCCGCGGCCGCGGATGTCTCCGATATGCGGATGCTGGCCAAACTCGGATTGCAGGGCGGACTGCAATTTCTCCCCCATCACCGCGCAGCGCTCAACCAAACCACCGGTCAGCTTCTTGAGCACCGCATTGCCCGCCGCACAAGCCGTGGGGTGACCAATGTAGGTATGGCCGTGCTGGAAAAAACCCGATCCATCGGCAATGGCCTGATGGATTTTGTCGGTGCATATCATCGCTCCGATGGGCTGGTACCCCGCACCAAGCCCCTTGGCGATGGTCACGATATCGGCGGTGATCCCCTCCTGTTCATGCGCGAACAGGCTGCCGGTGCGGCCCATGCCACACATGACCTCATCCAAGATCAGCAGGATGCCATATTGATCGCAGATCTCCCGGACACGTTTGAAGTAGCCCTCGACCGGCGGCACCGCGCCAAGTGTGGCGCCCACCACCGGCTCGGCCACGAATCCGATCACCGTCTCGGGCCCAAGACGCAGTAATTCCGCCTCCAACTCGTTGGCGACCCGTTGGCCGTAGTCAAACGCGCTCTCACCCTCCTGCTGGCCACGATAGGCGTAGCAGGGCGAGATCAGCGAGGTCTCCACCATGATCGGCGCAAAGGCCTGCTTGCGCCAGACGTTGCCGCCGGTGGCCAGCGCGCCAAGGGTGTTTCCATGATAGCTCTGCCGCCGCGCAATGAAATGCCGCCGTTCCGACTGGCCGATTTCCACAAAGTACTGACGCGCCAGTTTCAGTGCCGCCTCCACCGCCTCGGAACCGCCGGAGACGAAGTAGACCTTGTCCAGATCACCCGGTGCTTCTTCCACAAGCCGGTCCGCCAGTTCTTCCGCCGGATCAGAGGTAAAGAAGCTTGTGTGCGCATAAGCCAGCTGCGCCACCTGCGCCTGAATCGCTGCGATCACATCCGGGTCACCATGCCCGAGGCAGGACACCGCCGCACCGCCTGATCCGTCAAAATATTCATTGCCTTCAGCATCATAGAGGTACGCGCCTTTACCTATAGACGCCCGCCGAAGATTGGTCCTAGAGTGCCGGGCAAACACATGTGACATTCGAAATCTCCCTTGTTGCGCTGCCAAGTGTGAAACATATGGAGCCTTCGTTGACAATGCGCTGAAACAAATGAATCCTCTTCTGAGGATTCGTGACGGCTGGGGGAGCCTGCGTGGACGGACCACTCGATATCAGGATATCTGCGAGCTATGACGACCTCAGCGGCAAGCTGAAACAGGCCGCGGATTACCTTGTCGAGAACCAGATCGATATCGCGACCCGCTCCCTGCGGTCCGTGGCCGAACAAAGCGATATCGCGCCCGCGTCCTTTTCCCGCCTTGCGCGGGCCCTGGGATATGAGGATTTCGGTGCGTTGCGGGGGGATTTGCGCACCTCCATCGGGCGTCGCGTCAACCGCGCCACCCCGCGCGAGCAGCAGCTGTCCACCCTGCAGAGCGAAGGTCAAGTCGATTTCCCGGAAAGCTTTGCGGCCGCATGCGTCCGCAACATCGAGACCCTCGCCGGCAGCCTGCCCGCCTCGCAGCTGGAGGAGACGGTGCAGAAACTGCACGCGGCCCGCACGGTCATGGTGTTCGGCGCGCTCAGCTCAACCGGTGTCGCGGAACATCTGACCTATATGGCGGGCCTGCTTTTTGACAACTGGAGCCTGGCCGGGCGGATGGGCGCATCGCTGGGCGCGGGTCTGGCGGGCCTCTCCGACGAAGACGTGGTGATCGTCATCACCCAATCCCCCTTTTCGCCCCGCGCCGCGCGGGCGGCGGAACTGGCACGCGAAAACGGGTGCTTTGTGGTGGTCATCACCGACACCCACACCTGCCCGGCGCTTAAATATGCAGCAGCCGGGTTCATCACCCCCTCCAAGACACCGCATTTCTTTTCCTCCTACACGGCATCGCTTTTCTTCGTGGAAACCCTGATGGGCCTTCTGGCACGGATCGGGGGCGAGGCGTCGCGGCAGCGCATTGCCGAGGTGGAACAGAACAACCGCCGTTTACAAGAAGTTTCAGACGGCTAACCTACGACTCATAATCCAAATAAGGGAGACAAAAATGTTCAATGGATTGAAAATGACCGCCGCCGGTGCGGCGCTGGCGATGTTGACGGCGCCGGTTGCCATGGCGGAGGAATTCATCACCATCGGTACCGGTGGTGTCACGGGGGTCTACTACCCCACCGGTGGCGCGATCTGCCGTCTGGTGAACAAGGGCCGCAAAGAGCACGGCATCCGCTGCTCGGTCGAATCCACCGGCGGGTCGGTCTACAACATCAACACCATCCGCGCGGGCGAGCTGGAGTTCGGTGTCGCGCAATCCGACTGGCAGTACCACGCCTACAAAGGCACCTCGCGCTTTGAGGAGCAAGGGCCGTTTGAAGACCTGCGTGCCGTGTTCTCCGTGCACCCGGAGCCCTTCACAGTGGTGGCGCGTGCCGATGCCGGCATCACCAGCTTTGCCGATCTGAAAGGCAAGCGGGTCAATATCGGCAACCCCGGCTCCGGTCAGCGTGGCACCATGGAAGTGGTGATGGAGAAGATGGGCTGGAGCACATCCGATCTGGCGCTGGCGTCCGAACTGAAGGCGGCCGAGCAATCGGCAGCGCTTTGCGACAACCAGATCGATGCGATGATCTACACCGTGGGTCACCCCTCGGGCTCCATCCAGGAAGCCACAACCGCCTGCGATTCCGTGCTGGTTGAAGTTTCAGGTGCCGAGATCGACGCGCTGATCGGCGACAATTCCTACTACCGCTCCGCCAAGATCCCCGGCGGCATGTATCGTGGCACCGATGGTGACGTGGCCACCTTCGGCGTGGGCGCAACCTTCGTGACCTCCGCAAGCGTGTCCGAGGATGCGGTCTATGCGGTTGTTTCGGCTGTCTTTGACAACTTCGAAGACTTCAAGAAGCTGCACCCGGCCTTTGCTAACCTGACAGCGGAAGAAATGGCAACAGCTGGCCTGTCCGCGCCGCTGCACCCCGGTGCTGCGAAATACTACAAGGAAAAAGGCTGGGTTGAGTAAACCCACCCCATGCCAACGCGAGGGGCGGTCCGCCGCCCCTTGAAGCCCGCCAAAGGGCACACAAAACGACAAAAAGCCGCATCCAAAAATAACGCGGCACGTCAGGGAGACAGTTAAATGGCAGATAAGACAAGCGGCGGCCGCGCGCTGACCGAAGAAGAACTTCAGGACCTCGTCTCCTCGTCGGACGCAGGGGCCCGTAATCCGGCCGGGTCCGTCGGCACTTTTCTGGCGATTGTCGCAATCGTCTGGTCCCTGTTTCAGGTGATGCTGGCCTCGCCACTGTCCAATCAACTGTTGCCCGGATCGGTGATCAACAACTCGCGCCAGATCCATCTGGGTTTTGCCATTTTCCTGGCCTTCATGGCCTATCCGGCGCTGAAATCCAGCCCGCGTCACTACATCCCGATCCAGGATTGGGTGCTCGCGCTCGCTGGCACGTTCATAGCGCTCTATGGCTATATTTTTTACGACAAGATCGTGAATTCAGGTGGCCTCGCCGATGACACCGACAAGTGGTTCGCACTGGTTGGCCTGATCATCCTCTTCGAAGGCGCCCGCCGCGCGCTTGGCCCCGCCATGGCGATCATCGCCACGATCTTTCTGCTCTATGTGTTCTTTGGATCCTCAACCGCTGTGCCCGATGTGATCCGATGGAAAGGCGCGAGCTTGCAAAAGGCGATGAGCCATATGTGGATCACCTCCGAGGGGGTCTTTGGCATCGCGCTCGGGGTCTCAACGAAATTCGTCTTCCTCTTCGTGCTCTTCGGCGCGCTGCTCGATAAGGCGGGCGCGGGCAACTACTTCATCAAGATGGCTTTTGGCGCGCTGGGACACCTGCGCGGTGGTCCGGCGAAGGCCGCCGTGGTCGGCTCTGCCGCCACCGGCCTGATCTCGGGCTCCTCTATCGCCAATGTTGTGACCACCGGCACCTTTACCATCCCGCTGATGAAACGCGTGGGCTTCTCCTCCGAGAAGGGCGGCGCGGTCGAGGTGGCCTCTTCCGTGAACGGCCAGATCATGCCACCGGTGATGGGGGCCGCAGCCTTCCTGATGGTGGAATACGTGGGCATCTCTTACGTCGAGGTCATTACCCACGCCTTCCTGCCCGCAACGATTTCCTACATCGCGCTGGTCTATATCGTGCATCTGGAAGCGGTGAAGAACAACATGCCAACGCTGGGTAACCGCGTGGTCTCGATGGGCAAGACCATCGGCGGCATGGCGGCTTTCTTCGTCGGTTTTGCGCTGCTCTGCTACGGTGTGCAGTATCCGGTGAAATGGATCACGGCGCTGCTGCCCAACTCGGGCTTGCTGTTGTCGGCGCTGGTCTTCCTTGCCTATGTCGCACTGCTGGCGCTGGCCGCCAAGGTGCCCGATCTGCAGCCGGATGACCCCAATGCAGAAGAGATCGAACTGCCTGTTGTGGGCGAGATCTACAAGGCCGGTCTCTACTTCCTGCTGCCGATCATTGTGCTGGTCTACTTCCTGATGATCGAGCAGAAATCCCCCGGCCTTTCGGCCTTCTGGGCCACCTCGCTGCTCTTCGTGATCCTGCTGACACAGAAACCGCTCAAGTCGATCTTCCGCGGTGAAAACAACATGGCCAACGCCTTCAAGGACGGCGTGGTCGACCTGCTGCAGGGCCTGATCGACGGCGCACGTAATATGATCGGCATCGGCCTTGCCACCGCAACCGCCGGTGTCATCGTCGGCACGGTGACGCTAACGGGTGTCGGTCAGGTCATGGCCGACCTGGTTGAGTTCCTCTCAGGCGGCAACCTGATCCTGATGCTGATCATGGTGGGGCTTCTCAGCCTCATCCTCGGCATGGGCCTGCCCACGACGGCGAATTACATCGTGGTCTCGTCGCTGATGGCGGGTGTTGTGGTAGAGCTGGGCGCGCAGTCCGGCCTCATCGTGCCGCTGATCGCCGTGCACCTCTTTGTGTTTTATTTCGGGATCATGGCAGATGTGACGCCCCCCGTGGGCCTTGCCAGTTTCGCCGCCGCCGCGGTCTCAGGTGGCGATGCAATCCGCACGGGCTTTGTAGCGTTTTTCTACAGCCTGCGCACGGTTGCCCTGCCTTTCGTCTTCATCTTCAACACGGATTTGTTGTTGATCGATGTGGGATGGGCACAGGGCATACTGGTGTTCATAACGGCCACCATCGCCATCCTCGTCTTCACCGCTGGCACCATGGGCTATTTCCTGACCCGCAACCGGATCTATGAGAGCATAGCGCTGATCTTCATCGCCTTTATGCTCTTCCGTCCGGATTTCTTCATGGACCGCCTGCAGCCTCCGTTTGAGGATATCGCCCCGGCCAACTTTGCCGAGAAGGTGGAGAGCGCGCCCGTGGGTCGTGAATTCCGGGTGATCGTCAGCGGCCCCGACTTCGATACCGGCGAGACCAAGGAAACCACGCTGCTGGTGCCCATCGGTGAAGAAGCTGAAGGCACCCGGATGGAAGCCTACGGCCTGCTGACCGTTGAAGAGGGTGATGAAATCGCCTTGGAAGAGCCGCTCTTTGGCACACCCTATGCGGAAACCTTCCAGGGCTATGACTTCTACGGCGACGAATTCGTGACCGTCAAAGCCGTGAAGGCCCCGGCGGATCAGATGCCAAAGGAGCTAGTGTTCCTGCCGGCCCTGTTGTTCCTCGGGCTGATCGTCCTGCTGCAACGCGGCCGTGTGGGTAAAGAAGAAAAACAGGAAGGAGTCACCGCATGAGCCGTTCAGTTCTCTGCGCGATTGATGTCAGCCACAAGGGCCAGGACGCGGAGGTTCTGCGCGTGGCTAAAAAGCTCGCCGACCTCGACGGCGCATCGCTCGACGTGATGACGGTTGTGCCCGATTTCGGCGAAAGCATCGTCGGCAGTTTCTTCGAGGCCGACCACCACGAAAAGGCGGTCGCCGAGGCGCGTCAAATGCTGAGTGACGAAATCACCGCCAGCATTGGCGCGGATGTGGATGCGATGGTGCGCCATGTGGTGGCAACCGGGAACGCCTATGAGGAAATCCTGCATGTGGCGCGGGAGACGGATTGCGGGCTGATCGTGATCGGCGCCCACAAGCCGGACTTCAAGGATTACCTGCTGGGTCCGAACGCGGCCCGTGTTGTCCGGCACTCCAATTGCAGCGTGCACGTCGTCCGCTGATTGCTCCTTCTTTTTGACCTCTAAAACGCGCTCCAAAAGGGGCGCGTTTTTCTTTGCCCCCACCGCAGATCAGTCTTGCACGACTCATTATTTCATATATTCATGAAATATGGAAAAAAAATCTCTTCTCCGCCTCACCACACTCAGCCACCCTCAGCGACTGAGCGTCTTTCGCCTGCTGATGCGGCGCTATCCAGACGAGGTGCCCGCCGGTGAAATTGCCGCAGCCCTGTCTCTCAAGGCGTCCACGACCTCCGTCTACCTCGCGGCCCTGACGGACGCGGGCCTGATCCGCCAGCACCGGCAAGGCACCTCGCTGCTGTACCGTGCCGCGCCCGGCGCAGCAGGGGAGCTGATCGATTTCCTCTTCATTGACTGCTGCCGGGGCCGACCGGAGTTGTGCCCCCCTCTCGCCAAAGGAGCACCAAAGATGACCGACACCCGCTACAATGTTCTCTTCATCTGCACAGGCAATTCCGCCCGCTCGATCTTTGCCGAAACCATTCTGCGCGATCTGGACGGATCCCGGTTCAACGCCTATTCCGCCGGCACGCTGCCGACGTCCGAGTTGAACCCGCTGGCGGTGGAGATGCTGATCTCCAAGGGGCATGACACATCGACGTTACGATCCAAGCATACGTCGGAGTTTCAAAGCCCCGAGAGCCCGCGCATGGATTTTGTCTTTACCGTCTGCAATCAGGCCGCCAACGAGGAGTGTCCCTCCTGGGAGGGTCAGCCAATCAGCGGTCATTGGGGTCTGCCCGATCCGGTCAAGGCCAGTGGCAGCCTCGCCGAACGTCGGCTCGCCTTTCAACAGACCTATGGCGCGCTGCGCAACCGGCTGAAGGCCTTTGCCGCGCTGCCCATCAGCACGCTGGATGCCATTTCACTGCAAGCCGCCATAGATGATCTTGGCGCGGACCACCTGGAAGGAACCCCTGCATGACCACTTATGCCCTCAATGGCCTGGGCCGCATCGGCAAACTGGCACTGCGCCCCCTGCTGGAGCGTGGCGCAAAGATCGCCTGGATCAACGATGCGGTGGGCGATTCAGCCATGCACGCGCATCTGCTGGAATTCGACACGGTGCACGGGCGCTGGCCAGCGGATTTCGCCGCCGATGAGGACAGTATCACCATTGACCGCATCCGGCTGCCGGTGCACGGCGAGACCGATCTGGCAGCCCTGCCGCTGGACGGTGTGGATGTGGTGATCGACTGCACCGGTGTCTTCAAGACCGAAGCCACCCTTGCGCCCTATTTCGCCGCGGGCGTGAAAAAAGTCGTCGTCTCCGCACCGGTCAAGGACGGGCCAACCGCCAATATCGTCTATGGCGTGAACCACGACGTCTATGATCCAGCGCAGCACCAGATCGTGACAGCGGCCAGCTGCACGACCAACTGCATCGCGCCGGTGGTCAAGGTCGTGCACGAAAACCTCGGTATCAAACATGGCTCGATCACCACCATCCACGATGTCACCAACACACAGACCATCGTGGACCGCCCCGCCAAGGACCTCCGCCGCGCACGATCTGCACTGAATTCACTGATCCCCACCACCACGGGCAGCGCTACAGCGATCACGCTGATCTACCCGGAACTGACGGGCCGCCTGAACGGTCATGCCGTGCGGGTGCCGCTGCTGAACGCCTCGCTGACGGATTGTGTCTTTGAGCTTGAGCGGGAAACGACGGTCGAGGAAGTGAACGGGTTGTTCAAGGCGGCTGCACAGGGGGACCTCAAAGGCATTCTGGGCTATGAAACCCGCCCGCTGGTCAGCACCGATTACACCAACGACCCGCGCTCCGGGATCGTGGACGCGCCCTCGACCATGGTGGTGAATGGCACCCAGCTGAAAGTCTACGTCTGGTATGACAACGAATGGGGCTATGCCAACCGGCTGGCGGATGTGGCCTTCATGGTCGGCGCTTCCCTATGAGCGCCCCGCATGCAGGTGCGGCCTATGTGGCAGTGACGGCGGCCTATTGGGCCTTCATGCTGACCGATGGCGCGCTGCGCATGCTGGTGCTGCTGCACTTTCACACGCTGGGGTTTTCGCCGGTGCAACTGGCCTATCTCTTCGTGCTCTACGAGGTCGCGGGCGTGGTCACCAACCTCAGCGCGGGCTGGATCGCGGCGCGGTTTGGGCTGACCTCGACACTCTATGCGGGACTTGCGCTGCAGGTCGGCGCGCTGGTGGCCCTGGCGCAGCTTGACCCGAGCTGGACGGTTGCCGCTTCTGTGGTCTTTGTGATGGCGGTGCAAGGCGCCTCAGGCGTCGCCAAGGACCTCTCAAAGATGAGCGCGAAATCCGCCGTTAAACTGCTGGCCCCGGCCGAACAGGGAGGGCTCTTTCGCTGGGTGGCGCTGCTGACCGGCTCCAAGAATGCGGTGAAGGGCCTCGGCTTTCTGACCGGCGCGGTGCTGCTGGGCCTCGTCGGCCTTAAAATCGCCGTGCTGGGCATGGCGGCGGTGGTGGCGCTGATCCTGCTTGTGATCGTCGTGAAAATGCCCGCGGGGCTGCCCACGGGTCGCAAGGACGCGAAATTCCGCGAGGTTTTCTCCAAGAACGCCAATGTCAACTGGCTGAGCTTTGCGCGCGTCTTCCTCTTTGCCGCGCGCGATGTCTGGTTCGTGGTCGGCATCCCGATCTATTTCTACGCGGTGCTCTCCGATGGCACGGAGGCAGGCAACCGGGCCGCCTTCTTCACCATTGGCAGTTTCATGGCCCTCTGGATCATCCTCTACGGGGCGGTCCAGGCCGCAGCCCCGAAACTGCTGAAAGCCAAGGCGCGCCCGGAGGCTGACATCATCCGCGAGGCTCGCAATTGGGTCGCGGCACTGGTCATCATTCCGGCAGGCCTCGCACTGCTGACCTACATCACGCCGGAACCCACCGGCTGGCTGACGGCCACGCTGATCGGCGGGCTTTTGATATTCGGCGCGCTTTTTGCGGTCAATTCAGCGCTGCATTCCTATCTCATCCTCGCCTTCAGCACGGGCGAACGGGTCACGATGGATGTGGGGTTCTACTATATGGCCAATGCCGCCGGGCGCCTGCTGGGCACGGTGCTGTCGGGGGCCAGCTATCAGATCGGCGGCCTGCCGCTCTGTCTGGGAACGGCCGCCGCGCTGCTTGCGCTCAGCACGTTCGGCGCAGGCCGTCTGAGGGCCTCGGAAAGCGGTCAATTCGCCGAGGGCAATGCCTAACCGGTACTGGTGGCCAAGATCCGGCTGATCTCTTTCAACGACCGTCCGGAGGCGTGGTGCCACGTCGAAAATGCTTCCTGCACTGCGGTCATGGCCCCTTTGGACGTTGGCGGTTTGTCGATCACCCCTTCGGCAATCAACCGGGTGACCACGTCCTGGGACAGGATGTAACCGTCCACCCCCATGAACCGCAGGAAGTACTGCCCCGACGTCCCACCGAGCCGTGTCCCTTCGGACTTGAGATGTGCCAGCAGCCCCGAAAAATCATCCACGCCCCAGCTTGCAACAAAAGCCCCAAAGCTGCCATGCGCATCGGCTTGCGCCCGCACATAGACCGCGTTTTCCTGCACGGCGCGGATTTTCGGCCCGTGACGCACGATTGAGGTATCGGTGATCAGCGCATCGAACCAATCGTCATCCATCATGGAACACACACCCGGATCGAACCCCTTGAACGCGGTTTCAAACCCCGGCCACATTGCCTCCACGACCTTCCAGTTGAAACCGGCATTGAAGATCGCGCGCGACATGGCGGCCAGCCAGCGGTCATCCGAGGTCGCTGCCAACTGGTCCGCCGTCTTGGCAGGCTCAAAGCCTTCGAAGATCGCCGCTTCGGACCCTTTTCGTTCAACGCTGATCGCCAATATCTCTTCCAGGGTGCGCATATGATCCTCCTTCTCGCTGGCGCATCAGTCTAGCCCCGCCGATGCACCCGCGAAATGCCCATTGTGGCACAGGCGCCTGTGCAAAAATCACGCCCCCGGCAGCATGCCTCGGTCGCGGCCCCTTGCAACCCCCCTGCCTGTGCAAGAATGTAGCCCCATGATCCGAAGGCTCACGAATAAGATTGCGTACGCGGCTCGCCCGACGTGGCGAGAGGCCGAATGATGCGGTTCTTGCTGATCTGCGCGCTCTGTCTCATCGCTTTCGGTCTTGCACCTGCGCGCGCGGAACAAATCACGGTTTTTGCCGCTGCCAGTCTGAAAACGGCGTTGGACGAGATCACAGCGGGTTTTATCGAAGAGACGGACTATAGCGTATCGCTGTCCTATGCGGGCAGCTCCCTTCTTGCACGCCAGATTTCACAGGGCGCGCCTGCGAATGTCTTCATCTCCGCAAACCGCGCGTGGATGGATTGGCTGGAGGCACAACAGGCCCTGGCCCCGGAGACCCGCGGGGAGTTCATCGGCAACCGGCTTGTGTTGATCGCCCATGGCGCGGAGGCGGCCCCGCTGACGTTGACCCGAGAAACCCTTGCCGATCGTCTGGGTGCCGCACGTATCGCAACGGCGCTGGTCGAGGCGGTGCCCGCCGGCATCTACGCCAAGGCCGCCCTGTCGCATTTTGAGCTGTGGGACGCACTGTCCCCTCAGATCGTACAAACCGACAATGCGCGCACAGCACTGGCGCTGGTCGCTGCTGGTGAAGCGCCGTTTGGGATCGTCTATGCCACCGATGCGCAGGCCGAGCCACGGGTGAGCGTCCTTGCGCTCTTCCCGCCCGAAAGCCATCCGGTGATACGTTATCCGGCGGCCCTTCTTGAGGCGCGCGCATCACCGGCAGCGCAGGCTTTCCTCAATCATCTGACCACAGCCCCTGCGCGTCAGGTTTTTGAAAATCAGGGTTTTACCCTGCTGAGGGCCGCCCCGTGACAGAATGGCTCGGCCCCGACGAATGGCGCGCCGTTGCGCTTTCCCTGAATGTGTCCTTCTGGGCAACGCTCCTGAGCCTGCCCGTTGGCCTGTGGGTCGCCTATGTCCTGGCGCGCTATGAGTTCCGCGGCAAACAGCTGCTGAACGGGCTGGTGCATTTACCGTTGATCCTGCCGCCCGTGGTGACGGGGTATCTGCTGCTGGCCACCTTCGGCACGCAGGGGCCAGTGGGGCGTCTTCTGGAACCTTTCGGCATTGTGCTCGCCTTCCGCTGGACCGGGGCAGCCCTTGCGGCAGCCGTCATGGCCTTTCCACTGATGGTGCGGGCCATGCGCCTGTCGATCGAGGCGGTGGACCCAAAGCTGGAAGAAGCCGCCGCCACCCTCGGTGCGTCGCGGGTCTGGGTGTTTCTGACCGTCACCCTGCCCCTGATCCTGCCGGGCGTGATCGCAGGCGCGGTGCTTGCCTTTGCCAAGGCCATGGGAGAGTTCGGCGCCACCATCACCTTTGTCTCCAACATCCCCGGCCAGACGCAAACGGTGCCCTCGGCCATCTATGCCTTCCTGCAGGTGCCGGGCGGTGAAACCTCGGCCTGGCGGCTGGTGATCATCTCGATCATCGTGGCGATGAGCGCGCTGCTGCTTTCAGAAGCACTCGCGCGCCGGGCCGCCAGAAAGGTGCAGGGCACATGACACTTTCCGTTTCGCTGCAGCACCGCCTTGGCGATTTTGATCTGGACGTCGCGTTCGAGGCGCCACCCGGCATTACCGTGCTCTTTGGCCGGTCCGGTGCGGGCAAGACGACCATCATCAACACCGTGGCTGGCCTGCTTACGCCGCAAGCGGGTCGTATCGCCAGCAATGGCACCGTGCTGCTGGACAGCACGACGGGCCGGAATCTACCGCCGCATAAGCGCAGGGTTGGCTATATCTTTCAGGAGGCGCGGCTGTTTCCGCATCTGACTGTCCGTCAAAACCTTGGCTACGGGCGCTGGTTTGCCCCCAAAACGGTCCGGCGCGAAGATATGGCGCGCATTGTCGATTTGCTGGGCATCGGGCACCTGCTCAACCGCAGGCCCGCGGGGCTGTCGGGCGGAGAAAAGCAACGGGTTGCCATTGGTCGGGCACTGCTGGCCAGCCCACAAATCCTGCTCGCCGACGAACCGCTGGCCGCACTGGACGAACAACGCAAAGCAGAGATCCTGCCCTACTTCGAACGGCTGCGGGATGAGGTGATTGTGCCCATCCTCTACGTGAGCCACGCGGCAACGGAAGTGGCGCGGATTGCCACCACGGTCGTGGCACTAGAGGGCGGCCGCGTGGCGCGTCAGGGTCCGGCCGCGGAGGTCATGAGCGATCCGGCGATCACACCTCTTGGCGTGCGGTCCGCCGGTGCCATGCTCGACGCGCGGGTACAGGCGCATCACGCCGACGGCCTCAGCACGCTGGAAGCCGAAGGCGTGCCCCTGCTGCTGCCACGTGTCGACAAGCCTGTAGGCGCTGCGGTGCGTGTCTGGATCGAAGCGCAGGACGTGATGTTGGCGACGAAAGAACCACGCGGCATTTCCGCCCTCAATGTGCTTGAGACAACGGTCACGGAACTGCGCTTGGGCGCGGGTCCAGGCGTGATCGTGCAGCTGTCTTTTGGCAGGGCGTTCCTTTTGGCAAGGATTACACGGCGGTCCGCCGAAGCGCTTGCACTGGAACCCGGCGCGCCTGTCTTTGCGGTCCTCAAGGCGATTTCCGTCGCACGTGATGCGATCAGCGACGCCCCACGGCCTCAGGTCGAAACACCTGAAAGCGCGCAGGGCAGCTAAGACCATTTTTCAAAAAAACCGTGATGTTGTTGCGCCGAGATAGCGTGCCCGCGACGAATAACGCACGCCATGCACTGAAACGCGTTTAAGCGCGCAGCAGCGCCTCCACCTCGCTGCGATCTGGCATCGACGGGGCGGTGCCGGGCCGGGTCACGGAAATCCCGGCAGTCGCACAGCCGATCTTAACCGCCTGCAGGGGCGACTGACCTTCTGCCAGCGCCGCAGCAAACCCACCGTTGAAGGCATCCCCGGCCCCGGTTGTCTCAACCACCGGACCTGCCTTGATCGCCGGCACCAGCCCGTGACCGTCCAGATAGGCTCCACGCTCTCCCATCGTGATGATGGGTGTGCCAACGCCAAGCGCCCGAAGCGCCGCCGCCGCGCGCTTTGCATCCGCCTCCGTCTCGACCGTGATCCCGGTCAGCGCTTCGCATTCGGTTTCATTCGGCGTCACGTAGTCACAAAGCGCCAGCATCCCTTCCGGCAGATCCGCCGCAGGTGCCGGGTTGAGGATCGTCGTCACCCCAGCAGCGCGCGCGATACCCAACGCATGCAGAGCCGCTGGCATCGGTTGTTCCAACTGCGTAATGAACACATCTGCGCTTTTGATCAGGTCCGCACGCGCATCAATATCCGCCGCGTCAATCAAGGCCGCCGCCCCCGGCGCCACGATGATGGCATTGTCGCCAGAGCTTTCCTCGACAAAGATATAGGCCGCCCCGGTATAACTCTCGCTGATCTGATCCGCATGAGGCGTCACCCCGGCGCCAGCCCAGGTGTCGAGCGCGAGCTTGGCAAAATCATCCTGCCCAAGCTTGGAGATCATATGTGTCTCGGCACCGATGCGCGCGCAGGCCACCGCCTGATTGGAGCCCTTGCCCCCCGGCCCCAGCGCGAAGCTGTTGCCCAGAATGGTCTCGCCCATGCGCGGCATCCGATCCGCGCGATAGGACGTGTCCGCCACGAACACCCCAAGGATGACGACCTTGCCCATACCTCAGCCCTCTGCCTCCGGCGGCACCACGCCCTTGCGCAGGGCAAAACAGCCGTAAAACCGCCGCTCGCCGGTCTGGATCACCGCGTAGGCCTGCTTGGCCCGGTCATAGAAGGCAAACCGCTCGATCCCCAGCATCGTGGGGCCCTCTACGGCATCCACTTCGGCCTGCACCTCCTGCATCACCGGCAGGATCGTGTCGGGCTCTCCCACCACTTCCATACGTGCGGCGGCATCCTCGACGAAGGTATCTATCGGATAGACCGACAGAACCGCGCGCACCACCTCCGCCGCCGGGCGGTCGATGCGCAACACCTCGCCCAAGACGGTTTCCCGCGCCACGCTGTCAGAGGGGAAATTGGTATCGGCAATGATCAGATCGTCGCCATGTCCCATCGCGCGCAATGCATAGAGCACATCCGCGTTCAGGATCGGATCCAGTCCTTTGAGCATGTCTTGCGTCCTTCCTTTGTCAGTCCTTGAAAATGCGTAGCACAGCTTGCGCCATCGCGGCACCAATTGCAGCATGCGCCTCTGCCGTCAGATGGATACCATCCACCGGGTCCACCCGAGCAACGGCGTTCACGTCAGTGAAATGCACGCCTTGCCGCTCCGCCACCGTCGCCAGCAGGTCAGGCACCAGAGCAGACTTCGCCTCCGCACCGGCAAAAATCGCGGCCAGCGCCCCGGTTTCCCGGACCACCGCCGGCGCTGCCACCAGAATCTGCGGGGCGCTGCTGCCCGGTCCGCTATCGCAAGCCATGATATCGCGCACAAGCCGCTGCACTCCCAGCGCGATGTCATGGGCGGACTGGTTGAACCGGGCCTTGAGATCATTGGTCCCCAGTATCACGATCACCAGATCAATGGGGCGATGCGTCTCCAGGAGCACCGGCAGCGCAGCCTGCCCGTTTTTGTGCGACCCCTCGATGGGGTCGTCAAAAACTGCTGTGCGGCCAGGGTGACCTTCCGCGACAACATCCCAGTCCGGACCAAGACCCTCCGCCATGCAGCTGGGCCAGCGCATCTCCTTCGGCAGCCGCCGCCGATCCTCGGCGAAGCGCATCGCACAGGTCCCATGGGTATTGCTGTCCCCGAAACAAAGAACGGTGCGCGGCGACATCGCTTATTCGATCCGCTGACCGGTCGCGGCGTCAAAGCAATGCAGGTGATGCGGATCAGGCGTCAGATGAATGATGTCTCCCGGCGCGAAGGCGTGACGTTCACGAAACACCGCCGTCACATCGCGTCCGTCGAAGGTCAGGAACACCATGGTTTCCGACCCGGTCGGTTCCACCACCTTGACCTGCATCGGCAGCCCCTTGCCTTCGCTGGACAGCGCCAGATGTTCCGGTCTCACGCCCAAGCGCACCTGTCCGGCCCCCTCGACACCCGGCAGCGCAACGGAATGCCCGGCCAGATTGACAACCCCATTTGTCAGCGTGCCATACATCAGGTTCATCGACGGCGCGCCAATGAAGGTGGCCACAAATTCATTGGCCGGGTTGTCATAAAGCTCCAGCGGCGTGCCGATCTGTTCGATCCGCCCCGCCTGCATCACCACGATCCGGTCCGCCAGCGTCATTGCCTCGATCTGATCATGGGTCACAAAGACGGTCGTGGTCTTAAGCCGCTGGTGCAGTTCCTTGATTTCCGTACGCATCTGTATGCGCAGCTTGGCGTCCAGATTGGACAGTGGCTCGTCGAACAGAAATACCTGCGGGTCACGCACGATGGCCCGGCCCATCGCCACCCGCTGGCGTTGCCCGCCCGACAGATGCCGCGGTTTCCGGTCGAGATATTCGGTGAGGCTCAATATCTCCGCCGCTTCTTTCACCCGACGGTCAATCTCGGCCTTGTCCGCACGCGCGACCTTGAGCGCAAAGCCCATATTGGCGGCAACCGACTTGTGAGGATAAAGCGCGTAGGTCTGGAACACCATCGCGATGTCCCGCTGCGCCGGGGGGAGATTGTTCACGACACGGTCCCCGATGGCGATGGTCCCGCCGTTGATTGGCTCCAGCCCCGCGATCATGCGCAGCAGCGTCGATTTTCCGCAGCCCGACGGGCCCACGAGGGCCACGAATTCACCGTCGGCGATATCGACATTCACCCCGTGAATAACCTCGACAGCGCCATAGGATTTCTTGATGTCCTGGATTGTGACGCCTGCCATGCGATGTCCCCCCGCCTTCGAATTTTGATGCTAGAGAAAGGAATTTGCCTTGTCCACGCCCGGTTTACAGCTTTTGTTGACTTAAGGTTAATCTCGCCCATAGTGAAATCCCGTGGGGGGATCACCTGGCGCTGCTGATCAAAAACGCAGATAAAAACGCGCGTCCAAACGTCTGCCCATGGACAAGAGAATATCACCAGGTCCCGGGAGGATGGATATGAAAGTTGACCTTTATAACTACATCAAAGCGGCGCAGAAGATGAACCGCAGGCAGGTGCTCAAAGGTACCGCCGCAGTGGGTGCTGTTGCCATGATGCCCAAGGCGGCAGCCTACGCCGACGGGCATGGGAATGTCCGGGCAGAAATCCTGAAAATCCCCGGTGTCGGCGCCGGTTCCCCCACCGACAGCGACTGGCAGAAAGTGGGCGAGATGTGCCTTGGGGCCACCAAGGAAAACGTCGCCGAGGGAGAATTGGCCGGTGTCGAGCTGACCTTCATGGGGCTGAACAATCAGAACCTGCACAACTTCCTGTTCCGCGGTTTTCTGAAACCCTGGGAGGCCTACACTGGCGCCAAGATCAACTGGATCGACCTCGCACAGGCCGACTATAACGCGCGCCTGCAGCAGTCGATTGCGACCGGCACCGTAGATTTCGACATCATCGAGATGGGCGCCCCCTTTGAGGGTGACGTGCTGGGACGCGGCATGGCCTCGGAGATGCCCGATTGGGTCCGGGACCAGATCGACATGGACGACTATGTGGATTACCTCAAGGCGCCCGTGGGCACCTGGGATGGCAAGACCTACCGCGTCTCTATCGATGGCGACACCCATACGTTTGCGTATCGTAAGGACTATTACGAAAGCGAAGAACTGGCGCAGGCCTGGGCCGATGCGGGCAACACCACGCCCTGGGCACAACCGACCACATGGGAAGAGGTCAACGCGCAGTCCAAGTTCCTCGTGGGCAAGACCGATCCGCTCACCGGGCTCGACGCCCATGGCTATCTGGATCCGCTGAAGGGGTGGGGCGGTTTTGGCTTCTACTTCCTGGAAAACCGTGCGGCACCCTACGCCAAGCACCCGGATGATCCCGCCTGGCTGTTCGACCCCGACACGATGAAACCGCGCGTCAACAATCCGGCCTTTGTTCAGGCGATCCAGGATGTGATGGACCTGATCGCAGCGGATGCCTATCCCGCCGACCAGATCAACGCAGACCCCGGCACAACCGCCTTCCAGCAGTTCCTGGCAGGCACGGGCGGCATGCTGAACTGGTGGGGCGACGTGGGTTCTTCGGCACGCACCTCGGATACCTCGGTTGTGGGCGAAGTCGTCGGTTTCGACATCAACCCCGGCTCGGCACGAGTCTGGAATTCGGCAAGCGGCGCGTGGGAAGATACGCCCAATGTCTCGCCGAACAACGCCTACATCGGGTGGGGCATCTACGTCATGGCCACGGTCGACGGGGACGCCAAGAAGAAGAAGGCGGCATGGTCGGCAGCAGCCCATCTGGGCGGCAAGGATCTGTCGCTCTGGGCCTCCGCCTACCCGTCCGGCTTCCAACCTTACCGCCAGTCTCACTTCAACTACGATGAGTGGGAGGAGGCAGGCTATGACCGCGCCTTTGTTGAGGATTACCTCAGCTCGAACGCCGACAGCTACAACCACCCAAATGCCGCGATCGAGCCGCGTATTCCCGGCATCTTCCAATACTACTCTGTGGCGGAAGATGAGCTGGCCAAGGGCTATGCGGGTCAGTATGGATCGGCGCAGGAAACGGCGGATGCCATTGCGGCAGCCTGGGAGAAAATCACCGACCAGATCGGACGCGAGAGCCAGATTGCCCTCTACAAGGCCTCTCTGGGCCTTTAGCCTGATACTGACAAGAATCACGAGGGCGCTGAGGTTTCAGCGCCCTTTTTTTGTTGACCCGCGTAAAGAACGCGCGCCAGCGTGAAATCCGAATCCGGCTGATTTCCGCTCAAACCTCTATAATTGTTCACAAATACCGAACTGATCTATTGACGGCAAAAGCCCGCCAAAAATCATTGTTCCCTATATCCGGATAATCCACCAAGTTTTTGGTGATTTTGGCATACACTTCCGATTCAACCTTAAGTTGGCAACTTACTCATTCTAAACGTGTTTTTTCCTCTAAATAGGGTGATATCAACGTCTCAACGTTGACTCCAATTGGAGCGAATCGTATTTTTGCCGAGCAACAGGAATTTGTTCCCGTGCATTGTAAAAGGGGTAAATTGAAGTGAAAAAGACTTTAGCAATATCATGTGTCATTGCGGGGCTTGCCACCGGCGGCAGCGCGGCGACACTTTTCTCCGGTTCCACATCCGGAACATTCAATGATCCAGGTGTGAGTTACAGCTGTACCTACAGCACCGCCGGCGGCAATGGCGTCGCTTGGGGCGAAAGTGGCAGCTGCCCGGACTATGGCGGCTCCGACGAGCATAGCCGTCTCTTCGTGCAGAACTATGAGTTCAGCGAACAGATCACCGGTCATGAGAAAGTTCAGATCGGCCAGATCAAGTGGAAGAACGAACCCAACCCATCGAGCAAAACCACCGATTTCTACGCCGGTCTCAATTTGGCGTTGAACATCGACAGCCCGACGGTCGCGAGCTTCAATGAATTCCTCTGGAATTTCATTGACAACACGCCGAACCCGACAGGCGACCGTATTCTGACCTACCGCTGGGATGACTATGGTTTGGACATTCCGTATCTGCTGTCAGGCAGCCTGCGGATCGACGGGTTCTCCTTTGCTCTTATCGGCAACACCAGTGGCGAAACGTGGTCGGAATCTGAATACGGCAGCGGGTTGAAGTTCAACTGGACCAACAAGGAAAACAACTGGTCCAAGCTGGCTATTTACGCCGAAGTTTCCCAGGTACCGCTGCCGGCAGCGGGCTGGATGCTGATCGCTGCAGTTGGCGGTTTGGGTGCCATGCGCCGCAAGCGCAAAGCTTCCTGAACACGGCAAAAGCCAAGCAGATTGACAAAGGCGGCCTTCGGGTCGCCTTTTCTTTTGGCCTCGCGAATGTCTAAACGCGCGCTCAAAAATCTTTCTTCTCAAAGTCTTTGGTGCTTAACACGCTGAGCGGACGCCGCTAGTCTCCCGACATGAATACCGAAGGCGACCTGCTCCACACCGTCACGGCAGATGACATTCCCGAAAGCCGCAAGTTGACTGGCCGTGCCATGGTTTGGGTCACGGCATCGTTTTTTCTGGGGCTGGTTTCCATCCAGTTTGCACATGAATCCGGTTGGACCGAGGCCGGCTTTGAAAACTGGCGCCCTGTTCTTCTCGCCTATCTGCTGTGGGCTACGGCCCTCTGTGCCGCGCAGGTGATCGTGAACGGGGAAAAGGGCAAGCGAACACTCTTCGTCCTGCCCGCAGCCCTTTTCGTGATCAGTCTTGTGGTCTTCCCGCTGCTCTTTGCGCTCTACATCTCGTTTACCGACTGGAACCTCGCCTCGCTCGATGGCGCGCAGCCCAACGGTTGGGACAATATGCGCCAGATGTGGAGGGACGCGTTCTACTGGAACGCGCTGAAAAATATGGCGTATTACGTGGCTGCGGTCAGCGTGGAATACGTGATCGCCTTTGGCCTTGCGCTGCTGCTGAACGCACAGATCCGGGCGCGCAAGTTCTTTCGCGTTGTTTTCCTGCTGCCGCTGATGCTGAGCCCGGTGGCCGTCAGCTGGATGGTCGGCAAGTCGATGCTGGAAGTGCGCTTTGGTCCGGTGTCGCGCCTCGTGCGGGAAATGGGGTTCGAGCCCAGCTTCTTTGGAACCCCGGAGATGGCGCGCTTCATGATCATGGCGATGGACGCCTGGACCTTTATCCCCTTCATGATGATCATGTTGCTGGCGGGCCTGCAGGCCCTGCCCCGTGAGGTGATCGAAGCCAGCAAGGTCGATGGAGCCAGCGGCTGGCAAAGCTTCAAGGAGGTGATCTTCCCGCTGATGCTGCCCGTTTCGGTAACCGCCATCGTTATCCGCATCATCTTTAAACTGAAGCTGGCGGATATCATCATCAACGTCACCTCCGGCGGACCGGGAGGGGCCACCGATAGCGTGACCAGTTTCATCTTCCGCGAATACAGGGACCGGTCGAACGTGGGCTATGGCACGCTGCTGGCCATGGTCTATCTGGTGCTGATCATCATTTTCATCACCGCCCTGCTCAAACTGGTGAGTCGCTGGATGGAGCGCCCGGCATGAATGCGATTTTCAAAGACGACGCGGCGGGGCGCAAGGTACAAGTCAAGTGGTGGTCGAGCCGCGTGGCAATCTACGGCGCGCTGATCCTCTGGGCTTTGATCTGCCTCTTTCCGATCTACTGGACGCTGACTACCTCATTTAAACTGGCTCCGGACGTGATGCGCGGGAACATGATCCCCTTCGTCGATTACACCCCGAAATGGAAGGGCTGGGAGAGCCTGGGCCTGTCGCCCCGCCTCATCGGCGAGGTCTCGACCGTGCGCGAGGAGTTCCTGAAACGCTTCTGGAACTCCGCCGTGGTCGCCATCTCCGCCTCGACGCTGGCGGTCATGCTGGGATCGCTCGCCGCTTACGGTCTGTCGCGCTTCAACTACCGTTTCGGGTTCATGAGGAACTCCGACATCTCGTTTTTCTTTCTCAGCCAGATGATCCTGCCCCCTGTCGTGTTGGCGCTGCCTTTCCTCGTGCTCTACAAGTCACTCGATCTGCTTGACAGTCGGATCGGACTCATCCTGCTCTACACGCTGATGGTGCTGCCCATCGTCATCTGGATCATGCGGGACCAGTTCCAGGGTATCCCGGTGGAGTTGGAAGAGGCTGCCCTTGTGGACGGTCTCGGCATCTGGGGCGCCTTCCTGCAAATCGTGCTGCCCATCGCCCTGCCGGGCATGGTGGCGGCCTTCATCCTCAGCCTCGTTCTCTGCTGGAACGAATACTTCTTCGCAGCCCTCTTGACCTCTACAGATGCCAAAACACTGCCGGTGATGGTCGCAAGCCAGACCGGATCGCAGGGCATCAACTGGTGGTCCATGGCAGCCCTGTCATCTGCTGCGATTCTGCCGCTGGTGATTGTTGCGATCTTTCTTGAGAAGTACATCATCAAAGGCATGGCAGCAGGTGCGGTCAAATAGAGACGGCATTTGAGAACGGGATGCGCCGGACCTGCCTTAGGAAATCTCGACCGCGATATCCTTTGTTTGCTCATAGAGCCTGCGAAACAACGTATAACTCTTCCGGTAGACATCGTGCGATTGAGCGGAGACGGTTTCGGTCGCGGGGTTCCAGGTTAGAATATCAGACCGGTCGACAGCCCCTATGGCAAGGGCCGCCAGGAACGCGTCCCCATAGCTGGCACCGGTTGCCTTTTCGCAAACCACCTGATCGATCCCAGTGATGTCCGAGGTCGCTTGCAACCAGAGCCGGTTTTGTGTGCCCCCACCCACGGCCAGTAACCGCTGGGGCGATTGACCAATCTCAGCGAAGGTCTCGGTGACATGCCGCGTCCCATAGGCGATGCCTTCGATCAGAGCGCGATACATGTCACCGCGGGTGTGCGTCAGGTTCAGACCAAAGAGCACGCCCTTGGCGTGGACGTCATGGATCGGCGTGCGCTCACCCGAGAAATACGGAAGCTGCAGCAGGCCATTGGCGCCGGGTGGGGAGGCGGCGGCCTCTTCGGCAAGCGCCGGAAACGCGGTCGAAGGGTCGAGATCGCGGGCGATCTGGTCGCGGAACCAATGGGTCAGCGTGCCGGAGGTGGCCAGACCGGCCATCGAGGCATGCTCACCCTCAAAGAGCCAGGGCGCATACCAGATGCGCGGGTCGGCCACACGCTCGGCGGCGCGCAGTATGATGAAGATGGTCGAGCCATACATCATCATCATGTCGCCCGGTTGATCCACTCCGACCGAGAAGGCTTCGGCGGCGGCATCAATGGTCCCGGCGGTCACCGGCGTCCCGGGTGCAAGCCCGGTTGCCGCGGCGGCGGCTTGGGTGATTTCCCCGGCGATCTCGCCCGACCACATCAACCGCGGCAACTTCTGCAAAGGCAGGATATCATCAGCCAGATCATCGATCCAATCGAGACGCTCGACATCATATAGCGGCGCGAAGTTGGCGGCGGTGTAGTGGTCGATCACGACCTCACCGGTCAGACGCTGGACAAGGAAGCTGGTGGAGGTCAGCACATGTGCGGTTTGGGCGTAGAGCTCTGGGCGGTGGCGTTTGAGCCAGAGGATTTTGGGTCCGACCGATTGCGATGTGAGCACGTTGCCACAACGGTCGATCAATACGTCCTCTCCAATGCGGTCGGTGAGCTCCCGCACCTCCGCTTCGGCGCGACCATCGACGCCGTAGAGCACGCCGTTCATCAGCGGGGTACCCTGCGCATCCACCGGCAGCATGCAAGGGCCAATGGCGCTGCAGGCGACAGCCTTGATATCATGCGGATCCACGCCGCTGTCACGCAGCAGGGTTTGGCAGACGTAGACGAAATCGCCCCACCAATCCTCTTCGGGGCGGTGCTCGGCCCAACCCGGTCGCGGCACCAGCATCTGGTGACCCCGCGCGGCTTGCGCGACGACGCGGCCTTCGAAATCAACCAAAACGCCCTTGGTCTCATAGGTCCCGATATCGATGCCCAGTGTGTATGCCATCAGGAGGCCTCGTCGCGGTTGAGGGGGAAATCCGGTGTGATGCGGGTGAGCATCTCCTGCAGAAGCCGCGAGAGCTGCCCGAGATCGGTCAGATCACAAACCTCTCGGGCAGAGTGTGAATAGCGCATGGGAAAGCCCAAATCGAGGCAAGCGACGCCTGCGCCCACCAGCTGCACGTAGCTGAGGTCCGTCAGCACGCCCGTCTGTGCCGAGCGCTGCAATGGCAGATCTGTGGCGGTGGCGCTGTCTTCGGCGAGGCGCACAAGTGCGGGATGCGGGATCACTCCGTTGAGCGTGCCGCGCCCGTGGAAACTGTAGAGGCTCATGCCCGGCCCCTGCCCCAACGCCATCTCGCCGCGCGCGGCCATACCCGGCGTGTCGCTGGCCAGCATCAGGTCGATCTGGATTGCGATGTCGGGCTGAAGGCGTTGCGCCAAGGGTTGCGCGCCCCGCAGGTTGAACTCCTCCTGCACGGTGAAACAGAGATGTACGGGCGGACCGCTGTCGCGCCTGGCAAGTTGGGCTGCAACGTCAAGCAACACGGCGCAGCCTGCGCGGTCATCGACGCTGGTCCCGCTGACACGGCCGCCCACCAGTTCAAGGGCGCGCGGCGCATAGACCACCGGGGCCCCGATGCGGAGGCCAGCCGCCTCTGCAGCCTCTCTGCTGGCGAACCCCGCATCGACAAAGAGCTCAGCATAGGGCACCACGGTGTATTTCTCATCCGGGCGCGTGGCGTGATGGCTCTTGTTGGCAATCACGCCGGGGATATCGCGGCCTTCCCCCAGACAGATCAACACCTCCTGTGCGGCCAGCGCACGTTCCGGCACCCCGCCCAGACGTTCCAACCGCAAAAGCCCGTTGTCTTCGATCTTGCGCAGGATGAAGCCCAGCTGATCCATATGAGTGAAAAGCATCACTGCCGGACCCTCGCCCTCGACGGTGACCCACAAGTTACCAAGCACATCGGTCTGGGCGGTGTGCCCCATCGCGTCAAGACGGGCAGCAATTGCCCGTCGGACGCGATCTTCATGCCCCGAAAGCCCCGGCACCTGCATGAGCTGCATCAGGTCTTCTTTGATCCGCCCCGTCATCCGCGCGGCGCCCGGACGCGGTTCATGAAATCAGCCGCCCGTTCCGGATCAACCGCGTTCCATGTGTCGCCGTCCCGTTTCAGCGAAGAGCCGACAATGCAACCGTCGGCCACGTTCAAAACATCCGCCACCGTATCGTGTTTCACACCGGTGTTGGCCAGCACAGGCGTGTCGGGCAGCACCGCCTTCACGGCCTCCAGATCAGAGAGCGCTGCCGCCTCGCCGGTGATCTGGCCGGACACCAGTACCGCATCCGGGATCGACGAAAACACCGCTGACCGCGCCCGGTCGGGCAAGGGCCGCGTGTCCAGCGAATGAGCAAACTCGGCGGATATGTTGAACAGCATCGCCATGTCAGACCGGCCCAGCCTGTCGCGATACCGCATCGCCTTGCCTGCATCCGGCGACCAGACCCCCATGTCGGAGGCATAGGTGCCGGTGAAAATCTCCCGGATAAATCCGGCGCCGGTAGTCGCCCCCACCGCGACGCTCGCCATCGGATCCCAGAGCATGTTCACACCGAAAGGCACCGTGATCTCATTGCGCAGCTGCCCGATCACAAAGGCCATCATCGCAGAGGAGGCCGGATCAACGGCGAATTCATAGGGTCTGTCGTTCTCATTCCCAAACATCACCGCATCAAAGCCCGCGTCCTGCAAGGCCTGTAGATCGGCGCGGGCCGCAGCCACCAGATCGACCGCCGGATCGTAAAGCGGGCTGCCGGGCAAAGCGCCCAGATGCACCATGGCAATCACCGGCTTTTCTGTTTGGAAAACCGTCCGGAACCGTTCGGTCATGCACCCTCTCCCTTTTGTGTTCGAGCTTAGGTTTTGTGACCTGTTCACGCAAAGGGAAACTGGTTTATGGTAGCGCCAACACAAGTGGGAGGCCGGCATGGCACTGAAGACAAGGCATTGGGATCGGATCGAAAATGGCGGTGTGACCTTCACCGAACTGGGGTTCGGCACCGCTCCGCTGGGCAATCTTTACCGCGCGATTTCGGACGAAGACGCCCGCGCCACGCTGGATGCGGCCTGGGAGGGTGGCGCGCGCTATTTTGACACCGCGCCGCTCTACGGGATGGGTCTGGCAGAGACGCGGTTGAACCCTTTCCTGCGGGGCAAGCCACGGGATGAATATGTGTTGTCCTCCAAGGTCGGGCGGCTGATGCAGCACTGCGCGCCCGAACATCGCTCCGGCGTGGGCAAGTGGTTCGAGGTGCCGCAACGGCGCGAGCAGTATGACTATACTTATGACGGGGTGATGCGCTCGGTCGAACATTCGTTTTCGCGGCTTGGGGTGGACCGGATCGACATCCTCTACGTGCATGATTTGTGCATCTTCAGCCACGGGTCCAAGGAAATCTCGGACATGCGGATCGAGGAGTTCTTTGGCGGGCGCGGCTATGACGCAATGGTCAGCCTGCGCGATCAGGGGATGATCCAGGCGATTGGCGGCGGAATCAACGAGTGGGAGGTCTGCCAGACCCTCGCCGAGCGGGGCGATTTCGACCTTTTCCTGCTGGCCGGGCGCTATACGCTTCTGGAGCAGGAGGCGCTGAATTCGTTCCTGCCGCTCTGTGAAAGCCGTGGCATCGGGATCGTGACCGGCGGCCCCTACAATTCCGGCATTCTGGCCACCGGGGCAAAACCGGGCGCCTACTACAACTACGATCCCGCGCCCCAGCTAATCATCGACCGGGTGAACGCCATCGAAGCGGTCTGCAAAGAGCATGGCGTGCGCATGGTGGATGCGGCCTTCCAGTTCCCATTGCTGCACCCTGCGCATGTGGCGGTCATCCCCGGCGGCCAGGGCGTGTCCGAGATGCAGGCGAACCTGCAGGCGGCACAGGCCGAGGTTCCAAGCGCGCTTTGGGATGACCTGAAGGCGAAGGGCCTGATGCGGGAAGACGCGCCGACGTGAAGATCGATGCGCATCAGCACTACTGGCAGCCCGCGCGCGGCGATTATGATTGGATGCCACAGGACAATTCGACCCTGAACCGCAGCTATGTGCCCGCCGATCTGGCCCCGTCACTGGCGCGCCAGCAGATTGACGGCACCGTGCTGGTGCAGGCCGCCGCAACAGTGCGAGAGACCGAATACATGCTGGGGATCGCCGATGCGACGCCCAGTGTCAAAGGGGTCGTGGGGTGGATCGATTTTGAAGACACCAGCCACCTTGCGACGTTAAAACGGCTGGCCAAACACCCCAAATTCCTCGGCGTGCGTCCGATGATCCAGGACATTCCGGACGTGGATTGGATGCTGCGCGACGATGTGCAATGGGCGTACCGCGCGCTCATCGATCTGAACCTGACCTTCGACGCCCTTGGCTTTCCACAGCATCTGCCCAATTTCCACAGCCTGCTGACGCGCTACCCGATGATGCGGGTGGTGATCGATCACGTAATGAAGCCCAAGATCCGCGATGCCATGACGGGACAAGATGCGTTCTCAGAATGGGCTGAGGGCATGCGACGTCTCGCTGAAGACACACAGGCCTTTTGCAAGTTTTCTGGCATGGTCACCGAGGCGCGGGATGGGTGGCAGTTGAGCGATCTGCGTCCCTTTGCGCATCATGTGCTCGAGGTGTTTGGCCCGTCGCGCGTGATGTGGGGGTCGGATTGGCCGGTCTGCCGGTTGCAGGCGGAATACGACCATTGGCACGACATCGCCCAAGCGCTGACGGCACATCTTTCTGAAACCGAGCGCGCGGAGGTCTTTGGCGGCAGCGCCAGACGGTTTTACTACCTACTCTGATCCCGCAGAAACGTCTCGACCCTGTTGCGCGTGAGGTTTGCGCGCTCCGGCACCGGCGACGCCACATGCAAGGCCGCTGCAGCCTGCGCAAAGGGGATGGCGCCTTCAATACGGTGCCCATCCAACACCTGCGCAGCCAGCGCACCGACAAACATATCGCCCGCCCCATGCGTAGAAGCTACATTAACCGGAAACCCGGTCATGTGCGCTCCGCCGTAACGCACCCCGTCTGCCCCCAGCGTTTCCAGTTTTGGCACATCGACTCCAGCATAGTGCGCCGCTTCGACCCGGTTCACGATCATCAAGTCCAACTCGTCCGACAGGGCGCCGGGCAGAGTGCGCGCCGGGGCTGCGTTCAGCCAGACAACGGCACCCGCGGCCTTTGCCCGCCGCGCAACCGAGAGGTTCACTGTCTCAGGCACTTCATTCTGAAGCAGAACCAGCTTTGTGCCGGGTGGGATTGAAACCCTGTCGGCCTCAATATTCAAATTGGCCGCCGACACGATCACGGCGCCATACTCACCCTGCGCATCGACAATGGCCGCACTCATCCCGCTGGGGCCGGGATCGGTTTGCAATTGGGTAAGCTGGACGCCGCTGGCCGTCAGGGTATCGCAGATCATCACACCAAAACCATCGGTCCCCACCCGCCCGGCGAAGGCGACCTCGGCCCCCATGCGTGCGGCAGCTACCGCCTGATTGCCACCCTTGCCGCCAAAGACGTAATCGACAGAGGACCCCGCAACCGTTTCATCAAGGGCCGGAAGATGCGGAGCGCGCAGGACCACATCGAGGTGCAAGGCACCAACAACAAGCAAGCTCACGCCAGCATCACCCTGTTCACCAGGCGCATGGCCAAGGGCGCATCCTGGGCCGCAATGGCCGCCTGCAATTCATCATTCTGTACCAGACCGGCAGCGATGGCGCGCAAGCGTTCGACCACCTCGATATTGGTTTGCGCCTCGGCCACCGGATCGAGACCGGAATGATCCGGGAAGGTGTCAAAGTAGATCGCCCCATCGTATCCTGCCCGCTCCAGTTCGACCAATAGTTCGATCGTTTGAATAGGATGTACCGCTCCAACCATCAGCCCGTTGTCCCATTTGCCATACCCGTCGTTGAGGTGCACACCCAGGATCCGTGAATGGCGCGCCACCAAGGCGGCGGCAAAGGCAGGCATCTCATCAGCGTAAAGCACATGGGCAAAGTCGAGCGTCACGCCGGTATTGGCGCGGCCCAGTTCCTTGATCGCCAGCAGCGTGGTGGCGGCATCCGGCATCAGCGCAAAGGCGCGGGGTTCATTTGGTTTGTATTCCAGTGCGATGTCGATGTCGGGGTTATGATCGGCCACCTCAGCCATGGCGGCGAGGGTGTGATCCCAGCCGCGCGCGTAGTCCATCTGGAACGAATAGTCGAAACCGTCCTGCCCCATCCAGAGCGTCATCAGCCTGCCGCCCATCTCTGCCAACACGTCGAGACCACGCTTGGTTTCGTCAATGGCCGCGCGACGCACATCCTTGTCCGGGTGCGTAAACGCACCGAGTTTGTAACCCGGATCGGTGTAATAGCGCATGGCCATGCCATTCAGCGCCATACCATTGTCATCCAATGCGCGGGAAAGATCGGCGGGCCGGTCAGCCACGAAATGATCCGGGTAGTTGAGATCAGCAGCGGTAAGCCCGGCAGAGGCGGCACGCGCCAGAAGGTCGGCGGTGGTTATGGAGTTCTTGCCGGGCCAATAGCTATCCGCTCCAATCTTGAATGCGTTCAGACGGGCGGCGTAACGGGGGCTTGGCGTACTCTTCATAGTCGCGAGCCTAACCGCAACCTGGGCCGGGTAGCAATTTGCATTTACCCGCATGTGCGACGTGTGTGTCTTCCCGAAAGTGCCGATGTGGGTCAGCCGGGGCAATTCAGGCTGAATTGCCCCGGCGCGCATTTTGCGAACCAGCACGTGCCGGGTAAAAAGCATCCTGAGGGTGGAGAGGGGAAACACCCTCAGGCAAACGAAACGCACTGTCTGTCCGATAACAGTGCGTCTCGAGTTCTCAGGCTCAGACCCCACCCGCTCTTGGCAGAGACGGATCCTGACCCCATTCCGCCCACGATCGGTGGTAGACGCGGACGCGAGGATAGCCCAGCAGACGCAAGGCGACGTAGCTATGCGAGGACGCAAGACCGACTTCGCAATGGATCACGATGTTCTTGTCAGGGGTTACACCGTGCCCTGCGAAATGCGCCTGCAACGCATGTGCGCTCAAAAACAAGCCTTCCGCATCCAGATTTGCACTCCACGGGACATTCTTGGCCCATGGGATGTGCCCCTTGGCGAAGGTCTTTGGCGGGCGCACATCGATCACAATGGTGTCGCGGTCGCGGCGATGCGCCATGATGTAATCGGCACTGGCGAACCGGCGTGGCATCAGAGCAGAGACAAAACGTCCGGGTTTGGGATCTGATTTCCGGCTCGCCAGCTTGCCGCCATTCGCAATCCATGCCTTGAGCCCACCATTCAGCAGGGTCACCTTCTGATGACCGAGGTATTCGAGCAGCCAGAACATGCGTGCCGCGTGGAACCCACCACGATCATCGTAGAGGATGATGTGACGGCTGGGCAGAAGGCCATTCTCTCCCAAAAGAGCTTCGATTTCCGCTTGCGGTCGCAGGGCACCTTTGACCGGTCCTCCTTGGGCCACAACCGCATTGGCATCCAGAAGGATGGCGCCCGGAATGTGCCCGGCGGCGTATTTCTTGGCGTTCCGCACATCGACCAGCACGGCAGGTTCGTCACCTTCCATCCAGACCTTGGCATCAAGATCTGCGGCACGGATAAGCAGGTCGGGGTGGGCATAGTCTGTGACATTGGCGACGGCCAGACGCGGCAAGGCCGTTGCCGCCAGCATCAGTCCGCCAAGTCTACGGCGTGTGAGTTTCATGGTCATTTTTCAATTCCTGAGGTTGGAGTTCAGCCTGGCTGCGCCACAAGGCGCAAATAGGGGCGCGGCGCGTCCCATCCGGCGGGAAATTTTTCACGGGCCTCTTCATCCGAGACCGCGGGCACGATGATGACGTCTTCACCCTGTCGCCAGTTCGCCGGCGTCGCCACCTTGTGGCGGGCAGTCAGTTGCAGACTGTCGATCGCGCGAAGCACCTCGTTGAAATCACGGCCAGTGGTCATCGGGTAGAGGATGATCAGCTTGATCCGCTTGTCCGGACCAATCACAAACACACTGCGCGCCGTGGCATTGTCCATTGCCGTGCGATCTCCGGCCGCGCCTTCTGCCTCTTCGGGAAGCATCTGGTACAGCTTGGCAATTTCAAGGTTCGGATCACCGATCATCGGGAAGTTGGGCGCCATGCCTTGTGTTTCCGCAATGTCCTGCGACCAGCGCCGGTGCGACGAAACCGGGTCAACCGATAAGCCGATGAGTTTAACACCGCGCCGATCGAACTCCGCTTTCATATGCGCCATGGCGCCCAGTTCGGTGGTGCAGACCGGCGTAAAATCCTTGGGGTGTGAAAACAGAAGGCACCAATCATCACCGATCCATTCATGTAGTCGGATCTGCCCTTCGGTGGTGTCAGCGCAGAAATCCGGCGCTATGGCATTCAACGAAAGCCCCATAACAATCTCCTTTTGATCAAGCCCGGGATACGCAATCCATCCCGCCAGTCCTGACCTAGAGACTCGTGGGTGACTCGACCTGAAGAAATCCTGAACCTTTGTTGAAAGAACGCTGCGCATGAACGCTCATCATCAATGGGCACGGCCGGATCAGCCTTCAAGCCATACATCACGAGGCCTTGAAGCGGGTATCAGTTGCCGCTGTGCCCGTCCTGGATCGCATCTTTGAGGTCGTTTTCGTCCCAGAAGCCGATCAGCACGCCCTGATCCACCTCACGGCCCTGCCCCGCTTCGATCTCGGCATCGGTAATGGTCGTGCGGTTGTGGTGACGCCGCGCCCAGCGGTTCATGATCTCGGCAAGGCGTGCCCGCTCCGCCTCATAGGCAGGATCGGCACCCAGATCGTGAAACTCCTGCGGATCGGTTTGCAGGTCGTAGAGCATTGGGCGGAAGCCTTCGCAATGGATGTACTTCCAGCGCCCGTCAAAGACCATCACGAGACGGCAATCCGCAATCGGCTGGTTCAACGCTTTTTGCGCCATGCGTCCCGAATAATCATATTCGCTGATCACGGCGCCGCGCCACGGGAGATCTTGGCCGCGCAGCAAAGGTAACAGCGACCGCCCCTCCAGAATCTGCGGCCGTGCGGCCCCCCCGGCCCAGTCGACAAAGCTCGGGGCAAGATCAATGGCCTCGATCATCTGGTGCAGAACCTGACCCCGGGTCCGGTCCGCCGCTGGCGAGGGGTCGACCACGATCAGGGGCACCTTGACGGATTGTTCGTGAAACAGCTCCTTTTCCCCCAGCCAGTGGTCGCCCAGATAGTCGCCATGATCGGACGTGAAGACGATCAGCGTCTCCTCGGCCCGGCCGGTTTCGTCCAGCCACGCCATGAGCCGCCCGATCTGGTCGTCCAGCTGTGCAATCAGCCCCATGTAGGCGGGGATCACGCGGGTGCGGACCTCGTCGCGGGTGAACACCTTGGAAAACCGGTGTTCGAAATAGGTCGCCAGGAGCGGATGCGGATTTTGCCGTTCGACATCGGAGCGGAGGGCGGGCAGCACCTGATCGGCGGAGTACATGTCGTGATAGGGCGCGGGCACGATGTAGGGCCAATGCGGCTTGATGTAGCTCAGATGCAGGCACCACGGCTGGTCCCCCGCCTCTTCGATGAAGGCCATGGCGCGGGTGGTGGTGTAAGGCGTCTCGCTCTCTGCTTCAGGCACGCGTGCCGGTTTGTCGGCATGGGACATGAACCAGCCGGACAGGATCTCGTCATCCTCTCCGGCGGCTGAATTCGCCCATTGCTCCCAGGGGTTCGGCCCGCCGTATCCCAATCCCGCAAGGTGATCGTTGTAGTGCGACGGCGCTTTACCCCCCGTCGGATGGACACCATCCAACCGATCCCAGACCTCGAAACCGCATTCGGCAATACGCGCACCGATGCCAGAGGTCGGATCAATGCCAAGCCGCTTCATCCCTTCGGTATCCGCCGCCATATGGGTCTTGCCGCAGAGCGCCGTGCGCAGCCCCAGCGGCTCCAGATGATCGCCCAGGGTCATTTCGCCCACGCGCAGCGGCGTCTGGTTCCATGTCGCGCCGTGACTGCGCACATAGCGCCCGGTATAGGTGCTCATGCGGCTGGGTCCGCAAATCGGCGACTGCACATAGGCGTTGTCAAACCGGACACCGCGCGCCGCCAGCGCATCGATATGCGGCGTCTTCAGATGCGGATGACCCGCGCAGCCCAGGTAATCAAAGCGCAGCTGATCGCACATGATGAAGAGGATGTTCTTTTGCGCCACGTCTCACCTTCCGCTATCCCGCCGCCGGGCTTCCGCACCCACGCGCATATCAGGCATGTCGCGGACAGCCTGAGCGTTTTGGGTCGGAATGCCAAGGGCACCGGCAAAGGATACGCAATTCGATTGCCTGAGCCAGCGGGCAAGGAGAGAGGATCGCGGGCCGCAGCTATTTGGTCAGGATCAGCTTGCCCGCCCGGGTGATGCGCAGAAAATAGGGCTGTCCATCCAGCACCAGCCGCGCCTGCACGCCTGTCTCAATCAAGGCACGGACATCGTAGGTCGCCATGTCAGCCGCGACACTGTCTGTGGTGGCAGATTGCACCGGGGGCACCATGGCATTCATGATGTCACCTCCGGGCGGACCAAAAACGGCGCGCGTGTCAGGCGCGGGAAAGCGGGGAAAGGGCATGGCTCCATTGAGACCTCCAGTAAACTGCATGGCTCCGGGCTGCCCGGTTCGGGTGGCTGGGACGTGTTGAAATTCTGCGGGAATTGACGGCAGGAGTCAATTCCGACAAAAAAACTTGGCTATTTTTCTCCGATGTTTCCACGCAACATCACAGTGCGGAAATGGAAAAGGGCGCGGCCCTGCCACACCCCTTCCCTATTGGTGTCTGAAAGGCGTTACTTCCAGCCGACTTCGTTAAAAATCTTCTGCGCGGCAGGCACATTCTTGGCCACGGCGGACAGATCAACCGCATCGGCCTTGTAAGCACCCAGTTTCGACACACTTTCGCTCACCGGAACGCCCTCAACGGCCGGGAATTCGTCGTTCCCGGCAGAGAAATACTGCTGCGCCTGATCGGAAGCGAGGTATTCCATGAACTTGACGGCGTTGTCCTTGTTCGGCGCATGGGCGGCCACACCGCCACCAGATAGGTTCATATGCGCGCCTTCCGCTTCCTGTGCAGGAAACACCCAGCCGATTTTCTCGATATCCGAGGTGACGCCAGAGACATCTTTGCGCAGTGCGCGGGCAAAGTAGTAGGTGTTGGATATCGATATGTCACATTGACCGGACACCAGACCGCGCAGCTGGTCAGTATCGCCGCCTTCGGGATCGCGTGCAAAGTTATCGACCACACCCTGCGCCCAGGCCTTGGCGGCCTCTTCACCGTGGTTTTCGATCACCGCCGCCAGAAGCGTTTGGCTATAGACGTTGGAAGACGACCGGTGGCAGACCATGCCCTTGTACTTGGGATCGGCCAGCGAGACGTAATCCATCGGCGGCTCGGACACATCTGCCGTGTCGTAAAAGATGATACGCGCCCGCTGAGAGAAGCCGAACCACTGGTTGTCGCTGTCCTGCAGGTTTGCGGGAATGCGCTCTTCCAGCACCGCGCTCTCGATGGACTGCAGAACGCCCGCGTTCTTGGCGCGCTCGAGACGGGAGGTGTCAACGGTCAGCAGAATGTCGGCGGGAGAGTTCGCGCCTTCCGCTTCCATCCGCGCAATCAGCTCGTCGGCCTTACCTTCGATCCGGTTGATGGTGATGCCGGTCTGTTCGGTGAAATCGGAGTAGAGCCGTTCGTCGGTGTCATAGTGGCGGGATGAATAGAGGTTCAGCTCCCCTTCCGCCTGCGCCAGAGAGCCGGTGCTGATCGCGGTCGTCGCGGCCAGTGCAGCAAGCATGAATTTCGATGGTGTCGACATTGGTATCTCCCAAAAGGTTAATCCTTATTGATTTACTCAATTACTGATTCCGACGGGGAAAGCAATATTGTTGATAGAAATTGTTGGGTAAATTATGTGATTTTCCGAGTGTTTTTATAAACTTTAGTCAGCGAAGCGGTTTCGGCGCTTGGTCAACGCGCTCGACCTCTTCGAGGCGGCCCGGTTTTCCCGGCGTCACATTTTACACTTGAAGCGCGCGAAAACCCGGTATCGTGTCATCGGCAAAACCAACTGCCCGCGACAACCACACAACCTGAAGCTGTTCGTGCATGTTAAGACTTCTTCAGGACTGACCACTCAATCGGAGAGCTGTGCGAATTCAGCGCCGAGAAATTCGCGTTCCGGAAGCTGGACAGAGGCGCGCCGTAACCCGTTGTTTCGATTGCCATTACCAACCGAAGCAATGGGAATCCCCGTTACCTCACCTACTACTCCACTAAAAATGAAACGTTTCATATTGACAAGAATCACTTTCACTGACTTGCTTGACTCAGGTTGAACATTCGCCGTGGGGGCGGCTGTGCGGCCGAGAATTACTCAGGGAGGCTCATATGAAGCTCATGAAATTCGCTGCCGCGGCAGCGACCAGTATCTTATTGTCTACATCCATCGCAGCTGCCGACGACAAGCCCGTTGTCGGGCTGATCATGAAGTCGCTGGCGAACGAATTTTTTCAGAACATGCTGGCGGGCGCTGAAGCCCACGCGGAGAAACGCGGCGACTATGAGTTACGCGCGGTGGGCATGCAAAATGAAACCGACTTTGAAAGCCAGATCAACGCGGTGGAAAACTTCATCACGCAAGGCGTGGACGCCATCGTTGTGGCCCCTGCTGATTCCAAGGCAATGGTCCGTCCGCTGAAACGCGCGATGGAGGCGGGCATCGTCGTGATCAACTTTGACGTGGCCTTGGACGAAGGCGCGAAGAAACAGCAGGGCGTCGATCTGGCTTTTGTCGGACCCGACAACCGCGGCGGTGCCAAAATGGCCGGTGATGCTCTGGGCAGCGCATTGGGCGAAGGTGCAAAGGTCGTGATCATCGAAGGCAACCCCGGCGCGGACAACGCAACGCAGCGCCGTCTGGGCTTTGAAGATGCCGTGGCGGAGCACAAGCTGAACCTGCTCGACAGCCGCACCGCCCATTGGGAGACCGAGGAAGCCAACCAGGTCTTTGCCACCATGTTGACCGCGAACCCGGACATTCAGGGGGTGATGGCGGCCAATGATTCCATGGCCATCGGTGTCGTCAAAGCGCTGGAATCCGCAGGCCGCAGCGACATCAAGGTGGTCGGTTTTGATGCCATTCCCGCCGTGCTGCCGATGATAGAAGACGGGCGCCTGCTGGCCTCCGTGGATCAGTTTGGTCAGGAAATGGCGGCGAACTCCATCGACCTCGCCCTCGACGTGCTGGCCGGCGGCCCACAGCTTGAAGGCTGGGTCAAGACGCCAATCGAACTGGTTGCGGGCGAATAAACCGCCCCTCCCGGCATCCGGCGCGCGACGCCGGGTGCCCCCAACAGGATCAGAGCCATGACCGCATCCCCCCTCCTTTCCGTGTCAGCATTGCGCAAATCCTTTGGCGGCATTCACGCGCTGGACGGGGTGAGCTTTGAGCTTGAACCAGGCGAGGTGCATGCGCTGGTCGGTGAAAACGGCGCCGGGAAATCCACGCTGATCAAGGTTCTCTCGGGCGTACACCTGTTCGACGCCGGAGACATCACGCTGGACGGTGCGCCCTACAGGCCTGCCTCGCCGCATGCGGCAAAGCTGGCGGGCATCCAGGTGGTGCATCAGGAATTCAACCTGCTCAATGATCTGAGCGTAGCCGAAAACATCTCCATTGAGGCGATGCCAAAGACGCGGCTGGGTCTACTGGACCGGGGGGAGATGAACCGCCGCGCCCGCACCGCACTGGATGCCATCGGGCTCAGCGATGTGGATGTGACCACGCCCGTGCGCCAACTTGGGATCGCGCATCGGCAGCTTATTGAGATCGCGCGGGCGCTGCAAAGCGAGAGCCGCATTCTGATCCTGGACGAGCCCACCGCGACGCTGACCGAGCGCGAGACAGAGCGGCTGTTTGAGATTGTCGCGGGCATCAAGGCCAAGGGCGTGACGGTGGTCTTCGTGTCGCATCATCTCGACGAGGTGTTTGGCATCTGCGACCGGGTGACCGTGTTCCGCAATGGCGAGACCATTGCGACCCGGGAGATTGCCGATGTGACGCCTGCGGATGTGGTCCGCTTTATGGTCGGGCGCACGCTGGAAGAGGCCCAGCACGCGGGATCTGAGACGCATCTGGGCGCAGAGATCGCGCTGAGGGTTGATGGCTTGCGCACCACCGCGAACCCCACTGGCACGCCGGTGAGTTTTGAGCTGCGGCGCGGTGAAATCCTCGGGATCGCCGGGCTGGTCGGCGCGGGACGCACCGAGGTGCTGCGCGCGATTTTCGGGGCTGACCCGAAGCTGGACGGTCAGGTCGAGCTTGGCGGTCAGCCGGTGCAGATCACCGGACCGCGCGACGCGATTGCAGCGGGCATCGGCTTTGTGACCGAGGACCGCAAGGAGGAGGGGTTGATCCTTGATATGCCGATCAGCGCCAACAGCTCGCTGGTCGATCTGGGCACTATATCCCGGCGCGGCCTGCTGAATTTCGGCAAGGAACGCGAGATGGCCGCCCAGGGCGGTGCACGGCTTAAGTTGAAATACGGCAAGCTGTCGGACCATGCCGCCAGCCTCTCGGGTGGCAATCAACAGAAGGTGGTGCTGGCGAAATGGCTGGCGAAAACGCCGAAAATCCTGCTGCTTGACGAACCCACGCGTGGCGTCGACGTGGGTGCCAAAGCCGAGATTTACGGAATCCTGCGCGATCTTGTGGCGCAGGGCATGTCAATGATCGTGGTTTCTTCAGAACTGCCCGAACTGATCACGCTCTGCGACCGGATCATGGTCATGGCCGGTCAGGAAATCCAGGGCACGCTGGCGCGCGCCGATTACTCACAAGAGCGCATTCTGCATCTGGCCTACGGGCAGACGCAGACCGACGAAAGGATCCCCGCATGAGCGCCGTCGACATCACCCCCCATTCCCCGGAGAAAACCAGCATGTCCATTCGGTCTGTGATCAACAACGCCGGGATCGGCATCGCATTGCTGCTGATGATCCTTTTCTTTTCGGTCGCGAGCGAGCATTTCCTGTCCGCCAACAATATCACCAACATCCTCACGCAGATCACCATCAACCTGGTGCTCGCCGTGGGTATGACCTTCGTGATCCTGATCGGCGGCATTGACCTGTCCGTCGGCTCGGTCATGGCCTTTGCTGCCGTGGTGGCAGGCAAGGCGATCACCCTGCCCGGGCTTGGGGCGACCGAACTCATCATTCTGGCCGTGCTCGCAGGTGTGCTGGCGGGCATGGTCTGCGGCATTCTGAACGGGGTGGTCAGCGCCTATTGGTCCCTGCCGTCTTTCATCATCACGCTGGGCATGCTCAACATCGCACGGGGCGCGGCGCTGCAAATCTCCGGGGCGCAGACGATCTACTCCTTTCCCTTCGCCTTTGAAGAATTCGGCTCCAAGCTGATCTACGGCGTGCCGGTGGTGTTCCTGGTCGCCCTAACGCTGGTGGTGATCGCCTGGTTCGTGCTGAACCGCACCGTGTTTGGACGGCTCATCTACGGCATCGGCAACAATGAAGAAGCGGTGCGGCTCGCAGGTCACCCCGTTTTCTGGTACAAGGTCGCGGCCTTTTCGATCTGCGGGCTGACGGCGGGGATCGCCGCAATCATCTATATGGCGCGGCTGAACATTTCCTCACCCATTGCGGGCATCGGGTTCGAATTGAACGCCATTGCCGCCGTGATCATCGGCGGGACAAGCCTCAGCGGCGGGCGTGGGTCGGTCATTGGCACGCTGCTGGGGGCCTTCATCATCGGGGTGCTGGCCAACGGGTTGATCCTGATTGGCCTGAGCGACTTCGTGCGCCAGATGATCACCGGACTTGTGATCGTGATCGCTGTCATTCTGGACCACTATCGGGCAAAGTATTCCGCATCATGAGTGATATCGTCGTCGTCGGCAGTGTGAATATCGACCTGACCAACCACCTGCCCCGCTGGCCGCAGGTCGGCGAAACGGTCACGGCTATCCGCACGCAGGTGGGTCTGGGCGGCAAAGGCGCCAATCAGGCGGTGGCCGCAGCACGGCTCGGCGCGAAGGTCAGCCTGATCGGGGCGGTAGGCGCCGATGGCTTCGGGCAACAGGTGACGGCCTTGCTGACAGAGGCAAATCTGGATCTTGCCCTCGAAACCCAACCTCGGGACGCAACCGGCATGGCCTTCATCGACGTAGGCCCGGACGGTGACAATATCATCCGCCTCGCGCCGGGGGCGAATGCCTCCCTGACGCCAGAGATCATCCTGCGGCATGCGCCGCTCATCGCGCGATCCAAGGTGCTGTTGCTACAAAATGAAATCCCGCTGGCAGCCTCGCTGCAAGCCGCACAGATTGCGCGCCAACACGGGGTAACCGTGATCATGGACCCGGCCCCCGCCCCGCAGCCGATGTGGGATGCGGACACGCTGGCGCGTTTCGATATCCTGACGCCAAACGCCCATGAGGCCGCGCTGATCACCGGCCACCTGCCGGGCGGTTTGCCCGAAGGTGAGATGACGGCCACGGCACTGACCACGCTGGGACCGCGCGGCGCGATTGTGACCATGGGCGCACAGGGCGTGGCCTGGCAGATCGGCGACGCGCAGGGTCGCAAAGCTGCACCAAAGGTCGATGCGGTGGATACTGTGGGTGCTGGCGATTGCTTCAATGGCACGCTGGCGGTGTTTCTGGCCGAAGGCGCAACACCGGAACAGGCGATCACTATGGCGGTGGAGGCGGCAGCCCTAGCGACCACGCGACCAGGGGCAGCGGCAGCGGCACCCAGTCTCTCCGACCTGCTGGCCTTCCGGTCGGAAGAGACCGCGCCAGCGGTCACAACCCATTGACACCAAAGCCCAAGGACCGGAAAAACTCAGGCTGACACAGAGCAGCGAGGACATATGTCGACTGTCAAGGATGTAGCGCGCGAAGCCGGGGTGTCGGTCGGCACCGTCTCAAAGGTGCTGTCCAACAACACCACGGTCAAGACGGCCCTGCGCGAGCGGGTGCTGCAGGCCGCGTCCGATCTGAACTATCGCCCGAATATGGCCGCCCGCGCCCTGCGCACCAACAAGATCAATATCGTCGGACTGGTGGTGCCAGACATCACCAACCCGTTCTTTGCTCAACTCGCCCTGCGAATCGAAACCGAAGCGGCACAGCGGGGGCATACCGTTATGCTGACCAACTCGCATGACGATCCAGCCACGGAAGAGCGCCAGATCGCGGCGCTGCTGGAGCAATCGCCGCACGGGTTGATCATCGTGGCCTCGAACGATTCCAGTTCACAGCTGTGCAACACGCAGGTCAGGGTGGTCTCTTTGGACCGCCGCTTTCACGCCAGCCCCCTGGTCAGCACAGACCATGTGCAGGGATCAGAGTGTGCTGCCGAACACCTGATTGGCCTGGGGCATACAGGCATCGCCTATCTCGCCGGGCCGCAAAACACCGAAGTCGGGCGCCAGCGCCGGTTGGGGTTTGAGCGGTGCGTGGCGCGCCATCAGGCGACGAACCCTAACCTGTCTCTGCGCGTCCTCGAAGGTCATTTTGACTACGAAAGCGGAGAGCAGATGGCGCGGAAGCTGCTGATGTCGCCGCCCGACATCCGGCCCACGGCAATTGCCGCCGCCAGTGACCAGATGGCAATCGGCGTGTTGCGCGCCGCGCGAGACATGGAAATCGCTGTACCGGAGACCCTTTCGGTGATGGGATTCGATGACATCACGCTGGCCTCTCTCGTGGTGCCGCGGCTCACGACGATCTCTCAGCCAAGCGCCCTGCTGGCGAAAGAAGCCGTGCGACAGGTTCTGCTGGACAGAGATGCGCAGACGAATGACGCCCTCATCGAGGGCGAGTTGGTCATTCGAGGCTCTACCGCCGCTGCACCGGGAGTTTGATACACCGTCAGTACGTCCGGAGGACCAATAATCCCGCCCCAACGGGTGCAGCCGGTCACAAATTCTTCCAGCAAAACGAAGGCTGCTCTTAACGTTTCCGCAAACCCGGGCAGAAAGCTACGTGAGTAGGCAACTGCCAGATGTGGCACAGATATCGGGCGGACAACACCATCCGGACGCCCGTGGGCAATCAGCGGGTGACGTAAGCTCTCGCCACGACATCAACCCTTTGGATGACCGCATTACCCTCGGATATGCGGTCTCCATACAGATCACGGACCGTGCGCGTGATGCCAATTCTGCGCTGCCACCGCGCTGCCGTGCCGTACAAAACCCGCCGGAAACATCAAAGCAGGTTGGGCGTCGGGTCTGGTTGGGAACCGTGTCACGTCAAGCGCGAAGTGCCAAGACACCACTGGAAGGCGGCGCAAAAACCGGAGCTTCATTGCGTCCAGACGTTTGGATTTCCCAAAAGTTGCCACAATTGTCCAGAGCAACGTCACCCTAGTCGATCTGGGTGCCGCGTTCGGCAACACACCGGTTCCTTCGCATCGCAATCCGCAAATACTTAACAATCCGCCAGCGCAACCCAAACGCGTTTACGAAGCCTTTACACTTCGTCGAAACCTGAATGCGGCTAAACTATGAAAACTCAATGTTATCAGTATGTAAATCTCGGATTTGAGGTTCGGCGGCACGCAAAATCCATGCACTAAAAAGTTGAATCTAGTTGTTGCGAAATCGCGTTTTGACGTGCAAGGGTATGCACCGGGGGACCAACCTACAGTAGTGTGATTCTACCACATTACCATGCTGCACGCTGGAGAACCGCGAGATGTTTTCATTCCTGAAATGGATTTACGACACCGGTGGCCTGTCCGATTTCTTTCAAAAGCTGACCGAATATTTCGAAGCGACCCAAGAGGACGCGTCAGAGGATCCCCCCGTTGATCCTGCACCCATCGATCCACCCCCGGACACCGGTGGCGAAGACACTCCGGAAACGCCGCCCGAAGCCGGAGAGGACCCCGTTTGTGAAGAGCACGATCAGGATCCGGTGACACCACCCAATGAAGATGGCGAAGACCCCGCCCCCCCCTTCACGCCCCCGGAGACAGGAGGAGGTGACGATCCCCAGGACCCGGAAATGCCGCCTGAAGAGGGCCACGGCGACGAGCCGAACGATCCAGAGACACCACCTGAAGACGGGCATGATGATGGTCCGCACGATCCTGAAACGCCGCCTGAAGACGGGCATGGGGATGAACCGCATGACCACGGCTCAGACCTGCCACAGACCCCGGAGGAAATCGAAGCATTCGTGGCCGAGGTCAGAGCTGGGCAGGATGGTCACCACCCCCACGATCCGGGCTCCCCGCAGGGTATGGAACATATGGCGGCGCTGAACCTCGTCTCGCCCGCAGACGCCACGCACATCGCCATCGGCAACGGCAGCTGGTTCGACGCCGACAACTGGTATCAGGGACAAATCCCTGACGCAGACGCACGTGTGGTAATCCCCGATGGGGTGCACATGACGTATGACGCCGTGAGCGACGCCAGTCTCTTCACCGTCCGTGTTGACGGACATCTGGAGTTTGCTCATGACGCCGACAGCCAGATGGTCATTGACACGATGGTTATCTCTCCCAGCGGCACATTGACCATCGGCACAGAAGAGACACCAGTGCAGGCGGATGTCAGCGTTGATATCGTGTTCGCCGGGAACGGTCCCATCGATACCGACTGGGACCCGACGCTGCTGTCCCGAGGACTGATCGCCCATGGCGAAACAAACATCCATGGTGCAGAGAAAGACGCCCATGAAAAGGTAATTGACGATCCAATGGAAGGCGACACATGGGTCGAGTTCGACAGTGCCCCGGAAGGCTGGGAGGTGGGCGACACCATCGTCGTGGCGGGGACCCATTATCGCGGGCACGACTGGAATGGCGTCAATGGTGTTGACCCTTTCCCCTCGCAAGACGAGGTGCGCACGATCACCGACATTCAGGACGGCATGGTCTACTTCGACGACCCGTTGCAGCATGACCATGACGCCCCACGCGATGATCTGAGTACGTCCGTGGCGAATTACTCGCGCAATGTCACCTTCTCGTCCGAAGACGGCGCAGATGCGGAAATCTACGCGCGGGGGCATGTGATGTTCATGCACAATGATGACGTGGATGTGCGTTATGCGGCATTTCATGATTTAGGGCGCACCGACAAATCAGAATCCGCGCAGGATGCCAGTGATATCAATGACATCAGCTTTGATGATAACGTAAAAGGCCGCTATCCCGCGCATATTCACAAGGCGGGCGTTGGGGATCTGGAGGATCCGGCAATACTGATGGGCAATGCTGTCTTCGGCTCTCCCGGTTGGGGTATCGTGCACCACGATTCCAATGCGATTGTCGATGGAAACGCGACTTTCGATACCTTTGGTGCCGGCTATGTGGCCGAATCCGGGAATGAAACCGGTGTTTGGAGCAACAACATAGCCATTTACGCCGAAGGCAACAGCTGGGCCGCCCCGAAGGACGGCAATGATATTGCCAATTTCGATCTGGGTCAGACCGGCGATGGCTTCTGGTTCCAGGGGCGTATGGTGGAATCCACCGACAACATTGCCGCCAGCGTAAATCACGGGTTTGTCTACATGCACCGCGGGTTCGAAGAGGGTCTCTATACCGCTGACTCGGATGTCTTTGCAGCGCCGGATGCCTTCTTTGGCGACGAGACGGTATTCCTTGATCACTTCCCTGTGCTGGGTTTCGACGGCAACGAGACCTTTGCCGCCAAGGAAGGCCTGCATGTGGTGAAATCCAACCCCAACCAGGGCCACGATCTGCACAGTAAGTTCAGCGATTTTACCGCGTGGAACGTGCGGTCGGGCGCGCATTTCGAATATACCTCGCACTACATCATCGAGGATTTCGATCTGATCGGGGAAGGTCCGGGGGTCAGCTACAGCTCGGCACAGGTCGGCGTCGATTTCGGCCCGAACACAACCGACATGACCCTTATCGGGACGCAGATCTCAGGGTTCGATACGGGCATGGATTTGTTCAAATGGTTCACACCGAACAACCCCGGCACGCCGGATCAGTTCCAGCATACGATCATTGATCCGACCTTCGAGAACGTCAATCAGGAGTACGAGAACTTCAATCCAGCGATTGATGAGATCGTGAACTCTGCCGATCTGCCGGAGAACGTGCAGCCCGATCTGGTGCTGGATCCGATGACCTACCGCGAGGGCTGGCCTGATCCGGGTGCCCGGATTGTGGAAATCAGCGGTACCAAGACCGACAGCCTGGGGCAAACCAGCTTTCCGGCAGGAACCGACAGCTACAACATGGATATGGAGGACGTGCTTCGGGTTCTGGAGACGGATGGCTACTATTCGACGTCTGGCGGAGAAAACTACTTCATGGTCGATCTCTACTTCTCTGACCGGATTACCGGTGACATCTACACCGAGAGCCATCCGGTGATGATCGATCCGAATGTCCCGCTGGGCAACCAGTTCACCTCCTATGGAGATGCAATCTTCAACGGGTTAGCTGATCTGGATGGCAGCGAAAGCGATCCGACGCAGGAAGCGGCCGACCTCTTTGCGCAGTTGACGGACGGTCAGGTGGTCCTCGCCGAAGACCCACCTGATCCGGAAGAGGAGGAGTTGCCGGAAGAGGCCACGGCCTGAGGATTTCGTGACGGGTCGGCACTTGCTGACCGCTCGATGTCTGGCGGGATGAAGGCGGGCAGCGCGACGCTGCCCGCCTTCATTTCATCATTGTGAGCCAGGACACCATGCTTCTCGTTCTACGTGTCCAAGATTACAGACAGGCACGTCATGATTCCCATACCACTGAGCCACTTCCCGTAATTCCGTTGCTTTTCTGATGGGTACGGTAGTAACAAAGGTAGTTAACCAACGGACTGTAGTTTCTCGCGAAGCCCGATCACCGGCGTTGTAAAACCCGTTTGTGAGTTCCGGGCTTGGCTGGAAGGATAAAAATATGACTCACGAAACTACAGCGATCATCACCTGGCGCCCGATGGGGCTGGAAGATATCCCCCGGATTTCGGGCTGGTTCTGGAACTTTACGGATGTTGCTCTTTTTGACCGCACCCTTCCCGTACCGGTGAGTGTCGATGCATTGCGCGAAAGCTGGCGGGAATCGATGATACAAAAATCCTCGCCGGGCGCCTATTGGTTCATGGCAGAGGATGACAACGGCAATCCCGTCGGGATCGCAGGGTTGGAATCAGTGAATTATATCCAAGGCGATGCGGTTTTGCCCTTCTTCGTCACCGAGGATTTTCGTAAGAAAGGTCTGGCGACGGCAATGACCGTCTCGATGCTGGATTTTGCCTTCAAGCGGCTGCGCCTTCACCGGGTGACCACCTTCTACCGCTCGGACAACGCCGCGACACAACGCGTGCTGGAGAAATTCGGTTTTGCCGAAGAAGGTCGTTTCCGCGAAGGCTGGTTTGTCGACGGCATCCGAAAGGATACCGTAATTGCTGGCATTTTAGGAACGGAATGGATTGCAACTCGCGACGAGGTCATTGAAACTGTCGCGGGGTCCTGCAATCTCTCGTTCTCGCCAACCTGTTGGAAAGAAAATCTTGGCTGATACTGCAAACAAACCCGGGTCACGCGAAACCTTGAAACGTCGTCTGGTGGCGATCGTCTTTGCTGATGTGGCGAACTTCAGCACGATGATGAGCGTGGATGAGGTCAAGACGACGATCTCGGTCACCAACCGGCTGGAAAAGTTTCGCGATGTCATCACGTCCTACTCGGGTGAGTTCAAAGGCTCTGCGGGCGACAATGCCTTCATGGTTTTCGAAAGCGCCGTGGACGCGGTGACCTTTGCGGTAGAAATGCAAAAGACGCTGGAAGAAGAGAACAGCGGGCTGCCGGAAGAAGAACAGATCCACTTCCGCTTTGGCATCAACCTCGGCGAGATCCTGATCAGCGGCAACGAAATCACCGGCGAGAGCATCAACATCGCCGCGCGCATCGAAGCCTTTGCGGCGCCGGGACAGGTCTGCATTTCAGGCGCGGCCTATGATCACGTCTGTACCAAGCTGAAATACGGCTACGAATACCTTGGCGGTCAGGACTTCAAGAACATTGGCCGGACCATCGATGTGTTCCAGGTGCACGAGAACCCGACCACGGCTGCGATGACGCCGGGGCTGCGCCGCAATCTGGAGAACTCCGCCGAGTTCAAGGAGCGCCCGGTCGCCAACCAATCCATCGTTGTCCTGCCCTTTGGGTTCCAGGGCAGTGACCAGGGGGACCAGTGGTTTGCCGAAGGTCTGACCGAGGACGTGACAACCAACCTGTCGCGCTTTCAGGAGTTCTTTGTCATCGCGCGCGGATCGGCCAATATGTTTGCGGATCGCACCAAGTCGCCGGCGCAGGCCGCGCGGGAACTTGGCGTGCGCTATGCGGTCGACGGCACGGTGCGCAAGGCTGGCAAACGTATCCGGATCACGCTGCAGCTGCTGGATGCGCTGCAGGATCGCACCATCTGGGGTGAACAGTACAACCGCGATATCGAGGATATCTTCGATTTGCAGGACGAGATCACGCAGATCATCGTCTCCGCGACAGCAGCCCGGATCGAGGCCACAGAGCGGGACCGCATGCGCCTGTTGCCCCCTGCCAATCTCATGGCCTACGGGTTCGTGCTCAAAGGTCACAGGCATGTGCTCAAATACACCCAGCCGGAAGTGAAACAGGCGCGCCATCTCTATGAAGATGCCATTGGCAGCGATGCACGCTACGCGCGGGCCTATGCAGCCAAATCCCGGACCTTCAATCTGGATTGGCGGTATGATTGGGCAGAGCAGCCGGATCTTGCGCTGGACGATGCATTGAGTTTCGCCCGCGAAGCGATTGATCTGGACGAAGCGGACGCCCGTGGTTTCGGAGAGCTTGGGTTTGCCCATCTCTACCGCAAGGAGCATGATCCGGCAATCAACGCCTATGATCGCGCGCTCAAGCTCAATCCAAACGACGCCGACCTGATGTCGGACATGGCCGACGCACTGGCTCACATGGGCCGGTCAGAGGAGGCGGTGGAGCTTTTGCAGAAAGCCATGCGACTCAACCCGTTCTATCCGGATCAATACATCTGGCACCTTGGCGGCGCCTACTTCAACCTGCAGCGCTACGAAGATGCGATCAACACTATCCAGAAAATGCAGAACCCGACCGAAGGACGCCGCATCCTTGCCGCCAGCTATGCCCATCTTGGGCGCACCAAGGAAGCACGCGCGCAAGCAGATCTCGTACGTGAAGCGCATCCAAATTTTTCTGTGGAACGTTGGGCAGCCGTCCAGCCCGACAAGTTCGAGGAAGATGTTCAGCACTTCCTCGATGGCATGAAGCGCGCGGGCCTCTGAGGCCCGCACCCCTTTCCTGATTAATCGCTGGCGTCGCCGCCGCGCGCACCGCTGATCCGGGCGCCGGAAATACGTGCCCCCGAGACCCGTGCACCTGCCACGCGGGCACCGGACACCCGGGCACCCGATACACGCGCACCGGAAACGCCACTGACACCGTCAGCAGCCATGGCTAGAAGCACATCCTCGAACTTACCCTGATCGACATCAAGCCGGATGGTGTCGTCGGATTGCTTCACGATCCAGGCCCGCAGGTCCGCATAGAACTTCTTGTCCCGCGGATTAGGTCCGGGCACCGGCACCTTGTCGGGGTCTTTGCTCTCGCCTTTCACCATGAAAAGAACAGGTGTCGGGATCTCAAAATAAGCGCCGTCGTAGCTGAACCCGTAAATGCGGGCAAACTGTCCATCCGCCTTGCTTAGCACCTGATTGTCGCGACTGGCGGACACCACCGCCAGATCGTCGACTTCCCGTCCGAACAACACGATAGATGCAGATGTATAAAGGGATTCTTTCATAATGTTTGTCCTTTCGTGAGGGAAATCCGCCCCCTCAGCCTTCAGCAATTACAGTGTTAACCTATTCTGGTTTTTCAGTCCATCGGAAGCATCGTTCTGACCGAATTTGCATGGCTGTCTTTTCCGAGCGGTTCGAGCTGCGGACCCACCGCAACAAGCCCGATATCGCGCATTCTGAAATTACCGAGGATGAGCTTCTCGAACCGGCCGCCGGTGTGTGCGCGATCCACGTCGAGGAAGACCTCCGCAACGTCGACGAAATTCAGGCCCTGCTCATCCAGCCGCTCCCAGGTATCGGCCAGGTAGGTGCCCATGATATCGCGCGCATCCAGCAGCGCCATCTTGAATTTGTCCGGGTTGGCGGCATAGGCCTCGTCGAAAAGCTCCTGCATCACCGGGGCGTAATTCGACGTGGCCAGCAACTCGTCCGACAGGTGCTCCATCTGCGGCGTGATCGCCCCGTAATCGAGCAGCATTTCGTGGAAGATATCTACCAGAATATCAAAGAACGCGCCTGTCAGCGGCTGCGACAGGTGGTGCTCCTTGACCCAGCCTTTGGCGAATTCGCCCAATCTCTTGTCATTGGCTGCGATCCTGATCTGTTTGTTTTCCGAGAGCTCAGCAACACGGTTGACCGCGTTCAGCATGTAGAGATTGCCACGCGTGTTCTCGAGCAGTCGATCGACCAATGAGTTGAAATGCAAAGAGGAAATCAGCGCAACGAGGTCGGCGGCGCTCTCGTGAAAGCCAAAGTATTCGCCGGTGACATTCTGCGGATCGGGCACGCCAACCTCGGAATAGATGATCGCATGGCCCACTTCGTGGGCGATCACATCAAAGTTCAGGCTGAAGGGACGCGTCTCGCCAGCGCTGCGGTCCACGCCCATTTCAATGAAACCGTAGCCCGAATAGGCATTCTCCAGTGAATGCAGAATCGTCAGCTCCTGCCGGTCATAGCTCGCCTCTCCCTGCCACGGGATTTCCCGGTCGAAATAGTCCTCCCAGATGTCCATGACAAAGCGCACGGTGCCAAAAAGATGCGCCGTCTCGAACTGCGGCGTGCCCGGTTCCAGATAGTCGAAATGACCGTCGGCATCCGGCATCGCCGGGGCTTCGACCTTGCCGGTCCAGGGCGGCGCCGACGGGTCCGACCCATCAGGCGAAATACCATAGGGTTCTGTCTTGCCAATCGGAAAGATGCTGTACATCCGGCGGTCTGATGGCCCCGGCCCGACCGTGCCCGGCGCCGACGACACCTCGACCACCTCCGGTTCGGCATATTCGTCCAGAAACTGGGGCTGTGGGAACAGTTTAAACCGCGTTCCTTGCATGCACTCTCACCTTCAAACCGACCACTTACATTCTATGGCTATCGCAATCGTATCGTTCAGTCCATCACTCGTCTAATCGTCGCGGAAAGACAGCCCGCCGGTCAATCGGTACCCGCCGTGGGTCGCTGCGCTTTCCTGTCGCGCGCGCTGCCGCCAGCTTTGCACCGCGTCGTGCCAAAGCGCCGTCTGCTCAAAATGAAAGGACGCGGAAGGGGGCCGATGCGCTTCCTCGGCCATGTGGCGCAGGAGAAGCTGCGCATCCAGCCGCTTCTGATCCACCTCGTTTTGTGCGATCCACGTTTGCAACGTCGGCAGCGCCGTATCCCCCTGCCCCCCGGTCTCACCGGTCCGGAAAATGCTATCCCATGTGCGGGTCTTGTAGAACTCTGTCTTGGCGCGCGCGATCAGGGTTTCGGCTGTATTGGACGAAACGACACCCGCCTCTTGTGCGGCCTTCAGCGTCGCCCGCACATTCACCATGGCAACGCTCAAACCGGGGTACCCAACCTCTGCCGGGCCATGCAGCAGGGCAACCTCGTCATCGTCTTCCAGCACGTCATCGCGGTAGTCATCGTAGATGGCGCCAAGGCCGATCATACCAAAGGCATCCAGTTCCGCCGCCCGCAACGCCCCCATGCTGGAGGCCCCGTAAACTGCGATCCCTTGCGTCAGTGCCCAAAGAATTTCCTTATGCCATACAGCGGGCACGCCTTCGAAATACCCGTCGATGATGCCAATGGCACGGGGGGTCTCCAACGTTGCCAGGTAAACATCCCCCTGCTGCGCGGGTGGCCGCAGGTCGAATGTATCAAGCACCTCTGCATCCGCGCCTGCCAGCGATGGACCTGCAAAAACGATCATGACCCTGCGCTTTCGCTTTGCGCCTGCACAGCGCGCGGGCCGGCCACATAGGCCACGTCATCATGCGGCGCCTCAAGACCGGGGATGACTACGCGCACCACGGGTATTTCAAAATCCGAATGCGTCAGATCGACAACCGCAATCTCTTCGATCCCGGCCCCTTTCAGGCGGTTTTTCAACCACGCAAGGTCCTCGCCCAGCGTCCGATTGGTCGCCCCTGCGACCTGATCGAAGCGGCGTTCACCCGTGGAACCGACCAGCAGATCTTCAAAGGCCTGCGCCTTCGCCTGCCGTCCCTCGGCGCTGTATTCGTCATGAAACAGATCCTCGCGTGCGCCGGAGATGTAGTTCAACCGGGTCTGCGCCGCTTCGTTCAGCGCGCGGTGCAGGGCAATTGTCGGGTCCGGATGGGTGCCGGAGCCGAGGCCCAGATGATCCGCCTGCGCGCCGGGATCAAAGACGATGCTCAGAAAGCTCGGCACCCCGGTATCGCAGGTCACATCCCAGATGGCACAGTCCAGCCCAGCGCGTCTGAACTTGCCCAGCGACGCCTGCAAGGCGGCATCCTCAATCGATCCCGGATCGAGCCGACTGTCGCGTTGCGCTTCGATGGGCCGTGCGTGCCAGATGGCCAACGCGTCCCGCTCCGCCACTTCGCAAATGCCATGGCAGACGGCCTCAAGCAGGTGATTGCCGGAGGCAAGGCCGTTTGTGCTGGCAGGATAGCGCCCGGCTTCGGGCGACACCGGGTGCGTGTAATCCGCATGCACCATCTCGAAGGGTACCAGCTTGTCTTGCCCGTTCAGGATGTCAAAGGCCGTAACCCAATGCTGCCGTTCCGTGCGATGCGGGCGCGGGTGCGGCGTCTGCGGCAACCGGTCGAGATCAACAAAACGGTGCCGCGCCTCCAGATCGGCGATGCTGGCGTAGAACACCGGCGTGTCGATGCGCTCCGCGTGCCAGATTTCTATCGCTTCCATCAACGCTGAGGCCTTGGCATGCGCCAGCGTCATCCCCTTGCCCTGCGAGATCGCGATGGACCGCGCGTTGGGCCGCACGGCGATAACCACCGGCAGACCCACGCTGTCGAGCCCGGTCACATTTGCCAGCCGGGTGATGCCGAACTTGTGCTTGAGCGGCAGGATGCGCGCCAGGGTGTCGCTCGCCGCGCAGATGCGCTGCGATCCTTTGAGGAATTGCTTTTCGACATGCGCCGTCAGGTCCATAGGTCCGCCCGTGGGATGTGTGCTGGCGTCCTTCAAACCATATCCGGGGTGATTGCGGAACGGGAATTCGCACCTGTACCGTATGTGCGCCCAAAGGTTTTTGCGAAATCCGCTGCACTGGCGCATAAACGTCCACAGCACCGCCTTGCTGCACCCTGATCGAAAGGACCCCGAGATGAGCCTAAACGACGCCTCTGAAAACACGCAGGCCCGTCAGCAGTTCTATGACGCGATCGAGCCGGAATCGATGCGCGCACTCTGGTCGGTCATGGCGGACATCATCACGCCGGAGCCTAAATCGGACTGCATCCCGTTCAAATGGCGCTACAGCTCCGTTCGTGCGCGGCTGCTGGAGGCGGCAGAGCTGATCACGGCAAAAGAGGCGGAAAGACGTGTGCTGATCCTCGAAAACCCGGGGCTGGCGGGCAGTTCCAAGGTCACGACAAGCCTCTATTGCGGCGTGCAATGCGTGATGCCGGGGGAAGTCGCCCCGGCGCATCGTCACACGCAATCCGCCTTGCGGTTCGTGCTGGAAAGCGCGGGGGGCTTTACGGCGGTGGGCGGCGAGAAAACCGAGATGTCTTTTGGCGACTTTGTCATCACGCCAAACTGGGCATGGCACGACCACGGCAACGACACCAATGAACCGATTTTCTGGCTCGACGGGCTGGATATTCCGGTGGTGCAGTTCTTCGACGCCTCCTTTGCCGAAGGGCTGGGCGAGAATCAGCAGCCGATCACCAGGCCCACGGGCGATAGCACGGCCCGCTACGGCGCCAACATGCTGCCGCTGGGCTATGCACAGCACACACCGACCTCTCCGATCTTCAACTATCCTTACGCCCGCTCCCGCGACGCGCTTGAGCAGATGCGCAAATACGACGAATGGGATCCCTGCCACGGGCTGCGCATGCGCTACATCAACCCTGTCGATGGCGGTTGGGCGATGCCGACAATCGGCACCTGTCTGCAACTGATGCCCAAGGGCTTTCAGAGTGCGCCGTATAAATCCACCGATGCGACCGTCTATGTCGGGGTGGAGGGGCGCGGACGCCTGCGTGTCCGAGACGAGGTGATCGACTGGGGCCCGAGGGATGTCGTTGTCGTCCCCTCCTGGCATGAAATCACCCATGAGACGGCGGAGGATGCGGTGCTGTTTTCCTATTCGGACCGGCCCATTCAGGAGAAACTGGGGCTCTTCCGCGAGCACCGCGGAAACGCCTAGCGCACCGGCATTCATCAAAAAGCGAGAAGAAAAGTTTCAGAATACAGTCTGATCTTGACCTGCGAAGGAATGCTCTTTCTATTGTAAAGCTGTAAATTAACGCGCGACAAAAATTGAAAGAGGGCCTGTTCCCGAGAGTTGGCATCCTGGAATCGGATCGGTGGATGCGCCGAAGGCCAGAGTTGAGGCATGAGCGAGAGCAAGATCAAGAACATGGCGGAGTTTGCGAGCGTGAGCGGGATATCCCGCCCAACGATCTCCAAATACTTCAATGATCCCAGCAGTGTACGCGCCACCATCCGCACGCGGATCGAAGCGGCGCTGGAAGAGCATGACTACCGGCCCAACATCTACGCAATGAACCAGAACCGGCGGCTGACCAAGAACATCGGCATCGTCGTGCCCTACCTGTCGGACCCGTTCTTTGCCGAAATAGCCCGGAATATCGAACAGCGCTGCATCGCTGCGGGGTTCTGGCCCACGTTGTTCTCCTCGCACGGCTCGCGCGATCTGGAATGCAATATTCTCGACAGTCTGCGGTCCCTGAAACCTGCGGGCGTGCTTTTTGCGCCGCTGGGGCGGGCTTCGGACAGATCGGTCATCGAGAAATTCTGTAAGGACGTGCCAACGGTGCTGTTTGACAGTGATCTCGAAGGGATCGGCGCGGCCTTCGTGGGTTCGGACAACTTCAGTTTCGTTGCGCAAAGTGTCGAATATCTGGTGCGGTCCGGCGCCCCACCCTGTTTTTTCGAAATGCGCACCCCGGCGAACCCAAACGCAAACAAGAGGCGCAAGGCCTATATCTCGATCATGGAGCGTCTTGGGTTCGAACCAGATGTCATCAAGGTGGACGGCGAAGGGTGGGCGTTCGAGGACATCGGATACCGGGGGGCGATGCGCGTGCTGTCGGAAGACACCCTGGCCAGCGACACCGTGCTCTGCAGCAACGACCGTCTGGCGATTGGTTTCCTCGCGGCGGCGTTTGAAAAGGGCATCCGCGTGGGGCGGGAGCCTGACAGCGCGCTGCGCGTGGCAGCCCATGACGATCACCCGTTTTCGCGATTTACCTGCCCGTCGCTGACCACCGTCGCGCATGACTACGAGGCCGTCTCCAACCGCAGTGTCGAGACGCTGTTTGAGCTCATCGAAGGGGGGGGACGACTCACCTCGCGCACTGAAAAACTCTTTGAGGCCCGGCTGATCCTGCGCGCATCAGCTTGAAATCACTCAATATTAACGCGCGAAAAATAAAATATTGACGCGCGTTAAAATTTTTTCGATGCTGTTGTTGGGACAATCCATAATACTAGGGAGGAATCGGATGTACCTGAGAACCGCACTTTGTGCGGCGAGTGCACTTGCACTTACCGCTGGGGCTGCCATGGCGCAGTCCACCCTCACCATCGCGACCGTGAACAATGGCGACATGATCCGTATGCAGGGGTATACGGATAATTTCACCGAAAAGACCGGGATCGCCGTGGAGTGGGTCACGCTGGAAGAGAACGTGCTGCGTTCGCGTGTGACGACCGACATCACCACAAAGGGTGGTCAGTTCGACATCATGACCATCGGTATGTACGAAACCCCGATCTGGGGTGCCAACGGATGGCTGGTGCCGCTGGACGATCTGTCCGCAGAATATGATGTGGGTGATATCCTGCCCGCAATGGCCGGTGGTCTGAGCCATGAGGGAACGCTGTATGCGGCACCTTTCTATGGCGAAAGCTCCATGATCATGTACCGCACCGACCTGATGGAGAAGGCCGGGATGGAAATGCCGGACGCCCCCACCTGGGAATTCGTGCGCGAAGCTGCGGCGGCCATGACCGACCGGGACGCGGACATCAACGGCATCTGCCTGCGCGGCAAGGCCGGTTGGGGTGAAGGCGGTGCTTTCATCACGGCGATGTCCAACTCCTTCGGCGCACGCTGGTTCGACATGGAGTGGAATGCGCAATTTGACACCGAAGCCTGGGCCAACACGCTCAACTTCTACAAGGGTATGATGGACGAATCCGGTCCGGCAGGCTACGCCACCAACGGTTTCAACGAGAACCTGAGCCTCTTCAACCAGGGCAAATGCGGCATGTGGATCGACGCCACGGTTGCGGCCTCCTTCGTGACGGGTGATGATTCGACTGTTGCTGACTCGGTTGGCTTCGCTCTGGCGCCTGACACGGGCCTCGGCAAGCGGTCCAACTGGCTCTGGGCCTGGGCTCTGGCGGTTCCTGCCGGGACACAGCAAGAAGCCGAAGCTAAGCAGTTCATCGAATGGGCCACCTCCAAGGACTACATCGCCCTGGTTGCCGAGAACGAAGGCTGGGCCAATGTGCCTCCGGGCGCGCGGACGTCTCTCTATGAGAACCCCGAGTACCAAAAGGTGCCCTTCGCTCAGAAAACGCTGGACTCGATCCTCTCGGCTGACCCGACTGACTCAACCGTCGAGCCAAGCCCCTATGTGGGTATCCAGTTCGCCGCGATCCCTGAGTTTGCTGGCATCGCAACCGAAGTGAGCCAGGAGTTCTCGGCCGCCTACGCAGGTCAGCAGTCTATCGAAGACGCGCTGGCGAAAGCACAGGCAATCACCAACGAAGCAATGGAAGCGGCTGGCTACAGATAAGCCGCCCCCTTCAATCGGAGGGCGGCGGACAGTTGAGCCGCCCTCCACCTCTCACGTATCTTTAAGTCCTAGACCCCCAATTCTGCAGTGCTGCCCACCAGAGGCCGCTGCGCACAGAGGAGACGTGTCAAATGGCCACCAAAGCCTCCCGATCAGCCGCCCGCGTGATGATGGCGCCCGCCGTTGTGCTCTTGCTGGGCTGGATGCTGGTGCCCCTGATCATGACCCTGTGGTTTTCGTTCCGCACCTACCTGCCTCTGCGCGGCGGGGATCAGGGCTGGACCGGTTTTGACAACTACGTCCGCTTTGTCACCTCCAGCTCGTTCTGGCCCGCAATTTCGACCACGCTGGTCCTGCTGATCGGCGTTCTGACCATCACCATCGTCTTCGGCATCCTGCTGGCGATCCTTCTGGATCAGCCCATGTGGGGGCAAGGAGTGGTCCGCATCCTCGTCATCGCCCCCTTCTTCGTGATGCCCACGGTCTCCGCGCTGGTGTGGAAGAATATCTTCATGGACCCGACGAACGGCCTGCTGGCCCATTTATGGCGATTCTTCGGGGCCGAGTCGGTCAGTTGGCTCTCAGACGCCCCCATGGTGTCGCTGATCATGATCGTCAGCTGGCAGTGGCTGCCCTTTGCAACGCTGATCCTGCTGACGGCAATCCAGTCGCTCGACGGCGAGCAGATGGAAGCGGCAGAGATGGACGGGGCCTCGGTGCTGTCGCGGTTCTTCTACATCGCCCTGCCCCACCTCAGCCGTGCGATCACCATCGTGATCCTGATCCAGACCATTTTCCTGCTGGCCATCTTTGCAGAGATCTTTGTGACAACGGGCGGCGCTTTCGGCACCCGGACCCTGTCCTACCTGATCTTCCAGCGCGTGCTTGAGAGCCAGAACATAGGGCTCGGGTCCGCGGGCGGGGTCTATGCGATCATTCTCGCCAATATCGTTGCCATCTTCCTGATGCGCATCGTTGGCAAGAACCTCGACTAAACAAGGGAGGACGACGTCATGGCACGTGCTGTCACAAACCAACGCAAGATGATCAACACCGGTGCTGCGTGGATCATCGGTCTGCTGATCTTCTTCCCGATCCTGTGGACGATCCTGACCAGCTTCAAAAGCGAGGCGCAGGCCATCGCCGATCCGCCGATCTTCCTGTTCTTTGACTGGACGACCGAGAACTACTCGACGGTCATGGAGCGGTCGAACTATGGCCGGTTCCTGTGGAACTCCATCTTCATCGCCGGGGGCTCGACCATCCTGGGGATCATCATCGCGGTGCCAGCGGCCTGGAGCATGGCCTTCGTGCCCTCTAAGCGCACCAAGGACATCCTGCTCTGGATGCTGTCCACGAAGATGTTGCCGGCAGTGGGCGTGCTCTATCCGATCTACCTGCTGTTCATCCAGTTTGGCCTGCTCGACAATGTTTACGGGCTGACCTTCGTGCTGATGCTGATCAACCTGCCGATCATCGTGTGGATGCTGTACACTTATTTCCGCGAAATTCCGGGCGAGATCCTGGAGGCAGCACGGATGGACGGCGCTACCTTGCGCGACGAAATTCTCTATGTGCTGACGCCGATGGCCATTCCCGGCATCGCCTCCACGCTTCTCTTGAACTTCATTCTGGCATGGAACGAAGCCTTCTGGACGCTCAACCTGACCGCCGCCAAGGCAGCGCCGCTCACGGCGTTCATCGCCAGCTATTCCAGCCCTGAAGGCCTCTTTTATGCCAAGCTCTCCGCTGCCTCGACGATGGCCATTGCGCCCATCCTCATCCTCGGCTGGTTCAGCCAGAAACAACTCGTCCGCGGCCTCACCTTCGGCGCAGTCAAATAAGGAACGATACCATGGGACAGATTACGCTTCAGAAAGTCACCAAGAGTTTCGGCGACGTCGAAGTGATCCCGCCGCTGGATCTGGAGATCAAGGACGGCGAGTTCACAGTGTTCGTCGGCCCCTCGGGCTGTGGCAAATCCACCCTACTGCGGCTGATCGCGGGGCTGGAGGACATCACCAGCGGCCACATCAGCATCGACGGCAATGACGCCACCGATATCCCACCCGCCAAGCGCGGCCTTGCGATGGTGTTCCAATCCTACGCGCTTTATCCGCATATGTCGGTGCGCAAGAATATCGCCTTCCCGATGCGGATGGCCAAGATGGACCAGGCAGAACAGGATCGGCGCATCGAGCAGGCCGCCGCCGCGTTGAACCTCACGGATTATCTAGACCGGCGTCCCGGTCAGCTGTCCGGGGGTCAACGTCAGCGGGTTGCCATCGGGCGCGCCATTGTGCGCGAACCAGCGGCTTTCCTGTTTGACGAGCCACTGTCGAACCTTGATGCCGCCCTGCGCGTCGGCATGCGCATGGAAATCAGCGAGCTGCACAAGAAGCTTGCCACCACGATGATCTACGTGACCCACGATCAGGTCGAAGCGATGACCATGGCCGACAAGATCGTGGTGCTGCGCGCAGGCCATATCGAGCAGGTTGGCTCCCCGCTGGAGCTGTACCGCAATCCACGCAACACCTTTGTAGCCGGGTTCATCGGCTCGCCGAAAATGAACCTGATCGAGGGCGAGGAAGCGGTGAAGAACGGCGGGCACACGCTGGGTATTCGCCCCGAGCATATCGATGTTTCCGCCACCGAAGGTCAATGGCAGGGCACTGTCGGCGTGGCCGAACACCTCGGCTCTGACACCTTCTTTCACGTGCATCAGACGGGCCTCACGGACACCATCACCGTGCGCGCACCGGGCGAGGTGAGTTTCCGCCATGGTGACACCATCTACATGACGCCGCGCACCGAGCAGCTGCACCGTTTTGACGACAAGGGCTTGCGGATTGCATGACGCGACTTGACGGAAAAACGGCCCTGATCACCGGGGCCGCGCGTGGGATCGGTCTTGCCTTTGCACAGGCCTACGTCCGCGAGGGCGCGCAGGTCGCCATTGCCGATATCGACATGGCGCGCGCCCGGCAAGCCGCCGATGATCTGGGCGCTGCCGCCATCGCGGTAGAGATGGACATCACCGATCAGGCCAGTATCGACCGCGCTGTCGCCGAGACCGTGCAGCACTTCGGCCAGATCGACATCCTGATCAACAACGCGGCCCTCTTCACCGCCGCGCCGATCACAGAAATCACCCGCGCGGACTACGCCCGCGTCTTCGATATCAATGTGGGTGGCACGCTCTTCACACTGCAGGCGGTGGCCAAACACATGATCACCCGGGGCGGCGGCGGCAAAATCATCAACATGGCCAGTCAGGCCGGGCGTCGGGGTGAACCGCTCGTCGCGGTCTACTGCGCCACCAAGGCCGCCGTGATCAGCCTGACGCAATCGGCAGGGCTGAACCTGATCGCGCACGGGATCAACGTGAACGCGATCTCTCCCGGCGTGGTGGATGGTGAACACTGGGACGGGGTCGATGCGTTTTTCGCCAAGCATGAGAACAAGGCGCCGGGACAGAAAAAGAAAGAAGTCGGCGAAGCTGTTCCTTACGGGCGGATGGGCACGGCGGAGGACCTCACCGGCATGGCCGTCTTTCTGGCCAGTGACGATGCCGACTACATCGTGGCACAGACCTACAACGTGGATGGTGGTCAATGGATGAGCTGATCCGCCTGTCGAATGCCACGTTGGCCCGGCTTCCCGCCGACGTCCGGGTGCCCACCTACGACCGGAACGCTCTCACCCCCGGCATCGTACACATCGGGCTGGGCAATTTTCACCGGGCGCATCAGGCATGGTATCTGCACCGGCTCTTTGACGCAGGCCTCTGCCACGACTGGGCGATTATCGGTGCCGGTGTGCGCCCGCAGGACGCGGCGCAGCGCGACAAGCTGCTGGCACAGGATTGCCTGACGACGCTGGTGGAGCTCGACCCCAAGGGCAGTGCGGCAGAGGTTGTCGGCTCCATGATCGGCTATGTCCCGGTGGAACCCGGACATGCGCCGCTCATTGCGCAGATGGCGGATCCGACCATTCGCATCGTGGCTTTGACGGTCACCGAAGGCGGTTACTACATCGACCCGGCCACCGGAGGATTTGACGCGGGCCATCCCGATATTCAGCACGACGCCGCCTACCCCGAGACACCCCGCACCGCCTTTGGTGCGATGATCGCCGCCCTGCGGCAGCGCCGGGAGGCGGGCACCGGGCCCTTCACCGGGCAATGCTGCGACAACCTGCAGGGCAACGGCGATATCCTGCGCCAGACCGTGGTATCCCTGGCACGGTTGTCAGACAGCGATCTGGCGAACTGGATCGACGACACCTGCAGTTTCCCCAATTCGATGGTCGATTGCATCGTGCCTGCTACCGGCCCGAAGGAGTTGGCTCTGGTGCAGGATATCGGCATCGACGATCAGGCCCCCGTCACCCATGAAACCTTTCGCCAATGGGTGATCGAGGACGATTTCTGTGCAGGCCGCCCGGATTGGCACAAGGTCGGCGCGACCCTCACCCGCGATGTGCACAGCTACGAAGCGATGAAGATCCGCATTCTGAACGCGGGGCACCAGATCCTCGCGAATGCGGGTGAGATCATGGGGTTGGAGACCATTGCCGACTGTATGGCGCATCCGCAGATTGCCGCGTTTTCCCGCAAGGTCCAAACCGAAGAGATTGCTCCCCATGTGTCCGCTGTGCCCGGCATGACGGCGGCGAGCTATGTCGATCTGATTGAGCGGCGCTTTGCCAACCCCATGATCGTGGACACCACCCGGCGCGTGGCCTTTGACGGCTCTTCGCGGCATACCGGCTTTGTCCTGCCCACGGTGCGCATCGCCCTGGACGCAGGGACCGGTATCGAAGGGCTTGCGCTGGTCGAGGCGCTCTGGGCGCGGATGTGCGAGGGCACACGCGAAAACGGCACGGTGATCAGCCCCAATGATCCCCACTGGCCACTGCTTGCGGAGGCGGCCAAGGCCGCGCGCACGCGGCCTGCTGCCTGGCTGGAACAACGGCAGTTTTACGGAGACCTGGGCAGCAACACCCGCTTTGCGACCACCTTCGACCGTTGGCTCGAAACTCTCTGGTCGCAGGGATGTGCTGCCACGCTCAACACCTACATCAGTGACGGATCAGTGGCCGCCCGCGCATAACGGGGCGACCCACAATTTGATCCCGTCAGGCCTCCTGCGCGACCTTCTTGGTTTTGAACATGCTGCGCAGCGTCACGTAAAAGACCGGCGTCAGGAACAATCCCAGGAAGGTTACGCCCGACATCCCGAAAAACACCGCCGTCCCCAGTGCCTGCCGCATCTCGGCCCCGGGGCCGGATGCGATCATCAGCGGGATCACCCCAAGGATGAAGGCAAAGGCGGTCATCAGGATCGGACGGAACCGCAGACGGCTCGCCTCCAGCGCGGCCTCGACCGGGTCCAGCCCGCGTTCCTCCTGCGCCTGTTTGGCAAACTCCACGATCATGATCGCGTTTTTCGCCGCAAGACCCACCAGCACGATCAATCCCACCTGCGTCAGGATGTTGTTGTCCATCCCGCGATAAAGAACACCCAGAAGCGCGCCGAGGATGGACAGGGGCACAATCAGGATGATGGCAACGGGCAGGACCCAGCTCTCATAAAGTGCTGCCAGAAACAGGAAAGCAAACAGGATCGAGAAGGCAAAGATATAGGCGGCGGTATTGCCCTGGTTCCGCTCCTGCAGGGCCAGCTCAGTCCACTCAAAGTCGACCCCCGGCGGCATGATCGACTGCGCCAGTTCTTCCATCACGATCAATGCATCACCGGTCGAAACACCGGCTGCCGCGGAACCCTGAACAGGCACGGAGACCTGTTGGTTGTAGCGTTGCACCAGGGCGGGTCCGGCGGTTTCCCGGATGGACACAAGCGTGCCCAGCGGGACCAGAGCGCCGGTGGCAGACCGCACGCGCAGGGTGGAGATGTCCTCCTCCTCCAGCCGGAACCGTTCATCGGCCTGCGCACGTACCTGGAAGAGCCGCCCAAAGGCGTTGAAGTCATTCACATAGGAGGACCCGAGATTGATGGCGAGGGTTTCAAAAATCGACCCGATGGGCACGTTCAACATCTGTGCACGTACCCGGTCAATTTCCAGAAACACCTGCGGCGAGGACGCAGAGAAGGTCGTGAAAACGCCCTGCACCTGATCGGATTGCTGCGAGGCCCCCATGATTGCGTAGGCCGACCCCAGTACGCGGGACATATCGGCGCTTTCATTCTCCTTCAGCTGCAGCTTGAACCCGCCGCCATTGCCCACACCGCTGACAGCGGGTGGGGCGATGGCAATGATGAAAGCTTCGCGCAGGCTTTGCATCCGGCCAAAGAGCTGGCCGATGATCATGCCCGCCGTGGTGCCACTTTCAGCCCGATCCTCGAAGCTTTCAAACGTGGTGAAGATCACCCCCTGATTGGTCGCATTGGTGAACGTCGCACCAGAGAAGCCGGCAAAGGCAACGGCATTGGTGACACCGGGTGTGCTCAGGGCCACCTCTGTTGCCTGTTTCATCACCGCGTCGGTGCGCTCCAGCGACGCGCCGTCCGGCAATTGCACAACGACAATGGCATAACCCTGATCCGCCTCCGGGATGAAGCCGGTGGGGACTTGCTCATTGACCAGATAGGTGGCGCCCAAAAGGCCCACGAAGACGGCGAGCGACAGGACGATCATCGCCGTGGAGCCCACCAGCAACCGTACCACGCGGGTGTATCCGCGCGTCACGGCATCAAAGCCACGATTGAAGCCGCGCGACAGGGGTCCGGTGATCCGCGCCAGCGGACTGGGCCGTTCTGACGCATCCTTGGATTTCAGCAGGATGGCCGCCATGGCAGGCGAGAGGCTCAGCGAGTTGATCGAGGAAATGATCGTCGCCACGGAGATGGTCACGGCAAACTGCGTGTAGAACTGCCCGGTGATCCCCGGCACAAAGGCCGAGGGCACAAAGACCGCGATCAGCACAAGCGTGGTCCCGATGATCGCCCCTTGCACTTCGTCCATCGTGCGGGCGGAAGCATCGCGCGGACTCATCCCGTCCGCGATGTTCCGTTCCACGTTCTCGACGACCACGATGGCGTCATCCACCACGATGCCGATGGCCAGGATCAACCCAAAGAGCGTGAGCAGGTTCAGCGTGTAGCCCAAGGCCAGCATCACCGCAAAGGTGCCGATCAGCGACACCGGGATGGCCAGAAGCGGGATCAGCGCCGTGCGCCAGTTCTGCAGGAAGACGATGATCACAATGACAACCAGCAGCACCGCCTCGAAGATCGTTTTGTAAACGGCGTTGACCGACGCGGCGATGAACTCCGTCGGGTTGTAGACCACCTGATATTCAAGACCCGCCGGGAAGTCTTCGGAAAGCTCCTCCATCACCGATATGATCTCATCCGCCGATGCCAGCGCGTTGGAGCCGGGGCGCTGGAAAATCCCCAGCGCAACCGCCGGTTTGTTGTTCAGATAGGAATTCGTGATGTAGGACCGTGCCCCGATTTCAACGCGCGCCACATCGCGGACCCGGACCACCCTGCCCTCTTCCGAGGCGCGCACGATGACCCGCCCGAATTCACGCGGCGTCTGCAGGCGTCCTTGCGTGGTGATCGCGACCTGAAAGGCACTGTCGCTGGCGTTCGGCGGCGCGCCCAGCGAGCCACCCGACACCTGCACGTTCTGCTCGCGCAGCGCATCGACCACATCGCCCGCCGTCAGGCCCAACGAAGCGAGCTTGTCCGGGTCGAGCCAGACGCGGGCGGAGAATTCACGTTCTCCGAAAATGATCAGATCGCCGACCCCGTCCAGCCGGACCAACCTGTCGCGCACCCGCGACCGCGCGTAGTTCGAGACATAAAGCTGATCAAAGCTCTCGTCCGGGGACAGCATGTGCACGACCATCATCAGGTCGGGTGAGGATTTGGTTGTCGTCACCCCAAGCGACCGCACCTCCTGCGGCAGACGCGGTTCGGCAATCGCCACGCGGTTCTGCACCAGCACCTGCGCGGCATCCAGATCGGTGCCCAACTCGAAGGTGATCGTCAGGCTCATCGCGCCATCGGCTGTCGAATAGGACGACAGATAGAGCATGTTCTCGACGCCGTTAATCTCCTGCTCCAGCGGCGTTGCGACGGTGGCCGCAACGGTTGCGGCATCCGCCCCCGGATAGCTCGCGCGCACCACGATCGAAGGCGGCGCGATCTGCGGATATTGTTCCACCGGCAACTGGAAGTAGGAGACGATGCCGACAATGGTCAGCAGGATCGATATTACCGCGGCAAAGATCGGGCGGCTGACGAAGAAGCGACCCATCTCAGTTTTCCGCGATCAGGGGAAGGTCAACCATTTCAGGCGTTACCACGCTACCCGGACGGGCGCGCACGACGCCTTCGACCACGATTGTCTCGGACCCGTCCAGCCCGTCGCGGATTACCCGGTAGCCATCAATGCGGGGTCCGGGGCGGACCTCCAGCGGGATTACATTACCCTCGCCATCGACGCTCATCACCAGCCGGCGGTTCTGATCGGCCACGATAGCCTCATCCGGCAGCAACACCCCCTCATAGGGCAGCGAGCCCGGCACATTCACCCGCCCAAAGAGCCCCGGCGTGAGCAATTCATTGGGGTTTTCCAACACCGCCCGGATGCGCATGGTGCCGGTTTCCCGGTCGATCCGGTTTTCGGAGAAGTCCAGATACCCCGACTGCGGCGGAATGCTTTCGTCCGACAAGGTCACCTTGACCTCCAGCCCGCCGCCGCCTTCCTGCAGCGACACGCCCCGCGCCCGGGCATCCCGTGCGTAGGCTAGGAAGTAGCGTTCATCGATGTCGAAGTAGAAATATACCGGATCGGAAGCCACAATGGTTGTCAGCACCGTCTCGTTGGCGGAAACCAGATTGCCGGGATCGACCTGACGCCGGTCGATCCGCCCGGCCATAGGCGCGCGGATTTGCGAATATTCATAGTCCAATTGTGCCAGTTCCAGCGCCGCACGCCCCTGCTCCAGCGCGCCTTGTGCCGCGAGGTAAGCCTCGCGCCGCTGATCCACCGTGCTTTGCGGAATATTGCCGTTCTGGATCAGGGACTGCGCCCGTTCAAGCTGCTCTTCGGCGAAATCATATGTCGCCTGGGCAACGTCAATCTGCGCCTGCGCCTGTCGCAGCGCCGTGTCGAACTGGCGCTGGTCAATCGAGAACAAGAGCTGATCCTTTTCAACCAGACTGCCGTCTTTGAAATGGACCGTCTCAAGGTACCCCGACACCCGTGCGCGCAGCACAACCTCCGCCCGGGCTTCAAAACGCCCGACAAACTCATCGTCCTCGACAATTGTCTTCACGACCGGGTGGGCGACGGTCACTGGCGGAGGCCCCTGCTGTGCCATGACCATAGGAGAGAAAGCAGTCATGCTGACAGCAAGCAGCATCGCGGTAAAACGTTTCATATTTGGGTCCGCCAAATGGATTCTTGCTCCGGGCAACTTAAACCCGGTTCAGAGGATTGAAAGTAGATTTATGAAAATTGGCAACTCTCCCCTGTCAATTGCTGTCAGCATGGAAGCAAAGTCGATGTCAGACGACGCCGAAAGCAGCACCTGCTGCGATATCAGTCAGTGTCTGACGTGACAGTTCGCCGCAAGCTATGCCTTTTCAGAAAATGCATCCGTTGCGGTGTGCAATCGCAAGTGCCGCATAAACGCGCGGGTGATGCTGGGCACCGGGCCATGATCCGGGGTGACGAAGTAGCTGCGGTATTCGATCTGGGATGCAAAGGGGCGGAACACCAGATCGTCTGATCGGTATTGAACGATGGGGAACGGGTTGACGATGGTCACGCCAAGACCCTCTTTGACAAGGTCCACGGCGGCAACGGAGGTCGATGCCTCCGCCACGATCCGGGGGGTACTGCGGCAGGCATGCAGCACTTTTTCCAACTGGGCCCGTCGGGCGTGGCGATGGGTCAGCGCAATCAGCGCCTGCCCGTCGAGATCTTCGGGATGGATCTCTGCACGCCCGGCCAGGGAGTGATCCTGCCCCATGGCGCAGACGGCCGTGGAAGACCGGTAAGGTGTCAGCTTCACCCCATCGCGGGACAGCTCCACCCCGGTGACGCCAAGGTCAAACCGCTGTTCGAGAATGCCGCGAATAACGTCTTCGGACGGGGACACATCCAGACTGATGAAAAAATGTGGGTTGGTTTTCAGAAAGGTCGCAATGTGATGCACCAGAAAGCGGTGCGCGTAGGTCGGGGGCGCAATGATCCGCAGCGATTCCTGCGCCACCTCCGGCGGGCCGTCGATCCGGTCGAGCGCCTCAAAGAGCGGATCAAGGCGCCTGTTCATCTGGGCGGCCTCGTTCGTGGGGCGCAGACGGCCACCGTCGCGCTCAAAGAGAATCCGCCCCGTGCGCGCCTCCAGATTGGCGATGGAACGGCTGATCGCGGATTGCGACAGGCCCAGCCGGATTGCCGCCTTGGAGGTCGTACCGCTCTCCATCAAGGCCCGCAATGCCTGATATTCCGGCAGGCTGTGCCATGTTTTTGTGCCCATTGTGCCCTCTGCGCATTCCTCATTAAGGTATGATATATTATCAAGTCATTGTCTCTGGTCTATGAGAATTACTGACATACAGTGTCTCAGGGTTCCTTGGGGGCAAGACACCGTGACTGATTCCGTGACGCCAGCCATCTTTGATGGCCACAACGACGTGCTGCTGAAACTGCACCGCGCGGGCGGCCTCACGGCAAGCGAAAGCTTTGTTACCGGCCGCGATGGCGCGATCGATCTGCCCACAGCGCAAGCAGGTGGATTTGGCGGCGGCTTCTTTGCGGTCTACGTCCCCTCACCCGTCGATCTTGACTTCAAGTTCGAAGAAATGAGCAAGCCCAGCTATGATCTGCCATTGCCGGAACCCATTGATTGGGAAGATGCTTTTCCGGTTGTGATGGCACAGGCCGCGATCCTTTTCGATCTGGAAAAGCGGGGTGCCTTGACGGTGTGCCGGACGGCGCATGAGATCGAAGGCGCACTTGCGGATGGCCGGATTGCTGCGATCTTTCACATTGAAGGGGCCGAGGCGATTGACCCTGATCTGCACACGCTGGAGGTGCTCTATCAGGCGGGTTTGCGCTCCATCGGCCCCGTCTGGAGCCGCGAAACCATCTTTGGGCACGGCGTGCCCTTCCGCTATCCCAGCGCGCCCGACACCGGCGATGGCCTGACCGATCATGGTCTGCGCCTCGTAAAACGGTGCAACGAGCTCGGCATCATGGTAGACCTGTCGCATCTGAACGAGGCCGGGTTCTGGGACGTGGCGCGGCATTCCACCAAACCGCTGGTGGCAACCCATTCCAATGCGCATGCGATCTGCCCGCACAGCCGGAACCTGACGGACAAGCAACTGGCCGCAATCCGCGAGAGCGATGGGATGGTCGGTCTGAATTTCGCCGTCGCCTTTTTGCGAGACGATGGCCGCATGCTGGCGGATGTGCCGCTGGCGCAAATGCTGAAACATCTCGATCACCTGATCGAGCATCTGGGCGAAGACCGCGTGGGCTTCGGATCGGATTACGACGGGGCCGTTGTGCCAGAGGAGCTTACCTCTTGTGCAGCGTTGCCTCAATTGAGGCAAGCGATGACAAAGCACGGCTATGACGATGCTTTGATCACCAAGCTTTGCCACAAGAACTGGCTGCGTGTGCTTAAGAAAACTTGGGGGACATAACCCCGGATGCCACGCGCAAAAATAACGGAAACGAAACAGGAGAGGTACTCAAAATGAATGCATTCAACAGACTACTGACAAGCGTGGCGATTGGCCTGGCGGTCAGCGTGACGTCGTTCTCGGCGGTGGCCGAGACACCGGCGAACATGCTGGTGATCGCGCACCGGATCGATGACGTCACAACTGTCGACCCGGCGGAGAGCTTTGAATTTGCAGGCTCCGACATCAGCCGCAATGTTTATGGCCGACTGGTCAACCTCGACCCGAATGACCTGGCGGCGGGCTACAAACCCGATCTGGCCGAAAGCTGGGATGTCTCAGAGGATGGCAAGACGATCACCTTCACCATGCGCGAAGGGGTAAAATTCCATTCCGGCAATCCGGTGCGGGCCGAAGATGCGGCCTTTTCGCTGCAACGCGCGGTGATCCTGAACAAGACGCCCGCGTTCATTCTGACGCAGTTCGGTTTCACGCCCGAGAACGCGGCCGAAACCATCCGCGCCGAGGGCAACAAGCTGATCATCACAACGGACAAGAAGTATGCGACCTCCTTCGTGCTGAACTGCCTGACCGCGACCATCGGTGGCATCGTCGACAAGGAAGTCGTGATGGCCAATGAAGTCGATGGCGACATGGGCAACACCTGGCTGAAAACCAACTCTGCAGGCTCCGGCCCCTACAAGCTGGACAGCTGGAAGCCGAATGAGAGCGTTACGCTGTCGTCGAACCCCGACTACTATGGCGGTGCGCCCGCGATGGAGCGGGTGATCGTGCGTCACGTGATTGAAAGCGCCTCCCAGCGCCTGCTGCTGGAACGTGGTGACATCGATATCGCGCGCAACCTGAACCCCGAGGACATTGCAGGGGCGTCTGCTGCCGACGGCGTGAAGATCGCGGATGAACTGAAAGGGCGTCTGATGTATTTGGCGCTGAACCAGAAGCATCCGGAATTGTCCAAGCCGGAAGTGCGGCAAGCGTTCAAGTATCTGGTCGACTATGAAGGCATGAAGAACAGCTTTCTGAGCGGTCAGTATACGATCCACCAGAACTTCCTGCCCGCGACCTATCTGGGCGCATCCGAGGAAAACCCCTTCTCCTACAACATCGAAAAGGCCAAGGAACTGCTGGCCGCTGCCGGTGTCGAAGGGCTTGAGGTTGAGATCGGTGTGCGCGAAGCACAGGAGCGGATCGAGATCGGCCAATCCTTCCAGAATGCCGCGGCGCAGGCTGGCATCAAGGTCAACATCACCGTGGGCACCGCCAAGCAGATCCTGGCGCGCTACCGTGCACGGGAACTGGATGTCTATCTCGGCGCCTGGGGTCCGGATTATCCTGATCCCCAGACCAATGCAGGCACCTTTGCCTATAACCCGGACAACTCCGATGAGGCCAATGCCACCGGTCTTCTGGCATGGCGCAACAGCTGGGATACCGGCGGTCTGACCGAGAAAGTTGCCGCAGCCGTCACCGAAGGCGACCGGGACAAGCGGGTGCAGATGTATCTGGATATCCAGGCCGAGTTCCGCGAGACCTCGCCCTTTGTGGTCATGTTCCAGCAGATCGAACAATCCGCCCTGCGCGACAACGTGACGGATTGGTCGACCGGTCAGGCGGTCACATCGGCGGCGTACTGGCAGGTTACCAAGTAAATGGCCCTCACCGAGGACAACAACCGGAGGCGCCCCCAGCGGGCGCCTCTGTCAGAGCAGCTTTGGCCCATTGCGAAAACCACGCTGCTGACGCTTGGTTCCATCGCGGTGACCCTGCTGGGGCTGCTTTTCATTACCTTCATCATCGGGCGGGTCATGCCGATCGACCCTGTTCTGGCCATCGTGGGCGAGCGCGCATCGCAATCGACCTATGATGCGGTCTACCAACAGCTTGGTCTCGACAAACCGCTCCTGGTGCAATTCCTCTATTACATCTGGGACGTGCTGCATCTGGATTTCGGCACCTCCCTGCTGAACGCGCGGCCCGTCTCCGAAGACATCGCACGCGTCTTCCCCGCCACGCTGGAACTGGCGACGCTTGGTATTATCTTCGGCATCGTTCTGGGCGTGCCGCTGGGCGTGCTGGCCGCAGTGCGCAAGGGCTCCTGGATCGACCAGATTGCCCGCGTCGTTGCCCTTGTAGGGTATTCCATGCCGATCTTCTGGCTGGGCCTGATGGGGCTGCTGATCTTCTACGGCATTCTGGGATGGGTCGGCGGGCCGGGCCGCGTTGGGATTTTCTACGTTGATGTGGTGCCGAGCGTCACGGGCCTGATCCTCGTGGACGCCGCGCTCGACGGCAACTGGGATGTCTTCAAGGACGCCTTTTCTCACATCATACTGCCCGCCTCTCTGCTGGGGTATTTCTCGCTGGCCTACATCAGCCGGATGACGCGCTCGTTCATGCTCGAACAGCTCAGCGCGGAATACATCACCACGGCCCGCGTGAAGGGCATGTCCGAGTGGGATGTGGTCTGGAAACACGCGTTCAAGAACATCCGCGTGCAGTTGATCACCGTCATCGCGCTCAGCTACGCCAACCTGCTCGAAGGCTCCGTGCTGACCGAGATCATCTTTTCCTGGCCGGGCATCGGCAGCTATATCACCACCGCCCTGCTGAGTGCCGATATGAACGCGGTTCTGGGCGGCACCGTGGTTGTCGGGCTGATCTTCATCCTGCTCAATATCTTTTCCGACCTGCTCTATAAGGTCTTCGACCCGAGGGCGAAGTAATGTCTGAAACACAAACCCTGCGCCAATGGTTGTTGACTGAAACGCCAACCTCGCGCCGACACGCCAAACTCTCTGCGCTCTATCAGGGCTGGCTGTCCTTCCGGTCGAACACCATGGCCATGGTCGGTCTTGGCATCCTGATCGCGCTGGTCCTGATCGCCTTTGCCGCGCCCCTCCTCGCGCCGCATGATCCCTTCAGCCAGGACCTTGGCAACCGCCTGGCCCCGCTGGGCACCGAGGGGCACATCTTTGGCACGGACAGTCTCGGGCGCGATATCCTCTCCCGTCTGATCTATGGCGCGCGCATTACGCTTTACATCGTGGCGCTGGTGGCGCTGATTGCCCCCGTTGCCGGTCTGCTGGTGGGCACCGTCTCGGGCTATGTCGGCGGCTGGGCTGACGTGGTGCTGATGCGGATTACGGACATCTTTTTGGCCTTTCCCCGCCTCGTGTTGGCGCTGGCCTTTGTTGCCGCCCTTGGCGCGGGGATCGAGAACGCCGTGCTGGCGATTTCCCTGACCGCCTGGCCGCCCTATGCGCGGATCGCGCGGGCAGAGACGCTGACCATCCGCTCCTCGGATTACATCAGCGCAATCAAGCTCCAGGGCGCGGGGCCGATCCGGATCATCACCAAACACATCTGGCCACTCTGCATCTCTTCACTGATCGTGCGGGTCACACTCGACATGGCGGGCATCATCCTCGCCGCCGCCGGTCTTGGATTTCTGGGCCTTGGCGCACAGCCACCCAGCCCGGAATGGGGCGCGATGATCTCCGAAGGGCGCCGCTTTATCCTCGATCACTGGTGGGTGGCCACGGTGCCGGGGCTGGCGATCTTCACCGTCTCGCTGGCCTTCAACCTGCTGGGCGACGGGCTGCGCGATGTCCTTGATCCGAAGGCAGGTGAATGAGCCAGAGGCCCAACATAACTGACTGGATACAGGCGATTGCGGTTTTGGCCGGTGTTCTTTTTGCCGTTCAGCAGATTTCATTCGCGGATGGCTTAAGCAAAAGGGATCAGGCGAAATTCGCTGCGGACCTGATCTCCAAGGGATCTGAAGCACATATGATCGAGTCGATGGCCAACATCGTAAGGCTGGAAAAATCACCACGCGTGGCCGGACTGGCATCCTTTGATGTCCTGGTTGAGATGACGCCCATTACCGAACTGATGATACAATGGGCGATCTGCTATGACGAGCGCCTGTGCAACCGTCGCATCGCGCTTGATCACGCCTGCCCAATTGCCGTCTACGCCGAGACCGCAGCAGAGGGTGTATTCAAAAAGTATGACATCCCTTTCGATATTTCTGAAAGGCGCATCCGCAAATTTGAATTCTGGGATAAATGTATGGAACGTGCGACGTGAGTTTGCTGGACGTCAAAAACCTCTGGGTCAAATTCCCGTCACGTCATGGCGTTTTCGATGCCGTGCGCGGGGTGTCCTTTACACTGGGCCGCGAACGTCTCGGGATCGTGGGCGAAAGCGGGTCGGGTAAATCCATGACCGGGCGCGCCATTCTGCGCCTGATCCGGCCGCCGGGCATAGTCGAGGCGGATCACATCAACCTTGAAGGGGTCGATCTGCTGCAGAAGTCCGAAAAGGACATGCGCGCCGTGCGCGGAGAGCGCATCAGCATGGTCATGCAGGACCCCAAGTTCTCGCTGAACCCCGTGATGACCATCGGCGATCAGATCATCGAAGCCTACCGGCTGCACAGTTCCGCCAGCAAGGCGGAGGCCTATACGAAGTCGCTGGAAATGCTGGAGGCGGTGTCGATCCGCGGTCCCGAGCGCGTGATGCGCGCCTACCCGCACGAGATGTCGGGCGGCATGGGGCAGCGCATCATGATCGCCATGATGCTGATCCCCAACCCCGAGATCCTGATCGCGGATGAGCCGACAAGCGCCCTGGATGTCTCGGTGCAACGGCAGGTGCTCGACATCATGGACAAGCTGGTGAGGGAGCGCGGCATGGGCCTGATCTTCATCAGCCATGACCTCAATCTGGTTGCCGATTTCTGTGACCGGGTGCTGATCATGTATGCGGGCCGGATTGTCGAGGTCTGCGACGCGGACAAGCTGCACGACGCGCAACACCCCTATACCCGCGGGCTGCTGAATTCCCTGCCCCGGTTGGATGCGCCGCGCGACCGGCTTGAGGTGCTCAAGCGTGATCCGGCCTGGTCGGACGCGGAAAGTGTGAGTGGCCGCATATGACGATGCTGGATGTGAATGGGATGAACGTTTGGTTTGGCAAGAACCGCGACCGGGTTGATGCAGTCAAAGGGGCCAGTTTTCAAGTTGGTACAGGAGAGAGCTTTGGCCTTGTCGGCGAAAGTGGATCGGGGAAATCCACCATTCTGCGCGCGATCACCGGGCTGGCGCCGGACTGGTCCGGCATCATTACCGTCGATGGCACGCCCATCGGCAAAAAACGTCCGCGCGGGTTTTTCAAAACTGTTCAGATGGTGTTCCAGGACCCCTATGCCTCGCTGCACCCGCGTCACTCCGTCGACCAGGTACTGGGGGAAACCCTGCATCTGCACGGGTTTGACGATATCGACGGCCGCGTTGCGAAACTGCTCGACGATGTGGGGTTGGGGCAGAAATTCCGCTTTCGCTATCCGCACCAGCTGTCGGGGGGGCAGCGTCAGCGGGTCGCCATCGCCCGCGCATTGGCGCCCGAGCCTACGTTGCTGCTGCTGGACGAGCCGACATCGGCGCTGGATGTCTCGGTGCAGGCAGAAATCCTGAACCTGCTGGCCGATCTTCGGGCGGATCGGGGATTGACCTACCTGATGGTGTCTCATGACCTCTCTGTCGTCGGTCACATGTGCGATCGGCTGGCGGTCATGCGAAACGGTGAGATTGTTGAGATACTAGATGTGGATGCCCTGCGCGCCTCCAATGCCGCACATCCCTACTCACAACAGCTGCTGCAAGCGTCACTCTAGACACACATCCGGGAAATCTCTGCCCGAAAGCGGCAGTCGGTACGAGTTGCTGGACCCTCGTTTGCCTGTTGACGCCGGCAATTCCTGCGGCTGCACTCTACGACAAATTAAGATGCCAAGATGCTTTGGTCTTTGCGGGTCATCAAAATGGCAGTAAGAGGAATAGTCTTTCCACTGAAAGAAGACATAAGCGACACGATGACCAATTTTATACTGCGAGACCCCAAGGTTGTCTTTGTCCATCTACCGAAGACTGGTGGGAAAACCGTTCGCAGTGCACTGGGCGACAGTGTCGAAAACCGGTTCTTCGGTCATATTCCCGACGAATACGCGCAGCTTCTCCGATTTGCGATCATCCGTGATCCGAAAACGCGGTTTTTGTCAGCCTTTCGCATGTTCAAGTATGGCAATGCGCTGGATGGGGACGGTTACGCGGAGCCGCGGTGGCCGGATTTGACCATTTCAACCGCATTGGACGTGCTGGATGACCCGTGGATCGGCTTTGATCGCAGCCACCGCACGCTGACATGGAACCTCAAACACCACATCTTGCCTCAAACACACCCGTTCAATTGTCTCGCGGAGGCGCAGCACATACTCCGGTTTGAAAATCTGCAGGCTGATTTTGATCAGTTATGTGCGCAGCTCGATGTTCCGTCCAAAGTCATAGAACTGCCCGAGCCGATCAATCAGCAACAGAATGAAGGTGTCTGGGGAACAGAAGACGAAGCGCGTTTTCTGAAAATATTTCAGCAAGATTACAAGGCGTTAGATTACTCTCCCGATGGGCAGTCTTCCCGCGCTTCTGCAACCAGTGCCACGGTGATCAAACCAGCGAGGGCACTGCCAACGGTGTACAAGCTTTGGTCCGCATATTTCTCAGACCGGTCAATACTGATGGACGCGGCCACAGAAGCGTTGCCGAAGGCCGATTGTCCGTTGGAACCGTTTGTGGATGAGATCATCCCCGGACAACCGGAAAGAACCTGGGCCCGCCGCGCCGATGATCTGATGGTCCATTTCCACAAACTGCAGCCGGAGTTTGCCGGTGCGTCTCGCCTTGCGCACCTGCTGGCCTGCACAATCGTCGTGCTGCGCCGCGATCCAAAGTGCAAAACTGCAGCCACCCTCTTCTGGAGGATACTGGACGAGCAGTTTGACGTGATCCGCTCGGAATTGTCCTTGCGGTGGCTTGTGTCGATTGCCGACACCCTTGCGGATTTTGGTCGGGATACCGAGGAACGCGCAATCGGGCTGAGCGCAAGTATCTTTGCCAACACCAGCAAACTCTACGAAAGTGAACGCATGGTCTTTCTGCCCAAGAGACCCTGGCCACCGAAGAAAAGAATGGCCAGGGGCGGCGCATTGTTCGATGGCCTGATCACCTACTGGACCGAAAAGGGTGATTTGATCACCAACATGATCAAGCGCTCGGCGAAGATCGCGGATTTGTCACCGACTGCTGGCAAGGTCCTGATGGAAGTTGTTGAACGATTGCAAAAAGGTCCGACGGTCTACAGACGATTTGCTCTTATTCGCGGTCAGCCCCCTGTGCCTTTGCTGAGGAAAGAGGATAGAGAAGAAATGCGGCGCATGATGATGAGCAAGCTGTGAGCAGTGATTAAATGGTGACGACCTACGACTACCGCATGGTTTTGGGGCCACATTCTCCTGTGCCAATGCCCCTGCAAAGACTACTGGCCGCCAATCGAACGCTCCTTCATGATGTTGGTACCGAGTTTCCGAAGGTACAGATGCATCGTAAAACCATGGCCAACACACTTGGCCTGCTCACAGATGGAATGCCAGACCAGACCGCGCATGAGAATTATCTGAAAATGGTGCTGGAGCACAAAGACAGCGGATGCATCGTTTACAGTTATGGCGCATTTCTGAGTAGCCGCAAAAATGCCCTCCGGGCCGGGGTGCTTTACCCCAGTCTGGAAAAAAAGATCGCACCGTTGCGGCGCCTTACAGACGGGCAGCGGGTGACCGTTTTCTTGTGCTTGCAACATTTTACGCAGTTTATCGAATTGGAATTGAAACGCAGTCCTCATCTGCGGCATCTGGTCGACTCCTATCCGCACAGTCTCGACTTTTCCTGGGTGCATTTTGTTTGCCGTATGAGAGCAGCTTGGCCAGAAGCTCTTTTTGTCATTTTGGACGCCGAAAATCTGGCCGTGAACTGGGCTGCGACGGTTGCTCTGATTACCGGGCATCCTGATACTCATACGTTTAAGAATATTGAGGAATTCCCTGTCTCCTGCTTGGCGGAGAACGGTAGGGCCTCCTATCTTCAGGCTCTCAAGGCCTCCCCGCCACAGACGGTACCAGAATGGACAGCGATCACATCACGGTTCTTCTCGGAATACGGGTCGCACGTACCTATCATCCGGAAGGTCATCGCCAGCCCCTGGAGCAGCAATCAGATTGAGCATTCGAAACAGAAATACGAGGCTGATCTGGTCAACCTGAGAGCTTTGGACAACGTGATCATGTCCAGCGACGTGGAGTGGGCAGAGCAATGAATGCAGGCCGAAAGCCCGACATCGTCTGCATCGGCGCACAGAAAGCCGGAACTTCGTGGTTCCACGAGACGCTTGCCACGCGATCCGATATCTGGGTGCCGCCGTTCAAAGAACTGCACTTCTTTGACCACAAGTTCATAGAGGAATGCCGCCGATGGGCACCTTGGCACGTCAAGAAGGGGCTGAAGGCAGCACGAGAACGTCACGTGTCCGGTGTCGCTCCTCAGGACGATGCGTATCTTGCCTATCTGGAGCGTTTGGCGACACGCCCGATCCTCAATGGGACGTGGTACAAATACGTTTTCTCGCGGGCGGGCAATGACCAGAAATGCCTCGACGTGACGCCCGAATACTCCTGCATTCCAGAAACCGGCGTGGATTTCTTCAAACGCTTTCTGCCGGACGCAAGATTGATCTTCATCGTCAGGAATCCTCTGGAGCGGCTCAAATCGCAACTGAGGATGATGGCCCACAGGAAGAACAAGGCGCAGTTAACGGATACGGAATGGACTGCAATTCTGGAGATGCCAGCATTGAGCACCAGGGGTGACTACCTGCAGAACATTCCACGCTGGGACGACCGTTTTTCGGAGGATCAATTGCTGTACCTGCCGTTCGGCCAGATCAAAAAAGACCCGACCGGCCTGTTGAGAACGGTTGAAAGCCACTGCGGTTTGCCCCCCAGCGAATACAAAAACGCGGACCGGCGGGTGCACCAGACCGAACCCCTGCATATTCCGAATTTCGTTCTGGATCATGTGGAAAGAAATGTAAGCCTGCAAAACCGGTTTATCGAAGATCGCTTTGGACGCACCTTCTTCATGAACACCACCTAGACGCGAAAGCGGTTCGTATCAGTCACACCCGGTTCGAGGCCAATTGCCAAATCTATCCTCTGGCACGTCGCAGCAGCCAGACAAAAAACAGCCCGCCGATCAACCCGGTGACGATACCGATGGGCATGTCTTCAGGTGCCATGACCGTACGCGCCAATATGTCGGCCCAGAGCAGAAAGATCGCACCGAAAAGCGCTGAGAGCGGCAGGACACGCGCATAGTCTCCGCCAACGATCAGGCGCACGATATGCGGAACCATGAGGCCCACAAATCCGATGATGCCGGAAAAGGCAACCATGACGCCAGTGATCAATGCGCCCACGACAAAGACCATGAGGCGAAACCGTGCAACCGGAATGCCGAGTGTCGAGGCGGTTTCATCCCCGATGGTCATCGCATTCAGGTTACCGGCATTGCGCCAGAGGTATGCACCGCAGATCGCAAATACCGCGAGCGGGTAAATCAGCTGGCCCCACTGCGCGAGCCCGAGCCCGCCCAGCATCCAGAAGACAACCGTATGGGTCGCCCTCGGGTCGCCCAGAAAGATCAGCACGTTGGCCGCTGACATGACGATGAAACTGACCGCAACACCCGCGAGGATCAGCCGGTCGGCGCTCGTGGCGGTTGCGAATTGCGACACGGCGAGCACCAGCAGTGTCGCACCCAACGCGCCGAGAAAAGCCAGAACCGGCACCGTCAGCAGCCCGATGAACATGCCCGTATGGAGCAGGGCAAGGATAGCACCAAAGGCACCACCAGCCGAGATACCCAACAAATGCGGATCGGCCAGCGGGTTGCGCGTAACCGCCTGCAGGGAGGCACCGACCATGGCCAACCCGCCCCCCACCAAACACGCCAGCAACGCGCGCGGAAAGCGGATGTCCCAGATGATCGCTTCCCGCCCCGGCGACCAGTCAGCGATCACCGCGCCCGGCAACAGCTTGTTGGCCAGAACACCCCAAACGGTGTGCAGAGGTACCCGAATGGCGCCAACACTGACAGCCCAGGACAGTGACAGCGCCAGCACCCCGACGCCAATCGATAGACCAAGCGGAAAGCTCAACCTGCGTGCGGTAATCGATGGGTCTTTCACCGCCACGCGCGCCTAATTCGCGCGGAAGGCGGCAGCCAGCTTCTTGACCGCCTTGATATTGCGCGGCCCCGGTGTCGCCTCGACATATTCCAGCACCACGAACCGGTCATTCCTGACAGCATCGAGATCGGCAAAGGCCGGATTTTGCATCATGAAGGCTCGTTTCTGATCCGCTGTCACGGTGCCGTAGTTCACGATCACAACGATTTCGGGGTTTCTGTCCACAACCGCTTCCCAGCCAATGGTCGCCCAGCTCTTCTCCAGATCATCCATGATGTTACGCCCCCCTGCCGCTTCGATGAGAGCGTTGGGCATGGCATAGCGCCCGGCTGTAAAAGGGGCATCCTCGCCACTGTCGTAAACAAACACGCGTGGCGGCGTTTCCAGTGCGGGCTGCGCGGCCAGAAAGCTGTCAAGGTCCGCCTGGTAGCCCCCGATCAATGCCTCTGCCCGGTCACTGACACCGAAAATCGCGCCGAGATTGCGCAGATCATTGTACATATCCGCCATGCTGGCAGCGTCTTTTTCACCGATGTGAATACAGCTTTCAGTCAGCTCGTAGACGTCGATGCCAAAGGGGGCCAAGGTCTCCGGGGTGACCTCACCACCGACTTTCATGCCATAGTTCCACCCGGCAAAGAAGAAATCCGCATCCGCCCCGATCAGAACTTCCTTGGAGGGGTATTTCGCCGAGAGTTCAGGCAGTTGTGAGACCCCTTCCCGCATCTCCTCGTCCAGCGTTTTCCACCCGGAGATACCGGTGTAGCCGACCATTTTGTCAGCCAAGCCCAGAACCAGCATCATTTCCGTTAGGTTGACGTCGTTGGAGATGGCAGCCTTGGGCGGCGCATCGAAGACGACAGTACGGTTGCAGCTTTGCACGACAGTCTGCGCGAAGGCAGCAGTGGCCGCGAGGGAGAACGCAACAGTAGTAAAGAGAAGCCTCATGACGATGCCTTTCAGACGGGGAGGTGGAAAGAGAAGTGCCGGTTGTTGCTGGGAAAAAGCTGTTCCTGACGGGCATCCACGGAGAAAGCGCCGGAAATCAGCCTTTCGGTCAGCACCTCGCTGGGGGCGCCGAAACCCATGCAACGTCCGCCTTGCAGCAACAGAACATCGTCGCAGACGCCCGCAGCGACATTGAGATCGTGCAGCGAGACCACGATGGTCAGATCCAGCTTGCGGATCAGCGCCAGCACCTCCAACTGGTGCCGGATATCGAGGTGGTTGGTGGGCTCATCGAGGATTAGCAGGCGTGGCTCCTGTGCCAGTGCCCGCGCAACCATCACCCGCTGCCGCTCGCCCCCGGACAACGTACCGAAATCGCGGTGTGCCAGGGGGGCAAGATCGAGCGTCGCCAGGGCCTTTGCCACGATTTCCGTATCCAACGCGCCTGATGTCGAATAGCCAAGCCGGTGCGGCGTGCGACCCAGCATCACGATCTCCTGCGCGGTCATGCCAAAACCGGAGGGCTGCTCTTGCAGAACGGCTGCGGTTTGACGCGCGGCGGCGCGCGGCGGCATGGACCAGATATCCTGACCATCGATTTCAACCACGCCCGACAGCGGCGCGTGGTACCTGTAGAGCAAGCGCAGCAGCGTGGACTTGCCCGCCCCATTGGGCCCGACCACTCCCAGTATCCGACCGGGTTTGACGTGAAAGCTGGTCTGGTGCAGCACCCGCGGCGCGCGTTTGGATGGCGCCCAACTCACGTCACGTACCGCAAGGTCAGCCGCCGTCATGAGACACGCTCCACCGTGTCTTCCAACGCGATGATCGCGGCGGGGACACGCGCCAGGGTACTGGTGCGCAGTTTGCCGGGACGCTCCGAGGAAGAAGACCAGCCATCGTGCAGATGCGCGTACTGCTGGGTAAAGGCAACCAGATCAATAATGTCGTCTTCAGCCGTCATGTCGCCAAAGAGATAGGTCGCTTTGCGTGTGCTGTGAAACGCCACTGTGCAGGGCCTGTCGCAACCCGCCATGCAAGCCACACCAGAGATCTCGAACGTCTCCGGTATCGCATCACCCGCCGCCGCAATGGCAGCCCGCAATCGTGCGATCAGCTCATAGCCCGGCTGGCAATTGGTGCCCGTGCGCCGACATGAGGTGCATACTGTAATTCTATGAGATGTCTGTCTGTCCATTTCGCCCTCCGCGAAGCAGCGGGGCGTCAGGCAGACATGTACTTTTAAACGGAAGACACCGTAGAACCATCATGATCTCCTAACCGGACACCCCGTCCGGGTTGAGTTGCAGGCAGTGCCGATGGCACCGTTGATGGCAGGTCTCCTGACTTGCGGGTCGCAGCTTACCCGATCCTTCCCGAGCCCATGGCCCAGTGGTGATCTTCGGGGTCGCTCGCCGCTTACAGTTGCGGGGGCAGTTACGGATTTGGCACCAAATGGCGAACCTCACCGTATTCCCTTTTCATTCCGGTATTTGGTGCCGCTAGGCATCCGGAAACCATCTGCCACGTGTGTCATTGATTCTGCCGTCTGGGTCAAGCGCCCTCTTCGATGGGCGGCACGGGATCCTGCGATTTGGGCGCTAGGGTCCGCCCGCGCGGGACCGACGCCAACAGCCACTGTGCGACATCTTGACCGTGGAAGCCGCGACCGCTGTCCGACCGGGTGATCTGCACCTAAATACCTCCCCAATCCGTCAAATAGGACTTCACGCGCCGGTGAAAATCAGACACAAGAGCGGCAGATGCAAAGCATCGACAATCAATCATTTTGAGTACCCAGCAGCGCGCTAGGCTCTCTCGCTTTTTTCAAAGGGGGTGGCCGAATGGCACGCATATCTACACGAACAACGAACGGGATTCTGGTTGCGGATCAACGCAAGGATCAGGTGCTGCTGTTGCAGGATCTGGACGGGGACGGCACGGCAAGCGGCGCGGACGAGACAACGGTCTTTTTCGACGCCACGAATGCCAGCGGTCTCGACACACCGACCAATAACGTCTTCACCGTGCATCAGGCCGAAGACAAGTCCGTTTATGTCGGAGACGGCACCAGCGATGCGATCTACCGCCTGACGGACGAAAACGGCGATGGCGATACGCAGGATGCAGGCGAGGCCGCCCTGTGGTTTTCCGCCGAGAACGCGGGTGGGTTGTCGACGATCACACCCAATGGCATCGCCGAAGGGGCGGATGGGGCGATCTACATTGCCAACGCCGGTACAACCTCGACCCCGCAGGACGCAATTTACCGCACCGTCGATCTGAACGGGGATGGCGATGCGAATGACGACGGCGAAGCAACCGTCTGGCTCGATCTCCAGACGATTATCGACACCTCCGTGCCCTTCGATCTGAGCTTTGACGGCAATGTCGCTTATCTGAATGACCTGACGGGTGCGGCCACGGATGTGATCTACCGGATCGAGGACCTCAACGGAGACGGCACCATTCAGACCGATGAGGTCACCAATTTCATCTCGGACGACATGAGTTTCGGCGCACCGGTCGATATCTCCAGTGCGGTCGGGGTGGATGGCGCGCTCTACACACTCACGTGGTTCCCGGAAGGCGACGAGGTTCTCAAGATCTACCGCCTGAATGACTTCGACGGGTCGGGTCAGATCGATCAGGTCTACGAGGCCACGGAAGTCTGGAACGCAAACATGATGCCCGATGGCATCGCCGCCGAGATCGGCTTCTCCCTGGCCGCCGACAAGGACGGCGGGCTGATCCTGACCGCGAACAGCTTTGGCGGGGACGGCAATGTGGTCAAGCTGACCAACCTCAACGGCGACGGCGATTTCTTTGATGCAGGCGAAACCGCGATCTTCGGCTCAGACCAATATGACGGCCAGCTGATCCGCCCACGCGCGGTCGAGGCTTATGAGGGCGAGACGCAGATGGTGGCCAGCACCGTGGGCGCGGGAAATCACTTCTCGGTCTTCCTGCAGGATGGTGTGCTCTATAGCGCCGGTGAGAACGTCGTCAGCCAGTTGGGCAACGGCAGCATTGGTTTCGACGTCAAGGCACCGCTGGCCGTGGAACTGCCTGAGGGGTTTGACAGCACGATCAAATCCGTCTCTGCTGGCATGCTTCACACGACTTTCCTGACAGAGGATGGCGATGTCTATGCCTTCGGCTTCAACAACCGTGGCCCGCTGGGTCTGGGCGATGAAGAAAGCCGCCAATCAGCCGTGAAAATCAAGGCGCTGGATGACGTCGAAATCACCGGCATCGAGAATGGCAACGGCGTGTCCTATGCCGTCTCTGCGGACGGGACCCTCTATGCCTGGGGCAGCAACACCAACGGCCAGTTGGGCACGGGCGACCAGGACGAGCGTCTGGTGCCGACGGCGGTCGAGGCCCTGTCCGGGGAAACCGTTGTGGGCGTGACCTCCGGCACCTCCCACACCCTTGCGCTGACGGCAGACGGGCAGGTCTATGCCTTTGGCAGCAATACCGACAACCAAGTGGATGGCAGCGATGACCGCCGGGTGATTGAGCCCGTACTGGTCGATGGCCTGCCCGACGACATCGTGGGTGTCACGGCGGATGGCAAGACCTCCTTCGCGATCACCTCCGACGGTCGCGTCTTTGGCTGGGGGCAAAGCGACACGGGGCAATTGCTGCAGGGCACCGACAACGGCGATGGCACTTTTACCGCCGATCCGTCGGATGTTGCAGTGCCCGTTGAACTGATCGGCCTGCCGGAAGGGGTGATCGACGTTAAAGGCGGGGCCCGCTGGGCCGTGGCGCTGACCGAGGACGGCGATGTCTATGCCTGGGGGCCGAATGACGAGGGCCCGACAGGCGGTCTCGACGGCGATCCGGCAGCGGAAAGCGATGTCAGCTTCCTGCCCACCAAGATCGCCGAACTCGACGACGTGAACATCGTGGAAATCCAGACAGGCCCCAACTCGATCATCGCGGTCAGCGACACAGGTGCCGTCTTCACCTGGGGCTCGAATTCGGACGGGCGTCTGGGCTATGTCTCCGACGGGTCGGTCTACACGCCGCAGGAGGTTGATTTCGACGCGAACCCTGCCCCCTTCCTCAAATCCGCAACGCCCTCCGATAACGGGCGGGATGTGGAAAACGATGCGGCCCTGACCCTGACCTTCACCGAAGAGGTTGCGGCAGGCGAAGGCGCCCTCACGCTGGTAAACCGCGACACCGGGGAGCGCATCGGGATCGACGTCACCGATGACAGGCTTGTCAGCTTTGACGGGGATACGGTGACGATCACGCCACCCTCTCATCTGCAGACGGATGCGCGGTATGCGGTGGAGATCGAGGACGGGGCCTTTGTGGACAGCGAAGGTCAGGGCTTTGAAGGGATCGAGGAAGGCGACAGCTCGACGTTCAACTTCACCACCTCCGAAGAAGCCGCGGCCTCCGAGGATCGCTATCGCGGCACCTTCCGCGACGATCTGCTGCGTGGCGGGGCTGATGACGACCGCATCAACGGCCGTTCCGGTGATGATCTGATCTCGGGTGGTGAAGGCGACGACCGCGTGAACGGAAATTGGGGGGATGACAACCTGCGCGGCGATGCGGGCCGGGATCGCCTCAGCGGCGGTTGGGGCAAGGATACGCTGGACGGCGGCGCGGATAACGACGTGCTGAAGGGTGGTTGGTCGAATGACGTGCTGCTGGGCGGTGACGGCGACGACCGGCTGAACGGCGGGGTCGGCAACGACCTGCTGGACGGCGGTGCCGGGGATGACCTGATGAAGGGGGGCCGCGGTGTCGATACGTTTGTTTTCAATGGTGGGGACGACGTGATCCAGGACTTCGACGCCGGGTTTGACTGGTGGTTCTTCAGCCGCCCCTCCGATCAGGTTGTGATTGACGTCGATGGCATCGACAGCTTCGAAGACCTGATCGCCGGCGCAAGCCAGTCAGGGCGCGCAGTGACCTTTCAGTTCAGCGAGGACGACAGTCTGACCCTGCGCAATACCGATCTGAACGCGCTTGACGCGGATATGTTCAGCTTCGTTTGAGACATTGGGCGGGGGCTGGCAGTGCCGGCCCCCGCCCTTTTCAATCTGGTCCCACGACTTGAAAACGGCCCGAGACCAAGCGAATAGCGTTCATATGCAGATTTATCTGGTCGAGCCACGCCCGACCACCAGAGAGAAGCACATGTTTCAGCCCGGAGGGTCAGACCTGCGCCAAAAGGTCCCGAAAGGCCTGTCTGGCGCGGCCCGGATGTCTGATCTTCCGCACGGCCTCCAGATTCGCAGAGGGGCCGCCCACGACAATCAGCCCTACCATGCCCATCTCATAATGTGGCACACAGATGTAGCCATAGACGCCCGGCACGGTCAGCGTGACCGCATGCGCCACGTCCAGCGAACTGTTCCACGGCTCTGCACCGTCGGGGATCATGCCCCGCTTGGAGGCGGTGTTGTGCCCCGCGTGGGTCGGATGAAAGGTCACCGTATCACCGGGCGCCACATGCAGCACGGCAGGTTCGAAAACATTGGTCTGCTGAGCATCTCCGCAGGCGGCGTTCAACATCAGAACAGCGTGCTGGTTGCCCTGTGATACCGGCGGCCTGCAGGCCTCTGCCCATAGATATGCGGGATAGGTCGCAGCGGTCGCGGATGACAGCAAAAGACTACGGCGCGTAAGCATGCACGGAAATCTCCTGTTTCGGGCCTTGCGCCACTTCGATGGCCACCCGGTAGACATCGGACAGATCAGGCGTACCGAGCACGTCTGCCGGGGGCCCCTGTACCCGGACCCGCCCCTCGCCCAGCAAGATCAGATGATCGGCAAAGCGCGCGGCAAGGTTCAGGTCATGCAGCGCCACGATACCGATGGCGTTGCGTGCGATCATCTGGGTGCGGATCTGTGCAAGCACATCCAGCTGGTGGCGCAGGTCCAGCGCAGATGTCGGTTCGTCAAAGAGATAAACCTCCGACCGGCGCACCAGCGACTGCGCGACGGAGACCATCTGCGCCTGCCCGCCTGACAGCTCCCCGATGTAGGCATCCGCCAAGTGCTCGATGCCGCCAGCCTCAAGTGCTGCGGCGACCGCCGCGACATCAGAGGGCGCGACGCGCCAGCCCGACAGGTTCTTATGCGCCATCAGCACCACGTCAAACACGGTAAGTGCGGCGTTGGCGGCAAAAAACTGCGGCATGATGCAGACCCGCTGCAGCCGGGCCTTGCTCCGCAACGTGGCAAGATCGGTCTCCCCCAGCCAGACCGATCCGGCGGCGGGTCTGAGCAGCCCCGCGATACAACGGAAAAGTGTTGATTTGCCCGAGGCGTTGGGCCCGATCAGCGCGGTCAGCGTGCCCGGCTGCAAAGCGGCCACGCTGACCTCTTCCAGAACGGACCGGGCACCATAGGCGAAGGACAGGGTATCGATGCGCAGCCGACTCATTGCCAGTGCTTCCGGCGCTGGCTGAGGATCAGACTGACAAAGAACGGGATGCCGATAAGCGAGGTGATCATGCCGATCGGGTAGACGATCCCCGGGGTGATCGCCTTGGACGCAATCGAGGTGCCCGACAGGATCAGCGCCCCGGCAAGGGCCGACATGGGCAAGAAACCGCGCTGGTCCTCACCCACGATGATGCGCGCGATATGCGGACCGACGAGCCCGACAAAGGCAATCGCGCCGACAAAGGACACCGCGACAGCAGCCAAAAGCGACACACCCGCCAACACCGAGAGACGCAGCAGCGAAACGTTGACGCCGAGGCTGGCCGCCTTCTCTTCGCCCATGCGCAGCGCGGTCAATGCCCAGCTACGGTGAATGAAATAGGGCAGCACGATCATCAGAACGGCGAGGCATACGCCAACCTTTGCCCATGTGGCGCGGGCGAGCGAGCCCAACTGCCAGAAGATGATCTGGGCCAGTTGCAGCTCTGACGCGCCATATTGCAGAAAGGCCAGCAGGGCATTGAAGGTAAAGAGCATGGCGATGCCCACGAGGATCATCGCCTCGGGCGTCACGCCGCGCAGTCTGGTGAAGCCAAAGAGCGCCAGCGATGTGAGCATCGCCAGGACAAAGGCGTTCACCGTGACGAACAGCCCGCCAACGCCGGGGATGACCGACCAGCCCAGAACGATGGCAAGGGCTGCGCCGAAACTGGCTGCCGACGACAGGCCCAGCGTAAAGGGATCGGCCAGCGGGTTGTTGAGGATTGTCTGCATCTCGGCCCCCGCGACGCCCAGCATGGCCCCAACGGCAATGGCCATGCAGGCGACCGGCAGGCGCAGGTCCCAGATGATCACCTCTTCCGTCACCGTCGCCACGGAGGGGTTGAGGATCACCGTGAAGGTGCGCCAGAAGCTCAGATCGGCAGGGCCGGTGATGACGTCGATGGTCAGCGTGACGAGCAGTATAAGAAGTGCCCCGGCAATCAGCGCGACGCGCTTGATGGAACGGGCGCGATAGCCTTCGGCTACAAAGTTCGCCGGAAGGGGTGGAACAGAAGTCATGGCAAGAATCCCGCAGTGGATGTGGCCCCGCGCGCGCGGAGCCACGGGCCGGTCAATTCAGAGTCACCCAGAACTGCCCGCTGTTTTCATAGGGCATGAACTTGCTGTGCAGCTCGTCAAAGGTCGCCTGCGGATCGAGATCCTCGAAATCGGCGGGGTGCAGCCATTTCGCGATCTGCTGAATGGCGATGAAGTGGTAAGGCGAGTTATAGAACTGGTGGTAGATGGAATGCATCCGCCCCTCCTGCACCGCCCGCAGGTCCTTGAAACCGGAGCGTTCCGCCAAGGCCTTGATGCGTTTAGCATTTTCGTCGGGGTCGGCCTCGTAACCCAACAGGGTGGCCGTGACCTCCGGTCTGGCTTCGGCCCAGTTCGCCCCGGTGCCGATCACGACATCCGGGTCGGCGGTCAGAATGCCCTCAAGGCTCAGATCGACCGAATAGGCATTGGCCAGTTTGGACCCGTAGTTGGTGCCGCCCGCAAGTTCGACAAAACGACCGTAGTTGTAGGGGCCAAAGGACCAGCAGCAGAAATCGTTCTGCCACCCGGCGGCATTTTCGACCACGACCAGCGGACGCTCCTCTGCCGGGATGCCCGCGACCACGTTGGAGACCTTGCGCATCTGGGCCACATAGAAATCAATGAATTCGGCGGCGTTCTTTTCTTCGCCCAGCACACGGCCCAGCAACAGCATCGACGGGATTGCATTTTCCGTCGGGTTCTGCCGGAAATCGATGAAGGCAACCGGCACGCCTGCCTTGTCGAGCTTGTCGATCAGCCCGGTTTCCTCCGCCTTGAAGAGATTGCCGAGATCCAGCAGCACAAGATCGGCTTCGTTTTCCAGAACCGCTTCAATGCTGAAATCCCCGGCATAGGGGTTGCCGAAATTGACCATGCGCGCGGCATCCTGCGGAAAGGCCGCCTCGAATTTGCGGAAGGCATCGGGATCGTACTGGATGAGGTCGTCTTTCCAGCCGACGATCTTTTCAAACGGGTTGCTATCGGTCAGCGGCGCAATGGCATACATCATGCGCCCCTCCCCCAGAATGATCCGGCTGGGCGCCTGCGGCAGCGTGATTTCACGCCCCGCGATATCGGTGAGTGTCACAGCTTCGGCAGATGCGTCAGGGGCGGATGCGACGAGGGTCGCACTGGCTGCTATTGCAAGAGCGAAACCATGCACATGCGGTGCAAGTGTCATGGTGTTCTCCTGATGTCAGCGGGGTCAGATGTGCCCGCTCTGATCGGCAGTTTTCAGTATCTTACTTTTTTTGTCAATTACTCTGTTGCTTTTTCCGATTAAATCACTCAACTTTAATTCGAACCAGCCAGCCCTGCGATTCCGGGTGAGCCAACGCAGCAGCGACGTCTCGATCGGAGGAACCAATGCAAGTTGAAGTACGCCAGACTATGGACCGCCTTTTTGACCCTCAGAGCCGCATGGAAATGATCTGTGCCGCCGTGGAATTCGGCGTGCCGACCTACCTGAACCTGGAATGGGTTCTCGACGCCGTCGAGCGGGAAGAATGGGGCGGGCTATGGTGGTGAGTGTGGCAAAGGAATTCGATCATTTCTCGGTGGAAAAACTCCCCGTCTATGAGGCCCAGGACCTCACCAAGGGCGGCGATCTGGCGAAGATCAAACTTCAGGATCAGCTCTACACCCTGCGCATCACCCGATCCGGAAAGTTGATCCTGACCAAATGACAGAAAAGATCCCACATCGCGGCGGTGCGCCGGTTGGATATGTCGCGGAGCTTGGCGCTGTCGAGGCCGGTGCCGTTCTCTATCTGCGGCTCTGGTGCACGGGTCCGGACGCACAGCGTCAGGTCTGGAACGACTTTGCCACGGCCCTGGGCCCGCAAGGTGGGCGGCAGGCACTCAAATCCTTTGAGATGCTCTGCGATCTGTGCGCACGGCATGGGCGGCGCCCGTTGATGCGGCACAATGTGACCTGCAAATGCCTGGGCGCGGATGAATCCTGCTTTGCCAATTTCGTCGGCTACGCCAGCGACGGCGAGCGCGAAGATGCCCTGATGATCGCCACCACAATCGTGCGCCCGGATATGGCTGGCGCGCTGGTCGGTGCCGCGCAGGAATTCGGTTTCGCCCTGCGGCGCATGGCGCTGAAGGCCGAAAGCTTCCCGCCCCCTCATTCAAACACGATCCCAAAATCAAAAACGACACTTCACTGAAAAGGACAGTCAGAACCATGAAACCTCTTACCCTTGCCACGAGTGCCTTGGCCCTGTGCGTCGGCCTCGGCACCGCAGCCACGGCGGACCCGGATGCCAGAAAAGACGAAGTGCTCGACACCTACGCCGATATTGCCGAAGCGAAATACCAAGACAGCCTGATCACCGCACAGCGGCTGCAACAGGCGGTCACTGCGCTGGTCTCCGACCCGTCAGCTGAGAACCTGACCGCCGCCCGCGCGGCATGGGTGGCTGCGCGCGTGCCGTACCAGCAGACCGAAGTGTACCGGTTCGGCAACGCCATCGTCGATGACTGGGAAGGCAAGGTGAATGCCTGGCCGCTCGACGAGGGCCTGATCGACTATGTCGATGCCTCCTATGGCGGACCGTCGGATGAAAACGAGTTTGCCGCGCTGAACGTGGTGGCAAGCCCCACGTTCACCCTGTCGGGCAAAGAAATCGACGCCGCTGAAATCACCCCGACCCTGCTGGCGGAAACCCTGCATGAGGCGGATGGGATCGAGGCGAATGTCGCCACAGGCTATCACGCCATTGAGTTCTTGCTCTGGGGGCAGGACCTGAATGGGCACGGCGACGGCGCGGGCAATCGCCCATGGACCGATTTCGCAGCCGGAGATGCCTGCACCGGTGGCAATTGTGACCGTCGCGGGGAATATCTTGCGGCCGCCACCGATCTTCTGGCCTCCGATCTGGAATGGATGGCGGCACAGTGGGGTGATGGCGGTGCCGCGCGCACGGAGCTGACATCGAATGTCGACGCCGGGCTGGCCGCGATCCTGACCGGCATGGGCTCTCTCTCCTACGGCGAGCAGGCGGGTGAACGCATGCGTCTGGGCCTGATGCTGAACGACCCCGAAGAAGAGCACGACTGCTTCTCCGACAACACCCACAACAGCCACTACTACGACGGCTTGGGCATCCAGAACGTCTATCTGGGCGAATACATCCGCGTCGATGGCACGCTGGTCTCCGGCCCCTCCCTCTCTGACATGGTGGCTGCCGTCGATGCCGATCTCGACGCTGAAATGTCGGGCAAGCTCGGCAACACGATGATGGCCCTGGGCCGGATCAAGACGGCAGCCGAGGCTGGTTTTGCCTACGATCAGATGCTGGATCGCGGCAATGCTGCAGGCGAGGCCCTGATCATGGGCGGCGTCAACGGTCTGATCGATCAGACCCGCTCCATCGAACGGGTTGTGGCGGCGCTGGGTCTCGACCAGATCGCCTTTGAAGGATCAGACAGCCTGGATGATCCCGAAGCGGTTTTCCAGTAATCTGAAAAAGGTCTTGTCATCATGCGTACATCGAAAGGTTGCACAGAATGATCGTCTGCCACTGTCAAAGCATCACGGATCACGACATCCATGCCGCAATTGACTGGATGCGGGCATCCGATGACAAGACCATCGTCACCCCAGGCAAGGTCTATCGGGCGCTTGGAAAGGCAGCGGATTGCGGCGGCTGCATGCCGCTTTTCCTCTCGACCATGCGCGCGAACGACAATCTGGAAGTCCCCATGCACCTCCGCAATCTCAAGAGCGGAGCACCACAGGAAACCCAAAATGAACGGCGACAAGAAAGTTATCGAATATCTCAACTCCGCGCTTCGGAGTGAACTGACCGCAGTCAGCCAGTACTGGTTGCACTACCGGATGCAGGAAGACTGGGGTCTGGGCCACATGGCCAAGAAATCCCGTGAAGAAAGCATCGAAGAGATGAACCACGCGGACAAGATCATTGCCCGCATCCTGTTTCTGGGCGGTCACCCGAACCTGCAGAAACTGGACCCTCTGAGAATTGGCCAGACGCCCAAGGAGACGCTCGAATGCGATCTGGCGGCGGAGCATGACGCCCACACGCTTTACACGGAGGCGCGCAAATACTGCGAATCCGTGGGAGATTTCGTGTCAAAGAACGTCTTTGAGGAATTGCTGACCGACGAGGAAGGTCATATCGACTTTCTCGAAACGCAGCTCGATCTTGTGGCCAAACTCGGTGAAGAAAAATATGCCCAGCTCAATGCGTCAAAAATGGATGAAGCCGAATAGCATCCTGCTCGTCACCCTGGCGGTGACGGGTACCTTCGCACTGGCCGACGGTGCCACATGGGACCTCGGCGACCCGCATCTCAATGTGATCCCCCGCACCCCGGAAGAGGCCGCACGGATTGCCGCTGTGACGGCGCTGACCAGCGATTTCACGGCGCCCACCCGGTTCGAGGATAAACCCGCCGGGGCCGCAACCGTGCGCGTAGCCAGAACGGCGGATGCGTTCTCCAAACCCTCGGGCAACATCAGCTTTGAGGATGAGTTGAATTTCAAGGTCGGCAACGGGCTCTTTCGCAAGCTCTGGGTATCCTCGCCCTCCTCGACACTGGCCTCGGATGGACTGGGGCCGCTTTTCAATGCGCGCTCCTGCCAGCGCTGCCACATCAAGGATGGGCGCGGGCACCCGCCGGAAACACCGCAGGATAATTCGATCTCGATGTTCCTGCGCATTTCGATCCCCGGCACGGCGGAGGACGGCATCGCCGCCATCAAGGATTACATCGCCACGGCCCCTGATCCGACTTACGGCACGCAGTTGCAGGATTTTGCCGTGCAGGGCCATGCTTCCGAATACCGGCTCGACATCACCTATGAGGAAGAAATCATCACGCTGGCCGATGGGGTGGAGGTCTCTCTGCGCCACCCGACCTATAACGCCGCCGATCTGGGTTATGGCCCCTTGCACCCTGACGCCATGCTCAGCCCCCGTATCGCACCGCAGATGATCGGTCTGGGCCTGTTGGAGGCTATCCCTGCTGCCGACATCCTGGCCAATGCAGACCCCGATGACGCCGATGGTGACGGTATTTCCGGCCGCCCCAACATTGTCTGGTCGGTTGAGTTTGATCAGCCGATGCTGGGCCGTTTCGGTCTCAAGGCGGGCAATCCCACGATCCGCGAACAGTCGGCCTCCGCCTTTGCAGGCGATATCGGCATCTCCAACCCCTTGTTCACGGCGGGCAGCGGTGAATGCACCGATCTGCAGGCCGATTGCCAGGCCGCCATCCACGGCGATGGCGATGATCGCAGCACGGAGGTGGACGCCGAGGGGTTGGACTTGGTCACCTTTTACAGTCGCAACCTTGGCGTGCCCGCGCGCCGAAACGCAGGCGATCCGCAGGTCTTGCGGGGCAAGGAGATTTTTTACAACACCGGCTGCACCTCCTGCCATACGCCCAGCTTTGTGACCCACCGGCTGGCGGATCAGCCCGAACAAAGCTTCCAGCTGATCTGGCCCTACACGGATATGCTGCTGCATGACATGGGCCCTGGCCTCGCCGACAACCGCCCCGAAGCACGCGCCACCGGTCAGGAATGGCGCACGCCGCCGCTCTGGGGCATCGGGCTGACGCAACAGGTCAGCGGCCACAGCTATTTCCTGCACGACGGGCGGGCGCGTTCCTTGCTGGAGGCGGTGCTGTGGCACGGGGGCGAGGCACAACCGCAGCGGGACGCGGTGATTGACCTGTCCACCGAAGACCGTGCGGCGCTGATCGCCTTTCTGGAGAGCCTATGAAGCATTTCATCCTGTCGGCGGTGGTGCTGTTGACCCCTGTTATGGCCGCTTCCCAGAGCGCGACACCTGTTATCGACGATATCCTGACGGGCCATATCCTGCCGCGTTTCGAGGTTCTGGCGGAACGCTCTCAGACCCTTGCAGAGACGGCAGCGGGGGATTGTACTCCCAGCTCTGACACCTTGCGTGGCGCCTATGGCGATGCCTTTGATGTCTGGATCGCGGCGAGCCATCTGCGCTTTGGTCCGACAGAGGTGGCGGACCGTGCCTTTGCCCTCTCCTTCTGGCCGGACAGCAGAGGGGCCACGCCCCGCGCGCTGAATACGCTGATCGCCGAGGCTGATCCGATTGCCGCATCGCCGGAAGATTACGCCGCCGTCTCCATCGCCGCGCGGGGGTTCTATGCGATGGAATTCCTGCTCTTCGATGACACCCTGATGCGGGCGGGCGATACCCAATACCACTGTCAGCTGGTCCAAACCATCAGCGCGGATATTGCCGCGCTCTCTTCGGACATTCTGAGCGATTGGCAAAACGGCTACGCGGAGAAGATGCGGAACCCGACGTCGGGCGGTCTCTACCGCAGCGAAGAAGAAGTCCTGCAGGAGGCTTTCAAAGCGTTGACAACCGGGCTTCAGTTCACTTCGGATGCACGGCTGGGCAGGCCGCTCGGCACCTTCGACCGTCCGCGCCCGAACCGCGCCGAGGCGCGCCGCTCCGCCCGGTCGGCACGACACGTCACCGTGAGCCTGACCTCACTGCGCGACCTCGCCCAGCGCCTTGCCACCTCTGACGCCTCACTTTCCGCGACTCTGACCAAAGATTTTGATCGGGCGCTGACGCGGCTGGCCGCCCTGGACGATCCGGTCTTTGCTGGCGTAGCGGACCCGCAAGGGCGCGTCAGGATCGAAGTGATACAGCAATCCGTCGATGTCATTCGCGCAACCGTGCGCGCGGACCTTGGCCCAACGCTCGGCGTGGCGGCGGGGTTCAACGCGCTGGATGGGGACTGAGATGCACGCACCCGCTACCGGACGGCGACAGTTTTTAGGTGGGCTGCTTGCGGCAGGCCTACTGCCAAAACCAACCTGGGCAGATGTGGGCGCCCCCGCCTATCTCTCCGCAGCCGCCCACCCGGATGGCAGCTATGTGCTCTGCGGGATTGGAGACGCGTTGGACCTGCGGTTTCAAATCCCCTTACCCGCGCGCGGCCATGCCGCCGCAGCGCACCCAACCCGCCCCAACGCCGTTGCTTTTGCCAGACGCCCGGGCACATTTGCCGTCGTGATCGACTGTGTAACCGGCCAGGTTCTGCAGGCACTGACCGCGCCCAACGGCCGACATTTCTACGGCCACGGCGCATATTCTGCGGACGGCACCCTGCTTTTTACCACGGAGAATGACTTTGAGGCTGGCGTGGGGCGGATCGGCGTCTGGGATGTCGCCCGCAACTACACACGCGTGGATGAATGGGACAGCGGCGGAACCGGTCCCCATGACATCAAGCGGCTGCCGGGGTCGGACACGCTGGTCGTCGCTAATGGTGGCATCGAAACCCATCCGGACAGCGGCCGGACCAAGCTGAACATCCCAACGATGCGGCCCAACCTGAGCTATATCGCGCAGGGGCGCGTGATCGAAACTGCAGCGCTACCCCCCGAAATGCACAAGAATTCGATCCGCCACCTGGCGGTCAATGCGCGCGGTGACACCGCTTTGGGCATGCAGTGGCAGGGGGATGGGCTGGTAAAGGCACTGGTCGGTCTGCACCGGCGCGGCACGCAGATCGTCCTGATGGAAGCGCCAGGTGAAGAAGTACAAGCAATGAACGGCTATGTGGGCAGCATCGCGTTCTCGAAGGACGGGCGCACCATCGCCGCCACCTCGCCAAGAGGTGGCAGGCTGCATGTGTATACCGCCGAATTGGCCCGTCTGGATCACGTGACACCTCTGGAGGACGTGTGCGGGGTTGCGCCGCACGTAGATGGGTTCACTCTTACATCCGGCACCGGCAACTTGCGGAACCTGAAGGGCCCGGAGTTCCGGCAAAGTGCGTACAGCATGCTCAGCTGGGACAATCATCTGATTTCTATCTGAATTATCGGGGTGCTGGCCATGCAGCATGTCATTGCGCCGGTTACGCAGCGCACAGGCTGGCGGCCTCACGCCGACGTTTCTTTGCAGTGGGGCAGCTGTGGGAATGACAGTTGATCGCTCGGACCGAGTACTGACGTCCCCGCAGGCCGCACCGCCAGACGATTGTTGAAAGCATCACGAGAAAGGCCCCGCTGCGAGACAGCGAGGCCTGATGGAGACCCGTATTTGACGGGCGGACGCGCGCGCCCTGCCCTCTGTCAGACCCGGCGACGCAGTCCAACCAAGCCAAACAGGGCAACCACCAGAAGCGGCATGCCCGCAGGCAGCGGCACCGGGGAAACCTGATCATCATAGGCGTCGACCGCACGGCGCAGGTAGTCGGGATTGTCGGTGATGAACCCATCCAGCCCCCAGTCCAGAAAGGTTTCGGCAAGCGCGAATGCACCCGTCTGGTCGTCCGGCCGGAAGGTCCAGCCATAGACGCTCAGACCTTCACCATGGGCAGCGGAGATCAACTCTTCGGTGGTGGTGGTGAAACTCAATGCAACCGTTTCCGTATACAGCGACAACTGCGCCAGTGTGCCGAAAGCCCCACCGCTGCCCAGCTGCGCGACGCCCATCTCCACGCCTGCCGCGTCGAGCAGACCTGCGTAGTCGCTGAAATTGTTAAAATCGAACGACTACACGACGGATTTTTCCGGCGTGTCGTATCCCTTGTCGATCAACGTCTGGATCACCGCCCGGCTGGTATCGATATTGTCGCTATATTTGCCTTCCGTCAGGCCGGGGCGCCCCTGTGCCCGATCACCAGGGGGGGCCGCACCGGTCAGAGTGTTGTATGTGCCAACCGTCGCGGCCTGCCCCAGCGTGGCGATCAAACCGGCGAAACAGGGTGCGGTAGCGCCCAAATACGTAATTCTTTTCATGCGATCCTCATCCATCGGAAATCCTCGTCGATGAGACCGGACGGTAGGCAGGCCAGATGTCGTTCGGGTCGCAATGAGATGACGTATTTGTTAATTTTGGCCTGACGGATCTTTCACAACCTCGCCGACCGTGCTCCGTAAAAGGGGCCGTAAGGAGGGATGGGATCTGTGCATGACGCCAAGGATTTGAGACGCATATTTATGTATATTTTCAGAAACTTATCTCCTTAAGCTCAAGTGGTCGAGCAGCGATTGTAGATGGTCGCAACAGCGAAAACGCATCTTGGCGCAACAGAGCGCCATTCAAATTTCAATTGTCTGACATTTGATTCTGTGCCAGCTTTTCCGTGGGCGCGATAGAATTCCGTCATCTGCGTCCGTCAGGGAGGATGAAAAATGAACCTAAGACCAGACCCGACGTTTTACCCCACACCGCAGATGGCCATGCAGGCCCCGGTCGAGACCTTGGCCTTTACGCTGATGCTAAGTCCCGATGGCTCGCAGCCCGACGGTCTCGCTGTGGTGGATGTGGACCCTAAATCCGACACCTACGGCCAGATCGTGCATAGCCTGTTCATGCCGAACACCGGTGACGAGTTTCACCATTTCGGCTGGAACGCCTGCTCCTCGGCACTCTCGCCACTCACCGGCCACGCCTTCCTCGAACGGCGCTACCTGATCATCCCGGGCATCCGGTCGAGCCGCATTTACATCATCGACGTGAAAGAGCCGCTGAAAGCCAAGATTCACAAGATCATTGAGCCCGAAGAGCTCTTTGCCAAGACCGGCTATTCCCGCCCGCATACCATTCATTGCGGCCCCGAGGGCATCTATGTCTCGACCTTGGGCGGCGGTGGCGAGGATGGCACCGATGGTCCTCCCGGCATCTTCATCATGGATTGCGAGACCTTCGAGATCCTCGGCCGCTACGAGATGGACCGCGGCGCGCAGGACAAGCACTATGACTTCTGGTGGAACCTGCCGCGCGACTACATGGTCAGCTCCGAATGGGGCCTGCCGCCGCAGTTCGAAAACGGCGTGGTGCCGGAGGATCTGCTCAGCAACAAATACGGCCATTCGATCCATTTCTGGGACCTACGCGCGCGCAAGAACATCCAGACCATTGATCTGGGCGAGAACCACCAGATGGCGCTGGAAATCCGCCCCGCCCATGACCCGGCCAAGGAATACGGCTTCTGCGGCGTGGTGGTGGACACCACCAATCTGCAGGGCGCAATCTTCACGTGGTGGCGCAACGAAGACGGCACGTTTGAGGCGAAAAAGACCGTGACCATCGACCCTGTGCCAGCGGATGCCGACGACCTGCCCGAGTTGCTCAAGGGCTTTGGCGCCGTGCCGCCGCTGGTCACCGACATCGACCTCAGCCTTGATGACAAATACCTCTATGTCGCCTGCTGGGGTCTGGGCGAGATGCATCAATATGACGTCTCCGACCCGATGAACCCCAAGCTGGCGGGCAAGGTCGATCTGGGCGGCATCGTGGCCAAGCACAAACACCCCAACGGCAAGGAGTTCGGCTACGGCCCGCAGATGGTCGAGATCAGCCGTGACGGCAAGCGCGTCTACTGGACCAATTCGCTCTACTCCACCTGGGACGATCAGTTCTATCCGGGCGAGCGAGGGGCAGCGATGGTCTGTGCAGATGTAGGCGCGAACGGCGGGCTGACCCTGAACAAGGACTTCTGGGTCGAGTTCCCAGACGGCTACCGCAGCCACCAGATCCGGCTTGAGGGCGGCGACTGTTCCACCGACAGTTTCTGCTACCCGTCCGTCTAGCTGAATGGAGAGCATGAACACGGCGGCGTCCCTCTGGTCCGCCGTCGTGGTCTCGGGCGTCTATCACGGAGTCAATCCCGGCATGGGTTGGCCGCTGGCGGTGTCGGCCGCCCTCATGGCGCGCAGCACCGGCAATCTCTACAGCGCTCTCGCGGCCCTCGCGGCGGGGCACTTTCTGGCCATGGCCGCGATCCTCCTTCCCTTCTCAGCGCTCATGATGCTGGTCGAGTGGCAGGCGCAAATCCAGACCGGCGCTGCCCTGCTGGTCATCGCCCTCGGGGTCTACCTGCTGATCAACCGCCGCCACCCGCGCTTCCTCGCGCGCGTACCGCCCTCACGGCTGGCGCTCTGGTCGTTCCTCGCGGCCATGGCCCACGGGGCGGGGCTCATGCTGGTGCCGATCTATCTGGGCATCTGTGGCACGCTGGAAACCGACGCGGGCCATGCCGCCGCCTATAGCCTCATGTGGAACAATGCGACCGCCGCCATCGCAGTGGCCCTTGCCCACACTGGCGCGATGATCCTCGCAGGCGGAACCATCGCCGTCGGTGTCTACCGCTGGCTCGGGCTCAAGTTTCTGCAAAAGAGCTGGTTTAACCTTGACCTGATCTGGGCACTCAGCCTGATTCTCGTCGGCTGTATCGCCTTGGTATCAGCCCACTGATTGCTGTCGCAACGATATCGTCGATTTGAAGATGCGCGGGCGCTCGCCAGCCTGCGCGCCGTGAGAAAGGCGTTGGCAGACGGACAAAACACGAGCGTTCAAACTCCTCAACAGCTGTCAGCTGCGCATTTTGTCAAAACATGGATCGTAAGGAGACGGCGCAATCACCTGCGCGGCAACCGCTTCACCAATGACATCCACCGACAACGCGCTGCCATGATCCGCAAGATCCGGATCGACAAATGCGTAAGCGAGATTCAATCCCGTCCGATGTCCCCAATCACCCGATGTGACCGTTCCGATGATACGACCATCAGCGCGCACTGATGCGCCAGAGGTCGCAGGTGCATGGCCGCACTCAAGCGCCAGCGTTACCAGTTTCCGCCTCGGTCCGGCATCGACCCGCGCAAGCAACGCGTCCTTGCCCACAAACCCGGGCTTTTGGAGCCGGACAAATCGGTCCAACCCGGTCTCAAAGGGATCGAACTCGGTCAGAATATCGGACTTCCAGTGCAGAAAGCCTTTTTCCAACCGCATCGACTCCACCGCGCGTGACCCGAACCGGCGTAACCCATGGGCCTCACCCGCGCGGCACAGGGCCGCATAGGCGGCATGCAGGTTTTCGTTTGGAACATGAATTTCATAGGCAAGTTCCCCTGAGAAACTGACGCCCAGAACAGTCACCGGCGCAATACCTACATACGCCTCGCGCAGGGAGAGCCAGGGGAAGGCATCGCGCGACCAATCCCCGCGAGCGGCGGACTGCAGAACATCCCGTGCCTTTGGCCCGGCCAGCACAAGGATGGTCTGCGCATTGGTCAGCGACCGGATCGACACGTCTTCATCCGCGCGCACGTGGGCCGTGAGCCAGTCCATATCGTGATATTCGGACGCAGCCGCTGAGCCATACCAGACCCGTTCACCCCCACGATCAGAGTCCGGGAGCGTGGCAATCGTCGCCTCCGCTTTCACCATACCCTGATGATTTAGCAGATAGCCCAACCCGACCCTGCCGGGTTTTTTCGGCACGGCCCCACAGATCATGCGGTCCAGAAACGTATGAACATCCGCCCCGGTGAGCTCAAAGCGGTTGAAGCCAGACACTTCGGTCAAACCGACGCCCGTAGCCACAGCATCGACCTCTGCCGCGACGACATCATGGACTTCGTTGAACCGAAATCCGAGCGTTTCGGAGAAGTCAGGCGAGGGCTTTATGTACTCTACGCGTTCCCACCCGTTGACGGTACCGAATGCAGCGCCCTCGGACGCAAGGACCGCCGTCAGCGGCGTTGTTTTCATAGGTCGCCCAGCGGGGCGGTTTTCATGCGGGAAATGGAAACGAAATTCGTTCTGATAGTCTTCGATCGCCTTGAGAGCCGTCAGCTCAACCGTAGCGTGGCCAGTGAAGCGACGCGGGTCGAGCGCCCATGTGTCATACTCCGCTTCGCCGTGAACGATCTGTTGTGCCAAGAGCCAGCCATGGCCGCCTCCTTCACCCAGCCCGGCTCGCAGGCCTATGATACAGAATGCATTTCTTTTGCCCGGGACTGGCCCAACAAGAGGCGCGCCATCAATTGTATAGGTGATCGGGCCGTTCACGATCTCCCGAATGCCGGTCTCCATCAGAACAGGCATACGCTCAAAGGCGCCTTCCAGAACGTCGCTCACCCGGTCCAGATCATCGGGACAAAGGTCATTTGAGAAATGCGGATCGATCCCGTCCAGTCCCCAGGTGCGGCAGTCCTGTTCGTAAAAGCCGAGCAACAGGCCCCCCTTTTCCTGCCGTGAATAGTAATCGCTGATCGGGCATCGCAACAGCGGGATACGGTGCCCTGCCTCCGCAATCGCAGGAATATCCTCGGTCAAAAAATACTGATGCTCCATCGAGGCGACCGGATGGCTGACCGCCATCATCGCGCCGATCTCATTGCAACGATAACCGCCGGCATTCACCACAATCTCGCATCGCACATCGCCTTTGTCAGTGTGAACTGTCCAGGTGCTGTCCGGGTGCTGTGTCAACCCTGTCACCGGCGTGTGGCGGTTCACTTCGGCGCCCGCGAGGCGGGCACGGCGGGCAAGTGCCTGACAGAGCTGTGCGGGGTCAATATGACCGTCGGTTGGGTCCCAAAGCCCACCCAGCAGGTTGTCCGTGGAAATCAGCGGGTGGCGACGCGCACATTCCTGCGCGTCCAACACCTCGAAGTTGACGCCCATGCCCGCCGCCATCGACGCAAAGTGGCGATAGCCGTCCATCTGCGCTTCGGTATTGGCTAAACGGATGCCGCCATCGCCGTAGTTATACCCCACGGGATAATCCGGATCATCACGCAATTCCTTGTAGAGGGCGATCGAATGCGACTTCAGTCCAACCATGGTCTGCGACATGCCAAAGTTCGTAACCTGCGCCGCTGAATGCCAGGTCGTGCCCGAGGTCAGTTCATCCCGCTCGATCAGCATCACGTCGCTCCAACCCTCTCGGGTCAGGTGATAGAGAGCTGAGCATCCTGCAATACCGCCTCCGATGATGACGACCCGAGCTTGATTGCGCATGACTTGTTTTCCACCCCTCGTTTTCCAGATCACCACTCAGAAACCTGCTGACATCTGACGTCAAGACAAGGTCATCACTTTCGATATTTTCGAAACTCTGTTCTTCAAAGCACATATTTTGACGCATCTTTCGAGTGCTTAAAAAATGTGCCTTGGGAACCTTGAGCGGGTCGGTTAGTCGTCGCGTTCGAGCACACTGAATGCACTCGAAAGCCACGGATAGAAGGCAACAACAGGCGCAACCGCTTCACGCGCGATGATCTGCCGTATCAGGGCCGAAACCGCCCGGGCGATCCGCAGGTCAAAATCGCTGCGCGACATCAGGGAAATCTGCCTTGCAAAGGCAGCGACGGGCAAGGGTAGAAGCTGAACCCGGTCTATGAAACGCCGCGCACGGATGAACCCCAGCGGGGTCATAACCGCCCATCCGTCACCGTTGGCGATAATTGCCATGATCGACTGCGCGCTGTCGAATGCGTATCGATTCGGAAGTGAAATTCGACTGCGGGCAAGATGCGTTTCGATCTGAGCCCCGATAAGGTGGTTTGGATTGAACCGCAGAAATGGCAGGGCGGCCGTCCCTGAAAGCAGCGTTTCGGATTGAACCTCGAAACTCTTTGGTGCAGCAATAACAAAGGGATCACGTACAAGCGGGTTGCTTTGAATATCCGCTATGCGCTGATCCGCCTCTGACGCGATGACAATGTCGAGCTGTCCCTTGCTTAGAAGCGATGGCGCTTCGTGACTCAGAACATTATGAATCGCCAGCCTTGCGCGCGGCATTTGACTTGCAAGCGCCACCGCGAGTTCCGGTGCTACACGACTTTCGAAGTCTTCCACGATTCCAACATGCAATGAACGGGTACCGACCAGCCCACCAATTGCTGTTTCGCTGGTGGCACGCCGCAAGTGAGGAAGACCCTTGCGCAGGTGATGCAAGGCCTCCTCCCCTTTCCGCGTCAGATGGAATGGCCGCGTCGCGCGATCGAGCAAGACCGCGCCCAACTGCTCTTCCAGGCGAGCAATGTGATGCGATACGGTAGAAATCGACAATCCCATCTCCAACGCAGCTTGCTGCATTGATCCGGAGGCCGACACCCGCTCAAATGCCTCCAAGGCTTGAAGAGAAATGCGTGGCAGGGCCAAGTGAAATCCTCGAAGAGTTGCGAATTATTCGGAACTCTGCGCGACGCCACACCGCAGGTCAAACGAAATGGAGCTGATCCGCGATATCCCGTTCCGACGCCACCACAAAGCCCGGAGAGCCACGTAAGATAGATGAACAAGAGCGCCAGCACCGACAAGCAAGCCAATGGGGCCAATGCACCCGAGTTCTGAAATCGCTGGCTGAATCTGAGCAGGATCAGACCGGGAAGCCCGAATAATACCGGCGCAATTTCTCTGATTTGCGACACGATCATGCACCTCAGCGCTTTCCACATCCTTCTCCTTTTCCGTCGGCGCCACTGTTGCGCCAGCAAAACATGCGATAGGTTTCATTTCATGCATGAAATGAACGCCAACTGGGATGATTTAAGGCTTTTTGCGGCTGTTGCGCGCGGTCACGGGTTGGCGAAAGCCAGCAAGGCCACGGGTAAAAGCGCGCCCACACTATCGCGACGCATGCTTGACCTGGAAAGGGCCACCGGACGCGAATTGTTTCGGCGGCTACCCAAGGGGTATGAATTGACTGCTGATGGTGAGGCCCTTTTTGAAAAAGTGACTACGCTGGAGGCAGGGCTATCAACGATCTGGAACCCGCCCGCCCGTGGCAAACGCACTTTGGTCAAGATTTCAGCGGGGACTTGGATGAGCAAGTACCTGTGCGAAAAAATGGATGCCATCGTAGGATCTGATGACAGCATTTTGGTGCGCCTCATTTCAGCCGAAGAAGTGCTTGATATCAGTCGGAGACAGGCAATTATCGGCATCCGCAATCACCGCCCTCACCAACGGGGGCTTGCCGGTCGTCGCGTGGGCCGTGTGCGTTTTGCGTTTTATGCGATCAACAAGGATGTGAACCCGTGGGCACGGTATACGGGCAACACCCCATCTGCGGAGTGGCTCGGCAAACACGCGGATGAAAGAGAAATTATTGAAGTTACCCACCCCCGGAACATGCTCGATTTGGCGCTTGCGGGGTCGGCGCGGGCGCTTCTTCCGACCATTGTTGGCGACAGGCAAAGCGGATTGATGAGGGTGAGCGAAACCATTGATGAGCTGGAGGGTGATCAATGGCTGGTGGTGCACGATGATGACCGGTTCAGCCCCGCGATTAGACGTACCGTGGATCGGGTCTTTGATGTCCTGCGTGACCTGCACCGCAACCATTCATAGCGAAGCTGATTATACCGCGCGCCGATTTTGCAACCCTACGCATTGAGGCAAAACGTTCGGATGAGTGGTCATTTGATTGCAGTTTCACACCCCGCAACACAGGAATTCCCTTCCCAAGAGCGGTGCAATACGAGGCATAATCACGCCTAATACCTGTTAACGTTATGCGACATGCAAATCATACTGATGGATACGCAATGCCTTTGTGTAAAAAAGCACATCCCGACGTTGTACTATGGCCAATCTGGGTGTAGAAGACAAAAAGGTATAAGTATTTTTAATATATGGCTCGAACAGACATTCCACCGCTGACAGCTGTCCGCGTTGCAGAAGCAGCGGCGCGGCACGGCAACTTTACAGCTGCCGCTAACGAATTGGGCATGACACAGGCAGCCGTAAGCTATCAGATCAAGATCCTGGAAGAGCGCGTCGGTGCTCAGCTCTTTGAACGCCATGCACGCGGTGTCAGCCTGACGACCATCGGGCGCTCATTGACCTCCAAGGCGACTGAAGCGCTGGATATCCTTGCCGATGCTTATGCCGATGCAAAAGGGTCCAGCCAGGGTACACTTTCCGTCAGTGTCATCCCGACCTTCGGCACCAATTTCCTCGCTCAGAGGCTTGGGAAATTTCAGATTGAATCCCCGGACATTGCCGTACGCGTTGAAGTGAGCGAAGGCCTTGTTGATTTCATGTCTGATGGATTTGACGTCGCCATCCGTGGCGGGAAAGGAAACTGGGAGGGCCTCAAAAGCCGCCTTCTTTTGCCAACAGTATTCACCCCGATGCTAAGTCCGGATCTGGCGGCAAGCATCGGGGGAGTGAAAGAGCCTGCGGACCTGTTGAAGCTGCCAATTCTTTCCGGGCATGATCCTTGGTGGCACCGTTGGTTTGAAGACGTTAATGTGGACTACTCGCCACCGCCAGAAGGCTCTGGTGGGCAGTTCGGCCCGCAAATCCTTGAAGCAAACGCGGCAATCGCCGGTCAGGGTGTGGCAATGCTGACCCCGGCCTTCTTTCAGAGCGAACTCGAAAGACGGCAACTCGTTCAGCCATTTGAAATGACCTGCGACGATGGCAGCGGGTATTGGATTGTGTTTCCAGAAAGCCGACGGAATTCAGGGAAAATCCGTAAATTCGAGAAATGGCTTCGGAACGAAGCCGCGGCATTTCGCAAATCATAGAGCTTCTTTACGCGCCCAGTTTTTCCAGTGATCGAATGTCAGAAAACAGGAAAAAAGCTATATCGCACGGCTAGCGCGCACCGACATTTTCCAACGAAAGGCCGGTGCGCCAGAGGTTAGTGCGCGCGCTGCGCCCCTCTCTTCAGAATGTCGACCGTCTGCAGGGACTTTTCGTTCAGCTCATCCATGTCCAGCCATGGAACCGCGCCGTCCCGCACGATTTCGCGACCCGCCACAAAGGAATGCCGCAGTCTTAGCTCTCCGCCTGATATGATTGGCCCGACGGTTCGGTCGTGCTGTCCGAAATACCGGGGGTGATCCAGACCAAGCACCAAAAGATCAGCCGCTTTTCCCGGCTCCAGAGTGCCAATGCCCGACAGACCCAGCGCCCGGGCGCCACCGGATGTCGCCCAGTGAATAACGTTTTCGGCAGTCGTTGCATCAGCTTGACCGCCGGTCCGGTGCAGAATGAAAGCTGCGTAAAGCGTTTGCGCCATGTCCCCCGCTTCGTTCGCCGCTGTTCCATCCACGGCCAGCGACACCACGCCACCACGTTCGGCAAAGCGCGGCACGGGCGCGATGCCCGACGCCAGACGGGCGTTGGCTTGGGGACAATGCGCCATGGCTGTACCTGCTTCACTCAACATGTCGATCTCTCGCTCGTCGATCTTGACCAGGTGGGCAAACCAGACATCGTCGCCAATCCACTCCTGCTCCGCCATCCAGGGCACAGGCCGCTTACCGTATCGATCGAGCGTCGTGTTCACATAGGTATCGTTTTCCGAAAGATGGGTGTGCAGACGAATACCAAGGTGCCGGGCCGCCTGTGCCACCTCTTTCACCTCACCTTCGCGCAAATTGAAGATAGTGGTTACTGGTGCGGCTGCGATACGGGTCATTGCCGTCGGGGACGGATCGTGCCAGCGCACGACATCGCTGCTCAAACCGTCCAGCATGTGTTCGAGGCTGGTTGCCGGTGCCGGCGGGATATCGTCACGGTGCCAGGGCCGGCCATGTGTCAGACCACCGCGCCCCAGAACAAACCTCTGCCCAAACCGTGCCGCGGTTTCACATAGCACATCAGATGGATTGTAATCGTAGCGATCCGAGTAGATGTAGTGATGGTCTGCCACCGTTGTCACACCCGACAAGGCTAATTCGGCGAGTCCAATCGTTACGGTGGTGCGCATGCCCTCCTCATTCAAGTAAGGCCAAAACCGATATGGCGCCTCCATAAGCCATGGATCGAGCGGTTGGTTCAGCGCTTCGGGTACGGCTTTCATAACGGATTGGAACAGGTGGTGGTGTGTGTTCACAAATCCGGGACAGACAACGGAATGCTTGGCATCGACCACCGTTTCGCCTGCTTCGGGTTGCAGATTACCCATTTCGTGAATGACCCCGTCGCGCACGCGCAACGCACCGGAGAATCGTGCATGATCGCCAAGACGTCCGGTCAGCCCATGTTCGATATTGATGATAATGAAGTTGCTCATTGCCTTCACCTTTCTGGCAGGTTGACCAGTGGTGACAGGGCTGGAATATGCTTGATACAAGCGCGGCCTACGACGTCACCACCGTTCCCGAACCTGTTTTAAACAGTACGTTCTTATCTCCGGCTGCTTAGAGGAGAACGTCGGGAAATGGTTGGTTTCAGTCGCAGCATCTCATCGGTATCGCCGTGCTGTTTCATTGTCAAACGCCGGCGGACATAACCGGGACTGCTTTCTGCGACAGCTGACGGTCGCACCTGGTGCAGGCCGGTTGATGTCCTGCGAGACAAATCGGGACACACACAGCGTCCCACTGAACCGCAGCCCCAATACTCGCTGGACGTTTGAATTCAGCCGTTATGCCATTCTTTCAATTATTTATCCCGATGTGAACTCTCGGCCCCAGTCCGGCACCGCATGCAACACGCTCGCCGATGAGCGCCCCTCAGCGCATGGGCGATCGGCCTTTGAGGTGGACGAAAATGCAAGACGATGTCTCAGACAGACCCACCTTGCAACGCGCCACTTTCTTCCTCGCGCCCGTTAGCAATGCTGTTGCGCTCACCCAGCACAGGATCTGATCTGCGCACTCAAACAGGACGGCAAGGTCTTTCTCCCCGCCAACGGAATGAAGATTGACGATTAACTATGCCTTAGGTTTGCGTCGTGTGGCCTTCACAGCAGAGGGGATTACGAGGCTCTCTCCAACGTCGAAACCCAGTGCGCACGAGAGGAAGAACAGACCATGCGGACCCATCCGCAGGACGTGAATGGCATGCTGTTGGCGAAGGTGTGACGAAGTCGCGATGCTTGCCGGAGCGCGTGACGGAGACCGCCAAGCACCTTGACAGCCTGGCCGCGAGGTCTCTAGGGGACTGATCCATTGTCATTGCGCGGACCAAGATGTGAGTGACCCATTCCGATGAAACAGACGCTTGACCCCGACCTGCTGAGAACATTCGTCACTATCACCGAGGGCGGGAGTTTTCGGGACGCCGCGAGCAAAATCGGCCGGAGCCAGTCTGCAACAAGCATGCAAATCCAGAAGCTGGAGCAGATCTTGGGTGAATCACTTTTTACCAGGGAGCGCCCCGCTGTACGGCTCACCAAAAAGGGCGAAGCACTGCTGATCTATGCCCGCCGGATTTTACAGCTGCAGGACGAGGCTGTGTCCAACCTTGTCGGTACAGCACCCAACGATACGCTGCATTTCGGCATTCCAGACGACTACGCACGCGGCCTTCTTCCGACAATACTGACCCGTTTCGCGCAAGAACATCCTCTGATCGAAGTAACAATCACCTGCGCTCCCAGCGCGACATTGGAGAAGATGGTGGAGGAAAACACCTTGGAAGCCGCCATCGTTTCGCGTTCGGCCAAGGCAGAAACATGCCGGTTTCTGAAAAAGGAAGCCGTTGTATGGGTTGCATCGCCCAATCACGCCGTCGGACGTCGGGCGGTGGTACCCTTGGCCGTGTTTCAGGCAGACTGCATGATCCGAAAGAATGCCATTGCGGCACTCGCTGCCGAGGGGCGTGATTTTCGAGTTGCCTTCAGCAGCCCAAATCTCGCAGCCCTGATTGCCGTGGTCGACTCCGGCCTTGCGATTGCAGCGATGCCGCTGTCCAGCGTACCTCCGGAATTGACGGTTTTGAAGGAACGCGAGGGCTTCCCGCCCTTGCCAAGCATTGACCTTTTCTTGACCAGAGGCCGGATCGAGGAGCAGCCAGCTGTCGACGCCTTTGCCGACTGCTTGGGCGAGATCGAGTGGTCCTGAACCGAATTGTGCCCATTTGATCGGCCCTGATAAGATCAGTATCGATCTGAATTTCGGGATTTGCAGTTCAGTTAATTCAATTTGACGAAATCTCATGACTTCGGTAGCCCTGCCGCGTAGCGTAGCAAAGCTGTGCAACCATTCGGGATTGGGGATTGGGATGCAATTGAGCTATTCAGTCGTGGATGTCTTTACAGACAGCTGTTTTGGTGGAAACCCCCTGGCCGTTGTCTGGGCGCCGGAAGGGCTTGCATCACACTTGATGCAAAAGATCGCGCATGAATTCAATCTCGCCGAAACCATCTTTCTGCTGCCGCCCCGGCACGACGAATGCCATGTTCGAACACGCATTTTCACACCCCAGACCGAGCTTCCCTTTGCTGGGCACCCAACTGTCGGTGCCAGCTTCATTCTCGGGCGCGCCGGGCGCGCATTTGGCCGGGCAATCACATCTGATGTATTGCTGGAACAGAACATCGGCGCAGTGCACGCCGAGCTGCTGACCGAATGCGATGCCGTTGTGGGCGGGATTGTCTCATCCCCGGAACCTCTGGCAATCGGTCCGGATGTCGACCCGGAACTCATTGCGCGCGCCTGCAACCTGCGCCCGGATCAGATTGAAACCAGCCGCCACGCGCCCTGTATCTGCACCTGTGGCAATGCGCTGGTATTCGTCGAGGTGACATCGGAAGAGGCACTCAGTCAGGCCAGTCCCGTCATTTCGGAGTTCCAGCAGCACCTGCCGCGTGAACGGGCCATTGGTGTGCATCTCTACACCCCATCGACAAAAGAGGGGGTCGATTACGCGGTGCGTATGTTCGCTCCGATGGTTGGCATCACCGAAGATCCCGCCACAGGTGCTTCCAATCTCTCCCTGGTGGGGCTTCTGACCGCCCTTGCGCCCGGCAATACGCTCAGGACCAGCTATCGCCTTGAGCAAGGCGTCCAGATGGGACGCCCCAGCCAATTGCGCGGTGATGCGACCAAGTTGGACGGTGTATTGTCGGAGTTTCGCATCGGGGGCCATTGCGTCCCGGTGGCAGAAGGCACCCTGAATATTCCGTCGTCATTCCAGTAACACCAAAGAAGGATTAAACCATGAGTGAAGTCGAAAAACGTCTCGAAGCCGCAGGCCACAGCCTGCCGGATGCACCGACACCAGTCGCAAGCTTTGTGCCATTTGTGAAAACCGGCAACCTGGTCTTCATGTCCGGCCAAGTGCCTCAGGGCCCCAACGGGTTCGAATACCAAGGCAAGGTTGGCGATACGATTTCCGAGGAAGACGCGATCAAGGCCGCCGAGCTTTGTATCATGAACATGCTGGCGCAGTTGAAAGTAGCCTGCGACGGCGATCTGGACCGCGTCACCAAGGTTGTGAAACTCGGTGGGTTCGTGAACAGCGCCGAAGGATACGTCCGTCATCCTATCGTGATCAACGCGGCGTCCGAGTTACTGATTACCGCCTTCGGCGATGCCGGACGCCATGCACGTTTTGCGCTGGGGGCCCTGCTGCCCTTTGACGTTTCAGTGGAAATCGACGGCGTCTTCGAGATCGCCTGATCCTGCCACGTCTCCGCCCGCAGTTCTGGACAAGACCAGCGCGGGCAGAAACGGCACCTAAAACCCTAAGGAGCGAAAATGGCTTATGCTATCGCCGCACGAACGCCCGGCGACCGGGACGTTCTTCACAAAATACACCTCGACGTTCCCTCGCCGCGCGCAGGGCAGGTTTTACTGAAGCAGACGGCCGTTGGTGTGAATTTCCTCGATATCTACTTTCGCAGCGGTCTCTACCCTTGGCCGGTCGAGTCGGACCTTGTGCTCGGCAGCGAAGCCGCAGGTGTTATCGAAGCCGTTGGACCAGACGTTGACGGTTTCAAAGCCGGCGATCGGGTCGCCTATACCATGCCGAACAACGCTTACGTCAGCCACCGCGTGATCGACGCGGCACAGTTGGTCACCCTGCCAGACGAGGTGACAGACGCGCAGGCCGCCGCATCGGTTCTGAAAGGCCTGACAGCCTACTATCTCATCCATGACAGCTTTACGCCGAAAGCCGGGGATACCGTCCTGTTTCACGCGGCGGCGGGCGGGGTTGGACTTCTGGCCGGGCAGTGGCTGGCCGAAAAGGGAGTGACAACAATTGGTACGGCAGGCGGCCCGGAGAAATGCGCGATTGCCAAGACCACCGGTCGCTACACCCATGTGATTGACTACAAATCGGAGAATTTCGCCGAAAGGGTCAGCGAGATCACCGGCGGCGAGGGTGTCGACGCAGTATATGACAGTATCGCAAAAGACACCTATCCGGGTTCGCTGAACTGCCTCAAGATGTTCGGAACGCTGGTTCTTTTCGGTCAGGCATCAGGTCCGGCAGACGATTTCAAGATTGCCGATCTCGCGGCAGGATCATTTCGTCTGACGCGACCGATACTGTACCACTTCACGCAGGACAAGAAGTGGTTGAATGACGCGTCGCGTTCTCTCTTTGAGATGATTGCTTCAGGAAAGATCAGTGTCGCCATCAATCAGGAACTGCCTCTGGATCAGGCGCAAAAAGCACATGAGCTGCTTGAGAACCGGCTGACGACCGGCTGCACGATCTTGCTCCCTTAGTGCGTTGAGCAGCCGTCAAAACTGTCCCCTGTCCGATCAACAGGCAGGGGACAGGGATCGGCCCGCAAAGCCCCGTAAACTTGCAGGCTTCCAGCGTTTACTCACGAATGGTTCCACTTTTCTGCAAAAAAACGTTCGCACATTGTTCAAGCTTAACGGTTCCTAGTCGTCTGGCGGCTATGCAAACGTGGAACAACGTAGAACTTGTCCGTGATCCCTGCTCAGATATTCAATCAAATCAATGATAAGTGCACTGAAGGCCTCGCACTCGCTCTGGCGTCGAATGACGACGGTGCTGTCATGGAATTCCAATGGTGCAACAAAGCCTTTTCAAAGATTACCGGCTATGACGCAGACGAGGTTTTAGGTCAACGCGGAACCATTTTGATCGGTCCGGATCTGGAGCAAGGCGTTCATCTCTACATCATCGAAAAACTGATGAACTGGGAGAATTTTTCAACCAAGGCGCTCAACAACCGCAAAAACGGCGAAAACTATCTGCAGCGTATGGGCTGGACACACCTCTCCGATCCCGAAACCGGCAACCATTGGTGGCTCTGCTCGATCATTGAACTCGAGGAGGAACGTGCCAAACCCGCCACGCGACAGGACGATCTTTCCGCGATACCGGATCAGGCAGGCTACGCAAAAGCCGTCGAAAAAATTCATCGGCTGGAGAAGGAAAATACGCGCCTGCATGAACTTGCAAGGTCGGTGGCCAAGGACGCTAACGAAGATGCTTTGACCGGCCTGTCCAATCGGCGGCATTTCGAGGTCGAGTTGAAGACCTGGATAGGAAATCTCAAGACGCATGGAACAGAATTCGCGGTACTCTATATCGACCTCGACCGGTTCAAATTCGTCAACGATACGCTTGGTCACGATGCTGGCGACCGACTGCTGGTGTCCGTTGCCCATATGCTGCGGGATCTGACCGATGAGACCGATCTGGTCGCGCGTCTTGGCGGCGACGAATTCGTGATCCTGAGACCGCTCGGGACCAGCGCCCTGAATGTAAGCAGCCTGGCCGACGAAATTGTTCAAAGGATGCAAGCGCCATTTTCATTTGATGGCAAATCGACCGCCTGCAGCGCGAGCGTCGGCGTAGCGATCGCAAATGCCAGCATGGATGTTCCGGAACAGGTCGTCGCAGATTCCGATGCGGCCCTCTATCACGCGAAATCCCAAGGGCGGGGACGGTGGTCGTTTTTCACCGAAGAGATGCACGCGAATTCCATTGCGACCAAGCAACTGGCATCGGATCTCCTCATTGCCTGCGAAAGACGAGAATTCATCCCGTATTTTCAACCCTTGATCGATGCGGAAACGGGTCGAATTGTTTGCGCAGAGGCACTGGTCAGGTGGCCTCATCCCACCAGAGGACTTCTCGCTCCGGCGGCCTTTCTCGACACCGCTTCACATCTGGGGATTCTTAAGAGGATCGATGAGATCGTCTTTGCCAGTTTGTCAGGTGCCCTGTCGGATTTTGACGAAGCAGGCGTTGATCTTCCTCGGGTTGCGGTGAATGTCTCCGCCGCCAGGCTGGCTGATCCAACCTTCATTCATGATATCAAGAGCTCCGGCATCGATCCAAAGCGGTTGACCGTCGAAATTCTGGAGTCCGTCTATCTGGATCGCATAGGCGACGTGGTTCGGTGGACCATCGACGAGCTTGACGAGTTGGGTGTTACGATTGCGCTCGACGACTTCGGCACCGGGCACGCATCAGTGCGGGGGTTGCTGGAAATCAGGCCGACGATCCTGAAGATTGATCGCCATTTCATTCAACCAGTCGTATCGGACGTCGGCGCCAGATCACTAACCGCGTCCATAATCGGTATCGGAAAGAGCCTCGGCATGCGGGTGGTCGCCGAAGGCGTAGAGTCGGAAGAGCATGCACGGATCATGAGCAAGATGGGTTGTGATTACCTGCAGGGTTTCTACTTTGGCAGACCAATGAGCAAGACCGAATTGCGTGACAGGCTGCTTGAAACAGGGGGCCAGTTCTGGTCGCCGGAGATACGGGACGTCGGTTGAGCGGTGTGACAGTTGTCTGGCAACGCAAAACTTGGCGACGCTAACCTTTGTCGCCTTAGGTATGAGGCGCCATCTCGTCCCAGCCTCATGCCGCTCAAATAGACTCGGCCGCCCTAGCGGATGAGCCATCAATCGCAATCCGTAACAAACCGCCCTATGCAGCAGCAGTGACAGCGAGTTCAATCGCACGAGAAAGCGCTTCATCGGCAGAATATGTGGGTTGAGCAGCGGAACAAACCTGCCTGCGCCCTGGCCCGACTTCATAAACACAGGACACGTACGCGCCATTCACGATTGCGGACGCGCATGGAATCCACCGTCCTCCAGGGCCTTCGACAGCGTTTCCAATGCATACATTCACCGACCCGGGAGGTGGGCTGCCCACACAGGAAGACACATCAAGAAGTTGATCAATATTCATAGCCGTCCCTTTCGCAACGCAATATCCAAGCCGGATTTGGCAAAAATATGGCTGTGCCTCCGACGCCGCCTTCCGAATGCCACATTTCGGGAAGTCGAGAGAAACAGATCGGACTTGGAGCTCGGCTGCGCGAGTTACTTGGAAGCTTAAAACATAATTAACCCATTAAAAGCAAAGCACTAATCGCACTTCGGAATTATGGGAGACTTTCATTAAATTCTATGAATCTTTCTTGTTTTGATCGCATTCGCCTCGGGTGTCTGAGGCGGGCAGAACAACAACGATGGATTGCGTAGATTGAATGATGGACCGGATGACAGAATCCAAAGAACTACTGCTGCTGCGGCCCCACGCCCGACATTTGCGGACATGAACAATCCCCGGAAACGTCTGCGATGCAGCGACGCACTCGAGCCAAACGAAGAGCCTTACTTCAAATAATCATCCACGTTTACCGGCAAAAGGCCGCGCGCGCAGGAGACGTCACGCAGTCCAGGGGCTCTCTTTCAAACCAACAACCCCAAAGACCTGAGACCGGGAAGCCGTTAAAATTTCTGTTTGCAGATCAAACTTGGCTAACAAATCCTTAACCAATTGATGGGAATGTACTTGCCTGACCGGAAACAATTGGCCAATTGGGTGGGCATGTTACCAAGTAGACTGTTTAATATCACGGCCAGCCTGTCTGGCATTCTTCGCGATCTTGAAGGCATGGGAATTCAGGTTGAAGTCGGCGACGACTTTGCCAAATACCGCGCTTATCGAAGCCAGCAGCCTGATCGCGGTCCAATCTATCCGATGTTCGATGTGGCGAGTTCTTACGTCGATCGTACAAACGGCTTCTGGATTTGCGGCTTCAATGCCAATGGTGAGCTCGTCCACACGCAGGCAGTGCGTCTTCTGGACCTGTCGGGCATTTCGCTGGCGACGCACCTGAACGACCACCGCCACAAGTATATCACCCCCGATACGACGCCCGATCCGAATTGTACCTTTTACTCGGGGCCGGAAGCGCTGCAGACGATCACGGGACAGGTTTGCTATCAGGGCGATTTCTGGCTTCGTGCCCACGGCCTTGGCGGTCCGCGCAGCCAGGGCGCAACCGCACTGCTGTCACGTGTCCTTTTCGAAATCATGGTCGGAACCTGGAACCCATCATTTGTTTTTGCATTAGTGCCCAAACGATTGGGCGCAAAGGGCGCCCACCTGCGGTACGGCTACACGCATTGTGAACCCGGACGATGGCTGGGCCCGGACCAACAGGTAACCGAAGAGGATTACCTGATCTGGATGGGAGCCCGGGACATGGCCAATATGCTTGCGCCGGTGCCGGAAGTATCTCAACACGCGCTTGGCGTTTCAGCAGTCCGTTCCACCAAAACTGTTGATGCAAAGGACCATCTCGACGCACGTGCAAATGTCTGATCGGTGGGGTTGATCGATGACGGCCCATACGTCGGATATTGAAAAGGAAACTCTGGCGTCCGGGCCGCCGCGCAAAGCGATCATAGGACCGGTCGCAGCAAACGTTGCGTTCGTGATGGAACTCACACTGGTTCCGCTGCTATTGCCAGCGATCCAATTACACTTCGATCTGTCGATCAGCAAATTGGCCTGGGTTTTCAATTCTTATGGCATTGCGGTTGCGGTTGGCGTGCTGCTCGGCGGCTGGTGTGGTGACGCTTTTAGTACGAGAAAAGTCTTCGGCTATGGGGTCGCATTCTTCGCTGCCGGATCGCTCATCGTGGCCGCCGCAGACAGCTTCGAGATGCTCATCGCAGGGCGCATACTTCAAGGCCTTGGCGGCGGAATCTTTGCGCCGCTTGTGCCCCTTCTCCTTACACGAGCCTTGCCGCAGAAGCCAGGAAGGGCACTGATCGTCTGGGGTAGTATTTCTGGTTACCTTGCTGCTTTCGCACCACTTTTCTATGGCAGCTTCCTTGGTGGAGATGGGTGGAAAACCGCATTCATTTTCATCGCAATCATAGCAGCAATCGCATTATTGGTCCTGAGCGGCTCCCCATCCAGCAAAGATCCTGCGCCATACACAGGCCGTCCCGCCGACTATTCGGCGCTTTTTCAAGCTCGTGACCTATGGATGACATTTCTCTACGTGTTCTGCACATACGGATCCATCACTTATTATTTGTTTCGACTCCCGGTCTGGCTGTCAGAAAATGAAGTCGAAGCAGCCAGCATCGGCTTTGTACTGTCGATCATGTGGCTTACCTTCTCTTGTCTGAGTACACTGTTGCGAAACATGGTAGACAGTCCACATCTTGGGGCGATCATGTTTGCAGCACCGCTGCTTATCGTCGCCGGATTTCCGCTTTTGTACCTCGGCGATAACTTCTTGCTGCTTATTGCGTCGTCAGTTCTGGTTGGGTCAGGTTTGGCCTGCAGCAACGCACCCTCGACACAGTTGATCCTGAGGTTCGCGCCAAAGGGGATGAGCGCGGTGTCAACCAGCCTCGACATCACCTTCGCGCGCTTCGGTGGAATTGCGGCGGTTGCACTACTCGCGGAGACCGAGTTTGCATATGCCGCAGTTGCGATGGGCCTTTCGTGCCTGGCCGCAGCCGTCTGCGCGCTTGCGGCAAACAAGGGGCTGGCTGACGAAGGGTGATAAGCGGACCTTCGTCTTGAGCCGCAAGTGACGGCAGCGCTGACTTTTCTTCCGTCCGAGCAAGGTTTTAGGGTGCCTGCCCCACCGATCCTTGCAGTATTGATGACGTGTCTCAGGCTGGCGACGGAGACCGGACTTCCGGTTTGTCCTTCATCAAAAACACCAAAATGCCCGCAAACACTGCCAGCCAGACAGAGGACCACCAAACCAAATCATACTGAGCATAGAGATCATACAACATTCCCCCAAAGTAGGCCCCGGCGGCAGCGCCGATCTGATGTCCGGCCGAAATCAATCCGAAGGCCAATCCCATGACCCCCCTGCCGATATGGGAGGCCACAAGGCTCGCCGTCACCGGCACGGTTGAATAGTCCACCAGCCCAAACAGGATTGAGAAGAAGACAAGCGTCTCGAAACTCGCACCGACGTTGAGCAGGATAATGAAGGTCAGGCCGCGCATCAGATAAATCAGCCCCAACAGGAGCGGTCTGTTCACGCGATCCGTCAACCACCCAGCCAGGATCATCCCGACAAGGTTGATCGCGGACAAGAGTCCGTAAGCTGTGGCGGACGGAAGCGGCCCGAACCCGCAAAATGCAGCATAAGGCAGAAAGTGGGTCTCGATCACACCCGAGGTCGTGTACCCGCAAATGAAATAGCTCCAGAACAGGATTTGAAACGCTGGTAGTCTCAGGATGTTCCGCAAATCCTGTAGCAGTGTGCTGGCTGAACTTTTCTCTTTGCCTGCGATGTCTTTACTTTCCACGTTTTTGGGAAACCATCGAAAGACGCAGCCCATGATGATGAGTGTCCCGATGCCAAGAGCCGCAAAGGCCATGCGCCAGTCATAAGTGCTGATGAGCAATGCTAGCAGCGGGACAAAGATAAATTGGCCGCCCGTTGAACCTGATGTCGCAATACCGGTCGCCAGACCTCTGTTCGTCTCAACCTCTTGTTCGACGGCAGTTGAAACGACATGCGTGGCGACCAGGCCAAATCCGACAGCCGCGACGCCACTGAACGCCAGAAAAAAGGCAATAGGGTTGGCCGTGGCAGCAATCAGAAAACACCCTGTCGCCAAAGCCCCAAGCCCGATTAACAAGATCGCGCGCGCGCCCTGTTTGTCGACGAGTCGCCCCCCGAATGGGGCAATTGCGGCCATGACGAGGAGGGCAGCAGCCGCAGCGCCAGACGTAAAGCTCCTGGACCAGCCAAGCTCCTGTTCCAGAATAGGCATAACCAATCCAAGGGCCGCTCTTGCCGAAAATGTCAGGGCGAGGGCAACAAAGGACAATCCGATGATCAGTGTCGCTGTCTTGTTTTGAGATGCTAAGGGCAAATGACTGGCTCCAATGTGTATGACCAGATCGGTTTACATGCCGCAAAGAATGGCATAAATGACAATATGCAATCAAAAACAGCCAACTCGATCCGTCGCGTCGTCTTTATCATCTATCCGGGCGTCACTCTTCTGGATGTCACGGGGCCGCTTCAGGCATTTTCAAGTGCGAACAACACTGAGATTGCGAATGGCAAACGGCACTATCAGATTGAAGTGGCATCTCCCGAGGGCGGACCTGTTGCTACAGATTGTCAGGTGGACCTGAGCAGCATCCCTCTCGAACAGGTGGCCCGCGATCCTATCGACACATTGATCGTTGCGGGTGGGGAAGGTGTCTTTGATGCGGTAGAGCAAAAAGATCTTGTGGACTGGCTTGCCGCGACCAGCAAAGGGTGCAGGCGCATCGCCTCGACATGTATGGGATCCTTTCTGACCGCAGCTGCCGGATTGATCAACGGACACAGCGTGACGACCCATTGGCGTCAGGTAGATGAATTGAAGCGGCGCTTTCCTGAAATTGATGTAAAGCGCGATCCGCTATTCATTCGAAATGGGAATATGTGGTCGTCAGCCGGGGTTACGGCGGGTATCGACCTTGCGCTTGCCATGATCGAAGAGGACATGGGGCATGAAGCCGCCATGCAGGTTGCACAAGCCCTTGTGGTGTTTTTCAAGCGACCGGGCGGACAAGCCCAGTTCAGCGATGTACTCAACATTCAGGCTTCGGAAACCGAGGGGCTGTTCGCTGACCTTCATGCCTGGATCGCAGGGCATCTGCAAAGCGACCTGAGCGTTCCGAAACTCGCAGAACGGATCGCCATGAGCCCGCGCAGCTTTTCTCGGAAATACAAAGAGAAGACGGGCATGACCCCCGCTAAAGCTGTGGAGATCATGCGTGTCGATGCCGCCAAACGCGCACTTGCCCGAAGCGATTTGCAATTGGGTGAGATCGCCTTCAACGCAGGTTTTTCAGATGAACAACGTCTTCGGCGGGCGTTTCAACGTCACGTGGGCGTATCGCCTTTGGCCTATAGAGACACGTTCGGCGAAAACTAGTATTCAACACCTGACGAGCCCCGGAGCCGTCATTCGCCATTCTGCAACGATATGGAAATAGGTCTCCTAACCCTCGTCTGAGAGTTTTGGCCAGATGACAACGACCAGCCCGAAGCGGACTTTGAACCGCCTGAATGAAGCGTTATGCTTGCTGGTTCGCTCCCTGTTGGGGCCGCAAAACTGAATTCCATTAGTGTTTCTCAGCTTTTTCCTAGAGGATCGCGCCAATACGTTCTCAGGAAACCTCACTCCTGAGCAGATGGCGAAGTGGCAAGTGATCTTCCATCCTCACATTCTTCATTAGGATCTCAAAGGACACCTCAGCAGCCACCACAGCGTCTTCTGTAAGGGGCTGTGAAGGAGTCAGCCACGGAGGGGTGCGAGAAGCGCAAGACGGCGCTTAGGTGCGGGGCTTTCTATGTCCCATCCAGCGCCGGCGAGTACGTACAACAGTGTAGCTCAAGGATAACTCACCGGGGCCATGGGTTACCACGCTCAAGCAAATGCTTTCCGGGTTGTGGTCCCAACCTTCGCCAAAAGCAATTCTGCTTGAGATACCAACCCTTAGGCGGGCTCTCGGATAGATAAACTTCGACCAGACGTTCCATAAAAATCAGCAGTGGAAAGAGCTAGCGATGCGAACGAAGTAGTAGTTGCCCAATCAGAGGTGGTCACTTTTCAAATTCTTGTGCCTTTGAAAGCGTATCGTTCTTGGTATGCGATCTTCCATCGCTACTGTGGACTAGTCCAAACGGGCTTTTCACTGGTCAATTGCAGCCCATGATTTGTCGTAAAACATTGAAATGAATAATTAATGGCGGAGGAGGTGGGATTCGAACCCACGGTACGCTTTCACGCACGCCGGTTTTCAAGACCGGTGCATTCGACCACTCTGCCACTCCTCCGGCTGAACCGTCCTAAAGGTCCATGAACGATTCTGAAACCGGTAAAATCCATGTCCATTCTTTGGGGAATATCGCCGATTTGATGCGCAACATCTTCCCAGACCGTGCAAGCCAAGGTACACTGCCGCCAAAGAACCCTATTCAAGGGACAAAAAAACGTGCCGGAAACCCGGAAAACAGGCAAGGACTATCATTATGCGCGGCGATATTAACCCCCCTCGAAATCCCGCATTCAAGGTCATGACGGGGCTTTTTGCCTTGAGCATATTGGCCGGTTGTGACGATGCTGGCTCCTTTAGCTTTAAAGATGTTTTTACCCCCAAACCGGAAGCGACCGAAGAGGCCGTGGAAGCTGGTCCGGCGGCCACAGTAGTCGAACGCGATGTGGAAGCGCCTGAGGTGTTTTCAGCCACCGAAGCCGGCCTCTGGGACGGTCGCCCATCTTTGGGCGGTGTGTGGGTGGCGCATCCCGATGTAACCGAACCGGAACGCGTGATCATTCGCAATCAGACCAATGGCCAGTTCGTCGTGGGCGCTCTGTTCCGCCGCGAGCGTGACATCCCTGGCCCGCGCCTGCAGATGTCTTCTGACGCCGCCGAAGCGCTTGGCGTGCTGGCTGGCGCGCCCGTTGAACTGGACGTGACGGCCCTGCGGAAGGAAGCCGTGGAACAAGCGCCGCCCGTTGCGGAAGAACCCATCGCAGAACCAGCTGAAATCAGCGAAACTTCACTGGACCCAATCGCCGCCGCCGGGGCAGCGATTGACGCATCCGAACCGACACCAGTTACTCCCGCGGCAGCGGCTCCAGCCCCATCTGCACCGGTCATCGAATCCAGCCTGCCAAAATCCACATTGAAAAAACCCTTCATTCAGATTGGAATTTTCAGTCAGGAAGCAAATGCCGAACGCGCCGCCAAGCAGATGCGCGGCGCAGGTCTGATCCCCACGGTGAAGCAGCAGGAAGCCGGCGGGAAGCCATTCTGGCGCGTCGTTGTTGGACCAGCGACAACAGCGGCGGAGCAGAAAAAACTTCTGTCGACCATCAAGGGCGAAGGCTTCTCTGACGCCTACGCCGTGACAAACTAACTGATTGAGGAGCTTGTCGCCATGATCCGTCTTGCCGCAGCCCTTCTGGCTCTCAGCCTTTCGGCCACCACCACCGCCGCGTTTGATACGCGGGCCACTTCCGCCTTCGTCGTGGACCAGACAACCGGGACTGTTCTGCTCAACAAGAATGCAGATGACCCGCTGCCACCGGCCTCCATGTCCAAGCTGATGACGCTTTACATGGCGTTCGAAGCGATCCGGCGTGGCAAGGCCGATGGCGGTCTGGACCTCAATGAGGAATTGCCGGTGTCCGAGCACGCGCAATCCTACGGCGGCTCCAGCATGTTCCTGCGGTCTGGCGAGCGCGTGTCCGTCGAAGACCTGATCCGCGGCATCATCGTCCTGTCAGGGAATGACGCCTGCGTCGTGATTGCCGAGGCGCTGTCGCCGGACGGCACCGAATATGGCTTTGCCCGCCTGATGACCCAGCGTGCGCAGCAGCTGGGCATGACCAATTCCACCTTCAGCAATGCCAGCGGCTGGCCGCAACCCGGTCATCTGATGTCGATGCGCGACCTTGCCCTGCTGGCCAATCGCCTGATCACCGATTTCCCGGAATTCTACCCGCTTTTCGCGGAAACGGAATTTGAGTTCGACAACCGTGTGCCGAGCAACAAGCGCAACCGCAACCCTGTTCTGACCATGGGCATCGGTGCCGATGGGCTCAAGACCGGCCACACCGAAGAGGCGGGCTATGGTCTCACCGGGTCCGCGAAACAGGGCGACCGCCGGGTGATTTTCGTGATCTCCGGTCTCGACACGGTACAGGCGCGCGCGCAGGAATCCCAGGCTATCGTTAACTGGGCCTTCCGCCAGTTTGCCATGCGTCCTCTGGCGACAGCGGGCGAACAGTTTGCCCAGGCCAATGTCTGGATGGGCAGCGAGCCAACGGTGGGGCTCGTTGCGGCCGAAGACATCAGCATTCTGATGCCGGCGCTGGCCGCCAACGAAATCGAGGGCGAAGTGGTCTATACCGGGCCGGTAAACGCGCCGATCAAGGCCGGGGATCAACTGGCGGAGCTGGTGTTCACGCTGGAGGGCCTGCCGGAGACACGCTTGCCGCTGGTGGCGGATCGCGACATTGCGGCGGGCGGGTTTGTCAGCCGCGTCAGCACCGCAGCGCTGGTGCTTTTCAAGAAGCTCGTTCAGGGACCCGAGGAGGCGACGTGAGCGCAGACACGCGCGCGACGGCAAGGTTCATCACCTTCGAAGGCATCGACGGCTCCGGAAAATCCACGCAAATCAAGCGATTGGCGGCCCATCTGACAAAAGCCGGTCATGATGTCGTGGTCACGCGTGAGCCGGGCGGCTCTCCGGGCGCTGAGGAAATCCGCGCGCTGGTGTTGCAGGGCGATCCGGACCGCTGGTCGGCGGAGACGGAAATCCTGTTGTTCACGGCTGCCCGTCGGGACCACATGGAGCGCACCATCCTGCCTGCATTGAAGGCCGGAAAGATCGTGCTCTGCGACCGGTTTGCCGACAGCACACGCATGTATCAGGGGCTGTCCCGGGGCGATCTGCGTGGCGTCGTGGATCAGCTGCACAGCCTGATGATCAAGCGGGAGCCGGACCTGACCGTTCTGATCGACATGGACCCTGCGGTCGGCCTGTCCCGCGCTCTCTCGCGACAAACGGTGGATGAACGGTTCGAAGCCTTTGGCGAAGATCTGCAAACCGCCATGCGGCAGGGGTTTCTCGATCTGGCCACGGAATTCGCAGACCGTTTCCGGATCATTGACGGCGCCCGCGATGTCGACGCCGTGGCACAAGACATCGCCACGCTGGTGGATGCGGAACTGGCATGAGCACACCGGATCAGATCGAAGGTGCGCCGCATCCGCGCGATACGCCCACGCTCTTTGGTCAGAACGCAGCAGAGCAGGCCTTTCTCGACGCCTTCACGACCGGGCGGTTACATCATGCCTGGCTGCTGACCGGCCCACGCGGCATCGGCAAGGCCACGCTGGCCTGGCACATCGCGCGGTTCCTGCTGGCGACACCACCGCTGGAGGACGATGGCCTCTTTGGTGCCCCGCCGCCGCCAACATCGCTGGCGATTGATCCCGAACACCCTGTCGCCCGCCGCATTGCCGCCGGGGCCGAACCGGGATTGAAGGCCATCACCCGCACGCCAAATCCGACGACCGACCGGATACGTGACCAGATCGTCGTGGATGACATTCGCGCGTTGGCCGGGTTTTTCCAGCTGTCGGCCACCGACGGCGGACGCCGCGTGGTGATTGTGGATGCGGCGGATGACATGAATACTTCTGCGGCAAACGCACTGCTCAAGATGCTCGAAGAGCCGCCTGAAAGGGCCACGCTTTTATTGATCAGCCACCAGCCTTCCGGCCTTCTGCCAACGATCCGCTCGCGCTGCCGGACCCTGCGGCTCAATACGCTGTCGGCGGAGGACATGGCACAGGCCTTTGATCAGGCCGGTATCGATGTGGGCGATGCCACCGGGGCGCTGGCAGAGCTCTCTGGCGGATCGGTTGGCGCGGCCATCCGACTGTCCCTGCTTGACGGTCTGAAAACCTATGCCGATCTGGTCGCCCTGATCCAGACCCTGCCGCAATTCGACCGGGCCGCCGCCCTGAAGCTGGCCGAGGCAGCTGCAGCGCGCGGGGCAGACGCCAAACGGGATCTTCTTTTTGAGTTGATCGACCTGCTGCTGTCGCGCCTGGCCCGCACCGGTGCAACCGGCCTGGCACCAGGGATCGAAGCCGCCCCCGGGGAGGCCGCGACCCTTGCCCGGCTTGCCCCGGATCAGGCCGCGGGCCGTGCCTGGGCGCAGATTGCCCAAGAGACCGGCGCGCGCGCGCGCCATGGGGTTGCAGTGAACCTTGACCCTGCCGCTCTGGTCCTAGATACCCTCATCAAGATTAGCCAAACCGCCACCGGGTAAGCTTTGCCCGGTCGCCGAACGACCGGACCGGCATGACCGACACGCCTCAGATCACCGACAGCCACTGTCATCTCGATTTCCCCGATTTCGACGGCCAGCATGACCAGATCGTCGCCCGCGCGGCAGAGGCCGGCGTGACCCGCATGGTCACCATCTGCACGAAGCTGAAAAACGAACCCGCCGTCCGCGCGATTGCCGAGGCGCATGCGCCGGTTTTCTATGCCGCGGGCACCCATCCGATGAGTGCCGCGACCGAGCCAATGGCGACAGTCGATCAGCTGATCGTCATGGCCCGGCATCCGAAATTCGTGGGCATCGGTGAGACGGGACTGGACTACCACTACACGGCGGAAAGCGCCGAGATACAGCAAGCCTCGCTGCGCGTTCACATCGAGGCCTCGCGTGCCACCGGCCTGCCGCTGATCATCCACGCCCGCGATGCGGACGACGACATGGCCCGCATCCTGAAAGAGGAACATCAGAACGGCGCATTCACCTGCGTGATGCACTGCTTTTCCTCCTCAGCCGCGCTTGCGCGCACCGCACTCGATCTGGGCTTCTACCTGTCGATGTCCGGCATCACCGCTTTTCCGAAATCCGGCGTGCTGCGCGAGATATTCGCCGCCGCGCCACTGGAGCGCATTCTGGTCGAAACCGACGCGCCTTATCTTGCGCCGCCTCCCTTTCGGGGCAAGCGCAATGAACCGGCCTATACGGCGCAAACGGCAAAGCGCGGCGCCGAAACAATGGGCATCAGCTACGGCGCTTTCGCGGCCCACACACAAGCCAATTTCGACCGGCTCTTTTCCAAGGCAGCGCAATTCGGGATCCCTGCCTGATGGCTGACATGCGCGTGACCATCCTGGGCTGCGGATCCTCGGGCGGCGTGCCGCGTCTGGGCGGTCACTGGGGCGATTGCGATCCGTCGAACCCGAAAAACCGCCGCCAACGTTGTTCCCTGCTGGTGGAACGTCAGGACGCGGGCAGCAGCACTACCGTATTGATCGACACATCCCCCGATCTGCGCAACCAGTTGCTGGCAGCTGAAGTCGGGCGGCTCGACGCAGTCATCTACACCCACGCCCATGCGGATCACGTGCACGGCATCGACGATCTGCGCATGATCGTTTTCAACATGCGCGCCCGGCTGCCGGTCTGGGCGGATGCGCCGACGCGGGATGCGCTGATGCAACGGTTCGACTACGCCTTCGTGCAGCCCGAAGGCTCCACCTATCCACCCATCCTCGACATGAACCTGATCGACGGCGATGTAACCATCGAGGGCGCCGGCGGGGCCATCACCTTTAGACCGTTCGAAGTGGCCCATGGCGGCATGGACGCGCTTGGCTTTCGCATTGGTGATCTGGCCTACCTGCCGGATGTCGCGCAGATCCCGGACGCCGTCTGGCCGATGCTGGACGCGCTTGACTGCTGGATCGTAGACGCCCTGCGCCGGGATCCCCATCCGACGCACGCCCACCTTGCCCAGACGCTGGCGTGGATTGATCAGGTAAAGCCAAAACGCGCCGTGCTCACCAATATGCACATCGACCTCGACTACGACACGCTGATGGCTGAAACGCCCGCCCATATCGAACCGGCCTATGACGGGCTGACCCTCACCTTCCCCGCGCCCTGATCTTCTCTTGGCGACAAATATCCCCGCCGGAGGCTCCCGCACTCTGCCGCCGCGCGCAAAGGCCCGCTCATGCAAACCCTGCTTGACGTCATCATCCCGGTCTTCCTGGTTATCGGCTTTGGGTATGTCGCCGTCTGGCGCAACCTCTTTACGGCGGAGGGTGTCGACGCGCTCATGCGGTTCACCCAGCATTTCGCGATCCCCTGCCTGCTCTTCCAGGCCATCGCCAAAATCGACCTTGGCAGCTCCTTTGACCCGGCCCTTTTGGGTAGTTTCTACGCCGGGGCCAGCATCTGTTTCACCGCAGGCTTCATCGGCGCACGCCTGTTCTTCGGGCGCGCCTGGGAAGACTGCGTGGCCATCGGCTTTTGCTGTCTTTTCTCCAACTCCGTCCTGCTGGGCCTGCCCATCACCGAGCGCGCCTACGGGCCCGAAGCACTGACCGGGAATTTTGCCATCGTGGCGCTGCACTCGCCCTTCTGCTATGGCCTTGGGATCACGGCGATGGAAATCGTACGCAACCGCGGCCAGTCGGTCCTGGTGATGCTGCGTGGTGTGGCCCGAGCCATGTTCCGCAACGCGCTGGTGCTGGCCATCGGGCTGGGATTCATCGTCAACCTCTCCGGTTTCGCGGTCCCGGATGTTGTCGACGACGCGCTGTCATTAGTAGCCCGCGCCGCCCTGCCTGCAGCACTCTTCGCACTTGGCGGCGTGTTGGTACAATACCGACCCGAAGGCGACGGTCGCACGATCGCCATGGTCTGCGTGATCGCCCTTGTGCTGCACCCCGCACTGGTCTGGCTCTTTGGCAGTGCGCAGAACCTGCCCACCGACGGGTTCCGCTCCGGCGTGCTCACGGCGGCCATGGCGCCGGGGGTCAATTCGTATATTTTCGCCAATATGTACGGTCGTGCCAAACGAGTCGCAGCCTCGTCAGTGCTGATCGCCACCGGCGCGTCGGTCTTTACCGTCTGGCTCTGGCTGATGGCGCTCAATTAGAAAACTTGGTTTCATCGTCATCGGTTTACAAACACCACCCCGATTGGTCTGTCACGTAACACACCCCAACCTGTGTCGAAGCGTGATTCATGTTCAAAAGTGTAGAACGAAGGGCCATTTCACTGCAGCTGCGCCAAGGTCTGCTTTCCCACCTGCGGGACGATCAAGCGTCACGTTTGCTTACCGCTTTCCGCAAGCTTTGGATCACGATTTCTGTGGCCTGTTCATGCACTTTTCTTCGGTCAACACTCTCATGATCCGAAAAGATGTCTGCTTTCCCGATGAGCGACTTATCAGATGGGAAGTCCAGGAATGTGTAGTGCCCGACATGTCCGCCAAGGCAGTGGAGATGGAACCTGTCGTTCTGGGAAGCAATCCAATCGGCACAATGCTCTGATGGCGCTTCGTCATCGGCACCGCCGGTAAGGACCACAACGTGCAACTGGAGTTCAGTGATCGATGCAGGAACGAATGAACGGATTGGTGGCGCGGGCGCAATCGCAACGACAGAGGTGATCCGAATGTCTGAAAAGTCATTACCGTGTCGTGCCCAAGAAACGCGGAAGGCATTCGATGTTTCCATCAGAGTTGGAATGCTGTCCTCCGCATCCGGAAACTCTTTCGGACCACCTTCGGTGATCTTGTTAGCCCTCCGCCAAAGGTCAAACTCATCCAAAGAAGTTCGCGCCCCGGACAGAGCTAACACAGTGTATCCCCCAAGAGAAAAGCCCACAGCAGCGACGTGATCGAAGTCCAGCCTGTTAGCGAAGAAGCCGCTCACTCCAAGTTCTGAAAGCAGTGCCGACAAGTCCGTTGCCCGTTCCCACCAGCAAAGAAAGCCCTCTGGGAGGTAAGGTTCCAGGCCCGTGTTGCCATGGTGATTTGCGCCCAAGACCACATAGCCTTCCGACGCGAGCGCGCGCGCGAGCCAACCAAGGCTCTCAGCCGTGCCACCAGTGCCATGGGATAGCAGTATGACGGGAAACTTTTCCTTCAGGGCCAGCGTGGCCTCCCAGATAGCATTTCCAGGTTCAAAGAATTTCCCTGGAGGCCGCTCAAGCCTCTCTACAACTTCCGCTGGATACCACGCTGACCATGCGATTGGGCGCGCTCCATTGTTTTGCCAGTTTGAGCGTGACGCGTCCCAGATCACGCCGGTTCGATAACCACAGATTGCCATCTTGAGCCTCCATTATTGGCAACGCTCTGGAAATTTTTGAGAATTTTCAATGGTCATTCTGCTCAGCTACCCAGTTTTGTAGAAGCTGACATTCGTGGACACCGCTGCATCGGTCAAAGTGGGCTCGTTGCTGCCATTGGCCCAGCCTCTCCACTTAGGGGCCGAAGGTATCTGACGTTATATACCCAGGGATGACTTACCCATGGTGCGCAGCGACCGTCTTTAACGTTGAAAACCCGTAGAGCGCCTCGAACCCCTTCTCGCGCCCGTGTCCGGACAACCCGGTGCCGCCGAAGGGCAGTTCGACGCCGCCGCCTGCCCCGTAGTTGTTCAGGAATACCTGTCCTGCCCGCAACGCCTTGGCCAGCCGCATTTGCCGCGCGCCTTCCCGCGTCCAGACCGAGGCCACCAACCCGTAGGCGGTGCCATTCGCGATGGACAGAGCCTCTGCCTCATCATCAAATGGGATCACCACCTGAACCGGGCCAAAAATTTCCTCCTGTGCCAACCGGTGATTCTCTGTGGCTCCTGCAAACAGCGTCGGTTGCACATAGGCCCCGTTTTCGGGCAGGCCATCTGGCAAGATTGCGGCTCCCGCAATCTCCAGATCAGACCCCTGCGCCAGGTACCCCTCGACGATATCTTTCTGCCGGGCAGAGATGAGTGGCCCCACGTCCAGATCGTGCAGCGCAGGCCCCACCTGCAAGCCGCAATAACGGTCCGCCATCCGGCTCACCACCTGATCATAAACGCCACGCTGGACCAGGATACGCGACGCCGCAGAGCAGGTCTGCCCGGCATTCTGGATGCCCGCGTTGACCAGAAAGGGCAGTGCCGCATCGATATCCGCATCCTCGAACACCAGTTGCGGGGATTTTCCACCAAGCTCCAGCGTCACCGGCACCACGTTCTTACCCGCCGCCTGCTGTACCGACCTGCCAACGCCCACAGAGCCCGTGAAGGAGATATGATGCACGTCCGGATGCGCCGCCAGCGCCGCCCCGGCCTCTGCCCCCAACCCCGGCACCACATTCAGAGCGCCGTCGGGCAGACCGGCCTGCCGCGCCAGCTCAGCAAAGGCCAGCGCGGTCAGACAGGCCTCTTCCGCGGGTTTCAACACCGCCGCATTGCCCATGGCCAAGGCCGCGCCCACCGACCGTCCGATGATCTGCATCGGATAATTCCATGGCACGATATGGCCTGTCACCCCGTGGGGCTGGCGCAGGGTGTAGACCGTGTAGCCATCCATGTAAGGGATCGTGCTGCCATGCACCTTGTCGGCGGCACCGGCGTAAAACTCCATGTAACGCGCCAGGGCAATGACATCCGCCCGCGCCTGTTTCAAGGGCTTGCCAACGTCACGTGCCTCAAGGGCTGCCAGCGCTTCCGTCTGATCCAGCACCAGCTGCCCCAGACGCGCCAGCACCCTGCCGCGTTCTACCGCCGTGGATCGCCCCCAGTCCCCGTCCAGCGCCATCTGTGCTGCGGCCACGGCGCGATCAATATCCTCCGCCTGCCCCCCTGCGATCTCGCAGAGCGCGTCCCCTGTCGACGGATCGGTCAGCGTGAGCCTCTCGCCCTTGGCGGCGGCCTGCCACCTGCCAGCAATGAAACACAAAGATGGATCAAGACCCAAGGGTTGTAGTGTCACGCTCTCTCTCCCTGTTCGTGCGTCTGCATTGATCAGCGCATCGCAGGCGTCGCGGGTCAAGTCGTCTCATTGCGCCTTGCGACAGAGCTACGCAGCCGCGTATCCGGTCTGGACCCGCCTCAGCCAAGCCCCTAAGACAGGATCATGGTCCGCCGTCTCCTCTCCCGCGCTGGTTTCGCTGCACTGCTCCTTGCGAGCCTTGCCATGACGGCCTCCGCCTTTGCGCATCGGGTCGCGAGCGAAGACCGTTCACCCGAGTTGCTGAGCTATCTCAGCATGGGTGGGCTGCTGGAGGAGATCTGCGGCGAGAACGATGCCGCACATGCGCTGAGTTCCTGCGCCGCCTGCATCATCAGCAGCAACGCCCTGACACCCCGGCGCGTGGACATCGCAGTTCGCCGCCTGGATGCACAAGCTGCCGTGTTTGAGATCCAGATACGGAAACCTTTCATCCATCGTGCGCCCGATCGCACCCACCCGACCCGAGCGCCGCCAACCGCGTGATCCCTTCCAAACCTGTCTTTACTCCGCGCTCTGAAGAGCGCAGCCTTCAAAGGATCACACCATGAAAACCCTGACGTTCGCGGCGACCGCCGCCTTGCTTTCCTTCTCGACCGCCAGTTTCGCCCATGAATACAAATTGGGCGACCTGGTGATCGACCATCCGATGGCCTTCAACACTGCGGCCACGGCCCAAACAGGTGGCGGCTACCTGACCATCACCAATACCGGCGACAGCGCCGACCGCCTTGTGGGCGTGCGCGCCGACTTTCCCAAGGTCGAATTGCATACCACGGAAGAAAAAGATGGTGTTGCCCGCATGATGCATGTCGAAGGCATCGACGTTCCCCCCGGTGAAACCGTCCTGCTGCAGCCCGGTGGGTTCCATGTGATGTTCATGGGGCTGGGCGGCGATCCTTTCGAGGTGGGCGAAAAAATTCCAGCCACGCTGATTTTTGAAGAGGCCGGCGAGGTTGAGGTCATGTTCAGCATCGAAGAACGCGGCGCCGCCGACAAAGTCGACCATTCAGACCACAAAATGTCGCACTGAGACTGGCGCGGGGCCTGCCAAGGGCCCCGCTACTGCCGCCCCGCGCTACGCCGTGGCTGGCCTCAGACCGCGGCTCACTCTTTCAGAGATCAATTTCGAGGACGCCGCCCGGTTTAGCCGCGCGGCTCTGGCAGAGGATCACTGCCTCCTCGCGCTGTTTCTTTGACAGAACGAAATCGCGATGCTCGACCTCGCCCGAGATCAGCCCGCATCTACACACCCCGCAAATCCCGTCCGAGCATTTGACGTCGATGGGAATGCCATTCTCGGTCAGTACATCGGTGGCGGATTTATCGGCAGGCACCTGCAATTCTCGTCCGCTGCGCGCCAGCCGTAGCGTGAAATCGTGATTTTCGTATTCCGGCAGTTCGGGCACAGAAAAGTACTCCACGTGGCACGCGTCCTCCGCGATGCCCTGCCGCGCAGCAGCCTCCATGACGCTGGACATATAGATCTCGGGCCCGCAGGCGTAGACATGTGTGCCCGCCCCCTGCCCGGCAAGCACCGCGTCCAGATCGGCGCGGCTGCCCGCGTCCGAGATATGCACGGAGGCATTCTCGGCCCAGGGCACGCGCTGCAGCGCATCCATGAAGGCCGCCGAGGCTTGCGTGGATGCGGAATAGTGCAGCTCGAAATCAAGACCCCGGGCATGGCATTCATGGGCAAATGCCATCATCGGGGTTACCCCGATCCCACCGCCCATCAGCATGTGTTTTGTCGCCTCTTCGGCCAGCGGGAAGTGGTTGATCGGCTTTGAGATAAACACCTTGCGGCCTTTGGCGAAAATCTTGTGCATCAGTTTGGAACCACCGCGCCCCGCGTCTTCACGCAGCACCGCAACCTTGTAGCATGTGCGATCCGCCGGGTCCCCGCAGAGCGAAAACTGGCGGAAGAATTCTGGCGCGACCACGATGTCGATATGCGCGCCAGCCTGCCATTCAGGTAGCAGACCACCGTCAAGAGCGTGCAGCTCATAAAGGGAGACGTCGTCGTTCAGCGGGGTGACCTTCGCGATCTCAACCCGAACCACCGGCGCATCCCCATCGCCCAGATAGGTATGCGCCAACCCTTGTGTCTCACCCCGCTCCAGACGCGCCTGATACTCCTCGGCGGTGATCAGCGCCTGATATGCCTCGATCCCCTTTTCGCGATCCATGGGGAAGGGAAAGGGATGCGGTGGCGGCGCAAGATTTGCCGGATAAACCGCAAGGGTCTGATCCTCATAGTCAAGCTTCAGATCGGTTTGAAGTTCCCGGTAGTTCTTGGGTTCTTCCACGGGATCGAAACCGCCCCGGTCATTGACCTTCAAGTCCCACCACCAGCGCTTTTGCGGGTTGATCCGACCGTTGCCGACCAGATCATCCGCCCGGGCCAATACCCCGGCCATCGCGGGCACATTCATCGCGATCCAGCGCAGAGGCTTTTCGTGCTGCAACCCTTCCACGTTCCAGGGGCAGGTCTTCATGCAGCGTCCGCACATCGCCCCGCCCTTTTGCGTCAGCCGGTAGGTCAGGCATTTCTGGCTGTCCGACTTCCAGATTTCATAGCCGTTGAACATCAGCTTGGGCCCGGCGGTGATGGCCCCTGACGGGCATTCGCGGGCGCATTTGTTGCAGGCTTCACAGAACGCCTGCATGCCGAAATCGATAGGCTTGTCATGGGTGAGCGGCATGTTGGTGGTGATGCATCCCGACTTCAGGCGAGGCCCGAGGAATGGGTTCACGATGACCTCACCGATGCGGCTGACCTCCCCCAACCCGGCCAGCAGCAGCAATGGCGGCTGCAGCACCTCGCCATCGAGGTTGGTATGGACGCGCGCCTCGTAGCCCAGATTGCGGATCTGCTTGCCGATCACCCCGCCGAGCAGCGAGAAACGCAGATAGGCGCGCATGGATTGCGTGACCGCGATCCAGTCATCCCCCGAGGAGCCTTCCGTGGTTTCAAAGCCCTGGTCGATGATCAGGCTGATGGCGTTGTCGTGGGTGGGTGTGATCGGCTCCCCCACGGCGTCATGCGAGTACCAAGCCCAGTCCGGACAGCGCGATATGCCCACCGCGTCCGCGCCCATGAAGTAGGCCGCGGCCTTGATCCCCTCCGCGTTGCGGGCTGCATCCTCTGCCTGTGGCGCAACCGTCTCTGCCACCGGCCCTTGCTGCAACAGTAAAAGCGCGCCCGAAGGCCTCCGGATCGCATTGCTGATCGGCGCCTTCTGCGCAAAATAGCCACCGGTCGTCGCCTGCTGATTGGCCTTGCCCATGTCGCCGAACTGAGCACGCGCGAACATGTCCGTGCGTTTGGGCACCCGCGCCACACGCGCTTCATCGATGTAGGTTGTGGGGGTATCCACCCGCTTGAGCGTCTCGAAAGGATGTGGTCCATCGGCGTAGCGCCGTTTGGCGTAAGGATCCAGCGTGCGGGCGCTTTTCTGCGATCCCTTGCCCAGCTTCCAGGCCAGCCCGCGTGTCAGCGACCGGGGTTGTTCTGCCAGAGGCCGCAGGGGTTTGTCGGGTGCCATGGCAAAATCCGTGGTCACCGCCGATACCTGAAAGCGGTCTTTCACAAAGGGGTTCACCAGCTGCCCGTCTTCGACGCTCGCGAGGCCCGCACCGACGGCCAATTTGTTAAGATCAACATCCGTGGACGTGGTCGTATGCGCCTTTGCGTCAAACCCAAGAACCCGCAAATACCCGGCGATGATGACAGCCGTCTCTGCCGCCCGGAGGCTGGCGCGCTGTGGATGGGCCTCAGCAATCCAGTCATATCCGGGTTCGTCCTGGGCGGGATCGCGGCTGTAGTCGTAGAGAAACACAATCGTATGCGTATGGGCGTCGATGGTGCGCGGCGGCGCGGTCATGCTGTCCCGCAGATCTGCCATGATCGTGTCGATCCCGGCAGCCAGCGTCTTGGTCTGTTTCGTCTTGAGGTCTTCGGCAAGGCGGTCGATACCCGGATTGCGCAGAGGGGTCTTCAGAAGCTGCGTGCGGTCGAACTGTCCGACGCCAACCATCGGCGCATCCTGAAAGTACCCAAAGGATTTCACATGGCGCGCTCGCTCCGCCGGATCGGTTGGGCAGGTCGATGTCTCGCGGTTGATCAACCCGTCGCGGATCGCGTCGAGCATGGCCTGATATTCGGCCATCGCATTGACCAGCGAGGCGGGCATGTCGCCGCGATCAAAGGACACCGGCTGCAGGGGCGGAACATTCGTCAGATCTGGTGTGGTGTCGATCCTTGCCAGACGCTCCAACGGAAAGGGACCCAGATGAAATGGCCGATTTCGGGTCGAGAATATTCGAGTAGTCAAGACGTTTCCCTTTGCGCGCAACGATCACCCACACCCTGCAATGCCCGGCACGCAAGGGGATGTCAAAATGAATGCGGGATTCGCACAATCCGCAGCGCGCAGTTCAACCTGAGCACTAAACCGGGCGGCGTTGAGGGAAAGGGGTGGTGCGGATGAGAAGACTCGAACTTCCACGGGTGTTACCCCACAGCGACCTCAACGCTGCGCGTCTACCATTCCGCCACATCCGCACGCTTAGGAACGATTGCGTCTTTAGCCTGCCCGCGACGCCTTGTGAAGAGCCATTTTAAGCAAATCGCCCCGGCACGCAGAAGCGGCCGGGGCGTAAAAGTCTGCGCTGTCACGTGCGTACGTTACTCGGTGACGGAAAACACCGGCAAGACACCAGCTTGCGCCGGAGCACCACCAGTCAATTGCAGCGAGGCCTTGCGCAACAAATCGGTGCGCTCAGGCTGGCCCGGCACGAATACCGCATCCGCGCCCGCATCCGTCGCAGCAAGGGCCGCTTCGTACCATGTCCCGGCTGCCGCCACATTTTTCTGTGTGCCAAATCCCAATGCCAGGTGGTGACCCATCAGCTCGCCATAGACCGTTTCACCCAGCGCATAGAGAATCAGTGCGGAACCCAACGCTACATTCGTGTTGTCGGTGCGGTATCCCACGCCGAGACAAATCTTGGCCGTGCCGGACAGTTGTTGGGGTGTCGTTCCCGTGGACGCTACAAAACCCGACACCTCCTGCGCCACCACGTCGCGCGGCTTCTGCGACAGGCTATTGACATAGGGCTGAACCACCGGTCCGAACCCATCACATTGCGCTGCAACCTGCTGCGGCGTGAAGCCGTTAACCTGGCTGATCAATTCCTCGCTGCGCGCGATCGCATAGGTCCGTGCGAGGCAGAATTGTTCGTTCAGGGCGGCTGTCGGATCCGTCATAGAGGCCGCGGTCGTGTAGCCGTTCGTGCTGGTAAGGAGCGACACAGTGTTACAGTGAGATGCCAAAGACGCCTCCGGCGCGCCGCTTTCAAAGAAGTTCGGCAAAGCCGCGTTCAACGTGGGTGCTGCAGTTGCAACCGGTGCGGCGGCAGGTGCAGTGGCGACGACGGACTGCGTCACAGGCGCGGGCTGCGGCGCTGCCACGACAACAGGTGCCTGCGCTTGCGGTACAACCTGACCGGCGAGTTCAGCCCGGTAGGTTTTCAAAAGCCCACGGGTGCCTTCGGGGTTTGCCGCAACCAACTGCGTCGTCTGATAACCACCAGCCTGTGCACGATTGTAGGACGTCACCAGGAGGTCCTGTTCAAATGCACTCAGCTGGCCCGTCGCAGGATAGCCCATGTAGGCCTGATAGGACGAAATAGCATTGCGAGACTGACGCCCCAACTGGCCATCGACAGTGCCTGCATTGAACCCGAAGTAATTCAGTGAAGACTGAATTTGACGACCTTGCTGCGTGGAGGGAATGCCTGACCGGTAAACGCGCTGCTTTTTCTTCTGGTTGTTCTTGGTCACAGCGTGACCCACAACTCCGCCAATCAGGGCGCCCGCAATAAAGTCGCCAGCATCGGCTGCAACACGTGACGCAGGCATGGCCGCAACAGAAGCGGCCAACGCTGCAGCAGTCAAACGTTTGGAAAACATGGAAAATCTCCGACATAAAATACAGATGGCTTTAGGCTATCACAGCTTTCGATTCGACCGAAGCCCCGGTCAAGCGGGCTTTTGCTTATTCCGACCTTGTCTTTTGGACCGGGGCGTCCAACTTTGGGCGCACCTCGTCCAACATGGATTTCTGCTATGGCCGCCTCTGACCTCACCTCCGACACCGTGCAAATTGATATCGTCTCAGATGTTGTGTGTCCCTGGTGCATTGTCGGATACAGACAGCTTGAACAGGCACTGGAGATGACAGGCGTCACCGCCGAGCTGCGCTGGCATCCGTTTGAGCTCAACCCATCTATGCCGCCGGACGGCCAAAACCTCATCGAGCATATGGCCGAGAAGTATGGCGCGAGTGCCATACAATCACTGGAAAATCGCGCGCGGTTGCAGCATTTGGGCGCGGATCTTGGAATTGCGTTCAATTTCACCGATCACAGCCAGATCGTGAATACATTTCGTGCTCATCAGCTGTTGGATTGGGCGGAAGAACACGGAAAACAGCATCCCCTGAAACTGGCCCTGTTCGAAGCCTATTTCAGCGACGGACTCGATGTCTCTGATAAGGGTGTTTTGACTCAGGTTGCGCGCAGCGTCGGTCTCAATGCGGCGGATGCCAGCGAGGTCCTGACCGGCGGGGCGCATGCGCAGTCGGTCCGCGACAAGCAGCAATTCTGGACCAATCGCGGCATTTCCGGCGTGCCTGCAATGGTATTTGGCGGAAAATATCTGCTCACCGGGGCACAGGGCGCGCCAACCTACGCCGACATCTTGCGCAAGGTGCAGGCTGAAACCGCTGCAGCCTGAGCAGGCTTTGCTTCGGTCCCGCGCTGGGATAGGGAACGGCCATGGTTGAATGGATTGTAACCGAAGGGCTGACCGACTACCGCACAGCAGAGGCGTGGATGGAAGCCCGTGCCGATGCCATTGCGCGGGGTGAGGCCGCCGAATGCATCTGGCTTGTTGAGCACCCTCCCCTCTATTCCGCCGGAACCAGCGCCAGGCCAGAGGATCTGACCGACCCGGATCGCTTTCCCGTCTATCCCACACGCCGCGGCGGACAATACACGTATCACGGCCCGGGTCAGCGCGTCGCTTACGTGATGCTGGATGTCGGGACGCGCGGACGGGATGTACGCCGCTTTGTTCAGGCTCTTGAAGCATGGGTAATCACCACACTTGAGGCCTTCAACGTCACCGGCGTCATCCGAGAAGGGCGTGTTGGTGTGTGGGTCGAGAGACCGGAGAAACCGCGTCAACCGGACGGGACCATAGCCGAAGACAAGATCGCCGCCATCGGCATCCGTTTGCGGAAATGGATCAGTTTTCACGGCATCTCGATCAATGTCGAGCCGGACTTGAGCCATTTTGACGGGATCGTGCCCTGCGGCATCCGCGAGCACGGGGTGACGAGCCTCGTCGATCTTGGACTTCCCGTGGATCTGCCGGATGTGGATGTGGCATTGCGCAGCAGCTTTGCGAAGGTTTTCGGGGATAGCCCCGTCGAAGCGCCCGTCACGGAAGCGACCCCTGTCGTCACAACCTGAAGCACCCCTGACAAACGTCGGGTGGCGGTTTTAGGCTATCCTGCCAACCGCTCCTGACAGGCATGCACGAAGCCTGCGATGTCATCACTCTTCACCGGTTTGCTGACAAAGGCATAGACATTCGGGTCCGCCTCCGCGCGCTCATGATCAGCTCTGAGATCGGAAGTGGACAGCATGATGATCAAGGTACCGGATTTGCGTATCTGCTCCGGCAGGGCCGCATAGTTTTCCAGAAATTCAAAGCCATCCATCCGGGGCATATTGATATCCAGCAAGATCAGTTCCGGCAGCGGCTCACCGGCAGCGTCTTTTTCCTCAAGATATTCCAGCGCGGCGACGCCGTCCGTGGCCACATCAATCTGTTCAATCAAACCGGTGCGCTTGATCAGCCGCCCATGCATGAGATTGGTGACCTTGTCATCGTCCACCAGCAGAACCTTCCTGAGAGATGTTACCGCGGGCATCAGGCGGCCCCACGGTCAGGAAACCGCAGTGTGAAACAGCTGCCGTGTCCAGGTCTGCTGGTCACATCGATGGATCCGCCAACGCGCTCCAGTATGCGACGGATGGAATACAACGACACGCCGGCGCCTTCAGGCGTGCTGTGTGCCCGTTTGAAGAGCCCAAAAACCTTGTCCATGTCCTTGGGTAAATCCAACCCTGTGCCATTGTCGCGGATGGAAATCTCCACGCTACCGGATCGCCGCTCTGACAGTATGTTCACGCGCGGGCGCCGGCCGGGTTCATGATACCTGATCGCATTGCCGATCATTGACTGCAGGATGTTCTCCATTTCCCGCGAAACAAACCACACCGTGTCCACAGCAAAATCCGTCTTGATCACGGCACGCGCCTTACTGATCTGGAAATGCAGATTGACCAGCGCGCCTTCGGTCACCTTTGCCAGATCGACATGTTCAGAATCCGGCATATTGCCAGAATGGGCCTGCGCAACGCAGATCAAGGCGTCCAGCTTTTCACTCGCCTGATCGCACACATCACGCATCCAGCCCAGCGTTTCCACATGTTCCGGCGGTAAATAGGGTTCAGCCTCGCTCAGCATATGCGTCAGGCTGCTCATGTTGTTGATTGGCCCCTTGAGGTCATGGGTCGCCACGTAGGTCAAATCCTTCAGGTCCTTATTGATCTCGTTCAGCTCGGCGGTGCGTTGCGCCATACAGGTGCCCAGCTCTCTATTGAGCACTTCAAGCAGCATTGTGCGGGCCTTGACCCGTTCTTCGAGGTCCTCGTTGACTTCCCTGAGGCGCGCTTCGGCGGTTTTCTGGGTCGTGATGTCCAGTGCAACACCGATATGGCGTACAACATCGCCATCAGCACCTTTCTCAATCACGCTGTCGATACTGCGCAGCCAGCGGATTTTCCCATCCTTGGCAAGCACGCGGTATTCGTGACACGCCTCCTCCCCTTCTGACAGGTTGCCAAGCGCCTCCAGGTATTCAAACAGCGCAGGCTGATCCTCTTCAACCACGACCGTTTTGAGCAGATTGGTTCCCATTTGAACTACTTCCTGGGGAGAATACCCCAGAAAATCCTGCAAAGACCGGTTCGCATACTCGTTCGACATCGTCTTCTGGTTGAAAATATAGATGACGCCAGGTACCAGGTCGGCCATCCTCTCCCAGAACGCAAGGCTACTGGCGTCGGCGGAAACCGGCGTTTTTTCAGCGTGTTGCGGCGAGAACACCTGCATTTTTCCTTTAACTCCCACTCAGACACCCACCGGTCAGGGAAAAACCTGTGCTGATCGTGGATCAGGAGTGTTAAACCGGCGTAAATGAACATGGTGATAGATTAAATTGGCACTAATCTTTTCAACCGGAGCGGGATGACCCGATAATTGCAGGATTGGTGACGAAATTTTCTTAGCCTGCGTCAAATACGGACATTGCTCCCGCGGACAACTCCCTCTAAAACAACCGAGACTCTGTCGCCGGGCTTGGGAACCGTCCGGTAACGGCTAACACCAATGCAGGAGGCAAGAGCATGGCAGACGCAGCCATTCACGGCCACGAACACCATGACGAACGCGGGTTTTTCACCCGTTGGTTCATGTCCACAAATCACAAAGACATCGGCATTCTTTATCTGGTGTTCTCGGCCTTCGCGGGCTTCATCTCGGTCGCCTTCACCGTCTACATGCGGCTGGAACTGATGGATCCGGGCGTTCAATATATGTGCATGGAAGGCGCACGGCTCTTCGCAAACGGCGAAGCCTGTACTCCCAATGGGCATTTGTGGAACGTACTGATCACGGGCCACGGCATCCTGATGATGTTCTTTGTCGTGATCCCCGCCCTCTTCGGCGGATTTGGCAACTATTTCATGCCCTTGCAGATCGGCGCGCCCGATATGGCCTTCCCGCGCATGAACAACCTCAGCTTCTGGCTCTATGTCGCAGGCACCACGCTGGCGGTCTGCTCGGTGCTGGCACCTGGCGGCAACGACCAGTCGGGCTCCGGCGTGGGCTGGGTGCTTTATCCACCGCTCTCCACGCTTGAGGGCGGCTTCTCCATGGACCTCGCGATCTTCGCGGTGCACGTCTCGGGCGCGTCTTCCATTCTTGGCGCGATCAACATGATCACCACCTTCCTGAACATGCGCGCGCCGGGGATGACGCTCTTCAAGGTGCCGCTGTTCTCCTGGTCGATCTTCGTCACGTCTTGGCTGATCCTGCTGTCGCTGCCGGTGCTGGCGGGTGCCATCACCATGCTGCTGATGGATCGTAACTTCGGCTTCACCTTCTTTGACCCCGCAGGCGGTGGTGACCCGGTGCTCTATCAGCACATCCTGTGGTTCTTCGGCCACCCAGAGGTCTACATCGTGATCCTGCCCGGTTTCGGCATCATCAGCCACGTCATCGCGACCTTCTCCCGCAAACCGATCTTCGGCTACCTGCCGATGGTCTGGGCGCTGATCGCCATCGGCGCATTGGGCTTCGTGGTCTGGGCACACCACATGTACACCGTGGGGATGAGCCTCAACCAGCAGGCCTATTTCATGCTGGCGACCATGGTCATCGCGGTGCCGACGGGCGTGAAGATCTTCAGCTGGATCGCCACCATGTGGGGCGGCTCGGTTGAGTTCAAAACACCCATGCTCTGGGCCTTCGGGTTCCTGTTTCTCTTCACCGTGGGCGGCGTCACCGGCATCGTGCTCTCCCAGGCCGCCGTGGACCGTTACTACCACGACACCTATTACGTGGTCGCCCACTTCCACTATGTGATGAGCCTCGGTGCCGTATTTGCCATCTTCGCGGGGATTTACTTCTACTTCCCCAAGATGACCGGCAAGATGTACCCCGAATGGGCGGGCAAAGTGCACTTCTGGGCGTTCTTCATCGGTGCCAACCTGACGTTCTTCCCACAGCACTTCCTGGGCCGTCAGGGCATGCCACGCCGTTACATCGATTACCCGGATGCCTTCGCCTACTGGAACTGGTGGTCAAGCATCGGGGCCTTCATCAGCTTCGCCTCCTTCCTGTTCTTCTTCGGCGTGATGTTCTACGCCCTGCGCAAGGGGAAGGCTGCGACCGAGAGCAACCCGTGGAACGAATACGCCGACACGCTGGAATGGACCCTGCCCAGCCCGCCGCCCGAACACACGTTCGAGCAGCTGCCCAAGCAGGAAGACTGGGACAAACACCCGGCCCACTAAGGCAAACCTCATCACAAAAAAGGCCCCGGATCACCGCCGGGGCCTTTTTCGTCGCACGAGCCAAACCCGCGCAGGGCTGCATTGATCCAGCATCGCTGCCACACCCGATTGTCGCGCGTGGCTCAACCTGCGCACAAAAAGGTGGCGGACCCCGACCCTATTTTACGATAAAGAGTATGTCGTCGCCGAACACCTTCACGCGCTCGCGTCCCGGCGTCGTGGCGACGAAGATCAGCTCCATCGCGGGCGTGTCCCCATTGCATGACCCGCTGCGCCGCACGCCCGGTTTTCCGTATTGCACACGCCCCGTGGTCAGGGCGGCATTCACCCGTTCGGCCGATTTTTTCATCCGCGCCGCTGTCGGAAGCTGTCCACAGTCTCCCCGATACCCATGCACGACCATTGCCTGGCCTACGTTCAACTTGACGCGCTGTTGGTATTTGATCCGGTTTGACGAATCCGCATAAGCAGCCACCACTGTCGACAGGACGAGCGCACCCGCCACAAGGCCCAATGGCAACTTTGATCTTCTGGTCTTCATTTACCATTCCTCTAATCTGTTCAGAGCATAAGGCGGCGACAGCGCCGCCTGTCCGACCATAGGCAAGCGCACGCGCACTGCCCCCCTCAAACTTGATGGGTCACGGGGCGCAAATCGGACCTCGCCTCGCGGATGCGGCAAAAGACAGCCCCGCGTCGGTCTGCTACTCTACAGCAGGAATCAGATTGGATTTTTGACCATTTCATTGCACAGTGACATTGCAAATCTTTACAGCGCGGCCTTTGACGACGCCGCACTGGTCCGGGCGCTCCGGGCGCTCGAAAAGCACACGCATTCCAGCATCATCCACTTCCTCGCCTTCGACATACACACCCGCATGCCCGTTGCCGGTCTGGCCAGCGGCACACCGGAACAGGATTCGGAGTTTCGCAAGACCTGGGCCAGCATGGATGTCCGCATTGAGCGCGGTATGGCGCAGCCGCTGGACCAGACATGGCATCAGGCCGATCTCTACCGCGACAATGAGCGCGAGAGCTGCCCGGTCTACAATGAATGGCTCAAGACGAATGATGCGCAATCGGGCTTGGGCGTCATGACGCGGGTCTCCAACAACCTGATCCTGTGCAGCGCGGCATTCCGTCCGGAGCGCCAGGGCCGCTATACCGATTGCGAAGCGGCACTGTGGTCGGACATTCACCTGCATCTGCTCGGCATCGGACGCCTACGCCACCAGTATTTGGATCAAATATCCCACACTGGTAAGCCCGATGCCTTCACGCTCCATCTCGACGCGGCAGGCACCGTGCTGCACGCCTCGGCAGGTACGCGAAACCTGATCGCGCGCAACGACGGCATGGCCCTGAGGGCAGGCCATCTGACACTGGGCACACCGGCACGGACGCAGGCCTTTCATCGGCGTCTGCGCGCGGTTCTGGACGGAAAACCCGCGCCACCGGTACCGGTGGTCACCGCAGACGGTCGACCGGATCTGGTCCTGCACATCTGCCCCGCGTCCGCTGTTCCCTTCGAGACATTCGGCAAGAAGCCGGCCCGGGTGCTGGTCCTGATCCAGAAGCTGCAAGCTATGGCGCCACCCGAACCGCAGATCGTGGCCGATGTCTTCGGGCTCACCCTGACGGAGGCCGAGGTCGCCTGCGCCATTGCCTCCGGTGCCACGGCCACCGACATCGCGCGGGCCCGTGGGCGGGCGCTCAGCACCATCCGGTGGACCATTCGCAATGTGCTGGACAAGATGGACCTCCACCGGCAGTCCGATCTGCGCGCGCTCGTCAGCGCGGCAAGCCCAAACCATTGAGCGCCGCCTGAGATCCGGATTTCAGGATAGCAGATTTCCGCTGAGCGATCAGATCACAGGGAACCTCCATTGCTGGAAAGAGTTGAACGACCAGAGATTCGGGTCTTGTTCGGATCTTTCAAATGCCGTGCCCGAACGCGGCCAGCATGTGAAAGGATGAGGTTATGATCACCAAGAGAACACATTTTGTGACAACGACCGCGGTAGCATTGGTTGCGGCTCTGAGCCTGGTGCCTGCGGGCTCTGCCAAAGCCGATGGCAAAGATTTCATCGCCGGCGCGCTGATCGGCGGTCTGGTCGGCTCTCAGGTCCAGAAAAACGTGGACCGCAACCGGGCTCAGCAACAACAGGTTTACCGGGCCCCTGCGCCACGCCACAGCACCACAACGAAAACACGCTCCTACCGGTCATCGATCCCTGCGACCCAGGAAGGGCGCCAGATTCAGTCGTCGCTGAACTATTTTGGGTTCAATGCCGGAACCGTTGACGGCCAGTTGGGGCGTCAAAGCCGCAGTGCAATCTCCGACTATCAGAATTACATGGGGTATCAGGCAACCGGTCAATTGACAGGGTTTGAGCAAGAGCTGCTCCTGCGCTCCTACAATCGTGCGCAGGCCGGTGGCGATCAGACCTTTCGTCAAATCGCGGCGCACCCCGATGGCACACGTGGACTGCTGAAGACTTACCGGTCAGAAATCGCCAATGGCGCATCCCAGACAGGGTATACGGCCAGCAACCAACAACCCGTCTACAACGGTGGTTCCTGAGACGACCGGAGGTGCCACCTGCCGCGCTGATCCGCCTTTGGCGCGGCAACTTCGCTTTCAACATCCCGGTTCATTGACCACCGCATATCGACCGACAAAACGCGGCGGGCTTTTCGGTTTGGTAATCCGGCGGTTCGCAAGCACCCCATTTTACCGGCCTAGATAGCAGCAAACGCATCAGGTACTTGAGGGTACCTCATGCTCCTGAGGCATTCTGCACGAGAAAAATCTGCCGGTATCGAGGTGGTGTGAAAGCCGACCTGTCGCATTGCCTCGGTCCGGATCACTGACTAGGATTTGGTCATGCCGTACCAATGGACATCCGAACCCGGAGAAAGCCCGCAAACGCTCAAGCTCTGGCCTCACAATTCGCTGCCTGTACGCGGCATGGCGGCATTTGTGCTGGTAACCTTCACGTTGATCCTGATCCCGGCTTTCCCACTGCTTGGCTCTCCTATCCTCTGGGGCCTCCTGCCCTTTCTGCTGGCAGCGGTCTGGGCCATCTACCACGCGCTGCAACGCAACTACCGGGCGCGGCAAATCACCGAAGTTCTGACACTGGACGAAGAAGACGCACATCTGCTTCGGCAGGAACCGACGGGTGTGGTGAAGGAATGGGACTGCAACCGCTATTGGACCACCATCACCAAGTACGAATCCGACGGTCCCGTGCCGCATTATGTGACCCTCAAAGGCAAAGGCCGCGAGGTAGAGATCGGTGCGTTTCTCAGCGAAGAGGAACGCGTTTCTCTTTATGAGGAATTACAGATCGCCTGGCGGCGAAAGACGCCGCAACAGATATAGTCGCGGCCCTCCGGGCTGGCGCCTTCAGCTCAGGCGCTCTTTGACTTTCGGACCGACCGAGCCAAAGTCCATCTGGCCCGTGTATTTGGATTTCAGCACCGCCATCACCTTGCCCATGTCGCGAATGCTGTCAGCACCCACTTCCGCAACGGCAGCAGAGACCGCCTTTTCCGCTTCGGCATCAGAGAGTTGCTGCGGCAGGAATTCTTCAATCACGCCGATCTCCGAACGCTCACGTTCCGCCAGATCGAGCCGTCCACCTTCCTCGTAGGCACGCGCACTTTCAAGGCGCTGCTTGGACATCTTGCCGAGGATCGCAAGAACCTCCGCCTCGCCAACACCGTCTTCATTGCCCTCCGCCCGCGCGGCGATGTCTTTGTCCTTGATCGCGGCATTGATCAGACGCAGGGTCGACAGCCGATCCGCCGCCTTGTCCTTCATTGCCTGCTTCAATGCGGCCGAGACTTTTGCGCGCAATTCCATGGCTGTGTATCCTCTACAACTGGCAGCGTGGGCACCGGCCCACGTGGGAGCGTGTAAGCCTTGGACCTTATCCAAAGCGCTTCGGCACCGCAACACAATCCGCGACGTCACTTCCAGGCCTCCATCTTCGGCAATTGCGCCCCATGATGCCCTTGACCCGCCCCGCGCCCGCGTCTAGATATCGCCAGATTTCAAAGCCGCCTGCCCGCCCGAAAGGATCGCCCATGCAGCCTTCTGCGTCCGACCGCCCAACCGCTTGTCTGGCGCTTGCTGATGGCACCGTCTTTTACGGAACCGGCTTTGGCGCCACAGGCCAGACCGTGGCAGAGCTGTGCTTCAACACGGCCATGACTGGCTATCAGGAAATCATGACCGACCCTTCCTATGCAGGCCAGATCGTGACCTTTACCTTCCCACATGTCGGGAACGTTGGCGTGAACCCCGAGGATGACGAAACCGGTGATCCGGTAGCCGAAGGCATGATCGTGAAGTGGATGCCCACCGACCCCTCCAACTGGCGGGCCGTGCAGGATCTGGACGCATGGCTGTCGTCGCGGGGCCGGATCGCGCTCGGCGGCGTGGATACGCGCCGTCTGACCCGCGCCATTCGTCAATCCGGCGCGCCCCATGTTGCTCTGGCCCATGACCCCGAAGGCAACTTCGACGTCGCGGCGCTGGTGGCAGCGGCCCGGGCCTTCACCGGGTTGGAAGGTCTGGACCTCGCCAAGGAAGTGACCTGCGCACAGTCTTACCGCTGGAACGAGATGCGGTGGGCCTGGCCGGAAGGCTACACCCCGCAGACCGATCCGAAATACAAGGTTGTCGCGATCGACTACGGTGCAAAACGCAACATCCTGCGCTGCCTGGCCAGCGCGGGCTGTGATGTGACCGTCCTGCCGGCAACCGCGAGCTATGAAGACGTGATGGCGCATCAGCCGGACGGCGTTTTCCTGTCCAATGGTCCCGGCGATCCGGCGGCCACGGGTGCCTACGCGGTCCCGATGATCCAGTCGGTGCTGGACAAGACCGATCTGCCGGTCTTTGGCATCTGCCTCGGCCACCAGATGCTGGCCCTCGCCCTCGGCGCCCAGACCATCAAGATGAACCACGGCCACCACGGTGCGAACCATCCGGTCAAGGATCATGACACTGGCAAGGTTGAAATCACCTCGATGAACCACGGGTTTGCCGTCGATGCCCAAACGTTGCCAGACGGCGTGATCCAGACCCACACGTCGCTTTTTGACGGGTCGAACTGCGGTATTCGCGTGGATGGTCGCCCGGTCTGGTCGGTGCAGCACCACCCCGAGGCCAGCCCCGGGCCACAGGACAGCTATTACCTTTTCGAGCGCTTTGCGAAAGCCATGGCACATCGCGCAGCCTGAACGGGCTCAATACGCGCTTAGGTTGAAAAGTGTTAATTTAACACATCGTTAACCCTGTTCTGACAGCTTGCCCTGCGTTGAGTTTATGCAAGGCATTTCAAGATGAACACCCTGCGGCTGGTTGTGTCGGACCCGGTGCCGGACCCGGATCTGTCAGCGCCCGCAATCACATATGAACCGATCGGCCGCATGCTTGTGGAACGGGGCAAGATTGCGCATAGCGATCTTGATCATGCGCTGAAAATCCAGGGCCATATCGACGCGCCACTGGGTGAGATCATGGTGTCCGAAGGTCTGCTCAGCAAACGTGATGTGCTGGGTGCCCTGGCCGAGCAGTGCCACGCGCGCGGGGCCGATCTCGACCTTGAGCCGCCGGACCCCAGGATGGCCAAAACCCTGCCCGCCGAGGTTTGCCTGCGCCACGGGGTCGTGCCGTGGAAGCGGGACGGCTTGCGGATTCTCGTCGCCACCAGCAGCCCCTCGGATTTCTCGGCGCTCTGTCAAACAATGAAGCGGCGCGGCTTGTCGCTGTTCCCGGTGATCGTTGATGAGCTGCAAATTCAGTCACATTTGAGCCGCCTCTACGGCAACGAGCTGGCCCAAAAGGCGGAAACCCGTGTCGCCGACGTCGAAAGCTGCCGCACCTGGGGGACCCAGACGCAACATCGTGCGCTCTGGGCGTCTGCGGTCAGTGGCGTGCTGGCCGCCCTCCTTCTCCTTGCCCCGGCCTGGACGGTCACGATCGGCGTTCTGTGGGCCGTGCTCACGCTCGCCATGACAACGGCTATGAAAGGCGCCGCCTTTTTCGCGCAGCTGACGCAAAAGCCCGCCCGGCCCCGCGCCAACTATGATCTGAGTTCCGCAAAGTTCCGTCTGCCGCGCGTCTCCGTCCTGGTGCCCCTGCTCAAGGAAAAGGAAATCGCCGGGCAGCTGATTGCGCGGCTCAGCCGTCTGACCTATCCCAAATCACTGCTGAACGTGGTGCTGGTGCTGGAAGAAGGCGACGAAACAACGCGCGACACCATTGCCCGGACCGAATTGCCCGATTGGATGAGCGTGATTGAAGTGCCCGGCGCCGGGGGCCTCACCACCAAGCCCCGCGCCCTGAACTACGCGCTGGATTTCTGTCGTGGCAGTATCATCGGCGTCTGGGACGCCGAAGACTGGCCGGAAGCGGATCAGATCGAGCGCGTGGTTACCCGGTTCAAGGAAGCCCCCAAGACTGTCGTCTGCCTGCAGGGCGTTCTGGACTACTACAATTCGCGCACGAACTGGCTGTCACGCTGTTTCACCATCGAATATGCAACATGGTGGCGGGTGATCCTGCCCGGCATCGCCAAGCTGGGGCTGGTACTGCCCCTGGGTGGCACCACGCTGTTTTTCCGCCGCGAGGCGCTGGAGGAACTGGGCGGCTGGGATGCGCATAACGTCACCGAGGATGCGGACCTTGGTGTCCGTCTGGCCCGGCACGGCTACGTCACGGAACTGCTGCCAACGGTCACCCATGAAGAGGCCACAAGCCGCGCCTGGCCCTGGGTCCGGCAGCGTTCTCGCTGGCTCAAAGGGTTCATGATCACCTATTTCGTGCATATGCGGCACCCGGGGCAGCTGCTGCGTGACCTTGGTCTCAAGCGCTTTCTGGGGCTGCAGACCATCTTCCTCGCGACCTTTTCCCAGTTTGCGGCAGCACCGTTGCTGTGGTCCTTCTGGCTGACTGTTTTCGGCATGACCCATCCGGTCGAACTCACCCTCGGGACACAAGTGCTCTGGACCTTCGTAGGAATATTCATCCTGTCCGAAGTCCTGAGCCTGACAATGAGCATCTATGCCGTTTCAGGCCGAGCGCACCGGCACCTGGTCAGTTTCGTGCCCACCATGATGTTCTATTTCACGCTGGGCGCCCTGGCCAGCTACAAGGCCTTGTGGGAAATGGTCCGCGATCCGTTCTTTTGGGACAAAACCCAGCACGGCGTCTCTCACCAGACTGACCCGCGCTAGGCCTCTTCTTCGCGCCGCGCCGCATCCTGCTTCAGCCGCGTCATGAAGGCAACCGAGATGTGTTCCCGCAACGCCCGATCGGCCCCCTCGGCGTCTTTCGTTTCGATCGCGCTGACAATCGCATCATGTTCCGCCTGCGCAATCGCGCCACGCCCGTCCACGGCGAGCGACGTGGTCGCCATTAGCGCCATGGTGCGGTGCACAAGGTCAAGCTGTTGCACCAGATAGCGGTTATGAGAGGCCAGATGGATCTGCTTATGAAAGCGTCGATTGGCGCGCGCCAGTGCTGCCGGGTTCTTGGTCAGCGCGTTGTCCGCCTCGACCATATCCCGCAGAATGCGCACTTCCTCATCCGTCGCATGCTGAGCGGCAAGCCGTGCAGCCAGCCCTTCCAGCTCACGCCGCACCACGTAAAGCTCGGCCATCTGGTTGTGATCGAGCGACGCTACAATCAGGCTGCGCCCGTCCCGCGACAGCAGCGATTGTGTCTCCAGCCGTTGCAAGGCCTCGCGGATCGGGGTGCGCGACACGCCGAAACGTTCCGCCAGCTCGCTTTCCACCAAGCGGTCACCGGGGCGATAGACGCCCAGATCGATGGCATCGAGGATCATTGAATACGCGTCGGTCTGCTGTGCTTTCTGCAAGCCCATGTCGGCGGCCTTTTTCAAAGTCATTTCGCTACACTAACGACCCGGTGTAGTCCCGCGCAACCCCGCGCCCTTGTGTGCCGGTGAATGAGGTTCTAGGAAAGCGCCATGCCCAAAGCCGCCTTCACTAACGTTCAGACATGGGTCTTTGACCTCGACCACACGCTCTACCCGCCCTCGGCGCGGCTCTTCGATCTGATCGAAGTGCGCATGACGGCCTATGTGATGGAGGCGCTCAAGGTCGATCACGCCGAGGCGGACCGCCTGCGCAAACACTATTGGGCGACCCATGGCACCACTCTCGCCGGGCTGATGCGGGAACACGACTTGGATCCGGGCCCTTACCTCACGGACGTGCATGACATCCCGATGGACAGCCTGACGCCAGATCCGGTTCTGGCCGGGCAAATCAAATCGCTGCCCGGTCGCCGGATCGTCTACACCAACGGCTGTGCCCCCTATGCGGAACGCGTTCTGGAAGCCCGCGGGCTGGACGGTATCTTTGACGCGGTCTACGGGGTCGAGCACGCAGACTTTCACCCCAAGCCCGATCACGCGGCCTTTGACAAGGTGTTCCGTACGGATGGCCTGGTCCCGGAAAACGCCGCGATGTTCGAAGATGATGCACGCAATCTTAAGGTTCCCCATGCGATGGGTCTGCGCACGGTACACGTCGCAGAAACGCACGAACCAAGCGCGCATATACAGTTTCATACCGATGACCTGAGCGGTTTTCTCGCCCGCCTGATCTGAACGACCTGCGACAATCGGGCCTCTGTGAAAACTGTCCTTGGCACCTATCTGTCCCGGTAATGCCGATCAAGGAGCCTCATATGTCCGCTGCTGCCCACATCCACGCCCTGCCCTTCTGGCAACGGCTGTTTTTCAAAATTCCCGTGCTGGGCTGGGTGGCCCGCGATCTGCTGTTTGGTGACAAGAACAACGTCTGGTTTGCGCTCATTGGTTTTGTCAGCCTCTGGATGAGTTCCGCGCTGACCTTTGGCCTGCCGGGTCTTTATCTGCCTGCCGTCGCCATGGTCCCGGTCGTCTTTCTGCTGCTCTTGTTGATCACCAAAGGCTGACCCGGCCACTGGTCAAAGACACGCCGCGGAATTACGGTGCCACCCAGGAGGCGGAGCATGCATGGCTGACCAAAAATGCGACATCTTTATCTCCGGCGGTGGGATTGCCGGGCTGACGGCAGCCGCCGCTTTTGGCACCGCCGGTTTCGACGTCATCTGCATCGACCCGGCCCCGCCCGTGACCGAACGCGCGGCAACGGGCGCAGACATGCGCACAACCGCGATGCTGCAACCGGCCCGCAGGGTTTTGCAAGCCGCTGGCCTCTGGGAAAAGCTGGAGCCCCATGCCTCAGCCCTTCAGATCATGCGCATCGTCGACGCGGGCGGCGCGGAACCGGAACCGCGGCTCACACGTGACTTTGACGCCGCTGATCTGTCTGACCAGCCCTTTGGCTGGAACTTTCCCAACTGGCTACTGCGCCGGGAAATCATGTCCAGGCTCGACGAGCTCCCGAATGTGCACTTTCACGCGGGGCTTGGGGCCAAGACGCTGTTTACCCGCGAAAGCGAAGCCCGTGTGGGGCTGAGCGATGGGACGCGCCTGCGGACCAGGCTGGTGATCGCTGCGGATGGGCGGAACTCACCGATGCGGCAAGCCGCCGGGATTGACGTGCGCACCACCCGCTACGGGCAAAAGGCGCTTGCCTTTGCGGTGACCCACCCGATCCCGCATGAGAATGTCTCCACCGAAATTCACCGGACGGGTGGCCCCTTCACACTGGTGCCGTTGCCGGATCAGCAGGGTCTGCCCTGCTCTGCCGTGGTCTGGATGGATGACGGGCCGCTGTCGCAAGCGCGCCATGACATGGATGTGGCCGCCTTCGAGGCCGAGATGTCCGACCGCAGCTGTCACCTTTTTGGCCCGCTGACGCTGGCCTCGCCGCGCAGCATCTGGCCCATCATCAGCCAGCAGGCCACACACCTGTCCGGGGAGCGTCTGGCGCTGATCGCGGAGGCGGCGCATGTTGTCCCCCCCATCGGCGCACAGGGGTTGAACATGAGCCTTGCCGATACCGCAACACTGTTGTCTCTCGCGCAGGAACGGCCCGAAGGTCTTGGTGACCGCCGGATGCTCGATGCCTATCACAAGGCCCGCTACAGTGATATTGCGCTGCGGGTGCAGGGGATTGACCTGCTGAACCGTGCCAGCCAGATGCGGGCGCCCCTGCTGAGGGACGCTCGGGCTGCGGGGCTGAACGCGCTTTATTCTCTGGCCCCGGTCCGCAAGACGCTGATGCAGATGGGACTGGGTGTGAAAGCCGCCAGCGCTCAGAGTACCTGATCGATCACGCGTTTCAGACGGCCAAGCGTGCCATCCACATCATAGAGCTTGTCCAACCCGAAGAGCCCGAGGCGGAAGGTTCTGAAATCCGCAGGCTCATCGCATTGCAGCGGGACCCCGGCGGCAATCTGCATCCCTTCGGCGGCGAATTTCTTGCCGTTCTGGATGTCCGGATCGCCGGTGTAGCTGACCACCACACCGGGCGCGCCATAGCCATCGGCAGCCACGGACACGATGCCCTTATCCGCCAGCATCGCGCGCACGGAATCTCCCAGCCGCCACTGCGCCTCGCGCAGGCGGTCGAACCCGTATTCCCTGGTCTCCAGCATCGTGTCGCGGAAAGCGCGCAGCGCATCCGTCGGCATGGTCGCGTGATATGCGTGGCCACCGTCTTCATAGGCCTTCATGATGCTGCGCCACTTGCCCAGATCAATCGCAAAACTGTCAGACTGGGTGTCGGCCAGACGTGCCTCTGCCCGCGCGGACATCATCACCAGCCCTGCGGAGGGGGACGCCGACCACCCCTTTTGCGGTGCCGAGATCAGCACATCGACCCCCAGTTTGCGCATATCCACCCAGGCACAGCCCGAGGCGATGCAATCCAACACCATCAGCGCCCCGACCTCATGCGCGGCGGCGGCCATCGCAGCGATGTAGTCATCCGGCAGGATCACGCCAGCGCTTGTCTCTACGTGCGGGGCAAAAACCACATCCGGTTTCTGCGCGGCGATGGTTTCCACCACTTCCTCGATCGGGGCAGGCGTGAAAGGCGACGGCGTTGCATTGCCGTTTTGGCGGGCTTTCAACACGGTCGTATTTGCCGTCACGCCGCCGGTTTCGAAAATCTGGCTCCAGCGGTAGGAGAACCAACCGTTGCGCACGACCACCACTTCGGCGTTGCGGGCAAACTGCCGGGCAACCGCCTCCATGCCATAGGTGCCGCCGCCGGGAATGATCGCAACCGCGTCTGCGGCGTAAACTTCTTTCAACATCGATGAGATGTCGTTCATGACCTGCTGGAATGCCGCACTCATGGAATTCAGCGACCGATCGGTAAAGACCACCGAGAATTCTTCCAATCCCATTGGATCAACCGTGTCGAGCAGTGCAGCCATGATGATATCTCCCTAATCTGGCGTCAGACCTAGCCTGTCGCAGAGGGCTTGGCAAAGTCTACTTGGGTATACAAGCATGGCCTCCGGGCAGGGCTTGCAGCCAATAGGAAACCCGCGACGCCGACCTTAGGCAATCGGGCCCGCGCGCCGCTCTTCGCTGAGCAGCACATTCGCCTCGACCTCGCCCACGCCCGGCAAAGTCATGATCCGCCGCCGCAGCACCCGTTCGAAATCCGGCAGGTCCCGCGCGACAACGCGGAGCCGGTAGTCATAAAGGCCAAGGATATGCTCCACCCGCTGCACTTCGGGAATGGCGCTGACGGCGCGCTCGAAATCCTCAAGGCTCACCCTGCCTTTTGTCGCCAGTTTCACGCCCAGAAACACCGTAACGCCGAACCCAAGCTTTTCCGCGTTCAGCCGAAGCCGCCGTCCCGTCAAGATACCGGCCGTCTCCAGCTTTCGGATACGGCGCCAGGTTGCCGGTTGCGACAAGCTCAGCCTGCGCCCCAAGGCGCCCGCACTTTGTGTTGCATCCAGCGCCAGGGCGCGCAGTAAGGCCCGGTCCAGATCATCCAGATCGATCATAGCGGCAGCGCCTCTTCATCCTTGATCTGCGCGATCTGCATCAACGCCTCGATATCGGCGATATGTGGCAAGGTCAGAACGCGGCGACGGTAGATGTCCTGATAATGCGGCATGTCACGGGCGATGATGTTCAGCCGCACGTCCACCCGACCCAGGAAGGTCTGGATTTCGGTAACCTCGGGCACCGCGCGCGCGGCTTCAATGAAGTCGTCAAAGGCGCGGGCCTGTGTCTTGTCCAGCGTGATGCGCAGCGAGACCTCAACTGCATATCCCAACGCGGCCCAGTCGATCACGGCACTGATGCCTTCGATCACGCCGATCTCCTGCATCCGGGTCAGGCGCCGGGCTGCTTTGCCGGAAGTAATTCCAACCCGCTCGGCTAACTCGGCAGGGCTGAGGCTGGCATCTGACTGCCAGTGGCGCAGGAGGCGTCTGTCAACATCGTCAAGCATGAATTTTACGAAATTTCATTTTTCAAAGAATGAATTTCCCGAACAAACTGAAAATCGTCGCTCCTGAATAGCTGTTTCTCTGCACCTCGGCCAGTACAGTGCGCGGCAGGACAAATCAACTCAAAGGACCGCCGATATGCGCGTTTATTATGATCGCGATTGCGATGTGAACCTGATCAAGGACATGAAAGTGGCCATTCTGGGCTACGGCAGCCAGGGCCACGCCCATGCGCTGAACCTGCGCGACAGCGGTGCAAAGAATCTCGTCGTTGCCCTGCGCGAAGGCTCGCCCTCCGCCGCCAAAGCCGAAGGTGAAGGCCTGACCGTCATGGGCATCGCCGAAGCCGCCGCCTGGGCCGATCTGATCATGTTCACCATGCCCGATGAGCTGCAGGCCGAGACCTACAAGAAATACGTGCATGACAACATCCGCGAAGGCGCCGCGATTGCTTTTGCCCATGGTCTGAACGTGCATTTTGGCCTGATCGAGCCCAAAGAAGGCATCGATGTTGTGATGATGGCCCCCAAAGGCCCCGGCCACACCGTTCGCGGCGAATACACCAAAGGCGGCGGCGTGCCTTGCCTGGTTGCCGTGGACAAGGACAGCTCTGGCAAGGCATTGGAAATCGGCCTCTCCTACTGCTCCGCCATCGGCGGCGGCCGCTCCGGCATCATCGAGACCAACTTCCGCGAAGAATGCGAAACCGACCTCTTCGGTGAGCAAGCTGTGCTGTGCGGTGGCCTCGTGGAACTGATCCGCATGGGCTTCGAGACACTGGTCGAGGCGGGCTATGCCCCTGAGATGGCCTATTTCGAGTGTCTGCACGAGGTGAAGCTGATCGTCGACCTGATTTATGAAGGCGGCATCGCGAACATGAACTATTCGATCTCCAACACGGCGGAATACGGTGAATATGTCTCCGGCCCGCGCGTCCTGCCCTATGACGAGACCAAGGCGCGAATGAAAGCGATCCTGACCGACATCCAGACCGGTAAATTCGTACGTGACTTCATGCAGGAAAACGCCGTGGGTCAGCCGTTCTTCAAAGGCACGCGCCGTATCAACGACGAGCACCAGATCGAAGCCACCGGCGAAACCCTTCGCGGCATGATGCCGTGGATTTCCGCCGGGAAAATGGTCGACAAGGCCAAGAACTGATCCTTCGATCCGGATCGAAACATATTCAGATCCGAACACGCTAGCTTGAACGGGGCGGAGATTTTCGCCCCGTTTTTCAGGAATACTCACATGACCGCGCGCTCCGACATCACACTCAAAAGCTGGCTGATGGTCGGTATCCTGGGGTTCACCTGGGGTGGCACCTTTCTGGTGACCGAGATCGCGCTGGAAGGGTTGACGCCGTTCTGGCTTGCGGCGGGTCGTATCGGCTTTGCCGCCCTGCTCATGACCGCCATCTGGGCAACCTTGGGCTTTCGCCTGTTCGAGGCCCCGGCGACGCGCGGCGATTGGGCGGCTGCAACGGTCATCGGAGGGCTTAGCTCAGCCGTGCCCTTCATGTTGCTGGCCTGGGGCCAGCAATTCGTAACCTCCGGGTTTGCGGGGGTGTCCATGGCTGCGGTCGCCCTGATCGTCCTGCCGCTTGCGCATTTTCTGGTGCCCGGTGAAGCGCTCACCCTGCGCAAGAGTCTGGGCTTCGTCATCGGGTTCGTCGGTGTCTGCGTGCTGATTGGCGCGCAGGCCTTCGAGACAACGGGCGCGTCAATGGAACCGGCAGGCAGGATGGCCTGCCTCGGGGCGGCGTCCTGTTATGCCGTATCTTCAATCTTGATGCGCCGTTTGCCGCCGGTGGATACCATCGGGCTGTCAACGGTGCTCTTGTTGATCGGCGCCATGATCGTCTTGCCGATGGCTTTGATTGTGGAGGGGCCACCCCCCTTGCCGGATCGCAAGACGATCATCGTCGTCGTTTTGCTAGGTCTCATCCCGACCGCAGCGGCAAATTTGCTGCGCGTGCTCGTGGTGCGCGGGGCCGGGCCGGTGTTCATGTCGCTAACCAACTACCAAGTGCCCATCTGGTCGGTGGTCCTCGGCGCCCTGATCCTGGGCGAACCACTGCCACCATCGCTGTTGTGGGCCCTTGTACTGATCCTGGCCGGCGTTGGATTGAGTCAATACGGTGCGCTCAGACGGCTTTTTTCAAAAAAGTAGGGCCATTGCTAAACAGAGACGGCGTCTGCCACTGCCTCGACCACACGATCAACGGCGCGCTCCATCAGGTCCGCGTCCTCATGCTCTGCCATGACCCGCACCAGGGGTTCCGTGCCCGATTTCCGGATCAACAGGCGTCCTCGTCCGGCCAGATCGGCCTCGGCCTGGGTAATTGCTGCTTTTACATTCTCAACTTCAAGCGGGGTTTGACCCACAGAAAACCGCACGTTCTTAAGTAATTGCGGGATCGGCTCAAAGTTATCCAGAAGCGCGCTGGCAGGCTGCCCGGAGCGCATCATTTCACCCAGAAACTGCAGGCCAGCCATCAGGCCATCGCCTGTGGTGGCATAATCCGACATCACGATGTGCCCGGATTGCTCGCCACCCAGGTTAAAACCGCCCGTGCGCATGCGCTCCACAACGTAGCGGTCCCCGACCGCCGTGCGTTCCAGCCGCAGCCCCTTGTCGGTCAAAAAATGCTCCAGCCCAAGGTTGGACATGACGGTTGCAACCAAGGCGTCATTGGCCAATCGGCCTTCAGCCGCCCATCGCGACGCCATAAGCGCCATGAATTGATCGCCGTCTCCCACCGTACCACGCTCATCGAGCAGGATAACCCGATCCGCATCGCCATCGAGGCAAATGCCGACATCCGCGCCATGCGCCACAACCGTTTCCGCAGCCATCTGCGGATGTGTGGAGCCACAGCCATCGTTGATGTTGTGCCCATTCGGCGCCACACCCACCGGAATGACGGTCGCTCCCAATTCCCACAAGGCCTCCGGTGCGACGCGATATGCGGCCCCGTTAGCGCAATCCACCACGACTTTAAGACCGTCCAGTAACTGCTGACGAGGAAAAGAAGATTTCACGCGTTCAATATAGCGGAAACGCCCGTCGTCAATCCGCTTTGCGCGCCCGATATCGGAGGCTTCAGCGGAATTGACGCCTTCGGCAATAATGCCCTCGATCTCCGCTTCCATCTGATCGGACAGCTTGTAGCCGTCCGGACCAAAGAACTTGATCCCGTTGTCGATCGCCGGGTTGTGGCTCGCCGAGATCATCACCCCAAGATCAGCCCGCATCGACCGTGTCAAAAGACCCACAGCAGGCGTTGGCACCGGCCCCAGGAGCAACACGTTCATACCCGTCGAGGTCAGGCCCGCCGTCAGCGCGTTTTCAAACATATAGCCCGACAGGCGCGTGTCCTTGCCGATCACCACCCGGTGCACGCTCGATCCGTCCCGGCTGAAATAGCGCCCGACAGCGGCCCCAATACGCAGGGCCATCTCCGCCGTCATCGGATGCGTGTTGGCGGTGCCGCGCACCCCGTCTGTTCCAAAGAGCTTATCCATGCGCGCAACCTGCCACGCTCGCGCGCCAGAGTGCAATGGCCTGAACGGTCTCGGGCACGTCATGAACGCGCACAATTTGTGTCCCATGTTTCAACGCCGCGAGCGCAACCGCCAGCGATCCGGGCATCCGGTCCTCCGCCGCCTCCGCCTTGCCAATCGTGCCAATGAAGCGTTTGCGCGATACCCCCAGCAAAATCGGCACGCCCAGCCCGTGAAAGAGCGAGAGCCGCGCCAGCAAGGACAGATTGTGATCAAGCGTCTTGCCAAAACCGATGCCCGGGTCCGCGATGATTTGCGACCGTTGGACCCCTGCCCGCACCAGCCTGGCAATCTGGTCATCGAGGAAGTCATAGACGTCCAGCAGCACATTGTCGTACTGCGGATCTTTCTGCATGGTGGCCGGGTCGCCCTGTGCGTGCATCACACAAACGGGCGCGCCGCGTTCCGCACAGAGCGGTGCAAGGTCCGCATCGAAAGTGAAACCGGACACGTCATTGACCAGCGTGGCGCCGGCCTCCAGCGCGGCAGCGGCCACGGTGGCCTTTCGGGTGTCGATTGAAATCAACTGTGACACGCCCGCTGCGCGGATGGCCTCGATGGCCGGTGCGGTGCGCGCGATCTCTTCCTCTTCGGACACAAAAGCAGCGCCCGGCCGGGTGGATTCGCCACCAATGTCCAGAATGTCAGCCTCTGCCATAGACAAAGCCCCGGCGCACGCCGCAGCAACAGAGTTATGCTTGCCACCGTCAGAAAAGCTGTCGGGCGTCGTGTTGAGAATGCCCATGACGCGCGGACGATCCATGGTCAGCCCCGCAACAGGAGCTCGTGGGGCGATAAGGGCATCAAGGGCGGTTGCGTTCATATCGCGTGCAGGCACGATGCGGGGCGCAGCACTGCGCGACAGCACTTCGACGTCGGTGAACCATCCCCACCCCCCTGCCAGTTCAAGAGAAGTTGAAGGTCGGGCGATATCTGTCTGAACTATAGGCCGAAAATACTCTTTCATAGCTCAGAGCGTGGCGTGCAGAGCGGAGATGGCGCGCAAGGGCACAGACGCCTCTTGCGGAAGGTCTGCGCCAATCACGATCATCTCGCCTGCGTCAAAAGTCGCCGCGAACCATGCGGCCAGGGCCACCGCGTCGCGCGGCTGTGCAGAGGGTCCATCCACCGCATCCAGCACGATTTTCGACGGTGCCCAAACGCAGGTTTGCCCGTTGCGCATCGCCCAGTCGAGCTCGGTTCGTGTGTCCACAACTACACAGCGGTCGTCCTTGGAGGCCAGCACCCAGGCGTTTTGCTCAATGGCGAGCAGATCGATCCGGCGTTGGGCCATTCTATGCGCGACCTGCGGGGCGGCGGTGTCGGAGGCACCGACGCAAAAGATCAGGGGTTTTCCACAGGCTTCCAGCTGGTCAATCCAGCCTTTCAGGTGATCCGATGCGATGGCGTCATTACTGAGATAGACCAGTTCCGGCTGCGGGGCGGGACCTTCTTCAACCCGTGCCGGGGCGGTTTCCTGCCGCGCCCGCACGATTTCCACTCCAAGCGCGCCGGACCCCCGGTCCAGTTTTTCGATCCGCACGAACGCCCGCATGGCCTGTGGTTCCAGCAGGATGCGTTCCGCCACCCGCTCCGCCAGCGTTTCCAGCAGGTTGAGCCGCTCATCTGATAACTCGAATGCAATCGCTTCTGTGACCTTGTCATAGCTGAGAATGCGGTCCACATCGTCGTCAATGGGCGCATCCAAGGGCTGCACCTCAACCACGACGTTGAAACAGATGCGCTGTGTCACGCCCCGCTCGGCCTGAAAAGCGCCGATTTCGACCTCGACGATGTAGTCGCGCAGAGAAATTCGGTCCAGCGGGCCGGCATCCGCGGTCGCCTCCGACCGTTCGGATGGATGCGCAAAGGCAAGTCTGATCTCGGAGCTCATCGGACGGGCTTTCTGTTACATTCGGGCAGCCGTCACGATAGACGACGCCTGCCCTTTAACAGTCTTCAGAACGGCGCGCCAAGACCAGAAAGCGTCAATTGCTCGCTGTGCGCCACGTATGGCGGTAAAAGACGTGAACGCCGATGGCCGCTGTTTTTGTGTAAACACGGCTCCAGCGCGGGTTCACCGCCGTCGTGTGATAGTGCGTTGCCCCTTCGGTCAGCTCGGGTGCCACGCCGTCCAAAGCGGCGCGTGCCACTTTCGACACACGCTCATAGGCGCGTGGCTCGGAGATGACTTCCTTGTGGCCATCACATGTATAGGTGAACTGGCACTGGTACTTTTTGCCTGTGCCCTGATTGATCACACCACAGGCCGAGCTCGGAAAACGGTCCGACTGCACCCGGTTGAGGATAACTTCGGCGACGGCAAACTGACCTTTGACGGTCTCGCCCCGTGCCTCGAAGTAAAGCGCCTCCGCCAAGCATTGCAATTCGTCACCGCCCCGCGCCTTGGGTTGTGCATCAACCCAGCTCTTCGAGAACTCCAGCGGATCCGATTTTCGTGTGGTCAAAGTGGTGTCCTGCATCCGGCGTACAGTCACCGCTTGCAAGTCAGCTTCAGATGATTTTTCAGATTGGTCACCCTGACGGGCAAGGCCCGGATCGGCCACAAAAAAGCCCAAAAGCAACCCTAATGATAACGATAAAATCGTTTTGCAGATAACACGCACGACGCGTCCCCCAACGGCATTTCAATGGGCGTGCTCTACAGATAATAAAAGTTGACGTAAAGTTTACGGCCGTAAAGATGGTTAACGTCGGCACGCAACCGCTCAACACGCCATCCTAGAAAACACTATATATTGAATATGTTAGCGGACAAAAACACTACATATTGCTTAATATCGCAAGCTGTGCGGCAGCTAGTCGCGCCACCGGAACACGGAACGGAGAACAGGAAACATAATCAAATCCCGCGTCTCGGCAGAATGCAATTGATTCGGGGTTGCCCCCGTGCTCCCCGCAGATGGAGAGCGTGACATCGGGCTGTGCCGCCCGCCCTCTTTCTGCCCCAAGTTTAAGCAATTCGCCCACGCCTTCGGTATCCAGCACGTGGAATGGGTCCTCGGGAAAGACCCCCTGCTGCACGTAATCGGACATGAACCGCCCCGCGTCATCGCGCGACAAACCGTAAGCCATCTGGGTCAAGTCGTTTGTGCCAAAACTCAAGAACGCGCAATGGGGCGCAATATCGGCGGTGCGCAGTGCCGCACGCGGTGTTTCGACCATGACCCCAAGACGGTAGTTAAAATCCATGTCCGCTTCATTGCGCACAGCCGCCGCCACCGCGTCGATGAAGGTCTTGACCAATTCCACCTCTCGCCGTGCTGACACCAGCGGGATCATGATCTCCGGCACCACCGCGGACCCTTCAACGCTGGCTGCAATCGTGGCCTCGAAAATCGCGCGGGCCTGCATTTCGTAGATTTCCGGCACGGTCACGCCGAGCCGTACGCCCCGCAGCCCGAGCATCGGGTTATACTCCGACATCGCTTCGATGCGCTGCGTCACATGCGACAGGGGCAGATCGAGCGCTTCGGCCAATTCACGCTGACCGGCGCGATCCGTCGGCAGGAATTCGTGCAGGGGCGGGTCAAACAGCCGGATGCATACAGGTTGCCCTTCCATGATCCGGAAAAGCTGCGTGAAATCGTCCCGCTGCATTGGCAGCAGACGCTCCAGCACCGCACGACGATCTTCGGAGGTCTCCGCAAAGATCATCTCGCGCATGACCGTCAGCCGCCCCGGTTCAAAAAACATATGTTCGGTCCGACACAGACCGATGCCCTGGGCGTTGAAGTTTCGTGCCGTCTGCGCATCAGCCGGCGTGTCCGCATTGGCCCGAATGCCGATGTCACAGAAGGACGATGCCCAATCCATCAGCTTTTGAAAGCTTTCATCAAGCGCTGCCTCGCGCATCTCCGGCGCACCGGCCAGCACCTCTCCACTGGAACCGTCAATGGTAATGACCTCGCCCGCGTTGAACACGCGACCATCCTTGGTGATCAGTTGCTTCTTGCCGCGGTTGAACCGCATGTTCGACGCCCCCACCACGCAGGGCAGGCCAATGCCGCGCCCGATCACGGCGGCGTGGCTGGTGATCCCACCGCGTTCTGTCAGGACAGCGTGGGCGGCGTGCATGCCGCGAATGTCCTCAGGCGACGTTTCCCGGCGCACCAGAATGCAAGGGTCTCCCCGCGCCGCACTGGCCTGCGCATCCGCCGCCGTAAAGACGATCTGTCCGGTGGCCGCCCCCGGGCTCGCCGCGATGCCCCGCCCGATCACATCGCGTTTGGCCAGCGGGCTGACCTGCCGGTGCAGCAGTTCCGACAGCGTGCGCGGCTGCACCCGCATCAGGGCCTCGGCCTGTGGGATGATCTTGTCTTCGGCCAGTTGCACCGCGATCCGCACCGCCGCCTGGCTGGACCGGGCCACGCGCACCCCATCGAGGATGAAGAGCTGGCCGTTTTCGATCACGAATTCCACCTGCATCTCTTCGCGCAGCTTGTGGCGCATCAGGGCCGCATGGGTTTTCAGAGCGGCAAAGGCGTCGGGCGCCAGTTCTTCCAGCGACGGCCCCCGCGGGTCGCGCCCCAGATAGAGCGCTGCTGCGTCCCCTTCAAGCGCATCGCGCCCCTGGCTCTGGCTCAGGTAGCGACCGGTGATCTGCGGCAGCCCCGTCTCGCTGTCGACCAGTTGCAGCACACCAGACCCGCATTCCCCCTGCCCCAGCCCCAGCGCCATTTCCTGCACAACAAGGCCAAGCCCCGCATCCACAGGCGCGCCTTTTGCCTGTCGCAACAACCGCGCCGACGTCCCGTCCCAGGCGCGGGCCATCGATTTCAGAACAGCCGCCAGTTGCTCCGCAGGGTCGTTCGGAAACGGCTCTTCCAACTCCGCTTCATAGGCGCGCAGGGCTTCGGTCAACCCTTCACATCCTTCCCCCTGCACATCCTCGAACACATCCGGGTCGAGGCGCGCGACATCCACCGCGTAATTCTGCACGAACCGCGTGTAAATCGCGCGTGCAGCATCAGCGCCCAAGCGGCCTTTGAGCGCATCCAGCCGGGTTCTATTCATACCGATGTTCAGCACAGCCCCCGGCCCACCCCAGTCAGGGTCCTGAGACGAGGGGCGGACACAGAGCAAGGTACCGTCGGGAAACTGCGAGACAATCGCCGTGATATCCGGCAACTCGCCCCGCGCGATCCGCTGCACCGCGTCAAAGGAGAGGGCCACGGTGCGCGGCACCGGCAGATCAAGCCGCACCAACCGCTGCAGACATTTCGCGCGCCCGCCATGCGTATTATTCGCGATGGGCGCTTTTGCCGTGACAAGCGTGGTGTTCGGATTATTCTGCACTGCAGCACCCTCATTGTTCCGGTGCAGCATAGGCCGTAATGATCGGCTGGCAAGGCTTTCTGCGCGCCGCTGGACGGGCCCAGTCTCAGCCCTCGATGCGCGTCAGATCGGCGACGGAGGTGCAGAGTTTCGTGATCCGGCTGAGCAGGTTCAGCCGGTTGCGCCGCACCGTGGCGTTATCGGCATTGATCATCACCGCCTCGAAAAACGCATCAATCGGGCCGCGCAGTCCTGCAAGTGCGGTCATGGCCGTGGCGAAATCCTGCTGTTGCAGCGCCGGTTCGATCTGTGCCTCGGCCTGGTCCAACGCGGCAAAGAGCGCCCGTTCTTCGTCGGTCTCTGCGAACTTGACATCGGCGCCATAGGAATACTCCACCCCATCCGCCGCTTCGGCCTGCGTCAGGATATTGTTGGCCCGCTTGAAGCCCTGAATGAGGTTTTCCCCATCCTCGGTTTTGAGCGCGTCCGACAGCGCCCGCGCGCGCTTTACCAGCAAGGTCAGATCGTCATTCCCCTCCATCGCGATACAGGCGTCGATGATGTCATGGCGGATGCCTTGGTCGCGCAGGTAAACTTTGAGACGGTCGTGGAAAAATGACAATAAACTTGCACAAATCTCCGGTAGCTTCGGCAACGGTTTCTCGCCTTTTTCGTCCCAAGCCAGTTCACCAGCATCAAAGAGTTTCTTAGTCTCATACGAAGAAAACGGTTCTTCAATAACCGTGTCTTCAGAAACGACTATCATCGCAGGTTGCCAATGGTCTCTACCCTCCAACTCACCAGCGAGATAGTAAACGCGCCAACGAGCCCCCCATCTGCGCACCAGTTCAACAATGTGATTCCCGATACCATCCCCAAGTTGAAGCGTCGTATCATTTTCCAGAACAATCCGAACAACTCCCAACGCGGCCCGCCGCAGCGCAAAGGGGTCCTTACTCCCGGTCGGTTTCTCGTCAATCGCCCAGAACCCTGCTAGCGTGTCGATCTTGTCGGCCAACGCTACGGCGACCGACACCGGCGCGGTGGGCACCTCATCGGACGGACCAAGTGGCGAATAGTGTTCTTCTGCTGCTGCCGCGACCGCTGCATCTTCGCCCGCTGCGGCAATGTAATAACGCCCCATAAGCCCTTGAAGCTCAGGGAATTCGTAAACCATCTCGGAACTCAGGTCGGCCTTGGCCAGACGCGCGGCCCGTTCGGCCTGATCTGCATGCGCCCCCACCGTCGGGGCCAGTACGCGGGCCAGCGCGGCGATGCGGTCGATGCGCTCCGCTTGCGTGCCGAGCTTGGCGTGGAAGGTCACGTTTTTGAGCTGCTCCAGCCACGGCTCCATCCCCGCCTTGGCGACGCGCAGGTCGTTCTCCCAGAAGAACTTGGCATCCGCCAGCCGGGCCGAGAGCACCTTTTCATTGCCAGCCAGAATGGTCGCGCCATTGTCCGCCGTCTCGCGATTGGCCACGGTGATGAAACGCTCAATCCGCCCGGTCTTGGGATTGCGTACGGAAAAGAATTTCTGGTGCTCCTTCATCGAGGTCTGCAGCACCTCGGGCGGCAGGTCCAGAAAGTCATCCGCGATCCGGCCCATCAGCACCACGGGCCATTCCACCAGCCCCGCAACCTCGGCCAGCAGGCCCTTGTCCTCGACCAGTTCCAGACCGCTGGCAAAGGCCATGTTGGTCGCGTCATGCCAGATCACATCCGCGCGTTCAGCGGGGTCGAGCACGACGTAAGCACGCTTGAGCTTTGCCGTGTAATCATCGAAATTCACGACGGAAAACCGGTCAGGCGACATGAACCGATGCCCCGCGGTTCGATCCCCCGCAACGATCCCCTCGATCTCCAACGGCACCACCTCTGCCCCGGCCTCGTCGCTCAGGATGCAAAGGATGGAATGCAGCGGGCGCACCCAGCGCAAAGACCCCGCGCCCCAGCGCATGGATTTCGGCCAGGGGAAGGTGCGGATCGTCTTTTCCAACACTTCCGCGACGATCTCCGCCGCCGACCGCCCCTGTTTCTCGATCCGCGCAAACAGCACGGGGCCTTTGGGTGTCTCACGCTCTTCCAGCTGGTCGCGTGTCAGCCCGGCCCCGCGCAGGAAACCCTCGATTGCCTTTTCGGGAGCATCGGCGCGCGGGCCCTTACGCTCCTCGACCGTCGTCGGGCTGTTGGCCAGAACACCCTCAACGGTGAGGGTGAGACGACGTGGCGTCGAAAACTCCGCAGCCGACGCATAGGTCAGACCCGCTTCGACCATGCCATCCGTGACCATCTTTTTCAGATCCTGCGCTGCGCGGCGCTGCATGCGCGCGGGAATTTCCTCGGAGAAGAGTTCGATCAACAGGTCGGGCATCAGTTTTCATCCAGTCTGGGGCATTCCTCGCCCACAATCGTTCCGTCGTAGGCTTTTTCGCCACAATCGTTCAGCTCGTGCCAGATGTAGCCGCGGCCATCGTCAGTGATCACCACGATCCGGTCGACTCCGAAGGCCACGTTTTTCTGACCCAGAAACGGCAGCGCGGTACCGGCCTGCATCTCTGCCGCGATGGCCGCGGCATCAAAGCAGTCGAACCAGTCGGGCGCGTTGCGCGGCGTGACCCGTTCGAGGCTCACGTAGGTTTCGGTCAGAAAGGGCAGGCTGGCAGGGGTCTTGAAACAGGCCCGAAAGCGGATGGGCGAGCTGTCGGCATCGATGGCGTCGATGGCCTCGGTCCGGATCGGCTCTGGGACGCCCGACGTCAGCGAAACCAGCTGCACCTCCGTCATCTCGGCGGTGACTTCTTCATAGAAACCGTAGACCTGCAAGTAATAGAGCGCTGCCCCCGCAACGACGGCCGAGATCAGGATGACACTGCCCACGATCTTGCCGTTCATCCCGCGTCTTGCCCGAAGCACAGGACATTGCCGTCGGGGTCGGTCACCTCGATCTCGCGCATGCCGTATTCGGTCACCCGAGGTCCCTTGAACGCCTGCCCACGCGCCGTAAGATGCGCGACCAGACCATTGAAATCACGTGGATAAAAGTAGGCACGCCACTTGTCATAGGCCGCCTCTGGCCCGTCCCAGGACACCAGGAAAATCTGTGCGTCTCCAGCGCGGAAAATGCCGAACCCGACCACCGGCTCGCCCGCCTCTTCCTTCGCCTCAAAGCCCAGCAGGTCGGTGTAGAAGGTTTTGGCGCGCGCATAGTCCGACACGCGGATCACGGGCGTTGCGTTGGAATAGCTCACGCGGCGCCCTCCGGCTGCCAGCCGCCGGCCGCCGTCTGCACGAAAGCATCGGCACACAGCTTGGCCAGCGCCCGTACCCGCCCGATGTAGGCCTGCCGCTCGGTGACCGAGATCACGCCACGCGCATCGAGCAGGTTGAACAGATGGCTCGCCTTAATGCATTGATCGTAAGCGGGATGTACCATGACGATGCGCGTGCCGGTCTTTGGGTCGTCGTGCGGCGCCTCAAGGATTTCGCGGCAATGGGTCTCTGCCTCGTCGAAATGACGCAGCAGCACGTCTGTATCCGCAACGTCGAAATTCCAGCGCGCATATTCCTCTTCGGTCTGCTTGAACACATCACCATAGCTGAGCGGGATCGGTGTCTGCGGATCGTTAAAGGGCATGTCCATCACATGATCAACGCCCAGCACATACATCGCCAGCCGTTCGAGCCCGTAGGTCAGCTCGCCCGACACGGGGTGGCAGTCATGCCCGCCCACCTGTTGGAAATAGGTGAACTGGCTGACCTCCATCCCGTCGCACCAGACCTCCCAGCCCAAGCCCCAGGCGCCCAGCGTCGGGCTTTCCCAGTCATCCTCGACAAAACGGATGTCATGCAGGGCCATATCGATGCCGATGGCCTCCAGTGAACCCAGATAAAGCTCCTGCAGGTCGGGCGGGCTGGGTTTGATCAGCACCTGATACTGGTAGTAGTGCTGCAGCCGGTTCGGGTTTTCGCCATAGCGCCCGTCGGTCGGGCGGCGCGAGGGCTGCACATAGGCCGCGGCCCAGGGCTGCGTGCCCAAAGACCGCAAGGTGGTCGCCGGGTGGAAGGTGCCCGCACCCACTTCCATGTCGTAGGGTTGCAGCACCGCGCAGCCCTTTGCGGCCCAGTAGTTCTGGAGCCGCAGGATGATTTCCTGAAAGGATTTCGGCGCAGTGGTCGTATCGGACATGGGGGTGGAGCCTCGGGCTGGTCTTGCGCGCCTTTCCTACGTGTGTGTGCCGGGTGCGTCAATCGCGCCACGACTGATATTTCGGGCCTTCATCATATGGTAAACGGCGTGGTTTCCTGATTATCTATGCCGAATTTCCAAAGCCCAGAGGTGAGCGGTCTAATGATGCGGTTTTTGATGGTATGTGTGGCGCTTTTTGCCACGGTCGGACAGGGCGCGCGCGCGCAATCCGCAGAGGCGGTCGTTTGGGTGCAGATCGAAGCGCAGCCGAACCTGCAGGACGGGCTTGACCGGGCAGAGGACTACGCCCGCAGGCTTGAGGATGTGAACGGCTTTGCCCTGGGCGGCGGCTGGTTCGGCATCGTGCTGGGTCCCTATACTGCCGAAGATGCGCAGCAGGTCTTGCGCGTTTACCGCGCCGAAGGGCTGATCCCACGAGACAGTTACATTGCCTTCAGCACGTCGTTGCGTCAGCAATTCTATCCGCAGAATGCCGATCTGTTGCGGCGCGGCGCGCTGACGACGCCCGCACCGCAGGAAACTCCACAGATCACCCCTGAGGAGCAACCTGCCCCCACCGAAGAAACACCAGAAGTGCCGGAACAGGTCACAGCCCTACCGGATGAGACCCCCGCCGAGGCCCGCCGGAGCGAGCGGACCCTCACCGCAGGTGAACGGCGCGGGCTGCAGATCGCGTTGCAATGGGCCGGGTTTTACAATGGGGCGATTGATGGTGCCTTTGGCCGTGGCACACGCAATTCGATGGCGGCCTGGCAGGCGGCAAATGGATTTGAGGGCACCGGCATTTTGACAACGGCGCAGCGCGCGGCTCTGATCGGACAGTACAACGCCGTGCTCGAAGGTCTGGACTTGCAGCGTGTGGCAGATAGCAAGACCGGTATCGAACTGGTGCTGCCCACCGCCCTCGTGGCGCTGGACCGTTACGAGCCGCCCTTTGCCCAGTTCAACGCAAAGAGTGATGGTGTTGCGCGGGTTCTCCTGATCAGCCAGGAAGGCGACCGAAACACGCTCGCCGGCCTCTACCAGATCCTGCAAACGCTGGAGATCGTGCCGCTGGAGGGCGAACGGTCGCTGGATCGCGACAGTTTTTTGCTCATCGGGCGCAGCGATGAGATTGTGAGCGAAACACGCGCCCGTCTCGAAGGTGGCCAGATCAAAGGTTTTACCCTGATCTGGCCTGCGGGCGACGAGGAGCGTCGGACGCGCGTCCTGGCCGAGATGCAGGCGAGCTTTACGCGTCTGCCCGGCGTGCTGGATGCCGCGGCAGGCAACGCGGCGGACCAACAGATTGATCTGATCGCAGGTCTGCAAATCCGCAAACCGCGCCTGTCCCGCTCGGGGTTCTACGTGGATGGCAGTGGCGCGGTCGCCACCACATCCGATGCAGTGCAAAGCTGTACGCGGATCACGCTGGACGAGGAGATCGAGGCGAAACTGAGCACAGTGGACGCAGGGCTGGGCATTGCCATCCTGAAGCCCGCCCAGACGCTTGCCCCGCCGCAGGTCGCGCAGTTCAGCCCGATTCCGCCACGGCTTCAGTCCGATGTTGCCGTTGCCGGCTATTCCTACGAAGGCATCCTCGAAGCCCCCAGCATGACCTTCGGCACGCTCGCCGATCTCAAAGGGTTGCGCGGGGAGCAGGACCTGAGCCGTCTCAGCCTGACCAGCCTGCCCGGCGATGCCGGTGGCCCGGTCTTTGATGCGAACGGGAATGTGCTTGGCATGCTGCTCCCCCGGGGCGGCGGTGAGCGGCGACTGCCCGAGGAGGTGACTTTTGCCCTCGCCGGGTCAGCCATCGCGCAGGTGATGGAAAAGGCCGGTCTGGTACCAGGGGCCCGTAGCGGCACAGAAGCTCTGGCGCCCGAGGATATCACTACCCGTGCCGTGGGCATGACCGTGCTGGTCAGTTGCTGGGAATAAGCACAAAATCGTCTCAAATCTGCCCTAAAGAAAGGGTCCCCTCACCCCCATCATTTGCGATGCGTTAATCCCCGAACGCCATTCTCTGCTCGCGTGGGGGCGCATCGTATTTCGGTACGAGCATGGAGTGAGTGAGATGCTTAAACACTTTATGGCGCTGGCCCTCGGCTCAGCGCTTGCGCTGCCAGTTTCCGCTGAAGGAATCTCGGCTGGTTCGACTAAAGCGACGATGGTGACCTACACGTCACCAATGATGCCGCCTGCAAACTACCGCGGGCAATGGTGGACGTCGCCGGACAAATGCCAGTATTCCCGCGCGGGCCGTCCGGGTGAAACCGTATGGTATCTGATCGTGAATACCGCACATGAAGGCTGCGCTCAGCGGCTTATTCAACGCGCCTATTCCGACTATCAGTAACTGGCGCTACTCGGTCAGTTCCGGCGTGATGTAAATCAGCGTCGGGCCTTGGGCCGCAAAAGCTTCCGTGACGGCGTTCTGAAGAGCTTCAAGGCTTTTCGGAGCCGCCGCGCGGGCGCCAAACGCTTCCGCTAATTTGCAGAAATCCGGGTTTTGCGCGACCACAGCGTTCGGCGCGATTTGCGCACGGATCATGCTGTCTTCGATTTCCTTAAGTTTGCCGTTGTCCCACAGGATGATCGGGATGGGCAGGCCCAGTTCGACCGCCACGCCCAACTCCTGCATCGTGTAATGGAACCCGTAGTCCCCGATCATAGCCATCGTCGGTTTGCCACGCCGCGCGACAGCCCCACCAATGGCCGCAGGTGTGGCATAGCCCAGCGTGCCGAAGCCATAGGGGTGATGCCAGTGACCGGGACGATCCATGTCCCAAACCTCCTTGGCGACATAGGCAAGTTGGGTCATGTCGGAATAGATCATCGTATCCGCTGGCACGACGTCTCGCAGGGCGTCACAGATCGGCACGATGCCGGGCCGCTCCGCATCGGTTTCAGCCCGCCAGCGGGCGCGGGTGGCGGCGACATCATCGGCGCGCCAGTCGGTCGTTCCCGGCGCCGCCTCCAGCGCGACCGCAAGCGTGGTCAGCCAGCCAAAAGCGTCTGCCTGATGGGCATCATCTGCTGCCTCGGCCCGCGCAAGCACCTGCGGATCGAGATTGACGTGAATGGCTGGACACGTGTGGCCGGGTTCCTCGCGCCACAAGTCCACTTCCGCCAGATCCGTGCCAACAAAGATCACAAGATCGGCCTGAGCGAAGATATCGGCACTGCCCGGTCGCGCGAGGGAAGCACCAAAATGCAGCGGATCGTCAGGCGAGGCGATCCCGCGCCCGGCATAGCTGGTAAAGGATGCAGCTTTCGACCTCTCAAGAACCGCGCGCGCCGGACCGTCTTTGCCACCTGCCCGAACAGCACCACCCCCAAAGACAAAAAGCGGTCGCTGAGCATTGCCGATTTGCTTTGCGGCGGTCGCCACAGCGTCCTGATTGACGCCAGGCAGCCGCATGGCGCGCGGCGCGGGTGGTGCTGGATCGGCATCCGCAACCAGCTGTGCAATGGGTACCTGAATGTGCTTTGGCAGTGGGCTTTGCGTCTGAAATTCCGCAAAAGCGCGCGCCACCAAAGCATAGGCAGCATCCGACGTTTGCGCTTCCTCTGACCAGTCACAAACCGTCTCGGCTGCCGCGCGCTGGTCTTTCATCTGGTGCAGCTGCCCCTTGCGGGCAGCAACCTCGTCGAGGCAGCTGGAAATCACCAGCATCGGCACCGAATCCGAATAGGCCTGTCCCATTGGCGTCATGATGTTGCACAGCCCCGGCCCGGTGATCACATAGGCCACCCCGGGCTTGCCGGTTGCGCGCGCATAACCGTCCGCCATGAAACCCGCGCCCTGTTCGTGCCGCGCCAACACGTGGGTGATGCCCGCCTCTTCGATCCCGCGGTACATTTCCTGATTGTGCACACCGGGAATGCCAAAGATCACATCGACCCCACGATCCTTGAGCATGTGCGAAATCTGCGCGCCCAGCGGCCTTTGCATATCAGTCTCTCCAGAAGCTAACGGTCAGAATGGCGTAGACGGCCAGAAGTTCGAGGCGTCCCAGCAGCATGGCGAGAGACAACAGCCATTTGGCGGTGTCGTTCAGGCCAGCAAAATTCCCGGCAGGCCCGATTTTATCCCCAAGGCCGGGGCCGACGTTGGAGAGGGCCGTGGCGGCCCCCGACAGCGATGTGATGAAATCAAGGCCGGTCAGGCTGAGGGCGACGGCAAGAAGCCCCAGTGTCACCACGAAGAACATGAAAAAGGAGATCACCGAACTGAGGACATCCTCACCCACAGGGCGTTTGTCATAGCGGACGACAAAAACGCCATTAGGCGAGCGGATGCGCCGCAGCTGCATCTTGATGGAGGCAAAAAGCAGTTGGTAGCGAAAGACCTTGATTGAACAGGTGGTGGAGCCCGCGCAGCCCCCGATCAGACCGATGAAAAAGAACATCGCAATCGGCAAGGCACCCCATGTCATGTAGTTGGCCGAGGCATAACCGGTGCCGGTGATGATCGAGGTCACGTTGAACAGCGCCTCGCGGGATGATCTGCCCCATTCCTGCGGAAACATCTGGAACAGAACGGCCGACATGATGGCCACGATGACCAGCAGTGTCAGGACAAAGACCCGTATCTGGCTGTCCCGCCACAGCGGCGCGGCCTGACCGTTGATTAGCTGCACGTAACGCACGAAAGGCAGGGCCGCGAGGATCATGAAAAACGCGGCCGCAATCTCCAGGTTGCCTTTGAAAACGCCAAAAGACGCGTCGTAATTTGCGAACCCACCCGTCGACACCGTGGTCAGCGCATGTACGGTTGCGTCAAAGGCGTTCATGCCAAGAACAAGATAGCTGAGCGCGCAAACCATCGTCAGACCAAGGTAGATACTGGAAATCTGGCTGGCGATCTGCCCTGCGCGGGGCAGGATTTTCCCCATGGTATCAAAAGATTCGGACTTGAAGATTTGCATGCCGCCAACACGCAGTTCGGGCAGGAACACCATCGCCACAACGATGATGCCGATACCCCCCAGCCACTGCAGAATGCCGCGCCACAGCAGCAGCCCCTTGGGCAGGTCCTGCAGGCCGGAAAACACCGTGGAGCCCGTGGTGGTCAGTCCCGACATCGCCTCGAAAAATGCATCGACAAAGCGGGCTTCGGTCGCACCAAAAATAAAGGGCAAGGCACCAAAAAGCGGCAGCGCCACCCAGACACCGGTGGTGAGCAGAAAGGTCTGCTGAATCGTGAGACCTTCTTTCACGCCGTTTGCGCAGGCCAGCGCGATCAACCCGCCCGCGAGCATAGTGATCAGCGCCGACTGGATGAACACCGGCCAATGATCGCGGCCTTCCGCGATATCGACCAGCATCGGCAGCAACATCGCCGCGCCCAGCACGGCAACCAGCAGACCGATCACATATCCAACGGGGCGCAAGTCCAACATGCGCGCAGGGTTGGCCGCGCGCACCGGCAGTGTCAAGCGGATGCGATAGAGACCCGCGCGTCAGATGTAATAGAGGTCGTGAAAGACGTGATGAACGATGTCGTCGCGCTTGATGTTCATCGCCGCCAGCTCTTCGTCAGACTTCGCCTGCAGCGCCTGCACCTTGTTGACGCGCGCGGTGTAAGAGCTCGACACGATCATCGCTGTGCCGACGGAGGACAGAAATCCGCGTACTGCGCTGTATATGCCGTGAAGGGTGCGACCGAAACCGCTGTCGATATGTGTAGAGTGATATGCCATTGGAGATCCTTACTCAGTATAAAGTCTCCTCCCGTTGCGCCTAACATAAGGCGTTGCTTCTCAAATGAGAATTGCAACTTATGCATAGCCGCTATCGGATCGTGCCGCAGCGCAGCAAAAAACCGCGCCCGGAGGGACGCGGTTTTTCAGATCTCGACGTCGACGGTATCAGCCGACGTGGAACAGCGTGTTGAAGAGCTTTGGATCAAGGCTTTCTGCAGCAAACGTCTCGCCTTCCACCAGGATGCTGACCGCGTCGTGGCTGTGCAGGCTTTCCTGATGGCTGGCGATGATCCGGAAATCACCGACCCGCACGTCGGCCTGCATCTGTTCGCAGAAAAGCCGCGCCGCATCTTCGACAAAGATCGGGTTGGCCGCGTTCAGCTCGGCAAAGGCCTGTTCGTCCTCGCGCTTGACCATGACCTGCGTTTCCGTGGGCACAGCGCGGCGGCAGGCTTCGATCAGATCTTCGAACCACAGGCATCCCGCATTTTCATCGATCTCCACCGACACACGCGCAACAGAGCGTTGCGAATGTGGCGTGGCCAGCTGCCCGCGGGTGGCGCGCGCGTGTTCCGACAGCTCCAGGGAACAGGGGCAGGTCGAAGAATACACATAGTCGAGGTGCATGATCTTCTTGCGCACGCCGCCCTGCTCCACCAGTTCCAGCGCGATATCATAATACTGATAGCCCGACAGGCCGGAGCGCAGGCTGTCGACTTTCATCGGAAAACTGAACCGCATCTGGATGCGTGCGTCAAAACTCTCCAGGTCGGTAATGTAATCGTCCAGCGCGCCCTCGATCACCTCGAAACTGAAGGTCTCTTCGGCGTGCTTGTAGAACGACCGCATGATACGGGACATGTTGATGCCCTTCTTGTCGGCCTCAAGGCTGACAGAACCGGTTACCGATGTCTCCAATGTCAGATCACCGTTATCCCGGGTATGAAACCGGATGGGCAGCCTAAAATTCGAAATACCCACATGCTGGATCTGCTGTTTCGCGCCACGAATGAGGCTGGACGGCCCGTTCTGCAAATCAGGCAGCGTGGATTTATAGCCGTCATCGGTCGCAAAATCTTCCGGATAGTCACGTGAAAACGCTGGATAGGCGACCGTGTCGCTGCCCGGGATGAGCCGCGCAACCGAGGGGTCCAGCTCAAGAATTTCAGTGGTCGTCGCGCCTTTTGCCCAGTTTCGGAGAATGGCGAGCGCTGTTTCTGCTTCCTCGCGATCCGGTGTGGCATCAAGTACGGGTGTGTGGATGTTCATCGCTATGTCCCTCATGACGGCGTCTGACTTAAAGATAGGGCGCGCAGGCGGCCCGGCCAACTCTCCTCACAAATACGTCAGGATCAAGCAACAAGATCAGTTTTCACACAAAATTCCTGACAAGGGGAAAATCTGGCGCGCGTTGTCAGTTTCGTCAGGCCGTCTCCAGCGCTTGCAGAATGTCAGCCACCAGATCCTCGGGATCTTCGATGCCAACGCTGATGCGCACCAGACCGTCGGTGATCCCCAAGGCATCCTTCTGATCCTGCGGCAGGCGCTGGTGGGTCGTGGTTGCCGGGTGGGTCATGATGGTTTTTGCGTCGCCCAGATTGTTGGAGATCACGCCAACCTCGATCGCGTTCAGAAAGCGAAAGGCCGCGTCCTTGCCCGCTTTCAGGTCAATCGACAGCACCGTGCCGCCCTGCCCCATCTGGCGCTGCACCAGATTACTTTGCGCGTGGCTGCTATGGCCGGGATAGATCACCCGCGAGAGTTTTGCGTGACCCTGCAACGCCTCCGCGATGGTGGTTGCATTGGTGGTCTGGGCGCGGACCCGTAGATCGAGCGTCTCCAATCCCTTGAGCATCACCCAGGCCGTAAAGGGGCTCATCGATCCGCCCGTGTGTTTCATATAAGGCTCAACGGTCTTGCGGATGAACTCCTGCGTGCCAAGGATCACGCCCCCCAGCGCGCGACCCTGTCCGTCAATGTGTTTGGTCGCGGAATAGATCACCACATCAGCACCCTGCGCCACGGCGTCTGACCAGACCGGCGTCGCAAAAACGTTATCTACCAGCACCTTGGCCCCCTTGGCATGGGCAAGTGCGGCGACACCGGCGATGTCCACAACCTGCAGTGTCGGGTTCGAAATGGATTCGAAAAACACCGCTGCGGTGTCGTCCCGGATCGCTGCTTCCCATGCCGCAAGATCGGTGCCATCGACAAATGTCACCTCGACACCAAAGCGGGTCAGCACCTCTTCGAGGACATAAAGACAGGACCCGAACAAGGCGCGGGCGGACACGACATGATCGCCAGCCTTGAGCATTGATGTCAGCGCGCCCGACACCGCCGCCATGCCGGAGGCCGTGGCGAAGGCGTCTTCCGCCCCCTCCAGCGCGGCGATGCGTTCTTCGAACATTGCAACCGTCGGATTGCCGTAGCGGGCGTAGATAAACTCATCCGGTCCAGCCTCGAGAAACCGCGCCTCGGCGGCCTCGGCCGTGTCGTAGACAAATCCCTGTGTGAGAAAAATAGCCTCGGATACTTCGCCATACTGGCTGCGGCGCGTACCGCTATGGACGGCGCGGGAGCGTGGTTTCAAATTGCGTGTCATGTCTTCATCTCCAGCCCTCATCGGGCACAAAAAAACCCCAGACGCGGTCAACGCGACGGGGTTCCCTCATCGGTGACCTTTTAGCGGAATATTTAAAGTGGCCCGCAATCCGGTAACAAATCGCCACGCGGGCACAGCTAGAACAAAGGGTGTTGCACGTCAACACCGTCACGGTGCTGTAACAGTAAATTCACGCCCCTGTCGTATGTATTTGAGATAGCTCAACCACAATATCTTGTAGAAGGGGCAGGCCATGCCGTTGCTCAGGATCAACGCCCGTGACGGGATGCTGACACTGCACCGTAGGGCGACACCGGTACCTGACGCAGTCCGGGCGACACGCGCTGCACCCGGCCCCGCGATCATCATGATCCACGGGTTCAAATACGCCCCTGAGAGCACAAACCATTGCCCTCACAAGAAAATATTTCGTGACAGCGCGCACGGTTGGCCCGCATCGCTGGGGTATAATACCGGTTTCCAAGAGGAAGGTCTGGGCATTGCTTTTGGCTGGTACGCACGCGGCCCGCTTGCGCAGGTGCACCGCCGGGCGGCAAATCTGGGACGGACCCTTGCACAACTGGTGGAGGTTCTGAAAGGCGCAGCCCCCAAGAGGCCAACTCATATTATAGCACACTCCATGGGTGCGGAAATCGCGCTGTCCGCGCTTGGGCACCTACCGTCGCAGGCCGTTCAGCGCATGGTGCTGCTGACCGGCGCAAGTTTTACAAGCCATGCGGAGACAATGCTGCGCACGCAGGCCGGACGCTCTGTGGAAGTCTTCAATGTCACAAGCCGGGAAAACGATCTCTTTGATCTGGCGTTTGAGCGTCTGGTTGCCGCGCCGGGCGGACAAGACCGGGCCATCGGTCTCGGGATCGATCTGCCAAATGTCGTCAACCTGCAACTCGACTGCGCGGACACGCTGTCAGGGCTCGCGACCCTGGGACTGCCCATTGCAGCACCGGAACGACGCGTGTGCCACTGGTCCAGCTACCGGCGTCCGGGCGTAATGGCGCTCTATTCCCGGCTGCTGCGTGATCCGCTCGGCCTGCCGCAGGCGCGACTTGCCCAGCTGCTGCCGGACACGCCGGACCCAAGATGGTCTCGTCTTGTCAAACCGCCCGCGCGCGCGCTGCCCAAAAACCTCGACGCGGGGAGATTAGCCGCTGCCGCGCAGGTTCTCCGCGCCAAAGCCGGCCTGTTTCAGACCGCCTCCACCGGCATCAAAGCCAAGAAACCTGCGTATTGAGCGCCTGAACGGCATAGCAATGTTGAGAGACAACGGCACCGCAGACACGCGCGCAATTTGCAACGCCACGCTGCAAAATCTGCACTTTGGCGCACAGGGTGATGATTTTCTTTGCTTGAATGCGGGATTTTCGCGCAAACTCGCCAGATGTTTTTGGGGGGTTGCCGAAATTGACCGTAAATGAATGGATGTATTCGCCTGGGATACTCGTCTATCTGGCGGGCGCGCTGTACGTGGCGGGGCTCATCACCATCAACCAGATCGTGCTGCGCCTTCTGATCCTGTCGGGCACATCCGTTTACATTCTCTACTATGCAACCGTGGCAGCCACGCCCCTGTGGGAGGCGATTTACGTCAGCCTGATGATCGGCAGCGCAAACCTGATCGGCCTCTCAAGCCTGCTGGCACGCCGGTCCCGGCTGGCGATCCCGCGGGCGCATGCGGATATATACCGGGACTTTCCGCCCCTGCCGCCGGGAGATTTCCGCAGCCTGATGAAGCTGGCAAGCCGCTACAGGGTCGATGATGAACGGCAGGTCACAACGGAAGGGATGGCTGGTTCGCGGCTCTACTACGTGATTTCCGGCGCAACGCGGCTGCAGAAGGGTGACAATGAATTCATTCTACCGCCCCAATTCTTTCTGGGCGAGATTGCCTTTCTCATCGGACAACCCAGTTCGGCTTCTACCTGGTTGGAGCCAGGAGCCGAAGTGCTGGAATGGCGCTTCGACGATCTACGTCAGAAGTGCAAGCGCAGTTCACGGTTTCGCCTTGCCCTGGAGGCAGCGATTTCTGTTGATCTGGCTCGCAAGGTCGCGCGCGCCGTTGGTCCAAACTCGGTGCGTCCCCGCCCACCAGTCAAATCAATGACTCCTGAAGAGTTGATGGTTAACTAGGGTCTTCGCTTTCATCTGTGATCAGATAGCTTTGCAGCGTGGTGAACTGCCACATCAGAAAAGCCATCAACGCCACGGGGAAGCCGAAGGTTTCGATCTTGACCCAGGCATCCGTGGACATCGTGCGCCAGACGATTTCGTTTGCCACCGCCAATGCAGCAAAAGCCGCACAGAGCCTGCGGGTCAGGATCATCCAGCCCTCGTCCCGCATCGGCATCATTTCGTTCATCACGTAGGCCAGATAAGACTGCCCGCGCAGCAGCCCAATCCCGAGCAGTGCCGCAAACAATCCATAGACAATCGTGGTCTTCATCTTGAAGAAGCGTTCGTCGTTGAACCAGGCAGTCAAACCGCCGAAAAAGATCACCATGATAGCCGTGAAAACCTGCATCCGGCTCAGCTGTCCGGTTAATTTCCACAGAATCGCCATGGCCACCAGAAGGATCGGCACAAAGACCAGGGCAGCGATGATGAAGCCCGTATACTCGGTGCCGCCAATCACGAAGACGTCTTCCTTGATCCGCAGATAGATCAGGAAAAACAGAATCGTAGGCCCCAGTTCGAGCACTTGTTTCACAATCGGGTTCACCGGTTTCGCGTCTGACATCAATTCTTCCTATCCGCCCATCTCAACTATCACAGCGCCCAGCGCAATCAATGCCATCAGGGCAATCCGCCGCGGGCCAACCGTTTCTTTCAGGAACAGCCATCCGATGACGGCCGCAAAAACGGTCGAGGTCTCGCGCAGCACGGCCGCCTCGCCGACCTTGTCGAGCCGTGTGGCCATCATCACCGCACCAAAGCTCAACGGCGCGACCAACCCGCCCACCAAACCGCGCGCCATCAGCGGGCCCAATGTCGGTCGGTCAGGCATCCGGAGCCAGCGCAGGGCGGCGACAAAGGGCATGAAAAACCCGTCAATCATGAAAAACCAGGCCAGAAAGGTGAAAGGATTTGCCGTCGCCCGGATACCGTAGGCATCATAGGTCGTATAGAGCGCCACAAAGAGACCGGTAAGGACCGCCAGCCCAAGCGCCGCGTTCAGCGTTTCCCGCTCTGACACCAGGAACACCATGTTGTAGATCGCGAGACCAAAGATACCGGCCAGCAGAACGGCCACACCGATCCATTGGACGCCGGTGAAAGTCTCCCCAAAGATGAGATAGGCGCCGATCACCGTGAAGAGCGGCCCGGTGCCACGCACAACCGGATAGACGACCGTATAGGCCCCCTTGGTATAGGCCCAGGCCTGCAGCAATTTGTAGATCACATGGATTACCCAGACGGCGGCAAAGATTGGCCACATATGCGGTTCTGGCCACGGCACAACAAAGAGGGCAAAGGGCACCGCCATGGCCATGTAGCAGAAATCAATGGCCCCGCGGGTCAGCCAGGGATCATGCCGGCCCTTTTGCAGCGCGCCAAAGACCGCGTGCAAAAAGGCGGCCATCAAGGCAAGCCCCAGCGCCACCTGATGACCGGTTTCGGTCCCCTCGATTGAAATCAGCCAATCTGTCACCCTGCGCCCCGGCCAATCGGTGGCCTGAAGCCCACCTTACCTGCTGGGGTAGAGGGTGGTGACAGGCAGGTAGGGTGGGCTTCAGCCCACCGTTGCTTCGTGATCATGCGCGCTCAAGGCCCATCAAGGCATCCGCAAAATCTTCCGGATCAAAGGCATCCAGATCGTCGATCTGCTCTCCCACGCCAATCGCATGGATCGGCAGGCCGAACTTGTCTGCCAGTGCCACCAGCACGCCGCCCTTTGCTGTGCCGTCTAGTTTCGTCATCACCAGGCCCGAAACGTCCGAGATGTCGCGGAACACCTTCACCTGATTGAGCGCGTTCTGGCCGGTGGTGGCATCCAGCACCAGCAACGTGTTGTGCGGCGCAGACTCGTCTTTTTTACGGATCACCCTCACGATCTTGGCCAGCTCTTCCATCAGATCCGTGCGGTTCTGCAAACGACCCGCCGTGTCGATCAACAGCAAATCCGCGCCATCGGCCTGCGCCTGGGTCATTGCGTCAAACGCCAGGCTCGCCGGGTCAGAGCCTTCGGGCGCCGTAAGCACAGGCACCCCCGCGCGCTCCCCCCAGACTTGCAACTGTTCGACCGCCGCCGCGCGGAATGTATCGCCCGCGGCAATCACGACCTTCTTGCCTGCCGCACGGAACTGGCTGGCCAGTTTCCCAATCGTAGTGGTTTTGCCGGACCCGTTGACGCCAACCACCAAAACCACCTGCGGTGTGCGGGGATAAAGCGGTAGAGGTTTGGCCACCGGATCCATGATCCGGGCAATCTCCGCAGCCATAAGCTCCTTGATTTCCTGAACCGACAGTTTCCGGCCCAAATGCCCCTCTGCCATATTCGCCACCACCCGCAGCGCCGTATCAACGCCCATGTCGGCGGTGATCAGCAACTCTTCCAGCTGCTCCAGCATCGCATCATCCAGCGTACGACGCACCACAGTCTTGTCGCTGGAACGGCCCATCAACCGACCGAGAAGACCCGGCCTTTTGCTATCCTCTGGTTGCACCTTCTGTGTCAGCGCCTCGGCGACCGGCGCCGGATTGCGCGGTAGAACCGTCGGTTCGGGTTCGGGTTCGGGTTCGGGTTCGGGTTCGGGTTCGGGTTCGGGTTCGGGTTCGGGTTCGGGTTCGGGTTCGGGTTGAAAATCTTCCACAGTAGGGCGTGGGTCAACAGCTTCCTGCACCGCTTCGGATGTGGATTCTGTCACGGCTGGCTCTGCTTCAGGCAGCGCAGGCGACACTTCATCGGAGACAACGGTCTCGCTGGCTGCTGTCCCCACCTGCGGGTCGATCGGCTGCGGCGCTTCTGCGGGACGTTCGGCGCTTTCCTGGGCGGGTTGCGTCTCCGACACGTCGGGTGCAACAACCTCTTCTACGCCGCCGTCTTCGACAATCGCCTCAAGCCCCTCGTCGATTTTCGACGACGACTTGAACAACCGATCCTTCAGCTTCTTAAAGAATGCCATGCCTGCCCCCGTAGCCTTTCTCCCTCATCTAAGGGGATTTTCAGCGAAGGGAAAGAGCAGCACTCGCGCTCAGATTTCCTCCGGGAAATGCTTCATGACCAGTCGGATGGGGTTCGGCGCCGCCTGCCCCAGCCCGCAGATGGAGGCATCCACCATGGCCGTGCTCAACTCTTCCAGCAGATCCTGATCCCAGCTGTCCTGCTGCATCAGTTTCACCGCCTTTTCGCAACCCACCCGACAGGGGGTGCACTGGCCACAGCTTTCGTCTTCGAAAAATCGCAGCATGTTCAGCGCCGCGGCACGGGCCGAATCGTGATCAGACAGAACAACAACCGCAGCGGAGCCGATAAAGGACCCCAGAGGCTGCAGCGTGTCAAAATCCAACGGCACGTCATTGAGGGAGGCTGGCAACAATCCAGAGGACGGACCGCCAGGCTGGTACGCCTTGAAGGCATGGCCCTCTGCCATGCCGCCTGCGGCCTCAATGATGTCGGTGATCGTCGATCCGGCAGGCAGCAGGTAGACACCGGGCGCGGCAACACGGCCCGAAACGGAATAGCTGCGCAGACCTTTGCGACCGTTTTTCTCCGTCGCGCTCAGCACCTCCGGCCCCTCACGGCAGATGCGCGCGACCCAGTGCAGGGTTTCCACATTGTGCACCAGCGTCGGGCGGCCAAAGACACCAACCTGCGCCACAAACGGCGGGCGATGCCGCGGCATGCCGCGCTTGCCTTCGATGCTTTCGATCATCGCGCTCTCTTCGCCGCAGATATAGGCCCCGGCGCCCCGGCGCAGATCGATGTAGCCGGGCTCCACGATACCGGCCTCTTCCAACGCCTTGATCTCGCGGCGCAATATATCCAGAACAGCGGGGTATTCATCCCGCATGTAAATAAAGGCCGTCTCTGCCTCAACCGCCCAAGCAGCGATCAGCATACCTTCAAGAAAAAGATGAGGAACGCGCTCTAAGTAATAGCGATCCTTGAATGTTCCGGGCTCGCCCTCGTCACCGTTCACGGCCAGATAGCGCGGCCCTTCGTTGGCCCGCACAAAGCCCCACTTCTTGCCGGATGGGAAGCCGGCACCCCCCAACCCACGCAGGCCAGAGGCCAGAACCTTGTCCTGAACCGCCTCCCAATTGCCTTGCGCCCGCAAGTTTTTGAGCGCGGCATAGCCGCCTTCGGCCACATAGGCAGCATAGTCCTGATAGGCAGGCACATGGGCGTGAGTGTCCCCGGCCACAATCGCCGCCTGAACCTTGTCAGGCGTCGCGTGGTCGATATGGGCATGCCCCAGCTCCAACACCGGGGCCGTGTCACAGCGCCCCATGCAGGGTGCCCGCAAGACCCGGACCTCAGCCGGATCGAGCCCGTCTTCCAGTGCTGCTTTCAGCGCCTGCGCGCCCGCCAGTTCGCACGACAGGGAATCGCACACCCGGATCGTCAGCGCGGGGGGCGGTGCCTCACCCTCCTTCACCACGTCGAAATGGGCGTAGAACGTCGCAACCTCGTAAACCTCGGCCATCGACATGCGCATTTCTTCCGCCAGGGCGCGCAGATGCGCCGCCGACAGATGGCCATACTGGTCCTGAATCTTGTGCAGATGTTCGATCAGCAGATCGGCACGGCGCGGTGCATCGCCCAACAGCGCCTTGACCTCATCCCATGCCTGATCCTGCAACTGACGGCCCTTGGTGTGGCGGCGGCCCTTGCCCTTACCCGATTTCCACACGCCTTTCTTAGGGGATTTATCTGCCGTATCCAGTGCCATAGGTCGTCGTCTCCGTGCCCCGGATATCCCCGGCGCGATTGCAAAAGCGTCATGTTGCGCGGACTCTATCAGCCCGATTTGCCACAAGATACTGCCAAACCCGCCGTCAATGAGGACCAGAAACGACACTCTGTGTCTGATCAGAAACTTCTGCCCTTAACCGGAACTGCACAGACGCTTGGAGCGGTGGCGATATCAGGGTACATAAATGCCCAAGATGAACGCGCGCTTTTCTTCCCTTGGTTTTGCCTGCGCCAGCCTTGGCCCGGCCAGTACTCTGGCGTTGGGTGCCCTTGTGGGAGGGGGTTGGCCCTATGCGGGCCTGCTGTGCATGACCCTGTTTGTACTGCTTATGGACAAAACACAGGTGGGCCGGATCGCCAGCGCGGATCAGGCGATCTGGTTGCCGCGTGTCGTTGGCGTGGCGCATTTCGTGCTGCTGGGCCTCGGCCTCTGGGCGGTGGGCGCGGCGGATCACCTCGACACCGGTCAGAAGATCGCGCTTGTCGCCGGGCTGGGGCTCTACTTCGGACAGGTTTCAAACGCTTGCGCGCATGAACTCATTCACCGAAGCGACCGCAGTCTGCGCGCGCTGGGGACGGCGATCTACTGCTCCTTGCTCAATGGTCAACATGTCTCGGCACATATGCTGGTGCATCACGTGCATGCGGGCACGGCGCGGGATCCGAACTCTGCCCCCCTGGGTCGTGGCTTCTGGCGGTTTTTCGGGCGTGCCGTGGTGGATGAGTTTACCGCGGGGCTGCAGGCGGAGAACCAACGCAGAAAGGGTCGCGCGCAGGGTCCCCACCCCTATCTCGTCTATCTCGGCGGGGCGGCGGCATCGCTGCTTGTGGCCTTCCTGCTCGGTGGAGGTCTGGCCGTGGTCGTCCTGCTCATCCTGGCCCTGCACGCGCAGATGCAGCTGATGCTGTCGGACTACCTGCAACACTACGGGCTGCGCCGGGCCAGCGACGCGTCAGGGCGGGCAGAGCCGATGCGCGCCCATCACAGCTGGAACGCGCCACGCGGTTTCTCCGCTGCGCTGATGCTGAACGCGCCACTGCATTCGGACCATCACATGAACCCATCGCGCCCCTTTCCGGAGCTGCGGTTCGACGCGGACGCGATGCCCACCCTGCCCCGCTCCGTGCCGGTCATGGGCGCGCTGGCACTGGTCCCGCCGCTCTGGCGCCGCGTCATGGACCCCCGTGTGCACAGGTATCAGGCAAAGGCGCAGGAGGCTCACGGCAACGTCATGCCAAAAACGACCCTGCAGGCTGGCTCCCAGGCGTCAGGTCTGTCAGAGTAAAATGATGATCCGTTTGTCAGAAATCTCCGCGCTGACCGGGACGATCCTGTGCCTGCTCGCAGGCCCCAGTCTCGCGCAACCCCCGATGAACGCGCAGGAATTCGATGAATACACGCGCGGCAAAACGCTGTTCTACGGGGAGAATGGCGTGGCTTACGGGGCCGAGGAATACCTCGATAACCGCCGGGTGATCTGGTCCTTTCTGGATGGCGAATGCAAATCGGGCACATGGTACGAGCAAGCCGACCAGATTTGTTTTGTCTATGAAGACAACCCCAATCCGCAATGCTGGACCTTCCACAAGGAAGAGGGGCGGCTGGTCGCGCGCTTCCAGAACGCCCCCGGTATGACAGAGCTCTACGAAGCAGGGGATTTCGACGACGAGATGATCTGTCTGGGGCCGCGAATCGGCGTTTGAGGCACGTCTAGAAGAGCGAGCCTTGTTTCGGTGGTTTTGAGGACGCTTTGCGCGGGGTCGGTTTGCCCCCAACGGTGACCCGGCCATCGGCAAACTGAATTTCCAGTGAGGGCGCGGATTTGGCTGTCTTGCTGTCTGTCACAAGCTCTCCCGCACTGCGCACCACGGCAAACCCGCGTTCCAGCGTCGCCTCGTACCCCAGGGTCCGGCGCAGCCGTTCCACCGCGTCAATCCGGCTGCGCCATGTTGCGATGTTGCGCTGACCGGCATCCGAGAGGCGTGTGACCAGACGGGCGAAGTCACGCGCCTTCCTGTCCCGGTCCTGTTGCAGCGTTGCCGGGCGGAAACGCCGGGCCTGTGCCGCCAGCTGTTCCTCCTTCACCGCCATGGCGCGGCGCAATGCCGGGGCGAGCCGCCCGGACAGTTCGCGCAGGCGTCTCTGTTCGACCGAAACACCGCGAGACAGGGTAGCGGGCCGCAGGGACCCGCTCATATCGGCCAGTCGCAGTTTGCGTTTCTGCACGCCCGCTATCAGCGCGGGACCAAGACGCCCTCCGATCATATCCAACCGCTGACGTGGTGTCTCCAGCAAGCTTTCGGCACGCGGCAGCGCCCGCGCCATATCGCGCAGGCGCTGATCACGGCGCGTCAGCCCCTGGCTCAGGGCCTGCCGCATGCGCGCGTCCTGACCGTCCAGCCAGGCCATCAACTCATGGCGCACCGGCACCGCCAGTTCCGCCGCCGCTGTCGGGGTCGGGGCGCGTTTGTCCGAGACATAGTCGATCAGCGTCGTGTCCGTCTCATGCCCCACTGCCGATATCAGCGGGATGTCAGAGGCCGCCGCCGCCCGTGCCACGCTTTCCTCGTTGAACCCCCAGAGGTCTTCGACAGAGCCGCCGCCTCGCGCCACGATCAGCAAATCGGGCCGGGGCAGCGCGCCACCCGGTGTCATGGCGTTGAACCCTTCAATCGCGCGGGTCACTTCGGGGGCGCATTTTTCGCCCTGCACGGCCACCGGCCAGATCAGAACCTTGCGGGGAAACCGATCGCGCAGACGGTGCAGAATATCGCGGATCACGGCACCGGAGGGCGAGGTCACCACGCCGATGACCTCCGGCAGGTAAGGCAAGGCGCGCTTGCGGGCGGGATCAAACAGCCCTTCCGCTTCCAGCATCTTCTTACGCTTTTCCAGCAGCGCCATCAGCGCGCCCATGCCTGCCGGTTTGATGTCTTCGATGACGATCTGATACTTCGACTGCCCGCCAAAGGTGGTCACGCGACCCGTCGCAACGACCTCCATCCCCTCTTCGGGCTGGGTCTGCAACCGGGCGGAGACCCCTTTCCAGATCACACCGGAAATCACCGCTCGGTCGTCTTTCAGGTCAAGGTAGATGTGACCTGAGCGCGGGCGCGACACGCGGCCCACTTCCCCCTTGATGCGCACGTGACCAAACTCGCCCTCAATCACGCGTTTGATCGCACCGGACAGCTCGGTGACGGTGAATTCGGGGCTGTTGAGCCCGTCGTCGGGGGCGTCGATCAGATCCATGAAACCTCTGGTGTTGTATCGCGGGTGTGCGCAGCTTAGAACGCCCGGAACCCGAGGCCAAGCAGATCAGGAGCCCCTATGAACATTCTCATCCTTGGCAGCGGCGGTCGCGAACACAGTCTCGCCTGGGCCGTCATGCAGAACCCCAAATGTGACAGGCTGATCGTGGCGCCGGGCAATGCCGGGATCGCGGAGATCGCGGATTGTGCGACGCTGAACATCGAAGATGGCGGCGCGGTTGTGGGGTTTGCCGAGGAAAATGCGATTGATTTCGTGATCGTCGGCCCCGAGGCACCCCTCGCCGCAGGCGTGTCTGATCGTCTGCGCGATGCGGGTATTTCGGTCTTTGGTCCCAGCGGTGCGGCAGCGCGGCTGGAGGCCTCCAAGGCCTTTACCAAGCAGATATGCGACGCCGCAGGTGCCCCTACCGCCGCCTATGGTCACTTCACCGATGCCGGTGCCGCCAAAGCTTATGTAAAGGCGCAAGGCGCACCCATCGTGATCAAGGCCGACGGTTTGGCCGCAGGCAAGGGCGTGATCATCGCGGAAACCGAGGCGCAGGCGCTGGCAGCCGTGGATGACATGTTCTCCGGCGCCTTCGGAGATGCGGGCGCCGAAGTGGTGATCGAAGAGTTCATGACCGGCGAAGAAGCTTCGTTCTTCGTGCTCTGCGACGGCGAAACCGTTCTGCCCATCGGTACGGCGCAGGATCACAAGCGGGTCGGCGAGGGCGACACCGGGCCCAACACCGGCGGCATGGGGGCCTATTCCCCGGCCCCTGTGATGACGGAGGCCGTGACCCGCAAGGCTTTGGATCAGATCGTGCGCCCCACCATGGCAGAGATGGTCCGTCAGGGCACACCGTACCAGGGCGTTCTCTTTGTCGGCCTGATGATCCAGGACGGACAGCCGCGCCTGGTCGAATACAACGTGCGCTTTGGCGACCCCGAATGCCAGGTGCTGATGATGCGGCTCGGCGCACAGGTGCTGGATCTGTTGCAGGCCTGTGCCGAGGGCCGTCTGGCCGACGCGCAGGTCAACTGGGCGGCGGATCACGCCATGACGGTGGTGCTGGCGGCAAACGGGTATCCGGGAAGTTACGCGAAAGGATCCGTGATCAATGGCCTGGAGAGCGTGCCGGAGGACAGCAGCCACATGGTGTTCCATGCAGGCACCGGGCGGGCTGCTGGCAAATTCACGGCTCAAGGCGGGCGCGTTCTGGCTGTGACGGCCCGGGCAGGTACCCTCAAAGACGCCCGTGACACGGCATACCGGATGGTGGATCAGATCGACTGGCCCGAAGGCTTTTGTCGCCGTGATATCGGCTGGCGCGCATTGCAGTCCGACTGAAGCCGCGCTTCACACACGACCACAAAGCTACGGCGCGCAGGCCATGGCGCGGGCAAAACCCGGCCTGCTCGTGTCATCACCAAGTATTTTTGTGATGAACCCGCCGTTCAGATAGGAGACAGAAACCAGCCGGGACCAGTTTGCCGACGCAACAATCATCTCCGCCACGCCAGCGCAGGTTCGAATGCCGCCCGCAATATCTGCCTCGCCGATGCGGTGGTTCGTGACGCCTGGCAGTGCCGCAAGCTCCGACAGCCTGCCATTTTCGTAACGCCACAGGCGCAGGGTCTTGGCCAAATGCGGGCGATCCACATAGGCAATCTCCATCACGCCATCCCCATCCAGATCCGCCGCCCCCACCGGGGCCAGCCACCTAAAACGCGTTCCAATGTGAGGTGTCGACGTGATCCGCCCTTCGGCACCATAAACCGCCAGACGCGCACCTTCCGTCTGGCTGCTCTCAACGGCAATGACTTCCGCCGCACCGTCAAAGTCGAGATCGATCAGCCGCGGCGCGGTATCTTCAAAGACGAGATCATCCGGTAAAGAGAACCGGCGTTCCGTCCCATCGGCATAGTGCAGAACAAGGGTGGTGTGTTCGATGGCATCGCCAAGAACGGCGTGTGCATAACGTGTCGTTGGACCCGCATAGCTGGCTGCGATGATCACCGGCTCAGCCGCAACCGACTGGCCCCCCATCACCAGGCACAACACCTGCAGCGCGCGGCGGACGAAACGGTGCCATCCGCGCGCGGGCAGACGCCGCGCCCTGATCCGCATCAGATCTGTTTTTCGGGCATCTGCACAACAAGACCGTCCAGCGCATCGCTCACCTTGATCTGACAGGTCAGGCGCGACCGGGCTGGATCAGGCTCATAGGCGAAATCGAGCATGTCTTCTTCCATGTCTTCCTTCGCAGGCAGCTTATCGGTCCAGGCCGGATCCACGTAGACGTGGCAGGTAGAGCAGGCGCAGGCGCCGCCACAGTCGGCTTCAATGCCGGGGATGTTATTGTCCCGCGCACCTTCCATCACGGTAAGGCCATTGGCGACCTCCACCACATGTTCGGTGCCGCCGTGTTCGATATAGGTGATCTTGGCCACGTCTGTCGTTCCCTTCCTGATCCGTTTCAGCCTGTCTACCGGGGCGATATAGGGCGCGCCAGCCTCTTTTGCGACCCCGAAGGAACAGGCTTGCGACATCTCTACTTTGTTCTATATTTGTTCTCATGCGTGTGATGACTGCCCTCCCTGCTGACCAGCAACCGCAGACTGCGAAAGGACACTGGCCACGCCCGCCCGCCTGTCTGGTGGCCGCGGATCTGCATCTGCCGCCGGTCAATGCACGCATCACGGTGGCCGGGCTGGTGATCCTGCGCCAACGCCCAGGCACCGCCAAGGGCGTGATCTTCATTACCCTCGAAGATGAAACCGGCGTGGTGAACGTGATCATCTGGCGGCATATCTACGAAAAATTCCGCCGGGCCGTCATTGCGGGCCGCCTGCTGCGCGTCACTGGCCGTTTGCAACGTGCCCATGCGGTCACCCATGTGCTGGCCGAAGATGTGGAAGATATCTCTCCCATGCTCGACTCATTGGTAAACCCGGAAAGCTGAACCCAAAAAAAGAGCGCCCCGCAGGACGCTCTCTTGTCATTATTTTCAAGCGATTATTCTGCCAGTGACAGAGCCACGAAGCGTGGATCACCCGCGCGCCGTACCAACAGCAGAAGCGACTTGCGCCCTGCTTCTTCGGCCGCTGCCACACGCTCTTCAAGCTCGGCAATGGTTGTGACCTTCTGCTGTCCGGCCTCCGTGATGATGTCGCCTGCCCGCAGACCTTTTTCAAAGGCCTCGGAAGTCTCATCAACCGCCGTCACGGCAAGCCCCTGCATGTTGGCTTCGGCGCCAAGCTCTTCACGCAGCTCATCCGTCAGCGTTGTCAGGGTCAGCCCCAGCAGGTCCTTGGTCACCGGATCATCGCTTTCGTCAGGGCCCGTCGCCACGGCAGGCACGGCACCTTCGGCTTCTTCCCGGCGGCCCAGGGTCACGCGCAGGGTCATCGATTTACCCTCCCGCATCACCGTGACACGCACGGTTTCACCCACCGGGCTGTTGCCCACCTGGCGGACCAGACCACGTGTATCCTCAACGGTTGTTCCAGCAAAACTGATGATCACATCACCCGCTTCCATGCCCGCCTCGCTTGCCGGGCCTTCGGGCACATCCGTGACCAAAGCGCCGGAAGCGGTTTCAAGCCCCATGGCTTCGGCTACGTCCTCAGTCACATCCTGAATGCGCACACCCAGCCAACCGCGGCGGGTTTCGCCAAATTCCTTCAGCTGATCCACCACGCGGGTCACCACGTTAGAGGCCATGGAAAAGCCAATCCCGATGGAGCCCCCGTTGGGCGACAGGATCGCGGTGTTCACGCCGATCACCTCGCCCTCCATGTTGAAGAGCGGTCCACCCGAGTTGCCCCGGTTGATCGCCGCATCCGTCTGAATGTAGTCGTCATAGGTCCCGCTCAGCGCACGATTGCGGGCCGATACGATGCCCGCGCTGACCGAGAAGCCCTGGCCCAGCGGGTTACCCATCGCCACGACCCAGTCGCCGACCCGCGCCAGATCGCTGTCGGCAAAGCTGACAAAGGGCAGCGGACCATCCGCTTCCACTTTCAGCAGGGCAATGTCGGTATTCGGATCGGTGCCGATCACCTCAGCCTTGAGTTCGCTGCCATTGAAGAATTCGATCAGGATCTCATCCGCGCCCTCGATCACGTGGTTGTTCGTCACCACATACCCGTCTTCCGAGATGACAAACCCGGACCCAAGGGCCGACGAGCGGCGCGGCCGGTTGCCATCACCCTCGTTGTTGCGATCCTGAAATTCGCGAAAGAAGTCCTCAAAGGGCGATCCCTCGGGCACGATACCCTGGGGACCAGTACGCCCGGCCACGACCGTCGAGGTCGTGATATTCACCACGGAGGGGCTGATTTTTTCCGCCAACGGGGCCAGACTTTGCTGTTGCGCCAGCGCGCTCAGCGGCTGAACCAGCATGAATGCCAGTGTCAGAACCGCCAAGAGCAACAGGCGCATCTGGACGGGGATGAGGCTGATGTTGGACATGGATACTGCCTTGGGCTGCATGCGTCGTCTCCTGAAATCTCTTGTTTCGGGCTCAAATGCCCTCTTGCTCGTTATCTTTCGTGAATGCTCACAGACTGCATTTAGGGTGACCTTCGTGCAACATCAAAGATGTATCACTCTGTCACAGTTTCAACAGTGCGTTACCAAAGTGTGAAGGCAAAGGCCGTTCCCGCCGGATGCGCAACACTCAGCCGATGCTGGCGCCAAGCTGCCAGGCGAACCAGACAAGGATCAGCCCGCTGACCACGATCAGTAGTCCCAACTGGCGCACCGCAGCCTCGGGCAGCGCGCGCAAGGCCTCCAGCATCCGCTCAATAAGCGAAGGGGCCAGCGCATAGGCCAGCCCCTCGATAATCATCACAAGCCCGAGAGCCAGCAGCAGCGTGCTCACCGACGCTCACCTTCTTCGGACCGCAGCCCCTGATCGGAACGCAGGTAGTTGAAGAATTCGCTGTCCGGTGACAGAACCATCGTCGAGTTGGTCCCCCGCAAAGACCGCTCATAGGCCGTCAGCGACCGGTAGAATTCAAAGAACTCCGGATCCGCGCCAAAGGCCTGCGCAAAGATCGCGTTGCGCTCCGCATCGGCCTGACCACGGATGATGTCCGCTTCCCGCGTCGCGTCCGAAGTCAACTCGACCACCGTCCTGTCGGCCAAGGCACGCACCCGCTGGGCGGCTTCCTCACCGCGCGCGATCTCGTCGGCAGCTTCACGTTCCCGCTCCGCCCGCATCCGCGCAAAGGTCGCATCGAGGTTCTGCTCGGGCAGGTTGGTCTGTTTCAGACGCACGTCCACCACTTCCAGCCCCAGCGGCAGGGCGCGCAGACGCGCCTGCTCGGTAATCCGCGCCATAAGTTCCGCCCGGTCCGCAGAGAGGATCGTGTTGGATGTTACCCCGTCCGAGCCGAGAACTGCCCGGATCGTCGGGTTCAGGATCCCCTCGAGGCGATCCTCCGCGGCACGCATGCCACCGACGCCAACCGCTTGCCGGAACTGGGTCACATCCGCGATCCGGTAGCGGGCGAAAGCATCGACAACCAGACGCCGGTCATCCGACGGTGTCACCTCGGTTACTTCGGTATCAAGCGAAAGGATCCGGTCGTCATAGCGCACGACCTCCTGGATCAGCGGAATTTTGAACGCCAGACCAGGGTCTTCCTTGACAGATTTGATCTGTCCGAACTGCAAAACCAGCGCTTTTTCACGCTCGTCCACAATGAAGACAGAACTCAGAACGCCGATGATGGCGATCACAACGATCGGAATGAGAAAATTGCCAGCGCGCATCAGTTGGTTCCTCCCGCAGCAGCGCCACGGCGCAGTTCATTCAAAGGCAGATAGGGAACGACACCCTGCCCGCCGTTGCCACCCAGATCACTTTCAAGAATGATCTTGTCAACGTCGCCAAAGACACGCTCCATCGTCTCCAGATAGAGCCGCTTGCGCGTCACTTCAGGGGCCTTGGCGTATTCTTCGAGCACGGAGGTGAAACGTGCCGCCTCACCCTGCGCTTCATTGACCTGCTGGGCGCGGTAGGCTTCTGCCTGCTCCAGCTGGCTGGCGGCTTCACCACGCGCGCCCGCTGTCACCCGGTTGGCGTAGGCATCCGCCTGTCGTTCCAGACGGTCGCGTTCCTGCTCTGCCGCCTGCACTTCGCGGAAGCTGTCGATCACCTCGCGTGGCGGGTCCGCCTTGTCGAGGTTGAGACGCACGATGTTCACGCCGCTGTCATAGGCATCGAGCGTGCCCTGAATGAGCTGCTCCGCCTCATCCGCAATGACCTGACGGTCCCGGTTGAGGATCGGCGCCAGTTGGTTGCGTGCAATCACCTCGCGCATCGCCGATTCAGACACGGCGCTGATGGTTTCGCGCGCCTCGGCAAGATTAAAGAGATACTTCGCGGGATCATTGATGTTCCAGACCACCTGGAAATCGATGTCGATGATGTTTTCATCGGTGGTCAGCATCAGGCCGCTGTTCACGCGAGACCCGATATCTTCTGTCTGTTCTCGCGTCACCGGCAGGACCTCCGCCGTGACCAGCGGCCATGGAGCAAAGTTCAGACCGGGGTTGCCCGTGGCGTAATACTCACCCAGAAAGAGCTCAACCGACTGCTCTTCCGGTGCCACGGTGTAGAAGCTGGCAAGGCCCCAGGCGACCACTGCGCCGACCACGACCAGACCAATGGTGCCGCGCGTAAATGCCGGACCACCGCCACCGCCCGTGCCCCCATTGCCGGTGCCGCCACCTTTACCGCCCATCAGGACGCGCAGACGCTCCTGGCCCTTTTTCACCAGCTCGTCGATTTCCGGGATTTGTGGCCCCTCACCGCCCGGCCCACGCGGACCGCCGCCGTTGTTGCCGCGGTTTCCACCGCGCGGCCTGTCATCATCAGAGTTTCCACCGCCGCCCCCCCAGGGGCCGCCATTATTCCCAGCCATTCAGTCTCTTTCCCTCCTAAATCGCGTGCAGGTGCGATTAAATTCAAGCCATAGGTACGTAAGAATCCGCGGAATTCAAGCCGTCCGCACCGGCGTTCGCATCGTAACAATCTCTTCGGACATGGTCGGGTGCACCGCCACTGTCCGGTCGAAATCCTCTTTGGTCGCACCCATTTTAACGGCGATGCCCGCCAGTTGGATCATTTCACCCGCGCCGGGTGCGACGATGTGGCAACCGAGCACCTTCCGCGTCTCCTTGGAGACGATCAGTTTCATCAGCACCCGGTCAGGCCGCCCGGCAAAGGCTGTCTGCATCGGGCGGAATGATGTGCAGTATACCTCAATTGCCTCCTGATCGCGCGCTTCTTCTTCGCTGAGGCCGACGGTGCCCATTTCAGGCTGCGTGAAAATAGCCGAGGGGATCAACTCGTGATCGACGGGCGTCGGGTTGCCTTTGAACACCGTCTCGACAAAAGCCATGCCTTCGCGGATGGCCACGGGCGTCAAGTTGACCCGGTCTGTCACATCGCCAATGGCATAGATCGACGGCACGGCGGTCTGGCTGTAGGCGTCCACCTCGATCTGGCCGCGACGGCCCAGTTTCACGCCGACCTTTTCAAGTCCCATGTCTTTTGAATTGGGGTCCCGTCCTGTGGCAAAAAGCACCATGTCAAAGACCTTTTCACCACCGTTGGTCGACTTGACCCAGATAGGTCCCTTTGCGTCCTTTGCACTTACCTGCATTTCCTCGCGTTGTTTGACATCCGCCCCCATGGCCGCGTCTGACGCGGTGCCCGCAGCGCTCATCATATGGTCTTCACTTGCGGGCGACATCTCCAGGATGTTTGTCCCGACACGCAAATCAATACCGCGTTCGCGCATGGATTCCGCCACCAGACCGCGCGCTTCTTCGTCGAAGCCACGCAGGATCTGCGCACCGCGATAATACTGCGTCACCTCGACGCCAAGCCCGTTCATGATGCCCGCAAATTCACAAGCGATGTATCCACCGCCCACGATCAACAGGGATTTCGGCAGGTTCTCAAGGTGGAAGATGTCATCCGATACGATACCCAGATGCGCATTCGGCGTGTCAGGCCGCACGGGGTGCCCACCGGTGGCAATCAGGATGTGCTTGGCGCTTTTTGTCTCCCCGGTGGAGAGCTTGACCTCATGCGGTCCGGCCACCGAGGCCCGCGCATCGAAGGTATCGACGCCTGAGCCCTTGAGCAGATTGCGATAGACCTGCTCCAGCCGGTCCAACTCGCCGTTCAGGCGGCTCCGGAACGATTGCCAGTCAAAGGGTCCCTGCTTGAGGTCCCAGCCATAGGAGGCCGCATCCTCAACCACCCCTGCATATTCACTGGCGAAAACCATCAGCTTCTTGGGCACGCAACCCCGGATCACGCAGGTACCGCCATAGCGGTCATCTTCTGCCAGGGCGACTTTCGCGCCCGCTTCTCCGGCAGCGACACGTGCGGCGCGGACGCCCCCCGAACCGCCACCGATCACAAAGAGATCGTAGTCAAAATCGCTCATCGCGGGGGCCTTTCCGGGTCTTTGGGTCTTGGAGGTCTGTATATATACTCGCGGCGCAGTATTACCACATTACGTCGCGGTTGGTCTGGCCGCAGCCGTCAGTCGGACAGGTCCGCAAAAAGATTGTCGCTCTCCACGAAATCCAGCTTGCCGGTTTCGACCGTGCCTTCATTGATGTCGCGCACCTCAACCTTGCCGTCACCATAGCCGATGATCACCCGGTCACAGATGTCGATGAAGAGGCCATTTTCAACCACGCCCGGCATCTGGTTGAGCACCAAGGCCAGTTGTCGCGCATTGCCGATCCGTTTCACGTGAAGATCAATGATGTGATTGCCTTCGTCGGTGAGAAAAGGCACCTGACCGTTCATGCGCAACGTGCTTTCACGGCCCAGCACATCCATCGACACCAGTGTTTCCTCCACCAGCGCCTGGGTGGTCTGCCAGCCGAACGGGATGACTTCGATGGGCAGGGGGAACGCGCCCAGCGTCTCCACTTCCTTGCCCGCATCCGCGATGACCACCATCTGGTCAGAGGCCGTGGCCACGATCTTTTCCTGCAACAGGGCGCCACCCCCGCCCTTGATCAGGTTCAACTGCCCGTCGAATTCATCCGCGCCGTCGATGGTGATGTCCAGCCATTTGGCTTCATCGAGAGAGATCACCTCGATGCCCACATCGCGCGCCAGTTCCGCGGTGCGCGTGGATGTCGGCACGCCCTTGATGCGCAGGCCATCGTCTCGCACCATTTCGCCAAGGCAACGCACCAGCCAGGCGGCGGTTGATCCGGTACCCAACCCCACGCGCATGCCGGTTTCCACCAATTGTGCGGCGCGCTTTGCCGCGACAAATTTGGCCTTGTCGATGGGAGAGAGGTCTGAGGACATGAGCAGATTCCTTCGCGCTAAGATGTCCGCCTTATAAGAAACAAGCGCGGCGGGCGCGAGACCTGAATCGGCCTCAACAAGGCGGAAGACGCAATCGGTGTGCCCGCATTACCATTTCCTGGGTCGATTGTATCCAAATTGCGACTTTGTGCGGATGGATCACGCTTGAAACGGGTCTTACATCCGCCTATCCTGACCGCGTCGAAACGGAGATTTCATGGCCCGGTAATGTGGGGAGGCAAACGTCCTCCCGATGCAAGATCAGCACTAGAAGCACGATGCTCGTTCTGCACGGGCGCGCCTGTTGACTTGCGATACCCACCCTATCGAAATCCGCGCCCGGGCAAACCCCGTGGCACCGACATGAAGGTCTGAACCCCATGACACGGGACTATTCCGAACTCTTTCCGCTAAACATGAAAGGCGGCACCCCGAAACGTCCACTCTCCACCCGCGACAGCCTTGGCTGGCAGCCGTTTTTCGCACAGCAGATCAGTATTGAAGAGCTGACCGAGACACCGCCTGTCCGGGTCATCGAAGTGCACCGCAATGGCCTGCACGTTGTGGGCGATGGTGTGGACATGACCCTTCCTCCCCGTCCCGATGTGACGGTGGGCGACTGGCTGCTGTTCGACCAGCAGGCTCCACAGCACAGCCGTCAGCTGGACCGCAAGAGCCTGATCAAGAGGCGCGCACCCGGCACCGACCGGCACATCCAACTGATCGCTGCCAATATCGATACAGTGTTCATCGTGTCCTCGTGCAATCAGGATTTCAACATCGCACGGCTGGAACGCTATGTCGCCCTGGCCTTCGAGGCAGAAATTGCGCCGGTCATCATCCTGACCAAGGCCGATCTCTGTGACGATACGGGCGCTTTTGTCGATGCCGCCCGCGCCATTTCCGAGATGGTGCCCGTTGTGACGTTGGATGCACGTGGCGACGCCCCACGCAAAAAGCTGGCTCCGTGGTGCAAGCAGGGCAAGACAGTCGCCTTTCTGGGATCCTCCGGCGTCGGGAAATCGACGCTCACCAATGCCCTCTCCGGTACACAACTGGCCGACACGAACACCATCCGCGAAGACGATGCAAAGGGTCGGCACACCACGACGCGGCGCCAGCTGCATGTGGTGCCCTCCGGCTGTATCGTGCTGGACACGCCCGGGATGCGTGAGCTGCAGTTGACGGATGCCGCGTCCGGGATCAACGACGTCTTTGCGGACCTGCATGAACTGTCCCGACACTGCCGTTTCCGGGATTGCCAGCATGACACCGAACCCGGATGCGCCGTCCTTCAGACCATCGAGAAGGGCGAGATCGACGCCGCGCGCCTCACCCGGTGGAAGAAACTGCAAGCAGAAGAGGCGTTCAATTCCTCCACCCTTGCAGAGCGAAAATCGAAGGATAAACAGTTGGGCAAAACCATACGTTCGATCATGAAACACAAGAAAAAACGGGGCTAACGTAACATCCATCCGACTCGCCTTTGCAAAGCCCTTCGTCAGGCTTTGCAAAGTGATCTGCCCTGAAAACCCACGCCGTCACTCCCGAAAAACAATCGGGCGCGCTCAAAAGAAATACGCGCCCGATTTCCGGCGGACGGCGGTTTTGATCGGTGCTAGACAAGGCGCATGTTCTTTGATCTGCCAAACCACGACACGCTCTACCGGGCGCTTCTCGACCGGGATGACCGATATGACGGGCAGGCTTATGTCTGCGTCGCCACCACGGGCATCTTCTGTCGTCTGACCTGTCCGGCCCGGAAACCAAAACCGGAGAATTGCGCGTTTCGGGCCACCATCGGCGAATGCATTGAGGCCGGGTTTCGACCCTGCAAGAGATGCCATCCCCTGCAGGCTGCCGCCCTTGCCGACCCTGCGATTGGTACACTGCTTGCCGCCCTGGATGAACGACCGGATATCCGCTGGTCCGAACAGCACATCACGCAGTTGGGGTTTGATCTTTCAACTGTGCGGCGCAGCTTCAAGCGCCAGTTCGGCATGACCTTTCTCGAAATGGCGCGGCAAAGGCGCCTGCGGGAAGGGTTTGAGACCCTGTCGGGCGGCGGCAAGGTGATCACCGCGCAATATGAGGCGGGATTCGAGTCCCCCAGCGCGTTTCGCGCGGCCTTTGGGCGGCTGTTGGGCTGCGCGCCGGGCAGCCTGACCCGAGGCGGTTTGCTGCAGGCGAGCTGGATTGGCACGCCGCTTGGCGACATGATCGCGGTCAGCTGCAAAACGCATCTGCACCTGCTGGAATTCGTGGATCGCAAGGCCCTGCCAAATGAGCTCAAAAAACTTCAGAGACATGCAAAAGAACAGATCGGGATTGGCACGCCACCCGCAACGGAGCAGGCGCGCGCGGAACTGGACGCCTTCTTTACCGGACGAACAGCAGTGTTCCAAACGCCGCTGGCCTTTCACGGCAGCGCCTTCACGCGACGGGTCTGGGAAGAGCTTTTGACCATTCCGGCAGGTACCACGCGGAGCTATTCTGACATTGCGCGACGCATTGGAAAACCAACTGCGACACGGGCCGTGGCCCGGGCGAACGGAGCCAATCAGATTGCCCTGATGATCCCCTGTCACCGGGTCCTTGGCGCCGATGGCGCGCTGACGGGCTACGGGGGCGGGCTTTGGCGCAAACAGCGTCTGATCGAGATCGAACGACACTTCAAATCAAGCAAAGAGGAAATCGAAACACATGTCTCAGGCTGAAAAAGCGCGTCTGTTTAAAGGGTTGCACGTCGCCGGGCAACCGGTTGTTCTTTACAATATCTGGGATGCGGGCGGGGCCCATGCCCTGGACAAGGCCGGGGCAAAAGCCATCGCGACAGGCAGCTGGTCCGTTGCCGCCGCCCATGGATACAAAGACGGCGAAGCCATGCCGCTTGACTTCGCGCTGATGATTGTGGAGCGCATCGCCCAGAGCACTGACCTGCCGCTCACTGTTGATTTCGAAGGCGGCTACGCGGAAGACCCCGACCAGATTGAAAAAAACGTCAGCCGCGTGATTGCAGCAGGGGCTGTCGGGATCAATTTCGAGGACCAGATCGTGAAGGGGTCGGGCCTTTACACCATTCCCGATCAGGTCGCACGGATCGAGGCGGCACGGAGAGCCGCCGACACCGCTGGTATTCCGCTGTTTGTCAATGCCCGTACCGATGTGTTCCTCAAGGCGGGACCCGACGGGGTGCACGCCGATCTGATGGATGACGCACTAGCACGACAGGCAGCCTATACCGTGGCAGGCGCCGACGGGATTTTTGTTCCCGGACTGACCGACGGCAGTCTGATCCGGACGATCTGCGAAGAGGCCAGTTTGCCTGTGAACGTCATGATGCGCGGGGCGTTCAAATCGGTAGAGGACGCCGCCGAGTTCGGCGTCGCCCGCGTCAGCTTTGGGCCCGGTCCATATGCAGCCGCCGTGGAAGATCTCACCGCTCGGTTCAACGCGATCTGAACAAGCAGGGCGGAGGCATCAACTCCGCTCTCATCGAAGCACTTCGGCGAACAGGCGGGCGCAGCGTTTTTCAAGGCTGCGCCTCTGCGATACAGACATGCACTGAGCCGCATGCGCGAAACCGCGGTACGAAACCACCTGCGTGGTCGACACCAAATCTGCGGGTGTCACAAGGTACATCTATGGCGGCGCACTGACCCTTATCGCGTTGCCTTGAATTGCCTCAGAGTTCTGATATCGAGGCGTGAAATCACACCATTATTCGGATCGCCCGTTGGAATCCTTGCTTATTCTTGGCCTCTTACTGGTCATCGCCCTGCCTGCTTCGGTCGTTTATCTTCTTGTGTCGAACGCGAAGCTCAAAACCCGCGTATCCGCACTTGAGGCGCGTCTGCCCAGCGACAAGAAGTCAGTATCGGCGGCAACCGACCCGCGTACAGAGAGCACTGCGCCAAGCCCTTGGCCTCGCGCAACGCCAGAACCACCCGACACGAAAACCCCAGAAGAAACCCCGACGGACGCAGAGCTGCAGCCGCATAAAACGGTTGTTCTGAACATGGGAAATTTACAGCGGCTGATCGGATGGATCACACAGAACTGGTTCTACGCCGTCTCTGCAGTATCCCTTGCGCTGGCCGGGATTTTTCTGGTGCTCTACGGTGTCGAACAAGGTCTTTTGCCGCCCTCCGTGCGCGTCATGGGGGCGCTCGTCTTCGGGATCGCCCTTGTTGCCGCCGGTGAATACATCCGTCGGACATACGGCGACTCCGAAAACAGCAGCACGGCCTATCTGCCATCGACCTTCTCTGGCGCCGGGATCGTGACGCTCTTTGGTGCCGTGGCTGCCGCGCGGTTGCTCTACGGGTTCATCGGATCGAAAATTGCCCTTGCAGGCCTCGCAGTGGTGGGCGCATTGGCAATGATCCTGGGATGGTTTTATGGGCCTTTGCTGGCTGCGGTCGGCGTGATCGGGGCCATGGCGGCGCCATTCATCATCGACGGGGCCTCTGACGATCCATCCTGGCTTCTGATCTACTTCGCCATTGTCACCATGGTGGGGCTGGCCATCGATACGCTGCGTCGGTGGGCGTGGGTTTCCGTCATTTCACTGGCCATGGGCTATGGCGCAGGCCAGCTGTTGACGCTCGGGGCGGGTTGGCGCACGGAGCCATTTTTCGTCCTCTATTGCGCCCTGCTGGTGATAGTAGCCATCGCCATTCCCGCGCGCAGACTGCTACCCGATCACGCCGGGACACCCTTGAGCCGCGGACTGTTTGTCCCCGACAAGGAGCAACCCTGGCCAGAGTTCCCGACCCGGCTCGTAGGAGGCGCTGTGCTTGCGGCGAGCGGTTTGATCCTGTTGACAGTTTTCGGAACCGCCCGCGCAGATCTGTTCTGGACGGCAATTGTGGTCCTGACAGCGCTGGCTGTGGCCCTGTTGACCTGGGCGCGCAATGCCACGGCGCTGACCGAACTTGCGGTCCTTCCCGCCGTAAGCGTTATCGCGCTGGTCGCGGGCGCCCACCGGATTTGGGCCGTGCAGGAACGCGCCGCGACACAACCCGGTGCAAATATGACCCTGATGCCGAGTACGCTCGTCGCATTCGGTCTGGTACTGTCCATCGTGGCCGCATGGCATTCTTTACGCGGCGGATCGGTTAAACTCCTCGTGGCAGCGGCGGCCGCGCTCTTTGCACCGGCAATGGCCATTGCAATCGAAGCATTCTGGAGCCCTGTTGAAACGCTTGGCCCCTACCCCTGGGCCCTGCATGCCATGGCCATCGCAGGTGTCATGGTCGTCATGGCGGAACGTTTCGCCCGCGCGGACGGACCAGACGACAAACGGCGTGTTTCATTCGCGGTTCTTGCCGCACTGGCCTGTGTGGCCTTCGGGGTGACCATCCTTCTGACTTCTGCAGCACTGACCACAGCCTTCGCGGTTACCATCGTCGCGGCGGCGTGGCTCGATCGGCAGTTCAATCTGCCGCTTATGGGGTTGTACATTTTGGCGGGCATTGCCACCGTAGGATACCGGTTGGTGGTCGATCCCGGCCTGATCTGGGCCATCGAAGCGCCCCTGCCCGCAATGCTCCTGTCACACGGGGGCGCCGCCCTGAGCTTTGCCCTCTCCTGGTTCATGGCAAGGGCAGCGAACCGACCACGCAGCGCTATCCTGCTGGAGAGTGCCGCATTTTCCGCAGTTGGCCTGCTGATATCGCTGTTTCTACACCGAGCCATTTTACAATGGAGCAGCGCACCGGACACGTTGAGCCATTGGTCACTGGGCATCGGGGCAACCATATGGATTATCCTCGGGATGGCCCAGGTGCACAGGATGCAAATAGGTGGCCCACTCTCGGTACTGCGGTTAATCCTGAGCGTGACCTTCCTGTCTTTCGGCGCTGTGCAGCTTGCGCTTGCTGTTTCGCTTTTCAACCCGCTCGTTGAGGTCTTTGGCACCCCAGTTCTGGGCTCCGTCGTTTTCAACACATTGATCCCGGCCTATCTGCTGCCCGCCCTGCTTCTTGCCCTTGGCGCCCTGCGTTTGCGCAATCTGGCGCGAAGCATCCGGATCGGGTTTGCTGTGGTATCTGGGGCACTGGCCAGCCTCTGGCTGGGATTGACAATCCGACATTTCTGGCGCGGCACAGAACGCATGCATCTGCCGGAGATCGGACAGGCAGAGCTCTATAGTTACACCGTCGCGCTTTTGCTGATTGGTGCTGGCATTTTCTACCAGTCATTGGCCCGCCCAAATGCCGCCTTGCGCAAGGCCGGACTGATTGTGATCGGGTTGGCAGTCGCAAAGGTGTTCATGCTGGATATCGGCGGCCTTGGCGGGCTGATCCGCGTGTTTTCCCTGCTCTTCCTCGGGCTGGCGCTGGCCGGACTTGCCTGGCTCAACAGATGGGCCGCCGGACGGGATGACGCGGAGCAGGGACAAGGCGACTAAAGAAACGCGTGGCAGCGTCCCGTATCTCCGTCACAAACCCTCTGGACAGGTCACTCCCGTCACCTGTCACCGACCCGCATCCTGCGCATTGAGGCACTGTAGCATTCTAGGCGCAGGAAACGGATCGCCCCTCGTCACACAAGGTCTGTATCCGCAGGGCATTCACAAACAGGAGTGCGACGTGATGGAATTACGCGGAAAGACAATCATCGTGACAGGGGCCAGCAGCGGGATAGGAGCCGCCGCAGCTTTGCTCTTTGCATCAGAGGGCGCGAATGTCGTGCTTGGCGCCCGTCGAAAGGAAGAGCTTGAGCACCTGGTTGGTCAGATCGTGCAGAGCAATGGCAAGGCCACCTGTCTGGCCGGGGACGTGACGGATGAGGGATATGCCAAGTCCCTTATGGATTTTGCCTGCGACCAATTCGGGACGGTGGACGGCGCCTTCAACAACGCGGGCATCATGGGGCAGATGGGCCCCGTCGCACAGATGGGAACGGCCACTTGGGACAGGGTGATCGCGGCGAACCTTACCAGCGCCTTTTACGCGGCCAGGGCACAGGTTCCCTTCTTTGCGGAAAAGGGCGGTGGCTCCATCGTATTCACCAGTTCATTCGTGGGTTACAGCAATGGCGGCATGCCCGGCATGGCGGCATATGCGGCGTCCAAAGCGGGCATGATCGGCCTCACACAGTCGCTCGCGGCAGAACATGCAAGTGACGGCGTGCGGGTCAACGCCATTCTCCCCGGCGGCACGAAAACAGCAATGGCGGGCGACGATCCCGACACGCATGACTTTGTCGCCAACCTGCACCCGATCAAGCGGTTGGCAGATCCACAAGAAATTGCACAATCCGCCCTCTACCTCTTGTCCGACCGGGCCAGCTTTGTGACCGGGACACCACTGATTGTGGACGGTGGTATGTCGGTTCGGCTGCTCTAACCCGATGCCGCCGGCTGGCAATCGGTCGGCGGCGTGACCGAGACCACGCTCTTTATGCTTCAAATTTCAAAAATGGGTCGTTTTCTGCCGCTCTGACCGCTGTAAGTTGTACTAGCTGGATGTATGACATCGGAACCATACACCCTGCATTATGCGCCAGATAACGCATCACTTGTCATCCGTCTGGCTTTGGAAGAACTGGACGTGCCCTATCGCACGCATCTGGTGGACCGCAGCATCAAGGCGCAGCGCGCACCAGAGCATCTGGCACTCCACCCCGGCGGGTTGATCCCGGTACTGGAAACACCACAGGGTCCGATATTCGAAACTGGCGCTATTCTGCTCTGGCTTGCGGATCAGCATGGCAGGTTGGCCCCCGCACCGACCGCCGCAGGCCGCGCGGACATGCTCAAATGGCTGTTCTACCTCTCCAATACCCTGCACGCCACGCTGCGGGTGTTTTTCTATCCGTCGGCTTACGCAGGCTCGGATCACCAAGACCAACGCCGTCTACAGGATCGGACGCGCAACCATATCCTGCGCCATCTTGCAGTGCTTGACACGCATTGGCCAGCGCGCGAAACGCCCTCGATCCTCGATCTGTACCTCGCCCCCATGCTGCGCTGGCTGCAGCTTTATCCTCGGGACATCAATCACGACTGGTTTGACCTTTCCGCCTTCCCTGCCCTACACCGGATGACAATGATGTTGGAGCCGCGCGCAAGTGTACAAGCAGCGCAGGCCGCAGAAGGTCTCGGCCCAACACCCTTTACCGCGCCACAGGCGCCACACCCTCCGGAAGGAAGCGCTCTTTAGATGTTCTTATCGGTTTTCGACATGTTCAAAGTGGGTATCGGTCCGTCGTCCTCGCATACGATGGGGCCGATGGTGGCTGCTGCACGTTTTCTCGATCTGATGCGCGCCTCTCCCTTTGCCTTTCACGGGCTGCGGGCCTCTTTGCACGGCTCGCTCGCCTTCACGGGCGTGGGGCACGCAACGGACCGCGCCACCATCCTTGGGCTGGCCGGGTTCGTGCCGGATACCTATGACCGGGAGAAAGCGGATCTCGCGCTGGAGGAGATCAAGGCCAAGCGCACGATTCACCCGGACGGGCTGGGCACACTGTCCTTTGATCCGGCAACCGATCTGATTTTCGACTTCGACACCATTCTCGAAGGTCACGCCAACGGCATGATACTCATGGCCACGGATGCGCAGGGCGATGTGACCCTGCGCGAAACCTACTATTCAATAGGTGGTGGTTTCGTGATGACCGAAGCGGAACTGGCGGCGGGCAAGGACACCGAAGAAGGTGCGCCCGTTCCCTTTCCTTTCAAAACGGCCGCACAAATGCTTGAGATGTCCACAGCTTCAGGCCGCTCAATTGCCGAAATGAAACGATCTAACGAATCTGCGCGGGGCGGTGTGGAGAACCTTAAAACCGGCACCAGGCGGCTTTGGCAGGTAATGAACGATTGCATCGACCGTGGCCTGACCTCCGAAGGCGTCCTGCCCGGTGGCCTGTCCGTCAAGCGACGCGCCAAGGGCATCCATGACAAGCTGATGCAGGAGCGGGGCATGAATCTCACGCCGCCGCACACGATCAATGACTGGATGAGCGTCTACGCCATGGCTGTCAACGAAGAGAACGCCGCCGGTGGGCAGGTCGTCACGGCCCCGACAAACGGCGCCGCAGGTGTGCTGCCCGCGACCCTGCGATACTATCTGGACCACGTGCCCGGCGCGTCCGAGTCCCATGTCGAGGATTTCCTGCTGACCGCCGCCGCCATTGGCGGGTTGGTGAAATACAACGCCTCCATTTCCGGCGCAGAAGCAGGCTGTCAGGCCGAGGTGGGCTCTGCCGCCGCAATGGCTGCCGCCGGTTTGTGCGCGGTGATGGGAGGCACGCCCCAGCAGGTGGAGAATGCCGCCGAGATTGCGCTTGAACATCACCTCGGCATGACCTGCGACCCGGTCAAAGGCCTTGTGCAGGTGCCCTGCATTGAGCGTAACGGGCTCGGCGCGATCAAGGCCGTTTCCGCCGCCTCGCTGGCGTTGCGGGGGGACGGCACCCATCTGGTGCCGCTGGACGCCTGCATCGAGACAATGCGCCAGACCGGTGCGGACATGTCAGAGAAGTACAAGGAGACATCGCTCGGTGGTTTGGCAGTCAACGTGCCAAACTGCTAAAAGTTGAGCGCCCGCCCAAGCATTTCTTGCATTGATTGAGGGGCACATCTAGGTTCGTCCAATGAATCCTGACCGCCCCCTTCTTGGTATCATGCTCATGTTAGGATTTTGCATCCTGGCACCGGTGGGCGATGCCATTGCGAAGATTCTCGGAGAGACCGTGCCCGTCGGTCAGCTCGTTCTCGTGCGGTTCGCGGTTCAGGCCCTTTTGCTCATTCCGCTTGTACTGATCACCGGACGCAAGTGGCGCATGCGGGGACGTGTTCTCACCCTCACCTTCGTGCGCACGCTCCTTCATATCTTTGGCATTGGCGCGATGGTCACGGCCCTCAAGTATCTGCCCTTGGCCGACGCCGTCGCCATCGCTTTCGTGATGCCGTTCATCATGTTGATCCTCGGCAAGTACTTCCTGAAGGAAGAAGTAGGCTCGCGTCGCCTGATCGCCTGCCTTGTCGGATTCCTCGGGACCTTGCTGGTTGTGCAGCCCAGCTTCAATGAAGTCGGCTGGCCTGCACTCCTGCCGGTAGTTGTTGCGATCAACTTTGCGTTCTTCATGCTACTGACGCGACAGATCGCCCGCGAAACCGACCCCATCGGCCTGCAGTCGGTCAGCGGCGTCATGGCAGTGGCGGTCATGGTGCCCGTCCTGCTGGTGTTTCAGGGCAGTGACATCTGGAATCTGCAATTCATTTCTATCGACACGTACAACTGGACCCTTCTGCTCAGCATCGGATTGCTGGGAACGATCGCACATTTGTTGATGACCTGGTCACTGCGCTATGCGCCCTCCGCCACACTGGCACCCATGCAATATCTTGAAATCCCCTTCGCCACGATCATCGGCTTTATCGTTTTTGGCGATCTGCCCAACAACCTTGCAGCGGTGGGCATCCTGATCACGATTGCAGCGGGTCTCTATGTAGTCCTGCGCGAGCGGGCCACCGCGCGGACGCCGGCTGCGCCGCCAAACTCTCCGCAACCGCTGCCATAAACCGACGCGGCAGAATGCACAGCATCGCCGGTTGATCCATTTCCAGATGCAAATCACCCGTTGCCCGGTTGGACGTGCCGGACATCCCGTCCGGCGCGAAGCTCAATCCGTCAATGGGCCATTCCAACCCGGTGGATCGCCCCATTACAGGCCCCATTGGAAACAATGAGACCCGCGTTCCCGCAGCCATTGGCAGATCAAACCGGCGTGGGCAGACAAAAATGATGTCCTCCGCGCCGAGCATCAGGCAAGGCACATCGGGCCGCATCAGCAGCGTGTGCAACGCGGCCAATTGGTGATCGATGCGCAATCCGGAAAATCCGACGGCAATCACCAGCGGCGCCGAGATATTGCGCAGCGCCTTATCAAAATCCGTGCTCATCTGTTCCGGGATTTTATGCTGAATATCAACAGGAAGCCGGGATTGCGCCGTCGCTGATATGGAATCCATGTCGCCAATGACCGCGGTCAGTTCGACACCGGCGGCCAGCGCTGTATCCGCTCCGCTATCGGCAGCCACACAGGTCGGTGCCAACGCCAGCGCCGCTTGCAAATCGCCCTCTCCGACCGCGCCGCCCCCGACCAGCGTGACTGGATGCAATTTGTCTACAATTTTATTATTCACTGAAGTTTAATGTCCTTTTTGGAAACAGAACACAATCTCGCCACGAAATGATACGGTAATGAGCACAGATTCGCGCCGGTTTGGACTTTCCCCATATGGTAAACAGTTTGTTGAAATCACGCAGAGGACGAGCATCCGATGATGAATAACAACAAGATTTTGACAGTCTCTTATGGGACATTTTCCTGCACGCTGGAAGGGTTCGACGACTCCTTCGACACGATGAAAGCCATTGCCGAGTATTTCCGCGACCTCGCGTCGGATGACCGGTATTTTGGCGCAGAGCCCCCACAGCCGGATGCCGAGATGCTCGCTCGGATTGCGGAACGTGAAGTGGCGCGGCGCGTGGAAGCGCGTGAACACGACGGGCGTATTCTGCTGAAAGCGCATGATGATGAGGTGCAGCCGACCGCAAAGGCCGAGGCCCCCGCGGCTGCGGCTGTCGTCGCTGCGACGGACCTTGCGGAGTCTCAAGAAGTGGCACCGGAAACGGCCCAGGAGACAGCATCTGAAGCAAAGACCGAAGCTGACGAACCAGAAGCAGTTGCGGAGTCTGTAGAAGAAGCGACTGAGGTCTTAGAGGCTGAGGCGGATGAAGAATCTGCGGCAGAGGGCGAAGACAGTCCTGAAAGCGCACTGGTGGAAGAGAGCGACGCAGCCCCGGCAGACACCAACACAACGCCTGACCTGGAGACTGCGGAGATCGCAGACCCTGAAGTCGAGCCTGCAGAGGAGCCCATTGAAGCTGTTGAACGTGAAGAAAAATCGCCAGAGATGGATTTCGTTGCGGAAGACACCAGCGCACAGCAAGCCTTCGATGAAGAAGTGCTGGAGCAGGATGTCGCTCTGAACGCGGAGGCCTTTTTTGCTGACAGCCCGGCACCTTCGGACATCGATCCGGAGATCGAGGCAGAGATGGAGATTCCATCGGAGTTTACCGCCTTCGAACCGGTGACCTCTTTTGAAGCGCCGGATACTGCCTCCGAAGCGGCTGCTGAAACTATCGCCGCTAAACTGCAACGCATTCGCGACGTCGTGTCCCAACAGGACGACGAGGCGTATGACGAGGAAGAGACATCTCCTTCAGATGAACCTGTCGATATCCTCGACATGCCTTTCGACGAGGCTGTTCAATCGCCGGAAGAGAACGCTGCTGAAGATGCGCCCGAAGAGGTCAACGCGGCATTGAACGAAGCGGCGCAGGATATCGAGGAAGCATTCGAGGTTGACGATCAGATTGCGTTGGAAGCCGACGACGCGCCGGAGGAAGAAGATGATCTTTCTGCCGTATTGAGCCGTCTCGAGGCGGATCATGACGAAGGCGAAGACAGCCTGTTGGGCACCGATGATGAGGAAGTTACGGCGCAAGACGCAGCGGAAAACCTCTTTGGAGATTCCGGTGAGACTGTGGAAGACGCGCAGGACGAAAGGCCGGAAGCTACCGAGGTGAAAGGCCGCGTGCTCAAAGTGGACCGTGCCGATCTGGAAGCTGCCCTTGAGGCCGGTGATCTGGAAGAGTTTGACGGCGCGGAGGCGGCAACGCTTTCCGACGAGGAAGAGGCTGACTTGCAGCGCGAGCTTGATGCGGTGACGGCCGAAACTGACCAGCCGCAGGAAGACAAACCGGCAGCGCGTGATACCCTGCCCGCCATCGATTCCGGTACTGCAGAGGATGTTTCCCGCCTGATGGCCGAGGCCGATCAGCAGATGGAAGAGCCGGAAGGCGCAACGCGTCGCAGCGCGTTTGCCCATCTTCGCGCAGCGGTTGCTGCACGTTTTGCTGATAAAACAATGGCCAAGGAAGAAACAGAGGAAGAAAATACCAAAGCGTACCGGAGCGATCTGGCGCAGGTCGTTAAGCCGCGTCGCCCGGTTGCGTCCGGCAATCGGACAGAGCGCCCGGCCGAGCAACGCCCGACGCCGCTGAAACTGGTGGCCGAGCAGCGGATAGATGAAAACCTCGCCGGTGCGGATCCCGTAACCCCTCGTCGCGTCGCTGCGACGCTGGAAGACGATATGGAGTTTGCCGAAGACACAGGTTTTGCCGAGTTCGCTGAACAGATGGGCGCAACCAAGCTGCCCGAAGTGCTGGAAGCTGCTGCTGCCTACCTCTCCTTTGTGGAAGGCCACGATCAGTTTTCGCGCCCGCAGCTGATGACTCGCGTGCGTCAGGCAGATTGCGGTGAGTTCAGCCGTGAAGACGGGCTACGCTCTTTCGGTCAGCTCTTGCGTGCAGGCAAGATCGAAAAAATCAAGGGCGGGCGCTTTGCGGCCTCCGATGCCATCGGGTTCAAACCGGATGAGCGCGCCGCAGGTTAAACTTATGAAAACGACACAAAAGGCAGGCCATTTTGGCTTGCCTTTTTGCATCTCGGAGTCACATACACCTTAGCTGTCTGGCTTGTCCGGATCGGCTTGGCCGATGCCCTTGAAAATGAACTTGAACGGCAACGCCCAGACGACACCCAGCACGACATAGACCAGCAGCTCCACCAGGATCGACGGGCGATCCATAGAATTGATCACCGAAATTGCCACGATGATGTAGAGCGGCAGCCCCACCAGCAGAATCAGCAGGGACAGGCGGCGACGGGCTTTGTGGCTGATGGGCATGTTTGTCTCAATCGGCAAAAGGGTCCGTGACGAGGATGGTATCTTCACGTTCCGGTGACGTAGAAAGTAGCGCGACCGGACAGTTGATCAACTCCTCAACCCGCCGTACATATTTGATCGCATTTGCTGGCAACTCCGCCCAGCTGCGCGCGCCTTCCGTGGACTCCGACCAACCGGGCATTTCTTCGTAAATCGGGGTGCAGCGCGCCTGATGATCCGCCGCGGTGGGCAGGTAATCCATGCGCACGCCGTCCAGATCGTAGCCAACACATATTTTCAACGTCTCGAACCCGTCCAGCACGTCCAGCTTGGTGAACGCGATGCCGTTCACGCCGGAGGTGGCACAGGTCTGGCGCACCAGCACCGCGTCAAACCAGCCACAGCGCCGCTTGCGCCCCGTGACGGTGCCGAACTCATGCCCGCGTTCGCCCAGTCGCTGACCATCGTCATCGTCCAGTTCCGTCGGGAAAGGACCCTCGCCGACCCGCGTGGTATAGGCTTTCACGATGCCAAGCACGTAGTTGATCGCCCCCGGGCCAATGCCGACGCCGGTCGCGGCCTGTCCCGCGATCACGTTGGAAGAGGTCACGAAAGGATATGTGCCAAAATCAATGTCGAGCAGAGCGCCCTGCGCCCCTTCAAAAAGGATGCGTTTACCCGCCTTGCGCTTCTCGTTCAGAACCTTCCACGCTGGCGCCGCATATTGCAGGATCTCGGGTGCGATCTCGCGCAGCTGCGCCAGCAGCGCGTCGCGGTCCACGGGCTCTATCCCTAAGCCGCGGCGCAACGGATCATGGTGTTGCAACGCCCGGTCCACACGCGCCTCCAGCGTCGCAGGATCAGCGAGATCGGCCACACGCACGGATCGGCGGCCCACCTTATCCTCATAGGCCGGCCCGATGCCGCGCCCGGTGGTACCGATCTTGGTACCCTTGCTCGCCGCCTCCTCGCGTGCGCGGTCCAGCTCGCCGTGAATCGGCAGGATCAGCGGCGTATTCTCCGCAATCATCAGGGTTTCAGGCGTGATTTCAACGCCTTGCCCTTGGATCGTTTCGATCTCTTTCAACAGATGCCAAGGGTCCAGCACCACGCCATTGCCAATCACGGAGAGCTTGCCGCCGCGCACCACACCGGACGGCAGCGCATTCAACTTGTAAACCTTGCCATCGATCACCAGCGTGTGGCCCGCATTGTGACCGCCCTGGAAGCGCGCGATCACATCCGCCCGCTCGGAAAGCCAGTCCACGATCTTGCCTTTTCCCTCATCGCCCCATTGCGCGCCGACAACAACGACATTTGCCATGGCTGGTCCCCTTTGGTGTGTTTCAAACCCGCGCCGGTATAGCGGCAGAGCCCAAGGGGCGAAAGGGCAAAAGAGGCGCGCCCGTGGGCCGCCAAACGCCTGCATTGACCATGGACTTTGCGTCGTGGGCAGGGATAGTTCTGGGCCAAAGACAACAAGACCGAGGAGCAGGCGACGATGGGATTTTTCACCCGATGGTTTTTTGCCTTCGCGCTATTGGCGCTGACCTTTAACCCGACGCAATACAATTACATCAACTGGGTGCGGGATTATGGCCATATGAACCTGTCGATCGCGGTGCTGCTCGCGCTCTTGCTGGCGATCGGCTACATCATCTACCTGCGCGCCACGCTCCGCTCCATCGGGGCGGCGGGCATGATCCTGGTTCTGGCGGTGGTGGGCGCCTTGGTTTGGGTGCTTTACGATCTGGGTATCCTGCGGCTCGACAACTCCAGCCTGAACGTCTGGTTGGGGCTTGGGGCGCTCTCGCTGGTGCTGGGCATCGGGCTCAGCTGGAGCCATGTACGCCGCGCGCTGTCTGGGCAGTCGGATGTAGATGACATTGATGACTAGGGCGGCGGGCTTCATCGACAAAGGCGCCAATGTGATTGGCGCATGTCAGGTCTCAGCGCTAAACTGATCGGCAAAGGAGATCACCCGATGCCCCGCACACCTGATAAACCCAAAGATTTTCAGAAGTTTTACTATGCCAAAGTCGGCCTCGGCGAAGGCTGCGGGTGCGCGGAACGTGTCATTGACATGCATGAATTTGATCGCCTCGCAGGCAAGCCAAAACTGCACCTGCCGCGATTGCCCCAAAAAGGCGCGTGGCGGCGATTTCTCAACAAGGCAGGGCTGACTTCGCGGCCCAAAACCTGACACCAGGTCCAGCATCTCACCGCTTTTCGGACATTTCCTGCTCCAGGGTCACCGGCGCGCCATGCGGTGTGCTGCGATAAGCCCGTTCCCAGGCATTTTTTATCTCTGCAACATCCCGGAGATCAGCCAAGTCCTTGCTGGCCAAGAACTGCTCCAGCGTCTCCAGCCATGCTGTGAAGTAATCATCCCCGCCATCGAGTTCCTTGGCCAGCCCGTTCTTTTTCAGCGTCACCCCAAAGCGGCTTGCCCACTCCGGCCAGTCAAAATGACCTGCTTCGTTCAGATGCACGGTGAGGGCAAAGACCTGCGCATGCCAGGGTTCGGTGAAAGCGGGGTCCGGCGCGTCCGTCATGCCGGGGCCAGATAGCTCTGCCACAGATCGAGCACGACCTCGTCACGAGGATGTTCGGGATGCGCCCAAAGCTCTGACGCCGGGAAGGCCACCGCGTAAAGCGGTTCCGCCGCATCCCCCAGCCGGTGCGCGGAGCTGTCCGGCAGAATATGCGTGCCATGATACCGCACAACGCGTCCCGTGGCCCCTGCGGCATAGCGGGGCAACCGCGTGTGTCCACCATCGACCAAGGCATTGGCGGCAAGGCGGCGGGTGCGCACGGCATCTCCGGGTTGAAACGCTGGCGCGATATCGCTGGGGCGGTCGGCAGGACCACCGGCGGCCAAAACGGACGGAACGGCAGCAGCCTTGAGCGTTTTATCGGCGCTGGGGCTTGGCGCGGGCGCTTGGCCGGCCAGTTCCTCACGGCTCACCAGCTTGGCCTCAACCAGCAGATCCGCCAGGCCCGCCATCCACTTTTCGTAGTAGGAAAACCGCGTGTAATCCATCGGCGCCAGTCGTTCACGCGCGTGTCGTGACACGTCGATGTTCCACGCCCCATGTGCGGCAGACGCCAGGGTGATGGCCAGGGCGCGCTTGTGCCAGTCGGCATGGAACACGGTGCCCTCCTCTTCGGGGACCACCGGCCCGTCACCATAGCGCCCGCCCATGTCATGCGGGCGGCTCATGGCGCGGACCGCCCAACCGGCAGCGCAAGCCCGGTGCCGATCATGCTGTCGCGGGTGACCAGATCCATCAGCGCCGCCTCGTCCATGCCGTCGCTGCCTGCGGGGCGCTCGGGGATCACCAGATACCGCACCTCTGCCGTCGAATCCCAGACCCGAACGGCGGTGTCCTCTGGCAGCGCCACCCCGAAATCGGCCAGTACGGCGCGCGGCTCACGCACGGCGCGGGCGCGGTAGGCATCGGATTTATACCACCCCGGCGGAATGCCCAAAAGCGGCCAAGGGTAACAGCTGCACAGGGTACAGACGACCATATTGTGAACATCGGCTGTGTTCTCCACCGCCACCATATGTTCGCCCTGCCGACCATAGTATCCCATCTCGGACACTACCGCCGTTGCATCCTCCAGCAGCGCTGTTTTGAACGCCGGATCGCGCCACGCACGGGCGACGACATGGGCACCGTTGCGCGGACCGATCTTGTTTTCATAGGTGTCGATGATGACGTCGAGCGCGGCTGGATCAATCAACCCCTTTTGGGTCAAAATCGTCTCCAACGCCTTGACGCGCAGCGCCGGATCCGGCGGCAACAGGCTATGCGGGTGGTCGGGATCATCATGAGGCATGGCGTGACTTTGGAGCCCTCCTTCGACGTTGTCCAGCGCTTACCCGCCGGACTTATCCACAGGCCGGATTTTCACGGCGATTTTCCCCGCAAAACGTGCTATGTACTTTTCACGAAGTGAGTCTGCAGCGCCTCAATTCCAGGATAACCCTCTTAACAGGTGCGCATGTGAGAACAGCTTCAGCGGACCGTCGCCCGGCGGATTGATCAGGCGGCGGTCTCGGCTTGTGGTCTGGACCTGTCCTCCCGGCAATCCTCCCTTGCGGGGGGGGCGAAACTTGCCTAGATACCCCGAAGGCAAAACCGAAACGCATTGAGACATTCATGGAAAACGTCGTTCTGATCGTCCACCTCATTCTGGCGCTGAGCCTGATTGCCGTTGTGCTCATGCAGCGCTCCGAAGGCGGTGGGCTGGGCATGGGCGGCGGTGGCGGCGGCGCCATGTCGGGCCGGGCTGCTGCAACGGCGCTTGGCAAGGTGACCTGGCTGCTGGCCATTGCTTTCATCTGCACCTCGATCACGCTGACGATTTTTGCCGCAGAAAACGCCTCCGGTTCCTCCGTTGTGGATCGCCTCGGCGTGACCCCACCGGCGTTGAACGAACCCGCCTCCCCTGCGGTGCCGGAAGGCGATTTGCTGCTGCCCCCCGCGCCGGGTGACAATGCGCCCCTGGTTCCGACCGCCGATTAACGCCTAACTACAACCCCTTGCGGATGCGAGATGTTTTGCAACATCATGTTGCGGCACGTCTTGCCATCTGCGCCCGAATCCTGTTAGCCTTAAGTCCCGTGGACCTGCGACTTTCGCAGCTCGCCTGGATCGGCTTTTTTGACCGTAAAGATGCACGGGAGCATATCAGACCATGGCACGTTATATCTTTATCACCGGTGGTGTGGTGTCCTCCCTCGGCAAGGGGCTTTCCTCCGCCGCGCTGGGGGCCTTGCTTCAGGCGCGCGGCTTTTCGGTGCGGTTGCGCAAGCTTGATCCCTATCTGAACGTCGATCCCGGCACGATGTCGCCTTTTGAGCACGGCGAGGTTTTCGTGACCGACGACGGCGCAGAGACCGACCTTGACCTTGGTCATTATGAGCGCTTTACCGGTGTGCCCGCCCGTAACACCGATTCCGTTTCCTCCGGGCGCATCTATTCCACCGTGCTCGAAAAGGAACGGCGCGGCGATTATCTCGGCAAGACCATTCAGGTGGTGCCGCATGTCACCAACGAGATCAAAGCCTTTCTGGACGTGGGCGATGACGAGGTTGATTTCATGCTCTGCGAGATCGGCGGCACCGTGGGCGATATCGAGGGGCTGCCGTTCTTCGAGGCGATCCGCCAATACGCCCATGACAAACCCCGCGGGCAGTGCATCTTCATGCATCTGACCCTGCTGCCCTATCTCGCCGCCTCAGGTGAGTTGAAGACCAAGCCGACCCAGCATTCGGTGAAGGAGCTGCAATCCATCGGGATCGCGCCGGATATTCTGGTCTGCCGCTCCGAACATCATATCCCCGAAAAGGAACGCGAGAAGATCGCGCTCTTCTGCAACGTGCGCAAGGAGGCCGTGGTGGCGGCCTATGATCTCAAGACGATCTATGACGCCCCCTTGGCCTACCATGAACAGGGGCTGGATCAGGCGGTGCTGGATGCCTTCGACATCTCGCCTGCTCCGCGTCCCGATCTGACCGTCTGGCAGGATGTCTCCGACCGGGTACACAACCCCGAAGGCGAGGTTAAAGTCGCGATTGTCGGTAAATACACGCAGCTTGAGGACGCCTATAAATCCATTGCCGAAGCGCTGAGCCACGGCGGCATGGCTAATCGCGTCAAGGTCAAGGTGGAGTGGGTGGACGCGGAGGTCTTTGACCAGGCTGATGACGTCGCACCGCATCTTGAGGGGTTTCACGCGATCCTTGTACCGGGTGGCTTTGGCGAGCGCGGCACAGAAGGCAAGATCAAGGCCGCGGAATTCGCCCGCACCCGTAAGGTGCCCTACCTGGGCATCTGTCTTGGCATGCAGATGGCGGTGATCGAGGCGGCACGCAATGTGGCCGACATCAAGACGGCGGGCTCAGAGGAATTCGACCACGAATCCGGGAAGAAGCGTTTTGAACCAGTGGTTTACCACCTCAAAGAATGGGTTCAGGGCAACGCGAAGGTCAGCCGCAAGGTCGAGGATGACAAGGGCGGCACCATGCGATTGGGCGCCTATGACGCGGTGCTGACCGATGGGTCGAAGGTGGCAGAGGTTTACGGCACCACAACCATCGATGAACGTCATCGCCATCGCTACGAGGTCGACATTAAGTATCGTGATAAACTGGAGAGCGCGGGCCTATGCTTTTCAGGCATGTCCCCCGATGGGAAACTGCCCGAGATTGTGGAATGGCCGGATCATCCATGGTTCATCGGCGTGCAATTCCACCCGGAACTTAAATCCAAGCCCTTTGACCCGCACCCATTGTTCAAGGATTTTGTACGGGCGGCCAAGGATATCAGCCGCCTCGTCTGAAACCGGTCAGGCCGCACCCAAAACGCGTCGCCTGACAGCGGCAAAGCCCAAACCGGCAAGCCCCACCAGAAGCAGCCACCCATTGGCCGGGAGCGGAACGGGTGTGATCTCGTTGTTAGTACCGGACGCTGCCCGTACGGAAGATGGCTCTACGACGGTGAAATAGTTGATCGCATCGAAGTAGAACAACGCCACGTCGTCCTTTTCCTGAAGAGAGCCGAATTCGTCCTTTGCGAACGTCAGTTGCACGGTATCGCCGATATTGGTCCCACCGGAAATCGACTGCGTCAGCCCCAGCATGATGTTAAAGGCGGCTTCAGAAAACGTGCCGAAAAATTCGCCCCCAGCGCTCGCGCTGTTACAATCGAACCCACCAACAGAACAAGATTCGCTCGTTGCCCGTGTTGCGTCACCATCCGGCCCCGGTGTTCCTTTGGCTGAGAAATTGATCAGACTGCCGACCTCGAGCCCCCTCAATCCGTTGTCGAAACCCCAGATGTTCTCATCATCCGACATGAAGGGCTTATCAAGAAGCACATCACCGGTGTCGTTGTGGAGAACCGTGGCGTCAGAAAAACCGTAGGACTCAAACCGCAATGTCAGGTCGTACTCGAACATCGATGCGGCCTGCGCAGATGTCGAGAAGACGCAAAAAGCAGCAATCAAGGGAAGGCGCATAGGAATAATACTCACATTTACCAGTCGGAAGTCAGAATGGCGCGTCAGGCAGAACGCCGACCGCTCGTTAATTATGGTTAACGAGCGTGGTGCGGATCGCCTAGGCATTCTGAATGGATAGGCGCGTTTCCGACCAAATAGACGGATATGCGCGTAAAGTTGCGCAACAGTTTAAATTTCTACCTGAGATTATTCTTGAAACGCGAACAATAAGTCTGCAGCGCGTTTCGTCAATCGACTCAGGCCGTACTAACTAGACCAAAGAGACGGGGTCCTCTTTCCCATGTGATTGGCGTTGCGCGCGCCGGGTCATACGTTACACCGGCCTTCATGCTGAGCTATCAACATATTTATCACGCGGGCAATCTCGCAGACGTTCACAAGCATGGCTTGCTGGCGTGGATATTGAACTATCTGACGGCGAAGGCCAAACCGCTCACCTACATCGAAACCCATGCGGGTCGGGCGCTTTACGATCTGCAGGATGCGGCAGCGATCAAGACTGGCGAGGCAGCAGCAGGCATTGGCAAGGTGGCGTCCTGGTTTGACGATACACATCCGCTGACCGAAGCGCTGACGGCGGCGCGCGCCACTCACGGTCCGCATAGCTATGCAGGTTCGCCATTGATTGCCGCGCACCTGCTGCGACCTGATGACAGGATGCATCTGGCTGAGCTGCACCCAGGTGAACACGCCGCCCTCGACTTCGCGCTCTCCAGCTTCCCGGCAAAATGCTACCAGCAGGACGGTTTTGAACTGGCCCATTCGCTGATCCCCCCGACCCCTCGGCGCGGTTTTATGCTGATCGATCCCAGCTACGAAATCAAAAGGGACTATGCGGATATCCCGCGGCACATCGCCGGTTTCGCGCGAGCATGGAATGTTGGAATCATTTGCCTCTGGTATCCGATACTGACCGCCCAAAGCCATTTGCCAATGCTCACCGCGCTAGAGAAAGCACACCCGGGGGCGTTCCGGCACGAGGTTCGATTTCCGCCTGCCCGCAAAGGTCATGGCATGATGGGTTCCGGCATGTTCGTAATCAACCCGCCCTACGGGCTTGAGACTGAAGCCACCCGTGTCTCGGACCGCTTCGCAACTCTTACCGCAGATAGATGATTGCCCTCTAGGCAGGCCCGCGATTGCGTGCCAAGATATGCTTATGCGCTTGAGCCTAACGCTGACGTTCCTGACCTTTGGCCATATGGCGGCGGCCTGTGAAACACCCGTTTGTCTGGTTGATCCGGACGCTCTTGCACTGACCCGCATCATCACCTTTGAAGACACCCAGTCCAGCCGTGGCCCCGGCCATCTGGTAAAGGACCTCCTCGTTTTGGAGGGAGCGACCTTCGGAGAGCGGTTCGCAGGGCAGATCCTGGCGCCCGAGGGGGATCATGACCAGTTTACCGGCATCGTCCTGCCGCCGCTGACGGTGGTCGCTGGCGAAGCAGGGCAAAACCTCTCCGTCGTTTTCCTGCAAGGTAACAACGTGCTCAACGGCTACGGCGTCGCCGGTTACCCAAAACGGCACGCGCAGGGCGAAGGTGCCATCGCCTTTCTCTTCGACGATGATCAATCCGCCCTGTCGTTTCAGCTGCGTGGAGGCGAGGCCGGATCGGCCAGTGCCGTCTTCTATCACCGCAGCGGACAGGAAATCATGCGCATGGACCTGCCGCCCGTTGGCGAGAACGCCTTTGGCTTCATACGCGCCACCGGCGACGCCGATATCGCAGGCGTCGTCATCACCAACACCGATCCGCAGGGTCTGGCATTGGACAACATCCGCTTTGGAAAGAACCCGGAACTCAGCTGACCCCATATGTTTGAACGCCTCTTCCCCCGCAGAAAACCCGACCCGAAACCGCTGCCGCAGCCCAATGCACAACTTGCCTTGGGGGCCCTGCTGGTACGCGTTGCAATGGCGGATCATAACTATCAGGCCTCGGAAGTCGGGCAGATTGACAAGATCCTGTCCGCCACCTTCGATCTCAAACCGCTGGAGGCGGCCAAGCTGCGGGCCACCTGCGAGGCCCTGGAGCGGCATGCGCCCGGCACACCCGAGTTTGCCCAGATACTGCGAGACGAGGTGGCCTATGACGACCGCAAGGCGCTGGCTGATGCGATGTGGTCCGTCGCACTGGCGGATGGGGAGCGCGATGTGGATGAAGAGGTTCAACTGATGGCCATCGAAACGGCTCTTGGTCTGACCGACGAGGATATTGCCGCGGCCCGCCAAAATGCCCTGACGCCAAAGTGATATTGGCAGTCGGGCGAAACCTGACTATATCGCGCTTATGTTTGGAGAACTCTTAAAGCGCTTGACGCAGCCCGGCGACGACGCGCTCCCCGATGAGGATGCGCGGCTGGCCCTGACCGCCCTGCTGGTCCGTGTTGCACGGTCCGACAATGATTACAGTGCAGGTGAAAAGGACCGGATCGACCAGATCATCGCACATCGCTACGGGCTTGGCCCCGGGGCCACATCTGCCCTGCGCTCCGAGGCGGAAGCGCTTGAAGCCGAAGCCCCCGATACTGTGCGGTTCACCCGGTCCATCAAGGATGCTGTGCCTTACGAGGAACGGCGCGCCGTGGTGCAGGCGCTCTGGCAGGTGGTGTTGGCCGATGGGTCCCGCGCGCAGGAAGAAGACGCGCTTGTACGTATGGTCACCAATTTCCTCGGGATCAGCGATCGTGATTCCGCCCTGGCACGTCAGGCAGTTGACGGCGGCGCATGACCGCCAGCCTGCCCATGTATGATGTGGCCAGCACGCGGGCGGCCAATGACAGGCTCTGGACCGACATCCGCGCCCGCTATGGCGCCGGCCCGTTGACGCTCGACCGCACCACCGACCCGCATAAGACATGGGAAGACCCTGATCTTGTGTTGTCACAGACCTGCGGCCTGCCCTATCGCAGCGAGCTGCACGGGCGCGTCCAGCTGGTCGGCACGCCGGATTATGGCGTGCGTGGCTGCCCGCCGGGGTACTACAACTCCGTCATTGTGGTGCGCAAAGAGGATCCGCGCAGTGATCTCGCCGAATTTGAAGGCGCGCGACTGGCGCGCAATGACGTGCGGTCGCAATCCGGCTGGGCTGCAGTTGAGGGGCATCTGGCGGAAAACGATCTTGGGTTCAGTTTCAGCGGCAATGCGCTCGATACCGGCGGCCATGCGCGCTCCGCCGAGGCCGTGGCCGAGGGTCAGGCCGATCTTGCTTCACTCGATGCCGTCAGCTGGGCATTGATCAAACGCGAAACCTCCCGTGCTGCGCAGCTGCGCGTGCTGCTCTGCACACGGCCAACCCCGGGGTTGCCGTTCATCACGGCGCGCGGGCGCGATCCGCGTCTGCTGTTCACCGCTGTGCACTCAGCCATCTCGGCGCTCAGCGCCCATGATCGCGCCCGGCTTTTGCTGAAGGGTATTGTTGCCATTCCGGCAACAGACTATCTGGCCGAACCGCTGCCCCCGGCGTGAAAGCAGGGTATCCAGCCAAAAAATGTGCATTCTGACCTGGCGGAAATCATTGTTTACCGCTTTCCGCGTTGCAAAAGTCGAGATTTTAACCCCTTATACCGCCTTGAATCATCACGAGGCTTCACGTTGACTGCTGCGCAACCGGTTATCGAAATCACCAATCTGCACAAGGCTTATGGTGCACTGGAAGTGCTCAAGGGTGTCAGCATCACGGCGCACAAGGGGCACGTGATTTCCCTGATCGGATCGTCCGGTTCCGGCAAGTCCACATTGCTGCGCTGTTGTAACCTTCTGGAAGACAGTCAGGAGGGTGAGATCAGGTTCAAAGGGGAACCGGTCACCTGGAAAGGTACCGGCCACAATCGGCGTCCGGCAGATGCGGCGCAGGTGCTGCGGATACGCACAAACCTGTCTATGGTGTTCCAGCAGTTCAATCTCTGGGCGCATATGTCGATCCTTCAGAACGTGATGGAAGCACCGCTAACCGTCCTGCGCCGGGACCGGGGCGAGGTGGAAGAGGCCGCGCGTGGTTATCTTGCCAAGGTTGGCATTGGCGATAAATGCGACGTCTACCCGGCACAGCTCTCAGGCGGGCAACAGCAGCGCGCCGCCATCGCGCGCGGTCTGTGCATGGAACCCGAGGCCCTGCTCTTTGACGAGCCGACCTCGGCGCTTGATCCGGAGCTGGAGCAGGAGGTGGTCAGGGTAATCAAGGATCTGGCCGCCGAAGGGCGCACCATGATCATCGTGACCCATGATATGAAACTGGCCGCTGATGTATCAGACCACGTGGTCTTCCTGCATCAGGGGCTGATCGAAGAACAGGGGCCGCCAGAGACGCTCTTTGGCGCACCCAAATCCGAACGATTGCGGGGGTTCCTTTCGGCAACCCACGCAGCGTAACCCAAATAAAAACAAGGGAGTAACAAGATGAAAAACCTTATCCTCACGACTGCCGTGCTGGCCCTTTCGGCTGGCATGGTGATGGCCGATGGCCACGGCAAAACCATCCGCCTGGGCACAGAAGGTGCCTACCCTCCGTACAACTTTCTCAATGACGCCGGCGAGGTTGCAGGCTTCGAGCGTGACCTTGGCGATGAGCTGTGCAAACGGGCGGAACTGACCTGCGAATGGGTCACCAACGAATGGGACAGCATCATCCCCAACCTCGTCTCCGGCAACTACGATGTCATCATCGCGGGCATGTCGATCACCGATGAGCGGGATGAAGTGATTGATTTCACACAGAATTACACGCTGCCCGATCCGTCAGCCTATATCGCGACATCCGAAGATGCTGATCTGAAAGGTGGTGTTTTGGCCGCGCAGACCAATACAATTCAGGCTGCTTTCATCGCGGAAAGCGGTGCGACACTGGTTGAGTTCGCAACGCCTGAAGAAACCATCGCCGCTGTCAAGAATGGCGAAGCTGACGCCGTTCTGGCGGACAAGGCCTTCCTCACACCCATTGCAGAGTCAGATGCAGATCTGATCATGTTAGAGCAGGAAGAGCTGCTGGGTGGCGGTATCGGCCTGGGCCTGCGGGAAAGTGACGGCGAGTTGAAAGAGAAATTCAACGCCGCCATCGCGACGATGAAAGAAGACGGATCCCTGAACGAATTGCTCACCAAGTGGGAAATTTCCGGGCAGTTCTGATCTGATGCCAGGGGGCGGCAAGGTGCTGCCCCCTGATTTTTCAAGAGGTTATTATTTTCAGTTTTTGTACAGATCCCAGCACCTTGCCGGACTGGCAATGGATGGCGTGCTACCTGACCACGGGCAAGCACATGTCGATCTATACTTCTGTCCTGACGGTGCTGTTGCTCCTGGGCATTACGGCCCCCATCGCGCTGGCCTTCGGGTTCGGCGGCGCCACCGCGGCCCGTTCGCAGATCGCCCCGCTCAGGTGGTTCGGCAAAACCTATATCGCCATTGTCCGCGGCGTGCCCGACATCGCGTTTTTTCTATTTTTCGTGATCGCGCTTGACCAGGCGGTTGAATACCTGCGCCACAAGGTCCTCTGCCCCGACTGGGAGGCACCCATTCGCCAGGGCAACGATTTCGTGGTTTGCCAGGCGGCCAAGATGCCCCTGGGCAATGCGCCACAGTGGGTGCACGAAAGCTATGGGTTCGGCCTCGCGGTCGTGACATTTGCCATCGTGTTTGGCGCCTTTGCGGCCAACGTCCTGTTTGGTGCGATGCGCGCCGTGCCAAAGGCACAGCTGGAGACGGCGGAAGCCTACGGCATGAGCCAGCACCAGACCTTCTGGCGTATCCTTGTGCCACAGATGTGGGTTTACGCCCTGCCGGGGCTCAGCAATCTCTGGATGGTTTTGATCAAAGCGACACCGCTTCTGTTCCTGCTGGGTGTCGAAGACATCGTCTATTGGGCGCGTGAACTGGGGGGCACCAAAACGCCCCGCTTTACCGACTATCCGCATGGCGACTGGCGCATGTGGTACTTCCTTGCCTTGCTGGTTTTCTACCTGCTCTTCACCCGTGTTTCGGAAATCGTTCTGGGGCGGATCATGTCGCGGCTGACCAGCGGGCAGGCCACATCTGGTGGCGAAGCCCAACGCAAGGCTGCCGCCTGATGTCCTGTCTGCAGACCATTGAGGACTATGGCCTGCGCGCTGTCGGCATCGGTGAACGACTGCTCCCGCGCGAGGATTTCACGCTCTGTCACCAGTTCACCCTGATCGGCTCCGGCATGATCTGGAATGTCTATTTCGGTCTAGTGGCCCTGACGCTGGGCTTCTTTCTCGCCACGGCGCTGGCCATGGGCAAAGCGTCCTCGCGCGCGCTTTTTCGCAAACCTTGCGAGTGGTTCATTTTCCTGTTCCGGGGCTCGCCCCTCTTCATCCAGTTCTTCTTCGCTTACTTCCTGTTTTTGAACCTGAAATCGGTCCACCCGTTTTTTGAACCCTTCACCGCCGCATGGCTTGGCGCGCTGGTTGTCTTGTTCTTCAATACCGCCGCCTATTCCGCCGAGATCTTCTATGGTGCGCTGCTGTCGATCCCAAAAGGTGACATCGAAGCTGCGGATGCCTATGGCCTGTCCGGCTGGTCCCGCTTCAAACGTGTGATCTGGCCGACGATGCTGCGTCTGGCGTGGCCGGGCTATACGAATGAGGCGATCTTTCTGTTTCAATCCACCGCCCTTGTGTTCTTCTCGGGCTTTCCGGCATGGCAACAACGGGGGGACGCGCTTTATTACGCAAGCTACTTCGCCGACAAGACGTTCAACCCCTTTGTGCCCTATCCCATTCTGGCCTTCTATTTCATCCTGCTGACCCTCGTGGTGATCAGTGTTTTCGGGCTTGTGAACAAGCGGCTGAACCGGCATTTGCCGCAAAACACACGGCAGAAAATCAGGTTGCGCCCGAACCTGATCCGGTAGTATCCATAATTTGATCAAATTATCTGTGGCGCTGGCCATGGGGTCGGCTTTGCCGCCGCGCTCACCAGCCCACTGCATCGGTGACCTATGAAGAACTGGCTCCGCAAGAACCCGCAAGTCCGCACCATTCGGGTGGCGGCTGCCGACCTCAATGGTCAGGCCCGTGGCAAACGTATCCCCTCGCGCTATGCGGACAAGGCGGTGGAGGGCGGCACGCGATTTCCGATGTCCGTGCTCAACCTCGACATTTGGGGCGAAGACATCGACGACAGCCCGCTGGTCTTTGAAAGTGGCGACAAGGACGGCGTCCTAAAGCCGACAGAGCGGGGTTTCATGCCGATGCCCTGGCTTGAAGCGCCAACCGCCCTGCTGCCGATCTGGATGTTTCACGAGGACGGCAAACCCTACGAGGGGGATCCGCGCCACGCCCTGCGCGCCGTGTTGGACCGCTACACCGCGCGCGGGCTGACGCCCGTCTGTGCCATGGAGTTGGAGTTCTTCCTGATCGACGATTCAGGCCGCAATCTGCAGGTGCCCCCCTCCCCACGGTCGGGCAAGCGCCGGGTCGCCGGCGAAATCCTGTCCCTGCGCGCCCTGGACCAGTTCGACACCTTTTTCACTGATCTCTATGACGCCTGTGAAGAGATGGATATCCCTGCCGATACAGCCATTTCAGAGGCTGGTCTGGGCCAGTTCGAGATCAACTTGATGCACTGCGATGACGCGCTGCGGGCGGCTGATGACGCCTGGCTCTTCAAGATGCTGGTCAAGGGGCTGGCGCGACGTCACGGATTTGCGGCCAGCTTCATGGCCAAACCTTACGAGGATTATTCCGGCTCTGGCCTGCATGTGCATTTCTCGGTGCTGGACGCCGACGGGCATAACATCTTTGACAATGGCGGTACCGACGGTACGGACGTTCTGCGCCATGCCGTGGCGGGCTGTCTGGATGCGATGCAAAGCTCTGCACTGGTCTTTGCGCCCCATGCCAACAGCTTTGACCGGATGGTGCCCGGCAATCACGCGCCGACCGGTGTCAGCTGGGCCTATGAGAACCGCACTTCGGCCATTCGCATCCCCTCGGGTCCCCCCGCCGCGCGCCGCATCGAACACCGGGTCGCGGGCGGGGATGTGAACCCTTACCTCATGCTCGCTGCCGTTCTGGGCGCCGCGCTCAACGGGATCGAGGACGCACAAGACCCGCCCGACCCCATCACCGGCAATGCCTATGCTGCCGATCTGCCGCAGATCCCCGCCGACTGGCGCTCCGCGATTGATGCCTTTGAGGCGAGCCCGCAGATGAAACGCATCTTTGCGCCGGACCTCATTCGCAACTATGTGCTGACCAAGCGGCAGGAGCTGCACTACATGCAGGAACTCTCGCCCGCTGAGCAAGTTACCATTTACCTCGACACGGTATGAGACGGTTATGAAAATCGGAATCCTGATCACCGGCCACCCGCCCGATACGATGATGCAGGGGGGGCTCTACGATCAGTATTTCGCCCGTCTGCTGGACGGGCACGGATTTACCTTTGAGGGCTGGGCGGTCTGTGACGGCACCTTTCCCGACGGCGTGGATGCGGCGGACGGCTGGCTGATCACCGGATCGAAACACGGCGCGTATGAGGATCACAACTGGATCCCGCCGCTGGAAGCGTTCATTCGTACCGCACATGCGGCGCGCAAACCGATGACCGGTGTCTGTTTCGGGCATCAGATCATCGCCCAGGCCATGGGGGGCCGCGTCGAGAAATTCGGAGGCGGATGGGCCGTGGGCGCGACCGACTATGTCCTGAACGGCACCACGACAACCATCAATGCCTGGCACCAGGATCAGGTTGTCAAAAAGCCGGACAGCGCAGAAGTCTTTGCCAGCAATGCCTTTTGCCAATACGCGGGCCTGCTCTATGGTGACCTGATGTGGACAATCCAGCCGCACCCCGAATATGACGCGAGTTTCATCGACGGGCTGATCAGAACCCGGGGCAAGGGCGTTGTGCCGGATGCGCTGCTGAGCGAGGCCAGTGCCCGGCTGGGCGCGCCAACCGACCGGATGGATGTGGCCGAAATGATGGCCGCATTTTTCAAGAAAGAGAGGGCCTGATGGCCGACTGGACGCAAGAACTGCCTGCCGCCGCGCAGATCTATCTGGAAGGGCGCAGGCTGGACGAGGTGGAATGCATCATCTCTGACCTGCCCGGAATTGCCCGGGGCAAGGCGGTGCCCGCCTCGAAATTCGCCCGGCAGGATTACTTTCATTTGCCCGACAGCATCTTTTACCAGACGATCACCGGCGACTGGGGCGAAGCGGCAGGCGAGGACGGGTTCATCGAAAAAGACATGATCCTCAAACCCGATATGACCACGGCCACCGCCGCCCCCTGGACCGGCGACTGGACCCTGCAGGTGATCCATGACGCTTATGACCGGGAGGACGTGCCGGTGCCATTTAGCCCGCGCAACGTGCTCAAACGGGTCTGCCAGCTGTACCGCGACAAGGGATGGGAACCGATTGTGGCGCCCGAAATGGAATTCTTTCTGGTCGCGCGCAACATTGATCCGGCCCATGACATCAAACCGATGATGGGCCGTTCCGGTCGCCCTGCCGCCGCGCGGCAAGCCTATTCGATGACCGCCGTGGACGAATTCGGCCCGGTGATCGATGACATCTATGATTTCGCCGAGGCGCAGGGGTTCGAGATTGACGGCATCACACAGGAAGGCGGGGCGGGTCAGCTGGAAATCAACCTGCGCCACGGCGATCCGGTCAAGCTCGCCGACGAGGTCTTTTACTTCAAACGCCTGATCCGCGAAGCCGCGCTGCGCCACGATTGCTTTGCCACCTTCATGGCCAAGCCGATTGCGGATGAGCCGGGCAGTGCCATGCATATTCACCACTCGGTGCTGGACAGCGAAACCGGGGCCAATGTCTTTTCCGACAAGGACGCGGGCGAGACCGATGCCTTCATGCATTTCATCGCCGGGCTGCAGAACCACATGCCCGCAGCACTGGCGGTGATTGCGCCCTATGTGAACAGCTACCGCCGCTATGTGAAAGACCACGCCGCCCCGATCAACCTCGACTGGGGGCGCGACAACCGCACCACCGGCATTCGCATTCCGCTCTCCGACCCCGATGCACGGCGGGTCGAGAACCGGTTGGCCGGGATGGACTGCAACCCCTACCTCGGGATCGCGGCAAGCCTGGCCTGCGGCTACCTCGGGATGACCCAGGGCAAGATGCCTGCCGCGGAATTCAAAGGGGACGCCTATGACGGCGACGGGGATATTCCGCGCGTCCTGGGGTCTGCCCTGGATTTATTCGAGCAGGCGACAGAGTTACACGAGGTGCTTGGATCGGAGTTTGCACGCGTCTACTCCATCGTGAAACGGGCCGAGTATGACGAGTTCCTGCAGGTCATCTCCCCCTGGGAGCGTGAACACCTGTTGATGAACGTCTGATCGCAGGCGCATTTCACGGAGAGGGTGGCCCCTTGAACCTGCTTTACGCAAACGACACACTCGGGACCTACCCTGCCAGCTGGTACGCGGCCAGCACCCCGGCGCCCGCGCCCTTTGACAGTCTCAAGGGCGAGGTCAAGGCAGATGTCTGCGTGGTCGGCGCAGGTTACACCGGGCTGTCGGCGGCTTTGCATCTGGCGCAGGCGGGACGGCGGGTTGTGGTGCTGGAGGCCCATCGTGTGGGGTTTGGGGCCTCCGGGCGCAACGGCGGGCAATTGGGCAGCGGACAGCGCGTCGATCAGCACGGACTGGAAAGCATGGTGGGCGAGACCCAGGCCCGCGCGCTGTGGGACCTGGGTGAAGAGGCCAAGGCGCTGGTCAAATCGCTGATCGCGGACCACAAAATTGACTGTCACCTGAAACCCGGTGTGGCGTGGACAGGCTCGACAAAATCAGACGTCGCGTATTTGCACGACTACGCCGCACTTCTGAATGACAAATACGGATATGAGGCAGTCGAAGCGCTGGATGCAGAAGCCTGCCACGCAATCTGCCCCTCGCCGGACTACAAGGGCGGCCTGTTGGATATGGGGGCCGCACATCTGCATCCGCTGGCTTTTGCATTCGGCCTGGCACATGCGGCGACGGCTGCGGGCGTGACAATTTACGAGCGGTCCTGTGCGCACGGGCTGGAGCACGGGGCGCCGGCAACCCTCCGCACGGATGCCGGGCGGGTTGTGGCAAATCACGTGATCCTGGCCTGCAACGGGTATCTGTCGTCGCTGGCCCCCTCCGTCTCTGCCCGCGTCATGCCGATCAACAACTTCATCGTGGCCACCGAACCGCTGGAGGATCAGGCTCATCGGGTTCTGGCCCGGGACGTGGCCGTCGCCGACAGCCGCTTCGTGGTCAACTACTTCCGGCTCAGCCATGACGGCCGCCTGCTGTTCGGCGGCGGTGAAAGCTACGGGTACAAATTCCCGCGCGACATCGCCGCAACGGTGCGCAAACCGATGGAAACGGTCTTTCCGCACCTCAAGGGCGTCAAGGTAGACTACGCCTGGGGCGGCACGCTGGGGATCACGATGAAACGCTTTCCCTATCTGGCGCGGGTTGCGCCCAACATTTTGTCGGCCTCCGGATATTCCGGCCATGGCGTCGGGACCGCAACGCACGCAGGCAAGCTGATGGCGCAGGCCATCGAGGGAGAGACGGACGGGTTTGACACGATGCGCAGCATCCCAACGCCTGCGTTCCCGGGCGGCGGTGCCTTGCGCACACCGCTGCTGGTGCTGGCCATGAGCTGGTACGCCCTGCGCGACAGGCTTGGTTTCTGACGCGGGGCGCGACGTTACAAACTATTAACTTGGCGTGATGCATCGGTTGTTTTAGAATTTCCAAAAGTCACATTAAGGAAATCCGAATATGACGCTCCCCGACATGCACACGGCTGAACCCATCCCCGAAGCGGCCCGTGCGGAAATCGAGCGTTTGCTGCAAACCGGGGATCTCTTTCGCTACACCGCCCCTTCAGATGCCCCCGTGGCCTTGCTGGAGGCGGAGTTCGCCGCATTGATGGGCAGCAAATATGCGCTGGCCGTGTCCTCCTGTTCGGCGGCCCTGTTCCTGTCCCTCAAGGCGCTCGATCTGCCCAAGGGCGCGCGCGTGCTGATCCCTGGCTTTACCTTTGCCGCGGTCCCCTCGTCGGTCGTGCACGCGGACTGCACGCCCGTGCTCTGCGAAGTCGGCGAGAACTATCGCATCGATCTTGCGGATTTCGAAGCCAAACTGACCGATAACATCGATGCCGTGATCATCAGCCACATGCGGGGACATACCTCGGACATGGACGCGATCATGGCTCTCTGTCACGCCGCCGGTATCCCCGTGATCGAAGATGCTGCACACTCGCTTGGCACGCTCTGGCGCGGGCAGAAGATCGGCACCATCGGCAGGGTCGGTTGCTTCTCGTTTCAGTCCTACAAGATGGTCAATGCAGGTGAAGGCGGCATTCTGATCACCGATGATGCAGATCTTGTGGCCCGCGCGATCATCATGTCGGGTGCCTATGAGCACAATTGGAAGAAACACCCGGTCCTGCTGGAAGCCTTTTCCCGCCATCAAAACAAGCTGCCGCTCTACAATTTGCGGCTGAACAACCTGTCAGCCGCGCTGATCCGCCCGCAACTGGACGCCCTGCCGCAGCGGGTGCGGGATGGGCGGCGCAATCACGACCATGTCGCGGAACGGCTGAACCGCTCGTCCTTTATCGACGTGCCTGCGCCACTGGACGGCGAAACCCGCGCGCCCGACAGCATTCAATTCAACCTGACCGGATTGGATGACGCCACCATCGCCGCCTTTGCCCGGACGGCGGATGCCGCCGGGGTCAAGGTCCAGGTCTTTGGGCAGAGCGCGGACAATGCGCGGGCCTTCTGGAACTGGCAGTTCATCGAGGATTTGCCCGAGCTGCCGCGCACCCGTGCCATGCTCATGCGGGCCTGCGATGTCCGGTTGCCCGTCCGCCTGTCTCGCGCAGAACTGGATGCGGTCACCGACGTGCTGCTGAACGCCATCGAGACCGTCACAGCAGACGCGCAGCCCGCCGTGGCGTGATGTGACCGGTTACTTCAACTTCGAGAGTTTGTTCTGAAGCTCTGCCAGCTGCTGTTTGATCGCGTCGAGGTCTTCGCCCTTTTCAGGGTCCGACGACGCGGCATCCTCGTCCGGCGCCTTCCAACCGCTGCCGCCGCCCAAGCCACCGGTCATCGCTTTCATGAAGGCCTGTTGCTGCGCCTGCATCAATTCAAACCCCGGCATCTTGGCCATCGGATTCATCGCGGTCATCTTGTCCATCATCTGGCTCTGACCGTCCCGCAGCATCTCAAAGGATGCCTGCAGGAATTGCGGCACAACACTGGCACCCGGTGTCATGTAACTGCGCACCAGATCGTTCAACACATCCACCGGCAGGACACTTTCCCCGCGGCTTTCATGTTCGGCAATGATTTGAAGCAGGTATTGACGCGTCAGGTCGTCGCCGGACTTGAGATCAACAATCTGCACTTCCCGACCCTCGCGGATCAGCGTGGCAATATCGTCCAATGTCACATAGTCGCTGGTTTCAGTGTTGTAGAGACGCCGGCTTGCGTATCGCTTGATCAGCAATGGTTTGTCTTTATCCGCCACACGACTTCTCCCTCATCCTGCGCTGCATTGCAGCTTAGGACACAGATTTGTAAAAAGAAAGGGCGGGCTCTTAAAAAGCCCGCCCTCAAAGTTTGCGCCATTCAGGGAGGAAGTTGGCGCTAACTGGGATACTACTTACTTCGCAGTTGCTGCTTTTTTGACCGCAGCTGTTGCTTCTTTGGTGGCTTTTTTCACGGCAGCAGACGCGTCTTCGCTCATGTCTTTGCCGGCAGCCATCATCAGTTCAACTGTTTCCATTTGCGCTTTTTTCGCAACTTCGGCGAATGCGGCCATGTGCTCAGCAGCTGTTTCGGAATATGCGGAAGCGAAATCGGTCATCGCTTTTGCATAGTCAACGGGCTCTGCCTTGGCTTTGGACATCTCTGCCAGTTTGGCCAGGGTGTCCTGGGTCCACTTGCTGGAGATCTCGGTGGATTTCTCTGCAGCTGTCAGGGCCACGCCGGACAGTTTTTCGTTCAGGCTTGCTGTTGTCTTGAACGCGTCTTCCATGGCTGCTGTGTCAACCGGGAATGCGCCCATAACGTCTTTGAGCATCGCTGTCATGTCAGGTGTCTTTGTCATTTCTACAATCCTTTGTCGCTTGCGGGATCATCCCCGCGTTTCTGCGTCTGCAACAGGATATACATGCCGCAGCGCAGCATTTCAAGTGTTTTTTCTGCATTGCAGCATTTTCAATTGACTTGGCGGAAACCGCGACTGAAATCAGAGGGTTGCCTTCTTGGCCACATAGGTTCCGGGCGCATCACAGAGCACCGGATGGCTCGAATCTCCCGGTATGCGTGCGGGAATCATCTTGCCTGCGCGCTTTTTCAGCCAGCTTTCCCACCGCGGCCACCAGGACCCCTCGTGGAAATCAGCCCCTGCAAGCCAGTCCGCATAATCCAGCTTCAGATCAGGGTTGGTATAGTGTCCGTACTTATTCCGGGTCGGAGGGTTCACGATCCCGGCGATATGACCCGATTGGGTCATGATGAAGGTCTTGTCCTTCGATCCCATCTGCTGAATGCCGCGGTAACTGTCTTTCCAGGCGGCGATGTGATCCGTCTCGCAGGCGATGGCACAGAGCGGGACATCGACATCGCCCAAGGTCAGCTTGTGCCCCAGCAGATCGAACCCGCCCTGCGCCAGCTCATCGCGCTGGCACAACCCGCGCAGGTATTGCATCGACATCTTGCCGGGCAGGTTGGCACCGTCGCCGTTCCAGTAGAGCAGATCGAAAGCAGGCGGTGTTTCCCCCATCATATAGCTCTTGATCGCCGGGCCGTAGATCAGATCATTGGAGCGCAAAAAGGAAAACGTCCGCGCCATGATGACCGAGGGCAGCACACCCTTGTCCTCGATCTCTTCTTCGATCCCGTCAATAAAGTCATTGGTCAGGAAGGGCGCGAATTCACCCTGATCGGAAAAATCGGTCAGCGCCGTAAAGAAGGTCGCGGATTTGACGGATTTATCGCCGTTCTGCTTCAGCAGCGACAGGGTCAGCGCAAGTGTCGTGCCGGCAATGCAATATCCGATAGCATTGACCTGTTTTTCACCAGTGATGGCTTTGATCTCCGCAATCGCAGTCAGGTAGCCGTCCTCAATGTAGTCTTCCATCCCGATATCCCGGTATGTCGGATCGGGGTTGACCCAGGACACGACAAACACCGTGTGGCCCTGATCCACCAGCCATTTCACAAGGCTGTTCTGCGCCTTGAGGTCAAGGATGTAAAACTTGTTGATCCAGGGCGGAAAGATAACCAGCGGCGTTTTATGGACCTCGTCGGTGGTGGCCGTGTATTGGATCAGTTCCATCATCCGATTGCGGAACACCACTTTGCCCGGCGTCGTGGCAATGTTGCGTCCCAGCTCAAAGGCGGTCTCATCCGCAAGCTTGACGACCAGCTCGCCCTTGTTCGCCTCAAGGTCATGGATCAGGTTTTCCAGCCCCTGAACCAGACTCTGCCCTTCCGTTTCCAGCGCCTTCTCCAACGCGTCCGGGTTCGTTGCCAGAAAATTGGTTGGCGACATCAGATCCACGATCTGACGCGCGAAGTAGGTCAGCCGGTTTTTCTCCGACGGATCGAGGTCGGTCACGTCCTGTACTGCGGTCGTCAGTGCTTCGGCGTTAATGAGGTACTGTTTCTTGACGTAGTTGAAGTAGGGATGCGTGTCCCAGAGCGGATTCGCAAAGCGTCTGTCCTTCGGGCCGGGGTCTTCGGGCGCCGTGAGTTTACCCTTGGCCAATTCTTGCTGCGCCTGCACAAATTGTTTCATTGTGTCGGCCCAATAGGTCATCTGGTGCTCAAAAACCTTCGCGGGATTGTTAACGGCCTCGGCCCAATAAGCCTGTGCTGCACGACCGAACAACTCTTGATTCGGCCCATCTAACGCGGGGTTATGGGTCTGACGGTTGGTTAACACCCGCTGCAATCGTTCCGACAGTTCCTCCACTTTCTGGAGGTTTTCAGTCATCCTCTCAAGTGTTTCACCCGAGGGGACCACGTCGTCGCCGGAATGTGTTGTCATGTTAACCTTTCCCTCGTATGTTTGCAGTTGCAGCATAAAGTCGTTGGCTTCAGGGGGCGAAGCGACTGCATGTACCCGGTGCGCCCGGATTGTAACAAGGAGACCCCTTATGCGCTATATGGCGACATACGACTTGATGGAAACGATGCGCAACACAAACCAATGGCTCGGCGCGACCGCCCTCGCCATGGGAGCCTACCCTGCTTTCTCCTTGATTCCAAACCCTGCCTTCGCCTGGATGCAGGCCTGGGGCGAAGTCACGGAACGCACCTTTCAGCGCATGATCGTGAAGCCTGACTGGAATATTCCGGCGGTCCCGACCAAAGACGGTCAGGACCACACGGTCAGAACCGAGATCGTCGTAAAGCGCGACTTTGGCGATTTGCTGCATTTTGAGGTCCCGGGGCGGGAGACGCCCGAGCGCAAGGTGCTGCTGGTGGCACCGATGTCAGGGCACTATGCCACGCTGCTCCGCTCCACCGTGATCAGCCTGCTGCCGGATGCGGACCTCTACATCACCGACTGGCACAATGCGCGGGACATCCCGGTCAGCGCCGGGAAGTTCGATATCGAAGATTACACACTCTACCTGGTGGATTTCCTCAAAGAGCTTGGCCCCGACACGCATGTGATCGCCGTGTGCCAGCCCGCCCCGCTGACGTTGGCCGCCACCGCCTATCTGGCAGAGGAGGACCCCAAGGCGCAGCCGCGCAGCCTGACCCTGATCGGCGGCCCGATCGATCCGAATGCGACACCCACGGACGTCACGGATTTCGGTCACCGCATGACGATGGGTCAGCTTGAAGAGATGATGATCCAGCGCGTGGGCTTTAAGTATCCCGGCGTGGGCCGGATGGTCTACCCGGGCCTTCTGCAGCTCAGCTCCTTCATCTCGATGAACGCCGAGACACATGTGAAGGCCTTCACCGATCAGATCGGGCGCGTGGCGCGCGGCGAAGGGACAGATCACGACAAACACAACAAATTCTACGATGAATATCTGGCGGTCATGGACATGACGGCGGAATTCTATCTGTCGACCGTGGAACGCATCTTTAAGAATGGCGAAATCGCCAAGAATGAATTCACCGTCGCCGGAAAACAGGTCGATATCGGCAAGATCACCACGGTTGCCGTCAAGACGGTCGAGGGGTCCAAGGACGATATCTCAGCCCCCGGCCAATGCATTGCGGCGCTCGACCTCTGCACCGGCCTGCCGGACAACAAGAAGGCCAGCCACGTCGAAGACGGCGCGGGCCACTACGGGATTTTCGCGGGCAAAAGCTGGCGCCGGAACATTCGTCCGCTTGTGCTCGACTTCATCGACGCCAACAGCGGCAAGCCTGCCCGCAAGCCGCGCAAGGCGGCCAACAAGAACGCCGCCGCCTGACCCCGGCGGCGCCTAGCGCAGCACCAGCGGTAACCCCATCCAATCCCGCAGCGCCTGCGTGGTTTCGTCCGGCTGTTCCAGCGTCGGCAGATGGCCGGCGTTGGGCAGCACCTTCAGGGTCGCATAGGGGATAAGTTCGGACATGAACTCGTGCCGCTTGACCGGGCAGAGCGCGTCATGGGCACCACAAAGCACCAATGCCGGCACCTTGCATTTGCGCAACGTGCTCTGCTGATCCCGCCTGCGTTGCAGTGCGCGCGACTGACGGACAAAGACCTCAGGCCCCAGCGCGTCGGCCATATCCATCACCAGATCGAGCACTGCCTGCTGGTGCGGGCCGGGCGCCAGGTAGTTCGGCTTCATCTCCTCGCGCATCACGTCGAGCATCCGCCCGGTACGCGCGGCCACGATCTGCGGTTCACGCGCGGCGGCGACCTGGGGTGTTTCGGCCAGCGGGTTGGTGTCCATCAAGGCGATGCGCGTCACCCGGTCCGGCGCGCGGCGCAGGATTTCCATGGCGACGATGCCGCCCATGCTCAGACCGGCCAAAGCAAACCGTCCGGGCAACTGATCCAGCAGGCCGGAGGCGATCTCTTCCACCCGTTCACCTTGCGTGATCGGACCAACCATCACCGCCGTATCCGACGACAGTGCCGCGATCTGCGGCCCAAAAAGCCGCGCATCACACATCAGGCCGGGCAGAAAAACCAGAGGTTCAGCCATATCGCCTCCCGATGGCCGCAATGGTGATGGCGGTGGTCATGTTCTGCCCCGTTGCCTCATGATTTTCCGGCAGTTTTACCCGCTATGCGCGCAATCACAAGGTCCGTCCTGAGCGACTTCGGCAAATCTCAGCCCTTCAGCTGATCCCAATAAATCGAAAGATGGCGGGAAACGATTTCGGTATACCTGTCTGTCTGTTTCAGCTTCGCCAACCCTGCATTGAAGCGATACAGCAGCGCGGTACCGCGCCAATGTGTTTTGGAAATCACCACGTGCAGCGACTGGGTGGACACCGGACGGGAAAGCGGCACAACCTTTTCCGTCAGATCCGCTGCAAACATCTGCTGCACCCCCAGGAATTCATTCACCGCGACCGCGTCGACCTCTCCCGACATCAGCAAATCGAAACACTCCCGCGGCGTCGCGGGTTGCCTGAGCGTTATTAGATTGTTGCTGATCCATTTGCGATCCGGACGGTCCAGGTCATGCGTGAAGTAACCGGCAGGCCGGCATAAAACCCGACCGGAAACATCCGCATCTTTCTCGAAAGCAAACTCATTGTCGGCGCGCACAAAGAGGAGGATCACCAGATCCACAACCGGGTCAGAAAAATGGAAGTCAACGCACCGCGCATCGTCCTGCTGATATGTATCGCAATCGGGCCGGAACCATGGAAAGCCCATGTCCGCGTGCTTTTCCCGGATCAGATCAAGATGCACTGACCAGTCATCCAGCCATTCAATATGATGCGATTCCGGCTCCGGGCTGAGCGCCAGCGCCGCTTCAACCAGTTCCGTGACCATACCCTGCTGCGACCACGCCGCATCTGTGAAGGGCGCATAGTCCGAACCGGTCAGCAGTCGCATCTCGGCATCTGCTGGTCCGACATTCGCACATGCCAATGCGGCACATAGTGCAGAAAGCTGCGCAAATCTCACAGGCCGGCCCAGACATCGCGCAGATGACGATCAACAAATTCCTGATACCGACCGGAACGGCGCATCGCCCGCAGTCCCGTGTTTATCCTGTCCAGAATAGCTTCGGCGCGCGGATTGTTGCGGGAAACAACAGCATGCAGTGTCACGATGTCGAGCGGGGTGCTGTTCAGCGCGACGATGTGATCGGCACGCCCGATACTTGCGACAACCGAACGGCCAGTGAATTCATTGACCACGACCGCATCGACCTCACCACTCACAAGCAGATCAAAACAAGCCTCGACCGTCGGGGCGCGCAGAAGAGTAACCTGCCCGTCGCGCAGCCAATTTCTGTTCTGAGCGTCCAGCATGAACGTCATGCGCCCCGCAGCACGGCAAAGGTGCCGCCCCTCGATATCCTGTGCGCTGTTCAACGGGACCGGACGTTTCGCATCGACAAATAGCACCATCAGCATCTCGAACATCGGGTCAGAAAAGACGTAGTTCTGACAAAGCTCCTGTGCAGCCCCATCTTTGCAGTCCGGCTTTGGCCAGGGATAGGAGACATCCATCAGGGCCTCGGTCAATAGCGGCGAAAGATGCGATCCCCAGTCATTGATGCGAAAGACCTCGACCGGCGCCTCCGAAGCAGATGTTTCGAGGATGGCCGTCATGACCTCGGTCATCATGCCACCGCCCACCAGCGTTTCATCCGAGAAAGGCGGCTGATCGTTACCGGTGATCACACGAAGCGCCACAACAGGCTCGGGCGGTCTGTCTGCCGGTGTATCCAAGGTGGCTTGCTGTGTCGTGGCTTGAAGCGGTTCAATCTGGCTCACAACCGAAGCCGGTTCAGAGAGCCCCTGCGGCAGACCGCCAATGCAGGATAGCGTCAGCTCCGCGCCAACCAGAATCTTATCCGGGTCATCGCCGATTATCCCTTTGTTGTCAGCATGGATGCGCGTCCAGACGCCAGCATCTTTGTAGAGCCTGTTGGCAATCAGCGACAAGCTGTCCCCGCGCGCCACCTCGTAACTGCCCCCGCAGATTTCCGCTGCCGATTGTCCTGCGCCAAATGCGCCAATGAATCCTGCGATAAGGCACAACCGCCTCATGGATCATCCCCCCAAAGATGAAACTGGCGACACTTTGCCTAAGTCACTGCTTCGGTCAACAATCAATCAACATATTGTGGCCAAAATCTCAAAACTACACCATATGTTCTATTTTTACGGGAAGTTTATGCCGCGAAAAGGTGGGAAGTCTGCATAGCGGGCCTGTCGTTCCTCCAGGGATTCGCCCGGTTCAGCACCTGAGCGCAGCAACATCCCCCTTGGCGCGATGTAGCTGGAGATTGTGCGCAGCGGCGCAGGTCGCCACACTATGTTGAACGCGGCCAGCTTGGGAAAAAACCACAGTTCAGAATAGGGCAGATGATCGTGAATCCACCACGCTAAATCCCGCCAGTCGCGGCCCGCCTCATACCGATCCGTAAACCAGGGAATGGCCATCGATGTGCCTGCCACGGCTTCGTCGCCACTGGCGATATCCCAGATATGGCATTCGATTGGGTTATCATTGGCCGCGCAGTTCAGTTTGTGCGCATTCCCATAGCCATTCAACGTAGGCGAGCGGTACCCGGAACGGATGGCGAGGCGGCCAAAGGTCTCTTCCAGCGGATCCAGCAGTTCGGTGCACAGCATGCGCCCGTTCTCGATGGTCAGCTCCGGGTCGGGTGGCACGTTGGGCACCCCATGCATATTGCTGATTTCGGAATAGAGGAAATCGCGCATGTAGTAATGCTTTGACAGACGCACCCGGCCCAGCGTTTCAAGGCTCCACATGGATTTGGGGCTGCGCATCAGCCGTCCCCGTAGCCCAACCACCGAAATGCGCCGTCTTCTCTCAAGGGCGAAAAGGGGTTATGTGCGATTTCCCAGATGTGGCCCTCAGGGTCGGCGAAATAGCCATGGTGTCCGCCCCAGAACACATCCTGCGCGGGTTTGAGGATTTTCGCGCCCGCAGCCTCTGCCCGCGCCAAAAGCGGGGCGACGTCGCCTTTGTCGGGCAGGTTGTGGGCGAAGGTACTGGCGCCATACCCAAGATCCGTCAGCGGGATACCGATGTCTTCTGCAAGCTTGTCCAAAGGGTAGAGCCCAAGGGTCTGGCCAATCAGGTCATAGGCGATCACCCCGTCCGGCGACGGCGTGCGTTGCCAGCCCAAGGCATCGTAAAACGCCGCCAGTGCCGCTATGTCGCGCGCGCCAAGCGTGATGAGACTGATCCGCTGGTCCATGTGATCCTCCTACTTCGTTGCATCCAATACATCGACAATCGCGTCTTCGATCAGCCCCAGGCACGGGCCGTCTGAAAACCGGTGGTCTGCGTCCTTGACGAGCGTAAGACGCATGTCCGGGCAGGTCGCATGCTCCATCAGCCGGAGGGCGGTTTCCGTGCTGACAGCGGTATCTGCCGTGCCCTGCAGGCAGCGCACCGGGAACGGCAGATCAAGCGGCGCGCGCAGGACGAGATTGCGCCGCCCGTCCTCGATCATCCCCCGCGTCACGATGTAGGGTTCCATATAGTCGGACGGGATCTCCACCTGGCCCTGTGTCATCACCTGCCGGCGTTGGGCCTCGGAAAACCCGGCCCAATAGCTGTCCTCCGTGAAGTCGGGCGCGGCCGCTATGGTGACCAGCCCCGCCAGCCGATCCGGTATCCGCCGGGCCAGCAACAGCGCCTGCCAGCCCCCCATGGAAGATCCGACCGGGATGATCGGCCCCTCCGTCAGACCCGCCACGATGGCCGCGGTATCTTCTGCCCAATCCCCGATGGCGCCCTCTTCGAAGGTCCCGGAAGACTGACCATGCCCGGAGTAGTCGAACCGCAGGAAAGCACGGCCCTCGCGCCGCGCCCACTCCTCAAGATGCAGCGCCTTGGTGCCCTCCATATCGGATTTGAGCCCGCCCAGAAACACGACCCACGGGCCTGCACCCGGCGTGCGATGATAGGCAAGCCGTCGGCCCTGCGGCCCATCGAAGAAGCTTGGAGAGGTCATTCGGAGTGTCCTTTTTGGCTGCGATCATGTGCGCAAGCCCATTGGCCCGCAATCCGTTTTATATTTTTTATAGGTTACCATATTGTCACGTGACTAATAAGTAACTTATAAGGAGCTATGGATTCGATTTTCAAAGCCTTGGCCGACCCCACGCGCCGGACGCTGCTGGACAGCCTGCGTGCCAAACCGGGACAGAGCCTCCTTGATCTGCAAGGGCAGCTCGACATGTCGCGATTTGGCGTGATGAAGCATCTGGGCGTGCTGGAAGAGGCCGGGCTGATCGTGACCCACAAGAAAGGCCGGTTCAAATACCACTACCTCAACGCCCTGCCCCTGCAGGAAGCGATAGATCGCTGGGTGGAGCCCCTGCTCCAGCAACCGGCGGCACGAGCGGTGCTTAATCTCAAAACCCAACTTGAAGGAACACCGAGGATGACCAAACCCGATTTCATGATGCAGACCTATATTCACTGCACCCAGGACGCGCTGTGGCACGCATTGACGGACGCCGAGGCCAATGCCGCCTATAACTTCGTGGCAGGCAGTTGCGTGCGCGAAGACAACAAGCTGATCCTGAAATTCGAGGACGGCACGCCGATGCTGATCCTGACGGAGACCAAGCTGACCCCCAAAACCCGGATTGAGAGCACATTCGAGCCGCATTGGGCCGGACCGGAGGTGCCGCTGGAGCATTCACGTTTTGTCTATCTGATTGAACCGCAGGGTGAAAACTGCATGCTCACGCTTGAGCACTATGACATTCCCGCCGGTCAGGAAGGCGTGGCAGATGGTTGGCACCGCACCCTCGCTGGCCTGAAAACATGGCTGGAAACCGGGCAATCGGTGCGCTTTTCGCACGCAGAAGCGGAGGGGTGAGCGATGCAGGCCGGAACACTTCCTACTGAAATGGGCGTGCTGATCATGCTCTGCATTTTCGCAGCTTCCCTCTGGATCCCTTACATCGTCGGCGTGAACACGGACCCGCATCCGGCGGATAACTTCACTCGCCCCGGTGATCTGACGCAATTGCGGCCCTGGGTGCACCGGGCTTACCGCGCGCATCTGAACCTGCTGGAGCAGTTGCTGCCCTTTGCCATCCTGGTGCTGGTGATTGACCGTCTGGGCGGGTACTCGACGCTGACCTACTGGACAGCCATCGCATTCTTCTGGCTGCGGGTCGCCCATGCGGTGGGGATGATTTCAGGTCTCGCAAGGCTTCCCCTGCGCCCCATCATCTTCACTGCTGGCTGGATCTGTTGTCTGCTGATGGCCTACGCGGCCTACACGGCCTGACTGCAACCGTCTTCGGCGCGGTTACCCGCCAACATAGGGGGCGGCGCCGGGGCGGTAAAAAATCTTCTGGTTGTGAAGACGCCCAAGCAGTTCTTCATTTTCCCGCTGATCTGCTTCGATGACAGTGATCGACTGCAGATCCGCAGGATTTTCTTCCGACAAAGCACGGCGCATCCTGCACAATTCCCGACCACGGGCCCGCAGAGATTCTTCGATCAAATCGACATCATGGATACTCAATTCGAATGTGCGGTTATAGCGCGGCATGACGATCCTTCCGGTCAATTCTACCATTTGAGTATATGTCGGATTTAGCATACGAGGTGTCGCAGTCAACGTATTCTTGGGTATACATTGGACAGCGCTTCTTGACACATCTGCCCCTAGGCGTCATCAGCACGCTCACATAACCCGCAACCGGGCGTCTCGTAGGCGCCAAACCGACGAGGAGTGCCAGCAGATGGCTCCCAAAGACAACGCAATCTCTCTCACCTTTCCCGATGGCAATGCGCGCAGCTTCGAGGCGGGCGTCACCGCAGGCGATGTGGCCGCCAGCATCTCCACCTCGCTGCGCAAAAAGGCGATCTCCGCCACCGTGAACGGGGTGCACTACGATCTCGCCTGGCCCATCGAAGAGGACGCCGAGATCGCCATTCACACCATGGCGGACGAAGAGCAGGCCAACGAGCTGGTGCGCCACGATCTGGCGCATATCATGGCCCGCGCCGTGCAGGAAATCTGGCCCGATACCCAGGTCACCATCGGCCCGGTGATCAAGGATGGCTGGTACTATGATTTCGACCGTGCCGAGCCATTCACACCGGAAGACCTTGGCCTCATCGAAAAGAAGATGAAGGACATCATCAACAAACGTGATCCGGTCCGCACCGAGGTCTGGGACCGCGCGCGCGCGATCAAGCATTACGAGGACGCGGGCGAGCCCTATAAGGTGGAGCTGATCGACGCCATTCCGGGCAATGAGCCGTTGCGCATGTACTGGCACGGTGACTGGCAGGATCTCTGCCGGGGACCGCACCTGCAGCACACCGGGCAAGTGCCGGGCGACGCCTTCAAGCTGATGTCGATTGCCGGTGCCTACTGGCGCGGCGACAGCGATCGGGCGATGCTGCAACGCATCTACGGCGTGGCTTTCACCGGCAAGGAAAAGCTGCGCGCGCATCTCAACATGCTCGAAGAGGCCGCCAAGCGGGATCACCGCAAGCTGGGTCGCGAGATGGATCTCTTCCACATGCAGGAAGAAGCACCGGGGCAGGTCTTCTGGCACGCGAATGGCTGGTCGATCTACACCACCTTGCAGGACTACATGCGCCGCAAACAGCGCGCAGCAGGCTATCAGGAGGTCAACACCCCACAGGTTGTGGACCGCAAGCTCTGGGAAGCCTCCGGCCATTGGGACAAGTATCAGGAGCATATGTTCATCGTCGAAGTGGACGAGGAACACGCTCGGGAAAAGGCGATCAACGCGCTGAAACCGATGAACTGCCCCTGCCATGTCCAGATCTTCAACCAGGGCTTGAAATCCTACCGCGACCTGCCGCTGCGCATGGCCGAGTTTGGATCGTGCAACCGCTATGAACCGTCCGGCGCCCTGCACGGCATCATGCGGGTGCGCGGTTTTACCCAGGACGATGGCCATATCTTCTGCCGTGAAGACCAGATCGAGGCGGAATGCGCGGCGTTCATCACCTACCTGTCCTCGGTCTACCAGGATCTGGGCTTCGAAAGCTTCGAGATCATGTTCGCCACCCGGCCTGAAAAGCGCGTGGGGTCCGAGGAAAGCTGGGATCACGTCGAGGCCGCGCTGGAAAACGCGATCAAGGCCACTGGCCACCCCTACACGCTGGATGCAGGTGAAGGGGCGTTTTACGGTCCCAAGCTGGATTTCAAACTGACCGACGCCATCGGGCGCGAATGGCAATGCGGCACCTTCCAGGTGGACCCCAACCTGCCCGAGCGTCTGAGCGCGACTTACGTGGGTGAAGACGGCGCGAAGCATCGCCCTTATATGCTGCACCGCGCCTGTTTGGGATCTTTCGAGCGCTTTATCGGCATCCTGATTGAGAATTCGGCGGGCAAACTGCCGTTCTGGCTCGCCCCGCGACAGGTCGTCGTCGCCTCGATCATTTCCGACGCCGATGACTATGTGCATGAGGTCGTGGCGGCCCTGAAAGCCGCTGGCGTCCGCGCCGAAGCCGACGTGCGCAACGAGAAGATCAACTACAAGGTCCGCGAACACTCCGTGGGCAAGGTGCCGGTCATCCTAGCCGTTGGTGCCCGCGAGGTCGAAGAACGCACCGTGACCCTCCGGCGTCTGGGCGAAAAACGCACAAGCGTTGAAGCGCTGGACAGCCTGACACAAACACTGGCACGGGAAGCAACGCCGCCCGATCTTTTGTAACAATTCCCGTCTCCGCGTGCCGCGCAGCTGCCCGCGGGGACCGATTTTGTAACATTCCGTGAAGATTGGCGTGTTTTTGCCGCTGTCTACCCAACGTCTTCTGACGGCTGCGTGAGGCACGACCTCGTGAGTGGAAAGTCCGTTTCCCAACGTCTAGATTTTGCCCTATCATTGACCGCGATGGTCCTCGAAAAAGGAATGAAATCATGTCCAACACAATGAAAACAGTCGCAATTGCCGGTGCTGTCGCTGCTGCCCTGACCGCACAGGTGACAACAGCCGAAGCGGCTGCGAAAGAAAAGTGCTACGGCGTTTCGCTGGCAGGCGCCAATGACTGCGCGGCCGGCCCCGGCACAACCTGCGCGGGCACATCCACCGTTGACTACCAGGGCAACGCCTGGACGCTGGTCGATGCTGGCACATGCGCCGAAATCGAACTGCCCGACCTGGCAGACGGCACACCGCGCCAAGGTTCGCTGGAAGAGCTGAGCCGCGATCTGCCTGCATAAGCATGCATACGAAATTGATCCCACCCGGTGATGCAGATCGCCGGGTGGGATCCCCCTGAAAACACCTCGGGACACATGACGTCGGAGGGCCAAGATGTTAGATAACTCCCCTCGTTTTGAACACCTGCCGCCCGCGCCCGGTGTCGGATACAAACCCCAGCATTTTGCAGAGTTGCGCGCAGATCCCGGTGCGGTCGAATGGATCGAGGTCCACGCGGAAAACTACATGGGCGATGGCGGGCGTCCCTTGGCGCAGTTGCGGGCGCTGTCCGAGCAGTTTGCGCTGTCTGTGCATGGCGTCGGCCTCAGCATCGGCGGGGAGGATAAGCTGGACGCGGAGCACCTGGCACGGCTGAAGACCCTTGTGGGCTGGTCGAAACCAGCGAGTTTCTCGGAACATCTGGCGTGGTCCACCCATGGTGCGGAGTTCCTGAATGACCTGCTGCCCCTGCCCTACACAAACGACACGCTGACCCGCGTGGCCGATCACATCGATCAGGTGCAATCGGCGCTTGGGTGTCAGATGTTGCTGGAGAACCCGTCAAGCTATCTGGCCTTTGCCGAAAGCACCTGGTCGGAGACCGATTTTCTGACCGAATTGGTGCGGCGCACCGGCTGTGGCCTTTTGCTGGACGTGAACAACGTTTTCATCTCCGCCACTAATCTCGGGATGTCAGCACCGGACTACATCGACGCCTTCCCGCTGAAGGCCGTTGGCGAAATACATGTGGGCGGCCATGACGAAGAAGTCGACGATCACGGCGCCCCACTGCTGATCGACAGCCATGGCAGACCGGTGGATGATCCCGTCTGGGCGCTGCTGGACCTGACACTCGCCAAGTCCGGCGCGCGTCCCGTTCTCGTCGAATGGGACAATGATGTCCCCGACTGGCCGGTGTTGCGCAGCGAGGCCGACCGCGCAGCACAGGCGCTTGCTCTGGTCAAATGACAGTCTCACAATCCACATTTCGAAGCGCCCTGCTTGACGCGGCGCAGGACGTGCCCGACGGCTTGTTGGATGGCGATGCCGCCCCCGCAGGCCGTCGGTTTTCCGTCTACCGGAACAACGTCGTGGTATCGCTTACAGAGGCACTCCGCACAGCGTTTCCCTTGTTGCACAAGCTGTTGGGGGCCCGGACTTTCGACAGACTGGCCGCCGTCTATGTCCGTGCGCATCCACCGGGCTCGCCGCTGATGATGCACTACGGGGGAAAGCTGCCCGCGTTTCTGGAGAGCTTTGCCCCACTCCAGCACATTGGCTACCTGCCCGACTGCGCCCGGCTCGATCTGGCGCTGAGACGGTCTTACCACGCGGCGGATGCCCCCCCCGTACCAGCCGAAACCTTCCAATGTGACCCCCAGGAGCTTGTTGAGATACGGCTGTCTTTTGCACCGGCCACGCAGGTCATCAGGTCCGCCTGGCCTCTTTTTGATATCTGGCGGTTCAACACCGAAGAAAACGCGCCCAAACCGCGTACCGTGCCGCAGGATGTGCTGATCACACGACCGGAATTTGACCCTGCCCCACATCTGCTTCCAGATGGTGCAGCGGTGTGGCTGCAAAACCTGCAGTCCGGCCGGACGCTGGGCGATGCACATGAGGCAGCTCTTGCAGCATATCCCACTTTCGACCTTGCCACTTCTCTTTCGCAGGCTTTGCAAACCTGCGCCCTGACTGAATACAAGACAAAGGACAGCTAGATGATCTCTCTTTATGCTTCGGTGACACACCGCCTGTCGCAGGCGGACTGGCTGCTTGCGACGCTGGCGCGTCTGATCTTTGCAGGCACGCTGCTCATGTATTTCTGGGTGTCCGGGCTCACCAAACTCGGAGAGGGGTTCAAGGGCCTCTTTCAACCCTCCGTTGGGGCCTACGCCCAGATTTTCCCCAAAGCGATGGAGGCGGTGACTTTCGACACTTCCCAGCTGTCGATCTTTCACTGGGCCGTTGTCGTGGCCGGCACCTGGGCGGAATTCATCCTGCCGGCCCTCATTGTCCTTGGTCTGCTGACGCGTCTCTCCGCCCTTGGGATGATCGGCTTCGTCGTCGTGCAGTCCCTGACCGACCTCTTTGGCCATGGCGGGTTGGAGCACAAGGAGACCTTCGGCGCGTGGTTTGACCGATTCCCCGACAGCGTGATCCTCGATCAGCGCAGTTTCTGGGTCTTTGTCCTGCTGGTGCTTGTTATCAAAGGCGCAGGCCCGCTGTCCCTGGACAACGCATTACGTAAACGCATCCCCGAGGCCTGACGTGATCAGGCGGCCCCTAGCGCCGCCTGTGTGTCCTTGGTCCAGCCCAGATGCATCTTGGCCCCGTCCACGATCAGGGGCCGCTTCATCAGGCTGGGGTGTGCCTTCAACTGTTCCAAGGGTGGTTTATTCCTGTCCGCCTCGTCCATCCCACGCCAGGTCGTCGAGCGCGTGTTGACCAAAGCGTCCCCAAACTGCGCCAGAGCAGCCGTCAGAACATCCCCCGGTACACCCTCGACCCGCACATCCACAAGCTCTGCCTTCGGCAAGGCTTTCAGTGCTTTACGGCAAGTGTCGCAATTTTTTAGTCCATATAGTCGCATCATTTACTCACAAATCAGATTATTCGGGGGGCAAATCGCCGCGTTTCTTCCCGTTTTGCTTGATTTTTACACGCGAAGAGCAATCTCTTAAAGAGTAGCTGGTCTGATTTTTGCGATCAAACTGGCCGCACGAACAAGCTGCTCCGGAAGCGCTGGGGCAGTCAGGCAATACAAAGGAGGCACGGGACTGATGCCAAACGGCACCGTGAAGTGGTTTAACACCACAAAAGGCTATGGCTTCATCGCTCCAGAAGGCGGTGGATCAGATGTGTTTGTACATATTTCAGCGGTTGAAAGGTCCGGGTTAACCGGCCTGGCCGATGACCAAAAAGTCAGCTTTGAGCTGTCCGAAGGACGCGATGGACGGCAGATGGCGAGTGATCTCAAGCTGCTCTAACGTTCTGACATAAAGCGGCCTTTTCAAACGGGCGGCCATCGGGTCGGCCGTTAGCAAACGCGCCGTTTACACAATGTTTGCCAAACATGACGTATCTTTGCCCCTGAAGGTGAAGATATGACGGAATTCCTCTCGGTCCTGCTACTCTACTACGGCTGTAATGCAGCCGCTGAGACACGTGCGCTCAACCATGCGGAAGTCATGGAATGCATGGCACACTACCAACAAGTAAAAGAGTATTTCACCGAGCCGGAGGCAAATGGCGCAGAGCGTTCCCAACGTGCCTACCAGAACTTCAAAGCGTGGGAGCACCGGAATGCCGAGACCGTCGCTGATCTGCGGCGCACAGCGTCGCGCTAAGCAGGATCATGCCGTTCAGTGTTCACCCATCGCCACGATGCACGACGTGCCGGACGCATAGCGTACAACCATCGTCCAATCGCCGCGCTGGTCCGTCCAGACCTCCATTACCTGCTCACGCCCGCGCAATCCACTGGCCTGCCGCTCACTGCCATACTGACGTGTCAGCCTGTCACGCAACTCCTCTGACCGTGCACAGAACACATCGCCAATCGGAGAAGCCTGCGCTGTGATTGGGACCCCCAGTATTATGAGAGCGAGACCACGAAACAACATGCGCTCGACGCACCAGTTTTACGAAGTGCTGTGGATAACAAACTGATCAGGTACGCACGTTTACACTTGAGCGTGCAGAGACGCATACCCGCGGAACCGAATACGACCGCCCTGCACACGCCTCGTGATCGCGTAATCCGGAAAACGTCGCAGAAAGCGGGCCACAGCAATGCGTCCCTCCATCCGCGCAAGGGTCAGACCGACGCAAACATGCGGCCCGCCAGCGAATGCCAGATGACGGTTTGGCTGGCGCGCGATGTCAAATCTCTGCGGATCATCAAAAACCACCGGATCACGATTTGCAGCGCCAATGCAAAGGTGCAGGTTGGTTCCCTTCGGGATTTCATGGCCACCAAGCGACACGTCCTGCGCGGTTTCCCGATTGCCAAACTGGTTCGGAGAGCGAAAGCGCAGGACCTCTTCAATCGCACCGTCGATAAGGGACGGATCAGAGATCAATTTTTCACGCTGGTCCGGGTGGTCGTGCAGCAGCGCAAGGCCATTGCCGATCAGATTTGTGGTCGTTTCATGCCCTGCGTTCAGAATAAAGATACAATTCTGAATGAGTTCGATTTCTGACAGTTGCCCGCTTTCATCGCCCTGGATGAGGCGGGTCAGCACATCGGTCTCGGGGTCACCGGGTGCGGCGCGTCTCCGGTCGATAAGGTCCTGCAAATATGTTTTGAATGCCGTAACCGCCTGATGGCCACGGGAGAGCTGTGCCTCGGTGAGCGTAGGCTCCAAAGCCCCGAGAATGGCCAGGGACCAGTCCCGCAGCGGACCGCGCTCGTCCATGGGCACGTCAAGCAGGTTGCCAATCACCTGAATGGGGATCGAGGCGGCGAAGTCTTCGATCAGGTCGCAGGGTTGCGGCAGCGCTTCGAGCAGTGCATCGACGGTGGCGATCAGGCCCGGTTCCATGCGCCTCAGCGCCTTCGGCGTAAGTGCCGATGTCATGATCCGTCGCACGCGCGTGTGCAGTGGCGGGTCGTTGAAAACCAGCGATGTCGTGTGGTGCTCGAAGAGCGGAGATCCTGTGCCGAATTTCGGAGCGAAGGCGGCCTTTTTGTCTGATTTGTAGAGGTCTACATCCCGGTAAATGGCGCTGAGATCCGCGTGGCGGGAGAGCAGGAAAGAGCCGTCAGGCTGCGCACAGACAGGCGCCTCGCGCAACAGGGCGTCATAGTGCGGAAAAGGATTTTCAACGAAATCGACCGGGGGCGCCGCGAGGATGAGCATGGGGGCAGTCTGCGCACCATAAATGTCTTGTCAATGCGCCGGCTTCGATGGGCTTGAAGCGCCCTGTGCATGAGTTTGATTGGAAAAAGGGAACTTCTCAAACTGGTGATCTTGCAGATTAAGAGCACCGCGCCCGCCCCGAGGGGCGGGGAAAAGCGAAGCGCCCGCAACGTGGTGGGGTTGGCGCCGGTCCGGGCGCAGCCCGGCAATTGATCCGGGGGATCAATTGAGGCGACAACGGGCGGAGCCCCGGGAGAGAGGCGCTTTGAGAGTGGTGATGTGGGTGGTGCTACTCGGCGCCCGGACCGAGGGGCGGGGAAAAGCGAAGCGCCCGCCCCGTGGGGGCGGTTCGGGCGCTACCCGCCTCCGGCGGGCAACAATGGATCATTTTGCGGTCGGGTCGTATTCAATTCGAATAGAAAGATCATTCATTGCGTAATGAACAAACTGCTGGCCAAGTGCTGTAAGCTCATAGCCATCTTCTTCGTCAAAGGCGGACTTAGCAGTGCTCGAAGCGGGTCGCTTTGGACGACCCCGAACCGACTTGTTTAGAAAATTGCCATGATAATCCACTTCCCGATGCTGTCGGATGACACTCCCCATCGATAAGTCGCGGATCAGTAACTTAAAAAGATCTGCATCCGCAGAGTCCTCACGGACTGGGCCTCGCCCGATTTTTTGCCACATCGCGCCTCTTGTGATCCCATCGCTGTTATAGATGGCACCAATCACTTCGAAGTGCATGTCAGAAAAGCTCTTCATCCAGTCCAAGAACATTCTAACGACATCGTCGCTGGTTACTGAAGAAGATGCCGCATTGGCTAAGATATTACGGACAAGAATTCGTTTTCTCTCACTCTCAGAGGCTGCCCATTCTCGAAAAGTCTTCTTGACCAAAGACTGATACTCACTGCTTTTGATCCTCTCTTGAATCGCTTCATCGTGCATGTCTAGTCGCGCCATCACTTCCACGATTGTTCTTTGCTTCTCTTCCAGTTCCTCTTTCAGCATCTCCATCCAGTGCTTCAAGAAGTCGTTCACTTTCTCTTGTTCCTGCTCGGACCAATAGCCAGCAGCGGCCGAGAAGAGGCCGCCAGCAAATGGGATTGCGCCACCAATCGCACTAAGCGCGGCCCGCCCTACCCGCGAGCTTCTACTGGATGCTGGAGTCTTCGGACTACTTTGTTCTTCATTCTCCGAGCTGCTGTCGTTAACCACCAATCATACCCTGAAATTCTCGCCACTCGCCCTTGCTCATCCCGGAGGTCTCCTGCGTGACCTCCTCTCCGGCGAGCATCTTTTTGACGCACTCCAGCGCGCGACCCGACAGTGTTGCGCCGCCTAAGCGGTAGTCCTCAAAGGCGCCGTAGGCGGCGGGGACCCAGTCCTTGACCATGGCGCAGATGGCGTCCGCGTAGACGCGGATTTCATATTGCGCGTGCGCATCGGCGCGCAGGCGCAGGAAGTGGAAGAGGTTGTGCAAGTCTACCTTCCAATACCATTGGGTGTAGACGTTGGCGGGAAGGTTCATGCGGGCGAGTTCGCGCGCGAGGCCCTGCTGGCCGTCCTGGCTGATCATCTCTTCGTAGTGGTCATAGCATTGCATCGCGTCCTGTTGCAGGTAGCGCAGGACGCGTTCGGCCTCGTCTCCGGTGAGCGCCTCGCCCCGGCCCTGGTTGTTGACCACCGATTGGGCGGCGAGGTCGTCGGGCGCCGGAATGTAGAATTCGCGGTCGAGGATCGAGTAACGGGCGGAGTATTCGTTCACGTTGGCGGTGCGGTGGCGGATCCACTGGCGGGCGACGAAAACGGGCAGTTTCACGTGCAACTTGACCTCGCACATCTCGAAGGGGGTGGAGTGCCAGTGGCGCATGAGGTAGCGAATGAGCCCTTCGTCGTTCTGCACCGATTTGGTACCGCGCCCGTAGGAAACGCGGGCGGCCTGGCAGATGGCGGCGTCGTCGCCCATGTAGTCGATGACACGGACAAAGCCATGATCGAGCACGGGCTGCGCGGTGTAGAGGTGCTTTTCCATACCGGGGGCGGTGGCGCGCAGGGTCGGCTGCGGTTGGCTGCGTTGTTCGTCGATTTCGGCTTGGTGCTCGGGCGTGAGCGGCATGGGAACATCCTTTCGAGGGCATGAGTCGCATACGACTATATCTGGGCGCGGGTCATCGCGGAACAGCTATATGATGTATTCTGGAAATGGATTTCCTGAAGAGCGATCAGCGCGATGTGACTGGCATCCCGGGGCGGGCGTGCTAGTGTTGCGGGAAGTTAACGAAGTGATGGAGGGGCAGCATGAGCCTTAAGTATCTGCACACGATGGTGCGCGTGAAGGATCTGGAGAAATCGATCGCATTTTACGAGCTGTTGGGACTGAAGGAGACGCGGCGGATGGACAGCGAGGGCGGGCGCTTCACGCTGGTATTCATGGCACCGCCCGGACAGGAGGAATGCCCGGTCGAATTGACCTACAACTGGGATGGCGATGAAGGGTTGCCCGATGACAGTCGTCATTTCGGGCATCTGGCATACCGTGTCGGCAACATCTACGAGGTCTGTCAGCATCTGATGGACAATGGTGTGACGATCAACCGGCCACCCCGCGATGGGCATATGGCCTTCGTCCGCTCGCCCGACAACATTTCCATCGAGCTGCTACAGGAAGGCGACAATCTGGCCTCGGCCGAGCCTTGGGCGAGCATGGAAAACACAGGCCACTGGTGATCCGCGCGGGCCTCTGCGCAGGTCTGCTGCTGGCGGGTCCGGCGGCAGCAGAGTGTCGGCTGGCGCTGGTTCTGGCGCTGGATGTGTCAAGCTCGGTCGATGCCGCGGAGGACAGGTTGCAGCGGGGCGGTCTGGTGGCCGCTCTCACCGCACCCGAAGTGGAAGCGGCCTTTTTCGCGGCGGACAGCCACGTGGCGCTTGCCGCTTACGAGTGGTCCGGGCGCTACAATCAGGAAGTGCTGCTGGAGTGGACGTTGATCGATAGCCGCGCCGCACTGTTGCACGCAGCGGAGACGATCGCGGCGAGCAGTCGCAGTCACAATGATTTCCCAACGGCGATGGGGTATGCGCTGGGATATGGCGCAGGATTGCTCACGCGAGGGCCGCGCTGTCTCTACAGGACACTGGATATGGCCGGGGATGGGCAGAACAATGAGGGGTTCGGCCCAGCACAGGCCTATGCCGAATTTCCCTTTGACGGGGTTACGGTCAACGGTCTGGTGGTCAATGGAGCGGACTACGAGGCCGAAACCGGGTTGATCGCATTTTATCAGGCACAAGTCCTGCATGGGCCCGGAGCCTTTCTGGAAATTGCGCAGGGGTTTGAGGACTATGAGCGCGCCATGCGGCGCAAGCTGGAAAGGGAACTGACACCTCCTGTGATCGGAGCGCTGACCTCAGGTTCCGACGGGGAACCGAAGGGATGAGACAGGCCTGGTGCGTGGGTCTGCTCTTGACCATTGGGATGCCAATCGATGCACATGCCAATTGCCGTCAGGCGCTGGCGCTGGGGTTAGATGTCTCAGGGTCCGTTGACTTGCGGGAGTACCGGTTGCAGCTTGATGGGCTGGTCACAGCATTGAATGATCCGGAGGTCGTCCGCATCTTGCTGGCGGTGCCGACCGCGCCAATCTCCCTGATGGTGTTCGAATGGAGCGGGCCTGCAGATCACACGGTGCTTGTCCCATGGACGGCCATGGCCAATCGCGAGACGCTCGCAACCATCAGCACCACGTTGGCGGAGACGGAAAGACGGGACACCACGCCCGGCACGGCGCTCGGTGTCGCAATGGACACCGGTGCTGCCTATCTCGATCAAAAAAAAGGGTGTTGGAAACGCACATTGGACATTTCTGGCGATGGGCAATCCAATCTGGGCCCACGGCCCCGAGACGTGAAGAATGCCATCGGCGCGCGCGGGATCACCATCAATGCGTTGGTGATTGGCGCCGACGCCCCTGCGACAGGAGATCTCCGCCAAAGTGAGATTGGCGAGCTATCGTCCTACTTCCGGGCCGAAGTGATAACAGGGCCGGATGCATTTGTGCAAACGGCCCTTGGGTTTGAAGATTATGCGGCAGCAATGACCGCCAAGCTGAAAAGGGAACTCGACGATCTGACGATCAGCGCGCTTCAGTAGATGTAGCGGATCTGGTCGGACCAGTAACGTTCCATACGTTTCAGCGAGCGTGTGATGTCATCGATGCCATCCGGTCCCAGAACCCCTTTGGCTTCAAGACCGTCCGCATGGCGAGAGAACAACTCCGACACGACAACCCGGATTTTCTGCCCCTTGTCGGTCAGCTTTACGCGCACCGAACGCCGGTCAATCTCGCAACGCTGGTGATGCATGTAGCCCATATCCACCAGCTTCTTCAGGTTGTAGCTGACGTTGCTGCCCTGATAGTAACCGCGGCTTTTCAATTCGCCCGCTGTTACCTCATTGTCGCCGATGTTGAAGAGCAGCAGTGCCTGTACCGCGTTGATCTCCAGGACGCCAACCCGCTCAAATTCGTCTTTGATGACGTCCAGCAGCAGGCGGTGCAGACGCTCCACCAGTGACAGCGCCTCCAAATAGCTGACCATGAAACCTTGTGTTCGGCTCATGGACGCAGGGTCTGACGGAATTTGATCTTGTATGCTCATTTACGCGCTCCGACTCGTTCTAATTTGGTCGGAATTTGCGCGAGAAACGCCAATAATTCGTTAAAAACGCGAAAATGGGTCGTACGGTGCCGAGTCAGGCAGGAGTGCGCGGCAGCTGGTCAACGATCTGATCTATGAGCGCGGCATAGCGGTCTGGCGCCTGTGTCTGCCTGCTAACCCATTGATAAAGATCGTGGTCATTCTCGCTGAGCATATCGTCGTAAAGAGACAGCCCGGCTTCATCCATGGCCTCGAGGTTGGCCTCGGCAAAGGGTTGCAGGATCACATCCATTTCCTTGATCCCGCGCCGCATCGACCGCATTTTCAGACGTTTGATACGCGTCTCACGCGGCTCTTTCATGCAGATCTTCCTTCAGCGCCGCGCGCAATTTCTTCTCCAGTCGGCCCATCTGCTCAACACGCGCAATCATGTCCGTGCGTAAGTCGCGCAGTTCATTGAGGATTTCATGCGCGGAGGCTGGCAGGCTGGCCTCTTCCATCGGTGCATCAAGGCCTTCGCCCTGTCCGTTGATCAGCCACATCATCGACACGTTCAAGAGCCCCGCCATCATCGACAGGCGATTGGCGCGAGGCTCGCTGAGATCGTTTTCCCAAGCCCGGAGCGTGGAGACGCGCACCCCAAGGCGGCGGGCCAGCTGAGCCTGCGTCATATCGGCCATGTCACGGGCCGCAGCCACGCGGTCGCCAAATGTCGCTGTCTCGGGACCGTACCAGTCTTGAGTATCGTGCATGCTTTGATCTCCTTTGCGATGATCGCGCTTGAACGGCGGCAAGCTGCCCCCTATGAGTTGGCCAATGTCTTATCAAACTGAGGCCAGAATGGAATTCCTGTCTACGACCCTTGCCCGCGTCAAACCGTCTCCCACCATTGCCGTCACCACGAAAGCGGCTGAGTTGAAGGCCGCGGGGCGTGACGTCATTGGCCTTGGCGCAGGTGAACCGGATTTCGACACACCTCAGAACATCAAGGACGCCGCCGTGGCCGCCATCGCCGGTGGAAAGACAAAATACACCGCCGTGGACGGAATTCCAGAGCTGAAGCGCGCAATCTGCGATAAACTGCACCGTGACAACGATCTGAGCTATGAGCCATCGCAGGTCAGTGTGGGCACAGGTGGTAAACAAATCCTTTACAACGCGCTGATGGCGACGCTGAACGAGGGGGACGAGGTGGTCATTCCGGCGCCCTATTGGGTGAGCTATCCGGACATGGTGCTGCTGGCAGGCGGCACGCCCGTGATCGCAGAGGCGTCGCTACAGACCGGATTCAAACTGACAGCAGACCAGCTAGAAGCGGCGATCACGGACAAGACCAAGTGGCTGATCTTCAACTCGCCATCGAATCCAACTGGTGCGGGCTATACCTGGGACGAGCTGAAAGAACTGACCGATGTGCTGATGCGGCACCCCCATGTCTGGGTGATGACCGACGATATGTACGAGCACCTCGTCTACGATGATTTCACATTCTGCACACCCGCGCAGGTGGAGCCGGGGCTCTATGACCGTACGCTGACGGTCAATGGCGTTTCCAAAGCCTACGCGATGACCGGCTGGCGCATCGGCTACGCGGCGGGACCCGAAGAACTGATCAAGGCGATGCGCAAGGTGCAGTCGCAGTCCACGTCCAATCCCTGCTCGATCAGCCAGTGGGCGGCAGTCGAGGCGCTGACCGGCACGCAGGACTTCATCGCGCCCAACAACGAGATGTTTGCGCGCAGGCGGGATCTGGTCGTCGAGATGCTGAACGCGGCGGAGGGCATCCGCTGCCCGGTGCCGGACGGGGCGTTTTATGTCTATCCGTCGATCGCGGGCTGCATCGGCAAGACCTCGGCGGGCGGCACGGAGATCACCGACGACGAGACCTTTGCCACGGCGCTGCTGGAAGAGACCGGCGTGGCGGTCGTCTTCGGTGCGGCTTTCGGGCTTTCACCGAACTTCCGTGTCAGCTACGCTACCTCCGATGCCGCCCTGAAAGAGGCCTGCACCCGCATCCAGACCTTCTGCGCTGGATTGACTTGAAGAAGGACGAGGTATGTCGGGAGAGCTGCCGGAATACTATTTTCGCGTCCGGGAAAACGGGGCCGCGGTGTTTCGTGTAGACACCGAAAACCGGCAGCGGCGCATCGAGATGGATCAGATTGCGGTTGTGAACATCCGCAACGGCGATATCAAGCCGCAAGGCGACCGAACCCTTTCAGATGCCGATCTGACAGTCATTCAGGACTGGATGGCCGAGCGCACCGCCCTTCTTGCCAGGCGAGACATCGACGATATCCACCGCGCGGTGGACCACATGAACCTGACCACGCAATGGGCGCAATCGCGCGCAACAGCCGATCAGCTGGATGCCGTGACCGACGATTTGCTGCTGGCGATGCATGATCTGAGATCGGTGCTGGTGCGCAAGAAGGCAGACCGGCTGATGAAGGGTGACGATTGAGTCGCTGACCCCTCTTGTGCAGGGTCCCGGCGGCATCAGCCTTAGCATAGTCGGCAAATCATTCAATTTCTAACAACCTCGATCATGGCGCAATCAGCACAGACCAATCTCTTGGTTTGAACCGATCCAAAGGTCGCGGGAGCCCTGATCTTAAACGGTTTTCTCAACGGACGCCTATGTCGCCCGCGTGACCTTCAGCATAAATCGGCCTTGGCGCGGCGCTGCAATCCTTACCATTCCCATGACGCATTAAATGTTTGTTGAGTTCTGCGCGCCTTATTGTCGCGGACTGACAACAGCTTTCGGGATATTATCATGTTTCACTTTTCGCGCGCCGCCGCCTTTGCCGCGATGGCACTGGCCGCCGGGCCGCTTGCCGCTGAGCAAGGCGTCACCGACGACAGTATTCAATTTGCCCAAGTCGCCGCCCTCGAAGGTCCGGCTGCCGCCCTCGGGACCGGCATGCGCCAGGGTCTGCTGGCGGCCTTCGAAGAAGCTAACCGCGCAGGCGGGATCAACGGGCGCAGCATCAGCCTGACCAGCATGGACGACGGGTATGAGCCCGACCGCTCCGTCACGCAGACCCGCTCGGTCATCGACAGCGGTGACTATCTCGCGCTGGTCGGCCCGGTGGGCACCCCCACAACCAAGGCCACGCAACCCATTGCCACCGAAGCGAACATGCCGATGATCGCGCCCTTCACCGGCGCCGGTTTCTTGCGCGACTCCGCGCTTCAGAACGTCGTCAACGTCCGCGCGACCTATGATGCGGAAACGCAGGCGTGGGTGGATTATCTGGTGGATGACCTGGGTCTGACCGACATCGCGATCCTGTTCCAGGATGACGGTTTCGGTCGCGTCGGTCTGGCAGGCGTTGAGAAAGCGCTGGACGCGCGCGGCATGTCGCTGGTGGCGCAAGGCAGCTACACCCGCAACACGGTCGCGGTAAAATCCGCGCTGCTGGATATCCGTAAGGCAAAGCCTCAGGCGATCGTTATGGTTGGTGCCTACAAGCCGCTGGCCGAATTCATCAAACTGTCGCGCAAGATGAAAATGGACCCGACATTCGTCACCATCTCCTTTGTCGGATCAAAAGCACTGGCCGCTGAGCTGGGCCCCGATGGTGACGGCGTGATCGTCAGCCAGGTTGTACCGCAGCCCTGGGACACCAATCTGGCCATCGTGGCAGAGTATCAGGCCGCCCTCAGCGCGCTTGACGCAAGCGCCGAGCCCGGTTTCGTGTCGCTGGAAGGCTATGTCGCAGGCCGGTTGGTTGTCGAAGGTCTCCGCAAGGCCGGGGCCGATCTGACGCGCGACAGCTTTATGACGGCGATGAACACGCTCGGCACCATCGATCTGGGTGGCATGACGCTGACGTTCGGCCCGGGCGATAATCAGGGGTCCGAAGATGTCTTCCTGACACGTATTCTGTCTGATGGCACTTTTGAGGCCATGCATCCGGGCAGCTGATACAGGATCGGGGCCCGGGTGATTATCCGGGTCCCTTCCAGCGATGAATACACTGCGGCACCGCCCGCATCGACTGAATGGGAAGGGCACCACTATGGGTTCCATCGTTTCTAACCTCTTTGGATCCGTCCTGATGCGCCTTGCGCTGATTTTTGGCGCGCTGGCCGCGATGACCGCCGCGGCCATTATCATCGGCTGGATGGTGTTTCAGTCGATTGCAACGAACATGGCAGTGCTATCGGATGAACGCCTGCCCGTCCTGCGCAACAGCGCACAGGTTGTGGCCGCCGCTGATCGGGTGCGCGATGTCCTCTCCAACATCCTGATCGCCCGCAACGAAGAGGAGTTGAGCAACCTGTCAGGTCGCACGCAACTGGTGATCGCAGACATCAGCGATGCCGTCCAAAACCTCGACCCCGAGCAGGCCAGCGTTCTTACCGATGACATAACGCAGGTGGAAAGCGCCCTGACAGCGCTCAGCAACGCCCGGTCGGAAGCATTTGCCCGCGCCGACAGTCTTGCGGCAGATGTTGAAAACGCGCTGATACTCTCAACCACCGCAAGCGCATTGCTCGATCAAGCCTCTGATGATGCCTACTTCGACCTGGTCATCGGGGCAGACGACACGATTGTCAACATCGACGAAACCCTGACGCAATTGATCGAAAAAGACTTCGCCGTCTATCAGGCAACGTTGCAGGTGCGCGCGGAAATCAACCTGCTCTCGGGCATTGCGCTGAGCTCCCTGAACACGCGCGATCCCGCGCTGATTTCCATCCTGGCAGACCTGTCTGACGCGGCTCAGGATCAATTGAAAACGTTGCTGCCGGTGATCGAGGAAGCCGGTGGGTCGTCGGAGCTCTATACGCTCGTGCAAAAGGCCGAAGCCGATTTCCAGACCATTTTCTCCTCTGGTCGTACATCACTCCAACCTGAAGAAATACTGTCGTTGCGCCAGGAGATTGATGCGGCGCTGGCGACCGCACTGGACGACATCTACTTTGAGCTTGTGATCAATGGCGATGACGCAAAGACCACCAACGACGACTCCATTCGTAGTCTGATGGATGACCAGGTGACGCGCATCCGGCGGCAGGCCGCGCTTGACGCGGCAACAAAGTCCTTCTTTGCCGCCGCCATGCAAACAGCCCTGGCGCGCGATCCACAGGAACTCGCACGTCTTCAGGACGCGCTGAATGTGAATGCTGCGAAACTGCGAGACGCGATGGAAAACGCTTCTCAGGAGATCACGCAAAACCTTGAGGCCATTCTCGCAATTGCTGATGCGGAGACGGGAATTGGCGCGACAAGGTCAGCCGCCTTTGATGCGCAGCAAAAGGCCGTGGTTTCTGCACAGAGCGCCGCCCGTGCCGTTCAAGAAATTGGTTCAGAAATCAGTGCCTTTGCGGGCGCAGCCCAGGACAAGATTGACGCCACGTCGGAGGCGCTGAACCTCGAGGTTGCTCAGGCACGCGGACGGATGCAGCAAATTGCCTGGGCAAGCCTGGCATTGGTGCTGCTGGCCCCTGTGCTGATCTGGAAGATGGTCACGCAACCTTTGAACAAGGTGACGTCTGTGACAGAGCGCCTGGCCTCGGGAGATCTGTCGGAGATCGAAGGATTGGGCAGTAAGAAGGGCGAGATTGGACGCCTCGCACATGCACTCGAGGTCTTCCGGGATGGCGCGCTTGAACGCATTCGCCTGCAGGAGGAAGACCAGCGCCGGCAAAAAGAAATGCTGGAGGCCGAGCGTGCAGCCGAGAAAGCCAAGCAGGAGGCAGAACAGCGGGACCGCGACGCAGAAGCCAAACGGGAGCGCGAAGAACGGGAGCGAGAGGCCGCTGAACAAGCGCGAAATGAAGAAGCTCGCGCCGCAGCCGAGGCGGAGCGCAAGGCGCATGCAGATGAGCAAGAGGCCGTGGTTTCAGAGCTTGCCCGCAGCTTGCAGCGTCTCTCCGCGGGAGACCTCAGCCGCACGATCGACACCGAGTTTCCTGGCGCATACGAGGCCTTGCGTCAGGATTTCAATGATGCGGTGGCAAACCTGGCGGACCTCATCCGCAGAATCGGTGACAGCTCAGGTATGATTGACGCCAGCAGTACCGAGATCGCTTCTTCGTCGCTTGATCTGTCACGCAGAACGGAGAATGCAGCCGCGACCCTGGAGGAAACTGCCGCTGCCTTGAGTGAACTGACAAGCAGCGTTTCCTCGGCTGCACAGGGCGCATCAGACGCGACCAATACCGTGGAGACGGTCAAAAAAGACGCAGAAACCAGTCAGCAGGTGATGCATGACGCGGTGAACGCGATGAGCGAGATCGAGACATCCTCTTCGAAAATCTCCAAAATCGTCGAGGTCATCGATTCCATTGCCTTTCAGACGAATCTGCTGGCCCTGAACGCGGGCGTCGAGGCTGCCCGCGCGGGTGAAGCCGGGCGCGGCTTTGCCGTTGTCGCCTCCGAAGTGCGCATCCTCGCGCATCGGTGTTCGGAAGCAGCGTTGCAAATCAATGGGTTGATCTCGGAGTCCGCAGGGCATGTTGAAAGCGGCGTCGCGTTGATCGATCAAACCAGCGAGGCGCTTGAGACAATTCTCAAAGGTATCACCAACGTGTCGCAAAATGTGTCCGAAATCGCCAACTCCGCCAATGAGCAATCGACCGGCATTACCGAGATCAACACCGCCGTGGAACAACTCGACAGATCGACCCAGCAGAACGCCGCGATGTTCGAGACCACGACAGCGGCGAGCCAGGCCCTCACCGGTGAAGCCGGAAAGCTTGCAAAGCTTGTCGCCGGGTTTGTCGTGGATCAAAAAAACGCCCAACGCGACGATCAGGCAACTGCGCCGATGCAAGAGGAACCGGCCAAATCAGCCTGAAGGAGTAGCCGGATATGAAGTACTATCGGCGGATGTCCTGAACATCGACTGCGCAAACAGAGGCGCGCATCAAGGAAAAATGCACGAGGCTGGTTCATTGCCATGGCCCGTCGTGGCGGGCGTGCACACGGGGCTGGGAGGTAAGGGGCCTTTACGTATTGAACAGGAAGTGAAGGACATCACCGTCTTTGACCAGGTATGATTTGCCCTCTGCGCGCATCTTACCCGCTTCCTTGGCAGGCTGTTCGCCGCCCAGCGATACGAAGTCATTGTAGCTAATCGTCTCTGCCCGGATGAACCCCTTCTCGAAGTCTCCGTGAATGACCCCGGCCGCCTTCGGTGCACTGGTACCATGCCGAATGGTCCAGGCGCGGGCTTCCTTCGGGCCAACGGTAAAATACGTCTCGAGGTGCAGCAGCGCATATCCCGCCTGGATCAAGCGATCCAGACCCGCTTCCGCGAGGCCCATTTCCTCCAGAAACATGGTCGCTTCTTCGGGCTCAAGCTGGCTGATCTCTTCTTCGATCTGCGCAGAGATCACGACGTGGGCATTGCCTTCGGCGGCCGCCATTTCGGCCACTTTGGCGGCATGCGCATTGCCTTCCGCGGCCTCCGCCTCGCCTACGTTACACACGTAGAGCACAGGTTTGGTCGTCAGAAGCTGCAGCAGCTTCCAGGCGCGCAGATCTTCGGCGTCGACCTCAACCACGCGTGCGGGCTTGCCCTGCTCCAGAGCTTCCAACGCGGCACGCATCAACCGTTCCTGTTGAACCGCCTCCTTGTCGCCACCCCGCACCTTGCGCACGATGTTCTGCAAGCGTTTTTCAATACTTTCGATATCCGCCAGCATCAGTTCGGTTTCGATGGTCTCTGCGTCCGCAACCGGATCGACCCGGCCTTCGACGTGGGTGACATCCCCATCTTCGAAACAGCGCAATACATGCGCGATCGCATCCACTTCGCGGATGTTGGCCAGAAACTGGTTGCCCAGCCCCTCGCCCTTTGAGGCCCCCTTCACCAGACCGGCGATATCGACAAAGGTCATGCGGGTAGGAATGATCTGTTTTGACTGCGCGATTCCGGCCAGACGATCCAGACGCGCATCCGGCACCGCAACATCCCCGACATTTGGTTCGATGGTGCAGAATGGAAAATTCGCGGCCTGCGCTGCAGCGGTGCGGGTCAACGCGTTGAAAAGAGTGGATTTGCCAACGTTCGGCAGCCCCACGATACCCATCTTGAAACCCATATCGACGTCCTTGTTGTGGTGGCGCTTGTCCTAGGAGGTCTGACGGGCCAAGACAAGACCTAGCGGTGGCGCTGATCTTCGCGGGCGTGAAAGATCAAGAACCACGCCAGAAGAATGAACATCGGATGAGTCAAGCCACCTGAAAAGATAAGTGCCGGGATCCAGATGAGAAACACCAGAATGGCAAGGATCACCCGCCCGGTCAGCAGGATTGAGAGCGGCGGCAGCAGAATGGCGAGCAAGTAATTCATGGCTGATAGGTAGGCGGTCTTTGGAAAATCTAAAGGGGGAAATCCTGATAGGCCGCGCCATTTCCGACAAGTGGCACAGAGTAGCTGTTGATGCATTGATTTTCCCTTTGGTTTTCGGCATTGCGGGGCGATACCACGAAAGGCCAGCCCGATGACCCGAATTGACGCCAAGTTTGCAGAGCTTTCCAAAGCCGGAAAGAAGGCCTTTGTTGCCTATGTCATGGCGGGGGACCCGGATTTCGAGACGTCGCTGGAGGTGGTGCGCGGCCTGCCCGCAGCGGGGGTGGATGTGATCGAGCTGGGGTTGCCCTTCACCGATCCGATGGCTGATGGCCCGACAATCCAACTGGCCGGGCAGCGCGCCTTGGAAGGCGGGATGACATTGCAGCGCACGCTGGATCTGGCCCGTGCCTTTCGGGAAGAGGATCAGACGACGCCGATTGTCCTGATGGGCTATTACAATCCAATCTACAGCCGGGGCGTTGACCGGTTTCTCGCCGAGTCTATCGACGCGGGTATCGACGGATTGATCGTTGTGGACCTGCCACCGGAAGAAGACAGCGAATTATGTCTTCCCGCACAGGCGGCCGGACTCAACTTCATCCGTCTGGCGACCCCTACGACGGATGCGAAACGGCTGCCGCGGGTGCTGCAGAACACTTCGGGCTTTGTATATTACGTCTCCATCACCGGGATCACCGGCGCTGCCGAAGCGCAAGCCGGGGATGTCGGCCCCGAAGTGGCCCGGATCAAATCGGCCAGTGGCCTGCCCGTCATCGTCGGGTTTGGCGTGAACACGCCGGAAAAGTCGCGCGCAATTGCCGATGTGGCGGACGGCGTTGTCGTGGGCTCGGCTATTGTCGGCAAGATAGGTGCAGGTGAAACCGTTTCGGACGTTTTGGCCTTCGTGAAAACCCTCTCGGATGGGGCGCATAGCGCCTAGGCTCCGCCCGACGGATTTCTGTCCTCATCCAGAAAGATACGAAGATCCCGCAGTACCGGTAGGATCGCGTCGAGACGATGCGTGTCGAACCCCGATGCAAGGCGCTCAAAATCTGGGGTGAGATCTGCAATCGCCTGATCCCGGGTGGCGCGGCCCTTCTGCGTGATCCAGACCAGTTTCGACCGACCGTCTTCAGGATTGGGGCGCACATCGACAAGCCCCTGCGCCTCCAGGCCCTTGACCGTATGGGTCATTGAGGTCTTGGGCACCTGAAAAGCGCGCGCCATATCGATTGGTGCGCGCCCGTCGCCCAATCGGATCAAGTGGTTCAAAACAGCGAAATGCGGAGCAATCAGACCGTCCGGCAAGCGCGCTTCAAGCAATGTGCGGCTGAGCTGTTCGATGATTCCGATCTCGTTGAAAACATCGAAATAGGTGGCGCGGGCGTCGTCAGGCATTCAGCAGCTTTGTCTCCAGAGGCCAGCGCGGCGTGCGGGGCGTTTGCGGACCGTAGCCCAATCGACCCAGCATTTGAACCGTCTGTCCCGGCGCTGCCAGAAGATCATGCGCCTTGTCAAAGTACGGTGACATTTCGGGGTATTCCTGCAGACACTGGCTCACCGGATGCAGGGCGAGGCCAAGGGCCGTGCATTTGAGGTTCAGTCGGAGCCAGCGCCGCCCGGCCTCAATCTGGTCCCTGCGCGTGTTCCCATCGCTGGTCAGCGCGGCGTAAGCCGGTGTTGCCGCGAGCATTTCGCGGTAGATCTCGACACCCTGCTTGAAGCTCGCGCTCTCCGGATCAGACTGTGCATCCCGGCTCAACATGCCGACCAACATCAGGCTCTCCAAAAATGGGCCGCCGAGGTCTATCCCATCCGGGTTCGCATTGATCTCGGCCTTGCCAAAGCGCATCAGGTCAACGGATTCCATCATCGTCCGGCGTGTCTGCGCCTCGGTTTCCCACGCCTCCCAGGTGAGCGATTTCAGCACGCTGACCATCGTCTCATCTGTATAGATATCGGCGAAGAGCTCCAATTCATTCGCCTGCACACCATCAATTGGCCGCGCGTCGAATGGTTCCTTACAGGACCTGCGCGCGAGGATTTGCGTGCTGAGCGGATCAGGCACTCCGCCGGAGGAAAACGTTGCACGCGCAACCGGGCCATCGGCGCCGTCGGGATAGAGGGATAAATGGACTGTCTGTCCCGCAGCGCCGGCGGCCAAAACCATCTGTTCCAGAAAACATCCCAAACCGATGGTAATCTGCCGGTCATAGGGGTCAGTTTCCGGCAAGCGACGGGCCGGGTCCAGATAGATGGACAGGCTGTCCTGCCCTTCGAGTTCCGCCTGCCAAGGCTGCAGATTGTGAGGGTTCGGCGCCAGCAATGCAAAGCTGAGCGCGTTGAGGCGGGGATCATCATAGCTCCCGGCAAGGTCCCACGGTGCGAGAGCGGTGTGTGGGGTTCGGCTGGCGAGAAACCCGGCGGCAGACGCGGATGCAGCCAATACGGTCCCCCCACCGATTAGGGACAAGGCTTTGCGGCGAGACAGGTTCATGGTGCTCTCCATTTGGTGCGATATTGAACTATATAAAGTACGATATCGCACCAATCAAGCCAATCTGTGTAATTTTTCGACGATTGATCTTTCTACGGCGAATTGGTAATCAAAACTGACCAATATGAGAGTGCCCATGCCAACCATCACCACGATCCAGGATCTCAAGGACCTTCACCAACGTCGTGTGCCCCGAATGTTCTACGACTATGCGGAATCGGGCAGCTGGACGGAGCAGACCTTTCGCGAGAACACCACCGACTTCGAAAAGATCAGGCTGCGCCAGCGCGTGGCGGTGGACATGACAGGCCGCTCGACCGCCAGCCAGATGATCGGCGAGGATGTGGCGATGCCGGTGGCCCTGGCGCCGGTCGGATCAACCGGCATGCAACATGCAGATGGTGAGATCCTGGCGGCCAAGGCTGCCGAGGCCTTCGGCGTGCCCTTCACGCTCTCCACCATGTCGATCTGCTCGATCGAAGACGTGGCGGAAAACACCAGCAAACCCTTCTGGTTCCAGCTTTATGCCATGCGCGACAAGACCTTCATCAAGAACATCATCCAACGGGCCAAGGATGCGAAGTGCTCGGCGCTTGTGGTCACGCTCGACCTGCAAATCCTCGGGCAGCGTCACAAGGACATCAAGAACGGGCTATCGGTCCCGATCCGGCCAACGGTCGGGAATATCTTGAATCTGGCCACCAAATGGCGCTGGATCGCGGGCATGGCCAAGACCAGGCGGCACCAGTTCGGCAATATCGTCGGCCACATCGACGGTATCAGTGATCTGTCATCTCTTTCGGTCTGGGCGGCCGAAAGCTTCGATCCGCAGTTGAACTGGGACGAGGTCAAAGAGATCAAGAAAATGTGGGGCGGGCCGCTGATCCTCAAGGGCATTCTGGATGCGGAAGACGCCAAGATGGCGCTGCAGGTCGGTGCGGATGCGATCATCGTGTCCAACCACGGCGGGCGGCAGCTGGACGGTGCGCTGAGCTCAATCCGCGTTCTGCCCTCCATCATGGACGCGGTCGGAGACAAGGTCGAGGTGCATCTGGACAGCGGCATCCGGTCCGGGCAGGACGTGCTCAAGGCGCTGGCGCTGGGAGCCAAGGGGACCTACGTCGGGCGCGCCTTTGTGCATGGCCTAGGCGCAATGGGTCAGGCCGGTGTGACGCGGGCACTGGAGGTGATCCACAAGGAGCTGGACACGACCATGGCGCTCTGTGGCGAGACCAGCGTGGAGGGTCTTGGCCGGCACAACCTGCTCATTCCCGAGGATTTCGAGGGGCGCTGGCTGGATCAGTAGGCCTGCTGCGTGCGGGCCGCGATGCGCGCGGCCAGTACCGGCACCAGCGCGGCAATGCAGATCAACAGCAGCGCGGCGACCACCCAGAAACCGGCGCGCAGGCCAAGCGCTTCGGAGGTGAAGCCCATCAGCGGCGGGCTCACGAAAAATGCAGCGTACCCAAGCGCCGAGGCGCGGCTGATCGCGGCAAGGCGTGCCTTGGGCGGAACCAGCCGCCCGATCAGCGCAAGCGCCAGCGGAGCGACCACTGAAATGCCGAGGCCGGTGAGGGCGAAGCCGATGTAGGCCGTCATCAATGTCGGTGCAGCGCCCACCAGAATCAGCCCCGCCGCCGCGACGACTGAGGCCACCGTGATGAAGGGCAAGGTCGGCACCCGGTCTGACAGGAAGTGCCCCGAAAGCCGTCCGATCCCCATGCTCAGCCCCAAAAGCGCAGGCCCCAGCGCCCCTTCGGCCGGTCCACCGCCCAGCGTGCGTTCCAGATGCAGTGCAGACCATCCCTCAGACGCGGCCTCCGTCAGGAAGGCAACTAGCACGATGGCACCGACACCCCAAACCAGCAGATGGGGCAGCGGCGCATCACCAGGGGTTTCGTCCGTTGGGATGGGCGGAGCGCGTCTTTCCAGCATGACCCAGCCTGCAAGCGCCGTCAGCCCGATCAGAACGGTGAAGACCTGTGCAGGCGTCCAGCCCAGTTCACGCATGATGCCGGTTGCCAGGGCGCAGCCCGCGTAGGTGAAAGAGAACATCGCGTGATTGAGGTTCATCAGGTGGCGTCCGCTACTCTCCTCAATCTCGGAAACCCGCACATTGGCCAGCACATCCGTAATCCCTGCCCCGACCGAGGCACAGGTCATCGCAATCCCAAAGGCCACGATCTCGGCGGACATGCCCGCCCCCAACATGCCGCCCGACATGATCATCGCCCCCAGCGGCAAGGCCCAGCGGCCTGCAATCCGGTGCGCCAGCGGGGCCAGCCACATGGCAGCAAGCGCGCCCAGAGAGGCCAGCAGCATGACCGCGCCATAGACGCCGTCAGAGGCCCCAATCGCCGCCTTGATGACTGGCATCTGGGCGAAATAGCTGGACCAGGCCGCACCAACGATGACGAAGCCGGCAACTGATTTTCGGGACAGCCAGAGATCGCTCACCAAACGCATGCGCCAGCGGTGACACGGGGCGGCAACACGTGCAAGAGAGCATCTGCGAAAAACCTCTTTTCACGAGCCACAAACCAGTCTATACGCGCGGCTTCACGCGGGTCTACAGCCTTGGAGGAGGCCCGCCCTTAACATATTGGAGATTAAAGATGGCTGGAGCAATTCCGGATCTTGAAGCTCAGGAACGGACGGGGACAGGCAAGGGCGCCGCTCGTCAGGCACGCCGCGATGGCATGGTTCCTGGGATTGTATTTGGTGGCGACGTTGACCCGCTGCCGATCAACATTCCGTTCAACGTGCTGATCAAGAAACTGCGGGCAGGACGGTTCAAGTCGACCCTGTTCAACATGAAGGTGGAAGGCCACGAAGACGTGCGCGTGATCTGCCGCGACGTGCAGCGCCACGTGGTCAAGGACCTGCCGACGCATATCGACTTCATGCGCCTGCGCCGCACCACAAAGATCAACCTCTTCATTGCCGTGGAAGTGGAAGGCGAAGACGTCTCGCCCGGCTTGAAGAAGGGCGGCGTTCTGACACTCGTGCGGCCCGAAGTCGAGCTGATCGTGACGGCGGGTGACATCCCCGATCACATCACCATCGACGTCTCCGAAATGGAGATTGGCGACAACGTCACAATCTCTTCGGTGACCCTGCCCGAGGGCGCAAAGCCGACAATAGACCGTGATTTCGTGATTGCCCAGCTTTCCGCACCAGCGGGTCTGGCCTCGTCTGATGACGAAGATGAGGATGACGCAGTCGAGGGTGAAGACGCACCTGAGACAGAAGCAGAAGCTACTGAAGAATAAGACATATCCTTTCGAGGACGTTGAATGCGGGGCCCTTTGCGGCCCCGTATTTCGTTTGGGTGCCAGCTTTGCTATGCTGCACCGCAACATGAAGGAGCATTGCCATGAAGCTGATCGTGGGTCTGGGCAATCCAGGTGCAAAGTACAGCAGAAACCGCCACAATATCGGGTTCATGGCCCTGGACCGGATCGCCGCTGATCACGGGTTTCCGGCGTGGAAGGGCAAGCATCAGGGCGCGATCAGCGAGGGTCGCTTTGGCGCCGACCGGGCGGTGCTGCTGAAACCCGAAACCTTCATGAACAACTCCGGCCAGTCGGTGCAATCCGCGCTGCGGTTCTACAAGTTGGCGCCCGAGGATGTGGTTGTGCTGCATGACGAGATCGACCTTGCCCCCGGCAAGATCAAGCATAAGGTCGGCGGCGGTCACGCAGGGCACAATGGCCTGCGCTCGGTGCATGCGCATATCGGGCCGGACTACGCACGTGTCCGTCTGGGTGTTGGTCATCCGGGGCACAAGGACGCTGTGCCAGGGTATGTGCTGCGCGATTTCGCCAAGGCGGATGAGGGTTGGCTGGATGACGTGTTGCGCGGTGTGAGCGACGGTGCGCCCTATCTGGTCACCGGCGATGCGGCGAAATTCATGAATGCAGTCGGGCTGCGCGTGTCGCCCCAGCGATCCAGTACGGGCCAAAAGAAGCCCGAGGCGGCAACGCCCAAGCCAGCAGAGGCCCCGAAGCCTGAGCCAGAGGCACTGTCACCGCTACAAAAACTGATGGAGCGCTTCAGGTGAGGCTGGCTGAGGCCTTTGCGCATCAGGCCATCAGTTGCGAGCGCATGGGGTCGCCGTTTATGGGGCAACTGCTGCGTATCCTGGCGGAGCACTGGCCGAAAGACAGCGCCCTGGCGCATCGTTTTGCGCAGTTCGACGGGGATGTTGGGCCCGCAGGCGCCTCGCTGCCCCTGCGCACGGCGGGCGGGCTGCATGCGCTGGTCCTCGCCGCGCGCGCGCCGGAGCTGGCCGCCCTCTATCCACCGGCACAGGTGAATGATGATGTATTGCGCGACGGCGTGCTGGAGGCGTTCGAGCGGCATGAAGCCTTCATGCTCGGCTGGGTCGAAAGCCCGCCTCAGACGAACGAAGTGCGCCGCTCCGCTGCGCTGATCGCGGGCGCTGCCGTGGCTGCGGAACGGTTCGACCTGCCCTTTACCGTCTCGGAACTCGGCGCCAGTGCAGGATTGAACCTGATGTGGGACCGCTATGCGCTGTCTTTGGCTGGCATGGACATAGCGCCCGCCGACCCCGCTCTTACACTGACGCCCGATTGGGAGGGCCCCCTGCCCCCGCGCATCCGCCCTGTCATTGCGGAGCGTGCGGGCGTCGATCTCAACCCGCTCGATCCAAGTGATCCACAGGATCTGTTGCGCCTGACGGCCTACCTCTGGCCTGATCAACCGGAGCGCCTGGCGCTCACCCGCGCCGCTGCTGCAGTGACCGATGCGCCGATCCACCGGGGTGATGCGATAGAGTGGCTGGCAACCCGTCTGGCATCGGCACCCGAAGGTCATCTGCACCTGATCCAACATACGGTTGCCTGGCAGTATTTTCCCGCTGACGTTCAGGCCCGCGGTCAGGAAATGATCGAGGCCGCCGGGGCGACGGCGACACCGACCCGCCCGCTGGCCTGGCTCTCGATGGAAAGCGACGGGGACACAACCGGCGGCATCGGTGCCGCACTGGTGCTCCGGCTCTGGCCCGGCGATATCACCCTGCCCCTGGGACGCGCCGATTTTCATGGCCGCTGGATCCGCTGGAATGGGGCACGGGGTACGGGCTGAGCCATGCGCAAACTGTTGAAATGGGTGCTGCGGCTGACCCTAGCCCTGGCGCTCGCCGCATTGGTGGTCGGCGTCTGGAAGCGGGACGAAATTTCGCGCCTGATGGCGGTCAACAGCCTATTCCTGCCGGACCGGATCGCCCGGAACTTCAGCCACATGGATCAGGCATTCCTGCACAGCCCGATCAGCCGGGGAACAGGTACGATTGTGCCGCTGCCCGCCGGAGCCAGCATCGGGCTGCCGGATGGTTTTGAGCAATTCGTTCGGGATCGGCGGGTGACATCAGTAGTCGTTCTGAAGGATGGCAAGCTGGTCCACGAAAGCTATCATCTCGACACCAAGCCAGAGGACCTGCGCATCAGCTGGTCTATGGCAAAAAGCTATCTCTCTGCCCTGACCGGCGTCCTGCTGGCCGAAGGCGTGATTGCCTCGCTTGACGATCCAGTCATTAGATATGCGCCCGCGCTGACGGGGAGCGCTTATGATGGCACCACGATCCGCCATGTCCTCAACATGGCAACCGGTGTGACATTCGACGAGGACTACACCGATAAAAATTCGGACATCAACCGCATGGGCAGAGTTCTGGCACTGGGTGCACAGATGGATGCCTTTGCCGCCGGGCTGACGGAGACCTTTGCAGCGCCCGGCACCCAATGGCAGTATGTCTCAATCGACACCCATGTGCTGGGCATGGTGTTGCGCGGCGCTACGGGGCGCACGGTCATTGACCTGATGAGCGAGAAGATCATCGCACCGCTGGGCGTGGAACAGGAACCCTATTATCTGACAGATGGCACCGGCGTGGCCTTCGTCTTGGGCGGCTTCAATGGCACAACCCGTGACTATGCCCGTTTTGGCCAGATGTTCCTGCAGCACGGGCAGTGGCACGACCAGCAGGTGGTGCCGGAAGCCTGGGTGATCGCCTCGACAACTGCGTCAGCGCCGACAGCCCCCGATCAATATGGGTATGGATACCAATGGTGGATGCCCCGCGATGCGCGCCCCCGCGAATACATGGGGCGTGGCATTTACGGCCAATACCTCTACATCAATGAAAGACAAGGCATCGTGATCGCACTGACCGCAGTCGACCCACAGTTTCGCGACAAGGCGGTGCAACGCAGTCACATCGAAATGTTCCGCGCCATTGCCGACGGGACGTAAGGAGGAGAGGATGGAAAAAGACGACAGCCTCAATGTGCAGGGAGAGGCGCTGGCGCTCTGCGGGGCGGACCCGGTGACAGGCTTCTTCCGCGACGGTCACTGCAATACCTGTGCCGCAGATCAGGGTAGCCACACGGTCTGTGCGGTGATGACCGATGAATTTCTCGCCTACTCGAAATACGTCGGCAACGACCTCAGCACCCCGCGACCCGAGTTCGGGTTCCAGGGCCTGAAGGCGGGCGACAGCTGGTGCCTGTGCGCGGGGCGTTTTCTGCAGGCCCACGACGAGGGTTGCGCGCCCAAGGTCCACTTGGCCGCCACACACAAACGCGCACTGGAGATCGTACCGCTGCAGGTTCTCGAAGAGCACGCCCTGCAGAATTGATTTTACATTTCGGGCGCTAAAACAGACCCATTAGCCGAGTATTGGTGGCCGACATCAGGCATTATCAGTGTCCAATGCTGTTTGACTAGAAGTTATAGCCAAAACGCTCCAAGTCCTCGGCAAAGATTTGCTCTGCACGCGACCGGGTCGATTTGTCAAAGTAGCTGCGATAGTCGCGCGGCGGCGTGTTGCGCCGGTGCGGGATAATTTCCGGCTCTTCCATACCAAGTTGCCGATACACATGTCGGCAATCCTGGTCGAAACGCTCGAACCTGCCAATAAAGTCAGCCTCATTCAGGAAATACGTACCGTGCGTCATTTGTATCGCGTGCTGTCGCAACTTACTGACATAGGTTTCTCCTGCGATTGGGATGGTATCGTCTTCGATGACATCCATCACGTCGTGAAGGCCCAGACCTGACCTGATGCTTGCATCCTGTTCAGATTTGACGGGATATGTCTGGAACATTTCCAAGCTCGACACCAGTCGGTCAAAGGGGTTTCGCACAAAAGCAAAGACAAAGCGCGACTTCCACTCGGGTGGGAAAGAACTGCCGGTGACCGTGTGCGCGACGCCGCGCCCCTTGAATATCCCCCGAACGATCGACGTGGAACCTGTCTTCCGGATGCGGATAAAGACTGCCGGCGGCGTGTCAAATACCCAAATCGACATACCGTGAGCTCCATGAAAGTTGTGTCGTCAGCCATGCAAATCCCGACCAGCCCACATCGTGAGAAAACCCCGCGGACCGCCGTTTCACCAAGCCGCGTTTCCTTAAAAGTACAGGTAGGATCGACAGGGGTCGCGCCGGGATTGTGGACAGGATCACGATCCCTGTTCCTTTTGACTATCAAACCGCCTCAGGCGAACTCACCCATTTCGAAACCCAGCGCCTTGGCAACGGTGAAGATGTCCTTGTCACCACGGCCGCACATGTTCATGCAGATGATGTGATCCTTGGGCAGCTCGGGCGCGATCTTCATCACATGGGCGAGCGCATGGGACGGTTCCAGCGCTGGAATAATGCCTTCGAGTTCGCAGCAGAGCTGGAAGGCCTTCAGCGCTTCCTTATCCGTGATCGCGACGTATTCCGCGCGTCCGATGTCGTGCAGCCAGGCGTGTTCCGGACCAATGCCCGGATAGTCGAGCCCTGCGGAGATCGAGAATCCTTCGAGAATCTGCCCGTCATCGTCCTGCAGCAAATACGTGCGGTTGCCGTGCAGCACGCCGGGGCGCCCACCGGTCAGCGAGGCGCAATGCTCCATCTTGGCGTTCACACCCTTGCCACCTGCCTCAACACCGATGATGCCGACCTCCTTGTCATCAAGGAACGGGTAGAAAAGGCCCATTGCATTAGACCCCCCGCCAATGGCGGCAATTACCGTGTCAGGGAAGCGACCCTCGGCGGCGGTCATCTGTTCGCGGACTTCCTTGCCGATGATGCTCTGGAAGTCGCGCACCATAGCCGGGTACGGGTGCGGGCCAGCGACCGTGCCGATGCAGTAGAAGGTATCACGGACATTGGTCACCCAGTCGCGCAACGCGTCGTTCATCGCATCCTTCAGCGTGCCACGCCCGGAGGTCACGGGCACCACTTCCGCGCCCAAAAGGCGCATGCGAAACACGTTCGGTGCCTGACGTTCAACGTCATGCGCGCCCATGTAGACCACACATTTCAAACCGAACTTGGCGCAGACGGTGGCGGTGGCCACGCCGTGCTGGCCCGCGCCGGTTTCGGCGATGATCCGGGTCTTGCCCATGCGGCGGGCGAGGATGATCTGGCCCAGCACGTTGTTGATCTTATGCGCGCCGGTGTGGTTCAGCTCGTCGCGTTTCATATAGACCTTGGCACCGCCCAGATGCGCGGTCAGGCGTTCCGCCAGATAAAGCGGGCTGGGGCGGCCCACGTAGTGAGTCCACAGGTGGTTCATCTCCGCCCAGAAACTGTCGTCGGTCTTGGCCTTCTCGTATTGTTCTTCCAGTTCCAGGATCAGCGGCATCAGCGTCTCGGACACGAACCGCCCACCGAAATCGCCAAACCGACCGTTTTCATCCGGGCCGGTCATGAAAGAATTGAAAAGATCGTTCGCCATCCCGCGCACTCCTGTCAGATCAGATTGCGTTTATACCCGATGTGCGAAGGCGTAAAGCCAAGGTCGCCGTAGAACCGCGCGCTGTCGGTGCGGCTTTTATTCATGGTGAGCTGGATGAGACTGCATCCGGCGTCCCTAGCGCGCTGCACCGCATCCTCGATCATCCGGTGGCCGACCCCCTGCCCGCGCAGATCGCTGGACACCCGCACGCTTTCGATCTGCGCGCGGCGTGCGGCGCGCAGCGAAAGGCCCGAGATGAAGGTCAGCTGATAGGTGGCCACGACCTGATTGCCGTCGATACCCACAATAAGCTGGTTGCCGCCCTCGGTCGTCATCCGGTCGAAGGCCGCAAGATAGGTTTCAAGGTCGCTGCCTTCCCGGGCGGATCCCAACATGTCGTCCTGCAGTAAAGCGACAATGGCCGCGACCTCGTGACGCTCCGCCGGGCGGAAGGTGAGTGTCATGCCTTGACCGCGTGCACGAAGCTGCGGACCATATCGTGATCCTTGATCCCCGGCGCGCTTTCGACGCCGGACGCCACATCCACCTGTTTCGCGCCCGTCAAGGCAATGGCTTCGGCCACGTTGTCCGGGGTTAGCCCCCCCGCCAGCATCCACGGCACCGGCCACCGGCGCCCCGCGACAAGCCGCCAGTCAAAGGTGAGACCATTCCCGCCCGGCAACTCAGATGTCTTGGGCGGCTTCGCATCGACCAGAATCTGGTCCGCCACCTTCAGATAGTGGTCAAGCTCTGCAAGGTCGTCCGCGTCAGCAATCCCCACCGCCTTCATCACCGGCAATCCATACCGGGCCTTGACCGCCGCGACCCGTTCAGGCGTTTCATGCCCATGCAATTGCAGCATGTCGAGCGGGACCTGTCGGGTGAGATCATCCAGAAAGGCATCATCTGCGTCGACCGTCAGCGCGACCTTGGCAAGGCCCGGCGGTGACGCTATGGCAAGCGCCCGCGCGTCCTCAAAGCCGATGCTGCGCGGGGATCTGGTGAAGAAGGTAAACCCACAGTAAGACGCACCTGCCCCGGCCACCGCCGCGACATCTTCGGGCGTGCGCAGACCGCAGATTTTTACAGATACATCGTCAGGCATGGGCGCGTTTGAACACGGCACTGCCGCAGATACAAGAGTGCAGGATCAGCTGGCTTCGTCCAGCAACGCCAGAACTTCATCTTTGCCCGCGTGCTTTTCACCTTTGAGCTTGGCGATCTCGCGTTCCAGCCGGCGCATTTCGCGGGCCTGACGCGCCGCCTCGGCCCGTTGCCCGTGTTCGCGAATCCATTCCCAGACAAAGCCGATCAGCAGGCCCGAAACGATGCCGCCAAAGATGACTAGAAAGAGCGGCAGTTCGATCTGCGGCGTGACCGAGAACCAGCCTGCCACTTCCGAGGGGATCAACTGCAAGGACACCATGCCACGGTTGGCAATGGCCACAGCAATCAAGGCAATCCCAAAGGTCGCGATGCAGGCGTAGCGGATGTAGCGCATCAGGATTTCCCGTTCAGACGATCACGCAACAGCTTTCCGGTCTTGAAAAACGGCACGTGTTTTTCCTCCACATGCACGGTTTCGCCGGTGCGCGGGTTGCGCCCCACACGGGAGTCACGCTTCTTGACCGAGAACGCGCCGAAGCCGCGCAGCTCAACCCGGTCTCCCCGCGCCATTGCGCCGGTCACCTCCTCGAAGATAGTGTTGACGATACGCTCCACGTCGCGCTGATACAGATGTGGATTTTCATCGGCGATCTTTTGAATCAGCTCCGAACGGATCATGGCAGCGTCCCCTTGTTGGTTGTTGGCACTTTTGCCGCGCCTATGCCGGAACTATAGAAAGAAACCGGGCTTACGGAAAGTGAGCCTGTGGCCAGGTTATCACTTTTTTAACGCCGAACACGCTGTATTATAGCGCTTTTTCCGATCCCTGCGCGACTGTGCGCGCTTGCAGGCGGATGTATGCCAAATGCCGCAGCGCAGCGTCGCGATATGATTCGGAACCGCCGAGAGAGAGTTTGTCCGGCACCCGGACACGAGACTTTTCGCGTCGCAAACCATCAAATGCGCGCAGCCAATGCCCAGCCGTTTGGCACATCACTCCAGAACGCCCCTGCATTGAACGCTTGGCAAGCGCACGCATTGCGCGAAAACCCCGTTTCTGCTTAGCTGGCGGCGGGGTTGCCCGCAAATTTCCATCGAGAGAAATGGGCCTAGAAACGATAGCACCACGGCGAGGGATAGAACGGGAATGACACAAAGCGATGGACCACGCGATGTCTGCGTGATCGGATCAGGTCCGGCAGGGCTTCAGGCCGGATATTACTTCCAGAAAAAGGGGATGGATTTTGTCATCCTCGAGCGCGGTTCGGAGGTGTGCAGTTTCTTTCGTACATTTCCCCGACATCGCCAGTTCATTTCGATCAACAAGGTACACACCGGTCTCTCGAACGCTGAGACACGCCTGCGCTACGACTGGAATTCCCTGTTGAATGATGAAGGGACGCTCTTCAAGGACTGGAGCCGGAAGTATTTCCCCTCTGCCGAGGATTTCGTGGACTACGCCGAGGCTTTTGCCGCCCAGATGCAGGACCGCATCCTGTGCGACAGCAACGTGGTCGAGATCTCGAAAACCGATGACGTCTTTGCCCTGCGGTGTTCCGATGGCACGACGCATCACGCCCGCAATGTGATCGTCGCCACTGGCGTGTCGCAGCCCTGGGATCCGGGGATCGAGGGGTTCGATCTGGTCGACAACTATTTCGATTTCGACCCGACGCCCGAGCAGTTTGAAAACGAACGCGTGCTGATCCTTGGCAAGGGCAATTCCGCCTTCGAGACCGCGGATTCGCTGGTCGAGCATGCGGCCTCGATCCACGTGATGAGCCCGAACCCGGTGCGCTTTGCCTGGCAGACGCATTTTGTCGGACACCTGCGGGCGGTAAACAACAACTTCCTCGACACCTATCAGTTGAAATCGCAAAACGCTGTGATCGACGCCAAAGCGGTGAAGATCGAACGTAAAGATGGGCTCTATACCGTCACGGCGCAGATGCGTGCGGCGGAGGGTCACGAGATTACGCTGACGTATGACCGGGTCATTGCCTGCACCGGGTTCCGCTTTGACGCCGATATCTTTGCCGAAGATATCCGGCCCGCGCTGCGTCACTTCGGCAAGTTCCCGGCGATGACGTCGGAGTGGGAAAGCGAGAATGTAGAAGGGTTGTTTTTCGCGGGCACGATCATGCAGTCGCGCGACTATCGCAAGACCATGTCCGGCTTTGTGCACGGCTTTCGACACAACGTGAAATGCTTGTCTGAATTTGTGGCCGGGCGTGTTCAGGGTACCGTTTATCCGACCACGCAGACCGCGCTTGCCCGCAATGCTTTGACCCGCGCGATCATTGACCGGATCAGCACCTGTGCCGGCGTGTTTCTGCAACCAGGATTTCTATGCGACGTGATCCTGCTGGACAAGGAGGACGCAGGGCGCAGTTATCATGATGTGCCCGTTGAATGGGTGCAGGAGGCCGGGGATTTCTCTGGCAGGGAATATCTGATGGTGACCCTTGAGTATGGCGATTTCGGCACGGATACGATGCATGTGAAACGCGAGCACAATGTTTTCGGCGATACGCCCGATGCCTTCATTCATCCCGTCATCCGGCACGTCAGAGACGGCACGAAAATAGCGGAGGTTCACCTCGCGGATCATCTGGACGCTGATTGGCGACCCCGGACAGAACGGGACGCCAATGCCGCAACTGTGCTGCGGATGACCTTCAAGGATGCGGGGGACGCTCTGCCGCCCTCCGAAGTCGCCCATCGTCAGATCAGCAGCTTTTTGGAACAGCAGGTCATTGGCGAGACCAGTTCAAACCGGACGGCGGCGGAATAGCACACCCGGGCGAAACTCGGGGGCCTGCCATATCAGCGCGACCCTCGCCGCATTGTGCGGCAAGGGTCTTTTCTCAATCTGATCAGCTTTCTGCTTGAGGTGTCGCGGCAGCGGTTTACTGCACCGGCTGGAAATCAAAAGCGCCGTCCTGATACAGATACGCGATGCAGGGCGTCGCCGAAACACATGCAGACACATGTGCAAGACCCCGCGGGATTTCATAGAAAGCGCCCGCACCTATGGGCTGAGCCTCGGCCGGATCGGTACCCCGTACGTAGTGAATCATCTCGCCTTGCAGCAAGACACCGAACATATTTGCGGATTTGACATGCAGCGGACTGGTGATCCCGGCTGGAAGCCGCACCATCGCCTGATAAGCCCCGACAAAGCGGTCGCCTTGCAGGGGCGCGAATGCGACCCCCTCAGGCGTCGTTTCCCAGTCGAAGCTGTCGGTGTCGGTCAGTGTTATCCCATCCCCGGCTGCAGCGGTTGCAGCCAGAGTAAGGGAGAGAGCAAGTGCTGGTAGCTGTGTTGTCATGATGAACCTCATAATACCTTTTGGTATCCCTTTATATGATACCAAATAGTATTACGTCAACCTGTCGTTCCAGCTGATTTTCGTATCGTCGGGGTCATCTGTTGGCGCACCTGCTGATTGGCAGGCTATGTGCAGACACCGACGAAGGACTGCCCCTTGCGTTTGTGCACCTCGCCCAGTTGCAATGCCGCAAGCGTTTTGCCCGCTCCTGCGCAGTCACGTTCCAGGGATTTGCGAACCTCGGTTTCGGTCCAGTTTTTCCCGTAGTGGCCGTGCATCTGTATTTGACCTTGCACAACCTTGGTTTTGAAGGAGAAAAAGTTGTCCTTGTTGCCAGCCTGAGCGCTGGTTGCCACCAGGCAGAGACAAAGGCTCATCGCCAGTTTCCGCATTGTCGTTCTCCGAATAGAAAAGCCCCACAGAATGACTTCTGCGGGGCTTTTGTGGCAATTTAAGGACCGGTTGCGGGTCAGTCGTCGCCCTTGTTGAGCGCGGCACCCAGGATATCGCCCAGCGATGCACCGGAGTCCGAGGAGCCGTACTGTTCCACGGCCTCTTTCTCTTCCGCGATCTCGCGCGCCTTGATGGACACACCAAGACGGCGGGATTTGTTGTCCACATTCGTGATGCGCACGTCGACCTTGTCCCCGACGGAGAACCGCTCGGGGCGCTGCTCTGCACGGTCACGCGACAGGTCGGAGCGGCGGATGAAGGATTTCATGCCTTCGTATTCCACCTCGACACCACCGTCCTCGATGGCCGTTACGGTCACGGTCACGATGGAGCCGCGCTTCACGCCGCCCACGGCTTCGGCGAACTTGTCGCCACCAACCGCTTTGATCGAGAGCGAGATGCGCTCTTTCTCGACGTCCACTTCGGAGACCACGGCCTGCACCATGTCGCCCTTGCGGTAGTCCTGGATCGCCTCTTCGCCACGCTGGTCCCAGCTGAGGTCGGAGAGGTGCACCATGCCGTCGATGTCGCCGTCGAGGCCCACGAACAGACCGAATTCGGTGATGTTCTTGACCTCGCCTTCGACTTCCGTGCCCTCGGGGTGTGTCTCGGCAAAGACTTCCCACGGGTTGCGCATGGTCTGTTTCAGGCCCAGAGACACACGGCGCTTGGCCCCGTCGATTTCCAGAACCATGACTTCGACTTCCTGGGAGGTCGACACGATCTTGCCCGGATGCACGTTCTTCTTGGTCCAGGACATCTCGGAGACGTGCACCAGACCTTCGACACCGGCTTCGAGCTCAACAAAGGCACCGTAGTCGGTGATGTTGGTCACGCGGCCAGTGTGCGTGGAATCCAGCGGGTACTTCGCGGCCACCAGATCCCATGGATCTTCCTGCAGCTGCTTCATACCAAGGCTGATGCGGTGTGTTTCCTTGTTGATCTTGATGACCTGCACCTTGATGGTCTCGCCAATCGACAGGATTTCGGACGGGTGGTTGACCCGGCGCCATGCCATATCGGTGACGTGCAGCAGGCCGTCAACACCGCCGAGGTCCACAAAGGCCCCGTATTCGGTGATGTTCTTGACCACACCATCGACCGTCTGGCCTTCGGTCAGGTTGCCGATGACTTCGGCGCGCTGTTCAGCACGGGATTCTTCGAGGATCGCACGGCGCGACACAACGATGTTGCCCCGGCGACGGTCCATTTTCAGGATCTGGAACGGTTGTTTCAGACCCATCAGCGGGCCCGCGTCACGCACGGGGCGCACGTCAACCTGCGAGCCGGGCAGGAAGGCCACGGCACCGCCGAGGTCAACGGTGAAGCCGCCTTTGACACGGCCAAAGATGGCGCCTTCGACGCGCTCTTCGTCTGCGTATGCTTTTTCGAGACGATCCCAGGCTTCTTCACGGCGGGCCATTTCACGGGAAATGACGGCTTCGCCACGGGAGCTTTCGACCTGACGCAGGAAGACTTCTACTTCGTCGCCAACTTCAATTTTGGGAGCTTCGCCGGGATCAGCGAATTCTTTGAGCTCGACGCGGCCTTCCATCTTGTAGCCGACGTCGATGATGGCCTGGCCCGCTTCGATCGCGATCACCTTGCCTTTGACAACAGACCCTTCTTCGGGTGTGTCCATTTCGAAGCTTTCTTCTAAGAGTGCTTCAAACTCATCCATCATATTTGCCATGTGGCGTCGTTTTCCTAACTTGGTTTTGTGTCTGGCCGTGCGGTTGTCTCCGCCGGTCTTTGGGGTTTCAATTGGTCAAAGCGAAAAACGAGAAAGGGCCGGAAGAACCGGCCCTGCTCGCCACTGCGGTGTTTTCCCCGCTTTAACGAGGCCGCGTATAGGGGCAAACGGCGTCCATCGCAAGTGATTAAGCGCGGTCTTTGCGGCGTTTCGCCATACCAAGGGCACCAAATGCCGCCAAAACCAACGGTAAGCTCGCAGGCAGTGGCACAGCAGAGGGTGGGGTATCACCGGAAGACATGTCATCGACGACCTCAATGCTGTCAAAGTCGATTGCAAACCTGATCCCGAATCCCATGCCGTCGACCTCCGTGAAGAGGTCTATGCGGCCCGTGTGCATCGCCTGCAAGGTTTGCGTGGTCAGCTGATCCAGCCCACTGCCCGAGAAGATGTTGGTGTCGCCTTCAATGAACATCAATAGCGTTTCGAGCGGCGCTGGCCCGGTCACCGTGTTCGACTGCACAGTGAACAAGTCAATATTTTCAATTGGCGTGTCGATCACGCCCATCGACAGATCGGCCACTGACCAGAGGCCCAGCGATGCTCCGCCTGCACCGAACGCTTCGTAGGTGAAGGACGTAACGGCGCTGCTGTAAGCTGAGATCGATCCGTTTCCGGGCACTTCCTGATAGGTTTCTGGCTGCACCTCCGGGTCGATCTCGATCACCATGTCCAGCGTCGCCGGCTGTTCTGCGAAGGGGCTCGACCCGCCGGGGTAGTTTTCGGCCTCAAACAGACCTGTGAAGCTAATGGTTTTCGCAGCCACGGGAGCTGCGAAGGCCATGAGCAGAGCAGTGATCATCGCACCAGTTTTCAAAGAACGGATCATGCGCGATCCTCTGTCTTGCCTGCCCGCACACGACGGACCAACCCGAAAGCACCCAACCCGGCCAACAGGAGCGGTAGGCCCGCAGGAAGCGGCACGGGTGAGGGGCGCGGTTTGCTCGGGTCGCCGACCACGATGGTTGCGGGGTCAATTGCCCAGCGTCCGCCGATGACGCTTTCGCCGATCATCATATTGACGTCGATCCAGGTGGTTGTCATCGCTTGCAAGCTGCCTTGTGTCAGCCCATCAAGACCGAGGTCAGACCAACTATCGGGACTGCCCTCCAGAAGCAACTGCATCTGGTTGAGAGGTTCCGGGCCGCTGATGTTGGTGGAAAACATCCGCACCGCATCGCCAAGAAAGAAATCAATCATGTCCAGTTGGACATCGAAAGCAGACCATTGACCGAGCGACTCCTCCGCATCGTTAAACGCCTCATAGGAAAAGGAGGTCACCGCGGTAAAGTAGGAGCCAATCTGGCCAATCCCGCCACCGTTGACCACATCGGGCGCCGCCACGTCATCGATCTCTATGGAGACCTGGAGCAATGCCGGTGTTTCGGAGAATGGCGATCCCGCCCCTCCGACATTATAGAATTCAAGCACGCCGGTTAGATCGATCGTTTTAGCGGCCACGGGCACGGAAAACGCCATCATGGCTACGGAAAAAAGTGCTGACTTAAGGATATGTTGCATTTTGGAACTCACGCTGATCAACGACAAAAAGCGCGGCGCAGACCCATCTTTGACACCACACCCAGAGTATCCGCTGCAGGCAAAATTGCCGTGCTCGACCAAGAAATTGCAGTAGAAAAACAGGAAAAAACTGCAGCCTTGTGTCATGGTATGCCGACTTCAGGTCCCGCCAGGGGGTTTCAGACCTGAGAAGGACTAGAATGTGGTGACTGCGAGAAAATGGGCCTGCGCAGCCCATTCACCCTGCCTTGGTTAACAATTTCTTACCAACAAAAGGCCGGACATACGGCATAAGCTACCTTAATGAGGAGGAGCGCATCGGATGACCCGGCCTCAGAGCGCCTGCCCTTTGCGCAGATCATCCAACAGGTCCTGGTAGATGCCATTGCTGTCACCACCGCCAAAAACCTGGGCACCGCCGGAATAGGTTTGCCCGTAGGTGCGTGCCACGTTCACGGTCTGCACCAGAGCCGAGAGGAACTGGTCCTGCTCCAGCGGCGACAGCGGGTGGATGAACACGCCCCAGAGCCTGCCGCGCGCGACGGCATATCGGGCGTCCAGCGCGCTGTCGAAATTGGCCTGCATTAAGCGCATCAACTCTTCGGGGTCCAATCCATCCGCCGAGCGGATCGGCACCATGGCCCGCATCCGGTCAGCACGGGGATCCGTCACCACGATCACCGGGATATCCTGGATTGTGAACTCGATGGCAGAGCCCCGCAGCTGTGCATCTTCATCGATGTTCAGAATGATGTTCGCCAGCCGCTCCAGTGTCATCGGCGGTTCGGACAGGGGTTCCGGGGCAGGCGTCTCGCCTTGCTGTGCGAGGCCGAGGGTGGCGTAGAGTACCAGCGCCAGCGTCAAAAGAAGTCGTGCCATGGAAGTGCCCTTTCGCGATGTCTGCACCCTCAAGGCTAGACCCGGATGGCGTCAAACACCAAGCACCCTTTGGTGATCATCCTGCAATATTCACCCCGGCAGGGCGTGCAGTATCAGGATCTGCGCGCCTCGATGGCAGCGATTGCCGCAGCAATTGCGTCCTCGATGCTCATGTCAGAGGTGTCGATTTCCACGGCATCCTGCGCGGGGATCAGTGGCGCTGCCGCCCGTTCGCGATCCCGCGCATCACGTTCCTTCACATCCGCGAGCACCTGCGCCCGGCTGACGGCAGCGCCTGCAGCGCTCAATTCGGCAAAACGCCTGTCGGCCCGCACCTCGGCGCGCGCGGTGACAAAGAGTTTGGCCTCTGCATTTGGGCAAATCACCGTGCCGATGTCGCGACCATCCAGCACCGCCCCACCCGCCCGTCGCGCAAAGCTGCGCTGGAAATCAAGCAGGGCCGCGCGCACGTCACCGATCACCGCCACCTTGCTGGCAGCCTGCGCCACTTCCGGGCTGCGCAAATCACCGCCCCGCAGATCTTCAGCCGCGAGTGTCCGCGCCGCGACCACCGGGTCCATGCCCAGCAACAGCTTGGCCCCGACGGCCCGGTAGAGCAGCCCGGTGTCCAGATGCGCAAACCCGAAATGCGCGGCCACGGCCTTGGAGATCGTGCCCTTGCCCGCCGCTGCCGGCCCGTCAATCGCGATGGTGAACGGCGCGCTCATGCATTGTCGCGCACCAGATGCGCGCCCAGGCCTAACATCAGCGGCTCGAAAATCGGGAAGGAGGTGGCAATCGGGCCGCCGTCATCCACGCCCACCGGTTTCTGCGCGGCCATGCCAAGGATCAGAAAAGACATTGCGATCCGGTGATCGAGATGGCTGGCGCAGGTGGCCCCGCCCGGTACATTGCCATGCCCAAGTCCGGTCACGGTCCACCAGTCAGGGCCTTCATCCACGGTGATCCCATTGGCGCGCAGCCCGACGGCCATGGCGTCAATCCGGTCGCTTTCCTTGACGCGCAGCTCTTTCACGCCACGCATCACCGTTTCGCCTTGCGCAAAAGCCGCCACAACAGAGAGGACCGGGTATTCATCGATCATGCTGGCCGCACGCTCGGGCGGCACCTCAATGCCTTTCATATCCGGCGAGAAACGCGCGCGCAGGTCGGCGACGGGTTCACCGCCTTCGGTGCGTTCGTTCTCGTAGGTCAGATCCGCACCCATTTCGCGCAGCGTGGTGTAAAGCCCAGCACGCGTCGGGTTGAGCCCGATCCCCGGCACCAGCACGTCCGACCCCGGCACGATGAGTGCGGCGCAAACGGGGAATGCGGCAGAGGACGGATCACGTGGCACGTCGATCTTTTGCGGTTTGAGCTCCGGCTGGCCGGTCAGGGTGATCACCCGGCCCTCTTCGGTGTCTTCCACTGTGATCTCAGCACCGAAACCTTCCAGCATGCGTTCGGTGTGATCCCGTGTGGCTTCCGCTTCGATCACCACGGTCTTGCCCGGCGCGTTCAACCCCGCCAGCAGCACCGCCGACTTCACCTGCGCGGAGGGCACCGGCACCGTGTAGGTAACCGGTACTGTATCAACGGCCCCCAGAATGGTCATCGGCAACCGCCCCCCTGCCCGGCCGAACGCCTGCGTGCCGAAAAGCGCCAGCGGGTCGGTCACCCGCGCCATCGGCCGTCCGTTCAGGGACGCGTCACCGGTAAAGGTCGCAGCAATCGGCGAGGTGGCCATGGCGCCCATGATCAGCCGCACACCGGTGCCGGAATTGCCGCAATCAATCACCTGCTCAGGTTCGGCAAAGCCGCCCACGCCGACACCATGAACGCTCCAGTTGCCGCCGCCGTGATCGGTGACCTCGGCCCCAAAGGCCCGCATCGCCTTGGCCGTGTCCAGCACGTCCTGCCCTTCGAGCAGGCCGGTGATCTCGGTTTCGCCCACGCAGAGCGCCCCAAGGATCAGCGACCGGTGCGAGATCGACTTGTCGCCCGGCACCCGCGCTTCGCCCTTCAGCGGACCACAGGGGCGGGATGTCATGGGGATGGGGGCGCCGTGGCTGGACATGGGATTTCTCGTATCGGTCAGAGGTTCCGCGAGGCTTAGCCGCTGTCTCTGTCCGGGTCCAGCCCTTTAGCCGCCCGGACTGTTAGCGCTTGCGGAAAGTCAGGTAGTGCGGCGTACGGCCTTCGCGCAGGGCTTTCTGTTCATAGCGCGTCGACAGCCAATCCCCCCAGGGCTGCTGCCAGTCCTGCGGTCTTTCGGCCAGCCAGTCAAAGCCGTGACGCGGCACCTCTTCCAAGGTCTGGCGCACGTAGTCCTCAATGTCCGTTGCAACGCGGAAAATTGATCCGGGCTTCAGCACCCGCGCCAATGGCTCCAAATGCTCCGGCGTGACGAAACGGCGGCGATGGTGCCGGTTCTTGGGCCAGGGATCGGGATAGAGCAAGAAGGCGCGCTCGATGGACTGATCCGGCAGGACGTCGAAAAGGTCGCGCACGTCTCCGGGGTGCACAGCAAGGTTCGACACGCCTGCCCGCCTAATTTTACCCAGGAGCATGGCGACGCCGTTGATGTAGGGTTCCGCGCCGATCAGCCCGACCTGCGGGTTTTGTGCTGCCTGGTGCACCATATGCTCACCCCCGCCAAACCCAATCTCCAGCCAGACCGGCTTGCCGTCAAAAAGCTGCTGCAGATCAATCGGCGTCCGATCCGGATTGTCCTCCCAACTCACCGCACCGGGTGACAAGGCGTCGAGATCCTCGTCCAGATACCCCTTTTGCGACTGCTTTAGGGATTTCCCCTTGAGGCGGCCATAAAAGTTTCTGCGGGGTCTGTTTTCGTGCGTCATGCGCGGCCTCTACCCCGGACCGAGCTCTGCTGCAACGCTCTGACCGGGCACTTGTCGGGTTTCATCAAGAATTAAGACAGGTCGCCTACAAATCCTCTGCCTAAAAGGAGATGTGCCCGTGGCCGAGATTGGAAGAATTCACGCCAAAGTGCGTCCTGAAACTGCAGAGCTTCCCAAGCTTGCCAGTATTCTGGTGGTAGATGACCAACGATTTGACCGCGCCCGGCTCAAACGACTGATCAACGGGCTGGAATTCGAAACCCATGTTGTGGAGGCTGACAGGCTGGAGAGCATGGGCACAATGCTCCAGCGAGATAAATTCGACCTGATCCTCATTGACTACAATCTGCCGGACGGGAACGGCCTGATGGCCCTGGATGCCATACGCGTTGATCCCAAAAACAGGCAAGCTGCAACAATCATGGTTGCAGGCGATGGCCAAAGCGAGGTTGCGATCGAAGCGCTTAAACGCGGATGCAGCGACTACATCACCAAGGATGATCTGTCTCCTGCGTCCTTCAAGAGAGCCACGATCAACGCACTGCAGAAATCTTCGCTCTCCATAGGCATGGAAACGCAAGACGTAAGACGTCAGCAAATAGAAGCGATGCTGGAACGGTTTTCAACCGAATGCGCAAATGAAATCAAACCAGTCCTGAGCCGGCTGATGCGTCAGTTGCGTGACCTGCGCGAAGCCCCCAATCTCAGTGAAGATCAGACAAGCGAGCGGTTTGGCCGGATCGAAAACTCCTGCATGCGATTGTGGGAGTTCCTCGACGATCTTGAGCAATATCAGGGCACTGACCTGTCAGGGGCACCTCTGTCTGGCTCTGCGACGGCAAGCGCGGCGCAACCTCCTGTGATCGTTAATGAGTTTGCAAATCAGGCGGTGCCAGAGAGCGGCGCGTCAGCGACACAGCCGCGACGTATCAAAGCTGCGCAAAAGGCCGGTGTCGCGGGAACCAGCATGACAGGGAGAAAACCCCGTCCAAGCCTGTTTGGGAAGCACTGAGCATCAGAAAAGCGACCCCGGCACAACCGAAGGGACCACAGGCGCTTGCCGCCTGAGGAAACACGCACGCCTGTCGCCGGTAAAGCTGCGCCCTTTAGACAGCCGCTTTCAGAGCTTCGACCAGATCGGTCTTCTCCCAACTGAACCCACCATCCGGATCCGGCGCACGTCCAAAGTGGCCATAGGCCGCGGTGCGCGCATAGATCGGACGGTTCAGATGCAGATGCTCACGAATACCCCGTGGTGTCAGATCGATAGTCTGGCCGATCGCACTTTCAATCGCTGCATCATCCACTTGCCCGGTGCCAAAGGTGTCGCAGTAGATCGAGAGTGGTTTGCTGACCCCAATCGCATAGCTGAGCTGGATTGTGCATTTGTCTGCCATACCCGACGCGACAACGTTCTTCGCAAGATAACGCGCGACATAGGCCGCCGAGCGATCCACCTTGGTCGGGTCCTTCCCGGAAAACGCACCGCCGCCATGCGGCGCTGCGCCGCCATAGGTGTCCACGATGATCTTCCGGCCCGTCAGGCCCGCGTCCCCGTCCGGGCCGCCAATCACGAATGTGCCCGTGGGGTTCACCCACCATTCGGTCGCGTCCGTGATCCAGCCCTGCGGCAACACCTCGCGAATGTAGGGTTCAACAATGGCCCGAATATCCTCGGAGGTCTGGCTCTCCTCCGCGTGCTGCGTGGACAGCACGATTGAGGTGACGCCGACAGGGCGACCATCTTCATACCGCACCGACAGCTGGCTTTTGGCATCCGGCCGAAGGGTCGGTTCGGTACCGTCCTTGCGGACTTCGGCCAGGCGGCGCAAAACCGCGTGGGCGTAGTGAATCGGCGCGGGCATCAATTCCGGCGTCTCATTGGTGGCGAAACCGAACATAATGCCCTGGTCACCCGCTCCCTCATCCTTGTTGCCGCTGGCATCCACGCCCTGAGCGATATGGGCAGACTGCTCATGCAGCAGATTGGTCACTTCGCAGGTAGCGTGGTGAAACTTGTCCTGCTCGTATCCGATATCCTTGATGCACGCGCGCGCGATCTCTTCGATCCGCCCCATGTAGTCTTTCAACGCGTCCTTGTCGGACAGCCCAACCTCGCCGCCGATTACAACGCGGTTGGTGGTGGCGAATGTCTCGGCTGCAACGCGCGCTTCCGGCTCTGCCGCCAGGAATGCGTCCAGAACGGCATCGGAAATCCGGTCACAGACTTTATCGGGGTGTCCCTCGGAAACGGACTCCGAGGTGAAAACATAGTTTTTACGGGACATGCAGTGCTCCAATGAAAAAATCACGCCACGTCAGGAAGCCGTTGTGGCATGGGTCGCGCGTGCTTACGTGCCCTGATAAGCACCGTCAATTGCTATTTCGACGCGGCACGACGGATAGCGGCGCCGACGAGTCCAATGAGCAACAGAAGAACGAGGGGGCCGTCGCCCGTGCGGCTGTAAAGGGTGGGCTCCAGTGGTTCAGGAAGTTGCGCATCCAGAAAGCCCGACACGCCCATCGGCAGGCTGGTCAGCACACGACCACGAGGGTCGATCATGGCCGAAATGCCGGTATTGGCCGCCCGCATCAGCGGCACGCCCTGTTCAATCGCACGCATCCGCGCCTGTGCGAGATGCTGTTGCGGTCCGACATCCCGGCCAAACCATGCATCATTGGTAATCTGCACGATGAAATCGGGGCGGTCGGGAGTTGCGTTCACGTCATGTGCAAAAACAGCCTCATAGCAGATCAATGGCAGACCGCGCCCGAGCGCGCCAAAGTCCAGTGTCCTTGCACCGGGCCCGCGCGCAAATCCTGTGGCCGAGACCTGCGCCATCCCGGTCAGTCCAAACCGTTCGGCGAAACTGGCCAGCGGGATGTATTCACCAAAAGGCACAAGGTGATGCTTGTCATAGATTTGGGCGGCTTGTCCCGCAGTATCCAGAACAACCATGCTGTTGAACAGATCATCGCCCGGCTGCCGCAGCATGCCGAGTGCAACTGGTGTTCCTCGCGCGGCAGCAGAAATCATCTCAAGCGCGCCTCCGGCGTCAGGATACACCCAGGGAATTGCCGTTTCGGGCCAGATTGTGAGATCAGGCTGCGCCGCGCCCGTTTCTGGTGGCGCAGCGGTGAGCGCCAGCTGACGGTCAAAAAAGCCGCGGGCATGCTCAGGATGCCATTTGAGATGCTGTTCCGCATTGGGCTGCACCAACCGGACCCAATGGGGGGTCAGTGGCGTCTCTTGCGCGGAGGGAGGCAGATAGAACAGGGCTGCAGCGCTTCCCAAAAGTGCGGCTTGCCCCAAACGCATGACGTGGCGGCGGCGATAGATGGCGGGAAAGGACAGGGCCCATGCCAGTGACATCAACCAGAGTGTGACTCCATGCGGACCAACCCAGGCCAGACCTTGCCCGGCGGCCCCATTCACCAGGGCCTGCGCCGGGCTGGCCCAGGGAAACCCCGTCAGCGCGTAGGCGCGCAACACTTCCGTAGCCGTCCACGTGAGGATCAGGGGCCATGTGCGATTGGACAAAAGGCGGGCCACCCAAAACGCCGCCGCCCAAAAGAGCGCAAGCCCCGTGCTCATGAAGAGCAGGGCAAAAGGCGCCATCCATGCGTGTTTGTCAGGGTCAATCTGAAACGGTTGCAGAATCCAGATCAGCGCAACGCTGAAATAACCAATCCCAAAGCACCACCCAACGAGAGCCGCGTCGCGCGCATGCTTTTGCCGTCGCAACATCAAAAAGGCCAGTGAGAAGACCAGTAGCATGACCAGCGGCTGATCGTATGGGGCCTGCCCCAGCGGCCCCAAAGCCCCGACAAATGCCGCGATCGCGGCGCGGCCCCAGCGCGGCAACCGCGCGTACCATCCCCATGGTTTACTGGCTCGGGAGCCAGCTCTTGCCATCAGTGGCCACGCGTATCTGCGCGCACCCGCAGGCGCTTGATGCGACGCGGATCGGCATCGATCACCTCGAATTCAGGTCCATCGGGGTGGATGACAACCTCGCCCCGCGCGGGAACCCGGCCCGACAACATGAAGACCAGCCCGCCCAGCGTATCGATCTCTTCCTCGTCGACCTCATCGTGATCAGTCAGCGATTGCCCGATCTCCGCCTCGAAATCCTCAAGCGGTGTTTTGGCCAGGGCCAGGTAGCACCCGGGTTTTTCCTTGGTCCAATAAAGACCCTCGTCGACATCGTGCTCGTCTTCGATTTCGCCGATCACCTGTTCGATCAAATCCTCAATGGTCACCAGCCCGTCGACACCGCCATATTCATCGATCACCAGCGCCATATGGCGCCGCTCCGCCTGCATCTTTGTCAGCAGCACACCGATCGTCATGGAGGGCGGCACAAAGAGCAACGGGCGCAACATGGCGCGCAGGTCGAAATCGTGGCTGTCCCCGTTGAAGCCGTGTGTCAGCGCGAGATCCTTGAGGTGCAAAAGGCCGATGGGCGTATCCAGCGTGCCCTCGAAAGCGGGCAGACGGGTCAACCCGCTGTCTTTGAAAATCGCCACCACCTCGTCCAGCGTGGCCGTTGTCGGGATCGCGGTGATCTCCGCTTTGGGGACGGAAACGTCCTCCACCCGCATGCGCCGCAGGTTCATCATACCGTGGGTTTGCGGGCGCATCTGAAGTGCTGGCGGCATGGGAGCCGCTTCCGCGTTCTCCGCGGGGCTCAGTGCTTCGATCACGCGGCTGAAAAAGCCGCCTTGCCTGGAAGGTTCCGGTTCTGGAGAGGTGTCTGTATCGACATGCGCGCGTTGCGCTGCGTCAGATTGTCCGTCGTTGTCGCCCATTGGGTCCTGTTCTAGAATGGCTCGGCACGTAGACCGATCAGCTCCTATATGGGTCATCCAGACCCAGTTTGCCAAGTATTTCGGTTTCCAACCCCTGCATCAGCGTAGCATCCGGGTCACGGATGTGGTCATAACCGAAAAGATGCAAAATTCCATGAACGAGCAGATGGGTGACGTGATCGTCCAGTGATTTACCGAATTCGCGGGCCTCACGGGCGCAGGTTTCATAGGCAATCGCGACGTCGCCAAGCGCCAGAGAGCCGTCAAAATCGGGTGTGGGCATCAGCGGGGATTTGCCGGCGACCTCGGCGGAAAGATCTTCGGTAGGCCAGCTGAGCACGTTGGTGGGACCCGGCTTGTCACGGAATGCACCATTCAGCTCAGCGATGCGCGCATCATTGCAGGCCAAAAGCGAAACGCTCACGGATTCCGGCGGCACACCCAACTGGTGGAGTGTTTCGGTCATCGCACGCTCGGCCAGTGCCGCCAGCGGAACCTCTTGCCATTGGGAATCGTCGATCAGAATGTCGATCATCGGATCAGCGCTATTCCAGACCAGACTTCGAAAACCCCGGCCATCACGCGGGCGGCGTTTCCGCCTCGTAGGCTTCGATGATGGCGGCGACCAGCGGGTGGCGCACCACGTCCTTGGAGGTAAAATAGTTAAAGCTGATCTTGGGAATGGTTTTCAGCAGCCGTTCCGCATCTGCCAGACCGGACGACACGCCGCGCGGCAGATCGATCTGGGTCCGGTCACCGGTGATCACCATGCGGGAGCCTTCGCCGAGGCGGGTCAGGAACATCTTCATCTGCATCGACGTCGCATTCTGCGCCTCGTCCAGCACGACAAAGGCGTTGCTGAGCGTGCGCCCTCGCATAAAGGCCAGCGGTGCGATCTCGATCTGCTTTTCCTCGATCAGCTTGGCCAACTGCTTGCCCGGCAGAAAATCCCCCAGGGCGTCGTAGAGCGGCTGCATATAAGGATCGACCTTGTCTTTCATATCACCGGGCAGAAAGCCCAGCCGCTCGCCCGCTTCCACGGCTGGACGGGACAGGATGATCTTGTCCACATGGCCGGTGAGGAACATCGACACGCCAACTGCCACCGCCAAATAGGTCTTGCCAGTGCCCGCCGGGCCAATGCCAAAGGCCAGCTCATTGTCAAACAGCGATTGGACATATGCCTTTTGCGCATCCGTGCGCGGCTCCACACGCTTCTTGCGGGTCTGGATTTCGACACGGCTGCCGATGGGCATTTCCATCTGGTCGCCGTCCTGAACGCCGGTTGCCTCCTCAAAAGGCCCCATGCGCAATTCGCGGTCCACATCGCCCGGCTCCACCGCGCGCCCGCTTTCCAAGCGGGCATAGAGCGCATGCAAAACCCGCATCGCATCGGTTTGGGCGTCCGTGTCCCCCACGACGGCCAGTTGATTGCCCCGACGCACGATCTGAACCCCGAGCGCCTTTTCGATCAACGCCAGGTTGGCGTCATAGGCACCACATAGATCGATCAGAAGTCTGTTGTCCGGGAATTCAACCGTGCCACCGGGCGCTGCGGTTGTTGTGTCTGTCGGGCTCTGGTCGCTGACGGCCAATCGCTGTTCCTCAGGATTAAACTATGCCTGACGGTGCCAATTCCGCGCGGCAGGTGCAAGCGCAACTGCATGGAATTCACATGTTTGAAACAAAAAAGGACATGGGCGGGAAAGTGCCGCCCATGCCCGAAATGTCAAAACCGATCCGGTCTTAGAACGGGTCGCCGATGATCTCGGTGCCACCGCGTTTGAAATCACCCACCGTCTGGGTTGGTGCTGCAACGCCGGAACACACGGGTTTGCCGGTGTTGCGATCAAGCCGGGCAGAGAGATACCCTTCGATCCCGTCGTCGATGATCCAGTGATCACAGCCATTGGGATCGACCCAGATACCTGCCTGCAGATCCAGCAAGTCCTTGGAGTCGGGCCCGCGGTCAAAGGCTTTGTCAGAACCCAACTCACCGCATCCGGCCACCGCAAGCGCGGCCAAGACCAGCAGAGAATTATTAAATCGTGTCATGTGCCGGCCCTCGTTACTGAATACAGATAATTTCAACGCGACGATTCTGCGCGCGCCCTTCGGCAGTCGCATTCGATGCTGCAGGTTGGCGTTCGCCCAGACCACGTACATCTGAGACAACGGCCCCCTGCGCGCGCGCAATACTTGCAACCGCATTGGCCCGATTGATCGACAACTGCATGTTGTACGCGTCAGAAGCGTTACTGTCCGTGTGACCTGTTATGATGAACGCGCTTGCATTCGAGGTGCGGAAAAACTCTCCCAGGCTCGCGCGACCGGATTGACTGACCCGGAAACTGTCGGTGGCAAAGAATTGGTCCGAGTTCATCACGGCACAGACATCCGCCGCGCGGCAAACCGGAATGCCTTCGCGGCTCACATGCGGGGTCATGAACCCTTCCGCGCCGTCATCCATTACCCAGTGTTCACAGCCGTCGGGATCAACCCAGATGCTGGGAATGTACTGTCCCCTGTCCAAACCACCCTGAGAGGGGGTCTGTGCCATTGCGACGCCGCCTTGTACTGCGACAACCGCACCCAAGACCAAACCGGCCAGACCACGCCCGGCATCCGAAAAAGTGAAATTCACGGTCTCTTCCTTTACTGATCACACACCCAAACCCCGGCTTAAAAAGTGCGAGGAACGAAAACACACTGACAGTTTGTGTAAATTCTAACAGATACTGTGGCAAGACACCGTCGGCATTGTATCCGCTCAAGCAACACCGCGCCTAAAAATGCCACATTCGGGCCAATTCGTGAAAGGTTAACCCTTAATTCTGCCTTATTGCTGCCAAAGAGTTTCGTTTCGCCTCGGTGATTCTAACGGGCACAACGTCTCCGACGGCGGCATCAGAATTCTCAATATGCACCGCGTGCAGGTATTCAGACTTCCCCACCATCTGGCCGTCTTCGCGACCCGGTTTCTCGACCAGGACCTGCACGTGACGGCCGACCATCGCATTCTGGATCTCTTGCTGCTGACGGGTGATCAGGGCCTGAATGCGCTGCAGTCTCTCATCCGCCACCTCCGCGTCCACCTGTGCGCGTTCCGCCGCAGGTGTGCCAGGGCGCGTAGAATACTTGAAGGAATAGGCGTAACCGTATTTCACCTCTTCGATCAGATCGAGCGTCGCCTGAAAATCTTCCTCCGTTTCTTCCGGGAAGCCAACGATGAAGTCACCCGACATCAGGATATCCGGACGCGCTGCCCGAATACGTTCGATCACGCGCAGATAGCTTTCCGCAGTGTGGCTGCGGTTCATGCGTTTGAGGATTTTGTCTGACCCCGACTGCACAGGCAGATGCAGATAGGGCATCAGCTTCTTGCAAGACCCATGTGCCTCGATCAGATCGTCGGTCATATCATTGGGATGCGAGGTGGTGAACCTTATGCGCTCCAACCCGTCGATGTCGTTAAGCGCCCAAATCAGACCGGCTAGGCTTTGCTCTCGCCCATCCGCGCCCATCCCGTGATAGGCATTCACATTCTGCCCAAGCAGGGTGACTTCGCGCACACCGCGCTCCACCAAATCCTGCGCTTCTTCGAGAATGCGGGCCACCGGGCGGCTGGTTTCCGCACCGCGTGTATAAGGCACCACACAGAAAGCGCAGAACTTGTCGCAGCCTTCCTGCACAGTCAAAAACGCCGACGGCGCACGCGCCGCCTTGGGGCGCCGTTTCAGCCGTTCGAACTTATCCTCTTCGGGGAAATCCGTATCGAGCGCTTTGCGGCCCTCCCGCACCCGTGCCTCCATCTGAGGCAGGCGGTGATAGGACTGCGGGCCCACCACCAGATCGACGGCGGGCTGGCGACGCATGATCTCTTCGCCCTCGGCCTGCGCCACGCACCCGGTGACGCCGATCTTCAGCTCCGGGTTGCTCGCCTTCAAACCTTTCAAGCGCCCAAGCTCGGAATAGACTTTTTCAGCCGCTTTTTCCCGAATATGACAGGTGTTCAGCAGGATCATATCCGCCTCTTCCGCGCTGTCGGTCGGTTGGTATCCCTGTTCGCCCAGCGCCTCGGCCATGCGTTCGCTGTCATAGACATTCATCTGACAGCCATAAGTCTTAACGAAGAGCTTTTTGGGCGCGGTCATGCGTGGAATCCGGATCACTGTGGGTTGGCGCGCTGCTTACCAGCCACAGCACCGGCTTGCAATGAACGCAGAATTAACTGATTCTGTCTCATGCAGCCACCCGGAGCGACGATGCACTACGAGAGCCTCAAGGATTTTCTGACCGCCCCCCCTAGCGCCCTGCGCAAAGGGCCGGTTGCGATGATATTCGTCGAAGATGATGTGGAGGTGGCGACCACGTTGCGCCATCACGACCAGATGGGGTTTACCACCGTCATCGCCCTGATGCCTGCTGCATTTGACCTGCCCGGAGACCTGCAGGAAACAGTGCACAGGATTGACTATGACGCAACGGCTGAACGCGCTGTGGAACATGCAGTCAACAGCATCGGCGCAGCAGCCCCCGGCGCCTGGATGTATTACTGTTTCAATGCCGAATACCTGTTTTTTCCCTTCTGCGAGACCCGGACTGTCGGCGAGATGCTGGCGTTTCACACAGAAGAGCGGCGCGACGCGATGTTGACCTATGTCGTCGACCTTTACTCGGACGATCTGGCAGAACACCCCGATGCCGTTTCACTGGACCGGGCACACCTGGACCGTTCGGGCTACTACGCGCTGGCACGCAAGGATGTCGCCAAAAATTATCACCCGAAAGAAAGACAGTTGGATTTCTTCGGGGGGCTGCGATGGCGGTTCGAAGAACATGTGCCCTACACACGGCGCAAAATCGACCGCATTGCCCTTTTCCGGGCGAAACCGGGGCTGGAATTGCGGGAGGATCACACATTCTCAGACGAGGAATACAACACCTATGCCTGCCCGTGGCATCACAACATTACCGCCGCCGTATGCTCTTTCCGCACCGCCAAGGCGTTGAAAAGCAATCCCGGCAGCACCTACGATATTCATACGTTCAAGTGGCACAACTCGGCGCCTTTTGAGTGGCATTCACGACAGTTGCTTGATCTGGGGTTGATGGAGCCCGGGCAGTGGTTCTGAACAGCGACTGAATCTACACTGCGTCAGGCAGCTGCATCGCGGTCCAGCAACACCGGGAACCAATCCGCGCGCAACCGCTGGCCCGGCTGCATGTCATGGCCCGGAAAAGGTGGCGAGGTCGGACCGGGACGCGCCACATAACGCGCATCATCTCCGAGAAGACGCAGAGAAAACGCCCGCCGCCGGGTACTTGCATCGTTGCCACGCGCGCCGTGCAACACGCGGTAGTGAAACGCGACCGCATCGCCCGGCGCCATCTGGAATTCCCGAATGTCCATACCTTCGGCATCCGGATCCGGAACCGGGATGTAAGCCTCGCTGTCCGGGTAGAAATCTGTCTCGGCCAACCAGCGTGTGGGCAGCACCGGTTTCGGCCAGCGATGTGACCCCGCAACACAACGCAGCGTCGCCTCCTTCACCGGATCAAGCGGTGACCAGAAGCTGATCGTCTGCTCCCCTTCCACAAAGTAATAAGGGGCGTCCTGATGCCAGGGCGTCGGTTTCGAGGTACCTGGCTCTTTGACAAGCACATGATCGTGGAAAAGCTGCACCCGGCGGCTTTGCATCAGATCGGCGGCGACCTCCGCAACAGCAGAGCTGCGAATGACCTCGCTGAACGCGTCAATCCGGTTCCAATTGCAATAATCGTCGAAAAAGCGACCGCTCTCGTGTTTGTGCAGATTCTCAGCGGCGTAAGGCCCGGGATGCGCCATGTTCTGCGCCACCCCCGCGCGGAGCGCCTCGACATGATCGGCAAAGAGCCCACGGATCAACACCACCCCATCGCGGGTATAGGTATCAATGTCTTCTTTTGTGATCAAAGGATGCGGCACGGCGGGTCTTTTCTGCGCTGTATCTGGCGAACGATCACCCCAGTGGATCAGGATTTCCGGCGCAGGCGGATCACGACATCCACCGAAGCGATTTCCGCCCCTTCCGGTGCGTCGGGCAACTGTGCAATCACCAATTGCTCTGAGGGTGCATCAGTCAGCTTGGCCTCATCTTCCCAGAAAAAATGCGGATGATCATGCGTGTTCGTATCGAAATAGCTCTTGGAGCCATCGACGGTGACTTCCTGCATCAACCCTGCGTCGCAAAAGGCGCGCAGCGTATTGTAGACCGTCGCAAGAGAGACCGCCTCGCCCTGATCCTTGGCCGCATCAAACAGGCTCTCTGCGGTCACATGGCGGTGCTGGCCGTCGCCAATCAGCAACGTCGCTAGGGCTACCCGCTGGCGGGTAGGCCGCAGCCCGGCTTTGGCCAGCCAGCTTGTCCCGATTGTCTGTTGCGCAGGCGTCATGGCACCCTCTCGTGGCCTCATTCCCTTCATATAAGGGTCAATGCGAGTCATTTTCAATTGGATTCAATGGATTTAGTCCGTCGTAATTGACGCAGTCTCCATCAAACCGGACAGATAAGCGGTGTCCTCACCCGCCCTTGCAGAGGCCGCAAACCCGATGCTAGACGGGATTGACGAAAAGAATACCGAGCAGGAGACGCGCCAAAATGGCCCAATACCCGACCAGCTTCACCAAGGACGACCTGCTTAAATGCGCACGCGGAGACCTTTTTGGCCCCGGCAACGCACAGCTTCCCGAACCGCCGATGCTGATGATGGACAGGATTACCGACATCTCCGGCGATGCAGGCGAGCACGGCAAGGGACACGTCGTTGCCGAATTCGATATCCAGCCGGATCTGTGGTTTTTCGATTGCCATTTCCCCGGCAATCCGATCATGCCCGGCTGTCTGGGCCTTGACGGCCTGTGGCAGCTGACCGGGTTCAATCTGGGCTGGCGCGGCTGGCAGGGGCGCGGCTATGCGCTTGGGGTCGGTGAGGTCAAATTGACCGGCATGGTCCGCCCTGATCGAAAAATGATCACCTATTACGTAGATTTCACAAAAGCCATTCAGACCAGACGCTTGACAATGGGTGTCGCCAATGGCCGTGTGGAAGCAGATGGGGAAACCATCTATCAGGTCACCGATATGAAAGTCGCGCTGTCAGAAAACTGACCCCGCGAAAGCGATCTGCAAGAGGGAAGGAGAGCGCCATGCGCCGCGTCGTCGTGACAGGGTTGGGGATCGTCTCATCCATCGGAAACAACGCCGAAGAGGTCATGGCCTCGCTGAAATCCGGCGCCAGCGGCATCGTTGCCAGTGACGAGATGGCCGAACACGGGTTCCGCAGCAGGGTCGCGGGCACGCTCAAGCTCGACGTGGCAGAGCATGTCGACAAACGCACATTGCGATTCATGGGGCCGGGTGCGGCCTATGCCTATATCGCGATGGATCAGGCGATCCAGGACGCGGGTCTCGGTGAGGACGTCGTCTCCCATCCGCGCACCGGCCTTGTCGCCGGGTCGGGCGGTCCCTCGACCAGCGCCATGCTCACGGCCCACACGGTCGTCAAGGATACAGGTGCCACGAAACGCATCGGTCCCTTCGCCGTGCCCAAGTGCATGTCCTCGACCGTCAGTGCCAACTTATCCACAGCCTACAAGATCAAGGGTATCAATTATTCGATCACCTCGGCCTGTTCGACGTCTTTGCACTGCATCGGCAACGCCGCTGAACAGATCATGCTCGGCAAGCAGGACGTGATGTTTGCGGGCGGCGGGGAAGAGCTCGACTGGACGCTGTCCTGCCTCTTTGACGCCATGGGCGCGATGAGCAGCAAGTACAATGACACCCCCGACAAGGCGTCGCGTGCGTTTGATGCGAACCGCGATGGTTTCGTAATCTCTGGCGGTGGTGGCATAGTCGTGCTGGAAGACCTGGAGCACGCACTGGCCCGCGGCGCCCATATCTATGCCGAGGTTACCGGCTACGCCGCCACCTCCGACGGGCACGACATGGTTGCCCCTTCAGGCGAGGGCGGCGGGCGTGCCATGCAACTGGCCCTCGAGACACTTCCCGAAGGGCGCAGCGTGAGCTACATCAACGCCCATGGCACCAGTACCCCTGCCGGGGATCAGCCCGAGATCGAAGCCGTACGTCGCGCGTTCGACGGGTTGGCCCAACCGCCGGTGAGCTCGACAAAGTCGATGACGGGGCACAGCCAGGGAGCAGCGGGCGCGCAGGAAGCCATTTACTGTCTGCTGATGCTCAAGGATGATTTCATCGCCCCTTCGATCAACGTCGAAACGCTGGATCCCGCCTTTGAGCCCTCGGAGATCGCCACAGAACTGGTGGAGAATGCCGGACTCGATTCGGTCATGACAAACTCTTTCGGGTTCGGCGGCACAAACGGATCAATGATCCTGTCCAAATATCTCGGGTAAGGTACAATTATGTCTGGTCTATTGAACGGAAAACGCGGCCTGATCATGGGCGTGGCGAATGAACGCTCCATCGCCTGGGGCATTGCCAAGGCAATGTCAGAGGCCGGAGCGGAGCTGGCCTTTACCTATCAGGGCGACGCCTTCGGGTCACGGCTGGCACCTCTCGCGGCTTCCATCGGGTCCGATTTCATGGTGGATGTCGATGTCACGGATGATGCTTCGCTGGATGCAGCCTTCGAAAAGCTGGGCGCACGCTGGCCGACGCTGGATTTCGTGGTGCACGCCATCGCCTTTTCCGACAAGACCGAGCTGACGGGCCGGTTCCTCAACACCACCCGCGCCAACTTCAAACAGACGATGGACATCAGCGCCTACTCCCTGATCGAGGTTGCCCGCCGCGCGCACCCGTTGATGGTCGAAAACGGGGGCACGCTGATGACCCTGACCTATCAGGGCAGCAACACCGTTGTGCCGAATTACAACGTGATGGGTGTTGCCAAGGCCGCGCTGGAGAGCGCCACGCGCTATCTGGCAAACGATCTCGGTCCGGAAGGAATTCGCGTGAACGCGATCTCGCCGGGGCCGATGAAAACGCTGGCCGGAGCCGCCATTGGCGGCGCGCGCAAGACCTATAAGTTCACCGACCAGAACGCGCCAATGCGCTCGAACGCCACGCTGGAGGCGGTGGGCGGTACGGCTGTTTATCTGGCGTCTGACGCCGGGGCTTGTACCACCGGAGAGATCATCCGGGTGGATGGCGGATATCACGTGCTGGGCATGCCGCAATTCGAAAACATCTAATCCACCGGCATCCGCGCCGCGATTGAGCCAAACTGATGCCATATTCAACTTCTACGAATACGGTATGTACAATTATGCCGATTCCCGAACTCTGCGACAGGCGCGCTATATCCGGCGGTCGAGCCGTGCGCGCCTTTATGCATGGCTCTTGATGCCTGTTACTGCAGCTGTGTTTTCCGCTGCTCTGTGGTCGGACCCGGCGCTTCAACCCAAGCTGCAAAGCGGGCTGGATGAAGTCAAACCCTTCATCTCCGCGATGATGGAAGGCGAATTCCCGACGGACGAAGCCCGTGAGTTACAGGCGGCTGCTGTACAAAAAGCCACTGAACTGAACGCAAAAATCGCCGGTCTGCCGATCGCGCGAACACCGGTGAACCGTCCCGAGCCGGCCACCGGGGAAGAGGGTTGACCCGCCGCCTCAGGAAATCGACATTAATTCGATATCGAACTTGAGGTCCTGACCGGCCAGCGGGTGATTGGCGTCGATCGTCACCGTTGCCTCGTCCACCGCGACAACCATCACCTGCATCGCCTGCCCCTCGGGTGTCTGCACGTTCAGCTGTATACCAATATCGAGCGGAACATCGTCCGGAATGCCCTCGCGCGGTACTGCCTGTCGCATTTGCGGATTGATCGGACCATAGGCCTCGGCGCAGGGTACCTCCACCGTCTTCTTGTCGCCCACGCTCATGCCGGGCAACGCCTCGTCCAGCCCGGGAATGATCTGGCCGGACCCCACTTCGAATTCCAGCGGATCACGCCCTTCGGAGCTGTCGAACTTTGTGCCATCCAACAGGGTGCCTGTGTAGTGAATGCCAACCGTGTCGCCCGTTTTCACCTGGGTCATTGATGCTCCGATCATATCTGGAAAAGGATGTGCGAGGCCGCGTATCTGCGCGGGTTCTCCTGAGATGAGCTCAGCCTGCCTGTCCGATCCGCATGAGTAAAGGTGTAAAACCCTGCATTTGGGCCTTTTCGCTTGAGCTGAGCCGTGACACTCTGGCGGCGAGCATTTGTGAAGGGGTCCGCCCATGTCGATTACGACCTGTGTCTTTGACGCATACGGCACCTTGTTCGATGTTGCGGCGGCAGCACGACAGGCCGCGTCCGAGCCGGATTTCTCCAAACTGGAAAGCACCTGGCCCGCGCTGGCGGAGCATTGGCGGCTGAAACAGCTGCAGTACACATGGCTGCGGGCGGTCACCGATGATCATTGTGATTTCTGGGAAGTCACGCAGCAGGGTCTTGATTGGGCGCTGGAGAAAACCGGGCTGGCGGGCGATGCCGCCCTGCGCGAACGGCTGCTGGCGCTCTATTGGGAATTGCAGAGTTATCCGGAAGTGCCGGACATGCTGCAGCAGCTCAAAGCAGGCGATATGGCCACAGCCATTTTGTCAAACGGCTCCCCTGATATGCTGAACGGGGCGGTCACCTCCGCTGGCATCGGTGCGGTGCTGGATGACACGCTCTCGGTACAAAGTGTCGGGGTCTTCAAGCCGGACGCGCGGGTCTACGACCTCGTCGCCAAGCGGTTCGGCTGTGACAAGGAAGAGGTGCTCTTTGTCTCCTCCAACGGGTGGGACGCGGGCTGTGCCACCGGCTACGGGTTCACCACCGCCTGGGTCAACCGTGCGGGTGATCCGGTGGATCGTCTGCCATGGACACCAACGCACATCCTGTCCGATCTCATCGGCATTCCGGCATTGGCGGGGCTCTGATGGCGTTTTTCCGAACTTCCGACAAGCTATCGCTCTACTACACCGACGAGGGTACGGGCCCGCCGATACTCTGCCTTGCCGGGTTGACCCGGACGACGGCGGATTTCGACTATGTCACCCCGCATCTCAACGGCGTGCGTCTGATCAAGATGGACTATCGCGGACGTGGTCGTTCGGATTGGGACACGACCTGGCAGAATTATGCGTTACCCGTCGAATGCCGCGACGTGATCGAGCTGCTGGACCATCTGGGGCTGGATAAGGTTGCGATCCTCGGCACCTCGCGCGGCGGTCTTAATGCGATGGGCCTTGCCATGGGGGCAAAGGACCGACTGACCGGCGTGGCGCTGAACGACATCGGCCCGATTATTGAGCCGGAAGGGCTGGAGTTCATCTCAAACTATCTCGGGCGTCCCCCGGCGGCGAAAACCCTTGCGGACGCGGCCCATGGCATGGGCAGCACCTACACCGGCTTCAAGGATGTGCCGCAATCGCGCTGGATCGAAGAGGCGCACAAGCATTTTCGGCAGACGGACAATGGGCTGAGCATCACCTATGATCCACGCCTGCGCGACGCCTTCGACGCAGCGGGCGCACAGGAGGCGCCCGATCTCTGGCCCTATTTCGATGCGATGGAAGACCTCCCGCTGGCCTGCATTCGCGGCGAAAACTCCGATCTGCTCAGCCATGAGACCTTTGCAGAGATGCAGCGCCGCCGCCCCGATATGATTGGTGTCACGGTGGCGGGCCGCGGCCATATTCCGTTTCTGGATGAGCCTGAGTCCGTGGCCGCGCTGCAAACCTGGATCAATGCGTTGAGATGAGGGGCCTGCGATGAACATCGACATGATCAGGGCAGCAGCCCGACGGCTTGAAGGGCACGCGCGGCGCACACCGCTCTTGTCCTCGCCGTTTCTGGACGCGATTGCCGGTCGCCGGGTCTGGATCAAGGCGGAGTGCCTGCAACACACCGGCAGTTTCAAGTTTCGCGGGGCCTGGTCTGCGGTTTCCGCCCTTGCGGAGGAGACGCGTGCCCGCGGCGTTGTCGCCTTTTCCAGCGGCAACCATGCGCAGGGTGTCGCGCTGGCGGCGCAGGCCCATGGGGTGCAGGCCGTCATTGTCATGCCGCGTGACGCCCCCCGGGTGAAGATTGAAAACACCCGCCGGTTGGGGGCGGAGGTGGTGCTTTATGACCGGGCCTCGGGCGAGGATCGTGACGCGGTGGGGGCCAGGCTGGTGGACGAGCGGGGCCTTACCCTGATCAAACCCTACGATGAGCCGCAGGTCATCGCAGGCCAGGGCACCACCGGTCTGGAGATCGCCGCGCAGGCGGCAGAGGTTGGTGTGACAGAAGCCGACGTTATTGTCTGCTGCGGCGGCGGTGGGTTTTCCTCCGGCATCGCGCTGGCGCTTGAGGCGGAGGCGCCGGGGCTGAAGGTGCGTACGGCGGAGCCCGAAGACTTCGATGATGTCGCCCGCTCGCTCCAGTCCGGCAAGATCGAACGCAACACGGTGCTCTCCGGAAGCCTCTGCGACGCGATTGTCACGCAGCAACCGGGCAATCTGACCTTCCCGATCCTGAAACGGCTGGCCGGGCCGGGATTTGCCGTGACCGAAGACCAGGCGCTGCTGGCCGTTGCCCACGCGTTCAACCGGCTCAAGGTGGTGGCCGAACCCGGCGGTGCCGTGGCCCTGGCTGCTGCCCTTTTCCACGGCGACCGGATTTCAGGTGAGGATGTAATCGTCACAATCTCAGGCGGGAACGTGGACCCGGAAGTGTTCCAGCAAGCGCTCACCCTTGCCGACGCACAGGACAGACAGGGAGATGCAGCATGAAGATACTCGACCTTGGCGATGTCAGGCTCCACTACCGGGTCGATGGCCCGGCCGAGGGTGCGCCCGTGGTCTTTGCCAATTCACTTGGCACCGATCTGCGGCTTTGGGATCTGGTCCTGCCCTACCTGCCAGACGGCCTGCGGATCATCCGTTTTGACAAACGCGGGCATGGGCTCTCCAGCTGTCCGCCAAGCCCTTACACGATGGGGGCGCTGATCACGGATACCGAACAATTGCTCGATCACCTGCAGGTGCGTGACTGCGTCTTTGTCGGGCTTTCCATCGGCGGTATGATCGCGCAGGGGCTGGCCGTGAAGCGGCTGGATATGATCCGCGCGATGGTCCTTTCCAACACGGGCGCCAAGATCGGCACGCCGGATATGTGGTCAGAGCGCATCGAGAGTGTCCGCCAGGGCGGGATCGAGAGCCTTGCCGATGCGGTGATGGAGCGCTGGTTCTCCGAAGGCTTCCGCGCGACGCCGGAGCTGGAGCTGTGGCGCAACATGCTGACGCGACAGGAGGACGAAGGTTACATGGGATGTTCCGCCGCCATTTCCGGCACGGATTTCTACACAACCACGGCCAGCCTGCGCCTGCCCACGCTGGGCATCGCGGGATCGGAGGATGGCTCAACCCCGCCCGATCTGGTACGCGAAACCACCGACCTGATCCCCGGCAGCCAGTGCCATGTGATCCGTAAGGCCGGCCATCTGCCCTGCGTCGAACAGCCCGAAGAATACGCAGCACATCTGACACGGTTCCTCAAAGAGGTGGGCCATGTCTGACCTTCGGACCGCCAAGGTCGCCTGATCCATGGCAGCAAGCGTTTTTGACAGCCCGCTTTTTGCAGGTCTTTTCGCCACCGGCGAGGCGGGCCGTCTGTTTTCCGATAGCGCCGCCCTGCGGGCCATGCTGCTGGTCGAGGGGGCGCTGGCCAAGGCGCAGGGCACTCTGGGCATCATCCCGGAAATCAGCGCCGCCGCGATCCATCGCGCCACCTTGGAGATCCAGATCGACCCGGGAGCCCTGGCGCAATCAACCGGCACGAACGGGGTCAGCGTACCGGGCATGGTCGCCGCCTTCCGGGCAGAGATGAATGCGCCTGAACATGCGCAATACCTGCACTGGGGGGCAACCTCTCAGGATATCATCGACACCGGGCTGATGCTGCGCCTGCGCCAATCGCTTGCCTTGGCCGAGGCTGACCTGCGCCAGATCACAAAGGCCCTGGCGGATCAGGCAGAGCAACATGCAGAGCTTCCAATGGCCGCGCGCACCTATGGCCAACAGGCGACGCCGACAAGCTGGGGCGCAGTACTGGCCGGATGGGGGATGCCCTTGCTGGATGCGCTGGAGGCATTGCCTGACCTGCGTGAAAACAGTCTGTGGGTCTCCCTGTCGGGCGCCGCTGGCACGGCGGCGGCCTTGGAGGACAAGGCCCCCGCCTTGCGCGCGGCCATTGCCGAGGGGATGGCGTTAAAGGACCCGGGCCGCAGCTGGCACACGGATCGTGGCCCTATCCTGCGCATCGCGGGCTGGATGGCCCAGATCACCGCGACACTCGCCGCCATGGGTCAAAGCCTGATTGCCCTTGCTGCCACGGAACTGCGCGAGGTCACCTTTCAGGATGCCGGTGCCTCCTCCACCATGCCGCAAAAACAAAACCCGGTTGCCGCTTCGGTGCTCGTAGCCCTCTCGCATCAAATAGGCGGATTGCAGGCCGCGCTGCAGGCTGCCGCCGCGCATCAGCATCAACGCGATGGGGCGGCGTGGTTCACCGAATGGATGGTGATGCCTCAGATCATGCTCAGCGGTGCCAGCGCCCTGCAGCACGCCAGACAGATCACAGAGAAGCTGCAACCAAACCCGGCGCAAATGGCGGGCGGCTTGAGGAGCGGGCTGGGCCTTATCCATGCGGAGGCATTGAGCTTTGCCTTGGCCACCAAAATGCCCCGCCCGGAGGCGCAGGCAGAGACCAAAGCGCTCTGCCGCCAAGCGGCGCAATCCGGCGAGCCCCTGGAACCCCTCGCCCGCGCGCGACACCCTGATCTGCCCGCTGATCTGTTCCGCCCAGACGCGCAACTCGGGCAGGCCCCGGCCGAGGCGCACGCCTTCGTGGCCCGCGCGCGCGCGCTTTAGCGGATGCGCCCGGCCGTTCTTTTCATTCTCATCACGGTCATGCTCGATTCCATGGGCATCGGGCTGATCATCCCTGTGATGCCGGACCTCATTCAGGAGGTGCAGGGCACAGGGTTGAGCACCGCGGCCCTCTGGGGTGGGGTCCTGTCCACCACCTTCGCCGTGATGCAGTTCCTCTTTGGCCCGGTCATCGGCGGGCTCTCTGACCGTTTTGGCAGACGGCCTGTCCTGCTGCTCTCGCTGGTGGCAATGGCGCTCGACTATCTGGTCATGGCCGTGGCGGGCAGCATTTTCCTGTTGCTGCTGGGGCGCATCGTCGGCGGGATCACCGCCGCCACGCAATCCACGGCCAACGCCTATATGGCCGACATCTCCGGCCCCGATGACCGGGCCGCAAATTTCGGCCTGATCGGCGCAGCCTTTGGGGTGGGATTTGTGCTGGGCCCCCTGCTGGGCGGCATCCTGGCCGAATACGGCACGCGTGCGCCTTTTTACGCGGCGGCAGGGCTGGCCGCCTTGAACGCGGTTTTTGGCTACTTCGTCCTGCGCGAAACGGTCACGGAAGATATCCGGCGGCCTTTTCGCTGGGCGCGGGCAAACCCGCTTGGCAGCATCCGCCAGCTGGGTCGCGTGCCGGGCGTCGGTCCCTTGCTGATCGTCTTCTTCCTCTATCAGGTGGCGTTCATGGTGTACCCGGCCATCTGGTCCTACTTCGGGAAGGAACGTTTCGGATGGGAGCCCGCGACCATCGGGCTCAGCCTCGCGCTTTTCGGGATCATGATGGCCGTGGTGCAAGGCGGGCTGATCCGCTGGGTCCTGCGCCTGCTGGGGGAACGCGGCACGGTGATCTACGGCCATGTCTTCGACATCGTCGCTTTCCTGTCGCTGGCCTTTGTGACCAGTGGCACGGTAGCGCTGATCCTGACCCCGCTCGCGGCCTTGGCGGCGGTTATCACGCCCGCGCTTCAGGGGATCATGTCAAAAGCGGTCAGTGCGGATGCGCAGGGAGAACTGCAGGGCGCGCTGACTTCTGCCACGGCGCTGGCGATGATCCTGTCACCGATGGTGATGACCGGCACCTTCGCCGCCTTTACCGACACCGATGCCGCATTTTACCTGCCCGGGGCGCCGTTCTTGCTCTCGGCAGCCCTGATTGTTGTCGGGCTTGCCGTGTTTCTTGCTTTCCCGCCCAAGCGCGCCCTGGTCCCCGACGCGGGATAAGAGCGACCTTTCATGTCGGTTTGCGTCTTGCGTTGGCGTTCAACATCGGGTCACCCTGCCCACCGGGACCCGCGCAAGATCGCGCCTGAGAGGAAGACACCGACAGATGCAAACGATCAAAGCCGCCGTGTGCCACGCCTTTGGCGCCCCCCTCGAAATCGAAGACATTCAGCTGCGCGCCCCGGAGATGGGCGAAGTTGAGGTCACGCTGGACGCGGTGGCGATCTGCCATTCCGACATCTCCTATGCCGACGGGGCCTGGGGTGGCTCGCTGCCTGCCGTCTACGGGCATGAGGCTGCGGGTGTGATCAGTGCCTGTGGGGCCGGTGTGCACGGACTGTCTGTCGGCGACAGCGTGGTTGTCACTCTGATCCGCGCCTGCGGCTCCTGCGGCAACTGCGCGGGCGGCAAGCCGACCTTGTGCGAAACCCCCTATGACGGTGACAAGGGACCAATCACCACCGCCCAAGGTGGCAAACTGCATCAGGCCATGGCCTGCGGTGCCTTCGCCGAGAAAATCGTGGTGGCGCAAAATCAGGTGGTCCGCATCGGTGCGGACATCCCCAAGGACGCCGCCAGCCTGATCGCCTGCGGTGTCATCACCGGCGTCGGCGCGGTGGTCAATGCCGCTGGTCTGCGCGCCGGGCAGGATGTGGTGGTGATTGGCGCAGGCGGCGTCGGGCTCAACGCCATCCAGGGCGCGCGCATCGCCGGGGCCCGCCGCATCGTCGCCGTGGACATGAGTGCCGAAAAGCTGGAGATCGCCCGGGAATTCGGGGCAACCGACGGCGTCCTGGCCACATCAGACAAACCCTGGAAAGCCGCGTTCGAGGCGCTTGGCGGGCGTGGCGCCGACGCGGTCATCGTTACGGTCGGCGCCATCCCGGCCTATGATCAGGCCCCGCGTTATCTGGGCTCCGGCGGCAAGGTCATCATGGTGGGCATGCCGCATTCCGGGGCGCAATCAACTTATGAACCCGTCATTCTGGCTGCAGTCGGTCAGGGCATGGTGGGATCAAAAATGGGCGACGTGGTGATCCAGCGGGACATCCCGTGGATGGTCGATCTCTACGCCCAGGGGCGGCTCAAACTGGATGAGTTGATATCGGGACGTTGGTCATTGGACCAGATCAACGAAGCCATCGCAGACACCAAAACCGGGGCTGCACGGCGCAACGTCATCCTCTTCGACCGACAGACACAGTAGGCAGGTAAGGTGGGCTTCAGGCCACCTTTGGGCAAAAGGACACCGCGATGAAACTACAGGACCTCGACATCATCGTGACGGCACCACCAGCGCCCGGCTGGGGCGGGCGCTACTGGATCCTCGTCAAACTCACCACCGACACCGGCATCACCGGCTGGGGTGAATGCTATGCCGCTGCCGTCGGCCCCGAGGCGATGCGCGGTGTGATCGAAGATGTGTTCACACGTCACATGCAGGGCGAAAGCCCCGAAAACATTGAAAAAATGTTTCGCCGCGCCTATTCCTCCGGTTTCACGCAACGCCCCGATCTCACGGTCATGGGGGCGTTTTCCGGCCTCGAAATCGCCTGCTGGGACATCCTCGGCAAAGCGCGCGAGCGCCCGGTCTGGGCGCTTCTGGGCGGACGCATGAACGACCGCATCCGCGCCTATACCTACCTCTACCCCCTGCCGCATCACGATCTCACCGCCTTCTGGACCTCCCCCGAGATGGCTGCAGAAAGCGCCACTGACTGCGTTGCGCGCGGGTACACGGCGGTGAAATTCGACCCGGCAGGGCCCTATACCCTGCGCGGCGGTCACATGCCCGCCATGAGCGACATTTCCCAGTCTGTGGCCTTCTGCAAGGCGATCCGGCAGGCCGTGGGCGACAAGGCCGACCTGCTCTTTGGGACCCATGGACAGTTCACGACCGCAGGTGCAATCCGACTTGGTCAGGCGCTGGAGCCTTATTCCCCCCTCTGGTTCGAGGAGCCCATTCCGCCAGATGCCGTTGAAGAAATGGCAAAGGTCGCCCGCGCCGTGCGCATCCCCGTGGCCACGGGCGAGCGGTTGACCACCAAGGCCGAGTTCGCACCGGTTCTGCGCGCTGGCGCCGCCACGATCCTGCAGCCCGCATTGGGACGTGCAGGCGGCATCTGGGAAATGAAGAAAGTCGCGGCCATGACCGAAGTCTACAATGCGCAAATGGCCCCCCACCTTTACGCAGGCCCCATCGAATGGGCCGCGAACATTCACTTCGCGGCCTCGATCCCCAATCTGCTGATGGCGGAAACCATTGAGACGCCGTTCCACGACGCGCTCATCAAAGGCAGCATCCGTGTGCAGGAGGGGTTCATCACCCCGCCGGAAACGCCTGGGCTGGGCATCGAGGTGGATGAAGAGCTTGCCCGCGCGCATCCGTACACTGGTAGCGGGTTGCATCTGGAAATGCGGGATGAGCCCTGCGACTATGTGAATGGCAACGCATTTGAAGGTGGCGCGCCAGCACCAAAAAACTAGCGGTAAAGGCGTATCCCGGCGATGGCCAGATCGGCCGAAAACGCCCGCCCCACTGCCAGCACGCCAACGCGACGCACCTGGGCGGCATCGAACTGCGCATCGATTTTATTGGCTTCAAGCGTCGAGAAAGGCACCTTGACGCTGCGCCAGCTTTTGGGTGCCACAAAGGACGTTCGGAACGATTGCCAGGGTCGCGTCACCTGATCCGTGCGCAAGCGCAGATCATAGCGCTCTCCGTTGCCCATCACGTCGATCTCGAGCCCGGTCCAGCCGCTCACATCCATCCGCAGGTCAAAAGCGACCTGGATAAAGCCGCCGCTATTTTCCGTCGATACCTCACCCGTTAGGCGTATCGCCTCCCGACCCTCAACCATCATATGCACGGCCTGACCGGTTGACACACCGCCCATCACGCCATCAGCGACATACTCCCATTGCGGGGACAGCTCCATACGCGTCTCCTCTGTCACGATTCAGCTCATACGCTGGCTTGCGTGATTAAGTACGCGCAGCCTCAAAAGCAGCCCACACCGCCTCGAACCCCTCGAAATCAATCTGCTTGCCTTTGACCGCATCGAAAACGATCTTCTCAGACCGCATCAGTGTTGCGATCGCGTCAGAAAGCTGCGGGATCACATCGTCTGGAATGACAACCGCCCCATGTTGGTCCGCGTGCACAAGGGCACCGGGTGCGACCGCCATACCGAAAACCTCAACCGATTGGTCAAAGTCGATCACATGCACAAACCCGTGGCTCGGACCGATAGACCCGGCCACCACCGGGAACCCTTCGGGCAAGTCGCCCAGATCGCGCATCACGCCATTGGTCAGCGCACCCGAAAGACCAAAGGCCTTGTGGATATTGGTGTTCACCTCACCCCAATAGGCCCCTATGGCCATTTCCCCATCCATGTCCTGCACCACCGCAACGCCGGGGCGCGGTCCCTCGGCCATATACTTGTAGTAAGCCATGCGCCGCGCCTTGATGACCTCGGGCGCCTCCTCCGGCGGGGTCACGGCACGGATGCGCGCGGTGCGGGCATAGCCCACCATCACCTCCCCCGGGGCAGAGCACTGCATCGTGCCTCGGGTGAAGTCATTGAACCCGCGCTTGCCTTGCGCAACCTCGATGGCATTGCAAACGGTCGGTGTATCAACCGCCTGCAGCAGCTTGAGAAGGGTTGCGTCCATTATCGTCCCTCCGCCAGCTTCACCCCGTCGCGCAAGGCTTCGAGCTTGGCATAGGCGATTTCAGGGTCGACGGCCCCAAATCCGGCGAATGTTCCAAAACCACAATCTGACCCGGCCATAACCCGATCCACGCCCACAATTTGTGTGAATTTGTCAAGTCGCTGAGCCACCAGTTCGGGGTGTTCAACGAAATTTGTCGTCGTATCAACAACGCCCGGCACCAGTATCTTGTCGTCCGGGATATCCCCTTTGCGGTCACGGAAAACTGTCCATTCATGCGCGTGGCGCGGGTTCGAGGTTTCAAAAAGCAGATAGGAGGCCTTGGTCGACATCAGCGTGTCAAAGACCTTTTCCATCCCGATGTCGCAGACATGCGGACCCTCGTAGTTCCCCCAGCAGATATGCACGCGCACCCGGTCCTGTGGAATGCCGTCGAGCGCGTGGTTCAGCGCCTCCACATGAGCCCCTGCAATCTTGAGAAACTCCGCATCGGAGAGGTCGTTGAAAAGCATATGCCGGGACAGCGCAAGATCAGGACAGTCCAGCTGCAGATCGAGCCCCGCGTCAACAATGGTCCGGTATTCCTCACGCATGGCATCCGCGAGGGCCGCGAGATAGGCATCGCGCGTCTTGTAGTGATCGTTTTGAAGGAAAAGCGAAATCACCCCCGGGCTTGCCGCGTTCATGAACCCGCGCGCTGCCCCATGATCAGTCATCGCAGCGACAAGGTTGGCGATGTCTTTTTGAAGCTCTCCCTGCCCTTTTGACGTCACCTCGCCGGTACACATGGGACGCGCATATTTCGGCGTCCCGCCATCCTCCGCCAGGCGCTTGAGAAAGCTGGGAAATTTCTTGAGATCCGCAGGCGCGTTGCGCGGGCTGTCGCCGGAAAACCCGGTGTAGCGGTCCTTGACATAGGTGGCATAGGAGATCTTGGACGTTTCGCCATCACTGACCACGCCGACGCCCGCTGCCACCTGTTTGGCAACCGTGGCAGAAACCGCCTCGGTCATCGCGGCGTCAAATTCTTTGGGGTCGTAGGGCGTGCCATGTTCGCGGGCAAAGATAAAATCGACGACTTTTTGCGTGCGCGGCAGCGAGCCTGCGTGAGTTGTCAGGATAGGCATGGCGGGTCTCCTCAGATCTTGCGCGCCATGAGCACGCTGTGTTTGTTCGTCTCCGGGTCCTCGGCCAGATAACCGGTTAACCGCAAACCATTTTCTTCCAGACATGTGGCATATTGCGCTGGCGAGAGCGAGGCGTGATAGACAGGCTGCCCCCCTACGGTGCCGGTGACCTCCCCCGCCTCCGGCCCAACTGTCATCAGCAGCGAAGCCCCCTGTTTCAAATGGGTGGCCATGCGCCCGATACAGCCGCGTTGTTCCGCCGGCGTGAGGTGGAAAAAGCTGTCCCAGGCAACAATCCCGTCAAAGGTCTGCCCCAGCTCGAAGCTGCGCATATCCCCCTGCCGCCAGTCGCCCTGCGGCCAGCGGCTGCGCGCAATCTCCAGCATCGCATCAGCAAAATCCACACCAGTCACCCGGAAACCCTCGGCGATGAACCAACGCGCGATGGGCTCCCCTGCGCCACAGCCCAGATCGAGCACCCGACCGCCAGATGGGAGACAGGCCGCGAAACGCGCAAGCCAGCGTGCTTCGAAAAGCGCGCGGGAGCGTTGCGCATCATAGAGCGCAGCCTGCGTCTCATAGACGTCGCGAATGCCGTCAGGGTCGGCGGTCATCCCTGCCACGTCGGGCCAGCGGGATCCGTGGTCCCCACGATGTGATACAACGCCGCGTCGCCGGTCATCGACGGCACCACGCTGTGCATCAGGTTGTCAGGCACCGACATCGTGTCACCCGGCGCAAGCGTGGCGCTGCCGCCGTCCCATGTGACCCGCCAGTGGCCGGTGACGGGCATGAGCACCGAGGGCCTGTCATGCGCGTGCATCGCGTCAGTGGCGGATCCGCGGGTCATCAGCGTCACCTCGAACCCCGGCTTGTCACGCAGCATCGCCTCCGCGCCAATGACTTTTGCGGGTGTCTTGTCGGCCAGAGCGACCATGTCCCAGTAGCGCGCAACGTAATGAGGGATCACATCGGAGGTCGTTGGTTCCGGGTAGGCTTTCAGTTCATCGTCGGTCAAAAGCGGCATGGGCTTCACACCGTCGGGCAGGGCCTGACCCTGCTTGGTGTCATAAAGTTTGCCGTCCTCCGATAGGACCAGCCCGTGATCCGCCGCGTCCTCGATGACCTGCGGCGCCCAGATCACACCCCCGCCCGCGTCATCGCCGCCGAGGATAGCCATGATCATCCCGTAATCATCACCGATGTTCTCGAACCCGCGGAAGATGCCGGTGGGAATGTTGAAGATGTCGCCCTCCTCCAGCACCACCTCGCCCGCGTCACCCCAGCGGCCCCAGAAGAAGCGCCAACGGCCCTTCAGCACAAAGAACACCTCCGCTGTGCGGTGACTGTGCAGCGAGTTGCGGCACTTCGGCGGCTGGCCCGCGGCACCGATATTGAAGCCGTGTGGAATGGAAATATGCACGTGCTGGTCTGGGCTTTCCGAGACACCGCCGCCAATGATGGTGAAGTTCTCCTTCTGGTCAGAGCCGGGCGTGTGGGCATCGATAAAGGCGGTCTTGCACGGGTGGAGGTCGCCATAGCGGACAATGCGGGCTTCCATGTCAGCGGGGGTCATTCAGGTCTCTCTTCTTTCAAGTTGGGCGCGCAGGACGGCTAATTCATTGACCAGGCGCGTATTTTCAGTTTCAAGCCGCTCAATCTCGGGCGCGACAAGGGCGGTGAGTTCGGCGGTGTCAAACCGCGGGGTGATGAATTGTGGGCAGTTCCAGTCAAAAGCGTCGAGGCTGATGGTCGCCAACCGTTCGACACGGCCCTGCCCTTCGGCGGCCAATTGCGCGGCGAGCTCGGGGTTCCCGGCGGCGGGCTCGAACCGTGCGCGGCCCTGCAGTTTCATCCGGGCCTTGCGCGGGTAGTCCATCAGGAAGAGCGACACGCGATCGTCGCCGGCGAGGTTGCCTTCGGAGATATGCTGGCGATTGCCGCGATAATCGGCGAAGCCTAGCGTGTGATCGTCGAGCACCTTGAGGAACCCGGCAGGCCCGCCTCGATGCTGAATGTACGGCCAGCCCGTCTCGGACACCGTAGCCATGTAAAAGGACGTGCGGCTGGTGATAAAGGCCACCTCGTCTTCGTTGAGCGCGTGGGTGCGGGCGCCGTAGCTGCGGGCATAGGTCTCGGCGGTGCCGTCGACCTGTTGGAGCGCCTTGACCGCCGACGTGAACATGATGTCGTCATAACGTTGCATGGTGCGAACCTCTTGGGTGTGTAAGTCCCTCCAAATTGGGGACTGACCAGTTCCAATACAAGGTCATGGTGCCCTCACCCAGTCTGCAACAGGATCTGTTTCCAGATCGTCGTTTCATCAAAGATGACATATTCCCGACGCAGACCCCAGGGGCCGAATTCAGCATGGCTGATGCCCAACACATAGACCTCGGCTCCCGTAGGCGCGCCGAAACGACCCCAGCCAGAGTGTTTCCCGTGTAGTGACCAGCGCAGGGCGGCACGTGGCGGCATCATCGGATCATCCCGCCCGATCTGGTGGTCGATCTGGAAAGTCGCATCCGGGAAAGATGCGCGCAGACCCATCCAGAACTGATCCACATCGCCGTGGCTGTGCCCGGTGTGCCCCCCGGGGTATTCCAAATGGCACCCCCGATCGTATTCAGCAGGTATCGCCGCCATATCAGCCCCCATGAGGCGGGTGAGGATATCAGCGTATTTCGCGCCCCATTCATTGTCGTTGCCGTTGCCCTTGTAGGGTCCCGGCTGATCATTGGAGAGCGTCAGCGGCTGCACACAGGCCTCTGGCCCGCCTTCCCGCGCGATAAGGTCGGCAGCATAAGCCTTCGGCTCCCATCCCAGCTGCCGCACGATGGCCCCTTGATCGCGGATCAGCCATTCATCGTTGATCTGATTGTTGATGGCGTGGCAATCGGCAAGGATGCGGTAGGTGAGCGTCTTGCCCGTTGCCTCTCCGTAGACACCATCGTGCGCATGGGTGGCCCGGCTGAGAATACGGTGAGAGGAGAGCATCCCCTCCTCGGGCGTGCCGGACCAGATCACGTCTTCACCAAAGAGCGTGCGATCTGGAAACTCGGCCAGCGTTGCCATCGTCGCACCGATGACATTGGCGTTGCCCAGCACCACCGAGGCAGGCGAGCGCACCACGATGTCGTCGGAGTAATACTGGTGCAGGGTCGCGATACCGCGGTCCTCCCAGATTTCCTTGGTGATGCCGATGATGTAATCGGGGAAATCGCGAAACTTCGGATCGAAGCCTTTCATTTACTCTGTCCTTTGGGTGCGCGGGCCGAGCCGCGGATAATCAGGGGGCCGTCGAGCGTGATGCGGCGGGGTTCGGTATCTTCTTCGGTGAGCCGCGCCATGAGCGCGTCTACCGTAGCGGCAACCATGCGACCGGCAGGCTGTCGCACGGTGGTCAGATCATAGCTGGGCCAATGGGCTAGCGTCACGTCATCATAGCCCACGACCGAGACATCCTCGGGCACGCGCAGGCCCAGCTCGTAGCGCAGCACGTCCATCACAGCAAAGGCCATGTGGTCGTTGGCGACAAAGACCGCATCGGGGCGGTCTTCTGGGCCAAACATTGCGCGGGCGGCGGCCTGTGCCGTCTCGAAATCGAAATTGCCCAGGCCCCGGGCATAGAGCGTCATACCCGCCGCCTCCAGCCCGGCGATGAAGCCACGTTCGCGGTCGATCTGGGTCGAGGCGCCTTCCCATCCGGCAATATGGGCGATGCGGGTATGACCGCCCGCAATCAGGAACTCAGCCAGCTTACGCCCACCCGCCTCATTGTCGGAGGCAACTGAGGTGAGCCGATCATCGTATTGGTGTCGGTTAAAGAGCACGATGGGAATGCCCAGCCCTTCACAGCGCTGCGTCAAGTCATTCGAGAGACCCACGGAGGCGGCGATGATGGCATCCACCTGGTAGTCCAGCAGCTCGTCGATGACCGTTTGCGTGGCGGCGTGATCGTTCGAGGCCATGAAGACAAGCACGTGGTAGCCTTCGGCCTGCAGCGCCTTGCTGAGGCGCTCAATGGCTTCGGGGTAGAACTGGTTTTCCAGATAGGCGACCACCAACCCTATTATGCGACTACGTCCGGTGATGAGCGAGCGCGCCAGCACGTTGGGTCGGTAACCAAGTGCTGCGGCGGCCTTGCGCACCTTCTCGGCGGTGTCCTTGCTCACCGAAGCGCCAGGTGTGAACACACGGCTGACTGCGGAGCGACTGACGCCCGCCTTTGCAGCCACTTCGAGGGACGTCACTTTACCCATATTCATCACCCGTGCCCATCATCCTGCGGTCCACCCCCCGTCGATTAGCATCGAGGTGCCGGTGACCATGGCAGAGGCATCGGAGGCAAGGAAGAGCACCGCGCCCATGATATCCTCGACCTCGCCGACGCGGGGCAGCTTTATCTTCTCCATGATCCAGGCGAGGCGCTCGGGATTGTCGAACGTCACCTGGCTGAGCGGTGTGCGGATGAAGGTTGGACAGATTGTGTTGATGCGGATACCAGCCTTACCCCACTCGATAGCCATGGCCTTGACCATGCCTTCGAGCCCGTGCTTCGAGGCGCAGTAAACCGCCCGGTCGACACCGCCCACATGGCCCATCTGGCTGGAGATATGGATGATGGAGCCCGGCTTTCCTTCTGTGATCAATGCCTTGGCCGCTTGAGCTGAGAGGAAGTAGGCCCCGCGCAGGTTGAGGCCCATCACCGCATCATAGTCTTCCGGTGTGGTTTCCGTCGCCGGGCAGTGGCGCGCGAGCCCCGCCGAATTCACGACGATGTCGAAGGGCGCGTCAAAGGCCCCGGCGAGGGCCGTCACATCGCTCTGATCCAGCGGCATCGCGTCCACCGACCAGCCCTGTCCGGCCATCGCATCGACGGCCTCCTGCAGAACCTCGGCCCTCCGCGCGGCACAGACCACATGCGCGCCCGCCTCGGCCAAGGCCACCGCACAGCCCAAGCCGATACCCGAAGAGGCGCCGGTCACCAGCGCGCGCTTGCCCGAAACATCGAAGCTGGGGGTGCGGGGCAGATCGCTCATAAGGCCACTCCGGTTTCGGGATCAAACCCCGCGCGCGCCTTGTTGAATTCACGCATGCGGGCCAGCACATCGACACCAATCTGATCGTACATGTGCAGCAGGTCCACCATCACCCAGTTCTCGCGGATAAGCCTCTTCTCGATACGCCAGAAGTCGAGGCTTCGCATCTCGATCTTCTTACCCGTCGGCGCAATGCCGAGCCAGCCGCCATGGGTGATCGACTGGTACATGTCGGGCCAGCCTGTCACGGCCGCGTAGTTGCGATCACCGAAGAAGTGATATTCGATCTCATCCACATATTGCCCACGGTCCGGCATACCGTTGAGAAACGGGATCTGGTGCCACTTGCGGAAGCCCTCGATCCCGCGCCCGGTGCCGATCCCGGACGGCCCGTACCAGGTCATGCGTGGATGCCAGAATCGTTCCATCTCCATCACCTCGGGGCCACCTTGCGACGGGTGGCGCTTAAGGTATTCGAGCATCTCGACGATGTGATCGCGGCTCGCCTGCGCAGCCTCCGCATCATAAGGCCCCGGCACCAACCCGTCACAGGTGGCAGGCCCCGGAATGTGCCACTCCCGCCCCAGCGACGGGCTCATCGGCCAGGCGCCCGCCTGCATCATCACCTCCGGGATATCCCAAAGCGCCTGCATCTCGGTGATCTTGCCACCCTCGAACCGGTAAAACTCGTGAAACCGCATATGCACCAGATGCCCGGTTGGCGGAATGTCGAGCCAGGGCGCGCGAAACGTACCGGTGAAGAACCCGCCACAGCCGATCCAATCCGCCCCCTCCGGCGTGGGGCCCGCTATCACGATGTGGTCGCGCCGCTCCAGATCCGGCACCGCGCGGCCCAGTGGCCCATAAACCGCGTCCACGTAGGCATCGACGCCCCGGATCGTCTCGAAAGGAAAGGCCATGCGAAAGACTACATCCGGCGCGCAAATGTCATGCAGAACCGCACGCACCGCCCCGAGGTCAAAATCATACATCGCCGCGCGCAACGGCGACAAAAGCGCTTTGTGAGAGGAATGTGCGTCCATGTCTTCTTCTGGCCAAAAATATCCCGGGGGTCCGGGGGCAGCGCCCCCGGGCGGCGTAGATCCTACTCGGCAGCCTCCTGCGCAGGCGCGCCCTCGCCGTAAGGCACGTTTACACCACCGTAGCGTCGCACCCGAAGGTTACACTGCTCGGCATGCCCCACGAACCCTTCCAACATGCAGAGCCGCGAGCCATAGGCCCCGATCTCCGCCGCCGCCGCATCCGTTGTCACCTTCTGATAACTATGCGTTTTCAGAAACTTGCCAACCCAGAGTCCGCCGGTATAGCGCCCCGCCTTCTTGGTGGGCAGCGTGTGGTTCGTCCCAATGACTTTATCGCCGTTGGCCACATTGGTGCGCGGCCCGAGAAAGAGCGCGCCATAGCAGGTCATATGGTCAAGGAACCAATCGTCGCGATCCGTCATGACCTGCACGTGCTCGCTGGCCACGTCATCAGCCACCGCGAGCATCTCGTCGTAGCTGTCGCAGAGGATCACCTCACCATACTCCTGCCAGCTCACCTGCGCGGTCTCCGCCGTCGGCAAAATGGTCAGGATTCGCTCGATCTCGGCCAGCGTCTCCTCCGCCAGTTTGCGCGAATTGGTCAGCAGAACTGCGGGCGAGTTGTAGCCGTGCTCCGCCTGCCCCAGCAGATCCGTCGCACACATCTCCGCATCGACAGTCTCATCGGCAATCACCATCGTCTCTGTCGGACCGGCGAACAAATCAATGCCGACGCGGCCAAAGAGCTGGCGCTTGGCCTCCGCCACGAAGGCATTGCCAGGGCCGACGATCATATGCACGGGGTCAATGGTTTCCGTCCCGAGTGCCATCGCACCCACGGCTTGAATGCCACCCATCACATAGATCTCATGCGCACCACCCAGATGCATCGCGGCGATCACACCGGGGTTCGGCTTGCCCTTGAAGGGAGGGGTGCAGGCGATGATGCGCGGCACTCTCGCGACGCTCGCCGTCGCTACCGACATATGCGCCGAGGCGACCATCGGGAACTTTCCGCCGGGCACATAGCAGCCCACGGATTGCACAGGGATGTTCTTGTGTCCAAGGATCACCCCCGGCATCGTTTCGACCTCGATGTCCAGCATCGAATCCCGTTGAGCCTGGGCGAAGTTGCGCACCTGTTCCTGCGCGAACTTGATGTCTTCCAGCTCGCGCGGAGATAGCTGTGCGATCAGGTCATCGATCTCCTGCTGGCTCAGCCGGAAGGACGCGGGGCTGTAGTTGTCGAACTTCTCGCTGAGCTCCCGCACGGCCACATCGCCCCGCGCCTCAATATCCGCCAGCGTGGCCTCGACCGCCGCGCGCGTCTTGGCGTCATCGTCGGCGCGCTCGGCTTCGGGCTTGCCGCGTTTCAGATACTCGATTGCCATCTTACTCTCTCCTCACTGATCGGGGCGCGGTGGGGTTTTCTCGCCCCGATCAAAGGCTTCCCAGCCTTCGCCCCCGAAAACATCAACGCCCAGCTGGGCCAACACATGCGGAAAATCAACCATCACCCAATTGTCGGTGATCCTGCCGTCTTCCACCTTCCAGAAATCCATGTACCGAATGTCCACCCGCTTGCCGGTCGGCGCCACGCCCATGAACACACCCGAATGGGTTGCCTCCTGCCGCCCGAAGGCAGCCGCCCATTCGCCCATGTAAAGCCGCGCTTCATCCACGCAGACCTTGTCGGAAAACGCGGCTTGAAACGGGCGCTGCCAGTTGTCCTGAAACTCCCGCAGGCCCGTCTTGGTGCCACAGCCCTGGTTGCCCATCCAGCGGAAGCTCTCCGCAAAGAACGCGCCGATGTCGTCGATGCGGTGGTCGTTGAGCCCATCGACCATGCCTTCGATCACGGCGCGGGTGGCCTCTGTCTTGCTCATGTCCGTGTCTTTGGTCAGCACGGCCTGCTCTGGTCTGGATCCCTTCACCGGGTCCTCCTGTCATCATCAATCGTGAAAGGTGCGTGGGTTAAGACGCACCTCCCGTGATGAAATCCCGTGGCATCCGGTTCAGCGCCGGGTGGCGCTGCATGAGACCGGAGCGTGCGCGCTTGCTCATCAGCCCTTCACCGCCCCCGCTGTCAGGCCGCTGACGATCTGGCGTTGGAAGACCATGACCAGCAGGAAGAGCGGTGCGGTGATCGACACTGCGGCGGCGACCGCTTCGACCTGATCGGTGGTCGTCGTTTCCCGGTTGAAATAGCCTGCAATGGCCGGGACCATGGTCTGGTTCTGCGCGTCAAGCAGAAGAGCGGTCACGAGGAAGTCGTTGTAGCCCAGCAGGAAGGAGAACAGCCCCGTGGTGATGACGCCCGGCCACATGACGGGCATGATCACCCTGCGGAAGGCCTGAAAGTGCGAGCAGCCATCGACACGGGCGGCCTCGTCCAGCTCGGCGGGGATATTCTGGAAGAAGCTGCGCAGCATCCAGATGGTGAAGGGTTGGTTGATCGAGACGAGCACGGCGATCACCGCCCAGGGCTGGCCATAGAGCGTGGGCGCGCCCTCGCCAAAGATAGGCGCGAGGATTTCCGAGGAATTGATGAAGACCGGCAGGTAGCCTGCGACGAGCACCGAATGCGGCAGTGCGCGGAAGACCAGAGCGACAATTAGGAGCCAAAAGGCCAGATCAGATCCCGAGCGTGCCAGCCCGTAACCCGCCAACGTCCCGACGGTGAGCGAGATGGTCACGACGCCCGCAGTCACCAGCATGGAGTTGAGGAAGTTGCGATAGAATTCATTCTCCGCCCAGACGGCGACATAATGCTCGGTTGTCATGCCAAGAACGGGTGTGCCAAGTGGCCCGAGGATGCCGTTGAGCGCGCCAAGGATCATGGGTAGCAGTCCAAGGAAAATCAGCACGAAGGCGATGGCGTAGACCAGAGCCCCGACAAGCCAGCCCAGCGCGATGAGACCCGGCGGGCAGTAGTGCCGCACCCAGCCCGGGAGCCGGGTGAAGGCCCAGCGGATCGCGAAGTAGAGCACGACCAGGCCGAAGATGACGTCAAGCACGGAAAGCCCATCGCCGCCTGCGCGTGTGGCAGGGCCGAGGATTACATCCCACGCGCTGTCAGCGAAGGCATCGACAGGAGATTTGAAGCTCATCACCGCGATCCAGAAGATGGGGAAGGCGGCAAGCAAGCACCAAATGGCGAGGAAGGTGCCGGAGGAGAGGCGCAGGGCCAGGGGTTGCTGCATGGCTTTGGGGGTAGACATCAGTGCGCGCTCCCTTTGTGGTCGCGCCAGGTGCGGCGCAGCGGCAGGATCAGCAGGATGACGATGCCGATCATGGTGAGCATGGAAGAGGCGGAGGCGCGCGACATCGCGCGGTTGCCCGCATCGTCTGGTGTCATAAAGTCGAACGTCAACCACTGCAGCGAAATCACATGCGCTTGGCTGCGGAAGCCGACGATTTCATCAAATACCCGGTAGCAGTCCATCAGGTGGATCAAGGCGATGAAGATGATCAGCGGCATAAGGTGCGGCACAATCACGTGGCGCAACCGTTCCCAGCGGCTCGCCCCGTCGATCACGGCGGATTCCAGCGTGTCCATGTTCACGGTTTGCAGGCCGGCATAGAAGATCACGAAGGCGAAGGGGGCAACGTGCCACACGCGATAGAAATACATCAGCAATTCAATGGTCCAGGCCTGTGCGAACATCGAGATATTCGTGCCTGTCCAGCGTTCCATCATCGTCGTCAGGATACCGTCACCCACGAAGAGCCAGTAGATCGACAGTGACCCGATCACCGGTGTGATGATGAAGGGCAAAAGCGAGATGAAAATGATGGGGCCGCGGATGGACCGCGTGGCGTTGTTTACCGCCAATGCGATGGCGAGGCCAACGCCAATCACCAGCGGCAGGGTCAGCAGCGTAAAGGAAAGCGTGAAGCGCAGCGCCTTCCAGAAGTCGATCTGCATGATCTGGTTCCAACTGCCGTTGCCGACGGCGGCCCAGAATTTGTCCATCTGCAAAACGTTGCGGTAACTTTGCAGCCCCACCCATTGCGTTTCCGTGATCATCTTGCCGTTCTCGTCGAGTATCGGAACTGTCTTGATCTCGGTTGTACAGGTCTGGGTCAGAAAGCCTGGTGTACAGGTTTCGACTTCGACTTGCTCCAAGATCGGCTGCGTGACCTGAAAACTCTGAATGAAAACACTAACCAGTGGGGCCGCAATGAACAGGAGCATCATGAAGACCGAGGGCCCGACGAAGGCTGCAAATGTCTTGAACTTCATGATCGCCTCCTAGCGACAAACCAGTTTGCAAAGTGGCCGTGAAGAGTTTGCAAAACACACATCTGATGCGCTTGACACACCCTTGGGCCGGCGAGGGCTGGCCGGGCGACCCGGCCAGCACCAATTTACTTGAGGACGCCCGCTTCCTTAGCGGAGGTGGTGTAGGCTTCCTCGATGGCCGTCAGCGTCGCCGCAGCATCCCGCTCACCAGTCAAAAAGGCGGGCAGTTCGTTGCCCAGGGCGGTGTGCAACAATCCCATCTGGGTCGTGGACGGGTAGGCAGGCGGCGCCGGGTTGGCAGTTGCCGTTGCAATTGCCCCCTCGGCGATGTCCGTCGGTTGGTATCCATCAACCAGCCAGATGGCCGCGTCGTTTGCGCCCTGCACCGTCTCGGCATCCAGACCTTCCATGGCTAGACGAAACGCAGCATCTGCCTCTTCATCCGAGATGTTCTTGGCGATCACGATACCGTCCCACCAGAGCGTCGTGGCCGGGGCGCCATCGGCCACCGCCTTGGGCGCGGCCGCCATCGCGACCTTGCCGACAACCTGACTTTCAGCCTCATCGTTCATCGCGCCCGCGCGGCTTGCCCAGAGGTTCGCCATGGCGATTTTGCCCTGCTGAAACTGCTGTTGCACGTAGGTAGAATCGCTCACCAGCACCTCGGGATCGGTGAATTCCAGCGCCGCCTGCATTGTCTCGAGCGACGCCAGACCTGCGTCCGAGTTGACCGCTGTTGTATTGTCATCATTGAAGAATTTGCCGCCGTGACCGGGATGCATGTTCACAAATTCCTGGGCGAGGTTCCAGCCGGACTTCATCGTTGCGCCCAGCGGATACTCCATAACACCCGCTTCTTTGATCTTAGCAGCGGCTGCGTAGACTTCGTCCCAGGTGGTCGGCGTCTCGATGCCGAGATCGGCCAACACATCGGAGCGATACATCAGGTGCTGCGTGTTCACCATCATTGCCACAGCCATGATCTGACCATTGATCCGGATGAGTTGGTTCGGCTTGAGATTGGCGCCGTACTTCTCAACCAGATCGTCCAGCGGACGAATGGTGCCCGCGTTCAGGAGCGGCGTGATGGTGCCGTTCGACACACCGCCGATCTGGTAGAGCGAGGGGTTGGCTTCAAAGGCCGCAGGCTGCTTGGTCCGGAATTCCTGATCGAGTTCGGCCTGGAAATTTCCGCATTCGGCCATGGCGTCGGTGACGGCTTTCCACGCCTCGAACCCGGCGCTGAGAGACTTGACCGGCACCTCATTCTGATAGGAGCAGGCCAGCGCCGCGCTCCCCAAGAGCGAGACAGCGCCCGCCAGTGCGATTTTCTTCAAGAACATATGCAAACTCCCTTTTGCAGTTTTGCAGAGTGCATCTTGCAAGGCTGCACTCGTGATTGGCCCCTTAGGGCATGTGTTATCCTGCGGCACCGATGTGTGCGCTCGTTTCTGATCCTCTGGCGTCGATGCGCTGCCCGGTGGCCGTATCGAACAGGTGGCAAATCGCCACGGGAACAGCGAAGGAGATCGTATCGCCAATTTCGGCGCGGAACTCCTTATGGGCCTTCACCGACACCAGCTGCCCCCCGGCGCGGACGGTCAGCATCGTGGCATCACCCAGAAGCTCGATCGTGTAGATCGGCGCAGTGATCTGCCCGTCACTACCTTCGGCCAAGGTCGCGTCCTCGGCCCGGAAGCCCAGCGTGACCGGACCGTCCGGACCTGAGAGGCCCAAGATCGATACATTATCGCCAGTGAAGGTGCCGCCCTGCATCTCGCCGTCCATCAGGTTCATGGCGGGGCTACCGATAAAACTTGCCACGAAGGTATTGGCGGGGTGGTCGTAGATGTCGGTGGGCGTGCCAACCTGCTGCACCTTGCCCTGTTTCATCACCACGACACGGTCGGCGAGCGTCATCGCCTCGATCTGGTCGTGGGTCACGTAGACGGTGGTCACCTTCAGCTCGTGGCTGAGGTTCTTGATCTGGGCGCGAGTCGAGACGCGCAGCTTGGCGTCGAGGTTCGAGAGCGGCTCGTCCATGAGGAACACGTTGGGTTCGCGCACGATGGCGCGGGCAAGGGCCACGCGCTGACGCTGGCCGCCCGAGAGCTCCGCCGGTTTGCGGTGCAGGAAATCATCAAGCTCCACCATGGCGGAGGCGCGGCGCACGCGTTCGTCATGTTCGCTGTCGGGCACTTTGCGCACCTTCAGCGGAAAGCGGATGTTCTCATAGACGTTCATGTTCGGGTAGAGACCGTAGGACTGAAACACCATGGCCACGTCGCGGTCTTTGGGGTCGAGGTCATTCACCACGCGCCCGTCGATAATGATCTCGCCGTCGGTGGCGTCTTCAAGCCCGGCAATCATGCGCATCGTCGTGGTCTTGCCGCAGCCCGATGGCCCCAGCAGCACGAGAAACTCCTGGTCGGCAATCGTGAGGTCGAAATTATCGACCCCGACAAAGCTGCCCCACCGTTTATTGATGTTACGCAGTTGAATCTCAGCCATGCCGCCCCCGCTGTCGTGCCCTGCCTTTTGCAGGATGCCTTAACGCTAGACATTCAACTTGGCGCTTGGCAAGAGTTTTTTGCACACGTGTGCAAAGCTTAGTCAAAACCGGCAGGACCTGCCCCTACACAGAGCGCAAAGCTGATAATTCACGATTTTTTAAACGGCCTGCGTCAGCTTGAAGATGCCGCGTTGCAGCGCAGATGCGATCAAGGTCTGCACCCTGATTGCCGCTTTTATATGTCGCATCCTTGCAGTTCTTTGCCGGGTACTGACGCGATTGCCGAACGGGTCTTCAAACCGCTTTGCGCCGCACTGCAGCACGCGCACCGAAGAGACGAAATATTCATCGCCGGGTCCTGCCGACGCGCAGAAGGCTATGGCTGGATCGCCTCTGCAACGCACTATCTCGGCATTTTTTGTGCCCCTTTTTGGTGCATTCGCCCGTCCAAAAGAATGGCGTTTCTGCGCGTCGGCGAGTTTTACAGGGTCAAAAACAGCCGAATAACCCAGGCGCGAATCATCCTCGATCTGCCCGATCCGATGCGACGGGCCGGGCGCGATCCATTCGGGTGCAATTCGGGCTGGAAACCCTTTTCCCAGGCCCGGCGACCCATGACGGGGTGTTGCCCTACGGTGATCACGGCGCCCAAAGCCTGGACCTGGTCGAGGCAATGCTGGGCGATCTGCACATCTATGACCCGGCAACGGGTGGCTCCAATGGACAGACAGGCAAGGACGGCAATTGGGCTGAAGACATGTTGTGGTACGGGCCCTGCGGTATCGGATCAAATTACCGCTGGGAAAGGTTCGTCGAAGACCATCGTACGCCGTTCCTGGCAGCATTCCCGGATCGTAAGGGCGGCAATCACGACTGCCGGATCGGGGACGGCAACTACGCCGCCGTATCAGGCTGGCCGTCGATGACCATGACACACCAAGGCCCCTATCTGGGCGTCGCTCCAACGGGCCGGGCGCTGACGTTGCGAGTGATGGATTTCTATCGCTGCGCGGATGGCAAAACTGCTAAAAACTGGGTGCTGCTGGACTACATGCACGTGATGGATCAGAGGGGCTTGGACCTGATCGCGCACTCCAATGCGATGTCAGGCAACTAGGTTTTTTACAGCAGCAACAATACTATCGCGCGAGGGTAATGTGGCGGCATACGCCGGGCCCGTGGCGATGAAACTGTCCTCAGCTGTCAGCCGCACGCTTTCCATCTCCTTTTCCGCAAATAAAGCCATGAGAGCCTCGGCCTGACCGCCCGTGCGGCGACATTCATCGACAATGAGAAGTTTGCCACAGGTCTCGACGGCCTCCAGCAGGGCAGCTTCGGGCAACGGCGCCAGCCAGCGCAGGTCGACGACTCGAGTCGATATACCTTTCTCCGCCAACAAGTGCTGCGCCTGACGCGAGAGATAGTGCCCATTGCCATAGGTTACGATCGCCACATCCGTGCCATCACCGTGGACCCCGACCTGACCCAGCGCGATGCGCGCGTCAGGGTCGGGGTAGCGCGTCATCCACGCACCATCGCCTGCATCCTGCAGGTCCCGCATGGGGTAAAGCGCGATGGGTTCGACAAAAACACAAACCCGCTGCTCTTCTCTTGCCAGGCGATGACACTCCCGCAGCATCCGCGCGGCATCGGCGCCGGTGGACGGGCAGGCAATGACGATGCCGGGAATGTCCCGCAGCACGGCCAGCGAGTTGTCATTGTGAAAATGTCCGCCGAACCCCTTCTGGTACCCTAGCCCCGCTATGCGCAGGACCATCGGGTTGGTCCACTGCCCGCTGCTGAAGAACGGCAGCGTGGCCGCTTCGCCTCTCAATTGATCCTCCGCGTTGTGCAGGTAAGCGAGGAACTGGATTTCGGGCATGGGGATGAACCCGTTGTGCGCCGTACCGATGGCCAGTCCGAGGATCGACTGTTCATCCAGTAGCGTGTCGATGACCCGGTCTGGGCCGAAGCGCGCCTGCAGCTTCTGCGTGACCCCGTAGACCCCCCCCTTGCGCCCTACGTCCTCGCCCATGACCAAGGTCTCAGGATGCGCTAGCATAAGATCGTGCAGTGCCCAGTTGATGATCCGCGACATCGGCTGCGGCGCTTCCATCTGTTGGACATCGCCACCGAACAGGCGCAGACGTTGCTGCGGATCGGGACCGTTTGTTGGCGCACAGTTTCGCGCGGGCGGGATCAAGCTCGCCATAACGTCTTGTGCAGAGCCAAGATGCGGGCGTTTGACAACCTTCTCCGCTTCCGCCGCCACGGCCTCCAAGGTCTCGCGATAAATGTCGGAAAGCACCTCCGCCGATGTCCCCTGCGCGGCTATCAGCAGACGCGCCGAATGCAGCAAGGGATCATTCGCCTCATCCGCTTCCACCTCGGCGCGCGGCAGATAGCTGGTCGCGACATCAGCCCCTGCATGACCATAGAGCCGCACCATCCGCAGGTGCAGAAACGCGGGCTGCCGTCTGGTCCGCACGAAATGTGCCGCCTCAGATGCAACGGCAAAGGTGTCAAAGATATCCAGCCCATCCGCTTCAAAGTATCGGATGCCTGGGCGATGCTGGAAGGAGGCCTTGATCCATCCAGCGGGTGTCTTTGTGGAAATCCCGATGCCATTGTCTTCGCAGACCATCAAAAGCGGCAGGGGCACGCCCTGCGCTGCCGTCCAGCCTGCGGCGTTTATGGCTCCCTGCGCCGTTGAATGATTGGCAGAGGCATCGCCAAAGGAAACCATCGCCAAACCGTCCCGCGCAAGACAACGATGTTCGGGCGCGCGGCGACGGGCGAGACCAATGCTATAGGCCGCGCCAAGCGCCTTGGGCAGATGACTGGCGATGGTCGAGGTCTGAGGCGGAATCATCAACGGCCGGCTGCCCAGCACCTTGTGCCGTCCACCACTCGTGGGATCCTCCGCCGAACAGGCAAAACTCAGCAGCATATCCCGCATCATACCCGTTTGCCCGGCCTGCTGCGCCCGCGCGATCTGAAACGCGGCGTCGCGGTAGTGTAAAAAGGCGATATCATCAGGGCGCAAGGCCTGCGCCACAGCCGCCATACCCTCATGCCCGGACGAACCAATGGTATAGAACCCCTGCCCCATCTTCTGCATTGCGCGGCTTTGGATATCCAGCGCCCTGCTCAGCGCCTGCGCCCGGTAAAGCTCCAGCGCCACGGTCGGTTCAAGCGGCCCTGCCGGTGCCGCACCATCCGGAAAATCACCCGCCGCAAGCCGCCGCACCAAGGCCTCATGCACAATCTTCACGCGGTCCATACCGTCCCCAAACCCATTTCGTCCCGCGTTTTTATGTTACAGCACATAGGCTGACCAGACGCCCCGCTTCATTGTTCGAGCAATATGCTCGGGGGTCCGGGGGCAGACAGCCCCCGGCGCGCGCCGCTCAGAAAAATGCCTGGATCCCCGTCTGCGCCCGGCCAAGGATCAGTGCATGAACATCATGCGTGCCCTCGTAAGTGTTCACCGTCTCCAGGTTCATCATGTGCCGGATCACCTGGAACTCACCGCTGATGCCATTACCGCCATGCATATCCCGGGACATGCGCGCAATATCGAGTGCCTTGCCACAGTTGTTCCGCTTCACGATGGAGACCATTTCAGGGGCGGCATTGGCCTGGTCCATCAGGCGACCGACGCGCAGCGCACCCTGCAAGCCCAGTGAAATCTCCGTCATCATGTCCGCAAGCTTTTTCTGGAAAAGCTGCGTGCCCGCCAGAGGCTTGCCGAACTGGTGCCGGTCCAGCCCGTATTGCCGCGCCGCGTGCCAGCAGAATTCAGCCGCCCCTATCGCCCCCCAGCTGATGCCATAGCGCGCCCGGTTCAGACATCCGAACGGGCCTTTCAGACCCTGCACGTTGGGCAGCAGCGCCTCGTCGCCCACTTCGACGCCCTCCATGACAATCTCGCCGGTGACAGAGGCCCGCAGGGACAGCTTGTTGCCCACCTTCGGCGTGCTCAGCCCGGTCATGCCCTTTTCAAGGATAAATCCGCGGATCTTCCCACCATGCTCTTCGGACTTCGCCCAGACCACGAAAACATCCGCAATCGGCGCATTGGAAATCCACATCTTGGCACCGGTCAGCTTGTAGCCGGTCGCCGTCTTTTCCGCCCGGGTTTTCATGCCCGCCGGATCAGACCCCGCATCCGGTTCGGTCAACCCGAAACAGCCGATCCATTCGCCTGCACAGAGCTTTGGCAGGTATTTCTTGCGTTGAGCTTCGGAGCCGTAGGCGTAGATCGGGTAGATCACCAGGCTCGACTGGACCGACATCATCGACCGATAGCCGGAGTCCACCCGCTCCACCTCGCGCGCGACCACACCGTAGGAGACGTACGACCCTCCCAGCCCGCCATATTCTTCTGGGCAGGTCACGCCGAGCAGCCCCATCTCTCCCATTTCGCGGAAAATCGCGGGCTCGGTTGTCTCATTTGCGAAGGCGTCAATGATGCGCGGTTGCAGCTTTTCCTGCGCATAGGCGCGGGCGGATTCCTCAATCATCCGCTCGTCCTCTTCAAGCTGGTCGGCCAGGCGAAACGGGTCGGACCAGTCAAACGCACCCAGATCAGGCGCGTCCTTGGCTTTCAGAACGGGGGCTTCAACATTCATGTCATATCCTCGCAGCAATGCGCCCGGGCCGGGCTTTGCCGCATTATTGCAAAAGCACGGGCAAATGACTAACGATGCTTTATCCTGCGATCCATGAGAAAAAATCATATGTCGGTGCCGCGCCGCTATCTACCGTCCATTTCCGTGCTGATCGCTTTTGAAGCTGTGGCACGGCTCGGCAGCGCGACGCAGGCAGCAGCGGAACTGTCGCTGACGCAGAGCGCGATAAGCCGTCAGTTGAAGGCGCTGGAGGACCAGCTGGGTGTGACGTTGCTGGCCCGAGAAGGGCGCGGGTTGGTCCTGACCCTCAAAGGAGAAGATTATGTGAGAGAGGTGCGCACTGTCCTGCACCATCTGGCGCAGGCCGCTGTTTCCGCGCAAACGGATGTCGAAAGCGGACCGCTGAACCTCGCCATCCTGCCAGCCTTCGGGATGCACTGGCTGGCGCCGCGCCTGCGCGACTTTGCGCGCAGGCACCCCGAAGTAACAGTAAACCTGTCCACCCGGCTTGCCCCGTTTGATTTTCGCACCTCTTCCTTTGACGCAGCCATTCACTTCGGGCGCGAGGACTGGTCCGGCGTGGACTACCTGCCCTTGCTGTCAGAGACTGTTGTGCCGGTTTGCGCCCCCAGCCTGATTGATTCCGCCCTAACGGACCCGGAAGAAATCCTGCGCTACGATCTATTGCATCTGGATACCCGGCCACGCGGATGGGCGCGGTGGTTGCAGGCGCTCGGACACGCACAAGAGCCGCCTCCGGGCATGGTTTTCGATCAGTTCTCCACCATGGCGCAAGCAGCAATTCACGGGCTGGGCATTGCCCTTTTGCCCACCTTCTTTGCGGAGCCCTATCTGGCCGATGGTCAGCTGGTTCTCGCCTCGGAACAGACATCGCAGAGTATCGGTAGCTACTATCTTGTTTGGCCGCAGGAGCGCGCGGAGTCGCCCGCGCTTGCATCCTTTCGCGACTGGCTGGCGACCCAAAGGCTAACCCCCTAGACAATATAGACATTTGCGGAAAATAAACACACCCTTAACGAGAAAACACTGATGTTTCAGTGCATTGTACCGAGTTTAGAAACACTCTGTGCGCGGGTCGATTGCCGCTGCGGCGACACTGGTCCGGCCATTTTCAGCCCTAATTCAACTTTAGTTCAAACTCATCTGCCGATTGGGTGGGATCGGTTCGAGGGTGTTTGTTTTGTTGCTCAAATCTGTTTCGTTAGTTGCCTTGTTACTCCTTGGACCGATCCCATTCACCGGGGATCCCGCGCATGCCGAAGAGCGCGTGATCATGATCCTGCAAACCGCCTATTTCCCCAGTCGCACCGCGTTCGAGCCCGGTGACACACTGCGGTTTGTCAACGTCAGCGGACAGGCGCATACGGTCAGCAGTTCCGAGGGCATCTGGACAACCGGAGCCATCGAGCATGGCGATGAGATTACCTTAAAGGTGGACGCCTCTATGGCCGGACGGTTTCACGGCAAGTCCCAACGTTTGATCGAAGGACGTCTGGACCTGGCGCGGACACCGCTCACGCGCTGAGTCGCATAAAAATATCCGATTTCAAGACATCAGGCGTCGTCGGCACCAGCCAGCGGCGCTGTCAATTCAGCCCCGGCCACCTTGTTTGAGTTCACCGCACGATCCACGCGATGCCAGCGCAGTGCATCTTCCGGCGCTGCGCGCATCAGGCGCGCCGCCCCATGGCCCGCTTCGCCCAGCCAGAGTGGCCAGTCAGAAGGCTGCAGAATCACGGGCATACGGTGGTGGATTTGGGACATGCCGCGATTGGCTGCCGTTGTGACGAGCGCACAGCACCGCCTCCGGTCACCTTCCGGGCTGATCCAGTCTTGCCAGACGGCGGCCATAACCAGAACCTCACCTTTGGTCGGTGTGATGTACCAGGGATTGCGCAGACCATCTGGTGATTTCGTCCACTCGTAGAACCCGCTGGCAACAACCAGCGCGCGCCTTTGGCGCGCAGCATCGCGAAACGCCGGTTTGTCAGCGATGGTTTCAGCGCGCGCACTGATCAGCAATGGACCCGCGGTCGGGGTCTTGTACCAATGCGGCAGAAATCCCCAGCGCATGGAAGTCAGCCGCCGCGTCCCACCGCCGGCGCCCTGCACCACATGCACCTGCGTTGTCGGGCAAGCATTATAGTTCGGAACATCCGGCAGGTCGTTGTCCGGCAAGGCCTCAAACAACTGCACCATATCATCGGTCGGAAGGGCTATGACAAAGCGTCCGCACATTGTCGGCAACCTAGTTGTCATGTTCTGTCAACACCAGCAGGTAAGCGTTGGATACGAAAAACGCGCGCGAAAATCTCCGCGCGCGTTGGCTACACTGCAGAGGCTTGGTTACTTCGCCGTGATGCGGCCATCCGTGTAGGGTGTATAGGGACCGCTCGCCGCCAGGAACTCCGCCGTGACATCCGCAAGGTCAGGCCCGAAGTCATAGGCGTTCTGTGCATCCTTGAACATGGCGTAACCATCCCCGCCGTTGCGCACGTAGTTGTTCGACACGACCGAATACACTTTGTCCGGGTCAATCGGCGCATCACCCACCATCACGTCGCTGATCCGGCTGCCTGCAGGTTGCGCCACATCAAAGGCAAAGCTCATACCCGCCACCTGCGGGAAGCGGCCTGCGCCCTCTTCGTGCTGACTGACACCATTCTCCAACGCCTCAATGATCTTGGCACCGGTCACGTCGAAGGTGCTCAGCGTGTTTTGGAACGGCAACACGGTCAGCACTTCGCCCATGGTCACCTTGCCCGCATCGATGCTGGCACGGATACCGCCACCGTTCTGGATGGCGATCTCAACCCCCTGATCCTTTACGCGATCCAGCATCGCATCGGCAATCAGGTTGCCCATGGCGCATTCGCGCGCCCGGCAGTCTTCGCGCACACCGATGATCTCGGAGGCCGTTTCCGCCACCACCTTATTGCGGATTTCCTCCAGTGGTTTGGCCGCCTCGGCAATGCGGTCAGCGGTGGCGCTGTCCTTGTTTACGGAGGCATCAATCAGCAGCGGTTCGCCCTTGGCTTCGGTGATGTTACCCGCATCGTCGAAGGTCAGGTTCAGTTCACCCAGGAATTTGCCGTAAGCGTAGGCCTGCACAATGGCGGTCTCGCCCACCATCGTAGGATATGGCCCATCCGCACGATCAGAGGTGTTCGACAGCAGCGAGTTGGAATGCCCGCCGACAATCACATCGACACCGGTGGTCTCGGCCGCTACACGCTGGTCAACGCCATAGCCAGAGTGGCTGAGCACGATGATCTTGTTCACGCCGTCGGCCGTCAGCCGGTCAACCTCTCCCTGCACGGCAGCCACGGGATCGGAGAAGGTGATGTTATCCCCCGGCGAGGCCAACTCGTCGGTGTCCTCGGGCGTCAGGCCGATCAGGCCCAGCCTTTCGCCGCCCCGCTCAATGACGGTGGATTTGGCCAGTATGTCCGCCAGTAGCGGTTCGGCCGAAACATCCGCATTGGACATCAGGACCGGGAAATTCACCGCATCCATGAACCCGCGCAGCACCTCTGGGCCATCGTCAAATTCGTGGTTGCCCACGGTCATCGCGTCATAGCCCATCTTGTTCATCATCTCGGCCGCCAGCGCGCCCTTGTAGTAAGTATAGAACAACGTGCCCTGGAACTGATCCCCGCCGTCGACGAGGATGGCGTTGTTGGACCGCGCACGGGCCTCTTCAATCGCCGTAACCAGTCGCGCGGAACCGCCAAAGCATTTGCCTTCGGCATCATCCTCGACGGAACAGCCGCTGTCATACTTGCTGATCGGCTCGAAACGGGCGTGGAAATCATTGGTGTGCAGGATGGTCAGGCTGTACTCAGCCGACGCCATGCCGCTTGTCAGGGCAAGCGCGGCGGTCGCTGTCAAGAATCGTTTCATGGTTATCCCCTCAGTTGGAAACTGGTGCAATGGTGGCGGCTGAGGCGGCGGGTGTCAAAGATTGTGTGGGCTTTGCGGGACGCTCTGACCCTTGGTCACCATTGGCGTCGGGCACCCTTGACCCTGCATGCCCCGCAAGGCATCACCGCGCGCATGATGATATTTAAAATTTTCCGAAGTGATGAATGGGCAGAATTGCGTGCCAGGGGCACAACTGCCGGAGCGCCAATCGACGTGACCGACGGGTATGTGCATTTCTCAACCGCAGCACAGGCGGCTGAAACGGCTGCCAAGCATTTTGCCGGTATGGATGGCCTGATGCTTCTTGCGGTGGAGACCGACCGGCTGGGCGATGATCTGAAGTGGGAGATTTCGCGGAGCGATCAGCCTTTCCCGCATCTCTATCGGGACTTGCGCCTCGAAGATGTGGTCTGGGCGCAGCCCTTGCCGCTCGACGGCGGTGTTCACCAGTTCCCCGCAGGTCTGGAAGAAGCCAGCGCGTGACCGGGCATCACCGATGAAACGCGCGCTGGAACAGCTGGGCCTGCGGGCGCTGCGTCAGATCGACCCCGAAAAGGCCCATGGCCTGGCCCTGCGCGCGTTACGCGGCGGGCTAGCCGCCGCACCGGGCCCGATCACCACGCCACGTCTGGAAACAGAAATCGCCGGGCTGGCTTTGCCGAACCCCGTCGGGCTGGCCGCCGGCTTTGACAAGAACGCAGAAGCAATCACGCCGCTGTCGCAGGCAGGTTTCGGATTTTTGGAAGTCGGCGCGGCAACGCCCCTTCCCCAACCCGGCAATCCCAAACCACGGCTTTTCCGCTTGCGCGAGGATGCGGCGGCCATCAACCGGTTCGGGTTCAACAATGACGGGATGAAGGTGATTGGACAGCGCCTTGCAGCGGCCCATGCATCCATACCGGTAGGCATCAACCTGGGCGCCAACAAGGCCAGCCAGGATCGGGCCGCCGATTTTGCCCAAGTCATGGCGCATCTGCGGGGAGATGTGGATTTTGCGACTGTCAACGTCTCCTCGCCCAACACCGAAAAGCTGCGCGACTTGCAGGGCCCTGCAGCGTTGGCGGCTCTGCTGGACGGTGTCATGCAGGTACGTGACAGCACGCCTGTTTTCCTGAAAATCGCCCCTGACCTCAACGCGTCCGAGATCGCGGATATCGCCGTCGTTGCAAGCGATGCGAAGGTTGACGCGATCATCGCAACCAACACAACGCTGTCGCGCGACGGGTTGCGGAGCCACCATGCCCAAGAAGCGGGTGGCGTCTCCGGTCAGCCGCTCTTTGACCGCGCCACCAAGGTGCTGGCGCGGCTTTCCCAGCACACAGACATCCCCCTCGTCGGGGTTGGCGGCGTCGGCTCTGCCGAACAGGCCTATGCCAAGATCTGCGCGGGCGCTTCCGCTGTCCAACTTTATACAGCGCTGGTCTATGGGGGGCTTTCGCTTGTGCAGGACATTGCCCTTGGGCTTGATCGCCTGCTCGAGCGCGATGGTTTTGCCTCCGTGCAGGAGGCTGTTGGTAGCCGCCGGGCCGATTGGCTCTAATCACACCTTCTCGGCAGAGGCTTCCAGTGCAGGATAGCGCAACCCCAGGGTCACTCCACGTACGATGAAGGAGATCAGCAGCGCCAACCACAACCCGTGATTGCCCAGCACCGGCAGCAGTATCGCAATGGCCGCCCAGTAAACCACAAAGCTGACCGCCATCATGTTGCGCATGTCCTTGCTGCGGGTGGCTCCGATGAAAATTCCGTCGAACATCCAGGCGGCACACCCTACCAGCGGCGCGATGATCATATAAGGCAGGAAAACCCGCGCGGTCTCCTGCACCTCTGCGTTTTTGGCCATCACATCAATGATCCATCCCCCCGAGAATGCAAAGGCAGCAGTGGTTACGATGCAAATCACCATACCCCAACAGGATGTGATCAGCGCCGCGCGGCGCACATCGGCTCTGTCGCCGCGTCCAAAGGCCCGCGCGATCAGCGTTTCGGCGGCAAAGGCAAAACCGTCCATCGCGTAGGCGGTGATGTACATGAACTGGATCAGCACCTCGTTTGCGGCCAGCGTCACATCGCCAAACCGCGCGCCAATAAAGACGAAGGAGGAAAAGATGATCATCAGCATGGCCGAGCGCAGCAGGATATCTGTGTTCAGGAGCGCCATGCGGATAAGCTTGGCCCGGTCAAAGATGCGCGGCCAATCCCGCCAGTCAGGCCGCGCAAAGGCAGCGCGACAGAACCACAAGCCAAAGGCGGCGCCGGTCAGTTCTGCGATCACTGTCGCGACGGCCACCCCCTGAACGCCCCAGTCCAGAACCAACACGAAGAGCAGATCGAGCAGGATGTTGACGCCATTCATCACCAGCTGCACCCAGAACACACCGCCGGTGCGCTCCATTGCCACAAGCCACCCGGTCAGCGCATAGACCGCAATCGCCGCGGGCGCGGACCAGATCCGGATGCTGAGGTAGGACCAGGCGAGGCTTTCCACCTCGTCGCTCGCGGGGGCAAGGTTGAGCGCGCCCCAGAAGATCAAGGGCTGCAACACGATCAACGCAAACCCGCCCGCAAGCGCCACCAGCAGCGCACGGGTCAGCCAGGCTGAGACCTCGGCGCTGTCCCCCGCCCCTTCGGCCTGCCCGACGAGACCGACGGTGCCCATGCGCAGAAACCCGAAAATCCAATAGACCGTGGAGAGAATGATTGCTCCCAAGGCAACCGCCCCAATAGGGGCCGCCTCTCCCATCTGCCCCACGACACCCACGTCGACCGCGCCCAGAATGGGCACCGTTGCATTCGATAGAACGATGGGCAGCGCAATCTTCAGAACGCGGCGGTGGGTGACCCCAACCGGTGCGCCCTGAACGGTGTCACTCACGCCGCTGGGGCATCAGGAAATGCCCCGTGGCCTGTGCAAAAAGCCGGTTGCGATTGTCCTGCCACGCCTCCACATGCACAGAAGCGTACCGGCGGCCAGAGCGGTTGATCCGCGCCCGCGCATAAGCATCGCGCGGCAGGCCGGACCGCAGATAGTCCGTTGAAATATCAATTGTCTTCGGCAAGCGCGGCAGGCCACCCGCCTCCAGCGTTGCCGTATCAATTGCCCCCGACTCCACGTCTTCCCAAAGGTACGTCCAACTCAGCGTGATGATCGCCGTCACCTCCAGAAAGGCCGCCGTCACGCCGCCATGAATGGCGGGCAGCATCGGGTTGCCGATCAGCTTCTGGTCAAAGGGCAGAACCCCGGTCAGCTCATCACCCTTACGCTCGAACTGCATGCCCAGATACTGGATATAGGGCACCCCCTCAACCAGCGCCCGCAACGTGGCATCGCGGCGTTGCTTGATCACCTGAACCGGCTCGGGCGGGCGGCGCGGCGCCTTCATCGCGCGGCCTCCACGGTGAAGGCACCGGTCGCAGATGCCACGGGATTATCCGTATCCTCATCCGTCGCCGTTGCGCGCACGAACGCCACCGTACGGGTAACGTGATAGCAGATTGCAGTGGCCGTGATCGACTGGCCCGGCGTGGCGGCACGCATGTAGTCGATGCGTAAATCGATCGTGGCCGTCCCACCGGGGCTCGCCGGGTGGCTCATCACCGCAGCCCCGCAGCAGGTGTCCATAAGGGCCGAGACAGCACCGCCGTGCAGCACCCCGGTTTCAGGATCCCCCACGAGCTTTTCATCGTAGGGCATCTCAATGGTCGATGTCCCCTCTCCCATCTCCGTCAAGCGCATGCCAAGCGCCTTGCTGTGTGGAATCGCTTCGATAAACTGTCGCGCGATATCGGTCTTCGTGGCCATGGAAGTCTGCTCCGAGGGGCGGTGCCCGGTTTCGTCTGCCCCTTTATCAACGCATCCAGCTGCCAAGAGCAAGAGCGACGGTTGCGCTCGGGCAGCGCCCGGCCTAGCCTGTGCTTCAGGGAGAGAAGTTGCATGGCAGACCACCGCCTGACATTCAAAGAAATGTGCGCCGAATTCGACGTAACCCCGCGCACGTTGCGCTACTACGAATACATCGAGCTGCTTGAGCCAGACCGCGAAGGGCGCGCCCGATTCTACGGCCCCCGCGAACGGGCCCGCATGAAGCTCATCCTGCGGGGGCGCAAATTCGGTTTCCAGCTCGAAGACATCCGCCAATGGCTGCTGATTTACGAAAACGAGGGCACCTCGGCGCAGATGGAGGCCTGGGTGGCGCTTGCCGATGGGCAGCTCAAGGAACTGGCGGATCAACGCAGGCAATTGGATGAGGCCATGCAGGAGCTTCAGGACCTGCGCGATTCTGTTGCCAAAGAGATCACGAAACCCTGACCCAAAAACCGCGTAAAAGCGCGCCCTGGCGCGGATATACGCAAGTTTCCGCACATCCTCCCGCGTCTTTTGGCTCGGACAGCCTTTGTGACGTGACGTGCCACTGGGCTTCCGTCATGGCAGCTGTCAAAGTGACGTGACGTTCAGGTTACGTAAACGTCATCCTGTGTTGTAGCTGAACACCCAGTTCCTATTTGTGCCGCGTTCCGCCGTTGAAAGAGTGAAGCCGATGACCGACGAAATCATGACCATCCGCCAGATGTGCGATCAGTTCGATGTAACCCCGCGTACGCTGCGGTTCTACGAATCCAAGGAATTGCTGTTTCCGATCCGGGAAGGTCAGAAACGCCTGTTCACGCGGCGCGACCGCGCTCGGCTCAAGCTGATTCTGCGGGGCAAGAAGTTTGGCTTCAGTCTTGAGGAAATCCGCCAGCTGCTCGACCTTTACGACATGGGAGATCAACAGCAGACACAGCTTGCACGCACCTATGAAGTAGCCCGTCAACGCCTGGCCGACCTGGTCAGTCAACGCGACGCGCTGAACGAGGCCATCGCCGAACTGACAGAACAGTTGAAATGGGGGGAAGAGATGTTGACCTCCATGCGCGCACCGCGCAGCGCCGCCGAATAACACACCCGACATCACGTTTTCAGGGAGAGAGAGACAAGATGCCCCGCTACACCGCCCCCACCAAAGACCTGCAATTCGTGCTGCATGATGTGCTGAACGTCACCGGCCAGAATATCCCCGGTTATGACGAGCTGGAGGCTGATTTCACCTCCGCCATTCTCGAAGAAGCTGGCAAGCTGACCTCCGAGGTGCTGGCCCCGTTGAATGTGGTGGGTGACACCGAAGGCTGTGTTCTGGAAAACGGCGTGGTGCGCACCCCTACGGGCTTCAAGGAGGCCTTTGAGCAGGTCAAGGAAGGCGGCTGGCCGGGGCTGGACATGCCCGAAGAATACGGCGGGCAGAATATGCCCTACGTGATCGGCACAGCTGTGGGCGAGATGTTCTCCTCCGCCAATATGGCCTTCACCATGTACCAGGGCCTGACGCACGGTGCTGCCTCGGCGATCCTCGCCCACGGCACCGAGGCGCAAAAGGACACCTATCTTCCTAAAATGGTATCCTGCGACTGGACCGGCACAATGAACCTGACGGAGCCGCATTGCGGCACCGACCTCGGCCTCATGCGTACCAAGGCCGAGCCGCAGGATGACGGCAGCTACAAGATCACCGGGCAGAAAATCTTCATCTCCGCCGGTGAGCACGACATGTCCGAAAACATCATCCACCTGGTACTGGCCAAGATCACCGGCGCGCCGGAGGGCATCAAGGGCGTATCGCTCTTCATTGTTCCAAAAATATGCGTGAAGGACGATGGCAGCCTGGGCGCACGCAACGGCGTCGCGGTCGGCAAGATCGAAGAGAAGATGGGCATCCACGGCAACTCCACCTGCGTAATGAACTACGACGAGGCGACCGGGTATCTCTTGGGCGACGCACATAAGGGTATGCGCGCCATGTTCACCATGATGAACGAAGCGCGTCTAGGCGTCGGCATGCAGGGCATGTCCCAGGCCGAAGCCGCCTATCAGAACGCGCTGGACTACGCCAAGGATCGTCTGCAGGGCCGTGACGTGACGGGCGCAAAAAATCCCGAAGGCCCTGCCGATCCGCTGATCGTGCATCCGGACATCCGTCGCTCGTTGATGGACCAGAAGAGCTTTGCCGAAGGCGCGCGGGCGTTCATCCTCTGGGGTTCTACGCTGATCGATGCCGCCCACCGCGGGCAGGACAAGGACGCCGACGGTCTGGTCTCGCTGCTGACGCCTGTTATCAAGGGTTTCCTGACCGATCAGGGTTATGACATGACCGTCAAAGCCCAGCAGGTTTACGGCGGGCATGGGTATATTGAGGAATGGGGCATGTCGCAATTTGCGCGCGACGCCCGGATCGCGATGATCTACGAAGGTGCGAACGGCGTGCAGGCGCTTGATCTGGTGGGCCGCAAGCTGGCGCAGGACGGCGGCAAGCATGTGATGGCCTTCTTCGACGTGGTAAAGAGCTTCATCAAGGAAAACGCGGGCCAGGATGCGGAATTCGACGCGCAGTTCCTGGAGCCTTTGAAGGCGGCCTCCAAGGATCTGCAGGCGGCGGGCATGTACTTCATGCAGAACGGCATGAAAAACCCCAACAACGCGCTTTCCGGCTCTTACGACTTCATGCATATGTTCGGCCACGTCTGCCTTGGCCTGATGTGGGCGAAGATGGGCAAAGCTGCACAGGACGCGCTGGCAAATGGTGCATCCGACGTGGACTTCTACGAAAGCAAGCTGCACACCGGGCGCTATTACATGGCGCGCCAGCTGCCCGCGACCGCATTGCATCTGAGCCGGATCGAAACCGGCGCGGACACCGTCATGGCATTGGATGCGGCCAACTTCTGATTCGGGTCAGGGTGGCCTGAAAGCCCACCCTACCTGCCAACTGAAAGGACCCAGCCATGCCGAAACGGTTTCGCCTGACCCGCCGCTTTCCGGTTGCGATGACCGAGGACGGATACCGCAGGCTGAAAAGGTTTGCAACCGATGCGGGGTTGGATGAAGGCGAGGCGCTGTCTTTTCTCTTCGAGAACTTCGATAGTGTGATGAACGAGGAGACGTTTGGCCACAGGCTGCGGCTCTTCAATGCGGAGCTGGACGACCGCAAGAAATGAACGCGTCTGGGGAGGGTGCGGCAGGATGGATGGCTCAAACAACACGCCCGGTTGGATGACCGAGGAACACCGCATGATTGCGGAGATGACCGCGCAGTTCATCACCACCGAATGGGCGCCGAAGTTCGAATCCTGGCGCAAGCAGGGCCAGATGGACCGCGAGACGTGGGGACAGGCCGGGGAGTTGGGTCTGCTCTGCCCTTCGGTGCCTGAAGAATACGGCGGGCCGGGTGGTAACTTCGGCCATGAGGCGGCAATCCTGATCGAGGCGGCGCGCGCCAACCTGGCCAGTTGGGGGCATGGCATCCATTCCGGGATCGTTGCCCATTACGTGCTGGCCTATGGCACCGAAGACCAGAAGACGCGCTGGCTGCCGCAAATGATCTCGGGGGACATGGTAGGGGCGCTGGCAATGACCGAACCCTCGACCGGTTCCGACGTCCAGGCGATCAAGACCAGGGCGGTGAAGGACGGCAACGTCTACCGCCTGTCTGGTCAGAAGACCTTCATCACCAACGGACAGCACGCCAACCTGATCATTGTGGCGGCAAAGACCGACCCCTCCGAGGGATCGAAAGGTGTGTCTTTGGTCATGCTGGAAACCGATGGCGCGCAGGGCTTCTCCCGCGGGCGTAATCTGGAGAAGGTGGGGCTGCATGCGAATGACACCTCGGAGCTCTTCTTCGACGACGTCGCGATCCCGCCCGAGAACATCCTTGGTGGCGAAGAGGGCAAGGGTTTCTACCAGATGATGCAGCAGTTACCACAGGAACGGCTGATCATCGGCTGCGGTGCGGTTGGGGCGATGGAGGGTGCCGTGGAACGCACCATTGCCTATTGCAAGGAGCGTGAGGCCTTTGGCGGGCCGCTGACGCAGTTCCAGAACACGCGCTTCAAGCTTGCGGAATGCAAGACACGCACGGCGGTGGCGCGGGCCTTTCTTGATCAATGCATCGCCGAACATCTGCGTGGCGAACTGACCGTAGAGAAGGCCGCCATGGCGAAATACTGGCTGACCGATACCCAATGCGAGGTGCTGGACGACTGTGTGCAACTGCATGGCGGCTATGGCTTTATGCAGGAATACGCGGTCGCGGAAATGTGGGCAGATGCCCGTGTGCAGCGCATCTACGGTGGCACCAATGAGATCATGAAAGAACTGATTGCGAGGACTCTATGACCATCCAACTCTACTGTTTCGGGGAAAGCGGAAACGCCTACAAAGCCGCCCTCGCCCTGCAGCTGTCAGGCCTCGACTGGGAGCCGGTGAAGGTCGATTTTTTCGGCGGTGAAGCCCGCACGCCGGAGTACCGCACAAATGTCAACATCATGGGGGAAGTTCCGGTGCTGGTGGACGGTGATCTGCGCCTCACGCAATCGGGGGTGATCCAGGACTATGTCTCAGAAAAGTCCGGGAAGTTCGGCGGCAAGGATGCAACTGAACGGCGCGAGATCCTGCGCTGGGTGCTCTGGGACAACCACAAGCTCAGCTCGACGGCTGGCCCCACCCGGTTCCTGATGCATTTTCTGCCCGAAGACAAACGCCCGGCGGAGGTGATTGCTTTCAACCAGGGGCGTCTCAAGGCCGCCTATTCAGTTTTGAACGGCCACCTCGCAGATCGTGACTGGATTGTGGGTGACGGGATCACCAATGCCGACATCAGCTGCTGCGGGTACCTGTATTATCCTGAGAAATTTGGATTTGAGCGGGCAGATTGGCCCCACATCGATGCGTGGCTCACGCGTCTATCCGACACACCGGGCTGGAAGGCCCCCTACGATCTGATGCCCGGCAGCCCCGCTGACCGCGCCTGACTGACACGCTGCGCGGCACCGCGCTTGATCAAGATACCGCGCGGGACCCGCGTGAGAAGGAGACAGATATGACCGAAGCCTACATCTATGACGCCCTGCGCACGCCGCGCGGCAAGGGCCGCAAGGACGGCAGCCTGCACGAGGTGACCTCACTGCGCCTCTCGGCCCAGACGCTGAACGCTGTGAAGGAACGAAACAACCTCGAAGGCCACGCCGTTGAGGACGTGATCTGGGGCAATGTTACGCAGGTGATGGAACAAGGTGGGTGCCTGGCCCGTTCCGCTGTGCTGGCTTCTGATCTGGACGAACGCATTCCCGGTCTGGCAATCAACCGCTTCTGTGCGTCCGGCATGGAGGCTGTGAACCTCGCCGCCAACCAGGTCAAGGGGGGCGCAGGCGACGGCTATATCGCGGGCGGTGTCGAGATGATGGGACGGGTCGCGATGGGCTCTGACGGCGCGGCGATCGCCGTGGACCCGACGCTGGCGATGGAAAAGTATTTTGTCCCGCAAGGGATCAGTGCGGACATCATTGCAACGGAATATGGCTTCACCCGCGACGACGCCGACCAATTGGCCGTTGAATCCCAACGTCGTGCGAAGGCCGCGTGGGACGACAAACGCTTTGCCAAATCCGTCATCGAAATCCGCGATCAGAACGGTCTGCCGATCCTCGATCATGACGAATACATGCGCCCGCAGACGGACATGCAGTCCCTTGGTGGGTTGAACCCGGCGTTTCAGGCCATGGGCGAGGTCATGCCGGGCTTCGACAAGGTCGCGCTGATGAAATACCCGCATCTGGAGCGGATCAACCACATCCACCACGCGGGCAACTCAAGCGGGATTGTGGATGGGGCCGCCGCGGTCCTGATCGGTTCCAAGGAATTCGGCGAAAAGCACGGGCTGAAACCCCGCGCGCGCATCCGGGCCACGGCGAAGATTGGCACCGACCCGACGATCATGCTGACTGGACCCGTTCCCGTGACCGAGAAAATCCTCGCCGACAATGGCATGAACATCAAGGACATCGACCTTTTCGAGGTCAATGAGGCCTTTGCCGCCGTTGTCCTGCGATTCATGCAGGCCTTTGATGTGGACAGCGACAAGGTCAACGTCAACGGCGGCTCGATCGCCATGGGCCACCCTCTGGGCGCGACCGGCGCGATGATCATCGGGACCCTGCTGGATGAGATGGAGCGGGCGGATAAGGAAACCGGCCTTGCCACCTTGTGTATTGCATCAGGAATGGGAGCCGCCACGATCATCGAGCGGGTCTGATTTGTGACCCCCGCTGACGCCATCGCCATTTATCAGGACACGTTGGACAGTATATCCGACGCCATCATGACGGAAAACGCGGTGACGTTGCTGGAACGGGTCAAGCTGCCACACTTGTGGCGCACGCTGAGCCACGAAGTCATCGTGGAGACGCGGGAGGACCTGATCAATGGCATGGTGACTTTCGGTCAGGCCATCAAGGGGCTGGGCGCAACCAATCTGGTGCGCCTGGCCACCGAAGCTGAGTTTCTCAGCGAGAACTACATCACCGGGTATCACGTCACCCATACGCTGCGCGATGCGCTCCCGGTGATCGAAAGCTATGCAAACCGCATGGTTTTGATCCGCGAGAACGACGTCTGGAAGATGCTGGAACTGGATAGCATGTTAGATAACCCACATTGGCCCATCTACGTCCCCCGCGTGCAAAAGCACGGGGGTGGGCGACTGGCGCCGCGGTCGCCGGAAAACGACGCGCGCAAGCTGTCGGTTGCGCCGCTCACCATCTACCAAAAGTTCATCAACGAGCTTTCTGATGCGAACAATCAGGACGATCTGGCGCTTTATTGCAGCTATTTGCTGTTTCCCTACACCTCGCACACAGAATCTGCCGATACGATCATTTCGACGCCAGAGGAGGTACAGCCCTTCTTTGACATGCTGCGTGACCTGCTGGAGGAGAAATCCTGCGACCGGTTGGTGCGGCGCGCGGAAGACGCGGAGTTCATCTCCAGCGACCTGATCTGCGGCTATCATGCCACTGAATTCTGCGCGGGTGAGACCTGTATCTTTGGCCCCATCAAATCGCGGATGGTGCTCAAGCGTGAGAACACCAATTGGTACCTGAAGTCGGTGACCAATTCGCTTTCGAACGCCAATTTCCCCTACAATGTCCCCAAGCCGTCGAACGCCTTGGTGACCCTCAGAACCATCCAAGAAAGGACCCGGACATGACCGAGTTTACAACGACAACCGACGGCGACGGCATCGCCACGATCACCTGGGATGTGCCCGGAAAATCCATGAACGTGATGTCCTACGAAGGCCTCTCGCAGGTCGACAAGCTGATGGATGAAGCGCTGGCTGATGATGCGGTGAAGGGCATTATCCTGACCTCCGGCAAGGAGGGGTCCTTCGCGGGCGGCATGGACCTGAACCTCATCGCCAAAATGAAGGCGGATGCGGGCGAGAACCCGGCCAAAGGGCTTTTCGACGGCGTGATGGACATGCACCGCCTGCTGCGCAAGATCGAATTGGCCGGGATGGATCCCAAGACGCAAAAGGGCGGCAAGCCGGTGGCCTGCGTTTTGCCCGGCACCGCGCTTGGCATCGGGCTGGAACTCCCCCTGTCGTGTCACCGCATCTTTGCCGCCAATAACCCCAAAGCCAAGATCGGCCTGCCCGAGATCATGGTGGGCATTTTCCCGGGTGCCGGTGGCACCACGCGGCTGGTGCGCAAGATGGGCGCCATGGCCGCCTCGCCCTTCCTGCTGGAAGGCAAGCTGGTCGACCCTGCGAAAGCCAAGGCAGCCGGTCTGATCGACGAGGTTTCCGGCGACCCCATGGCCGCGGCCCGCGAGTGGGTGCTGAACGCCAAAGACGCTGACCTTGTGAAACCCTGGGATGCCAAGGGCTACAAGATGCCCGGCGGTGCGCCTTACCATCCGGCTGGCTTCATGACTTTCGTGGGCGCGTCGGCCATGGTCAACGGCAAGACGCAAGGGGTTTATCCGGCTGCCAAGGCACTGCTCTCCGCCGTCTATGAAGGCGCGCTGGTACCCTTCGACACGGCGCTCAAGATCGAGGCGCGTTGGTTCACCTCGGTGCTGATGAACCCCTCCTCCGAGGCGATGATCCGCTCGCTCTTCATCAACAAAGAAGCGCTGGAGAAAGGTGCTGTGCGCCCGCAGGATGTGGCCGACCAACGGGTCAAAAAGCTCGGCGTGCTGGGGGCCGGCATGATGGGTGCGGGCATCTCACTCGTCTCCGCCCAGGCCGGTATCGAGGTCGTACTGATCGACCAGACGCAGGAAGCCGCCGACAAGGGCAAGGCCTATACAGCCAACTTCGCCGACAAGGGCATTCAGCGCAAGAAGACCACGCCGGCGAAGAAAGAGCAGCTGCTCTCCCTCATCACCGCAACAACTGATCTGGAGGCGCTCAGGGGCTGTGACCTGATCATCGAGGCGGTCTTCGAGGACCCGAAGGTCAAGGCCGAGATGACGCAGAAGGTCGAGGCGGTGATCCCGGAGGATTGTATCTTTGCCTCCAACACCTCCACCCTGCCAATCACGGAGCTGGCTAAGGCCTCATCCCGCCCGGAGCAATTCATCGGCATCCACTTCTTCTCGCCCGTCGAGAAAATGCTGCTTGTGGAAATCATCAAAGGCAAAGGCACGGGCGACCGCGCCGTGGCCAAGGCGCTCGACTACGTGCGCCAGATCCGCAAGACGCCCATCGTGGTGAATGACGCGCGCTTCTTCTACGCCAACCGCTGCATCATTCCCTACATCAACGAAGGCATCCGCATGGTCGCCGAGGGCGTTGAGCCCGCGTTGATCGAGAACGCCGCGCGCCTCGTCGGCATGCCGCTGGGGCCATTGCAACTGGTCGATGAGACCTCGATTGATCTCGGCGCCAAGATCGCCCGCGCAACGAAATCCGCGATGGGCGATGCCTATCCGGATGCGGCGGTCGATGAGGTGATCTTCTGGATGGAAGACCTCGGACGGCTCGGCCGCAAGTCCAACGCGGGCTTCTACAGCTACGACCAGAAAGGCAAGCGGCAGGGGCTGTGGGACGGGCTGAACGGCCAGTATGCCATTGCACAGGACCAGCCCGAGCTGACGGATGTGCAGCACCGCCTGCTCTTTGCGCAATCGCTGGAGGCCGTGCGGGCGCTGGAGGAAGGCGTGCTGATGGACATCCGCGAAGGCGACGTGGGTGCGATTCTCGGATGGGGTTTTGCACCCTGGTCCGGCGGTCCCCTGAGCTGGCTCGACATGATCGGCGCGCCCTACGCCGCCGAACGCTGCGATCAGCTGACCGAAACCTTTGGCGACCGGTTCAAATGCCCCGACCTGCTGCGCGAGATGGCCGCGAAGGGCCAGAGTTTCTACGGTCGGTTCGGCGCCACAGCCGCTGCTGCTTGACGCTTACAACAAGTAAAAAAGGGGGGTCTGCCGGCCCCCCTTTTTGCTGCTCGCGTTCTGCTCGACGCCTTGTTTGAAAAATCTCAGGCCACCAGAACCATTTCGGTGGCCCCAAAAACATACCCAGTGCTTTGCACCAGCGCCTCGCGGACTTGATCGCTCTGCGCCAGTATCGCACGCGCTTCTTCAAGCGACGCAACGGAGTACAGCGTGTCTGCAGGAGACACCACATCATGCAGCAGGGCCATGTTGCGCGGGCAATGGATCAGTAAACCACCATCAATGTAGATAACTTCGTCATCCGCGAAATAGAGCGTGATCAAGTCGACCGGGTGCAGCGGCTGTTGCCGATGGATCCCGCACAGTCCCTCCAAAGCCTGTGCGGGCACGATCGCAAAGGGATCGCCCATCGGGTCGGATGCAGCGTCGCTCTCCAGCATGACACCTTGATCCGGCAACAGCATGACTTCGTTCAAATTCGCAAGAGCCTCCGCCGGGATGGTTACCGGCCAGCAGCCAGGCATCATCTTTTGAGGGTCCAACCAGAGCGTGGTGCGTTGCATCTCAACAATGCGCTGAACCCCATTGTCAAACGTCAGGACCTTGTCCCCTACCGTCAACGCTTCCACCGGGCGCCAGCCGAAATTGGAAGCAACCCGCGTGCCCGCAATCAAACCGTGGCTTGCAGGCACCGGCTCGGAATGCGGGGTGGCAAATGCCTCATGCGGCCTATACGGCTTTGCCGTTACATTCACACTCCATCCGTACATATCTTTTCAATCCCCAGTGGCGTTCCGTAGTTCAAATCCGGCAGGAACATGGTCCTTACCCAGCCAGACGACGACCAAAGCGTGACAGCGCTTTGCTGCGAATGCGGCGCATCTAAGGCATTGCTTCCACTAAAACGTGAAATACTTCTATATCGGGATGGATTGACCCCAAAAAAGAAACAAAAATCCGCCGATGACTGTGGAATACACCAAATACGTTAACCAATTCCCTCTTGCCGAGAATCACTCATCCGGATCGAAGCGATACCCAAATCGCGCGATATCCTCCGCGCAAAGCTTTGCCACGATCTGCCGTGTCCGCGCGTCATAGCAGGCCCGGTAGTCCACAACCCGCCGTGACGGGTTCAGGTGAGGCAAGGACAGCTGGAACCCAAGGTGATCCATCAGGGGGGCCGCATCTTTCTCGAAAGCTTCAAGCCTAATGTAGAGAGAGCAGTGCTCTGCGCCCGTCGCATCGCGCATGTAACTGCTGGCAGGTGAGTGCTGCAGACTGCCCTGAATCAATGGTGCCGCCAGGAATTCTTCGAAGGGTAAGGATTTGGACAGCATCACCGCCGGGTGGTCGAACTCCTGATCCTGCAGCCAGTGATAGTAGCTGATCACGCGGTCCCATGGGTTGCGCACCAGGGTGAACGCAAACATCTGGCCAATTTCCTCGGGGGTCAACAGCCCATCAATATCCGTGAGGGTCGCATGTTTCCACAGACGCCCCCGTGTCTGCAAACCCTTCAGGCGAGATTTGCGCTTGCGGGCTTTAGGTGTGTCACCAATCAGCAGGTCATCTTTCATCGCGCGGGCTTCGAGAGCCGCTGCGAGCGAGGTTCCCCCGGTTTTTGGGATATGCACAAACACATAGGACCGATCCCGGGAAATGATCATGCGGCGCCTCCCACCATATCAGCTGTTTCGCAATCGGAATCCCAAATGTAAGACAATTGACTTTCCAAATGCCGCAAAAACAATATCGTAATAGCCGCGCCGTGCATAAACTACCAACGGCAAACGGGAGGACAACAAAAATGGGCTGGATGAGTGACGAAACAGGGCTGGACAAATGTGCCGCCAATTACGTGCCGCTAACCCCCCTCTCGCATCTCAAACGGGCCGCGCATGTCTTTGCCGGGCACCCGGCCGTTCACTATGGCACCCACCGTGTCACCTACGCGGAATACCATGAACGTTGCTCCCGCCTGGCTGGCGCACTGGCGGCGCGCGGTGTGACACCGGGCGATGTGGTGGCCACCCTTTTGCCCAACATCCCGGCGCAGGCAGAAGCGCATTTTGGCGTCCCTGCCTGTGGCGCAGTCCTGAATACGATCAATACGCGCCTCGATGTGGATACGGTCAGCTACATCTTTGATCACGGCGCGGCAAAGATTGTATTGGTGGACAGCCAATTCCTGCCACTGGTCGAAGCCGCTTGTCTCGAGATGGGCCGCGATGCGCCCACCCTGATCGAAGTCCCCGACGCGGCGGCCGGACATCCCGCATCTGGCCGGTATGAAACCTATGAAGATATGCTCGCCAGCGCCGACCCTGCCTTTGAATGGGTCATGCCGACGGATGAGTGGGAAAGCCTCGCGCTCAACTACACCTCCGGGACCACCGGACGCCCCAAGGGGGTCGTCTACCATCACAGGGGCGCCTACCTGATGACGATGGGCACTGTGGTCAGCTGGCGCATGGTGCTGCACCCCGTTTACCTGACGATTGTACCCCTGTTTCATTGCAATGGCTGGAACCATACCTGGATGATGCCACTGATCGGCGGCACGATCATTTGCTGTCGTGACGTCACCGCGCCCGCCATTTTCGACGCAATTGCGGATGATGGTGTGACCCATCTTGGGGGCGCACCCATCGTGTTGAACATGCTGGTGAACGCCCCCGAAGAGGAGCGGCGCGACTTCGATCACGAGGTGCAGGTCTTCACCGCGGGGGCACCGCCCGCGCCTGCCACGCTCAGCAAGATTGAAAAGCTCGGGTTCAATGTCACGCAGGTTTACGGGCTCACGGAAACTTATGGCCATGTGACCGAATGCCTCTGGCGTGGCGCCGATTGGGACAGACTGGCAGAGCCGGAGCGCGCGGCGGTGAAAGCGCGGCAGGGTGTGGCCTTTCCGATGATGGAAGACATCACCGTGCTGGACGAGGACATGCTGCAGATTCCAATGGATGGTACAGCCCAGGGCGAAATCATGATCCGCGGTAACTCGGTGATGAAGGGCTATTACAAAAACGCGCAAGCCACCGAAGAAGCTTTTGCAGGTGGCTATTTCCATTCCGGGGATATCGCGGTGCAGCATGACGACGGCTACATGCAGATCGCGGACCGGGCAAAGGACATCATCATTTCGGGCGGGGAAAACATTTCTTCTGTCGAGGTCGAGGGGGTATTGATGGGGCATGAGGATGTGATGCTGGCCGCCGTTGTGGCCAAACCGGATGAGAAATGGGGCGAAGTCCCTTGCGCCTTTGTCGAGCTCAAACCTGGGGCAGCCACCGATGCGGCAGGCTTGATTGCCTTTGCGCGGGAAACGCTGGCAGGGTTCAAGACACCCAAGCATGTGGTTTTCGACGATCTGCCCAAGACCTCCACCGGCAAGATCCAGAAGTTCGAGTTGCGCAAACGCGCCCGGGATATGTCCTGATCGGAGTGCAGAAGGTGGCCTGAAGCCCACCCTACCTGCCCCTTTGCCCCGCGTCAGCCAGATGGTAAGCTGCGGCAAAGCACTAACGAGCAGCAGATCACCGCGATGACGGCCCTCAAGAAATATGCCCGGCTGGAAGCCAGCGGTCTCTGGCGCGCGTCGCCGGAGGATCAGCGGCGCGAGGTGATTGTCTCCATCGGCGATGCCACTCTGATGATCTCTGATCTGCAGGATCGGGCGATCACGCACTGGTCTCTGGCCGCCGTGCAGCGGGCTAATCCAAGCAAGCGGCCCGCGCTCTACCATCCCGATGGGGACACCGGCGAAACGCTGGAATTGGCTGAAGACGAACACCAGATGATCGATGCCATCGAGAAACTGCGCCGGGCGGTAGAACGCACCCGCCCACGTCCCGGCAGGCTGCGGTGGCTGGGTATGTCGCTCTCAATTGCGGCGGTTGTCGCCGCGGGGGTGTTCTGGGTGCCGAAGGCGCTGATCGACCACACGTTAGCGGTTGTACCAGAGGTCAAGCGTGTTGAGATCGGCGATGCGCTGTTACAGCGGATCGAGCGGATGACGGGCCCCGCCTGTGCAGAACCGTCCGGCCAGCGCGCTCTGGCGACGTTCCGGGCGCGTCTCGGTTCGGACAGGATCAGTATCATGCCCGGCGCTGTTCAGACCAGCCTGCATCTGCCAGGTCGGCATATTCTGCTGAACCGCGGGCTGGTGGAAGATTTTGAAGAACCGGATGTGGCAGCCGGATTTGCCTTGGTCGAACAAAGCCTGTCCCGCGTCCGCGACCCCTTGCACGATCTTCTGGAGACCAGCGGAACCTGGGCAAGTTTTCAATTGCTCACCACGGGGCAATTAAAAAGCGAAGTTCTGGACAGTTATGCGGAAATCCTGCTGACTCAGGACAGATCAAAACCTGCGCCTGAAAGCCTGTTGCCTGTCTTTGCTGCCGCACAATTACGCAGTGCGCCCTACGCCTATGCCCGCGACATCACGGGAGAAACTGTCCTGCCTCTGATAGAAGCAGACCCGATGGCGGGCACAGAACCAAAAGTGCTGCTCAGCGACGCAGACTGGCTGCGTCTGCAAAACATCTGTGGCGGTTAGTCGACCAGTCGCCGAGGCACCGTTTTTGTCCAGACCTGATGCATGGCGGCGTGTCCAGCCAATGTCTGTTCAGCCCGTCGCGGGTTCAAACGATCATCTTCCCAGACAGTGCGATAACCCTTCGGCACTTTGACGTTGAGCGTATTCCGGCGCGCTTCGTAGACATGGCGCGGCATCACGCGCATGGTCGGAGTGACACCCTTGGCTGCTGCATTTGCGGGCGTAACCACCGTGCCGACAAGGTTCGGTTCAGCGCGACGCTCCGAGGTGCCACGTGCCGCCGATGTGCGTTTTGGCACGCCCGGTCGCGCAACGGTCGGGGCCGGTGCGGGACTAAGGACCAGCACCTCTTGCGAACCGGCTGCCGGCGCCTGTGGTGCCGGTTCGCGCACGGTAAAGGTGGGTTTCAAACCACAGATCAACCGCCGATCCCGGGTAACACGGGGCACCCATTGAACCGCATCATCGACACCGGCACGGATGAAAGCACAGCCCGCACTGTCCACGTACTGCCGGCCCCTGTAGTTGACCGGGGGAAATTCCTTGGGCGCAACAGTTGTTTGCGCCCGAACATCCACCCCTGCGACAGTCAGAGACGCAGCAGCCGCAAGAATCGCGATAATTCTGGTAAATTTCATCATTGCCCCCACAAGATATGGGGTGACGATGCCCGAAGAGCCGAAGCAAAGCAAGGCTCGCCGCAGTTATTTCCGCAGGTTCGGCGGCATTTTACTTGGTGCCGAACATCCGGTCACCGGCATCGCCCAAGCCAGGCACGATATAGCCGATGTCATTCAGCTTTTCATCTACCGCGGCGGTCACGATGGGGACGTCCGGATGCGCCTCCTTCATGCGGGCAATCCCTTCGGGTGCGGCCAGCAGGCAGAGGAAACGGATATTGGTCGCTCCGGCCTTTTTCAGCAGATCGACTGCGGCCACGGATGAATTGCCGGTAGCCAGCATCGGATCGACAGCGATGACCAGACGATCATCCAGGCCCTCGGGCACCTTGAAGTAGTATTGCACCGGCTGCAGCGTTTCTTCATCGCGGTACAGCCCGACAAATCCGACGCGCGCCGAGGGGATCAGCTCCAGCACCCCATCAAGCAGCCCGTTGCCCGCGCGCAGGATCGAAATCAGCGCGAGCTTCTTGCCATCCAGCGTTGGCGCATCCATCACCTGCATCGGCGTCTCAATCTGCTTGGTCGTCATTGGTAGGCCGCGGGTCACCTCATAGGCCAGAAGCTGGCTGATCTCGCGCAAGAGCTGGCGGAAGACGGCGGTCGGCGTGCCCTTGTCCCGCATGATCGTCAGCTTGTGTTGCACCAACGGGTGATCAACAACGGTCAGATGGTCGGTCATGGGGCACCTCTTTTTAAACCTGCCTCCGTTTAGACCCGAAGGCGACCAAGCTGCAAGCAGGCGACAGCAAACTGCCAGGCCAAAGCCACAACGGATCAGGCGGCAGGCACCGGCACACGCAGGTGCCGCGCAACAAGTGTCGCCACATCACTGAACCCAATGTGTCCGAGGGCCTCGGTCCCCATACCCGCGATCAGCACTGGCACCCGTTCGCGGGTGTGATCCGTGCCGACCCAAGTGGGATCGTTTCCGTGATCGGCGGTGAAGACCATGATGTCTCCATCCCGCAATTGACCGATGAGCTTGCCGATTTCAGCATCGAACCACTCCAGCGCCCGCGCATAACCGGAGACATCACGCCGATGTCCGTACAGGCTATCAAACTCAACGAAATTGGCGAAGGTCAGGCTACCTTCCTCGGCTGTCGCCACCAGAACCGCTAGATGCTGCATCAGGGCTTTGTCCGGCCCCTTGCGCACGCGGTCGATGCCCTGCATCGAAAAGATATCACCGATCTTACCGACGCCATAGACCTTGTGCCCGGCATCCTGCACCCAATTGGTCAGCACGGGTTTCGGGGGCGCAATTGCAAAATCACGTCGGTTTGCCGTGCGCCGAAACCCGCTCTTTGGACCGCCAATAAACGGGCGCGCAATCACGCGACCCACCCGCATCTCGTGCAGCGTCGGTGCCAGCTCTTCACAGAGAGTCAGCAGCTTTTCCAACCCGAACGCCTCTTCGTGGGCAGCGATCTGAAACACGGAATCCGCGGAAGTGTAGCAAATCGGTCGACCCGTTTCGATGTGCTCTGCGCCGCATGCCTCGATGATGGCTGTACCCGATGCATGGCAATTGCCCAAAATACCATCTGTCCCGGCCAGCGCGGCGGTCTTTTCCACCAGATCCGCCGGGAACGCAGGGTCTTCATTCGGGAAATAGTGCCAGTCCCACGGCACCGGCACACCGGCCAGTTCCCAATGACCGGACGGTGTATCCTTACCCTTTGATATCTCCGTTGCGACCCCCCAGGTTCCCGTGGGTTCCTGCCCAAGGCCCAAGGCAATCTGCCCACTGGCCAGTTGTACGGCCCGCCCCAGGCCCAGGGCATCCAGGTTAGGCATGCGCAAAGGGCCAAGGCGTCCCTCTGCCGCGCCGCCCTGCGCGCAGGCGCGCGCGATGTGCGCGAGTGTGTTTGCCCCCTCATCCGGGACGGCTCCGTTATGATAGAGTGCCGCGTCGGGTGCCCCACCGATCCCAACGGAATCCATCACAACCAGAAATGCGCGTGCCATCAGCCTACTCTCTCCTTGATCAGAGGCAGTGCCTCCGGAGCGGATGGGCTGATCGTGATCGCCGCCCGCACGGCCAATGCCGATCTGTCCGCCGCATCAGGCCGTGCCGCGTGGACAACCGCCAAGGGTTGGCCCTGCGCAATCTTATCGCCCAGACGCACCACCTGCCCCAAACCGACAGCAGGGTCAATCGTATCGCTTTCCACCACGCGTCCGCCGCCCAGATCGACCACAACCATGCCCAATGCTTCGCCGTCTATGGCCGTGACATAGCCAGACGCCGGGGCTTTGACCTCGCGGATCACCGTCGCTTCGGGCAGGAAACGCGCCCAGTTCTCGACAAATCGAACAGGCCCGCCCATGGCCGCAATCATCCGCCCAAAGCGCTCTGCCGCGCGCCCGTCCTGCAACGCCGCCGTGATGGCGTCCGTGCCCGCCTGCACGTCCTTTGCCAACCCGGCATTGGCCAACAAAACACCGCCAAGCGCTGCGGAAATCTCCACGAGGGGGCCGCTTGGGTCAGCGGTCAGAACCCGCATCACCTCCGCCACTTCCAGCGCGTTGCCAAGGCTCGCAGCCAGCGGTTGGTTCATGTCGCTGATGACAGCCGTGGTTTTGCATCCGGCGGCATTGGCGGTCTCCACCAGCGCTTTTGCAAGCGCACGGGCCGCGTTCATATCCTTCATGAAGGCGCCGCTGCCGGTTTTTACATCCAGCACAAGACCTTCCAACCCTCCTGCCAGTTTTTTGGAGAGAATAGACGCGGTGATCAGATCGAGGCTGTCCACGGTCGATGTGACATCCCGCACCGCGTAAAGCCGTTTGTCTGCAGGCGCGATGTCCGCACTGGCCCCGACGATCGCGCAGCCGGCCTCTGCGACCACATCCCGAAAGCGCGACTCCTCCAACTGCGTCGTAACGCCGGGGATCGCGTCTAGCTTGTCGAGCGTGCCGCCCGTGTGGCCCAGCCCCCGTCCAGAGATCATCGGCACAAAGGCACCACAAGCGGCCAGTGCAGGCGCCAGAACCAGGGAGACACAGTCTCCAACCCCACCGGTGGAGTGTTTGTCGACCACCGGCCCATCGAGGTTCCACTCCAGCACGCGCCCACTGTCCCGCATGGCCAGTGTCAGGGCGACCCGCGCCGCGTCATCAAGCCCGCGCACGCAGATGCCCATGGCAAAGGCCCCGGCCTGCGCGTCACTCACCGATCCGTCTGCCAGCCCGGCGGCCAGCCAGGTCAGATGTTCCTTTTGCAAGGCCTCGCCATGCCGCAACCGGGCCAGAATGCTGCGAGCGGTCAACAGGCTCATGTCTCCATATGCGCCGCATTGAACACGCCGGGCAAAAGCTCTGCAACCGTTGTGACCTGCTCCACGCCGCCGGTGGTTGCCATGGTAACGCGGGCGGCGCCTTCGGCGAATTCGGCCAGCTTTTGACGGCAACCGCCGCAAGGTGTCACCGGCATCGGTGATCCCGCAATCACATAGGCCTCCGTCAGTGCCATCTCGCCCGCCGCCACCATGGCCGCGATGGCCCCTGCCTCGGCGCAGGTCCCCTCGGGATAGGCGACATTCTCGACGTTGCAGCCAACGTAGACAGCGCCCGACTGGCCCCGGATCGCGGCACCGACCTTGAAGTTCGAATAGGGCGCATACGCATTCTCGCGCACTGCGGTTGCGGCCTCCTTAAGGGACATCGGCAAAGCTCTCCACACCATCGTTCAGCCTGCAGGGTGTCCCCAGTTGCACGGCTTTGCAAGGGTATCAGCGCGGTTTTCTGCGCTATCCCTGCGTCGTCCGAAACACACCCGGCAGGGAGACTTCGAGCAATTCAATATCGTCGGAGGCGTCCGCATACCGTGTTTTCATCCCCGGCGGGATCACGAAGGCATCGCCTGCTTCCAGCGCGTGCGGCGCGCGGCCTTCGCCCTCCAGCACCATGCGCCCGTCCATGACAAAGGTGAAAAGGATGTCACTGTCATGCTGTGTCCAGACGCTTTCCCCGCTCTCCTTGCGCACCACATGCACGCCCGCCACATTCGCGGTATGCGCCGCAATCGTAGTGTCCCGGCTCTGGAATCCCGGCACGCGGAACGGCCGCCACCGGGCTTCCTCTGCCTTGTGGTGCACAAACCGCTGGCCCTGAAACACCCGGTCGGGATTGGCCGGACCGTTCGGAAGCTCCATCTCGTGGTCGATGGTTGTGACATGTTCGGCTGGCACGCCGATCTCGATCACTTCGATGTTGTCAGAGGCATAAAGGACCCGGTGGCGGATTTCCGGCGGCTGGATCACGCAGTTGCCCGCATGCAGGCGGAATGGCGCGCCCTGATCTTCATAAACCAGATCGACCCAGCCCCGATAGCAAAAGATCAGCTGAAACCCGACCGTGTGATAATGCACCATGTCCGGCACCGGGCCGCCATCCGGAATGCGGATGTGGCTGGCGATAATAGACCCGCCGAGCCGGTCAGGTATCAGATCGCGGTAGTGCATGCCCGCGCGCCCAATCACCCAGGGCGCCTGATCCGCCAATCGGCGCACAACAAAGCTGTGCACGGTGTCCGGCATCACCAGCGGTTCTTTCAGCGGGCGGATTTCGATGCGCGTGCCATTCGGTGCCGCCAGGTTTGTCCGACCCTCGGCAAAGCCCTCCGGATCATCCGTCAGAATGCGCAATACCCCGGGCGAGACGTCAGCACCCTTTTGCACCCGGACGCGCACCCCGTGGCCTGCGAAGACGGCGACCGTGGGATCGTCTGCCGGATAGATCATCTCCATACGCATCCCCAACACCTTGGTAAAAAAGGGAATGTCCTCGCGCAATTCCTGCGTCGGCAGCAGTATTTCTGCCCTGATTTCGTCCATTTACACCCCCCTCTCACGCCGTATCCTGCGCCGTCATCGCCCAATTGACAAGCCGCCGCCCGCTTCTTCTGGCCATAAATATCCCGGGGAGTTTGAGGGGCAGCGCCCCTCATCCAGTCCCAGGCAAAACAGCACCTTGGCCGCCGCCGCCACTTGGTTTAACACTAAACTATTCTCTGGGAGGAGCGTCCATTTCATGACCGATACCAAGAACCTGCGCCAGGCGGCACTGGACTATCACGAATTTCCAAAACCGGGAAAACTCGAAATCCGCGCCACCAAGCCGCTGGCGAACGGTCGCGATCTGGCCCGCGCCTATTCCCCCGGGGTGGCCGAAGCCTGTCTTGAGATCAAGGCCGACCCGTCAACCGCCGCGCGCTACACCTCGCGCGGCAATCTGGTGGCCGTGGTCAGCAACGGTACCGCGGTGCTGGGGCTTGGCAACATCGGCGCGCTCGCCTCCAAGCCGGTGATGGAGGGTAAGGCGGTGCTCTTCAAGAAGTTCGCCTCCATCGATTGCTTTGATATCGAGGTCGACGAAACAGACCCGGAAAAGCTCGCCGATATCGTCTGCGCGCTGGAGCCTTCCTTTGGGGCCATCAACCTCGAAGACATCAAGGCACCCGATTGTTTCACCGTTGAACGCATCTGTCGCGAGCGCATGAACATTCCCGTCTTTCATGACGATCAGCACGGTACCGCCATCGTCGTTGGCGCGGCTGTGAAAAATGCCCTGCATGTATCGGGCAAGTCCTTTGAGGACATCAAGATTGTCTCGACCGGTGGCGGGGCGGCGGGCATCGCCTGCCTGAACATGCTGCTGAAACTTGGCGTGAAGCGCGAAAACGTCTGGCTCTGCGACATTCACGGCCTCGTCTATGAGGGGCGTGAGGTGGATATGAACCCCTCCAAGTCGGAATTTGCGCAAAACTCAGATCTGCGCACCCTGCAAGACGTCATCCCCGGCGCCGATCTCTTTCTGGGCCTGTCAGGGCCTGGCGTGCTGACGCCTGAGATGGTCAAGCAGATGACCGACCGACCGATCATCTTTGCCCTTGCCAATCCGACGCCGGAAATCCTGCCCGATCTGGCCCGCGAAGTCGCCCCCGATGCGATCATCGCCACAGGCCGCAGCGATTTTCCCAATCAGGTCAACAACGTGCTGTGTTTTCCCTTCATCTTCCGGGGCGCGCTGGATGTAGGTGCCACCACGATCAATGACGAAATGGAACTGGCCTGTATCGACGGGATTGCAGAGCTCGCGCGCGCCACCACCTCTGCCGAGGCCGCCGCTGCCTACCAGGGTGAGCAACTGACATTCGGGGCCGACTACCTGATCCCCAAACCCTTCGATCCGCGATTGGTCAGCGTTGTCTCCTCTGCCGTGGCACAGGCCGCGATGGAAACCGGGGTGGCCACGCGGCCCATCGAAGACCTGGATGCCTACCGCCAGAAACTCGACGGTTCGGTGTTCAAATCCGCTTTGCTGATGCGCCCGGTGTTTCAGGCGGCCCGTACAACCCCGCGCCGCATCGTCTTTGCCGAAGGTGAGGATGAACGCGTGCTGCGCTGCGCCCAGGCGATGCTGGAGGAAACCACCGAACGCCCCATTCTCATCGGGCGCCCGGAGGTCATCGAGACGCGACTGGACCGCGCCGGCCTGACCATCCGGCTGGGCAAGGACGTGGATCTGGTGAACCCCGAAAACGACCCGCGCTACCGGGACTACTGGGAGACCTACCACGAGCTGATGGCGCGGCGCGGCGGCACGCCTGACATCGCCCGCGCGATCATGCGCACCAACACCACCGCCATTGGCGCGGTGATGGTGCACCGCGAAGAGGCCGACAGCCTGATCTGCGGCACCTTCGGCGAGTTCAGCTGGCATCTGAACTACCTGACCCAGATCCTTGGCCGGGACGATCTGGGTCCTGTCGGGGCGTTGTCGATGATGATCCTCGAAGACGGCCCGCTCTTTGTCGCCGACACGCAGGTGCACCTGCATCCTGACCCCGAACAGATCGCCGAAATCGCCATCGGGGCCGCGCGCCACGTGCGCCGCTTTGGGATCGAGCCGCGGATCGCCTTCTGCTCACAATCGCAATTCGGCAACCGTGGCGACGGCACCGGCGGGCGCCTGCGGGCGGCCATCCGGCTGCTGGATTCCCAAGGTCACGACTTCTGCTACGAAGGCGAGATGAACATCGACACCGCGCTTGATCCGGAGCTGCGCGCGCGCATCCTGCCCGGCAATCGCATGCCCGACGGCGCGGCCAATGTGCTGGTCTTCGCCCATGCCGATGCCGCTTCGGGCGTGCGCAACATCCTGAAAATGAAGGGCGGCGGGCTTGAGGTTGGACCGATCCTGATGGGTATGGGCAACCGGGCCCACATCGTCTCGCCCTCGATCACGGCACGGGGTTTGCTGAACATGTCGGCTATCGCAGGCACGCCGGTGGCCCACTACGGGTAAGACCTTTCAGAACTTCTTAACAAAGCCTTCAGGACCCTGACCACGACGATCCGTAGTGAGCGCGGCAGCACGCGTGCATTTGCACGTTTTGCCAAACTCATTTTTGAAACGGATCAGGATATGAAACGAAGGAAACACATTTTATTTGTCGGCGCGCTTTGCCTGCTCGGCGCGTGCGCCACACTGGTTGAAGAGGTGCGAGGCCAGGTAGTTGTCGATGGGGTCGCCTATGAAACCCGGACCCGGACCTACGCCCGCGCCGATGGCAGCGGGTTTACGAGCACCAAGGTGATTTTTCACGGGCAAACCTACTATTGTAGCACGACGGGCGACCATACCTGCGCCGACACCGTGCGCGATCTCATCAATGGCAACCACCTCAATCACCCGGGACGGCGGTCAGTGACACCACCGGGCGGAGGCGGCTACACGCCTCCAATTTAGCCCCACCGTCGGCGTGCTCCCCCATGCGGAGGGCACGCCGTCGCAAGCTCATCACGGCAAAACACGCTTTTGTAGGGACCATATCCACGGGTTGATTTCCAATCGTACGATCACATCTCCTTTTCATATCGGTGCAGAACGCGCCGGTGTTTTTGTTCAGAAGGGAATTATCCAGTGTTCCGCAAATCGCGTTTTTTCGCCGCCCTCACCGTACTCGCCCTAGGGGCATGTGCTACCGTCGCTGAAGAACAGCTCAGCACCATCATTGTCGATGACGAGAGTTACGTTCTGCGCACCCGGACAATCGAAGGCCCGAATGGGCCTTTCGAGACCACAAGCGCCCGTGTCCGCGGCAAGTATTTTATTTGCAAAATCGACAGCCCCGGTGATTGTGAAGCCGCCGTGCGTCGCGGCAGGGAAGCCAATATCTTTGATCGGGATTCAATCTGATCCCAAACGACGGGCCAACCTGCCACGCGTCTGTCACGCGCGATCACTAGCATTCCAGATCCTGCAACATTCCGAGCGGCGGCCCGTCCCCCTTCCTAAATCGAAACTGCAAGTCCCGGCATTCTCCACAGGCCGGGACCTCATCGATAAAGGAGCTTCCTATGAAAATCGTCTCCCTACCTGCCTTCATCCTCAGTGCGGCGACAGCACTCGGCGCAACAACAGCCTTCGCCGCCACACAATCCGGCACAGTAACCGTTCACGGTCGCGACTATGAAACCATCATTCGCGAATTCCACCAGCGCGGCGGCATCATCCTGACCGGCGAGGTGCGCGTCTATAATCGCAGCTGGGGGTGCAACCCGCTCGCGCCGGGCGATTGCGAAGATGTGGTGCAGCGCGTCCTCAACGCCGACTCGATCAGCACTAATGGCGGGGTCAACGCCAGCCCGATCCGTGAAATAATCGGAAAGCGTTAGCCCTCACATACTTGCCCTTCCCCTCACCTTGGGCGTAACCATGGCGCCGATACGGTTCAGGGGGAGATTAATCGATGACATACCGCGCCACCTATGACGCCAGCATGGCGGATCCCGAAGGTTTCTGGATGCAGGCGGCGGATGCCATTGATTGGACGAAACCTCCAAGCAAGGCCTTGTTTGATCGTGGAGAACACCTCTACGAATGGTTTGCCGACGGGTTGACCAATGGCTGCTACAACGCGGTGGACCGCCACGTCGAAAACGGGCGTGGCGATCAACCGGCAATCATTCACGACAGCCCGATCACCGGCACCAAATCTTCCATCACTTACGCGGAGTTGCAGACGCGGGTCGCCTCGCTGGCGGGCGCGCTGGTCGCCCAAGGGGTGGCCAAGGGCGACCGCGTCATCATCTATATGCCGATGGTGCCGGAAGCATTGGAAGCCATGCTGGCCTGCGCGCGCATCGGCGCGGTGCATTCGGTGGTTTTTGGCGGGTTTGCCGCAAACGAGCTGGCGGTGCGGATCGATGATTGCCAGCCCAAAGCCATCCTCGCCGCCTCCTGCGGGTTGGAGCCGGGACGGGTGATCCACTACAAACCCCTGCTGGATGGCGCGATCGACATCGCAACGCACAAACCGGACGTCTGCCTCATCCTGCAGCGGGAGCAGGAGCGCGCCACGCTGATCGATGGGCGTGATCTTGACTGGCACGCCGCACAGGACGGCGTTGCCCCCGCCGATTGCGTTCCTGTCGAAGGCAATCACCCCGCCTATATCCTCTACACCTCCGGCACGACCGGCGCGCCCAAAGGCGTGGTGCGGGCCACGGGCGGGCACCTCGTGGCGCTGCACTGGACGATGAAAAACATCTACAACGTCGATCCGGGCGATGTGTTCTGGGCCGCCTCCGATGTGGGCTGGGTCGTGGGCCACAGCTACATCTGCTACGGCCCCCTGATCCACGGCAACACCACCATCGTCTTTGAGGGCAAGCCCGTGGGCACACCGGATGCGGGCACCTTCTGGCGCGTGATCGAAGAGCACAACGTGCGCAGCTTTTTCACCGCCCCCACCGCCATTCGCGCCGTGAAACGCGAAGACCCCAAGGGCGAGTACAAGGCGAAATACGACCTCTCGGGCCTGCGTGCGCTCTATCTTGCGGGGGAACGTGCCGATCCCGATACCATCGAATGGGCGCAGGACCTGCTGGGTGTTCCGGTCTACGATCACTGGTGGCAGACGGAAACCGGCTACACCATCGCGGGCAACCCCGCAGGGCTGGAGGCGTTGCCGGTCAAGGTCGGTTCTCCCACGGTCGCGATGCCGGGCTATGACGTGCAAATCCTTGACGAAGCCGGACATCCGCAAGAACCGGGCGAGCTTGGCGCCATCGCGATCAAGCTGCCACTGCCCCCTGGCACACTGCCGACGCTCTGGAACGCGACGGACCGGTTCCGCAAAAGCTATCTGACCACCTTCCCCGGCTACTATGAAACCGGCGATGCGGGCATGATGGACGCGGATGGTTATCTCTACATCATGGCGCGCACCGATGATGTGATCAATGTCGCAGGCCACCGGCTCAGCACCGGTGCCATGGAAGAAGTCCTCGCAGGGCACCCGGATGTGGCGGAATGTGCCGTGGTCGGCGTCTCCGATCGTCTCAAGGGGCAATCACCCTTGGGTCTGTTGTGCCTGACCAACGGCGTGAACCGCCCGCACGGTGAGATCACGGGCGAATGCGTCAAACTGGTACGCGAACAGATCGGCCCGGTGGCTGCTTTCAAGAACGCCCTGGTCGTGGACCGCCTGCCCAAGACACGGTCCGGCAAGATCCTGCGGGCCACGGTTGTGAAAATCGCGGACAATCAGGAGTTCAAGATGCCCGCGACAATCGATGATCCGGCCATTCTGGATGAAATCCGCACGGCCCTGCAGACCATCGGATATGCCAAGGGATAACGCCGACGCCACCAGGCCCGCTGGCCGAGGACACAGATCAATCGTGAAAAGGACCCCCACATGTCAAAGACCTCCGTCAGGCTGGGCGTCGATATCGGCGGCACGTTTACGGATGTGGTGCTGGAGGTCGCGGATCAGTCCTTTTCCACGAAGGTCCTGACAACTTATGCCGCCCCCGAAAACGCGATCATCGAGGGCATGCATCAGGTCTGCGCCAAGGCGGGCATCTCCCCCGATCAGATCGATCAGATCATTCATGGCACCACGCTGGCCACCAATGCGCTGATCGAAAGGCGTGGGGCAAAGACAGCGCTGATCACCACAGAAGGGTTCCGCGATGTCATTGAAATGCGCACCGAATCCCGGTTCGAACAATATGACCTGAACCTCACGCTGCCCGAACCGTTGCTGCCACGCCAGCGCCGGTACACGTTGTCGGAACGGGTGGATGCGCGCGGCGAGGTTCTAGTCCCGCTGGACCGGTCCGAGGTGGAAACCCTGGCGGATCAGATCGGTGAGGCGGGCTATGACAGCGTCGCGGTGGGCCTGATCCATTCCTATCTCAACGACGCCCATGAGCGCATGATCTGCGAGGTGTTGGCAGAAAAGCTGCCGGGCGTGATGGTGTCGCTGTCCTCCGAGGTCAGCCCGCAAATGCGCGAGTATGAACGTTTCAACACCACCGTGGCCAATGCCTATATCAAGCCGCTGATGAAATCCTACCTTGGCCGTCTGAAAGGCCGCCTGCGCGATGAGGGTGCAGATTGTGACATCTTTCTGATGCATTCGGGCGGCGGCATCATCTCGCTGGAAAGTGCGGCGGAGTTCCCGGTGCGGCTGGTGGAATCCGGCCCGGCGGGTGGTGCGGTTTTTGCTGCCCATATCGCGGCGTGTTACGGGCTCGAGAAGGTGTTGAGCTTTGACATGGGTGGGACTACCGCCAAGATTTGCCTGATCAAGAACCAGACCCCGAAAACTTCGCGCGTCTTTGAGGTGGCCCGCACATATCGATTTAAAAAGGGCTCCGGCATGCCGATTTCCATCCCGGTGATCGATATGGTGGAAATCGGCGCGGGCGGCGGTTCCCTTGCGCATGTGGATGCGATGCGCCAGATTCGCGTCGGCCCCGAAAGCGCGGGGTCGGAACCGGGCCCGGCCTGTTACGGGCGCGGCGGTGAGAAACCTGCGGTGACAGATGCCGATCTGGTGTTGGGCAGGCTCGACCCGGACACATTTGCTGGCGGCACGATCCGGCTTCACAAGGATCGCGCAGAGATCGCGTTGTGCGACCAGCTTGGCGCGGACCTGGATATGGATGCCCCCACTGCCGCCTTTGGGCTGGCCGAAGTGGTCGATGAAAACATGGCCAATGCCGCCCGCGTACATGCTGTAGAAAACGGCGAGGACCTTGGCGAATACACCATGATCGCCTTTGGCGGCGCGGCCCCTTTGCACGCGGGCAGGCTTTGCGAAAAGCTGGGCGTAGATCGGTTACTGGTCCCGCCCGGGGCGGGTGTCGGCTCGGCCATCGGATTTCTGCGCGCGCCCTTCAGTTTCGAGGCGAACCGTTCCGTCTATATGAAATTGTCGGACTTCGACGCCACCAAAATCATGGGGCTACTGTCTGACCTCAAAACAGAGGCGGCGGGGTTTGTGCGCAGCTGCGATGCCCAGAGCGACATTCTTTGCGAGTTCAAAGTCTACATGCGCTACACTGGTCAAGGTTGGGAAATTCCCATCGTGCTCAGCGAAGCGCAGGCCATGGCACCGGATGCAGAAACCTTCAAGCACCTGTTTGAGCAAGACTATATCAAGCTTTTTGGTCGCACCGTCGCCGGTCTCGACATTGAAATCACCGTCTGGTCGGTGAATGCGACAACACCGCCCGAACCCGTTACACGCGGAGAGACCACATCGGGCACCCTGCAAGCGCCTGTTGATGCGGAGCGCCAGATGTTTGACCCGGCAAAGGCCGCGTCCCTGACCACATCGGTGGTTCAGCGTGCCGCAATGACCGTGGGCGCAGAGGTTGCAGGCCCCGCCGCCATCACCGAAGATGAGACCACGATCATCGTACCCGAAAGCCGCTGCGCAATCCGTCAACCGGACGGCTGCATCGACGTGATCCGGAAAGGATGAACGGATGACCGAGCCTTCAAACGTTGCCTATCAGGTCATGTGGAACCGGCTGATTTCGGTGGTGGAGGAACAGGCGCAGGCCCTTGTACGCACCGCCTTTTCCACTTCTGTGCGCGAGGCCGGTGACCTCTCTGCCGGTGTCTACGACACGCAGGGCCGGATGCTGGCGCAGGCCGTCACCGGCACCCCCGGCCATGTGAACGCCATGGCCGATGCGGTGGCGCATTTCATCCGGCGGATCGGGCGGCAGAACATTTTCCAAGGCGATGTCTACATCACCAACGACCCCTGGGAGGGCACCGGGCACCTGCACGACATCACCATGGTCACCCCTTCCTTTCATAACGACGTGCTTGTGGGGTTCTTTGCCTGCACCGCCCATGTGGTGGATATCGGTGGGCGGGGCTTTGGCGCGGATGCGAACAGCGTCTACGAGGAAGGGCTCTACCTGCCGATCATGAAATTCGCCGAACGGGGCACGGTGGACGAAACCATGATCCGCATCATTCGCGGCAATGTGCGCGAGCCCGATCAGCTGGTTGGTGACATCTACGCGCTGGCCAGTTGTAACGAGATCGGGCACCGACGCCTCACGGCGATGATGACGGAGTTTGGTCTCTACAATCTGGATGGTATCGCCGGGTACATTCTGGAGAATTCCCGCCGCGCGACACTGGAACGCATCAACGCCCTGCCCCATGCCGAGGCCAGCGGCGAGATGACGGTGGACGGGTTTGACACGCCGATCACGCTCCGCGTTCGGCTGAGCATCGAGAAAGACCGCATCCTGTCGGATTTCGACGGCACCACGGGCCTCGACAAGAAAGGCATCAACTGCCCGCTGGTCTATACCAAGGCCTATGCCTGCTACGCGCTGAAATGTGCCATCGCGCCGGAAATTCCCAACAACGCGGCTTCGCTTGCGCCTTTTGAGGTTAGCGCACCGGAAAACAGCATCGTGCATGCGCTGCACCCCGCGCCCGTCGCCCTGCGCCATATCGTGGGGCATTTCGTGCCGGACGTGGTCTATGCCGCCCTTGACCAGATCCTGCCCGACGTGGTGCCCGCCGAGGGGGCCGGGTGTCTGTGCAACTTTCAGGTCTCCCTGCGTCCGCGCAGCGATGCACCGGCCCCGGCGGATGCCGTCCGCTCCGAGGTGCTGACGTTCAATTCGGGCGGGTCCGGCGCGCGGCCGGCGCATGACGGGCTGAACGCGACCGCCTTTCCCTCGGGCGTCATGACAATGCCGATCGAGGCCACGGAACACGCAGGCCCGGTGATCATCTGGCGCAAGGAGCTGCGCCCTGATTCAGGCGGGCTTGGCACCTATCGCGGCGGGCTTGGTCAGGTCATGGAGGTCGGCGCACGTGACGGGCATGAGTTCGATATCTCCGCGATGTTCGACCGTGTGGATCACCCCGCCCGTGGTAGGCGCGGCGGGACCGCAGGTGCCCCGACGACCATTGCGCAGGACGACGGCACGCCCATGCGCGGCAAGGGCAAGCAATTCATACCCCACGGCCGCCGGGTGCAAATGGCGTTTCCCGGCGGCGCAGGCTATGGAAACCCGCAAGAGCGTGACAAATCGCTGGTCCGCCAGGATCTGCTGCGCGGTTACATCTCGCCCGAAACGGCCCGCGACGCCTACGGTATGAGCGAGGCCGACATCGCCAAGGTCAACGCTGCACGCAAGATCGGCGAAGAGAAATAGCGCCCGCAAAGCGCGCCACTCGGAGAGGAAAGAAACCATGGCAGAAACAAAAGTGGCTCTGGTGACGGCAGGGGGCAGCGGCATGGGGGCAGATTGCGCCCGGGCGCTCGCCGCAGATGGTTTCAAGCTTGGCATCCTGTCCTCTTCCGGCAAAGGCGAGGCGCTGGCGAAAGAACTGGGCGGCGTCGGCATCACCGGCACCAACAAATCGCAGGATGATCTGCAAAAGCTGGTGGACGCGGCGATGAGCCATTGGGGTCGGATCGACGTTTTGGTCAACTCCGCAGGCCACGGACCGCGCGCCCCGGTGTTGGAATTGACAGACGAGGATTGGCACGAAGGCATGGAGGTTTACTTTCTCAACGCCGTGCGTCCGACGCGTCTGGTCACGCCGATCATGCAAGCTCAGGGTGGCGGCGCGATCATCAACATCTCCACCTTTGCAGCATTCGAGCCCAACGCCGTGTTTCCCACCTCCGGCGTGATGCGCGCCGGTCTGGCTGCCTTTAGCAAACTTTTCGCGGATAAATACGCGGGTGAGAACATTCGCATGAACAACGTGTTGCCCGGCTTTATCGACAGCCTTCCCGAGAAGGACGAATTCCGGGCGATGATCCCCATGGGACGCTACGGCAAGTCGTTGAATGAAATCGCCAGCGTGGTGGCCTTCCTGGCCTCAGAGGGCGGGGCTTACGTCACCGGACAGAACATCCGGGTCGATGGCGGCATCACACGCTCTGTCTGAGTCCAGATGCGAAAAAGGCGACCCCCGCATGGGAGCCGCCCTTTAAAAAATCAGACGCGACGAGGTAAATTACGCGGCTGACTTATGCTCTGCGATGAATTCATCGATCTGGCGTTCAGCCTCATCCTTGGCCACGCCGTAGCGTTCCTGGATGAGCCCGACAAGGCGCTCGCGGTCGCCCTCGGCCTGATCGATCTCATCATCGGTCAATTCGCCCCACTTGGATTGAACCTGACCCTTCATCTGTTTCCAGTTGCCTTTGATAATGTCCCAGTTCATTGGTCTCTCCTTTATCTGTCGAAATCGTTGAACCAAGCACATGCGCATCACATGCTCTTGCCAAGCCAACACGTGTCCGTGCAATTGGTTCCGCAAAAAAGTGATCGACTTGGTGGATTTCCGCCGTTGATCGAAAAAGGGGCTGCTCGTAGGCTTCCTGCACCAGAACCGGAGGAATTGCCGCATGCGTCTGATGTTATCCCTGCTCTTGTCCAGCCTCGCGCTGCCCGGTTGGGCCGCGGAGGGCACCCGCATTCAGGTGACCGGAGAGATCATCGACACCTGGTGCTACTACTCCGGTGTCATGGGCGGGCCCGATGCGGTTGTCGGTTCGGCACATCACACCTGCGCGCTATGGTGTTCGGCGGGCGGTATCCCGGTCGGGCTGCTGGCCGAGGATGGCACTGTCTATACGGTGTTGAAGATTGCACAGGATGCAGGATCGGCGAGTGGTGACACACAGCTCAGCCTTGCCGCCCACACGGTGACAGCCGACGGGATGCTCTATGAGCGCGACGGGTTGAAGTATCTCGTCGTCAGCGAGGTGGTCAGCGATATGGATATCGTGAACCCGACCCACGAAGATTACGGCACCGTGCCGCCCTTCTCATTCCCGGAGCCGAAGTGATGCGCAACCTGATTTACATTTTCGCCCTGATCGCCAGCCCGCTGACGGCGCAGGATTTCTCCGAAGGATCGGAGGCCAAGACCTGGAACCTCTATGCCGAAGTGCCCGCCCGGTTCGAGGCCAAGGTTGTCGATGTGCTCTGTGAATTGACCGGCGATTGCGCGGATGACTGCGGTGCAGGTAAGCGTCAGCTGGGACTGGTGCGATCCGTGGACAGTGTGATGGTCCTGCCCATGAAGAACTCTCAGCCCGCCTTTACAGGTGCCGCCGAAGAACTGGCCCCGTTCTGCAATCAGGTGATCGAGGTCGATGGCCTGATGATCGAGGACGAGGATCTGGGCGCCAGCAACATCTATCTGGTGCAGCGCATCAAAGCCGGAGATGCAGATTGGATCAAGGCCAACACCTGGACCAAGAAATGGGCTCAGAAATATCCTGAAGCCAAGGGCAAGGGCCCCTGGTTCCGCCGCGATCCCCGGGTGAAGGATGTGATCGCCTCCGAGGGGTATCTGGGCCTGGGTCTTGAGGCGGATGAAACCTACGCCGAAGAAAACTTCTGATGCGCGCGGCGTTTTGGGTCACGACCTGCCTGGCCACCGGCGCCATGGCAGAGGCCCCGCCGCTGCCGTTTGATCTCGGCGGGCCATTTACACTGACCAATCAATATGGCGAGACCCGGACACAGGCCGACCCGGACGGGCGCGCGCAACTGCTGTTTTTCGGATATGCCAATTGCCTGAACATCTGTTCTGCGGCACTGCCGTTGATGGCCGACGTGGTCGACGCACTGGCCGATGAAGGGCTTGCCGTCACACCGGTGATGATCACTGTCGCCCCGGATCAGGATCAGGTGGACACGATGGGTGCGCCATTGGCGGAAATACACGAGAATTTCATCGGGCTGACCGGCAACGATCTGGCGTTGCAGGCAGCTTACGAGGCATTTTCCGTGGAGGTCGAGCCGCTGTTTCAGGACCCCGAATACGGTTGGATTTATTCCCACGGCAGTTTCGTGCATTTGCTGGATGGATCCGGGGAGCTCTTGACCCTTCTGCCGCCCGTTCTGGATGCCACGCGTACCACCGACATCATACGCGGATATCTGGCCCCCCGCGGGTAAGGGGGCCAGCCCCCGCCTGAGCCTTTGGCTCAGTCTCCCCCGGGATATTTCTTGCCAGAAGAGGCCGGTGTTTCCTCTGGCTCTGGGTGCAAGCCGTACGGCGCGGCGATGTCCCAGACGTGTTCGGGCACCATGTTTTTCATCTTTGCCGGTGCTTCGCGGCGCAGGTGCAGAATGGTTTCCGCCGCTTTCATTTCCACCCGTGCGCGGGCGAATTCGAGCCCTCTGGGTCCGATGCGCGGTTGCAGCCAGCTGACAATGGGGCGCAGCCAATTGGGCATCCGCCGGAGCGGCAGACCGCCAGCGGCACGTTCGGTGTTGGCGACAAATCCTTTTACCGCGCTTGCTCTTTTGCCTGCACTGCTCGGGGCGCTGAGACGGACCTGATCGCCAAGGCTGTCGAGCATTTCCGCCCCACGGGCGTTGCGCACCAGCACCCATTGCGCGCCCTGTCCGCCCATGTATCCCACGGTGATGTCGGCAAGACTGTTGGTGTAGTCCACGCAGGTCCGGCAGGTCAGTGGGAAGAAGTCCGCAGGCAAGTCCGAGATCGGCAGAGACAGAAACGGGATCAGCCGCTGGCGTCCGTCGGTATAGCGCAGCTCCACCCTGAAATCCGCGCGAAACTCCAGATAGGTGATGCTGGCAGGGTCTTCATCCAGCAAGCTGAGAAAATGGTGAAAATTCTCGGTCGTTGTGTTGTCTGAACAGGGCGTGCCAATAACGTAAAGCCGCTCCAGCCCCAATTCCGCCTCCAGACAGCGGAGCGCGTAGATCTGGCAAGGGATACCGATCACCGCCAACCGCTTGAACCCCAGATCCTGCGCGGTCTCCAGCAAGGCCAACAAAGGCGCGTATCCCATCCGCATGCCGCGCGCCTGCCCCATGTCCTGCGGGTCCGTGATCAGGGCAGGTTTCGGACGCCAGACATCCTCCGGGTCCGGCACCATCGTCAGCACCGCCTGCACCTGATCGCGCTCCAGCAAAGCGGCGGCCAGTGACGTTGTGATCCCCGTCCATTGTGCCCCTGCCTTTGGCGGTGCCATCTCCGCGCGGTACATCTCCTGGAAGGAACCAAAGAAGTGTTCATCTCCGTCTTGCCGGGTGCGCCCGTGCACCTGCCGTTCCAGCCCCGGGTAATCCGGCGCGATGAACTGGCAGACCCGCCCGCAGGCCTTGTCATTCTGCATGCGGGATACGCCGCAATCGGTACAGAGCCCGCGCGGGGCCGCCGGACCGATCTGCGGCGTCAGCGTCACGTGAACTGCTCGTTGATCAGCCGTTCTTCCAGACCGTGGCCGGGGTCAAAGAGAATGCGGTGCACGACGCTTGGTTCCGAACGGATTTCAACGCTCACCACACCCATGACGGAATTGGCATCGGCCTCTGCCATCACCGGGCGTTTTTCGGGTTCAAGCACGTCGATCTGGACCACTGCCTTTTTCGGCAGAAGCGCCCCGCGCCAGCGCCGGGGGCGAAAGGCGCTCATCGCGGTCAGGGCCAAGACCTCGGAACCGATGGGGATGATCGGCCCGTGGGCGGAGTAGTTGTAGGCGGTGGACCCGGCGGGCGTGCTGACCAGCGCGCCGTCACAGACCAGTTCAGCCATCCGCAGCCGCCCGTCGACGGTGATCTTCAGCTTGGCCGCCTGCGGGCCCGCGCGCAGCAGCGACACCTCGTTGATGGCAAGGGCTTTTGCGATGCTGCCGTCGGCCTTGGTCGCGATCATGCTGAGCGGGTTCAGGTCCGCCTCCTCCGCAGCGGCGAGCCGGTCCCATAAATCGGTCTCGGAATAGGCATTCATCAGGAACCCGATGGTGCCGCGGTTCATACCGTAGACGGGGGCGGCGAGATGTTGCATATCGTGCAGGGTCTGCAGCATGAACCCATCCCCGCCCAGTGCCACGATCACCTCCGCCTCCTCCGGTTTGGCATTGCCATACCGGGTAATCAGCGCCGCCCGCGCGGTTTGCGCAACCTCGGCGCGGCTGGCCGTAAAGGCGATTTTTTGGGACATCTTGTTTCCGATCCGGGACTTTATGATCCGAAACAAGCACATATCCGCCGCGGAGGCCAGTATTGCGCCGAGATGCCACGGTAACCCGGATTGCGTGAACGTGATGCGGCCCGTATGAAAGCCGCACAGAGCCTGACAAAGGTCGCTTTACACTCTTTTCCACCTCGCGTGTTTCCGATAGGAAACTGCATCTTTGCTCATTTATCAGGGAAACCGCTCATGAACGCTCCGCACCGCGCCCCCGGATTTTTCACCAAGTCGCTGGCCGATAGCGACCCGGAAATCTTCGCCTCGATCACCGATGAGCTGGGCCGACAGCGCGACGAGATCGAGTTGATCGCATCAGAGAATATCGTTTCTGCCGCCGTGCTCGAAGCACAAGGCAGCATCATGACCAACAAATACGCCGAAGGCTATCCGGGCCGACGCTATTACGGCGGCTGCCAATTCGTCGACGTGGCCGAAGAACTGGCGATCGAGAGAGCCTGCAAACTCTTTGACTGCGGGTTTGCCAATGTGCAACCCAACTCCGGCTCGCAGGCTAACCAAGGGGTGTTTCAGGCACTGCTGCAGCCGGGCGATACCATCCTCGGCATGTCACTGGACGCGGGTGGTCACCTGACCCACGGCGCGAAACCCAACCAGTCCGGCAAGTGGTTCAACGCGGTGCAATACGGCGTGCGCAAGGAAGACAACCTGCTGGACTATGAGCAGGTCGAGGCGCTGGCCAAAGAACACCAGCCCAAGATGATCATCGCCGGTGGATCGGCCATTCCGCGTCAGATCGACTTTGCCCGCATGCGCGAGATTGCCGATATGGTTGGGGCCTATCTACACGTGGACATGGCGCATTTCGCCGGCCTTGTGGCAGCAGGCGAGCACCCTTCGCCGTTTCCGCACGCGCATGTGGCCACCACGACAACGCACAAGACCCTGCGCGGTCCTCGGGGTGGCATGATCCTGACCAATGACGAAGCGCTGGCCAAGAAATTTAACTCCGCGATTTTCCCAGGCATCCAGGGCGGTCCGCTCATGCACGTGATTGCGGGCAAGGCGGTGGCATTCGGTGAAGCGCTGCGCCCCGAATTCAAAGAGTACATCAAACAGGTGGTCGCAAACGCGCAGGCGCTGTCGGATCAGTTGATCAAAGGCGGGCTTGATACGGTGACCCATGGCACCGACACGCATGTGCTGCTGGTCGACTTGCGCCCCAAAAGTGTGAAAGGCAATGCGACCGAGAAGGCTCTTGGCCGCGCGCATATCACCTGCAACAAAAACGGCGTGCCCTTTGATCCGGAAAAACCGACGGTGACCTCGGGCATTCGCCTCGGCTCCCCTGCGGGCACGACACGCGGCTTTGGCGAGCCGGAGTTCCGCCAGATCGCGGATTGGATCATCGAGGTGGTTGATGGCCTTGCCGTCCATGGCGAAGATGGCAATGCTGCGGTTGAGGAAAAGGTGAAGGCGGAAGTCGCCGAACTTTGCGCACGCTTCCCGCTCTACCCCAACCTCTAAGCCCAAGAGCATAGGTGGCCTGAAGCCCACCTTACCTGCTTTCAGCACCGGTCGCTTTTGAGCGCAATCTTTGTAACAGACAGGTAGGGTGGACTTCAGGCCACCTTACCCGGGCTCTTTAAAGGAGAAAGCGGATGCGCATTACCAGAGCAGGTAGCCAAGCCTCGAGCAAAGGCGCCGCGGAATACTTCACCGGTGCCGTACGCATCGATCCGGTGATTGCAACCGATCCGCCTGCCCGGCTGACAGGCAACCATGTCACTTTCGAACCCGGTGCACGCACGGCATGGCACACGCATCCGCTTGGTCAGACACTGGTGATTACGTCAGGCCTGGGACGTGCGCAGATCCAGGGGGGTCCGATACAAACCTTGCGCCCCGGCGACGTGGTCTGGTTTTCACCAGACGAGAAACACTGGCATGGTGCTGCCCCCGAAACAGCTATGACACATCTGGCATTTCAGGAAGCTCTGGACGGGAAAGCTGTCGTCTGGCTCGAACAGGTCAGCGACGAAGACTACGCGCAACCACCGGCCGAGGGCTGAAAAGCCCGCGACGGAAATCGGCACGTTCTCCGTATCACTCCTGTCCAACAGATAGGAGAACCCTCATGCGCTCCCCATGGCCCGCTCCTCTTGCCCTGACAGCGGCGATTGTCTTTCTGGGCATCCTGGCCTCCACCACGTCCGCGCGGGTGGAGATGGAAACGTCGGAAGACAAACGCTGTGTTCAAACCGATAGCCTGCCGGACCATACCACAGGGACCTTTCCCAACAGCGGCAATCCCAACCGTATCAAGGCCCAGTCGATCAGCTTCTGCGTGACCACCAAGCCCGAGCGCGGCATACGCGCTCAACCCGTACGCGTCACAGGCATTGCCGAAAACGGTGTGATCATTCGGCCAGGAACCGCAGACTACTACGATGCCAGCAGCCCGCGGGGCCATTCCCGGGACCGCAGTTCCGGGTGGAACCTCGACGGGATTGGCGCGCGAGACCTGTTGGGTCTGGATGACCAAAACGCCCATGTGGGTCCGCGCGGAACCTACCACTATCACGGCGTCGCCCCTGCCCTCGTCAGCGCCAGCGAAGACACACGGATCGGCTGGGCTGCGGATGGGTTTGAAATCCACTACCTCGGGGATCAGGGACGCTCCAGCTATCTGCTGTTGCCCGGTGCACGCGAAACGGCGCCCGGTGGCGCGCATGATGGCACCTATAACGAGGACTGGACCTACATCGCCGGCGCCGGCAACCTTGATGAGTGTAACGGCGGCATGATCGATGGCCGCTACGTCTACGTCGCCACGGACACCTATCCCTTCTTTCCCCGGTGCCTCTATGGGACGGAGATCACCCGGATCAGATAGCGCCGCGCAGGCGCCCAATGACCACAAGACCCGTGAACAACAGGATCAGATTGAAGGCAATCGCAGCCAGAATCGACAGGATGCGGCCACGTCGGGCCTCGGCCCGGTCGATACCTGCCAAATGCGCCAAAACGTCCGAAAAGGCCTGCACGACCCGATCATCGCCCAACTGCCGCAAAAGCCGTGGATTGCCGCGCAGGGCATCCGCCTCTGCCACCAGCTGCGCCTGAGCCCGAAGGCGACGCGGCAGCCTGCGTCCCGCGCGCTTTACCTGCTGCGCCAACGACCTGCCCTTCACGCCAAGTCGCCGCTCCAGCGCACTGCTCAATGCCTCGGATTTTGCCTCGATATCGATCATGACCGGACCCTAATCAGCTGCGGGCACGCCGCGCAATAGCACTGGCACCACATCCGCAAATCCGCTAGCCCTTGCCTCATGCTCAACTATTCCGAATTCGGTGCCGCTGACGCACCTGCTGCCCTCATCGTGCATGGTCTCTACGGTTCTGGCCGCAACTGGGGTGTCATCGCCAAGCGCCTCAGCAATGATCTGCGCGTCATCACCGTGGACCTGCGCAATCACGGTCACAGCGACTGGATGGAAACGCACAGCTACCCGGACATGGCGCAGGATCTTGCCGAATTGATTAGGCACATCGGGGGCCCCTGCCACGTTGTCGGCCATTCCATGGGGGGCAAGGCGTCCATGGTCCTGGCGGTGGAAAACCCCGAGCTGGTTGATCGCCTGATCATCGCCGACATCGCGCCGGTCGCCTATACACACAGCCAGATAGAGTTCATCGAAGCGATGCGCCGGGTCGACCTGAGCACCGTGTCCCGCCGTTCGGAAGCAGAGGCGCAATTGGCCGACTTAGGTGTCGAGCCCGCATTGCAGAGCTTTTTCACCCAATCCCTTGATCTGACAGAAAAACGCTGGCGGTTGAACCTCGATGTACTGGCACGGGAAATGGACAAAATCATGGGTTTTCCGGACCTTGATGGGGCTTTTGACGGTCGGACATTGTTTCTCTCAGGCGCGGCCTCTGACTATGTCACGCCAGATCACCGCCCCAAGATCAAATCGCTCTTTCCCAAAGCACGTTTTGCAAAACTGCCGGGTGCTGGCCACTGGCTGCACGCGGACAAGCCACGAGAGTTCGAAGCCTCCGTGCATGCGTTCCTGCATCATCCGTAAAGGGAGCCGCCGTGTTGCCCATCCCACAACAATGTGCCTTCTGCGTAACGATTGTCCCAAAACACCCGCTACAGGAACACTTTTTAAGCGCAAAACCACCGTATTCCTTGCGTTTTCCGCCACTTTTTGCATTACTACTCATCGGTTGAATCGGTATGGCTTCAGTCCGTAGGTAAAGGTACGTAACCATGAGAAACATTTTCACGTTCTTTCTGTCAGCTGGACTTGGCTTGACAGCTGCCGTGGGCGCTACATCTCTCAACAATTCAAGCTTCTCTGCTGCTGAGGGCGCCAACAGTGCGCGGGTCGCAGGTGTTCAATTTGACGCGCAAAGCGCGCCTTTCTCGGCGGGCGGCGGCGCGATGGAGAATGGTGTTCAGCCAACCTCTGATTCGACTATCTCTTTTTTCAGAACCCAATCGCTCGACACGCCCGTCGAGATTGCGGCTCTGAATCTAGACACTGATTCCTTCGAACCCGATCTTCTGGAAGAAACTGCGGAAGAACCTCAGATTGTCCAAGAGCTTCTGGAAGTCGTTGAGAAAAAGGATGCGTACACTCCAGCGAGTTTCTCAGGAAGCCCGTTCAACTTGTTGCGCACAGGGTCGGGAGGATCAGGTTCAGCAGGCTCAGGTGGCGGTAGCGGCACACCCGCAAGCACATCGCCCAGTACTCTTGAGCGAGAGTCGGTAGCGGTTGTTCCCTTGCCAGCATCTGCGCTTCTTTTTGGGTCCGCTTTCCTCGGGTTTAGGATTATGCGGCGCAGAAAAAAAGCTTGAAGCAGATCTGGATAACCACGTCAAAGGCGACCTCCCGGGGCCGCCTTTTTTGTATCTGAGGGCATGCTCTGCCAATTCCTGACGCTTGGCGGCAATCGCCCCTTGCGCACGGCCCCTTGATGCCTATAACGCAGGACAATTTGGGCACATCGGCGTGCCCATCTGCCCCGGGGATCGCACCATGCCAAAAAGAACCGATATCAAATCGATCATGATCATTGGGGCGGGGCCCATTGTGATCGGTCAGGCGTGCGAATTCGACTACTCGGGCGCGCAAGCCTGCAAGGCGCTAAAGGAGGAAGGCTACCGGGTCATCCTTGTGAATTCCAACCCCGCGACGATCATGACCGACCCCGGGCTGGCGGACGCCACCTACATCGAGCCCATCACGCCCGAGATGGTGGCCAAGATCATCGAAAAGGAACGCCCCGACGCGTTGCTGCCCACCATGGGCGGGCAAACCGGGCTCAACACTTCCCTGGCCCTCGAAGAGATGGGTGTGCTCGACAAATTCAACGTAGAGATGATCGGGGCCAAGCGCGACGCCATCGAGATGGCCGAAGACCGTAAGCTCTTCCGCGAAGCGATGGACCGGTTGGGCATTGAAAACCCCAAGGCGGCGATTGTCACCGCCCCCAAGGACGCGAACGGCAAGAAAGACCTCGCCGAGGGTGTGCGTCTGGCGCTGGACACGCTGGAAGAGGTCGGCCTGCCCGCGATCATCCGCCCTGCCTTCACGATGGGCGGTACGGGTGGTGGTGTGGCCTACAATCGCGACGACTACGAGGCGATCTGCCGTTCGGGCATGGACGCGAGCCCCGTCGGTCAAATTCTCGTTGATGAGTCTCTGCTCGGCTGGAAGGAGTTCGAGATGGAGGTGGTGCGCGACACTGCCGACAACGCCATCATCGTCTGCTCCATCGAAAACGTCGATCCGATGGGCGTGCATACGGGCGACTCGATCACCGTGGCGCCCGCGCTGACGCTGACCGACAAGGAATACCAGATCATGCGCAACCACTCGATTGCGGTGTTGCGCGAGATCGGGGTGGAGACGGGTGGCTCCAACGTGCAATGGGCGGTGAACCCAGACGACGGCCGTATGGTGGTGATCGAGATGAACCCGCGCGTATCGCGCTCCTCGGCGCTGGCCTCCAAGGCCACGGGCTTTCCCATCGCCAAGATCGCCGCCAAGCTGGCGGTCGGCTTCACGCTGGACGAGCTCGACAATGACATCACCAAGGTCACGCCTGCGAGTTTTGAGCCCACCATCGACTATGTGGTCACCAAGATCCCCAAATTCGCCTTCGAGAAATTCCCCGGCGCCACACCCGATCTGACGACAGCAATGAAATCGGTGGGCGAGGCCATGTCCATCGGGCGCACCATCCACGAATCCATGCAGAAGGCACTGGCCAGCATGGAAGAGGGTCTGACCGGCTTCAACGAGATCGACATTCCGGGTGTCGATGCCGCCGTTTCGGCGGACGCGCCCCAGAACAAAGCCGCCATCGTCAAGGCGATCAGCCAGCAAACGCCCGACCGGCTGCGCACCATCGCCCAGGCCATGCGCCACGGCATGAGCGACGACGAGATCCACGCTGTGACCATGTTCGACCCGTGGTTCCTCGCCCGTATCCGCGAGATCATTCAGGCCGAAGCCGAAGTGCATATGAACGGCCTGCCCCGCGACGCCACGGCCCTGCGCAGGCTTAAGATGATGGGCTTCACCGACGCCCGCCTTGCCGAGTTGACCGGCCAGCAGGAAGCCGACGTCCGCCGTGCCCGCCATGCAGAAGGCGTCACGGCCGTTTTCAAACGCATCGATACCTGTGCGGCGGAATTCGAAGCGCAGACGCCCTACATGTATTCGACCTACGAATCCCCCGTCTTTGACGAGGTGGAGTGCGAAGCGCGCCCCTCGGATCGCAAGAAGGTGGTGATCCTCGGCGGCGGCCCCAACCGGATCGGGCAAGGCATCGAGTTCGACTATTGCTGCTGCCACGCCTGCTATGCACTCACCGATGCGGGCTATGAGACCATCATGGTCAACTGCAACCCCGAGACGGTCAGCACCGATTATGACACCTCCGACCGGCTGTATTTCGAACCGCTCACCTTCGAGCATGTGATGGAAATCCTGCGCGTCGAGCAGGAAAACGGCACGCTGCATGGCGTCATCGTGCAATTCGGCGGCCAGACGCCATTGAAGATCGCGCAGGCGCTGCACGCCGAGGGCATCCCGATCCTCGGCACCACGCCTGATGCCATTGATCTGGCCGAAGACCGCGAACGCTTCCAGCAGCTCGTCCAGCAACTGGGCCTCAAACAACCGAAAAACGGCATCGCCCACTCCGACGCGGAAGCCCTTGAGATCGCAGAGGATATTGGCTTCCCACTGGTGATCCGTCCGTCCTACGTGCTGGGTGGCCGCGCGATGGAAATCGTGCGCGATCAGGCCAGCCTCGAACGCTACATCACCTCTGCTGTGGTTGTTTCCGGCGACAGCCCGGTGCTGCTCGACAGTTACCTCTCCGGTGCTGTGGAGCTCGATGTGGACGCGCTCTGTGACGGCACCGACGTGCATGTGGCTGGCATCATGCAGCACATCGAAGAGGCCGGCGTGCACTCAGGGGATTCAGCCTGCTCCCTACCGCCCTACTCCCTGCCGCGCGAGATCATCACGCAGATCGAATCCCAGACCCACGCGCTGGCCCGCGCCCTTAATGTGGTTGGCCTGATGAACATCCAGTTCGCCATCAAGGATGATGAAATCTACCTCATCGAGGTCAACCCCCGCGCCTCGCGCACCGTGCCCTTTGTGGCCAAAGCGACCGATAGCGCCATCGCCTCCATCGCCGCGCGCATCATGGCGGGCGAGCCGCTCAGCACCTTCCCGCAGCGCCCACCCTATGACGCCGACGCTGCCTATGAGGCGACGCTGCCCCTGGGCGATCCGATGACGCTGGCCGATCCCAACATGCCGTGGTTCTCTGTGAAAGAGGCCGTGCTGCCCTTCGCACGCTTCCCGGGGGTCGATACGCTGCTGGGACCGGAAATGCGCTCCACTGGCGAGGTCATGGGCTGGGACCGCGATTTCCCCCGCGCTTTCCTGAAGGCACAGATGGGAGCGGGTACGATCCTGCCATCCGAGGGTTGCGCCTTCCTGTCTATCAAGGACATGGACAAAACCGACGACATGCTGGAAGCCGCACGCATCCTGCTGGACCAGGGCTTTACCCTGGTCGCCACGCGTGGCACCGCCAAATGGCTCGCCGATCACGATCTGGTCTGTGGCGTGGTCAACAAGGTCTATGAGGGCCGCCCCGACGTAACCGACATGATGAAGGACGAGGCGATCCATCTTGTCATGAACACCACCGAAGGCACACAGGCAGTGGAGGACAGCAAATCCATTCGCTCCATCGCCCTCTACGACAAAATCCCCTATTTTACCACTGCGGCGGGCAGCTATGCTGCGGCACTCGCGATCCGTGCGCAGGCCGATGGGGATGTGGGCGTCAAGGCTTTGCAGGCGTGAGACATCGGGCAAACGCAATTTGACGAGCCGGTTGGCGGGTGAGTTTAAGCCAACAGGTGCCTATTCCGTCTGGCGATGGTTTCATTCCAATGGCATGCACAAGAGCTGCAGAGTATACGATGCACGTAGCATCGTTCATGCTCTGAAAGTGCAAACAGGATGAAATTCAAGGGTGTCGTTTTCAGGCTACCGACAGCTTGAGACGATCCGCCGTTCAACCACGCTGACACGGCGCGGACTTACCAGAACTAGCAGGCGGCATCCCTGCAAGTCTGCCTACTCCGCGTCGACCCGTTCCACGTCGCCTGCAGACATTAAACAATGCGCAGCCTGAATGACCTGAGCTTGCGTAAATGGGCGGTTCAAATGCTGCCAGTGCGGAAAATATGAGGTTTCACCCAGATCCAGCGTAATAACTGCTCGCTGTTCAATCCACGAAAGGTCTTCGCTGTCCAAGTCGAGGACGCCACCACGCGCTGCAACAAACACCAATGCGGGGTCGAATGTTTCATCCGGCACCTCACGTGCTTGCCGCACTGTCTCGAAAGTTCTGCAGACACATCCTGCCTGCCAGAACGCAAAAATCCCCGCGACATCTTGAGATATGAGGGGATCGGATACGACGATCGCGACGAAAAGAGTTTGTTCCAAAGAGATATTCTCCGATTTCGGCCACTATTATGGAACCCTTTCGGCATCGTCGCATTAAACTATGACATAGTAAGGAGCATTACCTATGGTCACCCACTGCGCATCATGTCCGCTGCAAAAGCATTCCTTCTTTCAGGACATGACACAGGATGAAGTGGACAAGACGCAGCGGTTCAAATCCGGTGAGCTGTCGGTGGACCCTGGAACGCCCATTCTGATGGAAGGCAGCAATGCGCCACAGCTTTACACGGCCCTGCGGGGCATGGGGTTACGGTACAAGACACTTCCCGACGGCAACCGGCAGGTCATAAATCTGATCTTCCCGGGCGATTTCATCGGCCTGCAAGCGGGCGTGCTGGGAGAAATGGGCCATTCGGTGGAAGCCACGACACATATGACGTTCTGTGTCTTCGACAGAGGCGATTTTTTCGACTTTTTCCGGAACTCCACTGCGCGGGCGTTTGACATCACCTGGCTTGCCGCGACAGAAGAGCACTTTCTGGGTGACACGCTGACAACGCTTGGACAACGCGACGCCATCTCGGCAATTGCCTGGGCTTTCGTTCGGATTTTTCAACGAGCCGATGCCTTGGGCATGGTGCAGAATGGCACGATGCCCTTTCCGTACAAACAGCAGGACATAGCGGATGCCATGGGTTTGTCGCTGGTCCACACCAACAAGACCCTCGCCCGGTTGCGCGAACGTCAGCTCGCTGTCTGGGATGACGGACAGTTAAAAATCCACGACGTGGCAGAATTGGCCGCAGTTGCCGAGATGGAACTTGAACCGGTCAAATCTCGCCCGCTGATCTGATGCCCCGGCGTGGCGGTCGCCAATCAGGTCGGGACATGCCATGATGCAGAAACCATACCCATCCGGAGGTTTTCAAATGCGTTTCCTTCTTCTGACATCCGCGCTGGTCCTGTCGGCCTGTGCCCCCGCGCCGGAACCTGTCACCGGTTCCCTGCCCTTCTTCGGCGACGGTTACCGGTTCAAGGGCGATATCTGCCGCCGCGTAGGCGAGGATGATTTCACCAACCAGTTTCTCGACGACGCTGCCGATCTCGTGGGCTGTCCCGAGGACGCGGAGAACCTTGGCGTGTTCGTGATCGACACCGGGGCTGTCGAAGTGGCCCGGCGGGATGGCTACGTGCTTTATTCCGTACCTGTGCGCTGACTACAGCAGCACCGCTCAACGCCTTGCGCAAAGGCCATGCACGGCTGTAACGCCACGTCCGCCACCTTGACCTCAGCGGGAGAAATGGGCCACATTGGTTGATCGTTTGGAGAGCCCGTTATGAATACCCCCGCCATCACCGGTACCGGTGTTTTCACCCCGTCTGAGGTCATCACGAATGCGGAACTGGTTGCCGCCTTCAACGCCTATGTCGATCTCTTCAACGCTGAGAACGCCGATGAGATCGCAGCAGGCACAGTGGCGGCAAAGGAGTATTCCTCCGAGGATTTCATCTTCAAAGCCTCCGGTATTCAGCAGCGCTATGTGATCGACAAAACGGGCGTTCTCGACCCGAAGGTCATGCATCCGCTGCTCCGCCAGCGCAGCGACGATGAACCCTCGCTGATGGCCGAGATGGGCGTGAAGGCCGCACAGAACGCTCTGGCACAGGCCGGGAAATCGGCAAAAGATGTGGACCTCGTTATCTGTGCCGCCTCCAATATGGAACGCGCCTACCCCGCTGTCGCCATCGAAATCCAGCAGCAGCTTGGGATCAGCGGGTTTGCCTTTGACATGAACGTCGCCTGCTCATCGGCCACCTTCGGCATTCAGGCGGCGGCGGACATGGTGCGATCCGGCAGCATTGGCGGCGCGCTGGTCATCAATCCGGAGATTTGTTCAGCTCATCTGGAATGGCGCGACCGGGATTGCCATTTCATTTTCGGCGATGTGGCAACCGCAACATTGATCGAAACAGCCCAGGCCGCCACCGGCCCCTATTTCGAGATCAAATCCACCCGCTGTGCCACGGAATTCTCGAACAACATCCGCAACAACAACGGGTATCTGAGGCGGTCACGCCCCGCCGGGATGGTTGACCGTCGCGACATGCAGTTCATGCAAAACGGCCGCAAGGTCTTCAAGGAAGTGCTGCCGATGGTCAGCGATCACATCGCCGCGCATATGGCCGACGGGGGTGTGCAGGCCGCCGACCTGAAGCGCCTTTGGCTGCATCAGGCCAACAAGACCATGAATGATTTCATCGGCAAGAAAGTCCTTGGCCGTACGCCGGAGCCGTCGGAGCAGCCCAACATCCTGCAGGACTATGCCAATACCTCCTCCGCCGGGTCGATCATCGCCTTTTCCAAATACTCCGGTGATCTGGAAGACGGGGACAGGGGGTTGATCTGTTCTTTCGGCGCGGGATATTCCGTGGGGTCCGTTCTGGTTGAACGCCACGCTTAGACGCGTGTTTTAGGCGGCGCCGTGATCGTTTTCCAGATGCAACTTCATGTCGATCAGCACCTGTTGCAGTAATCCGGTTTCGCGCAACAACCGTTTGGCTTCGTTCACGGTGATCTTTCCGTCTTCCATGGATTGCTGATACTCGCCCATTAACATGGCAAAACGTTGGCTGAGCGCGATTACATCCGCATTCACACCCCCCGGTCGTTCCGCGTTCGGGCGACGCTCATCGTATTGCAAAGAGGTGCCGGACAGCTCAGCCAATGCACCCGTGACATGCGGATACTTGGCCGCCTGTTCCAACAGGGCCACGGATTCGATTGGCATAAACCGGTCAGCATGCTCATCATGGTCGGAATAATACCGCCCCAACGTGGCCTTTGATTTGCCCGTCAATTTGCAAGCCTGTTCAACGCCCACGTCTTTTACCAGCGCTTCTGTGTGTTTTTTCAGATACCTGCCAATCGCCGTCATAATCGTCCTTCTCACTCAAAACGTGCCGCTTTTCCTTCAAGGGGGAAAACCGTCTTGGCTTTTCCATTAATCGGATGTCAGGGAAATGTCATTTATAAAAGCACTCCCATTGTTCGGGAGTCTAGTGAGTGGCCGGCAGTCCCAGCGCCGGTTTCGGTTAGGAGCCCTGTTGCGTTCTGCCGATTTTGGGACCGGCAGGTTGGCGTCCGCGTCAACAGTCACGCAAGGGCTCTGACAATGGGTGTACCGCTTGCGGCGCGTTTCCGCGCGTCCTATCAAACAGCCATGGCCAAGCTTTATTTCCATTATTCGACCATGAACGCGGGCAAATCGACCGTACTCCTGCAAGCCGCGCACAACTACCGCGAACGCGGCATGGTGCCCTATCTTCTGACCGCCCAGTTCGACAATCGCGCCGGAGACGGACGGATCGCCTCGCGCATCGGGATTGGGGAAGAGGCGGACACCTTCGGTACAAATGACGATCTGTTTGCACGCATCGCCGAACGCCAAACAAAGGAGCCAATCGCCTGCGTTTTCGTGGACGAAGCGCAGTTCCTGACGGAGACACAGGTCTGGCAGTTGGCACGGGCGGTCGATGATCTGAACGTACCCATAATGTGTTTTGGTCTAAGGGTGGATTTCCGCGGGCAACTCTTTCCCGGCTCCGCCACGCTGTTGGCGCTGGCTGATGAGATGCGGGAGGTGCGTACCATCTGCCATTGCGGTAAGAAGGCCACGATGGTTGTGCGCCAAGACAGCGAAGGGCGGGCGCTCTTGGATGGTGCGCAGGTTCAGATCGGCGGCAATGAAACCTATGTCTCGCTCTGCCGCAGGCATTGGCGCGAAGCTGTGGGCGACCGCTGAGCCGTCACACCAGATTTGGCGGCGTCTCCCCGGCAAAGAACGCCTCGAGGTTTGCCACCGTCATCAGCCCCATATCCTCGCGGACTTCCAGCGCCGCCGTGCCGATATGCGGCAGCAACACCACGTTCTCCATGCGCTTCAACGCATCGGGCACTGCAGGCTCGAATTCGTAGACATCCAGTCCGGCGCCGCCAATCTGCCCGTCCTCAAGTGCCCGGATCAGGGCGCTTTCCTCGACCACATTGCCACGCGCGATGTTGATCAGATGCGCGTGGCTTTGCATGGCCTCCAGCACCTCAGCATTGATCAGGTGATGGGTTTCATCGCCACCGGGCACCGCAATCACCAGCACGTCAACAGAAGCGGCCAGGGCCAGCAGGCATTCTTTCGGCTGGGCCGGAAAGTCCAGATCCTTGGGGGAACGGCTGTGATAGGCCACCCGCATGCCAAACCCGAAATGACAGCGCCGGGCAATCGCCTGCCCGATGCGGCCCATGCCGACGATCCCCACGGTCTTGCCACCCAGATGCATGCCCAGAAGCTGTGTCGGGTGCCACCCTTCCCAATGCCCCGCACGCACCATACGCTCGCCTTCCCCGGCGCGGCGCGCGCTCATCAGCATCAGCGTCATTGCCGTGTCGGCGGTTGCATCGGTCACCGCGCCGGGCGTGTTTGTCACAGTGATCCCGGCCGCTTTGGCGGCAGCGACGTCGATGTGATTATATCCAACCCCAAAGTTCGCCAGAATCCGGCAGCGCCAGCTGTCCTCAGCCTTGAAAATCTCCTCCGAGAAGAGATCCCCCAGCGTGGGGATGACCGCATCATATTTGCTCAGCGCCGTGCGCATTTCCTCCACCGTCAGGGGTGAAGTCATCGGGCGGACCGTGACGTCGAAAAGCGCCTCAGCCGCGGCTCGCACCTTTTCCGGCAGGGGCCGTGTCATCCATAGTTTAGTCAATGCATCCGCCCTCCCTGCGGCACCTCGATATCCGGCGTGATCAGCACGATCTCTCCGGTCTCATCGGGCAGCCCCAGCACCAGCACCTCGGACATGAAGGGGCCAATCTGGCGGGGTGGGAAATTCACAACGGCCAGCACCTGCTTGCCCACCAGCGCTTCGGGCTCGTAATGCGCGGTGACCTGTGCCGAGGTTTTGCGCTCCCCGATCTCATCGCCAAAATCGATCCACATCTTGATGGCCGGTTTACGCGCTTCAGGAAAGACTTCGGCCCGCAGCACCGTGCCACAGCGGATATCGACCTTCAGAAAATCGTCGAAACTGATGTTATCCATTGGCCAACTCCCGTGATCTGTCTGTGGCCGCCTTCACCGCGCGGCTGAGCAAAGCAGGAAAGCCATTTGCCTCATCCATAAGGACCTCAAGCGCCGCTTGGGTGGTCCCATTGGGCGAAGTCACGTTGATGCGCAACTGGCTTGGGTCTTCCTCCGCGTCGCGCGCCAGCGCTCCGGCCCCTGCCACCGTGGCCTTGGCAAGCTGCAGGGAAAGATCGGCTGACAAACCCTGCTCCACCCCGGCGGCGGCCATGGTTTCGATCATATGAAACACGTAAGCCGGCCCCGACCCGCTGACCCCGGTGACCGCGTCAATCTGCGCCTCCGTCGACAGCCGGACCACCTCACCAACCGCCTTGAGCAAGGTTTCCGCTTCGTCCAGCGCACCGGCGCTGGCGTGGGCATTGCCAACAATGGCGGTGATTCCCTGCGAGATCGCGGCAGGCGTGTTCGGCATGGCCCGGATGATCGGCGTCCGGTCCCCGAGTATCTCTTCGAAGCGTGCGATGGTTATTCCGGCCGCCACGCTGACAAAAACCGTGTCGCCATTGCCCATGGCCGCCAGCGTGGGCAACGCATCGGTCATCATCTGGGGTTTGACGGCCACCAGCACAATTGCCGGTGCCTCGGGCAGGTCCTCGTTCAGGTGCACCCCCGTGGTGCGAAGCCAGTCGGACGGTTGCGGATCAACAACCCAGACAGCGGTGGGCAGCAGCCCCTTTGCCAGCCATCCGGCCAGCATTGCCGACCCCATCTTGCCGCAGCCCAGCAGAACCAGCCCGTGGCGCGCGATGCGACTGTCTTGCATGAGAATGCCCCCGAAACGATTGATCTCAGGGGCGTAGGTTTACGCGCGACCGTAAGCCTCTGCAATGGCGACCTGCAGCGCCTGTGTCGGGGTCTGGTTGCCCCAGGCCATCAGCTGCATCGCGGGGTAGTAGCGCTCTGCACTCATGACGGCCGCGCCGATCATCGTGTCGATCTGATCCGCGCTGGCCACATGGCCTCCGGCCAGGACAAGGCCGTAGCGATAGACCATCAGCTTTTGCTCTTCCCAATAGGTGAAGGCCCCGGCCCAGCATTGATCGTTCACGTGGTTCAAAAGCTCATAGAGTTCGGGCAGCTTTTCCTTGGGCGGGTCCATGTCAAAGGTGCAGATCATGCGCAGCGTTTCGTCAAAGGCGGACCATGCCAGCGTCAGCGAGTAGGTGCGCCATTGACCTTCCACGGCCATCGCGATCTGTTCGTCTGAAATACGGTCGAAATCCCACTCGTGGTGGGCTGCAAGATGCTCAACGATGTCGATGGGGTGAATGTCGTCTTCCAGAAACTGCTCGGACAGGGCCATGGTGCCACCTCTTTTTATCGCGCTAGCGCTAAGGGCCCAGGAGGGCCCCCAACACTAGGTGCCTGCTCTACAGACCGGGGCGAGCCCCCGTGTCCATACCAGATATGGTGCGGTGTGAACTGCGCTCTGGCAACCCCTATTCTTGTGGGTAACCGCAATAAGTTGTGGATGAGTGGGGATACGTCGCAAAATGTCACCAATCGTAACCATTGGTGATCGCGATTAACCGGATGTTAATAAAAAACGGGCGCGCAACAGCCGTCGCGCACCCGAAAAATCAGAGAAAACGAGGTATCAGTCTTTCGACTCAAGCGCGTCCAGCCGCGCCTTGAGCGCTTCGTTCTCTTCCCGCGCCTTTTGCGCCATGGTCCGGACCGCATCGAATTCTTCACGGGTGACGAAATCACGATCGGCCAGCCATCGGTCCATCATGCCTTTCATCGCGGTCTCGGCTTCGTCGCGCGCGCCCTGGGCCACGCCCATCGCGTTGGTCATCAGTTGCGAGATATCGTCGAAAATCTTGTTGCGCGTTTGCATCTGTCGCCTCCGGCTGTTCACAAAGAGTATATGGTGCCAAAGAGGGCGACCTGCAAGGTTGACTTCCCCTGCCCGCCCAAGGAAAGGATGCGCCATGCCTGCGATGCTACCTTTCCCCGACATCTCGCCCGAGATCTTTTCGATCTCCGTTTTCGGCTTCGAATTCGCGCTGCGCTGGTACGCGCTGGCCTATATCGTTGGTATCCTGCTCGGCTGGCAGCTGGTGGTGCGCGCCGTGCAGACACCGCGCCTGTGGCGCAATGAAACGCCGGTCATGTCCAAGGCGCAAATCGAGGATTTGCTTACCTGGGTGATCATTGGCGTTATCCTCGGCGGGCGGCTCGGCTACGTCGCATTCTACCAGCCCGCCTACTATCTGCAGCACCCCACTGAAATCCTCGCCGTCTGGCAGGGCGGCATGGCGTTTCACGGCGGGCTGCTAGGAGTTATCGTCGCGGGGCTCATCTACACATGGCGGCACGACATTGCGCGGCTTAGCGCTGCGGACATCATGGCCCTGGGGGTGCCGCCGGGTCTTTTGCTCGGGCGCCTAGCGAATTTCATCAACGCCGAACTCTGGGGCCGACCGACCGACCTGCCCTGGGGCGTGGCCTTTCCAACCGAAGCGGCGCAAAACTGCCCCGATGTCATCGGCATTTGCGCGCGACACCCGTCACAGCTCTACGAAGCGGGGCTTGAGGGCCTGCTGCTGGGTGCGGTCCTCATCTGGCTGGTCTGGCGGTCCGGTGCGTTGAAAACCCCGGGCCTTGTGGCAGGTGTCTTTTTCGCGGGCTATGGTCTGGCCCGATTTCTGGTCGAATTCGTCCGCCAGCCAGATGCGCAGTTCATCTCAGAGGGCAATCCGCTGGGGTTGGCCTGGCATATCGGGGGGTGGGGCCTGACGATGGGACAGATCCTGTCGCTGCCCATGATCGCCTTGGGGCTCTGGCTTGCCGCACGGGCGCGCCGCGCCGCATGAGCCTGCGCGATCTGATCCGCGCACGCGTTGCGCAAAACGGGCCGATCTCGCTGGCCGATTACATGGCCGAATGCCTGCTGCACCCTGCGCATGGATACTACACGACGCGCGTCCCCTTTGGAAAAGCAGGCGATTTCATCACAGCACCCGAGATCAGCCAGATGTTTGGCGAACTGGTCGGGTTGTGCCTCGCCCAGGCGTGGATGGATCAGGGGGCACCAAAACCGTTCGCCCTGGCAGAGTTGGGCCCGGGGCGTGGTACGTTGATGGCGGATGTCCTGCGCGCCACCCGCAGCGTGCCGGGTTTCCACGACGTTGCGACCGTGACACTGGTGGAAGCCTCCTCTCAGCTGGCACAACAACAACGGGAAGTATTGGCCGGTTTCGACATCACTCACGTCGCAAGCGCGGACGAGATTGCTGAACAGCCGCTTTTTCTGATTGCCAATGAGTTTTTCGACGCCCTGCCGATCCGACAGTTCATCCGGGCCGGTCAGCAGTGGCGTGAAACCCAGATCGGCCTGTCAGGGGAGGATCTGGTGCTGGGACAAGGACCCGCGCTGCCCCAACCGGCCCTGAAAGAACGCCTGCCAGACACCAAGGACGGTGACGTGGTCGAATATGCCCCGACCGCGGCTCCGATCATGGATGCCATCGGGGGGCGGATCGCCCGCCATGGTGGTGCTGGGCTGATCATTGACTACGGTGACTGGCGCAGCCTCGGCGATACCTTTCAGGCGCTCAAGGACCATCAACCGGTGGATCCGCTTGCCGATCCGGGCGCTGCCGACCTGACGGCGCACGTGGATTTCGAGGCGCTGGCCACCGCGGCACTCTGTGAGATCACCCGCCTGACCCCCCAGGGCGTTTTCCTGGAACGGCTGGGCATCACCCAGCGTGCACAATCGCTCGCCACGGGCCTTCGCGGATCAGCGCTTGAAGCGCATATCGCGGCACATCGGCGCTTGACGCACCCCGATGAAATGGGAAACCTGTTCAAGGTAATGGGTCTGTTTCCAGCCGGGTGCAGTCCGCCACCGGGGTTGGATCAATGACGCTCGAAATATTGACTTCAGACAGCCTTGCCCCGGTGCATCACGGGTTTTTCACACGGCGCGGCGGTGCCTCCTCCGGCGTTTTTGCCGGGTTGAACTGCGGCCAGGGCAGCTCGGACCAATCGGAAATCGTCGCCATCAACCGGGCGCGTGTGGCGGATGCGATGGGCGTGGCGCCCGCGCACCTGATCAGCGTGCATCAGGTGCATTCCGCCGAGGCCGTAACGGTTGACGGCCCGTTCCAAGACAAGCCGCGTGCCGATGCGCTGGTGACGGACAAGCCCGGCCTGGCCCTGTCCGTGCTGACGGCGGATTGCCAGCCGGTGCTGTTTGCGGATGCAGAGGCCGGGGTCATCGGTGCCGCACATGCTGGATGGCGCGGGGCGTTGGACGGCGTTCTGGAGGCCACTGTGGATGCGATGTGCGCCCTCGGCGCAAACCGCGGCGCCATCCATGCGGCCATTGGACCCTCTATTTCACAGCGCGCCTACGAGGTCGGGCCAGAGTTTTTCGAAACCTTCCTAGCCGAAGACCCCGACAACGCCCGATTTTTCGCCAATGGTCACGGCGACCGGATGCTTTTTGACCTGCCGGGCTTCGGGTTACACCGGCTGCGCATGGCGGGTGTAGGCGACGCTGAATGGACACGACACTGCACCTACGCCGACCCTGAGCGTTTTTACTCCTATCGCCGCGCGACACATGCAAAGGAAGCCGACTACGGTCGCCTCATTGCCGCCATCGCTTTGTGACAGCATACATATATGGGCGAAACATTGGCAGCTTCTGCCCCATGGATGCCGCATTATCCGTGAACAATCTGCCCACAGGGCAAGGATTGACCTCGAATTCAAGCAGTTTGCGTATTGCCTCCACCATAATAGCAAAGGGCTTGGCCAATTGCGGCAAAATCTGCGCATTTGGCCGAAATAGGGCAGGAACTTTTTTAAAAAACTTCTGGAATCGCCCTAAAGCGGCCCGAATGAACCGCCACATTCATGGTTAACAAGAGGCAAGAGCCCGAACCTTAACCGAGCAGGAAACAACCATGAAAACCAACATGCGCTTTATCAAATCAATCACGGAGGCCGCAGCTCAGCCGGACACCGTTCTGCCGTGGACACGCGGCAGACGCCGAACGGAATTTATCGCCAAACGCGCCGAAGCGATGAAGAGCGCTCGCAAGGCCGGCTAAAAGCAGCAGTCCAGCACACCGTATTGTTCCCTCCAAAGAACGTGACCCCCGAATGACGATTCGTTCGGGGGTTTTTACTTTCAGATTGTGGCAACCAGCGCCTAAACCGGGAAACAAATCACGCATCTTGCAGCATTTATCCGCAACACAGGACCAATGGCGCGCTGGTTTTGACATCGTCCAGTGGCGGAAGGCATTTTGATATCTCAAAAGCACGAAAGTACATCTGATGTCCTTTCCGTGTTCGTCGGTGGGGGTCGACACGGGATGCGACCAACCTGAAAAGGTATTTGCATGACCACCTCGCCTTCTGGCGTCGCCCTGACCGACTATTCCAATCGCTCTGTTCAGGCGCATGCCCATCCACAAAAAACCGCCGCAATGGGGGCACTCAGTGTCAGAACCGTTGATGTCGCGGCATTGCGGAGTGACGGCAGCATTGTCATTGGTCAACGCAAAATCCCGACACTTCCAGTTTTCGACAATGCCTTCTCGGCATTCGCGCGCGGAACACCTTTGCAGACACACGAAGGTTTCGTCGCTGTTGAAGACCTGCAGCCGGGTGATCGCGTCCTGACGGCAGATGGCAGCGCCGGTCGGGTGACTTGGATTGGCTCGGCCAGTTTCGCGCCCTCGGACTCGCAACGCCGCAGCGTGCTAACACGCCTGATGGCGGATAGCTTCGGGGTCAATCGGCCAGATAGTTTTCTCAGCCTTGGACCTGCGGCGCGCCTGCTGCAAACCCCGCCGCATCTTCGCGCTGAAACTGGTGAGAAGCGCATCATGACACTGGCCAGTGGTTTCGTAGACGGCGTGAACGTCATCGAGGTCGCACCACCGACACCGGTTCAGATGTTCCATCTCAGCCTCGATCGCCATACCGCTGTGATCGCAGGAGGGTTGGAAGTCGAGACGTATCATCCGGGCGCTAATCCGATGCGCCTGCTCTCTCACACGTTGCGGTCCGTTTTCATGTCAATCTTTCCACATCTGACGCATATCAGCGATTTCGGTCCGATGGCCTATGACCGGGCGCCAGAAGAGGACGATTTGACAGCGGCCTGAGCCATTCCGTCAGGCCGTAGTGCTCAACCGCTCTTCCAACACGTCAAACGGGACACCGGGCTCATCCTTGGCGCCCCGGATGACCAGCGATGTTTTCACACTCGCCACGTTCGGGGTTGTAAGGAGTTCTCCCGTCAGGAACTGCTGGAAACTGGACAGATCAGGTGCGGCACATTTAAGGATGAAATCCACCTCGCCATTCAGCATGTGGCATTCCCGGACGAGTGGCCAGGCCCGGCAGCGATTCTCAAAGGCCGTCAGATCTGCTTCCGCCTGACTGGCCAGCCCGACCATCGCAAAAACCTGCACCTCAAACCCCAGCGCGCGCGCGTCCACTTCTGCGTGGTAGCCTTTGATGTAGCCAGCTTCCTCAAGCGTGCGTACCCGGCGCAAACAGGGCGGCGCGGAAATACCCACCCGCTTGGCCAATTCCACATTGGTCATACGGCCATCTGCCTGCAATTCGGCAAGAATCTTTCGATCAATCGGATCCAGTCGTGTTACAGCCATATCGCCCCCGGATTTTTCGGTTGTTATACCACCGCGCCCAGCGCGCGCAATAATATTTCGTAATTGCGCAAGATTCTTTCCGCCACCCCCAAAACCTGCAACCCGGACTTGCAGCCACGGCACGCACGGCGGGGGTTTAAGAGCGGCCCTGCCCGCTATATATCCGGAGGGCTGCTATGACATCGATTGGGGATTCCTATGGCTGAGACAAGACAAACACGCGTGCTGATCATCGGATCGGGACCTGCAGGATATACTGCAGGTGTCTACGCAAGCCGCGCGATGCTGAACCCCATTCTGGTGCAGGGGATCGAACCCGGCGGCCAGTTGACGACCACCACCGAGGTTGAAAACTGGCCCGGTGACAGCGAGGTGCAGGGCCCGGACCTGATGATCCGGATGCAGGAGCACGCCAAGGCGATGGGCACCGAAATCATTGGCGATATCATCACCGATCTCGATCTGTCCCAACGCCCGTTTGTGGCCAAGGGCGACAGCGGCACCACCTACATCGCAGAGGCGGTCATTCTGGCAACCGGCGCGCGGGCCAAGTGGCTGGGGCTGCCGTCCGAGGAGAAATTCAAGGGCTTTGGCGTTTCTGCCTGCGCCACCTGCGACGGTTTCTTCTACCGTGGACAGGAAATCGTCGTCATCGGTGGTGGCAATACCGCTGTAGAAGAAGCACTCTTCCTGACCAACTTTGCCTCCAAGGTGACGCTTGTGCACCGCCGCGATGAGCTGCGCGCCGAAAAAATCCTGATCGACCGGTTGATGAAGAACCCTAAGATCGAACCGCTGTGGTTCCATGAACTGGAAGAAGTGGTCGGCGCGGAAAATCCGCTGGGGGTTGAGGCCGTGCGCGTCAAGCACACCAAGACCGGTGCGGTTAAAGAGATCCCCGCCAAAGGCGTTTTTGTCGCCATCGGCCATGCGCCTGCCAATGAATTGGTCAAGGACGTTCTGGACACCCACATGGGCGGCTACGTGGTCACGAAGCCCGACAGCACGGAAACCTCAATTCCGGGCGTTTTTGCCGCAGGCGATCTGACCGATCACAAATACCGCCAGGCGGTGACTTCGGCCGGCATGGGCTGCATGGCCGCACTGGAGGCAGAACGGTTCCTTGCCGAAAATGAAGGGGCCGAGACCTCATTGCCACTGGGCTACGGCGCCGAAGTGGCCGAGAGCGCCGCAGAGTAACCACGTCTCCCTGAGAATGCTGCACGTACCGGCACCCCGGTTGTGCCGGGGTGTTGCGTGCGTGCGGTGGGTTAAGAGCCCTCACATCTCCTGACGGGATAAGTCGGTCTGCGCCCCCTGTGGCGCATTCCGATTTTCCTGCTCAGCGAGGTTCACTCATGCCCACCAAAGCCGCCCTTGCGCATATTCCCGGCCCACCGGCCCTCCCGCTCATCGGTCACACGCTGACCATCGTGAAGGACAGCTATGGCACACAGCAGGACTACATCCGTCGCTACGGTCCGGTGTATAAAACCAATATGCTGGGCGTCTGGCGCGTGAACCTCTGCGGCGCGGATGCCATGGAGATGGTGCTGCTCGATCGCAACGAGCTGTTCTCCTCCGAAGGCGGCTGGGATGCGCTCAAACGGATTTATCCCGGTGGATTGCTGTTGCAGGACTTTGACCATCACCGGGCAAACCGCCGGATCATGCAGGCGGCGTTCCGGGCCTCGGCCATTCGCGACTATCGCCTGCGGATGACCGGCGCGATGGCGGATCTGCTGGAAAGCTGGCCAAATGGAGAGGCATTTTGCTTTTACAAGGCGGTCAAGGATTTGACCCTGCGGCTGGGTGGCGCCGTTTTCATGGGCCTGCCGCTGGATGGTCCGCTGGCCCGTCAGGTAAACCGGGCCATTCAGGATGAAATCCGCGCCTCTCTGGCCGTGATCCGCCACCCCATCCCCTTAACGCCAATGTGGCGCGGCGTGCGCGGGCGGCATTTCCTGCGCGAAACCTTCCGCAAGCTGATCCCCGAACGCCGGGCGCAAGGAGGCGATGATTTCTTCTCCCAGATGTGCCTTGCACGGGATGAAGACGGGCGCGGATGGGATGAGGACCAGATCCTAGATCAGTTCAACCTGCTGATCATGGCCGCCCATGACACCACCGCCACCGCCCTGACCGTGATGATCGAAGCACTGGCGTCTCACCCGGAGTGGCAGGACCGGCTGGCCGACGAAGTCGCGGCGCTTGGGGACGGCCCTCTGGACGAAGACGCGCTGGCCAAGATGACCCAGACGAACAATGTCTTCCGCGAAGCGTTGCGCCTGGTGCCGCCGGTGCCCTTCATTCCCCGGCAAGCCACGCGCGATTTTCACTGGCGCGGGTTCGACATTCCGGCCGGGACGTCGCTGGCGCTGAACCCGGGCGTGACGATGCTCTCGCCTGAGCACTTCACCAACCCGACCACCTTTGACCCGGATCGATTTACCCCTGAGCGCGCAGAAGATCAGAGCCACAAATTCGCCTGGACACCTTTCGGCGGGGGGGCCCACAAATGCATTGGCATGCATTTTTCCACGCTGCAGGTGAAGCTCTTCGTGGCAACCCTGCTGCGCAAACGCCGCGTGCAACTGGCCGCCGCTGCACCTGAATGGCAGCGCATGCCGATCCCGAAACCGAAAGGTGGATTGCCCATCCTTCTTTCCCCTGCCTGATCGAAACCCGTTGCGATCCCGCGATATGCATGCGCCGGATAGGGGAATTGCGCGGCGCCAACCCATTCTTTGCTTGAAAACACCTCGCTTGACGCGCTAAGGGCCAGCGGAAGGCATTTTGGGGGGAAATGCCACTGAATTTGTAAGCGAGTGAATTGATGATGACAGCGACCCTCTCCCCGATTTCCGAACTCTACGTTTCTTACGAGTCTGCCCAGAAATTAAAGGCGGAAGCAGGCGACCTGCTGAGCTGGGATCTAACACCCCGGCAGATCTGCGATCTGGAACTTCTGATGAACGGCGGGTTCAATCCGCTCAAAGGGTTCCTGTCTGAGGCAGACTACGACAGCGTCGTTGACAAGATGCGTCTGGCCGATGGCACACTGTGGCCGATGCCGATCACGCTGGACGTGAATGACGCTTTTGCCGACCAGCTTGAGGTCGGTCAGGACATCGCCTTGCGCGATCAGGAGGGCGTGATCCTCGCCACAATGACCGTCACCGACCGCTGGACCCCGAACAAGGCGCTTGAGGCTGAAAAGGTGTTTGGTGCTGATGACGATGCGCACCCCGCCGTGAACTACCTGCACAATCAGGCGGGCAAGATTTATCTCGGCGGGCCCGTGACCGGCATTCAACAACCGGTGCACTATGATTTCCGGGCGCGCCGCGACACGCCAAACGAAATGCGGGCCTTTTTCCGCAAGGTGGGCTGGAAACGCGTTGTGGCCTTCCAGACCCGCAACCCGCTGCACCGGGCGCATCAGGAACTGACCTTCCGCGCCGCCCGTGAGGCACAGGCGAACCTGCTGATCCATCCTGTCGTCGGGATGACTAAACCGGGTGACGTGGACCACTTTACCCGCGTGCGCTGCTACGAGGCGGTTCTGGACAAATACCCGGCGGCGACGACATCCATGTCCCTGCTGAACCTCGCGATGCGCATGGCGGGCCCGCGCGAAGCGGTCTGGCACGGACTGATCCGCAAGAACCACGGCTGCACGCATTTCATTGTGGGCCGCGACCACGCAGGCCCCGGCAAGAATTCGGCAGGCGAAGACTTTTACGGGCCTTACGATGCGCAAGACCTCTTCCGCGAGCATCAGGAAGAGATGGGCATCGAGATGGTGGACTTCAAACATATGGTTTGGGTCCAGGAACGCGCGCAATACGAGCCTGCGGATGAGATCAAGGATAAGGACAAGGTCACCATCCTGAACATCTCCGGCACGGAATTGCGCCGCCGTTTGGCCGAAGGTCTGGAAATTCCGGAATGGTTCTCTTTCCCCGAGGTCGTCACCGAATTGCGCCGCACGCGCCCACCGCGGAGCCAGCAAGGCTTCACCGTATTCTTCACCGGCTTTTCCGGCTCCGGCAAATCCACCATCGCAAATGCTCTGATGGTCAAGTTGATGGAAATGGGCGGGCGTCCGGTGACCCTGCTTGACGGTGATATCGTCCGCAAGAACCTCAGCTCCGAACTCGGGTTCTCCAAGGAACACCGCGACCTGAACATCCGGCGCATCGGCTATGTAGCCTCCGAGATCACCAAGAACGGCGGCATTGCGATCTGTGCGCCCATCGCGCCCTATGCAACCACCCGCCGGGCCGTACGGGAGGATGTGGAATCCTTCGGGGCCTTCGTGGAAGTGCATGTCGCTACCTCGATCGAGGAATGCGAACGCCGCGACCGCAAAGGGCTCTACAAGCTGGCACGCGAAGGAAAAATCAAGGAATTCACAGGGATTTCAGACCCCTATGACGTACCTGCCGATCCCGAGCTCAGCGTGGAGACAGAGAATGTGGATGTGGACAGCTGCGCCCATCAGGTCCTTTTGAAACTGGAAAGCATGGGGCTGATCACCGGTCGCAGCTGATCTGTTTGACGTCCGAAGTAATCGCCGCTGTCTCGGATCGGGGCAGCGGTTTTTTATCTAAAGACGTTGAGGCAGGTTGACCTTACCGGACATGACAATGGCGCCGTGACCTGAAACTTCCACGCCCGTGATGCCGTCCCTTGGTCCGAGAACACGCACTTGGGCGCTGCCCGGACGGCCCATTCCATGGCCCTGTTCAGCGGTAAAATCAGGTTGGTCGATCAACCCACGCGCCCAAAGATAAGACGCCATGGCCCCAGTGGCCGAGCCGGTAAACGCGTCTTCCGGCGGGCTCGGTGGTGCCAGCAGAAGCCTGCTGAAGGTATCGCCCGAGGGCGTGGCCCCGGACAGGGTGACCCAGAACGGCTCCATCATATTGTCATCCTGTTGCCCAAGATGCGCGCAGAGCGCCCGCAGGGCTTTAACATCGAACCGCAGGTTTCCGAGCGTTGCACGATCCTTGAGAACGGTCACGCAGAACGGCAATCCGGTGGAAACAATCTGAGGCGGTGCGATGATGTCCTCTGTCCTGATCCCACCCACGGCCGCAACCAGCCCGACCGGAACCTCAGGGCCAAATTCAGGAGCGATCTGTGTCATTTTTACCTGCGCCCCAGACACCTCAACCGGGATGATCCCAGCCTGTGTTTCCAGCGTCAGCGGCCCGTCCTGGACACTCCCCCGCGCGCGCAGGGCGGCGACGGTAGCGATGGTCGGATGTCCAGCAAAAGGTATTTCACGGCTGGCCAAAAAATATCGCACCCGGATATCGGCCACCTCGGACGGGCCGGTGAAGGTGCATTCCACGAGGGATGTTTCGCGCACATAGGCCATGCAGACGTCGTCCGAAACGTCTGCACCTTCATGGACAACAGCACAGCCATTCCCGCCAAACACGGATTCCGAAAACGCGTCCACCCAATCAAATTCAAATTGCATCGGCGCCCCCTGAAACAGAAAAGACCGCAGCATTCTGCGGCCTTGTTGATCATGTTCACGCCATTGATGGGACGTCAATGCACAGCAACGGCCTCATAGTCGTTCTGACGTGCCAGCTTAAAGGCAAGCTCACGGTTCGCGACCAGAGCCAGTTGCTGGCCATCGCTGTCATGGACCGCGTAGAGCTGATCCAGATCGCCCGCCTGATCGCGCACTTCACTCGGCAATTCGGTCACATCGACGACTTTTACGTAGACGATGCGGTTCTCAACGGGCGCTGTTTCGAATGGTTCTTGCATGTCGTCACCCTTTCTTGATGTCTATTGTCTGCACGACGGTCTGTGGCTTGGCGCGGGTCAGGTCCACGTGCAGCAGACCGTTCTCCATGATCGCTTCGCCGACATCGACGCCATCGGCGAGCACAAAGCTCCGCTGGAACTGCCGCGCGGCGATGCCACGATGCAGGAAAACCCGGTTGTCCGTGTCTTCTCTCTGTCGTCCCCGGATGACCAGTTGGCGGTCCTCAACGGTGATCGAAAGATCGTCTTCACCAAAGCCCGCCACAGCAAGTGTGATGCGGTAGGAATAGTCCGATGTCTGTTCAATATTGAACGGCGGGTAGCCTTCATTGCCGGATTTCGCAGTACGCTCCAGCAGTCTTTCAAGTTGCTCGAACCCCAACATATGGGGGTAAGAAGCCAGGGTCATCTTCGTCATGCGACACGTCCTTATCAGTCAAGCGACAGTCAGTTTCGGGTCCCGTTTCGGCGGCCCGTACACTAAATATGGGGAGCAATCCGCCTTGACGCAAGGGCTATGCGGAGAGTTGGTGAATGCGTATGATAAAGCCTACCTATTGTTTATTGTACGGAATCACCGATCTATGAACGCCCCCACGGACCTGTCGATGAAAACGGATGAAGTGTTGCGCGTGGAGCTAGCCGTGTTCCAGCGTGAGCACCGTGATCTGGATGAAGCCATTCAGGCGCTTTCCGAGAAGGGCATGGGGGATCAGCTGACCCTGCAGCGGCTCAAGAAACGCAAACTCCGGCTGAAAGATCTGATCGCCCAGATCGAAGATCGCCTGACACCCGACATCATCGCCTGAGCGGCCCCAAAAACACCAGAGACTGCGCATTGCCTCCGCTTTTTCTTTGGCTATAGTGCCGCTTCCTGAACCTGGGCCGAGGGAGGCTTTCACATGACCGGACCCGCTGTGGGCATCATCATGGGCAGCCAATCGGATTGGCCCACAATGCGCGAAGCTGCCGACCTGCTCGACACCTTGGGTATCGCTTTCGAGAAACGCATCGTCTCGGCGCACCGCACCCCGGATCGCCTGTGGGACTATGGGCGCACGGCCGTTGAACGCGGGGTGCAGGTGATCATTGCAGGCGCCGGTGGCGCAGCCCATCTGCCCGGCATGATGGCGTCGAAAACACGTGTGCCGGTGATCGGCGTGCCGGTGCAGACCAAGGCGCTGTCCGGCGTGGATTCGCTCTACTCCATTCTGCAGATGCCGCGTGGCTACCCGGTCGCCACGATGGCCATCGGCGCGGCAGGTGCTGCGAACGCCGGGCTGATGGCGGCGGGCATTCTCGCCCTGCAGGATGCCGCATTGGCGGATCGGCTGGATGCGTGGCGCGCCGCGCTCTCCGCCTCCATCCCCGAGGTTCCGACTGATGACTGATCCGCTGCCCACGGGCGCAACAATCGGCATTCTGGGCGGTGGCCAGTTGGGCCGTATGCTGTCGGTGGCCGCAGCACGGCTTGGGTTTCGCACGCATATCTTCGAGCCCGGCGCCGAGCCACCCGCCGGACATGTTTGTCACCAGCTGACGACGGCTGCGTATGATGACGCAGCTGCACTGCAACGCTTTGCGCGTGGCGTCGATGTGGTGACCTACGAATTTGAGAACATTCCCACCGCTGCGCTGGACATCCTCGAAGCGCTCAAACCGATCAGGCCGGGGCGCGAGGCCCTGCGCATCAGCCAGGACAGGTTGACGGAAAAGACGTTTTTGCAGGATCTCGGGCTGAACGTCGCCCCTTTTGCAGATGTCGCTGATGCGGAAACCCTGCGAGCGGCTGTCTCGAAAATCGGTGTACCGTCGATCCTGAAAACCCGGCGCTTTGGCTATGATGGCAAGGGGCAAGCCCGCCTGAAGACCCCCGAAGGTATGGAGGCGGCCTGGGCGGAGATGGTGGATCAACCCGCCATTCTGGAAGGTTTCATCGACTTCACCCACGAGGTTTCAGTGATCGCAGCGCGCAGCCCACAGGGCGACGTCGCCTGCTATGACCCAGGCGAAAACGTGCACCGTGACGGTATTCTGCACACCACCACCGTGCCCGCGCGCCTGAGCGCATCGCATCGAACCGATGCCGTGCTGATCGCCGCTAAAATCCTGAACGCGCTCGACTACGTTGGGGTCCTTGGCGTCGAACTCTTCGTCACGGCGCAAGGACTGATCGTAAATGAAATCGCGCCGCGCGTGCACAACTCCGGCCATTGGACGCAGAACGGATGTGTCGTGGACCAGTTTGAGCAACATATCCGGGCGGTCGCGGGTTGGCCGCTCGGGGACGGTACGCGATATGCAGATGTGGTCATGGAAAATCTGATCGGCGATGACATGGACCGCGTAGACGCATATTCCCGGCAGGCGGATACAGCGCTACATCTTTACGGAAAGGCCGAAACAAAGCCGGGACGCAAGATGGGCCACGTGAACCGCGTTGTGAAATAATGCAGCACTCAGGCGGCAAAAAAGCGATCGGCGATCTCACCTGACAGATGACTGAAGCGGCCTGCGACAAGGGTCGCGGCAACGCGGTGTGTTGCGGCATCAAGGATCACGATATCTGCGCGCTTGCCCGGTGTCAGGGTCCCCCGGTCGGTCAGGCCGAGCACCTGTGCAGGCCCTTCAGAAACCAGCCGCCAACTCTCGGCAAAACCGGCCACACCCGATTTTTCGAGCATCAACGCCGCACGGCGCGGGCTGGGATAGTGATAATCCGAGGCCAGCGCATCGCAGAGCCCCATGCTGATCAGCTCCAGCGCAGAAACATTCCCGTTGTGCGATCCGCCGCGCACCACGTTGGGCGCACCCAGCACCACGGGATCGCCCGCCGCTTTTGCCGCCTCCGCTGCCGCCAGCGTCTCGGGAAACTCGGCAATCAGCACGCCCCGGTCATGCCAGATCTTGCGCTGCTCCCGGCTCGCGTCGTCATGGCTGCCCATCCGCTTTCCCTGCTCGCGCAGTTGCGCGCAGAGCGCATCCAGCGCCTCCGGCACCATGCCTGTCTGCGCATGCAATTCCAGCATCATCGCGAAATGATCATCCGGATTGCGCCCTGCCTTGAGCGCCTGGCCCACCATACGTGGCGGTTTACGCCCCTCTGAGAGCCGCTGATGCGGCAAGTGGTCGTTGAAAACCACGTAGTCCACACCCCACGCATCCATGCGGGACGGCAGGCTTTCATAAAGGTCAAGCAAATGGGTTTCGAACCGCAATTGCGCCCGCAGGTCCGTCACCAACGACGGGCGGACATCACGAATCGCGCCAAAAACCTGATCGGCAAACGTGAGGCCGCGCAGCCCACCTTCCCAGCTGATAAACTGTGCCAACACGGCGGTGGTGATGCCATTCGCTGCCAGCTCCGCCTCGGCAGCGAGAAGACCTTCGGCCATTTGCTTCATGGCGCCTCTGCGCGGCGCGAGGTGGCGCTCAAACCCATCGCCATGCAGATCGACAATGCCCGGCAGCACCAGATAGCCGTCGAGGTTCACCGATCTTCCAACCGCACCCTCGACAATTGAACCATCCGAAAGGGACAGATCATCCGGGCTTAACCCGTCCGTCCGCAAGACCTGTCCGCCCTGAAGATTAAGGTCGGCCAATCATTTCCCCCACGCTGGGCACACAATTGCCATTCGGGCAGCCAAGCTGAGACAGGACCGCATCAAACCACGTCAGCGAACGATCAAAACGACCGGTGTTCAGAAAGGCCACCGTCTGCGCAATCACCCGTGGGTTGTTCATCATGAAAGTATGGGTCACCGGCAGGACGATGTGATCGTTCATGCCTGCCACGCGGGTTGACGCGACCGAGACCTTGCCGTCGTCACGCCCCGGCAAGAGGGAAGAAAAATAAGGGTTCAGCGATTGATCGCCCGCGATCACGCCAAGATCGAATGTGACCGCCGGCAAGCGGCGCGGTAGATCCTCTGGCCCTGTGCCCAGCTGCGCGCCCGCCGGACCGCTGATCCAGTCAAAGGCTTCAATATCGTCAAGCGCATCCACGACCTCGCTGCCCTGGTTGGGCGGAGCCAACATCACAACGCGGCCGATCCGACCGGGATTTGCACTCACCACCCACTGCCGCAACAGGATACCGCCCATCGAGTGGGTCACAAAGTCGACCTTGCCGCGCGGTCCGCAGTTTGCCATCGCATCCGGCAGCGTTTGCGCAACGAGTTCCGCAACGGGCGCTTCGGTTGACGGGTAGCCCGGACGCACAACCGTATAGCCTTCCGCATTCAACGCCGCTTCCATCACAGCAAAAGAAAGCTCGGTACGCGCCAGTCCATGCAACAAGACGACACATCTCGCTTGCGCCGTCGTTGCCGCAACGACGAAAGCACAGGCGGTCAGCAGAATTCTTGCAGCTCTGGTCATAGCTAATGAGATAATGCGAATGTGGTCGCAACAACAGTGTAACGTCACGCCTATTTGGCGAAAGAGGGATTATGTCATCAAAAGCGGTGCGTTTGGCAGCACGGGCAGTGATTGTTCACGAGGATCGCCTGCTTTTGGTAAATGCCTGGGCGAATGAGCGCAGCACCCTGCTCTGTGCCCCAGGCGGCGGTGTCGAATTGGGGGCATCACTGACGGATAATCTGGCGCGTGAAGTGGAGGAAGAAACGGGACTTACTATTAAGGTGGGCGCGCCCTGTCTGGTCAATGAGTTTCACGATCCGGGCATCGGCTTTCATCAGGTCGAGGTATTCTTTCGGTGCAGTATCGAAGGCAGCCCGGTCATCCCTCGCAGCTGGCAGGACCCGGAGAGGATCGTGGACCGGCATGTCTGGGCTACGGAAGCTGAGGCCTCCAAACTACACATCAAGCCCGATAGCCTGATCAGCATAGCCTTTTCGCAAACCCAAGAGATCAGCTACGACCCCCTTGAGCGGATCGTGATGTGATGGCCAGTGCTATGCCGAAAATCACCATCACAGACGCAACGGCAACGATCACTGTGACAGGTTCGCCTAACAAGACTGCCCCGCCAATCAGGGCGATGACCGGGACGGACAGTTGCACCACAGGTGCCAGGTTCTGCGGCAGTTGTGGTAGCACGCTGTACCACAGCGCATAGCCCAGGCCCGATGTGACACCGCCGCAAAGGATCCCAAGCCCCCAGCCAATAGCGGTGGTCCGCGTTGCAAGGCCAACCAAGACAATCGTGACAACGGGCAGGCAGAGAATAAAGTTGGCCGTTGTTGCCGCGAGAGGATTAACCGACCCCCGGCCAGAGATGGTGTAGACTGCCCAACCCAATCCGGCGATGACCATGAAAGCAGCGCCGATGGCATCCGACTGGCCACCAGGCCCTGGCCACAACGCAAGCAGCAGCCCCAGAAAGGCAATTCCTGCCCCGAGAAGCTGCCGGCCATTCGGGTGCGCACCCGTCGCTGCCGCGTGGGCAAACATTGAAATCTGGACAACACCGAAGAGGATCAAGGCGCCAAGACCTGCATCAAGGGTCAAATAGGCCAGAGAAAACCCAGCCATATAGGCCGCAAGACTGACGGCTCCAGCCGCCCGATCACGTTGAAAAAGCTCAATTTTGCCGACCTTTACGGTCATGATCATGCTAAGCACCACCACGCCCGAAAGAACGCGAATAATGGCAAAGCTGCTTGGATCAATGTACCCACCATCCACGGCCAACCGGGTAAGGATGGAATTGGCCGCAAAAGCGATCATCGTGAGGCAAGTTAGAAAAAACAAACGCATGATACGGCAATAGCTTTTCCATCATCGGCCGCCAACCCGTTCCCACTGCCCAGTTTCGCAAAGGTCGCTGTCATCCAGCAGCTTTCCCCATTTTTGAACTTTTGTAGTCTGCCTCCCAAAAATTCCCCAAAAGACGCGAACGTGTTTGCCATTTGCATCAGAGGTCGGTGGGCAGCACCAATGAAAGCTCTTGTGCCAACGCAGGATCTGCGCGTCTTGGCGGTGACAACAGCTTTGCTGGGGCTGCGGCGCTCTGTTTCGGCAGGTTTCCATACCAAGGCAATCTTCAGAGATGGAACCTGCTTGGCAAGGTGCACTCTTCTGCAACGAAGAGGTACTTCTGACCCCGTTCGATCACCATGTCCGACTAAGCTTCTAGACCGTAAGGCGCACTTCGATGGTGATCCCGCGACCTTCAGAGTTTTCAATGATTTTGACGTCGCCGTCGTAGTGCTGTGCAATCTTGCGTGTGACAGCCAAGCCCATCCCGCTGCCTTCCACTTCATCCCGTGGACGCAGAGTCGTCATCGCGCCAAAAACCTTCTCATGATAGCCGACAGGGATACCGGGGCCGTTGTCGCGCACGGACAAAACGACCTGGCCTGCATCGCGATAACAAGAGACAATGACTTTTCCGACGGTGCGGTCGTGATGTTTAATCGCGTTTGAGATAAGCGCTGTCAGCAAGGTCAGAATGTCTCTGTCGCCTATCTCGATCTGATGGCAATCCAGCGCGTGCACAACTGTGAAGCCAGACGGAATGCGCATTTCTTCGAGCACATCGTCCAGCGCGATGTTAAGATCGATTTCTTCAACCGACTGCATTCTTCCAACCCGCGAAAATGTCAGCAGATCGACAAGCATACGATCAAGTCGACCTGTATGTCGGTTCATCAACTCAATGCTCTCCGCAACGGAGCCATCCACTTTCACGCCCGCTTCCGTCAAGTCTTCGGCGATCCATTGAGGGAGTTCGATGAGCGCGCGTACGGAATTGCGCACATCATGGCTGATAAGATAAATGAAATCTTCGAAATCATTCGATGAGAGCGATGTCATCCCTGGCGCCGCTCCTGCAGTCGCGCCATACGAAGAAACATGTTGTGTCATGAGAAAGGCCCTGAGAGTTCTTGTCGAAGACAGCATAGGAAACAGCGCTGAACACACTGTTAACGTGGTTGGATTTCAGGCCTCGTTCTTATCCCTCAGATGACGCGAAACCGCTCTCGGATACTGTCTTCGCAACTGTCGCCACCTTTCGATTTGCCCGGCGCGCCCGGCGCGACTGGTGATCATTTCCCAAAGTTGCGACGCTCTCTCCAGCGCTCTTTTCGGCGTGACATCCCCATTGAGTGCGTCAGCGAGCGCTTCGTTCAGAACGCGAAAATACTCTGCTTGCCCCACAAGATAGAGGTCGGGTATCGCTTGCCGCAAACTTGCCTTGTGCACATCCAAAAACGGTTTGGAGTAGACCTCCTGAATGACGGGGTCATCGTAGTGCTCCGGTCTATTCGGGTCGAAAAAGCCTCCACTTTCTCGCACCGCTCGCGTTGACATTTCCGGGCTCGAAGCAAACAGCGAAAACAGATACCCAATCCGAGGCCGTGCCGAGGCGCGACTAATCACATAGCTCCAACCCCAGTTGAAGTACGGGATCGGCACAACTGCGCCGCCGGGTCCGATTGCCCCTCCCGGTGTTGGGCCATAGCTTAACCGGTCTTTCACGGCGGAACCTGCTTGGTTGTAGTATTTCTGTGCCCCGCCCCACCCGATATTGCAGTATGACCGGCCTTCAGCGAACCGCTGCCATGTTTCGGAAAACTTTGAACTTGTAGCACTTGGGTGGAGAAACTCGGCCGACCTGATCATGTCTTCCAGAGCGGCACAACCCTCGGCAGAGTCGATCTGGGATGCCATTTCTTCCGAGAACGGCCATACACCATACGCATGGAAACGGACCCACCATTCCCAACCAAGATACTCAGGCGATCTCAGGAGCACTCCACCCCACTGATTGTCATCCGGACGGTGAAACCACTCCATCTGACGATCCAATTCCGCCCAACTGCGGGGAACCTCCAAAGCGGCACCAAAACGGTCCTCATACCTTGCCCTCTCGTCTGGGTCCTCAAGCATATCCTTGTGATAGAACATGAGATAGGCATCGCCATCCGCCTGAAAACCATAGATTTTTTGATCGAAACTATCCCCGATACTATAAAGCGCACCTTCGCGAAATGCCCGTGGTTCATACTCGAAAGCGAATGCGTCCAGGGGCAGAAGAACATCCGATGCAACCAAATCGGCAACGCCAAAGGTTGCTGGCAGTGCAACATCAAACTGACTCTCGCCTGCCATCACTTCCAGCGCAATCTGCGTGTTCAAGCTCTCTGATGCGATAATTCGCAGGTGAATTGCCACGCCCGTCATCTCAGTGAACATCCGCGCAATGGGTTCCAGGTTCTTCTGGGATCCGTTTGGACATAGAACAGACAGCGCGCCAGGGGTTGAACCAACCGCATCCTTCACCGCCTCCGCGACGTGCAGATGCAGCGGCGCCCTTGGTTGCCCGATTGCACCAACGGGCAAAATGCTCGAAAGACCGATTGCCGCGCCGGATTGAATAAGAGAGCGACGCGACAACGATGCCTTGGGCGCTCTTTTTCTGCTAGACATACGCGCGTTCCTCCCCGGCGATATCGGGAGATTAGTTTTGTGCACTTAAGATAAGTTTAAGCCATCCTGTTATACGTACCCAGCTGTGGAATCGCCAACGCCCCCCCTGCCCGCGAAGCGCGGCCTGTTCTCTGGAATTGTTGCCCGTTTGAGGTTGCTTCTCTTGGCTGTTGGCCTGGTCACGGTAGCGGCCTGTCTTGCAGGGTTTACGCAGCTAAGAGATATCTCTTCGGCCCACAGAGAGTTGACCCGTGGCGCGCTGCCGTTTCTGACCAAAACGCAAGCGGTAGAACGCAATCTGAACAATATGTTCATGTCGCTCGAACGTGCGAATTTTGCTGAAGACATCAATCAGTTGAATGACGCGAAAAGCACACTTCTTCAAAAGATACAGAGTTTTCGCGATCAGGTGCTTGGCGTCATCGAAACCCATGGCGGCTCCGATTTGACGGATCGCCTGATCACCCGGTTGAAACAGTTGGAAAACTCCGCCGAGGCATTGTTCGATCAGAAAGAGGTTCTTTTCACGACCGAAACCACAATTGAGGAACTCAAAAGCGATTTAGACCGCATCGGGGCCGAGGCGCGCAGGGCGCTGCAGAACCTGACTTACGTGACCACAATCGAGATTGAAAATTTGCTAAGCAAGGCACGTTCGGGGAGTACGCCGCCCGTAGATGTCATTGATCAACTGTTCTCAGACTTGTTTCTGGCCTCTCTCAACCTCACCAGCCTGTCCATGGATATCGAAACTGTTATTGATCTCGCGCGGTTTGATCCCGGCGCCGAGACCTCTGGCTCGTTTCGACAGTTGCGCACGACACTGGATCGCAAACTACGGCGTGTGGCAGCCATCCTGTCGCAAGTCGCCCCCAGTCCGCAGCGCAAGGAATTGGCAGGGCTGACAATCAAGCTGAATTCAGTGCTGCTCGGGGACCAAGGTTTGATCGCCATTGGTGAGGCACGGCTGGCTCACCAAGAGAAACTGGTGGCCCTTCGGGAAGCGCGAGTGGCGCTTGGCGGAGAAATCTCGCAATTCGTGGACGTCTTGGCGGAACAATCGGCTGCCTCTGTTGCCGAAAAATCTCAACATCTGAGCACCGCGACACAGCTTTTGTCTCTTGTCCTGGCAATATCCCTGTTTTTGGCGGCCATGACCACATTGGTGGGCAATTCGATCATTATTGAAAAGCAAATCAACCGCCGAATGGGGCGCCTGGATTACGCGGTACGAGCAATTGCAGGAGGCAATCTCAATCATCCCATCGACGTGGAAGGTCAGGATGAATTGGGTGACATTGCACGCGCCCTCTCCATTTTTAAGCAAAACGCTGAGGAACTCCGGCGTTCGAATATCGATCTTGAACGTTTTGCCTATGTGGCCGCCCATGATCTGCGTTCACCACTCCGAGCTGTGTACGACCTGGCGGAGTGGACGTTGGAAGATGGGGAAAACGCGTTGTCTACAGATAGCCGGGCGTACCTCGAAATGATGCAAGTGAGAGCGAAACGGCTGGACCGCTTGCTCACCGACTTGTTGGATTACGCACGCGCCGGACAAGAAGAAGAAGGTCTCGCCAATTTGGATATGGAGAAGCTGGTCGGACAGATTTCGACGTTACTGAACCCGCAGGAAGGGTTCAGTATCAGATACAGCGGAGACGTTAGGGCAATACGCACCCATGCCACACCGTTGACGCAAATCCTGATCAACCTGATTTCCAACGCAATAAAACATCATGACCGGACTATTGGGCACATCACCGTTTCCGCGGTATTTGACGGTGAACATCTTGTTGTGGAAGTTGCAGATGATGGCCCTGGCATTCCGCAGGAGTATCAGCAGCGCATTTATCAATTGTTCCAGACGCTGCGCCCACGGGATGAAGTAGAAGGCAGCGGTTTGGGTCTCGCAATCATTCGTAAACTACTGGACCGCTACAAGACAGATATTGTGCTGGAATCGAATCCGGACAAAGAGCGCGGCGCGCGCTTCCGTTTCAGTTTCCCGGCCGAAGAGTGTGTTGAACGGCCAGATTCAGCCCAAGCGAACGCGGCCTGAGAACAATTTGTACGAGGTTAGATGATGCAGGACAAAACAAAAGAGGCAACGTTTCTTCTGGTCGATGACGACGTCATCAGCATAATGGCAATGAAACGCGCCTTGAAGAAACTCAAAATCGTCAACAAAACGCTGGTGGCAAAAGACGGGCAGGAAGCTCTGGATATCCTGCGGGCTGCTGCAGATGAGGGGCCGGGCGGGTTGCCTCCGTTTATTGTGACACTGGATCTGAACATGCCCAGGATGAATGGATTGGAGTTTCTGGAATCTGTCCGTGCAGACCCCGCTCTGCAACGAACTGTCGTGTTTGTTTTTACCACATCGGATATGCCCCGTGATATCCAATCGGCCTACAGCAAAAATGTCGCCGGTTATCTTGTAAAGGAAAACCCAAGCGAGACATTTTCGGAAGCGCTCGAGATGTTGGGGAGCTACTCCCGGATTGTCGAACTGCCGGCTTAAGAGTCGACAGGAGTCGGTTCATGTGCGCCTAGGCGCACCTCTCGAGACGTCCCGGCGGATATTTTACCGTGGGCTCCCGAAAACGGCATTCAATAGATGTGACACAAAAAGGGCCCGCCATTACGGCGAGCCCTCTTTCTTTTTGCCGGATGGCGTAGCTTACATCATGCCGCCCATGCCGCCCATGTCGGGCATGCCGCCTGCAGGTGCCGCGCCTTCCTTGGCGGGCTTGTCTGCAACCATGGCTTCTGTCGTGATCAGAAGGCCGGCGATGGACGCCGCATCCTGCAGAGCATGACGTACAACCTTCGCAGGGTCGATCACACCGAAGGCAAACAGGTCGCCATATTCTTCGGTTTGCGCGTTGAAGCCAAACTTCGCGTCGCTGCTTTCGCGGATTTTGCCCGCGACAACCGACCCGTCGACACCGGAGTTCTCAGCGATCTGACGCAGCGGTGCTTCGAGCGCCTTGCGCACGATCGTGATACCCACGTTCTGATCGTTGTTGTCACCAGAGAGGCCTTCAAGTGTTTTACCGGCCTGGACCAGTGCCACACCGCCACCGACAACGATACCTTCCTGAACAGCGGCACGTGTCGCGTTCAGTGCATCGTCCACACGGTCTTTGCGCTCTTTCACTTCCACTTCAGTCATGCCGCCAACACGGATAACAGCAACACCGCCCGCCAGTTTGGCAACGCGCTCTTGCAGCTTCTCACGGTCATAGTCGGATGTGGTTTCTTCGATCTGCGTACGGATCTGAGCAACACGTGCTTCGATCTCGGCTTTCTCACCCGCGCCGTCAACGATGGTTGTCTCGTCCTTGGTGATCTGAACTTTCTTGGCAGAGCCCAGCATGTCCATGGTGACGGATTCCAGCTTCATGCCCAGATCTTCGGAGATCACCTGACCGCCTGTGAGGATCGCAAGGTCCTGCAGCATCGCTTTGCGGCGATCACCGAAACCAGGTGCCTTGACGGCTGCGATTTTCAGACCACCGCGCAGTTTGTTCACGACCAGAGTTGCCAGCGCTTCGCCTTCGACGTCTTCTGCAACGATCAGAAGCGGTTTTTGCGACTGGATCACTTGCTCCAGCAGCGGAACCATTGGCTGCAGCGAGGACAGTTTCTTCTCGTGCAACAGGACGATGCAATCTTCCAGCTCGGTGGTCATCTTGTCTGCGTTTGTGACAAAGTATGGCGACAGATAGCCGCGGTCGAACTGCATGCCTTCGACGACGTCAGTTTCTGTTTCCAGGCCTTTGTTTTCCTCAACGGTGATCACACCCTCGTTGCCGACTTTCTGCATCGCATCCGCGATTTGCTGACCAATCTCGGATTCGCCATTGGCAGAGATTGTACCAACCTGCGCGACTTCGTCGCTGTCGGAAACAGGGCGAGACGCCGCTTTGATCGCTTCAACAACTTTCGATGTCGCCAGATCGATGCCGCGCTTGAGGTCCATCGGGTTCATACCGGCGGCGACCGATTTCATGCCTTCTTTCACGATGGCCTGAGCCAGAACAGTCGCGGTGGTCGTCCCGTCGCCTGCTTCGTCATTGGTGCGCGATGCAACTTCCTTGACCATCTGCGCGCCCATGTTTTCGAACTTGTCTTCCAGTTCGATCTCTTTGGCAACGGAAACACCGTCCTTGGTGATGCGCGGTGCGCCGAAGGATTTGTCGAGAACCACGTTGCGGCCTTTCGGGCCCAGCGTGACTTTGACCGCGTCTGCAAGGATGTTCACACCCTTGAGCATACGGTTACGGGCATCGGTGTCGAATTTGACGTCCTTAGCAGCCATGTTGTTTTCTCCTCTTGAGAATATCTATTTCGAGTTCAGCGATTGAAAATCAGAGCAGCGTGGTGGCTTACTCGATGATCCCCATGATGTCGCTTTCCTTCATCATCAGCAGTTCTTCACCGTCGAGCGTGACTTCCGTGCCGGACCATTTGCCGAACAGGATCTTGTCGCCGGCCTTGACGGCCATGTCGATCAGCTCGCCGCTGTCCTTGCGCGCGCCTGCGCCACAAGCCACGACTTCACCCTCGGAGGGTTTTTCTTTCGCGCTATCGGGGATGATCAATCCGCCAGCGGTTTTTTCTTCGCTTTCCGTGCGGCGCACCAGCACGCGGTCATGAAGCGGTTTCAATGCCATCTTTGCAGCTCCTTAAGGCTCAAAGTTTCTCCCAATTGACCCGAACGACATTGCATTGCACCCGGGTCGTTAGCACTCAACTCATCTGAGTGCTAACGGCGCATAGCTAGGCACGTGCCGCGAGCCTGTCAACCAATCGGTTTGCGAAAATTTGCGTCTTTTGCAGGTTTCTGCCCACTGCGTCGCGGCAATCGATTACTCCGCGCCAAGCACCTTTGCGCTCTCGGCAACGGCTGCGGCGCCCGTAGGTGTCAGGCCGTAAATCCCGGTCTCTACCCTTTCAAACCAGCCATAGTGATCATCGGCCATCATACGGGTAGCGCGTGGAACATCAGTCTCACGCGCCACATCAGCCCCCTTGCTGGCCCCGACCTCATACAGGTAGAGGGCAATCTTCAAAGCATCCTGACGGTATGCCGTAACAAGGCCAGTTCGGGTCTGCCCCCCATCATTAGGATCGCCCCGCCGCCGCGCAAACTCGCGCAGCAAAGCACCTTCGCGCTTTTTGGATTTTCGTGGGTGGTAAGGACCCGGGTCGCAATGCACCTGGACCAATCCGTCCGACAGACGCACGGTGATCATCCCGAGCCCCAAGCGGCGCGCAAGTTTCAGATTGTCCTTGATGGCTTTGGCAAATCGCTTTCCGGTCTGGCGGGGCACCGCCAGATAGACGTCCTCCGTCAGCGATTGACGGGCGACACATTGATGGAACAGCGACAGTGAAAACCCGAGCTTCAACTCGACCACCACCGGCGACTCGGCACCGCGTACAGCCACGACGTCCACGGCCCCCACCTCGGATTTGACCACATACCCCTGTTCTTCCAGAAAGGACTTGATCGGCGGATAGAGATCGGTTTCGCGGGGCTTCGACATGCGAAAAACCTAGCATCAATCGAAATCACAGGCCAAGCGACAACCCGCATTAAGTCCGATGCCTGCAGGGCGTGACATCACTGCCTGCGCCTCCTATAAGGCGCGCAAAATGACCCTTGAAATGCTAGGAATCTCCGATGAGCACGCTTGTTTTTGGCCATAAATCTCCTGACACGGACAGCACAGGATCCCCCATCATCTGGGCGTGGTACCTCAACCAGATCAAAGGTGTCACTGCCAAACCCGTGCTGCTGGATGAGCCGAATACCGAAGCGCTTTTCATGCTGGATCGCTGGTCGCTGGACAAGCCAGAGATTCTGTCTGATCTGGCGGCGGATACGCCCGTGGTCATCGTTGATACCAACAACCCGGCCGAATTGCCCGACAACATCAACGACGCGGATATCCAAGGCATCATTGACCACCACAAGCTGGTTGGCGGGCTGGAAACAAAAGGCCCGATCGATATCCGCATCGAGCCGCTGGCCTGCACCGCGACCATCATGTGGAAGATGATCGGCAAGGATCTGGCGCAGATGCCGACGGAGATCAAAGGGGCGATGCTGTCGTGCATTCTGAGCGACACGCTTGAATTCCGCAGCCCGACAACAACCAACGAAGACAAAGCCGTTGCCTGGGAGTTGGCCGAGGACCTGGGCGTCGACATCAAGGCCTATGCGGCTGAGATGTTCGCGGCGAAATCCGATGTGTCCGCCTTCTCCGAAGCGGAATTGCTGCGGATGGACAGCAAGGAATATGAAGTGGACGGCAAACAGTTCCGCGTCTCCGTGCTGGAAACCACCTCGCCGCAGATGGTGCTGGACCGCAAGGATGCCCTGATGGCCGCGATGCCCGGTGTGGCCGCAGAAGATGGCGCCGATCAGGTTCTTTTGTTCGTGGTCGATATTCTTGATGAAGAGGCAACCCTACTGGTGCCCAACGATCTTGTGAAAACAGTGGCGGAGAAGAGCTTTGACGCCACGGTTTCCGGCGACACCGTCGTTCTGCCGGGCATCATGAGCCGCAAAAAGCAGATTATTCCCAACCTCAAGGTATAACCTCAACGCCCGGCGTCTCTGCGCCGGGCGTTGCCGGGCCGCTGCGCCTGTCTCACACCATAGGAGCAGACCGCCCATGTCCCAAGTAATCACCCGGCTGAACGAAATTTCCGCACAATACGACGCGCTCTTTGTCGATCTCTGGGGCTGCGTGCACAACGGTGTCAACGCCCTGCCCGAGGCCGTAAGCGCCCTGCAAAACTACCGCGCGCAGGGCGGCAAGGTCGTACTGGTGACCAACTCGCCACGTCCACGGGCGGGTGTGGAAAAGCAACTGATCACCTTCGGCGTGCCGGATGATAGTTGGGATACGATTGCCACCTCAGGGGACAGCGCCCGCTCTGCCATGTACCGCGGCATTGTCGGCGAGAACGTCTGGCACATCGGCTATCCGGGAGAAGAGAAATTCTTTGAACCCATCGGCGTGGTTGAAGACCCGGTGGACATCCGCATGGTACCGCTGGAAGAAGCCGACGGCATCGTCTGCACTGGCCCGCGCGATCCACTGGCCGACCCGTCGGTGATGCGCCCGGAGTTCCTGATGGCCAAGCAAAGCGGCCTTAAACTGCTGTGCGCCAACCCGGATATTGTCGTTGACCGGGGCGAACAACGCGAATGGTGTGCGGGTGCGCTTGCGCAGCTTTATACCGAAATGGGAGGTGAAAGCCTGTACTTCGGAAAACCGCATCCGCCGATCTACGATCTGGCGCGGCGCAGGCTTTCCGCGCTTGGCACAGATATCCCGGACAACCGCATTCTGGCCATCGGCGACGGCGTTCTGACGGACATCGCAGGTGCCATGGGTGAAGATATCGATTCGCTCTTCATCTCTGGCGGCCTCGCGGCTGCAGAGACCAGAACAGAAACCCAACCGGACCCGGAAGCGCTAACCGCTTATCTACAAAAAGAAATGTCCAATCCAACCTACACAATAGGGTACCTTCGCTGACCTATTTTTCGCTTGCTTTTCTGCGATTGCAAAGTAATTAAGTTTCAACAATTACGGCGTAGTGATTAGAAAATTACCGGAAGGGTCATCATGTTGGACAATTTGCCCCGCGGCACGATCTGCATCGAAGACATCGAAATGGGCATGTCGCGCTACCTGCAGAAGGTAGTGACCGATGAAGACATCGAGATGTTCGCGCAAATCTCGACAGACCGGAACCCGGTACATCTGGATGATGACTATGCTCGCGACACGATCTTTCAGGGTCGGATCGCCCACGGGATGCTCACCGCAGGGCTGATCTCGGCGGTGATTGGCGAACAGCTCCCCGGGCACGGCACCGTCTACATGGGGCAATCTTTGAAGTTTCTCGCGCCCGTGCGCCCCGGCGATCTCGTGCACGCCGAGGTTAAGGTGATTGACATCGAGGTGTCCAAGCGCCGCGTGAAGCTGGAATGCCATTGCGAAGTGGACGGCAAGAAGGTCCTGATCGGCGAAGCCACGGTCATGGCCCCCTCCCGCAAATTCGACTGATTTCTTTGCACCCGTCTGACCCGCTCGGATCGTAAGCGCGCGCTTGCGTGTCCTGCGCGTGACGGCTAGGCAAGACGGATGAAGATCATCCGAGACTACCAGTTTGTCGCTCCTGAAAACCGTGGGGCCAGCGCCGCGATTGGCAATTTTGACGGCGTGCATCTGGGGCACCAGTCGGTGATTGATCTGGCACGCAGTGCGGAGCCCGCTGCACCGCTGGGCATCGTCACTTTTGAGCCGCATCCACGCAGTTTCTTTGCACCCGACGCGCCGCCCTTCCGGCTCATGGGCCCCGAAGCGCGTGCAAGCCGATTGGAAAAGCTCGGCGTGCAACGGCTCTATGAACTGAATTTCAACGCCGCCCTCGCGGCTCTCTCGCCGGAAGAGTTCGCCCGCAAGGTCATTTCCGATGGGTTTGGCCTGCGCCATGTGATCGTGGGCGCCGATTTCTGCTTTGGCAAAGGGCGTGCCGGGACGGCTGAGCATCTGCAAGCGTTTGGACAGGAAATGGGGTTCGGCGTCACCATCGCCCCCCTGATTGCGCATTCGGATCATACGGTTTCCTCCACCGCGATCCGCACGGCGCTGAGCGATGGCAATCCCCGGCTGGCGGCAAAGATGCTGGGGCACTGGCACCGGATCGAGGGGCCGGTGATCGGCGGCGAACAGCGCGGACGGGAATTGGGATATCCGACCGCCAACATGTCGATCGACGGGCTTCACCCGCCTGCCTTCGGCGTCTATGCGGTGCTTGTGGACGTGCTCGAAGGACCGCATCAGGGCAGCTACCACGGCGTCGCCTCCATGGGCGTGCGGCCGATGTTCGGCGAAAATCGACCCAATCTGGAAACCTTCATCTTCGACTTCAAGGGGGATCTTTACGGCACCCCCCTCTCCGTCGGCCTGGTCGAGCATCTGCGCCCGGAAGAAAAATTTGACGGTCTGGAGGCGCTGATCGCCCAGATGGACGCCGACAGCGCAAGGGCGCGCAACATATTGAGCGCGCTGTGAGTGACCCGATTGACCGCAGCGGGTTGAAGGACCGGTTCTGGGAACGCAAACCGCTTGCGAAGATGACCCAGAAGGAGTGGGAATCGCTTTGCGACGGCTGCGGGAAATGCTGTCTGAACAAGCTTGAGGATGAGGAAAGCGGCGCGGTTGCCCTGACCCGCATCGCCTGCCGTCTGCTGGACGATTCCACCTGTCGCTGCGCCCACTACGACAACCGGCACCAGTTCGTGCCGGATTGCATTGTGCTCAAGCCCGACAATCTGGACACACATGCCTATTGGATGCCCGAAACCTGTGCCTACCGTCTGCTGTGGCAAGGTGATCCCCTGCCCGACTGGCACCCGCTGATCAGTGGCACCGCGCAATCGGTGCATGACGCGGGCGTGTCGGTTCAGGGGTGGACGCTGAGCGAGTTCGATATCCCCGAAGACGAATGGGAAGAGCATATTATAGAGGAACCTGTCTGATGTTTTTCGCTTCTGACAACGCAGGCCCCGCCCATCCGAAGGTGATGCAACGCGTCCTTGCGGCCAATGAAGGCTACGCAATGCCCTATGGGGCTGATGTGCTCATGGATGACGTGCGCACCGGCATCCGCACCCTTTTCGAGGCGCCGGAGGCAGCGGTCTATCTGGTCGCAACCGGAACGGCGGCGAATGCCCTCGCTCTGGCCTGCTACAGCCAACCCTGGCAGACGGTTTTCTGCACAGACGTCGCGCATATTCAGGAAGACGAGTGCAACGCGCCCGAATTCTACAGCGGGGGCGCCAAGCTGAGCCTTGTGCCGGGCGGCGACAAGATGACCCCCGAGGCGCTGCAGGCGCGTATTACAGCCGAAGAAGTGCGCGGCGTACACGGACCACAACGCGGTCCCGTCTCCATCACGCAGGTGACCGAACGCGGCAGCGTGTACACATTGGACGAATTGCGCGCCCTGACAGCCGTGGCGAAATTCTTCGATCTGCCGGTACATCTGGACGGCGCGCGGTTTGCCAATGCGTTGGTTGCTCTGGGCTGTTCGGCGGCTAACATGACATGGAAAGCTGGTGTCGATGTGGTCAGTTTCGGCGGCACCAAGAACGGCTGTCTCGGCGTGGAAGCCGTTGTCTTTTTCGACCCGTCCAAGGCCTGGGAATTCGAACTGAGACGCAAACGCGGCGCGCATCTTTTCTCAAAGCACCGGTATCTCTCGGCGCAGATGGTGGGCTATCTGGAAGACGACACCTGGCTAACGACCGCCCGGGCCGCCAATGAAAACGCCACGCGTCTGGCGCAGGGCCTCCGCGACAGGGGGGCGGAGTTCCTGCACGAACCGCAAGCCAACATGATCTTTGCCCGGTTCCCGCGGCGCATCCATCAACGGCTGCATGACGCGGGAGCGCATTACTACATCTGGGAAGGTGCGCTGGCGGGAGACGACCCGGAGGAAATGCTGGCCGCACGTCTGGTCTGTGACTGGTCGATCAGCGCAGAACAGATCGACCTGTTCCTAAGCCATTTCGACCAGCTTTAGGATTTCACCTGCTACTGCCTGCGGATGAGTAATGGGCGCCATGTGTCCGGCACCCGTGATCCAGGCCCGTCTGGCATTTGGCATCCTCGCCGCCAGACTTTTGTTGACCGTGTCGATGATGTCAGCCGTCTGATCTCCCTGGATCAGCAGGGTTGGCATCGCGACCTTGTCCAGAGCACCGGGGACCATGATCCGGGCATTGTCCTCTATAATGGCATCGGCCTGCCTTGGCACGATGTGCATCCGGTCCGCCATATAGCGGCGCGTCCCGTCAGGAATATCGTCCCATTTCGTGCCGTCACCCCAGAACCGGTTGAAAAGCCGCGCTGCCCTCGTGGTGTCCCCTTGCGCCAGCGCGGAAAAATAGGGCGCCGCCTCGACTTCATGCGCAGCCATCGCCCCGGGTGCATCCGCCCTGGCAGCCGCAAAAAATACCGGCTCGATCAAAGTCAGACTGCGTACCAGATGCGGGTATTCAACCGCAACTCTCAACGCGACCGTTGCCCCGAAAGAATGGCCGATGACATCCACAGGGTCAGAAAGATGCGCCAGTGCAGCATCTCTGCATTGCGCGTGCAAATCGCGTTGCGGGTCACAGTCGTCGCTCTTGCCATGACTGGGCAGATCAATCGCGGTGAGCGTAAAGTGGTCTTCCAATGCCGCACCCAAAGCGCGCCAGGCGCCTGAATGCGCAAGCGTGCAATGGATCGCCAGAGCCGCTCTGCTCCCATGCCCGAACGTCCGGGCATGGGTCCTGGGCGCTGGGGTCATATCCTACCGGCGAGATGCGCATCCAGGTCATCGATCCGGTCCTGTCCCCAGAACCGCTGACCGCTGTCCGTGATATAGAAAGGTGATCCAAAGACGCCGCGCTCAACAGCTTCTTCCAGGTTGGCCGCATAGGTTTCCGCGCCCTCCAGCAACCCGCTGTCGGCAAGCGTCGGATCAAAGCCAGCCTCCTCCAGACAGGCGCGCACGACCGCGTCTTCGGCGATATCCTTGTCTTCCGCCCAGACAGCCCGGCAGATCGCGAACATCAGCTTGCCCAGATCGCCCCCTCCGGCATTTTGCGCGGCGATGAAAGCATAGGACGACGGCGCACCGTTGGTCGGCCAATGCGCAGGCTTCAAATTGAACGGCATGTTCAGCTTCTTGGCCTGACGCACCAATTCCTGTGCCCGGTATTCCACACGGCTGAAATGCCGGTCCTTGGGCGACGTCCCCCCTGTCCGCGGGAACAATGCCATGATGTCAAAGGGCTTATAGGTCAGTGTTGCCCCGTGCTTTGCGGCAACTTCCTCGGCCCTATTCCCGGCCAGGTAGGCATAGGGGGAGAGCGTAGAGAAAAAGAGGTCGATATGCGCCATTTTGAGGCTCCTGACAGGTGTGAGGTTCTTTGCCGATTGGTAAGGCCGTGTTAGGTGAAGTCAACATCACGAATCTGTCACAAACTTCCCCCGCTGCTCTTCAGGAAATGTTCAATATGCCCCAAGTCCAAGAACCAAAACTGATCGCTGGCAATGCCAATATGCCCTTGGCCAACGCCATCGCGCGGCGCATGTCGATGCATCGAGGCAAGCAGGTCGGGCTGGTGGACGCGCGGGTCGAACGGTTCAACGACGGGGAGATTTTTGTTGAGGTTTTCGAGAACGTGCGCGGTGAGGACATGTTCATCCTGCAATCGACCTCGAACCCGGCCAACGACAACCTGATGGAACTGCTGATCATGGCCGATGCGCTGCGCCGGTCCTCAGCAGCGCGGGTCACCGCGGTGTTGCCCTATTTCGGCTACGCCCGGCAGGATCGCCGGACCAAGGCGCGTACGCCGATCACCGCCAAGCTGGTCGCCAACATGCTGGTGGGCACGGGCATCGAGCGGGTATTAACGATGGACCTGCATGCCGCTCAGATTCAAGGGTTTTTCGATATTCCGGTGGACAACCTCTATGCCTCGCCGATTTTTGCGCTGGACATCCGAACGACGTTCAAAAAGCGCATGGGCGAGTTGATGATCGTCTCGCCTGATGTCGGCGGTGTGGCGCGTGCGCGCGAGTTGGCCAAGCGGATCAACTCCCCCCTCGCGATTGTGGATAAACGCCGTGAGAAACCCGGTGAGGTTGCGGAAATGACAGTAATCGGGAACGTGAAGGGGAAAACCTGCCTGATCGTGGATGATATGTGTGACACGGCCGGCACGCTCTGCAAGGCGGCCGAAGTTCTGATCGAAAACGGGGCCAAGGAAGTGCACTCCTACATCACGCACGGCATTATGTCCGGCCCGGCGGTGGAGCGGGTGACCAACTCGGTGATGAAATCGCTGGTCATCACGGATTCCATTGCCCCCACCGAGGCCATCCAGAAGGCTCCGAACATCCGCGTCGTGCCCACCGCGCCGGTGTTTGCCCAGGCGATCCTGAACATCTGGAGCGGCACGTCCGTCTCCTCGCTCTTCGAGGCGGAGACGCTCAGCCCGATCTACGACGGAACCTACGCAGCGGAGTAATCCGGCTGCCTTGGCACCCTCGCAGGCAGTGCTATTTCAAATAATCGACACGGAAGCGATCCCCGGTGCGGTGCCGGTTTCCGGCGTCTTCCAAATCCTTGTCGAAGGACTGCGCATATGAGGGCACCGATCCCCACCCTTCCTGTCCATCTGAAAGGGATCGAAGTCATCAGCTTTCCGACCCCCTACACCCACACGCGGCGGTTGTTGACAGAATTTGGCTTTGTTGATGTTATGGCCGGACGGCAGTCGAAAGAGGATTAAACCTACTGAGAGAGGCATCTGAAACATAAAATCTGGGAGGAATTCATGACACTGATTAATGTGGCCGTAGGTGCCGCGCTCGGCGCGGTAATCGCCGGTAACGCCGCTGCTCAGGATAACATGGACAAGTTATCCAACATGCAGCGCACCGATGCGACCTTCACAATGATCGATCAATCCGGAGATCGAGCAGAAGCACTCAGTAACATCATCCCCCATATCAACGTGCCAGATGGGTTCGAGGTGAGCCTCTATGCGGTTGTGCCGGACGCGCGTTCGATGGCGGTGGCGCCGCAAGGCACGGTAACCTTCGTGGGTACGCGCAAGGACAAGGTCTGGTCCGTAGTGGACCGTGACCGCAACCGCGTGGCGGATGAGGTCAAGGATTTCGCACCGTCGATCACCTTCGACATTCCGAATGGGCCGTGCTTTTCAAAGGATGGCTTTCTCTTCATTGCCGAGCGTAACAGGGTGTTGAATTTCCCGGCAGCTGAATTCTTCTTTGAAGGGCCTGACCCGGCGGTCGCCGTTGTGGTCGCGCAGGGCGACCTGGTGCCGACAGAGGAAGAGAGCTTCAACCACACCGCGCGGGTCTGTGACGTGGGCCCGGACGGCAAGCTCTATATCTCACTCGGCCAGCCCCACAATGTGCAGCCCGCGGAGAAGGTCGAGATGTACGACAAGATCGGCATCGGCGGCATTATCCGCATCAACACTGACGGCACGGATCGCGAGGTCTATACGCGTGGCGTGCGCAACTCCGTGGGCCAGGATTTCCATCCCGAGACGGGCGAGCTGTGGTGGACCGACAACCAGGTCGATGGCATGGGCGATGACATTCCGCCCGGTGAGTTGAACCGACAGACCGAAGCGGGTCAGCACTTTGGCTTTCCCTGGACCAATTCGCGCGTCGAGATCATGTCCGAGAGTGAGCATCCACGTCCCGAAGGCGTCACTTTCATTGAACCGCAGCTGGAGCTGACCGCGCATGCGGCGGATCTGGGCATGAAGTTCTACGAGGGCAACAGCTTCCCCGACGCCTACCAGGGCGGTATTTTCTGGGCGCAGCACGGGTCGTGGAACCGTACCACGCCGGTGGGTGCGCGGGTGATGTTCACGGCGCTTGATCCCGAAACCGGCGATGCGGTCGAAGCGCAGGTCTTCGCGGATGGCTGGCTGAACGAGGAGACTGGAGAGTATCGCGGGCGGCCGATGGACATCGCCTTCCTGAAAGACGGCTCGATGCTGGTCTCAGATGACTTCGCGGGTGCGATCTGGCGCATCGCCTACACCCGGTGAAGCTGTTTCACATGATCATGTCCGGCGCGCTTTTGTGCGCCGGCCCCATGGCCGCCGAGATCGTGGGAGACCGCGATGCGGGCCGCAAGATCTCGGGCCAATGTCGCACCTGTCACGGCGCGGATGGATTCGCCACGATCCCGATTGCGCCGCATATCGGCGGTGAGCCCGAGAGCTATCTGCGGGACCAGCTCACCGCCTTTCGCGACGGCACGCGTGAACACGAGATGATGACCATCGTCGCCGCCAACCTCAGCGACCAACAGATCGCCGATCTCGCGGCCTGGTACGGCGGGCATGAGGCGCGGGCGGAGCTGACGGCCGACCCCGCGGAGGCGCCCGCGCTCTGCGTGGCCTGTCACGGGGCGGACGGCATGCATCTGGCCGACGATGTGCCGAACCTTGCCGGCGAGACCAATATCTACATCGACACCCAGCTCAAGGCCTTCCGCTCCGGGCAGCGGCAGCACGAGGTGATGAGCGGGATTGCCGCGGATCTCAGCAACGCAGAGATCCGGGCTTATGCGGATTGGTACGCGGCGGTGAAACTTTACATCGACACGGTCGAATAGCGCTTCACCGCCATGCCCGCCACAGTCAAACCGCTCGGGGTTCAGTGCCGGACGCGCCCGTCTGAACGTGCCCACCGTCCTGTTCTATGACCTGCTCGGCGCTCCATCTCGGCCATCAAACCATTCACCTCAGGATAGTCGCGGCGGCTATTCCAGGTCCGCTGCAGGGTTGCAATTCTGATCGTATCTGAAAGTATGGTGAACATGTTGTTCTCCTCGTACATCTGCGTAGGTCAATGATACATGCGCGATGCGACGTGAAGCAAAGCAATATGGTTTTATATATGTAAGTTGAGCTATCATTATGGACTGGCATGACATCCCTTCGCTCGCAGCGCTGCGGGCTTTTGAAGCGGCCGCCCGGCACGAGAGCCTGAGTGCCGCCGCGCGTGAGCTGAACGTCACGCATGCGGCGGTGGCCCAGCATGTGCGCGCGCTGGAACAGGATTTCGCCGAAGACTTGCTCACGCGGCAGGGGCGCGGGGTCGCGGCCACAGCGGCCGGGCGGGCGTTGGCAGAGCAGCTTGGCGACGGCTTCCAGACGATTGCAGAGGCGGTCGCGGATTTGCGGGATCGCAACGCGGACCGACCTGTGAACATCACCGTGACGCCCGGTTTTGCCGGCAGCTGGCTGATGCCACGCATCGGAGAATTCTGGTCCAAGCACCCGGAGATCCAGGTAAACATCAACCCCAGCTGCTCGGTTGTGGACCTGCGGCAGGAGGGCTTCGATCTGGGTGTGCGCTATGGTGCAGGGTCCTGGCCGAAGCTGGAGGCAGAACTGCTCACCGAAGCGGCGTATTGGGCTGTGGCCCATCCTGATCTGGTGGCCGGACGTGCAGTGCGTAGCCTGCATGATCTGACCGACCTGCCTTGGGTGATGGACAGCTATGAACGTGAGCAGCACCGGGTGGTGGAAGGTGAAGGAATTGATCTCGCGGTACTGGATGTAACATTGCTGAACACCAATGAGCTGGCGTTGTCAGCGGCGCTTGCCGGACTGGGAGTAACCGTGCAACCGCAGTCGATTGTAGAGCGTGACATCCGCTCCGGGCAGCTTGTGAAGCTTATGGCGCTGCGCGACAACGGCTTGGGTTATCACATGGTGACGGTGCCTGGGCGGAGCTCGCCCAATCTGCGGATCTTTATGGCGTGGCTGCGCAGGACAGCGCGGGAGGACAGGGAGAACGAAAAAGCCCCCGGCGGAGCGGGGGCTTCTTGACGGTTAGAATGAGACGCCAGTCAGATGCGTATATGATCGCCGACAGCCACCATATCGGCGAGCAGCTTGGCCGCGTCGTCGACAGGGCCAGGCTCGTTGACAAAGGTCTCCTTGGCATGTGCCAACGCCTCTTCAGCCTCTTTAATCAACGCTGCCATGTCGTCCGCCGTCACCTCGGCCTTCGGCATGGCGCGTTCGGCCAGCACCGTGACACCAGCTGCCGTGATTTCGGCAAAACCGCCGGTGACCACGTATTCAGAGGTGCCATCCGGACCTTCAGTGCTCAGCACGCCGGGGCGCAGGGTGGTGATCGTGGGCGCGTGGCCCGCCATCGCCGTCATGTCGCCGTCAGCGCCTGGAATCTGCACCGCAGTGACGGCGGCGGATGCCAACCGCCGCTCGGGTGAGACCAGATCAAATTGTGTCGTGTCTGCCATTCAGACCTCCTTAGGCGGCGTCAGCCGCCATTTTTTCGGCTTTGGCTTTCACTTCTTCGATGCCGCCCACCATGTAGAATGCACCTTCGGGCAGGTGGTCGTATTCACCGGCCACAACCGCCTTGAAGCTCTCGATGGTCTCGGTCAGAGGCACCTGCACGCCGTCGGAACCAGTGAAGACCTTTGCCACGTCGAAGGGCTGGCTGAGGAAACGCTGGATTTTCCGGGCACGGGCCACGGTCAGCTTGTCCTCTTCGCTGAGTTCGTCCATGCCGAGGATCGCGATGATGTCCTGCAGCGACTTGTAACGTTGCAGGATACCCTGAACGTCGCGCGCTACCTGATAATGCTCCTCGCCCACAACCGCCGGGTCCATCAGACGCGATGTGGAATCGAGCGGGTCCACCGCCGGGTAGATACCCAGTTCGGAGATCGCACGGCTGAGAACCGTTGTCGCATCGAGGTGCGCAAAGGATGTCGCAGGCGCGGGGTCGGTAAGGTCGTCCGCAGGCACGTAGACCGCTTGCACCGAGGTGATCGAACCCGCTTTGGTCGAGGTGATGCGCTCCTGCATCTGGCCCATGTCGGTGGCCAGCGTCGGCTGATAGCCCACAGCAGATGGGATACGGCCCAGAAGGGCAGACACTTCGGAGCCCGCCTGGGTAAAGCGGAAGATATTGTCCACGAAGAACAGAACGTCTGTCCCGGACTGGTCGCGGAACTGCTCGGCCAGGGTCAGGCCGGTCAGGGCCACACGCATCCGCGCGCCGGGAGGCTCGTTCATCTGACCGTAGACCAGGGCCACCTGGCTGTTCTCGAGGTTTTCGGGGTCGATCACGTTGGATTCGATCATCTCGTGGTAAAGGTCGTTGCCCTCACGCGTCCGCTCGCCCACACCGGCAAACACGGAGAAGCCCGAGTGCACCTTGGCGATGTTGTTGATCAATTCCATGATGAGAACGGTTTTACCCACGCCCGCGCCGCCGAAGAGGCCGATTTTACCGCCCTTCGCATAAGGGGCCAGCAGGTCGATCACCTTGATGCCGGTTTCCAACACTTCCGATGTGGTCGACTGTTCGGCAAACTCCGGCGCGTCCTGGTGGATGGAGCGTTTTTCATCGGCGTTCACCGGACCTTTTTCGTCCACGGGTTCGCCCACGACGTTCATGATGCGGCCCAGCGTGGCATTGCCCACGGGGATCGAGATTGGACCGTCCGTGTCGGTCACGGCTTGACCGCGTACCAGACCCTCTGTCGCGTCCATCGCAATGGCACGCACGGTATTCTCACCAAGATGCTGCGCCACTTCGAGCACGAGGCGGTTGCCGTTGTTGTCTGTTTCCAGCGCGTTGAGAATCTCCGGCAGGTGATCCTCGAATTGGACATCGACGACCGCGCCGATGACCTGGGTTACTTTTCCGACTGCATTTGCCATGTCGTTTCTCCGGTTTGTTCTTACAGCGCTTCTGCGCCGGAAATGATTTCGATCAGCTCGTTGGTGATGACGGCCTGACGCGAGCGGTTGAATTCGATGGTCAGCTTGTCGATCATCTCGCCTGCGTTCCGCGTCGCGTTATCCATCGCGGACATCCGCGCGCCTTGCTCGGACGCACCGTTCTCCAAGAGCCCTGCAAAGATTTGCGTGGCCACGCCGCGCGGCAGCAGGTCGGCCAGAATGGCCTCTTCGGACGGCTCGTAATCAAAGAGCGTGGAAGGCTCAGACCCTTCCTCTTCCTCGAATGTGGCCGGGATGATCTGCTGCGCGGTCGGGATCTGGCTGACGACGTTCACGAACTTCGAATAAAAGAGCGTGGCCACATCGAATTCACCCGCATCGAAACGTGCGAGCACATCCTTGGCAATACCCTGCGCGTCCGCGTATCCGACGCGTTTGACTTCGGTCAGATCTACGTGATCAATGTAAAGCGATCCGAAGTCGCGCTTGAGTTGATCGCGACCTTTCTTGCCGACGGTGAGGATTTTTACCTCTTTGCCTTCGGCCAGAAGCTTTTGAGCGTGGCTACGGGCCAGTTTTGCGATGTTCGAGTTAAAGCCGCCGCAGAGGCCGCGCTCGGAGGTCATCACGATCAGCAACTGTACCTTGTCACTGCCGGTACCCGACAGCAATTTGGGTGCAGAATCCGATCCGCCCACCGATGCCGCCAACCCTGCCATCACGGCGTTGAACCGTTCCGTATAGGGGCGCGACTGTTCGGCAGCCTCCTGTGCACGGCGCAGCTTTGCAGCTGCCACCATTTGCATCGCCTTGGTGATCTTGCGGGTCGATTTGACCGACTCGATCCTGTTTTTAAGGTCCTTAAGACTGGGCATGGGCCTACCTCTTAAGCGAAATCAGCGGCGAATTCGTCGAGAGCCGATTTGATGCTGTCTGCCAGATCGTCTTTCACCTTACGGTCGTTGTTGGTGATGTCGTCGAGCAGGTCCTGATGCTTGGCCCGCAGATGCGCCAGCATGCCCGCCTCGAAACGACCCACCTCTTTCACGTCGACCTTGTCGAGGTAGCCGTTTGTCCCTGCGAAGATCACGCAGACGATTTCGGCGTTGGTCAGCGGCGAATACTGCGGCTGCTTCATCAGCTCGGTCAGGCGCGCGCCGCGGGCCAGCAGCTGCTGGGTGGAGGCGTCGAGGTCGGAGCCGAACTGCGCGAAGGCCGCCATTTCGCGGTACTGCGCGAGGGACAGTTTCACAGGACCCGCGACCGAAGACATCGCCTTGGTTTGTGCGGACGATCCAACGCGGGACACCGACAGACCGGTGTTCACAGCTGGGCGGATCCCCTGGTAGAAGAGTTCAGTTTCGAGGAAGATCTGACCGTCGGTGATCGAAATCACGTTGGTCGGAATAAAGGCCGAAACGTCACCACCTTGGGTTTCAATGATCGGCAGGGCTGTCAGCGAGCCGTTGCCCGCATCATCGCCCAGCTTCGCGGAGCGTTCAAGCAAACGGGAGTGGAGATAGAAAACGTCACCCGGATAGGCTTCACGACCCGGCGGGCGGCGCAGCAGCAGCGACATCTGGCGATAGGACACGGCCTGTTTGGAAAGGTCATCATAGATGATCAGCGCGTGGCGACCGTTGTCGCGGAAGTGCTCAGCCATCGCAGTCGCGGCGTAGGGCGCCAGGAACTGCATCGGCGCCGGTTCGGAGGCTGTCGCGGCGACGACGATGGAATACTCAATCGCGCCGGTTTCTTCGAGCTTCTTCACCAGCTGCGCCACGGTGGAGCGCTTCTGGCCGACGGCAACATAGACGCAGTAGAGCTTCTTGCTCTCGTCGTCGCCCGCGCCGTCGTTATAGGATTTCTGGTTCAGGATCGCGTCGAGCGCCACGGCGGTTTTGCCGGTCTGACGGTCCCCGATGATCAGCTCGCGCTGGCCACGGCCAATTGGGATCATCGAGTCGACGGCCTTAAGGCCAGTCGCCATCGGTTCGTGCACCGATTTACGGGGAATGATGCCCGGCGCTTTCACGTCCGCCACCGAGGAGGTCTTGGCGTTGATCGGGCCTTTGCCGTCGATCGGATTGCCCAGCCCGTCCACAACACGGCCCAACAGCTCGTCACCGGTCGGCACGGACACGATGGAGTTGGTGCGCTTGACGGTGTCACCTTCTTTAATGTCGCGGTCGGAGCCGAAGATCACGACACCCACGTTGTCGGATTCGAGGTTCAGCGCCATGCCCTGAATGCCGCCGGGAAATTCGACCATTTCACCGGCCTGCACGTTGTCCAGACCGTAGACGCGCGCGATGCCGTCGCCGACGGAGAGCACGCGGCCCACTTCGGCAACTTCGGCTTCCTGACCGAAGTTCTTGATCTGGTCCTTCAGGATCGCAGAAATCTCTGCTGCTTGGATACCCATTTATCCGACCTCTTTCATTGCATTCTGGAGGGAATTCAGTTTCGCGCGGATCGAGGTATCAACCATGCGCGAACCAACTTTAACAATAAGACCGCCGATGAGGCTTTCATCCACGGTCGCATTGAGTGTTACGGTTTTGCCTGTGGAGGCCTTCAGTGTCTTGGCCAGCTTTTCAGCCTGCGTTTTCGTCAGCGCCTTGGCGGACACCACCTCGGCGGTCACCTCGCCCTTCTCGGCGGCAATGATGTCCCGCAGGGTTTTGACCAGTTGCGGCAGCACGAAGAGACGGCGCTTCTGCGCCATCAGCGCCAGTGTGTTGGCCAGCGTATCCGAAAGATCCATCTTCTTCGCGATGGCGGCAATCGCAGTGCCCTGTTCGTCGCGCGAATAGATCGGCGACTGGATCAAGGCACGGAAATCATCGCTGTCTGCAAGGGCAGACTGCAGCGCATCAAGATCAGTTTCGAGAAATTTTAGAGCTTTGCCGTCCTTGGCAATCTCGTAGACTGCCGTGGCATAGCGCTCGGCAATACTTGTGGAAATCGAAGCTGGTTCTGACACGTCCACCCTTCCGATGTTCTGGCCCCGGATATGCGAAAAAATCGCGTCACCGAGAGTGTTGGCGCGGCTTGAATTAACTCAAGACGTCGAAATCAGCGGTGATGTAGCAGAGAGGCTCACACCCCGCAACATGAGATAGTGTAGAGCGTTTTTGGCTCTTTTCCCATGATTTCAGACGTTTGGCCCGGGTGCGACCGTTTTGCCTCTCAGAAAGTTTGCGAAATGGCGCAATTATTGCGGCGTTTTGCGATTCCCACGCCCCGAATTTGGGCAAACGGCCCGATAGATAGCGAACGGTGTGGATCGTTTAATCACTAAACCGGCTTGGCCGTTGGTTCCAGCACACCTGGCGCACGCAATTTCCGCGCAGGTTCGACTTTTCCCTTCGGCGGGTAGACCAGTTTCGTGGCTTCGACCATGAAGGCGCCCCCCGCCATCATCGTCGGCAGCCTGCGCCCCATCTTCTCGAACGCAGGGCCGGATTTCATCCACCACCTTTTGGTCGAGGGCACCTGATAGAGCGCGCCCAGGTGACGTTCCGGCAGGAACTGATGTTTGCGGAGCTGGGTTTCCAGCTGTCCCGGCGAATAGGGCCGCCCGAAACCAAAAGGCGTACGGTCCCGTCTGGCCCAGAGGCCTGCGCGGTTGGGCACGATAAAGAGCGCCCTGCCACCCGGCCCCAGCACCCGCCAGCATTCTTCCAGCAGATCAAAGGCGCGCTCAGAGGTCTCCAGCCCGTGCAGGACCACCAGCTTGTCTACATGGCCCGTTTCCAGCGGCCAGCAGGTTTCTTCGGTCAGCACCGAAACATTCGGCATATTGGCAGGCCAGGGCATCACTCCTTGCGGCCCCGGCATCAGCGCCATGACCCGTCGCGCCTCTTTTAGGTACGGGCGCAACAAGGGCGCGGCAAACCCGTATCCCACCACTGTCTGCCCCTTGGCCTCTGGCCAGAGCTCCAGCATGCGCCCCCGCAGGCTCGCCTGCGCCGCGCGGCCAAGCGCGGAGCGGTAATAGAAATTACGCAGGTCTTGCACGTCCAGATGCATTGCAGCCCGTCTCATCATGGGTCACTGTTGCAGACAGTGTCGCAAACCTGTCGGAGAATGGCCATGGCTCTTGAAATCGCAACCATCCCCTGCCTGTCGGATAACTACGCATTTTTGCTGCACGACAGCGAGACCAGCGAAACCGCCCTTATCGATGTGCCGGAATCCGCCCCGATCCTGCAGGCCACACAAGAACGGGGTTGGAAGATCAGTGAGGTGTGGATCACGCATCATCATGATGATCATGTACAGGGGCTGGGCGACATCCTGAAAGAAAACAAGGCAACGGTGCGCGGGGCCAAGGCAGACGCGCATCGCCTGCCCCCGCTTGATGCGGCCCACAACGGGGAGGATGAACTTGAATTTGCCGGGCACAAGGTGCAGGTTCTCGACGTCTCCGGCCACACAAACGGCCACATCGCCTATTATGTGGAGGCAGCCAGTGCGGTTTTCACGGCAGACAGCCTGATGGCGCTCGGGTGCGGGCGGCTGTTCGAAGGCTCGCCAGAACAGATGTGGGGATCGCTGAGCCGCCTGATGGCGCTACCGGCGGACACAATCGTGTGTTCCGGCCATGAATACACCGCATCCAATGCTAAGTTCGCCTTAACTATTGATCCTCATAATCCCGAGCTTATATCTCGGAGCGACGCAATTGCTGCAGCCCGTGCTGCTGGCAAGGCAACAGTTCCTTCAACCCTGGCGCTTGAGATGGCAACAAACCCGTTTCTGCGCGCCTCTGACCCTGATATTCGCGCCCGCCTGGGCATGACAGACGCACGTGATGTCGAGGTCTTCGCCGAAATACGCGCCCGCAAGGACGCCTTCTAACGCCGAAATCGCAGTCTTTCATGTCCGGTTCACACAATTTGTGACCGCAAAAGTGAAGAAAAAACTTGAAGCGGCGCTGCGATCAACCAAACTCTAATACTATGAGGCCATGGTCGGCTTACGGATCGGCATCAATCAGATCCTCAACCGACCCCGATCAGAAGGAGCACAGCCCGTGCCTTCATTTTCGACCACACTGGAACAGGCAATACATTCCGCGCTGGCGCTGGCCAATGCCCGGCGCCATGAATTCGCCACGCTTGAGCACCTTTTGCTGGCCCTGATCGACGAACCGGACGCGACCCGCGTCATGAAGGCCTGCAGCGTCGATATCGACGATTTGCGCGCCACGCTGGTGGAATTCGTTGACGAGGACCTCAGCAACCTTGTGACGGATGTCGATGGTTCCGAAGCCGTGCCCACAGCCGCTTTCCAGCGGGTCATTCAACGCGCCGCCATTCACGTGCAGTCCTCCGGGCGCACGGAGGTTACCGGCGCTAACGTTCTGGTCGCGATCTTTGCCGAGCGCGAGAGCAATGCCGCCTACTTCCTGCAGGAGCAGGATATGACGCGCTATGACGCGGTGAATTTCATCGCCCATGGAGTCGCGAAGGACCCGGCCTATGGCGAACAGCGCCCGGTTTCCGGCGCGCCGGAGCATGAGGAAGAGGCGCAGGGCGTCACCGAGGGCGAAAAGAAAGAGAGCGCGCTTGAGAAATACTGTGTCGATCTGAACGCCAAATCCCGCGAAGGCGATATTGACCCGCTGATTGGCCGCGATGCGGAAGTGGAACGTTGCATTCAGGTACTTTGCCGCCGCCGCAAGAACAATCCGCTGCTGGTGGGTGATCCGGGCGTGGGCAAAACCGCGATTGCGGAAGGTCTGGCGCGCAAGATCGTTGCTGGAGAGACGCCTGAGGTGTTGGAGAATACGACGATCTACTCGCTCGATATGGGCGCTTTGTTGGCGGGTACACGCTACCGAGGTGATTTCGAGGAGCGGCTGAAGGCTGTCGTCGCCGAATTGGAACAGCACGAAGATGCGGTGCTCTTCATCGACGAGATTCATACGGTGATCGGCGCAGGCGCAACCTCGGGCGGTGCGATGGATGCCTCCAACCTGCTGAAACCCGCGCTCGCGGGCGGCAAGCTGCGCACCATGGGCTCGACCACCTACAAGGAATTCCGTCAGCATTTCGAAAAAGACCGCGCGCTGAGCCGCCGGTTCCAGAAGATCGACGTAAACGAGCCTTCGGTCGAGGATGCGGTGAAAATCCTGCGCGGGTTGAAGCCCTATTTCGAGGATCACCATTCGGTGAAATACACCGCCGACGCGATCAAGACGTCGGTGGAGCTGGCATCGCGCTACATCAATGATCGCAAGCTGCCAGATTCGGCCATCGATGTGATCGATGAGGCGGGTGCCGCTCAGCACCTGGTTGTGGCAGCCAAGCGGCGCAAGACCATCGGCACCAAGGAGATCGAGAATGTGGTGGCCAAGATCGCCCGCATTCCACCGAAGAACGTCTCCAAGGACGATGCGGAGGTGCTGAAGGACCTCGAAGCATCGCTTAAGCGCGTGGTGTTCGGGCAGGACAATGCCATCGAGGCGCTCTCCTCGGCGATCAAGCTTGCACGAGCAGGCCTGCGCGAGCCGGAGAAACCCATCGGCAACTACCTCTTTGCGGGCCCGACCGGCGTTGGCAAGACGGAAGTGGCAAAGCAACTTGCAGATACGCTCGGTGTGGAACTGTTGCGCTTCGATATGTCTGAGTACATGGAGAAACACGCGGTTTCCCGCCTGATCGGCGCGCCTCCGGGGTACGTCGGCTTCGACCAGGGCGGCATGCTGACGGATGGTGTGGACCAGCACCCGCACTGCGTGCTGCTGCTCGACGAGATGGAGAAAGCGCACCCGGATGTCTACAACATCCTGCTGCAGGTGATGGATCACGGCAAGCTGACCGATCACAATGGTCGGACGGTCGATTTCCGTAATGTCGTGCTCATCATGACCTCGAACGCCGGCGCAGCTGAGCAGGCCAAGGAGGCCATCGGCTTTGGGCGTGACCGCCGCGAGGGCGAGGATACGGCAGCCATTGAGCGGACGTTCACACCGGAATTCCGCAACCGATTGGATGCCGTCATCAGCTTCGCACCGCTGCCGAAAGAGGTTATCCTGCGGGTTGTCGAAAAGTTCGTGTTGCAACTGGAAGCCCAGCTAATGGATCGCAATGTTACCATCGAGCTCACCAAACCAGCTGCAGAATGGCTGGCAGACAAGGGTTATGACAGCAAGATGGGCGCGCGCCCACTAGGCCGCGTCATTCAGGAGCACATCAAGAAGCCATTGGCGGAGGACCTGCTCTTTGGCAAGCTCGCCAAAGGCGGCATCGTGAAGGTTGGGATAAAGGGCGGCGAGATCGATCTGAAGATCGAAGGCCCGGACAAGCCACGCCTCTCCGGGAACAAGCCACCGCTACTGACGGCAGAATAAGGTGGCCTGATCAGACTAACGCCCGCGCCGGATCGACTGGCGGGGGCGTTTTCTTTTCTTGCCAAGCGGACGAGACAATGCACCAAACCCGCACCCATCGGCTGAAGGAGCAGTTTGTCCAGCAGTAATCTGCTAGGACAACACAACAGCGCCTCGGAGTATTGAATTTATCTCACCCGGACAAGCGCGGTCAGCGTTCGGTGAACTTCAACTCGATCCGCCGGTTCTGCGCACGTGCTTCTTCGGAATTGCCAGGCGCCACCGGTTGGTACTGTCCAAAACCGTTTGCGGCAAGGCGATCTGGAGGAATTCCCAAAGCCCCCACCATGTATTTCACCACGGAGAGAGCCCGCCCCTGACTCAACTCCCAGTTGTCTGCGTAACGCCCCGTCCCCAGTAATGGGACGTTGTCCGTATGCCCATCGACGCGCAGGACCCAGTTGATCTCCGGCGGGATGTCGTCTGCTACACTGGAGACAATTTCCGCGACCTTTGCCACTTCCTCGCGGCCCTCCGGCGACAGGGTCGCACTGGCTGGCGCAAAAAGCACCTCTGACGAAAACACAAAGCGGTCGCCCTCGATCCGCACCCCTTCCTGGCGGCCGAGCACATCACGCAACCGACCGAAGAACTCGGAGCGGTATTGCTCGAGGTCTTTCGATTCCTCCGCCAGACGCGCCGCCTCTTCTGCGAGCCGCTTACGCTCGGCCTCCTCCAGATCAGCGCGGCGGCGTTCCTCGGCAGCCACGCGGGCAAGTGCGGTGTTCAAATCCGATCCCAGTGACTGCAAGCGGACCTGCGACGCAGCATCCCGTGCCACGGCATCGTCCAGCAAGGCCTGCAAATCGCCAAGCTGCGCGCGCAACGCTGCAACCTGCTGGTTGAGCAGCTCGGTCTGTCGCTGCGCCTCGGCGCTGACTTCCTCCTCTTGCGCGAGCGCCTGACGCGCCTGTGCCAAAAGCGCCGCGCGGCGTTCGGCATCGGTGCTGTTGTCTATGGCCAAGGTTTCCGCCGCCAGTTTTGCAGCGAGCGCTTCTGCCAGACGCGTCCGCAGTTCTTCACGCTCCGCTCCGGACCGCTCGGCAGCTGCATCCAGTTCGGCCTGGAGCGCGCGTTCTGCGGCACGCAGGCTGTCGATTTCCTCACCCGCCGTATCCGCCGTCTCCTCCAGCCCTTCGATCCGAAGCAGTGCTGCCGCCAATTGCGTGTCGAGATCGCGCTCCGCCGCCCGCGCGGCGGCCAGAAGTGTCAAAGTGTCCTCAGCGTCCTTGCGCTGCGCTTCGAGCGCGAGCGTCATTGCTGTCAACTCTGCATCAGCATTTCGCAGCCGATCCCGAAGTGCCTCGGCGGCCGCGGCTTCGGCCAGGCGCGCCGCCTCCTCGGCGCTGAGCGCCTCGCGTGCGTCGTCCAGTTCCGCACCTAGCGTATCAACCTGCCCCTGCGCCTCAGCGTTGCGGGCGCGCAGATCGGCAACCAAAGCGTTCAAAGCATCCCGTCGCGCAGCCGCCAGCCGGGCGGCCTCCTCCTGCGCATCAATCTCACTGCGGGCGGAGGACAAGGCCAGGTTAAGCGCTTCCTGTGTGCTCAAGAGCTCGGCTTGCTCTGCTTCCAGGGCACTGACATCGCCCAATGCGGTGTCACGCTGCGCAATCAATGCAGCTACCTGCGCCTCGAAACCCGTGATCCGCGCGGCGGCCTCATCAAGGGCTGCGGCCTGAGCGTCGCGCGTCGCGGTCAGGGTCGCGATCCGCGCCTCCGCGTCCGTCAAAGAGGTGCGCAACTCTCCTACACGACCTTCCAGATCAGCCGAGGTCTGCCGCTCCAGACCCAGCGCCTGCGCCAGCGCGGCGACTTCACCTGCCAGTTGGTCGAGTTCGGTCTCCTGACCCGTAATCCGCTCTGTCAGCACGAATTGCACCACCATGAAGATGGTCAACACGAACATCAGCACCAACAAAAGACCGGTCATCGCATCAACAAAACCCGGCCAGATGGACGCCTGAAAACGTGTGCCAGTGCGTCGTGACAGGGCCATGGTTACCCATCCCCTGCGAGGGTGGTGTTGCCACTGCGGGGCCGTTTCCCGCGCATCGCCTCCGTCAACCGGGAGATGTCCATGCGCAATTCAGCCATGCTTTCCTGACGCCCGGCGGAGATTTCTTCTAGAATGCGCAGCATCTGAACGTCGATGGACCGCAGGCGCATGCGGCTTTCTGCATCGATCCCGCCGTCGCCCTGCCCCTGATTTTCAAGCGCGGAAATCAGCCGTTCCTGCCCTGCAGCAACCCGTTCAAGGGCCGCGCTGGCCGGATCCATGCCGTCCATCTTCTGCGTCATGCGCTCAATGGAACCGGCCAGCGTGCCGAGGTTTTCGTTGATCTCGGATCGGCTGACATCGGAATGCTGGAACATCTCCTGAAGACGCTCCATCTGTTCCACCATATGCTCGACCACACTGGCCAGCACACCCTGATCCCCCGCCGCCTCGTCGCCCGAGGTAAAGCCGACGCGGGTGATGGAACTCAGCCACTCTTCCAGTTCGCGGTAAAACCGGTTTTGACCATGCCCGGCAAAGAGCTCCAGCAGGCCCACGATCAGAGACCCGGCAAGACCAAGGAGCGAGGAGGCAAAGGCGACGCCCATCCCGCCGAGCTGCGCCTCAAGCCCGGTCATCAGACGGTTGAAGACCTGCACCCCGCCTTCGCCATCCTGCGGTGCGAGGCTGCGGATGGTGTCCACGACCGCCGGAACCGTCGTGGCAAGGCCGTAGAATGTCCCTAAAAGACCCAGAAAAATCAGCATGTTGACGATGTATCGCGTAATTTCGCGTGCTTCATCAATCCGGGTCGCTACTGAATCGAGAATTGACCGGGTCGAGGTTGCGCTGACCTGCATGCGCGCGCCACGCGACCGCAACAGCGAGGCAAGCGGCGCCAGAAGCTGCGGTGCCTGAATGCTCGTGTCCTGAGTGTCGGAGGCAAATCGTTCGATCCAGCGCACCGAGCCGATCAGTTGAAACACCTGATAGAAGCAGGCCAGCACCCCGATGAAAAAGACGAAAATGATGAAGCCGTTCAGATAGGGGTTCGCCTCGAAAACCGGCAGCACGCGCGGCAAGGCCAGAAAACCGCCAAAGCCGGAAAGGGCTAGCACGATCAGCATCAGCGAGATTTGCCGCACCGGTTGCGAAAAGACCGGTCTCGCCTCTTGGTTGGGCCACGCCATGCGCAATTGCTCCCCGCGCTTTATTCTTCTGCTCTGGCGGAAGCTTACACTGAAAACCGGGCCAAGGGCCAAGGATTTATGCGCTCAGATGGCGCACCCGCTGGCTCAGCCATTCAAGGTCGGGATCATGCAGACCGATCTCTGTCAGATGGCTTGCCGTATTGTAAAGATATTCGGTGTTCGGGCCCATGCCACCGGTCGCGCGGGCGATGATCTGCGCCTGCTCTTCCAGCGGCATGCCCCCACAATACTGGCGGTGCTCGCGGTTGATGATGTAAGCCAGCGCCTGTACCCGGCGTCCGTCCACCAGATCGACGTCCAGTTCCCGCTCAAGGTAAGCCGAAGAAATCAACTCGCGCTCGCGCAGATAAGCCAAAGTGGCCTCCTCTGCACCCGCCCGCACGGCAAGGGCCACACCCTCACAGGCATGGGCGGGTTCCTCATCCAAAGCCAGCACAAGACCCGGATCGTCTTCGGTGCCGCGATGGTGAATGGACCACATGCAGAAGGATCGCGAATAACCGGGCAGCTTGGCCACAACCTGCTCGGCCACGTCAAATCCGGGGTTCCACAACAGGCTGCCATAGCCGAATACCCACATCGTCATCTTACTGGTTCTCCTTGGCTGCATTGCGTAAACCTCAATTCAACGGAAAACGCAAAGAGGTCTGCGATGCGTCGGGTGATTTGGGCGGCCCTGGTTTTGGCACTGATCTGGGGCGGCTGGTGGATCTGGGCGGCGCAGGCCGCGCGGCAGGCAACAGAGCAGTGGTTCGCAGATCGCCGCGCGGAAGGCTGGCAGGCCGACTTCGCCGCTTTGGATGTCTCAGGTTTTCCGCTGCGGTTCGACGCCATGATGACGCTGCCGGCACTGGCAGACCCCGAGACCGGCGTGGCGGTGACCACCAGCGGCGTCACCTTCTCCGCTCCCGCATGGTGGCCCGGTGACGTGACGGTGCGGCTGCCACAGGATCCGGTCACCTTCGCCAGCCCGGAGGGCCGCGCCACCCTGAACATGGATCAGGCCGTGGCACACTTGCACCTGAAACCCGGCAGCGCATTAGACCTCGAAGCGGCGCAGGTCACCTCTGGTGCCTGGTCGCTGAGTGCGCCTATGGGGGATGTTCTTTCCGCTGCCGATCTGAACATCGCCGTGCAGCAGGTAGCGGCGGGCCAAGCCAGCTATACCGTCGCCCTGAACGCCGCCGGTCTGCAACCCGGCACGGTGCCGCGTGCAGCTCTGCGCGTTCCGGCAAACTGGCCACTGACATTCGACAAGTTTGCGCTGGACATGCAGGTTGCCTTCGACCGGGTTTGGGACCGTCGCGCCATTGAGGTCGCGCGCCCGCAACCTCGCAGCCTCCGGATCGACCTGGCCGAGGCCGCGTGGGGGGATTTACAACTGCGTGCCGCCGCGGATCTGACCATTGATGCACAGGGCACACCGGAGGGCACGCTGTCCCTGCAGGCCCGCAACTGGCAAGAGATGCTCACCCTAGCGGAAGCCGCCGGGCTACTGCCTCCCGCCGTCCGACCACAAGCAGAGAGCGTGTTGTCCGCTCTCGCTCAGGCCACGGGCGATCCACGGTCCATTGACGTAGACCTGACGTTCAGGAACGGTCTGATTTTATTGGGGTTTGTACCGCTGGGCCAGGCGCCGCAACTGGTTTTGCGTTAGCGGCAATATGTGCCGCTGCGATATCGAGCCGTGTCGAAATGGAAATGATCGCGGTGGAAACTATCCGCATTCGGCCCCAGAACCGTCCCGAACGGGCCGCAGGCATCGCGGTGCATCCGGCGCAGGGCCTGACTGGTGTCCCGCGCGGTCCAGCCCTTGAGCACAGAAATAGTGGTACCATCCCGCAACCGGAACCCCGAGATATCGATGGCGCGCCCCTTGCCGTGCTCGGAGATCCGCGCGCCTTTCTTGTTGTTCCGTGTTCGACAGGCGTAATGCGCCGCCACGCGCAGGCCCGCGACCCCGCCACCGGATGTGCGGAGCGTGGGTTTCACCGACCCTTCGATCCAAGTTTTCAACGCCTGAGCCGTGCCACAATCCATGATCGCGCGCTGGCTGAGCGTCACATCCGACACCGATTTCACCCGCACGGCCTGCGTCACCCCGCAGCCGGAAATCCTGCCCGGCACGCGCCCGACAACGTCGCCCTGAATGTCGGGATCGCCACATACTGCACCTTTTGCCCGCAGTTTCTGGTGCTGACGTATGAGTCTACGGGCAGCGCGAGTGCGTTTCTGGGGCCTGAGCGACGTTCTGGGCACGTCAACCCGCACCACGACTGCTTGCGCCTCTGCAGAGCGAACCGGGGCAGCGATAGCACCGGATACGTCCAAAGTGACGGGCCACGCCCCGCCCGCCGTCGAGCCTGGGCGACCCACAGGCCGTTTGGAGGTGTCAGGCACCTCGGCAAGCGCAACACCGGCAATGACCGTGAACAGAAGCGCCCAGGCTCTCACGAGGATTTCTTTGCCCGTCCGAAATCGGGCGCATCCGTGTCCTGTCCCGCCTCGATGATGCCCCTGCGGATCGCGCGGGTGCGTGTGAAATAATCATGCAGATGATCACCATCGCCGGTGCGAATGGCACGCTGCAGCGCGAACAACTCCTCCGTAAAGCGCCCGAGGATTTCCAGGGTCGCATCCTTGTTGGTCAGGAAAACATCGCGCCACATCGTCGGGTCACTGGCGGCAATCCGGGTAAAGTCGCGAAATCCGGCGGCGGAATACTGGATGACCTCGCTGTCGGTCACGCGGCGCAGATCATCCGCCACACCGACCATCGTGTAGGCAATCAGGTGGGGCGCGTGACTGGTTACGGCAAGCACCAGATCGTGGTGGTCCGCCTCCATCTCTTCGACGTTGCTGCCCAAGCCTTCCCAAAGGGCGCGCAATCTCGCGACTGCTGCCGGGTCTGAGCCCGGCACCGGTATCAGCAGGCACCAGCGGTTGTCGAAAAGCTCCGCGAAACCGGATTCGGGGCCGGAATGCTCCGTGCCCGCGAGCGGGTGCCCGGGGATGAAATGAACGTGGTCCGGCAGATGCGGCGCGACATTCTCAATCACATCCCGCTTGACGGAACCGACATCCGTCACGGTCGCGCCGGGTTTCAAACTGCCCGCGATCTCCGCTGCAATCGCACCCATGACACCGACTGGCACACAAAGAATAACGAGATCGGCGCCCTCCACAGCCTCGGCGGCACTGTCACACACGCGGTCACACAATCCGATACGGCGAGCGGTGTCGCGGGTCTCGGCGCTACGGGCATATCCCGTCACCTCGCCAGCAAGCCCGCCCCGCTTCATTGCCCAGAACATTGAGGAGGCAATCAACCCCAGCCCGATGAGGGCCACCCGATCGTAAATCGCGCTCATGCCGCCCCCTTGAAGCTGGCCAGCGCGTCGAGCACACGCGTGACGTCATCGGCCTGGCCCACGGTGATGCGCAGCGCTTCGGGGAAGCCGTAGCCTTTCACGAGGCGCACGAGAATGCCCACCGATCTCAGATGCGCATCCGCGGCGAGCGCTTCGGCCTCATCGGCAAAGCGTGCCATCACGAAGTTGGCCTGACTGTCATCGCAAGCGATACCAAGCTGGCGCACCCCGCCGGTCAATCGGGCGCGCTGCTCCGCGTTCTCCTTCAGGCAGGTCGCCACGAATTCCCGGTCGTTTACCGCCGCCTCTGCACCGGAAAGCGCGACGCTGGACATGTTGAACGGCCCGCGAATACGGTTCAGCACGTCAATGATTTCCCGAGATGCATAGCCCCAACCGACGCGCAGCCCCCCGAGCCCATAGAGCTTGGAGAACGTGCGGGTCATCACCACATTGTCGCGTGCTGTGACCAGAGAGGCGCCCCCATCATAGCCGTTGAAGAATTCCGCGTAGGCACCATCCAGAACCAGCAGGCAGCTATCAGGCACCGCGTCCGCCAGTCGGATGAGCTCTGCCATATCCAGCGCCGTACCCGTGGGATTTGCCGGGTTCGCAATGTAGATCAGGCGTGTCGCCTGCGTGATCTTCGCAATCAGCGCATCCACATCGACGCAGCGGTCTGTTTCGGGGGCCACAACGGGCGTTGCCCCGGCCGAAAGCGCAAAGATGCGGTAGAGCGAAAACCCATGCTCCGTATAAAGCACCTCGTCACCCGGCCCGGCAAAGGCCATGGCGAGCAGCGTCAGGATTTCATCCGAGCCCACGCCACAGATGATCCGATCTGCCGACAACCCATGTACCCTGCCAATCGCGTCACGTAGCGGCTTATGATCAGTTGAAGGATAGCGATGCAGACCCATCGCCGCTTCAGTCACTGCGGCCGTGGCTTTGGGACTGGCACCAAACGGGTTCTCATTCGAGCTCAACTTAAGCGGACTGGCCTGACCTTCGATCTTGGATGCGCCGCCTTGGTAAAGGGCAATATCCATGATGCCGGGTTGCGGCTGAATTGCTGTCGTCATCGGGTCTTCTCCTGTCCGGCGGACCTTAGCGAGGTGCCGCGCAGACTGCCACCACCAACTCGCACTGCGAACACGCTACTAGCCGGTCTTGGATATCAGGAACGGGGCCACAACACCTCAATGCGTGGGAGCGCGGCAACTTGCAGCCATGGTCCCAACACAAAAAGAAACCGCCCGACAGTGTCGGGCGGTTGTTGCTTGGTCCAAAGGCAGCTGAAAGCGCCAAATGATGTGTCTGATCAGGCCTTGCGCGATGTCTTGCGACGACCTGCCCAGCCGAGACCGCCCATGGCAGCACCGAGCAGCAGAACAGAGGCTGGCAACGGAACAGCAGCCACGTCAATGCCGTCGATAGAGAAGCCGTCATTCAACTTGAAGCGTTCACCGCCGGAAGTGGTGTAGTTGCCGAGAATGATTTCAGCAGTCGATACGTTCTGCCCAAAATCGATCACAACCGTGCGCGCGTTTCCATTTGGAAGTTTCCCGCCGGTCCGCAGCTCCTTGGAGTCGCCGCCCGCGGTAATACGCAGGAACGCACCCTGGTCACTGCCATCGTTGAGCACGAAGGAGAGCTTGTCGAACAGACCGCCAATATCGACAGTCCATTTCATGCCCCATGTGTCGTTGCTGTCCAGAAACCATGTGCCACCCTGTGGCACGGTGTTGGTCCGACCGAAAACGCTGCCATCCCGCAACGCCAACTCCGTCCCGTCGCCAATTACAGACCCGCCGGACCCTTCGCCACCGAGGCTTTCAAAGGTGCCGACTGCTGTGGAGAGCGAAGCTCCAACTTCACCTTCACTCATTGTGTTGCCGAGGGTTTCGAAATCCTCACCCACGTTACCGCCCGCGCCGAAAGAACTGTTGTAGCTACCGGCGTCGAATGTGGAAACTGTGATTGTGGCGGCATGGGCACCAGCTGTGCAGGCCAAAGTCGCGGCAACCGCGCAGGTTGTCTTCAAAAAACTCATTACTCACTCCAAACCAATTTTACCCAACTTTTCTAAAATTTGAATATGATTCACGTCACGCCAAGTCAAGCGGATTTCCGCCGAACAAACTGTTTCCAACGTTACGTTGTTTGCCGAGTGTTTTGGCAACGTCCGGGTTTAAAATCGCTCTGGGTACTTCAAGACATCCAAAGCAATGTGGCGTGCTTGCGGGACCGCACACCCTGTGCAAGCATCGCGGCATGTCTCATACTCGTTCTGACCTGGAAGACCGCTACCAAACGGCTGCGCCCAAGTGGTCCGACAAGATGCGTGTTCTCGGCTATTATGACGGGTACCTTGGTTTTTTATCCAACCAGAAGCCGGATATGTCCTCCCGTATTGAAGTTATCGATATTGGCACAGGGACCGGTGCCATGGCAGAGGCCTGGACGGTTATTTACGGCACGCCTGACCGTCTGGTGCTGCTTGATCCTTCTCCGGCAATGCTGGACGTCGCAAAGGACGCTCTGATGCGCCGGGGCGTCAGAGCGGAAACCTGTGATGCAGGCCTGGAAGAAGGCGGATTGGGTTCGTTCGATGTATTGCTGGCCGCTCATGTAATTGAACATTTTGACGACCCGCTCGCCGCGCTAAAAGCGATGCGGAGCATGGCACGTCCCGGCGCGTATTTATGGATGTCCGTGTCCAAACCGCATTGGTGCAATGCAATCATCTGGCTGCAGTGGCGCCATCGGACCTTTCGCCCTCAGGAGATGACAGAGCTTCTGCAGAAAGCGGGTTTCTCGGTGGAAGCACAATATACCTTCCCATCCGGCCCACCCTCGAGGACGAGTTTCGGCATTGTGGCGCGGGCGGTCTGAAACGGAAATGCCGCGCCGAAAACACGACGCGGCATTTCGTAATATTCTGAAAAACTTTAGTTTTTCGCGTAGAATTCGACGACGAGGTTCGGTTCCATCATCACCGGGTAGGGCACATCGCCCAAGGCTGGTGTGCGCACGAATTTCGCGGTCATCTTGGAGTGGTCGGCCTCAATGTAGTCCGGCACGTCACGCTCGGGCAATTGTGTCGCTTCGAGCACGACGGCGATTTGCTTGGAGCGGTCACGCACTTCGATCACGTCGCCTTCCTGCACGCGGTAGGACGGGATGTTGACCTTCTTACCGTTCACTTTCACGTGGCCGTGGTTCACGAATTGGCGCGCTGCGAAAACAGTTGCAACGAACTTGGAACGGTAGACAACGGCGTCCAGACGACGCTCCAGCAGACCGATCAGGTTTTCACCGGTGTCGCCTTTGACCCGCTCGGCTTCGGCGTAGATGCGACGGAACTGCTTTTCGGTCAGGTCGCCGTAGTAGCCCTTGAGCTTCTGCTTGGCGCGCAGCTGGATGCCGAAATCGCTGAGTTTGCCCTTGCGGCGCTGACCGTGCTGGCCGGGGCCATATTCGCGGCGGTTCACTGGGGACTTCGGACGGCCCCAGATGTTTTCGCCCATGCGGCGGTCGATTTTGTATTTGGCAGACGTGCGTTTTGTCACGGCTGATCTCCTTCTATGTGGCCCTTACGGGCGTGAAGGGCGTTGTCCTCTGGCTTGCGCCTGACAGGCTGTCCCTTGCGGGGGCCACCAACACCAATGAAGCCGCGCTTATACTGCGCAAAAGGACAGAGTCAACGCCCCTTTGCCGCCATATCCGAAACGGCCCTGTGACGCGGGCAGGTCACCAGATGATCGTTGACCATGCCCACCGCCTGCATGAAGGCGTAAACGATTGTCGGCCCGCAGAATCGAAAGCCCGCCTTCTTGAGGTCCTTGGAGATTTGCGTGGAAAGCGGCGTGAAGGCCGGGACCTCGTCCAGTGTCCGCCACTGGTTCTGCAGCGGTGCGCCATCCACATATTTCCATAAAAATCTGTCGAACCCCTCGCACGCTTCGATCTTCTGCCAGACACGGGCATTGCTGATCGTGGCCTCGATCTTGCCCCGATGGCGGATAATGCCCGGATCCACGAGTAGCTTTTCGATCTCGGCCTCCCCCCAATCGGCAATCACATCGGGTTTGAACCCCGCAAATGCGATGCGAAAATTTTCCCGCTTTTTCAGAATGGTAAGCCAGCTCAATCCGGCTTGAAATCCATCCAGAACCAGTTTTTCCCACAGCGCCCGGCTGTCATATTCGGGCACACCCCAGTCCGTATCATGGTATTCGAGATAGATTTCATCTGGCCCCGCCCAGCCACATCTCTCCATGCGGTTTTCCCTTTGTTTACGTTACTTTTCAGTCGATTAAAGCATGAATCAAATTAGAACAAAATAAGAATATTTACCCGATTTTAGCATCTGGGACTGCAAGGTGGTCAAAGCTGCTCAGCGCGAGGACACAATGGCGGGCCCGAGAAAGAAACGATTTGCGGATGTTCCGCCGGGTGCGGAAAACCCACTGCAGTTCGCCCTGTCACAGCGCGATAAAAGCACTGTTGATATGGTCGCTGAAGCAATCAAGCACAAACAGGTACTGCTGGCCTTCCAACCCGTGATGCAGTCACGGGCCCCTGATAAGGTGGCCTTCTACGAAGGGTTGATCCGCGTTTTGGATTCAACGGGTCGTGTCATTCCTGCCAGTGACTTCATGGAAACGATCGAGAATACAGAACTTGGTCGCCAACTCGACACCCTGGCTTTGGGATTGGGGCTGCGCGCCCTAAACGACAACCCGGGATTGAGACTATCAGTCAATATGTCTGCGCGCTCCATCGGGTATCGCCAATGGAACCGCACACTGGATCGCTGGTTAACCCGCAATACAATGATCGCCGAGCGATTGATTCTGGAGATCACGGAAAGCTCCGCCATGCTGGTCCCTGAATTGGTTGTTGATTTCATGGACCGTTTGCAGATCGAAGGGATCAGCTTTGCGATGGATGACTTTGGCGCGGGCTACACTGCGCTGCGCTACTTCAAGGATTTCTACTTCGACATTCTGAAAATTGACGGTCAATTCGTCCAGGGGATTGCGTCAGACCCCGATAATCAGGCCCTTACGGCTGCCCTTGTATCCATCGCGCGTCATTTTGACATGCTGACAGTGGCTGAATTCGTGGAAAACAAGGAAGACGCAGAAACGCTCATTCATCTCGGCGTGGACTGCCTGCAAGGCTATTACTTTGCAGCCGCGTCAACACGTCCACATTGGCTGCGCGGCATAGAAAAACAAAAAGCAATCTAAGGCAAACGCCCGATAGACGCGAAGCCGGTTGCGACATGCCATTTGGTTGCTGCCCTGACGTGAATAGGCTATGGACCAAACCATTGAAGGTGAGGGGTCAGGGCCCTTGAAACCAGCGCCCGGCGAGAACGCCCCTTTTCCAGAACTGGCAAAGGACCAATCCATATGACGAATGTCGTTATCGCATCCGCAGCACGCACCGCCGTTGGCAGTTTTGGCGGATCTTTCGCAACCACGCCCGCCCATGATCTTGGTGCCGCAGTTTTGAAAGAAGTCGTGGCACGAGCAGGCGTCGATGCTTCCGAAGTTTCCGAAACCATTCTGGGGCAGGTGCTGACCGCCGCTCAGGGCCAGAACCCGGCGCGACAAGCGCATATCAATGCCGGCCTGCCGCAGGAAAGTTCGGCCTGGACCATCAACCAGGTCTGTGGCTCGGGTCTGCGCGCCGTTGCCCTGGCAGCACAGCACATCCAGTTGGGTGATGCGTCGATCGTCGCCGCGGGCGGCCAGGAAAACATGACATTATCGCCCCACGCCGCCTCGCTGCGCGCTGGCCACAAAATGGGTGATATGAAGTACATCGACACGATGATCCGCGATGGTCTCTGGGATGCTTTCAACGGCTACCACATGGGGCAAACTGCTGAAAACGTTGCTGAAAAGTGGCAAATCGGACGCGAGCAACAGGATGAATTCGCCGTTGCATCGCAGAACAAAGCCGAAGCAGCACAAAAAGCCGGCAAGTTTGCAGATGAGATCATGGCCTTCACAGTCAAGGGACGCAAGGGCGACACAGTCGTCGATCAGGACGAATACATCCGACACGGCGCCACGGTGGAAGCCATGCAAAAACTGCGCCCCGCGTTCACCAAGGACGGCTCGGTCACGGCGGCAAATGCCTCTGGCCTGAACGATGGCGCGGCGGCCGCGTTGATGATGACGGCGGACGAGGCAGAAAAACGCGGCATCGAGCCGCTGGCGCGCATCGCCAGCTACGCAACCGTTGGTCTTGACCCGGCGATCATGGGCGCGGGCCCGATCTTCGCCAGCCGGAAAGCGCTGGAAAAAGCGGGCTGGAAAGCCGAAGACCTTGATCTGGTCGAAGCCAACGAAGCCTTCGCCGCGCAGGCCTGCGCCGTTAACAAGGACATGGGCTGGAACCCCGACGTGGTGAACGTCAATGGCGGCGCAATCGCCATCGGCCACCCGATCGGCGCTTCCGGCGCGCGCATCCTGAACACACTGCTGTTCGAAATGAAACGCCGTGATGCCAAGAAAGGCCTCGCGACCCTTTGCATCGGTGGCGGCATGGGCGTTGCCATGTGCCTCGAACGTCCCTGATCCATATCAAGGCGGCGCAGCATAGCGCCGCCTAAACATCTCAAAGACATCTGTTTGCTGGCTTTAGTTGCGCAATATTGTTGCGCAGACCGAAATCAATCCGTAACAAGATTATCAGAAACATTAAGGAGAATCCCACATGTCCCGCGTCGCACTTGTCACTGGAGGCAGCCGAGGCATCGGTGCTTCTATTTCCAATGCCCTGAAAGATGCCGGTTACACGGTTGCTGCCACCTATGCGGGCAATGACGAGGCAGCCGCCAAGTTCACCGATGAAACAGGCATCAAAACCTACAAGTGGAACGTGGCCGACTATGACGCGTGCAAGGATGGCATCGCGGGCGTCGAAGCCGATCTGGGGCCCATCGATGTCGTCGTGGCAAATGCCGGGATCACCCGGGACGCGCCATTCCACAAGATGACGCCACAGCAGTGGCAGGAAGTTATCGACACCAACCTGACGGGCGTGTTCAACACAGTGCACCCGATCTGGCCCGGCATGCGCGAGCGCAAGTTTGGCCGCGTAATCGTAATCAGCTCCATCAACGGTCAAAAAGGCCAGTTCGCGCAAGTGAACTATGCCGCGACAAAAGCCGGCGATCTGGGCATCGTGAAGTCGCTGGCCCAAGAGGGAGCACGCGCAGGCATCACCGCCAATGCGATCTGCCCCGGCTATATCGCGACGGAAATGGTCATGGCCGTACCGGAAAAAGTGCGCGAATCCATCATCGGGCAAATTCCGGCAGGACGGCTTGGCGAGCCTGAAGAAATCGCCCGCTGCGTTGTTTTCCTTGCCTCGGATGATGCGGGTTTCATCAATGGCTCGACCATTTCCGCAAATGGCGCACAGTTCTTCGTCTAAGCGAGGCACATCAAGTAATAAGAAAAGGGCCGGTGATGATCACCGGCCCTTTTCACATCCCGTAAGATCGCTGCAGTCGATCAGCGGGAAGAGTGAAACAGCCAGTTCCAGGCATCCTTCATCGCTTGTGCCCGCTCTTCATGAGCGCGTTGCATGGCGTTGCGGGTATCACTGTTTGTGGTAGCTTCGAACATGGCGTCGCTCCTTGCGTGCATAAGTTCAATTGATCTGAGTTAGATATGGCATGCGCTAACGTGGACGACAAACGAGACTTTCAATCCCATCACTTAAGCTGTACTTAACTGATTATGATGGATCGACTCCCACCCCTGACCGCTTTGCGTGCCTTTGACGCCGCCGCTCGGCATATGTCCTTTGCCAAGGCGGCAGAAGAACTCTCCGTGACACCGGCTGCGCTGAGCTTTCAGATCAAATCCCTTGAGGAACACCTTGGCGCCCCTCTCTTCAGACGTTTGAATCGCGCCGTGGAACTCACCGAAGCAGGCGCGGCGCTGGCACCAGGGGCCGAGGATGGGTTTCAGACACTTGCCAATGCATGGCGCGCTGCACAACGCCTACAGGACAACCAATCCCTCACGGTGACTGCGGGACCTGCATTCACCGCGAAGTGGCTGGCCCCAAGGCTCTATGAGTTTGCCCAAGCACATCCTGAGATCGAATTGCGCTTTTCGGCGTCGCTCAAGATCATGGACTTCGGACGCGATGCCATTGACGTGGCCATCCGCTTTGGACGTGACACCGATGAAGATCTTTATAGCCTGCCCCTGGCTGAAGAATGGGTGGCACCCGTTATGACGCCTGCCCTCGCCGAACGGTTCCCGGACGCACAAAGCCTCGTCGAGGCGCCGCTGATCTTCGACGATTCGATCAATTTTTTGTACCCGCGGTGCGACTGGAAGGCGTGGTTTGCCACAATGGGCGTCGACTTCGATCCGACACACGGGCCGCATTTCAGCCAGGCAGATCACGCCGTGGATGCGGCGCTCGCCGGGGTCGGTGTGGTACTGGGGCGGCGCGCTCTGGTGGTAAAAGACATTGACGAAGGCCGCTTGGTTACCCCATATGGCACGGCGTTATCTACCGGTGCCCGGTTCCGTTTTCTATGCCCCAAGAACAGCGAAGATCGCCCGCAAGTCAAAGCGTTCCGCGAGTGGATGCTGCGCGAAATCAGCAAGACGACCTACATCACCGACAGCCTGCGCGTCGTGACTACGGAAGGCAACTCTCAATGACAAAGATGCGCGCAACGCTCATCGGGTTTGCAGCGGTCGTCCTTTAAGCCCTGCTCGCTCTGCTGACCGTTGGGTCCGCCCCGACGCCGCCCTTGCTGCTCAACACCATATGTTTCACCATCGGTGGCACCTGCGGGGTAATCTGGACGCATCAATCTGGCGGGTTTGCGATGTTGCGATCTGTCCCTCTACGCGTCTACATCTTTGGAACGCTAGGGCTTTTTGGTTACCACGCGTTCTACTTCTCCGCCCTGCGTCTCGCGCCCGCCGCGGAGGCCGGATTGATCGCCTACCTGTGGCCTCTGCTAATCGTGATCCTGTCCGGCCTGCTGCCCGGCGAAGAGGTTCGCAGAGGGCATTTATCGGGGCTATGATCGGCTTTGCAGGCGCGGCTCTGATCATTTCAGGCGGTGGCAGCGGTTTCCGCATGGACTATCTGCCCGGCTATGGGCTGGCGCTGATCTGCGCGCTCACCTGGTCGAGTTATTCGGTGCTCTCCCGCCTGGTCGGCGACGCGCCAACGCAATCGGTCACCGTGTTTTGCATTGGGGCCGCCGCCCTGTCACTGCCGCTGCACCTGATGTTCGAAGACACGGTTTTCCCACAGTCCGCTCTGGGCTGGGGCTCGATTCTCCTGCTTGGCCTCGGCCCCGTGGGGCTGGCCTTCTTTGTCTGGGATATCGGTGTCAAGCAGGGCGATATACAGTTGCTGGGTGCCGCCTCCTACGCGGCCCCATTGCTCTCTACCGTGGTGCTTGTCGTGGCCGGCGTTGCCCCGCTGTCAGCGACTTTGGGCATCGCGGCGATTCTTGTGACTGGCGGCGCAATGATCGCGGCGCGCGCCAGTCTGCGTAAAAATCCTAACTCGACAGGCGCGTGATTTCTTCTTTTAGACGGAGTTTCTGCTTTTTCAGGTCTGCGATTGCAAGATCATCGATGCCGGGGGCGCGTTGGGCTTCTTCTACGGCTTCGCTCAGGGACTGATGCTTCTTTTTCAGCTGATCGACATGTGCAGTAACGCTCATTCATTCCTCCTGTGTGTAACGGTATGGCGTTGAGTTGACCACACCTTGTGATTCAAGTCACGCCGCATAAGCAGCATGCGCATGATACCCGTTAAGATTGTATTAATGGGTTCAGAATTCAAGTGCGGCGCCATCCCGCAATACCGATTTGATCGTTGGGACGTAGCTGTCTGCGTCGCTTTCGTGTTGCGTCCCTTCATGCAGAATCACCGAAGGATGTAGTTTGAATGCCCCGCGTCCGTTCTTGCGCGCCCGGACAATGACCAGTTCTGCAAGACGACCGACGCGCGGGCTCAGGGGCAACACCTCGATGCTACCCATCCCATTTGGCAAGGCCTGCAGGATGTCCGGCAACCGTTCTGCGCGGTGGATAATATGCACGTACCCTTTTGGTTTCAGCCGCTTGGCTGCGGCCTTTACCCAGTCCGTCAAAGGGGTCGTTTCGCCGAGCGCTGTCTCGCGGCCTGCGTTGTGGGCACTGCGGCTGGCGCGCCGATTGAAGTACGGAGGATTCGTGATCACGTGGTCGAATTGCCGCTGCCGCAGCTCCAGGGGCAATGCAGTGATATCAGCAACAATCACTTCCAGTGCGTCCCCGCCATTTCGCCGCGCCAATGCGGCGTATTCCGGCTGCATTTCCACGCCGGTCAGCTTCAGGCCAGGCACCCGCGCAGCGAGGCATAAAGCCGCAGCCCCCACACCACAGCCCAAGTCGAGCACTGTTTGGCCTGATTGAGCCGGCACACTGGCCGCAAGCAACACCGGATCCACCCCGGCGCGATACCCCGAGCGAGGCTGGTGTAAGTGCAGCCGCCCACCCAGAAATGCGTCCCGGGTCAAGTCGGAGGTCATTTGCCCAGAGGGATGTCGTTGTCGTGCATGACCCGTATCGCGACGTCATGATCTTCGGTACGCACCATGAGCCTGCGCGGGAAGATTCCGATGCCACCTTCGAGCACGCTCATATTTACGTCCAACTCAAAGCAGTCTATATCCTCGCCTTGGAGAAGGGCCGTGGCAAAGGCGATGATCGTCGGGTCTGTGCTGCGCAAAAGTTCCTTCATATCAGGGATGTAAGGGCAAGCTGGCGGTGATGTCGAGCCTGCAGTTGGGAAGTTGATGCCGAAGACCGAGAATTCGCAGAAACCGCATGACCGAATGGCCACCTATCTGGCTGCTGACCTCGATGCGGTGAACGCACTGATCCGCGCCAGAATGGCTTCCGAACACGCGCCGCGCATTCCGGAAGTCACCGCGCATCTGGTGGAAGCGGGCGGCAAACGATTGCGCCCCATGCTCACTCTGGCGGCGGCTCATCTTTGCGACTACGACGGGCAGTTTCACATCAATCTGGCCGCGACGGTGGAATTCATCCACACCGCCACCCTTTTGCACGACGACGTGGTCGATGAGAGCGGCCAGCGGCGCGGGCGGCCAACCGCCAACCTGCTGTGGGACAACAAGTCTTCGGTGCTGGTAGGCGACTACCTCTTCTCGCGCAGCTTTCAGTTGATGGTGGAAACCGGATCGCTGCGCGTGCTCGACATTCTCTCCAACGCGTCTGCGACCATCGCGGAAGGCGAAGTGCTGCAACTGACGGCCAGTCAGGATCTTGCCACCACCGAAGCGGTCTATCTTCAGGTGGTGCGGGGCAAGACGGCTGCCCTGTTTTCCGCAGCGACGGAAGTTGGCGGCGTGATTGCAGATGCCCCGGAGGTTCAGGTGCGCGCGCTTTACGCGTACGGGGATGCCTTGGGCGTGGCCTTCCAGATTGTCGACGATCTGCTTGATTTTCAAGGGGACGTGGGTGCAATCGGCAAGAACATCGGAGACGATTTCCGCGAGCGCAAGCTGACCATGCCGCTGATCAAGGCGGTGGCAAAAGCGGATGCCGAGGAGCGCGCCTTCTGGGAGCGCACGATCGAAAAGGGCAAACAGACGGAGGGCGATCTGGAAAGGGCGCGGGCCTTGCTGGACAAGCATGCCGCGCTCACCGAGACGGCACATGCAGCGCGCAGTTGGGCATTGAAGGCAAAGTCAGCTCTTGCTCCCCTGCCGGATCATGACATCAAGGAGATGCTCAGCGATCTGGCGGATTACGTGGTCGAGCGCATCAACTAGGCCGGGGCTGTGCACGCTCGGTTTGCGTGCCCAGCTCTGTCGGTTTGACCCACCAATCCGGATAACTGCGTGAGATGGCTGCAGCCGCGTTCTGTGCTGCCGAGATCGTTGGAAACAAGCCGAAACAAGTCGCGCCGGAGCCCGACATCCGCGACAGCAGGCAATCCGGTTGCGTGGAGATAGCTATTTTTACGATACCAATCGTCGGCACCAGTTGTGAAGCCGCCGGTTCCAGATCGTTTCGTTGCCCACGTAGCCAAGTAGCCAGATCACCGGCGTCGCGGAACGTCGGAAGATTTTGGGGCATAGGCATATTTTGTCGCGCCGTCATCGCTTTGAATACGGTGGGCGTAGAGATTTCCAGGCGCGGGTTCACCAGCAGAGCAGGCAGGGCAGGCAAGCTCTCCATGGGCGTGATCCGCTCGCCAATACCCCCGACGCGCGCGGCCGCGCTGGTCAGACACATCGGGACATCCGCGCCCAGTTTCAGCAGTGTTTCCGACGCAGGGATTTGAACGCCCGCTTCTCCGGCAACCACAGACAGAGCGCGATACGTGGCGGCGGCGTCCGCCGACCCGCCACCGATTCCGGATGACACCGGCAAATTCTTTACCAGATGGAAAGACGCTCCCGGCAACTGATCAAAGAGGTTTGCGGCCTGCAAGATCAGATTCGATACATCTTTCGGCACTGTCGCCGCTTCTGGACCCTGCATTTCCAGGGAAAACCCATCACCCAAGCGCGCGCGCAACTGGTCACCCACTGTCGCAAACGCCACAAGACTATCCAGCAAATGATAACCGTCAGATCGTTGACCCACGACATGCAATGTCAGGTTGATCTTGGCGGGCGCAAAAACTTCCACATTCCGCGGGGCGCGCGCCTGACGCCCGCCCTCAGTCCCTGGCAACTTGCAGCGGCTCCGCGCCCTCTTCAGCCAGCACAGCATCCAGACCGACTTCGAGCTTGCGCCGGATACGCTCGGGCTTGGCTTCGCTCATCAGATCGTCCTCATCGACAAAGGAAAGGGCGCGCGCCCACTGGAACTCCGCCTCCCGTTTGCGTCCAACCGCCCAATAAACATCGCCCAGGTGATCGTTCACGACCGGGTCCACTGCCATCAACTCCACTGCCCGTTCCATATGCGGCACGGCTTCTTCGTAGCGTCCCAGACGGTAGAGCGCCCAGCCCAGCGAGTCGATGATGTATCCGCTGTCCGGGCTCGCTGCGACCGCACGTTCGATCATCTCCAGCGCTTCATCCAGTTTGACCTGTTTTTCGACCAGCGAATAGCCGAGGTAGTTGAGCACTTGCGGCTGGCCCGGATTTATGTCCAGAGCCGCCCGAAAATCCGCTTCAGCAGCCTCCCAGTTGTCCAATCGTTCATGGCAAATCGCGCGCGTGTAGTAGAGAAACCAGCTTGGCCCGCCTATATTCTCGACCAGGGCTGCCGCCCTGTCATAGGCAACAACCGCTTCGGCAAAACGGTCCTGCTGACGCAGCGCGTCGCCCAGCGCCGAATGCACGGTTGCCAGATGCCCGTGGCTGCGCGCAAGCTGTTCTAACACTTCGATCGAAGCTTCGGGTCTGTCCGATCGGCGCAATGCCTCGGACCGGCCGAGTTCGGCAGCATGATAGGCCGGATCGTTCGCGGGAACCCGCTTATAGACCGCGATGGCTTGTGCGTATTGCTCAAGCGTTTCAAAGAGATCCGCAGTCAGAAGCAAGCCATCCACGTGATCTGGTCGCAAGGTCAGCGCGACCTGAGCATAGAGGATCGTATATTCTGGCCCTGCCTCGCTACGCAAGGCCGCCGCCACCGAATAGAAAACCTCTGCAAAGCCATCGCGCACGGAGGTAATGTGTCGGAACGGCACGGGCGCATCCCCGTTCAACGCCTCGATCACCTGTTCGATCTCGGGATCGGTGGCACCGTTGAACATTCGTTGCAGCAATTCCAGCGCCTCAGCATCCTTGTCCAGCTGCGAGAGGATTTCGGCACGCGCCAAAACTCCACGGCGTGTCTGCACCACGGCGCCCGTGGTATCGGCGCTGAAAATTTCTTCGGCGCCTTCGAAATCCCCTACGGAGGCCAACGCCATCGCCTTGTGATAAAGCGCAAAGCCCTGCAGTCCCGGCTCTTCCGACACGCTGTCAAAGGCCGCCAGCGCGTCATTTGCGCGACCCGCGCCCATGAGTGCCCAGGCCTTGATCAATCCGTCCACAAGAGGGCCGACGCCGTCGCCCTCGGGCGTGGCGATCATCAGACCCTCATAGTCCTCTTCAAGGATCGTGTTTGCCGTTAGCACCAGTTGTGCGACCTGGCTGGGTTGCCCGAGGCTCAGCAAGGCTTCGGCCACGGGCACGGCACGGTCTACACGCCCGAGCGCCAATTGCGACACGACAACGCTTTCCATCAGGGCACTGTTGCGCGGGTCGCGCGACAATGCCTGCGTGAAGTAGGAGGCGGCTTGCTCGAAATCGCTCTGCATGGCGGCAGATCGCGCCGCCAGATAGGCGCCGGCATTGGATTGAGCAGCGACGGGCGCCACCATCGTCAACGACAATGCGAGGACTGCAGCGGAGGTCATTAGTCTGTGAAGCACGGTTGCTCTCTCATGAAACGCGGGTTGGGCGGCAGGCTATCAGGTTCAGGCCCAAGCGCAATCCTGCGACCCTGCCGGGCGGCGTAAAATCACCATAGAGCATCAGTGTTAATCACCGCCTAGCAATAGCAATACCCCGGCTCGCATCACATGTTGGGATAGTTCGGTCCATCCCCGCCCTGTGGCGTCGTCCAGACGATGTTCTGCGCCGGGTCCTTGATGTCGCAGGTTTTGCAGTGCACGCAGTTCTGGAAGTTGATGACGAACCGGGTGTCCTTGCCGGCCTCCTCGACAAACTCGTATACACCTGCCGGGCAGTAACGCGCCGACGGGCCTGCGAACTTCGGCAGGTTGCTGTTCACCGGGACATCCGCATCCTTGAGCGTCAGGTGCGCAGGCTGGCTTTCCTCGTGATTTGTAAAAGAAAAAGCGACGTTGGTCAGGCGATCAAAGGACAGTTTGCCATCGGGCTTCGGGTAATCGATGGTCTGGTGCTTGGAGGCTTCTTCGATTGCCTCGGCATCCGATTTGCCGTGTCCCAGCGTGCCCAGCAGCGAAAAGCCCAGGGTGTTCGTCCACATGTCGACCCCGCCCATCACAAGGCTCGCCGTCAGCCCGTATTTTGACCACAGCGGTTTGACATTACGTACCTTGCGCAAGTCCTGACCGATTTTGCCATTGCGCACTTCGGCCTCATAATCAGAGAGCTCATCACCGCTGCGACCATCCGTAATCGCGGCCATTGCTGCTTCTGCGGCGGCTTTGCCGGACAGCATCGCGTTGTGGTTGCCCTTGATCCGCGGCACGTTGACCATGCCCACAGAACAGCCCAGCAGCGCAACACCGGGCGCGACCATCTTGGGCATAGACTGGAATCCCCCTTCGGAGATCGCCCGCGCGCCGTAGGCGACCCTTTTGCCGCCCTTCAGCAGATCCGCGACCATCGGGTGATGCTTGAACCGCTGGAATTCCATGTAGGGGAAAAGATGCGGGTTCTTGTAGTTCAAGTGGACGACAAAACCCACATAAACCTGATTGTTCTCAAGGTGGTAAATAAAGGAGCCACCACCCGCGTTACCGCCCAGGGGCCAGCCCATGGTATGGGTGACAGATCCTTCACGGTGCTTGTCCGGGTCGATCTCCCAGATCTCCTTCATACCAAGACCGTATTTCTGCGGCTCATGCCCGTCGGAGAGATTGTATTTGGCAATCACCTGCTTGGAGAGCGATCCCCGAACACCTTCGCTCAGGAAAACGTATTTGCCATGCAGCTCCATGCCAGGCTCGTAACCGTCGCCTTTGGAGCCATCAGGATTCTTGCCAAATTCACCCGCAACGACCCCTTTTACTCCGCCATTTTCATCAAAAACCAACTCAGAACACGACATACCGGGGAAGATTTCCACACCCAGCTCTTCCGCCTGCTCCGCCATCCAGCGACACACATTGCCCATGGAGACGATGTAGTTGCCGTGGTTGTTCATCAGCGGTGGCATCGGGAAATTAGGGATGCGCAGCTTGCCCGCCTCACCCAGCATGAAGAAGTTGTCGTCTTTCACCGGTACATTGAGCGGGGCACCCTTCTCTTTCCAGTCCGGGATCAGCTCATCCAGACCGACCGGGTCCAGAACGGCACCCGACAGTATATGCGCACCCACTTCAGAGCCTTTCTCCAGCACAACAACGTTGCACTCGGCATCCAGCTGCTTCAAACGGATCGCCGCAGACAGGCCCGCCGGACCTGCGCCCACGATGACCACATCGTACTCCATTGCTTCGCGTTCCGTCTCCGACATGTCCCGGCTCCCTTACAATCCGACGGGGCGCGACCTCTGCCGCGCAACAATCTTTCGCGATTGGCTAAACCACGTCACCCCCCAATGCAATCGCAACTGAGCGTCATGAAGAGGACAAATCGACGATTTTACCTCCGAGTGGCACGATTCCAATCACATCTCCGGCAGATCACCCATGAGAAAGCGCGGGCCAGGCCCTTTTTCCGCGATCCGGTCGGTCGGATTGTAAAGCGCACAGTTCGGCAGGCTGAGACACCCGCAGCCGATACATCCATCCAAACTGTCCCTCAGCCGCGTCAATGTCTCGATCTTCTCGTCCAGCCGGGCCCGAAAGCCCGCGCTGATCCGTGCCCAGTCGGCCTTGGTTGGCGTACGCCCGCCCGGAAGCCGATCAAGTTCCGCCCTGATTTGCGGCAAGGTGAACCCGAACTGCTGCGCGATCATCACGAAACTGAGCCTGCGCAGGTCGGAACGCTCAAACCGACGCTGCCCACCGGCGTTGCGCCACGGCCGGATCAGGCCCTGTGCCTCGTAATAGCGGATCGCCGAGACGGCAAGCCCGGTGCGCGCCGCCAATGCCCCGATCGAAAGCCCATCACTGACTGCCATAAAATTCTCCTTGACCTAAAGTTAGGTTTAGAAATTACGGTGAGTGTCATCAAGGCAAATCTCAAGGAGAAGATCGATGACTGTACGGCTTGAACACGCAAACTACACCGTCTCCGACGGCGAGGCGACTGCGGCCTGGATGCAGGAGCTTTTTGGCTGGCACATTCGCTGGAAAGGCGATGCAACAAGTGGCGGGCAATCCATTCACGTGGGTTCGGACACCCAGTACCTGGCGCTTTATACGCCCGCTCAGGACACCAGCGAGAAGGCAGACAGCTACACCACCCGCGGCGGGCTCAACCACATCGCCGTGGTGGTGGAAGACATCGACGCAATGGAGGAGGCTGTGAAAAAAGTGGGCTTCACCACCGGCAATCACGCAGATTATGAACCGGGTCGGCGGTTTTACTTCCACGATCACGACAACATTGAATATGAAGTGGTCCAATACGACTGACCCCGCGCAGGGTAATCTAAGCCAGACCTCTTGCAATTTCCTTCACCTTTAGGTCAGGTAGTTGCCAACTCTCACCAGCGGCCCCCGGATAGCCCGGCGGGCCGCGTCATTTCGTGGACGCTACTGATGGATAAAATCCCCATGACCCGCAAGGGCCACGCTGATCTGGAAGCGGAACTCAAACAGCTGAAGTCAGTGGAGCGCCCTGCCATCATCAAAGCCATTGCCGAAGCACGCGAGCATGGCGATCTGTCCGAAAATGCGGAATACCATTCCGCGCGCGAAAAGCAGTCCTTCATCGAAGGCCGGATCAAGGAGCTGGAGGGTGTGCTGGGGCTGGCCGAGGTGATCGACCCGGCCAAGATGTCCGGCACCATCAAGTTCGGCGCCACCGTGACGCTGGTCGATGAAGACACGGATGAAGAAAAGACGTGGCAGATCGTGGGTGAACATGAGGCCAGTATCGAAAAGGGCCTGCTGAACATAAAATCGCCGATTGCGCGCGCCTTGATTGGCAAGGATGAAGGGGACAGCGTAGAAGTGCGCACGCCGGGCGGCGAGAAGTCCTACGAGGTGCTCAAGATCGTCTACGCCTGACAGGAATTGCGACGATGGCTGACACGACTCAAACTTCAGAAAACACCGAAGCGCGGGCCCGCCCTACGCCTCTCGGTATTTACGACCGGCCCGGCACCGAGGGTATCAGCAGTATAGAAATCGCGGCTCTTGTCCTGTCGGGGATTTGGCTGCTGGCCTCGGCGCTCTTCTTTCTGTTCATGCCCAGCAACAACGTCGCGGGTGAAAGCTCGGGCGGACTGCGATTTATCATGGTTATGCTCGCCATTTTCATGCCGGTTGGCATGATCTGGGTTGCCGCGACGGCGGCACGGTCAAGCCGGATCATGCGAGAGGAAAGCCAGCGCCTGCAGGCCGCTATCGATGCTATTCGCCACGCCTACATCGCGCAGAACCAAAGCGGTATCGCAGGCCCGGAACCTGCTTCCGTGGCCCGAAAGCTTGATGAAATTGCAGAAGCGGCCCGGAAAACGGAATCGGCATTGGCCACCTTTACGTCACGCCGTGAGCAGGAAAGACCAGCGGCAAACCATCCATCTACCACCACGGAGCCATCGCCTGAAGACCAACCCGCGCTTGCTCTTGGGACGCAAGCGACCGACATGGCCCCGCCGCTGGCGGTGGAGGATTTCATCCGCGCATTGAACTTCCCCGAAACGGCGGAAGATGAGGCCGGGTTTGCAGCCCTGCGGCGCGCGCTCAAGGACCGCTCGGCCGCTCAGTTGATTCAAGCGGCACAGGACGTGCTGACACTGCTCAGCCAGGATGGCATTTACATGGATGATCTGCTGCCGGACCGTGCCCGCCCCGAGGTTTGGCGACAGTTCGGCCAGGGTGCACGCGGCAGGCCGATTGCGGCCTTGGGCGGCGTACGGGACCGCTCATCCCTTGCGCTGACGGCAGGCCGCATGAAACAGGATCCTATTTTTCGGGATGCGGCGCACCACTTCCTGCGCCGCTTTGACAAAACCTTTGCCGAATTCGAAACATCGGCGACAGACGGTGAGATTTCCGCCCTTGCGGAAACCCGGACGGCACGCGCCTTTATGTTGCTGGGCCGTGTGGCGGGCACCTTCGACTAGCGCGTCACGTACAGACCTTGGCGCGATGGTCAGCGTCAAAGACAGCTTCCAGTTCGGAACCATCCGCCAGGCTGAACAGGACCCGCGCACCCGAGAGCTCGCCACCCGTCACTCTGATCTGTCCCAGATCGGATTGCGCTTGCTGATCGTCCACGTCGATTGTGAACCCGGTCCGCTGACCGGCAGACAATTCTGTCAAACGGATATCCAGGCGCTGTGCACCATCAGCAACCTGGACACCCTGCATGCCCTCGCCCGGTTCAAAGGGCTGAAAGACCTGCGTGCCTGACCCCCCTTCGGCAGTGTCAAAAACCAAGGCCCCCTGCGAGTCGCGCAAATCAATCGACACGCCGGTCACGAAAACGCCCGTCGCGGTGTGAATGATGTCAAAGCGGTCTCGCGGCGCACTTTCGGCGAATTTCACGGTCAGTGCCTGCACGCACTCAGCCTGCGCCGATACCGCAAGAACGGCCATAACTCCGGCAGTCAAAAACGTGAATCTGAACATCAATTTCCCCCAACGGTTTGCACGATCATCTAATCTGTATCGAGACATAGCGCTGGGAGCGATCAGGACAAAATCTCTCAGAGCCCAAAGCTGGCAAAGGGAATGTACCGCACCATTGTCCCCGGTACGATCTCCGCCGCGCCATGCGGCAATTCTACCAGCCCGTCAGCCCAGCTCAGACCGGAAATGCGCCCGGACCCTTCGGAAGCAAAAACCTCCGCCTGCCCGTCCCTGATCCGCGCACGCAGATATTCCGTCCGCCCGTGTTTTTTGTGTTTGGTAAAGGCCGCCGGCACCTCGAAACCTTGCGGCTCTTCCCATGCGCTCCCGGCCAACCGTGCCATCGCCGGACGGCCAAAGATCAAGGCACAGGTCATCGCGGCGACCGGGTTGCCTGGCAAACCAAACACCGGCACGCCCGACCACATTCCCAGGGCCAGCGGTCGGCCCGGCTTCACCGCGATGCGCCAAAGCGTCATCGCTCCCGCTTCGGTCAATAGGGCCGATACGTGGTCTTCGTCGCCAGCCGATGCGCCGCCGCTGGTCAGGATCAGGTCAGCAGCCTTGGACGCAGCCTCCAGTCGCGCCGCCAGCGCGTTGCGATCATCGGGCACCCGTCCCATATCAACCGGTTCGTGTCCAAAGCGACGCGCCATCTCCAAGAGCATCGGACGGTTTGCATCGAAAATCTGCCCAAGGGCCGCAGTAGTGCCCGCCTCCACAAGCTCTGCGCCAGTGGAGAGGACAGCCACACGCAAGGGTTTGCGCACTGACACCTCGCCGACACCGGTGGCGGCCAGCAGGGCGGCCTGCGCCGGCCCGACCCGCGTGCCTTGTGTCAAAGCGACGTCGCCTTGCACCACATCCTCACCCGCGCGACGGGTGTTTGCGCCTGCCTTGATTGGCCCGTGAAAAGCTATCTGGCCGTCGCTGACGGTAACGTCTTCCTGCAGGACCACCGTATCGACCCCGTCCGGCAAGGCCGCCCCGGTCAGGATGCGCACCGCAGACCCCGGTGGTACAAGCCCGGGGCGATCCCCGGCGGCGGCGCGTCCTTCCACCAGTGGCATGCGATGCACGCCCGCGGCCTTGCCGCCGAGAAAACCATAGCCATCGACCGCTGTGTTTGGTAGCGGCGGATTGGATCGGGCCGCAACCACATCTTCCGCCAGAATCCGTCCGGTTGCTGCCGTTACGGGCATCGTTTCACTTCCTGTTACCGGAGTCAGACGATCCTGCAAAAGCGCAAGCGCCTCGCGTACAGGGGTCCAATGCACTCCCGGCGGCAGCGCAAAACAGTCGTTGGTCAAACGCGGGGGCTGGGCGCTGGCCTGCCTTAAACGGTCTTCGTGACCGAGACCGAATATCCACCCCTCTTCCGGAGCATCAACGGCCAGCATCTCGGCCAAAGCGTCGGGTTCCAGCGTTGATACGCTGCGCGCAACCTCACGGACTTGCCATGCATCCTTGATCTGGCCCGCCGGTGCGGCGCCCAGCATCAGGGACGGCCAGATTTCCACGAGGGCAATTTGTTTGTCTAACGGTTCAAACGGCCAGACGGCGGCCTCGAACCGCCGCCGCAACCGCGCGAGCACCGGCAATCCCATCAAAACCTGAGAGCCAACGGCCCCCGTCCCGCCCAACTGCCAGCAGGAAAAGGCTCCTTTGGCCCGTTTTTCCGCCAGACGTCTTTCCGGGAACGGGTTTTCATAGCCGGTTTTCTTGCGCGGCAACCCGTCGACATCGCGCTTCAGCCCGTTGAACCAGAACGGGCCGCGCCCTCCGAACTGCCGGTTGATCTCGCCCGCCAGATCAAAGCGGTTGTTGTTCTGCGGGCTGTCCTCGATGCGGTTTTCCAGCCAGTGCCAGAGCGCGAAAGGGTCGCTTTTGCCAGTCAGTGCTGCCGCGTACCCCTTCGGATAGCCGAAAGGGAAATCGAACCCTGCCAACACGCGTCGTCCCGCCGCGATTTCGGCCTCGAACAGCTGGGTCAGCCAGTCTTCGGCCACCTTGCGATTGCGCAGGTATTGTGGCGCCTCAGCCCGGCCCAAGCGGGCGACACAGGCCCAGATCGCGTCTTGCCGTGGGGATTTTCCGGTGTCGTTTCCGCCCGACCAGTCAACCATCACAACGGTATCGAAATCGGTCACAACCCAACCTCGGAGAGGATGAAGTCGGCAATTTCGCCTGTGTCGTTCAGATCAAAAACCGGGCGATCCAGGGTAAGGGCCGTATCGCTGGCCACGGCGCGGATCGTCGGATCGTCCGGGGCGATGAGCGGGTTGCCCGTCTCCGCCCGATGCGCCTCGACCTTGGGATGCGCGTCGCGCTTGTAACCTTCGATCAGCACCAGATCGACAGGGCTGAGCTTGGCCAGCAGCGCGTCCAGCATCGGTTCGGGTTCTTCACGCAGCTCATGCATCAGCGCAAAGCGCTTGCGCGAGGCGAGCAGCACTTCCGTGGCACCCGCCTGCCGGTGCCGGTAGCTGTCCTTGCCCGGCTGATCCACGTCGAAAACGTGGTGGGCGTGCTTGACCGTGGACACGCTGAAGCCGCGCCCCGAGATCTCCGTGACGAGACGTTCCATCAGGCCGGTCTTACCTGCGTTTTTCCACCCGACAACCCCGTACAACTTCATAAAAGCGCCTCTGCACGGGCCAGATCCTCGGGCGTGTTCACATTGAAAAACGGATCGAATGTGGTCACCGGAAAAAGCGCCTCGCGACCCTCATGTGCATCGGTCCATAACACCACTTTGCGCAACCCGTCCTGCAAGGCCGCGCGCAGGTCATCGCGCAGAGCCACCGGCCAGAGGCCAAAGGTCGGGTGCCGCACCCGCCCCCGTGCGGGATCGGGCGTTGCGGAGAGGACCAACGGATGTGTTATGCCTTCGCTGGCCAGCAAGAGTTGTGGCACCAGATCGGCAGGAAAGAAGGGTGTGTCCGCCGCAGCTGTGACAATCGTCTCCGCACCCTGCGTCGCGGCCCAGTCAAGCCCTGCCAAAACCCCCGCCAACGGCCCTGCAAAACCGTCGATACTGTCGGCCAGCACTGGCAGGCGGTAGCGCTCAAAACGCGCCGGATCACCGTTGGCATTCAGCGCCAGCCCGGCCACCTGCGGTTCCAGCCGGTCGATCACACGGGTCAGCAAGCTTTGACCGCCAAGGCGCAACAGCCCCTTGTCACCGCCGCCCATGCGCGTGGCCTGACCACCCGCGAGAATGACACCCAGTGGCTGCTTCATTCGGCGCTCTTTCGTCCGGCCCGGCGCGGCTCCAACGGCACGGTGGCCGGGTCCGTGTCACGGATCAGGCGCGCCTCGCCCGACAGGCACACGAACCGCTGACCCTTCATGCGACCGATCAGCGTCAGGCCCACCTGCTGCGCAATCTCCACCCCCCAAGCGGTGAAACCGGACCGCGACGCCAGCACCGGAATACCCATCATCGCGGTTTTGATCACCATCTCGGATGTCAGCCGCCCGGTGGTGTAGAGGATCTTGTCATCAGCACTGACACCCTCCGACAACATCCAGCCGGCAATCTTGTCCACCGCATTGTGGCGTCCGACATCCTCCATGTAGACCAATGGTTTATCCTCGTAACATAGCACCGTGCCATGTATTGCCCCGGCCTCCAGATACAGCGATGGCGTCCGGTTGATACGCGCGCTCAGCGCATAGAGCCACGAGGTCCGCACCGCTGTTTCCGGCAGGTTGACGTCCTCCAGCCCCGCCATCATGTCCCCAAACACCGTACCGACGGCACAGCCGCTGGTGCGGGTCTTCTTGCGCATCTTCTCTTCGTAATCTGTCTTGCGTGCCGTACGCACAATCACCGTTTCCAATTCTTCGTCGTAGTCCACGCCTGTGATCTCGTCAGACGCTTGCAACATGCCCTGATTGCGCAGGAACCCCAGCGCCAGATAATCGGGATAATCCCCGATGGTCATCGCCGTCACGATCTCCTGACCATTCAGGAAGATCGTGAGCGGTCGTTCCTCCACCACCGTGGCGACAACGGCAGCCCCCTCTTGATCCGTCCCGGCGACGGCGCGGGTCAGCCGCGCTGCCTTGGGATCGGGCGCGATCAGGTAATCGCTGGTGTCGTCCAATTTGGCCAATTGCATCCTCCGCGGGGCTGAGCTACGCCTTGGCCGTAACTTTAGAAGCATCTTATGCCCGCCACCACTCCCAAAACGCGCACACGTGCCTCTGCCTATTGGAAAGGCTTTGCGGACGGTGCCCCCTTCCTTCTTGTCGTGATCCCTTTTGCGATGCTCTTTGGCGTTCTGGCGACAGAAGCAGGCCTCAACGTGCTCGAAACACTGTCTTTTTCGGCTGTTGTCTTTGCGGGCGCTGCACAGTTCACTGCCCTGCAGCTGATGCAGGAAAACGCGCCAACGGTGATCGTGCTCGCCTCTGCGCTGGCGGTAAACCTGCGCGTGGCGATGTATTCTGCCTCCCTGACCCCGTGGATTGGGGCCGCCCCTCTTTGGCAACGCGCAATCGCCGCCTATTTCACCGTGGATCAGTCCTATGCCTGTTCCGTCGTGCAGTTCGAAAACGAGCCGCAGATGACTGTGCCGCAGCGCATGGCGTATTTCACCGGCGTGCTCAGCCCGATTGTGCCGATGTGGTATGTCAGCAGCATTCTGGGCGCCCTTGTCGGCACGCAGGTGCCCGACAGCTGGGCGCTGGACTTCGCCCTGCCCATCACCTTTCTGGCGCTGGTGGCCCCGATGCTGCGGACCGCCGCCCATGTGATTGCCGCCCTTGTCGCCATCATCACGAGCCTGCTGACCGCAGCGGTACCCTATTCGCTGGGCCTGATGATCGCGGGGACCTTGGGCATGATGGCCGGTGCCCAAGCCGAAATGCTGCTGGAACGCAGAAAGCTGCGCCATGATTGACACCGGCACCCTCTGGATCGTGATTATCGGGCTTGGCATTGGCAGCTACGCGTTGCGGTTTGCCTTCCTGGGGATCGTGGGCGACAGGCCGATGCCTGCGTGGCTCCTGCGCCATCTGCGCTACACGGCGGTGGCGATGTTGCCCGCGCTGGTCGCCCCACAGGTCGTGTGGCCTGCTGCAACGGATGGTCAGGCGGATCTACCGCGCATGACTGCTGCTCTCGTCACTCTTGTGGTCGGATTGCTCACCAAGAACGTGCTGGCGGCTATTTTTTCGGGCGCTGCCACGCTGTTTGGCATGCTCTGGCTTTTCGCGCTCTGATCCGGGATCAGCTCTGTGCCGCCTCAATGCCGTCGCGGACGTCGCCCGCATCGTTTTCGAAGTACCGATCGGTGACCACGTCGGGCCGCGCTTCGATCTGGTTCATGAATTTAATCGGGTAAAAAGTGACCTGAATGTCCTCGAACCCCGGCACCTGTCGCAGAATGGATGACGTGGAATTGGTACAGAAGGCCCCTGCAACAGCCCCATTTTGACGCACCAGTTGCAATGCCCTCTCGGCCTGCTCCGGCGTCACAACGATTTCCTGGCTTACCACGTGATGTGTGCTACGCGCATGGGCGCTCTTGTAGGCCTGCACCCAGGCTGGCGAAATCCCGTAGAGCACGTCGCCACGTTCGGCGACCAATTCATGCTGAAACGATCCTGCGGGATCAAAGATGACCTGTTGAGAGCCGGAGACCATCAAGGCAGTGTGGCCGCCGTGGCCGGTCTCATTATTCACCATGGTGAAAATGGTCAGCTTGGGGGGCCCATTCGGCACATAGACCTTTGCCGCGATCTCTTCCGGGGACGCTTCAAATGCCGACGAAACTGCGCAGCCGGTCAGGGTCGCCAGAACGGCCAGTAACATCAATACACGCATGAAAAGCTCCTGCGGGAGGTCAGCTCAGGTAATGAAAATCGCCATCCAGACAATCAGCACGATGATCGCGATGACGATCCGCGTGGTCCAGCGCATGAAGCCATCGAATGTCTTTTCCTGGGTGGTGATTTCCATTTCACCGTGATTGTGATCTGCCATTGCCGCAGTCCTTCTTTGAATACTTGATCAGCCCTAATGGATTCGCCGGGCGATGTCACCCATCCGCGCGTTCAATGCGCGCAGTGCGGTGACGGATTTGCCGCATGGCTCAACTGTCTGTCGCAATGTCCTGCGCCAGGCGAAATCCGATCCGGCGCGCTTCTGTCTTCTCGGCAGGTTTCGGCAGGGCACGCAGCATGACGTTCAACTGGCTGACATGCTGCACCATTTGCGTGCGGCCCCCTGCCCCGTCGGTGCCGTAAAAGGTCACGATGTCGGGGTCGAAGTACCCCATGCCTTCGATCCGGAGCACGCCCGCGTCACCGCCGGTGAACCCCATGGCAACTTCCTGTGTACTGTCCAGCTGTTCCTCGAAATTCTTGAGATAGAGGATAATGCGTTCATAGGCCCATTGCGCGGGCGATTTCTGTCCAGTGGGTTTGCTGGCAATCGCGTCCGGCACGTCCACCTTTGTCGGCGCCGGGGTCTCCGGATCACAATGCACGTCGTGTCGGCGCGGCAATGCCGCAGCTTCAGCCGCCTCTGCCGAGGTTTCGATGTTTTCACCCATGCTTCACCCTTTACGCTGGTAGACCCATGCATCATCCGCGCCCCGGCTGCGCGTGGCAAGCCCATCTTGGTAGAGATGGCTCAGATGTGCGACCGCTTCGACCAGCGCCAGGCCGTATTCAGCCGGTCCGATTTTGCGTTTGAACAGCGGGGCAAAGCACTCCCCGGCGGACTTGGGCGTATCGAGATACTCCAGCAGGCGCTTCAAAGCCCCATGGTGGTTGTCGATCAACTGCCGCATGCGCATCGGCAGGCCGGTAAAGGGCAGCTTGTGCCCCCCGAGCACCAGGTGATCCGCGCGGGCAAGCCCTGCCAAACGTTCGCAGGCCTCCAGCCAGTCAGCAATCGGATCGGCCATCGGTTCCGTTGCATAGACGCCGATGTTGGGGCTGATCGAAGGCAATATCTGGTCGCCCGCCAGCACAAGATTGTCATCGCGACTCCAGAAGGTTGCGTGCTCGGGCGCATGGCCGTTGCCGATGTGGATGTCCCATCTGCGCCCGCCCATTTCAATCGTGTCGCCCTGCTGGATACGGCTGTACCCAAGGGGCAGCGGCGCCACGACATCCGCAAAGTTGAAGGGCCGCTCGGATGCGCGCTGCTCCAAGATATCAGGCGCCATGCCAGCGTCGCGGTAAAAGGTCAGCGTTTCAGGCGACGGCACGGGCTGTTCATCGAGCGTCAGCATCCGCGCCATCAACCACGCCGTCCGCGTGGTGATCAGCTCCGCGCCATGGTCCGATTGCAACCATCCGGCCAGACCGATGTGATCGGGATGATGATGGGTAACCACCGCGCGGCCAATCGGTTTGCCGCCCAGCGGGCCCGCCATCAGCGTCTCCCAGATCGCCTTGCTGCGTTTCGAGGCGAATCCGGTGTCGATCACCGTCCAGCTGTCGCCGTCATCCAGCGCATAGACGTTCACGTGGTCCAGCTTCATCGGCAGCGGCAGGCGCATCCACAACACGCCTTCTGCAACTTCTATTGCGTCACCTTCCGCCGGTGGCGTGTCCCATGGGTAGCGCAAGCCCTCTGGCGGTTGATCTTTCATCAAGCGGCCAGCTCATCCGGGCTCAGACTATAAAGCCCATCCGCCCCGGCTTGCGCATGTGCCAGCAGGCCAACATGTTCGGGCAGCAATCGTTTGATGTAGAACCGCGCCAGCGCCTCGCGTGCACCGCCCTGATCGGCCAGCGCGGCTTTGAGGTGCAGATACCCGCCCAACACGCGCGCAAAGGCGCGCAGATAGGGTACAGCACCGGCAAAACGGGTTGTCATATCCTGTTGCGCCACCAGCCATTCGGTCACCTCGCGCAAGCTCTCCGATGCCTGCCAGACAGGTTCCGCCAAATCCGGCAAGAGGCTACGGGCCTCTTCGGCACAGGTTTCGATCTCGTCCAGCAAACGCGCCGCCGCCTCGCCGCCATCCATCATCTTGCGCGCCACAAGGTCCATCGCCTGAATGCCGTTGGTGCCTTCGTAAATGGCCGTCACACGAACATCTCGGCTGAACTGCGCGGCACCTGTTTCCTCGATGAAGCCCATGCCGCCATGCACCTGCACACCGGTTTCGGCCACGTCCATTCCCGTCTCTGTACCGAAGGCCTTGGCAATCGGCGTCAGGAAAGCGGCGCGCGCCTCCCACTCCGCCGCGCCCGTGGCATGGGCCATGTCGATGGCCATGGCACAGCTGAGCGCGATCGCGCGGGCAGCAAAGGTATCGGCCTTCATCGTCATCAGCATACGCCGCACATCGGCATGATCGAGGATCGTCCCGGTCCCGCCCTCCACCGTCGTCTTGCCCTGCTTGCGCTCCTGCGCATAGGCCAGCGCGTGTTGGTAGGCACCTTCCGCCACACCGATGCCCTGCCCGCCAACGCCCAGCCGCGCGTTGTTCATCATCGTGAACATCGCCGCCATGCCGCCCTGTTCGGGCCCGACCAGCCAGCCGGTGGCGCCGTCATACTGCATCACCGCGGTCGGCGATCCGTGCAGGCCGATCTTATGTTCAAGGCTCACGACCTTCACGCCATTGGCCTTGCCAAGGCTGCCATCTTCATTCGGGATGAACTTGGGCACAAGAAACAGGCTGATCCCACGGGTGCCCGCAGGTGCGCCAGGCAACCGGGCCAGCACCAGATGGCAGACGTTTTCTGCCACGTCATGATCACCCCAGCTGATATAGATTTTCTGCCCGGTAATCGCATAGGTCCCGTCGCCCTGATCTTCCGCCTTGGTCGACAGCGCGCCGACGTCCGATCCGGCCTGCGGTTCGGTCAGGTTCATGGTCCCGGTCCACTCCCCGGCAATCAGCTTGGGCAGATAAAGCGCCTTAATCTCATCGCTTGCGTGATGCTCCAGCGCTTCGATCTGGCCCTGGCTCATCAGGGGGGCAAGCTGCAGGGACAGGCACGCACCGCTCATCATCTCGTTCACGGCAGAGGTCAGCGTCATCGGCAGGCCCATCCCACCAAATTCGGGATCTGCCGCGATGCCGACCCAGCCACCTTCGGCAATGGCCTTCCAGCCCTCGGCATAGCCCGGCGAGGTGCGCACAACACCGTTCTCCAGCCGTGCGGGATGCAGATCACCGGGACGTTGCAGCGGCGCAAGCACCTCGTCACAGAGCTTGCCCGCTTCGGTCAGGATCGCCTGCGTGACATCCGATGTGGCCTCACCGAACCGCTCCGTGGCCTGAACCTGCGCAAAATCCACCACGTGATCAAAGAGAAAGGAAAAATCATCGACCGGGGCGTGATAGGGCATTTCTTCGTCTCCATGCGGGCAGGCACCCGTCTTGGCAACAGGCATACTACCCTATAAGGGTCTTTGCCATCAAAGATGAGCCGCATCGCCGCGCCCGGCAACCGAAACGCGGCGTCACGGAGCGCAATGACAAACTCTCTCCCCCTGACGTTACAAGCCGACGCCCCTGGCATTGCAGAGGCGGCAGCGCTTTTTGGCGCGGGGCAGCTTGTCGCCTTTCCGACAGAGACGGTTTACGGGCTCGGCGCGGACGCCCGTAACGGCGAGGCCGTGGCCGCCATCTATGCGGCCAAGGGGCGTCCGAGTTTCAATCCGCTGATCGTACATCTGCCATCCGTGCGGGCCGCGCAGCGTTACGTGATCTGGACAGATGACGCGGACCGGCTTGCGCAGGCCTTTTGGCCCGGCCCCCTGACGCTGGTTCTGCCGCTGCGCGACGGGCACGGCCTGTCCAGTCTGGTGACCGCGGGGCTATCGACACTGGCTCTGCGCGTGCCGGAAAAAACCTCTGCGCAGGCGCTCCTTGAGGCTTTCGGTGGACCGGTCGCGGCCCCGTCGGCCAACCCATCCGGCAGGATCAGCCCCACAACTGCGCAGCATGTTCTAGACGGTCTGGGGAACAAAATCGCTGCCGTGCTTGACGATGGACCCTGTTCGGTGGGCGTTGAAAGCACCATCATCGGTCTGGACGGCCCGCCCGCGCTGCTGCGCGCCGGTGGTTTGCCTTTGGAGGCACTGGAAGCCGCACTTGGCACACCTCCGGAACGCACATCCACGCCGGAAAACCACACGGACATTACCGCACCGGGGCAGCTACAATCGCACTATGCTCCCACGGCCCCACTGAGAATGAATGCCGACAATCCGCAACCGGGCGAGGTGTTTCTGGGGTTTGGCCCGATGGCCTGTGACGAGAACCTGTCAGAAAGCGGTGATCTGCACGAGGCTGCGGCGCGCCTCTTTGATCTGCTGCACAAGCTCGATGCACTTGGATTGCCGATTGCCGTAGCGCCAGTACCGACACACGGGCTGGGGCGTGCGATCAATGACCGGCTGGCGCGCGCTGCTGCCCCACGCCCGGAAAACCGCCAACCGAGCTAGGCGCGCCCAGCCGTGGAGGACAGGCCAAGCGGGTCGATCCCAAGGCTTTCCACAGTCTTTGACCATTTCTCGGCAGCGGGCGTGTCAAAAATCAGCCGTGGGCTTGCATCAGCTGTCAGCCAGCCGTTGCGCGTGATTTCCGCTTCAAGCTGCCCGGGGCCCCACCCGGCATATCCAAGCATCATCAGGGCGTTGTCCGGGCCACGATCACGGGCGATCTCTTCGAGGATATCCAACGTTGCGGTCATACCGAACCCACCCCCGACATGCAGGGTATGCAGGCTGGACTGGTAGTCATCCGAATGCAGCACGAACCCGCGCCCGGTTTCCACCGGCCCGCCAAAATGCACCGGCATCGCCGCCGCACGTGGCGACGGATCGATGTCCAATTGATCCAATACATCACTCATGCCGACATCGGTACTGGGCTTGTTAATGATTAGCCCCATGGCCCCCTTGTCGGAATAGGCGCAGAGCAAAATCACCGCCCGTTCGAAACGCGCATCTCCCATGGACGGCATGGCCACCAGCAGTGAACCCGTCAGATCAAGCGTTTCAGTCTGGATATCCGGTGATCCCATGATCCAAGAATGACCCGCGCCCCGGTCCGGTGCAAGGACAATAGACCCGCAGGTGGCGAAACATGGCTAACCGGATCGTGACTTGGCATTTCAGCGCGGCTCAACCATATCAAAGGCATGAAAACATCAATGATTGCCCTGACCCTGGCGGGCCTGACCGCCTTGCCCCTATCTGCACAGGACCGGTTTGCCATGCCTGTGACCGCGCAGGTTCTGCCCGGATGGGTGCAACCCGACGGCACGCGCATGGCGGCGGTCCATCTGTCGCTGGAGCCGGGCTGGAAAACCTATTGGCGCGCGCCGGGAGATGCAGGCATTCCGCCAAGCTTTGACTGGTCTGGATCAAACAATCTGAAATCTGCGTCTGTCTCCTGGCCGACGCCGAAGGTGTTTGAAGAAAACGGTATGCGGTCCATCGGTTATGCTGATGAGCTGGTGATCCCGGTGACACTGGCGCCTAAGCACACCGGTGAACCCGTCCGCGTGCGTCTGACGATGGATATCGGGATCTGCTCCGATATCTGCATTCCGCACCAGCTGACCTTTGACGAAACAATCATCAGCACGGAGACGCGCCCGACACCCGCGATTGCGGCGGCGTTGGCGCAGAGCCCCTATTCAGAACGAGAGGCGGGTGTGACAGCGGCCAAGTGCCGGATAGAGCCCACGCCCGACGGATTGCGGATCGAGGCGCGTGTGCGCGTCCCTTCCGCGGGCGGGCCGGAGGTGATGGTGATCGAGCCCGGTCTGGGCGATGTCTGGGTGAGCGAAGCAGATACACACCGGTCCGGCGGCGAGGTCATTGCCGTGTCCGAAATGATCCACGTGAACGGGGGGCCTATTGCGCTGGACCGGTCCAACATTCGAATGACCGTTTTGGGCAGCAACCATGCCGTGGACGTAAAAGGCTGTACGCCGGGCTAAATCGCATTTTTGCGCCTGTTCAACAGGATGGTCACAGCGGCAAACACGTAGGCGAGCAGAGCAAGCGTTGCAACGCCAACAATAAAGAGTGACAAAGCCGCAAGCGTCACTGGCCAGTTTGCGATCACTGGCAGCGATGCCAACAAAAGCGGCGGCAAGATGCCATAGAAAATCGCCCAGCCAAGCGTTAGCCCGCCCCAGACCAGGACAACGGCCCAGAGCGCCGCAAACCCGTAGCGCACCGTGGAAACCGGTGCGGTCAGCCCCCGGCGCATCGCGTTGATCTGGCGGGAAATATCATGCTGGACAGCCACCAGCGCGGGCACCAGCAACAACACAATCACCATGCCAAAGCCCAACCCATAGACCAGCGTGACCACGGTGGGCTTGAGGAATTGTGCCTGCCTGCTGGTCTCGTAGAGCAGCGGCGACATGCCCAGCACCGTCGTCATCGTGGTCAGCATCACAGGGCGCAACCGATCCGCCGCCCCGTCGATGATGGAGGGGATCAACCCGCGCTCCTCCGCATAGCTGTCGATGGTTGTGATCAACACGATTGAATCGTTGATGATGATTCCCGTCATCCCCAACAGGCCGACAACCGTGAAGATACTCAGCGGGATGTCCCAGGCCATATGTCCATAAATGGCACCAACCAGTCCGAAAGGCGCGATGGACATGACCAGCAAGGGGCGCGTCCAACTGCCAAAGACCCAGGCCAACACCAGGTAGATGCCCAAGAGGCAAAGGACGAGACCGTTTGCCGCCTCGTCCAGAAACCGGCTTTCCTGTTCAGCGAGCCCGGACAATTGCCAGTCGACCTGATGCTCGCTTGCAATTGACGGCAGAATTTCGTCCTCCAGCGCCCTTTGTATCTCAGCAGCGCGTTCAGGATCATCTTCCGAAATGTCGCCGGTCACGGAAATGACGCGCACGCCATTGACCCGATTTACGGTGCTGAATCCAATCCGGCTTTGCACAGTGACAATGTCTGAAAGCGGTACGTAGACCCCTTCGGGCGTGCGCATCTGGGTGCGGTCGAGAAAATCGGCCGTCAACTCCCCCTCGGGCAGGCGGACCATGACGGTGGCACTGCGCGGGCCATCAGGGAATTTGGCCGCCTCAATCCCGCCCAATCGGTCCCGCAACACTCGGCCCAGCTGGTCGATGGTAAAGCCCAAGGCCTGCCCACGCGCCGTCAGATCCAGGATCAACTCTTCCTTGTCATAGGCCAGATTATCCTGCATCGCGAGCACTTGCGGATAGCGCAGCAGGGCCGTCTGCAGATCGAGGCTGGCGGCCTTCAAGGTATCCGTGCTTTGCCCGGAGAACTCCACGCTGATCGCGTCACCGCCTTGCCCGCTACGCCACCCACGAAAGGAGACAACTTCGGTCAACGGATGGTTCACCACGCTGTCCCGCAACTCGCCGGCGAAGGCAAAGCTTGAATAGGGTCTGTCGTCCGAGCCAATCAGTGAAATCGAAATCGCGCCCAGAAGATCTTTGTCCTTAGTCTCAACACCGGACAGGCCACGACCTGCAGTCCCGCCGATCTCTGCGAGAGCATAATTGACCGGATTCACCCCGTATTGTTCTTCGTATTCACGTGCCAGGGCGTCTGTGGCACGCTGTAATTCACGCATCATGGCCCGCGTGTCTTCCCGCGTGGCGCCTTCGACCATGGCGAAATTTGCGGTGACCGAACTGCGCTCCGGTGCGTTGAAAAAGCGCCATTTGACATCACCCCGCAGGAAATGTGCAGCCTGAACCGCAAGGATCAGTATCAGCCCCGCCAGTACCGCGTAACGTGCGGTGATCACGCCTGCAATCATCGGTCGAAACAGTTTCTCGCGCACCCAGGAAAAGCCGCGATTGACCTGACGGCTGGGCCAGTCGTACCAACGCTCCTTTGCGCGCGCCGCGAGTGCGTGTGCCATGTGGTTGGGCAGGATCAGGAAACACTCAATCAACGAGGCAATCAGCACCGCGATCACGGTCATCGGGATATCCTTGACGACAGTGCCAAACCACCCGCCCAGCAGCAGCAATCCGGTGAATGCAATCACGGTAGTGATCGTGGCGGCAAACACCGGCAAGGCCATACGCCCGGCAGCCCGTTCAGCCGCGACGAATGGGGCTTCGCCGAAATGTCGCGCGCGGTGGTCGGCATGTTCGGCAACAACAATCGCATCGTCCACGACAATGCCCAGCGTGATGATCAACCCGAAGAGTGAGATCATGTTCAGGGTCAGGCCACCCGCGTACATGAGACCAATCGCTGCCATCATCGCGGCCGGGATACCCGCTGCCACCCAGAAAGCGGTGCGGGCATTGAGAAACATGAAGAGCAGGCACACAACCAGCCCGAGGCCGGTCAAACCGTTGTTGATCAGGGAGTCCAGACGCGACGTGATCGCCTCGGCCCGTGTCCGGATCAATTGGATCGTCATACCCTCTTGCAGCGTGGCTTTCATCTCCGCCGCGACCTCCTCCACCGTTTGCTGAACGGCAATGGAATCGCCACCATCGGAGCGGTCCACACGGATCGAGATCGCCGGGTGATCACCTACAAAATAGGCGCGATCCCGATCTGCCCCCTCTTGCATCACCTGCGCGATATCCCCAACACGAAGTTTGGAGCCGTCAGCGTTGGAGCGCAGCACAATCTGGGCAATTTGGTCCGGCACGCGCTTTTCAGTACCCGTGCGCACGCGCGCATTCGCGCCGGTGACACTGCCCGCCGGGTCGGTATCAACCTCCGCTGCAATCGCCTCCGAAATCTGGGCCATGGTCAGATCATTTGCAATCAACTGCAGTGACGGCACTTCGATAGTGATCTGAGGGGCTGCAAAGCCACGGAAAGTCGTGCGTGTCACACCGGCCGCAAAAAGGCGCTTGACCAGCTCATCACCATAGACCCCCAACTGCTCGGGGGAGACGGGTCCGGCAATAATAACGTCTGTGACGCGGTCACGGCGTATCGCGCGGCGCACACTGGATTCCTCTACGTCTTCCGGCAATTCCGTGATCCCGTCCACGGCATCCTGCACATCGGTGACTGCGCGGGACATGTCCCATTCGGGTTCAAATTCGAGCGTGACAGTACCTCGGCCCGCGCGCGCGGTCGCGCGGGACTTCATCACACCTTCCACACGCATCAAAGCCGGTTCAAGCACCTGGATAATTGCACTGTCCACATCATCAGCGCTAGCCTGATCCCATTCGGTGACCACGGTCACGCTTTCAAGGCTGACATCCGGGAAAAATTGCGCACGCATGTTGGGCAGAGCAAACAGCCCCGCAACCATCATCAGGACAAATAACAGATTGGCAATGGTCCGGTGGCGCGTGAAATAGGACAGCACGCCGCCCGCAGCCGGAGGTATTTGCCGCACCACGCGCTACCCTCCCATGCGGCTTTCAATGCGCGCCACCATCCGTGCCGACACCTGGCGCTCAGCCAACTGCGCCAACAGGCGCTCCTTGGTCTCCTGTGGCATCCGATCATTGCTCTGCACAAAGGCCACGAGCCGCGCACGGCGTTCTTCGCTGAGCTCCAGCATATCGGGCAAAAGGACGGACAAACCGGCGTTCTGTTGCAGCGGACGGACTGCGACACCCGGACCCAGCAAGGGCGTCCGCGCCTTCACCACGTCGCGCCCTTCCAGGCCCTCGCCGCGCACCAACACATCGTCACCCTGACGACGCACCAGCGTCACCGGGAGCGCCGCAAGACGGTTTTCGCCCTGCAGAACAAGCACTTCACCGCTGGCATCCAAGGCAGACGCAGGCAGGCGCACAACGTTGTACAATGGCTTTTCCTGAATTCGGACGGTGACGAAATCCCCCGGACGAAACCCCGGCGCACGCTCCAGCCGGGCAAAAACCTGACGCCCGGATTGGCCTTCGCCTGCTGCGGCGCTGACACGGCTGAGCACACCGGTGGTCTGCATATCGACACCAGTGACATCAAGCGTCGCCGACACCGCCGTAGAAATCAACGACCCATCCGCTTCCAGCAAACGCACGTATTGCGCCGTGGAAACGCGGAACGCCACCTCAAGGTCCTGCGGATCGATCAGGTCAGCGAGTTTTTCATTGGTCGCGACAAGGCGCCCCTCGACAACCGTCGTATCACTGAGCGTTCCGGTAAAGGGTGCCTCCAGCGCCGTGTCCGCCAGATTGCGCCGGGCCTCCGCCAGCGCAATCCTCTCGCGCGACAGGCGTGTCGCGGCCTGATCGATGCGTGCCTCGGCCTGCGCCACCACTTGGCGGCGCGCCAGAACAGCCGCACGCGCCGCGGCAGCAGCCAGTTCAGCGGTTTCAATCGCTGCCGCCGTACCAACACCGCGCTCTGCCAGGTCAAACTGCCGTTGGTAGGCTTTCTGGCGCAGGGTCACTTGCTCCTCCGCAGCCACCTGTTCAGCACGGGCAAGGTCCAGCGCCCGCGCCGCATCGCGCGCTTCGGCTTCAGCATCGGCAAGATCGGCGGTCAGCCGGTCCACCGCGGATTGCATATTCGCAGGATCAATGCGCACCAGTATATCGCCGCGCCGCACGTTGCCCGCATCCTCGAAATTCTCATGCAGCGCCGTTACCCGGCCCGCGACAGCGGCGCGCAATTCAAGTGTCCGGCGCGACGACACCTCGCCAAACGTCTCCAGCACCGGTGCAATGGTTTCGCTCTGCGCGCGCTGCAGGTTCACGGCAAACACCCGTTCGCGCGCGGGTGGCACCACGGCCTCTGCGTTCAGACGATCCTGCACGGCGACACTGACCACATGGCCCGCATAGACCAGCAGCCCAAGGCTCACCGCCGCCAGAAAAAGGCCGATCATGCTTTGCCGCAAAAACCGCATTTCGTCGTGATCCTAATACCTTAACTCAATGACCTTATACCTCAGACTGGCCGATAAGAATACCAACCAACAATAGTGTTACGTACCACCAGATTACTTCCGTCGGTGATGTTCGTCCAACCGCGGGAAAATTTCGACAAAATTGCAGGGTCGGTGCCGATAATCCAGCTGTAACGCCAGAATTTCATCCCATGCGTCCTTGCAAGCGCCGGGGCTGCCAGGCAGCGCGAAAAGATAGGTTCCATTGGCCACGCCACCGGTCGCACGGCTCTGCACAGCACTGGTGCCGATCTTTTTCATCGATACGATGGTAAAAACGGTGCCAAAGGCGTCGATTTCTTTTTCGTAGACATCCCTATGCGCCTCGACGGTCACATCACGCCCGGTCAGGCCGGTACCGCCCGTCGAAATCACCACGTCCACACCGCTGTCCTTACACCACGCGCGCAACTGACCTGCGATCTGATCACGCTCGTCGGGCAGAATGCGCCGGTCCGCCAGTTCGTGCCCGGCCTCCGTGAGCCGCTGCACGAGCACGTCCCCGGAGCGATCCTCGGAGAGCCCGCGCGTGTCTGAAACCGTCAAGACGGCGATCCGCACCGGTACGAAGTCCTTGGTCTCATCGATTTTGCTCATCTCAGGTTTTCTCCAAAAGGGCGAGACGCCCGGCAAGGGCGGTGAAAATACCAGCGGTCAGCCAATCCAGCACCCTGCTGCCCTGCGCCAGGCGTCGCCCGACCGAGCCCGCGAAGACACCGACCAGCCCGTTCACGACGAAACCGCCCACGCCGATGACCGCGCCGAAAACGATAAACTGCACCAGGACCGGCCCGGCGGAGGGCACAACGAATTGCGGTACGAACGCCAATACAAACAGAATGACCTTGGGGTTTGTCAGGTTGACCAGCAGACCCGACAGAAAGGCCTGCCCGCGTGGCGTGACCACGCCATCATCCACATCGGGCCTGCGGCGTAGCGCCTGCAGCGCAAGCCACAGAAGATAGCCGACACCAATCCAGCGGATCACGTCAAAAGCATAGGGCACCGAAGCCACCAGCGCACTCAATCCGAGCCCTGCCAAAGCCACGTGGATCATACCGCCTGTCGCAATACCCGCGCTGGCCAGCCATGCCGCGCGCGTGCCACCCCGCGCGCCCTGCGCCAGACAGAACATCATGTCAGCCCCGGGCGTGAGGTTGAGCGCCAGTGCCGCCGGCACAAAAGCAGTAAGGACAATCGGGTCAACCATCGTCAAGCCGCGCCTTGAGGCTGAGCAGATCGGCCCAGGCCTCGCGTTTCGCTGCAGGCTGACGCAGCAGATAGGCGGGGTGGAACATCGGCAGGGCTGGCAACCCAAAACACTCAGTCCAGTTGCCGCGCAGCCGGGTGATCCCGCGTTTTCCCAGTAGCGCCTGCGCACTGATATTCCCCATGATCACAAGCGCTTGCGGTCTGGCCAGCGCGATGTGGCGTTCCAGGAAGGGACGCATCATTGCAATCTCGTCAGGCTGCGGGTCCCGGTTTTGCGGCGGGCGCCAGGGCAGGACATTGGTGATGTAGACGGGCGCGTTTTCATCCGCCCGCCCGTGACCGATGGCTGCCAGCATCTTGTCCAGCAACTGACCGGCGCGCCCGACAAAGGGGCGCCCTTCGCGATCTTCATCGCGCCCCGGTGCTTCGCCGATGATCATCACCGGCGCTCCAGCGATGCCATCAGAAAAGACCAGATTGCGTGCGCCGCGCTTCAGCGCGCAATGCTCGAAACCGGCCAGCGCGTCCCTGAGCGCATCAAGGTCCTGCGCTGCGGCGGCTGCACGTTTGGCTTCAGCCACCGGGTCAACCTCAGCGGCGGCTTTCGGTGCCTGCGAGACGGCCTGCGGGCCAGTCGCCGCCTTTGGTTTCGCCAGCGTATCGGGCAATTCATAGCAGTTAACGGGCGCGTCGCAGATCGCCTCGGTCGCACCGAGCTCAACTTGCCAATCCAAAAGCGCCAGCGCCGTGTGAAATTGAGATGATTCCATGGGGCCACTCTATGGTGTCGCGACATCGAACTGAACAGGTATAAGCGTCGCTTGCCCGTCCCGCACGCGCTCCCTATAAGGTGTGAAATCACGATAGGCTGCCGCACATGACATTCCCGCACCGTCACCTTCTGGGTATCGAAGCTCTGCGTCAGGAAGAGATCACAACCCTGCTTGATCTGGCGGACCGCTACGCCGCGCTCAATCGCCAGCCCGACAAACATGCAGATGCCTTGGCGGGCCTCACCCAGATCAACATGTTTTTCGAAAATTCCACACGTACGCAGGCGAGTTTCGAGATTGCCGGCAAGCGGCTGGGTGCGGATGTGATGAATATGGCGATGCAGGCCAGTTCGGTGAAAAAGGGCGAAACACTGATCGATACGGCCCTGACGCTGAACGCGATGCATCCCGATCTGCTGGTGGTGCGCCACCCGCATTCCGGTGCCGTGGACCTCTTGGCGCAAAAGGTCAACTGCGCGGTGCTGAACGCAGGTGACGGTCGGCACGAACATCCGACGCAGGCCCTGCTCGACGCGCTGACCATCCGACGCGCCAAGGGACGCTTGCACCGCCTGTCGATTGCCATCTGCGGGGACATCGCCCATTCCCGCGTGGCGCGGTCGAACATCATGCTGCTCGGGAAGATGGAAAACCGTCTGCGTCTGATCGGGCCGCCGACGCTGATGCCGTCAGGCATTTCGGAATTCGGTGTCGAGGTCTTCTCGGACATGGCGGAGGGGCTGCGCGATGTTGATGTAGTGATGATGCTGCGCTTGCAGAAAGAGCGCATGGATGGCGGGTTTATCCCCAGTGAAAGGGAATACTACCATCGTTTTGGCCTGGATGCGGAGAAGTTATCCCACGCCAAGCCGGATGCGATTGTGATGCACCCCGGCCCAATGAATCGCGGCGTGGAAATCGACGGCACGCTGGCCGATGACATCAACCGCAGCGTTATTCAGGATCAGGTGGAAATGGGTGTCGCCGTCCGCATGGCCGCAATGGATCTGCTTGCCCAGAACCTTGTGCTGACACGGGCGGAGACGGCATGAACACCTGCATCGAAATCCAGAAAAACGAGCGTGGCGCCATTCGCGTCTTTGCCGTCAATCTCTCACCGGCTGAGGTCACCGAAACCCTCCAAACCCTGCCCAAGGCGGATGTTGCGCGGCAATTGCTGGGCAACCCGCACCTGAACACCGCCAGTGCCGAGATTTTCCCGGTCTCCGACCTGACCGGCATGGGGTTAAGCAGCTACCTCAGTGAGGGATATGCGGTCGAAGAGGCCGAAATCGGCGCGGACAAAAGCAAGCTCGACGCGCTGGAAGGCTATGTTTTGCTGCTGTTTTCCGACAGCTTCAAAGGGGTGGAGATGACGCTGACGCCCGGTGCCGAGCTTACCCTGATCGGGACCTACGCAGAATACACCCCCTCCGGCGCTGCGCCGCCGATCACGACGGACAGCGCCCGACCTTACAGCGGCACGCCTGGTATGACGCCGCCCACCCCACCCAGAGGACCCGCAGGCAGCGCGCTTGTCGTGATCGCCCTGGCCGTGCTTTTGGGCCTCGGCCTGTGGTGGCTTTTTACGTGAGACAGGAGGCGCGGAAGACATGAAGGAACCCAAAGACCCCAAGATGTCCGGGCGCATTGCTATGATTACCCTGCTGATCGCTTTCGGCATCGTCGGCCTGATGTTCTGGGTGGGGACATGAACCACTATCAGCTGACCGCCCCCGCGATGCCCGCGCAAAGGATGCCCAGATGACGAAACTGACATTCCTGAACGCCCGCCTTGTCGACCCGGAGAAAGACGAGATCGTCATCGGTGGCCTTGTTGTCGAGGATGGGCGCATTACCAGGCATCTGCCCAAGGATGCGCCGCGGCTGACATCTGGTCGCGTCATTGATTGCGATCTGAAATACCTCGCCCCCGGCATTGTCGATCTGGGTGTGAAAGTCTGCGAACCGGGAGACCGGCACAAGGAAAGCTACCGCTCCGCCGGGCTTGCAGCAGCGGCTGGCGGCGTGACCACGATGATCACACGCCCCGACACAGATCCGGCCATCGACAGCCCGGAAACGTTGGAGTTCGTCACAAGACGTGCCAATGAGGCTTCCCCGGTGAACGTGCTGCCGATGGCCGCGCTGACCAAGGGACGCGCGGGGCGCGAAATGACGGAAATCGGTTTTCTGATGGATGCCGGTGCCGTGGCTTTCACCGATTGTGACCGGGTTGTCACCGACACCAAGGTGTTCTCTCGTGCGCTCACCTATGCCAGCGGCCTTGGTGCGCTGGTCGTCGCGCACCCGCAGGACCCGGGGTTGAGCAACGGCGCCGCTGCCACCTCCGGCAAGTTTGCCTCATTGCGCGGCCTGCCCGCGGTCTCTCCGATGGCAGAGCGCATGGGGCTGGATCGCGACATCGCGCTGATCGAAATGACGGGCGCACGGTACCACGCAGACCAGATCACCTGCGCCCGTGCCTTGCCCGCACTGGAACGCGCAAAGGCCAACGGCCTCGACATCACGGCGGGCACGTCGATCCACCACCTGACGCTGAACGCGCTGGACGTTGCTGACTACCGGACCTTTTTCAAACTCAAGCCACCGTTGCGGGATGAACAGGACCGGTTGGCCGTGGCCGAGGCGGTGAAATCCGGGCTGATTGACGTGATCTCCTCCATGCACACGCCGCAGGATGAGGAGAGCAAGCGCCTGCCCTTCGAAGAGGCGGCCTCTGGCGCCGTGGCGCTTGAAACGCTGTTACCAGCGGCGATGCGACTTTACCATGCGGGCCTGATTGATTTGCCCACCCTATGGCGGGCCATGTCGCTGAACCCTGCAAAACGCCTCGGGCTGGATAGCGGTCGGCTCGCCATTGGCGCTCCTGCGGACCTTGTCCTCTTCGATCCCAATACCCCCTTCCTGATGGACCGTGCAACGCTGCGCTCGAAATCCCGCAACACGCCGTTTGACGGCGCGCGGATGCAGGGTAAGGTCCTCTCCACTTATGTGGCTGGCACCTGCGTGTACGAGAGGACCTGATGCCCATCATCGAACATTCCGCACCAATCCTCCTGCTCTGGGCGATGATTGGTTATCTCATGGGCTCGATCCCCTTTGGCATGGTGCTGACCCGCCTTATGGGTCTGGGCAACCTGCGCAACATCGGGTCCGGCAACATTGGTGCCACCAATGTGCTGCGCACCGGAAACAAGACCGCCGCCGCGCTGACCGTGCTGCTCGACGGGGGCAAGGGGCTGGCGGCTGTGCTGTTGGCCCGCGCGTTCGGAGGCGAGGACACCGCACAGGTTGCCGGGCTGATGGCCATGATCGGGCATTGTTACCCGGTCTGGCTTCGATTTGCCGGCGGCAAGGGTGTTGCCACCTTCTTGGGCATTCTGCTGGCGCTGAGCTGGCCGGTTGGTGTCGGCTGCTGTCTTGCGTGGCTTGCAGGTGCCTTACTGTCGCGCATTTCGTCGATGGGCGCGCTTTTTGCTGCAGCGGCCAGCACCCCCCTGATGATTTTTACCGGCCTGCCGGGCGGTCTGTTTCTGGGCATTGCACTGACGCTGGTCATTTTCTGGCGGCACCGGGCAAATATCTCCCGCATCCGCGCCGGAACCGAGCCGACCATTGGCCAGAAAACCTGAGCAGCCCTCTCCCGAAGCCTTTGAGAAAGCCCTTAAGGCCCTGCCAAACGGCACCTTCACCGGGTGGTCTCAGCACCGCCGATACATCGTGACAAAGACCACATTCTGCGGCGGTAAATCGGTCAAGCTGGCGGCGGAAGAAATGGGTGGCACCGATTACATCAGCCTGAATTTTTATCGTCTGCAAGGCGGCGCTCGCCTATTCCCCTGCGAAATGAGCGCGCGCAAGGTCATCGATTTTGTGCTGACGTTTCATCCAGATCAGGATGGCGCGTAACTGCCGTCTGGGCCGTGCACTTCATCCCCTTGCAACGCGGGCGAGAAGACGCACATGAGGTGCAGAGGATCGGGGCCCTCGACCCGCACCTCATGACGCTCATGCCTGTTGGGCGCGTAAAGCACACCCGGTTTGATATGATGCACCATACCGGTTTTGACCTCAGTCACAGTGCCCGCACCACCAACGCAATAACAGGCCTCGATATGGTTCTTGTACTGCAGCGCGAGAACGGCGCCCGGCAGCACCTTGGTTTCTGTCATCGAAAACCCCATACCGTCGGACTTCACCAAAAGCCGCAGACTGGTCCAGCCCGGACCCGACGCATCCCGCGTTGTCCCGACAAGGTCCGATTTTTCTGTGACGATCATGCCAGAAACTCCCGCGCGTGTTACACTGGATTGAATATTGCACGGCGCCGCTGACCGTGCCACTTCTGATCCCATGACAAAGCACCTCACCAGCCCCGATGGCACTCCAGCCAGCCGCCTTGCCTTTGGCACCATGCAATTCGGAGGCCGCGCGGATGCGGCAGCCTCTCGCGCGATGTTCGATGCCTCCATCGCCGCAGGCATCACCCATTTCGACACAGCCTATGTTTACAATGATGGCGCGTCTGAGGAGCTATTGGGCGCCATGCTGGGCGCAGAGCGCGACCGCCTGATCATCGCGACCAAGGCTGCTTACACCGGCGGCGGATCAAAAAAGAACATCCAGGACAGTTTCGCCATTTCGCGCCAACGCCTGAACATGGACATGGTCGATATCCTCTATATGCACCGGTTCGACCCCGACACGGACCTGCATGAGAGCATGGAGGCCATGGCCGAACTGAAATCGCAGGGGTTGATCCGCTATGTCGGTGTGTCGAACTTTGCAGCGTGGCAAGTGGTCAAGGCGATTGGGATTGCCGCGAAATTCGATATGACCATCGACATTCTGCAACCGATGTACAATCTGGTGAAACGTCAGGCAGAGGTGGAAATCCTGCCGATGTGCGCCGATCAGGGTGTGGCCTGCGCGCCTTATTCGCCTCTGGGCGGCGGCTTGCTGACCGGCAAATATGGCGCTGGCGGTGCCGGGCGTTTGACCGAAGATGACCGCTATGCCGCGCGTTACGGGCTGGACTGGATGCATCAAGCCGCTGTTGGCTTGGGCGAGGTTGCCGCCGATGTGAGCGTCGATGCCGCGACGCTCGCTGTCGCCTGGGCAGCCGCCCACCCGATGGGGCCGACACCGATCATCTCTGCCCGGTCCGTCGAACAGCTTCACCCATCGCTGGCCGCCATGGATTATGACATGAGCCCGGAGGTCTATGCGCGGCTTGCCGCATTGAGCCCGACGCCCCCACCAGCAACGGACCGCATCGAAGAACAGGAATGACAGATATTCTGGTGATCGGCGGTGGGGTGGCCGGCCTGAGTGCCGCCGCCGCCTTGTCCGAGGCCGCCCATGTCACCGTGTTGGAAGCGGAAGCCTCCATTGGCTACCATGCATCAGGCCGGTCGGCAGCGTTGATCGAACAGAACTACGGCGCGCCCAGCGTGCAGGTGCTGAACCGGGCCAGTGTGGACACATTGTCAGGGGGCGGTTATCTCAGTCCACGCGGTTTGATGATCGTCGCGCAGGCACATGAGCGCGAAGCCTATGAGAGCGACATCGCAACGCTCGGGACCACGCCCATTGACCTCGCAGAGGCGCGTGACTTTGTGCCCGTTCTCGACCCGGAAAAACTCGCCTTCGCCGCCTATCATGCGGACGCGCAGGACATCGACACCGACCGCATGCTGCAGGACTTCGCCCGCACCGTGCGTCGGAATGGGGGGACGGTTGAAACCGGCTGCCGCGTGGACAGCATGCGCTTCCATCAAGGGATGTGGACCGCACGCTGTGGCGACAGGGATTTTCATGCGGCGATGCTGGTCAATGCGGCAGGTGCCTGGGCGGATCAGATGGCTGAACTAGCCGGGATCGCGCCATTGGGGATCATACCACACCGCCGGTCCATGGCACGCATTCCCGCACCCGGCGGGCATGAGGTGCGCAACTGGCCCATGTTCTTTGGCGTCGGAGAAAGCTGGTACGCAAAGCCGGACGCGGGCTTTCTGTTGGTTTCGCCTGCCGATGAGGACCCGGTCGAGCCCCATGATGCCTGGGCCGAAGATATGACGCTGGCGCAAGGCCTGGCACTTTATGAAGAGATGGTGACCGAACCTGTGACCCGCCTGCAATCCAGTTGGGCGGGGCTGCGCAGTTTCGCACCAGACCGTACGCTGGTGCTGGGACGCGACGCAGTGCAACCGGCATTCGTCTGGTGTGCGGGCCAGGGTGGCTATGGGTTCCAGACGGCACCTGCCGCCGCACAACTGCTGGCGGATGAGGTTTTGGGCCGCCCGACGGCGCTGGACCCGGAGATCGTGGCCGCGCTGTCGCCCCGGCGGTTTCAATGACCGCACGCCTACCCAAAACCGCAAGTGTCGCGACCGCTGCAGAAGGCGCAAAGCTACATGCGCCGTCAGCCGCCCGGAATACCGATTTTCTCTGTGATCTGCTGAAAGAACACGCCCCGTCTTCAGGTCAGGCGCTGGAGATTGCCAGCGGCACCGGTCAACACATCGTGGCCTTCGCCAAGACTTTACCGGGCGTGACGTGGCAGCCCACCGAAGTGGAGGAGGCCCGGCGGGCTAGTATCGACGCATACCGGGCAGAGGCGAACCTTCCCAACCTGCGCCCTGACCGTCTGCTGGATGCAACACGGCCCGACTGGCACAGGGCTGGACCACCGGTTGATCTGATCGTGCTGGTCAATCTACTGCACCTGATCAGCGGTACGGCCACACAGACGCTCTTGCACGAAGCCTTGGCAGCGTTGCGCGTGGGCGGACGGTTTATCCTCTATGGGCCGTTCAAACGCGCCGGCGCTTTGACCAGCCCCGGAGATATTCGTTTCGATGCGGACCTGCGCGCGGCTGATCCAACCATCGGCTACAAGGATGATCTCGACATAGTACGGCGGCTCACGACCGCTGGCGCCGCCTCTGTGCAACGGATCGACATGCCCGCCAACAACCTCGCTTTCGTTGCCACCAAAGGCTAGCACCTACCCGTCGACGCGAATGCGCTCGTTTCTGGGGTCATAGGGGCTGTCTTCCACTACCTCAGCGGTCCACAGCTGGTTCAGCATTTTCACCTGCAATCTGGTGCCCGGAACCGCAAGATCAGGTGTGACATAGCCCATGCCGATGCTCTTGCCGAACGCGACCGAATAGCCGCCCGAGGTCAACCGCCCCACGCGTGTCTCGCCATCGTAGAGCACCTCGCGCCCCCAGGGGTCGGCGTCCTCAGGACCATCAATCAACAGGGTCACGCATTTGGAGCGCACGCCGATCTCTTCCAGTTTTGCCTTGCCGTGAAATTCCTTTGACAGGTCAACAAAGCGTGGCAGATCCGCTTCGAGCGGCGTTGCGTCCCGCCCCAGTTCAGTGCCAAAGGCGCGATAGGATTTCTCTTGCCGCAACCAGTTCTGCGCCCGCGCGCCAACCAGTTTCATTCCGTGTTTTTCGCCGGCCTTTTCCAGTTGATCAAACAGATAGTTCTGCATCTCGATCGGGTGATGCAACTCCCATCCCAGCTCACCGGTGTAGGCCACGCGGATCGCGCGCACCGGGCACATGCCCAGTTCGATGTCGCGATATGACAACCACGGGAACCGTTTGTTCGACAGGACGGTTTGAGGGTCGGCGTCCTTCACCAGTTCGTTCAACACATCGCGTGACTTTGGCCCGGCGATGGCGAACACACCCCATTGCGTGGTCACGTCCTGCGCGTTGATGCGCCCGAACTCGGGCTCCTTTTCCATGATCGCCTTGTAGAGGTAATCCTGATCATAGGCGTGCCACGCGCCCGCGGAGACAAGATAGTAGTCATCCTCTGCCAGCCGCACGATGGTGTATTCGGTGCGCGTGGTCCCCGCGGCGGTCAAGGCGTATGTCAGGTTGATCCGCCCAACCTTGGGCAGCTTGTTCGTGGTGAACCAATCGAGAAAGGCCGTGGCGCCGGGCCCGCTGATGCGGTGCTTGGTGAAGGCGGTAGCATCGACGAGGCCAACCCCTTCGCGGATCGCCCGGGCCTCTTCCACCGCGTACTGCCACCAGCCACCGCGCCGGAAAGAGCGCGCGTCGTGGTCGTCAAAACCCTCCGGTGCAAAATAGTTCGGGCGTTCCCATCCGTTAACCTGCCCGAATTGCGCCCCGCGTGCGGCCTGACGGTCATAGGCCGGTGACGTCCGCAGGGGCCGACAGGCGGGCCGTTCCTCATCCGGGTGGTGCAGAATATAGACGTGTTCGTAGCACTCTTCGTTCTTGCGCGCGGCATATTCGGTCGTCATCCAATCGCCGTAGCGCTTGGGATCCAGCGAGGCCATGTCGATCTCGGCCTCGCCCTCGACCATCATCTGCGCCAGGTAATATCCGGTACCCCCTGCCGCCGTGATGCCGAAAGAGAACCCTTCTGCGAGCCACATGTTATCGAGCCCGGGTGCGGGGCCGACCAGTGGATTGCCATCTGGTGTGTAGCAGATCGGACCGTTGAAATCATCCTTCAAGCCGCTGTCCTCGCAGGACGGGATGCGGTGGATCATGGCAAGGTACTGCTCTTCGATCCGCTCCAGATCAAGCTGGAAGAGGTCCGCGCGGAAGCTGTCCGGCACGCCGTATTCAAAACAGGCAGGCGCGTTTTTCTCGTAAACGCCGAGAATCCAGCCCCCGCGCTCTTCGCGCACATAAGACTGCGCATCGGCATCCCGGATCACCGGATGCTCCACACTGCCCTCTGCCCGGAACTTGACCAGGTCCGGGTCCTGATCCATGACGATGAACTGATGCTCCACCGGGATCGCGGGGATCTTGATGCCCAGCATCTTGGCCGTGCGTTGCGCGTGGTTGCCCGAGGCGGTCACAACATGCTCCGCCGTGATCACGATCTGGTCGTCAGAGGGGACAAGATTGCCGCCCTTTTCGACCATTTTTGTGGCCGTCACCTCCCAATGGGTGCCGTTCCAATGGAACGCATCCGCCTGCCATTTGCGTTCGATCATCACGCCGCGCTGACGGGCCCCCTTGGCCATCGCCATGGTCACATCGGCAGGGTTAATATAGCCATCGGTGTGGTGATAAAGCGCGCCTTTGAGGTCAGAGGTATTGATGAGCGGCCACTTCGCCTTGATCTCGTCAGGCGTCATCCATTGATAGGGCACACCGCAGGTCTCGGCGGTGGAGGCGTAAAGCATGTATTCATCCATACGCGCCTGTGTCTGCGCCATACGGAGGTTACCCACCACCGCAAAGCCCGCGTTCAGCCCGGTCTCTTCCTCCAGCGTCTTGTAGAAACGGATCGAATAGTCGTGAATGTGGGTCGTCGCATATGACATGTTGAAATACGGCAGCAAACCCGCCGCATGCCAAGTGGAGCCGGAGGTCAGTTCATCGCGCTCGAGCAGCATCACATCCTCCCATCCCGCGCGGGCGAGATGATAGGCAATTGATGTCCCGACGGCGCCGCCGCCGACGACAAGGGCTTTTACTTGGCATTTCATAGTGCGGAGCTCCGGGTAGGATTGACACCGCAACCATGCCAAGCGCACGGAAATGTGGGTGGAGATGCTTCGACCTTTATACAGGCGAAAACGACATTTCTGTAAAAGCGGGCCTTAGTCGACCGCCGTCGTGGAGGCAATCCACGGTCCAAATTTCGGTAGCCGTGGCGCCATGTGCTTGTCGCGGCCGCGCAAAGAGCCTGCTCCGAAGGTGAACCGAACACCCAATGTGAAAACCCGGTCGTTCAATATCTCGATGTTGCCCAACGGTGTGTTCGTCTCTTCCGTGTCCCAGAAGTCGACACCGGCGTAAACAGCACCTCTGGCAGACCCTATAATAGGCCGCTTGAACTGATGTTCCAATTCAATACCGGCAATCCGAGACCAGGTAGGATCAGGATTCAAATCATCCGAATCCTGATGACCATCGGCAAGCCCAATCCGCGCGCTCAACCGTGTGTGCCCATTGTTGAAGTAGTAGGCCCCAGATACACTAATGATGGTTGCATCATTAATGGTTTCTTCATCGTCCGCATCGACCTCCAATCGCCCAAGCTGCGCCCCAATGCTCCAGCGGTCATTCACCCAGGCAGTCTCAATGCCCCAGACGGTGAAATCACCGTCGTCGAATGCGCTGACCGGGGTGAATTCGATGTCACCCGCCACAGCAAATGCGCCAAAGTAGGCCGGACCATCTACCAGACCAAGCTGCACGGCCCTGGAGTTGCTGTATCTGAATGTATCGTCAGTCAGATTACCGGAAGGTAGCGTGTCTGGAGCATCGCTGCGACTGCGGTCCAAGCTGAACTGCACCCGACCTCGCTTTGCAAAAGGCAGTGCCAGACGCGCGGCCACATCAAAGCGATCAAACTCAGGAGCTTCGACTGTCGGTGCCAACCCGTTCCCGGATCGGCCGTAGTCGCTATGCGAAATGTCCAATTCGCCCATAATTGGCCTGGGTTCGGCATTTTGCGCCGAAACCCCGAGAGGCAACACCATCAAGACGGCAGAAAGAGGGGGGAAACGCATTTCAGGAAACTCCAAATTGGTAACTTGGTACCAAAACACCATTACATGTAAATTATGTCAAGGAATGCGTGACCTGCTCTTTTCGTTTCGCCTGTCATTGTGTTCTGTCTGCCCTTCAGGGAGGTGCATCCGTGGTTTCAGCCAGCAGACAAGTCCGGCAGTTGGTCCGCGCTGTTTACCGACTCTCGCTGAACGGACACAGCAGCTGGCCTACCTCGGGTGATCGATTCCGCCGAAAACCAGATGCAAGACCACGCACCGCACATCGCGCGGTGACTTTGGCCGGCGTTCTGGCGACACGAGCGCCCAAAAGGGATCATGGGATGAGAGTGTCTTGTGCGGCCCGACCATCGCGAGCTAAAGACGCAGATGCCGCAGATATTGACGAAGTTTCTTCTTTGATTACTCAGCGGCACCGTCAGAAATGCGCCGCGGCACCGTCAAAGAATTTTACCTGGGTTCATGATGTTCTGAGGATCCAGCGCCTGTTTGATCGCGCCCATCACCTCAGTGGCCTCTCCGATTTCCTTCACGAGGTAGGGCCGCTTGCCCTGACCGATGCCATGTTCACCGGTACAGGTGCCGTCCATCGAAATCGCAAGATCATTGAGCCAACTGACAAATCCTGCGGCCCTTTCCAGCTCATCGGCATCCGACATGTCCACCAGCAGTGACACGTGAAAATTACCATCCCCTGCGTGTCCCAGGATCGGCGCAATCAGGCCAAGCTCTGACACGCGCCGCTGTGCTTTGCCCACGCAATCGGCCAGACACGAAATTGGCACACAGACGTCCGTGGCGATCCCCTGTGACCCCGGTCGGTACTGCAGCATCGCCCAATAGGCATCATGGCGGGCTTGCCAGAGCTTGTTGCGCTCCTCTGTCGTGGTGGTTGCCTGATACCCGACGCCACCCTGCTCCTCCGCCAGCGCCCCGAAAATCTCTGCCTGCTCGACAACGCTGGCATCGGTTCCGTGGAATTCAAGCAGCAGCAGCGGCGTTTCGGGCAAATCGAGTTTGGAATAGGCGTTCACCGCCTTGACCGTCGTGTCATCCAGCAATTCGATCCGCGCAACCGGCAAGCCATATTGGATCACGGACATGACCGTCCGACAGGCGGCATCAACCGACGGAAAAGAGCAGCTTGCAGAGCTGATCGCCTCCGGGATGCCCTGCAATTGCAGGGTGATCTCTGTGATCAGGCACAAGGTACCTTCAGAACCCACCAGCAGCCGCGTCAGGTCATACCCGGCAGAAGACTTGCGCGCGCGCGTGCCGGTCCGAATGATCCGACCATCCGCCATGACCGCCTCAACCGCCAGCACATTGTCTTTCATCGTGCCATAACGCACCGCATTGGTCCCGGAGGCGTTGGTTGCTGCCATCCCGCCCAGCGATGCATTGGCCCCCGGATCGATCGGGAAGAACAAGCCCTGGTCGCGTAAATGCGTGTTCAGCGCTTCGCGCGTGACACCGGGTTGCACCCGGCAGTCGAGGTCACCCGCGTTTACTTCCAGCACGCGGTCCAGCTGGCTGACGTCGATGCATATGCCTCCCGCCGGTGCATTCACATGGCCTTCCAGCGAGGTGCCAGTGCCATAAGGGATCACCGGGACGCGGTGCTGCGCACAGGTTTTGACGATCTCCGACACCTCCTGCGTCGAAGCGGGGAAGACAACGGCATCGGGGGGCTGGTTCTCGATCCAGGTCGTGGTGTGTCCGTGCTGTTCGCGGATTGCGGCACCGGTCTGGAACCGTTCGCCAAACTGCTGTTTGAGCACACCCAACGCCGTCTCGATCCCCGTGTCATTGCGCGGCAAGCTTGCGTGTTTAACCATGGTCAGCCTCCCCTCTCCGCCCGGGTCACTGCCCGAGCGCGATCCCTTCACGACGCGGGTCCGCACCACCCTGCAGACCGTCCCCAATAGCAATCGCGTGTAGGCCGGAGGTCAGTGCCCTGCTGCCAACCTCATACCCCAGAGCTGTCAAGGGCTCTGTCAAAGCCTCTGCCGAGGTGCCTTCTTCCACGTCATACTTGCCGAACCGGTTGACGGCATGTGGCACCGCAACGGCCTGTTGTACGTCCAGGCCCCAGTCGAGATAGGCAATGATGCTTTGCGCAACATAGCCGATGATGCGGCTGCCGCCGGGGCTGCCAATGGCCAGTACCGGCGCGCCATCTTTCATCACGATGGTCGGCGCCATGGAGGAGCGCGGTCGCTTGCCGGGCTCGACCCGGTTGGCCACCGGCACGCCATCCACATGGCTGCGGAAGGAAAAGTCGGTCAGCTCGTTGTTCAGCAGAAAGCCCCGTACCATCAGTCGGCTGCCAAAGCCATTTTCGATGGTTGTGGTCATGGAGGCGACGTTGCCCGCCGCATCCACGATCACGAAATGCGATGTCGACGGCAGTTCGATAGAGGCGTCATCCGCCCAATTCAGCGCGTGATCGAACTCAGGCGCACCAGGGCTGACTTCTGGCAAGGCGTCATCGCCTGCAAGCAACTTCGCGCGCTCGGCCAGATAGGTCTGATCCACCAGACCCTCTGTGGGCACCGGCACAAAATCGCTGTCGGCCATGTAGCGCCCGCGGTCCGCAAAAGCGAGCCGCGCGGCATCGCCCATGAGACGACGCACTTCCACGTCATCCGGCCCGGCAGAGAGGTCATAGGCATCAAGCATGCCAAGAATCTGACCGACGGTCAGCGCCCCCGAAGAGGGCGGTCCCATGCCGCAGACATCATGCGCACGGTAGCTCACACAGACGGGTGCGCGTTCTTTGACCGCGTAAATGCCCAGATCAACGGTGGACAGAACCCCCGGGTTGCCTTCGGCCTGCTGCACGGTTGCGACGATGTCGGCAGCGATGTCACCGGTGTAGAAGGCGCGCGCGCCGTTATCGGCCATGGCCTGAAGCGTTTCGGCATAGGCAGGGTTTTTCAGCAGGTCGCCTGCGGCCAGAGGTGTCCCACCCGGCAGGAAGTAGTCGGCTGTCGTGCCAAACCGCCCCAGCCGTTCCGCATCCCCTTCGATCAACCCGGCAAGGCGCGGTGAGACGTCGAACCCTTCTTCGGCCCGTTCAATTGCCGGCGCCAAAAGGTCCGCCCATTCCAGCGCGCCCCATCGCACATGCACTTCTTCCATCAAGGCAGGCGTTCCGGGGGTGCCCACGGACAGCCCGCCAACAACGGCATCAAAAAAGCCAAGCGGCTCCCCGTCGCCATCCTGAAACAGGCGGGGTGTCGCCGCCAATGGGGCCGTTTCGCGACCATCAAGGGTCGTCAATGTTCCGGTTGCGGCGTCGAAATAGACCAGAAAGGCACCGCCCCCCAGGCCGGAGGATTGCGGCTCTACCAGCCCGAGCATCGCCTGCACGGCAACCAGCGCGTCCGCCGCCGTACCGCCCTTGGCCAGCACATCCGCCCCGGCCTTCACGGCCCATGGATTGGCCGCAGCCACCATCCAGTTGTCAGCCTCAACAGGCTGTCCTGCAAATTTCGCCTCCAGCGCCGCGGCAACTTCAGGCGAGATCGCCTGAAAAGCCCCCTGTGTGGCGGCTTCGGGCTGAACCGCGTCCGCAGCCTGCTGGGCATGCGCCGCCGTGGCGGCAAGAAAGGCAAGTCCTGTCAGTAAGTATCGCATGGTCTCTCCAATCTGGTGGCTAAGATATCAAAGCATTGACGGAATGACCTGGTCCGGTGGTCGATGACCATCGTCGAAGGTCTTGATATTGATGATGACTTTCTCACCCATCTCGATCCGCCCTTCGCGCGTGGCGGACCCCATATGCGGCAGCAGCACCACATTGCCCAACTGGCGCAGACGGGGGTTCACATGGGTGCCGCGTTCATAGACGTCGAGACCGGCACCGGCGATCTCGCCCGCCCGTAACATACGGGTCAGCGCGCTTTCGTCGATCACCTCACCGCGCGAGGTGTTCACGATCACAGCCTCTGGTTTCATCAGTTTGAGCCGCCGCGCGTTCATCAGATGGAAGGTGGAAGGCGTTGCAGGGCAATTGATGGACACCACATCCATGCGCGCCACCATCTGGTCCAGGCTGTCCCAATAGGTGGCCTCCAGCTCCTGCTCTACTTCCGGACGCAGACGGCGGCGATTGTGGTAGTGCACCTGCATCCCGAAGGCGGCAGCCCGGCGCGCCACGGCCTGCCCGATCCGCCCCATGCCAAGAATGCCCAGCCGGCGGCCCGCGACCCGCCCACCCAAAAAGGCGGTAGGGGCCCAGCCGTCCCAGTCGCCCGACTGCATCACGCTCAACCCTTCCGGCATCCGGCGTAAAACCGCCAGCATCAGCGCCATGGTCATATCCGCCGTGTCATCGGTCAGAACACCCGGTGTGTTGGACACCAGCACACCGCGTTGGCGGGCCGTTGCCACGTCGATATGGTCCACCCCTGCACCGTAATTCGCAATCAGCTTCAGACGGTCGCCCGCCTGTGTGATCAGGGCAGAATCGATCTCGTCCGTCACCGTGGGCACCAATACGTCCGCAGCCTTCATCGCCTTGGCGAGATCCGCCCGGCTCATCGGGGCATCATCGTCGCGCAGGGTCACGTCAAACAGCTCTGACAGGCGGGTTTCCACCACCTCCGGTAACCGTCGCGTAACGACAACACTCAGCTTTGGCTTTGACATTTCGAGCCTCCCCGGACTTGGCGCACCAGCCTGTTTTGTGCCATGGTGGCCGAGATGGCGACGGGGCACAAGAACCTCGCGTCAGCAAACGGACAATTTACGAATAACAGGCAGTGTCATGACCAAATACCTCCTTGCAGCCCTTGTCGGGGCCTTGTCCCTTGCCTGTATGGGCACGCCCGGCATCGCGCGAGACACAGGGCCCGTGACCAACCTGCCGCTGCCGCGATTTGTGTCGATGAAAGCCTCCGAAGGGAATGCGCGCCGCGGTCCGTCCCTGACCCACCGGATCGACTGGGTATTCAAGCATCGCGATATGCCCTTGCAGATCACCGCAGAGCACGGCCATTGGCGGCGGGTCGAGGATCGCGAAGGTCAGGGCGGGTGGATTCACTATTCACTGCTTTCGGGAGTACGGACGGTGATCGTGGAAAAAGACATGCTGCCGCTACATATGCGCCCGGATGCGGAAACGCCCGTCACTGTAGCTCTCGAAGCCGGTGTCATCGCCCGACTGGGCAAATGCGGCCCGGAATGGTGCCAACTCAAATCAGGAGGCTATCGTGGTTGGGCACCCAAATCGCGCCTCTGGGGCGTCAAGCCGGATGAAATTCGGGACTAATGGCGTGATCTGATTTTACATCGTATGGCTTGTACCTAACGCGCGCAAAGCTAGGGTGGCGGAAAACTGGACTGTTTGGAGCCCGCGCGATGCGTATGATCAGCTATGAGAATTTTGGCAAGGCATCCGACGTCTTGCACCTGTCGGACCAGGATCTGCCAGCTCCACGAAGGGGCGAGGTATGCGTAGAGCTGGCCTATTCGGGGGTGAACCCCTCAGACGTGAAGGCCCGCGCTGGTTCCCGCCCCGGCGTAACCAAACCGCCGTTTCCGCAGATTGTGCCGCACAGCGACGGCGCAGGCGTCATCTCCGCCGTGGGCCCGGGCGTGGATTCCGCTCGGATCGGCGAACGGGTGTGGATATGGAACGGGCAATGGCAACGTGCCTTTGGCACAGCCGCCAGCCACATCGTGCTGCCCGACGAACAGGCTGTGGCCTTACCGGACAGTGTCAGTTTAGAGACCGGCGCAATCCTTGGCATTCCAGGCCTGACGGCGGCACACACCGTGTTTGGCGGCGGTGAGATTACCGGGCAGACCGTCGTCATTCACGGCGGAGCGGGCACTGTTGGATACCTCGCCATCCAGCTCGCAAAGTGGGGCGGCGCCAAGGTCATAACCACCGCCCGCGGTGCCGGAATGGCGCGCTGTGCATCCGCCGGGGCAGATGTTGTTCTGGACTACAAAGCAGACGATCTAGCCGATCAGATATTGGCGGCCAACAATGGGGACCTGGTGACGCGGATCATCGAAGTGGAGTTCGGCCAGAATATTGCAACGGACACCGCGGTCATTGCGCCAAATGGGACCATCGCCGCTTATGGGTCAGCGCTGAACATGACCCCCAGCCTTCCGTTCTATCCTCTGCTGTTCAAAGCCGTAACGATTGACATCGTGCTGATCTATCTGCTTCGTAAGACCGAACGGATACGCGCGATCGACAAGCTGCACAGCGCCCTCGCTGACGGGGCTCTGGACTGCCCAGTGCAGAAAGTCTTTGGCCTCAAGGACGCTGCTTTGGCACATGAAGCCGTTGAAGCAGGTGGGCGCGCCGGTGCAGTTCTGATCAACGTCGCAGGGTGATACCGTGCGAAGTCAGCTATCAGCACGCCGCATAGTATAGTCCAGACGCGGTTGTGATCACCCTCAACATCAATGCACGAACGTGGTCTGGCAAAAACTTGAGGATAACAGAAGCGGTTTTTTCTCGAAATCAGGTCTTGCGCGTCTGGCCAGAGAGGCTTAATTACCGGCCCACGTTGGGATGTAGCCAAGTGGTAAGGCAACTGTTTTTGGTACAGTGTACCGTAGGTTCGAATCCTACCATCCCAGCCAAACACTCCTGACATTTAAGCTAGCGAGAGACTGCCCCGCTATTGTGGCGTGTTTTTGGGCGCCTGGCACAGGCGGTTTCCGACAGAGACCCGCACGTGAGCGCAGATCAGGCCAATTTCAGGCCGTAGTCTCAGGTGGCGATTCCCACGGTACGAGTTTGGGGGGGTTTAGTAAGGTCTTGGCTTACGGCTTCGCAAGTTGCTCGCGCTGTTCTGACCAGACGGCTGGGACACCCGACTTAATGAGACGGTCAGACGTCACCCCCTCCGACTGCTCACCAACTGCTATCGCGTCCAGGATGTCTGGCGCGAGCATCGCAAGATCAACAATATCCTGCACCCGGCGCTTTGATGTGCCCTCAGCCTGTGCGATCTCAGTGAATGTCTTGCCGGCAATAATCATCGCCATCCACCTCTGCGCTTTGACGATGTTCTGAACCAACGTCGGATCGACATCCGATGGCGCGTCCCCAAGATGCAGTTTCAGCTCGACACCGCGCCTGCGCATCCGGAAGGGCGACATGAGGATCAGTTCTTCTGTATTAATCCGGTCTGCATCACATTTAAGAACCGAGGTAAGTTTGGTCTGACACAACCGAACGGACACTTCTCCCGGGCTCAGGTCAGCGCGTTCGATCAGATGCAGACATTGCGTGGTCTGCCGGATGGCGTGCAGGTTAGCTGATTTGGCGGTGACGTCTGACGCGGGCAGATCACGGACAAGCCGCGTTGCAACATCGTGGCGCTGCAGATGCTTTTTCACCAGATCGGCGATCAGCGCCTCCATCTGTTCCGCGGGCAACCGCCACGCATCCGGGTGCTTCCGGCTCCGGTCCTTCACCAGTCTGTGAGAGATGTAGTAGCGCAGACGCTTGCCATTCTTCCGGCTATGGCTGGGCGTCAAGCGGTCGCCGGTTTCATCAAAGAGCTTTCCCGCCAGCGGCGATCGTATGGCCTTGCGCTTTGTGCCCCGGGCCTTTGCAGCTCCGTCTTTCAGCGTCTGCTGGACCTTGTCCCAGATCACCGGGTCGACAATTGCCGAATGCTGTCCCTCGTAAACCTGCCCTTTGTGCCGGATGCGCCCTGCATAGATCGGGTTGCTCAAGAGATGATGGATGTGGCCGCGATCGAACGCTGTGCCACCGGAGACGCGCCCTGCCCTACGCACCCGCCGGCGTGACCTGAGACCGAGATCTTCCGCGCGCTCTTTCACGACCCGAATGAGACCATGTTCCAGATACAGTTCATACAGAGCCCTGATGGTTTTCGCCTCGTCCACGTTGATCTTCAGCGTCCGGCCATCCGCCTCGTAGCCCAGCGGGACATTCCCACCCATCCAAAGCCCCTTGCGCTTGGAGGCCGCAATCTTGTCCCGGATGCGTTCGGCCGTGACCTCCCGCTCGAACTGGGCAAAGCTCAGAAGGACATTGAGGGTAAGCCGTCCCATGCTGGTGGCCGTGTTGAAGGACTGAGTGACCGAGACGAAGGACGCATCCGCCTGATCCAGGCGCTCGACCAGCTTGGCGAAGTCGGCCAGAGAGCGGGTCAACCGGTCGATCTTGTAGACGACGATCTGATCCACGCGCTTTTCATCCACCGCCTGCATCAAGCGATGTAATGAAGGGCGATCAAGATGGCCGCCGGAGATCCCGCCATCATCATAGTGGTCCGGCAGCAGTTCCCAGCCCTCATGCTTCTGGCTGGCGATATAGGCCTCACAGGCCTCTCGTTGCGCATCCAACGAGTTGAAGTCCTGATCCAGCCCCTCTTCGGAACTCTTCCGAGTATAGATGACACAGCGGATCCGACGCATCACTTCACCCCAAAGAAGCGCGGGCCGGACCAGTGGGCGCCGGTGATGTGCTTGGCGAGAGCCGACAGCGACCGCCAGGACTTGCCATCCATGACAAAACCACTGCCTTTGACTTCGACCTGATACGTTCGCCCGTTCCATTCCCGGACAAGATGCGATCCCGGTTTTGCGATCGTGGCGACTGTCTCGCCAGCCGCGATCTGTTTCAGGCGCCGGGTGGTTTTGACGGACACACCGCCCAGCACCCGGTTTTGCGCCTCCCAGATCAACACCCTCTTCATAAACTGCGGCGAGAGGTATTTTGGCGGCGAGCGCCCAAACATCTCTCTCCAACAGTCAATGCATTCAGTTCGATCAAACGCATCGATTTCGGCAATCTGGTTAACCAACTCACCTGACTTACCGGTGTTCATGGCGTGCCGCCTTCTTCGACGATCCGGTACACCGACCCTTTGTCGGTTTCGCTGCGGACAATCACACATCCGGATTTGCGCTGTGCCGATATCGCGGCCCGCGCCGTATGGGGCTGCCAGCCAAAGGCCTTCTGGATCTGCGCAATCGATGCGCCGGACTTGCGGGCCAGCAGCTTTCGAAGCTGCGCCTGGCGCGTGGGTTTGGCGCTGGCACGACTTGATACTTTGGTCGTTTTGTTTGAACTGCGGGTTGTAGTCATTGGGTTCTCCACTCTGCGGGCAAAGGCCAATCCCTCGCCCTGTACTGAGTGGAGCCCGGCACTTCCCGGGCGGAATATTATGTCGACAGTACCGCTCTGCCGCGCTCAGAAGTCCAGTCGTTTATAACCAGGAGGGCGGGAAGCGGAAGTTCGTTGCAAGCACAAATTCGGAAAGCTCCGCGTCAAAAGCCGACATTGATTTGCTTGCGGCCCCCCGCACGGGCCGCCGTCGGTGGTCTCTGACGCTTGGAAGATTTACCTGTCTCTTCCAATAAACTAGCCTCACCTTAGAATTGAAAGCTTGGGTGTTAGTTTGAAAAATTTTTGGGATGGCGAAACGATAGGGAAGAAAGAGTTGCTGCGTCTTTTGACACGTGATGGCACGTGGCTGCGTTGGCAAGGGGAGAACGAAGACCCGAACGACCCCAGCAAGAAACCCAAGTCCGGTTGCAAAGATCAGGTCGAAGAAGCTCTGCTCGCTGCGCTGCATTCAACCAATGTCGTAGTGCTGCTTGGGTCGGGGGCATCCTTCTCCGCGAAGAACGATGGCGGGCCTAACGCGCCGGGCATGGGCGACCTTTGGCATGCCGTGCGCGACGCTGTTTCAAAAGACAATTTGTTTGACCACAAAGAGTTCGACGACCTGGCGAAGAAAGTAATGGGCGGCCTGCCGCAGAATGATGCCGATGGGAAACAGAAGGCTGGAGATATCGAGAGCCTTTTGAGCCTTTGCAAGATGCAAATTGAGCTGCTCAGTATTCGATCAAAGAATGATCCTGATTTCGCTGATCGTCCTTGGTTGGAAGAGCTGATCGAGTTCGTTCGCGTGGCTGAGAACACGATCTTGGGTAAAGTGGGTTTCGTCGGTGCGGAAACTGATTTGCCAGCCCACTGGGCGTTCTTAAAGAAATTCGCCCGCCGATCACCTGAAAAACCTAGAGTGAAGCTATTCACCACGAACTATGATCTGTGTATCGAGACTGCGGGCCTGCGCCTCGGAGTCGTGCTGATAGACGGGTTCTCCCATAGCGCAGAGCAACGGTTCAACCCCGATCACTTCGACCATGATATAGTTCGGCGGGCCGCTTCCAGTACGAAGGCCGACTACCTCGACGGTGTGTTCCACCTCTACAAACTGCACGGTTCGGTGGATTGGCGGCGACGGTCGGATGAAGTCGTCATTCGAAGTGTCGATGACCCCGGCGACGACCGCAAGCCAGTCCTGATCTATCCGCGATCTTCGAAGTATCAGGAGGCGTTCGAAAGCCCTTATCTCGATATGTTCGCGGCCTTGCAGGCAGCTTTACGGGAGCCCGATACAACGTTGATCGTCTCCGGCTTCGGTTTCGCAGACGATCACATCAGCGCCCCGATCTGGTCAGCTATCGAAACGAACCTGTCGCTACGTCTTGTGCTTTGTGATCGCGGGTTCGTGGAGCACCAAAAGCTCTTCGATGAAGACGCGCAGGAGATCGACCTCGATCTGGCTGGGCAACGTGCTTACCAGAGCAAGATCGCGCGTCTTGTGCAGCAGGGTGATACGCGCATCACGATGTTGAATGGCCGCTTCGAAGACCTTGCCGACGCATTGCCGATGATATCGGGCAAGACGGATCGCCAGCTCTTGCAGGATCGGCTTGAAAAGCTGCGCGAGGTCGACAACGCATGAGCGAACTTGCCTCCCTGATCGACCCGTCCAAGCGCATCGGAACGGTTACAAGGGTGACGGCAAGTGCTGTAGAACTCACCTTGCCGAATGCTCTTGCAGCCCTGGGTAGGCGCGGACTGGCCAAAGGCTCCGTTGGTGATTTCGTGTTTGTCGATTGTGACCGCTCAGCGATCTTGGGGCGCGTGACGGAAGTTGGGATTCCAGACAGGCAGCGAAATGCCCTTGAGCACCAGATCGAAGTCGATCCTACGGTTGAACCGCAGGGACGTGTCCAGTTGCTGGCAACTGTCAGCAAGACGACTCGGAAAGTGACGCGCGGTATCAACACGCAGCCGCGGGTCGGTGATGGGGTTTACCCCGCAGAGGGCGGAGCGCTGTCCAATTCCATCAAGGATGCCTTGGAAGGCGACATGAAGAGAGACAGTGCACCGTTGCTCGTCGAGCTGGGGCACCTGTCCGGGCTGGATGATGCCGCCCTCAGCATCCCGCCGGAGAAATTGTTCGGTCGTCATTGCGGAGTATTTGGTGCGACCGGCGGGGGGAAGAGCTGGACAGTTTCCCGCCTCGTCAATGAAATCGTGCGGATCGGTGGGAAGTGTATTCTGTTCGATCCTACCGGAGAATTCACGGGAAAGGTGGCTGGCGCATGGCAGTATTCGTTCAGCGAAACCGGAAATGACGATCAGCCCTTGGTTCGATTCCCGAGTGAGAACTTGTCGGAATTGGACCTACACGCTCTTCTTACTCCAACCGGCCAAAGTCAGGGGCCAGCCCTACGGAGTGCAACGAAGAGCCTTCGCATGGCTCGGGTCTTGGCGGCTGATGCGGAACGGTTCCCCTTTGAGGAGAATGGTTCAAGGCGAAATGTATTAATCCGTAGGGGCGACGATCCGGTTGGGCATGTCGTTATGGAAGAGCAAGGAACCATCGAAAAATCAAATCAGAGCCGCCTCGCATACGGTCAAGCTGAGTTAACGCTTGCAGACGAGTTGGCAGTTGAAACCTGCCAGTTTGATTTCAACGCGCTGTCTCGGCAGGTGCGAAACGAGTGCGTACGGCCGGTTCATAACAATGATGCATCGAGATATGGTCAACTCGATAACAACGCAGTTGGATACTGCAACTCACTGATCATTCGCATTGAAACCTTTTTGACCTCCCCCGAATTGGCCTGTCTGTTCTCTGACAATGGTCTGGACATTTGTCGAGAGATCGAGCGTTTCCTAACCGATCCAAGTGCCAAGGCAATGGTTCTTTCCTTCGAGAAGGTGAGCTTCAAGCACAACACTAGAGAATTGCTCTTGAATGCACTGGGGCGATACCTGCTAGGCCTTGCACGGAGAGGCAAGTTTCGCCAGAGCCCGCTCGTTTGTTGTCTGGATGAAGCGCATCAATTTATTGGTCGGACTGTAGGCGATGAATTCAATAGAGTGAGCCTTGATGCATTTGGCCTGATTGCAAAGGAAGGTAGGAAGTATGGGTTGACGACCGTGATTGCGACCCAGCGTCCCAGGGATGTACCGCAGGATGTTCTAAGTCAGCTTGGAACCTTGTTTGTCCACAGGCTCACGAATGACAGAGACCGGGAAACCATCGAAAGAGCTTGCGGTGATCTGGATCGCAGTGCAGCCGCTTTCATACCATCCCTATCACAGGGCGAAGCGATCATCGTGGGCCCCGACCTGCCCGCGCCTTTGCCAATCATGCTGAGCAAACCAGAACAGGGTCAACAGCCTGAAAGTCATGGCCCGAATTACCAGAAATACTGGGGCGCAACCAAACCAGTACAGTTGACCGAAGAGTCTTGACCAAGAAAGCAAGCCGCGCCGATGTTTGATTTTTATTCAACCGACTACCGTCGAACTCTTTTTCCAATGTCGACAAATCGCTACCTGATCGAACATGGTCAAAACGAAATCCGCGAGTTCTTGAATCGCTGCCTTGATCCCGACCAAGAGGCATTTTCTTTCCGCTCTCAGACGAGGGTGTATGCTGGAAAGCCAGGCTTTCACCTTCGGCGGACCGTAAAACTGGATCCTGTAGCAGAGTACTTTATCTACGATCTCGTTTTACGAAATAGATCCCGCTTCAGAGCACCGTTCCACGAGGACAAGAAGCATTTTGGCTACCGTTTCCAAGACGGTGAGCCGTTAAATCCTTCGGGTTCTTTTCGTGGGTACAAGGGGGCAATTGCAGCGTATCGGGATCAATTTCGCTACAGCTTGAGCTTCGATGTCGCGGCTTACTTCAACTCGATTTACCACCATGATCTTGTTTCCTGGTTGTCTCGGACTGGAGCATCCGAACAAGACTACCAAGCGTTTGGCCAATTTCTTCGAGAGATAAACACTGGTCGTTCAGTAGACTGTCTTCCGCAAGGCATTTACCCAACGAAAATGATCGGCAATGACTTTCTCCGTTTCGTTGAACAATTTCACGGGCTGCGCAGCAATGCTGTTGTTAGGTTCATGGATGATTTTGTTCTTTTCTCCGACTCGCGGCGTGATCTTCGTCATGACTTCATTACGATCCAAAGCCTCTTGGGTGAGAAAGGTCTTTCACTGAATCCAAACAAAACCAGTGATGGAGTTCGGGAGCACGTCGAGCTTGAGGATGCAATCGAAGACATAAGGATTCAGCTACTCCAAAGGCGGCGCGTCGTTGTCACTGACTATGATGGCATCCCCGAAGAAGAGGTCGAAATCGAACGAGATCTGTCCGATCAAGAAATGGGTTTCCTAAGAGGCCTATTGCAACAGGACGATATCGAAGAAGAGGACGCGGAACTCGTTCTGGCCTTGATGGCTGAGCACGCCGAGGAAGCGATTGACCGACTTGCTGACATTGCGCGCCGCTTTCCACACCTATTCAAGAACATTCACTCGTTCTGCCTCGATGCGGAAGACGAAGAAGCCATCGCAGCATTTGTATTAGAGTTACTGCGAGACAATGCTGCGATGGTCTACGAGTTTCAGCTGTTCTGGCTTACTCACATTCTTGAAGACCGTCTCTTGAACACCGCGTCAGCGGCAGAGATTATAGATAGGCTGAACAACCACCCAAACGCTACTTCGATTTCGAGAGCCAAGCTACTTGAAATACCTGACTTGCGGTATGGCTTGGTGGAGCTTCGAGACGCTCATTTGGGTGCTGGACAATCCGATTGGTTGTCCTGGTCTAGCGCAGTCGGCCACAGAGCATTGAATAGGATCGACCGTCGTCATAGGTTGGGTTACTTCGCCAAAGCCTCAAACTACAATAAACTCGTTTTCGACATTGTGTCGAAGGATTGAGCCATCCTTTTTGGCATTCCAGAACTCTGGATGTTGTAAGCGTCTCCGAATTCCTAGAGAGCGTTTGCTTTCGAGAAGAGGCGCAACAGTAGAATTCGGTGAGCATGAGCCAAAGAGATAGTCTTCATGACCAAAATTTGCGAGCCAGGGTCGCTCGAATGATCTGTGGCGACGTGCGGATTGATGACATAGCCAAGCTGTACACTGGCAAGCGAAGTTCTTCATATGGACGGTCAAGTTTTCGAGAACTGGCCGACTTCATTGCACATCCTGATTTGCGAGTTCGAGGTCCAGTAACAGACCGAATTCGCGATATGCGAACGACTTTTCGCCCCCTTCTCGACCGGGCTTTGAAGGGGAACGGGGCTAGGCTGGATGACGTGATTGTTCGTTGTGAGTCCAATTTTCGGATGGCAGATGAAGAGCAGATTTCAAGACTCTCTGGTGGGCGCAAGCGACAGCAAGCGCAACGGATTTTGAGTTCTGCTGTTCGGAAGATGAAGAATGGCGATCTCGGGAAACTGAGTAATGATGAGCAAGAGTTAGCAATAGCCTTCGGAGACAGAGTAATCTGGAATCCGGCGCTTCGCGCTCAGCAGGTCTTTGATGATTTCAAAGATGTGCTGCTCAAGAACCAGCTGCTTAATAGGGAGGACATTCCCAGGTTGAACCAAGCCAGGTCGATGGTTGTATTGCACGCCATCACCGTGATGCACGGGGTCGCATTTGATCTGGGAGATGGTTTATCCGGGGAACTTCAAGCGGGTTTCCAAAACCCGGATGGTTGTTTGGAAGTAACTGCTTTGCTGACCCTGAAAGGTTATTCGAAAAATGTCTCTATGAAGGTAGGGCTTCTGTGGACTGACCTGCAGGGGATTGACTACGTTGACTCCGAATTGGTGGCTCATCCCGGCCCGTGGAGGTTTGGGATAGAGCTCAAAGACGCCGTTGTGGTGCCGATTGGCGAGGTTGTCGCGAACCAAAAAACTTCTGATGGCACTGCGGTAATCCGCGTGAAGTAGTGATGAGTGCGTACGTTCCCTGCCCGAATACCGAAGGTCTCCTTTGCAGCGCCGAAACGCTGCATACGGTTCTTAGACTAAAACGGCAGCTCCGGACCGGACAGAAAGGCAAAATAGTCAGATGTTCATTCAATGGATACATCCAAGGTACATTGACCCGAACCGTTTGCGGGCTGCTTCTGTAACCTCTGGCGATGCACTGGGATCAATGTACAATCCATGCGGTTCGACTAACACAACTGCAAAATCCTCATCGTCGATGTCTGCGCCGTTGCCAACGCTCAAAAACGCGTAGCGTATGCCTGCCCACATCTCAAAGCCGAGATCGATTTCCACATCGTCGTCATATCCTGAGTTACGCACGTTGACGATCTTGTTGATTTTCCCCAGCCCATCAAGAAGCATCGTTCCGCAAGTGTGAGCAATGAGATCAGCCACTTGGATGCCTGGCACGCGCTGCGAGTCTTCTTCAAAGTGAATCGTGCAATCGTCGAAGCCACCAATTTCTGCAGCGATGCTCTTGGCCTTGGCTTCGGACGAGAAGAGACCTTCATCAAAGAAAACTTGATGGTGTTGATCGCGCAGCGTTGGATGCAAGACTGCTTTCTTCAAGAGCTCCAAGGATGCAGGTCCGATCTGCTTGTCCCCGTCAACCACGCAGACGGCGATCTGGCACTTAGATCTTACAAAACCCCTTAATGCGTCGCGCAAGCGCTGCAGGCTGGGATTGTCGTACATCTTTGAAGAGGATTTGTACTCGTAGGTTGATAGATCGAACCCAAACTTGGCAAAGACTGCTTCTAACTCTTCTTGGGGATCGTCGTCACAGATCGCGAAAGCAGCCAGGGAAAAGCCATGTGCGTGATGTTTGCTATCGTCTAGGTAGAAATGAGCCATGGATGGAGTGTAATCAATCAAATCTGTCCCCAATAGCCTTTCCGACAATAAGACCAATGTCTGCTTTCAGAAAGCTGCGCTGCAGCGTACGACAACGTCAGAAACGGCCGGTTTGGGCCGTCGATGCGCCCAGTGTCACGCTGTTACGGATGCTGCATTGCATTGGATGACAGCGAAGAACCCGTAGCTGACCCTTATATGCGGCCAAACCAATTCGGCGTCAGACACTTGGAGTAAAACCCAAAAAGAAATTTGCCCCACAAATTGACCTAGGGGAATTTTACCCTTCGATTACCCGCTAAAGAACATAGAATTTTTCTAATGAATACGTACATATAGTTCAGCTGAAATCATGAAAGGTAAGAAATTGCGGAGTTTTGTTCTGGTTCTTAGTCTTTGGGCAAGCACTGCCCTCGGTCAATCCTATCCGATCTATCAAAGCACAACCGTCAACGACTACGCGCAAGTTCTTCCAGCCGATATCGAGGCGAGAATCGCGGCCCAGCTTCGCGCCCTAAAGGCCGAAACCGGGGTCGAAATGTCGTTGCTAACCCTCGAAAGCAAACGCCCCTATGCCCCAAACCAAGCGCTCGAAGAGTTCTCGACGGGGCTCTTTGACAAATGGGGCATTGGCGACAGCGACAGCAATGACGGTGTTCTTATCCTTATCCTTACCGAAGACCGCGAAATGCGCATCGAACTTGGTGCAGCCTACTCAAACGATTGGGACAGAGAGGCTAAAAGGGTGGTGGACAGCCGCTTCGTACCCGCTCTTTCGAACGACGATTACGTGCGCGGACTACAAGAAGGTACCACGGCCACGATTGACGAAATCGTCATGCCTTTCCTTGCCGGGCAAGACCCGCGTAGCGGATCTGGCGGGCCCAACAATTGGGTACTCGCTCTTTTTGGTGCTTTCGCGGTGCTAAGCTACGGGCGCGGCCTTATCGGTGATCAGCTGGCCCGAGTACGAAAATGCCCTAACTGTGGCCAGCGTGGCCTAAGGCAAACGCGCCAGACAACAATGCCAGCCAGCCGAACGATGTCCGGCTCCGGCGTTCGCACAAGGCGCTGCGTAAATTGCGACCATGTCGACACGCACGTCTTTGTCATCCCGCAAAAGAGCAGCAGCTCAGGCGGATTCGGTGGTGGCCGCTCTGGTGGAGGCGGTGCTTCAGGACGATTCTAGATACACGCCACTAAAACAAGAGGGGGTTGAAATCAATCGGTGCCCCGCTTTTGTCACCAGTTTGGTCGGGTGCGTAATTTACCGCTTCGCCGTTCCGAAAGACGTTAATCTTAGGCTGAACGTTTCTTCATTCGCTTCAAGCCAGCAACGCCGCCCATTGGCGCATTTGCCGCGAAGGTTGGTTTCGTCAGCAAACTGCAACTTAGCCTTGCCCCACGGATCGCGCTTGCAGCAACGGTCTGCAAGGCGGACTGAGACCGCAGAAAGTGAAGGCAGCATTCAATGTCTGGATTGGGCCGAGAGTTTTTAGAGACAACAATGCGTTTTGCCGGCCGCCGCGTCGCTAGGATCGGGCGTCATGAGCTCAATCCTACCGAGGCTCCGCGCCTATCTGTTGTCTCAAAACAGTTGGTTCGAATCCAAGTAAACATGCAACAGCGCAAGATAGTGCGATAACTGCTATACTGGCAGGGAGGAGGACCGGATGCTCAAGATTGATACAGCCGCCACATGTCAAACTGTCATCACCACGTTCGAATGCTCCCCAGGCACCTGCGCCGATCTAATGGACAAGTTGCAGGGTGCCTATCGCGACTTCATCTCACAACAGCCAGGCTTCATCGCTGCGGGTCTGCACGTTAACGACGCGCAGACGCGGATAGCCAACTATTCGCAATGGGCGAAGCGCGAGGACTTTCAGGCGATGCTACGTAGCGAAGAAATGCGGGCACGGAACCGCGAGATTGCACAGCTTTCCACGCGCTTCGAACCGGTGATGTATGAGGTGGCGGGGGTTTTCTGAGGGCAGTCCGGTGCTCGAAGAGCACATGACCGCTTCGTTGCCAGTGCAGCTACCTGAGGCTTGCGGGCAGAAGGTCCGCTCCTATCCTTAAATTGGCTCTGCCAGCGAGGTCCACTAGGTACGCTCCGCGCCGAGTGCCATTGGTCGTGTCGGATTCATAGTTCCATAAATGCGCCCAGGAGGTGTTGCGATCGGGCGCGGGTTAACCGCAAGCTACACCGAACTGAAGAGGTAGGCGCATATGACCACAGCTCTCTACTCACACGCAGATAGCCATGGACATGTCACGCCGCCGGGACACCCGGAGCGGGTCGAAAGACTGGAAGCGATCGCAGCGGCTTTGTCAGATGATCGTTTTTCAGCCCTTGATCGACGCGACGCCCCAATGGCCGACCCGTCCGAACTGCTGCGCTGCCATCCCGAGAGATATATAGCCAGGATCGAAGCTGCCATCCCCACAGAGGGAAGCCGCGCACTGGACGCCGATACACATGTCTCCCCGGGTTCTTGGGCCGCAGCCCTTCGGGCCGTCGGTGCTTCTGTTGCGGCCGTAGATGCAGTGCTTGACGGCGAAATCACAAACGCCTTTTGCGCCACACGGCCACCAGGCCATCATGCCGAAGCGGAAGAATCCATGGGCTTCTGCCTCTTTGGAAACGCGGCAATCGCTGCGAAACGCGCGCTTGATCAACACGGGCTATCCCGGGTGGCGATTGTCGACTTCGACGTACATCACGGGAACGGCACCCAGGATCTGCTTTGGGATGAAGCACGAACGCTGCTGGTAGGCAGTCACCAGATGCCACTTTGGCCTGGTACCGGTGATTGCGATGAGACCGGCGCGCATGATAACGTCATGAACCTGCCGCTCAGCCCCGGCACCGGCAGCGCCGGTTTCCGTAGGGTCTGGGAAAGGAATGGTTTGCCTGCGCTCGATTCCTTTGCACCTGAACTGATCGTAATATCGGCTGGGTTTGACGCCCATGAGGACGACCCTTTGGCGCAGCTTTCACTGAAGGAGGCGGATTTCGCTTGGATTACGGAAGCGCTTTGCGATCTTGCGGACACTCATGCGGATGGGCGCGTCGTTTCAACGCTTGAGGGCGGCTACGATCTGAATGCACTCGCCGCAAGTACTGCTGCGCACATAGACGTCCTGATGAGGCGCGGGCGGTAGACAGTCTCTCGGTGCTTGCTTCCCGCCTGTCGCATGGGCCGCGCGAAAGCTGGCAAACACGGCACGCATGGCACTTACCACAGTGCGCTACCGTGCAGTGCCTTCATACATGCATATGCTCCGTTCAAGGTCTAAGAGATTAATTCTTTGCGGGGCCTACCGGTTTTAGTGGCGCCAAAGCCACTGCTTTAACGAGCAATGATTATGATCCAAGCCGAGACTTCCAAAGTCCAAAGCACTTGCGGCGAATGTCCGCAAAGTGGGCTGCAACTGCGGCATTGCGGCAGCAAGTTGAGCGACCGCTTTGGGCCGCCAGGAAGGCGACCCGACATTGCTAGATTTCAATGGCCTCGGCTATCGCTAGCGCATACTCCAGCTCGACGCCTAGATACCGGACGGTGCTATCCATCTTGGTGTGTCCAAGCAGAAGCTGAACCGCCCGTAAGTTGCCAGTCTTTTTGTAAATCTGGGTCACCTTTGTTCGCCTCATCGAATGCGTGCCATATGCGCTCGCCTCCAGACCGATAGATGTGCCCCAGTCGCGGACAATCCGCGCATAGTGGCGTGTCGAGATATGCAGGCGCTCATGGAAGCGGCCAGGCCAAAGATACTCGGAGCCAACCATGAGCTCATCTTCCATCCACTTCTCGACTGATGTGCGTGTGCCTTCGGATATTTCAAATCGGACGGGTTTCTGAGTTTTGCGTTGCAGGACGGAGGCGCGTTCCTTGATCTGACCTGATGCCATTACATCGACGACCTTCATCTTCACCAGGTCGCAGCCGCGCAGTTTGCTGTCGATCGCCATGTTGAAGAGTGCGAGGTCGCGATGGTTTTCTGCCAATTCAAGCCGAACACGGATTGCCCAGACGTGTTTTGGCTTCAGCGGCCGTTTCTGACCGACGATGCGGCCTTTGTTCCATGCAGGGCGAAGTGCTCGAATGGCCGGTAAGTTTGGTGTTTCCATGACTGATCCTCCGATCCTCCATGCCCTCCCACAACGACAACCCGACGTTGACGAGGAACCGTAACACGGGATTGCTGCGCTGCCTCCGAGGTCGGCTCAGAGCCCTATCCACCAAGTTGCTGCAACGCAGCTGAGCGTCAGCTGTCAATCCAAGGTATCGAATGGTGATGCCAGTCAAACTGATTTACAGGGTGTCTACCTTGAAAGAAATATGTGTAGGAGTGAGTACGTGAAAATAGCCCTAGGAAGCGTTGAAGGGGAAGTGCACCTTTTCTTGGACGGAGAGGGTCGTGATGAACTCATCGAATACCTTTCAGAACTCGAATTTCCAAACGACTCCAAGTCACACGAGCACTTTCATCTTTTTTCTGAAGAATGGGGTATGGGTCAACTCACGGCGCTAAACTCACCCACCAGAGAGAAGTTCGGTCTGGCACCAGTTCATCACCTGAAGGTGTACATGCGCCCTTCAGAGGAAGATGTTTGATGAGAGTTGGCGAGTCCTTTCAACTGCCGGGCTTTCGTTCCAACCTTGGAACGAAAGCTTCTGTCCGCGATGCGGTCATCCAGCATGCCGACATGCTGCGCTCATGGGCAATGTCCGCTATGTGGGCTGCAACCGCAGCATCTTGAACGAGGGGCGAAGGTCCGCAATGGGCCGTCCTCGCTGGCACGGTCTGCCCTTGATCAAACTATGCTGCGCTCGATCTAATGACGGCTCTGAGCCCATCGTGTAGATTTTCTGGAATGCAGCGAAGGTCGGCTTCTGGGTGATTGTGTTGAAAAACTCGGAAATTTAGCACCCTGACTTTTTCGCCAAATGCCGATGTATCAGAGAAGTCCGCCCTGTTTGTGCAGAGAAGGTCACTAGCGCTCTTCGCATCGCCAAAGTAGTGTTTTGGCCGACCCCCTGGCCAAATTTTTCGACAGGCTCTCTATGGGCAACTATTTCTCCCATTTTAGGCAAAATCAGAGTTTTTCAACACAATCGGGTAATACTAAAAAAGTGACGTATCTGGTGAAGGTTTTGCCGAAAAAAAGGTGAAGGATTTCTAACTCTCATTCCTTTCAAAGGTATTGGTGGAGACAGAGACAGGTCAGATAGCATTGTAATTGCGACGCCAAGAGACTACATAGAGATTCCAGTAGATGTGGTTTTCTGAGGTCTAGGCCCATCGCTCTGCCAGAGCGGACTACAATCTTCCACCATTAAAATTCAGCTGTCACGTCCTGTCATAGGGATCTGATGTTTGAGAAGTTTGCTGATGTTGTCGAGTACGACCACATCACCTGTGACATTTGTCCATCCGTTTGTGGGGACCGGTTCTCCCGATGACTTGCCGCCGGACAGTTGTGAGTTCTTTGAGGAAGATGAAATTACGCAAAGTCACAGCATGGTGGCGGAGCGAAAGACCTTAACGCATCTGCCGATCCGTCGAGTCACCGGCGGGTGCCGATTGCGCTTTAACGATCATCGCGACTTAGAAATGGCCCTGACGTAAATCACGGCTGGACAAAAACAAACAAAATAGCGAGGCGGCGCTTTCTCCGTCAAGGGATGTAAAATGACTTTTCCAGAATGGACGAAACCAGGTATTTACGGTGCTTTAGCCGGTGCGATTGCGGTCTCTATCCTCGGCTTTACCTGGGGTGGCTGGACAACCAGCGGAAATGCTCAGGATATGGCGCAGAAACTTGCGGGCGAAAAAGTGACACTGGCGATGGTGCCAGTCTGCCTGGATATGTCAGCGGCTGACCCGGAAAGCGCAGACAAACTGGTCGTCCTTCAGGAGGCCTCTGGGTTCAACCGCCGCAAGGCTATGATGGATACGGGCTGGGCGACGCCACCGGGCTCCGACACGCCAAACCGGGAGCTCGCAGCGGCTTGTCTCGCGGGGCTTGAGCTGGATGGATCATAGGTCCGGCTTAATGATGCGACGGCCGCAGGCAGCTTGCTGGACACGTATGTTGACAGCCTTTCAAACAACGATGGCGTTATTTGTCTTCTCGATCTTTGCTTTGCTTCTCCTTGCAATGCCTGCATTTGCCCAATCCACCGGTCAGCTGATGCCCGAGAACTCCAGCGCAAAAAGCTACGGGGATGGGTGGCAATGCAATAAGGGGTATAGACCGAATGGCGACGCCTGTGCGGCAGTGATTGTGCCGGAAAATGCTTATGAGACCAACCACAGATACGGTCCCGGGTGGGAGTGTTTCCACGGCTTTAGAAGGAGCGATGAAGGTGCCTGTGTTGAAGTGATTGTCCCCGAGGGCGGGTTTCTCGACCCCTCAGGCGAACGCTGGCATTGCCTGCGCGGATTTCTCAAAATCGACGATACCTGTCAGGAGATTTTCCTACCGGCGAACGCCTATCTGGCGGATACGTCTTACGGGTCCGAATGGGTCTGCGCGCGCGGGTTTCGGGCCGACGGAGACGCATGTACCGCCATTGTGGTTCCGCTCAACGCCTACCTGAATACATCAAGCTATGGCCAGCCTTGGACATGTGAACGGGGTTATTTTGAACAGGATGATCTGTGCGCAGCCGTTGTGGTCCCCGAGCATGCCTACTTCGATGATGCGACGTACGGCCAGGGGTGGAAATGCGAACGGGGATATGCCGCGTCTGATGATAGGTGCATAGCTATAGAGGTTCCCGCAAACGCCCATCTCGACAGGTCCGGAAACCGTTGGGTATGCAACAAGAACTTCCAAAAATCAAAAGACTTGTGCGTGCTCGACAACTGAACACTCACCGAGCAGGACCACGACCACTCCGGCTTCAAATCGCGGCACCCATGGCAGTGATGTCTTTTGTGCCGGTCATCCTAAAGGACCCTAAACATGGAACCCGACCTCAAGGCGGTGGACACCATCCAACGGAATGTCAACGGCGTGCAAGCGTCCCCATCAGCGCAAAACGAAAGCACGCAATCCAATACTGTAGCTCAGCCGATCATCCCCCCCAGTGCCATTGTCTACTGCGAGGGCAATTTCGCCAAAATTGATGGCAAGACGGCAAACGGCCTCGTGCGTCATTCAGAAGCCTACCGGATCCTATCAGTCATCGACAGTACCCACGGTGGGCAGGACAGCGGGCTGGTTCTTGACGATGCGATGAACAACATACCGGTCTTCAATGATCTGAATGCGGCTCTCGTCCATGAGGCGCTGATCCCTGATACGCTCATCTACGGGATGGCACCCTCGACAGGGAAAATCTCACCATCTGATCGGAGCGTCATTCTGGATGCCATAGCACTTGGTTTGAACATCGTCAGTGGTTTACATGAATATTTAAGCGACGACCCTGAAATCGCTACCGCCGCTTCCCAACGGGATGTCACCATTCGCGACATACGAAAACCCAAGCCAAGCAAAGACATGCGACTGTTTGATGGCAGCGTAGCAGGGGTGGAAGCTCTGCGTGTTGCGGTTCTCGGGACCGATTGCGCCATTGGCAAGCGGACGACGGCGACAGTGCTGGCACGTGCGCTGAACGCAAAGGGCATCAAAACGGTGCTTGTTGGCACGGGCCAGACGGGTTTGATGCAGGGCGCAAAATACGGTGTGGCAATGGACGCCGTGCCGCCGCAGTTCTGCTGTGGCGAGCTTGAGGGTGCGATTGTTGCCGCCTCGGACGGTGAACGGCCTGACGTGATCCTTATCGAGGGTCAGGGCGCGCTAAGCCACCCGGCCTTTTGCACCTCCGCTTTTATATTGCGGGGCAGCCAACCCGATGCGGTCATCCTTCAGCACGCGCCCAAACGCGCCCATCGCTGCGATTTTCCGAATATGCCGATGCCCACCCCTGCGAGTGAGATTGCCCTTATCGAAGCGTTTGCCGATACGAGGGTTATCGGCGTCACACTCAATCATGAAGGGATGTCCGAAGCCGAAATTACGGACGCTATCGCAGCACAATCTGAAAAACTTGGATTGCCTGTGACCGATGCGTTAAGCCGACCGGCAGCGCATTTGCTCGCCATGCTCGTTGCCGCGTATCCGGGCCTGCAGGAAAAAACGCCTGTGGCTGCGGTATGAGCACTCCTCGCATAGAAGTGGATCTGCGCAAGATACGTCACAATACTAAGACAGTTGTTGAGCGGCTGAAGACGCGTGGCATCAGTGTCACTGGAGTGACCAAAGCAGTGTGTGGACATCCTGCCGTCGCTCAGGCCATGCTGGACGGTGGCGCTCTGGGTCTTTCAGAGGCGCGCCTCAGCAACGTGCAGAGGTTGCGCACAGCCGGTCTGACAAGCCCGATTACATTGATCCGAACACCGCTGCTGAGCCAAGCCAATGAGGTCGTACAACTCTGCGAGGCAAGCTACAACACAGAGCCAGTTGTGATCGCAGCCTTGGCCGCTGCCGCGATCCGGGAAAACACGACTCATGGCATTATCCTGATGGTCGAGATGGGCGATCTGCGTGAAGGGATACTGCCGGAGAACTTGGCCACAATTGCACGACACGTCATGAATATGCCCGGTGTTGCGTTGAAAGGTATCGGGTCAAACTTTGCCTGCCTCAGTGGAATAGCCCCCAATGCAAGCAAAATGGCAGCTCTCTGCGACCTGGCGACGGAAACCGAAGGGGCATGTGGCCCTTTCCTCAAAACGGTATCTGGTGGCGGTTCCGCTAGTTTGCCCTGGGCGCTCGGGGGGCAATCGACTGGTCGCATCAACGATCTGAGGCTGGGGGAAGCCATACTTCTAGGCGTTGATCCGGTTACAGGAGATCAGATAGGCGGCCTCTATAAGAGTGCATTCACACTTGTCGCTGAAGTTATTGAGACCGATACAAAGCCGGTATTTCCACCCGCCAACTGTGTCGATCCGGTTTTGGTAAGACTTCGTCTTGTCCCGGAGAGTGGGTACACCACACGTCTGCTCCTCGCCATTGGGCATCAAGACACGGATGTTTCGGGGCTTTCGATGCCTTCCGGACACTCATTTGTCGGCGCAACAAGCGATCATCTTGTCATTTGTACAAGCGGCTCACCGCTACCGGTCGGAACCGAGATGAGATTTCAGATAAACTATAGCGCGTTGATGCATGCCATGGCCGCACCCGACATCGAAACAATGCTGCTCTCGGACCGGTCCCCAAAGACATCGCGAAACATCCAAGGTACAAGCAAAGACCTGGCGTTGGTTTGAAACGCCTCGCTCAAACATGCGAATTCGAAGCACCTAAGGAGATTGACCATTGCCCAAGCTGACGAAAACTACCCTGTTTAAAGCATTTGATCCCCAACCGGAAACAACGATGGACAAGACAACGCGTGTCGTCAGGGAAATAATCGACGAAGAAGCACAGCAAAGACAAGTTAAGATCGCCCGGCTTCGCACTGCCCGGCTCGAGAGGGAAGCGAACACCCCTACAGATGCCGCCTCTGCAACGGAGAAAAAACACGCATCCAAAGTCGCCAAAAAGGGATGACACCGCCGCTGATCCCCTGCTCTCTATTTGCCGCCAAACCTGGCAATTCATAATCTGGTTATGCGAGAAGCAAACAAATAGGTTTCCGCCTCACGTCTCTCCCGACCTTCGCAACCGTTCCCACTCTTTCCGAGGAAGCGTCTATGACAGATTCAGACAAGAACGCAGTAAAGGTTCACTACATCTGCCAGACATATGTTGAGAAGACAGTAGGGCGCGATGGTCAAGTAGCCCTGAAAATTGACAAGCAATTTGAGCATTCAACAGCGTCGGAAGCGCAAAACAGAGCGGAAAGAGAAGTCCGATCCGAAACGTGCGCGGGTGCCGATGCCTACATGGTCAGCGAAGACCCGAACAGCGGCGAAGTCGGATCACCAAGTTTCCTTGTAAGGCTTGGCAATGTTCCAGAATTTGATGAATTCTAAGGCTTTTTAATTGGACTAGTTTCGACCCATAATACCGCACCTCGAATGTAACACAGCGTCTCCCTAAACACGCGTCTTTGCTAGCAGTCCAAAAGACTTTTTCGACAAGGTCTCTTCTACGAAGTTGGGCTTTTTGCACTGCAAAAAGCGGCCATTGGCGCAACGAAAGCGAAATGGTGCTTTGTCCGCACATCGGACCTTCGACGCCGATCTCTCAACGGCAGCTCTGCGGACGAAGCGGACTTGTGCAGTTGCAGCTATTGCTGACGCAGCATTTTCTCGCAATTGCAGCTTAGTTGCCGCCGCGATGCCGCTGATATCATCAAAGCCGTCATTCAGACTTATGGTGTTAGGCCAGTCGGTACCTTGCTTTTCGTTGCGGCTGCGCCAATAGCTGCTTTTCTAGCGAACTCAGCCCAAGGTGGTGAAATGCCTCTTTGAAAACACGTTGCCAGAAGGGTGTTCTAGAAGTCATCAGTTTCCGGGACGTTCCCAAGCCTGACGAGAAAACTTGGTGATCCGACTTCACCACTGTCTGGGTCTTCACTGATCATGTAGGCATCAGCACCGGCGCAGTCGTCGGACTGGGATTCCCGTTCGGCTCTATTCTGGGCTTCTGCTGCCGTTGAATACTGAAATTGTTTGCCAATCTTCAGGCTCGCGTGCCCGTCTCGCCCAGGCTTCTGTTCCACATAGGTCTGACAGATATAGTGAACTTTTGTTGTGCTCTCGTCTGCGTGAGTCATTGGCAAATTCCTTCTGGTGGGTCCGGTCGCTTAGGCAGATTGAACGACGCAGACGAAACGTGAATTGTTGCGACGTGGTCGCCTTGGCTGAACCGGTCCGATGCCCTAGCGTGACGGCTTTATCGGAGTGTTGGCTTCTCGTTCAAGGCGCGCGTTACGAAGACGGTTAATCTTGGTTTGTCGCTGCTCGGCCTCTTCTTCGACCATTTTCCGAACGACACGGGTTGTCTTGTCCAATGGTGTTTCCGCCTTGGAGCCGTGCGCTTTGAATACGCTTGTTTTTGTCAGCTTTGCCAAGAGGCAATCTCCTTTTTGATTTCATCCAGCCTTGTCTGAACAGGACTGTTCAAACTAATGTCAGGTGTTTGCCTGGGCCATGGACCTTGTGTGCGTTTGTCGCAGGTCTGTCATTGCGCCGATTTATCTGAATATCCGGGGCGGCCATGGCGCGCATCAATGCGCTATAGTTCATCCGAAACCGCATTTCCGATCCGACGCAGGGCGTTGCATCACATGTGCCAATGACAAGATGATCGCTTGTTGCGCCGATAAGTGTGGTGCCAGCAGGCATTGAAAGCCCTGCTGCGTCGGTGTCCTGATGCCCGATGGCAAGAATAATCCGCGTGATTTTTGAAATGTCAGGAACACGTCGAATTCTTGCCAAGGTGTGATCGGCGTTGCCCACAACCGGGTGCACAGACTTGGCATCCGTCTCGATCACTTCGGCGACAAGCGTAAAGGCGTCCCGGTACATACCACCAATCTGATCCCCTGTGACTGGATCGACACCAAGTAGTATGGCTTCACCAATGCGCAGATCGTTGATCCGGCCTGTGGCATGCCCGCCAGTCGCCCAAGGCAGGTTTGCAGAATTGCCGCCAGATACTGTCTCAATGAATGGGCCACACTGCCCCCCCACATCATTCGCTAGCACAGACAATGCCCGCATCTTTGCAGCCGCCGGGGCGATCCCGCTGAGACATGCGAAGTTGGCCCCAATGCCCTTCAGTGCCACACCGGGCATATCAACAACACGCCGTGCCAAGTCGCCAAGATCTTGTGGCATGATCCCTTCGCGCAGATCACCCATTTCCACCATCAGGATTATGCCGTGAACCGTGTTTTGTCGGAGTGCAGCAGCGGCCAAAGCTGCGATCACAGACATCTCTGTGTTGTAGCTTGCGTCGCAGACTTGCACGACGTCATTGACCTGACTCAGCATTGGTGTTCGGATCAACGTAATCGGACAAGTCACACCAGCCTGTCGTAACCGCTTCACATTGCTCAAACGCGCTTCGGCCAGGCCCGCAGCGCCACCGTCAAGCATGGCCTGTGCGATGGCTGGATGCCCACACGTGGCTTTCGTCACCGCGGTCACACGGATGCCACGTCTCTTCAGCCGTTCAACTATCGTCTGCGTGTTGTGACGTATCTTGTGCAGGTCAACTTCGATGCGCGGGCAATTCAAACCGCGACCTTGGGTGTTCCTTGCTGCAGACCGGGATAGGCCGCAGCAACCATCGCCAGCAAATGTGCCGTTGGTCTACTGAGCGCGTCAGTGACGGGCAGCCCAAGTTTTTCGCTTTGAGCTGCAATCGTGTTCGTGATCTCGGCTTCTGACATCCCCTCGTGATTGAGCGTGATGCCGATGACCTTGGTGTCAGAAAAGGCCTCGATCAAAGCAATCTCGCTTGCCGGGGTGGGCATTGGCATATTGGGAAAATCGCAGCGATGGCTGCGTTTTGGGGCATGCTGAAGGATGACGGCGTCGGGTTGGCTGCCGCGCAGGATAAAGGCCGATGTACAGAACGCCGGATGGCTGAGCGCACCTTGGCCCTCGATCAAAATGACATCGGGTTGTTCCGCCTCCGAGGCGGCGACAATCGCACCCTCAAGTTCGCCGCAGCAGAATTGGGGTGGAACGGCATCCATGGCCACGCCATATTTTGCGCCCTGCATCAGGCCCGTCTGACCCGTGCCAACCAGTACAGTCTTGATGCCCTTTGCGTTGAGGGCGCGTGCCAAGACCGTCGCAGTGGTCCGTTTTCCGATCGCGCAATCGGTCCCCAGTACTGCGATGCGTAGCGCATGGACATTCGCGACGCTGCCGTCGAACAAGCGCATGTCTTTGCTGGCTTTGGGTTTGCGGATGTCGCGAATGGTGACCTGTCCGTCCGATGCGGCTTGCGCAATTTCGGGATCGTCACTGAGATATTCATGCAAGCCGCTGACGATGTTCATGCCGCGCCCAATCGCATCCAGTACGACCCCACGATCAGCGAGCGAAAGTCGCCCTGTTGAGGGGGCCATCCCATAGATAAAGGTATCAGGTTTGGCGGTTGCATGGGCGACGGCGGCATCTAGGTCTTTGAGAATTGGTACGTTGTTGACCACGTCATTAAGAACCTGCCCGCTGTTCTCGCCACCGCGAGCGCTGTCGATGACCGAGATGATCTTGTAGGCCTCTGAATGACGCACGAGCCCGTTGGCCGTCTTGCCATCAATTTTGGCAAAGTTGCCCTCGCAATAGATAACCGCTGTAGGGATCTGGGTGAGCGAAGATGATTGTGCCTGTGTGTCACGTATCATAGGCGGCGCCTGAGCGCCCCCGACGGGGCGGCGACCGGTATCTACCGTCTGGATTTCGGTTTTCATCTTGTCTTCCTTTTGATGTTGAGACTGTCGTTCGACGAGGTGTTGAGGCGGACCTCTTGGCGTCACGCACTTAGTTATTTAGAACGCACAGACCCTTGGATTTTTGAAAGTTCCGATTGCATTCCCAACGGTTGCCAGACCTGTCGAGATGGGCGTTTGCGGGAATTTCGATTACTTGGCAGCCTGCACCGGAAGCGGCATATCCCCGCTGGCATTTCCACCCCTCACCGTAAGACGCATCGTCGAAATATGCGAACTCAGGGATGATCACGGCCTCGCACAGACCGTCCTGTTCGAAAAACCCACGTTCACATGACCAAGGCTGACCGTAGCGTGAACCGTTCAGATATCCGTTGATCGGAACCGTGATTGCCGCGCAACTGTCTTCCGCCTTCTCAAACCCGCGTCCACATTCCCACGTGGATCCATAGGTCGCGTCCACTAGAAAGCCGTTTTCAGGCACGACGATCTCTTGGCAGATATCGTCAACTTTGAAATATCCGCGCAGGCAGTGCCAACCTTCGCCAGAAGGGGCCAGAAAACCACCGTCGGGGACAATGACTGTAACGCAGGCTGTTTCATCGACCTCGCGAAAGCCGTGATGACATTCCCATCCGGATCCATAGGTGCGGTTTGTCGCATAGGCATTTTCAGGGACTACAATGGCTGCACAGCTTTCCTCACTTGGCCGAAACCCGATGTTGCATTCCCAACCTTCGCCATAGCTTTTTGCGCTGGCGTTTTCTGGGATGGTTTGCGCAATGGCAGGCATTGCAAGGAGCAACAGAGCAAAGACGGGTCCCATGAAAACGACCCCAAGCATTCGGGCATCCGCCAACAACCGGACCCCATAGACCGTCGATGGAGATTGCTGTGATGTCTTTGATTTATGATCCATCTAACTCAAGCCCCGCGAGGCAAGCGGCTGCGAGGTCACGGTCTGGCGTATCTGTACCGGGGCGCGTGGCCCAGCCCGTTTCCATCATTGCATTGCGGCGGCCAAAACTAGAGAGATCCTGAAGAGTTGCGAGCTTCTCTGTGCGTTCCGGATCAGCCGCTGACATATTGAGGCAGACCGGCACCATCGCCAAAGTCACCTCTTCAGCAGCCAAGTCCTGTGCCATGGTTTGGGCACTGCCGCTTGTTGTCCAGCCCCCCCATGAGAAGCCCAAGATAGAAACCGCAATCGCGCCACCCAAAGCACCGTAGATGCCGGGTTTCGTCCATTCTGGAAAAGTCATTTATTTAATCCTTTGACGGAGAGAGTGTCGCTTCACTGTTTGTTGCGCTGACAAAACATTTTGTCAGAGCCTTAGCTACGTCGTTCGGCCGCGCGCGCATGATCCAAGCGAGATCACACATCGCAGGCCTTTCTGCCACCAAAGCAAATGAAGCTGACACGAGCGCGATGCGGTCGTGCGCAACAACATCGCTGACCGCTCCAAGCGTCAGGTCCCTGCTCCGGAATGTGACAATCGAATTTTGATGATAGATGATTGCAGTTCGTTTAGGCAGGCGATGCGCCTTTGCGAAAGAAAACCACAACTTCGTATGCGCTACATATTCGCCTCGCGCCTCTTTTACAAGGCTAGCTAACCTGACGGTTTTCCCAATAGCGCCGATAGCGTTATCTCTCGAGCCTCTTGATGCCCAACTTAGCGAAACGCGGGGCCATGCGCCCAGACTGTAAGCGAACGCCGAATGCCCCACTCTATCGGCGTTACTTGATGCAGTGCAAAGCTCGGAAAAACGCTAACGGCACCTTGGGCCCGATTGGCCAATTCAATTTGCGCACTTGGCCTGATTTCCAAGTCACCCCCGTCGTAGGTTTCCGGATTGCTCAATTGCAAAACAAGCGTGAGCTTTCTTTTGAAAGCCACGCGGCCAAGGCCAATGTCAGAATGCCAAGCAAAATGGGCCCCGTTGGCTGCATCGTAAGTCGCGATTTGCGGGCTTTCCGCAAATTCGCGTAGATCGAAATTAAATTTTTGGTTGTTAGAATGACTAACAACCTCGATCAACCGGGTCATCACCCAACTCAGTTCTCCGACATCGTCCATCCAAACAAGATTTGCATTGCGCTGGATATGGTTGCGATTGCCGCCGACAAGCTTCGCTTCATTGGTTGGCACATCGGCGATTGCCGCAACAATGCGATCACATTCCCACGCGGTAAACGCATCTAGCACCGAGTGCACGGTCATCATTCAGCGCACCATTTACATTTCGTGGATCGCGAATGCGTCGCCACGTGAAGGGGCTTGTTCAATGCACTGACGGTTTCTCGGATCGATCCGACAAGTCCGTGAATACTTTTATTATTTCTGCTGGCTCTGCACGGTCAAGTGCCGCGTTTGCGATCTCTTCTTCCGTCCAAATCCAAGTCTTCGCAGGATCATGAAGCATCGCCCAACTTGCAAACATCCGGCTTTCTATCTTGTGGTTCAGTAGCTCTTTGACCCCAGCATGACGATCATCTTGACTGATCCGCTTATAGGCTGCGCGCACTGCATCTTCCGGACCTTCCAGCAATTGCAGGTAGATGTCATGTCGACAAATCAACGCGCCGGTCACGTCATCCCGCTTATTACAATGTCTAGCATCGAGCAAAATGCCCGCCAGTGTCGGCTCGTCGTACCCAAACGGCTGTGACACATAAACGATCTGAATGAGATTTGTGATGGTTCGGCCCCCTACGGGATTGAGCTATGCATGAAAATACAAGGAAGAGGCACGATCACATCGCTTCAGATGTAGACTGTAAGGCTTCGGGGACGCTGTGTCTCGACCAAAGTGAACGAACCGCCAATTTGGAGAAGATTGAGGTTCTTGCCCTATAAACTCATAGAGTGGGCTCAAAACCGCCCACCGCCGCACGAAAGACAAAAAAACCTTCGAAATGGCTAACGGCGAGCCGTTAGCCAAATTGGGTCAGATGTCTATACGCTCAGCGATGCTTAGAGCATCGTCGAGCTCGACGCCCAAATATCGAACGGTACTATCGATTTTGGTGTGACCCAGCAGCAGTTGGACAGCGCGGAGATTGCCGGTTTTTCGATAGATTTCCGCGGCCTTCGTGCGGCGCAATGAATGCGTGCCGTACCCACTCGGCTCTAACCCGATTGCCGTCACCCAATCGCGGACAATTCGACCGTATTGTCGCGTCGATATGTGCGGGCGGTCGTGGAACCGGCTTGGAAACATGAATTGGCAGGCAAACATCCCCGGTGCTTTGATCCAACTATGGACAGTTTTGCGTGTGTTTTCCGTGAGTTCAAATTGAACGGGTCGTTTTGTCTTGGATTGGATGACGGAAACCCGCTCGCGCACGTGGTCATCTTTGACCAGATCTGACACTGCGAGTTTGACGAGATCGCAGCCGCGCAATTTGCTGTCGATAGCGACATTAAACAAAGCCAGGTCTCGTAGATTGTTGGCAAGTTCCAGCCGTGCCCGGATCGCCCAGACCTGTTTTGGCAGCAAGGGTCGTTTCTGACCGATGATCCGCCCCTTGTTCCAGGCTCTGCGTCTTGGGGTGGTTGCGGGAAGTTGGACTCTTGGCATGATATGCCCCCCGATCCTCCCTCCGCGCCAATCATCAGCACCGTGCTGACCACGCGATTGTATCAGCAAATGACAAGGTTAGTTCTTGAGCGTCTACTGAACGTACGGTTTGCACCAATGGCCGCTACTTTGGCTGCGTTGCGGCATAGATTGTTTCGCACATGCAGCGATTTTCACGCTGCGTGCGCACGCAGCAAAAAATCCGGACTCACAGAATGGGGTCTGAGCCGCCGTTCGCTGCACTCCACTCGAACGTCGGCTCCAGGAATTTCCGGCATCAAAATCATCATACAGCATACATCAGGTTGAGTACTGCTTCCCTGTTCGTTACATCAAACTCACTGTTATCGGAACGGGATTTCCCTGTTAATGAACTTAGGGAAATCGCGCCCAAGCCACTGTTCTTTAGTTCGCAATCAATACAGCAAGCTCAAACAATCGCAAAATCGGCAGTTTTTCCCTGTTTTTTGCCTGTTATCAGGAAATTTCACCGCAGACTGGTTAGCTCGAAACTACCTGCACAGCCAAACACTCCTGACATTTCAGCTAGTGAGAGATTGCCCTGGTATTGTGACGAGTTTTCCGCTGCTTGGCACAGGCGGTTTCCGACAGAGACCCGCACGTGAGCGCAGATCAGGCCAATTTCAGGCCGTAGTCTCAGGTGGCGATTCCCACGGTACGAGTTTGGGGGGGTTTAGTAAGGTCTTGGCTTACGGCTTCGCAAGTTGCTCGCGCTGTTCTGACCAGACGGCTGGGACACCCGACTTAATGAGACGGTCAGACGTCACCCCCTCCGACTGCTCACCAACTGCTATCGCGTCCAGGATGTCTGGCGCGAGCATCGCAAGATCAACAATATCCTGCACCCGGCGCTTTGATGTGCCCTCAGCCTGTGCGATCTCAGTGAATGTCTTGCCGGCAATAATCATCGCCATCCACCTCTGCGCTTTGACGATGTTCTGAACCAACGTCGGATCGACATCCGATGGCGCGTCCCCAAGATGCAGTTTCAGCTCGACACCGCGCCTGCGCATCCGGAAGGGCGACATGAGGATCAGTTCTTCTGTATTAATCCGGTCTGCATCACATTTAAGAACCGAGGTAAGTTTGGTCTGACACAACCGAACGGACACTTCTCCCGGGCTCAGGTCAGCGCGTTCGATCAGATGCAGACATTGCGTGGTCTGCCGGATGGCGTGCAGGTTAGCTGATTTGGCGGTGACGTCTGACGCGGGCAGATCACGGACAAGCCGCGTTGCAACATCGTGGCGCTGCAGATGCTTTTTCACCAGATCGGCGATCAGCGCCTCCATCTGTTCCGCGGGCAACCGCCACGCATCCGGGTGCTTCCGGCTCCGGTCCTTCACCAGTCTGTGAGAGATGTAGTAGCGCAGACGCTTGCCATTCTTCCGGCTATGGCTGGGCGTCAAGCGGTCGCCGGTTTCATCAAAGAGCTTTCCCGCCAGCGGCGATCGTATGGCCTTGCGCTTTGTGCCCCGGGCCTTTGCAGCTCCGTCTTTCAGCGTCTGCTGGACCTTGTCCCAGATCACCGGGTCGACAATTGCCGAATGCTGTCCCTCGTAAACCTGCCCTTTGTGCCGGATGCGCCCTGCATAGATCGGGTTGCTCAAGAGATGATGGATGTGGCCGCGATCGAACGCTGTGCCACCGGAGACGCGCCCTGCCCTACGCACCCGCCGGCGTGACCTGAGACCGAGATCTTCCGCGCGCTCTTTCACGACCCGAATGAGACCATGTTCCAGATACAGTTCATACAGAGCCCTGATGGTTTTCGCCTCGTCCACGTTGATCTTCAGCGTCCGGCCATCCGCCTCGTAAGCGCCGAAGCGCGGGGTCGGTTTCACTGGCGACTGCAAAGACACGCTCGATAATTTGGGCCGAGACCCGCGATGCCAGCCCCACAGGCAATTCAAGGGCAGTAAGGCGTCCAGTGATGAGCTCTGCAAGCAATGCGTTTTGCGCCGCGCCACTAGGCTGACTTGTTCGCCAACGGACGCGCGCGATGAGTCTTGAACGCAATGCGTCTTCATCTGGGTTACTCTCGAGCCAAGATCTGAGTTTGCCGCTCTGCTGTGTGGTCAGCAAAAGGTCTTTGAGAGGAGCAGCGTCTGCGCCGGCATTGACCGCGTGCCAATATGCGATCCCGGTGACCCCGCCCGGCAAATTTGCGGCGCTTTCGGTCCCAATTTTCATATTGGTATGAACGACCAAAGATACGTCGGCTACCTCACCTTCTCGGCTCGTAGCCCAGAAGCTTTCAAGTGCGTCACGAGAGTCTTTGCTCGCGAGCGTCAGGGTGCGATCGCTGGCGCTGTGCTTGACCTGGGTCTGCTCGATGCCGCCGCTGTCGCTCTCAACATCAAAATCTTCAAAGATTTCGATCAGCAAGCTATCGGTTTCGGAGAGGTTCAGCCAGGCGACTGCAGTTTCCAACAGCTGGAAGCGAGGTTAGAGCGGTGACGCCCCCGTTCACCGAGGCCAAAGTTGTTGATGTGAGATCCCTTCCCGGATTTGAAGACAAAGACCAACTCGTGCTGCGAGCGATAAAAGGCGCCCATGCCAGCATTTGTTTTGCCCATCCCCGTGAGAGGCCATTTCTCCAGCCTCTTCGATTGCTTCGTCGTCAAGCAATCCAGCCAACGTCCCGACACTCAGGACGCGAGGTTCATCTCCAACTTCAAACTCAATGTCACCGTCGTCAATTGCAGCAAAGAAATTCGAAAGCAGCGGGACGGTCATTCTGTCGATCCAGTCCTCCTCGCCACGGAACCCTACAGAAAACACGGACGTTCCTTTGGTGTCGCGCTGCATCCAGGCTGGAACCAACTCGGGATCCTCGACCGCACTAAAATGCTCCGTATGACCCCAGTATCCTTTCTCCGTACGCTCGGTGTTATCGGCATCTTTATGTGAAACGAGCTGAACTTTTCCCTGAAGCGCGAACTTTTCACCATCCTGCGTGTCATACACAGTGGAATAGAATACCGTTCTGAGATCGGACACTGCGAAGGTCGCATTTTTGCCAATCCCGAAAGATCCGCCGGATGTTTCGGTCGCCTTGTTGCTCTTGCCAGAACTCTTGACCAACGCGTGAAACTTGGACGAGGCGTCGTTCGGTGGTCCCTCCAAACCGGTTGTGTTGTAGTCGGCAATCTCAAGAACAGGGATGAACAGGTTAGACACCACGTCATTTGCGTTTTCGAAAAAGTCTCGATCCTTGTCGTTTCCGGAAGCACGAGCGGTCTTGAGGCAAACGGAAATCGTTTCTCTGAGCTTTTCGATGCCAGGGATATCGCTGGCTGGTACCTGATGCTCACGCAGAACCATACGAACAGGGCGTCCATTCGCCGCGTCCAATGTGTTTTGTCCGGCCTCTTTGCTGCAGCTCACAAACGGGGTATCCCGGAAGGTCTCAATACCGGCGTGCCCCAGACCTTCGACCTCACCCGCCTGGTTTTCGAGGAACATCAGTTCAGTTTCACTCATCGTAAAACACCTCAACTCTGTCACACACATTCACGTTCGTTCCTGACGTGTGGTCTCTTTTCGAAATGAACTTTCGATCTTCAGCCAAATCCTTTAGATTTCTCGCCTTTCTGCAGTAGTGGCGGGAGTTCGCGGCTTTCTGGCTTAAGACATCAATCAATCCGGAAACCATCGTCGCTACCTTTGTCACCACGTGAAAAGCGTCCCTTCGCAGAGTCGAGCTCTTTCTGCAGAGCCCGAAAAATTTTGCGGATGTCTTCGTCAGCGAACTCGTAGGCCGATCGGTTCGACAAATTGCCGATCAGTCGGAGATCCTTGATCGCCCGATTGACTCTGTTCTCCGCGAGTTCCACGAACTTCGCCCTCTTATCGCGCTTTTTCATCCGATATTCCGCCCTGTCGCCGTACAATGTTATTATGTAGGCAACAGAAGCAAATTAAGCAATATATGTTAGTAACATTTTCAATATATTATATACCATTTGCCAATTGATATAGCTGCAATTTGTAGGCATAGATCTTCTAACAATCTGTTTTCGGTTGATTTTTCAAAACTCTGAACCCTGTGACAGCGGGCACGCCATAGAATCCAGCACTTAATCCATTTCCGACACGGTCTGACAATCGCAATGCGTCGGGTATGAGCAACCAAGGAAGCGAAGTTCCCAAGCAGAGGACGTCCAATCTGTGTGATATAAGCAGAAACATAAGCGGGATTTGTTACTGCAGATGTCCGGTGTACCATCTTCTTTAATACGCTCTCTGAAACCTCATAAGAAAACGACACAGTGCAGACCAAGTTCCTTGAGTTAAGTCCCGAAGTAGCAAGCGCAACTATCCTGTTAGCGCATGGAGCCGGTGCGCCGATGGATTCCCCCGCAATGACGGCGATTGCGGAGGTGTTGATGGAACAGGGCCTGAGAGTTATTCGGTTTGAGTTCTCCTACATGGCGAAACGCAGAACCGAGGGCACGAGGAAGCCCCCGCCACGCGCTGAAAAACTGAACTCGGAGTACCTCGCAGCAATCGAAGAGCTACATGCTGATGGCCCGCTGATCATAGGTGGGAAGTCCATGGGTGGGCGTGTTGCCAGCATGATCGCCGATGAGCTGTTTGAAGCGGATCATATCGCTGGCTTGCTCTGCGTAGGCTATCCATTCCACCCCATTGGGAAACCTGAGAAGCTTCGGACTGAGCATCTCAAGCACCTGCAGACCCCAACAATGATCTGTCAGGGAACGCGTGACCAGTTTGGTTCGAAGGACGAAGTCGATGAGTATGAGTTTTCCGCAGCAATCCAGATGCGTTGGTTTGAAGATGGCGACCACGATCTGAAGCCGCGTAAACGCGTTTCTGGCTTCACGCGCGCGGATCACATCAGCTCCATGAGCACAGCGGTTTCGTCATGGGTCGAGAGTCTTGTCGGTTAGAGAGCAGTGCGCGCCGTTTTTGCGGGGCTTGGTTGGGTGTCCCACGGCCCACAGCCAACATTTAACATAATGGCGCTTAGGCGCCGCTGCGTATGCGAAAAACGAAATAGCAGACTTTCGCCGCAGCCTTCCTTGAGGTCAGGAATGCGGGAAAACCGGACTTGTGCAGTCGCAGCTATTGCTGACGCAGCATCGCTTCGCACTTGCAGTATCCCCTTGGTTGCCGCGCCGCAGGCGTCGCCAAACCGGTCGTTTACAGGCTTCGAATAATTGGCCGCAGTAGCAATATTGATCCCCCCCGAGACATAGAAACTCCACAAAAGCGAGCAGGTTGCATCCTGCTGCGTTGAAGCAAAGTGGTGCACTTTAAGGACGTACTCAATGTCGGGCGACCTTACTCAAGAAACAGGAAGTGGTGAAAGTTGTGTGAAAAAGAACATAAACCACGCTGATGTTCGATGAGATTTATGTTCTTGATCCTCCATGAACGACGGTGCCGCCAAGTGTTATCAACGCGATTGCAGCAACGAGTTGCCAACTCGCAGTCCCCATGCCAAGCAACAGCATCAATAATGTCGAGAAAACTGGCGCCGAGTATCCAAGGACGCTTAGAAATGCCGCTTGACCATAGCGCATTCCTAAATCCCAAAGAAAAAACGCTCCGCCAGCAGGGCCAAGACCGAGACCCAGAATTGTCAGTACATGGTAAGTATCCAACTCCGTCCATATCGCGCCATGAGCAACCCAAAGGACACCACAAAATAAAGATGCACCAGCACAGATGGTTGTCAGAGATGCGACGGAATCGAGCATTTCAACGCGCCGTAGATTAGAAAAAAGGGCCCAAAGCACCGCCCCAAGGAAGGCAAGTGCGTAGCCGACGGCCTCGGAAGACTGCAGACTGATGCCGTTCCCACCAATCAGAACAGCAACACCCAAGAAACCCAGTGCAGCTCCGGCATAGCCACGCCAGCCGCTTGACAGATTAAAGAACGCGTTTCCAAGGATGATCAAACAGGCTGGCCAAAGGTAGTTGATCAAAGACACAGGGATCGGAGCAGCGTGATGAAACGCCTCCAGATATGCGAGATGATATGCCGCCAGAAGAGCCGCAAACACCCATACACTGCGCGTCAGGGGCGATGCGGGCACCTTGCCCGTTGCAGCGCAAATGACCAGTCCAAGCCCTGCGGCGATCGCAAAGCAGAGTGTCAGTACCAGGTAGGGTGGCAGACTGGCCGAGTAAGCCCCAAGCGCGCCCAATGTCCCCCAGGATAAGATGGCAAGCGCGCCCAGCCCGGTGTGGCGCAGCGACGTCAAAACACCTCGCTTCCCAGAACAGCGTCATGGGTCGGTTGCAGGAGAATGGTTTCGCCTGCCGCGTTGGGCACACCCATGACCAGCACCTCGGATTTGAACCCGGCGATGTTTCGCGGTGGCATATTGACCACGCAGATCACCTTGCGATCAATCAGATCATCCTGCGCGTAGTTGGTGATTTGCACGCTGGACCAGCGCTGGCCAAGTTCGCCGAAATCAACGCAAACCTTGTAGGACGGGTTGCGCGCGCGGGGAAAATCCTTGACCTCGACAATCTTGCCAAGCCGCATTTCGATCCTGACAAAGTCATCATAAACGATTTCATCTTTTTTCATTTCTTCTTCCTTAATTGAGGGCGGCCAATACGGCCGCTTCGGATGCCGCGGTATCGCCGGTTCCGCCCAGATCGCGTGTCTTTGTATCATCTCTCTCAAATGAGGTTTCAATGGCCCGCTCGATCTCTGCCGCGGCGTCGGTTTCGCCGAGATGGTCCAGCATCATCGCCGCAGTCCAAACGGCAGCAATGGGATTGGCGATGCCTTTGCCCGCAATGTCAGGAGCCGACCCGTGAACCGGTTCAAACATCGACGGAAACTTTCCTTCGGGGTTGATGTTGGCGGATGGTGCAATGCCGATGGAGCCTGCCACAGCGGGTCCAAGGTCAGACAGGATGTCACCAAAAAGATTGGAGGCGACGACCACGTCAAACCAGTCGGGATGCAGCACAAAATGCGCCGTCATGATGTCGATGTGGAATTGGGACATTTCGATCCCAGGATGCCGTTCACCTGCTGCAGCAAAGCGTTCGTCCCAGAATGGCATTGTGTGGATGATACCGTTGGACTTGGTCGCGGATGCCACCTTTTTACGAGTCCTCGTTTTTGCCAGTTCAAAGGCATAATCCATGATGCGATCGGTGCCAAAGCGGGTCAGGATGCTTTCCTGAATGGCGGCCTCGCGGTCTGTGCCCTGATACACACGCCCACCGATCTCGGAATACTCGCCTTCGACGTTTTCGCGCACGACGACAAAGTCGATATCCTCGGGCCCACGCCCGGCCAGCGGCGAGGTGATCCCGCGCAGCAAGCGCACGGGGCGCACGTTGGCATATTGATCCAGCTCGCGGCGCAGCGGAATGAGCAGACCCCAAAGGGAAATGTGATCTGGCACGCCAGGATAGCCAACCGCACCAAGGTAAATGCTGTCATATGCTTTGACCTGTTCGATACCATCATCCGGCATCATTTTCCCCGTTTGATGATACCGTTCACAGGACCAGTCGAACTCTGTCCATTCCACGGCAAAGCCATGTTTTGCGGCGATCTTGTCAATCACCCGTTGACCGACGGGCAGAACTTCTTTTCCGATGCCATCCCCGGGGATGGCCGCAATGCGATAAGTTTTCATGGATGTCGCTCCTTACGCGATGCCGCCGATATGCAAGGTTTTCACTTCAAGGTATTCATCAATGCCCTGATGCGCGCCCTCGCGGCCCAGACCGCTTTCCTTGATGCCGCCAAAGGGTGCCACTTCGGTTGCAAAGCCGCCGACATTCAGACCGATCATGCCGACCTCCAGTTCCTCGCTCACGCGGAAACTGCGGGTCAGGTCGTTGGTATAGAAATAGGCCGCAAGCCCGAATGCGGTGTCATTTGCCGCGCTGACCGCTTCGTCCTCGGTATCAAACCTGAACAGCGGCGCAACGGGGCCAAAGGTTTCTTCATGCGCCATAACCATGTCTGCGGTCGCATCCGTCACGATGGCCGGAGAGATAAAGCGTTGGCCTGCGTTCGTCAGTTCACCACCAACAAGGATTGTGCCGCCTTTGGCTGTAGCGTCCTCGAGGTGGCTTTGAATTTTGGCAATGGCGGCGTCATTGATCATCGGGCCGATGTCGACGCCTTCAAATCCATCGCCGACGGTCATTGCCCTTACCCGTTCCGCAAGTTTTGCGGCAAAGGCGTCATAGACACCGGATTGTACGTAAATCCGGTTGGCACAGACACAGGTCTGCCCGCCGTTGCGGTATTTCGAGGCCATGACCCCTTCAACCGCCAAATCCAGATCCGCATCATCAAAGATGATGAAAGGGGCGTTGCCGCCCAGCTCAAGACTAAGCCGCTTCATGGTGCCGGCGCATTGTTCCATCAGCAGCTTGCCCACGCGGGTGGACCCCGTGAAGGACAATTTTCGTACGGCACTGCTTTGGGTCAGCGCTTTACCCACTGGGATTGCCTCGCCGGTGACAATGTTAACGGCGCCTTTCGGAAAGCCGGCCCGTTCTGCCAGCACGCCCAAAGCAAGGGCGGTGAAAGGCGTAAACTCGGATGGCTTGATAACAACGGGACACCCGGCAGCAAGGGCAGGCGCGATCTTGCGGGTGATCATCGCGGCGGGAAAATTCCACGGTGTGATGATTGCACAGACGCCAACCGGCTGTTTTGTCACAAGAATACGGCGGTCTTCAACCGGGCTCGGGACGGTTTCGCCGTAGACGCGTTTGCCTTCCTCGGCGAACCACTTCACGAAAGATGCGGCATAAGAAATCTCACCCTTTGACTCAGCCAGCGGCTTGCCCTGCTCCAGGGTCATCAGGGTCGCAAGATCGTCTTGCGCCTCAAGGATGAGCGCGTGCCACTTCTCCAGCAGCGCAGCTCGATGTGCAGCTGTGGTCTTTCGGAACGTCGCAAAGCAGGCCTCGGCCGCGGCGATGGCGCGGCCCGTCTCGGCCTCACCGCAAGACGGCACTCTACCCATGATCGCAAGCGAAGACGGATTGTCGACTTCCATCACTGCACCGGTGTCGGCGGTGATCCATTCGCCCGCAACCAGGTTTGTTTCGCGGAACAAAGATGCATCGCGTAGCTTCATAGTCTTTCCTTTCAGATGGTCGAATGGTCGACCGGTTGGCACGGTCACCGCCAAGACGTTCAGGGATTTTGAGTTTGGTCAGTCCCGTTCCACCAGGTCGCGGACAGGGACGGCATGCCGACTAACCACCGGCTTTATCGCAATATACGAAAAGTACTTGTCGATCCCGAGGTTCCGCTCAAGAAGCTCTTCCATGATCTCCTGATACTGCGCCACGCCGCGCGCCACGAATTTGACCAGATAATCATATCCACCACTCAGCAGATGACACTCCATGACATGCGGGTGTTTCCGGATCTCGATCTCGAACTTTGTAAAGTCTTTCCGGCGATGATCAGACAGGGTGATTTCTGTAAAAACGACTACATGTTCCGCCAGCTTCTTGAGATTGAGGACGGCACGGTATCCATCGACATACCCGGCCTTTTCCAGCCGTTTGACGCGCTGAAGGCAGGGGCTTGGCGAAAGCCCGACGGCATCGGCAAGGGCAACATTGGTGATGTTGCCCTGCTCCTGAAGTGTGGACAGGATGTTGATGTCGATCCGATCAAGCCTTGGCGAACCCGTCATGTGCCGTCTCCATGTGCCTACCCGGCCAATTCAGCCTGGTGCGCCCTGGCCATGTCAATCATGCTGTTGAACTGGAAATCATAGGTCGGCATGTCACCAGGATTCATCGTTGCACCAAAACCCTCTTTATCGTGACGGCGATAGATCCAGCAATTCGCCAGCCCGTATTTGTTGGCCGGACCGTGATCGTGGAACATGCTTTCCGCCGTGTGAAGAATATCTCCCTTTTCAATACCCTGACGCTTAAGCATCTCCAGCATGTAGTCAAAGTTGCGATCAAACGGCTTGTAGCTGCCGACGTCTTCAGCGGTATAGACCCCGTCAAAGAACACGCCCAAACGCCGGTTAGCGCCAGAGAAGGTCAGGTTGTCCGTGTTGGTCAGAACGACCAGTTTGAAGTGCTTTTTCAGATATGTCAGCGCTTCGACACTGTCATCAAAAGCGGGCCAGTGACGCGCGTATTTGCCATAGGCTTCACAGTTTTCCCATGTAACTTCGACACCCCACTCTTCCGCCAGGCGGCGATAGACGACCGGCAACAATTCGTAATACTTCTTGGACGGTGTGTAGCGCTGCGTCGTGCTTTCATAGAAAGCATGCGCCTCAAGGATGTCGTCACGCGACAGCGCGCGGCTCACCCGGTCGGTCAGGGGCTTCAGACCGGTCACCATGCCGGTTTCCCAGTCGATCAATGTGCCATAGACATCGAATGTCAGGGCCTTGTAGTCGCTCAGTTTCATCAGGTTATCCTTCTATGTCCAGAATTGTATCCAAAGTTGCGCGCAGGCGGCTGATCAAGATGTCGACTTCTGCCTTGGTGATGCAAACGGGTGGTGCAAGTCCGATTACATCATCCGCGAAAGCCCTGAAGATGACACGGTTTTCGTATCCGGCCTTTGCCAGCCTTCCTGCGACGTTCAGATCTTTGGCCGGTTTGGCCTTGGTTTTTTTGTCGGTAACAATTTCCACCGCTCCAAGCAGCCCTTTGGCCCGCACATCACCCACAACCGGATGATCCAGCAAAGTCTTGAGCTGCTGCTCAAAGTAGGCACCTACAGACTTTGCGTTCTCGATCATGCCACCCTCGTAGAGCTTGATGATCTCGAGTGCGACAGCAGCGCTGACCGGGTGCCCGGAATAGGTAAAGCCATGACCAAAAGGCACGCCATTGGGTGCGGCATCCGCTATGGCCTGATAGATCCGGTCAGAGACAAAGACGGCACCCATTGGCGCGTAGCCCGATGTCAGTCCCTTGGCGGTTGTCAGGAAGTCAGGCGTCAGACTTTCATGCTCACAGGCAAACATCGGGCCTGTGCGCCCAAAGGCCGTGATGACTTCGTCAACGATAAAGAGAATACCCAATTCGCGGCAGGTTTCCTGCATCGCTTTGGCATATCCTTCCGGCAGTACGATCACGCCACCGGAACCCTGGACCAGCTCCATAATGAAGGCCGCGACATTGTCAGCGCCCAGTTCTGCGACCTTGGCTTTCAGGTTTGCCACACCCTGCGCAATGATATCTTCATCCGATGTCAGGTCATTGCGATACGGATAGGGCGACGGGATGTGATGTTGCCACTGCATCGGGACGTCAAAGTTATCCTGAAACACCGGCAACGCTGTTAAGCCAGCGCCATTCGAGGTCGAGCCGTGATAGCCCTTTTCCAGTGCAATGAACTGTTTCTTCGTCGTTTGGCCCAAGCCATTGAAGTAGTAACGGACCATACGAATGACGGTGTCTACAGCGTCGGATCCACCCAACGTAAAGAAGATATGGTCAAGATCACCGGGTGACAGCTCGGCAAGTTTCGCTGCAAGCTCGATTGCGGGTTCACTGCCAAAGTGAAAGTAGCCCGTTGCATAGGGCAGACGCCGCATCTGCTCTGCCGCTGCATCGACGACCGCGTCGTGCCCATAGCCTGCATTGACACACCACAGACCTGCAAAGCCATCAAGGAGTTCGTTGCCTTCAATGTCGGTCAGATAAACCCCTTTTCCGGATTTCATAACCGTGACGCCGCGCTCTTCATGTGCCCGGATCGGCACGACAGGATGGAAATAGTGAGCGCGATCTTTTTCTACGAGCGAGTTAGAGGTCATGAGGGTCAGTTCCTTCTTGGCTTTCGCCTCATCATAAGTCGGACGGTCAGACAGAAAGAACGATTTGCGCACAAGAACAGCACCAGATTCCGAATTTCAGATGCATTGCAGCACAATATGCTGCAGTTATCTGGCTGTAAATTCGGGAATTAAAATGCCCTGCGCTCTCGCAAGCCAGTCACGCAGCATTTTATGGAAATATTCGGGTTCTTTGCGCCATTGGCTTTGGAAGGCCATGCCGCGCACAAGGCACATGAATTCGTTCATCATTGCCTGGCGGAGTTCGGGATCACAGCCGAATGCGGCCAGTTCAATATGCCAGACATCGTTCAGAGCGTCGTTAAACTTCTGCGACTCTACCGATACGTAGTTGAGTTCTTCCATATCTACGCGGGCTTCTGAGATGTAGTCCATCGAGACATGAAAAACACCGCTCTGGTAACGCTCCCAAATATAGTAGGTGAGGTCTTTTAACTTGTCCCGACCGGGCGGCAAAGTCCGCGCAAAGTCGCGAACCAAAGTGACTTCGCGTTGCAACATGTCAGCATAAGCTGCTCGGATCAGTAGATTTCGCGACGGAAAATGGTGCAACATCGCGCCTCGGGATACATTGGCCTCCCCCGCTATGTCCTGGGTTGATGTATGGGCGAGTCCACGTTTGGCGATCAATGATTGAGCGGCATCCAGGATCTTTGCCTTAGTCGCCGCAGATCGTTCGGCCTGGGTGCGGCGCGGTTTTGTTGTTTGATCCATGGCGTCTTATCACCCCAAAACGCTTGGAAGCCAAAGGGCAATTGCGGGAAAGATCACCATCAAAAGTCCGGCCAGACACATGAGAAGAAAGAACGGCGTGGCATAGGCGGCAACGCGGTGAATAGGTTCGCCCGAAATGCTCTGGATCACAAACAAGTTGAAACCGACCGGCGGTGTCATCAGTCCCAGTTCGATCATGATCACCAGAAAAATGCCAAACCAGATCGGGTCGAAACCGGCGGCCACAACGACCGGCAGTGTGATGGGCAGGCTCATTACGATGATTGATATGCCATCCAGAAAGAAGCCAAGGATGATGTAAAAAATAGCCAGGAGAGCAATCAGCACAAATGGTGAAAGATCCAATGCGTCAATCGCCAGCGCGATGTTGCGTGGGATGTGCATATAGCCGATGGCAGACGACAGAAACGCAGCACACATCAGGATCGAACAGACCATACAAGACGTCTTGAGCGCGTTTATCATCGATTGGCGCAGCATCGTACGCGACAGTTGTCCGCTCAATCCGGCAAACATCAAAGCCGCAAACACGCCGATTGCCGCCGCTTCAGAAGGTGTGGCCCAGCCTGTATAAATGGACCCCAGCACAATGGCGATCAGACCCAAAACTGGCGCAAGGTTTCGAAAAATCGCGCCTGCCCTGGCGTCTTCCGCGTCGATTTCACCTTTGGGAGCGAGTTCAGGTGACACGTAACACCGCCCGGCAAGATAAAACGCATAAAATGCTGCAATCATCAGGCCCGGCATGATGCCGGCGATGAACAGTTTTGCAATCGATACCTCAGCCAGCACGCCATAGATGATCAAGACGATGGACGGCGGGATGAGCAAGCCCAGGCTGCCCGCACCGGCAAGGGATCCAAGTGCCAGACTTTGAGAGTATCCGCGTCGGCTCAACTCATTTGTGGTGATCCGGCCGACCGTCGCGGTGGTCGCAGCACTCGACCCTGACACCGCCGCAAATAATGTTGAGCCAAGGACATTGGTGTGGAGAAGTCCTCCCGGTATTCTGGACACTAGGGGCGCGAGCCCTTTGTACAGGCGTTCAGAAATGTCTGTGCGGAACATGATCTCTCCCATCCATATGAACATCGGCACAGCGGCCAGTTCCCAGGATGAAGCGCTGCGGACAATGATGCGGCTGGCAATTGCCCCGATCCGATCCGGAGGAAACCCCATGAAGGCAAACAGCGAAACGGCGGCGGCTGTGGCGAGGGCAAGAAAGACCCACATGCCCGACGCAAGGACGGCAAGCATCAGGGCAAATACGGCAAGGGCTGCTGTGACCGGATCCATGATCAGACCTCCTGTGTTTCGGTGTAAAAGGGGCGAATGACGCTGGCAGCCAGCTGTAGGACGAGCAGGCAGGCACTGACAAAAACGATAAGGTCTGGTATCCACAAAGGCACCTCGGCGACACTCTCGCTGACAGCGCCCCGGTTCCAGTTCTTCACCAGGTTTCGCCATAAGAAGGTGCAGAAGTAGGCTCCCAGGCCGGTCCCAAACGTGGCCACCACCCCCTGCAACCACAATTGGCCCCTCGGAGGCAGTCGGTTCGTCAGAAGATTGACCTGGATCATCCCACCATCGCGCAAGGTCCAGGATAGGCTCAGAAATGTGATCGAGAGCACAGAGAACCCAATGAACTCATCAAGAACATGGGTAGAGGTGTCAAAGAGGGATCTGAGGACTGTTTCCAAAAGGATGTGCGAGACAGCGTAGATCAGAATCACCCCTGCGCAGATCAAAGCAAGAAGTGAAAGTGAGTCGATGGCGCGCAAAAGAAGTCGCATCCCAGCCCCCTAAGACGGATTTGCCGTGGCGCAGGATCGCGCCACGGCTGAGAATTTTACTTAGATTTCGCGGCGTTGAAGGCGTCGATCAGCGCCTGACCGCGCTCGCCGGTGCTTTCGAGCCAGTCGTTGAGGGCGGCTTTACCGGCAGTCTGAAGCGCGCTCCGGTACTCATCGTTGGCTGAGGTTACAACCGTGACCTTGTTTTCTTCCAACTGCCCATAGGTTGTCCCCAGCCGATCAGGGATCGCTGCCCAGTTTGCTTCCCGTGTTTCCGCGGCAGCTTCAAGCACGGCGGCTTGTTGTTCCGCGCTCAGATCATCGAAGACGTCTTTGGAAATGTGCACGAAATTCAGCGGGATCGCATAGTTGTAGATTTCGGTGAACGTGTCGAAATGCTCCCAGAAACTGCCAGACACACCACCTTCGGCAGAGGTCAGAACCGCATCAATCGCACCGGTCGAGATAGACGGCACGACATCCGCCCAGGACAGGCGCACAGCTGCTGCACCCATTTCATTCAGCGCCGTGGTGCCGTTCTTGTCATAGGTCCGGATTTTCAGACCATCCAGCGCTGCGGCTGAATCGACACCGTCACGCGCCCAAATGCCGGAAGGCGGCCAGGGTGATGCGTAAAGCAGGATTTGGTTGTTCTCTTCAAACACCTTCTTCAATTCAGGCTCGGACACTTTGTAAAGAAGTGCCGCCTCTTCGACCGTTGTCACAAAGAACGGAAGCGATGAAATCAGGAACAGTGGGTCAATGCCCCCAAGCGCACCGCCGTAGGTATCGGCAATCTCCAGCGCGCCCTCGCCTACGGCGTCAAAGTGATCGGCAGACTTGTAGCCAAGCGCACCGCCGTAGTGCACGATGACTTCAACCGACCCGCCTGACTTTTCTTTGACAAGATCTGCAAACCGAGCATCACCGACGCCGTGGATTGAGGTGGCAGAGTATTCGTTTGACAGGTTCAGCGTCACGTCTTGTGCGCTTACCGTTCCGGCTGTCATGAGCGACAGCGCTGCAACGCTCGCAAATAGCATGTGTTTCATTTCTTTGTCTCCTTGTTGGATGATGTGTTGGTTCGTGTCAGGCGCCGACTGTCATCGAAGCGATGTCATGTGGCATGTCCGTCAGCATTTCGTAGCCGTCTGCGGTGATCAGCACGGTGTCGGAATGGCGATAGCCACCCTGTCCGCGCCAGTAGATGCCCGGCTCAATGCTGATCACCATGTTTTCGGCCAGGATGTGGTCGCTCCCCTCGGCAACCCACGGACCTTCATGACCGCCCATGCCAATGCCATGGCCCGTGCGATGCAGAAGATTGTTTCCAAAGCCTTCGGCGCGCAGGAATTCCAGAACCTGATGATCAACGTCATGGCAGCTTGCACCGGGTCGCAGCGCGGCAAAGCCGATGCGCCCTGCTTCAACCATGGTGTTGAACACCTCAGTGTCTTCTTTGCTGGGAGGAGACACAAAGAAGGTCCGTTCTGTTTCTGCGGAATACCCGTTTACACGCAGGAACGAGAGGCCGACATTAGGTCCTTCAATCAACGTGTCCCCGGGCTCTGGAAATCTGTGCGGCTGGGCGCTGAACGGGGCTGCCCAGATGCCCTGCCAAATGTTTGAGATATAAGGGTCCAGGTGGCCTTCCTGCTGGATGATCTCTTCGCGCAAGAGGCTGTTGGCTTTGTCAGTTTCGGTGATTTTCTTGCGCAACCTGGCAAGGCCCATGGCCAACTCAAGGCCGCGGTCCGAATACTTGGCTGCTTTACGAATTGCCGCAACCTCAGCATCGCTTTTCACCATGCGAAGCTGTTCGACAAACGGCAGGACCTTCGGGGACCAATCTGACAGTGCAACCAGGAGTTCGCCGGTTATTTCCATCTCGACGCCGATCGTGGCGTCCTTTGGCAAGATACCCTCCAGCGCTTCAAGATAACTGCCACCTGCCGGGGCCGGATAGTCGATGTATTCGACGAGATCATGCGGAACCGCGATGGTTCCCATGTTCTCCGCTTCGATCCGGGGTGTCAGGAACAATGGCTTTCTGCCGGGTCGTACGACAATGAAAAACGGGCGTTCGAATGGTTCGTACCGGAATCCCGTAAAGTAAAAGATGCTGTCCTTTGTTGAAATCAGGAACGCATCGAGTTCTGCATCCGCAGTTTTCTTCTGCAGCATGGAAAGGCGGGTTTCGTATTCTGACATGAGCTCCCCATAAACAATCAGTCTTGACTGTTTTTAAGAAGACAGGATCGTCACGGTGTTTTGTGCTGATTTGGCGAACCAATCAGCACAATCCACGGTTTTGACACGTTTCTGCAGAATTAAATAACGGCATTGCCTGTTTCATGGATAACCCGGAACCCGTGATTCCGTTTCTGCGATCTTAGGAATGTGGGCCGGTCGCACGCTGAGATATTGCTGCCACCCGGCGTCTCAGTGAAATCCTGATGGTCCACGAAAAGCTCTGTGTCTCTTTCGGAGCCCCGCAAGCCTCGTCGTCCTTTGAGCATGATTTGAACAAGAATGGCATAATCTTTGATAGTTTTTCAACGAAGGCGCAGGAAGCAAAAAAAGCCAGCTTTCGTGGCACGATTTCTCGAGTTTTCCTGCTGTTCCGCAAAAAAAGGGGATTTGCTTGTGAAAACCCGAGTAAGCCTGTGTTGTTTTGCCTGTGCTTTCTGACGTTCAAGGCAAAAAATTCTGCGCGCCGCGCAGTTTCAGCGCGATCAACCTGAAACATGAGGCAAGGCACCGGCATCAATTGCTGACCCTTCGTGTCCCAGCACCATGGCTCAGTCACAGTTGGGAGCTCATGCGGACTGAATGACGCGGGTTACTACTCCCACTGGGCCAATTTTCCGCAGACAATTCTTCATTTGCATCACAAAACGAAATTTCCTGAGCAGGCAAAGAGGTAGCGTTGCCTGCAAAGGAACGGAGGTGTGCGATGGAAAGCTGCGAAAGCGTACTGGCGGAACTGAGCGCGGAAATCGTGGTGCAAGACCAGGATATTATTCAGAGTTACACCACGGACTTCAGAAACAAGTACCACGGCGCGAGTCCGGCCCTCCTGAGGCCAAGATCAACTGCGGAAGTGGCCCGGATCGTGGAATTGTGTGGCAACCACAACATCGGCATTGTCCCGGTCGGAGGCAACACAAGTTACTGCGGTGGCGCCACGCCAAGCCCGCAAGGCAATCAACTTCTTGTCAGTCTCCAACGGATGAATTCAATCCGCGAGGTGGACGCCAATGACCTCTCGATGACCGTCGATGCCGGATGCCTGCTGTCCGACATTCAGGAAGCGGCAGAAGCGGAAAAGCTCTTCTTCCCGCTTTCGCTAGGGTCTCAGAAATCTTGCCAGATTGGTGGAAATGTCTCGACGAACGCGGGTGGCGTTTCGGCCGTCCGGTACGGCATCACCCGCGACCTTGTCCTGGGGCTGGAAGCTGTCCTGCCTAACGGGCAAATCCTGAACAACCTCGCCCCCCTGCGCAAAGACAACCGTGGTTACGCGCTTCATCATCTTCTGATCGGGGCGGAAGGCACGTTGGGGATCGTCACGGCGGCATCCCTGCGCCTGCATCGGGCGCCAACAAGTCAGGTGACTGCATTTCTGGCTGTTCGGGAAACCTCCGATTTAATGCCGCTACTGGCCATGGCACAGGGTGCAACGGGCGAAGCAGTGACATCCTTTGAATACATCTCACATGCATCGCTGCAAATGCTGCTGAATAAATCGCCCGGCCTCAGGCACCCAACTGAAGAGCAGTCAAAACACTATGTGCTGATCGAAGCCGCGACATCGTCCACTGTGCATTCTCTTGATCCCGCAATCGAAGCTTTCCTTGAGGCTGGAATGGAACAGGGAATGATCCTGGATGGCACCATTGCAGCCAGCGAAAAGCAGCGCATGGACCTCTGGAATCTACGGGAGCATATCCCGGAGGGCGAAGTTCTAAACGGCGGTTCCATCAAGCACGACGTCTCGGTGCGCGTATCACAGGTGGCCCAATTCATTGAACTTGGATCAGCGCTTGTCGCGCAGTACGGACAGGGTGCCAGGCTGTCAATCTATGGACATGTTGGTGACGGGAACATTCATTTCAATGTCCTTGCACCAGAGGGCGCAGAAACCAACGCCTTCTTCGAAATGCTCGAGGCTGAGGTCTCACCACGACTTTATGACCTCATCGCAAAGATGGATGGCTCCTTCAGTGCCGAATACGGGCTCGGGCAGGACAAGCTAATGCTCAACGAGATCTATGGTGACCCGGTCAAGGCTAACCTGATGGCTACCCTCAAAGCAGCGACAGACCCAAAAAACATCATGAACCCCGGCAAGGTCGTCGCCCCTCGCCAACATCAAACCCAAGAGGTAAGAATATGCGCATAGGTGTTCCAAAGGAAATCAAGAACCACGAGTACCGGGTCGGACTGACCCCGGAAAGCGTGTCAGAACTGGTGGCGCGCGGCCACAGTGTTCTTGTCGAAACGAGTGCGGGTGCCGGGATCGGTGCTGTTGACGACCTCTATGTCACAGCCGGAGCCGAAATCGCTTCAACCGCCGAAGAGGTATTCGCGCGCGCTGACATGATCGTAAAAGTAAAGGAGCCTCAGGCGGGAGAGCGAAAGCTGCTGCGCGAAGGCCAGATCCTTTATACCTACCTTCATTTGGCACCTGACCCGGAGCAAACCAAGGATCTGGTCGAATCCGGTGCTGTCTGCATCGCCTACGAAACCGTAACCGACAAGAACGGGGGCTTGCCGCTTTTGAAGCCGATGAGCCAGGTCGCCGGACGCATGTCTATCCAGGCGGGCGCGGCTGCATTGGAAAAGGCACATGGTGGCCGCGGCGTGCTGTTGGGCGGCGTCCCCGGCGTCGCACCGGGCAAGGTCGTGGTGATCGGCGGTGGCGTCGTAGGCTTCAACGCGGCACAGATGGCGGTTGGGCTACATGCTGACGTGACCATTCTCGACCGCAACCCCGAAGTTCTTGAACGTCTTGAAAATCACTTCGAAAGCTCAGCAAAGGTTATTTATTCAACACAGGCAGCACTTGAGCGCCATGTTTCCGAAGCAGATCTCGTTATTGGCGCTGTTCTCGTTCCAGGTGCCGCTGCACCCAAATTGGTCACCCGCAAGATGCTCACTCAAATGCAGCCCGGAGCCGTGATTGCAGATGTGGCGATTGATCAGGGTGGGTGCTTTGAGACGTCCAAGGCGACAACGCATGCTGATCCGACATATGTCGTTGACGATGTTGTGCACTATTGCGTTGCAAACATGCCTGGCGGTGTTGCACGTACGTCAACCTACGCGCTGAACAATGTCACGCTGCAACATGCGCTGGCCATCGCTGACAAAGGTTGGAAATCCGCTCTCGATGCGGACCCGCATTTGCGGAACGGGTTGAATGTAGCTGATGGAAAAGTAACATTCCGCGCCGTCGCAGAAAACCTTGGCTATGAATATGTAGCGCCTGAGACGTATACGGTCGAGTAGAGCCAGGTTGCCAATATTGGATCCCCGATTTTCAACTCATCGGTTGGAAATCGGAGAGGTCTTTTTCCCGCTCTTGCTGGTTTTTGCAAAGCGCGTTTTAAACGTTGCTCGAAATGCTGCGGCAAAGAAACTCGTCCAACGCGCGCCAGCAAATTGGGCAGGCTGTCCCGGCATCGCAATCGAAGCAGAAACGTGTCGCTATAGCACATGGCGAAAAACCTGGCTCACCCAACGCTGCCTGACATCAAAGATGTGGGTGCGTTGGGTGATAAGCGATGTCTCAGGTGTTTGGCATGATGCTCTGATGAGAAGCAACATTCTCATCAATTGATCTGTTGTTGTTCCGATCAGGCCTGTGGCAGGTTCAGTCAACCCCGCCGGTGATCACGCGCTCAATGGAAATCTCGCCGCACTCTTCTTCAAGGTCCGGATCCGGTGCGCCAGACAGTCCAAGTGCGCCGACAAGCATGCCTTCGTAGAAGACTGGCAAGCCACCGGTCAACAACAGGATATCGTCCTCCATTTTGCCCAGTTGGCTGAAACCTTCGGCTTCCGGAGCCCTGCTCAGAACGGAGGTGGGGATCTTTAGCGCCGCTGAGGTGTAGGCTTTACGAAAGCTGGTATGCACCGTGTTTGCTCCGGTCCCATTTCCGCGGGAAAAGTATACCAGACTGCCCTGATCATTCACTACCGATGCAGAGATGCTAACGTCGGATTTCTCACATTCTGCGATGGCCTCTTTGGCAATCTTTTCGGCGAGTTCGACCGTGAGCACATATCGCTGCGGCAATTCAACCGCCAGCGCAGCAACAGGCAAAATGGACAAGATAAGGGTGGCGGCAATCTTAGGTGTTCTCATCATCAGACTTCCTTTACATTAGATGGAGGCATGTTAAGTCCGACCGCACTGTCAAACGACAATCCCGATTGCATTTGAGATGGAAAATCTGACAACCAGGAATTGGCTCACATATTGTGCTCCCGAAACACGGACCCGTATCGAAAAAAGGCTCAGGTCTGTCCGGTTTTCCAAGGGTGCACTGATCCATCAGATTGGTGACCGGGCCGATGACCTCTTTTTGATTGAAAACGGACGGGTCCGGTTCGGTGCATCAAGCGAGGACGGAAAGGAATTGATCGTACGCGATCTCGAACCGGGTCAGTGGTTTGGTTTTATCGGATGCTTCGGGTCCGGTGTTCGGCCGAATGATGCGGTGTCGTTGGCAGAGACGAAACTGCTGATCATCAGCCGTCGTGAGATCGAGGAACTCGGCCGCTCTGACCCGATGCTATGGCGCGCAATCGCAGGAATACTGGCCACCTACGTCGCCCACTTTTACAGAACGTATGAGAATTCTGTATTCCTGCCACTGGAAAAGAGGCTGGCGGCAACACTCAAGCAACTGTGCACCTGGCAAGGAACAACAACGTTGAACATCAGCCAAGGGGAGTTGGCCGCAATCATGGGCATTACCAAGGAGGCCGTCGGTTTGCATCTGAATGCATTGAAGTCGAGAGGTGTTGTTGAATTGGGATACCGCAGTATCTCGATTCAGAGCGTTGATTAGGGTCCTGACCCTAACTGAACGCAGCGTGCTGAGTGCGTCGGCCTGCACTTAGGGCTGCGATGGTCATTAGGGCAGACCGAGGCGGCAAGGTGTCGTGCTGGCCTATTCTATCCAGGAGGTTGGTTTGAACGGAGCCGTTCCACCGTTTCCATTGATTGATCCATTGCGATAGAGCTAAACTACGTTTCCTTGGCGCTTAAGAGCCATCGGCGTCGAAATCTCTGGATCTTACACTTGCAGCTTAACTCTCGCCTTCTTGAATGCTTCCATGCCACGATGACGGTCGGCACGGTGACGGGAGCGGCCGAACTGCTCAACACCTCCCAACCAGCGGTGAGCAGATCGTTGAAACAGTTGGAAGACGCCACCAAGATGAAGCTGTTTGTGCGAACGGGAAATCGGGTCGCACCGACTCATGAAGCACAATTGCTCTATGAAGAGGTCGACCGATCTTTCAGGGGGTTGAAGCGGATCAGCCGGGCCGCGGAGGAAATCAGAAACCTGCAGCAGGGGAAAATCCACATTGCCTGTGCACCGGCCTTTTCCCAGGGCTTCCTGGTCGACACGGTGAAAGCCTTTCGCAAAAGCAGACCCGGCGTACAAACTGTCGTCACGACACGGCAAACGCCAACAATTGCAGAACTAGCAACTTCGCAGCAATGCGATCTTGGCCTGGCAGCCTATGCGATCGAGCCAGAAGGAACGGAGTTTGAAATCTTCACCGATGCTCCGGAAATCTGCATTCTCCCTTTGGGTCATCCATTGTCCTCAAAACGTGAGATTACTCCGGGTGACCTGAGGGACATCGACTTCGTTGCCCTCGGCAATATTGATCCCTACTCACAACGTCTTCAGCGGGTTTTTGATGACAGCGGTATTCCCACGACAAATGTCCTGGAAGTGCAGAACTCGCTGATGGCCGGCGAAGCGGTTGCACAGGGGCTTGGGGCCGCGATCATCAATCCGTTTTCTGCCTTTAGCTTTCGCCATCGCAATGTGGTCTTTCGACGGTTTTCGGTGAACCTGAAGTTTTCATCCAGTTTGCTGCGGTCAAAATTTCGCCCGTCCAGTAGTCTGGTCGATGAGTTCAGAAAGTGCCTGTTTGATACGCGTGACGCGTATCTGAAAGAGTTGGAAATCCTGCTGACGTCCTGATCTTACTGTCAGCTGGGTCTGTGGTCTGCGGAAACAATTACGAAAACCGCAAAGCTCTCAGTATATCAAAAACGCATGCCAATCCCCCAAAGTTATATTTTTGTCATGCCCACTCGGCTGACATGCTCCTCGCACACGCAACGCGCAAACGTTGCGTTGGTTTTACAAGCCAGCCGAGGAGAGCGCAGGAATGTACGATTTTTACGCCGATACAAAGACGAAACCAACGTCCGAGATGCGTCGCGTTGTGTTGGACTGCGTGGTGGGCGATGAGCAAAAAGACGAAGATCCCACAACCACCGACCTCTGCACCCGGGTGGCAAAGCTTCTCGGCAAAGAAGCGGCAGTCTTTTTGCCTTCGGGCACTATGTGTAACGAGATCGCGATCAAGGTGCACACCAATCCGGGTGACGAAGTCATCTGCGAGCAATCCTGTCACATCATTAACTTCGAAACTGGCGGACCTGCCGCAATCAGCGGCGTCATGATTAAAGCCCTGCATGGGCAAAACGGCATTTTTACGCCCGAGCAGGTGGTCCAGGCTATTCGACCAAACTCCCGCTACATGCCAAAATGCACTTTGATGTGCGTTGAGCAGACCGCAAACATGGGCGGCGGTGCTATCTGGCCACTGGAACAGCTTCAGGCCGTTGCGAGTGCCGCGAAAGACGCAGGTCTGGCGACCCATATGGACGGCGCGCGCCTGATGAATGCCGTGGCAAAAAAGGGCATTTCTGCCGCCACCTATGCTGAAAACTACGACACTGTCTGGATTGATTTCACCAAGGGTCTTGGCGCGCCGGTTGGCGCCGTTCTGGCTGGGTCAGAAGACTTCATCGCGCAAGCCTGGCGACTGAAACAACAACTTGGTGGCGCGATGCGCCAATCCGGGATCGTCGCGTCGATGTGCCTCTATGCGCTTGATCATCATGTGGATCGTCTGAGCGATGATCATGATCTGGCGCAAAACCTGGGCGATCAGATTTCCAAATTGAATCTCGTGAAAGAGGTTCTGCCGGTTGAGACCAACATCATCATTTTTGATCTGAAGGACACCGCCCCAACCGCCGCCGAGATTGTCGCGTTGCTGCGCAGCGAGGGCGTTCTGGCCGGCGCTTTTGGGGACCGCCGCATTCGGATCGTGACCCACCTGGACGTCGACGTCGCTGCGGGTGAGATGCTCATGGCCGGCCTGAACAAATACTTGAACTCAGATGCTCAGGAGGTCGCGTGACATGGCAAATGTAACAGCGCAGAATGACGTGCTGGTAAAGGTCGAAGGTCTGTCAAAGATTTTCAAGACGGCCGACGGACGCACCATCAACGCGCTGACGAATGTGAACACATTTGTCGATCGTGGCGAGGTTGTTGCCATCATCGGACCGAGTGGATCAGGCAAGAGCACGCTCTTGCGTACGATGAACGGTCTTGAGACGATCTCCGAGGGCCACATCCACATCGATGGAATTGATCTGGTGGATAAGAATACCGACATGAACGCGTTGCGCGCCGATGTCGGGATGGTGTTCCAGCATTTCAACCTGTTCCAGCACAAGACATCGCTCGAAAACATCACGCTGCCTCAGACGCTGGTGCGAAAGCGGACGAAGTCCGAGGCGGACCAGATTGCCATGGACCTGCTGCGGCAACTGGGGCTGGACCATCTGGCCAACAACTATCCGTCTCAGCTCTCGGGTGGCCAGCAACAACGGATTGCCATTGCCCGCGCCCTGGCCATGCAGCCCAAGCTGATGCTGTTTGACGAGGCCACATCGGCACTTGATCCCGAAATGGTTGGCGAAGTGCTCGACCTGATCAAAGGGCTCGCCAACGACGGCATGACCATGTGCCTTGTCACGCATGAAATGAACTTCGCCCGCGAGGTTTGTGACCGGGTGATCTTCATGGATGCCGGTGAGTTGGTCGAAACCGGCAAACCGGCTGAATTTTTCGCAAAACCGTCCACGGATCGCGCTCAGCAATTCCTGGACAAAGTTCTCTGACAATCATCAACCCAAGGGAGGAACCCAAGATGAATTTCTTTAAAACCCTCGTTGCAGGCGCTGCCACATTCGTGGCCGCTCATACAGCGACTTTCGCACCAGCCAATGCTGACACCGTGCAGGAGATCGTGAACCGCGGAGTGCTGAACGTCGCCGTGCAAACGCAAGGCCCTCCGTTCAGCTTTGTGGACAAACATGGTGAGCGTACAGGCTTTGCCGTCGAAGTCGTTAAGCTGATTGCCCAGGATATGGGCGTAGAGATCGAGTTCCAGGACTATGAGTGGAAAGGTCTTATCCCGTCGCTTCTGGCCGAAAAGGTCGATTTCATTGCGGCGGACATGACACCCACCCCGCAGCGTGCGTTGCAGTTGGTCTTCACTGAGCCCTTCTATTACAGCGACGTTGTAGCCTACGTCGCAGGCGGTTCTGAAGCTGCCACCTGGCAGGACCTGAACACTGAAGGTGTGAAAATCGGCGTTCCCCAGGCAAGCTCCCACGTGAAGTTTGTGCGCGATAACATGCCCAACGCTACGGTTGTTGAACTGTCTGGCGGCAGCCCTGCTGTGGCTCAGGCTTTGTCCGTCGGGCGCGTCAATGCGGGCGTGACCTCGCGCGAGATCGCCACGCAGTTCACCACCGAATTCGAAGGCGTTCGTGTTCTTGACGGCACCATCGTGCAGTCACCGCTCAGCTTCCCCGTGCGTCCGACTGATACGCATCTGGAATCCTGGCTGAACAACTGGTTCCGCATCAAAAAAGCAGATCGGACAATCGAGCGCATGCTGGACTACTGGGTGCATACCGATGCCTGGGAAGTTGACCACAAGTAAATCTTGAACCTGACCGTGCGGGGCCGCGCCCCGCACGGTTAACCATTAACGGGAGGGGTAAATGAGCCTGATCGAGTTCTACAACTACAGGGTTGTTTCGCAATATCTGCCCGAATTCGCCTGGGGCCTTTGGGCCACGCTGTGGATTTCCTTTGTCTGCCTCGTGGGGTCTCTTATTCTTGGCACGCTTGTGACCGTTGCCAGACGATCCCAGAAGAAGTGGATATCCCTGCCGGTCACAGCCTACGTTGAAGCTGTCCGCAGCACGCCTCTTCTGGTGCAGCTTTATCTCGTCTACTACGGCCTGTCTCAGATTCCGGTTCTGAACGTCCCGGTGCCTGCTCTGGCGTGCGGCATTTTCGCGCTGACCGTTCATACCGGCGCTTACATGAGTGAAATCATCCGTGGTGGCATTGAGGCCGTGGATCGCGGCCAGTTCGAAGGTGCCAAGGCCGTCGGCATGACCGAACGGCAAACGATGATCAACGTCATCTATCCGCAAGCCTTTGCAAAGGTGATCCCCTCACTTCTTGGGCAGGCCGCTGTTCTGGTTAAAGACAGCTCCATCCTTAGCTTCATCGCCGTATTCGAATTGCTGGGAGCCGGGCTGATCATACTGTCTGACCGGGTGATGCCGACCGAAGCCTTCATGACAGCGGCCTTCGGGTATTTGCTGATCTACCTGATGATGCTGGTGGCATCGAACAAAATTCAGAAAAAGCTGGCGGGCAACGCCTGGAAGAGCCGGTAGGAGGTCGCAATGTTTGAACTCACATTACAAACCATGCCTTTTCTTCTGGAAGGGTTCCTGAACACCATCCTGATCTCGCTCGCCGCTATCTCTTTGGGCAGTTTTGTTGGGCTTGTGCTTGGGCTGGGCCGAACGGTTGGACCGAAGCCCGTCAAGAACATTATCGGGCTTTATGTTCACCTTGTGCGGGCGACCCCATTTCTTGTCCAGATCTACATCGTCTACTACGTGCTGCCGACAACGAAGCTCTCGATCTTTGACTTCTCCAACTTCATGGCCGCCGTGATCGCCTTGACGATATATACCTCATCCTACACTGCCGAGATCGTCAGAGGGTCGTTGGAGGCCGTGCCAAAAGGGCAGTGGGAAGCGGCGGCGGCAGTGGGCATGAAGATGCGCCAGCGGCTGCTGAACGTGATCCTGCCGCAAGCCTGGAAGCTGACCTTGCCACCTTTAGCCGGCGTTTATGTTCTGGTCATCAAGGGCACATCCATCCTGACCGTCATCGGCGTTGTGGAGCTGATGCGCCAGGGTGAGGACGCCATTCATCGCCATCCCGCACACATCATGTGGATCCTGTTCCTCGTGGCCAGCCTCTACTTCATCTACTGTTTCCCGATCCTTCGCGGCATCAAATACATGGAAAAGAAAATCGCTGCGAAAGGCGCAAGAAGCGTCGCCACAGATGCGCAGTGGTAACCACCCTGAACTCGGCCAAGCTGCACTTCTGATGTAACTCGGTCCGCAAAATACCTCCCTGGAGGCGGAAGAACAGGCAACCTGTCGAGCAGGTTATGCATAAAAAAGAGAACGAACCGTTATGACCAAAACAGCACCTCGAACCCTGTTCCTCGGAGGCGGCAATATGGGACGCGCCATTCTGAATGGGTATAAGACTGGTGGCGGCAACATGTCCGAAATCGCGATCCTGGACCCCTTTATAAACGAGGCGCATGCAACTGATCTGGGGATAAGCACCGTCTATCGTGACTACGCCGAAATCCCTGAAGTTACAAAATTCGCGATGATTGTTCTGGCCACAAAACCGCAGGTGTTCGAAGCGGTCAGCCGCCCCATTGCCGACTTCCTTGATCACAAAACGCTGGTCATTTCGATCATGGCGGGCGTAAGCAGCGCCCGGATCGTTCAATCGATTGGTCAAGACGTCGTGGTCGTGCGGTGCATGCCCAATATGGCCGCCGCGGTTCAGAAATCCGTCAATGTTGCCTTTGCAACAGATGCCGCGACCAAGACACAGTTTGAGGCGCTGTTTGCAGGCTCTGGTCCTGTTCGCTGGGTTAAAGACGAGGATGACATTCACGCAACAACCGCAGTTTCAGGCAGCGGCCCGGCCTATTTCTTTGCCTTCACCGAAGCGCTGGCGCTGGCAGGTGAGCAAGCAGGTCTTGAACCACAATTGTCCCTGGAGCTGGCAATCGACACGCTCATCGGCGCGGCAGAACTGTTGAAACACAACCGCGCGCCGTCCCGGTTACGCGAAAGCGTGACGTCAAAAGGTGGCACAACCGCTGCCGCACTGGAACAATTCGCTCTGCACAACAATCTGAATGCGATCGTGATGGATGCCGTCATGGCAGCGCAATCCAGATCCAAAGAGTTCTGAAATGGGGACGGGCACACCTTCCTCGATCTTGCTCTCCGCGGTTTTCGGGTAGCTTGTAATGCAAGACACTCTGACAATCCTCGAGCGGCTGTGTGCATTTGATACGACCAGCCACAAGACCAACCTGGAGTGCATAGAGTACTGTCGACAGCTGCTTTCGTCAGCTGGGTTCGATGTGACCATCCTGCCGAATGCTGAGGGATCGAAGGCGAACCTTCATGCCGTCACAGGACCAAAAGAAAGGCCTGCGCTGGTTCTGGCCGGGCACACAGACGTGGTTCCCGTCGGGGGCCAGCAATGGACATCCGATCCATTCAAACTGACACAGAAAGATGGAAAGCTGTTCGCGCGTGGTGCCGTTGATATGAAAGGGTTTCTCGCGGTCGCGCTTTCCCTCGCCACGACATGGGCTACGGAAGCTCGGGATCGTTCGCTGCACCTCGTTCTCACTTATGACGAGGAAACTGGCTGCTTCGGCGCGCGGGAAATCTCCGGCTACCTACGCAAAGTTATACCAGCCAATAGCATTTGCATTGTCGGTGAGCCGACCGATATGCGTCCGATCGTGGCGCATAAGGGCATTTTGGGTCTTCGGGCAACCGTGGAAGGCTCAGAAGGGCACGCCGCGACAATCGCAACCAAATCCAACGCCATCCATTTCGCATCCGAGCTGGTGCAGTATCTCCTGGGAAAGTCGCAATACTATTCTGCAATGTCGAGCAAGAACACCTATGCTACCCCCAAATCTACAATACAGGTCGGTCTCATACACGGCGGCCAAGCACGCAACATGATCGCGAAACGCTGCGAACTGGAGTTTGAATTCCGGCACCTGCCAGAGGATTCAAGCGACGTTTTCCTGACAGAGCTGAATGCATTTATGACATCGGACCTGCTTCCAAGAATGACTGGAAACCAGGAGGACGCGTCTATTCAGATAGAGACGCTTTCCAATGTTCCCGCGTTCAGGGTGACCGAAAACAGCGAATGCTTAAGGGTGTTGAAGGAGCGTCTCGGGCCGGTCGAAATCGGATGCTGGGATGGCGTTACCGAGGCTGGCTATTATGCTGATGCTGGTTTGGACACGATCATCTGCGGCCCCGGTTCCATTTCTCAAGCGCATCAGCCAAATGAGTACATCGCTGCGCGCGCTTTAGAAGACTGCAGCAAGCTATTGCGTTGTTTAGCTTTGCACTGAAGGGAAGTACTTCGCCATGAAGCTAACATTGGAGCCCTTGCAGCGAAGGTTCACTTTGTCCCGCGTCTCGTAAATTCGTCTACAAAACTTCTCCGCGCGATGAACGAACGGCGGCTATCTCTGCCGCTGCGCAGCGCTGTGCTCCGAGCACTTGCCGCGATTTTCGTGCAGCATGCGCTCGCAGCGAAGAAAGTGAATCACAGGTTAGGAAAATTGGGCGGCTCAGCTAACATGCCTTAAGGACCTGGCCCGGTAGCAGCGCTTCCCTGTTCGTTCCTATTCTATCGCTGATACCGGACCAAAATTTCCCTGTTAACATGTTTAGGGGAATCCCACCCAAACTGCTGTATTCTTTGCCGAAACAAAGTCGACAAGCTAGATTATCGGCAAAATCGGCATTTTTTCCCTGTACTTTCCCTGTTAACAGGGAAATTTGGCACAGACTGCCTAGCTTAGGACTGCGTCCACAGCCACAAAATCTCTTTGTGTGTCGTCCGGCGTGAATCGCCACTTGTCCGGCTAGAGATGCAACTTTCGTCGGGTAAGAACGCAAATTTGCAAATGAAGTTCAGGTTTTTTGGGGATAACCGACGACCGCAGCCTTTCAGTCTGCAGGGCCTTTGAAAGACATCCGTCACTAGCACGTTTGTCCCGCGATGAGATTGAACCCCAAATCGACTACTCTTCCGGCGTCTTCCGCAAGATCAGTCTCTGGCATGGACAGGAATTTCCCTGCTTGTTTCCCCATCTCGTAGCGAGGAGTTTCAACGGTCGTCAGGCCTACGGGTAAGGCCTCAAGAAATGGCAAACCGTTAAAGCCTGCGAGTGCAATATCTTCAGGCATCCGGATGCCGTTTGACAGGCAATGCATGATGCCGCCGGTTGCTAAATCATCGTTCGAATAGTAGATCGCGTCTGGTCTGTCGGGGCGCGACAAGATTTCTGCGGTCATCCGGCGCCCTTCCATCATTGAGGAAGGTTTTGAACTGATATTCTCGGACAGCAAAGTTGCGCCTGCGTCGCGTAGCGTTCGTCGGAAACCTTCGAGCCGCTTGCCAGCCCTCAGATCGCGCCCGCTATGGCTGCCTGCGTAGGCAAATCTGCGGTGCCCTTGCGCCAACATGTGCTTTGCGGTGGCATGACCCGCAGCAATCTGAGACATGCCGAAAGCCAGTGAAATCGGTGTGCCATCAATGTCCATGATCTCGGCAACCCGGACACCTGCTGCTGCAATCGCAGCCCGCGTGACATCAGAATGCTCCAATCCGGTCAGCACGATGCCGGAAGGACGCCAGGACAACAGGTCACGGACGAGTTCATCTTCCTTCGCCTCAGAATACTCGGTGACGCCAAAGACGGGTCTGTACCCCGCCTGTGTCAGAGCATCCGTAATACCGCTAAGCACATCGTTGAAAACAGAGTTCCCAAGCGTTGGCAGAACAACCGCGACAAGTGGCGTTTTCTCGGACCTGAGCCCGCGTGCCAGGCGATTTTGCACATAGCCAATTTCCGCCGCCGCCGACCTGACGCGGCTTCGGACTTCTTCAGAGATGTAGCCTTTGCCATTCATCACCCGAGACACAGTCATCTGACTCACGCCAGCCTTCTCGGCAACGTCATCCATGGTTGGGCGAGTATTCCTAATTTTCATTTAGTTTCCTGCCTATTGCGCGGCGGCGTCTGACCGGGATGAGAGAAAGGCTTGACACATGTTTACGTAAACATATTAATGATGGCCAGTATGTTTACGTAAACATATAAGTATTTCGACGAATTGGGAGGATATCAAATGAAAAAGTTTCTTTTGGGGACGGCGTTGGCGGCGGTCACTGCGACATCAGGCTTTGCAGACACCTACCGGCCGGAGTGCTTTGTCCCGGCACCTGGGACAAGCACGATTCAGGGCGAGGCTAAGGACGGACCTTACAAAATTGCATTTGTGAACGGTTTTGCCGGCAACGACTGGCGCATCGCCGCCATTCAGGCGTCAAAAGCCTGGGCAGCGCGGCCGGAAAACGCCGCAAATATCGAGGAGTTTACGGTCGTCTCGGTTGGCAACGATAGTGCTGCACAAATTGCAGCAATAGATAACTTCATCGCCGCCGGTTATGACGCCATTACCTTTATCGCGGTCAACCCAAGTGCCTTTGAGCCGGTGATCCGCCGCGCAGACCGCGCAGGCACCGTGCTGGTCCCGTTCGACAATGTTTTGGATACTGACAAGGTGGTCCAGATCAACGAAAGCCAGCTGGAGCTTGGCCGCCTGAAGGCACAAACGGTCATGGATGAGTTGGGGGGAAACGCCAGCAAAATCCTGATGGTCAACGGTCTGCCGGGCAATGCCACCGATCGTGACCGTCGTCTGGGCATGATGAGCGTTCTGGAAAAAGTGGAGGGTCTTGAGATTGTCGAAGTGGTTGGCAACTGGGATACTGGCACAAGCCAAAAGGTTGTTGCTGACGCGCTTGCAACCCACGGCGAATTTGACGCGGTCGTATCACAGCACGGGGCCGCTGGCACAATCAACGCGATGCAAGCGGCGGGGCACCCGATTGTCCCGATGGGCGTTGACGGCGAAAACGGTGTACGCATCCTGATGGATGAATTGGACATCCCCGGCATCTCAGCGTCACAGGCCCCGGCCATGTCTGCTATCGCGCTCGAAGCAGCCGTCGCCCTATTGCAGGGGAACGAACTGCCGCAAACCGTATTCCTGCCAATCCCGCAGGTCATGGCAAGCGATCTGGAGGCGGGCGTGAACTACTTCCCTGATCTGCCCAAGTCTTTCAACACAGGCACCGGTTTTCCGGACTGCATTGCGCCGTTCACTCCAGAAGAGCTGATCGGCCAAAGCGCTGACGACACCTAAGCGTCTGGCACCTTCTCCCGGCGGCATCCAATGTCGCCGGGTCTACGATCCCATTTACTATAGTCGGATGGTTCAAATGCCGCGATCAGAGACAGCTATTGTGCGCTTGTCTGGCGTCTCCAAAACCTATGGGGCAACCAAGGCGTTGTCAGATGTGGACTTCGCCTGTTTCGCGGGCGAGATTCACGCCATTCTCGGCGAGAACGGCGCCGGCAAATCAACACTGATGAAACTGGTCTCCGGGGTTATCCAGCCCACCTCCGGGCATATCGATGTTGATGGGACCAGGACAGATCTGTCCTCACCGGCCGATGCGATGGCGCGGGGCCTGATTTGCATGTTCCAGGAACTCTCACTGGTTCCGGATTTGACGGTTCGCGAAAACCTGATGCTGGGCGCGCCGGGGCGCGGCCTGGGACGGCTGGATACGGCGGTGGTTGAGCGCGCGCAGGCAATCCTGTCGCAAATTGATGGCAACGCCATCCGGATGAAGGCGCGCGTTGCTGATCTGACATTGGCCGAGCGTCAGCAGGTTGAAATCGCAAAGGCGCTTTCGCGCAATCCAAGACTTCTGATCCTAGACGAAGCAACCTCCGCCCTGAACGCCTCCGTCGTGGAGAAAGTATTCCGTCTGATACGGGCCAGACGCGACGCGGGCGTCGGCGTCTTGTTCATTTCGCACAGGTTTCACGAAATCGAAGCGCTTGCGGATCGCATCTCGATTTTTCGCAACGGGTCCCATGTCGAGACCTTTGACAACGGGGCCTATGACTACGGTGCGATCATCAGCAAGATGGTTGGCCAGCGCATTGACGACCTGTTCCCGGCAAAGCCTGATCCGGTTGCCGACGCTGAAGAAGTTATCAGCCTAAATGGTTTCGGCTGGAGCGACACGTTGGATGACGTTTCCATTGTGTTGCGAAAGGGCTGCATCACGGGTCTTGGCGGATTGGATGGGCAGGGTCAGGGCGAGGTTTTGCAAGGTCTGTTCGGGTTGCTCAAGAGCACCCGGGGAGATTGCATGATGGATGGGTGGAAAATCACGGTAAACCATCCAAAAGCCGCCAAATCGCCGACGCTTGGCATCGCTCTGGTCCCGGAAGACCGGAAAACCGAAGGTCTGGTGCTGGAACAGAGCATCGCGCACAATATGGAACTCGCCGCTTTAGGCGTTGAGGGCATCGATGCGGGTGATCCCGCCATCTACCAACCCTTCATCGACGCGCTGGAACTCAAATGCGACAGTCTGGATCAGACGGTTTCCGAACTGTCAGGGGGAAACCAGCAAAAGGTGGCGCTCACCAAGTGGCTGTCGCTGGGCCCGCGATGCATGTTGCTCGCCGACCCGACCCGTGGAATTGACGTCAAAACCAAAACCCAGATCTACGCCCTGCTCAGACGGTTGGCAGACAGCGGCGTCGCCATCCTGCTGCTGTCCACAGACTACGAAGAACTGATCCACCTGTGCGACGACGCGCATATTTTCTACAACGGACGTGTCGTGCGCCAGCTTTCCGGTGCCGATATCACGGCGGAAAACATCATCGCCGCGTCCCTGAACATGCATGAGACGCCAGCCGCCGCCGAGGGGACCGCTCATGCGTGATCTTCTGCGCGCGAACCAGCGCGAAACAATCGCCTTTTCGGTTCTGGTGGCGTTGCTGGTGTCTTACCTTGCAACACACCCCGCAGGCCCGACCACTTATGTCATGACAATCTGGGCGAACCAGTGTCTCATCCTGGCTTTGGCCGCCATTGCGCAGTTCTTTGCCGTCATCGTGCGTGGCATTGACCTGTCGGTTGGGGCAATCATGGCGCTGACCAACTGCATTGCCTCCTATCTGGTCATTGGGACCGGTGCCGAAATGGCGTTTGGCATCATCGTCGTCCTTGCCGCCGGGGTCGGTTGCGGGGTGTTGAACGGTCTGCTGGTCGTCTACGGCCGTATCCAGCCCATCGTGGTGACCCTCGCGACGGCCTCCGTGTTCGTTGGCCTTGCACTGCTGTTGCGGCCCACCCCCGGAGGACAGATCGACTATGACCTCGCCGATGCGCTGACCCTGGATGTGCTTGGCGTGCCGACGGCGCTGGTCATCACCGCGGCTGTGATTGGGTTGATTTGGGTGCCCCTGCGCCGGACGGGCCTGGGATTAGGCCTGTATGCGGTTGGCTCGTCCGAACAGGCGGCCTTTCAGTCCGGCATGCCGGTTGCAAAAATTCGACTGGCCTCCTTTGCCTTGGGCGGCTTGTTTGCGGGGCTTGCCGGGCTTTACTTCAGTCTGGTCACAACGACAGGTGATGCCGGGATCGGGCCAAATTTCACGTTGAATTCGATCGCGGCCGTTGTCCTGGGCGGGGTGGCACTGCGAGGGGGTGTCGGCACGTTGACCGGGGCAATCGCCGGGGCGTTCATCCTCAAGACAATCGGGGCGCTGATGTTTTTCTCGGGACTTCCGCCACTGGCACAACCCTTCGTCGAAGGCCTGATCCTGGCCGCAGCAATCGCCATCGGCGGAGCAGACGTTCTGCGCGTGAAGAACAAGCTGGAGGTGTTCGGACGATGAGCCGCCTGATGCGACGTTTGCCCGATATCGACAGCCTGGTGCCTTACATCGGGACCATCCTGCTCATTCTGGGGGGCAGTATCTTTTACCCTCAGATCCTCGGGGTTGATTACCTGACGCAGCAACTACAGATCTCGGCGTTTCTTGGATTGCTTGCGCTGGGGGCGACCCTTGTCATCCTGCTGGGTCACATTGATTTGTCTGTTCCATGGATCTTGGGCGGTGCTGCAATTCTCTCGACCTCCCTTGCGGGAACGGGCGACACGGTTTTGACCGCGCTGGCAATCCCGGCCGCGCTCCTCTTTGGGGCATTGATCGGCATTGTGAATGGTGTTGGTGTCGCGATCCTACGCATTCCGTCGATGGTCTGGACACTCGCGGTCAATTCGATGCTGTTGGGCGTCGCGGTGCTGAATACCGGCGGGTTCAACCCCAAGGGCGAAGCAAGTAACACGATGATTTGGCTTGCAACTGGTCAATTGGCCGGCATCCCGGCGGCCTTTATCGTCTGGATGGCCGTTGCTGGAATGATGGCTCTCCTTCTCACCCGCTCAGGTTTCGGGCGCTACCTGTCGGCCATTGGCTATAATGAAAAGGCGACTTTCCTGTCAGGTGTTTCAACGCCATCGGTCATCTTTGCAGCCTTTGCGATTGCAGGGGTCTGTTCAGCGCTCGGCGGTGTCTTGTTGGCGGGCTATGCAAACCAGGCCTATCAGTCGATGGGCGATCCGTTCCTGTTGCCAACGATTGCAGCCGTCGTCATCGGTGGCACGTCAATTCTGGGCGGACGCGGCAGCCTTGTGGGCACGATAGGTGGTGTTTTGTTCATTACCTTGCTGACGTCAATCCTGTCGGTGATGCAAATCTCGGATGCCTGGCGCAACATCACCTTTGGCATGATCATCATTGTGATGCTTCTGCTTCAGACACTGCGCAAAAAGGGGGGCTGATATGAGCGCTTACTTTGAAACCTTTGACCGTTCATTTGCGGATATGGTCGACACCAGCCACCCGCCCGAATTGATTGCCAGCGGTTTTACATGGACAGAAGGGCCCGTCTGGATAAACGAGACGCTCTACTTCAACGATATTCCCGCCAAGCGCATGATGAAGTGGCAAGACGGGAAAGGCGCAAGTGTCGCATTGGAAAACAGCGAGTTCGCAAATGGGAATACGCGTGACGCAGAAGGGCGCATGGTGTCCTGCGAACATGGCGGACGCCGTGTCATTCGGCGGCTTGATCCAGAAGACGCACAAGCGGTGGAAATGATCGCAGATCGCTATCAGGGCAAGCGACTGAATTCACCCAATGATGTCGTCGTCAAATCGGACGGATCCGTGTGGTTCACGGACCCTCCCTATGGCATCAACTCCGATGTCGAAGGGTATCCGGCTGAAAGCGAGCTCGATGGATGTTATGTCTTCTGCGCAGCGCCTGATGGCGCCCTGACGGCCGTTGTCACTGATTTCGACAAACCAAACGGGCTGGCGTTTTCACCGGATGAAACAAAGCTCTACATCGCTGATTCTGGGGCCATTCGCGGCGCCAGCTTTCCGGGGATCGACCACAGCCTGCCGCACCATATTCGCGTTTTTGATGTGGACGGCACAACGCTGTCAGGCGGGCAGGTCTTTGCTGAAATTGCGCCGGGGGTGCCAGATGGGTTTCGCGTCGATCACGAGGGCCTCATCTGGACCAGCGCTCTGGACGGCATCCATTGCCTTGACCTAACAGGCAAATGTCTGGGCAAAATTCGCCTTCCGTCACAAACCTCCAATATCTGCTTTGGTGGGAGCAGCGGAACGGAGATGTTTATCACCTCTTCGGATTCGGTCTGGCGGGTTCGTTCCAACCGACGCGACGCAGCACATAGCCGCGAAACACAAACCTGATATCGGTAGAGGTATTCCAGATGCAAAGTAAGATCGCTGTTATTGGTTTGGGCTCCATGGGGTATGGCATGGCGCAATCATTGCTGCGCGCCGGGCATACGACCTATGGCTATGATATTAACGCCAGGACGACGGAGCGGTTTCAGGCCGAGGGCGGAGAAACCGAAGATTTATCCCGAATTGTTGGCACCTTGGATGTCGTGGTCGTGGTGGTTCTGAATGCGGAACAGACCCAGAGCGTTCTATTTGACCCAGAAGGTGTCGTGGCGCGGCTGAAGCCGGGCGCGGCGGTCATGGCCTGCGCGACCGTCGCACCGGAGTTCGCGCGCCAGATGGCGGCGCGATGTGGTGAGGCGGGTGTTCATTATCTCGATGCGCCGATTTCCGGTGGATCCAAAAAAGCGGGCGAAGGGGCCCTGAGCATCATGGCCTCCGGTTCTGCCGAAGCCTTTGCCGCCGCGCGACCGGTGCTCGATGCGACGGCAAGCACGGTTTTCGAACTGGGTGACAGTGCCGGCGCCGGTTCTGCAATGAAGGCGGTCAATCAGTTGCTTGCCGGTGTGCACATCGCGGCAATGGCCGAGGCGATGACCTTTGGGATGACCCAGGGCGTGGCACCCGACACCTTTGTTGAGGTGATCAGCCAATGCGCCGGTACCTCATGGATGCTGGAAAACCGCGCGCCCCACATCGTGGCGGGCGATTACACTCCGCATTCTTCGGTTGATATCTGGCCAAAAGACCTTGGCATTGTTCTCGATGCGGCGAAGTCCGCCAAATTCGGGGCACCACTTACCGCCGCTGCCTTGCAGCAATTTTTAGCCGCCTCAGGCTCCGGCTTGGGGCGCGAAGACGATGCCGCTGTCGCCAAAGTCTATGCCCGCAATGCAGGTCTGACGCTTCCGGGAGACGTCTGATGTTGCTGGGATGTATCGGGGATGATTTCACCGGCTCGTCGGATTTGGCGAACACGCTGTCCAAACAGGGGATGCGGTGCGTGCAATACACCGGCATTCCGTCCACACCTGCGCAAAGCGACGTCGAGGCGGGGGTCATTGCCCTAAAGTCACGGTCTATCCAGCCTGCGGATGCAGTGAGCCAATCCTTGGAAGCGTTAAACTGGCTTCTGGCACAAGGGTGCGAGCAGATCTTCTTCAAATATTGCTCGACCTTTGATTCCACGCCCGAGGGGAATATCGGCCCGGTCGCCGATGCATTGGCAGATGCCTTGGGCGCGCAACAGGTCATCGTCTGCCCCGCGTTTCCCGGCACAGGCCGTTCCATCTACAAAGGGCATCTTTTCGTCCACGATCGGTTGCTCAATGAAAGCGGATTGCAGGATCATCCGCTGACACCCATGACAGACCCCGACATTCGCCGTTGGCTGACACCGCAAACCAAATACTCTGTTGGTCACGTCGATGCCGAGGCGGTTCTGTCCGGTGAAAAGGCCATCAAAAATGCGATTAATGCAGAACAAGGCGCCGGTCACAGGCTGATCGTTGTTGATGCGTTACGAGATGCAGATTTGATGGAAATAGGCGCTGCCGCAGATGGTTTGCCGTTGGTCACGGGTGGATCTGGCGTAGCGCTTGGCCTGCCGCGCAATTTCGAAAAGCGTGGTCAGATGACAGCTGCCAAAACGAAGTGGCGCGGCGAGAGCGGGAAATGTATCGTGTTGTCCGGGTCCTGCTCGAAAGCAACGCTTGGTCAGGTCGCTTTGCACAGCAAGACGAACCCAACCTATGAAATCGATGCGAAGATGGTGATGACAGGCCAGTTGAGCCCTGCGACTGTAACCCAATGGCTGATCGATGCAGATGGCGTTCCACTGGCCTATAGTTCCGCTGATCCTGCGGTCGTGGCTGACATTCAAAGGCAATTCGGACGGGATAACAGCGCTGCGGCGCTTGAATCGTTTTTCGCAGAGGTCGCCCGCCAATTGGTTGACGCAGGTATTCGCAAAATCCTCACCGCTGGCGGTGAAACATCGGGTTCCGTTGTTGAAGGTTTAGACTTGAAAACGCTCGAAATTGGGCCCGAGATCGATCCAGGCGTGCCTGCCTTACGGGCAGGTGCCACGCTTGTCATCGCGCTGAAGTCCGGTAACTTTGGAGCACCGGACTATTTTGAAAAGGCAGCTGCCATTCTTGGCGTGGACCGGTAACAGCAATCGCCCAGCGCGAACTGATCTGCGCCCTTGCCAAGTCGACGTTTGAACGCGAATTGACGGGCGGCTCTACCGGCAACCTCTCAACCCGAACAGATAATGGTGCGTCACCCGTTTAGCCCGAAGGGATACGTTTTGGACAACTTGGTCCGGCACTTTTGTCGCGCTCTGGACTGCGCTCGTGAAGTCAAGCAACTGACGTGGAACCACGACCAATTCCGGGCCTTGCCGAAACTTCAAATGCTCCTGCGCGGCTTGCACAAAAAACGGAGATGTGACGGCGCGCGGGTTTAAACCCGCGCCACCGACAGTCCTGTGTGACCTTTCCGACATTCACAATGTCAGCACCAATGCGCGTTTCGACGCAAAGCGAAATGCCTCTATCGAGAAGCGATTGAACAATTGCCTATTTGACATCCATTTGGATGTTCAGGAACTGATCCGGCGCGTCAACTTCTTCTAGCGTCCTACCCTTGATCCACCAGAAGCGGTTGCCAACGTTCTTTAAAAATCTGCGGTCATGGCTGACAAGCAGGCAGGACGCGCCATGGTCGATCAATTCCGCCTCCAAAGCCTCCTGACCTTCAATGTCCAGATGGTTCGTCGGTTCATCAAGCAAGTAGAAATTGGGGTTCCTCAAGCGCAGGATCAGCATCCCCAATCGCGCTTTTTGCCCGCCGGACAAGGCGTCGACCCTCGTTTCCTGCATTTGCATGGTGATGCCTGCCCCTGCCAGAACTGCGCGCGCCCGCTGGTCGCCGATATCGAATTGCCCGGCCACTGCATCCATTGGCGTTTTATGCTCGGCAAGTTGACTCAGGTGCTGATCTGAATAGGCAGGCACAATAGAAGGCGCACATTTGATCGCAGAACCCGCACCACTAAACGCCTCTTGGATCATTTTAACCAATCGTGTCTTACCGGTGCCGTTTGTGCCCAGCACAACGACACGGTCGCCTCTGGTAATCCATTTCCGACCGGTCTTGTAGAGCAGTCGCCCATCAGGTGTCTCAACAGAAACATCGTCCAGAGTGATCAGCGCCTTGGCATGAGTGCCACTGTTTGCCAGCCTGATGTCGCCCGCAGATTGGTCGCGGTGGGCGGGCTTGGCAGCAGCTTCCATCTTTTCGGCCCGGTCGGTGAGTTGACGGGTTTTGGTCAGCAAAAGATCAGAACCGGAATTAATCCCGACGTTCTTGAGCTTTGCCGCCTGGCGGCGCAATTGCTGGGCCTTGTTCAAGTCATTCGTGAATCTTCGTCCATCAGCCGCGTCAGCCTCGTCCAAAGCAGCGCGCGCAGCCGTAAAAGGGAGTTGGAATACTCGGGAGCGTTCCGGACGCAGAAACATCGTACGATTGGTCGTGTTGTCAAGAAACTCCCGGTCATGAGAGATGATGACGACCGATACGGTGTTGGGTAACGACGCCAGCCACCCTTCCAGCAACGCGATGCGAGAGAGGTCAAGGTGATTGGTTGGCTCGTCCAGCAACAGAACATCCGGTTCCGTGATCCAGACAGCGGCCAACATTGCAGTGCGTTGCCAACCACCGCTCAGCGCGGCCAGAGGTTGGTGCTGAATGTCATAGGGTACCTTCAGATCGTCTAGTAGCACATCGACACGCCAGCTTTCATAGTCGGCTTGGTCGGTCGGAAGTGCGCCCAAGACCAATTGGTAAAGGGACAGGTTTTTGGTTTCAACAGGCAGGTTTTGCTTCACATATCCGACCCGGACGCCACGCGCGCAGGTGATCTCGCCGCTGGTTTGGTCAAATTCACCAGCAATACAGCTGAGCAGTGTGGATTTGCCACGCCCGTTTGCAGCGACCACGCCCATTCTGTCGGCTTTGGAAATGGTCAGGGTCAGATCTGCGAATAGCGGCACGCCAAGCGTCACGCTCAAGGCGTTGATATTGATCATGTTCATAAGAGTCTCGGTTTAAGAAATGGGGGCCGCGGCGCGGCTTTGGGCAGACCAAGAGTGAAAGTGTTCCAAGGTCAGCCCTGCAAACGAATTTACAGGGCGACGCGGGGGCCATGCTGAAGTCGGCGGATGATACGCATGCTCAGCTGGTGCCCTCCCGTTGTTGCTTGTTACCGATGGCACGATGGTAAAAAACAATACCGTATTTGGCAACGGTCTTGGTGTCATCCGTCGTGCATGCGGTTTTGTCTGACTGAGAGCCTGGTCTCCGCATGATGGCGCTGCGCGGATCAATGGCTTTTATGCAGAATGCAACATCACCCAAAGTGGGTCACTCAGACCTTAGCTGCGTTGAAAATGGATGCAGGGGCTGTGCTTTGCTTGCTCTGAAGAAAATTGCGACGCCCGGATACAATGAGGTTGCATGACCGCTCTCCTACTCTTCCCGCTCCCGCAGCAGAGTCCGGAGGTCGTCGCGTGTCAGCCCGATATCGTTCAACCACCGATCGTCCTTACGTAGCAGCATCCACCCCATGGAGTCCCGCCGTTTACGCAAAGCCCGCCAGCGCTTCCAAAATTTCCAGATCATATCTCGCCCGCCTTGTTACTCTTCAAGACTGGCATCGGCGATTTGTTGACATCAATCAAACGCATAGTAATTATGGGTGGTATTCTATTTTCTGATGGATATCCTACGATGCTGCCACCACTCGACAGTGATCTCATGCGAAGCTTTCTGGCTGTCGCGGATTCCGGTTCGGTCACCCGTGCTGCAGACTATCTGGGCCGCACCCAGTCGGCCGTTTCCATGCAGATCCGCAAATTGGAAGACAGTCTGGGGCAAAGCATTTTTATTCGCCAGCCACGTGGCGTCAGCCTGACAGAAAGAGGTAAACAGCTCATGCCTTATGCCCGACGCGTTGTCGGACTGCTGGATGAGGCAGCAACCGCGCTGCGGGAAAAACCGCTTTCCGGCCCGGTGCGCGTCGGTATTCCCGATGAATATGTGCAAAGTATTTTACCGTCTGCCCTCGCCTCATTCTCACAACGCCACCCGGACACGCAGGTGACAGTGCGCTGCGATTTCAGCGCGCCGCAACTTGCCGCTTTGAGTGCTGACAAGATTGACCTGGCGGTGATCTATGAAGGCTACAGTGAAGACGAAGCCGAAGTTCTTGCTGTTGACCCCACCGTCTGGGTCACGTCCATCTCGCATTCGCAGCATTTGCGCCGACCGTTGCCGATATCCATTTACTTTAGTTCAGACTGGTGCCGCGACTATGCTCTCCATTCGCTGGAACAAATTGGGGTGAATCACTACTTTGCTTTCGAGTGCGACACATCTGCGAGTATGCGAAGCGCGGTCGTAAACGGTATTGCGGTAGCACCGTTGTCCCGCAGCTCCATTCCACCTGGGTGCAGGGAATTGACGGCTGAGGATGGGTTTACGATTGTCGACAATGCGCGTGTTGTATTGCGCCGCAATCCTGCAGGCACATCAGCGGCGATCGATGCGATGGTTGTCACACTCCGCGATGCGTTTTGCCCGCTGACCGACGGAAACACTGGCATGCATTCATAGTGCTGTACTGAACCGCTCTGCCTGCAAGGTTTTTCCAATGCGCAAAGGAGCCCCTGCCCAAACGCACCAGGGATCGCTGGATTACGGGCTGTACGGACGGCTCAGGGGCAACACTCAGTCGTCTGTTTCCCGACGCTTTGTCCGCCCTGACACAAAGGGTCGCAGAATATCCAGCATCTGCGGCAAGACAAAAATGCAGGTGCAATACTGCTAGGGACCCAATGACTCTAGTCTGCCGTCAGTCGGACACTGAAGACCTGTTGCACATCGCATGCGCCATGATCGTTGCACCGCGCACCACCAGAAAAATTCTACCGAGCGCTCAGGTTTTCTGATACTTTGGGATCATATTTTAGGTTCTTTGAAGGCGTCATTTTGAACAAGCATCTCGTTATCGTCGTGCACGGCATTGGAGAACAGGTTGCGGGAGAAACTGTTGATGCATTGTCGACAGCCGCGATCACGCGACATGCCGCTACCGATCCGAAGCACGGTAAAATCTCCTCGTCCGAAATTTCGCTGGCCGAAACGGACCACAGCGAAGAAAACCGCAACCTGAAGCTCTTTCCCTGTCACATCCGGCGTGTGGACTCGAGACCTGCGGACAGCACTCAGGACATCGACGAAACCGTATTTGCCGAAGTCTATTGGGCGGATCTCTCGCCCGCGCCAAAGGGGCCTATCTGGACCTTTGTCGATTTGCTCAGGTTGATCCTTGGCCTCGGGTATCTTGCACTCGACAACGTCCACAACAACCCGGCCAAGGCCGGCAGGTTCGGCAAGTTAACCGTTCATGCCTTCACGTGGTTGTTCTACGTGTTGATTGCGCCGCTGAACGCGCTTTTGCTGATCGGCGCCGGTTTCCTCCTTGTTGATATCGTCCAGCCATTGAGCACGACAGGCAAGATGACACCGCAAAACCTGCTGGTTCTAATGGGGGCTTTCACTTTCCTGGCGGGGATAGTGATGCAATCGACGGCCTATTGCAGCACATATCTTCTGCGGCTCTTCTGGCGGGGTCTCGCCTTTCTCGGGGTGCTGACAATCATCGCCGCGTTGTTGTCGAACTCTGTGCTCGGGACCAGCATTTGCGGTGGGACACCTGCGGGCACCGGTGATCTGTTCTACGTCTCCTGCTTTATCTCTGTCACGGTTCAGGGATTGGGAGCAGTCTGGATCACGACTATTGCGCTTTCCTTTCTGATGATCGTCGGTGTTCTCATCGGATTTGTCCAACGCTTCATCAACTGGCTGTTGATGAAGATCCGCCAGCGTGACCACAGCGCAGGCAACGCGGTAGTAAAGGATCGTGCCACCGGCGCCAATCTGCGACAGCTGATCTACCCCGGCGTCAGCGCGGCAATGCTTGTCTTGTGGATGATCTTCAGTTCCGCCTTCTGGGTGGGTTTGCAAAAACTGGTCGAGCAATCCACAAAAACGGTCATGACATTCCAGGCCCGGGACATGGAGGCCGCGGGACCGCCAAGACCGTTTCTTCTGGAAAGAATCTTTAATGATCATCTCGATCAGGCGCTTGGCACCCTAGGTTTCGCCGCGATCGCATTGGTGGTGATCCTAGGAACGATCGGCCTCGTGGTCTTTTTCCGGCGGATACTTAGGAACACCACCGGTTCACTTCTGAGAAAGCTATTCGTAGAACGGTTGATCCTGAACCTGCTCCTCGACATTGCTTTCATTGCTTCGAGCCTGCTTTTGATGTTGGGTGTGCTAATCCTGCTATTTGGTGGCGCAGGTGATCCCGCACAATGCAGTCTAGGTTCGTATCTTTGTGATGTCGCCATTCCTTGGACCCAGGTTCTGGACACATACTATGGCACCATTCTCATGGGTGTTCTCGGTGTGGCGGCTCTGATCTACTACTTCAGTGAATTTGTCGGCTCGGCTCTTGGCATTGCCCGGGATATCATCGCCTACTCGATACGCGATCGGTGCAATTTTACCGACACTCTGGAGAACAACTATCCTCAGCGCGCACGGATTGAGGCGCGTTTCTCACGGGTGGTCGGCTACATGCTGGAGACTGAAAACCCCCAACACCTGACCATCTTTGCACATTCGCAGGGCACCGTTGTCGCAACCCGCAATCTCCGCAAGGACCAGGCCGCGAAAACCGGGCTGATGGAGAAGATCAAAAAAATTACCGGCGAAAAACACCTCATCACCATGGGTGCACCGGTTACGCATATTTATCTCCAATACTTTTCGGCCAGCTTCTGGATCACGCGCGCGGACATCCTGCCAGACTTCAAGTGGCACAACATCTACCGCAAAGACGACTTTGTCGGCACGACAATCGATTTTCTGCACGATCCAACCCTGCCCGACCAGAACACCAACGACCCTGAAACCGGTGTGGATAATCAGCCGGTAGGGTTCGGTGGGCATACGGGATATTTTACGGACTATCTCGTCTGGCGGCAGTTGCTGCTCAAGAACCGCTTCCGTCTGTTTAGAAAGAGCCACGTGCCTTGAATCCCGAAAAGCCTCCTGTTTTCCGCTCACTGCAAGGTTCTTGACCTAGGTACGTAAGAATTGGCGGGCATGATAGGAACTGACGCACTCGTGGACTGCCTGCGTGTTGCTGACAATGGCGAAAGGAGCATTCCCGTTCGCCTGAAACTGGCCCACGCACTGTTTCCGCAGGTTGCCGATACGCCTGCCATTGACGCACTTGCTGCCGACAAACTCTACAAGGACGGGCCCCAAACAAAGAGGCCGCCCATACCGGGCGGCCATCGGACTATATCAAGGCATATACAGCCTGTCGTGACGCAAGCTATTTGAGTGACGCAATGAAAGCGTCAACGTCGCTCAGCGGAATGTACTCGATCTCCTCCGTGCCGCTTTCGGAGAAGGACCAGATAACCGCCGGAGCGGAGACGTCGCCGTTCTCATCAAATCGCACATCACCGGTGGCCCCTTGGAACATCACCGTGCCACCACCAGCAAGCACTTCCTTTGCCGCTACAAACCCAGCCGTGTCAGCGCTCACCGGCGTCCCGGCCGGGTCGGTCACGCGGGACATGGCGGCTGCCACATCCGCGCCGGATGCGTCCTTGCCCGCAGCCTCCATCGCCAGAAGCGCCAGCATGGCCGCATCATAGCTGTTGGCAAGACCGGGGCCGTTGGGTTCTGCCTCAAAGCGGTCCTGGTACGCGGCGCGGAATGCATCGGCACTTTCCGAGCGCGGCGAAGCGGTGTCCGTGCCAAGCGCCGAGCCAAGATACTGCAGGCCGACATTGTCCCGGAACTCATCCGATTTCAGGGAGTTGGCGAGGATCATGTTCTGCGTTCCGCCAAGCGACAGCCATTCACGCACCGCCGCCGTCCCCTCTGCGGGATAGAGCGCAAGATAGAGCGCTTCGGGCTGGCCTGACAGCGCATCGGTAACTTCGGCGCGATAGTTGGGCTGCGCATCGTTGATCGCAACAGAGGCCGTGACCTCCACCCCCACGGCGGCAAAGTCCGCCGCGATCAGGCGGGCCATGTCCTGACCCCAGTCGTCGTTCTTGTAGAGAATGGCGATGGATTTATAGCCCTTGTCCGCGGCAACTTTCGCCCCGACCGCAGACTGCACGCCCGTGGTGGCAAAGGTGCGGTACCACAGCCCGTTCGTTTTGCCCTCTTCCGACAGGCCGGTGAAGGCGGTCGACGACGAACAGCACGACATCTGCATCACACCGCTTGGAACGGTGACGGAGGTCAGGATCGGCATGGACACACCGGACGAGACAGCGCCCAAGAGCACCTTCACACCTTCCAGATCCACGAGAGCTTTCGCGGCATCGACACCGACTTTCGGATCAACCTGGGTATCGCGCAGGACCATTTCGATCTGGCAACCTGCGGCACCGCCTGCTGCATTGACCTGATCGACGGCAAACTGTGCGGTCTCAGCAATCGGGCGACCCCAGTCGACCGAGGTGGGCAATACTGCGCCAATCTTGGTGGTGCAGTCCTGCGCATAGGCAGCACCGGACATGGCGCTGAGGCCGAGTGCGAGGCCAATCGAGGCTCTTGAAACTCTGATAATGGACATATTCAATACTCTCCCTGTTGTTTTCTTTTGGTTTTTCCCTTGTGTGATACGACAAGATGCTCTGGCAGAAACCCTTGGGGCCGCCACATCAGCATGCCGACGATCACCGATCCGATCAGTATGAATTGAACGGAGCCAGTGTAAAGCTGTACCTCGACGGGCGCAAAGCGTGACAACGCCCAGCCCGATGCCGTCCACGCGCCCCAGATCAGAAACGCGCCAAAGATCGCACCGCGGTTGTTGCCCGCGCCGCCAACGATCAGCATCGCCCAAATCTGGAATGTGAGCGTCGGCAGAACGTCTTGTGGACTGACAAAAGCGTAGAAGGTGCCGTAGAGGCCCCCTGCAAGTCCCAGGATGACGGACCCGGTGATGAAGGCGATGAGACGAATACGTGCAGGGTTCTTGCCAAGCGACTGTGCGGCCTCTTCATCCTCGCGGATCGCACGCAACAGGCGTCCGAAGGGCGAGACGACGATACGCTGCAGGAACAGATAGGTGAGGATCAAGATCAGCAGAACAACGGCAAAGAAGGCCAGATTGTAGATGAACCCATCCCCAAGGGCTGTGCGCAGCGGCCGCTCGAACCCGCGCACGCCCTTCGCGCCCCCCGCCAGCCATTCAGCATTGCGCATCAGGTTCTCAAAGGCGACGGCAACGCCAAAGGTCGCAATCGCGAGATAGTCGTGTCGCAGCCGCAGCGTCAGCAGCCCCACGATCCACGCCATCAGACCCGCCACCACCATGCCGCCCAAAAGCGCCAGCGGATAGAAGATACCATAGCCACCCAGATGGCCCGCCTGTGCGGTTCCGCCCAGGATCAGCGTCGCGTAGGCCCCTGCGCCAAAGAAGGCGACGACCCCGCCATTGAAGAGCCCCGTATTGCCCCATTGCAGGTTCAGCCCCAGAACCGCAATCGCCAGGATCGAGGCGGTGGTGGCGAAGAACACGAGGTATGAGATGACACCGATCACGCGCGGGCCTCGCCGAACAGCCCATGCGGTCGGATCATCAAGACCGCAAGGATCATCAGGAACGGCACCGAGGGCGTGTAGCCCGAGGGTAGTATGAGCAGCGCCAGATTGCCCGCGATGCCGACGATGAACCCACCGAGTACCGCACCATAGACGCTGCCGATGCCCCCCACGATCGTCGCGGCAAAGATCGGCAGCACCAGATCGCGCCCCATGACCGGGATCAGCTGGTGGCTGATGCCGTAAAACACCCCCGCGACAGCGGCCAGCCCGCCGCCAATCAGCCAGACCGCCATGATGGTCCGCTGCAGGTTCACCCCGTTGACCTGTGCAAGCGAAGGGTTTTCCGCCACGGCCCGCAGGGCGTAGCCGAACGTCGTGCGCGACAGGACCAGGTGCAGCGCAAACATCAGCAGCAGCGCTGCACCCAGCACAAAGACCTGATCGGGCTTGACCAGGATCAGCGGATCGCGGCTGAGGATCGTGGCAAAGGCGATGTCGCGGGAATAAAGCTCGGGGCTAAGCCCAAAGATCAACCCGATGACGTTGCGCATGATCAGCGCCATGCCGAAACTGGCAAAGACCATCGAGAGCTCCTGCCCTTTTTCACGCACGCGTTTGAACACCAGCCGGTCAATCAGCAGGGCCGACAGCCCGGTCAGAACCATTGAAACAAGGATCGCCAGGATCAGCGACCCCGTCAGCGAGAGCGGCGCCAGCTTCACCGCAAGGAAAGGCGCCAGGCCCGAGACCAGCGCATCGCAGACCAGCGCGGCGTAAGCTCCCAGCGACAAAAGCTCGGCATGTGAGAAATTCGCAAACCGCAGGATATGCATCACCAGCGTCAAGCCAATTGCGCCGAGCGACAGGTAGGACCCGGTCAGGATGCCGTCGAGCAGATGCTGGATCATGCGACCCCCATCCGTCGATTGCCAAGATAGATATCGCCAACGATCTTGTTGTCGCGCAGGTCTTCTGCCGGTCCATCCAGCTGGTTGCGCCCCTCTGCCAGGATGAAGCAATGATCCGCAAGACGCAGCGCCTGGTTGACGTTCTGCTCGACCAGCAGAATCGACACACCTTGGGTTGTCAGCGTGCGGGCATGCTCCAGCACCTCTTGTGTGGCCTTTGGGGACAGGCCCGCGGAGGGCTCGTCCATCAGGATCAGTTTCGGGGCAGTGGCCAGCGCCATGGCAATTGCCAGAAACTGGCGCTGGCCGCCCGACAAGGTTCCCGCCTTATCGCCGTGCTTGGCGGCAAGTGCAGGGAATTGTTCAAAAAGCTGCGCCAACCGGGTCGGGGCCTGACCACCGGCCCGCCGCAACGCGAGGTCAAGGTTCTGCCGGATCGTCAGGCTGCGAAAGATGTTATCCGTCTGGGGTACATAGGCGATGCCTTGGGCCGAGAGTTGGTCTGTGCGGATGCCGGTGATGTCGCTGCCTTGAAAACGGATCTGGCCACTGCTAACGGGCAGCAGCCCCGCAATCGCCTTGATGAGCGTCGATTTGCCCGCCCCGTTTGGTCCTATGATCAGGGTAATCTGTGCAGGTCGCACGGTCAGGGACACATCGCGCAAAATGGGCAGATCGGGCACATAACCCGCCGTGATCGCCGTGGCCTGCAAGATCGCCTCAGCCATCTGCCGTTGCCCCCAGATAGGCATCCAGCAGAACCGGATTGGCCAGGGCCGCGTCACTGGAGCCTTCAAAGATCACGCGACCTTCTGCCAGCGCGATGACCGGGTCGCAGTGGCGCATGACAAAATCCATGTCGTGCTCGATGATGACGAAGGTCGTGCCCTGCCGGTTCAGCTCTTCGATCTTGCCGATCAAGGTCTCGGTCAGCACCGGGTTCACCCCCGCCGCCGGTTCATCGAGCAGTATCAGTTTCGGGTCGCCCATCAGAACGCGGGCCAGTTCCAACAGCTTCATCTGCCCGCCGGATATCTGGCCCGCAGGATGGTCGGCCAAAGGGCCCAGTGTCACGAAATTCAGCACGTCCAGCGCCTTGTCCCGAATAAGACGTTCCTGCGCCCGCATCCGCCCTCGAAACAGGAAGGGTCCGGCGATGTGCTCGCCAATCTGACCCATCGGGGCCAGCATTACGTTTTCCAGCACGCTCATCCGTGCGAAAGGTCGTGGGATCTGAAAGGTCCGGCCCAGCCCAAGCGCAAAGAGCCGATCAGGAGACATGCCCGTGATATCCTGCTCTTCAAGTCGCACCACCCCGGTATCCGGCTTCAATGCCCCGGTCAGCAGGTTAAAGAGCGTCGATTTGCCCGCACCATTTGGCCCGATCAGCCCGGTGATGGTGCCACGCCGCACCTTGAGGGAAACTGTATCAACGGCCTTCACGGGGCCAAAGCTGAGGCTCAGGTCCTCGGTCGCGAGGATCAGCTCATCCACTCCCCAGAACCTTGTCGTCAGGGCGCGTGTTGAGGTTATATTTCATGATCCGCCCGTGCCGCCCGCCCCTGTCACGTTCCAGACCGAACACCGGACCTTGCGGCCCGGGGGCGTCCCGCAGCACCGCGTCAATTGCTGTTTGATCATCGGCATCCAGCGCAAAGCCGAAAACCTCCAACGTCTGCGGCAGGTGCCGTGCATAACGCGCGCCGACAATGGCAGCGGCCACTTGCGGCTGGTCCAGCACCCAACGTGTTGCGACGGTTGACAGCGACACGCCATGCTTGTCCCCAACCGATTTCAGCACTGTAAGTAGCTGTTGAAATACCTCCCACGGGCCAAATTCGTCGATGATCAACCGGTACTTGATCAGGCTCCGGTTCTCGAAGGCAAAGCCGGGATCCGGCGCGCCCAGCCAGCGCTCTGTCAGGAACCCGCCCGCCAAGGTGCCGTAGCACAGAAGCTGTATGTTATGCGCACCGGCCCAAGCTGTGAGGCCACTCTCGGGCCGCCGGTCCAAGATCGAATACTGCACCTGCGTCGAGACAATGTCGAAGCCCGCGTCGAGGAACGGCTGCGTCTCGGCGATGTCCCAATTTGTCACGCCCAGATGCGCCAGTTTGCCCTTCTCCTGACAGCGTTTCAGCACCTCCAGCCCGACCAGCGGATCGCCCATGGTCAAATCCCACCAGTAGAATTGCACCAAATCAAGCTGCTCCACCTGCAGGCGTTTCAGCGAACGATCTATGATCGCCTCGACCTGATCAGGCTCGATGTTCTCCAGCAGGCCCAAGTCCGGCACCAGTTTCGTATGCACCTTGACCGAATTCGCAACACCGGCGCCGCGCCGACGTCGCAGATCACCGATGAAATCGCCGATCATCTCTTCGACGCCCACATAAATGTCGGCGCAATCAAAGGTCGTGATGCCGGCGTCCAGAAAGGCTTCCATATCGTGAACAGCCTCGGCCCGGTCCACCGGACCATGATCGCCCGCCAGTTGCCAACCGCCTTTGATCACCCGCGAGATGGCATAGCCCGAGCGCAGGTCTGCTGTTTCCGCAGTCACGCGTTGTCCTCCTGCCAATAAGGTGTTCCCCGGGCATCGGGCTGCCCGGTCGTTCCGGCATGTGTAAACCAGCGCTTTTCAAGGCGTGTGATCCGAAAACGACCGCCGCAATGCGGATCGGGGCAGGCCACCTCGGCATCCGTGCTGATCCAGTCGTTGGGATCGGTCATGCGCTGTTTGGCGGGCAAGAGCGGCATCAACGCAGTCAGGGCGTACATCGATATCCGGGTGCCGGGATCGAAGACCAAGGTCTCTCCCTCGACCCGAAAACTCTCGCCTTCAATATGACGACAGACCGGTGTACGACCGTCAAGGACGGTCTCCACCTTCAGGTCATAGAGCCAGAACCCCGCACCCTCCTTGTCCTCTTCCATCCCCGTCCTTTCCGCTGGACTGCCGCCAACGCTTGGTCTTATCTGGCCAAGGTTATCGGATATGGCGCAGTGCTCAAGTGCCATTCGTCCGAGGCCGCCGAGAGACGGGAGCCTTCATGACAGATCACCGCCACCCAGACCGCTTTCAACTGTCGGAGAATTTGAACATCTCACGTGTCGTGACCGGCCTCTGGCAGGTGGCAGACATCGAAAAGGACGGCGAGACAATCGACCCCCAAACGGGTGGGGACTGGCTGGCGGCCTATGCCCGTCACGGCTTTGACACCTTCGACATGGCAGATCACTACGGCAGTGCCGAAATCATCGCTGGAAACCTGTTGGCACGCGGTGTGGCCCCCCGCGCGCTGGCCTTCACCAAATGGTGCCCCCCTCCCGGTCCGATGACAGCGGATGTGGTGCGTGCAGGCGTCGAAGAACGCCTGCGCCGGCTGGGTGTTGATCGCGTGGATCTGCTGCAGTTTCACTGGTGGAGCTTTCAGCACCCCGCATGGCTAGAGGCCTTGCATGAACTCGCCCGCTTGCGCGAGGAGGGGCTGATCGCAGAGATCGGCGTCACCAACTTCGATGCCGCGCATCTCCAAGTTGCCCTGTCCGACGGCGTGCCGCTCATGACCAATCAGGTCTCATTCTCGCTTGTGGACCGCCGGGCCGCCCATCAACTGTCCGACCTCTGCGCTCGCACCAACGTCCGGCTTCTGGCCTATGGGACGCTGTGCGGCGGGTTCCTGTCCGAACGCTGGCTGGGCCAAGCTGAGCCGTCCGAGATTACCGACTGGTCCAAGATGAAATACAAACGTTTCATCGATGTGACCGGTGGGTGGGCCGGTTTTCAAAGCATCCTCTCTGCCGCCGATGCAATCGCAAAGAAGCATGATGTCTCGATCTCAAACGTCGCGACGCGCTGGGTGCTGGACCATCCCGCCGTTGCAGGCGCAATTGTCGGCGCGCGCCTGGGCGAACGGGTTCACACAGATGACAACCTGCGCCTGTTCTCATTCGCACTGGATGCAGACGATCAGGCCCGGCTGGCAGAGGCCTTTGACAACACAACGGGCGTACCGGGCGATTGTGGCGATGAATACCGCCGCCCGCCGTTTCTGACCGCGTCAGGCGATTTGACCCACCACCTTGAGACGATACCGCTGCCCCACACCGCCACGCAGAGCCCGCACCGCACAGATGGCAAACAGGTGTTGAGCGGATCAAAGTGGGAAGACATCGCTGGCTATGCGCGTGCGCAGCAGATCGGGAACCGCATCCTTGTGTCCGGGACGACCGCCACCGCAGGTGCAGACCGCATCGTCGCAAGCGCAGACGCAGAGGCGCAAACAACCTACGTGCTCGACAAAATCCTGGCGGCTCTCGCGGCTTTGGGCGCTACCGCCGAAGACGTGGTGCGGACGCGCATCTATATTGTGGACGAAGCCGACGTTGAAGCGGTCTCCCTGGCGCATGGGCGCGTTTTTGGCGCGATCAAGCCTGCAAACACCCTGATTGTCGTCGCCAGCCTGATAGGTGGGTACCGTGTTGAGATAGAAGCCGAAGCGAGTCTAAAAAGCGACGCTGGCCAGGACAAGGGCCTTTGATGACCGACCAAGCGCTCTGACCGCGCCCTTTGCGGGAGCGGTCAGCGTAGTTTTGGCGCCTCGAAGGGGGTGTCGCCTTCATCTCTTCCCGCCACTGCAAGCGTTGTGGGCCCCATGTGGCACCCAGCACAACGAGCGAACACCAGATGAATCACCTGTTAACCCAACTTCAGTACATTCGATTTGTCTCAAACTTGCAGGGGGTGTTGGTCGTGACGTATGAATTCCGAGGAGCTTCGTTGCTTGATGCAGTTCAGAACGCCGTAGGTCGCAATGCTCCAGCCGTTGAGCAGAAGAAGCTCAATAAGGCGCGGCCAAAGTTCGACTTCGCTGCCCGCGTTCACCTTGGCAGAGCGTTGTTTGTCGGCGAAGGTAGTTTCAGCTTTGCGTTGGCCTTGGCGCGCCTTGAGGGTGTGTCGCCTTCATCGCTTCTCGCAACGGTCTACGAGATGAGGCTGACCTGGGCGACACAGCATATGACGATGCAGCGAAGTTGCTGAAACTTGGGGCGCAGGTCAAAACCGGGGTTGATGCAACTTGTTTGTCGAAGGCAATCGGGCAGCGTCGGTTTCGCACCATCATCTTTCAGTTCCCAAATGTCGTCTCGCGCGAAGCGCTTTGCGGCCAAAACCCAAATCATGTACTCGTCACGCGCTTTCTCAAAAACAGCCGCGCCCACCTGAAATCCAGTGGCCTCGTCGTCATCTCAACAGTGGACAGCCCGTTCTATGAGGGCGCGTTCAAGACGGATGACGCAGTCAGGAAAACTGGCTTTGAAACGCCAGACATCTATACTTTCAACCCCAAAGACTATCCGGCCTATTCTCATCAGAACACGGCTGATGAGGAGTCAGCGATAAATGAGCACACAGCTTTCGCAACTTTCGTTCTTTCAGCCTGATCTGCCTTCGGGCTCAAAGTACCTGGCCGAATTCATTTCAGGTGAAGAAGCCGATTATCTGATGCACAAAATCGATGCGCAGCCTTGGCGCAGCGATCTGAAACGGCGTGTTCAACACTACGGCTATCGCTATGACTACAAGGCAAGACAAGCTCGGGAAGAAGACTATCTCGGTCCGCTTCCCCCGTTCTTACAGAATCTGGCAGAGCGACTAGCTCACGCTGGTCATTTCGGCTCCGTCCCAGATCAGGTGATAGTGAACGAATACATGCCGGGTCAGGGAATATCTGCGCATGTGGATTGCAGACCATGTTTCGGGGACGTGATTGCGTCGTTGAGTTTACTCTCGTCATGCGTCATGCGGCTGGAAAACCGGAAGATCAGCCAGCAGGTCAATTTGGCACTCGAGCCTGGGAGCCTGTTGGTGCTTTCAGGTGAGGCGCGTCATGTCTGGACCCACGCCATTCCTGCACGCAAAAGCGATATTGTGAATGGGCAGAAACACCCCCGATCCCGGCGTCTGTCGCTGACGTTTAGAGAAATGCGTTTCGTTTAATCTTTTTGTGTCCAGTCAAACTATCGCCGGACGCTGCATAGTTTTCCAAACCATACCCTGACACGGGGATTCTGGGTGTCTTACGATGTCTGCATGAAACAGATACTGACAACCAAATCGCTCGACGTGATGCCTCCGGCAACCACAAAACGGTACGAGGTGCGCGATCAGAAGGTAAACGGCCTGCATGTGCGTGTGTCGACCACAGGCGCCAAAGCTCATCGGTTCTCACGCTATCGATGATGTGATCCTTCGTGTAAACCGCTCGCCAAACATGCGAAATTGATTGAGAAATCGAGCGATGCGGACAGGCTTGCAGCGGTTCTAGACTTTACAAAGCTTTGCGTAGTTGGCCTTCGGGCTGATTTCTCAAACTCTGTCAAATCTCACCATGAAGGCAAACGCGCTGGAAGGGCGAAGTTCGGAGAACTCATCGACATCGGAGATCGCGTTAGCCAACCAGAAGGGTTGCGTTATGTGCTAGGCCTCGTTGAAGGACTTGTGGATCGGGACGACATATTCCCGTATCGCCGAGAACTCCTCAACATGATGCTCTCGGCGCTACGGACGTCAAGGACAACAGGGACACCTCTGCACGGGTGCGTAAAATGTTTCCGGCATGTACTGGCCAGTGCGTGCGAGAAGCGAGAATTGGTCGACCCAGATATAGCAGATTTAGGCAGAAACCGTCTTTTGGGGCCGGAATTCTGAAAAGATACCCCAGTGATACCCATGGCGAATGACATCGGGCTCCGAACATCGGACCAATCATCTATCTACTTGTATTCATTTGCAAAAGTGGTGCCCGGGGGCGGAATCGAACCACCGACACGAGGATTTTCAATTAGTCTTGTGATCCACGCATACTGTTTCAGGATGGCACAAACCGTAACGTAGCCGGTTGAAAACCTTGAGCATTGCGCTCGGTAGATCGTCTCGATCTATCTCACGGCAGAACATTCAAGCTCACCGCTCCTGCTACCCGAGCGATACCCCAGCGCAGCCGCAAGGCAGGCAAGCACAACATCAAACTGACGGAAGAATCGACAAGTTCGTGTGCGGATAGCGATGCTAGAATCTCGTTTAGGTCAACGCAGCACTCAAGCCAACTGATCGCGTGGTGTTCGATAACTTGCTCAAACAAAAAATACTGCGTTGACGTGTTCCGCTTCTGGTCGCACCTTCAAATTGGCAAATTTGAGGTGACTGCATTGCAAGATTTTTTGAACAGACTATGCCTAAACTCGCTGGCGTTTCGACTGTCAGGAGACTTTAGAAAAGTTGATCTACTGCTTGTGACTCTTTTTGCGGTCATCGGCGTTCAAGGCTTCTCGCGATTCCCATCCTACCAGAGCTCTTTGCAGAACTTGGAAAGCATTCCTTGTTACTGGGTGATCTTCGTAGCGACATTCAATTTCTTACTTATCTACAAGAAAATTAGGGTTTGTTATCTTGAAGATACGCTAGGCTATGCAGCGGCTTTCATTGTGTATTCCGCCACCTCGGTTCTTTTGCAATTGCTTCTTTGGGCGATAGTCGATGGGTATGAAATTCTCACGTGGGCATCCATTCTGGCAACGCAAGCCGGTCTTGCGACACTGCTTCTAATTGTTCAGGGATGGTTCGCATTCTCTCCTGATTTAACAGTAGTTCGGCGCGAAATGAATCTCTTAACTAGAAGCATGGAGGCGTTGTCGCACAATACGAATCAAGGGCAGATTGAGCGAACCGGGACCCAAGGTCATTGTGCGAAATTGCAGGAGGAGCTTTCGAAAGTTCTTAGTGATAGCAGGGTTTCCAATGCGATAACGGCTCACCTAAACAACCTCAAGGAACTTTGTGCTGAGATTGATCAATCACTTAAGAAGCCGACAGGAGCACTTCAGACAGATATACGGAAACTACTGCCGAGGCTGAAAGATGGATAGAGATTTCTTTGCGATACTTGTTGTGCCCGGCAACACAAAAACTGGCGCTGGGGAAAGAAGTGAAATTTCCACAGATATTGTTCCAGAGCCCATAAAAAATCGAATGCCACCTCCAGATCGCCTGATAAAACTTCGGGTAGCCACCGCCACAATGAGCGGGGTTTTTGATGAGCCATTTTCCGAAGTTGTGGGTTTAATCTTTCGTGGTGATAGCGTTGCACCTGACGATAGAATTTCAGCAGATTTTATCCAAAGCATTTTGATGGCAGCGAAGAAATTGGTGATGAACAGCCCTCTGTCGAAGAAGGACGGCGCAATGATTGGCGTATTTCTGAACGGTAGAGATTATTCCGCATGTTACGAGGTTTATTCTGCGCTAGCTCTTATGCTTGAAAACCAACCTGGGATAGGAGGCTTTGATGTTTTTGGAAATCACGAGAGCTTGAAGGTCTTTTTGAAGCGCCTTCATTTTCGTTCTGCTAGCCTTGAGCAGCTCATAGCTTTGGAGGGACAAAGCACATGAGCCGGAAAGAAATCGTCTTTGATGCCGATGCCCGCATGCGCATCATGCGAGGTGTCAATATTCTTGCTGATGCAGTGAAAGTCACGCTCGGTCCCAAGGGCCGCAACGTGGTTCTGGACAAGTCGTTCGGTGCCCCGCGCATCACCAAGGACGGCGTATCGGTTGCTAAGGAAATCGAACTGGAAGACAAGTTCGAGAACATGGGCGCTCAGATGGTTAAGGAAGTGGCCAGCCGCACCAATGATGAAGCAGGCGATGGCACGACATCCGCCACTGTCCTGGCCCAGGCCATCGTCAAGGAAGGGATGAAATCGGTTGCAGCTGGCATGAACCCGATGGACCTCAAGCGCGGTATCGACCTCGCGACGGCCTCTGTCGTGGAAGCGATCAAAGCGGCTTCGCGCCCTGTCTCCGACAGCGACGAAGTTGCTCAGGTCGGAACCATCTCGGCCAACGGCGAAGCGGAAATCGGCCGCCAGATCGCCGACGCGATGCAGAAAGTTGGCAATGAGGGCGTGATCACTGTCGAAGAGAGCAGAGGCCTCGAAACCGAGACCTCCGTTGTCGAAGGCATGCAGTTCGACCGTGGCTACCTGAGCCCGTACTTCGTGACCAACGCCGACAAGATGACCACCGAGCTCGAAGACTGCATGATCCTGCTGCACGAGAAGAAACTCTCGTCGCTGCAACCGATGGTCCCATTGCTCGAGTCCGTGATCCATTCGCAAAAGCCGCTGTTGATCATCGCCGAAGACGTGGAAGGTGAAGCGCTCGCCACACTCGTTGTGAACAAGCTACGCGGTGGCTTGAAGATCGCCGCTGTAAAGGCACCGGGTTTCGGAGACCGCCGCAAAGCCATGTTACATGACATCGCAATACTGACCGGGGGGCGAGTTGTCTCAGAAGACCTCGGAATGAGTCTCGAGCATGTGACCATAGATATGCTCGGCTCAGCGATGAAAGTTGAGGTAACTAAAGACGAGACGACGATCATTGATGGCGCAGGCGACAGGGCTGAAATTGAAAGGCGTGTGACCCAAATTAGAACAGAAATTGAAGGCGGCACCGTTCAGGAGGAAACCACCACACGCTTGACAGCCGAAGAGATTTGGCAGGCAATCCCTGAAAACAGGAAAAATTTTCCTGAACTCCTGTTCGCGCAAGCCCTAGCCGATACGCCAGAGCGTCAGTTTTTCCTTAAAGAGATGGTAGATCATTGGTCATCCGGTGACATTGATATGGTCCCAAATGGGTATTTGGCGCGCGGGCAAATGGCGGGTTTCTCGGTCGAAGAGTTGGATGGCTTGCAAGATTTTATTTGGAAAGCACGCAATGAGGTACTCCATTTTTTAGCATCTGACAGGCAAAATTTGGAGAGGCGCAAATCAAGTTACCGCCGCACAAAGGGGACCTCCTCCGATTATGATCGTGAAAAACTGCAGGAGCGCGTAGCCAAGTTGGCGGGGGGAGTAGCTGTCATAAGGGTCGGCGGTGCAACTGAAGTAGAGGTCAAGGAACGAAAGGATCGCGTTGACGATGCGTTGAATGCAACAAGAGCAGCTATCCTGGAGGGCGTGGTTGTCGGTGGGGGCGTTGCTCTGATTCACGCCGCGAAAGGCTTGGATAGAGTTAGAGGTGCGAATGCAGATCAGAGAGCTGGAATAGACATTGTACGTCGTGCAATTGAAGCACCCTTACGGCAGATTGCAGAAAACGCGGGCTATGAGGATGCCTTTGTTGTTGATGTGATCAAACAATCTGACGATCTCAGTTTTGGCTTCGATGCTGCAATTGGCCAGTTTGGTGATTTGTTCAAGCGGGGAATTATTGATCCGGCTAAGGTGGTACGAACTGCGCTTGAAGATGCCGCATCAGTTGCGGGGCTTTTGATAACAACGGAGGCAATGATCTCTGAATCGCAAGATGAAGGGGAAAGACGCGGTGATTCAAGTGGCGAACGTGATCGAGGAGGCTTTGGAAGCGCGATGTAGCGTCCAAGCTGCGCGCCAACTGTGAACGCCACGCCATCAGATCTCTCTTTGGGTTCTTGACTTCCCCTTAGCCTCTGCCGCTGCTTTCGGGTGTTTATCTTGACACCCAGCCAGTAAGACCCTTCCAATTCATCTAGGATTGTCCCTGACGCGGCGTTTACGGGTCTCTTATCATTGTTCCATGATACAGGCACTCACTACAAAGTTCATCGAAACACGAAAGCCCGACCCATCCAAGCGCGTCGACTATCGTGACACAGTAGTTCCCGGCTTGGTCCTTCGTGTGAACAAATCCGGCACCAAAACCTTTAGTTTTCACAAACGTATAAATGGGAAAATGAAGCGATTGACGATCGGTCAATTCGGGCCGTTTTCCATGACTGACGCGCGGGATCGAGCGCGGCAAATCCACTATGAGCTCGAAACGGGCAGGTTTGAACAGAACACCGGCATAGAGTGCGATGCGAAACCGACACTGGGCGACGTGATTCCCGATTACATCGAGAAACACGCCAAGGTTCACAACCGCGACTGGAAACGCAAGAAAGCCTTGTTGGAGAAGTTTACCGCATTACATGGTGAACGGATCGACGAGATCAAGCGTGCTGACGTCGTGAAAGCCTGCGACTTGATCCGCAAATCCGCGCCGACGAGTGCGAACCGGGCGCTTGCCCACCTCAAACACCTCATGGGCTGGTGCTTCGAGCGCGGCATGATCGTTGCCAACCCCATCGCTGGGATGAAACCGCCATCAAAGGAAAAGTCACGCGAGCGCGTGCTGACCGACGATGAGCTTGGTGCGCTGTGGGCGACCTGTGACGCCGAAGGCTATCCGTTCGGGGACTGCATGAAGCTTTTGATCCTGAGCGGCCAGAGACGCGCCGAGGTCGCCGGGATGCGATGGTCGGAACTCGACCTCGAAAAATGTCTGTGGACCCTGCCTTCGACGCGCGCCAAAAACGGCAGACAGCACACCGTCCCGATCACCGACGCTATGCTGGACGTGCTGCGCAGGGTGCCGAGGTTCCTCGGGTCAGACTATGTGTTCACAACAAAAGGTACCTCACCGATCTCTGGGTTTGGCCGATTGAAGAAACGTCTCGTCAAAGCCTTGCCTGCCGAAACCGAACACTGGACCCCACATGATCTGCGCCGCACGATGTCCACGAACATGGCGATGCTGGGCGTTCCACAGCCAGTCACTGAGGCATTGCTGAACCACAAGACGGGTGTGGTCTCAGGTGTGGCGGCAATCTACAATGTCAATTCATATGCGAACGAAAAGCGCGAGGCGCTTGCGCTTTGGAACGGGCATGTCGAAAGAGTCACCAAATCAGCCGTACTACCTGAAATACCGCGACTTGGGGTGGCTGGATCGACCACTCCCATAAGCGCCTGAGTTCTTTCCGCAAAAAACAGTCAACGTGCTGTGTCGCATTGGTGGGGCGGATGATGAAATCGACAGAACAAACCTAGCAGATGAGCTTCGCACCATTGCCGAAGTCTTTTGGATTGCGGCTATGTCCAGCCCTCTCGGCATTCATGGTGCGCCAGGGTCGCAGACGCCGGACGCCAGAAAACGAAAGATCACGAGTTCAATTTTGCATCCCGCCGAAAAATTGATCGAGGCACTTTCCGAAGAAAACCTTACCCTTCTTTCTGAATGGCCCGACAAATTGCCGTCGCCTCCGCCGAACCGACATGCGCTCATTGAAGAATTGACCAAACTCAGCAACCGCACCCGCGATCTGTTCGAGGTCTTGGATGATCCAAAACGAAAAGGCTCGGCGATTTCACAAGAGTTCAAGATCGACTTCGCAAACGCGATTGCCGACGTGTTTGAACGGTATTTTCCGAACGCTCAACACTCGCGGAGCGGCTATGATCGAACTCCGATCCCAAGCAGCGTATACCAAGCGTTTTTGAGAACCTGCGCGAAAGAGATATTTGGCGAGAGTTTCAAGTTCTCAGGGAACGTCCTGGATGAGGTCGCGAAACTGCGCAGCAGCCAATAAACCTACGCAACGAACGCGCAGCCTTGGCTACGCCTTTGATGTCACTGCGTTTCGATCTGTCATATGTTGTCCACACATGGAGCCGGCTCCTTAGTCAAACTGACGAAAGGGAAATTCCATGACGGACGAATTGAATACGCCAAGGCTGGCATCGCGCGAAGATCTAAGACGCTTGGGTATCCGCGTCAGCAATACAACCTTGCTACGCTGGGAACTCCGTGGGCGCTTTCCACGGCGTGTGAGGCCTGGCGGCACCACAGTTGCGTGGCTTCTGTCAGAAATCGAGGACTGGCTAGCTGAGCGGGACGCCGAGCGCGCTCGCACTCACTACGCCGAATACTGATCACCCAGAAAAGGAGAACCGGGATGCGCAAAGTGTTTCGTTTCGAGGGTGACATGCTGTCATCTTCGATTATCAAAGCCGCGCTCGCTTGGGCGCGGCATGGCGGCAAAATCATCGCCTTGCATGGCATTGATGATGACGGCCAATGCACGTGTGGCAGGGCCGATTGCAAGAGTCCGGGCAAGCACCCTATCGCGGACTTGTTTCCGAAGGGGCATCACAGCGCCACAAGCAACGCCACAAAAATCCGCCGCGCGTTCAAGAAGTACCCTCTCGCCAACTTCGGCGTGATCCTTCCGCCGGGGCTGGTTGTGCTAGATGTTGATGGCCCGGAAGGTGCCGAAACCTACATGGCACTGAACCTGCCGCCCACCCTGTCAGTTCGCACCGGTCGCGGAACACACTACTATTTCCGCGCCTCGGAGTCCCTACCCAAGAGGAAAGCGCCGCTTACTGGCATAGACATCAAGGACAATGCCAGCGGATACCTCGTAGGCCCTCCTAGCATGCACAAGTGTGGTCGCCGGTATCGCGTGCAACGCGGAGAGGACCGCTTGGCGGTGTTGCCTGCTGGCTTCGTAGGAGCGCTGAAGCGCGACAAAAGCCGCATAGCGAACTTCGACGCGGTCGGGGCCTTTAGGGCCGGAGGCCGCAACAATGAGCTGACCAAGATTGCAGGATCGCTTAGGTTTCGCGGCTTGGCCGAAACGGCCATCGCAGGTGCGTTGAAGGCGATCAACGCAGCGGCGTGTAGTCCACCCCTCGACACCGATGAGGTCGAGCGAATTGCCTCCAGTGTCGGCAAATACGAAGCCGGACATGAAGAGGCTTTTGGCTGGCTCGGAGACGTCGAAGAGTCCACGCCGCAATTCTCGATGTATCCTTATATCGTAAAAGGTGCCTTGACCGTTCTCGACGGGAACATGGGGCAAGGGAAATCTACCTTTACCTGTGCCATCGCTGCCGCCGTGACAACCGGCAAGCCCCCGCCGTTCGTGGATGACATCGAAAAAGGTTCGGTCCTGTTCATGTCTTCCGAGGACGACCCTTCGCGCGTGCTGAAACCCCGCCTTATGCAGGCCGGGGCCGACGTCTCGAAAGTCCGCTTTCAGCAGGAGCCGTTTTCCTTGGACGAGCGCGGTTTGGCATTGCTCCGGCAAGAACTGTCGGCAAACACGCCCGCCCTTGTCGTGATCGATCCGATCATCGCCTTCATGAAGGAAGGTGCGGACGGGAATAAGGCAACCGAGACCATGCATTTCATGGTGCAAATTGACCAGTTGGCGCGCGAGTTTGACACAGCGATTCTGATCGTGCGGCACCTTCGAAAGGCGCGGGCTGACCATGCCATGCACCAAGGTATCGGATCGATTTCAATATCAGCGCGTGTGCGCTCGGGCCTGATCCTTGCGCCGCATCCTGACGACCCGCGCCTGCGCGCGGTGGCCCATGCGAAATCTAACTATGCCGAGCCGGGCCCGACAATTGTTTTCGAGATGCAGAGCACTGACCCACGCTCGCACCCCCGTGTGAAATGGCACGCCTGCGAGCCTGAATTGACGGTAGGCGAACTACTCGCACCTCCCGAGGCCGAACGAGGCCGACCGCCACGGGAACGCGACACGGCTTCCGCGTGGCTGGAAAACGTACTGCGCAAAGGTCCGGTCAAGAAGAAGGTGCTGGACGGCTGGGCCAAGGAGGAAGGGGTATCACTCCCGACCCTCCGGCGCGCGGGCGAAGCACTCGGCGTGGTGAAGTCTAAGGAGGGTAAATCCTCCGTCTGGGCGCTGCCCTGAACCATGCCCTCACCGTCACTTGCTCAGAATTCGCACACGTATGTGATTTTTGAGCAAGTGATCATCCGAAAGTCGGTTCAGTTCGATGCCAGTTGCAAGTCTGCGCCGAGGCTAGCCGTAAATAAATGGAGAAATTACATGAGCAATCACGCCAAAATGCAAAACCGCCTAAAGTCCCAAATCAACAATGCGATACTGGACTGCGGCAAAGTCGATGGGAGCGAAGAAGTCGTCCTCACCAATACCGATGTCGTCGAGGCTCTCCTCGAAGTCACCGGGGTCTACGCATCGATCCACGGTTTCGAGACCTATACGCCGACCGACCTCGCCTTCAAGCACGCGATGACTATCCAGCGGCACATCGAACATTTTCGGGAGATGCGGAAAAAAGGGAAACTGCCCGTGAAAGTCATCCCACGCAACAAGGTGAACTGACCCAGCGGCTAGTGGGGGTGGTGCAAGGCAGCGGCTAGAGGCTGAAAATCTCGGAAGTATGCATGACCACTTGTCTGCCCGCGAGGCAAGCGCCGTTGAAAAAATGCCTCCCCCAATCTCCCCTACGCCAGCGCCCGATTGGGCGTCCGGCGGGCCTGTCCCGGGCGACACGGTGACTACGTATCAGTCTATCGGGTGCGAGCCGAAGCTGAATTTGTGAACCTTTTCAAGCAGCCCGGATTGCTGCTTGGTGTCGTTTCTGTCCGCTGGGTTTCATACGGGTAGCAATCGAGGTGGTTGGTCATTCTTGCACCCAGCCTTTGCGGTGAAAGTGGCGCAACACGATGGATCGGTTGTAGAGCGGGAACCCGATCCAAAGACCGTTGACCGTTAGCAGTGACACCAGCGCCCAGAGCCACATGCCCTTAAACAAATAGTAAAGCGGCCCGAAAAGCAGGCACCAAAGCCTATGCCAGTTCCCGAGTATTATCTTGGTCTCGCCGTTGAAACTCCACTTCGCGCTGATGACCATTTTCAATTTTCTCCTTGTAAGATTGGTTGATGAAATTTCGATAAGACAGTTGCGGAGTCTGGTCAGGTTAAACCCTGCGGGGCTGTGTAGAGGCCGCGTGAGTGCTGATGACAGGTCTTCCTGTCAAACACCCGGCGGACGGGCCGGGACATTGCCTCAGTGAGCCACACAGCGCGTTTGGCGGGTATTCGCAGGGTGTGATCGAAAAATGCCCGAATTGGCAGTACTGGCTCATTGCAACGCCGCCGCGCGGGCGTATAGCTCTACCTGCTAGAGATTTGTTGCAGGTCATTCCGAGTTGCACACCGGCAATGCCCCATGCACCTCCACATGCTCCCAAATCAGCCGCCGTTCGGCGTAAGCTATGTATGGATGAAGAATGTGGTCAGTTGCATCGATCCCATCAGGTAGGTGCACCGAGACCCACAGGCCTGATGTGTCACCGTTGAAAACACCGTGAAAGGTGACGCCCCCTGCATGACCTTTCTTGCCGGTCGACGCCGATCTGTGGAATTGGCGTATCCGGTTCCTGATCCCTTTCGCCGCCCATGTCCTGCCTATGTAGACGGTGTTGGTTGGTTCTCCACGCGAGATTACACAAATGCCTGCCTGCTGCGGCAATGCCGATCTATCGGCCCATTCAATTGGTTCGGTGAGGTGAAGCCCCATAACGCCCCGATCTGCGAGCGCCCTCGCGGTTGACTGGTGATCGGGGTGTTAGAAAACCGCGGTGACACGGTCCCTGTGCCTTTAGCCGGGGCCTGTTGTATAACACAGGCACCCCGACCATAGGGTCAAAGGTATTCAACCGCCGAAGCGGTCTAAGTCACCGAGGGGTTTCTAAGCCCCAACGCAGGTGCGTCTCCTGCGTCAAGATCAGTGGTAGCAGCAATTCTAGAAAAGCTAAAGGTGCGCTGGGGTTATCCCTGACACGCTGGCGGCCAGCGTCTTATCGATCTTCATCAGAACCGAAGGAGACCGACATGGCTGATATCGTGACGCTCAAAGACCTGTGCGAAGAACTGAAACTCGACCCCCGTGAAGCCCGCGAACGGCTGCGTGCCGCCGCCGGAGACGCCAAGGCAAATCCAGAACTGGCGAAGACTCGGAAGCCACGTACCCCGTGGCAATGGGTCAAGGGGTCAACAGCCGAGAAGGAGGCCCTGAGAGCTCTTCGCAAGTAGGGTAGACAAGTTAACAGGATCTACCTCGGCGTCGTGAAGCACGTTGAAGGCGAGCCAAATTCTCAATAATCTACTATTTGAGCAATGAGCAGAATGGTGGACAAAAAGAATGCCCGCGAGCCCCGAGGCAACAGGTGGTGTCGGCTACACCTTTGAAGATTCAGTAGTGGCGTCATATTTGACCAGCCTCCTTGTTGAAGGCGGCGCGCGGGGAATCTCTGAAGCGATTACTGACGGCGTCTTTCTCCAACGCGCGGCGCTTGGTGAACCACTAGACGATATAGTCGTGGAGGCTTCGGATCGATACGGCCAACCTTCTAAATTGGCTCTGCAAGTGAAGCAAAGCCCAACGCTGAGTTCTGCCGATACTAATGCCGACTTTCGAGATGTCATTTCGGCTAGCTGGCGAGAATTCAAGAAAGATGGCTTCAGAATAGGTAGGGACCGTGTTGGCTTAGCTGCTGCTAATATCGCGCTGTCCACACTCCGGGCAGCCCGTTCTACGCTTGAATGGGCTCGTACATCCAAGTCGGCAGACGACTTTTTTAGACGGCTCAATACCGAGAATTTTGCAAGCGACGCACAAAGAAGGTTCGTGAGCGATGTTCGAGCTCTGCTACCAGCAGAGGCGCAAGGTGAGGAAAATTCGTGGCAGTTTCTAAGGCATTTTGTCATCCTCGTCTTTGACACGTTGTCAGAAGGAGCGTCAGGTTCATTCGAGGCAATTGAACGTCTGCGGAATGCGCTACCAACTGGAGAGCGTCATCGTGCCGAAGAGCTTTGGGTACGACTTTCCCAGATATCACGACACGCGTCGGGCGCAGCAGGCAGCTTTTCAAGGGCAACGTTGGTTGAACAGCTTTCGGGAGTGTTTGATCTTTCTTCTCTTCCAAGCATGCGCAGCGATCTTGTTAAGGTTGCAGAAGAAACAAGGCACGCTCTTCAAGGTATCCGAATGGATATCTCAGGGCTGATTATCCCGCGAAATAGTATTCTCGACAAGGTCAACGACATTGATGATGGCAAGCGATTTATCCAATTAGCGGGCGAGGCCGGTTCGGGAAAGTCGGCGGTGTTACGCGCGCTGGCCGAAGAGCACGCCCGGCACGGTTTCGCTCTTGTTCTGACCGACAAGCGTCTCGTCGGCCCCGGCTGGCCCTCACTGGCCACGCACTTGCGCCTAGAAACGGAACGACTTGCTGACCTCCTTTTTGAACTAGCCACACTTGGAAAACCAACTCTCTTCATCGACGGGATAGATCGCCTAGAAAACGAGACCCGTCAGACAATCTTGGACATCGTAACTATTCTTCTTGATGATCCAAGGCTTGCGGACTGGCGCGTTGTGGCATCTACCCGTTCGTCACACCTCGAAGACTTGAGGATATGGCTACCTCCCCAACTTATTGAGGAGGGCCAAGCACACATCGTCGAGATCGATGGATTTGATGATAATGAGGCTGGCATCCTTGCTGAGCGGTTTCCTGCGATGCACGAAGTCCTGTTCGCCGAGGGTCAAGAAAAGGAATTTGCAAGGCGCCCTTTCTTTGCTCAGGTGTTGGCACAACGTTCAGTGAGCACTGATGGAGCACCGGGCAAGTTTTCCGAGATTTCACTAGCGCAGGTTTGGCTAGAAGGACCGCAGGGTCTACATGATAAAGCCTCTTCGATTGAACGCCGCCAATCGATGGGTGAGCTAGCCGCGAGATGCGCTCAAGCAACCAATAGAAGCGGCGCAATAGAAGGTATTTCCGCTCAAGCTCTAACGGCGCTAACAAAAGAACGAGCGATAGCTGAGGTTGCGGGTAGCGGACGATATTCCTTTACCCACGACATATTTCTTGAATGGGCAATGTTCGGATTGTGTCGCCAAAATGGTCCAGATTGGCCGGGCACACTCTCGGCTGCTGGCGACAGGCCCGGACTAATCCGGGTGGTAGAGCTACTATCACAGTTTGAATTCGAGTCCGAAGACACCTGGACTGAAACGCAATTGGCACTGGAGCAGCAGGAAGCATGGCGTCATTGGAGCAGGGTTTGGCTCCTTGCCCCATTCGCCTCGCCAGCGTTCTTTGATCGCAAAGATGCGATTTCGGTTTTTTTGAGCGAAGACCAAAGGCTCATCCGGCTCCTTTCTTCTTTCCGAGCACACAAGACTATCGAAAACCTTCTGGTCGTCCATGGCGCGTTCGGACTCAGCGAGAAAACTAAATTCGAAAAATTCAGAATAGCTGACTTCTTGTCATGGCCCCGGCCTGTTCGGAATTGGAGGCGATTGCTGATCTGGTTGCTTTCGCTTGATTGGAATGAGGCAACAATCGAGGACATAGTCGACACATTCGACGTATGGCTCAACCTGTTTCAGGATTACCCAGACAAAATCAAAAACCGATTTGCAGAACGACTCGATCAAATCCTAGCTGAATGGGATGCGCACGATTATTGGGACAGAGGCAAAGAGGCCACTCCGTTGGGATTTCATAAGGACGGTTTCGGAGACAAACTTCGTCAGACCTTCATAAGGTCCTCGCTTACAAATACTGACCTTTTACGTGAAAGGCTTCAAGCATGGACGTCCGAACGAATTGACGACAAGATTCAGTTAAGTGTTTTTGCATGGAGTGCGCGCCTCTCCAGTGTAGTTCCTGATGCTCTGGCGGATTTTTCATTCCATGCTTTTATTGAGCCACTACCGTCAGAGTCGGCGGAGAGATCACCGGGGCAGATAGTTGGTTGGTCGCCCCACATGAGCGATTGGGACTCTCCGGGCATTAGCAGCTACTCTCAGCAATGTCATCCAGCCTCACCGCTCCAACAACCGTTTGCAGCCCTTTTCGAGCATGCACCTCAAGAAGGACTACGCTTGATCCGTGAGCTTCTGAGACGGACTGTGATCGCATGGAGACAACTACCACAATATGACTTCCAAGATCGCGCTATTCCCATTCCATTTAGCATTGAATTTCCTTGGGGGACTCAAACATTTTGGGGCGGCCAAAGGATTTACGGTTGGTATAGAGGTCTATTTTCCTGCGACACCCTCGGGTCGGCTCTTATGGCGCTGGAAGATTGGGCATTTTCCGAACTCGAATCTGGACGTGAAGTTGACGAGATCGTCAGAGATCTTGTTTCAGGACACGAAAGCGTAGCCACGCTTGGCATTGCTTTGGGTGTTGTGTTGGACAAAGATTCACTTTCACCTGCCGCAGCTGCTCTTGTCGGCTGTCAGCACATCTGGGTCATGGATGAGTACCGCTGGCAACACGACGTCCAAGGCCATCACTCAAACGAAATAGGAGCTAGTTTCGGCTGGTCAAACGAGACGACTCATCTCGAAGCGTTGAAACGCCTTAACTCACGGCCTTCCCGAAAAAAGAACATCAGGTGGCTCGCGACAGCATTCAATCTCACAGCGAACGACCAACGTGAAAAAGTGATTGAACAGCTCTCTGGCTTTCCAAATGACTTGCCCTTCACCCATGAAGGTCAAGAAAAGGATGACAAGTTGGTCGCGCACTATCGGAATCGAGCTCAGGAATGGGCAGCGATGGCTGATCTTTCGAACTATGCGCGGGTGGCGACCGATGATGGGAGAGTCGGCGTCGCATTCCAGCCCTCTGACGAACGAGTGCAACAAGCGGAAGAAGCAGGTGAGCGGCTAGCCCATTGGAATGAAGGCTTCCAACTGCTGAAACAATGTGAGTCTTGGTTTGAGAGCGGCAAAATTGATGATCAGGCGCGAGATGAGATCATAGTGCTCGCACGCGAGGTCGATAACGAGGACCTGTTCAAATCTGGTTTCGATGCCGGAGACCCCGGCAGCCGCCGCGCTGGCGGGGTAGCAGCCGTGTCAGCAGCGATCCTGAGTTTGCAGCCCGATCTTCCACATGATCAAGTGAAATGGGCCGAAAGCGTTGCGTTTCGCGCCGCAAATACTGTTCCGGCAAACGATGAGTTTTTTCACGCTGATGCTCCTGCCAACGAAAGGCCCGAAGTTTTTGCGGCAAAGGGATTGGCTGCAATTATCAAGAATAGCGGACGAGCAGAAAAGACAGCACAGGCAGAATTGGTGCGTTTGTGCTTTCACCCCTACAAGGGAGTTCAATTGGCCGCCCTGACAAGCGCCGCGTCTTGTTGGCGAGGACAAAAAAGCTTCGCTGACAAATGTACCGCGCTCGCGTTCAAGTTGACGACCCTCGAATTGGATCGAGGATCGCCAGATTGGCACCGAAGACGCAAGGGGAGAGAGAAGCGTCTTGCCTCTGAAAAACAGCGGCTGTTCACTGCGACTATTCGAGCAAAGGCTGCCAACAGAGAGAACACTCTTTCGAAGACGTATTCCGGTATCGAGTCGAGCCACTTAGATCAATGGCGTGTTAAAGATTTCGCATCAATGTTGTCCATCATTCCGAAAGACAGGCTTGCTGACGATGAGGGTTTTCGAAACGATCTGTTTTCACTTGTGCGTAGCTTCGTAGGGAAGCTCGCTACGGCGATCGGCATTGCCGACGAGTCCGAACGCCGTTCTGGCTCAAGACTATGGCGAGAGTTTTTGAGATGTATCTGGACCTTGGCGAGGTTGTTCGAAGATTTGCCGCCCGAAAAATTGCGCAGTGAAATCATCCCCATTCTGTCTCAATTACCCACTGAGCCAAAGAGCGAAGTCCTCTCGACATTCGCCGATGCGTACTCCTGCATGCGACTCATCGATGCTCGGGAAGTGTCGTCAGATACATTATCGGTGTTCATTGATATCTTCGAAGCGGTTGCAGATCATCCTGATTGGAAACGTCCTGAGTGGCGAGATGACTATGGTCTTCCCAGTCAGCTTCACAAGCTTGTTCGTACAGCAATGGGCGCAAACTGGGATCGACCGGCGATGGGTGCGGCACGTTTCGCCAACAATGATTGGTCTGATGCAGGTCTACTTGACCCACTGATCGATTGGATGCTTCAACGATTTGGCCATTTACCTCAAGTCATGCAAGCATTCTTACTCCATGTTGAAAGGTCCTTCGATCATCGAAGCAGCGAATTCCTTGCTTCGAGGTTGGGAGGCATCGTGCCCGCCGTTTGGCAGTCTAGAGGCTTCTGGTCTGGGGGAAGAACTGCGCAGCTCGCCGGTCTACTTCAGTCGTTTACTGAACGAGACACACCTTTGGAGCCCGATGTCCACGTTCAATTCTTAGAGCTTCTCGATCACTTGGTCGAGCTTGGGGATCGTCGTGCCGCTGCGCTTCAAATTAGCTCTCTCTTCGATCTTCCGCGCAGACGAGAACCACCAAGCATTCATTCTACTGGCCTCGGGAATGAAATGCCGAAATTGATACCCAAATGATACCCAAGGAGAATTTTTCCTTTTGCCCATGCTCAGGAATTTAGGGCAACTTATTGGTATTATTTGTAAAAATGGTGCCCGGGGGCGGAATCGAACCACCGACACGAGGATTTTCAATCCACTGCTCTACCCCTGAGCTACCCGGGCACGGGTTGCCAAAACTTGGCTGGGTGAGCGGGTTCTAGGAGTTTGCTTCAAGGGTGTCCAGTGCCTTTTTGCCAAATGCTCGGCTAATGCCATCGCCAATGCCGACGGCTTCTGTCTGCGGACCTATCTGGATAGTACGTTTACCAGTAAGGTTCACAAGAACTACCCGCTACTTCATCCGTGCTAGCAGATGAACGGTGGTCAATCTGGAAAAGAAAATCGTTTAAAAAACAGGCGCACCTCTACATTTCTCCAAGGTTATTAATCCCTTGCCACCGATTGGTTGTGCCTTCGCGTCGGACCGGTATCATGACCGGATGACAAAGACAGCAAAGAACTTCGACGAGATGGTCCGCACCGACGGATCAGTGACCCATCCCTACGCAGCCTACGACGCCTGGTTCAAGTCTCAGGATCCGGCACGTCTGGAATCCAAGGCGGAAGAAGCCGAAGCCTTCTTTCGCAGGACCGGGATCACTTTCAACGTCTATGGACAATCAGAGGCGCAGGAGCGTCTGATCCCCTTCGATCTGGTGCCGCGCATCCTTTCGCACAGGGAGTGGGCGAAGCTGTCTAAAGGCATTGATCAGCGGGTGCGCGCGATCAATGCCTTCATCTGGGATATCTACAACCGGCAGGAAATCCTGCGGGCCGGGCGCGTACCGAAGGCGCTCATCGCACACAACGAGGCGTTCGTGCCGCAAATGATGGGCTTCACCCCGCCCGGCAAGGTCTACACTCATATCGTCGGCACCGATATCGTGCGCACCGGCGAAGGCGATTTCTTCGTGTTGGAGGACAATGCCCGCACGCCTTCCGGCGTCTCCTACATGCTGGAGAACCGGGAAACGATGCTGCAGATGTTCCCGGAGCTTTTTTCGCAAATCCGCGTCCAACCGGTGAGCGATTATCCCAAGAACCTGCGCCGGTCGCTGTCGGCATGCGCGCCGCAGGCCTGTTCCGGCAAACCGACGGTGGCGGTGCTGACCCCCGGCATTCACAACTCTGCGTATTTCGAGCACTCCTTTCTGGCCGATCAGATGGGCGCTGAACTGGTCGAAGGGCATGATCTGCGGGTGGTCGACGGGCGGATCGCCATGCGCACCACCAAAGGCTACCGCGTGATCGACGTGCTTTACCGGCGCATCGACGACGATTTTTTGGACCCCCTGAGTTTCAATCCCGAAAGCATGCTGGGCGTTCCCGGCATCATGGATGTCTACCGTGCGGGTGGCATCACGATTGCCAATGCACCCGGTGCGGGGATCGCGGATGACAAGGCCATTTATTCGTATATGCCGGAGATCGTCGAGTTTTATACCGGCGAGAAGGCAATTTTGAAAAACGTGGAGACCCATCGCTGTGCAGAGCCCGAGGCGCTGCGTTATGTGCTGGACAACCTCGCCGAGCTGGTGGTGAAGGAGGTGCATGGCTCCGGCGGCTACGGGATGCTGGTTGGCCCCGCGGCGAGTAAAAAGGAAATTGCCGCCTTCCGCAAAAAGCTCGAGGCGAGACCGGGCAACTACATTGCGCAGCCGACCTTGTCGCTCTCAACCGTTCCCATTTTCGTCGATCAGGGGCTTGCGCCGCGCCATGTGGATTTGCGCCCCTTTGTGCTCGTCTCCCCGCAGGGCGTCAATATCACGCCAGGCGGGCTGACCCGGGTGGCGCTGACCGAAGGGTCGCTGGTCGTGAACTCCAGCCAGGGTGGCGGAACAAAAGACACCTGGGTGCTGGAGGACTGATATGCTTGGAAAAACAGCAGGCGGCCTCTATTGGATGTTCCGGTTCCTGGAGCGGAGCGAAAATACCGCCCGTCTTCTCGAAGCAGGGTTCCGCATGGCGCTCACCCGGTCGTCCGATGCTGAATCGGAGTGGAAATCCGTTGTTATCACCTCCGGCACCGGTCTCGGGTATGAGAATAAATACGACAGTTACAGTGACACGCTGGTCATGGACTGGCTGCTGCGGGACACCGACAACCCCTCCAGCGTGATTGCCGGCACCAAATCCGCCCGCGACAATGCGCGACTGGTGCGCACCGCACTGACGACCGAAGTGTGGGAGGCGGTGAACGACAATTGGATGACCCTGCGCGATCTGCTGGCCAAACCGGTAACAACGGTCGATCTGCCCGCAGCACTTGCGCTGATCCGTAAGCAGAGCGCATTGGTGCGCGGGGCCCTTCACGGCACGATGCTGCGAAATGATATCTATGATTTTGCACGCATCGGCACCTTCATTGAACGGGCGGACAACACGGCGCGGATCATCGATGTGAAGTATTACACGCTGCTACCCTCGGCCTCGGCCGTCGGGTCGTCGCTGGACAATGTGCAGTGGGAAATGATCCTGCGGTCGGTCTCGGCACATCGCTGTTTTCGCTGGCTGGACGAGCAGGACATGACGGCGACGGCCATCGCGGACTTCCTGATTTTTGACAAACGCCTGCCCCGCTCGCTGGCCTTCTGTGTGAAACAGACAACGGAGAACCTGCGCTATCTGGAGCAGGAATATCAGACACGCCATCCCTGCCACGATCTGGCGGACAAGCTGGGACGGCAGTTGAAGACGCTGGATATCAACACGGTTTTTGACCACGGGCTGCATGAGATGATCACGGAGTTCATCCGCGACAACAACGCGCTGGGGACACAGATTGAAAAAGACTTCCGCTTCATCGGATAGGAAAGGGATCAGGTGCGACTGACGATCAACCACACGACGCGCTACAGCTATGACAGCCCGGTGGACTACGCACTGCAGCAGGTGCGATTGACGCCACCGACCACGGCGCAACAGGAGGTGCACACCTGGGATCTGAGGGTCGAGGGCGGCAAGATCGAGACGGAATACCGGGATCACAATGGGGCACAGGTGCATTTGGTCAGTGTCGATCAAGGCGCACAAGAGGTTGCGATCACGGCCGCAGGTGAGGTGGAAACGACGGACACCGCAGGCGTCTTGGGCAAGGTCTACGGACCGGCGCCCCTGTGGTATTTCAAGCAGTTTACGCCGCTGACCGAGGCTGGCCCCGGTATCAGGGCCCTTGCGGGGCAATTGGCAGCAGCGCCAGACCCGCTGTCGGCCCTGCATGCTCTCTCTTCATCGATCCTGATGGCCGTGCCTTACCGGATTGGCGAGACCTATGCGGCCACCTCTGCCGAAGAGGCAGTGATGGGGGGCAGCGGCGTGTGCCAGGACCACGCCCAGATTTTCGTCGCCGCCGCGCGCGCCGCCGGGGTGCCTGCCCGCTATGTTTCGGGTTATCTGATGATGGACGACCGGGTAGATCAGGATGCAAGCCACGCCTGGGCCGAAGCGCATGTGGATGGTCTCGGCTGGGTGGGCTTTGACATCTCGAACGGGATCAGCCCCGATGCGCGCTATGTCCGGCTGGCCGCGGGGTTAGACTACAGCCACGCCGCCCCGATTTCCGGGCTTCGCTTAGGGGCTGCGAATGAATCGATGATTGTATCGCTGCAGATACAGCAGTAAGCCTCTGCTCTGAAAGACTGCCTGACGACTGGATATCTTCATGACCTATTGCGTGGGCCTGCGCCTTGATCGGGGCCTTGTGTTCATGTCCGACACCCGCACGAACGCGGGCGTCGACAACTTCTCCAAGACGCGGAAGATGTTTCATTGGGGCGTGCCGGGCGAGCGGTTGATCACGCTGATGACAGCCGGCAATCTGGCCACCACGCAGGCGCTGGTCAGCCTGATCGAAGAACGGGTCAAGGCGGTGGGTGACCGTGATCCGTCGATTCTGCATGCCCCGTCCATGTTTCAGGTGGCGCGCATGGTCGGATCGACGCTGAAAGAGGTCATCGCCCAGAGCGCGCCTGTAGGTCAGACCGGGGACGCGGCATTTCAGGCCACCGTTATCGTGGGCGGCCAGATCAAGGGCAGCCCGCCCACCATGTTCATGATTTATCCGGAGGGGAACTTCATCGAGGTAACCTCGGAGACACCGTTTTTTCAGATCGGCGAGACAAAGTATGGTCGCCCCATTCTGGTGCGGGCCTACGAGCCGCACATGCGTTTCGAAGATGCCGTGAAGCTGCTACTGGTCTCCTTCGATTCCACGGTGCGCTCCAATCTCTCCGTCGCCCCTCCATTCGATCTGATGGTCTACGAGGATGATGCCTACGCGCCGGTGCTGGATCGCCGGATCGAGCAGGATGACGCGGTGTATCAAAGCATTTCATCCGGGTGGGGCGATGCCTTGCGCACCGCCTTCGATCAGTTGCCCACCTTCGATCTTTGAACAAGGGTGGCCTGAAGCCCACCCTACCTGCCGGGAGCTAGTGCGGTTTTTCCTGTCTTTGCTCTTCGCGTTCGGCCTCTTCCAGCGCGTCCTCGAGGGTGTCGATATCCTCGGGATCGGTGGATGGCACCGCATAGCTGCCGTTGAACCAGCGCGCCAGATCACGGTCCGCGCAGCGTTTGGAGCAGAACGGGCGCACGGCTGGCACCGTTGAATTCCCGCAGATCGGGCAATTCATGTCAGGACCTCACTCAATGGCAGGCGCGCGCGTTTGCGCTGGAGTTCAAAATGGCCCAGCGGTGTCCAGCCGACAAGGGCCGTCTCGATATCATCTGCCCTAAAGCTTTGACGCAACACGGTTTCGAAACTGCGGCGGTCCTTCTTGGGCATCGGAGCGAGATCCAGCACGATCTGGCCGCCCAGCCCGCGCAGGCGCAGCGCACGCGGCAATGCCTTGGCGCAGGCCATGTTCGCCTTGATCCCGGCGGCCAGCGACGCATCTGAACCCGTGTTGACGTCCACTGCCACCAGGGCACGGGTCGGCTCAACATAGAGGCGCGCGCCAGCACCCAGAGAAACCTCCGGGCCGCGCACCGTTTCCAGCGCGTCCAGCACGCCGTGAGCCTCGAACCCGCCTGCATCGGTGACCACGTCAGCGGGGGCCACCCAATCGCGCCAGGCCAGAAGATGCGGGCCATCGCCTTCGGCGAGCACCTCCATCTCCCGGCTTTCATCCGCCAGGATACGTGCAGCAAGCTCCGCCATTTGCGCGATGTCTTCCGCAATCGCGTCGACAGGCGCGCCGCCACAGGAGGACCGCAGGATCAGGCCCGTGGGCTGATCCGACAGGACGTCATGCGCAATCTCCAGAAGCCGGTCGCGTTCTGCCTCATCCTTGATCTGGCGGCTGATATTAATCCCCGGCGCGCCGGGCGTGACAATCGCGTAGCGGCTTTTGAAGAGCAGTTTCTGGGTGACCGGCAAGGCCTTGCCCGGTTCGGCATAGCCCGTGACCTGCACCAGAATGGGCTGCCCCGGCGCCAACCCTTTGATCTGCCGCAGAAAGGCAGACCCGTCGGGTGTTTTCAGGAACATGCCGCCCTGCCCTTTTACGGGCCGATCGGCAATCGCGCGGTACACGGTCCCGGGACGCGGCGCATCGGTATCAATCAGGATGTCTTCAAGCTGACCATCAACCATCATGGCGGCGGCCTCGCGGTCGCCCATGTGATCGAGAATGATACTCCGGCCCTTCATGAGGGAGCCTGCAACACAGGATGTCCGGCGGCCCTGAGCAGGTTCGCCGTTTCCGCCAAGGGCAATCCAACGATGCCGGTGAAAGAGCCACTGATCCATGGGATCAACGCCCCGGCGGGCCCCTGAATGCCATAGCCCCCTGCCTTGCCGCGCCAGTCCTGCGTTGCGAGGTAAGCGTCCAGCTCTTCATCGGAGAGAGATTTCATACGCACCGTGCTGACCACATCCTTTTCCCAGATATTCTCACCCCGTCGCACCGCCACTGCCGTGATCACCCGATGCCTGCGGCCCGACAACAGGCGCAGGAAAGCGGCGGCCTCTGCTGCATCGGCCGGTTTGCCTAGAATGCGACGCCCCAGGGCCACCGTGGTATCTGCGCAGAGTACGATATCACCATCGTCAGCCGTCACCGCCGCCACCTTTGCGCGGGTGATGCGGCGGCAATAGGGGCGCGGCAACTCACCCTTCAACGGGTCCTCGTCAATATCCGGCGCGCGAACATGATCCGGCACAACGCCGATTTGCGCCAGCAATTCCTTGCGGCGCGGACTTCCAGACCCCAGAATAAACAAGGGGTTACTTAAAGCGGTAGTTGATCCGACCCTTCGTCAGATCGTAGGGGGTCATCTCGACCTGCACCTTGTCGCCAGCCAGAACGCGGATGCGGTTCTTGCGCATCTTGCCTGCCGTATGTGCGATGATCTCATGGCCGTTTTCAAGCTCGACCCGAAATGTCGCATTTGGCAGGAGTTCCTTCACGACACCGGGAAATTCGAGCGTATCTTCCTTGGCCATGGTTTCTCCTTCATTGCACGCCCACCCATTTGTGGACGCCGCTTAAATGCGCGCATTCGAAGCTGTTTTCAAGGGGGATTCAGCGCAAGGTCATAATTGGCGCCGCAGCGTCCCGGCCAATCTGCTCAGCCCAATGGGCCCGCCCGAGCACCACGCCATCCGCGCGCACATGCGCAATGGCTTGCAAATCCACCTCTGCGTAGGTCCAGCCCGGAACGCCCAATTCGCCCTCGGCCAGGACCCCAGTGGCCGGAAACCCGGTATCCGGCGGGCCAAAGACACCCCCTGTCCCGGTCGAGATATCCACGGCGTCCGACCACGGTGCCTCTCCCACCAGCGAGGCCATGACGCTGACGCATTGGCTCTCCAGTGCGCGGGCCATCGCCCCGATGCGCACACGCCAGTACCCGGACAATGCCTCGGTGCAGGACGGCACAAGGATGATGTCACAGTCCGCCAATGCCCGGCCTAACAAAGGAAATTCACTGTCGTAACAGATCAGTATGCCGATTTTGCCGATGGCCGTATCAAAGATTTGCAGCGGTCCGCCGCCGATCACGCCCCAGATATCGCGCTCGAACCGCGTCATGATCTGTTTGTCCTGCACACCGATCTGACCACCGGGTGCAAAGAGACGCGCGCGGTTAACCGGGCGTGTTGCAGTGGCCGCCGGTCCCGATGCCGCCAGAATGTGGATGTTATGCGTTGCAGCAAGCCTGCTGTGCAGGGCGTCCGCATCCGGGAGCCGGTCGGAGACGGCGTAGAGTGATCGCTCCAGATCACCTGCGGCGGCTTCTCCGCCAAGCGTGGCCAATTCCATCGCGCCATATTCGGGGAAAACGGCCAGCGTTGCGCCCGCCTGCGCCGCCTCGGACACCCATGCGGAAATCTTGTCCTCATATTGCGCCCAGGATGTCAGAAAATCGAGCGGGTAGGCGGCTGTGGCGATGATCACGTCGGAAAGTCCCTGTGGTGTTGGCACCCTACCCTCCGGCAAATCCCGCCCCGCTGCAAGAGCCCATGCCTGCGCCGATATCTTTGGAAATTCGACATATAGAGCATGTGAGTTCTCAATATTTCTTGACGCATGACATGAATACCCTCAAGAAACCCGAAACTGCGCGAAGGGTGTTCAACATGATGAAGGGGATCACATTGCGCGGGCTGGAGGTTTTCGAGGCCCTGGCCAGTACCGGTTCGGTCGCGCAGGCCGCCGCGCGCACGGGTCTCAGTCAACCTGCCGTCAGCCAACAATTGCGCAACCTTGAGGCGGCCCTCAGCACGGACCTCATCGATCACGGACGTAGACCGATGCGCCTGACCCCCGCCGGCACGCTCTTCCTGCACCGGGCCGAGGCGGCACTGGCCGAACTGCGGTTGGCGCAAAGTGAGTTGACCGTGATGGACCTCGCTCATCTCCGCGCCCTCAGCATCGGCATCATCGATGATTTCGACGACAGCCTGACGCCGCGGCTGGCAACGATCCTCGCCGACAGTCTCACGGGCTGCCAGTTCAAGATGATTACCGCCTCCAGCAATGATCTGGCACTGGCGATGGTGGAAAAGCGCCTGCATCTGGCAATTTCAGCCAGTACGGGCCGACCATTGGAGGGTGTCATTGAACATCCGTTGGCGCGCGATCCCTTCATGCTGGTGGCGCCCAAGGGCACCCAGGTGGCTGAAAATGCGTTGCCTGCGCCGGATGGCTTGCCCTTCCTGCGCTACGACGCGGATCAGCTGATCCGCCACCAGATCGAAGCGCATCTTGCGGGACATGTGGGCGATCACCCCGAACGCTTCGAGATCGGCAGCCATCTGGCGCTGATGGCCATGGTTGCGCGCGGCATCGGCTGGACGATCACAACGCCTCTGGGGTACATGCGTGCACATCGGTTTCACAGCGATCTGGTCGCCTATCCCCTGCCCGGGCCGCCGTTTTCCCGGCAGATATCACTCTTTGCAAGCGAAGACTGGGCCGACGATGTGCCATTGAACGTGGCGCAGACGATGCGGCGGCTGATCAAGACCCATATGATTGACCCCGCCCTTTCCGAGCTGTCTTTCCTGTCCGGTCACTTGCAGGTTCTGGAAGCCTGACGCCTGCGCGCTTTGACACTAGTACACGGGCGCGGCATCTATGGGTCAAGATATCAGGAGGCAGGCCCGTGCAGAAAATCGTGATCCTTACCGGTGCCGGAATTTCCGCGGAGAGCGGTCTGGGTACCTTTCGGGCCGAAGGTGGACTTTGGGCACAGCATCGGATCGAAGATGTGGCCACGCCAGAAGGCTTCGCCCGTGATCCAAAGCTTGTGGTTGATTTCTATAATGCGCGGCGCGCGCAGGCAGCGGAGGCCGCACCCAACGCAGGTCACATCGCGCTGGCCGAGTTGGAGGAGGCCTTCAGCGGTGAAGTTGTCGTGATCACGCAGAATGTGGATGACCTGCACGAAAAAGCAGGCAGCAGGAAAGTGATGCACATGCACGGTGCGCTCAAAAGCGCGCTCTGCGCCGCCTGCGATCATCGCTGGCCGGCGCCGCTGGCCATGGCACCGGGCGACACCTGCCCCTCGTGTCAGGCGCCAGCAGCCCGCCCCGATATCGTCTGGTTTGGCGAAATGCCCTACGACATGGATGAGATTTTCGATCATCTGGCAGGCGCGGATGTCTTTGCCAGCATCGGCACCTCGGGCAACGTCTATCCCGCTGCAGGTTTTGTAGCCGAGGCCCGCAGGGCAGGCGCACATACCGTTGAATTCAACCTCGAACCCTCGCTGGTCGGCAGCCAATTCGACGATATCCGCATCGGACCGGCCAGCCAGACCCTGCCGCTCTGGGTCTCGGAGCTGTTGAAGGGCTGAAACGACAACACCCCGCCCGATCCGGGCAGGGTTTCATTACATTCAAAAACCGGCTGTGGTCAGCTCAGCGCTTCTGCCGTATCGGACGACTTGGCGATTGCCTTCTTCACTTTCAGCGCGTTGGGCGACAGCTCGCTGTCCTTGGCTTTCGCCAGGAACTTGTCCAGCCCACCGCGGTGATCAACCGTGCGCAGGGCTGCGGCGGAAATACGGAACTTGAACGCGCGGCCCAGTGCTTCGGACTGCAGGGATACATCGTTCAGGTTCGGCAGAAAACGCCGGCGGGTTTTGTTGTTGGCGTGGCTGACATTGTTGCCAGTCATCGGGCCTTTTCCGGTCAATTCGCAAACGCGCGACATGGGTTTATCCTTTTATCTGAGCCGTCCCGGCGGTCCGGTAAACGACAAAAGGGGGCAGCCTCAGGCCACGCCCCGGAAATTCGTTTGCTGGCTTTAGTGGGAATCATCCCTCCGGTCAACCCGAAGGGGCGCGGAATTCACTGATTTGATGCATCGGCTTTGCGTAGATCCGCCAGAAACTCTTCTGCCGCTGCTGCGGGGGTTTTTGCACCACTCTCCACATCTTGGCTCAGTATGGCCAGGCGTGCCTTGGCAGGCGCCGTCTCCAGCTGAGACAAAAGCGCGTTCCTGACGTCCTGTTCGAACCAATATCGCGCCTGATCCGCCCGCGTCGCCTCCCAGAACCCATTGCTCTGGCGCCAGTCGCGCAAGCCGGTCAGATCGGTCCAGACATCCTTTATTCCCTGTTCCTGCAACGCCGAGACCATCATCGCCTTGGGAAAATCGGTGGGGTCCTGTGGACGCTTACGTAGCAAACGCAAGGCCCCTGCGTAGTCGGCACAGGTCCGGGTCGCGGCAGGTTTCAGATCACCGTCCGCCTTGTTGATCAGGATGATATCGGCAATCTCCATGATCCCGCGCTTGACGCCCTGCAGTTCATCGCCGCCTGCAGGGGCCAGCAGCAGCAGGAAGATATCCGCCATCTGCGCCACAACCGTTTCTGACTGGCCGACGCCCACGGTCTCGATCAACACAACGTCGAACCCCGCCGCTTCGCATAGGGCGACAGCCTCGCGGGACCGGCGCGCGACCCCGCCCAGATGGGTCTGGCTGGGAGACGGGCGGATAAAGGCATTGGGCACCCGCGACAGCCTGTCCATCCGGGTCTTGTCCCCAAGAATGGAGCCACCGGACCGCGTCGAAGACGGGTCCACCGCCAATACGGCAACCTTCAATCCCTGATCCACCAACATCATGCCAAAGCTCTCGATGAAGGTGGATTTGCCCACGCCCGGCGTGCCCGAGAGACCGATGCGCAGCGCCTGCCTGTCCTTTGGCAGGGCATCCAGCAGAGCCGCCGCCTGCTGGCGGTGATCGGTGCGGGCGCTTTCCACCAACGTGATGGCGCGGGCCAGTGCCCGGCGCTCGCCTTGTGCGACACGCTCTGCCAGATCGGCGATATCCATAGGCCCTTGTCCCTCTTTTCTGAAATGGTTTTCCGGCAGCCGTTGCTAAATGTCCAGAGCTTGGCTGCGCCGGGGCTTTTCGCTAAGCAGAGGCATGCGGTTTTCCCTGCCCATCGACAACATTCTGACGGATGCCATTGCGCAGCTGCGCGCATGTGGTCGGCTGGTGCTGCAAGCCCCGCCCGGCGCGGGTAAGACAACAAGAGTGCCGCTGGCCATGCTGGAGGCTGACATTGCCCCGGGCAAGATCATCATGCTGGAGCCGCGCAGGCTGGCGGCGCGCGCCGCAGCCGAACGGATGGCCGACACGCTGGGCGAGGCCGTAGGCGACACCGTCGGATATCGCATCCGGGGCGAGGCCAAGACGTCGGGCGCCACCCGGATCGAGGTGGTGACCGAAGGCATCCTGACCCGCATGATCCAGTCACAACCCGATCTGCCGGGTGTGGGCGCGGTCATCTTTGACGAATTTCACGAACGCTCGCTCAACGCGGATCTGGGGCTTGCGCTTTGTCTGGATGTGGCGGGCGCGTTACGCGACGATCTGCTGCTTGTGGCCATGTCCGCGACGCTGGATGCAGCACCGATCGCCCGCTTGATGGATGCACCGATCCTCACATCGGAGGGTCGGGCCTTCGAGGTGACCCCGCATTGGCTGACGAAACCCGTGGCCAAAACGCAACGACTGGAACGGGCAGTTGCCGATTTGACGCTGCAGGCTTTGGACACAGACGACGGCAGCGCGCTGGTGTTCCTGCCCGGCGAAGCAGAGATACGCCGCACGCAGGCCGCGTTGCAGGGGGCTTTGCCGCCGGACACGACATTGCATCCGCTCTACGGGGCCATGCCCTTCAAGGAGCAGCGCAAGGCCATCGCGCCAGCGCAGTCGGGACGTAAAGTGGTTCTGGCCACCTCCATTGCGGAAACCTCCCTGACCATCGAAGGCATTCGCATTGTGGTCGATGCAGGGCGCGCGCGGCGGGCGGAATTCGACCCCGGGTCCGGCATGTCCCGGCTGATCACAACGCGGGTGACGCGGGCGGAGGCCACACAGCGGATGGGGCGCGCAGGACGTGTCGCGCCCGGCGTTTGCTACAAGCTCTGGACGAAGGGCGAAGAAGGTGCCCTGCTCTCCCATCCTCCGGCTGAAATCGACGTGGGTGATTTGACCGGACTTGCGCTTGAACTGGCCCTCTGGGGCGGCACGCCGGAACAGATGCAGTTCGTCACACCCCCCCACGCCGGGCGGTTTGAAGAGGCGCAGACGGTGCTGAAAATGCTCGGCGCTCTGGACGAAAAGGCTCAGATCACGGCACATGGCAAGGCGTTGGCGGCCCTGCCCTTGCATCCACGCCTTGCCCATATGGTCGCAGTGGGCGGGAGTGATGCACCACTTTTGGCTGCAATCTTGTCTGAACGCGATATTCTGCGGGGCGCACCCGTGGATTTGTCATTGCGCATCGAGGCCATTAAGAACCTAGGCGCTTTCCATGTAAAACACAATCGGGAGCCGCATCGCCCCACCGTCACCCGTGTTCGGGAAGAAGCAAGAAGGCTCAAATCCAAGACCTCAACGAAAGGGCCAAATGCACCGGGGGTACTTGCTGCCCTAGCCTATCCGGATCGGGTTGGCGCACGCCGCGCCGGGGACCAGCCGCGATTTCTGCTGTCCGGTGGAAAAGGAGCGGTGATGCCGGAGAGCGATCCGATGGCCAACATATCATTACTGGTCGCCACCGATCTGGACGGCGACCCGCGCGAGGCGCGCATCCGGCAGGCAATTCCCCTGTCGCAGGCCGAGTTACGCGACACCTTCCCCAATCAAATCGGCTGGCACGACGCTTGCGTTTGGTCCCGACGCGACGGACGCGTGCTGGCACGACGGCAGGAAAAGTTCGGAGCGCTGATATTGGAAGACCGTGCCTGGAAAGATGCGCCTGCCGAAGATGTGGCGCGCGCGATGCTGGAGGGTGTGCGGCAGATCGGTTTGACCCCGGACGACAAGGCACAACGTTTCATCGCCCGCGCGCGTCTGATGCAAGCTGCAGATGACACCTTTCCGGACTTCTCGGAGCAGCATCTCATTCAGACGTTGGACAGCTGGTTGCTGCCCCATCTGAACGGCGCGCGCACCGCCGCCGATTGGAAATCATTCGACCTTTGTCCCGCGTTGCGGGCCCGGCTGGATTGGGATCAGACGCAACGCATGGACGCCGCTGTGCCGTCCCATTTTACCACGCCGCTCGGCCGCAAGATCGCCATCGACTATGATGACGCGCGGCCACGCATCTCTTTGCGCTTGCAGGAGGTTTTTGGTGTCACGCGACACCCGCAAGTAGCCGGTACACCCGTGCAGTTTACGTTGCTGTCTCCGGCGCAGCGCCCGATACAGGTGACCGAAGATCTGCCAGGTTTCTGGGCGTCTTCCTACGCGGATGTGCGCAAGGACATGCGCGGGCGGTACCCGCGCCACCCCTGGCCGGAGGACCCGACGCAGGCCGATCCGACCCTGCGCGCCAAACCGAGAAAGTGACCCCATGACGCAGACCTCTTACGAACAGATGATCAGCGGCGATTGGTACAATGCCCTGACCCCGGAACTGGATATATTGCGGATGAACGCCCGGCGCGCGGTTTACGCGCATAACACCTGCCCGCCCGAAAAGCGCGGCGGCATGGCGCCGGAGCTTATGGCACTTCTCAAATCCGTCGGGCGCGAGTGCCTGATCGAGGCCCCGTTTCACACCGCCTATGGCTGCAACACCACGCTGGAGGACGACGTCTTTCTGAACGCAGGTGTCACGATACTGGACAGTGCCCCCGTAACGATCGGGACGCGCAGCATGCTGGGCCCCAACGTGCATATCTACTGTGCGGATCATCATCGCGATATTGCCAAGAGACGCGCCGGGATCGAACGCGCCCTGCCCGTGACGCTGGGTGCGGATGTCTGGATCGGTGGTGGCGCGATCCTGATGCCTGGGGTTACCATCGGAGCTGGTGCAATCGTTGGTGCGGGGTCGATTGTGACCCGGGATGTCGCCGAAAACGGGCGCGTCGCTGGCAATCCGGCGCGTCCCATCTAGCGACCCCCGGATTAAATTTCCTTGTGTAATCATGTTTACAGAAAATTTGAACTTTTTGCCTATTCTCGATCCGGAACAGGCTGAGAAACTTATCCACACATCCAGTGATTTGAAATCTCAGCGAAAATCGGTATAGTGATTAGAAATAAGGCAGGTTATAAAAAACGACGATGTTTGCATTTGTTAAATCCCATTTCGAGGACGCCTTGCGTTTGGTCCTCAAACCCACGCGCGCGCGACAGGTCGCCGCCGTGTGTTACCGGCATACGCGCGCCGGAAAAAAGGTGCTGCTTGTGACCAGCCGGGGCACCGGGCGCTGGATTGTACCGAAAGGGTGGCCGATAAAAGGTCTGGAAGATCCGGAAGCGGCACTTCAGGAAGCCTGGGAAGAGGCAGGTGTCACATCGGCGGACATTCAGACCGATCCGATTGGCACCTACGACTATGACAAAAAACGCGCGGGTGGTGATGTCACCCCCGTGCAGGCGCAGGTGTACGTCGCCGAAGTGGAGAGCATGGCAGACAGCTACCCGGAGGATCATCAGCGCGAACGCCGGTGGTTCAGCCAGGACGAGGCGGCATCCCGCGTGCAGGAACCAGAACTCAAAGCGATTTTACGCGATCTCTGAGGCCTGATCAGACCTCCAGACACCAGCGCAGAATGGCTTTCTGTGCGTGCAGACGATTTTCGGCCTCATCAAAGATGACCGAATGCGGCCCGTCCATCACCTCGGACGTCGCCTCGTCATCGCGATGGGCAGGCAGGCAATGCATGAACAGTGCGTCGGGCTTGGCCTTGGACATCAAGGCTTCGTCAACGCGGTAGGGGCGCAGCTGATTGTGCCGACGTTCCCGCGCGGACTGCGCATCGTGCATCGACACCCAGGTATCCGTTACCACCAGATCCGCGCCCGCCACAGCCTTGTCGGGGTCCCGTTCGATCTCCACTTTCGACCCTTTGGCCCTTGCCAGATCGACAAACTCCTGCTCGGGGTCCAGGGTCGGCGGGCCGGTGAAGGTCAGATCGAAACCGAACTGCCCCGCCGCATGCAAGAACGACGCGCAGACGTTGTTCCCATCGCCGGACCAGACCACCTTCTTGCCCTTGATCGGGCCGCGATGCTCTTCAAAGGTCAGTACATCCGCCATGATCTGGCAGGGGTGCGTCCGGTTGGTAAGACCATTGATCACCGGCACGGTGGCAAACTCCGCCATCTCGGTCAGCACCGCCTCGTCAAAGGTCCGGATCATGATCAGATCCACATAGCGGCTGAGCACGCGCGCGGTGTCTGCGATGGTCTCACCGTGTCCCAGCTGCATGTCCGAGCCGGACAGCACCATGGTCTGCCCGCCCATCTGGCGCACACCAACATCGAATGAGACACGCGTCCGGGTCGACGGTTTTTCGAAGATCAGCGCAACCATGCGATCCTTGAGCGCCGGATCGTCGTCCAGCGCACCGCGTGAACGGCCCGAGCGGGCTGTCTTCATGGTCGACGCGCTGTTGATGATCTGCCGTAAATCCGATGGATCGGTCAGGTGAATATCGAGAAAATGGTTCATAGTTTGTCGTTTCGTCTTTGAATTTAAATTGTGCCGATCCCTGACCGACGCAAGGTCCCGGCCTTAAGGAACGTTAGGCCGCTGACAGCGCCACTGCAGCGGCGTCCAGACGGTCAATCGCCTGCGCGATCTCCTCGTCTTCGATCGTCAGCGGTGGCAAAAGACGGATCACATTGTCCGCCGCCGGAACGGTCAGCACCAGTTGATCGTAGCCCGCCTTGACCACATCGACATTCGCAGCCTTGCATTTGAGCCCCAGCATCAGGCCCGATCCACGCACGCTTTCGAACACATCGGGATGTGTCGCGGTCAGGCCCTCCAGCTTTTGCCGCAAAAGCCCGGCCTTGCGGTTCACGCTGTCCAGAAACGCGGGGTCCGTCACGTGATCCATCACCGCGGACCCAACTGCACAACCCAAAGGGTTGCCGCCGTAGGTCGAGCCGTGGGTGCCCAACGTCATACCGCGCGCCGCCTCTTCGGTCGCCAGCACCGCACCGAGGGGAAACCCGCCGCCAATGCCCTTGGCTACCATCATGATATCCGGCGTGATCCCGGACCATTCATGCGCAAAGAGCTTGCCGGTTCGGCCGACACCGCATTGCACCTCATCCAGGATCAGCAGGATACCCTTTTCATCACAAAGATCGCGCAGTCCCTTGAGGCATTGATCGGGCACAGGGCGGATGCCACCTTCGCCCTGAACGGGCTCCAGCAGAATGGCTGCTGTCGTGTCGCTGATCGCCTCCGTCAGCGCATCGTGATCGCCGAACTCCAGATGCACAAACCCCGGTAACAGCGGACCGAAACCCTTGGTCATCTTCTCAGAGCCTGCCGCGGCAATGCCTGCCGATGACCGACCGTGGAATGAGCCGGCGAAGGCGATGATATCGGTCTTGTCGGGCTGATCTTTTTCGTACCAGTACTTGCGCGCCATCTTCACGGCCAGTTCGCAGGCTTCCGTGCCGGAGTTGGTGAAAAACACCGTGTCGGCAAAGCTGTGCGCGGTCAGTTTATCCGCCAGTTCCTGCTGTTTCGGGATCTGATAGAGGTTGGAGGTGTGCCAAAGCGCCCCGGCCTGTTCTGTCAATGCGGCCACGAGGGCGGGATGTGCATGCCCCAGCGCGTTGACCGCAATGCCAGCACCCAGATCCAGAAAACGTCGCCCATCCGCCTCGATCAACCAGCTGCCATCGCCTTTGACAAAGCTGAGCGGAGCACGGGCATAGGTGGGCAAAAGGGTCGGGATCATCGGATCATCCTTTTCAGGGGTCTGTAGCAAGAACACAACACGTGCATGAGCCAAACAGACAGGTCAACATTTTAAGTGAGAAGTGGAGGAATGTGCCGGGCGCACAAGATCATGGCAGCGGGATTATGCGGCTGCGCGTCGTCGGTTCATTTTCAACATTAACGTGATCATGGCAAACGGCTACCGTATTCCGGCAGATTTGCAAAGCCCTTTTCATGCTTGATGCCCGTGCGGTTCGGGCGCATAGCAGCCAGAATGTTCCTGCCGAAAAAGCATAATCCCGGGCTTGCCGTCTTGCTGATGATCGTGGCGACGGCCTTCATTGCCGCTACCACCCTTTTTGCCAAGGCGCTTGGGGGTGATACCCTTGGTCCGCCGCTGCACCCGTTCCAGATCAGCCATGGGCGTTTTGTCTTTGCGTTCATCGCTATCGCGTCGGCGGTCGCGGCGACGCGGCCTCAATTGACGCGCCCTCATTGGGGTCTGCATTTTGCCCGCACGTTCTTTGGGTGGGGCGGCGTCACGCTGATGTTCGCCTCCGTCGCCTTCATCCCGCTGGCTGATGCCACGGCCATCGTGTTTCTCAACCCGGTTTTCGGGATGATCCTGGCCATCCCGCTTCTGGGGGAAAAAGTCGGGCGCATCCGCTGGAGCGCGGCTGCTATTGCGTTGGCCGGGGCAATGCTTCTGCTGCGCCCGACACCTGAGAGTTTTCAGGTTGCGAGCCTTCTGGCGCTTTCGGCCGCAGTGATCATGGGGGTGGAGATCATCTTCATCAAAAAGCTTTCCGGGCGCGAAGCACCGATCCAGGTTCTGCTGATCAACAACTTCCTCGGTGTCCTCATCGCCTCGGTTGCCGTTTTGGCGGTCTGGCAGATGCCGACGGCGGCTCAATGGGCTGTTCTGATCGCCTTGGGCATTTGCATGGCTTTGGCACAGGCCTGTTTCGTCAATGCAATGGCCCGCGCCGATGCAAGTTTCGTGGCGCCTTTCAGCTATGGAACGCTGATCTTTGCCACGCTCTATGACATTGCGTTTTTTGCCCAGATCCCCGATTGGATCACGCTAACGGGCGCAGGCATCATTCTGTCGGGCGGGCTCTTGTTGGCATGGCGCGAGGCGCGGCTGCGTCAATTGCCATAGATTGCGGCCCAAGTGACGCGCGTTCACCGCTTGTAACTCCGTCCCGAGTGACTAAAATAGGGCGATATCGATACTGACAAAGCGGTCCGCAGCCAGCAGGACCGCTTTTAAATTAGGGAATGGCTGATGTCGTGGACTGACGAACGCGTGGAAATGCTCAAGAAGATGTGGGGCGAGGGTCAATCCGCAAGCCAGATCGCCAAAGAGCTTGGCGGCGTGACCCGCAATGCCGTGATCGGCAAAGTGCATCGTCTGGGTCTGTCGAACCGCGCCACCGCGTCCGCCACGGCCAAGCAGGAACCCAAGGCCAAACCGGCCCCAAAGGCCGAAGCCAAACCCAAACCGGTCCCCAAAGCCGCCGAGCCTGCCGCGAAGGTAGAGGCCGAACCCGCGGCCCCCAAGCCGCTGCCCGCACGCAGGCAGATCATTCCGGCGGGTCAGCCCCTGCCCCCGCAGCCCTCGGCGAACGAAATCAGTCCCGAAGCGCTGGCCAAGGTGTCCGAAATTGAGAAGAAGGCCAAGAAGCTCTCCTTGATGGAACTGACTGAACGGACATGCAAATGGCCCGTGGGGGATCCGGCAACGGACGATTTCTGGTTCTGCGGCCTGCCCGTGCAGCAGGGCAAGCCCTATTGCGAAGCACATGTCGGCGTTGCCTTTCAGCCCATGTCTTCGCGGCGTGATCGCCGCCGTTGATCCGTCCCGCCCGCACCGGCGCGTCTTGAAACACTTCGAACACAATGGTGAATTGCGCTCGCCTCGGCATCGTTTATGACGATGCGGTGAAGTGACAGGCGGGAGAGCGGCACGTGGCCACATCAACAACGATCAGAGCGGCAGATGCCTTGGCGCGCCGTCTTTATGCCGAAGGGTGCCGCTACGCGTTTGGCATGCCAGGGGGCGAAGTCCTGACACTGGTTGATGCGCTTGAAGATGCGGGCATCCGTTTTATCTTGGCCAAGCATGAAAACGCGGCGGCCTTCATGGCCGAAGGTGCCTATCACCGTACGGGCGCGCCGGGCATTCTGGTGGCCACCGTTGGCCCCGGTGCCCTGAACGGCGTAAACGCCGTGGCCAACGCGCATCAGGACCGTGTGCCCATGATCGTGCTGGCCGGGGCCGTCGATGCGGACGAAGCCCAGACCTACACGCACCAGGTGCTCGATCAGCAGGCCGTGTTTCGCCCCATCACCAAGGCCACGTTTTCGCTGGTGCCCGGTGCCGCCCATGTGATCGCGGATAAGGCCGTGGCCATGGCCACCGAAGGCCGCCCCGGCCCGGTTCATATCGACGTGCCGATCTCTGTCGCGGATGCGCAGGTTCCTGCAAAAGCCCCGCCCCCGCGCGCCAAGGCCTCTGCCACTGCGCCCTCGGGCGACGATCTGGAAACTGCGCGCGCGTGGCTGCAAAGCGCCGAACGCCCCGTCATGATCCTGGGGCTGGATGCGATGGTCGAAAACGCCGGCGCAGAGGTCACCGCCTTTGCTGAACGCTTTGGCGTGCCGGTGATCACCACCTACAAGGCCAAGGGGTTGCTGGCAGAAGATCACGCACTGGCCCTTGGCGGTGCCGGGTTGTCGCCGCTGGCGGACCGCCACCTGCTCCCGTTCATCGAAAGCGCCGATCTGGTCCTCTGTGTCGGCTACGATCCGATCGAAATGCGGGTGGGCTGGCGCGACATCTGGGACCCCACTGACCAGCGGATCATCGATATCACCGCCGAACCCAATCATCACTACATGCATCAATCGAGCCTCAATTTCATCGCCAACTGCGCCGCCAGCCTTGAGGCGTTGTCAGACGGTGTGACGCCGCAGACGACATGGAAGGGTGGCGAGATTGCCGCCATCAAAGCCGCGCTGTCGCAAGCCTTTCCCACGGATGAAGACTGGGGTCCCGCCGCCATCATGGACACCTGCCGCAAGGTACTGCCGCGCGAGACACTGGCGACGGTGGACAGCGGCGCGCACCGAATCCTGCTCAGCCAGATGTGGGAATGCCACGAGGCGCGCGGGCTGACCCAATCCACCGCCCTCTGCACCATGGGCTGCGCCATTCCGCTGGCCATGGGCGCCAAGCTCGCGGACCCTGACAGGCCTGTGGTCGGCTTTTGCGGGGATGCCGGTTTCCTGATGGTGGCAGGCGAGCTTTCCACCGCCGCCGAACTGGGGCTGAAACCGATCATCGTGGTTTTTGTGGACGCCTCGCTGTCCCTGATCGAGTTGAAACAACGCTCACGCCAGATGAAAAACCGCGGTGTCGATTTTGCCAAACATGATTTCGCGGCCATGGGTCTGGCCTTTGGCGGCGCGGGCCATACCGTGACCACCCGCGCCGAACTGACCGAAGCCCTACACACCGCGATGACAGCTGACACCTTCACCGTGATCGCTGCCGTGATCGACCGTGGAGCCTACGATGGCCGTATCTGACGCTCCCATGGCGCTCGACGGTCTGGTCGTGCTGGACCTCAGCCGCATTCTCGCCGGGCCGACCGCCACACAGATGCTGGGCGATCTCGGCGCGACCGTGATCAAGGTCGAGAACCCCAAGAGCAACGGGGATGACACCCGCAGTTGGGGCCCGAACTACGCCAAGGACGCTGCGGGCAACCCGACCGATCTGTCGGCTTACTTCATGGCCGCCAACCGCAACAAGCTGTCGATCTCCGTCGATCTGTCGAGCGATGAAGGCCAGCACACTGTGCGCCAGCTGGCAGCGCGGGCGGACATCGTGGTTGAAAACTACAAACCCGGCGGTCTGGAGAAATATGGGCTGGATCACGCGACCCTTCTGAAGGCCCATCCCGGCCTTGTCTATTGCTCGATTTCCGGATTTGGCCAGACCGGCCCCAACAGCGCACAGCCGGGATATGATCTTATGGCCCAAGGCTATGGCGGGATCATGTCCCTGACCGGTGCCCCGGACGGCCCGCCGATGAAAGTGGGCGTGGGCATTGCCGACGTGATGTGCGGGATGTACGCGACCATCGGCATTCTGGCCGCCCTACGCCACCGCGACAGGACCGGCGAGGGTCAGCACATTGATCTGGCGCTGGTCGATGCGCAAATGGCCTGGCTGATCAACGAAGGCACCAATTTCCTGACCTCCGGTAAACTGCCGGAGCGGCGCGGCAATGCGCACCCGAACATCGTGCCCTACGATGCCTTTCCCTGCGCTGACGGGCACGTGTTGTTAGCCGTCGGCAACGATGCCCAGTTTGCGCGGTTCTGCGATGCCTTCGGTATGTCCGCCCTTGCAGAAGACCCTGCCTATGCCACGAACCTTGCCCGGATCGAAAACCGCGTGGCGTTGACCGCAAAGATCACGGCAGCGCTGGCCGATTTACCGCGCAAAGACGTCCTGGCCCGCTGCCACGCCGTAAAGGTGCCCGCAGGCCCCATCCACACCGTGGCCGAAGCGCTGAACTCCGACCAGGCCAAGGCGCGCGATACCGTCGTGCAGGTCCAAGCCGCGGACACCGCGGGTGACGCCGTTGCCCTTTTGGGCAATCCCCTGAAGTTCTCCCGCACACCAGTCACGTACCGGCACGCGCCGCCGCGCTTTGGGCAAGACACCCAGACCGTGCTTCGCGCCTTTGAAATCAAGCCCAAGGCGGACTGAAACACACCCGCGATATCGGCTTCATTTCGCCTGTATTCCGGGCTTATTCCTGAAACATTGGCGGAAATCTAACACGCGGCTTCACGTTGGCGTGTACCGGCTGGCCGGAACCTTCGCGCGTGGCGTTATTGAGGTAAAGAATTGTTCTGTTCCGAGAATAAAGGCGCGATCCTGATGATGTATGATATCTGTAACAGCCCCGTTTCGCTTTCCACGCAAAAGGCGCTGGAGCACTGGAATGGCATGGTACGGGCGTTTCTGGCCCATAGTACCGCAACGCCAATCCATTTGGGTGCCGTGCTCACGAGCCATCCGGATTTCGCCATGGGCCACGCAGCACGCGGATTGTTCTCCCTGATGCTGGGACGTGCGGAGTTAACGAAAACGGCGCAAGAGGCGGCAATAGCTGCCCATCTGGCCTGCGCGAACACAACCCCAAGCTTTCGCGAGGCCGCCTGGACACGCGCCCTGGATCACTGGCTCGACGGGCACCCCACCAAGGCTGTCGCCGCAATGGAAGGCGTCTTGACCCGGCACCCCGAAGATACGCTAACAGCCAAGGTCAGCCACGCCATTCGCTTCATTCTCGGGGATGCCACCGGCATGCGCGCCTCCATCGAACGGGTGCTGGAGGCGCATGGCCCCGATCATGCCTGTCGCGGGTTTGCCCTAGGGTGCCACGCCTTCGCATTGGAAGAAACCGGGGCCTACGACCGGGCCGAAGCCGCAGGGCGCGAGGGGCTGGCACTGGCGCCGGACGATTCATGGGGGCTGCATGCGGTCACCCACGTCTATGACATGACGGCGCGGCCCGACCTGGGGATCGCCTTGATTGAAGGCAACACCGGTGCCTGGGATCATTGCAACAATTTCCGCTACCACGTCTGGTGGCACAAGGCGTTGTTGCACATGGACCGCGGTCAGCTTGATGTGGCACTTGGCCTCTACGACGCCCAGATTCGCGCTGACAAAACGGATGACTACCGTGACATCTCGAACGCCACATCGCTATTGATCCGGCTCGAGCTGGAGGGCGTGGATGTCGGCCCCCGCTGGGAAGAACTGGCCGATCTTGCGCAGAACCGTACCGAAGACGGCTGCGTCGTCTTTGCCGATTTGCACTACATGCTGGCACTAACTGGAGCGAACCGTCCGGAGGCGAAAGCTGCGATGACCCGGCGGTTTGCACAGGATGCCGCGAAATCCGGTGAGATGCCAAGGCGCTATGCCGATCCCGGGATGGCGGCCCTTGCCGGGCTGAATGCCTTTGCCGAAGGGCGCTATGACGCGGCTTTCGCCGATCTGACCGCCGCACGCCCGACGATGCAAACTATCGGCGGCAGCCACGCCCAGCGCGACGTTTTCGAACGCATCACCATTGACGCTGGCCTGCGCGCGGGTCGTTACGAGCAGACCGAAGCCGTGATTGCAGACCGTCTGGCGCGGCGCGCAGGACGGCCGGACCGTTTCACCACCACCCGTCTGGCCAGCATTCAAGAGGCCCGGCGGATCCCCGCACAATGATCGCAAGCCCCTGATGACAATTCCTTTTACACAGCATAAAGACCGGCCATGACACTTGCCGACCCCGCCCATATGACCCCAAGCGCCTCCCCTTCGCGCACCAAACCTGCCCCCGTGGCAAAGCAGCGTGACGTCCGTCTGGATTTCTTTCGCGGCATTGCGATGTTCATCATTCTCTTTGCTCATACGCCGGGGAATTTCTTTACGTCCTGGATTCCCGCGCGCTGGGGCTTTTCAGACGCGACCGAGATCTTTGTGTTCTGTTCGGGCATGGCCTCTGCCATCGCCTTTGGACGCGCATACGATACCGTCGGCTGGCGGCTCGGCACGGCGCGGGTCAGCTTTCGGGTCTGGCAGGTCTATTGGGCGCACATCGGGCTCTTCTTCGCCGTGGCGACCCTGCTGGCCGCCATCGACATGACCGGGGCGTACGACAAGGTCTATATCGGCACGCTGAACCTGTGGAAGTTCTTTGCCGAACCGGGACCGCAACTCGTTGGGTTGCTGACCCTGACTTACGTGCCGAACTATTTCGACATTCTGCCCATGTATATGGTCGTGCTGGCGATGATGCCCCTGATTATGGCATTGTCCCGGGTGCATCTCGGTCTGGTGGCGGCCTTTGTTGGGCTTGTCTGGCTCTTTGCGCAGGAACGGCTGCTGGCTTTGGTCGGAGTTGATCACCTGAACCTTGCCCTCCCGGCGGAGCCGTGGTCGGACAGGACGTGGTTCTTCAACCCCTTTGGCTGGCAGCTCATTTTCTTTACTGGCTTTGCCTTCATGCGCGGCTGGTTGCCCAAACCTCCTGTTTCGCCACTGTTGATCGGTATCGCACTGGCTCTTGTCTTGGTGAACATCCCGCTGTCGAATATCGGCGTGCGTGAATTTGGTTTTGACTGGGCCCGCGACTGGCGCATTGCCAACAAGATGCTGATCGACAAATCCGATTTCGGGCTGCTGCGGTATGTGCATTTCCTGGCGCTTGCGTATCTCTGCTGGGTGGCGGCAGGCGACAAGGGTGCGCGGCTTTTAACACAAGGCGACGGTATCGCGGCCCGCATCTGGCAGCGCACGCTCGCGATCATCCTGAAGGTCGGACAGCAGTCGCTCGCCGTCTTCATCGTGAGCATGTTCACTGCGCGGGTCAGCGGATTTGTCATGGATAACATCGGTCGCGACACATGGACTGTCGTGGCTGTCAACTTCGCAGGCATGGGTGTGCTTGTCCTGACCGCCTACGGCGCGGGCTGGTACAAATCCCAACCCTGGCGCAAAAAGGCGGTGCACTGATGCTACGTCGTGATGTTCTGAAATCCCTTGCCGCACTGGCTGCGGTGCCATCGGCCAGCTTCGCCGAAGAGCCCGGATTGCAACTGGGGGATGCGCAGCCCTTCGATGCATCCACCGTGCGCGCCCGCGCAGTGGAGCTGGCAGAGGCAGAGTACACGCCGCGCCCGTTGATCCCCGAAAGCTGGCGGAACCTGACCTATGACCAATATCGCAAGATCTGGTTCGACGGGCGCAACGCGCTCTGGGAAGGCTCGCTCAGACCGCAACGTGTCGATGTCTTTCCGCCCGGGCTCTATTTTCCACAGGCGGTGGAGATCAATGTCGTCGAGAATGGCACCGCGCGGCCTCTCGCCTTTGATATGGGCGTTTTCGACAGCACCGACAAATTCCCCGATGTCGAGATCGACGCGACGCTGGGCTATTCCGGCCTGCGTCTGCGGGCGGAGTTGGAGCAAGCGGGCATTTTCCAGGAATATGCCGTCTTCCAGGGGGCCAGCTATTTCCGCGGGATCGGCACAGGCGAGACATACGGTTTGTCCGCGCGCGGACTTGCCATAAAAACCGGCGATCCGATGGGCGAAGAATTCCCCGACTTCACCGCCTTCTGGCTGGAAACACCGCAACCGGGGTCCGGGTCTGTTTTGCTGCACGCCCTGCTCGACAGTCCCAGCTGCACCGGTGCCTACCACTTTGATATCTCCCACGGCGACACGCTGCGCATGGCGGTATCGGCGGAGATTTTCGCGCGAACGGACATGGACCATGTGGGCATCGCTCCGCTGACCTCCATGTTCCTTTTCGACGAGACCATGCGCCAGCGGTTCGACGACTTTCGCCCCGCGGTGCACGACAGTGATGGCCTGCTCATCCACAATGGCGCGGGTGAGACGATCTGGCGGCCGCTTGCAAACCCACTAACGCTGCAGATCAGCGCGTTTTCCGACAATAATCCGCGCGGTTTTGGCCTGATGCAGCGCCCCCGTGAGTTCCGTGACTATGCGGATCTCGAAGCACTTTATCACTCGCGGCCCTCCCTGTGGATCACCCCGCAGGAGGATTGGGGGCAAGGCTCTGTCACCTTGGTCGAGATCCCGGCAGATCTGGAGATTTACGACAATATCGTCGCCTATTGGCGCCCGTCAGAACCCATTCTGGCCGGGCAAAGTCACCAGATGAGCTACCTGATGGATTGGGGCGACGATCCGGCCCCAAAGGCTGACATGCCGCTGCGCGTACTCAGCACGGCCATAGGCGGGCGCCCCGAAGGCGGCAAGGTGGTCACCATCGATTTCGAAGATGGTGCGCTGGTGCCTGACGATCTGTCACGGCTCGATATCATCCTGCGCGGCAGCGATGGCACGCTGTCCGACGGGCTGGTGCAAAGAAATCCTGAAACCAATGGACCCCGTTTGGCGTTCACCTTTCAGGCGGGTGAAGCCAGATACATCGAATTCAGGGCGCAACTGCGCCTCGATGGCACGCCGCTCAGTGAGGTTTGGCTCTACAGGTGGACAACGGGATGAGCGAAGGTACGGACACGATGGGTGGGATGGCAGCCACAATGCCTCCTCGTGCGCCTTTGCGAATGCGCGCCCAAGATCTGTCCGCCTCTCCGGGCACTCCTCGGATTGCGCCGACACAAGGGCCCGAGCGCACGATTGGCTGGCGGCTCGCCCTGTTTTTGCCAGCACTGATCGGCACGGCAATGCTGATGTCTGCCTTGCACGGCTGGCTATCTGAGACCGGCATGACAGGGTTGGAATGGGCGCTGCTGGCCCTGATTGGTGTGACCTTTGTCTGGGTCACCCTCTCTGTCAGCACCGTCGGCGTGGCCATTGCCGGGCTGCTGGCCCGGGAAACGGCCCAAGGCCGCAGCCCCAAAGAGGTGGTTCCGATGGATGTCGCCTTGCTGGTGCCCATCTATAACGAAGTGCCCAGCGACGTTTTTGGCAATGCAACGGCGATGCTGGACGACCTTGCACGACGCCAGAGCGCGCACAGCTATACGCTGTTCGTGCTGTCGGACACACGCGACCCGGCCATTGCCGAGGATGAGCAACGCGCCTTTGCCGATCTGGCCGCCTCCGCGCCGGAAGGGTTTGCTGTTCACTATCGCCGCCGGGCTGCGAACACGGATAAGAAGGTTGGCAACCTTGTCGACTGGATCACCGGATGGGGCGCCGCCTACGAAGCCATGGTGGTGCTGGACGCCGACAGCCTGATGACCGGGCGCGCCATCGACCGCCTTGCAGACGAGCTTAGCGTTGACCCAGAGACCGGTCTGATTCAGACCTTCCCGATGCTGATCGGAGCAGAAACCATCTTCGCCCGGTTGCAGCAATTCTCCAACATTGCGTATGGCTGGTTGCTGGCCGAAGGGCTGGCGAAATGGGCGCGTAGCGAGGGCAATTACTGGGGCCACAACGCGATCATCCGCACGCGCGCCTTTGCGGCATCTGCCGGGCTGCCCCATTTGCAGGGGCGCAAGGGCCAGGCGGAACTGATCCTCAGCCACGACTTTGTCGAGGCGGGGCTCCTGCGCCGTGCCGGATGGCGTGTACGGTTTCTGCCGCGCGTCTCTGGCAGTTTCGAAGAGACACCCGGCACGCTGATCGATTACGTGCTGCGGGACCAGCGGTGGTGCCGCGGCAACCTGCAGCACCTGCGCCTGCTGGGCACTGCGGGTCTGCACCCGGTGTCGCGCTTCCATCTCTTCCACGGCGCAGTAAGCTATTTGCTGTCACCTGCGTGGTTTGTCTTGCTGGTGATCTGGGCCCTGCTGGGTGTCGACGCGGACACCAATGTCGTGCGCTACTTCAACGAGACCAATCCGCTCTTCCCGGATTGGCCGCCAGAGATGAGCCACATCGATTCCGCCGTCTTCCTGGTGATCATGTACGCCATGCTGCTGACCCCCAAACTTGTGGGCGCCGGCATCATCGCCCTGCATCCCAAGGCCACGCGGGTCTACGGGGGACGCGGCGCTTTCCTGACTGCCTTTCTGGTCGAAATCATCTTGTCGATTGCCTATGCGCCAATCCTGATGATCCAGCAGACCCGCGCTGTATTGCGCGCCATGCTTGGCCAATCCGACGCCTGGGCCGCGCAGTCGCGCCATGCCCATGCCTACCCGCTGCGCACCCTGATCCGGTTCCACTGGGCGGAGATCTTGCTGGGCTTTGTGCTGCTGATCGGCCTGGCCTCTGGCCTTGTCTCTCTCTGGCTCATTCCGATTGTCGCCAGTCTCTGCCTCGCCGTGCCGTTGTCAGCGCTCAGCGCTGTGCAACTGTCGCGCGCGCTGCCGGGCGGGCTGCGCATGCAAAGCCCGCACACCATTCGCGAACCCGCCATTGTCGGCCGCGCGCGCCTTGAGAGATCGCGGCTGCGCAATCTGTTGGACGCAGGCCAGCTTCCCGCTGAATAACTCCGGCACCTGACTCTGGGAATTAGGGGGTCTGGTACCCGCCATAGATAGGCATCCGCACATTCTTAAGGGGTGCCGGTGCCCCCGGAAGTTGGAGCGGCACTGGATCGCGGCCCGGTCACAGGCGACCTTCTGGCCCACCTCCGACCTGTGCGGAGTGTCCGGTTGATCGGTCTGGACACCCAGGCGGCTTGCCGCGCAGCGCTGTGCTCAAAGCCCCTCGTACCAGTCCAACATCATGCCTGCCCAGCCTTGCGGCACGACATGCCCACCGGGAAAGAGCGCGAATTCCAATGCGGAGCCGTCGGCACAGCGATCCCACGCCCGGCGCATAAATTCGCCCTTGGTGACATATCGGTCCGCGCGCAACTGGTTGCAGGCGTTTACCTCGCGCCACATGCGCAGCGTGTAGAAGATATCCCCCTGCACCAGCGCCTCCGGGTCCGTCGCGTCACTACCGCGCAGAACACGGCCCTCGAGCGGCACGGTGCCATCAGTCCACCCGTGGGTGTGCAACAGGCGCACGGGTCCCGCGCAGTCGGTCGGATGCGGGCGCCAGAAACCACCGGCCACCGGCGCATAGGCTGAAAAGCTGTCCGGCACGTCGCAGGCCATGTATGAGGTCATGGAGCCGCCAATGGAGAAACCGCTCAGGATCACGCGTTCCGCCGCGAAACCGAAACGGGCGGCAGCATCATCCCGCACGGCCTGCAGGAACGCAGGCTCATCGCGCAATTTCGGGCGGCCCGGGATGAACGACCAGCCACGCCCGCGCCCCTCCGCATAAGGCAAGCCATCCGGCGCGATCAGCACATAGCCACGGTCGAGCGCCGTGTTCACCCAGTCCTTGGGTCGCAGCGCGCCCTCCCCCGACCCGCCGAACCCATGCAGATAGAGTATCGCGCCCTTGACGGGGCCCTCCGGCACGCGCGCGTGATAGGTCCCCATCTCAATCGAGCAGGCCCCCGTGTCTTCGCCACAAGCGGCATGCGACGGTGCCGCCCCGCCCAACCAGGCCGCGGCGGCCAGCGCGAGGAACAGTTTCATCTCAACTCTCCTTGCGCAGGGGCAGTTCGCGTTTGATCCAGCCAGGCCCCGCACCGGAGCCCAGCATGCCTTCGGGCACGTCGATAATGCGTGTGAACCCGGCCTTGGTCAGTTTCGCGCTCTGATGACGAGATCGCACGCCGCGTGCGCAAATCAGGGCGACGGGGCGTGTGGCGTCATTCCCCACGGCGGCCAGAAGCGCTTCGGTAAAATCTTCGCGCCGCATGTCGAGCGTTATCGCGCCTTCGCCGACGCCTGTCAGAGCCCATTCATCCGGCCTTCGGATGTCAACCAAGAGGATATCACCGGACAGGGCCGCTTGATGAGCTTCGGGCGCGCTCAGCGCGTTCTCGCCCGTCTCGGCCCAGATATTGAACCACCGTGACGCCACGGCGCCCGCCGTGACCACGGAAACAGTACCCAGCGCCAAAAAGCCTCGTCGCGTCAGACGCGGCGAGGCTTCCGGGGAACGAGAAGGCAGGTCCTTCTCAGTCATGATCATTCAACCGGTGCAGCGCTTTCAAACTGCGGGATCGCCCGGTCAGAGGCTGGTGCCGCTTCGATATCGACCCAATTCGATTCAGAGAGCTGGATGTTGCCGGGAATGTCTTCTTCCCAGAAGCCCACGACATTTTGGGTGATGTTGAGGTAGAGTTTGCCATCCAGAATACGCCATAGGTTCGGGTTGCCGGGCACCTTGCCGCCCTTGGCCACACCATAGGCGCAATGGCCATCGTACTGCGGCACATATTTTTCGGGATCGGCCTCGAACGCGGCCTTGTTGGCTTCGGACGAGAACGCGAACGTCGCGCCATTATAGGTCGATGTGATATCCTTGTCACCGGGCACCGCCGCAGGCTGCGCCGTGCCGACCGGGTTCTGTTCGAGGTCGAAATAGGCCACGACGTCATATCCGGACACAGCAAACCCGGTCGGATCAACGTATTGATCACCGGCCCAGGCCGACGACGCGATGGTCAGCGCGATGGCGACACCTGCAATTTTGAGGGGGAAGCGGTTCATCAGAAAACTCCAGTTCTTCAAGAGGATCATTAGGGGCGGGTTTTGAGCTCTTGGGATATTTAGACGGCGATCCCGCCGCTTTGCACCCTCTGTAGCGCCGCCTCTCGCCCTTGTGAAAATCACCGTGTTCCGCGTGAGGACAACGTGAAGGGACCGACACTAGCGGAGTTTAGGCGGTTTGGCGGGGTCTCCTCCCGGAATGCTGGGTTGCTGTGGCGCGGGGTGCTGCAGCTGAGGTAAATCAAACCGCAAACCGACAGAGTCCATCCGAGGGGTCATCGGATCAGCGTGACGGAAAAATCCGATATCGATGGCACCCGCCTCAATGCCGGAGAACGTGAGCGCCTCACCGGCTGCACGCGCCAATGCGCCCTCTGCTTCCGGCACCGCTCCTACAAATCCGAGCAGATGCCCGCGCGCGCCAGTGTCATTGGTCACCCCCACGAGATAGGCCGTTTGTGCCAACCCAAGTGCCGTCGCCAGTTTGCCGTCAAGCGCGGTGATGAAATGCTCCGGCAGACCTTTCGGCGCATGCACCTGGACAATGGCGGCTTCGACCTCGCGGGGCTGATTGCTCAACGTGTCATGCAACCAGACTATTGCCGTATCCGGTAGCAGGATCGACGAAGGCGCCACCTCCAGATTAACGCCTAACCCGATCCCCTGCCCTGCCAGCATCCCGGCGATCATCCGACCTGACAGCGCGACATAAGGCACCGGCTTGCCTGCAAAGGCGGCGAGTCGCTCCTCCCGGTCAAAGACAAGCACATAGCGGGCATCGCCCAAATCGAAGAGCTCAGGCGATACCTGATCGCCCTCGTTCGCCTCCTCGGCAAGCATCAAGAAGAGCTCGCACTCGGCCAGACGCTCATAGAACCGCAGCCGGACCGCATCGTCACCGGGGGCCGCTTCCATCGCGCCGTGAGCCTGATCCAGTGGAGTTACTTCAGTCATGCACGTATTTCCCCAGAGGTGAGCGCTGCCGTCGCAGCGGACACCATTTGAACGGTAGATTTTCAATGATCCCGCTGATGTGACGCAAATCAACGCCGGTCAACACGAAAACGCGCCTTGCCTGATCCGACAGGCGCTCCGCCAACGAAGGCATTCTGGCGCCATTTTCACGGGTTGCCCGACCCCCATCTGCACAGCGGCCGTCAGATGCGCAGCCGGTAACGTACTCAGCTCCCGAACAGCGTTCTGGGAAACGATCTCTCGAAGCCAATGCTTCATCTTATGCACCTACGTCCTCCTTATACCCCGGAAGGCGTATCCAGTATCCGCCTCACACTCTGTTGGATGCGCGGGATCACCTCCGTTTCGAACCAGGCATTTTGTTTCAGCCACCGATTGTTTCGGGGGCTAGGGTGCGGCAGCACGAACATGTTCCCGTCTCCCCTGGAAGATTGCCGGACGGCTTCCGTCACCGATTTACCCCCGAGGTCTGGCAGGTGCCATGCAATCGCGTAGGCCCCCAGAACCAGTGTCAACTCAACCTGTTCCAGCGCTTGCAATACGGACGACCGCCAGGTCGTGGCACAGATTTTCGGCGGCGGCAGATCGCCGCCCGATCCCGTGCCGGGAAAGCATAATCCCATCGGAAAAATTCCAACCCTGGGATCGGTGTAGAACGTGGGTTTGTCGACGGCGAGCCAACTGCGGAGGCGGTCGCCGGAGGGATCGTCAAAGGGTCGGCCTTTTGCATGTGTGATACGGCCTGGCGCCTGTCCGACAATCAGAATTCTGGCTTGCCGGTCCAATTGGAAGATAGGGTTTGGCCCCAGCGGCAGATCCTTGCAAAGCGTGCACGCAAGCATTGCGGATTTGAGGGCCTGTAAATCCTTGGGCATCTGCATCCTTTAGACCGAAGATTGTTACCGGAAAGGCGTTTGTCGGCGCCCATTGTTGTTTTGCTCTAATAGTAATTTAGGTCAGCGAAACGTCTATGCAATCAAGTTTGGCACGGCGCATTTCGAGCACATGGTTATGCCATGACCTTCAAACCCGTCGAAAATCAAATGCTCTGTATAGTGCAAGCGCTTGTAAGCAGTGACCTGCTCCCTGCACACATCGGCTCTTTATGTGAGCTTGAGACGGCCAGAGTGACTATTGAGGAATTCGCGCCAGCGCATAGAGAAGGAGAACCAGTTTGGATAGAACCTCGCCCTCCTCCAGCATCGGATCGGGCATGGACGTGCCGGGAGCAAACTCATTTGGATTGTCGAGGAAGGCCGTCAGCGTTTCTTCGTTCCAGACCTGATTGGCCGCACTCAATGGACCCTCGTAGCGTGCCGATATCTCGGCTGAGAAAGCGCTGCCGAATACGCTGCCAAGGGCGGGAACTGCACTGTTGGAAACCTGCCCCAGGGAGTGACATTGAGAGCAAGCATCCAGCGTCTCCAGAAAGGACGCGCGTGTCGCTGTATCCACATCCAGTTGATCCGCGAAGGTCAAAGCATACTCAAACGCGTGATCCGCGGCACCAACCGACAGCAATTCAACAGTTTTTGCATCGGTGAAAATTGCAATCCGACCATCTTCCAACATCTGGAGATGGCGCACGCGCTGCCCAACAGGAATTCTCTCTGCAAACAAAACGCGGTCATTTCTCACCCTGATCCGGTACAAGGCCTGATCTTTGAAAGTGCCCAGAAGAAGATCGCCATCCCAAAGAGGATCGAACCCGTCGATCAACATGAGCGCACCAGGAGCGACGGAGGGGAGCCATGCATAAACCGGTGCCTCAAACGCTCCGGAATGCTGACCGTTTTCCATCACTGTCGGAATGGCGAGTTTGTTGTAACGCGTGCCAAGAGATGTCAGTGGCCAGCCATAGTTCTTGCCATCCTGTATGTGGTTCAGTTCGTCGCCGCCACGACGTCCATGCTCTGCAATCCAGATTTCTCCGTCACGGTCCAGTGCAATCCCCTGCGGATTGGAGTGGCCGCTGCTGATATGGCGCGCGGCGCCGGTGTCGAGATCGATTTCGATGATCTTGCCATAGTCGTAATCATCCGCCTGCGCCGCCATGGGCGGCGCATGAAGACCGTCCTTGCCATAGTCGCCGCTGGCCAACAGGATCTTGCCGTCGTCCCTCTGCACAAGGCGACCCCCAGCCATCTGGCCGTGGATCGGGCTTCCGAACTCCGAAATCGGGAGGCATGGGGCAGTTTCATATTTCACCACCCAGTCACCAGTGATCGGACCGGGCCGGTCCTCCGCAGGGGCCACCGCAATCGCATTGGTGGCGCATGCATTCGTATCGTTCCAGAGAGAATAGGATAAGATAAGCTCGCCGCGCTCCCTGGAATAGAGAACATCGTTGTAGCGAAACCAATACTCCCTGGGATCACGGTCACTTGTCTCTTTGACATAAGCGGCATAGGCATCGACCCCGTTTTCAGGGGCAGAAATTGCAAGCTTTATCGCCTCGCCATTTTCGACGGCGATGAATTCACCTGTCGCCGTGACGACAACCGGAACGCCGCTCCACGAGGTCATCCCTCCTCCAGATCCAATGGCCTCTGACGGAATCGGGATAATCTCGCGATCAATCGGCATGAAGATCGTCTCAATCTGCGTTGCGTCGGTGACGTTTTGATCGTCTCCTATCGCCGGGACATCGATGCGATCCCAAAATCTGGCAGCCGTTATGCCGATCACGCTGACGGTCGCGGCAACACCAATGAAGATCAGGGCGTTGCTTCGCAAGCCGCGCCTGCTTTTGAAAAAGCCTAAAATATTCATTTTACAACTGCTCCAATGGACCGTCGGCATTTTTTTAATGCCCTTAAATCATTGATGAAGCCTAAAACACTAAACGTCAGCTAAAAACTCTTCTTCTTTGAAACGAAAACACCAGAAACCAGGAGGCGATGATCCAGTCCTAATCGGTTTATCCCTTTGAAACCGGCAGTGTTTCAGCACCGCTGACGGCACGATATTGGGTTGTGATCTCTATAAGCCGCAAAGCCGAATGGTTCTGCAGATGTTCAAAGTGTTTGTGAAGGTCGGTGCATGCATCGTGGTCGCGGAACACTGCGGCCATTGCAGTTAGAAGTTCTTGAGAGGCATGATGCCACGCCCAACCGATATGGCCTTGGTCCAATTCGGATTTTCGCAAATAGTCAACGGCCATCCGCAGCATATCAGAGCCATCAAGACCGCAATGTGGAGCTTTTGTTTCATTCGCTACCTCCTGTGCAGCAACAAGAACCGCAGGGGGCCGGGCGGACAAACGATCCGGCACCCCAAAAGGTATTTCTGAACGTCTAGAAGCGGAAAATGATCCCTGTCGATATCTCTGTTTGACTGTCATCAAATGAGATCGGGCTGTCTTGAGCATCCCCGAGAAGGCGCGCATGCTCGACCCCGAGGAAAACACCGGTGCGAACGGTCAGATCATACGACGCGCGAAGCTCGACCCCGACACGCTCAAAGCCTGACCCCGCCTCAAAGCGAGAAAACGACGAGGTTGCAGCGTTTGCCGCAGATACACCGTAAAACGCGTCTGTGTAAGAACCATCCGCCCATGTGACGAAGGGTTTGGCAGACAGATAGACCCGCTTTCCAACCGGCATGCCAAATTCAGCAGCCGCCGTGGCACGGGTTCCCTCGTGCCCGTCGCTGCTCAGCCCGTGACTGACCTCGAATTCCAGATCGGCAATGCCCGCATCATACTCGGCAAAGGCGGTCAGCAGGGCACCCGCCTCAACATCCTTGAGCCCTGCCAGACGTGCGTCATCTGCTACCAGCCGCTCGTTGAAGTCATACCCGATCGCGATGCCGACGGAGAGATCATTCGGACCATGGTTCCGCAGTGCGTAAACACCCAAACCCCGTTGGTTGAGGAAGTACCGGTCGCGCCAGGTCAAATCGAAGATCGGAAAAACGCCGGCTGAGGTCTCATCTGATCCATTGAATTCCGGTCCGGAACTGATGCCGAGCCCGATTGCGCCTGTCAGGTCACGCCCCGTCTCCTGGGCGCCTGCGATCTGTGCATTGAGGAGTGTCAGTGAAAACACGGTAAGGGGAACCAGTGTTAAGGTCTCGCGATATCTCGACATGGGAAGTCCTTTGATCATTGCCTGTTTTGCCGCACAATCCTGTTGAGCGCGGCACGCCGCAGACAGGTACCGATGTGGTCAGGTTCGAAAACGAAAGGTTCATCAACACGTCTCTGGAATTCGCGAATTGCACAGGTCTGTTCGCCAGTGGTCAAATATCGACCGTTGGCGAATTTTTCATTCGCGAGACAGGATCGCACATGTAAAAGCACCACTGATTGAGTCGTGCTGGAGGAGAAAATTTTGACGGATACTGCGACCGAGAGGTCCAGCACAGGAAACGACCGCTTTCAATCCGTCCTGCTCTCAGTCTTTGGGTTGCGTGACATCTCGTGGCGCCAGCTGGTCTGGTACTGTCTGGTGTTTTCAGTTGTCGGTGGCGTCATCATCACCAGTTTTGAGCCATTGGTCACCGCCCCCCTCCCTGTGTGGGTCGCGATCCTGCATTGGTTTTTTCACCTTTTTGTTGCCGCTAGCGCACTGATACTCACAACGGTTTTGGGTGTCATTGCGGGGCTGCGCATGCCGTGGCCGTTGGTTGCAGCCGTTATCTTGCTGCCTTTTCTCCTGGCGCCCTTCTCGATGGTCGCTGATATCATTCTCGATGTTCCAACACTGAATGACGATGCCTCGCTCAACATCACACAGCTCTACATTTTGGAGCTGGGTGACATTGCAATCCCTTCCCTCGGTCTCTCGGCACTCATGGCTGTGCTCGCCTACCGGGCAGCTGACATTGTCCAAAAACACCAAGCAGATCGCCTCCTTAGACAAGCCCCTGAACCGACTTTGCGCAGTGTGATTCCCGCAGCGCCGCACAATTTGGGCGATGATCTCATTCGCGTGGAGGCGCAAGATCATTATGTCCGCCTGATCACCTCCGATGGCACTGCCACGCTGAAGCTTGCATTTTCGGATTGCGTGGCAGCCCTCGCCAGATTTCAGGGAGGGCAGTGCCACAGATCACATTGGGTGAGGTTTAAACATGTGAAAACCATCAAACGCTCCGGAAGCGCGTACGTGTGTACCCTTAAGGATGACACGCAAATTCCTGTCAGTCGGCGACGCTACAGTGAACTGAAGCGAAGAGCCTAAGCCTCGCCAGGCCATTCAGTTTCGTCCTTCAGGCGCCAGGCAGCACCAGCGCACCGCTCAACTGGCGCGTTCCGGTACCTCGGTTTCGGTTTGCGTCACGCGAAAGAAGATTGCGTAGAGCGTTGGCACCACGATCAGGGTCAAGATCGTTGCAAAGCTGAGCCCACAGATGATCACCACCGCGAGCGATTTGAAGAATGGATCCCAGAGCAGAGGCACAACCCCCAACACGGTCGTAAGAACCCCAAGCGACACCGGGCGCACCCGGCTGACGGCCGCATCGACAACGGCGGACATTCGGGCCTTGCCACTGGCAATCTGCGTATCCGTTTCATCTATCAGCACGATGGCGTTCTTGATCAGCATACCGGTAAGCGAGAGCACTCCGAGAATAGCCATGAATTCCAGCGGGGTTTGGGAGCCTGCCAGGCCGTAGATCACGCCGATCAGAGCCAATGGCACGGCCAGCCAGATGATAATCGTTTGCCGCCAAGCGTTGAAGAGGAACAGCACGACGAGGAACATCGCCCCGAACCCAAGAGGCATCGTCGAGGCCAGCCCTTCGTTGGCCTCCTGACTGTTGCCGTACTCGCCTCTCCATTCCAGCGTGTAACCGGGTGGCAGGTTGATGGCCTCGACCGGGCCGCGCACCGCATCGAATAGCTCACCTGAAAGAACACCTGGTGCGTTGTCAGCCTGAGCCATGATCGCCAGCTTGCGATCAATTCTTCTGAGGTTTCCTGCCTCGAAGACGATGTCGAACCGGTCCACCACCTGGCTTATTGGGACGTAACCACCGATTACCTCGCTGAAGACCTGAATGTCTCGCAGTGCACCGATATCGTTTCGGGCCTCTTTCATCGGTCGCATGATCACGTTGCGAAGCTCATCGCCTTCGCGGTAAAGGCCCAATGTCGCGCCGGTCAGATGGTTGTAGAGTGCATTGGAAATCTCGCCCTGGGTCAACCCGAGCCTTCGCGCATTCTCGGTGTCGACAATGGGCTGAACCACCTGCACCTGCTCGCGCCAATCATCCTTGACCGCAACACCACCCGCCTTGGCCATGATTGCTTTGGCCTCGCCTGCAAGCCCCCTGAGCACCACCGGATCTGGTCCTGTAAACCGCGCCTCAACCTTCGAACCGCCTCCCGGACCCAGAACGAACTTCCAGACCTTGGCGTTCGAGGCCGGGTAAGTCTCGTCAATATGGGTCTGCAGTTGGACCCGCAGATCGTCGATGACCGGGTACCCTTCGACATCGACCAGAATCTGCCCATAGGCCGCGTTCTGGTTCTCACCTTCATAGATCAGCATGAACCGCAGATGCCCGGCTCCAACGATGCTGTTGGTGCCGGTCACCCCGTCAAGGCGGCGCGCAAACTCGGCGATCTCCAAAACATCTGCTTGTGTCTCGGTGATGTCAGTACCCTGTGGCAGAAAGTAATTGATCACAAACTGGTCGCGGGTCGAGGAGGGAAAGAACCCCGGCGGCACAAATTTGAAAAGTGCGATTGCGGACAGAAAGAGAAGAACCACGCCACCCACCGTGAACCAGCGCACCCGGATCGCCAGCGCCAGGAGTTTGCGATAGGCGATAAGGATTCCGTTCTCCTGAGTGTCCTCTTTAGTCGCGCCTTTCTTTAGCAACAGCGCACAATAGTAAGGCGTAAGCCAGATCGCCACCAACCAGGAAAAGAGCAGCGCAATCGCGATTGTCCAGAACAGGCTGCCTGCGTATTCACCGGTATTATCCGGCGAGAACCCGACCGGCGAAAACGCCAGAATGCCCACGATTGTGCCGCCCAACAGGGGCCAGATCGTCTGCCGTACCACAGCGCGCGACGCCTCGGCGGCGTCTTCGCCACGCTGCACCCGCACGAGAGTCCCCTCGACAACCACGATGGCATTGTCGACCAGCATCCCCAGGGCAATGATCAGCGCCCCCAGCGAAATACGCTGCATATCGAGCCCGTAGAGATACATGCCAAAAAGCGTGCCGGCGACCGTCACCAACAGGATGCCTCCCATCAGGATGCCCGAGCGCAGCCCCATGAAGACGAGCAGTGTGCCAACAACGATGGCCAAAGCCAGCAGCACGTTCACAACAAAATCACTGACCGAAGCCTGCACGCTCACGCCCTGGTCCGAGATCGGTTCGACATTGATGCCAATGGGGCGCTCGGCCTCCAGCGCATCAATGCGTTCCTGAACCGCAGCCCCCATATTGACCACGTTCCCACCGAGCGTATTGGACACCCCAATCCCAATGGCTTGCTGGCCGTTACGATAGAGCAGGGTTGTCGCCGGATCCGTCAGCCCGCGACGGATCTCTGCGATATCGCCAAGACGGAAGGAAACGCCCGTTTGCGGATTGGAGATCAGCAGATCACCAATGGCATTGATCGAGTCGAACGCCGCTTCGGGCCGCACGGCCAAACGGGCGGATCCTGCAACGATTGTCCCCGCGGGCGTGACAAGGTTCTGGCCCTCCAGAATTTGCTGGACTTGTTGTGGTGCCAGGCCCAGTTCCGTCAGGCGCGCGGGGGTGTATTCGACGTAGATTACCTCGTCGCGAACCCCGTTGAGCACGACTTTGGAGACCCCATCGACGGTCACCAGTTCGCGTTGCAGGTCCTTGGCGTATTCATAGAGCTCGGTGATCTCGAACCCGTCGCCTGTAATCGCATAATAGAGCGCATAAACATCGCCAAAGTCGTCATAGACTTGGCTATCCAGTGCGTTGGGCGGCAGCAGTGACTGCGCATCCAGTATCTTGGCGCGCATCTGTTGAAAACGCTGGTAGAGCTCCGGATAGTCAGGTGTCGACGCGATGGTAAACTCAACCGTGACCGTACTGACACCGGGGGAAGACACGGAGCGAACCTCGTCAATTCCCTGAAGTTGTTGCAAGGCGTTCTCGACCACCTCGGTCACTTCCTCGGCCACTTCTTCGGCGGAGGCACCCGGATAGGGCGTTATGATCTGAGCTTGCCGGATGACGAATTCCGGATCTTCGAACCGCGGCAGAGCAGTGTAGGCAAAATATCCCGCCAGCAAGATTAGAACGGTGGACACAGCCGAGATGAGACGCTTCTCAAGCGCGAAACGGGCAAGATCCATCGTCTCAGTTCCCGACGCGCGTGATCGGACGGATCGTCATGCCGTCGAGGATCTGACTGATCCCCGCGGCAACAATGGTGTCACCCGATGAAAGCCCTTCGGTGATGGCCACCTCGCCACCGGTTGCTTCGCCAAGCGTGACCGGTTGTGCTGCAACCATGTTGTCGTCGCCGACCAACCAAACCAATGGGGCGCCGTCAGGGCCTGCGGCAATGGCGGACAGCGGTGCACGGACCTCAGCTGCGGCGCCGGGTGTTGAAGAAATGACGCGCGCAATCATGCCCGGCAAGATCACGGCATCTTCGGGCACCTCAACCGCAACTCGACCGCGATAGGTCTGCGTGGCGGCATCCGCCTGGACAGAAAACTCGACCAACTCGGTGGGAAACTCCTGATCGGGTAGCGCGTCAAAAAAAGCTGTGTTGCTGATCTGGTCGGTACCGTTAAGGGTCAGTGCTGTTACATCAGGGGCAGGAATATCAAATGCGAGATGCACGACATTGAGACCCTGCAACAACACGATGCTCTGACCTGCCTGCACATTGGTGAAGTTATCGATGTCACGCCGCGCGATAATACCGTCGAAGGGGGCCATCAACGTGGCATCCGCAAGATCGTCACGCGCGGCCTGCAACTGTGCCTCGACCCCACGCAATGCGGCTTCGGCAGCTGAAATGTCCTCTGCGCGGCCTCCGACCTGGCCGATGCGGAGTTGCTCACGTTGGGCCCGCAGGTTGGCCTCGGCCACGCGAAAGTCTGCACGGGCCGTTTCTGATTGCGCTTCTGCTGATACGCCGCGCTCCACCAGTTCTTCTACACGGGTCAGGTTGTCACGTGCCTGTTCGACCTGGGCTTCGGCGGAGGCGACCGCCGCTTCCAAAGCCGCAACCTCTTCTGGCCGGGCACCGCTGCGCAAAGCGCTCAGCTGGGCTATCGCCTCATCCCTTCTGCTTTCGAGTTGCGCAATCTGGCTTTCGAAATCACGCGGGTCGATCCGCGCAATGACATCCCCTTGAAGCACTTGCGATGCCGCGCGGACCGGTAACTCGATCACGGGGCCGGACACCTTGAAGGATAACTCGACCTCCCGTGATGGCAACACAACTGCCGGATAAGAGCGCTGGATAATACTGTCCGTTGCCACCACCGTGGTGACTTTAGCGGGTCGAACCGGGCTATCTTGCGCGCTGACATCTATGACATGCAGGCAACCGGCGGCGACCAGAGATAGGAAAAATATCTTGCACTGCATCTGTTGGGCTCCGTCTGATATTCTTTGTATTTTATGGCAGAAGGCTTAGATCAAAAAACAATTACTATCAATATCTTAAGCCAAGTGCCGCCAATCCCCGCTCATCCAGCATCCAAAGTGTAGCATAGATACGGCGTCTGGCAGTCGGGATTGCGGGTTGGGAACCACGCTCGAAATGGCACGCGACCGGAACACCGCGTGCGAGATACATTTCCTCACCCCAACCTGTTTGACTGTCTTTCTTGCCGCACGATCCTGACCGGCATTTATTTCGTGGAACTGACACTTGCCATTCGGAACCCGGCATAAAGCAATGCGCAGCCCGCGGTCTTATTGACGAGGCTGACGATCCACTCCTTCAAACCGCCACGTGCCAGCCGATCTCCAAGGAATGCATAGGTACTGTAGGAAATCAGGTCCATCGTTAAAGTAGTGATGCCCATGACCAAAAGTTGGGGCAGGACAGGAAGAGAAGTATTAAGAAACTGGGGTAGAATGGCAGCAAAATAGAGCAATGCCTTGGGATTGGCGAATTCGATAACAAACCCTTGTGTGAACAGCCTGATTAGTCCCGAGCGTTTTTGATCGGGATTCACCTTGACGGCTCCGGAAGGGCTCAACAATGCCATCAGTCCGAGCCAAACTAGGTAAGCAACACCCACCCATTTGATCACTGAGAATACAAGATTGGATGCGATGATGAGTGCGGCGATCCCGGTGGCAGACAGCACAAAATAAATAACATTGGCCGCTGCGATCCCAGTGACCCCGGCAAAAGCGCGTCGTCCCCCATTGGCTGCACCCTGGGAGGCAACCGCGATAGCCGCTGCCCCGGGCGAGAATACCACCACAGCTGTCGTCAGAAGAAAAATGAGATAGGCTTCAATTGGCATACTAAAGCTCTCCGTCTTTAGGTAGTTCTGTCATGGGGTATTGTCCGCCCTCACGTTTCCGGTTGATCAGTTCTGGCAGCATAGTGACGTCGTGCCTTTGCCCTGTTGCCGCATGTTTCCATCATGCACCATTTGCGCCGCCGATTTCGCGACTCATCAAGAAAGAACCATCCACACTCAGGTCCTGCGCACATACCCACGCGCCCGATTTCGCGCGGATCGGACAAAATGGCTTTGGCCGATGTGAGGATCAAATCAAGCAGTGAGCTCTCAACGGCGAGCCAGGGTTGACTGGTCACCCGAACCACCAACGAAGTGTTTGCCGTTAACGCGAGAAGATCATTGACCTGTTGGATGGCCACGGCGTTCGGTGCCCGGCCAACAACGGCAGACAAAAACAGTTCCCTTAGCTCAGCCCGTAAATCTCGCAGAGCCGCCAAATCACAAGCGCGGCCATGGTCAACAGATTGAGTAATGTTCAACGCATCCGTCCATCTGCGAACGTCTTTCTCGTCCCCCAACTTCTCATGAATGACTGCCCCATCCGACGACCAGTCAGCTGTATTCAGAAAATCTAGGGCGAGCCGCCCACCGACAGTTCGTACTGGGGCTTCAGCATAGCTCATTCAACATCTCCTCAAGTGAACGCAATTCAACTCTTATAACCACCATTGCGGTTATACAATTTTTCTATATAACCGTCATTAAGGTTAGACTGAATAGGGACCGCGCATGCACACTACGCCGATCCGCCTTACATTTTCAGGTGTCAAACGTGGTATGTGGCAGCTTGCTCCGCTTGCAATCTTTGTCATTCCGTTTGGCATGGCATACGGGATCGCAGCGATTGAACGAGGAATGTCCAGCGCGCAGGCAATCGGTTCGAGCGTTCTCGTGTTCAGCGGCGCAGCCCAGTTCGCTGTCCTTGATCTTTGGGATGCTGAGATGTCGCTGCTAGCAGTGTTTCTCGTAACCTGCGCGGTTGGTGCGCGGCATATTCTGATGGGTGCTGCGTTATCGCCCTGGGTCAATCAGCTCGGCCCGAAACGACGTGTTCTTGCTGCAACCTTTCTGTCTGACCCCAATTTTGCCCATGCACACAAGGCCCTCAAGGAAGACGAGCGGGACATCGGCATTCTTGTAGGCAGTGGCGCTATCTTCTGGGTGGCTTGGATTTTGGGGACCGCAATAGGCGCGATTGGCGGCGCCCAAGTAGGAGACCCAAGCACCTACGGAATTGACGTCATCATGCCGGTCTACTTCGCAGCACTCATTGCGCCGGGTGTCATCGCGGACCGTAGATGGCTGTTTGTCGTCGTTGCCGCTTTGGTTGCCATCCTGGCTCAACCCATTGTCCCGACGGGTTGGAACATCATTGCCGCTGCGATTGCTGGTGGATTGGTAGGGGTACGAACCATTGATGAATGATCAACTTGCTTGGCTCGCCATAATGGTGATTGCCTCGACCGTTTTTGCACTTCGGTATTCGGGGTTTGCCCTGATGAAACGCGTGCAGATCACGCCGAAGCTCGAGAGCTTTCTTGAAAAGATGTCTGTATCGGTGCTGGTTGCAATTGTGGCTTCTTCGTTTGCAACCGGGGGCATTCGAACCATCACTGCTGTCGTTATTGGTCTTTCCGTCATGATGATCTGGCGAAGCCCCATTGTTGCAATGCTTGTCGGTATTGCAATCGCCGCGATCTGGACTGGCGTCGCATCATAAGCTCAATTGCCCCACGGCCCTGCTTTGGGGAGAAAGTAACGAATGGGTTCCGCTTGATCGCGGTCGCAGACTTGCAAGCATGTTGACGGATGGTGAATTCAAAGTCGTCCCGAATGCTGGGCACCTTGTTCAGGAAGATGCGCCCAAAGCAATGGTCCAGCACGGTGAATAATCGGAGTGCGGGCAACGTGGATATGCGTGTGCCCTTTCACCACTGACAATCACGGGTTGGCCGCGGTTACAAACATATTTGCGCTACTTGTTCAGCTGGGAAAACGCGAAACGCGGTGCAACCCGTGACATCAATCGAGCGGCGCGGCTGAGACCGGGTGCTATTTCATACTGGTCTTTTTCCAGCCCGGCTATTAAGGCGCTCGCGACCTTGTCAGGTGACAACTTTGAAATGCCTTCAACATGTGCGGCCATCGGCGTGTCAGTCAGAGGTGGAATGAGTTCGAACACCTTGACTTGCGTGTCCCTTAACTGATGTCGAAGCGCGAGCGTCAGCGCATGCTGAGCTGCTTTGGTCGCGCTATAGATCGGGGCCTTGGACTCAGCAATGAAAGCGGTGGCAGACGTGACATTCACGACCGCCGCTGTGGTGTGGTTTTGCATCGAGGGTAAAAACACGTGCAGCATTCTCAGAATGCCATTCAGGTTGATATCAACCTCTTTGATCTGCGCACCAAGATCGGCATTCGCGTGAAGTGATAGCTCCTGCACAATGCCTGCGTTGTTGATAAGCAGATTCACCTCAGAACCAATGTCGTCCTTGAGAGCCTCAATTTGCTCCAAATCCTGAATATCACACGCTTTCGTTTGGATGCTTGGAATCCGAGATTTGATTTGGGCTAGTCTATCTTCATTTCTCGCGCAGACGATGACCCTATTGCCTAACTCGGAAAGTCGCTTCGCAAGAGTAGCACCGATGCCAGAGCTTCCCCCAGTAATGAGAACTGTATTATTGTTCGTTTTCATCGATTCTCCAAAGTCAGGACAATACGGATCTTGTATTCTTCATCCGCAGCAATGCAGCGCATGATGATGCCACAAGCCGGATATGATCGCTTTGTACATGCGACCAACAAAAAAATTGGTTTTGCCATGAGGGCATTTAGTTGGTTCTCTTGAGATCCGAATATCACCTATCGCTAGCAGTGAAATCGACGCAGGTTTCTATATGGCGCTTGTTAAATCTGAACTGCTCCCCTGAGCGTCCTCATTTGTGAGTTGGCTCTGCTCAGGTTTTGGTCTTCTTTTGACCGGTTGGCATATTCCACTGGCGTCAAGCCAGCGAGGCTTGTGTGGGGTCGGTGATGGTTAAAATCACTATGCCACACCGCGATCAGATTGCGTGCCTCGCGCATGCTCTCGAACAGGTGCTCATTGGGACATTCATCTCTCAAAGCGCTTGGAATTTCATTTGATCAAGACATTGTGGCTAGCAAGCCGCCATTCGCCTGGCCGGGAGTTGCTGAAGTAAGCTCGAACACGCTCGAATAGACCCAATTGATGCTGCGTGCCTAAGAAGATCAATCGTCGAGACAAGCCAAACCCGCAGACCAAACCAACCGTGGGCGGGACCGAGCTGTCCCAGTCACTCCACAATGAGGGGTGGCAACTAGCTCAGCATCAGAATTTCGCATTCAATGGCCACGTTGGACCGGGCTTTTTATCGGATTTCTTCTTGACCTAGAGTTGCTCAAGGCCGGTATCTACCGGTCTACAGGAGGTATTTTGCCATGCGCATCTCTGAGGCAGCGTCCCGGTCGGGGCTCAAAGTTGATACGATCCGATACTACGAGGCTGAGGGGCTCGTCCCCAAGGTCATGCGCGGCTCGGACGGGCAGAGGCGCTTTTCTCAAGAGAATGTCGACTGGCTGACACTGCTCTTCTGGCTTCGCGAAACCGGTATGCCGATGAAGGTTATGCAGCGGTTTGCGGCACTTTATGCTCAAGGGGATAAAACCATATCGGATCGAAAGGACATTCTGCTTGATCACTCCCGGCTCTTGGCCAAGCGCCGCGATGATCTTGATCGGTGTGATGAAATTCTCGCCAGAAAGCTCGAAATCTATGAGGAGTATCTGCGGTGAAAATCATTCTTGTTGGCGCGTCCGGCGATGTCGGGCAGGCCGCCTTTGCCGAGCTTTCTCAGCACCATGAAGTCGTTTGCGTTGGACGAAAGACAGGAGACGTGCGCGCTGATATCTCCGACCCCAACTCAATCGAGGGCATGTACGAAGAGATTGGAGTCTTTGATGCTCTCGTCTCAGCCGCTGGCCATGTTCATTTCGCCCCGCTTGCGGAGCAGACGGACGCGTCGCTCAAGATGGGGCTTGAGAGCAAAGTGATGGGGCAAATCAACCTGGTTCTGGCAGGGTTGAAAAGGATCTCGGGTAAAGGCTCGTTCACCTTGACCAGCGGTGTGCTGGACCGCGACCCGGTTATCGCTGGCACTGGCGCCGCACTGGCAAACGGCGCGCTCGGGGGGTTCGTGAAAGGCGCAGCGATCGAGATGCCGCCTGGGGTGCGGATCAATGTGGTGAGTCCGGGGCTACTTGATGTGTCTGAACGCCGCTACGGCGCTTTGTTTCCCGGTCATGAGCGCGTGCCGTCGGAGCGGGTCGGACGGGCCTTCGCCAAATGCGTCGAGGGGGCGATCAACGGTCAAGTGGTGGTTGTGGAGTGAAGGTCGCATATCTCATTGAGCCGCCGTTCAACTACGTCGATAGCGCGGGAGCCGTGACCGGATGCGATGTCGAACTGGCGCGATATGTCCTTGGTGAACTGGGCATTAATGACGTTGAGTTTGTTGAAACCGAGTTCGCCCAGCTTTTGCCCGGCCTTGCGCGCAATGACTGGCAAATGACGACCGGTCTTTTTGCGTCTCCCGACCGGCGACTCCGTGCGCTCTTCAGCAGACCGATCTGGGCTTTGCCTGATGGTTTGCTCGTGCGGGCAGCGGATGCAGACAGCATAGCCGGGTACCGCAGCCTTGCCATAGCTGGGCATCTGAAACTGGCGATCATACGGGACCAGATACAGCATGTGACCGCCCTCGAACTCGGCGTGACGCTTGACCAGTTCCGTGTGTTTGAGACCTACGCAGACGCGGCACAGGCGGTGCAAGACAGGATAGTCAGCGCGTTTGCCAGTGTCGCTCGCGCGCATCAAGGTTTCCTCCAAACGAGCACTGCTCCTGGCCTCTCCGTCGTGAACGTCCCTCTTCGGGAAAGCGCTCCGGCGTTTGGGTGCTTCGCTTTCGCGCCCTCCGCCAATGACCTTCGAAACCGCGTAGATCACGTTCTGAATACCTTCATCGGCGCTGCAGAGCATCGACAATTGATAAAAGCGTTCGGGTTTGCCGACGCCGATGTTGATCGCGTCCTTTAACCTCAGCGAAGAAGGGATCACCCGCGGACGCGGAACCCAATCATAGCAACCGACATCAGTCGACAACCTGATGAACGCCGGAAGGTTCAGCCAATGTCTCCCGCGGGTGAATGTCGGCGAAGATTTCAACGATGTTGTGCTCCGGGTCGCGGAAAAACAGCGTTCTGTGTGTCCAATCCTGGTTTGTCGGGGGCTCAATGACATCAAATCCGTCTTGGACCAACCTTTCATAGGCAAGATCGACATCGGCTGGCGGCACGCGAAAACTGATCTGAATGGATGCGGACAGAGGTGCCACGCTTGGCCCGTCATAAGCACGGCCGCGCGTTCTCAGACCAAGAAACAGGGTGCCCACCCGAAAGAAGACCATACATTCTGAAAAATCCTCTTCGACTTGGAACTCGAAAAGCCTTTGATAGAACGCTTTCATCTTTGCGAGGTCATCACAGAGAAGGATCACATAGTCCAAGCTGCGAATGGCTTTGAAGCCTTCATGTTTGTTCATAGCAGTCTAACCTCAGTATCTTGGTTCGTGAAAGCGGGCGTCCGGGATCACAGCAATGGGCGCGACCTCAACCAGAAGGTCAGGTGTAATCAGTCCGGCGGCCTGGATGAGTATGCTGACGGGGCCATGCGCCAGCTGGAGGCGTTCGGCCCTGACTTTCTGGATTGCAGGCATGTCTGCCGGATCAAGGTAGAAGACGGTCAAGGAAACGATGTCGTCCAAGCGCCCGCCGACGGCCTTCAGGATGTTTTCGACATTATCGAAGCATTGCCGGGCCTGTGTTTCACAGTCGCCTTTGCCGATGACGTTCCCGTCACTGTCCCAAGCAACTTGCCCGGTCATATGGAGAACGCGGCCCTTTGGTTCGACCACGCCATGATGGAAGGGGCGGCCAAGTTGCGGCCATCCGGTCGGGGGATTGTATCTGATCGTCATGACATCCTCTTTCTGTCTTTTGAGAGGATTTGCGCGAATGGTCCTGCATAATTCAAACGATAGAAATTGAGCACGAGGCTTAGAAAATCTCGGTCTACTCCGCCGAACGCCCGTGCTAGGAGACTCCATGACCTATCGAATTCCGTCCCTGAACGGCCTCAAGGCGTTTGAAGCGGCCGCGCGACACATGAGCTTCAAGGCGGCGGCCGCAGAGCTTGGGGTAACGGCCGGTGCCGTCAGTCAACAGGTTAAACGCTTGGAGATGTCTCTAGGGATATCGCTCTTCCGGCGGCTGCCACAGGGATTGTTGCTGACGCGGGAGGGTGCGGCCTACCTCCCCAATGTTTCGCGCGCTTTCGACGTTCTGACAGACGCAACCGAAGCTGTTGCCCCCGCGCTCAACGGTCGCAAGTTGAGTGTCGGCGTGGATCCTCTTGTCGCTGACCGTCTGCCAAACGGATGGCCCCGACATTCAAAGGAGCTTGAGCCCTATGTCCGGGAGACGCGGACAACGGATAACGTCTCACTGATCTGGTCTAACGAACTTGATGCACTGCTGCTTGCCGCCAAAACTCGACATAAAGCTCTTGTAGAGCGCGCCGTTTGCCTGAGTGGCACCACGGCGTCTCTTTACTTCGTAACCCGGCCTGGTCTGGCCGAGTGCCGTCAATCGCGCGCCATAGTTGAAGCTTTGGAGTTGTAGGAACCAAGTAGACTGCGACAGTATGAGGAATGGTTCCGAATTTTTGCAGTCACGAATGTCCTCACTGCGGGATGCGACTGCAGCATTTTGTCTTAGGCTGAGAGTCCGCCTGTAACCGCTCTGACCAAGTCCCAGTCTCGCACCTACCCAAATGGCATCCTCACAGCAATTCAGCTATCCCAATCAAAAAGAACCGGCGAAATATCTGCACTATACTCCAATGAACGGCAATTCATTGTGCAGTAATGGAAAAACTATGGGCCAATCTGCATTGCATTTCCTTCAAATCAACTACACTTGGAGTACCCACAGCTCCCACAAGTCATACACCCCTCAACCATGCGCAGATCGTATTGGCCGCAACTGCCGCACGCCTGACCTCGCGGCGCATCCAGGCCAACAACCTGCGCCTGCGGGTCGGACTTCAAGCCCATACCCTCACCTTCGATGAAGCCTGTTGCGATCATATGCTGCTCAATCACACCGCCAATCGCTGCGAGAATCGACGGAATGTATTTCCCCTGCATCCATGCCCCACCGCGGGGATCGAACACGGCCTTCAGCTCTTCGACGACGAATGAAACATCACCGCCACGACGGAACACTGCCGAAATCATTCGCGTCAAGGCGACAGTCCACGCAAAATGCTCCATGTTCTTGGAGTTGATAAACACCTCGAACGGCCGCCTGCGCCCGCCCATCACAATGTCATTGATGGTGATGTAAAGCGCATGTTCGCTATCAGGCCATTTGACCTTATAGGTATTGCCCTCCAACCCGTTCGGCCGGTCCAGCGGTTCCGACATATAGATGACATCGCCATGCGGCGTTGCCGGCTCTGCGTCTGAATTGGTGATGACTTCCGGTGCGTCTGCGGACGGCTTTTCCTCTGAAACACTCAAAACAGAACCGGTAACCGCATTCGGCCGATAGGTTGTGCAGCCTTTACAGCCTGTGTCCCAGGCTTGCATGTAGACATCTTTGAAGGCGTCGAAACCGATATCTTCCGGGCAGTTGATCGTCTTGGAGATTGAACTGTCCACCCATTTTTGAGCGGCAGCCTGCATCTTCACGTGATCCAAGGGCGCCAGCGTCTGGGCGTTCACAAAGTAATCCGGCAGTTCCGCATCCCCGAATTTCTCACGCCATAAGTTCACCGCATAGTCCACCACTTCTTCTTCCGTACGTGACCCATCTTTCTGCAGGACCTTGCGGGTGTAGGCATAGGCAAAAACAGGCTCGATCCCCGACGAGACGTTCCCGGCATAAAGGCTGATGGTGCCCGTGGGCGCTATCGAGGTCAGCAGCGCGTTGCGAATACCATGGGCACGGACCGCGTCACGCACGTCTTCATCCATCATCTGCATGGTGCCGGACGCAAGATACCCTTCCGCATCAAAAAGTGGGAAGGCCCCCTTTTCCTTTGCCAAATCCACCGACGCCAGATATGCGGCGCGGGCGATCCGGTGCAGCCAGTCCTCCGTCTGACGCGCCGCCTCGTCGGACCCATAGCGCAAGCCGACCATCAGCAACGCATCGGCCAGCCCCGTCACCCCTAGCCCGATACGCCTTTTTGCCCGCGCTTCCGCAGCCTGTGCCTCTAGCGGGAACCTGGAGGCATCGACCACATTGTCCATCATCCGGACGGCCGTGGCGACAAGCCCGGTCAATGCATCCACATCCAGTGCGGCACTCTCTTCAAAGGCATCTTTGACAAGGCGCGACAGATTGATGGAGCCCAGAAGGCAGGCACCGTACGGCGGCAAGGGCTGCTCGCCACAAGGATTGGTTGCCGCAATCGTTTCACAATAGTTCAGGTTGTTGGCGGCATTGATCCGGTCAATGAAAATGACCCCTGGCTCCGCATAATCATACGTCGCCTGCATGATCCGGTTCCACAGATCCAACGCGCGCACGGTCCGGTACGTCTTGCCATCAAAGGATAGCTCCCAAGCCGCATCCGCCTTCACTGCATCCATGAAGGGATCCGTGACCAGCACGGACATGTTGAACATCCGCAGCCGCGCCGGATCTGACTTGGCCGCAATAAAGTCCTCGATGTCGGGGTGGTCACAGCGCATCGTCGCCATCATCGCGCCGCGGCGCGACCCGGCGGACATGATCGTGCGGCACATGGCGTCCCAGACGTCCATGAAACTCAACGGGCCAGAGGCATCCGCGGCCACACCCTTCACATCCGCGCCCTTGGGCCGGATCGTCGAGAAGTCATAGCCGATCCCACCGCCCTGCTGCATGGTCAGCGCGGCCTCTTTCAGCATGTCGAAGATACCCCCCATGCTGTCGGGCACCGTCCCCATGACAAAGCAGTTGAAGAGGGTCACAGACCGCGCAGTCCCCGCCCCCGCCGTGATCCGGCCCGCGGGCAGGTATTTGAAATCTTCAAGAGCCGCGTAGAACTTCTCTTCCCAGTGATCGGGCTTTTTCTCGACCCGCGCCAGATCCTTGGCGATCCGCCGCCAGGTATCTTCGACAGTCGCATCCTTCGGCGTGCCGTCGGCGTCTTTGAAACGGTACTTCATATCCCAGATCTGTTCGGCAATCGGGGCGGAAAAGCGGGTCATGGGTGCAGGTCCTCAAGTTGATTTGGGCGCCACGACAGGACTTGAACCTGCAACCTTCTCACATTAGTCTTCCGAAACGCCAATCTCGGCCTCGTGAGCGCTCTTCCAATTGAGCTACGCGGCGAACTCTCCGATTACACAAAAGGGTGTGATCGGAGAGTATATTTACCCTAGATTCGTCCTGTTTTCCACAACAAGTTGAAGGTCAACCAGGCCAAACTAATATATATAGTGTATGGTGGAAGGGATTCTGGGGGTATGTCAGTGGGAAAACCTGTGGATAAAACAGTCAATCTGATCAAGCTCTCTGTGGGCTCGGAAAGCGTGGAGACGCTGATCGCTTGGCAGGCGAGCAAACGGGCACAGGGGCCTGACGGAATGCCCCGCCACATCACCCGCATGTGGCCGAAACGCGAAGCTGAAATCCTGAATGGCGGCTCGATCTATTGGGTGGTCAAAGGCACGCTGCAGTGCCGCCAGAGGATCATCCGCCTTGATGAGGTGATCGGCGAGGATGGTATCCGCCGGTGCGCCATCGTGCTCGACCCGGAGGTCATCCGCACGCAAAGCAGCCTGAAACGCCCGTTTCAGGGATGGCGTTACCTGCCGGTCAGCGATGCGCCTCCCGACCTGCCAAAAGGGCGCGCGTCCGAAGACCCGCTGCCCGTCGAGCTGAACCGCGCTTTGGCGGAAATTGGGGTCCTCTGATCCTCAACCGGTCAGCTGCGAAATCAGCCCGTCGATCACCACCCGATCCGCATCCGATACCGGCGCCACACGGCTGCGCCAAAGCGTGGCCTGCGACCGCAGAATGGGCTCTTCCCCCAGCACTTTCAGGTGGTTTGCCCGCAGGGTCTCGCCACTGGAGGTGATATCGGCAATCGCCTCCGCCGTTTCATTGGCCACCGTACCTTCGGTCGCGCCCTGGCTGTCCACCAGTGCGTAGTCGGCCACCCCACCGTGACGCAGATGCTCGCGCACCAGCCGGTGATACTTGGTTGCGATGCGCAGGCGCATGTTATGTACCGCGCGGAAGGCCGTTGCTGCCGCGTCCAGATCATCCAGCGTATCTACATCAATCCAGGCCTTTGGAACGGCCAGCACCAGATCGGCGTGGCCAAAGCCCAGTTCCTGCACGGGTTCGATCTGCTGCTCCCAGAGCGGCAACCTTTCCTGCACAAGGTCTGTGCCGGTTACTCCGAAATGCAAGCGCCCGGTTGCCAGTTCGCGGGGCACCTCTCCGGCAGAGAGCAGCACCAGCGACACCCCCTGAACGCCATTCACGGCACCGGCGTACTCGCGTTCCGATCCAGTGCGGGTCAGGGTCACTCCACGCTGACTGAACCAGTCGAAGGTCTTCTCCATCAACCGCCCCTTGGACGGCACGCCAAGCTTCACGGTCATGATTGCGCCTCCAGTTCCAACATCAGACCGGGTCGCAGCACCCCACCCACTGCCGGTATCTCAGCACCCTGCCCCAACCGCCGCGTCAGCGCGTCATAGCGCCCACCAGTCGCAAGGGCCGGCAGATCGGCACGGTTCGGGCTGAAGAAGCCAAAAACGAAACCGTCATAATATTCCATCGATGTGCGCCCGAAACTGGTCTCGAACGGCAGATTTTCCACGTCGACGCCCCGCGCCGCCAAAGCCTCCGCCCGCCTCGATATGCCATCCACCGCCGAAGAGATTGATGGCAGATCAACCGCGATGTCGCGCAGCTGCTCAAGCGCGAAGGGCAGTGTCTCCCGCACCCCCAACAGCGCATCGAGCAGGTCCACCTCGGCCGCACTCACCGGCGGTGCCTTGGCATCGTCGCGCAGCGTTTGGATGCGGCGATCGATCTCTGCCTGTGTGCGCTTGCCCACCAGCGGGGCGTCACAGGCGATATCGCCTGCCAGCAGTTGTTCGCGACGGGCAGACAGGGGCACGCGGCCAGAAAACCGGTCCAGCAGCGCCCGAAACCGGCGCGGACGCCAGATGTGGCGCAACAGAGCGGCCTTGCGCGGCTCGGTGGTTTTCAGCCCCCGCACGGCGGCGGTCAAAAGCCCGATATCCCCCGTTGCGGCGCGCAGGTTCAACGGGGCCACGGCCTGCGCGATCAGGGCAAACACCTCTGCATCGGAGGCGGCCGGATTGGCGCGATCAAACACCTCATAGCCGACCTGGATATATTCATTGGCGCGGTCCGGGTCGTGCTCCTGACGGCGAAACACCTCGCCGGAATAGGTATAGCGCGCAGGCTCCGCGCCGTCGGCCATGTGCATCTGCACCACCGCAACGGTGAAATCCGGGCGCAGCATCTGCTCCCCGCGCAGGGCGTCGGAGGTCACATAGGCGCGCGCGCGGATTTCCTCGCCATAAAGATCGAGCAGGGTCTCCGCCGATTGCAGAATTGGCGTCTCCACCGGCAGGGCCCCGGCTGCTTCGAAGCGCGCGCGCAACTCAGCTGCCCGCGCCAACGTTTGGGCGCGCGTGATCATTTGTCAGCGCCACCATCCGGCAGATCATGTTGCGCGAGGATGTCCCGCACCTTGACCACCAGGTCATCGCGCGGCACTTCGAACTGGCTGGGCCGGTCTTTCCATTCCTCCAGCGTGGCGCTTTCAGCAATCTGCGCGCCCAGGATCAGGTCCTTGATCTGGACGACGCCCCGCTCTTTCTCATCCCCGCCTTCGATCACGGCCACAGGGCTGCCGCGCTTGTCGGCGTATTTGAGTTGGTTGCCGAAGTTCTTGGGGTTGCCCAGATAGACCTCGGCCCGAATGCCAGCCTGACGCAGCTCCGCCACCATGGCCTGATAGTCAGCCATGCGGTCACGATCCATGACGGTCACAACGACAGGGCCCGCTTCGCTGGAATGCATCCGCCCCTTGGCCTGAAGTGCTGCCAGCAACCGGTCGACGCCGATGGAGACACCCGTGGCAGGCACCTCCTGCCCGGTGAAGCGCTTGACCAGATCGTCATAGCGCCCGCCGCCCGCCACCGAGCCAAAGTTGCGCGTGCGGCCTTTCTCGTCCTGAATGTCGAAGGTCAGTTCGGCCTCGTAGACCGGGCCGGTGTAGTAGCCGAGACCACGGACGACAGAGGGGTCGATGACGATGCGGTCGGGGCCATACTCACCAGCTTCCATCAGTTTTGCGATTTCTTCCAGTTCGTCTACGCCTTGTTGCCCAATCTGAGATGTGCCAACGATGTTCCTTAGGCGAGCGACAGTTTGTCGATTGATAGAGTATGAGAGATCATCCCCGTCCGGTTTCAACTGCTCTATATCAATACCAAACTTCTTTGCATCTCTGACCGCTTCGTAGGTACCGGCGCCCAAAACCCCATCGCTTTCCGCTCTGGCATAGTCAATTGCATATGCTCTCGCCAAAACAAAATCGAGAATACTGCTGATCTGCCTCTCCTCTAACTCCGCTCCCTCGGTGAAGTCCCCACTTTCATCTTTACGTCCCTGACCAAGCAGCGCACGCACTCCCTCCACTCCCAGCCGATCCAGCTTGTCGATGGCCCGCAGGACGATACCGCGCTCGCGTTCCTTGTCGTCGCCTGCAAGGCCTGCAACTTCGAGCACGCCGTTCAGCACTTTGCGGTTGTTCACGCGGATCACATAGTCGCCGCGCGGGATGCCAACCTCTTCGAGGCAATCGGCGAGCATCGCGCAAATCTCCGCGTCCGCCGCCACAGACGGCGCGCCCACTGTATCCGCATCACATTGATAGAACTGGCGAAAGCGCCCCGGACCGGGCTTTTCGTTGCGCCAGACAGGTCCCATCGCATAGCGGCGGTAGGGCTTCGGCAGGTCGTTCTGATGTTGCGCGTAAACCCGCGCCAAGGGGGCCGTCAGATCATAGCGCAGCGCCAGCCAGTCGCCCGGTTTGTCGGCATCCGCATCCTCCTGCCAGGCAAAGACGCCCTCGTTCGGGCGGTCCACATCCGGCAGGAATTTCCCCAAGGCCTCGACGGTCTCTACGCCCGAGCTTTCCAGCGCGTCGAACCCATAGCGATGATAGACCGCCGCGATCTTGCGCAGCATTTCGGTGCGCTGGGTGACCTCAGCGCCGAAATAGTCACGAAAGCCCTTTGGCGTTTCCGCCTTGGGCCGCGGGGTCTTTTTGGGTTTGGCCATGGTTCGCCCTCTGGCTTGTCGGTGTCGCGCGCGGTCTAGCCCAAGGGGCCAAGGGGGGCAAGGCGCGGTCTTTATCAGATCGCCCGCGCGTGCTAGGCGCAGGCCATGGAAAAACTGGAAGAACAGATTGCGCATCTGACGCGCACGGTTGAGGAACTGTCCGATGTGGTCGCCCGTCAGGAGACGGAGATCGCCACGCTCACGCGCCGGGTTGTCATGCTGATGCAGCGTGAGGGCGAACGCGAGGCGCAGGCTTCGGGCGGTGTTGTGGTCGGTGACGAACGCCCGCCGCATTACTAAGAAGCGCCACGGCCGTCAGATATCCTCGACCTCCAGCACCCCGGTCAGGGATTTGATCGCACCCTTGATCTGCGGGTTCACCACAAATTCCTGCCCAAGTGCGACCTCGACCTCGCCGGGCAGGCTTGAGTCCATCAGGCAGAATTCCACAGGTCCGCGCCCGGCTTTTCTGGCAGAGACGGTCGCGCCTTCCAGGACGCTCGCCACGGCTGCAATAGCCTCAGGTGCGTCAACGAAGATCTTGAGCCCGCTGCCACCGGCGTCAGCCACTACCGCATCCGCAGGCCCGACAGATCGGCCCAGCAGTTTGAGCTGGTCCGCCTCCATCGTCGCCTCGACCGTGACGATGACCTTGGACCCGGTCTCCAGATGCTCCCGCGCCGCCTCAAGCGTGTCGGAAAAGAGCGTCACCTCATAGGCCCCCGTGGGGTCAGACATCTGCGCAAAGGCGAACCGATTGCCGCGTGCGGATTTCCGCTCCTGCCTGCCTGCAACGATACCCGCCAGCCGCACATTCATCGCACCGGTCTGGGTGACTTTTTCGGTCAGTTCGTCCAGCGTCAGGAAAGGCACGCCGCGATCATTGGCTGTTTTGCGCTTCAACGGGGCCATATAGTCATCCAGTGGGTGGCCAGAGAGATAGAAGCCCACCGCCTTGAATTCCTCCCCCAACCGTTCGGCGGGCAACCAGTCCTGAACCGGGTGCAGCCGTGGCTCGGGCAGGTCTTCCCCCGCTTCGCCAAAGAGCGAGACCTGGTTGGAGGACTTCTGTTCATGAATGGCAGCGGAATAGCTCACCAAAGCATCCAGGGCGTCGAAAACACGGTGCCTGTTGGCATCCAGCTGGTCAAACGCGCCGGAGCGCGCCAGCATCTCCAGCGGGCGCTTGCCCACACGTTTCAGATCCACCCGACGGGCGAGATCAAAGAGCGTGGCAAAGGGTTTGTCAGGGCTGTTCTCTGCGCTTGGGTCCGCGCGACGCCCGTCGGTGATCAGCTTCATCGCCTCCAACCCGACGTTTTTCAACGCGCCCAGGGCGTAGACCAACGCGCCATCCACCACCTTGAACGTCGCGTCCGAGCGGTTCACGCAGGGCGGCACCCAGGGCAGTTGCAGCTGCTTGCGCACCTCTTCGAAATAGACTGCCAGCTTGTCGGTGAGATGGATATCGCAGTTCATCACCCCGGCCATGAACTCGACCGGGTGGTTGGCCTTGAGCCAGGCCGTCTGGTAGCTGACCACCGCATAGGCGGCGGCGTGCGATTTATTGAACCCGTAGTTGGCGAATTTCTCCAACAGGTCGAAAACCTCGGTGGCCTTCTTCTTGTCCACCCCGTTTTCCTGTGCACCCTTTTCGAACTTCGGGCGCTCCTTCGCCATCTCTTCGGCGATCTTCTTGCCCATCGCACGGCGCAGCAGGTCAGCGCCGCCAAGGCTGTAGCCCGCCATGACCTGCGCGATTTGCATCACCTGTTCCTGATAGACGATAATGCCTTGGGTTTCCTGAAGAATATCGTCGATCAGCGGGTGGATGGATTCCAGCTCGCGCAGCCCGTTCTTGACCTCGCAGTAGGTCGGAATGTTCTCCATCGGGCCGGGACGGTAAAGCGCAACCAGCGCCACGATATCCTCGATACAGGTGGGCTTCATGCGCTTGAGCGCGTCCATCATGCCCGAGCTTTCCACCTGGAACACGGCCACGGTCTTGGCGGAGGCGTAGAGTTTGTAAGAGGCTTCATCATCCAGCGGAATGGTGCCGATATCGTCCTCCAGCCCGTCAGGCGGCACGAAAAGCTCGGTCCCGTCCGCCGCGATATGCAGATGCCGCCCCGACGCCTTGATCTGATCCACCGCATTCTGGATCACGGTCAGTGTTTTCAGGCCGAGAAAGTCGAACTTCACCAGCCCCGCCTGCTCCACCCACTTCATGTTGAACTGGGTTGCGGGCATGTCCGAGCGCGGATCCTGATAGAGCGGCACCAGCGCATCCAGCGGTCTGTCGCCGATCACCACACCCGCCGCGTGGGTGGAGGCATTGCGCAAGAGCCCCTCGACTTGCTGGCCGTACTCCAGCAGCCGGGCCACGACCTCCTCATTGCGCGCCTCTTCGCGCAGGCGCGGCTCATCCGCCAGCGCCTTTTCAATGCTGACGGGCTTCACGCCCTCAACCGGGATCATCTTGGACAGGCGGTCCACCTGACCATACGGCATTTGCAAAACGCGCCCAATGTCGCGCACAGCAGCTTTTGACAAAAGCGCGCCGAAAGTGATGATTTGTCCCACCTTGTCGCGGCCATACTTCTCCTGAACGTACCTGATGACCTCTTCGCGGCGATCCATACAGAAATCGATATCAAAGTCCGGCATCGAGACCCGTTCCGGGTTCAGAAACCGCTCGAACAGCAGGTTGTAGCGCAGCGGATCAAGGTCGGTAATGGTCAGCGCATAAGCCACCAGCGAGCCCGCACCTGACCCCCGGCCCGGCCCTACGGGGATGTCATTGTCCTTGGCCCACTTGATGAAGTCGGCCACGATCAGGAAGTACCCCGGAAACCCCATGCCTTCGATAATGCCCAGCTCGAAATCGAGCCGTTTTTCATACTCCTCGACACTGGTCGCATGCGGGATGATCGCCAGCCGATCCTTGAGACCCGCGTGCGACTGCCGCCGCAGCTCTTCGATCTCATCATCGGCGAATTTGGGCAGGATGGGATCGCGCCTGTAGGCCTGAAACGCACAACGCCTTGCGATTTCCACCGTGTTTTCAATCGCCTCTGGAATATCCGCAAAAAGGGTGACCATCTCGGACTGGGACTTGAAGTAGTGCTGAGCGGTCAGGCGGCGGCGCGCATCCTGCTGGTCGACATAGGCCCCTTCGGCGATGCAAATGAGCGCGTCATGCGCCTCGTACATCTCGGATTTCGGGAAATAGACGTCGTTGGTGGCAACCAACGGCAGATCCATCGCATAGGCCATTTCGACAAAACCACGCTCGGTCAGGCGCTCCGCCTCCGGTTGCCCGGCTTCCGTGGGATGACGTTGCAATTCGACATAGAGCCGGTCGCCGAAATCCGATTTCAGCCGATCCATCACCTCCTGCGCTGCAGGTCTTTGCCCCGCCTGCAACAGCTTGCCAACCGGCCCTTCGGGACCGCCGGTCAGGCAGATCACATCTTCTGAATACTGCCCCAATTGGTCCAACGTCACCTGCGGTAGCGCCCCACCCTTGTCGATGTAGAGGCAAGAGTTGAGCTTCATCAGGTTTTCATACCCCGCCTCGCTCTGGGCCAGCAGCACCACCGGCGCGGGCAGGCGCGGCTTGTCACCCGGGCGTGTCTCGACATAGGTCACATCCACCTGGCAGCCAAGGATGGGCTGCACCCCCGCCCCTGACATCGCCACGGAAAACTCCAGTGCTGCGAACATGTTGTTGGTATCTGTGAGCGCCAGCGCGGGCATCTCCGCGTCACGGCACAGACCGGGCAGCTTTTTCAACCGCAGCGCCCCTTCCAGCAGGGAATACTCGGAATGGCTGCGCAGGTGAATGAATCGGGGATTTTTACTCATGCTGTGACACTAATTCAGCACGTGCACCGCCGCCAGCGGGAACACCCCGCGATGTCATTTTTTGAGCGCGCCAGCCAACCGCCGAGACGTCACCTCGCCTTTCTCCTTGCAAATCAAGGCAGCCCCCGCTTAGCCTCTGGTCCGTTACTGCTCGCCTCTCGTTCTACGCCGCATCGAACGACTGGCATAAGGAGCCCCTTGGTACCGCGGCGGATCTGACGGAATGGACATTGCGTTTCGCCTGAACGGAGAAACAGTGGCGCTGCAGGATGTGGCGCCCACCACGACCTTGCTGGACTGGTTGCGCGAGGACCGCGGCCTAACCGGCACCAAGGAGGGGTGCAACGAGGGCGATTGCGGCGCCTGTTCCGTGATGGTCACGGATGACACCGGCGCGCAGGCGCTCAATGCCTGCATCCTGTTCCTGCCCCAGCTCAATGGCAAGGCGGTGCGCACGGTGGAGGGGATTGCAGCGCCGGATGGCAGTCTGCACCCGGTGCAAAAGGCGATGGTGGATCATCACGGCAGCCAGTGCGGATTTTGCACACCGGGGTTCATTGTCTCGATGGCCACAGCCCATCTGCAGGGCAGGACGGATCATGACACGCAATTGGCCGGCAACCTGTGCCGCTGCACGGGCTATGCGCCGATCATTCGCGCCGCCGTTGCCGCCGAAGACGCCTCTGTTCCGGCGCATATGCACGATGAGCCGGTGGAGAAAGCGGCGTCTGATCCGGGCGGGCTCTCCGTGCAGCCCCGCTCTGCGGATGAGCTGGCGGCATGGTATCTGAACCACCCGGAGGCCACGCTGATCGCCGGGGCCACGGATGTCGGTCTCTGGGTCACCAAGCAGTTTCGCGATCTGGGGCCCGTCGCCTTTCTGAACGGATGCGCCGATCTTACAGGGATCGAAGAGAGTGCAGAGGGCCTGCGGATCGGGGCCATGACCACCCTGACGGACATGGAAACTGCAATTGAACCGCTCTACCCGTCTTTTGCGGCGATGATCCGGCGGTATGGCTCGGTACAGGTGCGCAATGCGGCCACCATCGGTGGCAATATCGCCAATGGCTCGCCGATCGGGGACGGCCCGCCTGCGCTAATCGCGCTGGGGGCGACATTACATTTGCGCCAGGGCCAGACACGGCGCAGCCTGCCTCTGGAGGACTTCTTTCTTGACTATGGCAAACAGGACCGGAACCCCGGTGAATTTATCGAAGCCATCACCATTCCGCATCAGCCGGACAGGTTGCGGTGCTACAAACTGTCAAAACGGTTTGATCAGGACATTTCCGCCCTCTGCGCCTGCCTGTCGATCACCGTGGACAGCGGCCAGGTCAGTGGCGCGCGTCTTGCCTTTGGCGGCATGGCGGGCATCCCGAAACGCGCGGCGGCGGCGGAAGCCGCCTTGGCTGGCGCCCCGTGGACCGAAGATACTGTGCGGTCTGCGATGCAGGCGCTGGCAGAGGATTTCCAGCCCCTCTCAGACATGCGGGCCAGCGCGGCGTATCGCCTGAAAACCGCGCAGAACATGCTGCTGCGGTACTGGCATGCCGATCAGGGCACCATGGTCAACCCGCTGGAGGTGACCCCATGAGCGTCGCCAAATCGCTGCCCCATGATGCCGCGTTGCTGCACGTCACCGGCGCGGCGCGCTATGTGGATGACATTCCTGCGCCCAGGGATGCGTTGCATCTGGCCTTTGGTCTGTCCCAGATTGCGGCGGGTGATCTGACCGGCATGGATCTGTCCCGCGTACGCGCCGCGCCGGGGGTTGTTGCGGTTCTGACGGCGCAGGATTTACCATTCGAGAATGACGTCTCCCCCTCCAACCATGATGAACCGCTGCTGGCCACTGGGTCTGTGCAGTACGTCGGCCAGCCCTTGTTTGTCGTTGCAGCCACCTCGCATTTGGCCGCGCGTCAAGCCGCCCGGCTAGGCGATGTGGACATCACGCCCGGCAAGCCAATTCTGAGTATCGAAGACGCGCTGGCGCGTAACAGCCGGTTTGAAGACGGGCCGCGCATTTACGGACGCGGGGACGTGGATCAGGCGCTGCAGGCCGCGCCACATAACATCAGTGGCCAGCTTGAGGTTGGCGGACAGGAACATTTCTATCTCGAAGGGCAAGCGGCCCTCGCGCTACCGCAGGAAGGTGGTGACATGGTGGTGATGAGTTCTACCCAGCACCCCACCGAAATCCAGCACAAGGTGGCCGAAGCGCTTGGCAAACCGATGCATGCCGTCCGGGTGGAAACCCGACGCATGGGCGGTGGTTTTGGCGGCAAGGAAAGTCAGGGCAATGCGCTGGCCGTGGCTTGTGCCGTTGTCGCGCAGGCCACCGGACGCCCTTGCCGCATGCGGTACGACCGCGATGACGATATGATCATCACCGGCAAGCGCCATGATTTCCGCATCGACTATACTGTCGGTTTCGATGACGACGGCGGCGTGTTGGGGATCGATTTCACCCATTATGCCCGCTGTGGATGGGCGCAGGACTTGTCCCTGCCGGTGGCGGATCGGGCCATGTTGCACGCCGATAACGCCTATTTCCTGCCCGCCGTGCGCATCACCAGTCACCGACTGAAAACCAACACGCAGAGCGCGACGGCCTTCAGGGGGTTCGGCGGGCCGCAGGGTATGCTGGGCATCGAACGGGTGATGGATCATATCGCCAGCCATCTCGGGCGCGAACCACTTAGCGTGCGGCGCCGGAACTTTTATGCCTCCGGCGGGGATACTTCCGGCCAGAAGAAACGCGGCGTGACGCCCTATGGCCAAGCGGTTGAGGATTTTATCCTGCCTGAGATGACGGACGCGCTTGTGACGTCCAGCGATTATGAAACCCGCCGGGCATCGGTAGCGTTATGGAACGCGCTAAACCCGATCCTCAAGAAAGGAATCGCGCTGACACCGGTCAAATTTGGCATCTCCTTCACGCTCACCCATCTCAATCAGGCGGGCGCGCTGGTGCATGTCTATCAGGATGGCTCGATCCACCTGAACCACGGCGGCACGGAGATGGGACAGGGCCTGTTCCAGAAAGTGGCGCAGGTGGCGGCGGCCAGATTTGGCGTGGACGTGGCGCAAGTGAAGATCACCGCGACCGACACCGGAAAAGTGCCGAATACCTCCGCAACCGCCGCCTCCTCCGGCAGTGATCTGAACGGCATGGCGGTTCAGGCAGCTTGCGACACCATACGGGAGCGCATGGCGGATTTGTTAGCCGAACGACATCAGTGTTCTGCTGCCGAGGTTGTTTTCCGGGAGGGTTCAGTTGAGGTCGCGGGCGCGCGCTATAGTTTCGCCGAAGTGGCGCAGATGGCCTATTTCGCCCGTGTCAGCCTGTCAGCAACAGGATTCTATAAAACACCCAAAGTGCAATGGGACCGGATCAAGGGTGAGGGCCGTCCGTTTTTCTACTTCGCCTACGGCGTGGCGGTGACAGAGGTCGTGATCGACACGTTGACCGGCGAAAACCGTATCCTGCGGGTGGACATTCTGCATGATGTGGGAAGCTCGCTGAACCCAAGCCTCGACATTGGCCAGATCGAAGGTGGTTATGTGCAGGGCGCAGGCTGGCTGACCACCGAAGAGCTGGTTTGGGATGATGCAGGCCACCTGCACACGCATGCACCCTCGACCTACAAGATCCCCGCCTGTTCCGACCGACCGGACGTCTTCAATGTCGCGCTCTGGAAGGGCGAAAACCGGGAAGAAACGATTTATCGCTCCAAGGCGGTGGGAGAGCCGCCACTGATGCTGGGCATCTCTGCCTATGCAGCACTCTGCGATGCGGTGCAGGCCTGCGGGCCAGCCTATGCCGACCTGCAGACACCAGCCACAGCCGAAGCCGTTTTCGCGGCGGTGCAAAGGACCCGACAGTGAGCGCGCTCTATGTCGAAATCCTCGCCACCAAGGGCTCGACCCCGCGTGATGCGGGTACGGCAATGAAGGTGACGGCAACGGAGACCTTCGGCACGATCGGCGGCGGCGCGCTGGAGTATGACGCCACCGCGCGGGCCCGTGCCATTCTCGCGGCGGATGGACCGGAGGAGACACAGACCCTGCCCCTTGGTCCTGGTCTCGGGCAATGCTGCGGTGGCTCGGTGACCTTGCAGTTTACGCGCACGCCGCGACCGACAGACCAGATCGATGCGACGCGGGATACGACCCGCGAAACCCAAGCGTATACGGCCCCGATGTGGATCTGGGGCGCCGGACATGTGGGTCGGGCGGTCGTTAGGGCGTGTCCCTCCCACAGCTTCAAAATCACCTGGATCGACAGCGCCGCAGACCGCTTTCCCGCCGAGGTTCCAGAGGCTGTCACCGTCACTCTTGCCAGTGACATGCCGATGCTCGCAGCGCATGCACCAGCCGATGCACATCACCTGATCTTCACCTATTCGCATGACATCGATCTCGCCCTTTGTGCTGCGCTGCTGAAACGCGGATTTGCCTCTTGCGGCTTGATCGGCTCGGACACCAAATGGGCGCGGTTTCAAAAACGCCTGAGGGCAGCGGGGCTTGACCCGGCGCCTGTCACCTGCCCTATCGGCGACAAATCTCTCGGCAAACACCCCGATGCTATTGCCCGTGGCACCGTGGGCATGTTGCTTTCACAGCTTAAGGCTCCCGCATGACCCCGCTCCTGTCTCTCGCTGGTCTGACCAAGGCCTACCCCGGCGTCGTGGCCAATGACGACGTCTCGCTGTCCATCGCACCGGGTGAAGTCCATGCATTGCTGGGCGAAAACGGCGCCGGCAAATCAACGCTGGTGAAAATGATCTATGGGCTGGTGAAACCCGATCAGGGCGAGATGCAGATGCACGGGCGCCCCTTTGCACCATCGGAACCACGCGCCGCCCGCGCGGCGGGTGTCGGTATGGTGTTCCAGCACTTCTCGCTCTTTGATGCCTTGACCGTAGCCGAAAACATCGCGCTCGGGATGGAGAACGCCCCGAAGTTGAGAGACCTCGCGCAGCGGATCAGGGAGGTTTCGGACACCTACGGGTTGCCGCTCTCACCCGACAGGATTGTCGGTGATCTCTCCGCAGGAGAGCGCCAACGGGTTGAGATCATCCGCTGCCTTTTGCAGCAACCCAAGCTGCTGATCATGGATGAGCCCACGTCTGTTCTGACCCCGCAAGAGGTCGATATCCTGTTCGAAACACTGCGCAAGCTCAGCGCGGAGGGTACGGCAATTCTCTATATATCTCATAAGCTTGAAGAAATTCGTACGCTCTGTGACGCAGCGACGATCCTGCGGCTGGGGAAAGTGGTCGGCGACTGCATCCCGCGCGAGACGACCGCGCGGGACATGGCCGAAATGATGGTGGGAAAGGTGCTTGGCACGCCGACGCGAACCGCCGTTGTGCAGGAGGATGTTGTGTTGGCAGTGAATGGCCTGTCGCGCCCATCGCCCTCCGCCTTCGGGATGCCATTGCGCGACATATCCATTACACTGCGCAAGGGCGAAGTGTTGGGCATTGGCGGGGTTGCCGGGAACGGACAGGACGAATTGCTGGCAGCGCTCTCGGGTGAAATGCTGTCGCCGCCCGGGATGATCACCTTCAAGGACAATGACATCGGTGCATTGGGTCCAAATGCCCGGCGTACCCGTGGCGTGCTGGCAGCACCCGAAGAACGGTTGGGCCATGCAGCAGCCCCGGATATGTCACTGACCGAAAACGCCATGCTGACCGGTGCAGCCCGCGAAGGTTTGGAAAAACACGGGTTCCTGAATTGGTCCGCCGCGCGAAGCTTTGCCGAGCGGATCATCGAGGCATTCGACGTACGCACGCCGAGCCCCGGGAATGCGGCACGATCACTCTCCGGGGGGAACTTGCAGAAATTCGTGATTGGACGAGAAGTGCTGCAACGCCCGGAGGTGTTGGTGGTCAACCAACCGACATGGGGCGTAGATGCCTCTGCCGCAGCGTCCATACGACAGGCGCTGCTTGATCTCGCCACCGAGGGAGCGGCCGTGATCGCGATCAGCCAGGACCTTGATGAGCTGATGGAAATTGCGGACCGCTTTGCCGCGCTGAACGAGGGGCGGTTGTCTGCGCCACAACCCACCGGCGGTCTGAGTGTGGAGCAGATCGGGCTGATGATGGGCGGCGCCCACGGTATGGAGGTAGCACATGTGTAGCCTGTTACACCAAAAGACATTTCTTGCCTTCGGCGAGGATATTTCCAGCCAGAAGAAACATAGGCCAATCCCATGATCTGGTTGGAGAAGCGGCCACAGCCGAGCCGGTTTTTTGCCTATGTCACCCCCCTATTGGCAGTCTTGGCGACGTTCTTGTTCGGTGGGCTTTTGTTCGCAGCACTTGGCAAGGATCCAGTGCAGTCGATTGTGACGATTTTCTGGGAGCCGCTGTTTGGTGAGTTCGCGTTTTACTATCGCCCGCAACTGCTGATTAAAGGCGCGCCGCTGGTGCTGATCGCCATCGGTCTCAGCCTCGGGTTCAAGGCCGGGATCTGGAACATCGGTGCCGAAGGTCAATACATCATGGGCGCGCTGTTCGGGGCCGGTATGGGGTTGGCGTTTTACCCCGCAGAGAGTGTGCTGATCTTTCCCGCCATGGTTCTCGCAGGGGCGTTTGGTGGTTGGATCTGGGCAATGATTCCGGCCTTGCTGAAGGTCCGCTTCGGCACCAACGAGATCCTCGTTTCGCTGATGCTGGTCTACGTCGCCGAGCAGTTTCTCGCCTCCATGTCGTTGGGACTGCTGAAGAACCCCGAGGGGTTCGGCTTTCCGGGCAGTCGCAATCTGCAGCAATATGACAGCGCCCATAACGCCGAAATCATTGCCGGGTCCGGTATGCACTGGGGTGTGGTTGCAGCACTGATCGCGGTGATTTTTGCCTATGTGCTGCTGGCCCGGCACCGGCTTGGCTTTGCGGTGCGGGTCACCGGGGAAGCGCCGCGCGCCGCGCGGTTTGCCGGTGTGAACCCCAGCCGCCTCATCCTCTTTTGCCTTGGCACCTCCGGCATGCTGGCGGGGCTGGCGGGACTGTTCGAGGTCGCCGGCCCGGCGGGACAAGTCAGTATCGACTTCAACGTGGGCTATGGGTTTACCGCCATTATTGTTGCCTTTCTCGGTCGGTTGCACCCGGTCGGGATCGTGCTGGCAGGCTTGCTGATGGCGCTGACCTACATCGGCGGCGATATCGCACAAAGCCAGTTGGGCCTGCCCGCCGCCGCCATTCAGGTGTTTCAGGGCATGTTGCTGTTCTTCCTGCTGGCACTCGATCTTTTCACCAATTACCGGCTGCGGTTTGGCCGGGCGGAGACTGTCTAGATGGATCTTTCTGTCATCAATCCGATCCTTCTGATTGCGGCCCTGATGAGCGCGGCAACCCCAATCCTGCTCGCGGCCACCGGGGAACTGGTGGTTGAACGGGCGGGCGTGCTCAACCTCGGCGTCGAAGGCATGATGATCCTCGGGGCCATCTGCGGCTTTGCCATCGCCGTGGAGACCGGATCACCGCTGACGGGCTTTCTGGCGGCCGCAGCAGGAGGCGCGCTTCTCAGCCTGCTCTTTGCGCTGCTGACCCAGGTGGCACTCGCCAATCAAGTAGCCTCCGGCCTCGCGCTCACCCTCTTCGGCTTAGGGCTCTCTGCGCTTCTGGGGCAGGGATATGTAGGGGTCAAACCGCCCCGGATGCCGGATATCAACTTTGGTTTTCTCACGGATATTCCCATTACTGGGCCGATCCTCTTTTCCCACGATCCGGTACTTTACTTTGGGCTGCTGCTGGTAGCCGCAGTCTGGGCCACACTGAAATTCACCCGCGTGGGTCTCATCCTGCGCGCGGTCGGGGAAAACCACGATGCCGCTCACGCGCTCGGCTACAAAGTCGTTCGCATCCGCACGCTGGCGATCATGTTCGGCGGGGCCTGCGCGGGGATGGGCGGCGCTTACATCAGCCTGATCCGCGTGCCGCAATGGACCGAAGGCATGACCGCGGGTGTCGGATGGATTGCGCTCGCACTGGTGGTATTCGCCAGTTGGAAGCCATGGCGTGTGCTGCTGGGTGCCTATCTTTTTGGCGGGATCACGCAATTGCAACTCAATCTGCAGGGCGCGGGCGTTGCCATTCCCGTCGAATATCTGGCAATGTCGCCTTACATTATCACCATCGTCGTGCTGGTCATCCTTTCTGCGGATAAAAGCGCGGCGCCCGGTTCTCTGGGCCGGACATTCCACGCCTCTCACTAGGGGCCAATCAACGCCTCGGATAAGGGGCGGTTCAACATGGGGAAGACCTGAAATGAAACTCACAACCCTTCTGGCCAGCGCCGCGGTGGCGCTTGGTTTGGCAGGCGGCGCCTATGCCGACGGCCATGAAAAAACCAAGGTCGGCTTTGTCTTTGTCGGACCAATCGGCGACGGCGGCTGGACCTATGAGCACAATAAGGGCCGCCTTGCGGTCGAGGAAGCGCTCGGGGATGCTGTCGAAACCGTTTACGTCGAAAACGTGGCCGAAGGCCCGGACAGCGAGCGGGTGATGACGCAGATGGCCTTGGACGGTGCCGATCTGATCTTCACCACCTCCTTTGGCTACATGGACCCCACGATCAACATCGCCAAGAAATTCCCAGACGTGAAATTCGAGCACGCCACCGGGTACAAGCGGGCGGACAATGTCTCGACCTACTCCGCACGGTTCTACGAAGGCCGCGCAATTCAGGGCCATATCGCGGGCAAGATGACCAAGTCGAACATCATCGGCTACATCGGCTCCTACCCGATCCCCGAAGTGATCCGCGGCATCAACTCTGCCTTCATCCACGCACAAAAGGTAAACCCGGACGTCGAATTCCGCATCGTCTGGGCCTACACGTGGTTTGACCCGGCCAAGGAGGCGGATGCCGCCAAGGTTCTGATCGAACAGGGCGCCGATGTGGTGCTGCAGCACACCGATTCCACCGCTCCGCAGGCGGCGGCGCAGGAAGCTGGCAATGTGGTCACCTTTGGACAGGCCTCGGATATGGGCCAATACGCTCCCTTCCCGCGTGTGTCTTCGATCATTGACGACTGGGCACCCTACTATATCGCGCGCACCAAGGCGGTGATGGACGGTACATGGGAAAGCACCGACACATGGGACGGTATTGGCCCGGGCATGGTGGGCATTGGCGAGATTTCCGACGCGGTGCCTGCCGATGTGAAGGAAGAGGCCCTGGCCATGAAAGCGGCCATTGCGGACGGCTCCTACCATCCCTTCACCGGCCCCCTGAAAAAGCAGGATGGCAGCGACTGGCTGGCCGATGGCGAAGTGGCCGATGACGGTACGCTTGCGGGTATGAATTTCTACGTGGAAGGCCTGACCGGCGAAATTCCACAATAAGCTAAGCCAGGATAGAAACTGCAGGGGCCTCGGAGTAATCCGGGGCCTTTTGGCTGCTGAGAAGCTTTGCACAGATCAAAAAATCTCAGAGCCAATCTCTGCGAACCTACGCGCCGGTTTCCGGTTGTTTGTTCCAGTACCTGACGGAGCACGCCAATTCGGTTTCAAGCCAGGATTTGAACTTTCTGACACTCGGGTTCCGTTGAGAACGCGTGCGGACAGCAAACCAGTAGACGGCACCTGTCAAAGACCTGACGTCGAACGGGGCAACGATCTGTCCACGTTCCAGAGCGTCGCAGGCAAGTGTCTCCCAGGCCATGAACACGCCCTGCCCTGTCATCGCGGCATCCAAACACAATGAGGCGTCCGCGTATGTCGGTCCAAAGCTCAGATCGCGCCCCTCCAAACCCATCTCGGAAAGCCAGGGCCGCCAACCATAGAGCAATTCGTTCTCTCGAATGATGGGAACGGTAAAGAGATCGTCAGGAGACTTTATGCGCGCCGCAATCTCCGGCGAGCAGACCGGGAAGACACGCTGATCGAGCAGTTTCGTGGCCCCGGCGCCCAAGGCGGGGTCTTCCCCAACACGGATGCCGATATCGACCTCGGAATGGTCCAGATCGGCGACATCGACAGCGGGCAAGACCCTCAGGCTGATCTCCGGGTTCAGATCATTGAAGTCCTTTATCCTCCAGATCAGCCAACGGCTTGCAAAGATCGGTGCCACGGTGACGGTCAGCGTGTTCTGTCCAATCGCCTGCACGTCGGACACAACCAAGGACAGCTCACCAATCGCGGCCGTCAGGCGCGGTGATATCTGGGCGCAGATCTCCGTCGGCTGCAGACCCGTCGAGGTGCGGGTAAACAAGACCTGGCCCAAAGCAGCCTCAGCTTTGGCGAGGCGTTGGCTCAGGGCACCGGGGGTAACACCCAGTTCATCGGCGGCAGCCCGCAATGTTCCGTTGCGTGCGATCACCTCAATCGTTCTGAGTGAGGAAAGCGGAATGGCATTGAGGTTTTGCATTTAGAAAATCTAAACGCGCCTTATCTCAAAGTCGATTCAGAATTGACCACTGGGACACCATCTTGGTGCCATGACACATGCCCTCGCCATAAGATTCAGAGGTCTCTGGACAAAACTCCTGCCGACCTCACAGCGCCTGTCGGACAAAACCCGATTTGAACGGGATCCCCTCTCGCATCCCGACATTGCGCGCATGTCTGAACGGGAACGCGCCGATCTACCGTTCTGCCCCGCACGCGTCAGGCCGGAATAACACGTCGCGACGCTATCTGTCAGTACGAGTATTCGGCGTAAATCCGGCTGAGATCGCCATCCCACGCCCCGTTGTACTGCTCCAGCAGCTCATCGGCTGGCACCTTGCCGCTCTCGATGCTCTCGTGCAGCGCGTTCAGAAAATGGGTTTCGTCAGGGACCATACCCCCTGCACCCGCCCGCGCGCGCGACTTCAGGCCGCTCATACTGATCGCCACCGCTTCGCGGGCGATGTCGTGCAGCTTGATGCCGTGCACCTCTGCCTGCAGCCCGTCAACAGACGCCGCCACGCGCATCAGGTCACGGGTGCCCATATCCCAGCTTTTCACCAGGTCCCAGGCCGCGTCGAGCGCGGTTTGATCATACATCAGCCCGACCCAGAAGGCCGGCAGCGCGCAAAGCCTGCGCCACGGGCCGCCATCAGCGCCGCGCATTTCTATGAACCGCTTCATCCGCGCCTCGGGAAAGGCGGTAGTCAGATGGTCGGCCCAATCGCTCAGCGTCGGGATTTCGCCGGGCAAGGCGGGCAATTCGCCCTTGAGGAAATCGCGAAAAGACTGCCCAAGTGCATCGACATACTGCCCGTCGCGGTAAACAAAATACATCGGCACATCGAGCGCATAGTCCACCCAACGTTCAAATCCGAAGCCGTCTTCAAAAACGAACGGCAGCATACCCGTGCGCGCCGCATCAAGGTTGCGCCAGGCCACACTGCGCCAGGATTTGTGCCCGTTCGGGCGGCCTTCAAAAAACGGTGAGTTGGCAAAGAGCGCTGTCGCCACAGGCTGCAAGGCCAGCGCCACGCGCATCTTCTGCACCATATCCGCTTCGGAGCCGAAATCGAGATTGACCTGTACTGTGCAGGTACGTCGCATCATCACGCGCCCCATGGTGCCCACCCGGCCCATGTAGTCGTTCATCAGCTTGTAGCGGCCCTTGGGCATCAGATCCATGTCGTCGTGGCGCCAGACCGGCGCCGCCCCCAGCCCGATAAAACCCGCACCAATGCGGTCCGCCACATCCTGCACTTCACGCAGATGGGTGTTCACCTCGTCGCAGGTCTCATGAATCGTCTCCAGTGGTGCGCCGCTTAGCTCCAGCTGTCCGCCCGGTTCAAGGCTGATATTGGCCCCGTCCTTTTCCAGCCCGATCAGATGACCGCCCTCTTCCACCGGCGACCAGCCGTGTGTATCCCGCAGACCTTCCAGCATCACCCGGATCGACCTGTCACCTTCATAGGGCAGCGGCTTCAGCGTGTCCTTGCAGTAGCCGAATTTCTCATGCTCGGTGCCAATGCGCCAATCCTCTTTCGGCTTGCACCCGTCCGAGAGATATTGCGCCAACTGGTCATGAGAGGTGATCGGGCCGCCACCGGATTGAGGAATGGACATGAGGGAGGCTCCGTTCGTTCGGTAATGCATTCAAGACATCAGGGATGGGACGATTTGATCAGGCTGTCAATGCAGAGTGATCTGTGCAGTTTCTCCGGGCCCGCGTTGCCAGATCACGATGGCGTGTCTCTCCGCGCCCTGCAGCGCGTGCAACATGCGCTCTGTCCGCAGGCCGGACAGGGTAGCAAAAGCGTCGAACAACGCCTCCGCACCCTCTGCGTTCACCGGGATGAGCAGGGCAGGTTGACCCGGTTGCCGCAATCGCCAGTGTGCGGGGAAAAGGGTCTTGTCCAGGGTCAGTTCGGTCATTTCGCGCAGCGCGATCACGCCGCCGGTCAGCGGGCCGTAGTAGGTGATCTGCCCCTCATCGACGCTGACCGATCCTGGCCCCTGCCCGCCACTGCGAAAACGCGCGCGCTGAACGCCGACCCAAATGAGCGCTGCCCCGGCGACCAACAAGGCAATCGCGGGCAGCACCAGCAACTGCCCCGGCCCAACAAGCCACCACAGCCCTAGGAGCGCAACAGCGCCCCCCGCCAGCACTTCCCGCCAACGCCACAGCGCCGCCTTTGCTTCGGGTCTGAAAAACGTCATGGCGTCTCGCCTGCAGTCATAGGCGTTTCCAGCAAGGCGATGCCGTAGTGCCCGATATGTCGAAATCCGATGCTCTCATAGGCATGGGCTGCAACGGGGCTGGCGGCAAATAAAATGGCCTTTGTAATGCCTTCGTCCCGCAATTCCGCCAGATGCAACGCCACGATTCGGGCACCATGGCCTCGCCCGCGATGACACGTTGGAACATAAACGCCCCCAATCTGCACCATATCCTCCGTCCGCGCATTCAGCGCCGACATTGCACAGGGCACGCCATCGGCCTCCATTATACGTCCGTCCGGTTTGTCGATGAATCTCTTCGCCGCGCTGATGCCATCGACCCCATCGAGGGTCCCCTTGCCGGTATCCCGGTGATAGCCGTCAAACCAGTCCGCGAGCCAACTGACGTCGTCAGCCGCGGCCCTGCGCAGGCACCTGTTTTGGGAGGGCATTTCGGACAGATCCAACAACCGCAATTCATATAGCGGCTCATCGTGCCGCAACCGAAAATCAGCATCACGCAACCCGAGGGCTGTAGCCAATGCACCGATCTGATCTGGCGCGCCCGTCATGCCGACGATCCGCCGTCCCCCGAGCACCTCCGCGCAATCCGACCAGAATGCGGCTCCTTGACCCGGCGCCTGACACATCAGAAAGCCACCGTTTGTGCGACCCAGGACACCGGTGATGTCACCGTTGTACCTGCACAAGTAGAAGGTGGTCCCGTTGGCGTGATCCGACTTGCCGATGCCATGCGCCGCAAGGTTGCCGCGCAAGAACATGGATGTCGCCGAATGAGGGTGCAGAAATGCCTCGAGTGCTGCCGCATCTTCCGGGCGCGCCTCGCGGATCATGTCCAGTCTCCCAACGCCTGTTGCCACAGGGTGATTGCCGCCACCGCCGCCGTGTCTGCGCGCAGAATACGCGGCCCCAGAGACACCGCATGTGCGTGGTCAAACCCGTGTAACTTCTCTCGCTCGGCTGGGGAAAAGCCTCCCTCCGGCCCGATCAGGATCGCCCAAGGCCCTGGGGTGGCAGGTAGGGTGGGCTTCAAGGCCACCTGCGCCTCATCGCAGAACATGATCCGCCGGTCGGTGTCCCACCCTGCGAGTAGCCGATCCATCCGGACCATCTCCGCCACCTCCGGCACGTAGGTGGCGCCGCATTGCTCCGCTGCTTCCACGGCATGCGCCTGAAGACGCGACCGCTGAACGCGCCCGGCATTTGTGTACTGCGTCTGAACCGGAAGGATGCGTGCAGCCCCAAGCTCCACTGCCTTTTCCACAATGAAATCTGTCCGGGCCTTCTTGATCGGCGCAAAAAGCAGCCACAGGTCCGGTGGCATGTGCAGGGGCCGCGTCTGTGCCCCCACCTGCAGCACGCCGCCGCGTTTGCCCGCCTCTATAACCTCTGCCAGCCACTCGCCGTTCTGGCCATCGAACACCAGTATCTGTGCGCCCACGCCAAGACGCATCACCCCAAAGAGGTAATGGGCCTGCTCCCGCGACACAGGGACCGATTGCCCCCGCCCCAGGGAGTGTTCTACAAAAAGCCTGATCTTGGCTGTCACCTGTCCGTCCATGGGGAGATACATATGCAAAGCCCACCCGCTGCGCCAGATGGCCAAGTGGCCGATGCAGTAAAAGGCAATTGGGTTGACACAATGGCACCTGCGTGGTCGCGCCCCTACCTGCGGCTCAGCCGGGCGGATCGCCCCATAGGCACATGGCTGTTGCTCCTGCCCTGCTGGTGGGGGCTGGCACTCGCAATGATCCATGATCAGCGCGCAGGCCCCGAAGATCTCTGGATCGCTGTCGGCTGCGCCTTGGGGGCGTGGTTGATGCGCGGTGCGGGCTGCACCTGGAACGACATCACCGACCGGGATTTCGACAACAGCGTCGAACGCACCCGCTCGCGCCCCATTCCATCGGGGCAAGTCTCCGTCAAAGGCGCCGTGATCTGGATGTGCACGCAATCTTTGCTGGCGTTCTGCATCCTGTTGACCTTCAACATGACAGCCATCGCCCTGGGCGCTCTGGCCCTGCTGCCCGTCGCCATCTATCCTTTCGCAAAACGCTTCACCTGGTGGCCGCAGGTCTTCCTGGGTCTTGCGTTCAACTGGGGGGCACTGCTGGCCTGGGCCGCGCATAGCGGCACGGTGCATGCCCCGGCGGTTCTTCTCTATCTCGCCGGCATCGCCTGGACGCTGTTTTACGACACGATCTATGCCCACCAGGACACCGAGGATGACGCATTGATCGGCGTCAAATCCACCGCCCGCCTTTTCGGCGATAAAACCGCCACCTGGCTGCGACGCTTCCTGATGGCGACCGTGGGGCTGATGGGCCTCGCCGTGATTTTCAGCGCCCTGCCGGAAGCAAGTGTCCTGGCAATGGTACTTGTTCTTGCCGGCCCTTGGGCGATGGGATGGCACATGGCGTGGCAATTGCGGGGGTTGGACATTGAGGACAGCGCAAAACTGCTCCAACTCTTTCGCGTCAACCGGGATACCGGCATGATACCGCTGCTCTTTTTTGTGGCGGCTCTGCTGGCGTGATTGAATCCACCGGCAGGGCGGCGTATCACCTAGACGACTCTTAACCGGACACCAGGGGACCATGGGCCTGTCATCTTACACCCTGACTGCATCTGCCTTTATCGCTGCGGCGACGGTTGCCCTCGTGGCCGCGAATTCCTCCGTACAGCTGGTCGAAGATGCCTCCGAAGTCGGTGTTCGAAGCGCGCTGGACGAGAACGCTTTGACATGGGCCGAAGTCGAGGCGGATGGGCTCCGGTTGGTGCTCGCAGGGACAGCTCCGAACGAAGCCCTTCGGTTTCGGGCTCTGAGCATAGCGGGTTCGGTCGTGGACGCGGCGCGGGTTATTGACCAGATGGAGGTGGTGGCGGTTGCCTCCATCGCACCCCCTCGGTTTTCTGCGGAAGTCCTGCGCAATACCGCCGGGTTGTCGATCATTGGCCTGATCCCTGAAACGACAGACCGCGAAGAGATGGTGACCGGGTTCAACGCGATGAGTGACCTGCCAGTGACCGATCTCTTGGAAACAGCGGATTACCCCGCGCCCAGCGGATGGGAGGACGCGCTGGCCTTTGCCATAACGGCCATCGAAGATTTGCCCCGCGCGAAAGTGTCAGTCACTGCCGGACGGGTCGAGATCACCGCAATTGCCGACAGCGCCGAGGCAAAATCTGACATGGAAGCGCGCCTGACACGGGCAGCACCACCCGCCTTGCGTCTGTCTCTCAACATCACCGCGCCACGCCCGGTGATCACGCCGTTCACCCTGCGTTTTGTCATGGATGACGCGGGCGCGCGTTTCGACGCCTGCTCCGCCGACACGGAAGCCACCCAGCAACGCATTGTGGCTGCCGCATTTGCCGCAGGGCTCAGCGGGCCGGGACAATGCACTATCGGGATGGGCGTGCCCTCTCCTAGGTGGGCAGAGGCCGCCGAAACCGCGATTGCAGCTCTGGCAGAATTGGGCGCGGGCAGCGTTACCTTTTCAAACGCCGATATAACCCTCGTGGCGGCCGAAGGCACGGACCAGCGGCTCTTTGACCGGATCACGGGCGAGTTGGAGAACGCCCTACCCGAGGTTTTTGCGCTTTATCCGGTGCTGCCGGAAACACCAGATCCGTCTTCCGGCCCGACCGAATTCGTTGCCACTCTGAGCCCGGAGGGTCAGGTTCAGCTGCGCGGGCGGCTGTCCGACGAGAATATGCGCCAGGTTGCCGACAGCTTCGCACGGGCGAAGTTCGGGTCTGAAAACGTCTATACCGCCGCCCGTGTGGTGTCGGATCTCCCCCCCGACTGGTCCGCGCGTGTCCTGACCGGCATTCAGGCCCTAGCCTACCTCAATAATGGCGCTGTGACCGTGACGCCGGATACCATCAGGCTGACCGGCAACTCCGGCAATCAGAATGTCCGTGCAACCGTCTCCCGTTTCATGGCCAGCAAACTGGGGCAGGAAGCCACGTTCGACATCAACGTCCTCTACGTCGAAGCGCTGGATCCCATCGCCGCTCTACCAACCCCGGAGGAATGCGAGGCGGACATTGCGGAAATCGTGTCGGCAGCAAAAATCAATTTTGAGCCGGGCAGCGCAACGATCGACCCCAGCGCGCTCGAAACCATGGACAATATCGCGGCGGTCTTGAAGGAGTGCGGCGATATCCGTCTTGAGGTGCAGGGGCACACGGACAGTCAGGGCCGTGAGGAAATGAACCTGTCGCTTAGCCAAGCGCGGGCAGAATCAGTACTCAACGAGTTACGCGCCCGCCGTGTTCTGACAGGCTCCTTCGTGGCCAAAGGCTATGGCGAAGCGCAACCCATCGCCGAAAACGACAGCGATGCGGGCCGTGAAGCCAACCGGCGTATCGAATTTCATCTCATTCGACCCACACCATCTCAACCAGAACGAGAAACAACACTGGAAAGCATCGCAGAATCCGGTGATACAGAGCCATCAGCAGATGGTCCGGAGGTTGAAGGAGGCGGGGATGAGTAGGACGGAATTTGTCGTGGCAACGGCCATCATTCTCTTTGTGGCCTTTTGTCTGGGCTGGTTTGCCAATTGGATCGTACATCGGTTTACCCGCGTCGCTGCGGATGACGTGGCGCAGCTTGACCGTATGAGCCAAGAGCTTCACGAAGCGGAAGAAACCCGCGATCAGGCAATCACATACCTGCAGCAGCGCGAGGCGGAACTGACCAACCAACTGGCGCAGACCGAAGCGGAACTGCGTGCCGCCATGGACGGGCTTCGCGATGCCCGGCACGAAGCGGAAGAGCTTCGTGCACGGGTCAATCACCAGCCCATCGGGTAAACTCAGGCCACCGTCAGATGGGCGCATTTGGCCAAATGGCCAACCCTCTGGGAGGTGCTGCCCAGAACCATACCAGTGAGATTGCCCAAACCTCGACGCCCGGTCACGATCAGATCGCAGCCAACCTCGTCAGCATGATCAATCAGCGACTGTGCGGGCTCCCCATCGCCAACATGGGCCACTGGGTCTTTGCAGCCCGCGCTTTCGGCAATACCCCGCGCCTTGGTCAGTACTTTTTGCGCCGCTTCGGCCACCTCTTCAGCGGAAGGCATCGTCGTGGCAACATGATAGCCCGCGACAGCCCCCATCGCGAAAGCGACCGTTTCCGGCTTCGGGGTGTGTGAAATATGGAGCTCTGATCCGTACTTCCCAGCCAGGTCGCAGGCTAGCCGCAGCGCATTTTCCGACGGTTCAGATCCGTCGAAACCTACTGTGATTTTGTTGAACATCGCTCCTGTCTCCTCTTTGTCAGGTTCGACAGGAGACTAAGGCCTGTGATCACGCCCCGCTTTGATGCACGTCAATTGGCTCACCAACGGCTGAGCGCGTCTTCGTCTTCCTCTTTTGCAGCCACCCAATCGGTGCCAGCCGCCGTCACCTCGCGTTTCCAGAAGGGCGCGCGGGACTTCAGGTAATCCATCAGGAATTCCGCCGCTTCAAAGGCATCCTTGCGGTGCCGGGCAGCGGTGGCAACCATCATGATCATCTCTCCTGGCTTCAGCGCGCCATAGCGGTGAATGACCAGCACATCGCCCAAGGACCAGCGGGTTTGCGCCTCCTGCGCGATTTCAGTCAGCGCGGATTCGGTCATGCCGGGATAGTGTTCGATTTCCATAACCTGCAAGGGTGCCTTTTCGCTGTCACGCACCACACCGGTAAAGGTCACCACCGCGCCGATATCCATGTGACCTGCAGTGAACTCCTTGGTCTCCGCACCCAGATCGAAGGGCGCCTCCTGCACCAAAATCCGCATCGGGCTCAGCCCCCGGTCATCGGCGGAAAGAAGGCCACCTCGCGTGCGCCCTTGAGCGGCGCATCGAAATCGCTCAACTGCTGATCGATGGCCACACGCAGCGCAGACCGATCCGCGAATGCCGCTGCGTAGCGATCCTCGCGTGCGACTAGCTCATCGACCAGATCCGATACAGTCTCGGCCGCGCTTTCAACCTCCTCGCGCGGCAGACCGATCCGCTCACGCACCCAGGCGAAATACAACACATTCATGAGCTCTCATCCTTTCAGATAGGGGGCCGATTTTCGGAAGTAATCGAACCCGGAGATCAGCGTCAGCGCCGCAGCAATCCATAGCATCCAAAGCCCAATCCGTCCTGACCACACCATCGCATGATAAAACGCGCGCAGACCATTTACATCCTCGACCTCGCCCCGCATCACCTGCTCGATCAGCGGTGTACCCATTCCATAGCTGTTCATCACCAGATGATGCTCGAAAATCCCACGGGAGAACAGCACCGCAATCGCCACCATCTGTGCGGTGGTCTTCCATTTCGCCAAAGGCGTCACCTTCAGCGTACCCGCCGTATCGCCCAGAAACTCCCGCAGCCCCGAGACAAAAACCTCCCGAAACAGGATAACCGTCGCAGGTAACACCAACCAAGGCGTCCAATAGACGTCCGAAAAGCCGACAATCACCATCAGCGCGATCACTACCATCGCCTTGTCGGCAATCGGGTCGAGCATCGCCCCCAGTTTGGTTTCCTGCTTCCAGGCCCTTGCAAGATAGCCGTCAAGCCAGTCGGTGATGGCGGCAGACACAAACAGCACCAATGCAAACCAGTCGGCGTAGGGCCGCGTGAAGTACAGGAACATGACCGCTACCATGGGCGCGGCCACCAGCCTGACAATCGTCAGAATATTCGGCAAGGTCAGAGTCATGGTCTCACCCTACAACGGGGTAAAAACGGGCGAAAGCGGCAACCGAGGCCCAGCTGCCGCCGTGAAGGCCACACCGCAGTAAAAAACGCCGTAAGCCTGTTTCTTCTGGCCAAAAATATCCCCGCCGGAGGCATTGGTTTTTCTTGGAAAAGCCAAATCCGATTACCCGCGTTCGTGGAAGAAATCATAGATTTTCTCGGCAAGCGCCCCGGACACCCCGTCGACCGCCTTGAGATCGCTCAGGTTCGCCCGCGCCACCGCCTTGGCTGAGCCGAAATGCGCCAGCAATGCCCGTTTTCGCGCCGCGCCCACGCCGGGCACATCGTCGAGAGGCGTCGCCCCCACCGATTTCGCCCGTTTTGCACGATGGGTTCCGATGGCGAAGCGGTGCGCCTCGTCCCGCATGCGCTGGATGAAATAAAGCACGGGGTCGTTGTGGCGCAGCGCAAAAGGCTGCCTGCCGGTGCGATAGAACTCTTCCTTGCCCGCATCCCGGTCGATCCCCTTTGCGACCCCGACCATCGGAATGTCACCGACCCCATGGACCTCCATGATCTCGCGCACCGCACTCACCTGCCCGGCGCCCCCATCGATCAACAAAAGATCCGGCCAATGCCCCTCCTTTCGCTCAGGATCCTCCTTGATCAACCGCTTAAAGCGGCGCGTCAGCACCTCTTTCATCATTCCGAAATCATCCCCGGGCGTCAGCTCCTCGCCGCGGATGTTGAACTTGCGGTACTGATTTTTCATGAACCCCTCGGGCCCCGCCACGATCATCGCGCCCACCGCAAAGGCCCCCTGAATGTGGCTGTTGTCATAAACCTCGATGCGCGCAGGCGGTGCTTCCAGCCCAAAGGCCTCCGCCACACCCTTCATCAGTCGCGCTTGCGTTGCCGTCTCCGCCATCTTGCGGGCCAGGCTCTCGCGCGCATTCCTGAGCGCGGAATCGATCAACTCCGCCTTCTCTCCCCGCTGCGGCACCAGCAGCTCCACCTTGCGCCCCAGCTTCCCGGTCAGCGCCTCGGCCATCAGGTCCGGGTTCTCGATCTCATTGCTCAGGATCAGCTGTCGCGGCGGCTCTCGCGTGTCGTAAAACTGCCCGATGAAGGCCTCCAGCACCTCTGCCGCATCCACATCCGGCCCCACACGCGGGTAGTAATCCTTGTTCCCCCAGTTCTGGTTCGCGCGAATGAAAAACACCTGCACGCAGGCCTGCCCACCATCCATGTGCAGGGCGATGATATCCGCCTCCGCCACGCTCTGCGGATTGATGCCCTGCGCTGTCTGCACCTGCGTCAGCGCCTTGATCCGGTCGCGCAGCGCGGCTGCCCGCTCGAACGCCATCGCCTCCGACGCCGCGCTCATCTCGGTCGCCAGCCGTGCCTGAATATCCGTTGTCTTGCCGGTCAGGAACTTCTCTGCATCGCGCACCGTCTGGCCATAGTCCTCGGCGCTGATCTTGCCCACGCAAGGTGCGCTGCACCGCTTGATCTGAAATTGCAGACAGGGCCGCGTCCGGCTCTCGAACATGGCATTGGAACAGTCGCGCAACAGGAACACCCGCTGCAACTGGTTCAGTGTTCGGTTCACCGCGCCCGCGCTGGCAAAAGGCCCGTAATACGACCCCTTTTCCTTTTTCGCGCCCCGGTGCTTCTTGATCTGCGGAAAATCGTGATCCGCCGTCACCAGGATATTCGGAAAGCTCTTGTCGTCACGCAACAGCACATTGAACTTAGGCTTGAGCTGCTTGATGAGGTTCTGCTCCAGCAGCAGCGCCTCGGTTTCAGTGCGCGTTGTCAGGAACATCATCGACGCGGTCATTGAGATCATCCGCGCGATCCGCGCAGAGTGTCCCGAAGGGCGTGCATAATTGCTCACCCGCGCGCGCAAATTACGCGCCTTGCCAACGTAAAGCACACGGCTTTCAGCATCGAGCATCCGGTACACCCCCGGCGAGGTGTCCAGTGTCTTCAGATAACTCTGGATTACCTCGTAACCGGTCGCCACATCCTTAGGCTGCGTCTCATGCTGGTCTGACATATCCATAGGCCTGATTCTTAGCCTTGGCTGCACTGTAGGTGAAGGGACTGCAAGGGATAAGCTGTCCACGGATCATGTGGATAACTCTGCCGATAACTTCCAGGCATTCGGATTTTTCCTTTGCAATTGGGGCATTTCAGCGATTTGCCTAAAAAATAGGCAATTACTCAAGCCCTTGTTTTCAAATAATATTTTCTTATGCACAGTGCAAGTTTTTGAAAACAAAGGCATTTTGGTAACGAATTTGTAACACTCATTAAGCCCGTGCAAAACTTTCATTCGGCAGCGCTTATTCCACGCCCAGCACATCCGGTGTTTGCCACGCCAGATGCTGTCCACCATCTACGCAGAGCAACTGACCGGTGACGGCAGGAGCATCCAGAAAATAGCCGAGCGCCGCAGTCATATCCTGTGTGTTCGAGCCCCTTTCCAGCGTGGTCGCTGCACGCTGTTTGGCAAAGTGTTCTGCCGATTGGCGCCCCCCCCGCAGCGTCGGGCCCGGCCCGATGGCGTTGACCCGGATCGCCGGAGCGAGGGCCTGGGCCGCGGTTTGTGTCAGCGCCCAGAGACCCATTTTGGCGAGCGTGTAGGTCATGAACTCCGGGGTCAGCTTGCGAACCCGCTGATCGATCATGTTCACGATAAGGCCTGCCGCCCGTGGCTCCCCTGCGTCATCGATCATCGGTGCGAGCCCCTGCGCCGCCACGCGCTGCATCAACAGAAAGGGCGCGCGCAAATTGCTCTGCATATGGCGATCCCAGTTCTCCCGCGTTGCGGTTGCCAGCGTATCATATTCAAAGATCGAGGCGTTATTTACCAGACAGGTCACAGGTTCATCGAACGCCTTCACAGCCGCGTCAAAGAGCGCCCCGGTCTCCGCATCCTTCAACAGATCGGCCTGCAGTGCCACGGCCCGGCCCCCTGCAGCCTCGATACCGGATACCGTCTCCTGCGCGCCCTGATGGGAAGAGGCGTAGTGCACCGCCACATCAAACCCCCGCCCTGACAGATAAAGCGCGATTGCGCGTCCGATCCGGTGCCCCGCACCGGTTACCAATGCTGTCGCCATGCCCACTCCCTCCTAGCTGAGCACGATCACCAGATAGGTCACGTAGAGACCACTCAGGATCACGCCCCAGAACCGCGTGATGTTCCAGCTTAGATAGACGAAAGGAAGCAAAAGGACAGAGGCCCCCAGCATGACCCAGAGATCGAAGGCCAGGAACCCGGGATCAACAGGGATTGGCCCCACGAAACTGGCGATCCCGATGATGGCCAGCAGGTTGAACATGTTGGACCCGATAACATTGCCCAGGGCGACATCTGCCTGCCGACGCAACGCCGCCATCACCGTCGTGGCCAGTTCCGGCAGCGAGGTACCGATCGCGACCAGCGTCAAACCGATCACAGTATCTGAAACGCCGTATTGCTTGGCAATGATGGTCGCATTGTCCACGAGCAGATCGGCCCCCAGAGGCAGGCCGATCAATCCCAGCACCAGAAAGACGACGATGCGCCACCAAGGCATATCCGGATCAGCGCCCTCAGGCTCATCGTCGGGCGCGCCCTTGCAAGCCTGACGATGCAGGTGCGCGTCCCGAAATGCATCCCCCAGCATCAAGGCAAGCCCCAAGAGCAACACCGTGCCCGCGATCCAGTCGAACACCCCGCGAAACGCCAGTGCAATAAACAGCAGGCTCGCCGCAATCATGATGTTGTAGGTCTTGCGGGTATTGCACTCAGCCGTGTGCATTGTCGCGAGCAAGGCAGGCACGCCGAGCACCAGCAGGATGTTGGCGGTGTTCGAGCCCACAACGTTCCCCAGTGCCAGCCCTGGTGCGTTGTCCCGGATGGCCTGCACGGAGATCAGCAGTTCAGGCGCGGATGTTCCAAAAGCGACGATTGTCAGGCTGACAATCAGTGCAGGCACACCGAGGCGCAGCGATACATTGACCGCACCCTTGACCAGCGCGTCCCCGGCCAGCAGCAACAGCACAAGGCCGAAGCCGCACAGGAGCCAGGGCATGATCATGCATTTCCACCTTTGCCGCAGGAACAGGGACCACGTCCAATCTGATACCGCCCGCAGCGGCGGCATTTGGCATTTTCAAGGCGTTTACCCCCCAGCCAGTGCATCTTGCCGAACATCGCAAGGACGCCCATGACGACCAGGAAAAGGGTGACGATCTTGAAAATCATAAAATCTATAGCCCGAACTGCGCAAAGGCGCTGCGCTCTTCGATGCCGTGCAGCGCATCGCCCATGATCTGCGCGCCAAAGCGGGCGAGGAAAGGTTTGCGCACGCCGTAGCGGCGGAACTTCACCTTCTCGCCAAAACGCTCCTGCATCATCGGCTTGAGGTGCCCGATCCCGTCGATCAGCCCCAGATCAACCGCTTTGCGTGCTAGCCAGATCTCACCAGTGAAAAGGTCGCGATCTTCCGGAAGCTTGCCCTTGCGCCGCGCGGTCACGTGATCCTTGAAGTTGACGTGGATGTCTTCCAGCAGCTCTTTCAGCCGCGCGACATCTTCGGGGTTCTCCGGGCGGAACGGGTCGAGCATGGATTTCGACTTGCCGGCTGTATAAACGCGCCGCTCGATGCCCTGCTTGACCAGAAATTCATGCGCCCCAAAAGAAGCCGAGATCACCCCGATGGAGCCAACAACAGAACTGTCATCGGCATAAATCTCATCCGCTGCCGTGGCCAGCCAATAGCCACCGGATGCCGCGACATCCTCGACAAAGGCGATCACCGGCACGTCCTTCTCCTCGGCCAGCCGTCGGATGCGGCTGCCGATGAGCGAGGATTGCACAGCACTTCCGCCGGGCGAGTTCACTTCCAGCACCACCGCATCCGGTTTGCCGCGTGAAAATGCCTTTTCGATGACGGGGCCGAGGCTTGCGTCATTGAGGGCGCCGCGCCCGGAGGCGCTGATCATGCCCGACAGACGAATGATCGCGACCGTGGGGTCCGATTTTACAAAGGGTATCCAGCGTTTCATGTGACCCCATGTAGAATGGCGACCCCCGGCAAACAAGGAGGCGCGTAAGGAGAGTTTTATCCTGCGTCTTTATTGCCGGATGCGCCACCCGGATTTGAAAATCCAGCCGATGACCAGAAGGCAGGCCAGCGTGAACCCGGCAATCGCCAGCAGGGACAGGGCAATCGGCACATCCGCGCTGCCGAAAAATGCCCAGCGAAATCCCGAGATCAGGTAAACCACAGGGTTGAAGTAGGAAATCGTCTGCCACACCGGCGGCAGCATTGAAATTGAATAGAAAGCGCCGCCCAGGAACACCAGCGGCGTGACCACCAGCAGAGGCACCAGCTGCAGCTGTTCGAAGTTGCCCGCCCAGATGCCGATGATGAAGCCCAAGAGCGAAAAGCTCAGGCAGGTCAGCAACAGGAACGAAACCATGGCCAGCGGATGCGCGATGGTCACATCGACAAAGAAGAAGGCGGTGATCAGGATGATGACCCCGATGAACAGCGCCTTGGTGGCCGCCGCCCCGACGTAGCCCGCCACGATTTCGAGGAAATTCACCGGCGCCGAGAGCAGCTCGTAAATCGTGCCGATGAACTTGGGGAAATAGATCCCGAAAGACGCGTTGGAAATCGCCTGGGTGATCACCGACAGCATGATCAGCCCCGGCACGATGAAGGCACCGTAGCTCACGCCTTCGATCTCCTGGATGCGGCTGCCGATGGCCGCCCCGAAGACCACGAAATAGAGCGAGGTCGAGAGCACGGGCGAAATCAGGCTCTGCGCCAGCGTGCGGAAGAACCGCGCCATCTCGAAGAGATAGATCGCCCTGATCGCGGTCCAGTTCATGACGTGGCCTCCTCTTCTTCGTGCACGAGACCGACAAAGATATCCTCAAGGCTGCTCTGCCGGGTGACCACGTCGCGCAGCACCAGACCGGCTTCGGAGACATCGCGCAGCAGCTTGGTGATGCCGGTGCGCTCGGCCCGGGTGTCATAGCTGTAGGTCAGCGTGCGCCCGCCATCGCAAAGCGTCAGGTCGTAGGACGCCAGCGCCTCGGGCACATTCTCCAGCGGCGCAGACAGCTGCACGTCGAGCTGTTTCTGCCCCATGCGCGCCATCAGCCGCGCCTTGTCCTCGACCAGCAGCAACTCGCCCTTGGCGATCACGCCAACACGGTCTGCAATTGCCTCGGCCTCCTCGATGTAATGGGTGGTCAGCACGATGGTCACGCCATCCGCCTTCAGCCCCTCGACGATCTCCCACATGTCCTTGCGCAGCTCCACGTCCACGCCCGCCGTGGGCTCATCGAGAAACAGCAGCCGCGGCTCGTGGCTGAGCGCCTTGGCGATCAGCACCCGGCGCTTCATGCCGCCCGACAGCTCGCGGATCTGGTTGTTGCGCTTGTCCCAGAGCGACAGCTGCCGCAGGATCTTCTCGATCGCGGCCTCATCCGCGCTCCGGCCAAACAGCCCGCGCGAAAACCGCACCGTGTTGATCACCTTCTCGAAGGGCTCAAGGTTGATCTCCTGCGGCACCAGCCCGATCATCGACCGCGCCGCCCTGAAATCGCTGATGATATCGTGCCCGCCCACAGTGACCGTGCCCGAAGTCGCGGTGGTGATGCCGCAGACGGTCGAGATCAGCGTGGTCTTGCCCGCGCCGTTGGGACCCAGAAGCGCTATGATCTCGCCCTGGGCAATCTGCAGGCTCACGCCTTTCAGCGCCTCGAACCCGTCGCCGTATGATTTGCGCAGGTCGGTGATGTCCAGAATGGGCTGCATGCCAGTCGTGTCCTCTGCCTGATCGGGGCAACCTAGGGTGCGGTTTCGCGAAACAACAGATTGGAAGGCGAAATAATATGTGCAGTTCTGTGCAAAATCCCGCAGCCCTCTGTGCGCAAAACCGCAGCCGGGCGGGCGCTCAGCCCTTGCCGGTGACGCGCTTCAGCCAGCTTTTCTTTTCCTCTTCGGGTGCATCGTCGTCCGGCGCGGGACCCTCCAGCGCGGTTTGCAGGTTGGTGAAAAACTGATCCGCCATCTTCTTGGCAAAGCCGTCGATGATGCGACTGCCCAGTTGCGCCAGCTTGCCGCCGACCTTGGCCTCGACATCGTAGGAGAGCTCTGTGCCGCCGTCCTTTGCGGTCACGCGCACCTCTGCACCACCCTTGGCAAAACCTGCCGCACCGCCCTTCCCTTCACCGCTGATGGTCAGCGATTCGCCGGGCACCATGTCCGACAGGGTCACGACCCCCTTGAAGGTCGCTTTCACCGGCCCGACCTTCTGCACCACCGTTGCCTCGAACCCCTCTTCGGGCGACCCGGTCACATCCTGCGCGCCGGGCACGCAGGCCTGCAGCACCTCCGGGCTGAGCAGGGCAGCATAGACCTCTGCAGGGCTGGCGGCGATCTGGCGGGTGTCTGACATCTGCATGGGCGGGCTCCTCCTGGCTCGGGTTTCATCGTTCTAACGCAGCCCGCGCGGATGCGCCAATCTGAATTCGGCCATGTCGTATCTAGGCTCGACAGCAGTGACAGGGCTGATAGGTCTGCGCTATGGCCAATCTCCCCCAAAACCGCGCAGGCCTCGGCATCCTTTTCGTGCTCGCAGGTGTTTTTGCAATCTCAATCAATGACATGCTGATCAAGCAGCTGTCGGGGGGCTATCCGCTGCATGAGATCGTGTTTCTGCGCTCAGCCATCGGGCTGATGTTCTCCATGATCATGGTGCAGATGGAAGGCGGCTGGCACATCCTCAAGACACGCAGACCGTTTTTGCACCTCATCCGCGGGCTGCTGATCGTGATCGCCAACATGAGCTACTTCGTCGCCCTTGCCGCGATCCCGCTGGCCGATGCCACCGCCCTGTTCTTTGCCGCGCCGCTTTTCATCACGCTGCTGTCGATCCCGATACTGGGTGAAAAAGTCGGTCTCTTCCGGATGAGCGCGGTGCTGATCGGCTTTTCCGGCGTGATCATTATGCAGCGGCCCTGGGCGGATGCGGAAAGCCTACAGGCCTCGCGACTTGTGCTGCTGATGCCGGTCCTGGCGGCGCTGACCTATGCGCTCAACCAGTTGATGACGCGCAAGCTCGGGGTGGAGAGCAAGGCCTCAGCTCTCTCAGTCTATATCCAGGCGACATTCATCGTGGTCTCGGTCGGATTCTATGTGGTCGCGGGTGACGGGCGCTTTGCGGAAGGTATCGACAACCCCTCGATGCAGTTCCTGCTGCGCGCCTGGGTCTGGCCGTCCAACGCGGACTGGTGGGTGATGCTGGGCATGGGGGCCAATGCCGCCGTGGTCGGCTATTGCCTCAGCCAGGCCTACCGCATGGCCGACGCCGCCACAGTCGCTCCGTTCGAATACGTGGGCCTGCCGCTCGCGGTCTTCTGGGGCTGGCTCATCTTTGCGGAACTGCCGGTCTGGGAGGTCTGGGCCGGCATCGCGCTGATCCTCGGCTCCGGCCTCTTCGTTTTCCTGCGTGAGCAGCAAAAGGCCCGCATCGTGGCGCGGGCGCCGGTACGGCGGCGTTGAAAGCAACGCGCGTGGTCCCTTCAACCCAAAGCGCAAGATTCTGCACCGTGATCGAATGCCCAACTTGATCAGGAGTAGGCGGCAGGCTTGTGCATTACGATGTTGAACCCCTCCTCTAAAGAAGGCGCAACAAAGTGTTTGGAAATCTGCCAAAACTGTTCCTCTGTTGCAGCAAACGGATGATCGCCTCGCGCATTGCGTGCGTTCAGTCTTGCAAGGCAAACCTCTTCGGGAACATCAAGCACGTGAAGCTTGTGAGCCGCGTTCGTCTGCTCAAGGATACCCCGCATCCAGGCGCGTGTCCCGGTCGTGTTCGCTTGGAAATCCAGAACAACCGAGACCCCAGCATTTAGCAGCGAGACTACGTGAGGGCCTATGACCTTTCGAAGTTTGGAAGCGCAACGCCCATAGTCCGATATTGAAGACAACTCCTCTGAATAGAGAGCCTCTAGCCAATCGTCTTCGGCAATAACAATTGCTCCGTCTGAGTTGCCCAGCTGAGAAGCCAGTGTGGATTTTCCTGAAGCAATTCTTCCGCACAGCAAGTGCAGGGTCGGCGAGGTTGAGGACATTTGGATAACCCTGATTGGCGCATGGCACGCAATTGCCGTCAGGTGTAACCGGCCCGGTCCGGATTGTCAGTCCAAGACGTCATTCTGACATTTAGGTCATCAGCGGCGTGATGAGGTTGATGTCCATTGCATCACCCTGCACGCACCGCCCTGCCATGGTAAGGTGGCTTTCAGGGGCAAGAGGGTATTCATGTTGAGTACCCAGTCTTTGCCTCAACGGTGACTTGGCGCGCCAAGCAATCGGCTGAGGTGGCCCAAGGCACGTTCTGCACGTTCTGCACAAAACGCTGGAGTGGGGCTTGGCAGGCGGCCAATAACGCGCCGGATCTGCTGATCCCCAATTAACAAGTCGAGATAAAGACCGACTGCTTCGCCAGACCGCTCAAAAGCAAGCTGGCCTTCCTCCCTCGCGCGCAACATCACCTGTTCCAGCAATGGGAAGACCGTTTCCCGACCAGCTTTTGAAAGCGTTGCACCAAGCTCACCACTGCTGTCTGCCGCCGCAGCCCTATTCAGGGCGACAGCCCTGTCGCCAGTGAGCAAGCTGAGCAGTTTCGGACCAAGAGTGCCCAGAATTGAGAGGGCATCATTGTCAGTCTTCAACTCGGCTTCGAGATGACTTTTCACTTCTTCCGCATTGCGGGTGACAAGCGCCTGAAACAGGCCCTGTTTGTCCCCATACCAATTGTAGAGTGTTTCGTTTGAGGCCCGCGCCTGTTTTGCGATGCCAAGCATTGAGGTGCCCCCATATCCTTTGGCTTCCAAGACTTCATAGGCTGCATTTTCAATCTGTTTTTGACGCAGCGACCGCTTCTCTTCTCGCAATTCATTGCCTCCAACCTGTTGACACAATCCGTAACCTATATTACGGATACACACAACCGTAACCTGAAATACGCTTATTGGAACTGAAATGACACATGCTGATCGCCAAGCTTCTGCTGCCCTTGTCACACTGATTGCATTGCAGGTGACTATGCTGTCTGCGCTCTACGCCGAGGTCAAACCGCACCCGCCTGTGACCACACCGCTTTTCGGAATCGCGCCTTTTCTTGGGGCCTCCGTATCGAGCGCTCTATCGGCCCTGATCACCCACCCGCTGAGGACTGCGACTGGCCGGACCCTGAGTGTTCTGTCTGCTTTGATGGCACTGGTTTCATTCGGGCCGCAAAAATACTTCGATGCGCAGATTGGTTTGATCTGGCCCGCAGTGCTCCTCGGTCAAATCTCCGTCGTAGTGATCTTCATTCGCGTATTGGGCGCGATCCGCCAGCGTCGTGAGATTGATCTGCCAGCAACCGCAGGCAAAGCCTGATGGAACTCTCACTGCTGACATTCGCCCTGATGGCAATGATTGTCGTCATGACGCCGGGGCCGACCGTTCTTATGGCGTTATCCAACGGCTCCAAATACGGGCTGTACAGCGCCAGTTACGGGATACTTGGCGCTGCACTCTCCGATGGCATCCTGATTGCGGCTGCGGCTCTTGGACTTGGGGCACTTCTCGCGGCCTCGGTCTTTTGGTTCATGGTCGTCAAATCGATTGGTGTCGCCTACCTCATCTGGATCGGCCTCCAAATGCTGAGATCTTCCGGGACGCTCGGATCGGTGCCGGTTCAATCGACCCATGAAAGTGCGGGTACCCCAGACAGTTCACGAACCATCTTCGCCAAGAGCTTTCTTGTGGCGGCAACAAATCCTAAGGGGTATCTGTTCTTCTCCGCGTTTCTACCACAGTTCCTGACCCCGTCCGAGCCCCTCATTCCGCAATACATAACCTTGGCATTCGTCTTTATTGCAGTCGATGTCGCAATGATGTTTGCCTATGCCGGCCTTGGTGCCAAAGCCATGCAGTTTCTAAGCGATCGGGGCGCGCTTTGGCTGGATCGGACATGTGGTGGTTTTCTGGTTTTACTTGGCCTTGCCCTGGCTTTTGTACGGCACCGTGATGTTTGATTTTCCATGGCGCTCGGTCAGACCGACGCAACCGCACTGAGTGGAAGCCTACACTGCCTTTGGTCCAAACTTCGTGCGTTTCGCTGGCACGCCGAAAGAACTTGTCATCACTCCGCAGTGGACCTGAGAACGGCTGTATTCGGCAAGAAGCTGCGGGGCGTCACCCCGAGGGTTTTCCGAAACATGTAGCTAAACGCACTCGTCGAGTCGTACCCCATGTCAAAGGCGACTGAACTGATTTTCTGCCCTGCAGAAATCTGCGACACGGCGTGCAGAATGCGTACGTGTCGTAGCCACCGGGCGGGGGTCATGCCCGTTTCCGCGATGAACAAACGCTCAATTGTCTTGCGACTTGCGGCGGCGTTGATGAGCCAACTGTCGACTGATTCAACAGGTGCCGGGTTCTCCAGTGCTGTTTGTGCAAAATTGCGAATGCGCTTGTCCGACGGCATTACCACGGACAGTGCCACATCTTTTCCTGCGACGAGTTCACAGCGCAGCAAACGGTGGAGTGCATCTGTGTGCTCAGAGGTTCGCGCAGCGGCTTGTGTTGGCAAAGTCGCGTGCATGAGGGCACTCAAGAGTGGCGTCATCGCCAGGATATGGCAGTCACTGTTCAGCTCTTTGGCCTCCTCCCGGTTTACATCGACATACAGCATCTCGTTGTTCAATCCGGTCCGCATCCAGTGTTCTGCATCTGGCGGGATCCAGATTGCCATCGCGGGGCTGAGCAACAGAACTCGATGCGCGGTGCCCACATACATTGATCCGCGGGTCGAGGAGATGAGCTGCCCGAAGTCATGAGAATGCCAGTCGGAGTGTTCGCCTGACACGGACTTGACGACTTCGCCCAGAAATCGCGGTCTGCCCATGGGAATGGCAGAGTTTGAAGATGTGCCGTTGCTTGCGCTCATGATGTTTGACGTTTTCTCGATATCAATTGCCTTAGCGTCGACTGAAAGACATATCGTGCCTTGCTACACAACTCCAGTTACTTGGTTTCAACGCAGGCCTCCCCAATGCAAAGACGCACATTGCTGACTTGGTTTGCCATTGGGCATCTGGCGAACGATTGGCCCATTGCCTCACTTTGGCTGATCGTGCCGGCGGCTGGCATTGCCATGGATCTTTCGGCGGCAGAGATCGGGCTTCTCTTCACCATCTTCAGTATTGGCGGTGCCTTGGCCTATCTGCCCGCCGGTATCCTGACGGATCACGTCTCGAACCGAGGACGATTGTTGATTGCAACCTTTTGGTGGGTTGCAATCGGCTATGTACTGGCGGCCAAGGCGCCGGGGTACTGGAGCTTCGCGCTGCTGCTGGCCTTTGCAGGTATGGGTAACGCGGCCTGGCATCCGATTGCCACCGGTGTTCTAACTCAGGAAAGCTCGGGCCAGCGTGCTCAGGCACTCGGGGTGCATGCAATCGGCGGATCGTTGGCTGAGGTTTTAGCACCCTTGTCCGTCGGTTTCCTGTTGGTTTATGTCGACTGGCGCGATGCGTTGATGATCTCTGTTCTGCCAACGATTCTGATGGGCGCAGGGTTCTCCTGGGTCGCCCGTAGGATTCCCCATGTCGAGACGCCAGCGTTCAACAAACAGGACTTCAAAGATCTCTTGCATGTCTGGCGGCGGGGCAGCGGGTCGCGCATCGCGGCGATGATTTGCTCTTATAATATGGCCCTGATCGCGCTTTTGAGCATGATCCCTTTCTACCTCACGGATGAACGAGAGCTTGCGCCCGTGGCCGTTGGTGTGACGTTTTCGGCGCTGCTAGTTGTTGGTGCTTTCGCACAGCCCTGGGTGGGCAAACTATCCGATCGCATTGGCCGTCGGGTCGTCTTGGTCGTGGGCAACTGCGCGGCGGCCCTATCCGCAGTCGCGCTCATTCTTCAGCCACCTTTTTGGATCATGATCGCCGCGATGACAGCTGCGGTGGCGGCGTTGGATGCCATACGCGCAACCGTTCTTGCAACGGCTGTTGATCACACGGATCATCGCCAGGGGACAACTCTGGGGCTGGCTTTTGTACTGTTGGAGGGAGTCGGTGCTTTGGGCGCTGTACTTGCCGGCGTGGCAGCGGGCTACTCCTGGCCACTGATGTTTGCGTTTGCCGCAGGCTTTTCACTCATCGCGGCGGTGTTGACGTATGTCACGGTGTTGGGTCATGCCTGATCGCTCGAACCACCTTTCGTTACTACGCCTACGAGTGACGCCGCCGGTGCAAAGGTAGACCGGTATGCCCAATTCTGGAAAAGCCCCCGCCACACCTCGTGATCGCCTCGTCGACACATCGCGCAAACTGTCTCCCGAGGAAGGTGCGCCGCATGTCGGCATCAGCAAATTGACAGATGTGGCGCAGTTCGTGTGCATGACGCCCTACAATAGTTTCAGATTGCAAAATGACCTTGTGCTGGCTGTTTTCGAGCAGGAAGCAGAGCTGCGGCGCGCATCGATCTCATCAGTGCAGTCAACGCTTGAGGGGCCTTTTGAGAAGGTGCTCGCCCTTTTCGTTGTTGCCTTGGAACTGGCCGGTCTCAAAGGGTTTCGAGGATGTGCCTTTATCAACTTCGCCGTTGAAGCCGCCGCCCCGAACAGTGCTGCCCATGCACTGGCAAAAAAGCATAAGGACTGGATCCTCGACAACCTGCTTGAGCATCTGACACCAGCGGTGTTCGTCGATCCTGACATGCTCGCTCGGCAAATCCTTGTCCTTTGGGATGGGGGAATTGTGGGGGCATATGTTCAACAGTCTGATGACCCCATCCGTGCCGCACGCGATGCGGCGCGGGTGCTGATGCGCGGTGCTGCAAGATGACGGACCGGCGGCGGTGGCTTGGGCATGATCCTGAGTGGCGCCACACTGCCGACTTTGTTTGAATACCACGGCGCAGGTGCCTGGCCCATGTCCTGGATCGCTCTGGGCAGTGCGAGCCTGCTGGCTTGCCCTTTATCAATCTGGGCCGCAATGACCGTGCACCTGCCGACATCTGCAGCTGCAGGTGCATCGGCTCTGCCCGCCCGCAAGATGATGGCTGCATTGCTGGGCTATGGTCTCTTCGCAGCGGGATACATTGTGTATCTGAAGTTCATTGGCGCCTGGATGAATGCGCTGCCTGCAGATTTTTTGCTGGTCTCATTTGTCTGGATAACGATTGGGATTGCGATCATCGCATCACCCTTCGTCTGGCGTGGACTACTTGCAAGATTTGCCTCCGGTATTCCCTTGGCGCTTGCAACTGGCGTGGTTGCCATCGGAACAGTGTTACCGGTGTTCTGGACCGGACATCTGGGGCTTTTCCTATCCGCTGCGGTGTTTGGATTGGCCGTTTTCATCGGTCCCGGCGCGGTAACAAGCTTTAGCAAAAAGAACCTACCGCAGCAGATGTGGGCCAAATCGGTCAGCCTGTTCACCCTGGTTTTCGCTGTCGGGCAAACCCTGGGTCCGGTCGGTGCGGGATGGCTGATCGATACGACTGGAGAGGTAAAGCACAGCTTGCTCGCCGCGGGGGCAATTCTGGCCACCGGTGCTGCTGCGGCAGCGACGCAAAGACCGATTGCCACAAACAAAAAGCCCCGCCCCTAGGGGGCTGCACTCCTGAATGAAAGTAACGATATGACAATAACAGCCCAGGCCTTTGTTTTTTCCGAATACGGAGGGCCAGAAAACCTCACCCTGCAAGACATACCAGTCCCGGCTCCAGCCGCAGGAGAGGTACAAATCGCGCATACCGCTATCGGGGTGAATTTCATCGATATCTATCACCGAAAAGGTGTATTCGCGCCAAAACAGCCGCTTCCCAGCCCGTTGGGCATGGAAGGTGTTGGCACGATCAGAGCGATTGGGCCTGACGTGACTGGGTTCAGAACTGGGGACCGGATCGCCTATGCAGGCGGTCCCCTGGGAGGCTACGCCACGCACCGCAACGTGCCGACTGCACGCGCACTCAAAGTTCCAAGTGATCTGAACAGCGAAACTGTGGCAGCGATGCTCTTTAAGGGCCTGACCGCAGAGTATCTTGTTCATCGCTGCGTGACCGTTGGTCCCGGTGAAATTGTTTTGTTCCACGCAGCTGCCGGTGGTGTCGGATCGATCGCCTGCCAATGGTTAAAGGCGAATGGTGTCAAAGTCATCGGGACGGTCAGCACACAGGAGAAGGCCGAAATCGCCTACGCCAACGGCTGTGATGAAGTCATCCTTTACACACAGGATGGTTTTCAGACGCAGGTCGCGGAGATCACCCGGGACAAGGGCGTCTCGGTCGTCTTTGACTCGGTTGGCGCGGATACTTTTACAGAGTCTTTGCGATGCCTGCGACCCCGCGGAACACTGGTAAGTTTTGGTGAAAGCTCAGGCCCGGTTCCTCCGCTCAATGTCGCATCCATTGGCGGGTTGGGTTCGCTCTTTGTGACGCGCCCCTCTATTGCCCACTACACCGCTGACCGGAGAGAGCTTGAAAGCGCCGCACAGCGTTTGTTGGCAGCGATGGGCGACGGAAAACTGCGCAGGCCAAGAATGACCAGCTACGCATTCAAAGATGCGGTTTCGGCACATGCGGATTTAGAGGCGCGCGCGACCACTGGGTCCGTCATCCTCGTTCCATGATCAAAACCCCTGATAGGAAATCATAGATATGAATGTTGAACTCTTATGGACTTTCATTGGTTTCGCGCTTGTTGCCTCGATCACGCCGGGGCCAAACAACTTCATGGTGATGGCATCCGCGGGTGCGTTTGGCTGGCGGCGTACTGTCCCGCATGTCCTTGGCATCGCCATTGGATTCGCGGCCATGCTTGGAACGGTCGCGCTGGGGTTGGGTGCTGTGCTGATCCAGTTTCCAAGCCTTCTGGTTATTGTGAAAACATGTGGCGCCGTCTGGTTGTTTTGGCTGGCCTGGCAGTTCGCAGCCCCGACGTTTCGCGCGCAGACCGCTGCATCCCCCAAGGCACAAGAGGCAGGTGCCCAGCCCATGCGCTTTCATCAGGCTGCACTCTTTCAACTCGTCAATCCAAAGACCTGGACAATCTTGATTGCGGTAACCGCTGCGTACTCTGAGTTGGCGGATGATGTCTTTGCACGTACCGCAATAATGATCGCGGTATTCATGATTGTTGCTCCACTCAGCAATTCGGCCTGGGTTTTCGCGGGGGAGGCTCTGCGAAAACTGCTTGGTGCGGGCGCAAGTGCCCGGTGGTTCAGCCGGATCATGGCACTTCTGATCACAGTAAGCGCGCTGATGATCCTGCTGAGCTAAGGCACCCCGGCGACGAGAGTGTCGCGTGGGTATTGGAGGCCAAGGCTCCACGTCCCTGGCGCAACGCCGTGAAAACGACCAGGGCGACAGAGATGATGGGCGTTATGATCGATAGTACAAGCCCTTGGGATAACGGTCTGGTGCGGTATCCCCGCTATGCCCGCCCCGGCGATTGTCATGACTGCGCTTGATCCAACGTGCGGGTTAGAGTGGTTGCAGTGGCGTGATCTTCCAAGAATGGCAGCCATTGGCGAAAGCGCCACTCCTTTGCGCGGGCTCGTTAACCGATCTTGACGACAACCTTGCCGGTGGCCTTTCGCGTGCGCAACAGATCGAGCGCGGCGTTTGCCTCCTCCAGAGGCAGCACGTTGCTGACATGTGGTTTGATCCTGCCCTCTACATACCAGTCAATCAGGACCTTGAAGCTATCGGTCAGCACCTTGGGGTTCACGCGGGTGTACCCGCCCCAATAGAAGCCGATGACGGTCAGGTTCTTGACCAACAGATGGTTGGCCGGGATCTGTGGCACGTCACCGCTGGCAAAGCCGAGGGGAATGAGACGCGCCTCGGCGTTGCACGCCCGCAGAGCGGCTTTGAACTGATCGCCGCCAATCGGGTCATAGACCACGTCCGCCCCACCCAATGCCTTGACGGTGCTGCGAATATCATCCGTCTCGGAATCAATGAGATGATCCGCGCCCATGGATTTCGCGACCTCCAGCTTGGCCTTGCCGCGCGCCACGGCGATCACCTCTGCCCCCATCAGCTTGCCCAGTTCCACGGCCGTCAAACCGACACCGCCTGAGGCCCCGAGCACGAGCAGGCGCTCGTTCGGTTGCAGATGCGCCTTGTAGTCCAGCGCCACGTGGCTGGTGCCATAAGCGATCAAAAAGGCGGCAGCGTCTTCATCACTCATCTCATCAGGGATCGGCACGCAGATATTGGCGGGGATCGCCGCATAGTCCGCCAGCGCATCGAACCCGCAATACGCCGCCACGCGCTGACCAACGGCCAGGTTCTCGACGCCCTCGCCAACTTCGGTCACGGTGCCGCAGAGTTCCATACCAAGAGTGAATGGCAGCTCAGGCTTTTCCTGATAGGCGCCCTTGATGATCAACAAATCGCCGAAATTCAGGCCGCAGGTGTGGACCTTGACCTGCACCTGGCCGGGGCCTGCCGCTGGCATGGGGATATCCTGAAGGCTCAGCGGTTGGCCGAGGTCGGTGACTTGCATCGCGCGCATGAAAAGCGTGTCCTTATTGGGGTCGTATTGCGACGGATCAGGCCAGAGCGGGCGCCGATTGACAAGAGGGGATTCTAGCTAACCCGACAGCCATTTGACCACACGCCGCGCACGATGGGGGCTTCTCCCATCACCCGGAACCGGGTGATATCCGCGCGCAAACCGGTCTCGATCCGCCCACGGTCACGCAAATCGCTGCCCGCCGCGGGGTTCGCCGTTACCGTCGCCAACCCGCGCGCCATGTCACCCCAGATCTCGCCCAGCTGCACCGCTCCTTTCAGCAAGGCTGCGGGCACGTAGTCCGATGACAGGATGTCCAACAAATTATTCTCCGCCAGTGCTCTAGCGGCAATATTGCCGGAATGTGAGCCACCACGGACCAGGTTCGGCGCCCCCATGACAATCCCGATACCTTCGGTCCGGCAGGCCTCTGCGGCCTCCAGCGTTGTTGGAAACTCGGCAACCCGGACCCCATGACGGGCAGAGGCCGCAACCTGATCCGGCGTCGTGTCATCGTGGCTTGCCAGGGTGGCGCCCAGCCTTTTTGTCGCGGCGACCGTGGCTGTTTCATGCGCATCGCCAAGCCGCGCCCGAAGCTCCGTCAACCGGATCACATGCGCCTCGAATTCCTCGGCGCTCAACCCGCGTTTGCCGCGTACGTAGGCCTCGAATTGCGCCATATTGCGAAACTGCCTCTGGCCGGGCGTGTGATCCATCAGAGACACGATACCCACGCGGTCGTCGGGCCCGAACTCCTCCAACTCCTCCGGCAGGGTTTCAGAGCAAACCTCGGCCCGCAGATGCAGGTGGTGGCTGATCCGCAACGCCCCCTGACGGCGCATGTTCTCGATCTCGCTTGCCAGATTGCGCGCGTAGCGGGGGAAGCGGCTGGGTGTGTCGTCGACAATCGAGCCCACCCTTATGGCATCGAAAACCGTGGTGATCCCGACGCCTGCCAGTTCCGCGTCGTGGGCAACGATGGCGGCGTCATGTGGCCAGTCAACCTTGGGGCGCGGCATCATGTGGCGTTCGAGGTTGTCGGTGTGCAATTCGATCAGTCCGGGGCAGAGGTAGTCACCTTCGCAATCGATGGTGCCAGCGGGCACGGCCGCTCCGCTGTCGATGCTGGTGATCTGGCCATCGGTGATACAGACCGATCCCACCACAACTTCTTTGGGCAGCACGACTTTGGCATTGGCGAAGATGGTTTGGGATGTCATGAGCGTGTTAACCTTACCTGAAAAACTGCGGGACGATTGAAGGATATAGACAGATGCGCTTTACCCGATACGGCGTCTATTTCACACCACGCCCCGGCGCGTTTTCCGATGCCGGGGCATCTTGGCTGGGGTGGGATCTGGCTGCGGGACGGTCGGTTGGCATGCCGGATGACACGGTTACGGCGCGCCCGCGTAAATACGGGTTTCACGGCACCATCAAGCCGCCGTTCCGGCTGGCCGATAACACAACCGTCAAGGACTTGAAGGCGGCATTGGAAGAACTGTCGCAGCGTCTTGCGCCGGTGGCTTTGGAAGGGCTCACGCTCTCGCGGATCGGGTCCTTTGTCGCGCTTACGCCCGTCGGAGACGTGCGTGATCTTGCGGAGCTTGCGGGACATGCCGTACGCGACCTCGACGTCTTTCGGGCGCCACCGACCGAAGGCGAACTGGCGCGGCGCAGGCAATCCAACCTTACGCCGCTGCAAGACGAGAACCTGCGCACTTGGGGCTATCCCTACGTGATGGGGGCTTTCAAGTTTCACATGACACTCTCCGGCCCGCTGCCGCAGGACCTCGTGGGAAAGGTCATGGCGGATGCGAACGCCCATTTCGGCGACCTGCCGCCGCGCCCCTTTGTCATCGACAGCCTGACCTTGGTCGGGGAAGGTGACGGAGAGATGTTCCATGAGATTCATCGCTACACGCTGACCGGGAAATAGAGCGCTTCGATCTCCGCCAATGTATCATCCAGAGGGCGGTCATTGCGGACCTGAGTGATGTTCACGCCTTCCGGCAGCGTAGCCCCTTCGCGGGAGAGCCGCTTTTCGATATCCGCCGCAGTCTCGCGGCCTCTGCTGGCCAGACGATCCGCGAGGACTCTGGGATCGGCGACCAGAGAGATCACATGCAGGTGGTCAAACCTCTCATCTGCCTCGACCAGAACGCCACGCGACAGGTTCACAATCGCATCCCGCCCGGAAGCGAGTACATCGCGCACCGTTGCCGGAATGCCGTAGTGCAAGCCATGCGCCCCCCACGACAGGATGAACGCGCCCGCATTCCGCATCTGGTCAAACTGCTCCGATGAAACCGCGTGAAAATCTTCACCCCCGGCCTCAGCCGGTCGGGTAATGGTGCGTTTGACGCGGCGCAGATCGAGGTGCGCCGCGCAGAGCCCATCCATCACGGAATCCTTGCCCACACCCGACGGGCCGACAACGGCGACGAGACGCCCCGCCACCTCAGGCGGCCTTTGGCGTGAAATCGGAGACATCGATACTGCGATCGCAGACGCGCGCACGCGCCTCGGCGTCATGAAAAATCCCCAGGATCGCGGCCCCGCGCGCCTTGGCCTCTTCGATCAGCGACAGGACAACCGCGCGGTTGACCGGATCAAGGCTGGCTGTGGGTTCATCTAACAAAAGCGCCGGGTAACTATAGGCAAATCCACGGGCGATATTGACCCGCTGCTGCTCGCCCCCCGAAAACGTGGTGGGGCTGAGCGACCAGAGCCTTTCGGGGATATTGAGCAACCCGAGCAGCTGTTCCGCCCGTGCCATTGCCGCCGCCCGTTCCACCCGCAGCATCAACAACGGCTCGGCAACCACCTCCAGCGTTGGCACCCTGGGCACCACGCGCAGAAACTGACTGACATATCCCAGCGACTGACGGCGCAGTGCGAGGATGTCGCGCGGGGCGGCGGTGACCAGATCAACCCCATCCACCACAATCGCGCCAGCATCCGCCAGATAGTTCCCGTAGACCATGCGCATCAGGGTGGATTTGCCCGCCCCCGAATTGCCCGTCAGCGCCACACATTCACCGTGCGACACCTGCAACGCGGCCCCTTGAAGAACGGGAATGACGGCACTGCCCTGATTGTGCAGAACGAATTGCTTTGAGACGTCTCTGAGTTCGATCATCTTGCCCTCATACCTGCAAAACCGAGCTGACCAGCAGCTGGGTGTAGCCATGTTGCGGATCATCCAGAACCTGATCGGTCAGACCGCTTTCCACCACAAGCCCGTCCTTCATCACCATGAGCCGGTCGGCCAGCAACCGTACGACGGCCAGATCATGGGTTACGATCACCGCCGACAGCCCCATCTCGCGCACCAGCCCGCGCAACAGGTCAAGCAGCCGCGCCTGCACGGAGACATCGAGCCCTCCTGTCGGTTCATCCATGAAGACCAGCCGCGGTCCAGTGATCAGGTTGCGCGCGATCTGCAGCCGCTGCTGCATGCCGCCGGAAAAGGCCGTGGGGCGATCATCTATACGGTCCTCGGCAATCTCGACCCGGCCCAGCCAGTCAACAGCCCCCTCGCGGATCGCCCCATAGTGCCGCGCGCCCACGGCCATCAGCCGTTCACCTACGTTGCCGCCCGCGGAGACATTCATCCGCAGCCCGTCGCGCGCATGCTGATGCACAAAGGCCCAATCGGTTCGGCCCAGCATGCGGCGTTCCGGCTCCGACATCTTTAGCGTATCCTGCAAATCACCATCGCGGCCCGCAAAGAGCACTTCGCCACAGTCGGGCGCCAGATGCCCGGCCATGCAGTTCAGCAAGGTCGATTTGCCCGACCCGCTTTCCCCGACAATCCCCATCACCTCACCGGGGAAGAGATCAAAACTGACCTCCGTGCAACCAATTCGAGCACCATAGAACTTGGACAGCCCCCGGACCGACAGCAGCACGTCGGTATCCTGCGTCATGTCCTTCATGACGGTACTCCTTCCGTCCCCACATGCCCCCGCGCGCGACGGGTGGTACAAAAATCGCTGTCCGAACAGACGAACATCCGGTGGCCCGCATCATCCATGATGACCTCGTCTAGATAACTGTTATCCGCCCCGCAAAGCGCGCAAGCCCCCTCCGCCTTGCTGGCCTCAAAGGGATAATCTTCGAAATCAAGGCTCACCACCTTCGTAAAGGGCGGCACCGCGTAGATGCGCTGTTCCCGACCTGCGCCGAACAGCTGGATCGCCGGGCTGTGCAGTTTCGGGTTGTCAAACTTGGGAATGGGGGACGGGTCCATGACATAGCGGTCCCGCACCATCACCGGGTAGGCATAGGCCGTGGCAATCGCGCCATGCTGGCTGATGTCTTCATAGAGCTTGACGTGCATCAGCCCGTATTCCTCCAGGCTGTGCATCTTGCGGGTCTCCACCTCGGACGGTTCCAGAAATCGCAGCGGTTCCGGGATCGGCACCTGATAGACAAGGATCTGCCCCGCCTCCAGCGGCGTCTCCGGAATGCGGTGCCGCGTCTGGATTACGGTTGCCTCCTGCGTCTCCTCGGTGACCGCCACACCGGCGGTGCGTTCAAAAAACCGCCGGATCGAGACCGCGTTGGTGGTGTCATCCGATCCCTGATCTATGACCTTGAACGTATCATCCGGGGTCATCACCGCAGCCGAGAGCTGAACGCCGCCTGTGCCCCAGCCGTAGGGCATCGGCATCTCGCGACTGGCAAAGGGAACCTGATATCCAGGCACGGCCAGCCCCTTGAGGATCGCGCGCCGGATCATCCGCTTGGTCTGCTCGTCCAGATAGGCAAAATTGTAGTCGGTCATAGTGCTGCCTCTTTTGGGCGCGAAAATGCGCGCCGATGCCAATTGGAGGAGACCATATGGACGGCGACATGATCGGCATCATCGTGATCGGCGGCATTCTCGCACTGTTGATGCTGCGCTCTGCGGTGATTATTTTCTGGCCCGGCAGCGAGTTTGCCGCCTGGTGCGAAAACACATTCGATTTCGTCGACGACGGCCCCACAATGTCCGACGGTTCCGACGCAGGCGATGGCGGAGATGGTGGCGACTGACGTCATTCCGCGGCCTCCTGCAAACCGGTCTGAGCTTCTGCGCGCATCTTGCGCACCAGCTCCAGTTCCGCCTGGAAATCAACGTAATGGGGCAGCTTGATGTGCTCCAGAAAGCCTGTCGCCTGGATGTTATCCGCATGATAGAGGACGAATTCCTCGTTCTGCGCGGGCGCACCGACGTCATCCTCGCCCAACTCCTTCCACCGCAACGCCCGGTCCACCAGCGCCATGGAAATGGCTTTGCGTTCCGACTGCCCAAAGATCAGGCCATAGCCACGTGTGAACTGCGGAGGTTCTGTCTTTGAGCCTTTGAACTGGTTTACGGTCTCGCACTCGCTGACCTCGATCTCTCCGATCTCGATGGCAAACCCGAGTTCGGGGATCTCCATCTCTACCGGCACGGTGCCAGTGCGCAATTCCCCGACAAAGGCGTGGTTGCGCGCATATCCCCGCTGGGTCGAATAGGCCATACCAAGGATGAACCCCTCGTCTCCTCGCGTCAGCGACTGCAACCGCAGAGGCCGCTCGGCAGGCAATTCCAGTGGCACACGGGTCAGATCCGGCGGGGTGTCGTCATGCGCCTCTTCCTCTTCGATCAGCCCTTCGGTGTTGAGAAAATCCATGATGTGGGGCGTGGGTTCAGTGCGCGGAGGTGCTGTTTCGGCCTCCGGCACTTCGCCATCTGCCATCAGTTTAAAATCGAGCAGACGGTGTGTGTAATCAAACGTTGGCCCCAGCACCTGCCCGCCCGGCGCGTCCTTGAATGTGGCCGACACGCGGCGCGTACAGGCCATCTGACCTGTCTCGATGGGTCGGGACGATCCAAAGCGGGGCAAGGTCGTCCGGTAAGCCCGGATGAGGAAAATGGCCTCGATCAGGTCCCCTTGCGCCTGTTTGATCGCAAGCGCCGCAAGATCGGGATCAAAAAGCGAACCTTCCGCCATCACGCGATTAACCGCGAGGCTCAGCTGCTCGCGGATCTGCGCCACGCTCAGCTCGACAACCGACGTATCACCGCGCCGTTTTTCCGCCAGCAGCGCATGCGCGTTGTCAATCGCCCGCTCGCCGCCTTTCACCGCAACATACATCAGCGCACCTGTGTCGATCTGGGCAGCGCTGCAACGCGGTTGCCATGGGTGAGAAACATGTCCACGCCAAGCGGGTAGAGCCGCGCATTGACCTGCGAAAACGCGATATCGGGCACGGTGAGCTGTGCCTCGGTCTCGATACCGGGCCCGGAAAGACAGGCGCCCTGCGCTGCCAGCGCGGGCATTTCCACGATCAGCGTGGCGGCCCGGTCCGGGTATTCCGCCGTGCCGATGGCGTAGTCTTGATGCGGCGCCAACGCCTCCCAGGACCCCAGCGCAAACATCGCCTGATCAGCGGCGACAAAGGGTGCACCGGTATGGAAGGTGATCCACTCCTGCACGTCTTGTGTGTCATGCGCCCACGCCAAGTGGATCGGCGTGTCTGGATCGCAGAGGGTCAGCAACAACACGGACGCGGCAGGAGATAGCGGTGCAGGCCCCGCCGCACCGGTCAGCGTCTCGATCGCGCCGGGCATCGCCATGGCGCGCATCGCGGCGCGAAACGCGATGGCCGCGTCCCGCGGCGCTTCGGCAAATCCGCCCTCAAGCATCTGTGCCTGCATCAATCCTCTCCTCGCACCAGTGTGAAAAATTCCACCTTTGTCGCGGCAGCCTTGGCCGCCTTCACCTCCGCAGCGCGCTGTGCCTCGTGTGCCAGCGGGGTCAGAATGGCGGCCCGCACCTCTGGCGCCTGATCGGTCTGCATCAGCGCGTCAATCAAGGCCGCCGTGACCGCCTTGGCCTTATCGCGCCCCTGCACATAGCCATGCCCGACGGTGCCATCCGCCAGCTTTGCAGCACACCGGGTCACGGTCATCTCACCCAGATTGAAGGGGGCACCGGTTGCGCCCGTACGCCCCTGCACCATGACCGCCCCCTGTTCGGGTGTGCGCAGAAAACTATGCTCGGGCGCGTATCCGGCTTCGGACCAAAGTGCTGCAAGACGGCCTGACGGGGCCTTGGCAAGAAGGCTCATCCAGGTCTTGCGGTCGTTTTCACGGGCCGTGTCGTTCATGCTAGACAACTCTTCGCCTTTACTATACAACTAGACAAATATACCGCGCTACGCCGCTAAACACAATCCCGAACCCTGTGAATGTTTCGTGACATGACCACCGATACCCCTTCCAGCAAGACGCCCATCTGGCGCGCGATCTGTTCAACGCTTACCAATGAAATCGCCGAGGGTATTTACGCGACGGGTGACAAGCTCCCGACAGAGGCGGCCCTGTCCCGCCGGTTCGGGGTCAACCGTCACACGGTACGTCATGCGCTCTCTCGCATGGCGACCGAAGGACTGGTGGTACCCCGGCGCGGGGCCGGTGTTTTTGTGACCGGCACCCCGACAGATTATCCCATCGGCAAGCGGGTGCGCTTTCACCAGAACATCACCGCCGCCGGTCGCACACCGGCAAAGAAAGTGCTCGACGTGATCACGCGGCGCGCGACCGCCAGGGAGGTCGAGGCTCTGTCGCTTCCGGCGGATGCATTGGTGCATTGCTACGAGGGTCTGTCGCTGGCAGACAGCATGCCTTTGGCGCTGTTTCAGAGCGTCTTTCCAGCGGACCGGTTCGCAAACCTACCCACAATTCTCGCTGACAAATCCTCCGTCACAGCCGCGCTGCAGGCCCATGGGGTCACTGACTACACGCGGGAGTGGACCCGCCTGACTGCCAAACGCGCGACCGCAACGCAAGCCGGACTTCTGCGCATCGAAGAGGGTGCACCGATCCTGAGATCTGTCGGCATGAATGCGGATATGGACGGCACACCGGTGGAATATGGGCGGACCTGGTTTGTCGGCGACCGGGTGACGCTCACGCTCGACACGCCGGACTAGGCTGTCACAAAGCTGCCGCCCTTTTCTGCCATGCATTGGAAAAACGACTACTGAGCAGCGATAATCTGATGGCACTTCCCCCTCTCACCCTGACGGGCGCGACCGTTCTCTGACCGGATGGATTGTCCGAGCGCCCGGTTTCGATCCGGGACGGGAGAATTTCGGAGGCGGGCGGCAGTGCAATCGATCTCAGCGGTACATATGTCCTGCCCGGGATTATCGACCTGCATGGCGATGCCTTCGAGCGCCAGGTAGCACCGCGCCCCTCCGCCGTCTTTCCGCTGGATCAGGCGCTGCGCGCGACGGATTGCGAGGCGGCGGTCCATGGCGTTACCACGGCGTGGATGGCCCAATCCTGGTCATGGGAAGGTGGGTTGCGCGGGCCGGACGCAACCGCGCGGCTGCTCGACGCACTGGAAATCTACCGGCAGACCGCGCTGATTGATCTGCGTGTGCAGTTGCGCATCGAGACCCACACCATCGACACGCTCGATACGCTGAAGGATGTGATCGTCGCGCATGGCATGGACTATGCCGTCTTCAACGACCACCTGCCCGAAGCACGACAGAAGTCACGCGGGTTTCCCGTGGATCAGGCGGCGGCGCAGCCAGCCGGAGAGCGTGTCCATCACCATGACCATCAGCACGATCAGAACGATGTAATAGGTCACTTCTTCCCAATCCTTCTGCGTGATGATCGCCTGCGTTAGCAGCAAGCCGATGCCGCCGCCGGTGATGGCCCCGATGATCGTGGCCGACCGCACGTTGGACTCCAGATAGTAAAGGATCTGGCTGAGCAGGATCGGCGTGACCTGCGGGATCACACCAAACCGGTAGCGTTGCATCGGTTTTGCCCCGGTGGACCGAATGCCTTCGATCTGCTTGTCGTCCACGTTTTCCAACGCCTCCGAGAAAATCTTGCCGAAGGTGCCAGAGTCAGTGATGAGAATGGCCAGCGCGCCGGTCAAAGGTCCGGGCCCAAAGGCACGGCTTAGCACCACCGTCCAGATCAACCCATCCACACCGCGTAGAAAGTCAAAGAGCCTGCGCGCGGCAAAACGCGCCGCTCCCAGCGGGGTGAAATTGCGCGCGGCCAGAAAGGCGAGTGGCAGAGCAATCAGGGCTGCACCGACCGTGCCGAGAAAGGCCATCAGGATGGTCTCGAAGATCGCCCAGGCGACATCGGAATGGCGCCACATCTTGTTGGTCCAGAAATCGTGCCAGATCGCGCCGGCCTCGCCGGACACCGATTTGCCCAGCACCTCGCTCAGACCCATCCCGTGGTAGGGGCTGTCGAGGGTGAAGAAGAAAAGCTCCCACCCGGTGAAATAGCGAAAGACTTCGGACCGGTTGCGGGTGATTGTCAGGCGCCCGGCCGTGGTCGTGATGGTCAACCGGTTCTTGGAAGCGTTGATCCAGTCCGGCACGTCCCCGCCCGGCAGCTGCGCGTTTACGCCGCCGCGCCCGGGGTTTGCCGTGACCAGACCGTAACCCGGAATGTCATAGCGGATCTCTTCTGGTCCAAAGAGGACTATGTGGCCCTTGTCCAACAGGATCTCGGTTGTCTCGGCAAGGGTCACCCAGGAGGGGCTGATGCCAGCGTCATAGCGCCCCTTGCGTTCGCCTTCGATGGCGATCTGAATGTCGCCACTGCGGTTATCGCGCGTCACATGGGTTTTGTAGCTGTAGCTGTCAGACACAAGAATGCCGGCGTTTTTCGTATCCGCCGTGCGGATCATCTCGGGCACACCGAAGGCGAAGAAGATATAGACCAGATAGGTCCAGATCATCGCCGGGATCGCTGCCGCCACAAGGCGTTTGCGCCGGAAGAGGCCCCGCGTTTCGGTCAGGATTGCAGCGTTGCTCATGTCCGGGCTCCCGTGGTCAGCCGGTGGCGCGCATAAGACGACAGCTGGTCAAAGAGAACGATAGCGGCAAAGAGCAGAATGAAGATTGCCGCCGCTTCGTCGAACTTGCCCTGCCCCCAGCTCATCGCGTTCTTGAGGTCATAGCCAATGCCGCCCGCCCCCACGAAGCCGAGGATGGCGGAAGCACGGATGTTGATCTCGAAGCGCAGCAAAGCATAGCTGAGGTAGTTGGGGGCCACTTGCGGGACGATGCCCAGCATCATCCGCTGCGACCAGTTGGCCCCGACGGAGGCCAGCCCTTCGACCGGTTTCAGGGACGCATTTTCGTTGACTTCGGAGTAGAGCTTGCCAATCGCCCCGGCAGTGTGCAGCGCAATGGCGATCATCGCAGGCACGGGTCCCGCCCCCAGCACGAAGATCAGAACCAGCGCGATCACGATCTCGGGGATGGCGCGGAGAATATCGCTGACCCGGCGAAAGAGCCCGACCAGCGAAGGCCAGCGCGCCAGCCCGCGTGTGGACAACAGCGACAAAATCGCACCTACCATTACCCCCACCAGCGTGGCAGCAGCGGCGATGTTGATCGTTTCCACCAGTGACGGAAAATACTTGGCGAAATGGCCGGGCAGCAGATGGGATTTTTCCCAAGCCTCGTCGATCACATCCACCGGAAAGTCAAAGACATTGTCGATGCCGTTCCAGAACCCGCCCGCATTGCGCGCATCCGCGGTCATGAACCCTGCGACCAGCAAGGCGACAAACAAGGCCAGCATTGCGCCATTCCACATCCGCCGCGTGCGGATCAGGCGCGCATAGCCTGTCTGCATCTCGGACAGGCTGTCTGCCTGAAAGGTTGTATCCGCCATCCTTGCCCCCGCATGAAGTAAAGCGGGCCCTCGGGAAAAAGGGCCCGCTTTGTCGTCATGAAAAACTTCGAACTAGTTTGCCTTTGCCTTGCGGGCTTCCACGATGGAAACGTAGGCGTCATGTGTGATGGGGTCGAAGCCAAGGCTCTCGCCTGCAGCAACACCATAGGCGCAATCCGCATCCGCCTCATACAAACCGTCGACCAACGCGGTCATCGTGGCTTTGACCTCTACCGGCATGCTGCTGCGGAGCACAATCGGGCCTTCCGGGATGGGGTTCGAGCGCCAGATTTCGACCAGATCGTTCATATCCACCAGACCGGCATCCACAGCCTTGCGCAGGGCGCCAGAGTTATAGCCGTCTTCCCAATTACCCTGACCGTCAGCCCAGGTCACACCGGCGTTCACGTCCCCGTTGTTGACGGCGACGATGGTCTGTTCATGACCCCCTGTAAATTTCACTTCCCCGAAATAGTCGCCGGAGTTCATGGTCTTGCCGGTTTCCTGCGGAATTTCAATGGACGGGATCAAGTAGCCCGAGGTGGAGTTCGGATCGCCGAAACCAAAGACCTTGCCCTGCATGTCATCCAGCGAGGCAATGCCACTGTCTTTGCGCGCGAACCCGATCGAATGATACCCATAAGAGCCGTCCAGATTGATTTTCACCAGCACAGGCTCCACCGCTTGCGGGTCCTGAATATGGACGGCAGCGTAGGATGACGCACCGAGCCACGCCATATCCAGCGTGCCGCCGAGCAGGCCCTGAATGACGCCGTTATAATCGGCAGGTGCAAAGAGCTTTGTCGGCACGCCCAGCGCTTCTTCGGTATAGGCGCGCAGGCATTCATTGGAATTCAGACGATCCTGGGCGTTTTCGCCCCCTAGGATACCGATCCGGAATTCGCTGATCTCCTGTGCAAATGCGCCGGATGTCAGAGCTGTTGTCGCCACCAGGGCGCAGATCACTTGTTTCATCATGCTGGTCTCTCTTGGTTGTCGCCCGCCCGGACGGGCTGGGCGGTTGAAGTGGAAGGGGTCAGACGTCGGCGAGTGCGCGCAGCCGCGCGACTTCGAACGCGTCGGAGCGATCAAGCTGCTCGATCTCGGTCGAGGTGGCGCTTTCTGAAAAATCTGCATCGGCGCCATAGATATCGCGCGCCGCGGCGGTGCTCAGCTGGCCCGGAGTGCCGTCAAAGACGATCCGGCCATCGCGCATCCCGATGACCCGGTCACAGTAGCGCCGCGCGGTGTCCAGTGTGTGCAGGTTGGCGATGACGGTGCGCCCATCTTCCTCGTGGATGCGGCGCAGGGCCCGCATGACGACCTGCGCGTTCATCGGGTCAAGCGAGGCAATGGGCTCATCTGCAAGGATGATCTTGGGGTCCTGCATCAGCGCCCGCGCAATGGCGACACGCTGCTGCTGTCCACCGGACAGGTCCTCGGCCCGCTTGGCCGCATGCTCGGCAATGCCCAGACGGTCCAGGATGGCAATCGCCTGGGTGATATCCGCGTCTGGAAAGAGGTTGAACATCGTCGCCAGAGTGGAACGTCTGTTCAGCGTGCCGTGCAGCACATTCGAGACCACATCCATCCGCAGCACCAGATTGAACTGCTGAAAAATCATGGCGCATTCGGACTGCCACGCGCGCTTTGCAGATCCGCGCAGAGAGGTCACATCACGCCCGTCGAAAAGGATTTTGCCGTGGCTGGCATCGGTCAACCGGTTGACCGTCCGCAACAGGGTCGACTTGCCCGCGCCGGACCGCCCGATGATACCGATCATGGATGGTTTTGTGACTTCGATACTGGCGGCGTCCACGGCCGTGTTCTGCCCGAATGTCTTGGTCAGATTATCAATCTTAAGCATCGTATCCCCCGACGTTGAGGGGTGCTTACGGATTGGCCATGAACCATGCATGACAGAAATCACAAGGTTTTATGACAGCCTGTGGATCAATAAAACAAGGGGTCTTTAGCGCTTTTGGAGCTCTCACGAGCCATGTCACTTACCGATCCTGCCGGAGTATTCTTGTCGCACTCACGCGGCGCCGAGCGTCCTGCTCAGATATCAGAAAAGCCAATACGTTGAAGGGCGATTCTTGCGTCATCACGCTCGGTCTGCGTGCCAAAAAGGAGATCGTTGTTGAGGCTCGTAACCACCCGGCTCAGCGAGCGCTCTTTCACACATTTACGCACAAACGGTGCGATTTCGGCATCGTCGAGACCCATCACATTACGCGAAACTTTGCTTTCGGAAATCGTCTCGTGCGTCATAGCGTCCCCCGCCTCCGCGATTCTCTGACAAAAGATTAACGGCCCCGGGATACGCCTGTCACGCAAAGTTTAACGGCGTCCCACGCATGTCGCACAGAACACCGTTGAATGCTTTGTCTTTGAGCGATTTTACTTTGCAACCGCACCGATGCTGAAGAACATCGTTTCTCCGGAATGGTCGTCAACGCCGTCATTGTCGGTGGAAATCCAGGCTGTTCCATCGGACATAATCGCCAGGCCCTCGACCTTGTCGAGCACGTATCCACCGGTAGATGTCAGATCAGGAATCAGATCACGCACCAATGTCTTGGACACCACCGGCAAGTCTGAGCCGAGTGTCGCAGGGACCATCTCCGACAGAGGCACAGAATAGACTTTCTTGGTGACGGCATCGCCGGCGTGCTGATTGTCGCGCTCGACAATATAGACGTGATCGCCATGCACGCTCATATCACTCAGACCGACCCAGCCCTTTTCAGGTGCCGCCTTTGGATAGAGCACGGCCCCCCAGTCTTCGGTTTCCAGATTGTAGGAGACCAGCTTGACGTGGTCCTTGGGGTCGTCTTCCCACTCCCGCTGTACTGGCATCCACAGCGTATCACCGACCAGCGTGATGCCTTCGAAACCAAACCGTTTCTCCACTGCCATCAACTCCGGCGGCAGGCCGATCTCTTCCTTGATCTCGCCTTTGGCGTTCACCTTATAGAGCGCATGCGGAATGACGCGCCCGGTCCGTCCTTCGGAGGCGACCCAGAAGTTACAGTCACCATCCAGAACAATGCCCTCCATGTCGAGTTTTTGCGCGGGCATGCCATTGCGGGTTACGTCGATGGCTTCAACAATCCGCGCCGGGGTGGAGGCAGGATCGATTTTGAAGATGCGGGGCTGGTAGCCGTAAAAGCTGTCCGAGACTGCGTAAATCATCCCCGCACCATCGGCGACCATGCCGGAAATCGCGCCCCAGCCGGTCAGTTCATCCATGCCTTCGGAGGTGAGATGTGGATAGGACGCGGGACCTTCGGCGTACTGATAAACCATCACATGGGCGCGGGCAGCACCGTCTTCCAACCCGTCAAACTCGTTCGCTGTCGCCAAGAGACGCCGCGCCGGGATGGCCACGGCCCCTTCGGGAGAGATACCCGACGGCAACAGCTGTTTGAGCACCGGTGCGGTCCGGTCGGTCACGTCATAAACCGCCACGACCGATGCGCGCTCGGCCATGACAAAGACGTAAGGTGTGCCATCGAAGGTGCCGAACTCCATACCCTCAGGCTCAGCCCCTTTGCTGTCGGAACGCTTGTCAGGATAGTGCCCGATCTGGACAATGGCATGTTCGAGCGACGCGCCGCTTTCCCAAACCAGCGTACCGTCCTTGCGAAAGATGGTCATGCCGCGTGCACCGCCGTCCATGTCGCCCTCATTGGCGATGGCAAAGTGATCGTTGTCGATCCACTGCACCCCGTCAGGTTCCCGCAGACGCCCCGGTTGACTTTGATCGAACGTGAGCGCCGCGCGTTCGTCCTTGGTGTCGATCCCCTGCAGATCGACTGCGCCGGCGGAGAAATGTGAAACCAGACTTCCATCCCGTGCGACCACCGCGATGTGGTTGTTCTCCTGAAGCGTGACGACGACCTCGCCCAGATCGTTGATGTCAACGAACTCCGGCTCCGGATCCTCACCCGCGACATCGGCCAGACCGGTCAGGCTGGCACGGCGCATGGTGGCGCACTCAAGCGTGCCCTCCACCACGTCGATCATCACCAGATCACCAGCGGGCATCTGCGGCACCCGACCGTCACCCAGATCCTCGTCGCGTTCATTCTCAATCGCAATCGCGATGAAGGAGCCGTCCTTGGCCCGCGCCGTGCTGTCGGGCTGCCCGCCGAGATCACAGCTCGCCGTGATGCTCATATCCGCCAGGTTCACGGCTTTCACGAAACCGGAAGGTGCGGTGTAGCTTTCGGATGTATTGACGCCGACAAAGGCGGTGTTGCCGATCACCGAAACCGCAGTGGGCTCGCCATCCACCGCCAACGTGCCTTTGGGCGCAGGTGCTGTCGGGTCGGTGATGTCAATCACGCCAATGACCCCCGCCGGGCTGTCGGTGTAGACAAGGGTCATGCCATCTGCTGTGGCGTCGATGATCTCTGCCGAGGTTTCATCTGGCACAGCGCCGTCGAAATTGGCGGTCACCGGGAAGGATGCGACACGGTTGAAATTCATATCCGCATGGGCGGGTGCGATCGCAGCAGTCGCGAGAAGCGTGCTGGTCAGCAGCAGATGTCTGGTCATTGGAAACTCCTTGGTCTTGAGATGCGCGCAAGGGCGCAGGCTCAAGACACAGGGAGATGACAATCATGTATCAGTTTTATGAACTCTCACGACGCGGCAAGCATCAGGTCCGAGGCCTTCTCTCCGATCATGATGGCGGGGGCATTGGTGTTGCCGGAGACAATTTCCGGCATGATGGAACAATCGGCGACCCGCAGGCCCTTGATCCCGTGCACCCGCAACTCGGCGTCGACCACGGCATCCTCGCCCGACCCCATCTTGCAGGTACCCGTCGGGTGGTAGATCGATGCGGTGTTGCTGCGCGCCCAGTCCAGCGTCGCATCATAGTCGTCCATGTCGAGGCTGGCATGCGGACGGAACTCTTCGGAAATCTTGGAGGTCAGCGGCGCATGGCGTGCGATGCCGCGGGCGATGTTAACCCCTGCCACCACCGTCCGACAATCCGTTTCCGTGGACAGGTAGTTCGGGATGATCTTGGGATACTCACGCGGCTTGGCCGATGTGAGCCTGATTTCACCCTTGCTTTCAGGCCGCAGCTGGCAGACCGACATGGTAAAGGCAGAGAACTTATCCGCCCCCTTGCCCGGGTTCTCCGCGGACAAGGGTTGCACGTGGAATTGAATGTCCGGCGTTTCCATATCTTCGCGGGTTTTCAGGAAACCGGTGGCGAGGCTGGCCGCCATCGTCATCGGCCCCGCCCGGAACATCAGATATTTCAACCCGATCTTTGCCTGACCAAAGAGGCTGGAGACCTCGTCATTCAGCGTCGGTTCATTGCACTTGTAGACCAGGCGCGCCTGCAGGTGGTCCTGCATGTTCTTACCGACCCCTTTGAGGTCCTTCTTGATCTCAATGCCGTGTTCGGACAGCTGCTCTGCTTCACCGATGCCCGACAGCATCAGCAGTTGCGGAGAGTTGATCGCCCCGCCACAAAGCACGATTTCGCGCCGCGCGGTGACGGTCTGCACCTTGCCGCCGCGGTCTGTATAGCTGACGCCAGTGGCGCGGCCTTCCGATATCTCTACCTTATCAACCTGCGCATGGGTGATGATCTGCAGGTTGGGCCGTTTTTTTACCGGGTTAAGATAGGCCACGGCCGAACTGCAGCGCCGCCCGTTGCGGGCCGTCAGTTGAAAAAAGCCCACGCCTTCCTGATCCGCGCCGTTGTAATCGGGGTTGAATTTGTAACCTGCCGCCTGCGCCGCCGCGACCCAGGCATCGGTGATCGGGCGCTGGATGCGCATGTTGGATACCGACAGCGGACCTTCGTCTCCATGGTATTCATCCGCGCCCCGCTCATTGTTCTCTGCGCGTTTGAAAAGGGGCAATACATCGTCCCACCCCCATCCGCTATTGCCCATTTGCCTCCAACGGTCGTAGTCTTGTGGTTGACCGCGAACGTAGAGGAGGCCGTTCAGGGAGGAAGACCCACCCAGAACCTTGCCGCGGGGCCATTCAATGGAGCGTCCATTGAGGCCCGGATCAGGTTCGGTTTTGTAACACCAGTCGACAGCCGGGTTGTGGATTGTCTTGAAGTAACCAACGGGAATGTGAATCCACGGGTTCAGATCCCGACCACCGGCTTCAAGCAGAATGACCTTGTTGCTCGGATCCGCGCTCAGTCGATTGGCCAGGACGCACCCGGCAGACCCTGCACCGACAACGATAAAATCAGCTTCCACTTCGACCTCCCAAACCACTGTGAAAAAAACTCTATGCAAAAAGAATTAATCATACTAGTGTTTTTTGGGACTATTAGTCTCAATAAATGACATTCAGGGAGGAAGTCATGAAAGTTCAGAACAATATCAAGCACCTGTCGCGTCGGGATTTATTCCGCGTCGCGGGGCGCTATGGTCTCAGCTCGACGCTGCTGGCTGCAGGGACGTTTGGCGGCGCGATGAGCCTGTCGAACCTCGCACAAGCTGCTGAATCTTCGTACGAAAAGCGCTTTGCGAAAGAGCCGAAATTCACGCTGAAAATGGGCGCCGCGGGCTTCAACCCGCAAAACCTGCTGATCGAGCGGGCCGGCGTTCTGGAGTTTGCTCGCGATATCGAAAGCCGCACAGACGGAGAGATTCGCGTCGAATTCATCGGCAACAACCAGATCTGCAACCAGCTCAGCTGCGTTGAGAAGACACAACAGGGCATCGTCGACATGTATGCGGCGTCGACTCAGAACTCCGCTGGTGGCGCGCCTTACCTGAACGTTCTGGACTACGCCTACATGTTCCGGACGCGTGCCGATCAGTACTACTTTATGTACAGCCCGGAATCGCAGCGCATCCTGCGTGAGCCGTTCGAAAAACGTCACGGCCTGAAGTTCCTGTTCAGCCACGCCGAACTGCGCGGCATCCAGCTTGGTCTGAAATGGGCGGACGCGGAAACAGTCACCAGCATCGAACAGCTCAACGGCACCAAGAACCGCGTCACGGGCACACAGCTTGGACGTATCGCGATGAACGCTCTGGGGCTGAACCCTGTGCCAATCGCGTGGGAAGAAACACTTGACGGTCTGAAGACTGGCCTCATCGACGGTGCCGAAACATGGGCGTCGGCTGTGGCATACGCCAACATGTCGCCCGTGGTCAGCCAATCCGTTGATCTGCGCTTCTTCTGCGGTACCGAGCACACGGCAATGTCCGCATCCGTGTTCGACAGCCTGGGCGGCGAACTGCAGGATGCGGTCATGGAATCATCCTACCTCACACAGGTGCACGTGCAGGCAGCCAACGAAGCGGCTCTGGTCAACACCGTTGGTGCTACCGACCCGCAGCTTCCCGGCACGATCTTTGCCGAGAACAACGTGCGCATGGCGACCCTGTCGGACGCAGAGCGCCGGAAAGCCGAAGAGATGTGCTCGCCTGAATTCCAGCCGCAGCTCTGGGAGCAGTGGCGCGAGCGGATCAATGGCTGGTCCGGTGGCATCGACACCTATCAGGACATCTACAACGACGTCCGCAACAACCCGCATACGCTCGCCGAAAACGTCGAGCCACGCCGGTGGTGGAAAGCCTAAGCTACGCGCTTTCATATCGACAAGCCGGCCCCTGACAGGGGCCGGCTCATTCGTCCGTAGCGTTGGTGTTCGGGTCGGAGGAGACCAAACCAAAAATACGCGAGAGATCGGTGCAACCGACCAGCGGACCAAACCTTTGGGAGGGACAGGGTTTGTCGACACTTTCTGAAATGGGCGCGATTATTTCGGCTGTGGCGTCGCAAGACAGCTTTGAAATTAGCAACGCACTTCGATCCGACGCAACGTGGCTGCTCGGCATCATTATTATGCTGGCGGGCGGATACCTGATTTCGCTGATCTATCACAAGGTGCCCCTGATTGACCGACATCTGGAACGCACCATCATGGTTGCGTCTTATCTGGCCATCGGCTTCATCATCTTCTGGGCGGTGATCGACCGGTTTGTCTTCAACAGCCAGTGGCCCTGGTCGACGACAATTCCACCGTTTCTCTTCATGGTCATGGCGTGGTTTGGGGCGGCCTATAACATCCGACTGCGCACACACCTGAGCTTCTCCGAATTTCGCACCAAGATGGGGCCGAGCGGACAGTTGGCCTGTCTGTTTATTGACTTTGTCTTGTGGCTGGGCTTCGCGCTCATCCTCTTTGTCACGACTTGCAAGGTCGTAGCGAACTCCGCAGCCAACTTTCAGATCGTGCTCGGCACGGACAATACCATGCAGTGGTGGTTCCTGATCTCGGCTCCGGTCGCCGCTGTCCTGATCGCAGGACGCGCGATGGAGAACTTTCAGGACGATTTGCGCAAATACCGCGCGGGTGAACCGCTTATCGAGCAAGCTGTGATCGGGGGAGACACATAATGGCCGACGGAACCATCATCACGCTGATTTCGCTCGGCGTTACCATGCTCTTCATGCTCGGCGTGCCAGTCCTGCTGGTTATCGCCTACTGGGTTGTCGGATGTTCTTTTGTTCTCGGGCTCACGCTCGACAACATGGGCGCAGAGCTGCTCAATGTTTTCAACAAAGGCTACGCCCTTCTGGCGATGCCGCTCTTCATCCTGACAGGTGACCTCATCAACAAATCCGGGATCGCCAAGCGATTGTCGGATTTTGCCTATGCCTGTCTGGGCTGGTTGCGGGGCGGACTTGCCATGGCCTCCATCGGGGCTTGCGGCCTTTTCGCCGCGATTTCGGGCTCAAACTCAGCGACAACGGCAACCATCGGGTCGATGCTCCACCCGGAAATGGTCAAAGGCGGTTATGACGAGCGCTTCTCGGCCGCGACGGCTGCCGCAGGTGGTACGGTCGGGATCATTATCCCGCCCTCGATCATCTTCATCGTTTACGGGTTCCTGCTTCAACTTGAAGTGGGCGAGCTCTTTATCGCAGGCATCGTTCCGGGCGCCCTGATGGTCATCGCCATGATGGCCACCTGCTGGGTCGTCTGCAGCCGCAATGGTTGGGGTCACCTGATCTCGATCAACCCGGCGCGCATCTCCAAGACGGCCCTTGGCGGTTGGCTCGGCTTCTTTGCCATCTTCCTGGTGCTCTGGGGTATCTACACCGGTAAATTTTCACCAACTGAGGCCGCCGGGGTGACCGTGGGCTTTGGCGTGATTGCCGGTTTGGTAAGCTGGGGGCTAAGCCGACTGTTCCGCATCAAGGACGACAAGACCTGGGATGAGAAAAGCTACGGCGAGATGTTGCTGGTGGACGGTTTCACAATCCCCGAAATCCCCGGAATCGTCGTTCGGTCTGCCCAGATCACCGGCATTCTCGCACCGCTGATCGCGGTCTCGGTTGTCATGCAGCAAATCCTTTCGCTGCTGGGCGCCCAGCAGGTGATTGGCGATTTCGTGACCTCCATGGGCGGCTACTATGCGGTTCTTGCAACAGCAATGGTCATCGTCTTCGTGTCGGGCATGGTCCTGGAATCCCTGCCGGTGACGATCATCCTGGCACCGATCCTGGCACCGATCGCGGCAAGCGTGGGCGTCGATCCGATCCACTTTGCGGTGATCTTCCTTGTTGGTGCGTCGATCGGCTTCATCACCCCGCCCTACGGGTTGAACCTTTACGTCGCGTCCGGTGTGACAGGTGTGCCTTACTTCCGGTTGCTCAGGTATTCTACAATGTATCTGGGTGCCTTGATGGTCACGTGGATTCTTGTAGCATTGATCCCTGATTTGGCGCTGTACTTGGTGCCTGGAAGGTAATCAGAAAAGGTATGCCAATGCCGGACGACCTCTTCAATGACAAGCAGGGCCAGATACCCACCAACTTGCGGTTGCTGGTCCTGCTTGAGGAAGTCGTAAAAGCCGGTGTCCCGGTGACCCCGACGGCACTCAAGGACACGCTCAATCTGCCAAAGCCCACACTGCATCGACTTTTCAACACGGCCGAGGCGGCGGGCTTTCTGCAGCGAGACATCGACGGGCGGTCCTACGGGCCCGGCCCTCGACTAAGACAACTCTCTGTCTACACGGTTTCATCACAACGGATTCGCACTGTGCGACTGGCGATCCTGCGCAGCGTCGCTGAAAAAATCGGTGAGACCTGCAATATCGCCACGCCGGACCGGGACGGAATGACCTATCTGGACCGGGTGGAAACCCATTGGCCGCTGCGCATTCAGCTACCCGTAGGCACGCAGGTCCCGTTTTATTGCACGGCCAGCGGCAAGATGTACCTCTCCTCCCTGCGGCCCGCCTATTTCGACCGGTACCTGTCTGCGGCGATCCTCGACAGTCATGCGCCGGGCACAATTACGGACAAGGACGCACTCAAAGCCGAAATCGAGATGACCCGCAAACGCGGATACTCCACCGACAATCAGGAGTTCATGGAAGACATGGTGGCGATTGCGGTACCGATCCTTGATGACCGCAAGCGCCTTGTTTCGACCCTGTCGGTACACACACCACTGCAACGGCACGACATCGCCTCGCTCGGCCATCACATCGAAGACCTCAAAGGGGCGGCTCGCGAGTTGACGGCACTCATCAGCAGCTGAGCAGTGCGCCTCAGACCGACCAGAAATGGACCGTGGCCCAGCCTTCACGTCCGCGAACAGGAACCGGTTTGACGCTGTCTGCCGGTCGAGGCGGCCCCAAGGCGGAAACATCCAGAAGCGTATCCGTCGCCGCAATGGTGGCCCCTTCGGTTTTTGCTATTTCCAGCAAACGGCTCGCGAGGTTCACGCTGTCCCCGGCGACCGACACCTGCTGATGCCGGTCCCCGCCCAACCGCGAGAGAATGACGTCGCCATAGTGCAGGCCGATGCGACACCCGACGGTGTAGTCTTCCTGACCAAGTGCGCGCACCGCATCGATCAACGCAAAGGAGGTTCGCAGAGCCTGATCCGCACTGTTGCCGTTCGCATCCGTCATGCCGAAGACCGCCAAGGCGCCATCGCCCATGTAGTTCAGAACGACGCCACCTTCTGTTTCGACGGCTTGTGCGGTGATCTGGTGAAAATGCTTCAAAAGGTCCTGTGTCCTTGCGGGACCCAACCATTCCGACAGATGTGTAAAGCTGCTGAGATCGATAAAGAAAATCGAAAGTGATTTCGCCGTCGGTTCCTTGAGAAACGACGGATCGTCCGCGATCATCTCTGCAAGTGCGGGCGATTGGAATTGCTTCAGCGCGGCAAGAGCTTTTGCACCGTGATTGGCCCTGCGTTTTTCAGTATAATAGCGCGCGGTAACCGCGCCCGTGAGCGGTCCGGCGGCACTGACAAGAGGTACGGCAGCGCTCAGCCAAATCCCGGCGGAGAAGGCAAGGAGAACCACACCCCCCCACAGAGCCAATATTCCAAGGGCCAGGGGCACGCCAGCGGACAATGGCAACGTCAACACCAGTAAGGTCCCCAGCACCGCCAGTGCGAAACTCGCAATCATGTCCATCCGGCGCGTTGTCTCGTCACGGCGCAGTGTTTCGCCGCCCAGCATCTGGGACACTGCTGTTGCCATGATCTCCACACCCGGCACGCTCTCATCAAAGGGGCTGGGAAAGCGGTCCCCGAAGGCGGTCGCGGTGTAGCCCAGAATGACAACCTTGTTCGCCAGCGCATCCTTCAGATCGCCAGAAAGGACATCTATTGCCGAATAGGTGGGGATGCTGCTCCGCGGTCCGATCAGCCTCAGCGGCATGTTGAACCCCACATCCAGCGGCAAAACCACGTCACCCAAGGTCATTTGATCCGCCGAAATCGCAGGTTCGGTATCTGTAAACCGAGCCGCGATGCGGAGCGCGAAAGACGGCTCCACCCCAACATCCGTTGTAAAAATCGCGGAGACGTAGCGCGGCACGCCGGTCGCATCTGTTGACAGGTTAACAAGGCCAACGTCCGCCACATCTGCAAAAGCCGGTTGCGGACGCAGGACATTGACAGGACTTGCTACGAGTGTCGCCGCAGCGCCATCAACAAAACTGCCACCTGCAGCAATGACCATCGGGGCCGCGCTCAAAGCCGCAGCAAGCCGGTCGTCCACGTCCGCGGCGCCAGCATCCGCCAAAATCACATCCAGGCCGATCACTTTCGGTTCCGCAGCAGCAATCGCGTCAATCGTGTCGGCAAGCAGTAGCCGGGTGGTCGCTGTTTTTTCCTGTGTTTCAGCCAGCGTTACGTCGTCGATTGCCACGATGACCACATCGGGTGACGGCGACACGGCACCAAAGAGAGAAAACCGAATGTCCAGAAGTGCGGCCTCCAGCCGGTCCAGCCCACTGGCACGGGCCGACACGTGAGGGGCCGAGACCATCGCAGCCCACAGAAGCGCTGCGATGATCATGAGAACGCCGAAAAGGACCGGCGTCCGACGCGAAGGGGTCATCGTGCGAAACGAGCCAACAGTGCCTTTGCCCGCTCATCACCCCAGCGCCGAACCTCGAGCGGCAGACCGGGGCCCACATCCACTCCATCGCCCGCTGTCAGCAGCACAGGGTCATCACTTGTGTCATGCTGTGTCACCGAAACCTCGCCATGCACAACAAAAACGGATGTTTTCCCCGGCGTGACATCCACAATGTAGACCGTGCCGCGAACCGCCGCGATGGCATGCGGTGTCCGGATCTGCGGACGTGCGGTGCCTGGTTCGACCTCAATCAACGCCGCACCGACATCAAGATCGATAACCCCAGGGGCGCTACCTGACGACAGGTCTGAAAACCCCATCTGAGCCGCCGCTTCCAATTCGATAACGATACCGAGGGCACATGTCAGGACCTGACGGTCGGGGTCAGACGCTGTAGTCACGTCGCAGTTTTGTGGAACCTGTGTCTGCGCCCCGGCGGCCCCTGTAAAACCGGCCAGCAAGATAAGCGCCATGAGAGAACGTAAAATATTCATCTTTAAAGCTTTTCCATTGTAATTCTTGTGCAGCTGCCCTGATCGATTCGACCAGTATAACAGAGGCAAGGACCACGGTTCGGTGATCACTACGCTGTATAGCAGCAAAACGTGACCGCCTAAAGACGGCATCCGGATTTCCGCCGAGCGGCAAAACACCTTACCCGTGCGCACGGTGGTTTAAGGCCGCCGCAAGACATTTGACACACCCTCGGCCCGATCAGAATCTTCTCATGGGAATTCCAATGGCCGATACCTCCAGCTGCCTGTCTTTGCCCTTCATCCAGCCCAGTCAGGCTCAGAAGCATGTCACTCACAATGAAGCCCTGCGCATTCTGGACGTGCTGACGCAGCTCGGCGTCCTGAGCGATGATCAGCCTGCGCCCCCCGCGACGCCCACCGAAGGTGATCGGCATATCGTGGGGGATGCAGCCACGGCAGCATGGTCAGGGCATGACAGTGAGCTTGCCTTGTTCGAGAACGGTTTGTGGCAGTATTTCCAACCCAAGGCCGGCTGGCGTGCCTATGTGACCGGTCGCGAGACGATGGTTGTCTATGACGGGACGGATTGGATCGATCTGGACAGCGACGAACTGCAAGAGATCGAGGCGTTCGGCCTCGGCATGGCCGCTCTGCCCACGGCACCCTTTTCCGCCAAGCTGAACGCGGCGCTGTGGACCGGGCTTTATCAGGCAGACGGTGGCGACGGCAACATGATCTCCACGCTGAACAAGGAGGCATCGGGCGGCGACACCGGTTTCGTCTTCCAGCAGGATTTCGGCACGCGTGGTCTTTTCGGGCTCTTTGGCAGCGACAATCTGCGCCTGGCCACCTCCGCCAATGGGGTCGATTTCCGCGATGGTCTGATCGTGGATGCCGGCACCGGCGTGGTGGAACAGCCCAATCTGCCCCGCTTCAAGGCAACGACAAATTTCGACAATTATACCGCTGCAGATGTCTGGACGACGATTGCGATCAACAACGCGGAGTTCAACGACCAGGCCGCGCTGAATGCCGGAACCAATCAGTTCGTGGCCCCGGTCGCAGGCAGCTACTTCTTTGGTGCTTCCCTGACGTTCAAGCAGAATGCGTCGGCCCAGGCGCGGATGCGCGCGCGATTGCTGTTGAATGGGACAGATGTCATCACCGGGTCTTTGGGCGAGGTCACAGGACCGCATGTGTCGGAACAGACAACCCTGACGGTGCAGAGTATGGCGCTGCTCGCCGCAGGCGACACGGTCGAGGTGCAAGGTCAACTGCGCGGGTTCGATGGCTATTTCAAAGCCGATGAAACCGCCTTTTGGGGCTTCAAGGTCGGCTGAACCCGTCCGGGCGCGCAGGTCACCGCGTCAGCGCCGCGCTTTCTTCAATGAATCGCGACGCGGCGCGGGTTGACCTTGCCGCGCGGAACAGACCAGATCAGGGCAAAGCCGCAGTCTTTCCCAAACGGCTGCGGCATCGTCCCTTTTGCCTCAGAGGTCTGCCATGAAACTCCGCGCGACGCACCCCTACCCTTCCCGCCGTTCGGCCGTCGCCGCGGATAACATCGTGGCCACGTCGCACCCGCTGGCGGCTCAGGCAGGCCTTGGCATGCTGGCGCGGGGCGGCAATGCGGTTGATGCGGCTCTGGCAGCGGCCATTGCGCTGACCGTCGTGGAGCCCACCGGAAACGGGATCGGGTCGGATGCCTTTGCAATTCTCTGGGACGGGGCGCAGTTGCACGGTCTGAACGCGTCGGGTCGCTCACCCGCAGGCTGGACAGCGGAACGTTTCGCAGGGCGCCCGGAAATGCCATTTCGCGGCTGGGAGAGCGTCACCGTGCCCGGTGCCGTCTCTGCCTGGGTCGAGCTGTCGGAACGATTTGGCAAACTGCCTTTTGAAAAGCTCTTTGAACCTGCCGTCCGCTACGCTGAAGATGGATTTCCGGTCTCCCCGGTCATCGCTGCCCTCTGGCGACGGGCAGCAGATGAACTGAGGGATCAGCCCGGCTTTGCCGAGACCTTCATGCCCGGCGGGCGGCCCCCACGGGCCGGAGAGTATTTCGCCAGCCCCGGTCATGCGCGCACCCTCAAGCTGATCGCAGAGACCAAAGGTAGAGCGTTCTACGAAGGCGAGATCGCCGCGGAAATCGCGGATTTCGCCCGCCAGCATGATGCTGTTCTGACCCGCGAGGACATGGCCAATCACACGGTGGACTGGTGCGGCACGATTTCGACGTCATTCGACGACAATACCTTGCATGAAATCCCACCCAACGGGCAGGGCATTGCCGCCCTGATGGGGTTGGGTATTCTGCGCAACACGGACATCCGCGAGATGCAGGCCGATGACCCGCGGGCCCTGCATCTGCAGATCGAAGCGATGAAGCTCTCCCTGCGCGATGCGGAAAGCTACGTCGCGGACCTCGATCACATGCAATCCATCAGCGTCGATGATTTGCTGGATAACGGCTATCTCGCCGCCCGCGCGCGCGAGATCGATCTGACCCGCGCGACCGACTTCGGGGCGGGCGCGCCCAAGCAGGGTGGCACCGTCTATCTGACGGCTGCAGATGCCTCGGGCATGATGGTTTCCTTCATCCAGTCGAATTACGCGGGCTTCGGATCAGGGGTCGTCGTGCCCGGCACCGGCATTGCGCTGCAAAACCGCGGGGCGGGGTTCAGCCTCGATCCTACGCATCAGAACCATGTCGGCCCGAATAAACGGCCTTTCCACACGATCATTCCGGGGTTTCTGATGGGTCCGGAGGGTCCAAAGATGAGTTTCGGCGTCATGGGTGGGCCGATGCAGGCGCAGGGGCATGTGCAAATGGTACTGCGCACCCAGCTTTTCGGACAGGACCCGCAGATGGCGGTGGATGCCCCGCGCTGGCGGGTCACCGACGGGCTCGGGGTTGCCTGCGAGACCACTGTGCCCGAGGCGACCGTGGAGGCGTTGCGCGCGATGGGCCATCAGATCACGCTCGAAGCACCGGACAACGCGTTTGGCTTCGGCGGTGCGCAACTGATCCACCGGCTGCCCGGACGCGGCTATGTCGCAGGGTCAGACCCCCGCAAGGACGGGGCCGCTGTCGGGTTCTGACCGGCGGATCATTCCGCCATCTGGGCGTCCACCGCGCGTTCCTCGTTGATCATCGACCGAAGCCGGCGCCGGAATCGCAGCTGCCCGCCATCTATGGGCAGATCGATATGCGGCGTGCGTTTGTTTGCCATGCCCTTTTGCACCGCGTTCAGAATGGCGCGGTCCTCTTCAAAGGCGTGCTGAACGTCCTCGCTCATCATCTGGGACAGTGCCGCGTCGTCAGGCCGGATGTTGCGCAACTGGAACCAGTAGTAGCGGGTCGTGCTTTGTGTCGTCGGTGTCATGAAATTGTAGCTGTCCATGATGAAGACATCGTCATGCAGCGCGCCCTCCGGCCCGCCGGTGCCCGCAGGGGTAAAGATCGCCTTGATCAGCGCGTGCGACGGATAGCGGACCTCATAGTGCTGCAATCGGTCGCAATTGCCCTCAAAGCCGATGACTTTCTTGTAAAACGGCGCAGGCTCCACATCCATCATCCAGCGGTGCACGATCACGCCGTCATCGGTTTTGGTGACCCGCAGCGGTGCATCCCGGGTCGCACTCTGGCCAAAGCTGCTGGCGTGTACCCAGGCTACATGCGTCGGATCCAGCAGGTTGTCGCACATCAGCAGATAGTTGCAATCAAGCTCCATGGCGTCGCCACGGTTGATACCCCACGCGGGATCATCATAGTGCTCAATCTCGAAAATCTCGGACGGATCGGCCAGAGCGGGGTTGCCCATCCAGATCCAGACCAGACCGTATTTCTCCTGCAGGGGATAGGCATGCACCCGGGCCTCCGACGGAATGCGCCCGGTACCCGGCGCCCAGACGCAATGGCCCGCGCAATCGAACGTCAGCCCGTGATACCCGCATTCCACGGTGTCGCCCTTGATCCGTCCCTTGGAGAGCGGCAGTTTGCGGTGCGGGCAGGCGTCTTCGAGGCCTACCAATTCGCCGCGTTCGGACCGGAAGATGCAGATGTTTTCCCCCAGAACGGTGATCTGCTGCAAGGCACGCGTTACCTCGTGATCCCAGGCGGCCACATACCACGCATTCTTCAGAAACATCTGCTTACTCCCGGAATATCCCCGGCAAATTCAACCCCTGTTCGCGGGCGCAGTCCAGTGCAATTTCATATCCTGCATCCGCGTGGCGCATCACTCCGGTGGCTGGATCGTTCCAGAGGACACTGGCCAGCCGCCGGTCGGCGTCTTCGGTGCCGTCACAACAGATCACCATGCCGGAATGCTGCGAAAACCCCATGCCGACCCCGCCGCCGTGGTGCAGCGACACCCAGGTTGCGCCACTTGCCACGTTCAGCATCGCATTGAGCAGCGGCCAGTCCGAAACCGCGTCAGAGCCGTCTTTCATCGCTTCGGTTTCGCGGTTGGGCGAGGCGACGGAGCCGCTGTCGAGATGGTCGCGCCCGATCACTACCGGGGCCGACAATTCGCCGCTGCGCACCATCTCGTTGAACGCAAGCCCCAGCTTGTGGCGCTGGCCCAGACCCACCCAGCAGATGCGCGCAGGCAGCCCCTGAAACGCGATCCGATCCCGCGCCATGTCGAGCCAGTTGTGCAGATGCGGATCGTCGATCAGCTCCTTCACCTTGGCGTCGGTCTTGTAGATATCCTCCGGATCTCCCGAGAGCGCACACCAGCGAAACGGCCCCACGCCCCGGCAAAAGAGCGGACGGATATAGGCGGGCACGAAACCGGGAAAGGCAAAGGCATTCTCCAACCCCTCCTCCAGCGCCACCTGCCGGATGTTGTTGCCGTAATCCAGCGTCGGCACGCCCGCGTTCCAAAAATCAACCATGGCCGCCACATGTATTTTCATGGAAGCGCGGGCGGCTTTCTCGACCGCTTTGGGATCGCTCTCCTGCTTGGCGCGCCATTCGGCCACGCTCCACCCCTGCGGCAGATAGCCATGGACCGGATCATGGGCGCTGGTCTGATCGGTGACGATATCGGGGTGTACGCCGCGCTTTGCCAGTTCCGGAAAGACATCCGCCGCGTTGCCGATCAGCGCCACGGATTTCGCCACGCCTGCCTTGGTCCAGCGGTCGATCATCGCAAGAGCCTCATCCAGCGAGTGGGTCTTTTCATCCACGTACCGCGTGCGCAGCCGGAAATCTGCGCGGGTCTCGTCACATTCCACGGCCAGACAGCAAGCGCCCGCCATGACCGCCGCCAGCGGCTGCGCCCCGCCCATGCCACCGAGGCCTCCTGTCAGAATCCACCGCCCGGTCAGGTTCCCGTCGTAGTGTTGGCGACCGGCCTCCATGAAGGTCTCATAGGTGCCCTGCACAATGCCCTGCGTCCCGATGTAGATCCACGACCCTGCGGTCATCTGCCCATACATCGCCAGCCCGCGCTTATCGAGATCATTGAAATGGTCCCAGGTGGCCCAGTTCGGCACCAGGTTGGAATTTGCGATCAACACCCGCGGCGCGTCCTTATGGGTGCGGAAAACGCCCACCGGCTTGCCCGATTGCACCAGCAGCGTCTGATCCTCGTCGAGGTCTTTAAGGCTGGAAACAATGCTGTCGAAATCCTCCCAGGTGCGCGCGGCGCGTCCGATACCTCCATAAACCACCAGTTCATGCGGGTTCTCGGCCACATCCGGATGCAGGTTGTTCATCAGCATCCGCATCGGCGCCTCGGTGAGCCAGCTTTTGGCGGTGATCTCCGGCCCGGTGGGGGGAAAGACGTCGCGGATGTTGTGACGCGAGGAATTCATCGGGAACCTCCAAGGGTTGGGACAAGCGCTGCCAGCGTGGTCAGGATATGGGTCAGGTGATGCCGCAATCGGGCAGCCTTGGCAGGATCGACCGTCCAGGGTGCGGCTTCGTCGGTCAGATAGGTGGACTGCGCCAGTTCCATCTGGATCGCATGCACGCCCTCCGCCGGGCGCCCATAGTGGCGGGTCGTCCAGCCGCCCTTGAACCGACCATTAACGACGGTGCTGTAGCCAGGGGCCGCGGCGCAGATATCCTGCACGGTCTGGGCGATCTGCGGGGCACAGGTCTTGCCGTTGTCGGTCCCGATGTTGAAATCGGGCAGCATGCCGTCAAAGAGAAAAGGAATGCGCGAGCGGATCGAATGGCAGTCAAACAGGATCACCGCGCCGTGTTTCTGCCGCAGACGTGCAATCTCGGAGGTCAGAGCCGCGTGGTAGGGGGTGTGAAACGCGGCCCGCCGGTCCGCCACATCTGCGTCCGTTGGCAGCGTCGTCCAGATCCCCTGCCCGTCAAAATCTGTCAGCGGCACCAGCGTTGTCGTATTCTGTCCGGGATAGAGGCTGTGGCCTTCCGGGTCGCGGTTCGCATCGATTACGTAGCGGTGAAACTCCGCCCGCACAACGGTCGCCTGCGGCAGCAGCCCGCTATAGAGCGCATCAACATGCCAGTCGGTATCGGCCAGCGCCTTTCCGGTTTCATTCAAGGCCTGCGCAATCTCCGGCGGCACCTCAGTACCGGCGTGCGGGAGACCCAGTACGATCGGGGCATCGCCACGGGTGACCGTCACAGGGGTCATTCCGCGTGCCCTTTCACGAAACTGGGCAAATCCACCGCATCGCTGAGCGCCCCCCCTGCGACCATCGCCGCCGCCGCCTCGATCAAGGGAGCCATGTAACAATCGTCGCTGATCTCCGGAACCTCCCGGCGCAGCACATTGATCCCACGCCGCAAGGGTTCGCTGGTCTGGAGCGGCGCACGAAAGGCGATGCCCTGTGCCGCACAGATTGCCTCCACCCCGATAATGACATTCAGGTTGGCATTCATCCGCACCAAGCGTCGCGCTGCATGCGCGGCCATGCTGACGTGGTCTTCCTGATTGGCAGAGGTGGGCGTGCTGTCGGTGGTGCAGGGGTTGGCGAGATGTTTGTTCTCGCTCATCAGCGCGGCGGTTGTGACCTCTGCGATCATCAACCCGGAGTTCAGCCCCGGATCAGGCGTCAGAAACGGCGGCAGATCAAAGGAGAGCGTCGGGTCGACCATCAAGGCCACGCGCCGCTGCGCAATCGCGCCGATCTCCGATATGGCCACCGCGATCTGATCTGCGGCAAAACCCACCGGTTCGGCGTGAAAATTCCCACCGGAGACAATCAACCCCTGTTCCACCAACACCAGCGGATTGTCGGTCACAGCATTGGCCTCCACCTCCAGCGTGCGACCGGCGGTATGCAGAAGGTCTATCGCCGCCCCGGTGACCTGCGGCTGACAGCGGATGCAATAGGGGTCCTGCACCCGAGTGTCGCCTTCGCGATGGCTTTCACGGATCTCCGATCCGGTCATGAGCGCGCGTTGAGCCCGCGCGACAGCAATCTGACCGGCATGCCCCCGCAACGTGTGGATGGCGTCCTGTAGCGGCGCCGTTGATCCCATGATGGCATCGGTGGAGAGCGCCGCTGTGACCACGCAGGTGGCCGCATTCTGCCACGCGCCCCAGAGGCCCACCAGTGCGCAGGCGGTCGAAAACTGCGTGCCATTGATCAGCGCCAGACCTTCCTTTGCGCCAAGGATGATCGGGGCCAGACCTGCCTTGGCCAGAGCCTGCCGGGAAGACATCCGCTCCCCGGCAAAATACGCTTCCCCCTCTCCAATCATACTGGCAGCCATATGTGCCAGCGGCGCCAGATCCCCGGACGCACCAACGGAGCCCTGCGACGGGATCACGGGGATGACGTCACACTTCAGCATCCGTTCAATGAGGGTCGCTGTTTCAAGCGCGATACCCGACGCCCCGCGCCCCAGAGACAGCAGCTTGAGCACCATCATCAGCCGCGTTGTCGCCAGATCCAGCGGGTCACCAACGCCGCAGCAATGGGACAGGATAAGGTTGCGTTGCAGCTTGGCCGTATCCTCTGCGGCGATCTTGACGCTGGCCAGTTTGCCAAAGCCGGTGTTCACCCCGTAGATCGCGACATCATCCGCTGCGGCCTTGGCCACAAGTGCCGCCGCCGCCTCGATCTGCGGATGGGCGGAAGGGTCGAGCACAGCGGGAACGCCGCTTGCCCAGATATGGTGAAGCTCGTCCAGGGTTGCAGCGCCGGGCGTCAAAACCACCGTCATAGCGCACCGTTGAAAAAGCGCGCATGCAGCGGATTGAAACCGATACGGTAGGCCAGTTCCGCCGGGTGCTGAACGTCCCAGATGCACAAATCCGCACGCATGCCCGCTACGACCCGCCCGCGATCCGTCATCCCAAGGGCCCGGGCGGCATGGGCCGTAACGCCCAGCAGCGCTTCCAAAGGGGTCATCCGAAACAGCGTACAGCCCATGTTCATCGCGAGCAGCAGCGAGGTCATCGGTGATGATCCCGGATTGCAATCCGTGGCCAGCGCCATGGCCACGCCGTGATCCCGAAACGCCTGCACGGGCGGCTGTTGTGTTTCGCGGAGCGTGTAAAATGCGCCCGGCAGCAATACGGCGACCGTTCCCGCCTGCCCCAATACCTGAGCATCCGCATCGGTTGCATACTCCAGATGGTCGGCAGAGAGTGCGCCAGCGCGAGCGGCCAGTTGCGCGCCACCGCTTCGGGAAAGCTGTTCCGCATGCAGTTTGACCGGCAGACCGAGGTCTTGCGCCAAATCGAAAACCTGCGCGATCTGCTCCGTGTTAAAGGCAATGCCCTCGCAAAACCCGTCCACCGCATCGACCAGCCCCTCTGCGTGGGCCGCCTTGAGCGCTGGCAGGCTCTGCTCCTCCAGATAGCGGTCCGGGTCATCGGCGTACTCCGCTGGCACAGCATGAGCACCCAGAAAACTGGTGCGCACCTCGATGGGGCGTTTGTCTGCAATCGCCCGGGCGACACGCAACATTTTCAGTTCTGTCTCCAGATCCAGCCCGTAGCCGGATTTCACCTCGATCAGGGTGACGCCCTCAGCCATCAGCGCATCCACCCGGGTCAAGGCATCAGCCAGCAGCTGCGCGTCGCTGGCGCCACGCGTCGCCGCGACGGTGGAGACGATCCCGCCGCCGGCCTGCGCAATCTCTTCATAGCTTGCGCCATTCAATCTCAGCTCGAATTCCGACGCGCGGTTGCCGCCAAAGACCACATGCGTATGACAATCGATCAGCGCCGGGGTGACCAATCGCCCGCCAGCATCATAGGGCTCCAGATCTCGCAGTGCGTCCGGCAGTTCAGCCTCCGGCCCCACCCAAGCGATCTGCGCACCGTCCAGGGCAACCACAGCCTCTTCGATAAGACCGAAACTGTCGGATCGCGCAAGCGTGGCAACCGTGGCGTTCCGAATGAGCATGAGGCGCGACTCGCTTGTATTGATATGTGTTTAATGATTTTATGTATGTACATAATAACCCTGTCAAGCGAGACACACATGCAGCAAATCTGGGCGCAACAGGCGCTTCTTCCCAGCGGCTGGGCGCAGGATGTCCTCGTTTCAGTCACCGATGCGGGGACCTTTTCAGAGATTGTGCCAAATGCGCGCGCCCAAGGCCTGCAAGTCGGTATTTTGCTACCAGCCCCGGTCAACGTGCATTCCCATGCGTTTCAGCGTGCCATGGCGGGATTGACCGAGACACAAGGGCCCGATGCCCGGGACAGTTTCTGGACATGGCGCCAGTTGATGTTCCGCTTTCTGGATCGGCTGACCCCGTGGCACGTCGAAGCAATCACCGCTTTCGTGCAGATGGAGATGCTGGAGGCCGGTTACGCGACAAGCGCCGAATTTCACTATCTGCATCATCAACCGGGTGGCGCGCCCTATGCAAATCTGGCGGAAATGTCCGAGCGTATCATCGCCGCAGCCGCCCAGTCCGGCATCGGATTGTGCCTTTTGCCGGTCCACTATCAGTTTGGCGGGTGCGATGGGCGCGCGCTGACCAGCGGACAAATCCGTTTCGGCAACGATCTTGATCGGTTCCAGCGGCTGTGCGGCGGGGCAAAGGACGCCCTGGAACACCTGCCGGCAGATGCTTCTATCGGCGTGGCACCGCATTCCTTGCGCGCGGTCGGCGCGCGGGATCTGCAAAACTACGCATCCTTCTTCCCTCAGGGACCAATTCACATGCACTTGGCCGAGCAACTGGCCGAAGTTGAAGAGGTCCGAGCCCATTGGGGGGCGCGCCCGGTCGAATGGGCGCTGCAAAACATGGATATTGATGATCGTTGGTGCCTGATCCATTGCACGCAGATGAACCCTAACGAAACCGCCGCATTGGCAAGGACAGGCGCGGTGGCGGGCCTCTGCCCGATCACCGAAAGCAATCTGGGGGATGGTATTTTCGACGCTGCGGGCTGGCTGCAGGCGCAGGGCAAAATGGCCATCGGTTCCGACAGCAACATCCGAATTTCCTTGAGTGAGGAGATCCGGATGTTGGAGTACACCCAGCGCCTGCGCGATCACAGCCGCGCTGCGCTGGCCACGCCGATCCGTTCTACCGGGCGGCACATCTTTGATCAGATCTTGCAGGGGGGCGCTCGGGCAACGGGGCGTGAAACCGGGCGACTGGAAGAAGGCGCGCTGGCGGATATGCTGGCACTCGATGCCCGTTCGGTTCACCTGAACGGTCGCGCGGGTGACGCCATTCTGGACACATGGTTTTTTGCGGGCGATGACCGTCTGGTCACAGATGTCTGGTCGGCCGGGCGACAGATGGTAAAAGAGGGGCGACATGTGCACCGCCAGAGCATTCTGGGCGCCTATCGCCGCACACAGGTTGAGTTGAGAGACGCATTGTGAATAGACCCGCCTTCCGGAACTGGCAGACCGTACAGGAAGAGGTGCTGCGGCGCATTCACGCGCGGGAATGGAAGCCCGGTGATCTGATCCCCAACGAAGCGGACCTTGCCGAAGAGTTCGGCTGTGCGCGGGCGACGGTGAACCGTGCCCTTCGGACCGTGGCGGAAAGCGGACTGCTGGACCGACGTCGCAAGGCGGGCACACGCGTTGCATTGCAGCCCGTGGCCAAAGCGACCATCGATATCTCCCTGATCCGGCAGGAGATCGAAGCGCGCGGGCAAAAATATGGCTACCAGTTGATCTCACGCAGCCTGCAAGAGCCGCCCGCGCAGGTCAGCGGCGCATTGCAGGTCCCGATGACGACACGCATGTTGCACCTCAGCGCCCTGCACCTTGCCAATGACGCGCCCTATGCGGTCGAAGATCGCTGGATCAATACCGCGACAGTGCCGACAGCCGTGAACGAAGGTTTCGAGACGATCAGCGGCAACGAATGGTTGCTGGCAAATGCCCCCTATACCCACGGCGAGATCGCTTTTTCCGCTGCTGCCGCGACAAAAGAGGAGGCCCGGCTTTTGGGCTGCCCGCTGCAAGCCGCGGTTTTTGTCATCGACCGGCTCACATGGGATCACGCCGCCTCGGTCACCAAAGTCAGGCTGATCTTCGCGCCGGGCCATCAGCTGCGCACGGCCCTCTGACGCCACTTGGACAAGCATTGCCCTTGAATGGATACGGGTGCCCCGACGATATCTCAGGCCGCCAGGTGTTGTCCCTTCGAACCGACACCCCCCCTGTAGCCCTCTGCCGATGGAGGATGGCGAACACTAAATCCTCGCCGATACAATCACCCGCGCGGCAATTTGCGACTTGATGCCAGCCTGACCTCTGCAATCATCAACAAAGCGCCTGCGGTCCCCTTTCGCGATCCTGAACTTTTTCTGGCGCCATGCCCGCTTCTGCAATAGAGGGAATTCATGCCCGCCGTGTTCCGCCTCTTTGCCAAGCTTTGTCTCACGGCAACTCTGCTCGTGGCGATGACAGCGGTTGGCTTTGCGCATCGTTCATCACAGCCGCCGATGGATCCCGATCTGCTCGCCTTTCTCGACGCAGGCGGCACGCTTGAAGAGCTTTGCGGTCTCACGGGCGGCACTCCGGGACCAAGCCAGAACTGCGAGGCCTGCCGTCTGGTGGACACCGTCGCCTGCCCGCCCCATGCGTCGACAGCACAACGCGAAATCCCGGTCATCACCCAACGCATGCGCGTCATTGCGCAGCTGTATCATCACGCGAAACCTCTCGACCCTGCCCGGCTGACGCGCGCGCCACCCCAAGCCTGATCTTTCACCCTTTCTTGAGATCACACCCCCGCCCCGCGCGGGCCATTAGGCTTGGAGCATCCCATGACCACACTCGATACCAATGCGCCACTGGATACCGGCGCAAACAAACTCTACTTCGCCGCATGGCGCTGGCATTTCTACGCCGGGCTGTTCGTTATCCCGTTTCTGACCATGCTCGCCCTGACCGGCATGGCAATGCTGTGGATTGCCTGGATTGACGGGCGGGACGGCGAACGCACGGGCGTTGTGCCACAAGACGCGGTCTCCGCGATTTCGGTACAGGCCGACGCGGCGATTCAGGCTGTTCCCGGCGGCACGCTGATCCAATATGTTGCCCCCCGGACACCGGATGTGGCCGCTCTCTTCCGCGTTGATTACGGCGATGCGGCCACGATGGTCGCCGTTGATCCCTATACCGCGACCGTGATCGACACCTTCCCGCGACGCAGTGGCTGGTATGATTTTGCCGATAACCTGCACGGCAACCTGATGCTGGGCGTGACCGGCGACCGCATGCTGGAAACCGCCGCCTCACTTGCCATGGTGCTGATCGCAACCGGGCTTTACATGTGGTGGCCCCGGGGCACCGGATGGCGCACAGCTTTGCTGCCTACCCTGGCCCGTGGGCGCGGTTTGTGGAAATCCCTGCATGGCGTTGTCGGCATCTGGATCTCACTCATCCTGGTGTTTTTCCTGATCTCCGGTCTGTCCTGGGCGGGCATCTGGGGTGGCAAGATGGTTCAAGCCTGGAGCCAGTTCCCAGCCGAGAAATGGGATGCCGTACCGCTGTCCGATGACACCCACGCCAGCATGAACCATGCCCGCCGCGAAGTGCCTTGGGCGCTGGAACTGACGCCAATGCCCGTGTCCGGCAGCGCGGCGGGTGTGGCTGGTGTCACCGGTCCTCTTGTGACGCTCGACACCGTGGATTCGTTGGCGCGCGAGATCGGATTTGACGCACGCTATCAGCTGAACCTGCCGCAATCGGCAACCGGCGTCTGGACGATCAGCCGCGATTCAATGAGCACCGACAGCACCGATCCAACTTCGGACCGCACGGTACATATCGACCAGTACACGGGCAACATCCTCGCCGACGTGCGGTATGAAGATTATTCGCTGGCGGGCAAAGCGATGGCGGTGGGGATTGCGCTGCACATGGGCACCCTTGGCCTCTGGAGCGTGCTCGCCAACACCGTGGTCTGCCTGAGCGTCCTGTTTCTATGTATCAGCTCGGTTGTCCTGTGGTGGAAACGCCGCCCGGCGGGCGCAAACCGTCTCGCCGCCCCGCCCTTTCCGCGTGAACTGCCGCTCTGGCAGGGCGCGGTGCTTGTGGGTCTCGGCGTGTCGATGGCCTTCCCGATGGCAGGCATTGCCCTGCTGACAGTGCTGGCGCTGGATGTGTTCATCCTGTCGAGACTGCCACAGCTGCGCCGCGTGCTGACCTGATGATCCGGGTGCGCAGCGAACACTTCGCCTGCGCACCCTCCCCCTTCCGCGCTTGGCATCCTGAGCGGTTCCGGGATATGCGGACGTATGACCCAAAAGACCGCACTCATCTTCGATCTAGACGGCACGCTGGTGCACAGCGCCCCCGACATGCAGGTGGCCGTGAACGCGGCCTTGGGGCCGCTGGGGCGGGGGCCGCTTGATCTGGCGACCATCATCTCATTTGTCGGCAACGGGGTCGAAGTTCTGATCCATCGCAGTCTCATGGCAACTGGCGGCACCGACGATGACATGCATAAGGCGACGCTGTCCCGGTTCCTGACTGTCTATGAGGCGAATGGCGTCGCCCTGACGCGGCCCTATCCGGGCGTGCTGCAGCAACTCGAGCATCTTGCGGAGGCGGGTGTGACGCTTGGTCTCTGCACCAACAAGCCAACCGCCCCCGCGCATCATATCTGCGAGGTGCTGGGACTGTCGCCCTTCCTAAGTTCAATCGTTGGGGCGATGCCCGACCAACCCAAAAAGCCCGATCCCGCGTCACTACGGAAATGCATGGATGCGCTGGGTCAGTCTCCGGCGCAAACCCTTTACGTGGGCGACAGTGCCGTTGACTACGCGACGGCGCAGGCCGCGGGGGTGGATTTCGGTCTGTTCACCGAAGGCTATCTGAATGCGGAAATTCCGACCGACGGGCCGGTGCTGCGATTTAATGACTGGTCGGATTTGAGCCTGTTCCCGCTGTGACGGCGTGCGTGCCTGTCCGTTGCAGCTCAGCGCGACGGCGCGTCAGCTGTGAACTGGAACCGCATCTTGTGGCGATAGGTCTCGCCCGGGCGCAACAGGCAATCCGGAAAATGCGCAAAGGTCGGAGAGCCGGGAAACTTCTGCGTCTCCATGGCGATGCCCGCGAATTTGCACAGCGACGTTCCGTTTTTGCCGGACATCCGCTCATGCAGGTATCCTCCGGTGTAGACCTGCAGTCCGGGCTCGGTCGTGCTGATCTGCAGGCTGCGCCCGGACACCGGGTCGTGCACTGTGGCGCTGGCCGCTACCGGGTCGCGTGGCGTCGCCAGACACCAGTTGTGGTCATATCCGCCGCCTTCAGACGACGGACAAAGCGCCGAGATATCCTGTCCAATGCGCTTGCCGGCACGAAAATCAAACGGCGTATCCGCAACGGATAGAATTTCGCCCGTGGCCAGCAGCGCATCGTCCACTGGCGTGTAGAACCCGGCATCAATCTGCAATTTGTGGTCGAGCACAGACCCGGTGCCCTGACCGGACAGGTTGAAATACGAGTGATGCACCATGTTGACCAGCGTGGTTCTGTCGGTATCCGCCGTCATCTCGATCTCAAGCGCGCCCTCCGGGGTCAGATGATAGCGACTTGTCAGGTTGGAGCGTCCCGGAAAGCCCATCTCGCCCTCTTCGGAGGTGGCCGAAAAGGTCACGCTGGTGTCGTCGAGCGCGGCGATCCGCCAGATCTTGCGATCAAACCCTGCCACACCACCGTGCAGGTGGTTGGCGCCCTCATTCGCGTCGAGTTGAATGTCTTGGCCTTCAATCTCGCACCGGGCACCTGCAATCCGGTTGGCATATTGCCCGCAGGTGGCCCCAAAGAATGCGTCCGACGCGACATAGTTTTCAAGATGGTCGAAGCCCAGAACGACGTCAGCCAGATCGCCCTTATGATCAGCCACCCACAGCTCCGTGAGCCGTGCGCCGAAGGTGATCAGCCGTGCCTGAAGACCGCCATTGGAGAGGGTAACGGCCTCAACTGCGTGACCGTCGAGATGCCCAAATATTTCCGTATGCATGCCGTTCAATCCGCTGTCGTTGCCGCGCGATCCTAAGACCCTGCGCGAAAAAGACAAAGCATCTCTTGGCACTGAACATCAGAGGTGGCACCGGTCCAAGTCGCTACGCCGCGCTCAGTCTAATCGTACCGCAACTCCGTCGCCTTGCCGCGGAAGATATAGTAGGACAGCGCCGTATACCCCAGAATGGCTGGCAGCACGAAAAGCGTCCCGATCAGGATGATGAACAGGCTTTCCGGCGCAGCGGCGGCGTCGTAGATCGTGATCTGTTCGGGCACCACATACGGGTAGAACGAATAGGCCATCCCCGCAAAAGCCAGCGCAAAGAGCGCCATCGCCGCCGCAAACGGGCTCCAGGCGGTCTTGTCCCCGACCTGCGGCAGCTTGTGGATGCGCCAGAAGAGGTAGAGCACCAGAGCTCCAGAGAGGATCGGCATCGGCGAGAGATACAGGAATTCCGGCAGGCTGAACCACTTATCGAAGATGCGCGGGCTGACAAAGGGGGTGGCGACGGAAATCGCACCGATCCCAAGGATCAGGCCCCAGATACCGCCCTTGGCCCAGCCAACCGCACGGGTCTGCAACGCGCCTTCCGTCTTGGCGATCAGCCATGCAGCCCCGATAAAACTGTATCCGACGGTCAGAAAGACCGCGGTGAGCAGGGCAAACGCAACATGACTCAGCGTCCAGGTCAGCCCCATGACGTACATGCCCAGCATGAATCCCTGGCTCATCGACGCCATCAGGGACCCGATAAAGAACGCCGCGTTCCAGCGCTTTTTCTGCGACAGGGGAGCCTTGGCGCGGAATTCAAAGGACACACCGCGCAGGATCAGCCCGACAAGCATTATGAAAACAGGCAGGTAGAGCGATGTCAGGATGATCCCATGGGCGGGCGGGAAAGCCACCAGCAAGAGACCGATGGCCAGTACCAGCCATGTCTCATTTGCATCCCAGAAGGGCCCGATGGAGGCGACGAGGCGGTCTTTCTCCCGCTCTTCCGCCAGCGGCATGAGCAGGCCAACACCAAGGTCGAACCCATCCAGGATCACGTAGATCAGGATGGACAGGCCCATCAGCGCCGCGAAAGTCCATGGCAGCCAGATGGCGGGGTCTCCGAAGTAAGTCATCGCTATTCTCCCGCATGCAGGGCGGCAACTTCAGCCTCGCCGCTGCGTGGATAAACGCGAGACGACAGGGGCTCGCCGCGCGAGGCCTTGCGTGCCAGGTAGGTGATCACACCAATGTAGGCCACGATCAGAACTGCGTAGATCACGAGGTAGCCAATCAACGTGCTCAGCACCATGCCGGAGGGCACATCGCTGACCGCGTCCTTTGTGCTGAGCACACCCTGCACCAACCAAGGCTGACGGCCAATTTCAGTGGTGTACCAGCCCGCAAGAGTGGCAATCCAGCCGCTGAAACTCATGGCAGCGAAGGCATAAAGCGGCACGTCAGGCATCGCGCCCGCCCCGTAGCGGCGCAGCAGGTAGAGGCCCGCCCAGGAGAGCGCGAGCATCGCCATACCGGTGGCCACCATGATGCGGAAGCTGAAGAACACCGGCGTCACACGCGGGTGCAATGGCGTGCCATCCTCTGCGACGAAATCGTTGAGACCCGGCACCACACCATCCACTTTGTGTTTCAGGATCAGGGACGCGCCGTTCGGGATGCCGATTTCAAACCGGTTCTCACGCGCCTCTTCATCCGGAATGGCAAAAAGCACCAGCGGGATGTTCGGTCCGGTGTCCCAGTTGCCTTCCATCGCGGCCACTTTTGCAGGTTGATGCTCCAAAGTATTGAGACCGTGGAAATCCCCCGCCAGAATTTGCAACGGGATCAGACCCGCCGCCGCGATGATGCCCACGCGCAGGGTCGTCTTCACGCTCTCGGCCCGGTCGCCCCAGAGCAGCCTCAACGCGGAGATACCCGCAATCAGGAAGGCCACGGTGAGGCCGGAGGCGAGCAGCATATGGATCAAGCGGTATGGCATCGACGGGTTGAAGACGATGGCCCACCAGTCGGTGGCAAAGACCACGCCATCGCGCAGTTCATACCCCTGCGGCGTGTGCATCCAGGAGTTCAGCACGATGATCCAGAAGGCTGACATCGTGGTGCCAAAGGCCACGAGGAAGGTCGCCAGCGTATGCACCCACGGCTTCACCCGCGAGGCGCCAAAGAGCATGATGCCGAGAAACACAGCCTCTAGGAAAAAGGCCGTGATCACCTCATAGGCCAGCAGCGGCCCCGCGACATTGCCCACGGTTTCCATGAACCCGGGCCAATTGGTGCCGAACTGGAAGGACATGGTGATGCCGGACACGACGCCCATCGCAAATGACAGGGCAAAGATCTTCACCCAGAACATGTAGGCGTCCATCCACTTCCGCTCTCCCGTCACGCTAAAGCGCAGTTTGAAGAACAGCAGCATCCAACCCAAGGCGATGGTGATCGTCGGGAAAAGGATATGAAACGAGATATTGGCCCCGAACTGGATGCGGGACAAAAGCAGCGTGTCCACAGGAATGACCTCTTTCTAACGTCAGAATTGCCTCTGATGCGACATAGGTAGTTTCAGAAGCCTGAAATTCAGGGGCTGTGCGACGAAACGCGCAGCCGGTACGCGGTGCCTGAAAGAGGTCGGCAGGCTGTTCAGTCTTTGGGTGGCTCTTTCTCGACCGGGCCGCCCTGCTCCGCCCAGGTGGAAAAACCTTCTTTTAAATGGGCCGCCTCGAACCCCATATCCTGGAGCGTCGCCGTGGTCAGCGCAGACCGCCAACCCGACGCGCAGTGAAAGACAAATTTCTTATCCTGCCCGAATATCTCTTTGAAATAAGGGCTTTGCGGGTCGACCCAGAATTCGATCATGCCGCGCGGCGCATGAAAGCTGCCCGGGATGAACCCGCTGCGCTGCCGTTCGCGCACGTCGCGCATATCGACGATAACGACATCCGGATCATCCACCATTGCGATCAGATCCTTGGTCTCGATCTCTTCAATGCGGGCACGGGCGTCTGCGACCATTTGCGCAGAGCTGGTCTTCAGTGGGGACATGGGTCGGCTCCTTCACGACGATGGGATATCGCAGGCAGCCTGTCACAGCGACGGGCGGGCGACAACGCGGCAAAGGCGCAATTGACACCCGGTGACGTTTCAAGTGACCTGTGCGGGCGCCTAATGCCACAGCAGGACCAGCCCCCTTGGACTACATCACGACCCTCTTTGTGGCGAGCGCCGCCTTTCTTTTTGCCGGAGCCGTCAAGGGGTTGGCCGGGATCGGCATGCCTACTGCAGCCATTGCCCTAATGACGCTGCTGCTGGACCCGCGCACGGCCATTGCGCTTGTCCTGTTTCCGATGATCGGGTCAAACGCCTGGCAGGTCTATCGCGCCGGGGAACTGGCGCGCACCATGCGCCGCTATGCGGTCTTTGCCGTCGTGCTGCTGGTGGGCGTAACCGCGACGGCCTTTGCCACGCAAGAAACCGGCGACCGGGCGCTGCTGGCCATTTTGGGGTTCGTCATCCTGTTTTTCGTTGCCGTGTCCTGGCGCGGGTTGGTGCCCCCCCTGCCCGCACGCTTTGACCGGACGGCACAGATCGGGTTCGGGCTGCTGGCCGGTGTCGTCGGTGGCATGACGGCTGGCTGGGGCGCACCGCTTGCGATGTATCTGGCAACCAAGCAGGTGGATAAAGACGAATTCGTGCGGGCCACCGGGTTTCTGATTTTCGTGGGCAGCCTGCCGCTTTGCCTCGCCTATATCCAGCTGGGCTTCATGACTGGTCCGCTTGCCGGGGTGTCTGCGGCGATGTTGCTCCCCACACTGATCGGGTTCAGCATGGGAGAGGTCTTTCGCAAACGCCTCTCGGGCATCGCCTTTCGCAATGCCCTTCTGATCGTTTTTGTGTTTATGGGTCTGAACCTGATCCGCCGCGCCATCTGGTACGGCTGAGGATCAGAAGCACGCCTCCAGCAGTTCAGTGGTGTTCTTGACCGTCATCTTCACCGGGTTTCCGCCGACACTTGGGTCCTGCAGCGCAGATGCCACAAGCGCGTCAAGATCCGGGTCTTTTACACCAAGATCGGTCAGGTTCTTGGGAATATTCAACTTTGCGTTCATTTCACCCACAAAGCGATGGAAGCCGTCAAAGCCCCCCGAAATGCTCAGGTAGTTGGCCGCCCGTGCCAGATGCTTGCGCACCTTCGGGCGGTTGAACATCAGCACCTGTTGCATGACCACCGCGTTTGTCGTGCCGTGGTGGGTATGATGTACAGCGCCAATCGGATGCGACAGGGCGTGGATCGCGCCGAGCCCCTTCTGGAAGGCCGTCGCCCCCATGGCAGCGGCGGACATCATATGCGCCCGCGCTGTCAGGTTCGTGCCGTCTTCATAGGCCATCAGCAGGTTGTCCTTAACCAGCCGCATGCCCTCCAGTGCCATGCCTTGACTCATCGGGTGATAGTGAGGCGAGCAATAGGCCTCCAGACAGTGGGCAAAGGCGTCCATGCCCGTCCCCGCCGTGATTGCGGGCGGCATGCCCACCGTCAGCTCAGGATCGCAGATCACAACTGAGGGCAGAATTTTCGGGTGGAAGATGATTTTCTTCTCATGAGTCTCTGAATTGGTGATGACGCTGGCACGCCCCACTTCCGAGCCCGTTCCTGCCGTGGTCGGCACCGCTACGATGGGGGCAATCGCGTCTGCATCGGCGCGTGTCCACCAATCGCCAATGTCCTCGAAATCCCATAAAGGTCGGGTCTGACCGGCCATGAAGGCAATCACCTTACCGAGGTCGAGCCCCGAGCCGCCACCGAAAGCCACAACGCCGTCATGCCCACCCTCGCGGAACACGCGCACGCCCTCTTCGGCGTTCTTCTCGGTCGGGTTTGGATCCACATCCGAGAACATCGCGCGACCTAGGCCCGCAGTGGTCAACAGTTCCAGCGTGTTCTGGGTGATCGGCAAATCCGCCAACCCCTTGTCGGTGACAAGCAGCGGCTTGGTGATCCCTGCTGCCACACAGGCCTCGGCAATCTCGGAAATGCGTCCCGCACCAAAACGGATCGCGGTGGGGTAGGACCAGTTTGCAGTCAACGTCATCGGATCAGGCCTTCTTGAGGTGGTATGATTTGGGGCGTGTCAGATTGTGATAGCCAATGACCGACAGCCCACCGCCCCGTCCGGTATCCTTGCACCCGGTCCAGCACAAGCCCGGATCGAGGTAATCGGCGCGGTTCATGAAAACGGTGCCCGTCTCGATCGCATCACCAATGGCCTGGGCGCGCGCGACATCGGGCGTCCACAGCGACGCGGTCAACCCGTAGGCGCTGTCGTTCATCAGCCGGACCGCTTCAGCGTCATCTTTGACGGCCATGATACCCACAACCGGACCAAAGCTTTCATCGCGCATGACGCGCATGGAATGATCCACATCCACCAGGATCTGCGGCATGAGATAGGCGCCACCGTCTTCCGGGAAAAGGCTCTTACGGATCAGAGCCTTGGCCCCCGCTGCTAACGCTTCCTCAGTCTGCGCCCGCACCTCATCGGCAAAGCGGACCTGCGCCATGGGTCCGAGCGTTGTCTCGTGGTCCAGCGGATTGCCGAGCTTGTAGTTTTCGACAATTGAGACGGCTTTATCCACAAACTGAGAGAAAAGCGCTTCAGCCACATAAATCCGCTCGATCCCGCAGCAGCATTGGCCAGAGTTGAACATCGCCGCGTCGATCAGCGTCTCGGCCGCCGCGTCGACATCGGCGTCCTCCATGACGTAGCCCGGATCCTTGCCGCCCAGTTCCAGCCCAAGACCCGTAAAGGTACCCGACGCCGAAGCCTCCATTGCCTTGCCGCCACCAACCGAGCCGGTGAAGTTTACAAACCCAAAGGCACGATCCGCGATCAGCGCTGACGTGGTCCGGTGATCCAGAAATACGTTCTGGAAAACGTCTTCCGGAACGCCCGCCGCATGGAACGCACGCGCCATGCGCTCCCCCACCAGCGGCGTCTGGCTGGCGTGTTTCAGCATCACCGCATTGCCCGCGATCAGCGCCGGGGCCACCGTGTTAATGGCGGTCATGTAAGGGTAGTTCCAGGGTGCCACGACCAGAACCAGGCCATGGGGCACCCGCTTGATCATGCGTAGAAAAGCATCGCTCTCCTCCAGCGCCATGGGCGCCAGCGCCTCCTGCGCAATCCCGGCCATGTATTGGCTGCGCTCGTCGAATCCGCCAAACTCACCACCATAGCGCACCGGGCGTCCCATCTGCCACGCGAGCTCCGGCACGATCTCGTCGTTCATCGCGCCGACATTGGCAACGCCTCTCAGCACGAGATCGATCCGGTCCTGCAAGGGTCGCGCCGCCCAATCCGCCTGCGCCGCCTTGCCTTTGGCCACGGCTTCGGCAGCCTCAAATTCGTTCAGCACGGGCCGGGTCGCGTAGATCGATCCATCGATTGGGGAGATACAGGTGATGGTCATGGCTCAGGCCCTTTCAAAGCCGCGTGCGATTTCCCAATCGGTCACAGCGCGATCAAATTCTTCCTGCTCCCACTCTGCGCAGCGGGTGTAGTGGTCGATTACATCGTTTCCCATGGCCGCGCGCAGCATCGCCGAGCCGCGCAGGGTCTCTGTCGCCGCGCGCAATGTCTGTGGGATATCGGCGGCTTTTGCGTCTTCGTACACGTCACCCTTGGTCGGCGGGGCCAGCGTCATCTTGTCCTCGATCCCCTTGATGCCAGCGGCCAGCATGGCTGCCTGCGCCAGATAGGGGTTCAGGTCCGACCCGCCGATGCGGCATTCCACGCGCACGCCTTTCGTGCCATCGCCGCAAAGGCGGAAGCCCGCCGTGCGATTGTCAACCGACCAGACGGTTTTCGTCGGCGCAAAGGTGCCCTTGGCGAACCGCTTGTAGCTGTTCACGTAAGGCGCGAGGAAGAACGTATAGTCGGGCGCATAGGCAATGAGCCCGGCCATGTAGTGCTGCATCAGCTCAGACATGCCAAGGTCACCGCTGGTGTCATAAAACGCTGGGGTGTCGCCCTGCCATAGCGACTGATGCACGTGAGAAGAACTGCCGACCTTATCCGCCGCCCACTTCGGCAGGAAGCTGGCGGCATGGCCGCGTGCCCATGCGATCTCCTTGACGGCATGTTTCGCAATCGTGTGGTGATCGGCGCAATCCAGCGCTGCGGCGTATCGGATGTTCAACTCCTCCTGCCCAGTCTCCGCCTCGCCCTTGGTGTTTTCCACCGGGATGCCCGCCGCGTAGAGGTGATTGCGCAGGGGCCGCATGATCCCTTCTTCCTTGGTGGTCTGCAGGATGTGGTAATCTTCGTTATAACCGCTGATCGGCGCCAGATCGCGGAAACCGGACTTGCGGATCTCGTCATAGCTTTTCTCGAAAAGGAAGAACTCCAATTCTGTCGCCATCATGGCCGTCAGGCCCATCTCTTCCAGGCGCGCGACCTGCTGTTTCAGTATTGCGCGCGGGTCATGTGGCACCGGTGCATGGGTGTGATGATCGAGGATATCGCAAAGCACCATGGCCGTGCCCTCCAGCCACGGCACCGGTCGGATCGTGCTGAGATCAGGTTGCATCACATAGTCGCCGTAACCCGCTTGCCACGAGGTACTTGCGTAGCCATCGGGTGTAGCCATCTCCAGATCGGTGGCGAGCAGATAGTTGCAGCAATGGGTTTCAGCGTGGGAATGCTCGATAAAGTTCGCCGCGTGGAACCGCTTGCCCATCAGCCGTCCCTGCATGTCCACGAAGCAAACAAGAACGGTGTCGACCGTGCCCTCCGCCACCTGTGATTTCAACTGCTCAAAGCTCAGAGTGCCAGCCATGGGATGTTCCATTTTTAGAGAGGTCGGGGGCGGACTGCACCGCCCCCGGTTCGTTTAAGTATAGCGATAGGGCCGTCCGGCCTTGACCATATCGGCGTTGTACTTCTTGAAGATGTCCACGACCTTGGCCTTGATCTCGCTCTCGGCTGCGATCTCGTCCCAGAACTTGAGCGCCGCGTCCTCAACCTGCTGCCATTCCGCATCGGGGATCGAGGTCAGCTCCATCTTGGTGCCGTTCACCCGCAGGTTGGCCTCGCCGCCCCAGTACCACCACTGGCGATAATAATGCGACTGGTCCATGCAGACCTTGAGCAGTTCCTGCAGATCCGGCGGCAGCGCATTGTAGCTTTCCATATTGGCAAAGAACGAGCCCGCCCACGCGCCGGAGATGTTGTTGGTCAGGAAGTAGTTGGTCACATCCGCCCAGCCCACGGTGTAATCTTCGGTGATACCCGACCAGGCGATGCCGTCGAGCTCGCCGGTTTGCACGGCGACTTCGATGTCTTCCCACGGCAGGGTCACCGGGACCACACCGAATTGCGTCAGGAACCGGCCCGCGGTGGGGAAGGTGAAGACCCGTTTGCCCTTGAGGTCTTCGAGGCTGCGGATCGGGTCCTTGGTGGCGAAGTGGCACGGGTCCCAGGCACCCGCCGAGATGTGCTTTACACCGACGGCGGAGTACTGCTCGTCCCATATCTCGTTCAGCCCGTATTGGTTGAAGAGCACCGGCACATCGAGTGAATAGCGCGAGGCGAAGGGGAAATAGCCGCCAAAAACGGTGACTTCGGTGGGTGAGGCCATGGAGTCGTCATCGGATTGCACCGCGTCGATGGTGCCGTTCTGCATCGCGCGGAAGAGCTCCCCCGTGGGCACCAGTTGATCGGCAAAGAAAAGCTCGATCTGCATCCGGTCACCGGCGATCTTGTTGAAGCTGTCGATGGCTGGTTTGATCACATGCTCGGCCAACGCCGGACCTGCATAGGTCTGCATCCGCCATTTGATTGTCGATTGCGCCAGTGCCGGTGCGGCCAGCGGCGCTGCTGCGGCCCCGGCTGCGGCGCTGGTCAGAAACTTACGTCTTGTTGTCATGGTCTTACTCCTTGTTGAGGTGAATGCCCCGGTCAGCCGGGGTCTTGATTATTTTCCGTAAACATACTCCGGCAGCCACAGGGCGATCTGCGGGAAGGTCATGATCAACGCGAGGCATCCAATCATCACGATCACGAAGGGCAGGATCGAGCCGTAGATGTCCTTGAGCGTGATCTCGGGCGGGGCCATCGCCCGCATCAAAAAGAGGTTATAGCCAAAGGGCGGCGTCATATAGGCGATCTGTGTGGTGATCGTGTAGAGCACGCCGTACCAGATCAGATCAAATCCCAGAGCAGCGACAAGTGGCACGTAGAGGGGCGCCACAATCACCAGCATCGCGGTATCATCAAGGAAGGTGCCCATCAGCAGAAATGACAGCTGCATCAGGATCAGGATCATCCAGGGGTTCAGGCCCAACTGTTCCGTAAACAACTGATCGATGGCTTTGACCGCACCCAGACCGTCAAAAACCGCACCAAACCCGAGGGCGGCGAGAATAATCCACATGAACATGCAGGAGATCGCCAGCGTCTGGCGCACGGAGGTTTCGAACACCTCCTTGTTCATCCGCCCTTTCAGTACGGCTGCCATGAACGCGGTCAGCGCGCCGATGGCTGAGCTTTCCACGAGGCTGGTCCAGCCGTTCACAAACGGCACCATCATCGCCATGAAGATCACGATAGGTAGCAGACCAGCGCGCAGCAGCCGCAGTTTCTCGGCCATCGGCACCGTCCGCTCTTCGGGTGGCAACACGGGGCCCAGCGCAGGGTTCGCCTTGCAGCGCAGGTAGATATAGAGAATGAACGCCGCCGCCATCATCAGCCCGGGCACAACACCAGCCAGCCACAATTGCCCCACCGGCTGCCGGGCAATCATCGCGTAGAGTACCAGCACCACCGAGGGCGGCACCAAAATACCCAAACTCGACCCCGCCTGAATGACCCCTGTCACCATGCGTTTGTCATAACCGCGCCGCAGCAGTTCCGGCAGCGCGATGGTCGCCCCGATGGCCATGCCCGCGACACTCAATCCGTTCATGGCGGAGACCAGCACCATCAGCCCGATGGTCCCAATGGCCAGCCCACCCGAGACCGGCCCCATCCAGACATGAAACATCTTGTAGAGGTCATCCGCGATCTTCGATTCCGACAGCACGTAGCCCATGAAAATGAACATCGGCAGCGTCAGCAGCGGATACCATTTCATCAGCTTCATGGCGGAGGAAAACGGGATGTTAACCCCGCCCGGCGTCCAGAGCAGCACCGCTGCAATCGCCGCCACGCCGCCGATGGCACCGAACACCCGCTGACCGGTCATCAGCATCAGCATCATCGAGGCGAACATCAGGATCGCGATCATCTCATACGACATCGAGATCAACCTCGCGCAATGTCGCAATATCCTTGATCAGCTCGGAGATCGCCTGCAGCAGCATCAGGAAGAACCCCGCGATCATGACCGCCTTGATCGGCCAGATATAGGGTCGCCACGCGGTGCTGGAGCGCTCCAACCGTCCGACCTCCTCCGACCCGGTCAGAAGTCCGGCGAAGTAGGTCAGCGGCTCCTGCCCCCAATACCCCAGCGAATAGGCGGTCGACCCCAGCGCGCCATAGAGCAGGATGCCCAGATAAAAGATCAGCAGCAGCACGGTGAAGGCGTCGAACCACGCTTTCTTCGCCACCGACCAGTTGTGATAGAAGAGATCCATGCGCACATTGGCGCCCAGCTGCATCGCGTAAGGCCCACCGGTGATGTAATAGGCCACCATCGCAAATTGCGCCATTTCCAGCGTCCAGAGGGTCGGCAGAAAGAAGGTCTTGGAGATCGACGACCACAGCAGGATCGCCATCATGACAAAGATACCGTACATCATGATGCGCCCGATCCGGTAGTTCACCGCATCCACCCAGCGGACATAGAAAGCGGCCACGCGCCTCATGCTGCCGCCTCCAGTGCCGCAAGCGCCTGGGCGACCCAACCGGCAAGCATTTCCGCCACGTCCTGCTGCTGTTGCGTGGTGGCGATCAGATCATTCCGGATCTCAAGCATCACATTGGGGATGCCGCGGCTCTGCCCGTGCAGTTTCAGCGTATGCGTTACGCCGTCCTCGGGTCCATAGGGCGCATTCCGCTGGACGTGCAGCGCCGTGTGCCGGATCGCTGTGCTGAGCATGGCGTCCGCAAGCCGCGTGTCGCTGTCATGCAGGATACCGATTTCCACGTCGCGGGTTTGCCTCATGAAAATCGGCGTGAAACTGTGTACGGTTACCAGAACCCGCGCGTTCGCTGCATCCATGGTGTCGCGCACCGCGGCCTCGAACGGCAGATAATAACGCACAACACGGTCCGCCCGGTCCGCCCCGCTCAACCCGATGTTGCCCGGAATGTCGCGGCCCTCGCTCTGGTCCAGAATGGCGGAGGCGGCTTCAGGCGGACGGTTGCAATCATAGATCAGCCGCGACACTGCGCCTGCCACAAGAGGCGCATCAAGGCGTTCCGACATCCTGCGCGCAACCGCCAGTGCGCCGGGATCCCAAGCTGCGTGGCCCTTTTGCATGTCAGGCGGCAGCCCCAGCGCGTTCAGTTCCGGCGGGAAGAAGGCGCTGGCGTGTTCGCAGACCAATACGGTACCGGACGCACCATCTGCATGTAGTACATGCACCGGTACATCCTCCTGTTGCGCTGCGCCTGGTTTCGTCATTCGACCCCCGTTTCGCATAAACTTCTTGCCGGATCGGGATTCTGTCAACAGAATAATGAAACTATTCTTTCAGTTCTCTATGATCTGTAAAAAAATCCATCAAAAAGAAGGCACCCGATTTGGATGACGCCAATCTCACCATCGCAGACCGCATTCAGGCCCGGCTTGAAACCCTGACCCGTGCCGAGCGACAGCTGGCCCATGCGATCCTGGAAAACTACCCTGCCTCAGGGCTTGGCCCGATTGCGACCCTGGCCAAGGATGCCGATGTCTCGACCCCGACCGTGGCGCGGATGGTGCAGAAGCTGGGGTTCAAAGGGTATCCGGAGTTTCAGGCCGATCTGCGCGAGGAATTGAAGGCGAAGGTCAGCGGCCCCATCGCCAAACATGACACCTGGGCCGAGGGTGCGCCGGAAGGCCACATGCTGAACCGTTTTACCGAGGCGGTAACCCAGAACATCCGCCATTCGCTGGCCCAGATCGACACCAATGACTTCGATGCAGCCTGCGCACAACTGGCCGACACCAGTTCGCGGCTGCACATCGTCGGCGGACGGATCACCCACACGCTGGCGGAATATCTCTTTCTGCACATGCAGATGATCCGCCCGGAGGTGATCCATATCCAGTCCACCTCCAACGCCTGGCCGCATTACCTGCTGGACGTGAAGGAGGGCGACACTTTCGCGATCTTCGACGTGCGTCGGTACGAGAGCAATACCCTCAAGCTGGCGGAAATTGCCCGGGCACGGGGGGCGCGGATCATTCTCTTTACCGATCAGTGGCGGTCCCCCATCCACAGCCTCGCCGATATCTGTTTCTCCAGCCGGATCGTTGTGCCCTCGGCCTGGGATTCCGCCGCCACCACATTGCTGTTGGTCGAGACGGTCATCGCGGCGGTGCAGGACCTGTCCTGGGCCGATACCAAGGACCGGATGCAAACGCTGGAAGACATGTTTGACCAAACCAAACTCTTCCGTAAATTCACCTAGAGATGCGTCGGGAGGCACAGATATGAGCAGGCACAATCGACGACCGCGCAAGGGGATGTCCCATGTGATCGGCGACACATCCGCGCCTCTTCTGAACATGACCTTGCCTGATATGCTGGCGCAAACGACCGCGCGGCTCCCGGACCATCCCGCGGCCATCTTCCGCGCTCAGGAGATCCGATGGAGCTATAGTGATCTCAACCGAGAGGTAGACCGTTGTGCCGCCGGGCTGCTTGATCTGGGGATCAGCCAGGGCGACCGCGTCGGCATCTGGTCGCCAAACCGCTATGAATGGCTGCTCACCCAATTCGCCACCGCCCGCATCGGGGCCGTGCTGGTGTGCATCAATCCTGCTTACCGCCTGTCGGAGCTCGAGTTCGCCCTGAACAAGGTCGGCTGCCGGGCGTTGATCACGGCCCGCGCCTTCAAATCCTCGGACTACACCGGCATGCTGCAAAAGCTTGCCCCTGAACTGGGCCAGACCACGGGTCTCCTGCGCGCCGCCAAGCTGCCGCATCTGCGCCATGTCATCGTGATGGGGCAGGACATCCCGGAAGGGATGCACAGTTTTAACGCGCTGTGCAGAGCAGACAATGCCAGCACAGCCGACCTCGACGCCATAAGTGCCCGTCTCGACCCGCAGGATGTCATCAACATTCAGTTCACCTCCGGCACCACCGGCAGTCCAAAAGGCGCCAGCCTCACGCATCATAACATCGTCAACAACGCGCATTTCGTCACGCAAACCCTCGCGCTGACGGAACGCGACAAGCTCTGCATCCCCGTGCCGTTTTATCACTGCTTTGGCATGGTGATGGGCACCTTGGGCTGCGTCACCAAAGGCGCCACCATCGTGGTCCCCGGCGAGGGCTTTGATGCGAGGGAAACTCTGCAAGCCGTCTCGGAGGAAGGCTGCACGGCCCTCTTCGGCGTGCCCACGATGTTTGTGAACGAACTCGCCCTGCCCGACTTCGACCGCTACGATCTCAGCACCCTGCGGACGGGCATCATGGCCGGCGCGCCCTGCCCGCGCGAAATTATGAAACAGGTACAATCGCAGATGCATATGACCGGCGTGACCATCGCCTATGGCATGACCGAAACCTCCCCTGTTTCCTTCCAAAGCAACGTGGACGATCCGCTGGACAAGCGGGTCTCCTCGGTGGGCCGCATCCATCCGCATGTCGAGGTCCGCCTCGTCGATGCAGAAGGCCACACAGTGCCCACCGGACATCAGGGAGAGCTATTGACCCGCGGCTATTCGGTGATGAAAGGCTATTGGGGAGAGGATGAAAAAACCTCTCAGAGCATCGATGCCGAGGGCTGGATGCATACCGGAGACCTCGCCACTCTGGATGCGGAGGGCTATTGCAGCATCACCGGTCGCGTCAAGGACATGATCCTGCGCGGGGGCGAAAACATCTACCCACGGGAAATAGAGGAATTCCTCTACACGCATCCGGATATCGCTCAAGCGCAGGTTTTCGGCATCCCCGATGACACCTTGGGGGAAATCGTCTGCGCCTGGGTGGTCCTGCACGGAGGTGCCACGGCGTCACCGAAAACGATACGGGACTTCTGCAAGGAAAACATCGCCCACTTCAAAACACCCACGCATATCCGCGTCAGATCCGAGCTGCCGATGACGGTCACCGGCAAGCCGCAAAAGTTCATCATGCGGGATCAGATGGTGGCTGAGCTCTCTGGTGAGGCATGAAAGGCGACGCGAAGTGCCAACACCGGGCCAATCCGCTCAGGATTTGCCCGGGATATGTCTTGCGGCGCCAGCCGCGCCTTTCCCCAAAAGTACGGTTCTGACCAATCGCCCGATCAGAACCGTCATCTGTCAGACCGCGCCGGCGTATTCGCCCCGCGCCGGATAGTCATTGCTTATTGCAAAGTCCAACGCACCCACCAGTTCCGAGAAATGCGGGCGCACAAATGGCATCGTCTGCACCGACCCGTAGTAAAGCGTCTGCTGCGGTGTCACCATGAACAGCCCCGGCTCGGAAAAAAGCGCGGGCTCTTCGATCCCGATCGACGTTTTACCGCGCGAAGTAGAGATGTAGAGCCCCCATTCCTTGGCCTTGCTCAGTGACAGATCATAGCCGAACCGCAGCTCTTTCGCCTCGATCTTTTCCGCCATTGCCTGTGTGCGCTCTTCACCATCGCTGCTGATCGCGATCGTCTTCACGCCACGTTCCGCAAATTCCGGCGTTCGTTTTTCCAGCTCTTTCAGATAGGTCGCGCAGAGCGGGCAATGCAGCCCCCGGTAAAAACAGACAACCGTGCCCCGTTCAGAGGCCTCTTCTGACAGGTTGAATGTGCCCCCACCAAGAATGGGGAGCTCAAGGTCGGGGGTTTTCTGGCGTGGCATCAGCATGGGGCACTTCTCCGTTCTATAGTTCGTGATTCCCACTGCTCTCATGGATACTCGCGCAAGGCCATAGGCGAGTGTTCACGTTGCCTTGTGCGCAAGAGCATGGAAACGACGTCGCGGGGAAGTGGCTTTCACCCGCCTCAGTTTCGTCAAACCGCCTTGGCGGCACCGACGACATCCCCCTAACTGCGCCAATTTAACACGCGCTTTTCGATGGCGCCGATGACGGCGCTGACCAGAACACCCAAAACCGAAAGGATCACAACGCCTGCAAAAAGCCGTTCCAGATCATAGAGCGACCCCGCCTCAAGAATATAGGCACCGATCCCATATTCCGCGCCCAGCATCTCCGCCGCAACCAGCAGGATGATCGCAATCGCCAGCGAAATCCGGAGCCCCGCAAGAATGCCTGGCATGGCACCGGGGAGGACAATCTTGCGCACGATACTGAGCCAACTCAGCCCAAAACTCTGTCCCATACGGATGAGCATCCGGTCCACGTTATCCACAGCCGCATATGTGGCCACGACGGTCGGGGTGAAGGTACCAAAGGCGATCAACGCATATTTACTGCCTTCGTCGATCCCGAACCAGATCACAAAGAGCGGCAGCAGGGCAATCTTGGGAATCGGGAAGATTGCAGCCACCAAAGGCACCAATCCGGCGCGGATGAAAGAGAACAATCCCATCAAAAGACCCACACCAATCCCCAAAGACGCACCCAGGGCGGCACCGACCGCCAGCCGGGACAGAGAGGGCAAGAGGTGCTGGAACAAGAGCCCCGAGCTGTAAAGCTCTGCAAATGTTTGCAAAACATCGCTTGGCTTGGGTAGCGTAAGCGGCGAGATCACCCCGGTGCGCGTGCCCCATTCAACAGCCAGCAACAGGACCAGAAACACTGTGAATCCGACCCAACGGCGCGTCACCGGCGCAAAACCTCCCCCCCTAAATACGACTTTTTTGACCGGGTTATCCACCGATCAGTTCCGCATCTGCAGCAGCTGCTTCCGCCCGCATCAATTCCCAGAGGTGTTTCTGCTGTACCTCCAGATCTGCGTCGCCATAGGCGCGAGCCTCAAGCGGTTTATCCAACGTGACCACCTCTCGAACCTCACCGGGGCGGCGCGACAGCACCACGATCCGGTGCCCCAATCTGACGGCTTCGGCCAGATTGTGTGTCACATAAACTGCTGTAAAAGGGGTCCTTATCCACAGACTGATCAGATCATCCATCAGCAATTCGCGTGTCTGGCTATCCAGCGCGGAGAGCGGCTCGTCCATCAGCATCACGGCTGGATTGACGACCAGCGCGCGCGCAATCGCCACCCGCTGTTTCATCCCACCTGAAAGCTGCCGCGGCAATGCCCCCGCGAACTCGGTAAGGCGGGTGCGCCCCAGCACATTTTCGATTCTCTCGCGAGCATCTGCCCGGCTGATCCCATGGTCTTCCAGCACGAGAGAGACGTTCCCGGCAACTGTTCGCCAGGGCAGCAAGGCAAAGTCCTGAAAGATGTACGTCAGCGGGTTGAGGCACTGCTTCGGGGCCTCGCCCACCTGCAACACCTCGCCCTCGTCGGGTTCTTCCAACCCGCCCATCATCCTCAGCAACGTGGATTTGCCGCAGCCCGACGGGCCCACAATGCAAACGATTTGACCTGCCGGGATGTCGAGATCAATGCCGCGCAGCACTGCGCGGGCACCATAGCTGTGACCAACCCCGCGCAGGCGCAGTTCCATCTGCCCTAGCTGCCTACTGTCTCGACAAAGGAGGTATCCAGCAGGGTATCCAGAGTGATATCTGCATCCACCAGCCCTTCGGACTGGAACCATTCCAGCTGATCGCGTACGGAGGCCACGTTCAACGCTGCCCCTTCGTTCAGACGCATGGTGCCATTGATGATCGACGGTGCCGCCTTTTCCCGCGGGCGGTCGGTGTAGACGTATTTGTGGATCAGGTCGACCATGCCATCAATACCGTCCTGACCGCTCTCTTTGGCAATCATGGTGGCATTGTACTCTGCCACGCCTTTGGAATAGGCGGCCAGATAGTCCTGTGTCATCTCGCGCTCATCCGCTGCATTGCTGGCCGAGGTGAAGACGGTGGTAACTTGATAATTCGGCAGGTAATCCGCGATGTTGCCGATGATGTGGACCGCGCCCGACCCGGCGAGCGGCTTGGCAATATGCGGCACGATGGACCAGGCATCAATCTGCCCGGATTTCAGCGCGCCGATGATCGCACCAACCTTTTGCAGCGGTTTGAAGGACATGGACACGCCCTCCGCCGCCGCAACTTTGGCGCCCATATAGTGAAAGGACGAGCCCGCCGTAGACATGCCAAAGCTCTTGCCGTCCAGCGCCGCGGGAGAGGTCAGCCCGGCCTGAAAGGCGGCATCGCTGGCCAGGATCTTCTGCCCGTCGATCCCCGGCTCTTCCGACAGCGCGCCGCCAATCACCTTGATCGCACCCTTGTCAGCCAAGGACACAAGACCACCGGAAATCGCGGTGACCGCGTAGTCCACATCTCCGCTCGCAATGGCGACGGCCATTGGTTGCGCCGCCTGAAAGAACTTCAGCTCCACATCCAGACCCGCATCGGCAAAGTAGTTGCGTTCATAGGCGATGAAGCTGCCTGAATGGCTGGTAAACCGCAGCGCGCCAACGGTAATCTTGCGGCCCGCGGCATAGGCCGGTGCCGCCAGACCAACGGCCGTGGCCGCCCCCAGGACGCCCATAGCGTCGCGACGATTGAAATTCGGCATCTGATCCTCCCTGGAATTCAAACGGCCCACCGGCCCTTTGACCAACAATTACCTGACACCGCCCCGGCTGCAAGCACCGAACGCTCTTGCTTCGCGCCCGTCCGCCCCGGTATAGCGCGCATGTCCCTTCCCGATGCAAAAGGTGCCGCACTCATGTCTTTCGACCGATCCATCAAAATTGCCCCGTCGATCCTTGCTGCGGATTTTGCCAATTTCGGGGCGGAATGCGAAGCCATCGAAGAGCAGGGCGCCGATTGGGTACATGTAGACGTGATGGACGGGCATTTCGTGCCCAATATCACCTTTGGCCCGGCCACCTGCGCCGCGATCCGCCCACACATCAAAGGCGTGATGGACGTGCATCTGATGATCGCGCCGGTTGACCCTTACATCGACGCTTTTGCTCAGGCGGGCGCGGATGTGATCACCGCCCATGTCGAGGCGGGTCCTCACATTCACCGTACGCTGCAGGCCATTCGCGGGGCGGGGGCCAAGGCGGGTGTGGCGCTGAACCCCGGCACACCGGCAAGCGCGGTGTCAGAGCTTCTCGACAGTGTGGATCTGATCTGCGTAATGACCGTGAACCCCGGCTTTGGCGGGCAGAAATTCATCGACATGTCGGACAAGATCCGCGCATTGCGCCGCATGATCGGGGATCGCCCGGTACATATCGAGATCGATGGCGGTGTTGACCCGAGCACGGCACCTCTGGTGGCAAAGGCCGGGGCGGATGTGCTGGTTGCGGGCTCTGCCGTGTTTCGTGGTGGATCGGTCAACGATCCGGCACCTTACGGTGAGAACATCCGCGCCATTCGTGAGGCGGCCAGCGGCACTTACGTGTAACTGCGTCTTCGGCCTCAGCCAGTCTTGTTCAAATCCTCGAATGTCCGACCTTCGGCCACCAGTTTCTGCAAGAGCGGTGCAGGTCGCCAAAAGAAGTCATCCTCGCGCGCAAACCTGTCGATATCCGCCAGCAAAGCATCCAATCCCTGAAGATCGGCCCATTTCAGCGGCCCGCCGTAGTAGCGCGGAAATCCATAACCAAAGAGAAGTACCATATCGACGTCAAGCGGACGGCGGGCGATGCCTTCGCCTACAATCCGCGCGGCCTCATTGACCATGGCCGCCATGTAGCGGCGCTGGATCTCCTCTGCGGTAAAGCTGCGCGGGGTGATGTCACGGTCGGCGCGTTCCGCCGCGATCAGGTCGAGCACCTCGGGGTTGGGCGTTCTGCCCCTTTGGTTCGCATCATAGAGGTAAAACCCTTTGCCTGATTTCCGCCCGAAGTGTCCCGCTTCACAAAGCTTGTCCGGATAGCGCCCCACCCGTTCACGCGGGTCACGGGTGGCGGCCAGACGCTTGCGCATGGCCCAGGCAATGTCGAGCCCGGCGAGATCGGACACCGCAAACGGCCCCATGGCAAAGCCGAAATCGGTCAGCGCCGTGTCGATCTCGAAGGGGGTCGCGCCCTCCAGCACCATGTGATCCGCCGCCATCCGGTAGGCGCGCATGATGCGGTTGCCGATGAAGCCATCGCAAACGCCCGATCGCACGGCGATCTTGCCCAGCTTCTTGCCCAGTGCGAAACCAGTGGCCACCACATCCACAGAGGTCTGCTCCGGCACCACCACCTCCAGCAGCTTCATGACATGCGCGGGCGAAAAGAAATGCAGGCCAATCACGTCACCGGGCCGCGAGGTGCTGGCGGCAATCTCGTCGATGTCCAGATAGGACGTATTGGTCGCCAGCACCGCACCGGGTTTACAGACGGCGTCAAGCTGCCCGAAAACAGATTTCTTGACCGCCATGTCTTCAAAAACGGCCTCGATCACCAGATCCGCATCACTCAGCGCATCATATTGGGTAGCAATATGAAGACGGTCGCTCAGAAGGCTGTCATGTGCCTCTGCCGTGATCTTGCCGCGCTTCAGCGCACCGGCGAGGTTCCCCGCAATCCTGTCCCGCGCCGCCTCCGCCGCCGCCTGCGCCATCTCGATCAACGTTACAGACAGGCCGCTCAACAGACCCGCCGTCGCGATGCCTGCGCCCATGGTGCCGCCGCCGATCACGCCGATTTTCTCAAGGCGGCGGGGATCGATACCCTTTAGCTCCGGCAGGTTGCTCACGGCGCGTTCAGAGAAAAAGGCGTGGATCATGCCCTGCCGCTGATCCGTTTCCATCAGATCGCGGAACATCTGACGCTCGGTTTGCAGCCCTTCGGCAAAGGGCTGCTCGGCACTGGCCTGCACCGCGCGCACCGCCTGTGCGGGGGAAAGCTGGCCACGACCTTTCTTTAAAACCGCAGAATAGGTGGCATCCCAGTCGATGGCATCCGGGGCGGGCATTTCACTGACGGGCCGCCTCTCTGCCCCGGAGGCCAGCAACGACCCTGCATAGGCCAGACCCACGGTTTGTGGATCACCTTCCTCAACCTGGTCGATGATACCAAGCGCTGCAGCCTCTTTCGCCGGGATATGACGCCCGGTGGTGATGGCCTCGATGGCGGCCTCTGCTCCGGTCAATCGCGGCAGGCGCTGGGTGCCACCTGCACCGGGGATCAACCCCAGATGCACCTCCGGCAACCCCACGCGGGCGCCCGGTTGGGCGATACGGTAGTGGGCCGAGAGCGCCACCTCCAACCCACCCCCAAGGCTGACCCCGTGCAGGGAGGCGACCACCAGCAGCGGCGATGCCTCGATCCGGTTGCACAGATCGGGCAGATGCGGCTCAAGCGGCGGCTTGCCGAACTCCTTGATGTCGGCCCCGGCGATGAAGGCCCGCCCCGCCCCGACCAGCAGTACCGCACGCACCTCTGGATCACTTTCGGCCTTGTCCATGCAGTACATCAACCCGCTGCGCACGGCGTGGCTTAGCGCATTGACCGGCGGGTTTTGGAGGCGCAGAACGGCTATATTGCCGTGGCGTTCGTAGGCGATCATATCTGTCATGGCGCGCTTTCCGGCTGCGAAGGGAGGGCGCGGCACAGGACCCTCATGCCGCGCGTCGGCGTCAGGGTTTCGCAGAAACCGGCGAAGCGCAAGGCCCCTTGCGGCTCACCTTTGATAGATGAAACACCGTCCCGGCACCGCATCCGGTGGCAAGGCAATCTCCTGCAGGTCATCGAAATACATCCGGTCGCTGGATACCATCAACCCGTCGGGGGCCAGCAGCGGCGCGACAACAGGGGAGAGCTTGCGCGCGAATGTATCGTTCTTCTCCGCATTGTGCCCCCCCAGATCGGCGTGGATCAGACGCGCGGTTGGACCAAACCGCGCGAGCGCTTGGGGCAGCGTGTCAAAGACATCGCCCAGAAAAACCTGCGCATCCGGCGGCGTGCTGTCCGGGTGAGAGGCCACCGCCCGTTCGAACACATAGATATCCTGCGCAGGCAGGATGCTGCACATGTGATGATACGTCCGCCCATTGCCCAACCCCAACTCGTAAACCGGCCCCGCCATGTGTTGCGTCAACGCGGCGGCGTGGTTCAGGCAGGCGCGTTGCGACACCATACGGTCGATGAAGAGGTCGAGGCGGCTCATGAGGTCTCCCTTTGCAGAAATGTCATGTTCAAATGCCTCTTTTCCATCAAAATTGGTAGTAGAAAGGCACTCAAACATCTGTGTGCTGGACGCGAGGCGGGAAATCGCGTTGACTGACTGAACTGGACGACGGGTTTTAGGGACGAATGCGTAACAAGGAAGAGACAAGGACGTGGTAACGCCCCTGCTGGATGTGCGCGATCTGAGCATCGGCTTCGGGTCGGCGGATGCGGTTGTGCGCGACGTCAGCTTTCAGGTGATGCCCGGCGAGACACTGGCGCTTGTGGGCGAAAGCGGGTCTGGCAAGACGATCACCTGCCGGTCCGTTCTGCGCATCCTGCCCCAGGCGGCACAAATCCGCAGCGGTGTCATCAACTACAGCGCCGGTGGCAAGACCTGCAACCTGCTGACCGAGTCGCGCCGCACCATGCGCTCGATCCGCGGCAATCAAATCTCGATGATCTTTCAGGAACCGATGCGGTCGCTATCGCCGCTGCACCGTCTGGGGGATCAGGTCGGCGAAGTGTTGCGGCTGCACCGGGACATGCGCCCCGGCGAGGCGAAAAAGACGGTTCTGGACACATTCGAACGGGTTGGTTTCCCCGATCCCACGCGGGTCTGGCGCTCCTATCCGTTTGAGATGTCAGGCGGCATGCGGCAGCGCGCGATGATCGCCATGGCGATGGTGGCCAAGCCGGAACTGCTGATCGCGGATGAACCCACGACGGCGCTGGACGTGACCACGCAAGCGCAGGTCTTGGGGCTGATCAAGGAGTTGCAGCAGGAAACCGGCATGGCGGTGATCCTGGTCACCCATGATCTGGGTGTGGTGGCCAACATGGCAGAGACCGTTGTGGTCATGAACAAGGGCCGGGTGATGGAACGCGGCCCGGCGCCTGCCGTGCTGGGATCCCCCGCGCATGGCTACACCAAGAAACTTTTTGCCGCAGCGCCCATGATCCCCGAGGTGGCAGCACCCGCCCGGGCGGAAACGAGCGACGATCTCATTCTCGATCTGCGCAATGTCTCGAAGACCTACACCATGCGGGCGGGCGGCTGGCGCAAACCGGTGACCATAACTGCCTGTCACGAGGTGAACCTTTCACTGCAACGCGGTAAAACGCTGGCCGTTGTGGGGGAGAGCGGGTCCGGCAAAACCACCTGTGCGCGGATCGCATTGGGCGCAGAGCTGCCCGACCCCGGTGGCGAGGTCCTGTTCCGCCCGACCAAAGATGCGGATCAGGTGAAAATCAACGCGATGTCGCAGCTAGAACGTATCCATTTTCAGCGCCAGGCGCAGATGGTGTTCCAGGACCCCTATTCATCGCTGTCGCCGCGTATGCGGGTGCAACAGGCCCTGACCGAACCCATGGAAATCCACCAGTTGGGCACCCGCGCCGAACGCCGCGAGAAAGCCGCAGAGATGTTGCGCTGGGTCGGACTCGATGCGTCCATGCTCAGCCGCTATCCGCATGCCTTCTCCGGCGGGCAGCGTCAGCGGCTGTCGATTGCCCGCGCGCTGACGCTCGATCCGGTTCTGCTTGTCTGCGACGAGCCCACATCGGCGCTGGACGTCTCGGTGCAGGAACAGATTCTCTGCCTGCTTGAGGACATACGCGACCGTGTGGGGCTAAGCTATCTCTTCATCAGTCACGATCTGGCGGTGGTCGCCCGTATCGCCGACGAGGTGGCCGTGATGCGCCAGGGCGTGATCGTTGAGCAGGCGCCACCCGACACGCTCTTTTACAACCCGCGCCATCCCTACACCTGCGCACTGATCGCGGCACAACCCGAGCCGGATGTGAACCGGCCCATCGACCTCGGGCTGGTGTCGCAGGGTGCTGGCAAACCGTCAAGCTGGCCCGAAGCCTTCCGGTTTGAAGGGGTCGCCGCGCCTGCGTTGACGGAACTGGAACCCGGTCACAAGGTACGCTGCCATGTCTAGAGCCTTTGCCATTCTCCTGCTGACCCTTCTTGCTCTTACTGCGCGGGCGGAACAACCAATCATGGTCGAAAGCAGCTTTTGGCAAAGCGAAGTGAAAAACGGCATCCTGCCACCGGTGACCCAGCGCATGCCGACAGAACCGCTTGTCGTTGATCTGGAGGCAAAGGGGCGCAGCTTTGGCGAACATGGCGGCACATTGCGCACGCTGGTGTCCCGCTCTAAGGACGTGCGTCAGATGGTTGTCTACGGCTACGCCCGTTTGATGGGCTACGACCAGAACTACGAGCTTTACCCCGACATCCTGCGCGATATTGAGGTCGAGGAAGGACGCAAGTTCACCCTGCACCTGCGCAAAGGCCATCGCTGGTCCGATGGTCACCCCTTCACCTCCGCCGATTTCGAATACTACTGGAAACACGTGGCGCTGAACGAGGAGCTCAGCCCCGCGGGCCCGCCGCAAAACCTGATCGTCGATGGGGTGCTGGCGGAGATGAGTTTCCCCGACGCCCATACGGTGGTGATCGAATGGCCCACGCCGAACCCGCAATTCCTCCAGCTTCTGGCCCAGGCCAGCCCGTTTTTCATTTACCGCCCCGCGCATTATCTCAAGCAGTTTCATGCGGAATTCACCGACGCCAAGACCCTGAGAAGAAAGATCAAAAAGGCGCGGGTGAGGGCCTGGGCCCCGCTGCACAATGACCGCGACAACATGTTCAAATTCGATAATCCGGACCTGCCGACACTGCAGCCCTGGATGAATGCCTCCGGCACCAAGTCGAGCCGCCATGTCTTTGTGCGCAACCCCTACTATCACCGCGTGGATTCGCGGGGGCTGCAACTGCCCTACATCGACGTGGTGGAGATGACGATCGTCGGCGGCGGATTGATCGCCGCCAAGGCCAATGCTGGCGAGGTCGATCTGCAGGCACGCGGCCTCGATTTCCCGGATATCTCGATCCTGAAGAAGGGCGAGACGGATGGCGCGGGCTATCGCACATTGCTCTGGGCCAATGGGGCGGCGAACCAGATCGCCATCTACCCCAACCTCAATTTCGCCGACCCGGTCTGGCGTGAGGTGATCCGCGATGTGCGCTTCCGCCGGGCGCTGTCGATGGGCATCGACCGCCGCATGATCAACCGGGCGCTGTACTTCGGGCTGGCCAAGGAGGGCGGCATGACCGCGCTGGCCAAAAGCCCGTTTTTCGATCCGGCAAACCTCTTCAAATGGTCGATTTATTATCCGGCCAAATCCAATGCGCTTTTGGATGAGATGGGCCTGACCGAGCGCACGCCTGACGGGATCCGCAAGCTGCCCGACGGACGCCCGATGGAATTCGTGATCGAGACGGCAGGGGAACGGCAGGAGGTCGAGAACGCTCTCGCCATCGTCACCGACACCTGGCGCGAGATCGGGATCAAGCTGGTGATGCGCCCGCTGGATCGGGATATTCTGCGCAACCGGGTCTATTCCGGCCTCAGCATGTCCGCGGTCTGGTTCGGTTGGGACAACGGGCTGCCGCAGACCTATACGCCGCCGGAATACCTCGCGCCGACGCATCAGGAGTTCTTTGCCTGGCCGAAATGGGGCCAATACTACCAGACCGGCGGCGAGGTCGGCGAGGCGCCGGACATGCCCGCAGCGGAACGGCTGATGCAGCTGAGCTGGGATTGGGACCACACCGAAGACACCGACGCGCGGGCACGCATCTGGCGAGAGATGCTGGCCATTCACGCGGAAAACCAGTTCGGCATCGGCATTCTGGCCGAAGCCCCGCAACCGATTGTGGTCTCGAACCGGCTGCGCAACGTGCCCGAACAGGCGAAATGGGCCTGGGACCCCGGCGCTCATTTTGGTATCCACCGGGTGGATGAATTCTATTACGACGAACCGTTCCAGCAGCTCATCCAATGATGTTTCTGCGCTATGCCATCTATCGGTTCATCACGATGCTGCTCACCCTCTGGGTGGTCTCGATCCTGATCTTCGTGATCATCAACCTGCCCCCCGGTGACTATCTCTCCAACCAGATTGCCGAACTGCGCGCCACAGGTCAGGCCGAAGGGGTGGCCAAGGCCGAGTTCCTGCGCACCGAATACGCACTCGACCGTCCAATCTGGGAGCAATACCTGATCTGGGTCGGCATGGCGCCGGGACCACAGGGCTGGTACGGGCTGATCCAGGGCAATTTCGGCTGGTCTTTCGAGTTCGACCGTCCCGTCAGCGAAGTCGTCGGCGACGCGCTCTGGCTGACGGTGCTGGTGAACCTCGCCGCCGTGCTCTTTGTCTATATGGTCGCCCTGCCCCTTGGCGTGATCGCCGCCGCCAAGTCCGAAACCTGGGTCGATTACACCGCCGCCTTTGTCGGCTATCTTGGGCTGGCCACGCCGAACTTCCTGCTCGCGCTGATGCTGTTTTACTATGGCAACAAGTATTTCGATCTGCCCATCGGCGGGCTGATGGCGCCCGAATTCGAGGGCGCGCCGATGTCCTGGGAGAAAGTCAGATCCATCCTCGTGCATCTGATCGTGCCGACCTTCGTGATCGGCACCTCGGGGGCAGCGGCGATGATGCAGCGTCTGCGCGCCAATATGCTCGATGAGTTGTCGAAGCCCTACGTGGAGACCGCCAAGGCCAAGGGTCTCGGCCCCTCGAAACTGCTGGCCAAATACCCGCTGCGCATGGCTTTCAACCCCTTCGTGGCCGACATTGGCAATCTGCTGCCCGCGATGGTCTCGGGCTCGGTGCTGGTCTCCGTGGTGTTGGGCCTGCAGACCATCGGTCCCTCGCTGCTCACAGCCCTCAAGTCGCAGGACCAGTTCCTCGCAGGCTTCGTGCTGATGTTCGTGGCCCTGCTCACGCTGATCGGCACCATGATCTCTGACCTTCTGCTGGTCCTGCTTGATCCGCGCATCCGCTACGGGGCGCGCGGCTCATGAAGAAACTGCCCGATGGCCGCTATGTGGACGAGGCGCCCTGGTCCGACGACCAGGACCTTTCGGCGCTTGAGCGCTCAGACATGGACGCGCCAAACTGGGTGCTTGTCTGGCGCAAGTTCAAGCGGCACCGCCTCGGCCTGATCTCAGGCATCTTCCTGCTGCTGAGCTACCTGATGCTACCCATCGCAGGCTTCATCGCGCCCTACACGCCGAACGAACGCAGCGCCGAGTATCTCTATGCGCCGCCGCAATCCATCAACTTCTGGCACGAGGGCGACTTCATCGGGCCCTATGTCTACCCGACCACGGCGACCGCCGATCTGGTCAACTACCGCTGGACCTACGAGACCGACACGACGCGGCCAATGCCGCTGCAGTTCTTCTGCGAAGGCGATCGCTACAACCTTTTTGGGTTCATCCCGTCTGATACCCATCTCTTCTGCGCCCCCGAAGGCGCCACCGTCTTTCTCTGGGGCTCCGACCGGCTGGGCCGCGATGTGTTCAGCCGCATTCTCTACGGCGCGCAACTGTCGCTGACTGTGGGCCTGATCGGCATCACGGTTTCCTTTGCTTTGGGCATCTTCTTTGGCTCCATCGCCGGGTACTTCGGCGGCAAGACCGACTGGATCATCAACCGCGCCATTGAAATCCTACGCTCGCTGCCGGAACTGCCGCTCTGGCTCGCCCTTTCCGCTGCTGTGCCCTCGAATTGGGGGCCGGTCGCCGTCTTCTTCATCATCTCGATCATCCTCGGTATCCTTGACTGGCCGGGGCTCGCGCGGGCTGTTCGAAGTAAATTCCTCTCGCTGAGAGAGGAGGAATATGTCCGCGCTGCTGAGATGATGGGGGCCAAGCCGGGCCGGGTGATCCGGCGCCACCTGCTGCCCAACTTCATGTCGCACCTCATCGCCTCAGCGACGCTGTCGATCCCCGCCATGATCCTCGGCGAGACCGCACTCAGCTTTCTTGGCCTTGGTCTCCGCGCACCGGCGGTCAGCTGGGGCGTGATGCTGAACGATGCCCAGAACCTCGCCTCCATCGAAATCTACCCTTGGACGGCGATCCCGATGCTGCCGATCATCTTTGTGGTGCTGGCGTTCAACTTTCTTGGCGACGGGCTGCGCGCCTCGCTCGATCCTTACAAAAGCTGAAGCTTTACCCAACCTTGGACGTAGGTTCTTCAGCCCGAAGCTGAAGCAGTGGCCGAGTTTTTGCGTTTCGGCCTCATTCTGTCGTTGCGCTCTCCGCGTTGGTCGGTGAGGTAGAGCAGGTCCCTGCACGAGCGGTCTTTGATCATGTTGAATGCCAAATACACAGCGCTTCTTACATTTCTGACCCTGCTGTTCTGCGGCACGCTGTGCAGTGCGATGATCATACCCTTCATGGGCTTCTTTCTGGTCGAAGGCCTGGGGTACGAACCCTGGATCATCAGTGTCTATTCTGTCCTCGCGATCAGTCTGACGCTGACTGCCAACAGACAATTCGCCCACCGCATTGATCGCGGTGACCGGGTCTTTCCGCTGGTCGGTCTGGCGGCCCTGGGATATGCGGTGGCATCTTCCGCGCTTGCTGTCTCCCCCGCGCTTTGGACGGTCCTGACCTTTGGCGTTATCGGATTTGGCATCAGCTCAAGCGCGGTCTCGACGATGTTCAGCCTCGGCGGCAGCCTTGCAGAGCGGCGCCACATCGAGCGCAGTCGCTTCAACGCCTATATGCGCGCGACTTCCTCCACCGCCTGGATGCTGGGCCCGGCCGCGACCTTCCTCATCGCGGATCTTATCACTACCGAGGCAGTGTTTGTCGCTACTCTCGGCACGTCGATGATCTGGATCGCCCTTTGGTGGTTGACGCTGCCGCGCGACATCACGGCAGAAGCAAAGCCCAAACAGCAAGAGGCGGGCAGCGTCATAGGCGCATCGCGCCGTCTCTGGCTGGCAGCGATATTTATCTTTTGCTTGTCATCGGCGCATTCGCTGACATTCTCCGCACTGCCGATTTTTTATGTACAGGAAGTCGGCTTGCCGGGCTACGCGCCCGGTGTCGCGTTCAGCGTCAAAACATTTGTCGAAGTCATCGCGATCTTCTGCACGCCGATGATCATCGCCCGGTTCGGCATACGCCGCGCGCTCTTGGCCACCGCCTGTCTCGCCGTGGTGACGATCCAGTTGCTGGCCTCGGTGCAATCCCTGCCGCAGATGCTGGCCGGCGCGGCGCTGGAAGGCCTCTACTACGGATTCTACGCCAGCCTTGGCATCAGCTACGTGCAGTCCTTTGCCAAGGATCGCCCCGCCGGCGCTACAGCACTCTATTGGAACACGCTCATGGTCAGCGGTTTGCTGGCCGGCCCGGTGGTCGGTCTTGTGGCACAAGCTTATGATTTTCAAACCGTCGTGCGCCTCGCATCCGGCGTTGCTCTGCTCGCCTGCGCCGTGCTGCTGTTCAGCCGACCGCGTGCGGAGGTCGCAACGTAGCGCACCAAGATCCTGTGTCCGGCGTCTGCAATGACGGTCAGGACGTCTCCAGGCGGTACTTGCGAAATGGCTCACCGTCATATTCGATCTCGCCAACGAAAACGGCCCCCAGTCGATGAAGCCCGCCGAGGTGTTCGCGAGACGGAGGCAACAGAAAGGTCACGAAAGGGATGCGCTCATCCGCAGTGGCGAAGGTCATCGCCCTTCTTGAGATGGGCAGCCCCAGCCCAAAGGCGTCCGGTTTCAAGACCAGACCGTAGTCCCATTCATCACCCTCTTTCTGAAAGCCGCCCCACCCAACGTACCGGTTGCCGGACAGGAAGGCCCAATGCCCAAGTCCATCCCGCGCCCAATACGCTTCCTTGTTGGCAATGAACTCACGCGCAGCCTTGGCATCCCACGTAGAGGTCAGCAACGGCATGTGTTCCGCAACCCGCCGGTCAGACATATGCGCCGCAATTTCTTGCGGGTCGACCTCGGATAATCGCGCAAATTTAATCTCGTGTTTCAAACCAACCTCCAGCCACGCTCAAGCTTCAAGGCGAGATTTGGCCACTTTGCAAGCACGCACTGCCAAGAAACCGGAACGATTTAGCCGCGTGGCGTCCGGCGCTACGCGGATGCGCAAAGCCGGGATGACGCCCGACTTGGGTCTCGGATGTCGAAACTATCCCTGCGCCTCACGCTCCATGCGCGACGCCCAGGCGTCCGCCAGATCAATCAGAACGGTCTTGAATTGTTGTCTGGCGATCAGGGTAAACAGCCATCTGGTCAGGATGTTGCCCTTTGGCTTTGCAATGATCTCGATGCTGAATTCCGATCCGTCCCGGACCGGTTTGACCAGCCATTTGCCGGATAACTCCGATATGGGATAGGGATAGTCTTCGACCTCGGTGTGGATGCGAAATCCAAAGGCACGTCCCGGCACGAAAAGATCGCATGTCTCCTCCCAACTCTCGCCTTTTGGACCGTGACAGCGTCGCTTCATGCCCATCCCCTGGCCAGATAACACCTCGACCTTGGTGATATTGTCGGCGACGTCAGCATAGCCAGGATGATCGGTCATAACGTCCCAGACGGTTTCGGTTGGCGCCTTCACCTCCCGTCTGACCGTCGCGATGAGGGTTCCGTTCTTTGACCTGACATCCGCGACAGGGATTGGTTTCACGATTTTTGCCGCTCCCGCAAATTGCGCAGTTGCAAAAAATGCGACGGCCATGGCGACAACGGTGATCAGGGAAATGCCGGCCGTCGTCAGCAACGGGCCGAAGAAGGCGATGATGACGACGCTGGCAATCACCCACAGCACGTCCAGTAGGACGATCTCGTTCACCGATCGCCTGCTGACAAATCGGTTCTTCGCCAACAAAAAGAGGAGCGCTGCGAAACCGAGCAGCCCGACACCCAAAACACGAAGGCCAATTGGTGCCCAGTCTGGCGGCTGCGTAAAAATCAATGGCGACAAAGCGCCAGCAGCGGCCAGCAAGGCAAGACCGCAAAGCGCCGAATACTGGCTGTTGAGTTTCAGGAACAGGCGCGCGGTTGCCGAATGGGTCATGACGTATCCTTCAAAAACTGAAATTCGCTGACATGGCTCCCATCGATGGCGCGCGGTCTCAATTACCTCGAATGTAATGGATCGACGGATTTTTGGATGCGATAACGGGGCATGGACATCACGATAAACAGACCTCAGGGCGCTTTCGGATCCTTGCTCAGGTCGTGGCGCAACAGGCGACGCCTCAGCCAGCTTGACCTCGCCCTGGATGCGGGTCTGTCGCAGCGGCACATCAGCTTTCTGGAGACCGGCAGATCGCAGCCCAGCCGCTATGCCGTGCGCCAGATCTGTGAAGCCCTGCAAATGCCCGCAGCTGAACATGATGTGATGCTGGTGTCCGCAGGGTTTGCGCCCCAGGCCGCAGATGCCACCTGGAATGCGGATGTCCGGGCTGCGGTGCACGCTTCCATTGATCACGTCCTGGCAGGGCACGACCCATTTCCCGCCGTTGCAATTGATCGCATCTGGAACCTGCAAAAGGCGAACAAGAGTGCTGAGATCTTCTTTGCGCGCGCGGGAGGAACCGGACAAGCCAATCTGCTGCTGGAGATCATGTCTCCGGGCCTGCTGCGCGATACCATCACCAACTGGGCAGAGGTAACGCAGGCCCTGTTTCGGTTGGTCGATCTGGAGGTTACCCGCCGCCCCCATGATATGGATGGCAGGCGGCTTCTGGATCAGCTGAAATCACTGCCCGGCGTAGCGGATGCCATTGCGGACCAGCCGCGAGAACACCCCGCGCCTGTTGTTACTGTGGAGTTTCTGATCGACGGCGCAGAACTGCGCCTGTTTTCGCTTATTGCAACCATCGGGATGAGCATGGACGCAACACTGGACGATCTGCGCATCGAAACCCTGCTTCCCGCGGACGAAAAGACCCGGCGCTGGTTTGACGGTTTGCGGCGGTCGGCTTCCTAACAGCCCGGCTTTTGCGACAGACATCATATGCCTGCGCGAGCCCGTCAGAACCGGACGGAAAGGCGGTCAGGATATGCTGTCAGTGTGGATCAGGCGCAACCATCTCACGCCGGATCACCGAGCCAAGCGCGCCCTTGCCAATGGTACACGCAGACTAATGCGGCACAGCGCTGCCAGCGGACGGCGGACACCAGAAACAACAGGGCGTGCGCCGCCTTTGCGCTGACGCAACTCGACGTCCAATTCTGTAGAGCCTGCACGTTCCTTTTGATATGCCGTGAGCTTAGTATATGACCCGTGCAGGCGTTGGGGCGGGCATCATGAGGGATCTCCTTGCAAGACTGCCTCATAGCTAATCTGCGGCCCTACGGCCCATCAGCCTCCGAAACCGGAGGTGGACTTGCACACATGAAAACCGGACCTGACTGGAAAGATCTCGCCTATTTCTCTGCCATTGCCCGCGCTGCCGAGACCCTGGGCGTCAGCGCAGCAACCCTCGGCCGCCGGGTGAAGGCCTTTGAGGCCGGTCTCGGGCGGCGGCTCTTCCTGCATAGATCCGACGGTTACACGCTGACCTCAGGTGGTCGGGCGCTGGTGCAACATACCCGCAGCATGGAAAAGGCCCGCGCCCAGATCGATAACTGGCCGGGACAGGTTGGACGGTCCGGTTTGTGTGTGTGCATACGCGCAGCACCCGACGCCATCGCAGGCAAACTAAAACAACGTCCCTGATGACGCTCTTCATTGCCAAGAAAGGGGCCGCAACGCAGATTGGTGATCTATACCGGCGCCACGGTGCTACCTGTCGTCCCCGCCGTCGTCGCCATCAAGCAGCTCTTCTTCGATCTGCGCCTGCGCTGCTGCGGTGACGGCCTTCTTGTCTTCCTCAGAGAGCTCTTCGACCTTGCCGTCGGCCAGACGCACTGTCACTTCCTTATGTGCGAACTTGACCCCCTCACGCTCGAAGAGCGCGCGGATTTCTTCGTAGACCTTCTTGCGCACCAACCACTGGTCGCCCGGCTTGGTCATGAATTTCACGCGGATGATCATCGCGGAATCCTGCATCTCGATCACGCCCTGCGATTTCAGCGGCTGGATGAAATTCTCACCGATCACCGGATCGTCCAGCAATTCAACACCCAGTTTCTTGATCAGCTTGCGCACCTTCTCCACATCTGTGTCATAGGTCACACGCAGCGGCAGTTTCATGATCACCCAGTCGCGCGAATAGTTGGTCATCACCTGTATTTCACCAAAGGGAATGGTGTGCAGCGCGCCCAGGTGATGGCGCAGCTGGAAGGACCGCACAGAGATCTTTTCCACCGTGCCCTTCACCCCGCCGATGTCGAGGTATTCGCCCTTGCGGAAGGCATCGTCGAACAGGAAGAACCCGCCCGAGAAGATATCCCGCACCAGCGCCTGAGAGCCAAAACCAACGGCGACGCCCACCACACCGGCCCCCGCAAAGAGCGGGCCGACATTGACGCCCATTTCCAGCAGGATGATCAGCCCAATGGTCACCAGAACAACAATCAGGATGAAATTGCGAAAGAGGGGCAGCAATGTCGCCAACCGGCTGGCACCTGTGCCACCGCCATCGCCGCCCAGGTCCTCCTCGCTCACATCACCCTGCTCCTCAAGGATCTTGTTGTCGATCCAGATGCGGAACGCGTGATAGACAATGTACCCGATGAAGATGATCACCATGATGTCGAGCAGCTGCGTCGCGGCGCTCTCGACCATCTCGGCGGAATTGTTGTCCCAGATGTAGAAGAACGCGTAGACACCCGCGACAAAGGCCAGAATACCCGCGACCCGTCGCGCCAACGCCTCGAAGGAGCTCAGTGCGTGGCGCGGGCGCAGTTGGCGCGCTTCCTCCGCCAGTTCCGCGGTCTCCTCAGGCGTCAGATTGTCTTCTGCCTGCGCCTCGTTCAACTCCCGCAGGGCGCGGGCGCGCTGAAAACTGCGCTCAATCATGTAGTTGATGACGCCGTAGACCACGATGATCGACATCAGGATCATATACGCCCCGCCGATCAGCGGGATCGACGAGGGGTTGCCCAGCACCAGATCATAGGTCAGTTCGAACCACGCGAAGATCACGTAGAAGACCACCACAGGTGCCCAGATCGTGGTGAGCAGTTTGATGGTCCAGCTCAACTCGCCCACCGGTGTGCCGTTGCGCATGGCCTTGGAAATGGCCTGGCGGTTGACCAGGACCATGAGGATGTTGAGCAGCACGACCACCGCCGACATCACCGAGGACAGGAAGGCGTAAACGTCGTAGTTCAGCCCCAGCTCACCGATCCAGACGCCGAAGAGGATCGCGGTGACATCCACCGTCGCCAGCACCCACAGCCAGAAATAGAGGCGCTTGGCATCCCGGGTGGACATCACCGGAATGCGGTATTGCTCCAGGTAGGGCGACAGGACCATACGCCAGAGGTTCGCCACCAGACGACAGACAAAGTACCCGGTGTTGATCACGCTGACGGTGAACTGCATCGCCTTGTCTTCGAGCGGGCCAAAGATGAGCGCGCCAAGGATATAGGCGACCAGCATGGAGATAAGAATGCCTATCACGCCCATGAAAAAGCGGAAAACGAGGAAGGGCATCTTTTCCGAATACCCCACCGGCTTTTCACGAATGCGGGAGACCACGAAGTTCTTCACGATCCGCTTGCCATAGACCTGGCTTTCAAACACCATCCCGATGGCGAACAGCAAAAGAGAGACCAGCAACGCCTTGGTAAAGGCCCAGATCGTGCCATCCGGGCTGGTGGCGCGCAGGATATAGAGCACTTCGTTAAAGGCATTCGGCAGGTCGAGCACCCGCTCTACCAGTGCTGCGCGGAAATCAACAAGCGCATCCTGCGCTTTCATCAGGTTGGAGCCCTCGGAGCTTTCGGCATCCGGCACCGCCTCAGGTGTGGGTGTTGTCAGGACCTGCCCATCGCTGTCTATGACCACCACGCCGACCCCATTCTCGGCTGCCTGCTTCATGATTTCCGATATCTGGTCGCCGCTTTCGGCAGCCGCGTCAGAACCGCCGCTGAACAAGGATCCGACACCCTGCGCATGCAGCGGAGCGATAAAGAGCACTGTTGCCAGCAAAAAACAGCAAACCAAGGACAGGAAATCTGAAACGCGCATAAAAACGGCCCGAAACGTTAACAATTGGGAATGAACGGTAGGGGAGGCGAAGGACCATTGCAATTGCACATCATCGCAAACTCTGGCGATCAGTCGTGTTTTGCACCTGAATAACTTTTATGCCAAAGAGGGAAAGACCGTGGGCAACGCCCCAGCAAAGACGCAAGGACTGGCCGATGCGGCTGACACTCCCTCTGTTCACCGCGGCCGGTGACACGCAGGCACCCACCCTTCTAAACGGCGCGCTGATGTGGCGTGTTCCGCAAGGGTGCGCCACATGAATGTCCTGAACGCCATGGGTACGGGTGACGACTCCGCGCCCAAGCCTGAAGGTGCGGAGCAGGAGCCCCCCCAACGGGTGATGCTCTACAGTCACGACACCTTTGGCCTCGGCCATCTGCGGCGATCGCGCGCGTTGGCCTCTGCCCTTACCGCCTATAACCCCAATGCCTCCGCCATCATCCTCACGGGATCACCCGTTGCCGGACGCTTTACCTTTCCCGAGAAGGTCGACCACGTGCGCCTGCCCGGCGTCACAAAACTGCCTGATGGCACATATATCAGCCAGACGCTCGGGCTGGACATCGACCAGACCACCAGCCTGCGGTCCGGGCTGATCCAGACGGCGGTGGAGCAATACGAGCCCGACCTGCTGATCGTCGATAAGGAACCCACAGGGTTTCGCGGCGAGCTGCTGCCCACCCTTGAATGGCTGTCTGATCGCGGAACAACGCGCTGCGTGCTTGGGCTGCGTGACGTATTGGATGAACCCACGGTTCTGGCCGCGGAATGGGAGCGCAAAGGAGCGACGATCGCAACGGAGCGGTTCTATGACCAGATCTGGGTCTACGGCCCCCGCTCCATCTACGACCCGACGCAAGGCTTGCCCCTATCGCAGGAAACCCGCGCGCGGATTCATTGGACCGGGTACCTGCGCCGCGAGGTCACGGATGTCGCTGAAACGCCGGATACGCCCTACGTGCTGATCACCCCAGGTGGTGGCGGTGACGGACAGGCGATGGTTGATCTGGTTCTGGAAGCCTACGAGCTTGATCCAACTCTGCGACCCAATGCCGTGCTTGTGTACGGGCCATTTCTGTCCGGTGAAACCCGCGAAGGCTTCGAAGCGCGGGTCGCCAAACTTGACGGTCGCGTGACCGCCGTCGGCTTTGAATCGCGTATCGAGTCGCTTTTCGCCGGGGCCGAGGGTGTCGTCTGCATGGGCGGGTACAACACCTTCTGCGAGGTGTTGTCCTTTGACAAACGCGCAGTCATCGTGCCGCGTACCATTCCCCGTCTGGAACAGTGGATCCGCGCATCGCGCGCCGAGGAGCTGGGTCTTGTGCGCATGTTGGACGAGGACCGGGACGGCATGACCCCGCAAACGATGGTCGATTTCATCCGCGCGTTGCCAACGCAGAAGAAACCGTCACAAGCCGGGGCCAATGGATTGTTGGACGGGCTGGATGTGGTCGTGGCCCGCGCAGCCGCTCTGATGGCCGAGAAATGACACCAAGGCGGGGCCGGTTGGCGGTAGTGTTAAAAGGGTGGCCACGGCTGTCTGAAACCTTCATTGCACAGGAGCTTGTGGCGCTCGAAGAAGCCGGGATCGACTTCGAGATCTGGTCGCTGCGACACCCTACAGACCCCAAGACACATCCACTGCATGACCGGTTGCGCGCCCGGGTGCACTACCTGCCGGAATACCTCAAGGACGAACCGCTGCGGGTTTTGCGCGGTGTTCTGAGCGCGTTGCACCGTCCGGGGTTTGCGGCTGCATGGCGGGTCTTCCGCGCAGATTATGCTCGTGACCGGACACCAAACCGCCTGCGCCGCTTTGGACAAGCCTGCGTTCTCGCACGGGAACTGCCGCCGGGCAGCCTGGGCCTCTACGCGCACTTCCTGCACACCCCCTCTTCGGTTGCACGCTACACGGCCATCCTGCGCGGGCTGCCCTGGTCCTTTTCGGCACATGCCAAGGACATCTGGACCTCGCCGGAATGGGAACTCCGCGAAAAGCTGCACCCCGACAGTCATGGGGCCACCTTCGGGGCGACCTGCACCGGGTTTGGCGCAGCGCATCTGCAATCCCTGGCAGATCGGCCCGACCGGGTAGATCTGGTCTACCACGGGCTTGATCTGGCGCGGTTCCCGGCACCGCCTGAACGGGACATGCGGAACCCAATGGCACCCTTGCATCTGATGTCCGTTGGTCGGCTGGTTGAAAAGAAGGGTTTTGACCGCCTGATCGAGGCCTTGGCGCTCCTGCCCCACACCATCGACTGGCATTGGACCCATATCGGCGGCGGCGCGCTGGGAAAAGACCTGAAGGTCATGGCGCAGGCCAAGGGCGTGGCCGAGAGGATCACGTGGCGCGGCCCTTGCGACCAACCCGAAGTGATCGAGACGATGCGTGCTGCCGATCTCTTTGTCCTGCCAAGCCGGGTTGCCGAGGATGGCGACCGCGACGGCCTGCCCAATGTGCTGATGGAGGCCGCCAGCCAGAAGCTTGCCATCCTTTCCACGCCGGTTTCGGCCATTCCGGAATTCATCGACACCGGCGTGCATGGCGTGCTGAGCGATGATGCCCCCGCCAGCCTTTCCCACGCCATCGAAACACTTGCAAACGATCCCGCCGCCGCGGCGCATATGGCGGATGCCGCCTACACCCGTCTGATCACGGAGTTCCGCATGGCCCCGGGGATCACACAACTGTCCCGCCGCCTGCGCGCGATGATGGGGCCAACGAAATGAGCACGGTCGCCTTCTATGCCCCGATGAAGCCGCCGTTTCATCCGGTGCCCTCTGGGGACAGGACCATGGCGCGCGCGCTTCTCATGGCACTGGATCACGGGGGGCTTTCTTGGGAACTGGTTTCGACCCTGCAGACCCGCGACAAGGCCGGAGACACGGATGTTCAGGCGCGGCTTTTTGCACAGGCAGAGGTGGAAATCGCCCGCCTGATCACGCAAGGACGGTATGCCAACTGGCGCATCTGGGTCACCTACCACAGCTATTACAAGGTTCCCGATTTGCTGGGCCCCACCGTCGCGGCAGCCCTGAACATTCCTTATTTCCAGATCGAGGCCACGCGCGCGCGCAAGAGGCTGAAGGGTCCATGGGCAGCCTTCGCGCAGGCGGCAGAGGCTGCGAGCGACGCGGCGCACGCCATTTTTCACCTGACCCACCGCGATGGGGAATCCTTGCTGGCCTATGCGCCCCAGAAGCAGAAGATCATCCATCTGCGTCCTTTTCTGGCCCGAACCGAATTGCCGCCACTGGGCCCGCGAAACGGTTCGATGCTAAGTGTCGGGATGCTGCGCCACGGGGACAAGTTCGCGTCCTATCAACTGATTGCAGACGCGCTGCATGTGCTGAAAACACCAGACTGGAAACTTGTTGTCGCCGGGGACGGGCCAGCGCTCGATGCGGTTGCCTCAATGATGCACCCCTTTGGGGCGCGGGTCGAGTTGCGTGGGTCATTGGATCAGGCATCGTTGCAGGACGTTTATGCCTCCTCAAGCCTGCTGTTCTGGCCCGGCGTGAACGAAGCCTTCGGCATGACCTTTCTGGAAGCGCAGGCCGCCGGCTTACCCGTCGTGGCGCAGCGTCGCCCGGGCGTCTGTGATGTGCTTGCACCGGACAGCTACCCCGCCCCCGAAGACGGTCCCGAAGCGCTCGCCACGAAAATCGACGCGCTGCTGAGCGATGAATGCGCGCGCCTCACTGCTGGCGATCGCGCCAGGGACTACACAGGCGAACATCACTTGCTGCCAACGGCCAGCCGTACCCTCTGCGACGCGATTGCGGAGGCGGTGGCATGATCCAACTGGCTCTCTTGCGCCACGGGCGCACATCATGGAACCGCGCCGGGCGTATTCAGGGCCGCACGGATATCGCACTTGATGCGGAGGCCGAGGCAGACCTGGCCGCCCTGACCCTTCCCGCCCCGTGGCTGTCGGCCGACCTCTGGTCCAGCCCACTGATCCGCGCGCGGCACACAGCCGAATTGCTTGCTGGCAGAGCGCCCCGAACAGACCCGGCACTGACGGAAATGGACTGGGGCGAATGGGAAGGTCTGAAAGGTATCGATCTGCGTGCGGACCCGGACAGCGGATACCGCGACATCGAGGACTGGGGCTGGGCGTACCGCCCGCCGGGCGGAGAGAGCCCTGCGGATTTGCGCGCGCGCCTGCGACCATGGATCGACGGGTTGCAACGAGACAGTCTCGCCGTTTGCCACATCGGGATCATGCGCGTGCTCATGGCGCAGGCGACGGGATGGGATTTCGACGGCCCCGCTCCGTTCCAGATCAAGCGCAACCGGCTCTACATCCTCACGATTGAAGGCGGAGACTGGCACGCGGCACCTACCCCTGTCAGGCTGGAGGTACGCCAGACATGAAGGTTGTGATCCTCGTGACGCATCTGCTGGGCACCGGACATCTTGCGCGGGCACTGACGCTCGCGCGTGCGTTTTCGATGGCGGGGCATGAGGCGACCGTCCTGTCAGGCGGCATGCCGGCGCAGCAACTTGATAGTGCCGGCATCCGGCTCGTGCAACTGCCCCCCCTGCAGTCTGATGGCGTAAATTTCACCAGATTGCTTGATGCCGATGGGGGTGAGGCCCGCGAAGATCTGATGCAGAGGCGCGCAACGCGCCTGCGCGACACCCTCCAATCCATTGCACCGGATGTGGTGATCACAGAGCTTTTCCCCTTTGGCAGGCGTGTGTTGCGCACGGAGTTTCTGGGAGCTGTGGAGACAGCCATTTCACTACCGCGGCGACCGCTGATCTGTGCCTCCGTGCGGGATATCCTTGCGCCGCCCTCCAAACCGGCCAAGGCCGCAATGACGGAGGATACCATCACCCGCTTCTATGATGCGGTTCTTGTGCATTCCGATGCCGATGTGACTCCGCTGGAGGTCAGTTGGCCTGTCACAAAAACGCTGGCCCCGTATCTTCATTACACAGGATTTGTCGCCCCCCCGCCCGCGCCACCGCATCCGGATGGAGCAGGCACAGGCGAAGTCCTGGTCAGCGCCGGTGGTGGGAACGTAGGCAGCAATGTCTTTGACGCCGCACTGCAAGCGGCACAACAGGATTCAGGCCGACGCTGGCGACTGCTGATCGGGGGCAACACGGCCGCTGACCGAATTGTCGCACTCCGCCAGGATGCACCGCCGAACGCCATGCTCGAACCTGCACGTCCGGATTTCCGGCAGATGCTACACCATGCAGCAGTCTCCGTTTCCATGGCCGGATACAACACCGCGCTTGACCTGCTGCAAACACAAACGCCCGCCGTGCTGGTGCCCTTCGATGCCGGTGACGAGACCGAACAGAGCCTGCGCGCCGCGGCTCTTGAGCGCCTGCCTGGCATAGAGGTGCTGACCAGCGCTGCGCTCAACGGTCAGATGCTTTTGGAACGGGTACAACAGGCGATCAGCGCGCCACAGCGCGCGGCACGTGCCACAGGCCTCGACGGTGCGCAAAATTCGGTACGCATCGTGCAAGAACTGGCGAACAAACACCATGCAGGTTGACTGGTCCCCCCTGCGCGCGGAACTGGCGCTGTGGCGCGCCGAGAACAGGGTCCTGCCCATCTGGTGGCGGGACGATGACGCCGTCGACACGACACCTGCGCTTGATGAGCTGTCTCAGCTGGCAACGGACCTCGACATGCCGGTCCATCTGGCCGTTATCCCGGCCTTCGCGCAACAGGCCTTAGCGGACTGCATAACCCAACAGCCTCTTCTGGTACCCACTGTGCATGGTTGGGCCCATGAGAACCGCGCACCAGAAGGCCAGAAGAAAGCCGAGTTTGGGCAGGTTTATGCGCATACCTCCGAACAACTGACGCACGGGCTGTCCCGCCTGAGGGACCTCTTTGGCGAGCGCCTTGTGCCTGCCCTCGTTGCACCGTGGAATCGGCTGCATCCCGATGTATTGCCGCTGCTTTTGCAGGCCTCTTACAAGGTGGTTTCCACCTTCACGCCGCGCGTGAATCAATATCCGGTTCCGGGGCTGCTTCAGGTCAACACTCACATTGATCCGATTAACTGGCGCGGCACCCGCGATCTGGTCAGCCCTGACAACATCATTGCCCAAACTGTTCAGCACCTAGAGGCCCGGAGGCAAGGCGCGGAAGATGCGACAGAACCCCTCGGATACCTTACCCATCACCTTGTCCACACGCCGGACATCTGGTCCTTTTCCCGGGTCTTTCTCAGCGAATTGCTGGCGGGCGGCGCGGTAAGCAAACCCTTGACCCAATCCCTGAAGGAGGCACCATGAGCCGGCTGGAATCCATGCGCCGCAGACTTTCTGCGCAGATCGACGGGCTCGATTGGGCCGCGTCCCAGATTGCCCAAGTTGACGGGGATGTGCTCGAATTGGGTCTTGGGAACGGGCGCACCTATGATCACCTGCGCGAACGCCTGCCGGACCGCCGGATTTGGGTGATCGACCGGGTTTTGCAACCTCACCCGTCCTGCATTCCGCCCGCAGATTGCTTTGTGATGGGCGAAGCAGAAGATGCGTTGACCCGTCTCGCCGACGCGACCACCAAGATCGCTCTTGCCCACTACGATTTTGGTCATGGGGTCAAGGAAAAAGACGTAGAGGAAGGCGCGCGCCTGTCGCCGTTCATCGCGCCATTGATGGTGCCCGGCGGGCTGATCGTTAGCCAACAACCGCTCACCGGGTTCGAGCAGATTACCGGACCGGACACCATTGATCCGGACCGCTATCTCTTTTACCGCGCGGCCTGAAAAATCTTTCGGAACCATCTAACGGAATGGCGCGTTCTTTCCCAGAACAAAGGAAGGATACACCATGCTAAGAATTATTGCTGCAATCACGGTTTTGACAGCCCTCGCCGCTTGCGAGACCACAAAGGGCGTAGGCCGCGACGTAGAAGACGCCGGTGAGGCAATTCAGGATGCGGCGACCTAAGCCAAGCCAATCAGACAAGAATTCCGAGGTGGCCTTGTGCCACCTCTTTTTTTGCGTGAACTGGTCGCGCAAATCGGTATATCTAAACGGGACAACATCCAGATGAAGGACCGTTACTATGATCAGACTCGCCTTTGCTCTTGCCGCCATTCTCGCCTTGACGGCCTGTGAAACCACCAAAGGCATAGGCCGCGACGTGACCAACGCGGGTCAGGCGCTCGACGACGCCATCTGATCCGGGTCAGGCGGAGATACGCGCCGCGATCATCCAGGAGACGGGCAGCGCCAGCACCGCGCCCGTTCCAGCAGCGATCAGGATGGGCATCACAGCCGTATACCCCATGCTCAGCACGGTGATCACCCCGATGCCAGCCATGGTCGCGGCGACGAAACAGTAAAGAATTGCGGTCAAACGTAGCATGGGAAACCCTCCTAGGCTGCCTTGGCTGCGCAGGTCTTGCACAGCGGTGTATCGGGGAGGATGGCGAGACGCGCATCAGAGATATCGTCGCTGCACTCCAGGCAGATGCCGTAAGACCCCGCTGCGACGCGTGCCAGTGCGGCATCGATACGGCGCAACTCGTTCAACTCCGCCTGTCCAAGCGCTTCGAGCACCTCATCGCCCTGCCTTTCCGTCGAAAAATCCTCCAGATCCTTCGTCGGCGTCTCGTCAAGCTGCTGCTCTACCTCCGTCAGATGCCCGACCAACTCCGCCCGGCGGGCCAGCAGGGTCTGCTTGGCTTGCGCATCATCCATCGCATCACTCCTTCCATTCGGACAGGGTGATCGCACGGGCACCGCCCGGATGCCTTGATATGGGTCAATTCTTGGAGGAAACGCGGGAAAAGCCGTGCCGCAATAGCGAAAGGCGTCAGGGGATCGAACCGAGGTCCGTTCCGTGCCGAAGCACATCCTGACGCCTTCTTGAACCTCTATATCCCCCCAGAGGGCGACAGCAGGCCCAGCTTGCGTTGAGAGCGTTACCACTCTCCGCCGAGACGACCCGTCCGAAGACCGATCCTCCCCCGCATCATCCCTGCCTGACACATCCTTGCCGACGCAACCCTTGCGAGCCTCCCCGACCTCTCCGCGCCCGACCTCCGCTGCCCTTTCGCCACGAGGCTTTCGCCTCCACGCGACCCGACCTGCTTCCTCGTGGGGTTTGCGATGCGAACCTGACCCGAAGGCCTATCCCGTCTCGCCACCACCCCGAGGGGCCTTTGCGACCTCAGTTTCGTTCAGTGAACTCCGCTGCGGTGATTACAGATTGCGTCTTCCGGGGTGAGTCGCGCAACAGAAAAATGACGTATTGTGGAAATTTCTTGTGGATAACCTATTGAATTTACTTCGGTTTCAACTGTGGGTAACCTGGGGATAAGCCCGAATTTTCCTTTGTTTTGGCAGGTTTCCAGAGGGAAGGTGTTTTTCTGTCCGCTGTTTCTTAGGCAAGGTGCGGAGAGGTTTGCCGAAGGTGTTATAGCCCAAGCGTACTTGCGGGCAGGAATGGCGGCAAGAGCAACTGACCCGAGTACTGCTTTGGCTCAGCCGACAGAGCAGAGGTCATTCGCAGTGATTGGGCGGGGCAACTGGGGAGGCCCAGTCATCCAAGTTCGATTTATTTAAAGTATGCGGGACGCCGGTCGCTAGGATGAGGTTTCATCCCGCCCAGGCAACACGGTCGAGACAAGCGACTAGTGTGAGCTCCACCTAGTATTCGTTAGGCTAAAACAAAGAACCAAAAGAACATGGACAGCAACACGGCCGACGCGCTAAAAGGAACAGTGGTATAGATTGATCGCAAAAGCTTACTCTTCGTAATAAAAGAGCGGAAAAACTCAAGAAAAAAACTGGCTGCAACAACGAAATAGAAAATCAAACTAGGTGTAATAACTCCCATGAAAATCGGTGAAACCCAGACGAACATTGGGATCATAGAGTGAGCAGTAGTGTGGAAGTACTGATTATTTCCATAAGTGCGACCTTGCACCACTACTGTATCGTCATAACAGGTCGCAGATCTAAATCCCTGAATTTCTGATTCCCAGAATATTCCGCCATTGTTTAGCGTACACCACTTATCGCCACTATAGGGTTGATATCCCGTTGATATACCAAAAACCTGCTCTGCAGATTTAGCAATCGCCTCATCGAGGTCAAATAGTTCATCCTCTATTGTATCTATCTCAGAGAACGCAGCTTGATAAGCACCTGATCGTAAAAAATAGTTTTGTGGCTTCCAAAGGACTTCGCTAAAGTAGCGGACTTCCGGATGAACCAAAAGCGCATTTTCTAGCCCATCGGCCGTCAAATCATCGATTGCAAGCGGGCCTTCTCCAAGCAAAGCATGCGAAACAGTTTGAACCTCTTCAAATGGCTTAACGACGAGATCCGACGGCACTATCGCTGGGTTGCATGAATGTAACAAGACTGAAGCTCTTGGGAATTGCTCTTCGACCAGCACTCCGTCAAGTCGCCTCTCGAAAACAACCCAGTAGCGAAAATAGCCATTGACCTCATGGCAAGTCACGTCAGAACTTGAAAAGTCGAAGTACTTCTTTGAAACTACGATCCTCGTTGAGTTCTCAACATCTTTCGACTGCGGATTAAGGATAAATAGTCCAAAAATTGAAAAAGATAATGTCAGAACGAGCGCGTAAAGATAAAGAAAAAGGTTGGTAGACACGAGTATGTCAGATGCAATAAAGATCCATCGACTAATCCCCAGCTTTGCGCTTAGAGCTTCGAATGTAAAAATGCCAGTCTGACAAAGTGACAACCAGGCCATCCCCAAATATCCAGCATACATAACAAAGCCAAGTAACGGATGAGGGACTAGCAAGTCATATCTTACGCTGTTAAAAACAAAACCTATTATCCAAATCCAAAATACTAATAGAATTGTTGCGCAAAAAGAGGATAGTAGTATATATCTTTTCGAGAATGGATTCTCGGTGAAGAAGCTTTTGTAAACGGCGTTATAGTAGACGGCAAGGAAGTACCTGATACTTGGTGAGGCGGCATCGGCTTCAGTATTTTTGCGGTAGCTTTTCGTGACGGCATCAAGAACGCCTCCCACTACGACGAAACCAGATAATACCTGAAGAAAATCAATAAATTGCTTTATGTCAATCATAGACCAATAAGCTAGCCATCCATTTTGAGCGCCGAAATGAACGCTTCTTGAGGTATATCAACTTTCCCGAACTGGCGCATCTTCTTTTTCCCTGCCTTCTGCTTGTCCAGCAGCTTGCGTTTGCGCGTGGCATCCCCGCCATAGCACTTGGCCGTCACGTCCTTGCGCATCGCCGACAGTGTCTCGCGCGCGATCACCTTGCCGCCGATGGCCGCCTGGATCGGGATCTTGAACATGTGCCGCGGGATCAGATCTTTCAGCTTTTCGACCATCGCACGGCCCCGCTGCTCTGCCCGATCGCGGTGCACCATCGTTGACAGCGCATCCACCGGCTCGTCGTTCACCAGAATGGACATCTTCACCAGCTGGTCCTGCCGGTAGCCGATCATCGCATAATCAAACGACGCATAGCCCTTGGTGACCGACTTCAGCCGGTCGTAGAAATCGAACACCACCTCGTTCAGCGGCAGGTCATAGACCACCATCGCCCGCGAGCCCGCATAGGTCAGGTCCAGCTGGATGCCCCGGCGGTCCTGGCACAGCTTCAGCACGTCGCCCAGATAGTCATCCGGCACCAGGATCGTCGCCTTGATGCGCGGCTCCTGCAGATGATCCACCAGCGTCAGGTCCGGCATGTCGGCGGGGTTGTGCAGCTCCATCATCTCCCCGTCCTTCATGTGGATGTGGTAGATGACCGAGGGCGCCGTGGTGATCAGCTCGATGTCATACTCGCGCTCGATCCGGTCGCGGATGACCTCCAGATGCAAGAGCCCCAGAAACCCGCAGCGGAAGCCAAAGCCCAGTGCGGCGCTCGTCTCCATCTCGTAAGAAAACGACGCGTCATTCAGCGCCAGCTTCTCGATACTGTCGCGCAACTCCTCGAACTCGGCTGAATCCACCGGGAAGAGCCCACAGAACACCACCGGCTGCGACGGCTGGAACCCCGGCAGTGCCTCCTCGGTGCCCTTCTTCTCGTGCGTGATCGTGTCGCCCACGCGCGTGTCGCGCACTTGCTTGATCGAGGCCGTCAGGAATCCGATCTCCCCCGGCCCTAGTTCATCAATCACCGTCATCTCAGGCCGGAACACGCCAATGCGGTCCACGTGATGCGTCGAATTGTTCGACAGCATCCGGATGCGCTCGCCCTTCTTCAGCACGCCGTCCATGATCCGCACCAGGACGATGACGCCGAGGTAGCTGTCGTACCAGCTGTCCACCAGCATGGCCTTGAGCGGCGCATCGCGCGTCCCCTTTGGCGCGGGCAGGTTCTGCACAATGCTCTCCAGCGTCTCCATGATGCCCTGCCCGGTTTTGGCCGAGACCTGAATGGCCCCGCTCGCATCAATCCCGATCACATCCTCGATCTGCTCTGCCACCCGGTCACAATCGGACGCAGGCAGGTCGATCTTGTTCAGGACGGGCACGATCTCATGATCGGCGTCGATGGCGTGGTAGACATTGGCCAGCGTCTGCGCCTCGACACCCTGCGTGCTGTCCACAACCAGCAACGAGCCCTCGACCGCGCGCATGGAACGGCTCACCTCATAGGCGAAATCGACGTGGCCCGGCGTGTCAATCAAGTTGAGCACATAATCCTCGCCATTCGCGGCGGTGTAATTGATCCGCACGGTCTGCGCCTTGATGGTGATGCCGCGTTCGCGCTCGATGTCCATGCTGTCGAGCATCTGCTCTTTCATGTCCCGGTCGGCCACGGTGTTGGTGGACTGGATGAGCCTGTCGGCCAGCGTGGATTTCCCATGATCGATGTGCGCCACGATGGAGAAATTGCGGATATGTGAAAGCGGTGTCATGCTGAGGATATGTAGGGGTTTTGCGGGGCGGTCAAGGTGGGTTGAATAGGCCGCATTTCGCAGTCAAAAACCCGTGACGGCGTGACTGCAAAGAATTGATGCGAAGGGTCTATTTGAAACCGCATTTCACTAGACAAGTAAAGGTTGGGCAAAACAACATGGGTCAGTTTGGCAAAGCTCTCACTTCCTACTGTGCGGCAGATACCCCGGCGCAGCAAATGGACGGCTAAAGCCGTCCATTAACTTTTTTGCAGCGCTCAGAACGATGTTTCACTGACAGCAGAACACCAGCATCTTATTAAATCGCCAGTTTCGGGTCGCCACCTTCCCAAGACCTCACCAAATCACCATCGGCGGCGCCGTGGCTCTTAAGCCGCAGAACATTATCTTTTTCAACCAAACAAAGATGCAGATCGAAAATTTTGGAAACGCACTTCGCGCTCGTAATGTTCATCGAAAGCACATGGCTTACATCAACACCTATGAACTTAGCTGTCTCGATAAACTTGAGGCACACAGCTGCCCTCAAGAGTTTTTCGTAGACCAGCGACATAGGTTTTTTATCATTTTCGATCCTCGATAGGTGCGCTGGGTCTAGGTCCAGCTTGTGCGCCAAGTCTTTCGCTTTATAGCTCATACTTTTTCGCAGAAACTTGACCTCAGAGCCGTTCAGCTTCATGTCATCGCAAGCTCTAAGCACTGCGACCATAGCTATCAGCTCCATGGGGTCTTTTATGATATGCCCCTTCACCGCACCGCATTTGCCACAGTACTTTTCGCCCACGCCTCCGTACAAAGTAACAGGAAACGGGGCACCCAGTAAATGCGATGCATCAAAGCCTACGCACTCTCTGACATGCATTTCGCTACATTTATGTCCACTTTGATTTCCCATATGTCACCTAGTTTTTTCGATAGCCACTACGCGAACCATTGACATGTCCGCATGGAAAACCCCCCTAACGATAATATCTTTTCCATCACAGTTCCTCCCTTTTACCGTGAACTCGCAACCATTGTAGTCGCGTTCTGCGCATACAACGGTCCCGTTTCTAAGAACATCCAAAACTTCTGGCAGTGAAGTTCCGGAATGGGTCATTTGTATTTGAGCATCTAAGTCGACGTCGAGGATGCCGATGTAGTCAAAATACTCGTGCAACCATAGCTGCTCATCTTTATATTTCGTGCGTTCCATATTTCGCTTTCCTTGCGCGAGCGATTTCAACTTTGCAGACAACTGCCCCAATAAAGTTGACTATGGATCAATTTTTCATGTATGTCTACAAGAACTAGGCGCGATATGTAGTGTAAAGGCCTTAAGACTTTGTTGCGCAAAATCCAATGATATGAAGGATGCCCAATCTGCGATTGGGCAGCGCCCGAACCGCCCCCGTCGTGCCCAAGGCACGCCTGCGGCGTGACGCGGGCGCTTCGCGTCCACCCCTCGGTTCGAGCGCGCTGCCATACTAAAAGCATATCGTGTAGTTCTTGCTTCCCCTGGGCTCCGCCCGTGGGCGGCTAAAGAAAATCTGGACAGTGTCCAAGGCGCCGCTACCCTCCGGTTCGGACGCCTATGCCAGTCCGGAACCACATCGCACGTCGCGCGCGGTCCTGAGACGCAGCGCGCGGCGCTCAACTTAGAGACCGAATGGTCCACAATTCCGCACGTCCCCCTGTGCACCTGCGCACCTCTCTCCCCCGTTCGTGAGTTTTACATGTCGCGATACACGCGTAAAGTGTAAGCAGACGCTGCTTCGGCGCCGCTTCCCGAAAGGCATTCCCATGACATGTATTCCCCGTTCCCGCATCCTCCCTGCCGCCGGGCTCCTCGCCCTTGGCCTGCCTGCAGTTGCCACCGCCCAGCAGACCGGACCGGAGGTTGATTTCTACGGTCACATCAACCTCGGCATCATCAACGTGGACAACGGTGCCGATAGCGAAACCGCGCTCACGGATAACGACAACTCCAACAGCCGCATCGGGCTGATCTACAAGCAGGGGCTGAGCAATGGCGGCGAGTTCCGCCTGCATTTCGAGACCGCTCTGGGCTTCACCGGGTCGTCCAGCATCAATGGGGACGACAACGGGTTGGAGCTCAACTACCGCCGGACGGAGTTGCGCAAGTTCGAGGCGATCTACCGGTCGCCCACATGGGGCACCCTGTCGTTCGGGCAAGGCAGCATTGCGACGGATGGCACGGCAGAGGCCGACTTCTCGGGCACCTCGGTGATCGCCTATTCCAGCCTTCAGGATCAAGCGGGCAGCCAGGTGTTCCAGCTTGCCGGCGGCGGCGCATCGGGGTTTGACGTGGGCGACGCTTTCAACGCCTTCGACGGCGGGCGGCGTTTCCGCATCCGCTATGACACGCCGACCTACATGGGCTTTTCGCTGGCGGTCAGTGCGGGTGAAGAGGTTCTGACAAGCGGAAACGACGATGAGTTCTACGACATCGGCCTGAAGTATGATCAGGACTATGGTGCCTATCAGGTGGCCGCGCGGGTCGGTCTCTCGATCCGCGATTCCGATGAGGAACTGCTGCTGGGGTCCGTTGCCGTGCTGCACAATGCCACCGGCCTGAACCTCGCCGTCGCGACCGGGCGCCAGCAGGAAGGTGATGACAGCTATGTCTACATCAAGGGCGGGATCAAGCGCGACTGGTTTGCCCTCGGAGAAACCCGCTTTTCGGTTGATTACTACTCGGGCGAGGACTTCGGCGTAACGGGGTCGGACTCCGAATCTGTCGGCATCGCCGTGGTACAGAAAGTTGATGCCTGGAACACGGAACTCTACGCCAGCTACCGGACGTTTGACTTCGACGGCACCGGCGCCAACCTGCTGGATCAGGACGTGACCTTCGTGGGGGCCCGCTGGCGGTTCTGACACCGCGAATGACCGCGGGCGCACAATTGAAGTGCTCCGGAGAATACGCCATAAACAGATAAATCTGGATTGAGATATCTGTTTATGGCGCGTCTTTCGGTTTTCTTTTGTCTTTTGCTTGCCGTTTCCGCCTGTGGCGGGCGGGATGCGCCCCGACAACAGGCCAACGTCAGACCGCCGACACTGCCTGTTTCGGACGACGCGCCGCAGTTTGCCGCAGGTCCAATCAGTACCGCCTGTCTTGCGCACCAGCGCCCGCGCGCCACCCCGGCACGCTGTAGCTGCATCCAGGCCGCCGCCAACAACACGCTGAGCCAATCACAGCAGAAACGCAGCACGTTGTTTTTCAGCGAACCCGGCCGCCTGCAGGATGTGCGGCAATCGGATGCGCCCGCCAATGAACGGTTTTGGGAGGCATGGAAGCAGTTTGCAGAAACGGCAGAGAAACTCTGTGGGCGGGTCTGATACCGGCAGGTAGGTTGGGCTTCAGGCCAACTTGAGACGGATCACAGGTCTCTCATCCAGAACTGCAGAGATTTGGCTATCTCTTCCGACGCACCAACATCCTTCCATGAAAAAGAGGCGATTACGCCGGGCAAAGGTTCATAGCCGCGCCGCCGCCAGAACCTGTCGAGAGGGCGGTAGTCGGCGGGACAATGGGGATGATTGGTATCTCTGATCACGGCACAAAAACAAATCTTTCGAAATCCCAGCCGCCGCGCATGCGCTTCGCGCAAATTAAAGAAACGATGCCCTGCCCCGTGGCCACGCCAGTCTGGTAACAAGACGCTTTCGGCACAGTAAAAGACCTGTGCCAAATCGATGCCAGTCTCTTCAAAGGCCGCTGCAAAATCCGCAGCATGCTCGCTCAACGGCGCGCCGGTTGATGCCCCGACAAGACGGCCCTCGGCGAAAGCACCGACAATCAGCGCCTGATCGCTCTCTGCATAGGGTGCCAGATAGCGGCGCTCATACGCCAGATCGCCCTCATAGAGGTATGGCCAATCCCGGAAGACCTCGATCCGCAGCCGCGCCACATCATCCAGGGCGTCGGTCAGAGCGTCACCGGTCAGAACATGGAACTCCAGCGCCACGATCAGGAAACCTGCTTGATCCAGTCATTCAGATTGTAGCGCGTCGTGATCCGCGTGATCAGCCCGTCCGAGACATCAAAGAACGATCCGGCAGGCAGCGTGTAGCGCTGACCGTGCGCCTCGGGCAACCCCGCATCGGTCTGGAGATACCGACCGTTGACCACATATTCTGCAGCCGCCCGCCCGTGATCGGGCGCGTCGAAAATCACCATGTTCACCAGTGTCTCGTCGTAGCAGCGGCTCATATGCGCGCAGAAATCCGCAAATGCCGTCTTGCCGATGCGCACATCCCCTTCATTCACATGGTGCGCCACATCGTCTGACAGGCAGGCCAGCATGGCCTGGATATCCTTGGCGTTGAAAGCGTCGAAGTAGATCTTAATGACATTAGACATGGCAGCGCCTCAAATGATTTCCGTTGGGGGGCCGAACCGGTTGATCAGGCGTTCCATGATCTGATCACGCGCCTGCCGGTAGCTGGCGAGTTTCGCCTCGCGCCCTTCCCCCAGACCTGTAGGATCGAGGATCGGCCAATATTCGACCTTGAGGTGGTAAAACCGCGTCAAATCCAATGCCCGACGTTGCGAGGCGGGGCTAAGGGCGATGACAAGATCAAAGGACCCCAGATCATCGCCCCAGTTTTCCATCTCGTCGAAACTGCGGCTGCGGTGGCGGGACAGTTCGACATCCAACTCCTGGCAGACCGCGATGGAAAACCCGTCTATCTCCATATCATTGGTCACCCCGGCGGACTGCACGTAGGTGCCCGTGCCATAGAGCTTTTTCATGATCCCTTCGGCCATAGGAGAGCGCACAGCATTGTGGTCGCAACAAAACAGAACCGACCCTGGCAACTCGTCGTCCATTCAGCCTCCGAAATGCAGCACGCAGATCAGCGTAAAGAGACGGCGGGCGGTGTCGCTGTCCACCTCGACCTTGCCCTCCAGACGTTCCTGCAGCACCCGACTGCCTTCATTGTGGATGCCGCGCCGGGCCATGTCGATGGTTTCAATCTGGCTCGGCGGCAGTTTCTTCACCGCCTCGAAATAGCTTTCACAAATCTGGAAGTAGTCTTTGACGACCTGCCGAAAGGGTCCGAGCGACAGATGAAATTCCGCCGCCTTTTCGGCCCCTTCGGTATTCACATCAAAGACCAGCCGCTTTTCCCGAATGGCAAGCCCCACGTGATACGGCCCGTCGGGCACCGCGCGCCCGTCGCGCTGCGGCAGCACAAAGCTGTTGTCTTCCAACAGATCGAACATCGCCACGCGACGCTCCTGTTCGATCTCGGGGGTGGCCGGGGGCAACCCGGCATCATCAAGGACGATGTGTGAAATGCGGGACATGATACGGATTCTTTACACGAACAAACAACTGGAGATGCTTAGCGCAGGTTCGCCGCCAAGGGCAACACGCAAGAGGCGACGTCAGTCATTCAGCTTCTGCAACCGCGCCGTCACCGATAACCCGTGCGCTTCAAGGCTTTCCGTCTGCGCAAGCGTTTCCGCTGCGGGACCGATGCTGCGCAGGGCGCCGGGCGTCATGCGGGCAAGCGTCGTGCGCTTCATGAAATCCAGCACCGAGAGACCGGAGGAAAACCGGGCGGATCGGGCGGTCGGCAGCACATGGTTCGGACCACCCACGTAGTCGCCGATTGCCTCCGGTGTCCACTGACCAAGAAAAATGGCGCCCGCATGGGTGATCCGGGCACTCAATGCCTCCGGGTCCGCCACGCAAAGCTCCAGATGCTCGGGCGCGATGCGGTCGCTGAGGGAGGCCGCAGTTTCCAGATCAGGCACCGTTATCACCGCCCCGAAATCGCGCCAGCTGGCACCTGCAATGGCACGCCGTTCCAGCGTTTCCAGCCGCGCATCCACTGCGGCCGCCACGGCCTGACCAAAAGACGCATCGGTGGTGATCAGGATCGATTGCGCGCTTTCGTCATGTTCCGCCTGGCTGAGCAGATCAAGGGCGATCCAATCAGGATCATTGTCACCATCCGCGATCACCAGAATCTCCGAAGGCCCGGCGATCATATCGATACCGACTTTACCAAAGACGCGGCGCTTGGCAGCGGCGACAAAGGCATTGCCCGGCCCGGTGATTTTATCCACGGGCGCAATGGTTTCGGTCCCATAGGCCAGGGCCGCGACGGCCTGCGCCCCGCCGATGCGGTAAATCTCATCAACACCGGCAAGCTCTGCCGCCGCCAGCACCAGCGGGTTCAGCACGCCATCAGGCGTCGGCACCACCATGGCCAGACGCGGTACACCGGCAACCTTGGCGGGGATCGCATTCATCAGGACCGACGATGGGTAGGATGCCAGCCCTCCCGGCACATAAAGCCCGGCAGCGGCAACCGGGGTCCACCGCCATCCGAGGGTCGCCCCGGACTCATCCGTCCACTCCGCGTTCTCGGGACGCTGACGTTCGTGATAGGCACGGATTCGCTCTGCCGCGAGCGTCAATGCTGCCCGCTGATCGGCCGGAACACTCGCCGCAGCCTCTGTCACCTCCGCCTGCGAGATACGCAGGGTATCAGCGGTGAGTGTCAGCCGGTCGAATTTCTCGGTCAGGGCGATCACTGCGGTATCCCCGTCAGCGCGGACCTGCGCGATGATGTTCGCCACGGTGTCGTCGACGTCCGGACTGTCTTCACGCTTTGCGGTCAACAGCCTTTGAAAATCATCCTCGAAATCGGCGTCGGTAGCGTTCAGGAACACGGGCATTGCAGGAACCTTTGAGGGTCAGGCCGAAAGCTGTTTGGCTTTCGGCAAATGTTTGTCTGATGTTGAAATCCGTCAGGCCGGATGATCGGGCGTCTTCTTTGACGGGGCCATATAGGGTTTCGTCACATCTTTCAAAGTGACCTCCAGCGCCTCGACACTGAGACGAATGGCTCCATCGCCCGCGAGCGTGAGTTCGACATGGCCCGCCGGCGCGTCGGTTTCAGAGAACGTAACGGACAACAGCGACAAAACAGTTTCGGCATCCTTGCGGTCGATGCCGTTGCTGGCCACACCTGTGACCGTCTCGAACACCAGCAGGGATTGCACCCGTTCCGGCGCTGTCTCTCTGGCGGGTCCCTCTTCCCAGCGGAAGCGGTTCAGAAGCACCGCAAACCGGTTGGCCTGCCGGTCCCAGCGCATTTCCTGCGCCGGGAAAACCGCATCCTGGGTCAGCGCGGAAATGACCGAAAGGTCATCCACATCCATTGCGCCCAGATTGAGCGGTGCTTCGCGGCCGTCTTCAAAACGCGCGTCGGTCATGTTTCTGATATCCGTTCGATGTTTGCACCCACGCCGGAGAGCTTGGCCACCACATGCTCATACCCCCGATCAAGGTGGTAGACGCGGCCAACCCGGGTTTCACCTTCAGCGGCCAGCCCCGCCAGAATGAGCGATACCGAAGCGCGCAGATCGGTCGCCATCACAGGCGCGCCCTTGAGCTTTTCCACGCCCGTGACAGTTGCCGTACCGCCGTGCACCTCGATGTCCGCACCCATGCGCATCAACTCCGGTGCGTGCATGAACCGGTTTTCAAATATCTTTTCTTCCAGAACCGATGTGCCCTTGGCCGTGCAGAGGAGTGCCATCATCTGCGCCTGCAGATCGGTGGGAAACCCGGGGAAAGGCTCTGTCGTAACGTCAACGGCGTAAATGCCCTCCCCGCGCCTCTTGACGGACAGGCCGCCTTTTGTTTCGGTCACGTCGATCCCGGCAGCGTCGAGTTTTTCGCAAAACGCCTCGACAAGGTTGAGCCGGCCACCCAAAAGCTCCACTTCGCCGCCACAGATTGCCGGAGCCAGCATGTAGGTACCCAGTTCGATCCGGTCCGTGACCACGGTATGTGTCGCCCCGCCCAGCCGATCGACCCCTTCGATGGTGATGATGGACGTGCCTTCTCCCGCAATGCGCGCGCCCATCGCGCGCAAACACTGAGCCAGATCAACGATTTCCGGCTCCCGTGCGGCATTGTTGATCACGGTTGTACCCTTGGCCAGTGTCGCCGCCATCAGCGCGTTCTCGGTGGCGCCAACGGAGGCGAATTCGAAGTCAACTGTACCGCCTTTCAAGCCCTTGGCCGCCTTGGCGTGCACGTACCCGTCTTTCAGTTCAAGCTCCGCCCCCATCGCCTCAAGCGCCTTGAGGTGCAGATCGACCGGCCGCGCCCCGATGGCACAGCCGCCGGGCAGCGACACGACCGCATGGCCCATACGCGCCAGCATAGGCCCCAACACCAGGATGGAGGCGCGCATCTTGCGCACGATATCGTAATGCGCGGTGTGGTTGTTGATGTCGTGGCTGGAGAGGGCGATCACCTGCCCGCCCTGCAAGGAAGTGACCTCTGCCCCCAAAGATTGCAAGAGCTGCGTCATCGTTTGGATATCACTGAGACGCGGCGCATTGATTAGGGTCAGTGGCTCTTCGGTCAGTAGGGTCGCGGGCATCAGGGTGAGGCAAGCGTTTTTTGCCCCTGCAATGGGGATTTGCCCGCTCAACGGGCCGCCGCCTTTAACAAGAATGGAGTCCATGCGCTTATGCGTCCTTTTTTGGTCCGGCCAGAGCCGAAGTGCCTGTTTTTGCCCCTTGATCCTGTGCACGGGCGCGGGCTTGTGCCTTTCGCCGGGCAAGGTTCGCCTTCAGCGCTGCCTTGAGCCGATCTGCGCGCGCTTCATTCGCTTTGGCGGATTCTTTCGGGTCTGCTTTCTGTGCCATGGCGCCTGTCTATCGCAGGTGGCACAAAGCGTCCAGATTGGGCTTGCGCCGCTGAGGGTTTGGGTCTAATCACCCCATCGATCGGCGCTGCTGTAGCTCAGAGGTAGAGCACTCCCTTGGTAATGGGTGGGTCCATTCCAAAATTGAGTGCTCGAACATTGAGTTAGCGGCGTGGAGGAAAAACTAGTAGGGCATTAGTAGGGCATATGCTCGCAAGCTCGAAAAATGATAGGCTGCCGTAGCTCAGGGGTAGAGCACTCCCTTGGTAAGGGAGAGGTCCGGAGTTCAAATCTCCGCGGCAGCACCATCAAGCGACCATGCCGCAGTTTTTTCACACTGAAGCTTGGTGATTATCCATCGCAATTTAGGCAGCAACCGGCGCACAGCTGCCGTTGACCTAAGGATTTCGTCGCTGCGGTGCGGCCCGCCAAACCTGCCGTTCGCTGCATTCGCGAATTCAATAGGTACTCTTGATGGTGCACACGATCACGGCATTGCTTCGGGCCAAAGCCATGGGCCGTGGCTAGCCTGCGGTTGGACGCCCAAAGAGACAATTGCAGGTCTGTCAGTGCTAGCCACCACCGTGATATTTGACAAACATAGCGGAATCCTCTGACGGTGATGTATTACTTAGCAATCAACCGCTCGACCACCCATGGGAACACAATAGTCTCCAGGCGCTCGCCGACCTCTTGGCGATGGTCTCCGACATAGAAATCCAATCGATGAGGTATGCGTTCGCTGCCGAGCAGTTGCGAAAACTCCAGCGTACCGGCTGGAATATGCGAAAACTGGTCGCCCAGGCCGACGCCCAAGCCGAGGCCTCGAAGATCGCGGAGTGAATCGCGAGCGTCGCGCACTTGTCGCACCGGGAACGCGTCCCTGAACTGATCGAAAGCCGCGTCATCAAGAACAACCTCTCCACGCACAATATCAAAAGGAAAGCTGCCGTAGGTCGGCGGCGCATTGCGATCGGGGCTGAAGGCAGTCACAATTCCCAGGATAGCGAGCGTATAGAAATCCCGACCATCCACCAAGTCTCTAAGGTCGCCCGGTTCCGTGACCGCGAAAGCGCGCCGCCATGCTTGGTTACCAAAACCGAGGTCTTCGATTGGAGCGAGGCAACATGGGCTGAGCGCCCATACCACGGAGAAAACGCCCGATTTGCTCATTGCCAGGTTCAGGGCTCCATAGCCTCCCATAGAATGGCCAACAACGGCACGGCTTTCGGCATGTTTAAGAGTACGAAACTGCGCATCGACAAACTCAACGAGATCGTCCGCGATGTAATCCGCCCAGTTTCCGCTTGCTGGCGAATTCCGGTAGTACCCTCCTCCGTAAACGTTGCCAGCATTTGGCATCACGACGATCAGTTCAGGCAGGTTTTCATTTTCAATTAGCCGGTCGAGTATTTTTGGAACTTCGAAGTGCTCGATCCAAACATCATATTCATCGAAAATGCCGTGAAGAAGATACAAAACCGGGAAGCTGCGATCCGGCTCCTGATCGTAGCTAGGCGGGAGATAAATCGCCGCTCTCTGAATGCTGGGAGTGTCAAGAAGGTTGCCCTTCAACGCAGGCGCGGGCACCTCTAGTTCGACGACGCGCCCGCCGTCAAATGTGCTGGGTTGAGCGACGAGATGACCGGGATTCGACGACAGTATGAGGATCGAAAGCATACGCCAGAGAAGTGACCTGAGCATTGCACCAGCCTCCATGTAAATCTTTTTAACATATAGAGATCAATCAGCACCGACGCAAGCGATGGCCGATGGTCCACTAAATTGGACGCCTGCTTCGTACGCCCTGCTGCGAACAAAATTTGTATAGGGTATCCCGCAATTTTTGCTTCTTCTGGTTGAAACGCAACAGACCTGATGCTTTTCGTGACAGGCGACGTCGATATCGCAAGCATATCCCCGGCAACTCGAGCCAAGCGGGCCTTGGTACCGGATCAGCAGCTTTGTGGGTCGATGACAGCGAGAAGCCGCAACCGGACGGCAAAGGCAACATTGGATCAAAGCTCGGCGTGCCACTGATCCCAACACTTCATTTGGGGCGGGTGGAGCGCTCCCGAGGTCTGGAGGCACAAGACTTGGCGCGCACGACTAACGTGGTCTATGGTCAAATCCAGCGGCGACACCAAGCCCATGGAGACGTCCAGTATTTGGGTGCCTTCCAGCGACGGGAATCTCACCTCAGGATGCGAATATGCCAGATGGAAACGAAGAAATCGCTGCCAATGCGGATCAAAGTTCCGATCCGGCCAAGGGACCTTCGCGCAGAGAACGCATTCTGACAAATCTGGCGTTTCTAAGATCCGGGCTGCTGAGCGCGGTTGCCGTTCTGGCGGTCGTCGCCATGCTGGTTGTCGCCATTCGAGACCTGACCCGCGCGCCGATTGTTCTAGAAGAGATCGGAGTTACGACCTCCCTGAGCCAAGAGGGGTACACGGGACTTGTCGCCTCGAACATGCTTTGGGACGCCATCGAAGAGATCAGGAGCTTTACCGGCGACAGCAAGCAGAACGTACGCATCCAGACGGCATCACGCCAGCTGGACGTGGTTGAGCCGGGTTCAGGCTTGTCCCTGCAACGCATAACAAAGGTATTGCGGTCGCTTTTCAACCTGCCGCAAACGCGCATCGCCGGGGAGTTTGTCTGCCTGGAAAGCACTTGTGCCCATGACGACATGTCTCTCAGAATTCGGATTTTTTCAGGTGACGGCACGCGTGTCATCTCCGCCGGAGCCATAGATGGCCGGACAATGGAGGAATATTTCCATGACACCGCCCTGCACTTGCTGGAAGAGGAGATCGATCCTCTGGTCGCGGCGCGGTTTTACTATTTCGACACTTCGGACGACTGGAGCGCCTACGCCGTCAAAATCTCCACCGAGCTGTTGCTGCAGCGGGGGGAGACCGCTGAAGAAGCCGCAACCCTCCTGGGATTTGCCGCGCTGGACCGGCAGGAGTACGATCAGGCCCTGGCATACAGCGAAGCGGCGATTGCCGTTGGAGATGAGGCACGACAGCAGCAAGGCTTCTGGTCACGCAGAAAGGATGACTGGAAGGCAGTCAGAGCGCAGTCTCTTTTGCTGAAAGGGCAGGTCCTCTCGGAAAAAGGATACTTTTTTGAGCACGATGAGATGCAACTGCAGGCGATGGATCTCTTTGAGCAAGCGGCGGCGCTCGCGCCTGACTACGGGTTTATCCGGACGGCGCAGGCCCGCACCATGGAGGACCTCGAACAATACGACGACGCCATTGCCTTTTATCAAATGGCCGTGGAAGTGGACAAACTCGACCCCTACGCGTGGAGCGAATTGGGCCGTGCATTGCTGGCGGCCGACGCACCGGATGAGGCGGCGGAGAATTTCAGGATCGCCAAAAGCCTTGCACCTGATGATCCATTTCTGCTGCGCTACCACGCCACGGATCAGAACATCGACGACGCCTTGGCGGACGCCAAGCTGTGGGCCAAGGATGCACCGCAGGACCCCCAAGCCTGGGGCTTCTGGTTGGATGTCCTGGATGAGAAGCTCTATTTGGACGGTGAGACTTCATGCGACCGCCCGTATGGATCGGTGGCGGAATTTCTGACAACAGCCAATGCGCTTGCGCCATTTGACATGCGTGAAGACGCAGATGCATTCGCGCAGAACGTTTGTGGTTGGACTGATTAATAGCGGCGCCCTTGTGGCAGCCCCCCTCAGCGTCACCGACAGAACCGGACGGTTTTGCTCTTGGCTCACCCCTCGCGGGAAAAGACTGGAGGAATGCAATCGACCTGTTGCCATAAGGGAAATCACCAAGATCTCCACTTCCGAGTGGGGTGTTGAAATCATGTATTTAACTACTTGACTAATTAACTTAGCAGTTAAATAAAGGCCCATGACCGATAGCGACCAACTCGACGCGGCATTTGCTGCATTGGCCCACCCGACGCGGCGCGCGATCCTTGCGCGGCTGGTGCAGGGCAAAGCGACGGTCAACGACCTGGCTGAACCCTTCCATATGTCTCTGCCAGCAGTCTCAAAGCACATCAAAGTGCTGGAAGAAGCGGGCCTGATCAAGCGCGGTCGGGATGCCCAGTTCCGCCCCTGCACGCTCGACACAAAGCCCCTCGAAGCTGTTTCCAGCTGGACCGATCAATACAGGCACATCTGGGAAAGGCGTTTTGACATGATGGGCAAGCTACTGAATGACTTGAAGGATACACCAAATGACTGATCAACAGGAATGGGTTCGTATTGAACGGGACTTTGACGCCCCGGTCGAACAGGTCTGGCGGATGTGGACAGACCCGGAACTGTTCAAACAATGGTATGGTCCTAAAGGCATGTCCGTTCCGACCGCAGAAATGAATGTGACCCCCGGCGGCACGCGGAAAATCTGCATGGCCATGCAGAGCCCCGAGCGGTCGATGACAATGTGGTTCACCGGCGTCTACAAGGAAATCGATCCGCCCCACCGGCTCGTCTACACGGAAAGCATGTGCGACGCGGAGGGCACGATCATTCCGCCGCAAAGCATGGGCATGCCTGACACCTTTCCTGACATCACCGAAGTGATTGTGGAGTTGACGGAAATCGGTGGCAAAACCCGCATGGTCATGGTGCATGTCGGCGTCGAAGAAGGCACGGCAGGCGCGGGCGGATGGCACCAGGCCTTCGACAAGCTTGAGGATTTGATCGGCACAGCGGGCTGATCAGGGCGCACGCCTTGCGGTTCTTGTGGGGTATTCGTTTCGTTTGAGAAAATCCAAGGCCACGGCGTCCAAACGATCAACGATCTGGATGCTGCGGCGTTTCGGTCCGGGCGAGTCTGATCCGGCGTGGCATTCACGGACAAGAAACAATCAGGAGACTATCATGCGTGATCTTGCAATCTTGACTTTCGTAACGCTCGACGGGGTCATGCAGTCCCCCAGCATGGCTGAGGAAGACCCTAGCAATGGCTTTGCACATGGCGGCTGGGCCGCACCCTTTTGGGAAGAGACCATGCCGCGCGTTGCAGCGACCGCCATGGCGGCACCCTACGACATCCTGTTCGGTCGAAAAACCTATGACATCTTTGCCGGGCATTGGCCAAATGCGCCCAAATCGGATCAGTCGGACCGGCTGAACCAGGCGCAAAAGCATGTTGTGACGTCACATCTGGACCCTCTGACCTGGCAGAACTCCCATCCGATCACGGGCAATGTCGTAGAGGCTATTCAGGAACTGAAGCGCCAAGACGGCCCGCTTTTGCAGGTGCATGGCAGCGCGCAGTTGATCCAGACGCTGCTGGCAAATGACCTGATCGACGAGTTTCGACTATGGACGTTTCCGGTCGTCGTGGGCACAGGCAAAAGACTGTTTGAAACAGGGACAAAACCGGCGACGCTGACGCTTGTGAGTTCAGAACCCCTCAGCAACGGCGTAGTTGGGCAAACGCTGAGACGTGCTTAGCGCCCCGCGCGTAGGGTTATGCCCGAAACGGCTCGATCCTGTCCGCCGACAGCGCGTAGCCGATTTCAGCCAGTTGTGTGGAAACGGAGGACACGCCGAACATGCCAGTCACATTGATGGCCTCGAAGAGGCCCGCGCTTTCGTAGGGCTGCTGCGTGGTGACGAACACCAACTGATTGGCAGGCGGTGGCGGCACGTGCACGCAGGCCCCAACATAAGGCACCAGGATGAAGGCCACGACGCCGGTTCCGCGATGTTCAATCGGAACCATGAACCCCGGCAGACGCACGATCTGACCGTTCCAATCGGTTCTGACACCGCTGGAGGCGGGTTGCTGACTGGCAAGGGGTGCTGCGTCATGATCCACAATGCCGCGCAGGAAGGTTGGAATGGCCGTTTCATTCTCGGGCAACAGATCGACCCAGTCCAGATCAACAAAATCCTCAGCCACCGCAGCCTGCGGCAGGCAGACACCGGCTGCGAGACCCGCGAGAACCGTGCGCCTTTGCAGCAGCCCCCTCACCATTCATAGGCCTCCATCTCATCGGCCACGATGGCATAGCCCGTCTGCCCCAACTCAGTGGATTGCAGCTGCGTGTGCATGGTGCCCGTCACCCAGACCGCGTCCCAAAGCTGGTTCCCCGGCCAATAGCTGTCTGCATTGACCATCACCAGTTGATTGGCGGGCGGCGGCGGCGTGTGAATACAAGCCCCGACATAGGGCACCAGGATGAAATCCTTCACACCCTTGGCACTGAAATCAAGCGGGATGATGTAGCCGGGCATCCGCACATAGGCGCCATTCAGCGTCTCGTTCAGCTTTGTCGAATTGGCGTCGTAGATCGGGTTCCACGTGTCATTGATCTCGTCGATCTCCCCCTCCCCGATGATCTCGGAATAGGGGATGCCGGGCGGGATCAGATCATCCCACATCACCTCTCTGGGTGCGGCGGCAACCGCCGATGTCGGCACAAGGGCAGAAGCCGAGAAAAGGGTAAGGGCAGACCTGCGGCTCAGCATTTCAACCTCACTTCATGCGTCACGATCTCACCATCATACCATCTGCCAGCGACATGCGGTAGGCGCGCAGGGCCGGAACCATGCTCACAATCGCGCCAGCACCGACAACCACCAGTATCACCCACAGCTCCTGCAGCGACGGCGCGGTAACAGGAAGCCACAGCCCAAAGGCGCTGTCGATCATCGGTTGCGCGACGCTCAGACCCGCGTAGAGCAGCGCAAGACCAAGAAGCGCGCCAAGGGCCGCCATCAGCATCGCCTCCAGCACCAGCAACCCCAGGATCGTTGTGGGCCGCGCGCCCATCGCCCGGAAAATCGCCATCTCGCGGCGGCGTTCGTTCAGGCTGGAAAAGATCGTCGCCATCATGCCGATCAACGCCGTAACCACGACCATCGCAGAGACGGCGAGCAAGGCGGTCTCGGCAATGCCCACAATCCCCCATAGCTCCTGCAGCGCCACACCGGGCAGCACAGCCAGCAACGGTTCTTGCCGGTATTCGTTGATCGCCCGTTGCAGAGCAAAGGTCTGCAGCGGGCTTTCGACCCCCACGAGCGCGGCCGTAATGGCCTTGGGCGTCAGATCCATCTGCCGGATGACATCGACCGGGGTGACCTGACCGGGGATCTGCGCGCCGCTGCGCCAATCCACATGAATGGCCTCAATCGCTTCCACGCTGACGATCACCGTGCGGTCTACCGGCGTGCCGGTTTTGGCGAGGATGCCAGAGATGCGGAAAGGCTGATTTTTGTGCTCGGAGAAGGAGGCAAGACCATGCGCAACCACGATGGGGTCGCCGACGCTGTAGCCAAGGGTCGCTGCCACATCGGCCCCGATGACCGTGTCGAAAAGATCATCCATGATGACGCCATCCGCCGTCTCCAGCGATCTGCCCTGACGGTATTTGTAGTGGTCAAAAAAAGCCCGCGTCGTGCCCATTACCCGGAACTGCCGGTGACTGTCGCCCAGCGAGATCGGCACGATCCACTCTACATCCGGGCGCGCCGCGATGTCCTGATAGCTTTCCCAGCTCACGTTGTTCGTCGCGTTGCCGATGCGGAACACCGAGTAGAGCAGCAGTTGCACGGATCCGGACCGGGCCCCGACGATCAGGTCGGTGCCGGAGATCGTATCGGCAAAACTTTCCTTGGCGCCGGTCCGCACCTTTTCCACGCCCAGAAAGAGGGCCACGGAAAGGGCGATCGCAAGGATCGTCATCCCCACGGTCAGAGCCCGCGCGAAGAGCGAGGCGATGGCCAGTCGCAGAATCATGCAGCAGCCCGATCAATGCGGGCGATATCTTCCATGCGCACCACCCGGTCAAACCGCTCTGCCAGACGCGGATCATGGCTGACCATCAGCAGCGAAGCCTCGTTCGCGGCAGTTTGCTGAAACAGCAGATCGAGGAATGCCGCCTGGCTGTCGGCATCCAGCGCCGATGTGGGTTCATCCGCGATGATCAGCGGCGGCTGACCGATCAGCGCCCGTGCCACAGCAACGCGCTGCTGCTGCCCGACACTCAGCGTGTTGGCGCGGTGGGCGAGGATCTCTGCTGGCAAGCCGAGCGCTGTGCAGAGTGTGGCCGCAGTGGCCCTCGCATCCCCAGCCCGCTTGCGTCGCTCGGGCGCGAACCGGAGTGGCAACAGGATGTTGTCGACCACAGTACCAAACGGCAGCAGGTTGAACTGCTGAAAAATCACACCAATCTGCTCCGCCCGGAATCTGTCGCGCGCGCTGCTCGACAGCGTAGCCAAATCCTGGCCCGCAATGTTTACCCGCCCGGTATCCGACAGCATCGTGCCGCAGATCAGCGACAGGAGCGTGGATTTACCGGACCCGCTTTCGCCCAAGAGCAGCACCGTTTCGCCCGCATCCATTGCGAAATCCGGCACGGACAAGGAAAATCCCGACCGACCGCGCCAGCGAAAATCGACAGTCGCAAGATGCAGGATGGCATCCGTCACATCAAAACAGGCTCCGCAGGTCCAGTGTCGGCGCGTCGCGCTCGACCTCGAAGGCCTGCGCACCGGAACCTGCAACGATCTGCACCTCCACTTCGCGAGCGTTCTCGAAGGTGTCGAAATAGGCAAATGTGATTTCCGTCAGCGCCGTCGGATTCGCGCAGGTCAGCGTGTATTCCGCATGGAACTCCGAGTGGCCGGCCTCTTCTGCGTGTTTAGCATGATCCGAGTGCTCCGCGTGCTCCTCGTGGTCGGAATGCTCCGCGTGGTCGTCGTGATCCTTATGCGCGGCGTGTTCGTGATCATTATGGTCGTCGTGGGCGTGCTCACTTTCGAGCTCCGCGCTTGCCTGCGTCACCGAACAGGCTGCCGCGGCGGGCAAAACAAAAAGATCAAGCGGCCGGGCAAGCGTTGCGACGGCGGCATCAACGGCGGCACGATCCGCTTCGCTTTCCGCAGCATACTCAAACCCTACGATATCTGCTCCGGGCGCATGAAACTCCATCGCAACGGTTGTGCCGTCAATCGCGATGTTCAGAGCGCCGACCCCGTGTTCATGGGCGTCGAGCTGGCGCGTGTCTTCCGCCAGAGCGGGGGCGGCATTCACCGCAAGAAGCAAAAGGAGTGTCCGTTTCATGTCATTCTCCGCTGTTACTGGTTTGAGAGGTGATCAGATGGCACAGGTGCTGCATCGCCCGTGAATTTCAACGATGTGCCGTTCCGGATGAAAAGCGCTGGATGCGGTGAGCACTGTCAGTTTTGGCAAGAGGTCGCTGCCGTCATGCTCTTCGACCGATCCACAGTCTTCACAGATCGCAAGCACCGGTACGCTTTCAACATGGTCGCAGCGACAGGGCACAAATGCCTTGATGGATTCAAGGCGGTGCGCGCGCCCCTGATCTGTCAGCGCCGACAAGGTACGATACACTGTCGGCGGCGCGATGTCCGGTTCATCCGCCTGCAACGTTTCAAGGATCTGGTAGGCCGTCATTGGCTTTTCACAACCGCGCAAGACGGTGAGAACGTCATCCTGCCGCGCCGTTGCCCGCTTTCTCATCAGAACCTCTCCGGTGTTTCCAATTTTGTTATTTTATAAAGTAACAAGACGCAACGGGCAAATTCTGCGATCGGCTGATCACCGCAGACACGCCCGAAACGCCCCTGATGAACCGCCCTCCTGATGGGCCAAGGCATGCAGATATTCGACGTTAAACCAACCCAGCGAACCGGCTGGGCATCTGGTAGAGCTTCGTTGTTCGGGCCTTACCCCAGATGTAACTGTCGGTGTATTTCTCGCGTTGCCGCAACATGTTCGCGCGGAACTCGGGCAGTCGGATATCTTCGTCCGCAAGGGCAAATTCGTCGCGCAGGGACTGGTAGGAGGCAAGCGTTTTGTTCCGGCGGATGGTATCGATGTTATCAGGGTCCTGCGGGGCTGCGTCATCCATCAGGCCATTCTGCTGCTGCGTTCTGGCGATGATATCGGTCATGTCGCAAAACTTGAGATGCACCAGATAGAGATCATCGGACAACGTACGCAGTCCAAGGTTGTTGCGATGCCCGCCCGGACCAAAGAAAACTGGTGCGCGCACCAGAATCGGTTTGCTGTACACTCTGCTGGGATAAAAATAGCGCCGCCGTGACAAAATCGTTTCATCGCCCAGAATGGGTAGTTTTTCTTCCTCGGGCACGTGCACGATGTTCAGCCCGAGCGGGCTGATACTGGTCGGAGCCGCGGAGATATCCGGGTACTTCTGATCGAGATAGCGGACGAGGGAGGGCGCCACATCCGGGTCCACGACCACCATCTCGTCGATGTCAGTGACCAGCATCCAATTATAGTAGTTCAGGTAGCCGCTGGCGAAATGGCTCATCATTCGCCACCTACGCGCATCGAACTTCACAATTTCCGCGTCACGCGGAACCCCGATGACATTTGCGCCCTTGGCTATTTCATGATGCCGGGGATCGTTCCCGTGACTGAAAAGGAAAAGGTTTTCGACCCCAACCTGCGCTCCGTAGTAGTCGTACCACCGTTTCAACATGGCATAGTCTCCAAAGACCATCCCAACGACACCCAGCGGACGTTTCGAGCTGTCCATACCGATCCCTCAGGCTTTGCCGCACTGGCCGATCAGCGGCCTATTCCAGTTCATATTCCATCCCATACTCCGCCGTACATGAAATCCACGCGTCCTGCATTTCTGGAAACGCCGGATGCTCCGGCCCGAGATCCTTCAGGTTCCAGATATCATCCGTCAGATCGAAGAGTTGTGTGCTGCCGTCCATGTACCGCGCGAACCTGTAGTTGTTCTTCCGGATCGACACATTGTCATACCGAAACGTGGGAATTGCGCGGTCTGGACCGGCCGCCCCCAGCACCTGTTCGCGCAACGATCGTCCAACCGTGTTTGTCAGCGGCGCGACACCGGCGTAATCCAGAACGGTTGGCCCCACATCGAGCAATGCGACCGGATCGTCGACAACCCTTGGCCCGTCGCTATCCGGGTCGTAAATGATCAGCGGAATACCGGCGGATTGCTCCCAAATGGTGCTTTTGTAGAATCGGTTGCGCGCGCCGAGAAGAAAGCCGTGGTCTGTCAGAATGACGACGACCGTGTTTTCCGCAAATCTGGAGGCCTGAAGCGCATCCCAGACCCGACCAAGATGGTAGTCTCCGTGACTGAGGCCGGAAAAGTAATTGCGCACGTTGTATCGCCACCAGTCTTCGTCTCCCGACACCAGGGCGGGCGTCTGCGGCCAGTTTTCATCCGTATAGGCGTGATCATCAAACCCATCGCGCCAAGCCTCCGGCTGGTCAAAATTGTTGACATCGTACATGTCCTTGAAACGGGCGGGCGTAAAACGAGGGCCGTGCGGGCTAAAGAAACCGACTTCCCGGTAAAAGGGTTCGTCACCTTCAAAGGAGTGCAGAAACTCAATGGCGGCATTGGCGGATTTGGCATCGTAGTAGATGTCGTCGTCTTTTGGGTCGGTTGTTGACCATCCGCCACGGATTCCTTGGTAGCGTCGTTTGGCGACGTCAGGTGGCAAGGAAAAATCACTGCCAAAACGTTTGCGCTCATCGGAGTACAGCACGTCATGGATAGGTTTCGGCAGCGGGCCATACCCGTGGTGCACTTTCCCGCCCGACGAGCAGAAATATCCGTTTTCCTTCAGTTTGTAGGACCAGATGTCCTTTGGGCCCACCTTTTGAAACACATCGATGTCGTTGTTGAAAAGGCCCAGTTGATGGGGGGTACGTGCGCTCATCAGGCTGGCACGGGAAGGACCACATATCGGGGCCTGACAATATGCGGATTTAAACTGCGTCGCCGCCCCGGCGATCCGGTCCAGGTTCGGAACCTGAAGTGGCTCACCAAAGACCGAGCGATAGTGATGATAGGCAAAGCAGTCGTCAAAGCTGATCAGCAGGATGTTTTTCCGCGTCGTTTGCGTCATCGTAAGACAATCCAGTACCAGTGCCCAAGGCCGTATGCGAACTGCGCCGCCACAAGACTACTCCATCATCCGTCTAAACATAGTGACTTTGGACCACCGGCAGCGAGTCTCCCGCGCGCGCCTGCTTTTGAACCACGTAGAAGATGAACTGAGGGTTCTGATAGCGATGCTCCCCGCCCCTCGACCGGCTGGTGGGGTCTTCGATTACCCTCGGCGGCTCCCTGCCCGCACGATCAAAAGTCCAGCACCCGAGCATCTTGTACCCCATGCTCGCCACCCAGTACCGCCACGGAATATCCGGACCAATCTGGTAGAAGCCATGGCCAAACCACCCATCAGAGCCGACGCAAGAAATGAAGATGCCGTTCTCTGCCAGCAGCTGATCCACATTGCGAAAGGACTGAGCGATATCGAAGACATGCTCGGTTGTGCCACCGTCATAGACCAGATCGAACCGACATTTCAGATCATCCCCGAGGGGCAGGCTCAGATCGTGAATGTATTCCGCGCCTTCGGCATCCGTGAAATCGAGGCTTTCCAATTTTGGCCAGCCAATCGTTTCCAGATAGGTTTCGCAAAAACCATCCGGCTGAAAGATATTTTCAGGGGTTGCATTGATCCCTAGCCTATCGAGGTTTCCGATCAGCCGCGGCGTCCAGCCACGCGGGTTAAAGTGCATCTTTTGCCGCCCGAGCATGACACCATTCCGGCACTCGGATAGCAGGGGCGCAATCCGGGCGAGTTGCGTGGCGATATTTATGCTGATGCCCATGGCACATTCTATTCCGGTTGTTGGCGCAAAACTGGCTTCGGTCGCGCACAGCAAGGCTCATCTTGCCCTGGTGCACAAATTCTTTTCATACGGCCTGCGCCGCGCGACAAGGGCGCCCTCAAGAAAATCGCTCAACGCGGTAAAATGGCCATAGAGATCGAAAGAGCTCTGCAGCGAAGAACAAGTTGCGATCAGCTTATTGCTGATGCTAGCGTGGCGACAGAGAACCAGCCCTGCAGGAATTCAAAATGCACAGAAGTTCAAGGCCCGCATCACGTTGATCCGGTTTGCTTTTCCTGCTCTCCCTGACAGATTTTAGGCGATAGAGAGTTCTCTGATGTCACTCACCTTGTTTTTCATCGTCGAGCCACCCGCTTACCAGTATCTGGCATGCTATCTGGCGGCTTCGATCCGGGAAAACATGCCACAGGATGTGAAACTGGTTGGGTACTGTCCCGCCCACCGCATGACGGAGGTCGATCCGAATGCCGTCGAAGCCTTGCGGCGGATGCGCTGTGAGGTCCGCCCCATTGATGCTGATGACCGGTTTGATCCCGCCTATCCGCATGGCAACAAGCTTCTGGCCTGTCTTGAACCTCGCGACACGGAATACTCCGGCTTTATGGATTCCGACGTTCTGATGATCCGGGAAAACAGCATCGAAAACCTCGTGAAGCCCGACCATGTATCGGCTTCGGTCGCCGCCTCTATGCACTGGGCACCACAATCCGTCTGGACGACTATTTACGGTGCGCTGGGCATGGAGCTTCCTGAGGAGCGTGTCACCATGATGCGCGACAAACGCGCCCCCGTGATGCCCTACTACAGCTCGGGTTTTGTTTTATTTCCCGAGGCCCATCGCACCGCCGATGGTTTGAGCTTTCCGCAGGTCTGGATGGATACGGCTCAGCGGATTGACGCTATAGAGGGGTTGCACTGCAAGCGGCCTTATCTAGACCAAATGAGCCTGCCATTGGCCATTCAACGCTCTGGTCTGGCGTGGAATGAGCTCCCGGAAGAACAGCATTACATTCTGGGCGGACGATTGCGCGGCAAACCCTTTCCCAAGGAGCGCGAGATCTTCACGGTCCACTATCGCAAGTGGGAAGTGCTCAAGGAAAACGAACTGTCGGAGCGTGGCTACAAGGGGTTGCGACGGCAGGTGGGCGCCCGCCGGGTCAGCAATATTCGAGACAAGGCCCTACCAGATGGAATTACACCGAACCCGGACTACTGATCCTATAACGATGTCAGAGCTCTTGGATGGGACGGGATGCAAGCGTCATGAATAACCCCTGTCGGACAGCGCACCGATCAATCGGCTCATCGCTGCGAGTATTGTCGCCACTGATCTTGGAAGTTTGAATTGACCAGCGATGCATCTTCAGCCGCCGAAAAATCCTGCTGCGCGCCGGGCAGGCAAACTGTCTCGGCACAAAGCAGCGCGCAAGCCGTCACCGCCGGAGGCGCGTCTGAGCCCTTAACAACAACACTCATGCGCAACATGGTGACCCTCAAAGGTGGGTTTTTCATGATGGGTGCGCGAAAATCGCAATACGCAGCCGACTTGGACAGCCCTCAGCGAAAGGTGAAAATTTCCGGGTTTCAACTCTCCCGCACAACGATCACAAACGCCGTATTTCAAGCTTTTGCTCAAGAGACGAGCTACGAGACCACGGCGGAGCGTGAAGGATGGTCCTATGTGTTCGAAGGTTTTCTGAATCCCAGGGAAGACTATTCCGATCATGCGGCTGGAACGCCGTGGTGGCGTCGGGTGGACGGGGCCTGCTGGTCTCACCCTGAAGGTCCGGAAAGCAATATCGCCAACCGTATGGATCATCCAGCCACCCATATCAGTTGGGATGATGCCATGGCCTTTTGCCAATACTCAGGCACCCGCCTGCCAACCGAAGCGGAATGGGAGTATGCCGCGCGCGGCGGTTTGCGCGGCGCGCGGCATCCTTGGGGAAACACCCTGGTCCCCTCTTCCGGTCATGCTCAAAACGTTTGGCAAGGAGATTTCCCTGCAACGGATCTCGCGCTTGATGGCTATTGCGGGACTGCCCCGGCAGAAACATACCAACCCAATGAATTTGGGCTTTTCAATATGACGGGCAACGTCTGGGAGTGGTGTGCCGATTGGTTTGGCGCGTTGCCCGACGGCCCCAAAGCGCGCCCCCCGCATGACCCGAAGGGTTTACCAACAGGGCCGGGCCGCGTGATCCGAGGAGGATCGTATCTTTGCCATGCGTCCTATTGCGAACGGTATTTTGTGCATTCGCGGACCTGGAATACGCCGGACAGTACCACGGGCCATACCGGGTTCCGTGTCGCGCTTTGATCCGCAGATCCGCGTGTGTCTCTGCGTTCAATCCATGCTCAAAGTGAGACCTGTGACAAAGCATCATTCTGATCAAGCAGGCAAAAGCAGGTTGTTTTCGCTCTCCAGAACATGCGACCAGATGTACGATCAAAACCTGTGTCACCCGTCTCAAAAGGCCGGAGACCGACGGTACCGAAACAAAAATCGAAATTCCAAGGGAGGGAAAAATGAAATTTGCAACCATTCTTTTGAGCGCCGCCGTGGCTGTGACGGCGAGCTTTGCCACCGCGCAAGAGCGCGTGACCTACAAGTCGGCCAAATCAACGTCGTCCTACTACCAGATGGGCGTGCAGATTGCCGAGGCGATGAAAGAAGGCACGGACGGTGGCGTGATCGTGACAGTCGAGGAAAGCCAAGGTTCTGTCCAGAACGTCATGGAAGTGCGCGCAAGGGGCGCGGATTATGTCTTCACCACACCCCCGGCGCTGATCGGTCTTGCGCAGCAGGGCAAGGCGATGTTCGACGGCAAGAGCGATCCGGCCTTTGACACCATTCGCGCCCTGTTTCCGATCCCCTCGCTGACCATGCATTTCGTGGTATCCGACGCGAGTGGCGTCACCGATTTCAGCGGGTTGGAAGGCAAGACCATCCTGCTTGGCAAGGGATCCTTTGGCGCGCGTGAGGGTGAAAAATATCTCGGGCTGTTCGGACTTGAGGGGAAGGTCGATCTTGCCGATGTGGAACTTTCCAACGCGGTCGCCGCACTCAAGAACGGTCAGATCGACGGCTTTGTGACTGCCGGGTCCTACCCCGCCCCGAATGTCATCGAAGCGGCGGCAACCACCGGTGTGACGGTCCTGTCGCTGGATGACGACCAGATCGGCCAGACAAAGCGCACCAAGCTGGTGATCCCCGCAGGCACCTACGCCGGTCAAGATGGCGACATCACCACGACCTCCCTGCCCGTGGCGGCCTTTACCACAACCGCGATGAGCGATGATGTCGCCTATCAGCTGACCAAAACCTTCTGGGAGCAGCGTGGAAAGATGGGGGAAGCCGCACCCTGGTGGAATGGTGTGAATGAAGGTCTGATGAGCAGCATTACAAGCAAGCTCCACCCCGGTGCCATCCGCTACTATAAGGAAATCGGATACGCGCTCACCGAGGCGCAGATGTGATCCACCAGCGATGAAACATCAGGGAAGCCCGGGCATGCCTGCGGCTTTCCTCTTTAGTGCTGCGGCTCCAATCGCCTGGGCCACAAGGGTTTTGCCATGCGCCTCATCATCTTTGCCGCCGCGTTCGGTCTGGTAGCATTTCACCTGGCATTAATCTTTTCCGGTCTGGTCCCGAACCTTGTCAGCCGCCCTATTCACCTGGCGTTGGCGTTGCCATGGATACTGCTGGCTGGGGCGCAGTCCCGCATCATGCGCCTTAGCGGGGCAGCTCTCGCCATTGCAGGCGTTGGTGCGTCCCTTTGGGTGGCCTGGTCGCATGACGCGCTGTCCGATCAATACGGGTTTCTGGAGGGCAGCTTTCAGACGGTGATCGCCGTGACACTGCTGGTCGTCGTGCTGGAGGCTGCGCGGCGCGCGATTGGCTGGCCCCTGCCGATGGTTGCGCTGACCGCCCTGCTCTACGGCTTGTTTGGCCAGTACATTCCAGGCGAGTTCGGTCATTCTGGCACGCCGCTGCCCAGCTTTCTGGGCACGCTGACCATCGCAGAGGGCGGCATCTGGGGCAGCCTGACGGGCGTCTCGGTAAACGTGGTCGCGATCTTCGTGATTTTCGGCGCCGTGCTGAATGCCGGGGAGGCCGGGCAAGGGTTCATGAACGTCGCCTCTGCCGCTGCAGGCCGGCTCAAGGGCGGGGCGGCAAAAGTCTCCGTGCTCTCCTCCGCGTTTTTCGGCTCGATCTCCGGGTCCGCCTCCGCCAACGTTGCCTCCACCGGGGCGATCACCCTACCCGCGATGACACGTTTGGGATACCCCAAGCGACTGGCAGCAGCGGTTGAAGCCGTTGCGTCCTCTGGCGGACAGATCATGCCGCCCCTGATGGGCGCTGGCGCCTTTGTCATGGTCGAACTGACAGGCGTTCCCTACACTTCCATCATGGCGGCGGCGCTGCTCCCGGCCGTGCTCTACTTTCTGGCCGTCTGGGTGGGTGTGGATGCCTATGCCGCGCGCGAACACCTCTCTGGCATCGACAAAAGGGATCAACCGCCCGCACGGGATGTGATCATCACATCCGCGTTTTTTGCCGTGCCCTTCACCGTTCTGCTGGTGGGCATGTTCTGGATCAAGGTGACGCCGCAATACGCGGCAAGCCTCGCCATTCTCACGGGCGTTCTGCTGCTGTTTTTCAACACCAAAGGCCTGGGATCGTGGCCGGAAACGCGGGACCGCATCGAAACTGCGGCCCTGAATGCCGCGCGTCAGGTGTCATTGATCGCCGCCATCATCATCTGCGCCTCTATCATCATCGGCGTTCTGTCAATCACCGGGTTGGGGGTCAAGATCACATCCCTGATCCTCTCGGGGTCAGGCGGCAGATTGTGGCCTGCACTGTTACTGACGGCGCTCGCCTGCCTGATCCTCGGCATGGAGGTGCCCACCACCGCGGCCTACGTGATCTGCGTATCCGTTGCCGGACCGGCGCTGATCCAACTGGGGCTGGAACCGTTGCAGGCACATCTCTTTGTCTTCTGGTTCGCGCTTCTCTCGACCATCACACCCCCGGTCTGCGGTGCAGTATTCATCGCGGCGGGCATGATCGGGGAAAACTGGCTGAAAGTGGCGCTCACGGCCATGACTCTCGGCTTTGGCCTGTACATCATCCCGCTGGCGATGATTGCAAACCCGGCGCTGATCAAACTGCAATCCGTGCCGACACAAGCACTGTTGACGGCGGTCCAGACCGGGCTTGGCCTGACGCTGATATCCTTCGCACTCATTGGCGCGCGCTCTGGCATCTTGCGCGCCTGCTCCTTACTTGGCGGAGGGCTGATCATCTTCTTTCCGCTGTTGCTCTGACCCCCGGTGTCATTGCTGAACAATTAGTTTCCGCAGGCCCCTTTTCGCGCCCGCAATCTCACTGGCAGGATCAGCGTATTCTTTGGCACAGCCAAGGAATTGCCACATCCACCCGAGGTTCATACCTCCATCTCAGAAAACAGGTGGAGACAGAGAAATGCACTCAATTCCAACCCCGGCAAACGGCCCCTCACCCATTTTATCGGGAGCTCAGGCGGCTCAGGCTGTTCAAACAGCGCTCAGCAACGGTACAGCCCCCTTTGGATTGCCCGCCGCCATCATGCGCAAGCATGGCACAATGACCATGTTTTTCTACACGCCGGAGATCGAAGACCACCAGCCTGTACATGAACAGGATGAGGTCTATGTTGTAGTGCGCGGTCAGGGGCATTTCGTCATCGGGGATCATGAAAACCTGCTGCACAGATTCCCATTCAAATCAGGCGATGCAATTTTCGTTCCTGCTGGCGCAATACACCGTTTCGAGGAATTTTCGACTGACTTTGCCACATGGGTCGTCATGTTCGGTCCGGAGGGGGGCGAAGCGCAAAAAAACAGTGTGGCTGCCTTTGAGCAACAAGCGGATGCGCCGGAGGAAAGATAAGATCATTCCTATCAATGAAATCAATGTTTTAATTTGTCATTGAGCCCCATGTCTGGCTGCCAGGTTCAAGAGCGCCTGCACCTGGCGCTCCAAATTTGACACGGATGATTGCTTTCCGCTGCTCAAAGCGGACAGAGAAGATATGAGAGAGCCTGATCTATCGGCGCTCGATTACCCCTTCACAACGCGCAATCATGCATGCAAAGCACAGATCATTTACCAAGAAAATCCACGGCCTTCAGCTCGACATCCGCGAGCGTCTGCGCATCTAGAACCGTAAAAAATGCGTCCATCGCGCGGGTCAATACAGCTGGAAGCCGACAATCGCCCGTCAGCACGCATTGGTTGCCCGTGCGCATGCATTCGACCACGCCAAAGTCATTTTCGGTGTGACGCAAAAGCTTGCCAAGGTTGATCTCGCGCGGTGCAAGCGCCAGTCTTAGACCCCCAGCGCGCCCGCGCACCGGCTCAAGAAATCCATTTGTTGTCAGATTGTGCACGACTTTCATCAACTGCCCACGTGACGTGCCAAAGACAGAAACCATCTCGTCGATCGTAACAAGGCGATCGGTATGCGCTGCCGCGAACAAAAGCACGCGCAGCGAAATGTCCGAGAAGTTGGTCAATCGCATGATGATCTTCCCTGCATAGATGTAGTTGTCTTACATCTTTTTTCTGTCCGGTCATTGAAACTATGCATCTCTTCTCCTCATGGAGTGTTGGAAAATGGCTTTCCCGCCAACAGCTCTTGGCGGGATTGCATCATTTTTGGCACCGATGAACAAGCCAAATGACTGGGGCGTCCCCCCGTCGATGCCTAAACTGCGCCGGACGTGAAAAAACGCTCGCGGGGAGACTTCGTGATCACATCACCTCTAGGCAGGCTCAGAATTGCGGGATGGGTTGAGGGCACAACCCTGATACTTTTGCTGTTTTTGGCGGTGCCACTCAAATACTTTTCGGGCTGGGAAACACCGGTGTCTCTCCTCGGTCCGATACACGGTGGATGCTTTTCTCTCTACCTGATGCTAGCCTGCGCCACGATTTTTGATGGCACTTGGGAACGGCTTCATATCGCACGGGTTCTCGGGGCGGCAGTTCTACCTTTTGGCACCTTCGCAAATGATCCGTTTTTGGCGGCAAGGATGCGGGAGGCGACCGTTGGTTGAGATCATCAAGGCCCTGCACGTCACGGGTGTCATCCTGTGGATGTCCGCCATGCTGGCTGCACCCGCGCTTTTGCTGCTGACAGCCGGAAGCCCCGCCGCAAAGGGCACGCGATTGTATTTTCGCGTGGTGTCTGGCACCGGAATTTTTCTGACCTGGGGTTTCGGTCTCTGGTTGGTAACCACGACGGGCCAGATCAGGGAGCCATGGATGATTGCCAAACTTGTGATCGTCCTATTCCTGTCCGGGGCACAAGGTGCATTTGCCGCCCGGTTTCGCACGGCGGAAGACGCGACGGACAAACATCAAATCGCGATTTCCGCACATAAAGCCATCGCGTTGATCGCCGGGCAGGCGACCCTGATTGCGCTTATTGCCATGCTGGTCTTGGTCAAACCCATTTAATGGCCGGTAGTGGGTCACTTGAAAGCTTGGCAAGGGCACAGACGACTGTAGCTGTCGTCCGACGCGCACCCGATTGCTTTGCCCAATCATCAGGCATTCCAGTCGGCTTTCGTCATATAGACCATTTGGCAGGATGCATACAAACTGATAGAATCCTGCCATGCGCAAAACGACTCGTATCTTCTTCGCGGTATTCGATGGATTTGAGCCTTTGGATCTTTCCGGGCCCGCCTGCGTCTTTCAGGCCGCCAATCTGCAAGCGGAGATGCCACTCTATGATGTAATCCCCATCACTCCGCGCGGGGGGCTGGTACGTGGCAGCGCGGGCTTTGCAATTGACAGCAAACCATCGTCAAATTTTTCATTCGGACAGGATGATTTTCTGATCGTGGTCGGCGCGGAACGCGATCCTCTATTTTCCGCTGCCGAAAACTCAACTTACGTGAGTTGGTTCGCCGGCCTGGGGCGGCGTTGCGGGCGGGTCGGGTCCGTATGCAGTGGGGCCTATGTTCTGGCCTGCTCCGGCCTCGCGGATGGCCACACGATTTCGTCTCACTGGGGTATCTGCGCCTTTCTGGCAGACCGGTTCCCAGCTGTCAGAGTAAACGGTGACAGCATCTACACCAAGGACAGCAATCTTTGGACGTCTGCAGGCGTCACCACCGGCATCGACATGGCCCTCGCAATTCTCGAAGAAGATCACGGCCCTCAGCTCAGCGCAGCGGTCGCCAAGCGAATGGTAGTTTTTTCACGCCGACAAGGTAATCAAAGCCAGTTCAGCTCGTTCCTGGAAGCACAATCCCGCGCCGCATCCCGCGAAGTGCGCGGTGCGGTTGAGTGGATGCTGGACAACCCCGCGCAAGACGTGAGCGTTGGCATGCTGGCAAGGATCGTCGGCATGACAGAACGCACATTTTACCGCAAATTCGAGGCGGCGATGGGTATTTCACCAGCGAAATACCTGGAGCGCATGCGCCTTGATCTGGCCAAAACCCTCCTGGAAGAGGGGGTTGTGACCAAGGAAGTGGCAGGCCGGGTGGGGTTTCGTTCGTATTCGGGATTCAGGGTGGCATTTCTGCGTACGTTCGGTCTATCTCCAAGCGCGCACCAGCGGCTGCATGCACGGAGCTAAGATAGCACCTCCCTCAGACCACTTACGGCAACAAACACTCCGGCGTCACCCGGCGAGGTTGGGCGGTGTACTCCCGTTTCGCTCAGCCGCCAGTCCATAAGACAGTCCCCGGCCGATCCGGTCCGCAAGCGCCGAAATGTTCGCAGCACGATCTGCCGGCAACACATCAGAAGCCACCCGGCGAAAAAGGTCTAGCCAGATCGGGAAGTGCTCGATCTTTATCTCACTATTGGCGAGGTGCTTCATCATCGGATTACCACGATACCCTCGATCCATCAGCACCGCATTGCGCCAGAATGATGCGATCTTGGCCTCATGAAATTGCCAGGATAGCCGATCCTTTCCAATGGCGTTGATGAAAACCGGGCCAAGCACGGGGTGCACACGGATTTCCGCATAGAATGCTTTCATCAACTGGTCGATCTCGGCAGCAGTAATTGGAAACCGCTGCATCATATGTGATTGCGACGGTTTGGGGAGATCACTTGTCGGGTCTTGCATCGGTCCATCTTTCATATTGCTTATTAGATATATATTATTTATATATTAAATCGCGAAATGACCAGAAGCAGACTTTGAGAAAATGAACACATGCGAAAGAATCCGCCCGGATCGATCAACATCCGATCTTGCGACGGTTACGGCATGGCTTGCCAAGGGGTTTGACGACCTCAAGGCCAGTCCCTCTGCGTGCATCACCCACGGTCTGCCTGTGGTTCTACTCTCATGGGCAACTCTTCTGGCGCTTTCAGGTTTCGGCCTATCCTGGATGATCCCTCCCACCGTTGCGGGCGCGCTTCTGGTCGGTCCAATGACATCACTGGGTCTCTTCCGAATATCGCGCCGCCGCCAAGGGCGCGGCGGTCAGGGTGTGGCCTCTCCGGGACAATTCGTCATCGTGGGTGCTGTGCTGGCTCTGCTGTTTCTGGGTTGGCTGCGGGCGGCAACGATCCTCTTTGCGCTTTACTACGGTCTGACACCCTTTCCGGGCGCCGCCGAGGCGATGCTACAGATGGCCACAACACCGCACGGTATTGCAGTCCTTGCGGGGGCATTGCTGGCAGGCGCAGTCTTCGCCGCCTTTGCATTTGCCGTCTCGGCCTATTCGCTGCAGATGATGCTGGATCGGGAAATCGATGCCTTCTCCGCCATGGGCAGAAGCCTCTCGCATTGCGGAACGCATATCGCGCAATCGATGGTCTGGGGAAGTCTTATCGGCGTCGCCGCACTGACCATCCTTGTCACAGGCTTTCTGGCCGCCATCGTGCTATTCCCGCTGATGGGCTTTGCCAGCTGGCATGCATACAGCGAGCAGTTGGGCACCAAAGCGCTATAGCACTGCAGGGGCCGGTCGTGAGATAGTAACGTCAGACCAAGGCTGACATCAGGAATATGGACACACAATGAAACTTGAACCCGGCGAAAACGGCTTCGTTATCGATGTGAACGATCTCGCGCCATTGCTGGAAATCGCGCCGGACGAAGTGCAGAATCTGATGCGCGACAAGAAAATCTTCACCCAGTCCGAAACCGGTATCGACGAACATGCAGGCACGCAGCGTCTGACCTTTCGCTACAATGGCATCTCGGTACGGCTAACCGTGGACGACAACGGCCGCGTGTTAAAGCGCAGCAAAACGAAGGTACCGCGTGGCACCGGGCTCTATTCCTTCCTTGACGCGCCAGCTGCGCCCAAAGACGAGCGGGAATGATTCCGCCCGCGCTCGCTATTCAAGTTCATCTGGTTCAAAAATCCGGTACTTATTGCCTTCCGGGTCGGACAGTTGGCCGTCCCGGGTCAACCAGGCAAAGATCAGCACACCGCAAATGCCCGACAAGATCGAGACCGGCACGAGGATCAACAAGGCATTCACGACCGAATCCTCTGCGCATTCAGCATTACCGCGATCGAGGATGACGCCATAAGAATTGCCGCGGCAAATGGTGTGATGAATCCACAAAGCGCGAGCGGCAGCGACAGCAGATTGTAGATGGTGGAGAACGCAAGGTTCTGCCCAATGATCCGACGGCAGCTCCGCGACACTTCGAAAATCGGTATCAGCTTTGCAAGGCTTTCTCCGATGATAATAAAATCGGCAGCGTCCTGCGATATCGCGCTCCCATCTGAAAAGGAGACGGACACATCTGCCGCTGTGAGCGCCGGCGCGTCATTAACACCGTCGCCGACCATCGCGACAATGGTATCCGGCGACCCGCGCAAGCCATCGATGAAATCCGCCTTTGCCACTGGTTTGACATTGCCCTGCGCAGAAGTAATGCCGATCTCATCCGCGATGGTTTGAACCACATCATCACGATCTCCCGACTGGATGTGCAGATGCACACCAGCCCGCTGGAAATGGCAAACGGTGTCCGTTGTATCGTTGCTCAAAACTTCCTTGAAAGGCACTTCATATAGATCTCCAGATTTGGATTTAAAGAAGCTGGCAGTGACTGGCCCAGTGACCTGAAGGCCGAACATCTCTGCCGAGCCCAAAGCTGAGCCGTCCGCCCCGCGCAGCCCTTCCCCTGGCTTTTCCATAGCAGGGGTGATGCTATCGACCCGCGTCTCCCCAACCAGCGCGCGGGACAAAGGGTGCGCGCTGTTCGCTGCAAGCCCCGTCATCGCGCGCGCTACATCCGTCGGCAGACCGCGGCGGACAGTTTGAACCGGGCGCGTCAGGGTGCCGGTCTTATCGAACACGATATGGGACGCACGGGAAAACGCCTCCAAGGCGCGGCCGGAGCGCACCAGAACTCCCTGGTTCAGCAGTTGATTGGTTGCTCGCGCCACCGTCGCCGGGGTGGCCAGCCCAGCCGCACAGGGGCAGGTCACCACCAGCACCGCCACCGCGATCATTGTGGCCTCGGCGAGGGATGCGTCCAGCACGAAAAACCAAAGGGCAAAGCCGAAGATCGCACCGCCGATCACCATTGGCGCATAGGTTGCGGCAAACCGGTCGGCGAGGATCTGCGCCCGGCCCTTCCGGTCCTCGAAAACCCGCATCATCTGTGCCATCTGGCCCACCGATGCCGCCTCCCCAACCGCCGTGACGTTGATCTCCAGCGCCCGCTGCAAGACTTTGCTGCCCGCAAGGATCAGATCGTCCGCCGCAACAGCCACCGCATCGCTTTCCCCGGTGATCAGACTGCGATCGATACGCCCGCCCGGAGACCGCAGCCGCCCGTCGACCGGCACGGTCTGGCCGGGACGCACCAGAATCCGGTCGCCGCACTGCAGATCGGCGGCGGAGACATCGACCAGCCTGCCATCCGGTGCCAGCCTCGCAAAACGCCCAACCACGAGGGCCTGCAGGTTCCTTGCCGCCCCAAGGGTCTGACGCCGCACCTTCTGGTCCAGAACCCGCCCGATCAGCAGCAAAAAAATCAGCGACACCACTGCGTCGAAATAGCCCTCCTCCGCCAGCCCGAGCGGGGCGAGAAAACTGGCCGCAAGCGTCGCAAGGATCGCAAGGCTGATCGGCAGGTCCATCGACACCCGGCCCCGCCGCAGGTCCCGCAGCGCAGGCTCAAAGAACACCCGGCCCGCAAATCCGGTCACCCCAAGCGCCAAAAGCGCGGAGGCCAGATGCATCGCCTGCCGGGTGGCGGGCCCCATGTCGATCCCGGCCCAGACCGAGACGGAAAAGGACATCACATTGGCCATGCCGAACCCGGCCACGGCCAGCGGGATCACCAGGTCTGGCTCTCGCGGCCCGCCCTCCTGCGCGGCCGATTGCACCGGGTGTCCGGCGCGCGCGGCGGCTGCGATCAGCGCGGCTTCGCTCAGCACGCCGCGGTCATACTCGGCCCGCAGCCGATGCGTGGTTGCGTTCACCACCACGCGGCGCATGCCCTCCAGACCGGCCAGCTGCCGCTCCAGCCGCAGCGCGCAGGCCCCGCATGTCAGGTTCTGCACCACGCCGTGGAAAGATGCGCCCGGCCCGCTCATTTTGCACGCAGCTCCAGAAGCGGCGCCTCAATGGCCTGCCCGTCATAGGCCTCCAGCGCCAGCATGATGTGCCCCGCCTTGAGCCCGCCGTAACACAGCAGCAGCACCAGCAGACCACCCAGGGCCACGCGCTGCGCACGCCGTTCGCGATCAGCTGCCCTGCGCATCCGCCACACCGATCAGGTAGTCCGCCAGCTCCTCAATCTGACGGTCGTTCAACCGGCCCTCCCACGCGGGCATCACGCCGCGCCGACCCGCGTGCAGGCTCTCCAGAATGGCCTCGATGCTGCCGCCGTAGATCCACTGCGCGTCGTCCAGCCTCGGCGCACCGGTGCCCTCCATGCCGCTGCCCCGCGCCCCGTGGCAGGCGCTGCAATTGTCCTCGAACGCCAGCGCCGCCGCACTGTCGTGATCCGGTGCCGGGCCGGACAGGCGCGCGACATAGTGCGCAATCGCCTCCAGCTCGGGTTTTGGCAGCATCCCGTCGCGGCCAAAGGCAGGCATCTCGCTGTAGCGCGCCGCGGGGTGGTCGGTGTTGATGCCATAGCGGATGGTTGCAATGATCTCCGCGCGCGTGCCGGACCAGAGCCACGCCGCGTCAGTCAGGCTGGGAAATCCGGGCTGACCGGCCAGATCATAGCCGTGGCAGGCGGCGCAGTTATCTGCGAACAGGATGCTGCCAAGCGGGCGCATACTCGTCTGCGCCGGAGCCTGTTGGCGCAGGGCTTCGGCCTCTTCGACACCTTCCAGAACGGTTGTACGTGACGAATACCCCAGCACGCCGGGCCAGATGTCCCGCACCCCCGGCCAGCTCGGCAGCAGCACCCACATCAGGATCGAGATCAGGACGGTCAGCACATAGGACAGCTTGAAAATCCGCGGCACCGGGTTGCGGAACTCGGTAATGCCATCCCATTCGTGCCCGGTGGTCTCGGGCGGTTGATCCTGGGGCTCAGTCATCGCGGCAGGCCTCGTCCTGCAGCGGCCACTCAGCTGCCTTTTCATAGGTCTTCCTGCGCCGCGGCCAATAGACCCAAGCGGTTGCAATCAGGAAAAACACCAGCAGATAAATCGCGCCATATGTCTTTGAAAAGACAAGGACCGTGTCGTGTGTCATCGGGCAATCTCCGCCGGGTCCAGCGCGTCGAAATCCACCAGCGTGCCGAGCATCTGCAGATAGGACACCAGCGCATCCATTTCCGTCAACCGGTCGGGCTGGCCGTCAAAGTCGCGCAGCTGCACGGTCTCGCCGTAAAGCGCGCGCAGCTCATCCTCGTATTCCGCCTCCGGGTCGGCCTGCCAGGCGGCATGGCGGGGCGCGTCGCGCACCTGTTCCGCGCCATAGGGATCGCCCGCAAAGCGCAGCGCCCGCAGCGCGCTTTCCAGATAGCCGGGATCCAGCCGCGTCTGGCTCAGGAATGCATAAGACGGCATGACAGATCCGGGCACCAGCGCCCCGGGGTCCTGCAGATGCGCCACGTGCCATGCATCGGAGTATTTCTGCCCGACGCGGGCGAGGTCCGGCCCGGTGCGTTTCGAGCCCCATTGGAAGGGTCGGTCATACATGCTTTCCGAGGCGAGGCTGAAATGCCCGTAGCGTTCCACGTCCGAGCGCAGGGTGCGGATCATCTGGCTGTGGCAGGCATAGCAGCCTTCGCGCACGTAGATGTCGCGCCCGGCCAGTTCCAGCGGCGTGTAGGGCCGCATACCCTCGACCTCCTCAATGGTGTTCTCGATGGTGAAGAGCGGCGCAATCTCCACCAGCCCGCCCAGCGAGGCCACGAAGAGGATCGCAAGGGCAAAACCTATGGAATGCCGTTCCAGTTTTGCATGGGCGTTCTGCATGGCTCACTCCGCGGCCACGACCTGGCGGGTGACCTGCGCGGGCCCCCGGATGGTCAGGTAGATGTTCCACGCGCCGATCCCGGCGCCGATCAGGTAGAGCAATCCGCCGATGGCACGGATCACGTAATAGGGGTGCATGGCAATCACGGTGTCCATGAAGGAATAGACGAAATAGCCCTGCGCATCGTAGGTCTGCCACATCAGCGACTGGGTGATGCCGCTGTTCCACATCGACACGACGTAGAGAAACGTGCCCGCCAGCGCCAACCAGAAGTGCCAGGCCTCCAGACGCTGCGAATAGGTCCCCTCGCGCTGCCAGACCCAGGGCACCATCTTGTAAAAGGCGCCGAAGCTGACAAAGGCGACCCAGCCCAGCGCACCGGCGTGCACATGCCCCACGGTCCAGTCGGTGTAATGGCTCAGCGTGTTCACCGGCTTGATGGCCAGAAACGACCCTTCGAAGGTCGCCAGCCCGTAAAACAGCACCGCCACCATCATGAACCGCACCGCCGGGTCGGTGCGCACCTTGTCCCAGGCGCCGTTCAGCGTGAAGATCCCGTTGAAGACCGAAGCCCAGCTCGGCACCAGCAGAATGATCGACATTGACATGCCCAGCACCTGCACCCAATCCGGCAGCGCGGTGTAATGCAAATGGTGCGATCCGGCCCAGAGATACAGGAACGTGATCCCCCAGAACCCCACGATCGACATGCGGTAGGAATAGATCGGCCGCCCCGCCGCCTTGGGCAGGAAGTAATAGAGCATGCCCAGAAACCCGGCGGTCAGCAGAAAGCCCACGGCATTGTGCCCGTACCACCACTGGGTCATCGCGTCCTGTACGCCGGTGAACAGCGAATAGCTCTTGGGATAGGCAAAGGACAGCGGCACCGCGAGGTTGTTGACCACATGCAGCATCGCGATCACCACGATGAAGGCCATGTAGTACCAGTTGGCGACATAGATATGCGCCTCCACTCGCCGCGCCAGCGTGCCGAGGTAGACGCCGAAATACCCCAGCCAGGTGATGAGCAGCACCAGATCGGCATACCACTCGGGCTCGGCATATTCGCGCGACTGGGTGATGCCCGCGGGGTAGCCGGTGACTGCCAGCAGCACGAAGAGGTTGAAGAACCCCACCACCAGTTCAGGCCCAAGCTCGCCGTAAAGCCGCGCGCGCGACGTCCGCTGCACCACGTAAAAGGAGGTCGCGATCAGCGCGTTGCCGCCAAACCCGAAGACAACCGCCGTGGTATGCACCGGGCGGATGCGGCCAAAATTCAGCGCCCCCGCCTCGCCGTTCAGTTGCGGAAAGGCCAGCTGCCAAGCCAGCAGGTCACCCACGCTGAAACCCAACAACGCCCAGAATCCGGCGGCGACGACGGCCCATTTGATCGGACGATCATTGTATCCCTTTTGCACTGCGGGCGCCCCGTCTTCGAACCGATCCAGCAAGGCTTTGGCGCCGATCACAACGGCGACGAAGATCATCCAACCATGTAAGGCGAACATCTCGTCCCGTGCGAAACCCAGAATCGCGATTCCCAGGAAACCCGCCAAGGACAGAGCAACAAGCGCGAAGCCGCGTTCAATCGTGAGGGTCATCGTCCGATTCCAGTGCCTTTTGTAAGAATTCAATGTGGAAAACGGCGTCCTCGGAAAGGGCAACGCGATGCCGAAGCATTGGAGCCACCAGGTATTTTTCCCCAGACGAGAGTTCATGCATCTGTTCGACGTCATCATCCACGATATGCAGGGAAATCCTGCCGTCCGTGACGCAAACACATGCCCAGACACCTTCTTTTGTCGCGTGATCCCTTAGCAGGCTTGGCGGGACATCATCTGCCGTGAAAGGCGGTGTTTCGCGGTACTTCTGCAATCCTTCAGGCACGGGACTTCACTTTTCCGGCTGTAGCGCGTTGGCGTGATCGGGTTGCTTTTGTGGCCGCCATACCGACCCAAATTAGTAGGGCGATTTTTGCAATATCCATTGCAACGTAAATCAGATGCAGGTGACCCTCGGCCCTTTGGCCGGTTTCGAAAAACCGATCTGTTCCCAGATGCAGTGCAGGCGCGACAAAGAGGTGCTGGCACGCGAAGACTATAGCCGGTGCCAACAGCATCGGATTGCGCGCGCGCCCTTGTAACAAGGCACTGAACAGCAGCGTCAGGCAGAACGCCAATTCGACGATTCCCAGCCATTCAAACTGTGCCCGACCGATGCGCACAGCATCCTGAAAATCAACGTCGGCCACGCTGAATTTGGCTGGTGCAACCACGATGGAGCCGCCAAGTACGAGCCCTGCCCACAGCAGACAGGTCATGCGAGAGAGATTGCTTGTCATTTTCAGATACGCCTTCGATTGCATGACAACGATTTGACTCAAGTGATGACATCTCTTTAAAATATATTTTATATATTTCTTATGTGACATCCCGTCTCAGGGCACGGACAGGAAACCGGCGTTTGATCAGGCTCTGATTGAGATGGTCGGTTCTACCGCGTGGCAAAGCGATTTGGAGTGTACACGCCTAAATCGATATTCGGAGAACGCCCGGTGAGCATTTCCGCAACCAGGCGACCGGTTTTGGGGCCGCCAGTAAGGCCAATGTGGTGATGCCCAAAGGCAGTCATCACACCCCTTTGTCCGATTTCCCCAATCAGCGGCAGGCTGTCAGCAGGCGCCGGCCGGTGTCCCATCCACTCCTCTTCGCGGGAATGTGTCAGGGCCGGGTAAGCCTCTTTGATTTTGCGACGCAGCAAGGCAAAGGGTGCCTTGGACGGGCCTGCCTCAAGCCCGCCGAACTCCACAACCCCGGCGCAGCGCAAACCCGCCGCCATCGGGGTCGCCACGAACTTGCCACTGGCCACCATGGTCGGTGCGCGCGGGCCATTCTCTGCCCCTTCAAAGACGATGTGATAGCCCCGTTCGCTTTCCAGCGGCACGGAGATACCGAGTTTACGCATGAGCGGTTTGGACCACACCCCGGTTGCCAGCACGGCGGTATCGCACGGCATGGGTCCGTCCCTGGTGAGCACCGCCTTGATCCGCCCACCCGAGAGATCGAAATCCACCACTTCCGTGGTGACGATCTTCCCGCCCATCTGGCAGAATTCCTCGGCCAGCGCCGCCACATACGCCCCCGGATCGCGAATAAATCCGTGATCCTTCATTGTGGCCAGACATCCAATGGCGGACGAGAGGTTCGGCTCCTTGTCCTGGACCCCGGCTCCTTCCGACAGGATCGGCTGAAAGCCGGCAGCCTTGCGCAATGCCCAGGTGTAGCCATCCGCGTCGAAGGCCGCGCGGCTCGCATAGGCGAAATGGTAATCGCTGTCCGTTACCCAATGCGCCGCACCGGTCTGATCGGTCAGCGCCTTATGCTGTTCGACCGCGTCGGCAACGATGGGCGTCAGGTCCCGCGCAATCCTGCGGGTATCCGCATCATTCGCATTGCCCAGATACTTCATCAGCCAGGGCACCAGCTTTGGCAAATACGCCCACCGGAGGAACAGCGGAAAATCCCGGTTCAGAAGCATCCCCGGCGCCTTGCTGATCAGGCCCGGTCCAGTGACCGGCACCATTGAGCAGGCTGCCAGTACACCTGCGTTGCCGTATGACGTGCCCTGACCCGGCGCTGCGCGATCGACAAGCGTGACGTCCGCCCCGAACCGTCGCAACCAGATGCCGGTGGACACCCCAACGATACCCGCCCCAATGACGATAACCTGTTGCGACATTGTTCCTCCCACCAATTGCGGATCACCTTGCCCGCCGGGTGTCCGGGGTCAATTGGTTTCTGCATCAAATAGGCGGAATAGTGGTCGCTGACTGACGCTCAATCGCATTGGTTGTGGTCAGAAAGTCCACTAGGGATGCGGGACCTTGCATGCTATGCCAAGAGTGTCTGAGGCCTAGTGTGGAGATGTTACATGAGTATTCAGTCAGGCGGTAAAACCATCTACGGCGCAACGGTAGGCATCTTGATGCTGGAAACCCGCTTTCCCCGCATTCCCGGCGATATTGGCAATGCGTTCACATGGCCTTTCCCCGTTCACTACCGTGTCGTGGACGGTGCAACACCTGACCGGATCGTGCTGCAGGACGCGCGCGCCATGCGCGACGCTTTCATTAATGAAGGGCGCGCGCTGGTGCGCATGGGCTGCGATGGGATTGTGACCAACTGTGGTTTTCTGTCGGTCTTGCAGAATGATCTCAAGGCCGAACTGGAGGTGCCCGTCGCAAGTTCGGCGCTCATGCAGGTACCGATGATTGCCCAGACCCTGCCGCCGGGCCAGCGGGTGGGTGTTTTGACCATCGCAAAGGACAGCCTGACCCCCGATCATCTCTATTGCGCAGGCGTGCCGCCCGACACGCCGATCATGGGAACGGACGGCGGGCGCTGCTTTTCGCAAGCGATTCTGACGGATCAGCCGGAAATCGATTTCGAGGCGTGCCGTCTGGATATGCTGGAGGCGGCGCAGGCACTTGTCCGCGAATATGAGGGGATAGGCGCCATCGTACTGGAATGCACCAACATGATCCCTTATGCGCGCGACATCAGGCGCATGACCGGGCTGCCGGTCTATTCCATCTACACGCTGGTCACCTGGTTTCAGGCCGCTCTCCTGCCCCGCGCCTTCCCGGCAGAGCTGGATGACCCGCGCCACGTCTAAGCTGAAAAAGCGCCTTCTGCAGCATAAGCCGATCCGGTGCGGGTTGCCAGAAAGGCAGCGAGGGGGACATCTTCCTGTTTCAGAAAACCGGCACGGGGCAAGCTGCCATCGCGCACCATTTCAATCACCCCCACCACCGAGGAGGCCGTTGTCCAGGCGATGGCTGTACGCCGCCGCCCCGCCAGGTCAATGGGTTTGTACCCACGCACGAACTCACGCCGGGCCAGTTTGCCTTCGATCATGCCTTCGGCAGAAACGTGTACATAGACAATGTCATCCTCCACTGGTGGTTTCGCGTGCACGAGGATTTCACCCGCCTCTGTGCGCCGGTCCCGCATCAGCAGTTCGTGGAAAAAGAAATTCATCAAATCCACATGTCCGGGGTAGCGCATGGTCTTATAATCAATGTTAGGCACGCGCCCGAGATAGGTCTCGCACATCGTGCCAAGTCCGCCAGAGGTGGTGAAGGCTTCCAGTTCCGTCCCGTCGATGTAGAGCTTTTCGATCCATTCCATCGGTGAGACGGATTTGATCTGCCCATCTTCCAGCACTTCGCAATCGTTGAGATATTCATTGACCACGCCTTCGGGGGACCAGTTGAAGGAATACCCCATCAGGCCGGTCGGGTGCTGCGGCAAGGCCCCCACGCGCATCTTGCAGGCGCGGCAATCGTCAAACTGGCCGATCAGATCCGCACCGACAATCCCCACGAACCCCGGCGCCAGCCCACATTGCGGGGCCATCAGACCTTTGGAGGTCTTTGACAACTCCAGAATCGCCTTGGTGGTCGGGACATCCTCGGTCAGGTCAAAATAGTGCAGGTCGGCGGCATGCGCAGCTTCTGCAATGCCTGTGTTCAAATGGTAGGGCAGACAGGAGAGCACCGCCTCCGCCCCTTGCAGAGCCGCGGAGAACTGCGCCGGATCAGCAAGATCGCAAATCTGCGTTTCGAAGGGCAAATCGTCTGACTTTCCGAGCGCGTCGATTCCGGTGACGGCAAAACCCGCCTCATGCAAAAGCTCACCCGCCAAGGTGCCGACCTTGCCCATCCCCAAGACTACGATGCGTTCCATACCATCCCCTTTGAAACTCGCGCGGCGACTCGTCTGCGCCGGTCAGCCTATGCAAATCGCCTTCGACGCGCAGGTGCAATCGAGATCTTCGCCACCAACGAAATATCGCGGCGCAAGGGTCAGAAAGCTAGTTGGATGGTGTCACCTTGTGACAAAGCGACGCCGCAGCTCTGCGTTCTGGGACAGCATTATCGCCTCTTCGGCCAGTATATGCTCCAGCATCACCTTGCGTGCATCTCCGGGGGATCCCTCACGCAATGCGATCAACAGGCGTTTGCGGCATGACCCTCCCTTGCGCCAGAGCGCTGCTGCGGCATGCTCCGCACCGCCTCGGCAGACTGTAAGCTCCGACAGAACGGTCGTCAGAAAACCAATCACGAAACCCAACAATTCATTCTGCGCGAAAGAGGCCAGCCGCACATGAAACTCAAGCGATCCGATGTGATATGCACGCTCATCTTCAGTAGTATGCGGCGGGTTGGGGAATCGCTCGGAAAGCTGTTCCAGCTCGGTCAATTGATCCTCGTTTAAACACCCCGAGAGAGAGGCCACCAATTCAGGTTCCAGCAAGCGGCGCAACTGATACACCTCTACAAGCTTTACATCCTTAAAATAGAAGTAGTTGCCCAGCAATGAGCGCGCCCGCTCCGCTGAAGGCTCCGCAACGAAACTACCGCCCCCCGGACCCGTGCGGGTCTCGACCAATCCCTGCGCCTCCAGGATGCGCATTGCCTCTCGAATGGTGCTCTTGGCCATCCCGAAGCTATTGATCATTTCGGACTCTGCTGGCAGGCGATCACCGCGCTTGAGATCCCGCGCCATGACCAGCTCTTTGATCGTGTCGGCAACACGCATTGGACGGCTGCGCCGCGAAGCGGGTTGCGGAGAGCGAGGTGGAGACGGAAGCATTGTGGAAGCTTTCTGAAATCGGTCAGCACTGCATTTCTACAACGCAAAATGAGGAGATTGAACATAATCCAAAAAAATATTCGGCCTTCAAACGAAAATATTCAACCGGCGTCACAACACGGCAGTGCCTGCGACACAAAAGCTGACCAACGAGATTCAGGCCGACCGCAATCTAAACTAGAAAAATGTGCCGTTTTAGTGTGAAGTGGTCGGTATTTTACAAAGTCATTTAAATAGTGCCGGAGGATTATCATGGCAACCGACAGTGCGCAGCAGCGCAAAACCCTATTGACAGCAACCTGTTTCATCATTGGCGCGATCGTCGTCTATCACACGATGACGCATGCAACACAGTTCCCTGGTGAGGGCGCACGCCTTTTGTTGGTGCCCGTTTTTCTGGGATGCCTGTATGGCATTTATCGCATCTGGCGCGACGAACAGGAAGGCTGGTGGATTTTCACCGGGCTTAGTGTCTTTGCCGGTCTCTGGTCCGTATATGCCCTCGATCTCCCCTGGTCGCGTCAGCTGTGGTTCATTCTTGTCTTTCCCGCGATCTTCCGGGTTTTTTACGGCGGTATGAAGAAAAGCCGCCGTGTAGAGCTGACAAAACGGCGCATTCTTGGATGGCTCGGGAACAAGGCGATGGGATTGCTGAACGTGCAGTGGATCGTCGATCTGATCGCGAAAATCCCACCGCTTGACGCATTGATCAACCGCATTGTCATCAACCGCATCGTCAATCAGGTGCGCAACCGGCCGCATCCCTTCTCCACCAAGAGCGATTACACGTCCTGGTCCAGTCTTACAGATACGGAATGGAGCGCCCGCCATCTTGGCCCGTCCCCCATCGACCCTGAAAGCCTGCCGCCATGGGATGACATCCAACATCTGTTTGCGCGGACGGGGGACACGCAACGCCTCTGTCCTAAATCGACCTGCCTTTTCCCCTCCTTCGCGCAGTATCTGACGGACGGGTTTATCCGCACCACAACGGATGAAAAGGACCCCGACCGCCTGAAGCGGAACACGTCGAACCACAATATCGACCTTTGCCCGCTCTATGGACGAACAGCGGCACAGACGGCGGCCTTACGGGTCGCCTCCCCGGCGCCGGAGGATCGCGGCAAGTTGAAAAGCCAGATTCTGGATGGCGAAGAATTTGCACCCTTCCTCTTCGAGGGTAACGACATCAAGCAGGAGTTCGACATCCTCGACAAACCCCTGGGCCTGGACAACCTGAACGCGGCAATAAAATCAGGCACGCCGGAAGTGGCCGCACGGGTACGCGAGAAACGCGGCAGGCTGTTCGCCTTTGGCGGCGACCGGGCAAATTCGGTGCCACAAACGGCGATGATCAACACGGTGCTCTTGCGCGAACACAACCGGCTTGCATCTGAGCTTGGGCGGCGTAACCCCGACTGGGATGATGATCGCGTTTTCGAGACAGCACGCAACATCGTCGTCGTGCAATTCATCAAGATCGTGGTTGAGGACTACATCAACCACATTGCGCCCACCGCCTTCCGGATCAAGGCGGACCCAAAGGCGGCCTGGGGCGCGAAATGGAACCGGCCCAATTGGATCACGACGGAATTCAGCCTGCTCTACCGCTGGCACGCGCTGATCCCGGATCAGATCACCTGGGGCGAGACCACGCATAAGGTCAGCCCGTCCTACTTCATGGAAAACAAGCCGCTGATCGACATCGGGCTGGGGCGCGCCTTTGAAGACATGAGCGCACAATCTGCGGGCGAAGTTGGCCCCCGCAACACCACCAAGTCACTGATGCATGTGGAGGAAGCCTCTGTCGCACAGGGGCGATTCTGCCGCCTGCGCCCCTTCACGGACTATCTGGAGTACCTGCAGCGCCTGCCAATCACCGAGATGTCGCAGATCAGTTCGAACCGGGGCGTTGCGAAACTGCTCAAAGACACATACGGCGACGTGAACCGGGTCGATTTTTTTGTAGGCTTGTTTTGCGAAGACCGGGTCAAGAACGCCCCGCTGCCGCAGACAATCCTGTCCTTCGTGGCCCTGGACGCCTTTTCGCAGGCCCTGACAAATCCACTACTGTCGGAGCACGTCTTCACGCCCCCCGAAGACCCGGCACAGGAGCACCCGACCTTTTCCAAATATGGCTGGGAGCAGATTGCCGCCTGCGGGTCGATGCGTGACCTGGTACTGCGCAACATCCCCGCACCGGAAAACCTCGGGTTTGTCGGCATGACCCAGACCGGGTGGGTCCGGGAGTAACGCACGGGTTTATCAGGGATCCGGCATCGCCGCAAAACGCTCCACAAGCCGGGCAACCGGATCCCCATACCCTTGGTAGTTTGCGCTCTGGCGCAGCTCTGCATAGCCTTTGAAGTACGTCCAAAAGGATGAAACTTCGAGATCGAAATAGGCGCGCAGCACCTCCGCGTTGCAAAGCTCCGACGCAATGCAGATTTCCATCTGCGCAAAGAATAGCATCAGCCGGTCGATATCGCGCTCAATCTGCCTGTCTTGTGGCGCGCTGCTGTCTCGTAAAGCAGCCGTCCACGCACGACCCAGGTTGGCTTGCGCATCGGGCAAAGCCTCTGGCGATAAAACCTGTAACTGTGCCTTTAACGTGGGCTCTGTGACTTTACTCTCAACAAATTCCTGAACAGACGTATATCGCTGGACATTCGTTTCTGCTTGCCAATCCCGCACGATCTCAAGCGAGCGCTCGCGTCGGTTGTCTTCATTGGCGTTGGAATACTCGATAACCCCGAGGATGGCAGCGGCCGCTACGCCCAGACTGGCCGCGATGCGCATCAACTGCTCTGCACGCGTCAGGAGGGTCGAACGCTCTGCGTTATCTTTGCCCGGTTCGATCGGACGGCGGGTCGGCGGTGCATGTCCCTCTTCATCGATGTCGCGGTCATTGGCGCCCTCAACATCGACATCAAGGTCGGGCGCAGGCTCCGCCAACACCTCGTTCATCATCTCGTGCGAGAGGGTCTTGCGGGACTTACCGCGCTTCGCAGTCACGCCGGACCTCGAAGGTTTTGATCGGATCAGGCGACCAGGTCGCAGCTTGCAGCTCAGATGCGAGGCAGCGCAAACCGGCGGCATCCATCAGAAAACTCAGATCGGGTTTCTTCTCACCGGGACTGACACCCGGCAGGGTCGACGTGCCGCGGGTAGCGGTTTCCGCACCATCGCAGGAAGCCAGGTTGATTAACTGGGCGGGCAGGTTCGCTTCCAGCATCTGGTTGATCTCCACATCGACGCGCTGCAGGTAGCATTCCGCCAGCTCCGATGTCAGTGTGACCTCCGCCGAACAGTAGTCACAGGCCAGCACGGGGGGCCCTAACCCGACCACAAGTGGCAAAACATATCGCATTTTGAGCATCTGAACCCCCATCAGATTCCTGCGATCATCTTTTCAGGTGTCAGTGCGCATTTCAAGAAATCCCGTCAGCGCCCGTTGAGTTTCTTCCTTCAAGGCGATTCTGGCAGCGCATTGAACTCTCTGACCAACCAGTCAAAAACCAACCGCACCCGTCTGCTGGAATTCACTTCACGGTGCGCCACCAGCCAAACATCAAACGCAAATGCGTCAAACCATGGCATAGCTCGGCGCACCAACCGGTCGGCATCACCCACGCGCGACAGCATCGCCCCGATACCCAGACCTTGCCGAACCATTTGCCACTGCGCCAAATGCGATGCGGTGCGCACCGGGAATTGGTGTTCCGACAGTCGCAACCCCCGCGCGTTCAGGGCCTCGATAAACGGGTTGTTCTCATCAAAGCCCAAAAAGACCGCCGTCGACATCGCCTCCGGCCCGTCAAAGGGTCCGTTTTGGTCAAGATAGTCACCGCTCGCATAGAGATGCGCAGTTTCAGAGGGTAATTTGCGCGCAATAAGCTGTGGGTCTGTTGGACGTACCGTTCGGATCGCGATATCCGCCTCGCGACGCCGCAAATCCCGCAGGTGGTTCGTGGCGACAACTTCAACTTCGATACCCGGATGTTGCTGCCGCAAACGCACTATCATCGCGGGCAGGACATAGGCCGACGCCACCTCTGTCGCGGTAATCCGCACGGTGCCTTCCACCGAGGTCGATTGCCCCGATGCGGTCATCGAAACATGGCTGGCTGCATCCCCCATCGCCCGCACGTGATCCACCAGTTCCAACCCGTTCGCAGTCAGCTTCAGGCTGCGGCCCACACGGTCGAACAGCAGCACACCCAACTCTTCCTCCAGCGCCGTCACCTGCCTGCCCAGCGTTGGTTGCGTCATCCCCAGCGCGCGTGCTGCTGCCGAGAGCGACCCCTCCTCCGCGGTGATCAGAAAAGCCCGCGCGTGGTTCCAGTCAAATTTCATCGAACGCCAATCCATACAAAAATGCATATCAGGAAAGCAAAATTGGTCAATTTATTTGCGATCCATGCAGATGTAAGAAGGCGTCATCTCTATTCGAAGGTGAATACATATGACCTATGCCGCCCCATCCCAGATATCGAATGCACGCGAATCGCGTTTTTGGGACCGCGTTGCGCCGGGCTACGCCAAACGCCCGGTTGCCGATCAGGCGACCTATGAGCGCAAGCTGGACATCACGCAGTCATTCCTGACCCGCGACATGGATGTACTCGAATTCGGATGCGGCACGGGCACGACCGCGCTCATCCACGCGCCGCATGTCAATCATGTGCTGGCCTTCGACTTTTCAGCCGAGATGATCTCCATTGCCGAGCACAAGGCGCAGGATCAAGGCATCGACAACGTCTCCTTCGTGCAGAATCGGATAGAGGACTTCGAGCCGCCAAGCCATCGGTATGACGCGGTGCTGGCGATGAGCATTCTGCACCTTCTCAAAGATCCCCGCGCGGCAATTGCCAAGAGTTTCGACATGCTGAAACCGGGCGGGATGATGTTTTCGAGTACCGTTTGCCTCGGCGACGGGATGAGATGGTTCAAACCGATTGCCATGGTTGGCGGGGCGCTGAGGCTGCTACCACATATCCTTTTTGTCAAAGGCTCGGAGCTGGAGGAGATGTTCAGGGATGCAGGGTTCGAGATCGACCAGTCGTGGCGTCCTGGCCCGCGCAAAGGCATCTTTATCGTTGCGCGCAAGCCCGGCTGACGAATCCCCGATCAGCAATTTCTTGACGAGCGGGCCCGTTTGATCTTAGCGTCTGGACAGTACTGTACATCACTGTCCAGAGCTGACGCAACGATCATCGGGAGGATCTGCCATGAAGTCGCATTACCGCGTTGTCGTGATCGGGGGCGGTGTTGTCGGCGCCTCCGTCTTGTATCATCTGGCCAAGCTTGGCTGGACGGATGTCTGTCTGATCGAACGCTCGGTGCTGACTGCGGGCTCAAGTTGGCACGCGGCGGGGGGCATTCACGCGCTGAACGCCGACCCGAACATTGCGCAGCTGCAGGCCTATACCATCGACCTGCTCAGCGAGATCGAGGCGGAAAGCGGCCAGAACATCGGGCTGCACATGACCGGCGGTTTGACCATGGCGGGCACGCCTGATCGCTGGGAGTGGCTACAGTCGGCCTATCGCACCTTTCAGTCCATTGGGATCGACGATTGCAGGCTGGTCAGTGTTGAAGAAGCGGTTTCGCTCAACCCCATCATGTCCGGCGAGGGGCTGCTCGGCGGCATGTGGGCCGACCGCGAGGGGTACATCGACACAACCGGCACCGTGCACGCCTATGCAGGCGCCGCCAAAAAACGCGGGGCCGAAGTGATTGAGCACAACCGGGTGCTGGAACTGAACCAGACCCTGCAAGGCTGGGAGGTCGTGACCGAAAAGGGCACCGTCACCTGCGAGCATGTGGTCAATGCCGCCGGTCTCTGGGCCAAGCAGGTCGGGCGCATGGCAGGCATCGAGTTGCCTGTCTCGCCGCTGAATCACCACTACCTGATCTCCGACACGATCCCGCAGCTGGAACAGCTCGACTTCGAGGTGCCGATGACTGTGGATCTGGAGGGCTTCACCTATCTGCGGCAGGACCAGAAGGGCGTGCTGCTGGGCATCTATGAGATCAACCATCAGCATTGGATGATGGATGGCGCGCCGTGGGAATACGGCTTCGAGCTGCAGCAGGAGGACCCGGACCGGATCGAGCAAGAATTGACGCTCGGCTTTGAGCGCTACCCCTGCCTGCAGGAGGTGGGCGTCAAAACGTGGGTCAACGGTGCCTTCACCTTCTCGCCCGACGGTAACCCGCTGGTGGGCCCTGTGCCGGGCAAGCGGGGCTATTGGTCCGCCTGCGCGGTGATGGCGGGTTTCCTGCAGGGCGGCGGGGTCGGCAAAAGCCTCGCCGAATGGATGATACACGGCACGCCAGAGGCGGATGTCTATGGCATGGATGTGGCCCGCTACGGGGTATGGGCCGAGAACAAGCAGTACATAAAGGAGACCACGGGCCAGTTCTACACCCGCCGCTTCGTGATGACCTATCCGAACGAACAATTGCCCGCCGGCCGCCCGCTGAAGACCGCTGGGGCTTATGCGGATATGACCGCCGCGGGCTGTCAGTGGGGCCAAAGCTGGGATCTGGAAGTGCCGCTCTACTTTGCCGAGCCGGGGTTCGAGGAAACACCCTCGCTGAAACGCTCCAACGCGCATCTCATCGTGGCCGACGAATGCCACGCCGTGCGCAATGGTGTCGGCCTGCTGGACATCACCGGCTTTTCCCGCTTCGAGGTCACGGGCCCCAGCGCCGAAAAATGGCTCGATCGGGTCATGGCGTCGAAATTGCCCAAACCAGGCCGCGCCAAGCTCGCGCCCATGCTGGCAGAAGACGGACGCCTGAAAGGCGATTTGACCGTCTTCAACTGGGGGGACGGAACCTGGTGGATCATGGGCAGCTACTATTTGCGCGCCTGGCACATGCGGTGGTTCAATGACCACATGGAAGATGGGGTGACTGTCCGAGATCTCGGTGACGAGATGGGCGGCTTCTCACTCTCCGGTCCCGCATCAAGCAAGGTCATCGAAAAGCTGACCGAGGGCCCGGTGGGCGATCTGCCTTTCATGGGCTGCGGCGCCTTCGACATCGGGCTTCTGCGCTGCAAGGTCGGGCGGCTGTCGGTCACAGGTGAACTGGGGTACGAAATTCACTGCCGGGCAGGCGATCATGCCACCCTGCGCCGCATCCTCCTTGAGGCTGGCGAAACCGAAGGTATCCGCGAGGTCGGCTTCAATGCGCTGCTGAGCCTACGGATCGAGAAGAGCTTCGGCATCTGGAACGCGGAATTCACACAAGGTTACACGCCCGGCATGACCGGCATGGACCGTTGGATCGACTGGAGCAAGGACTTCGTCGGCAAATCCGCCGCCTTAGCCGAGCGGGACGGAAACGGCCCTGCCCAAATCCAGGTCACGCTGGAGATTGACGCTGAGGATGCGGATGCCAGCGGGTACGAACCCATCTGGGCAGGCGAGGAGAAGATCGGCTTCGTGACCTCCGGCGCCTATGGGCACACGACCGGCAAATCGCTCGCCATGGCGCTGGTGAACACGGAGCACGCGCAACCGGGCACCGCGCTCAGCGTGCATGTGGTGGGGGTGGAACGTGCGGCCAAGGTCATCCCGCCCTCGCCCTATGACCCCCAGGGCAGGGCCATGCGGGCATGACCCTTGCGGAAAAAACCGGGCGGCGGCGCACGCGCCGCGGTGGAGGTGGCCCGCCGGTCAAGCGGCAGGTGGATTATCGCAATCTGCGCAACCCCTTCCCGCCCATGTCGGTTTTCTCTGACGACCGGATCGAAGCGATCCACGAGGCCGCGCTTGATGTGCTCGAACGGCTGGGCGTCAAGGTGCTGCTGCCCGCCGCGCGCGCGGCCTACAAGTCCGGCGGCGCGACGGTGCATGACGACACCGAGATGGTGCACATCGGGCGGGAGATGGTTGAGGCGGCACTGGCCGGCGCGCCCCGCGCCATCCCCGTGCGCGGCGCTGTCCGTGACCGCGATATCACGCTGGAACTCGGCAATCTGGTCTTCCAGCCCGGCGCGGGCGCGCCGCATGCCACCGACCTCGAACGGGGTCGCCGCCCGGGCACCGAGCGCGACTTTCGCGAGTTGGTGCAACTGACCCAGCACTTCGACGTCCTGCACATGGTCCCGCCCCTGATAGAACCGCAAGACATCCCGATGCACCTGCGCCACTACGCGACGCTGGATGCGCAGCTATCCCTGTCGGACAAGGTGCCCTTCATCTTCTCGCGTGGCACACCGCAGGTGACGCAAAGCTTCGAAATGCTGCGCGACTTTCGCGGTCTCTCCGACGCAGAGTTCACAGCAGAAAGCCACTGCTACACGATCATCAACACCAATTCGCCCCGCACCCTCGACATCCCGATGGCGCAGGGGCTGATGGATTTCGCCAAGGCCGGGCAAGTCAGCATCGTGACCCCCTTCACCCTTATGGGTGCAATGGCACCGATCACCGTGGCCGGTTCGATGACGCTCAGCCATGCCGAAGCCCTTGCTGCGATCACCCTAACGCAACTTGTCCGCCCCGGCGCGCCGGTCTGCTATGGCACCTTCACCTCAAACGTCGACATGAAATCCGGCGCACCTGCCTTTGGCACGCCCGAGCATTTCAAGGCCAGCCTCGCCGCCGGACAGCTGGCGCGCAAAATTGGCCTGCCCTGGCGTTGCGCCTCCGGCTCGGCGGCGAACCTCGGCGACGTACAGGCCGCCAATGAAACGCAATTCGGCACTTGGGGGTGCCTACTCGCAGGCGCGACTGTTGTGATCCACGCCGCCGGTTGGCTTGAAGGGGGTTTGACCGTATCCTACGAAAAGCTGATTACCGATCTGGAAGTCCTTCAAATGGTTGCAGAGCTTTGCACGGAAACACCAGCGGACGTCGCCGATATCGGTCTGGAAGCGCTGGAAGAAGTGCAACCGGGCGGGCATTTCTTTGGTGCGGCCCATACGATGGAGCGATATCAGACCGCCTTCTACGAACCGCTGATCGGGGACCTCTCAAATTTTGGCACATGGCAGGAGCGCGGAGGCAAGGATGCAACCACCCGCGCGACCGATATGTGGAAACAGATTGTGGCAGAGGCTGCGGGGCCGCGCGTGGATGAAGCCGCCCTCGGCCACCTGCGCGACAACATCCGCCGGAAATCCGCTGCGGGCGGTGCGCCACCGGAAAGCTAAAACATGAACGCCCCGCGAAAACCCGGCCCGCCCCCGGACGTCTCCGAGACTGAAGCCCCCCTCGTAGGCAATATCAAGGTGACCCGGCAAGACTGGCTGGACGCGGCGTTGGAAGCGTTGCTGGCTCACGGCGTGGAGGGTGTGAAAGTTCAGCTCATCGGGGAGAAACTGCAGGTCTCCCGCTCCAGCTTCTACTGGTACTTCAAATCGCGGCAGGATTTGCTGGATGCCCTGCTTGACCACTGGCAGAAAACCAACACCGCCGCCCTTGTGGCCAAGGCGCAGGCCCCGGCAAACACCATCACCGAAGCTGTCGGCAATGTCTTTCGCTGCGTGATCAACCCGGCGCTTTTCAGCACGCGGCTCGATTTTGCCATACGGGACTGGGCACGCCGGGCACCGCGCGTGCGCGAGGTTTTGCATGCCTCCGAGGCCGAGCGGCTGGAGGCGTTGCGCGCGATGTTCGCCCGGTTCGGATATCCCGATCTGGAAGCCGTCGCGCGGGCGCGCATCCTCTACTACATGCAAATCGGGTACGACGACGCGCAATTGAATGAGCCGATGGAGGCACGCAGCCGTCTGGTGTCCAGTTATCTGCTGGGATTTACCGGGCAAGAGCCGCTTGCCGAAGAAGTCGATGCCCTCATCGCCTATGCGCGTGACCTTGAATCGGGCAAAGCACCGGAATAATCTGAGTGATCACTGGAATTTGCAGGTGCGTTTGCGCGCCAAAGTGGTATTTGACTGCTGCAGGACTTACCTAAGTCCCAGCCCTACCGCCTGCGTCAGGCACAGAAAGCATATCCATGAGTATAAATCCGTTTCCGAATCTGCTGCGTTCTTTGCTTGTGACCGGTGTTCTTCTGGCGACGGGCAGCACGGTGGCCGCGCAAGGCGGGCCTGCTGCCGTTGGCGTCGAAACCGTCGAAGTGCAATCCATCGCGGAAACGGTGCCGCTCTTTGCCGAGGTGGTCACCTCCCGCGAAGGGACCGTAGCCAGCCGTATCGCAGGGACCGTAGAAAAAGTTCATGTGCTCGAAGGAGTTACCGTAACCGAAGGGGATATCCTCGCCGAACTGGATACCGAGCTTCTGGAAATTCTCGCACGTCAGGCAGATGCAGGATTGTCCGAAACGCGGGCTGGCATCGCAACGGCCAAATCCCGTGTTGACCGCACGACAAAAGCGCTGGCGCGGATTGAAGGTTTGCGCGGCACCACCTCCTTCTCATCCAGCCGTTTCGACGAGGCCCAAAGTGATTTCTTCGAGGCTCAGGGACAGTTGGCCGAGGCCGAGGCACGGGTCCAGACCGCCGAGGCCAATGCGGCCGAGGCCCGCTATCAGTTGGACCGCGCCCGCATCACCGCGCCGTTTTCCGGAATCGTGCTGGAGGTCAACACCAACCCCGGCGAATTCATCAGTTCCGGTGCGCCGGTCGTGTCGCTGCTGGACACGCAATCCTTCGAGATCGAAGCCAGCGTACCTTCAAAATACATCCGCGTGCTGGAGCCCGGACTTGAGGTCAGCGGCATCACGGAAGCAGGTGAGGAGCTTGCCCTGACGGTACGGGTGCTGCTGCCGGTCGAGGACACCGCAACCCGGACACGACCGGTACGCTTTTCCTCGCCGCTTCTGATCGACATGAAAACCGTCGCAATCGGTCAATCGATCACCGTGTCCATCCCGATCAGTGAACCGCGCGAGGTCTTGTCCGTGCCCAAGGATGCGCTTGTCCAGGCGCGCGGTGGCTGGACCGTTTTCGTCGCTGCGGACGGACAGGCGCAACCGCGCACGGTGGAAATCGGCGTCGCACTCGGGGACCGGTTCGAAGTGCTGGGCGGGCTGCAGGAGGGCGAGGTTGTCGTCACCCGCGGCAATGAGCGTCTGCGCCCCGGACAAGCCATCGCGCCCATGGGCGCCAGCAACGGAGGCTGATATGGATTTCATCCGGTTCGCCATTGATCGCCCCGTCGCCGTCATGGCCGCGGTCGTGATGGCCGTCCTGTTCGGTGTCATTGCCGTTACCCGTATTCCGATCCAGTTGGCGCCTGACGTCCGCAAACCCATCGTCGTGATCAGCACGAACTGGCCCGGCGCCGCCCCCTCGGAGATCGAACGGGAAATCATCAACCGGCAGGAAGAGGCCTTGCGCGGGCTGGAAGGGCTCGACGTCATGACCTCGCGCGCCCAAACTGGCGAGGCATCGGTGACGCTGGAATTCGGCATCGGCACGGATATGAGCCAATCGCTTCTGCTTGTCTCGAACCGTCTGGATCGGGTGGGGGATTATCCCGATGAGGCGGGTGAGCCGTCGCTGGACACCTCTGGATCAGATGACAGCCCGATTGCCTGGGTCCTGCTGACCGCGCAGGAGGGCAACACCCAATCCATGCCGACCTATGGCGATTTTGTCGAAGACATCATCAAGGACCGGGTCGAACGGATCGAAGGGGTCTCTGCGGTGAATGTCTTCGGCGGGGTGACCCGCGAATTGCAGGTCGTGGTCGATCCGAGGCAGTTGGCCCGTTTTGACCTGACGGTGCCGGACGTGGTGAACATCCTGCGCAACGAAAACATTTCCCTCTCCGCCGGGGATGTCGAAGAGGGCAAACGCCGCTACGTGGTCCGCGCCGAGGGTAACCTCAACACGGTCGCCGCCATCGAAGAAGTCGTGCTGCGCTCCGAGCTTGGCAATGGCGGGTCGGGTCGCGTGCGGGTCGGTGACGTGGCAGAGGTCGGTTTTGCCTATCAGGAACCCGGGGCCCGGTTGCGTTTCCGCGGCGAGCCCGGGCTTGCCTTCAACATCGTGCGCGAACCCGGCGCCAATGTCATCGAGACCATGGAATCCGTGCGCGCGGTGCTGACCGAACTGGACGAAGGCCCCGTTTCCGATGCCGGTCTGCAGATGCGTCAGGTCTATGATGAAACTGTCTATATCAACGGGGCCATCGATCTGGTGACACAGAACATCTGGATCGGCGGTGCGCTGGCTGCTGCGGTCCTGCTCGCCTTTCTGCGCAGCCCCCGAGCCACGCTGGTGGTGTCGCTGGCCATCCCGGTCAGTATCGTGGCCACCTTTGTCGCCATGGCCGCCACCGGTCGTACGCTGAACGTGATCTCGTTGGCCGGGATTGCCTTTGCCGTGGGCATGATCGTCGATGCGGCCATCGTCGTGCTGGAAAACATCTACCGCTTGCGCGAACAGGGGATGACCCGGCGCGAGGCGGCTTACAAGGGCGCCAAACAGGTCTGGGGGGCGATCCTCGTCTCCGCCCTGACCACCGTGCTGGTCTTCATCCCGATCCTGATCATGCAGCTCGAAGCCGGTCAGCTCTTTCGCGATATCGCTGTTGCGATTTCGGTCTCCGTGCTCCTGTCGCTCGTCGTTGCGGTCACAGTCATTCCCGCCCTTGCCAGCCGCCTGCTGAAACAGGGCGAACAGGTCACCATGAAAATCTGGGGGCTCGATCATCTGGCCCATGGGTTCCACGGCCTGGTGATGCGCTATGTGCGCATGACAGTGCGGTTCCGGGCCATTGGTCTGATGATGGTGGCCGCCATTGCGGGCGGTGCGGCCATTGCCAGCGTCATCTTTTTGCCGCGCCTTGAGTATCTGCCGGAAGGCAATCGAAACCTGGTGTTCGGCCTGATCATCCCGCCCCCCGGATACAACCTCGACACGACCCAGACAATCGCGCAGCGGATCGAAGGCGTGGCCCGCCCGCTCTGGGAAGCCGCCCCAGCGCCCCAGATGGAAGACGGAACACCGACGATCGAGAATTTCTTCTTCGTGGCAACGCCGGGCAACAGCTTTGTGGGGGCCGCCGCCGTTGACGGCGCCCGCGCGGGCGAGCTTATCCCGGTGCTGTCAACGCCGATATTCGCAGAGCCCGGGACCTTTGGGTTCATGACGCAACCCTCGCTTTTTGGGCGCGGTGTTGGCGGCGGTCGCACCATCGAGCTCAACATCTCCGGGCAGGATCTGGATGAAATTCTGGCCGTTGCCGGTCAGGCGGCAGGCACAATCGCAGGCCTGCTGCCCCGCGCTGAAGGCCATCAGTTCCGTCCGATCCCGGGGTTGGAGCTTGGCGCCCCCGAGGTTCGGCTGGTGCCCAACCGGCTGCGGCTGGCCGATGCCGGGCTCAGCGCGTCTGATCTGGCCCTGACGGTTGATGCCTTCAATGACGGGCTGCGCGTGGCTGAGATCACAGTCGGTGCAGAGCGGTTGAACCTGATGCTGAAAGGCGATCCGGGCCTGCAGGTCGCCCAGCGGACGCAGGACATCGGCAACTACCCGGTCGTGACGCCCTCGGGGCAGATCGTGCCGGTCACCGCACTGGCCGATGTTGTCGTCACCGCCGGTCCGACCGAGATCAGGCACCGCGACCGGCTGCGCACCGTGACGCTGGAGGTGCGCCCCTCCGACGCTCTGCCGCTCGAGGCAGCGGTGGAACTGCTGGAAACCGAGGTCGTCTCGGTTCTGGAAGAGCAAGGGCTGCCCAACGGCATCCGCGTCAGTGTGTCCGGCACCGCCGATCAGCTCAGCCAGACCTGGGATGCCATTCAGATCAACCTCGCCGTGGCGCTGATCATCGTCTTTCTGGTTATGGCGATCCTCTTTGAGAGTTTCGTTCTGCCGCTGGTGATCCTGATCTCTGTGCCGGTCGCTGCAGCCGGCGGGGTTGGCGGGCTCGCCCTGCTGAACACCTTCCAGAGCCAACCTCTGGATATGCTGACCCTCCTTGGCTTCATCATTCTGGTCGGGATCGTGGTGAATAACGCGATCCTGATCGTGCACCAGACACTCTACCACCTCCGCGATGAAGGCATGGCCCCCATTGCCGCCATCGAAGAGGCGACCAGCAACCGCATCCGGCCGATCTTCATGTCGACGCTGACCTCGGTCTTCGGGATGCTGCCGCTGGTGCTGATCCCGGGCGAAGGATCAGAACTTTATCGTGGTCTCGGCGCTGTTGTCGTCGGGGGACTGTCGATGTCCGCTTTCCTGACGCTGCTCACGGTGCCGCCGCTCTTGCGTCTTTGTGTGCGGGCACCGCGCCCGGATGAAGAGGCTGCTCTGACCGGACGGCCCGCCGAATAGTTCTATTTTCGCCAGTGAAAGGGCACGATGATCAAGGCGCCGATGGAAGAGGCAATTGCGTTTAGACCGGGGCTGGAAAAGCCAAAGCCAAACATCAGCCGAATGAAGTAAAACAGAAACGCACCGCCCACGCAGATGATGATGCTTTGCAGATAGCCATTGTGAGTAAACCCGGTTTTTTCACAGAGATAGCCGACAATCCCGGCAATCACGACGGTGCCGATCAGCGTTGGAAACATTGCGCCTTCTCCCTCAAAGCTGCTTTCCCGCAGCCATTGGCCAACCATGCAGGAAGTCCTGCGCATCCTGCGCAGCTTTGCCCGCGCGCTGCAAGCAGGTGAGTTCGACGGCGCCGTCCTGACAGACAACCCGCAGTGGATCCAGAAGAACGGTACCGGGCGAGCCCTGCCCTTCCGCAAGACGCGCGCCGAGCAGTTTGATGCGCGTATCGCCATCCATGATCCAGGCACCCGGAAACGGGGACAGCCCCCGGATCAGGCGGTCCACATGCTCTGCGGGCTGGTGCCAGTCCACGCGGGCTTCAGATTTGTCGATCTTGTCGGCGTAGGTCACTCCGGTTTCGGGCTGAGGCTGCGGGACCAATTGGCCGATCTGGGCCAGCGCGTCCACAACCAGCGCAGCCCCCATCGCACTGAGCCGGTCGTGCAGCGTGGCCGTGGTCTCCTCCTCACCGATTTTTGTGGCGTCTCGCAACAGCACCGGCCCCGTGTCCAATCCGGCTTCCATCTGCATGATACAAACACCTGTCTCCGCGTCGCCGGACATAATCGCACGGTGGATCGGCGCAGCACCACGCCATCTTGGCAGAAGACTGGCGTGAATGTTCAGGCACCCCAGTTTCGGCATATCGAGAATAGCCTGTGGCAGGATCAATCCATAGGCGACGACAACCGCCACATCCGCGTGGAATGCCCGAAATACTTCCTGCGCGTCTGCATCTTTCAAAGAGACCGGCGTCAACACAGGCAATCCCATCGCCAGCGCACGTTTGTGCACGGGGCCGGGTCGCTCTTTCTTGCCCCGTCCAGAGGGCCGAGGCGGCTGCGCGTAAACGCAGGCGATCTCGTGTCCCGCCGCCACCAAGGCATCAAGGACGGGCACCGAAAATTCAGGTGTCCCCATAAAGATCACGCGCATTTTCCATCTCCTGCAAAAGGTGGCCTGAAAGCCCACCCTACCTGCTACCACATCCCTTTGCTCCTAGCAGGTAGGGTGGGCTTTCAGGCCACTTTAGTTTTGTAGCTTGCGGGCTTTACGCAGCAGCATGTCACGTTTGACCTTGCTGAGACGGTCAAAGTACATGCGTCCCTGCAAATGATCGATCTGGTGCTGAACGCTTGTCGCTTCTAGCCCAACGAAATCACGCCGGACGTAGAGCCCGGTCTCATCCATGAACCGCACCGCAACCCCTCTGGGCCGCGAGATCGTGGCAGAGACCCCCGGCAGATTTGGGCTGGCTTCCTCATGCAGGTTCATGATGGCCGAGGCGTCCAGTATTTCCGGATTGGCCATCCGAATGCGCCGATCTCTGGCATCCGAGGCATCCACCACGGCGACCTGTAGCATGACCCCGATCTGCGGTGCCGCCAGCCCGACCCCCGGCATTGCATCCATCGTTTCGATCATGTCATCCCAAAGGGTCCGAATGTCGTCCGTAACTTCGTCAATAACGGCGGCTTTGGTCCGCAATCTGGCATCGGGCCATTTCACGAAAGCCCGCAGGGTCATGCCAGAGCCTCCGCATAATCGGCTTCTACGGACGCGCGTGCCGCCTCCGTCAGATGGTCCAACGTCACGATGCCATTCAGATGATCCAGTTCGTGTTGCACACAGGCAGCCGCAAACCCGGAAAACACACGCCGCGTCTCCTGCCCCGCCAAATCCGTCCAGCGCAGCGTGACCTCAGCAGGTCGGGACACTTCCACCGTGACACCAGGGATGGAAAGACACCCTTCGCTTTGAGCCGATTGTACCGCGCTGCGTGTCTCGATCTCTGGGTTGATGAAGACCATCGGCGCAGGTGAGCCTTCTTTCCATTCCGTATCCATGACGAATATTCTTTGCATGGCGCCAACCTGCGGGCCTGCCAACCCGCGCCCCGGCGCGTCATACATCGTCTCCAGCATATCGCTGGCCAAGGTTTCAATTTCCGGTGTGATTGCCGCAATCCGGGCACAGAGCTCTGTCAAGCGCGTGTCCGGCCAAAGCACAATGTCGCGCACCGTCATGCGCGGGCCAGTTCCCGCTTCATCTTGACCATTTTACGGGTGATCATCTGACGCTTCAGCGGCTTGAGGTAGTCGATGAAAAGCTTGCCATCCAAGTGATCAATCTCGTGCTGCGCGCAGGTGGCCCAAAGGCCATCAAACGTCTCTTGCATCTCTTTGCCGTTCTGGTCGATCCAGCGCACCTCGACCTCCGCAGGGCGGGTGACATCAGCAAACTGTTCCGGGATTGACAGGCAACCCTCTTCGTAGACGTTCATCTGGTCAGAAGAGGAAACGATTTCCGGGTTGAACATGATCAGCGGTCGCGGGCGCTCATTCTCGCCTTTTACGCAATCCAGCACCACAAGCCGCTGCAGAATACCCACCTGCGGCGCCGCGAGCCCGACACCGGGCGCATCATACATCGTTTCCAGCATATCATCGGCCAATGCACGCAACTCATCGCTCAGATCAGCGACGGGAGCTGCCTGTTTTTTCAGCCGTGGGTCAGGATGTAACAGAATATTTCTCTTCATGGGTTTCATGTAAGCCAGCATCACAGCGGCTGCAACACACGCGGGCTTGCGGCCCGCGAAATTCCCGCTAGCTTGCGGCATGTAACAAGGAGATCCTGATGAGCCTCGACACCCCTCATGACACCCGGTTCGATACCCTGATTGATCGGCGTGGCACCGATTGCTGCAAATGGGACAGCATGCAGCAAACCTATGGGGTCTCCGCCGATCAGGGTCTCGCCATGTGGGTCGCCGATATGGATTTCCGGCCCCCGGAGTGTGTTCAGCTGGCGCTGAAAGGCATGCTTGATCACGGCGTGTACGGATATTACGGCAGCGAAGACAGCTATCGCGAAACCATCCAGTGGTGGATGAAGGAACGCCATGGGTGGCGGGTGGAGAAAAACTGGATTTTCAACACCCACGGCCTGGTGAATGGCACCGGCCTGTGCATTGACGCCTTTACCGACCCTGGCGATGGCGTGATCCTTTTTACCCCCGTCTACCACGCCTTTGCCCGCGTCATCGATGCCGCTGAACGCAAGATCGTGGAATGCCCGCTGGTTCAGATGGATGGCCAGTACCAGATGGATTTTGACGCCTATGACGCCCAGATGACCGGCGCAGAAAAGATGATAATCCTGTGCTCTCCGCATAATCCGGGCGGACGGGTCTGGACGCGGGAAGAGCTGCAACAGCTGACGGATTTCGCCCGTCGCCACGACCTGATCCTTGTCTCCGACGAAATCCACCATGATCTGGTGATGCCCGGCCATTCCCACATACCCGCAGCCCTTATCGATGGGATCACCGACCGTCTGATCATGATGACGGCGACGAGCAAGACCTTTAACCTCGCAGGGCACCACACGGGCAATGTGATCATCGAAGACCCGGACCTGCGTGCGATCTTCTCCCGCCGGATGTCCGCTCTCGGTCTTTCGGCAAACTCATTCGGGCTGGTGATGGCCAAAGCAGCCTATTCTCCGGAAGGCGCGGCCTGGGTAGATGATTTGACCGAATATCTCGACGGCAATCGCCGGCTTTTCGACACAGCGGTTAATGCGATCCCCGGCCTGTCCTCAATGAACCTTGAAAGCACTTATCTTGCGTGGGTGGATTTCAAAGACACCGGGATGGAAACCGGAGAAATCGCCCGGCGTGTGCAGGAAGATGCGCAAATCGCGGCCAACCACGGATCCAGCTTTGGCACAGGCGGCGAAAGCTTCATGCGCTTCAATCTCGGCACGCCCCGGTCGCGCGTCAAAGAAGCCTGCGAACGCCTCGCAACCGCCTTCGGCGACCTTCAATAGGCAGTTCAGCGGGCGTCCTCGATCAGACCGACGGGGGCGTCCTCACCAATCTCGAAATCCACAGCGGGTTTTTCCGACACGGCCGTGGCGCGTTTGAACTCATAGCGCCGCTCACCCTCTTCGTCGTAGCTGGTGACAATCAGGCACTGGAAAAGATGCAGGCTGCCATCGTAGAGATCCACAAATCCGCGCAGGCTCGGCGTGTCCGCCTCCAGCGCAAAACCGGTCTTCCACATGCGCAGCACCGGTAGGATGTCGCCGTCCACATTTACCCGCAGCCGCGACGACCGTTTTAATGCCTCCACCCGCGCCTGATCCAGACCAGCTTGAATTTCCTTGGAAAAAATCGATTCCATATCGTTACTCCCTACATCACCCGACGACAGCATGATGGACACGTCCCCTAAAAATCAAGTTAAGTTTTTATGTCAGCAACCGTGCGTTGTGCGCGGATGCAGGGGGGCTGCGCGCGGTGTGCTCTGTGATGTACGAAAGGCCTGCCTTAGGATTCACCCCGGAACAATAGGAGTTTGAAGATGGGGCTTTTGATCGACGGGGTGTGGCACGATCGCTGGTACGATACGAAGTCCACAGGCGGCAGCTTCAAACGGGCTGATGCGCAGTTTCGCAACTGGATTACGGCAGACGGCGCCCCGGGGCTTAGCGGCACGGGAGGGTTCACACCCGATTCGGGCCGCTATCACCTCTATGTCAGCTACGCGTGCCCCTGGGCGCACCGAACCCTCGTTTTCCGCAAACTCAAAGCCTTGGAAGAGCATATCTCTGTCTCCGCGGTGCATCCTGACATGCTGAGCGATGGCTGGACCTTCGAGGCGGATAATTCGGGTGCCACGGGTGACACGCTCTACAACCTCCCTTTTGCACGTGACCTTTACACCAAGGCTGACCCGGTCTTTTCCGGTCGGGTCACGGTGCCGATCCTCTGGGACAAGTCGCGCGAAACCATCGTGTCCAACGAAAGCTCCGAAATCATCCGCATGTTCAACGGGGCGTTCAACGGCCTGACGGGCAACACCGATGACTTCTGGCCAGAGCCCCTGCGCGATGCCATCGCCCCGGTGAATGACCGCATCTACGACACCGTCAACAACGGCGTCTACAAGGCCGGGTTTGCCACCACGCAAGCGGCTTACGACGCAGCGGTCATGCCACTTTTTGACACGCTGGACTGGCTGGAAACGCGCCTGTCGGACACCCGTTACCTGATGGGGGACCGGCAGACAGAAGCCGACTGGCGGCTTTTCACCACACTGGTGCGCTTTGACCCGGTGTATCACCTGCATTTCAAATGCAATCGAAGGCGGCTGATCGATTACCCCAACCTCTGGGCCTATACCCGCGATCTCTTTCAGACACCCGGCGTGTCAGAGACCGTGAATTTCCAGCACATCATCCGGCACTACCACTACAGCCACGAAAGCATAAATCCGCACCGGATCGTGCCCGTCGGGCCCGATCTGGATTTCATGGCACCGCATGGCCGCGGTTAACTCTATTTGATTTTTAACGTCGTCCCCACGCGGTCAGGCCGCACCGGAATGCTGTGTTGGTGCTCCGTAGTGTTCGACCATTGCCGCAAGATCTTCGGGAGGTGTTGCACTCTGCACAAAGGCGCAGGCATTGGTTGCATGCGAGAAAATCGAGCCATCCGAGAAGAACGAGGTGTTGGTGACAAAGATCACCTTTGCCTCGGGCAGCCGATAGCTTGCGTAATCCGCAACCGCCAGGGCGGACCCCTCATTCAGGACAAGGTCCATAATGATGATATCCGTTTCATGTGTGCTCAGGTGGCCAATCGCATCCGATTGCCCGGATGCGCTCGCGACATCCATACCCATGCGCTCGAGATGTCTTTGCCAAATTTTAGCCAGATCGTTTTGGCTCTCAACAATCAGAACCTTCATCTGTCCTCCATCCCGGTAAACGCCGGAATTGTTTCACACCGTAACATCTGTCGTGTGCCTCAAAGGTTAACAAACCATTAAGCAATCAACGACATCTTTATCAATTCTGATCACACTTGAATAACCGGCCAGTTTCCGCTTTTAGCAACGGGCAAAGCTGCGGTTTTGCGCCACGTTTCTCGGTTTTGGAGCATATTGTTGACGAAACGCGAACGCGATCATGGGGGCGGGCTGGATGCTGCAATTGCACGGTTTGGGGGTAGCCGAATCGGCTGGATTGACCTGTCGACGGGTATCAATCCGCATCCTTACCCGCTCAAGACACTCCCCCCGGACTGCTGGACCGCTCTGCCCGACAAGAACGCCCTTGCCGATGTGATTGCGGCCGCCCGTGCCTTCTGGCAGGTACCTGACGGCGTCGGGTTGATGGCTGCATCCGGGGCATCCGCGCTGATCGCGCAGACCCCACAGCTTGCCGCCAGAGGTGCGGTCTGCATCCCCAGGCCGACGTACAATGAACATGCGGCAGCCTTTCGCGCTGCGGACTGGCGCGTCACGAATGCCGCACCGGCAGAGGCGCAGGTCGTCGTGCACCCCAACAACCCCGATGGCAAGATATGGACGGCAGAGACATTACCCTGCCCCGACGCAGCGCTTACCATCATCGATGAAAGCTTTTGCGACGTGGCACCGACGCAATCGCTGATCTCTCTCTCCGCGCGGCCCGGTACGCTGGTTCTCAAGAGCTTTGGCAAATTCTGGGGGCTGGCGGGTCTGCGACTCGGCTTCATCGCAGGTGATCCCGCCCTTGTCGCGCGGCTAAGCGATGCGGTAGGACCCTGGGCCGTGTCAGGGCCCGCCCTACATGTGGGCGCGGCTGCGCTGGCCGATGCGGAGTGGGCCCGCGCCACCGGGGCGCGCCTGGCCGAAGACGCCGCGCGATTGGACGCGCAGATGGAGAGTGCAGGGGCGCGGGTGCTGGGCGGGACCACCCTGTTCCGGCTCTACGAGGTAGAGGATGCCGTCGTCTGGCAAACCCGGCTTGCCCACCACAGGATCTGGAGCCGCGTCTTTCCATACAACCCGCACTGGCTGCGCCTTGGTCTGCCACATGCGCTGCACTGGCCGCGGGTTGCGGCGGCCCTTGCATGAGCACTGCAGCCGTCCTGATCTGTGCCCTGTGCCTCGACGCTCTTCTGGGGGAGCCCCGCTGGCTCTGGGACCGCGTCCCGCATCCCGCCGTTATGATGGGGCGTCTCGTTGGTTTGCTGGATAATCGGTTCAATACCGGAAACAACAAACGCCGCAACGGAATCCTGTGCACAATGGCCCTCGTGATTGTGGGGGGCGTGTTGGGGTACCTGCTCAGCACGGCGGGTCCGCTGGTCGAGATTGTCGTTGCCGCCATGCTCCTTGCGCAAAAGTCGCTCGTGCAACATGTGGCCGCCGTCGCGGATGGATTGCGGATGTCGCTGCTCGAAGGTCGGCGCATGGTCGCCCGCATCGTCAGCCGCGATACCAGCGCAATGGACGAAACCCTCGTGGTCCGTGCCGCCCTCGAAAGTGCGGCGGAAAACCTCTCTGACGGGGTGATTGCCCCGGCCTTCTGGTTTCTGATCGCCGGGTTGCCGGGGTTGGTAGTCTACAAGCTGATCAACACCGCAGACAGCATGATCGGCTACCGAACCCCACGCCATGAAACATTCGGCTGGGCCGCGGCACGGCTTGACGATGTGCTGAACCTGATCCCGGCCCGGCTCACCGCAGCTCTGCTGGCCCTGCCTGCCCGCTGCTTTGACCTCGCGGGCATCCGCGCAGACGCAGGTCGCCACCGCTCTCCCAACGCCGGCTGGCCCGAAGCGGCGCTTTCCCGCGCGCTTGGCGTCGCGCTGGCCGGACCCCGCGCCTATGATGGTCAGATGCATGATTTTCCTTACGTTAACCCGGAAGGCCGCAGTATCCTCACACCGGTAGACATTGACGCCGGTATCGCGATGCTGTGGAAAGCATGGGGCGGGTTTCTCGCGCTCTGTGTTCTGCTTGTTTTGATGTGACCTGAACGCGGAGATTTGTGATGCGCCTTCCCCTTCTTGCCCTTTGTCTGTCTGCCCTGCCTTTTGCTGCCCAGGCTTGCGGTGGATCGTTTAGTAGTTTCGTGAACGACCTCAAGGCCGAGGCGGTTGCAAAGGGACATGGTAAATCCGCCGTTGAGCAGTTCTTTTCAGGCGTCCGACAGGAGCCGAGCGTGATCAAGGCAGACCGCGCGCAGGGCGTTTTCCAACGCCCGTTTCTCGATTTTTCCAAACGCCTGATTTCCGCGGATCGTCTGAAACGCGGCCAGAGCAATGCCCGGAAGTATGATGCGATCTTTGATCAGGTCGAACAGAGATATGGCGTGGACCGTGGTGTTTTGCTGGCCTTCTGGGCGTTCGAGACGGATTACGGCGGTTTTCAGGGGGATTTCAACACCGCCAATGCGCTGGTCACCCTGTCACATGATTGCCGCAGGCCTGAGCTCTTCCGGCCACAGGTCTTTGCCGCTTTGGAACTTTTTGAACAGGGTGCCTTTGATCCCCGCACCACCACGGGTGCCTGGGCCGGGGAAATCGGCATGGTGCAGATGCTGCCGCGCGATATCCTCGAAAATGGCGTTGACGGCGATGGCGATGGTAAGGTTTCATTAAAAACCTCGCCTGCAGATGCCCTGATGTCTGGCGGCAAGATGCTGCAAAACCTCGGCTGGCGCGCGGGTGAGCCGTGGCTGCAAGAAGTGCAGGTCCCGGCCCAGTTCGACTGGTCGCAAAGCGGTCTGAACGTGGTGAAATCCACCTCCGCCTGGGAAGGTTTGGGCGTTCGTGCGCGGCAGGGCAGTTTGCAGCGGGGCCTCAAAGCCTCTTTGATCCTGCCCCAGGGCCATAAGGGCCCTGCCTTTATCGCATACCCCAATTTCCGCGTTTATTTTGAATGGAATCAAAGCTTTACCTATGTTCTGACAGCGGCCTACTTTGGCACGCGCCTGCAAGGGGCGCCGGTCTATGACGCCGGATCGCCCGAGCAAGGGCTAAACGGCGCGCAAACCAAGGAGCTACAGCGCAAGCTGCAGGCGCGCGGACACAATGTAGGAAAGGTCGACGGCATTCTGGGCGCGCGCACCCGCGCGGCCGTTCAGGCAGAGCAGAAAAGACTGGGCCTGCCAGCCGATGCATGGCCCACGCCCACCCTGCTTGCGCGGCTTTGACGTCCTCGCCGTTTACTTCTTTTTAGCGGCAAATTCTTAATTTCTCAGGCGAAACATACATTCAGGTTTGTTTTTACCTTTGACCCTGCGCGCCCTTGTGCCGCAGGGTCTTCTCTATTCCGCACTGCGCGCACGTATTGGAAACCGTTCGCCTTTCTCGGTCAGCATCACGATCCGCGTGCCGCTCTCCACATACCTGTCACATCGCGCAAAACCATTGCGATAATCGATACACACCGTGCCATCAGGTTTCACGCGGTACCGTCCAAAGGCGGATTCGCCACTGGCGTAGGTATAGGAATAGGCGCCGCCGGATGAAAATTTCGATTGGCCTTCATCGAAGAACACAAGCGTCTGGCCTTCAGTCAACGCCATAACCTCTGCATGATCGAGCGCCCGGTCGCCATCGCGAAACTGCCAATCCTGTGCAAGAACGGTCAGGGGAGAGATGAGCAATACAGTTAAAAAGAGAAATCTTTTCATCCTGTCACTCTATCTCTGAATGCAAAAGACCCAAGACACGATCGGGTGATCCTCGCGCCTTCACCACCCACAGAGGAAAGATTGCTAGGCGACCAGCGTTTCCGCCTTCTTGAGATCAACGGACACCAGCTGGCTCACCCCCTGTTCAGCCATGGTGACACCGAACAGCCGGTCCATGCGCGCCATCGTCACCGCATGGTGCGTGATGATCAGAAACCGCGTTTCGGTCTGGCGGCACATCTCGTCCAGCAGGTCACAGAACCGGGTCACATTTGCGTCGTCCAGCGGCGCATCCACCTCGTCGAGCACGCAGATCGGCGCCGGATTTGCCAGAAAGACCGCAAAGATCAGCGCCATTGCCGTCAGCGTCTGTTCCCCCCCGCTGAGCAAGCTCAGGGTGCTGAGTTTCTTGCCCGGCGGCTGGCACATGATTTCCAAACCCGCCTCCAGCGGGTCGTCGCTTTCCACCATCACCAGATTGGCTTCGCCGCCGCCAAAGAGATGGGTGAAGAGCATGGAGAAATTCGAATTCACCTGCTCAAACGCCGTAAGCAAACGTTCACGGCCTTCGCGGTTCAGGCTGGCAATCCCAGCCCGCAACGTTTTGATGGCCTCTTCCAGATCGGCCTTTTCGCCCGTCAGCGTGTCGTACTCTGTCTGCACCTCAGAGGCATCTTCCTCTGCGCGCAGGTTCACCGCACCCAGGGCGTCGCGTTGCCGCTTCAACCGGTTAACATCCGCTTCAAGCGCATCTGCAGCGGGCATGGCATCTGGTGTGACGTCCAATTGGCCCAGAAGCTGGTTGGGCGTGACTTGCGCCTCATCCGCGATGCGCTCGGCCGCCAGCGCCACGGTCTCGCGTGCCGCATCGCTACGCGCCTCTGCCCGGGCCCGCGCCTCGCGCGCCTCCGACGCCACCCGTTCCGCGTCCCGCTCTGCCTGCGTTGCTGTGCGCAAAGCGCCCTCTGCGGTCGAGAGCGCGTCCGAGCTTTGTGCCTTGCGCGCTTCGGCAATGGTGATCGACGTGCTCATTTCGGCACGTTTCTCGGCGATCTCTTCGGGTGCCGCACTGGCGAGTGCCAGTTCTTCTTCGGTAGCTGTCTTGCGCGCCACCAATTCCGCACTGCGTTTCTCTGCCGTCTCCAGACGGTGCCGCCAGCCACTGATTTCCTTGGTCACCTCCTGCGCGCGTTTGGTGCGCGCCTCCCCTTCGCGGCGCAACTCGTCATGGGCAGACCGGCGCGACATCATGGTGATCCGCGCTGCTTCCACTGCCATGCGCACGGTCTCGACCAACGCGCGGGCTTCATCGAGATCGCCAAGCTCTTCCAGCGCGCGCTCCGCTTCCTTGAAACGGGTGCGCGCCGCCATCGCTTCTTCCTCGTGGCGCGCCACCGCCAGCCCAAGCGATTCAAGCTTGCCCTCTGCCAGATTGCGGTCCGCTTCCGCCCGGCTGAGACGACGCCCGGCGTCGGCCATCAGCTTGTCCGCCGCCCGCCGAGCCTCGCGCGCCAAGGCATCCGCCTTGGTCAGCTCTGCCAATCGCGCACCCAGCATTTCGTGCGCCGCCTGCGCTCCTTCGGCGCGCTGCGTAGCCACTTCCAGATTTTGCTTGAGCTCTTCCAGCCGGTTGAGTTGTTGCAACCGCAATGCTGCAGCAGAGGGCGCATCTTCGGCCCAGGCGCGGAACCCGTCCCAGCGCCACAAGTCTCCCTCGGATGACACAAGCCGCTGACCCGGGCTCAAGGCAGCCTGCAAACGCGGCCCTTCGTCCGCCTCAACCAGACCGATCTGGCTGATCCGCCGGGACAGAACCTCAGGGACATCAACAAAAAGCGACAGCGGCTTTACCCCCTCGGGCAGGGCCTGATGACGGTCATACGCAGGCAGTGCCGCCCAGCCGGATGGGCCATCTGCTGCCACTTCCGGCGCGCGCAGATCATCCGCCAATGCTGCCCCCAGCGCCTTTTCGTACCCCGATTTCACGTGCAGTTGGTCAAGCACCTGACCGCCCTCGGCAGTATCCCTATCCACCAGTTTGGCCAGCGCGCCGGCCTCCGCGCGCAGCGCATTCATCTCGCCTTCGGCTTCGGAGCGTTGTGCCCGCGCCTCGGCTTCACGCGCCTGGGTTTCCGCCCGCGCCTCTTCTGCCTCGATCAGCGCCGCATCCGCCTTTTCCGCCGTCGCAACCGCCTCTTTTTCGGCCGCTTCGGCGGAGGCAAAATCCACGCCCGCCTGTGCCAGCGCCGCCTTACTCACCGCGACGGCTTCACGCGCTTTGACGGCTTCCGCTTCGGATTTGTCCTGCGTTTTCCGGCTGTCTTCCAGCAATCGCTGGGCCGAGCCGTGCCGTGCAGACAAACGCGCCATATCTTCGGTCTGTTGCGACATGTCGTCTTCGCGGGTCTGCAACACTGCCGCCGCCTCGCGTGCCGCCTCCGCGGCTTCGGCCAGCTTTTCCTCATGGCCTTCGGTGGCCTTGGCCAGCTCGCCCGCTTCCCACTCCAGCCGTTCGATGGTCTCGCCCGCGTCCCGGTTCAACCCGCCTTCACGCTCGATATCATGGCCCAGCTGCGCGATCCGACCAGTGAGCGTTTCGATCAGCGCCAGAGCCCGCGTTTCCTGATCGTTCAGCGTGTCACGTTCCACCGTCAGGCGCTGCAAAACGGCAGCTGCAATCGCCTCCTCTTCACGCAGCGAGGGCAAGGCGTTTTCAGCTTCTTCCCGCACCTTGGCCGCCTGCCGCACAGCCGCCTCAGCTTGCGCTGCTTCGGTGACGCGCCCGCGCAGGCTCTCTTCGCCAACAGCCCGTGCCTCATCCGCCTCGCGCCAGCGACGATAGAGCAACATGCCTTCGGCCCGGCGCAACTCATTGCCGATCTCGCGATACCGCGCCGCTTGCCGTGCCTGGCGCGCCAACTGGCTTAGCTGATTGGCCAATTGCTCGATCACATCATCAACACGCGCCAGATTCGTCTCAGCGCCTTTCAACTTCAGTTCAGCCTCATGCCGCCGCTGGTACAGCCCGCTGATCCCGGCAGCTTCCTCCAGAATGCGGCGCCGGTTCTTCGGCTTGGCGTTGATCAGTTCGGCAATCTGACCCTGCCGCACCAGCGCGGGGCTGTGCGCACCGGTGGAGGCGTCGGCAAAAAGCATCTGCACGTCGCGAGCGCGTACATCCTTGGCACCGACCTTATAGGCGCTGCCGACATCGCGGGTGATCCGGCGCACGATCTCCAACTGATCCGCGTCGTTGAAACCGGCAGGCGCCAGGCGATCCGAGTTGTCGATATGCAGGGCAACCTCGGCAAAGTTGCGCGCGGGCCGTGTGGCGGCACCGGCAAAAATCACGTCCTCCATGCCGCCGCCGCGCATCGCCGTGGGACGGTTTTCGCCCATGACCCAGCGCAGCGCCTCCAACAAATTGGACTTGCCGCAGCCGTTTGGCCCCACCACGCCGGTCAGACCATCCGCGATGATCAGATCGGTGGGATCCACGAAGCTTTTAAAGCCCGTCAGTCTGAGTTTGGAAAAGCGCAAAACGTGCCTGACATTGATTCCTATGGTCCACTAGACTGTGGGGGACAGCAGGGCCTGTCAACCAAAACACCCTACAAGGTGGGTAGTAGGCGGAGTTATCCACAAGATATTGTTGCGCCACGTGATGAAAGGTTCTGTATCCACGCCAACCCGACTGGTCGTATCCATATCGCGAAACTCGCGAACGATACTGGGTAGCCACGGCTGAAAGACGCTGTGGAGTGAGGAAAAGAGTTTACCCTCAGGTAGAAGTGGTCATATAATTTGACCAAAATGGAGCCCCAATGCCCTTTCGACCGGTACAGTCTGAAAAGCTCTCTTCGGCCGTGGTCCGTCAGATCGAAGAGCTGATCCTGCGCGGCATTCTGCGGCCGGGCGAACGGCTGCCAGCAGAACGCGAGTTGGCCGAGCGGCTGCACGTGTCCCGCCCCAGTCTGCGAGACGCCATCGGCACCTTGCAGGATCAGGGGTTACTGACGGCCCGAGCAGGTGCCGGCGTCTATGTGGCGGATGTGCTGGGCTCCGCCTTTGCACCTGCGCTGGTTCAGCTGTTCGCCCGTCACGATGAGGCGGTTTTCGACTATCTCTCTTTTCGCCGGGACATGGAGGGGCTGGCGGCGGAACGCGCGGCACGATTGGCCTCTGACACTGATCTGCGCGTGGTGCAGGCCGTTTTTGACAAGATGGAAGCCGCCCACGCCAAACGTAATCCGGAAGACGAGGCGCGGCTGGATGCGCAGTTTCACATGGCGATCATCGAGGCCAGCCACAACGTGGTCATGTTGCACATGATGCGGTCCATGTACGAACTACTGCGCGAGGGCGTGTTCTACAATCGGCAGATCATGTTCAAACAGCGCGCTACCCGGGGCATGCTGCTTGACCAACACAGAGCCATCAACCAGGCACTGCAGGTGCGCGATCCCGAGGGCGCGCGGGCCGCTGTCGAGGCGCATCTCGACTACGTCGAGGTTTGCCTTCAGGACCAGATCAGGGCCAGCCGAAACGAAGAGGTCGCTAAGCAGCGTCTAGACCACGAAGTGCAGAAACACTGATCTGCGTGGGACAGATGCCGCGCGCCAGTATTATACATCATGACGGTGCGCCAAACCTGCAACTCCATGTCCGCCAGGCCCCTCTGATCAGTACCTTTGTCACCAACTCTCGTTGGTTTTTGAGAGAGAGATTTAGGGGAAAGACTGATCCAAGAATACGAAGAAAAGCATGGCGGGTTTAATCTGGCCAATCTTGGTATGCCATTTGAGTTTTGCATGACGGGCTGGACAAAAAAACCCGGCCTTAAAGCCGGGTTTTTCGACGCTTTTTGTGAAGTGCCAATCAATGCAGCTTGGCATCTACCTCGGCAATTGCACTATCGATCAGGCTGTTGCCTTGCGCGGCCGTCATCTGTTTGGCAATCACTTGCCGCGCCACGGACATCGCGACCGTCACGGACTGGTCACGCACTTCCTTGATGGCGGCGGTTTGCGCATTTTCAATCTGCTCCTGCGCGGCGGCCATCCGCCGTTCAAGAGAGACGGCGAGATCAGCGCGCGCCTGCTCTGCCGCGACGGTGGCCTCTTCCTTGGCCGCGGCAACGATGCGATCCGCTTGTTCCTGCACCTCGCGCTGCTTGCGCTCGTAGCTGGCCAACAGCGATTGCGCCTCGTCGCGCAAAGCGCGGGCCTCGTCCAGTTCGGACTGGATGCCGTCGGCGCGTTTGTCCAGCATGCCCCCAATCATCGAGGGCACTTTGAAGTAGATCAGGATCGCAACGAAGACGATCAGACCCAAAAGCACGACGAAATCGGTATTCTTCAGGGAGAAGAAGGGACCGCTCGCTGCGGCAGCGGGGCCAGCGGTGAGCAGCGCTAACAGTGTAAGTCCGGTCAACTTCCGCATGTCGCTCATCCTTTCAGCCGGGCATCAACAGCCGCTGTGATAGCTTTGCCATCAGCTTTGCCACCCATGGCACTAACGATTTCCTGCGCCGTTTCAGTGGCAACATCCTTGACCGCTTCCATCGCGCCCGCGCGAATTTCGGCAATCGCCTTTTCGGATTCAGCGGATTTGGCCGCGATTTCAGCATCCGCCTTGGCAATTGCCGCGTCCAGATCATCCTGGATTTCGGCCTTGGCTTCGGCAACGATGCGGTGCGCCTCGGCACGGGCGTCAACCAGTGCTTTCTCATAGGTGGCTTCCGCCTCCTTCGCCTTCGCCTTCAGGTCTTCGGCTGCAGCCAGATCACTTGTGATTGTCCCCTGACGTTCCGCCAAAATGGCCGCAATGCGGGGCAGAGCCACGCGCGACAGCACAAAATAAATAACGATGAGCGTGAGCACCAACCAGAAAATCTGGTTACCCCAGGTCGAGAAATCGAGCTGTGGCATGCCCCCGGAGGAAGCCGCGTCCGCGCTGTGTGTTTCGGTTGCCATGTTGGTCTCCTTCGAACCGCCCCATTACATCGGGCAGCGGTGCCAATCACCGCCGCCCGACCGTAAGGAATGTCGTCGTAGACGTCTTAGACGGCGAACATCAGCAGCAGGGCGACGAGGAATGCGAAGATCCCCAGCGCTTCTGCGAAAGCGATACCGATGAAGAGTGTTGCTGTTTGCGATGCAGCAGCGGATGGGTTGCGCAAAGCGCCTGCCAGGTAGTTGCCGGCCACGTTGCCAACCCCGATTGCGGCGGCACCAGACCCGATTGCTGCCAGACCTGCGCCGATGTGTGCGAGTTCGCCTTCCATGTGAATTCTCCTTACGATTGGAAGTTGAGTATTTGGACGGGTGTAAAAGTCGCCCGAATTAGTGATGCGGATGCAGCGCGTCCTTGAGATACACGCATGTGAGGATGGTAAAGACGTAGGCCTGGATAAAGGACACCAGCACCTCCAGCCCGTACATCGCGGTGATGCCGAGCACAGCCACGGGGCTGACCGCCGCGATGGCGGCGAAGCCTGCGAACACCTTGATCACCGCGTGGCCCGCCATGACGTTGCCTGCCAGACGAATGGAGTGGCTCACGGGGCGCACGAAATAGGAAATGATCTCAATGATCGCCAGAACGGGGCGCAGCGCCAGCGGCGCGGACGACACCCAGAAGAGGCTCAGGAAAGCCGCGCCATTCTTGACGAAGCCCAGAATAGTGACAGTGATGAAGACCGCAAGCGCCAGCACGACCGTGACCGCAAAATGCGAGGTCGGCGTGAACGACGTCGGGATCAGCCCGAGGAAATTCGCGCAAACGATAAACATGAACAGCGTCATGATATAAGGGAAATACCGCAGACCTTCTTTGCCGCAGATGTCTTCGACCATCTTGTAGATGAAGCCGTAGGCAAGCTCGGCAACCGATTGCGACCGGCTCGGCACGATGGCGCGGTGACGGCTGCCCAGAACCAGCAGGACGATAATGGCGACAATCGACAGGCCCATCCAGAAAGCCGTGTTCGTTGGCGTGTACCACATGACCTCACCGCCAAAGAGCGATTTGATCTCGAACTGCTCCATGGGTTTGAAAACCAAACCGCCGCCTTCTGCTTCCGCCATCTCAGGCTCCCTCGTCCTTTTCGGCCTCTTCGGCCAACTTCTTCTCCTGCACCTCTTGCGCCGACCGCAGCATCGTCTTGATGCCCGCCGCGAGGCCCAGCAATGTAAAGAGCACCAGAAAGATCGGGAGAGTCCCGAGCAGGCTGTCGAGCCCGTATCCGATGCCGAAACCGATCCCGAGACCGGCCACCAATTCGATCACCATGCGCCAGGCCAGTTGCGCCTGGGAATAGTGCTCATCCTGACGAGGTTTGGGCGCCTGCCCCTGTTTTGCCGCCTCGATCCGCGCTTCGAGCTGCGCCAGTCGCTGCTGTTCGTCCGGGTCCGTCACGTGCAAAACACCCCACTGGATGGTTGCGCCGTTGCTATTGTGCGGAACGATGCGAGTCAAGCGGCCCGCGCATGGTCGGATTGCCAGTTCAAGCACTTGTTTTTATGCATATTTTTGGAACAATGAAAGGCGATCTTCATGTGTGCTACATGCGCGGCATGCGTATTTGCGTCGTTTCTCTCATTCAACCATTTGGTTGATCTTTTTCAGATCGGCTGTCCACGATGTGGTGCGCTGGCGGTCAGCAGCCAGTCACGAAAGAGCCGGACAGGTTTGCGGCGCAGCGCGCCTTCACCGAGCAGCATGTAGTAACCGCCCTCGCGAAATCCGATGTCGGAGAGGCGCTGTAACCGACCCGCCGCCACATCAAGCGATGTTACTTCATCGGACGTCAGATAAACGCCCTGCCCGGCCAGGGTCGCCTCGTAAGCCAGATGCGATCGCATGCGCCAGCCTGGTGCCGGTACGATCTCCGGGTCCCGCTCGCCTGCCAAAGCAAACCAGACGCCCCATGTGCCACTTGACCGGTCCCGAAACAAGGTATGTTGCACCAAATCACGCGGTTCAGACAGGGGCAGGTCGACGAGACCCGGCACCGCATAGGGATAGAGCGGTGCATCACTCAGCAAAATGCCATCCGGGTTGGACCCAGGGGTTTTGAGGAATCGAATGGCTACATCCGCCTCATAGCGGTTCACATCAGCCAACCACCGCGATCCTTCCAGCCGAATTTCGATATCCGGGTATGCTTCATGGAAGCTCGATAGCCGCGGGATCAGCCATTTGCTGGCAAAAAGCGGCTCGCTGTTGACCATAATCACGCCAGCGGGGCGCTCGATCACCCGCTCAGTCGCCTCGGCAATGGCGTCCAGAGCGGGTGTGATCCGTCCAAGGTAAGCGGCCCCGTCTGCCGTCAGTTCGACGCCCCGGGACAGATCCCGAAAGAGCCGTGTGTTCAGGCGATCTTCCAGTCCACGCACATGTCGGCTGATTGCGGAGTGGCTCACTCCAAGCTCCTCCGCAGCCCGCGAAAAACTCTCGTGCCGGCCTGCCGCCTCAAAAGCCCGCAGCGCGTTCAGTGGGGGAAGTTGTCTCATCATAAGAATATGTGCATTTTTTGCACAGGTTACGTCAAGCAATTGATTTTGAAATCAAACGCCATCTGATGCATCTTAGTGGAAATCCTTATCAAGAGTATGCCCCATGACAGATATGACGCGTCCGCGCGCAAGGTTGAGCTTTGGCGGAATGTTAGAAAAAATCACAATCAGGCGCTGTCTGAAATGGTTTCGACCACGCCGGAAGGGCTCGCATATCGGCCAGATCAGCGACCACTTGGCCCGTGATATAGGGTTATCTGAGGCCGACCTGGAGCGCCATAGGATAAGGTTGCCCTCGCAGACCGAGCATCACCCGCGCGGCTGACGGGCTTTTCCTGCTGATCTGCGGGCGTTATGAAGAGGGATGACACGTGACCTCGATCAGGCCTTCGCAGCACTGGCGGATCCGACGCGCCGGACCATTCTGACGATGCTATTGGAAGACGACATGGCCGTCACGGATGTGGCGGAGCCATTCGAGATGTCACTGGCAGCCATCTCCAAACACCTTGGTGTTCTTACCGCGGCAGGATTGATTTCTCAGGAAAAGCGAGGCCGCGTAAAGTGGTGCAAACTGGAACCGGATGCTTTGCGGGCAGCTTCGGTCTGGATGCAAGGCTTCGGGCAGTTCGAACCGGTGAACCTAGACGCATTTGAGAGGTTCCTCGCAACCGAACTACCCGAAGAAAGCGCATGAGCGCTTAAGCTTCTGTCGGAACACTCAGGTTGCGAGATTGATCACCGCCATAACCACAACCACAAGTCCGACAAGATAAATAATACTACGCATTTCCGGTTCCTCTCATTGAGTTTTGTCAGGAGATCAACGCGCCTGTCGCAGTTCTTGTTCCACAGGTCGGGCGCCGTCATCGCGTAAAAGCAGTGCAAGCGCGACAATGGTCAACACAACACCCCCAAGCACCAAGGGATGCGGAACGCTGTTGCCAAAGGCGATTTCCCAAAGAATCACCCAGCTCGGCGTCAGGTAGGTATAAGCCATGACCTTGGCGCTCGGCAGACGCAGTGTCGCGAATTGCAGCAACACGAAGGTGGCCGCAGACGCAAATACGGCGATGTAGATGAGTGTGATCCATACGATGGCTGGCAGGCCCGTCCACTCCGTCGCGGCAATGTCTGACCATGAATAAAGCGTCAACAGCAGAGCGCCCGCGACCAACATGCCAAAGGTGAAAACCACCGCTGGCTCCCCCCGGTTCAGCTTGCGCACCATGGGCGTGTAGATCGCGTGGGCCACGCAGCCAAAGAAGTAGATCGCTTCGCCGCGCCCAATCTCAAACGCGCGCAATGCTTCTAGATCGGCCCGGAAGATTACCCAGAGCGCTCCTGCTGCACCGATGCTAAGTGCCAGCGCCATACGCGGCGTCGTGATCTGGCGCAGCAGCACCCAACCGAAACCCGCTGCCATCACCGGGGTCAGGGTAAAGACTGCCGCCGCACTGACCGGGGCAGCGGTCTTTAACCCTTCGAACATCAAGACGAAATAGATGGCAAAGGTTCCCCCCAGCAGCGCATACCGCCATGGTGCCTGGAAGGCGGTGCGCGGCAACCCTGTTGTCACCGCTGCTGCCACCCCGATCACCAGTGCTGCCAGCGCGAAGCGTGCGGCATTCAATACAGCCGGGTCAATCTCGTTCGCGGCCTGTGCGCCGAGGGAAAACGAACCGGCAACCAATGCGGAGAAAGCCAGCATGGCCAGATGACCCTGCGCGCCCGGCGTCATACATCCCAGCCTTTCGCCTGTTCTTTGAGATAGCTTAAAAAGGCCTGCACCTTTGTGGTGCGATGAAGGTCCACATGGGTGACCAGCCACAGGGGTGCGGACCAATCCTCCTGACGTGGGAAGACCTCGACAAGATCAGGATTTTCGCGCGCCTCCAGCACCGGGATAAACCCAATGCCAGCGCCCGATTTCACGGCGATCTCGAGCGCACGTGTATCAGTTGACCGGAACGTCAGCACGCAAGCGGGAATGTGCGCGCGCAGCCAGCGGTTAAACGGGGCGCGACTGTCATCACTGTCATGGCCGACAAAGCGGTGACCCTTGACGTCTTCGATAGACTTCGGCGTGCCATGCGTCCTGAGATACTCCCGCGTGGCGTAAAGCCCCATATGCTGATGGTGAAATGCCTGAACGACATTGTCCGGCTGCTCTGGCACGGTACCCGCGCGAATGGCCACATGCGCCTCGCCATATTCAAGCCGGAAGAGTCGTTCGCCCGTCAGATAACGCAGAACTACATCCGGGTAGAGCGTCTGGAACTGTGACAGCAAGGGCACCATTCTCGGTGCCAGGCTGATCAACGAGGTGATCACCAGATCGCCTGAAACCTCGTTGCCAAGCCCCTTGATGCGACCGGCCAATTGACTGAACTGATCATCCGTCGCCTGGGCAACCTGCAACAGATCCTGCCCGGCCTCGGTGGCCGTGTAACCACGCGCATGGCGCTGAAACAGTTTGACGCCAAGACGTCCCTCAATCGCATCGATATGGCGGATCACCGTCGCATGATGCACGCCCAGCACATCGGCCGCACCGCTGACGGTTCCCATGCGTGCTACCTGATAGGCAGTCTTGATCTCGTCCCAGTTATCCATATCGCACCACTGCCCCACTGATGTGCAACGTCGCACACTTCATGTGAAATATCATCAATTGCGTTCAAAATTGCAACATCCATATTTGATGCACGAAGAAAGAAATCTGATCTATTCATGAAGGACATCCCAAATGACACAGACCATTCTGCACATTGATGCTTCCGCCCGCTTTGCCGGATCGACCACCCGCCAGCTGACCGCCTCCATCGTCGAAAAACTCGGCGGCACCGTGATCCGCCGCGATCTGAGCGAGGCCGTGCCCCAGATCACCGAGGCCTGGGTCAGTGCCAATTTCACCCCCGCCGCTCAACGCAACCCGGCGCAAAAAGATACGCTCGCGCTCTCCGACACGCTGGTGCAGGAGGTCACGGCGGCGGATGTGCTGGTGATCGGCGTGCCGGTCTACAACTTCGGGGTGCCTGCTGCGCTCAAGGCCTGGATCGACCAGATCGCCCGCGCGGGCCTGACCTTCAAATACACCGAAAATGGCCCCGTCGGCCTGCTGGAGGGCAAACGCGCGGTGATCGCGCTAGCCACTGGCGGCACTCCGGTCGGGTCTGACATCGATTTCGCTTCGGGCTACATGCGGCACATCATGGGGTTCGTCGGGATCACCGACGTGGACTTCGTGACCGCCGACCGAGTGATGGCCGATGCAGACAAGGCCATCGCCGATGCCAATGCGCAGATCGACGCGCTTGCCGCCTGACCATCTGGTCCGGTGACCACTGCGTGGCGCAGGGCTTGGACTCTGCGCCATTTTTTTGTGCCGAATCTGCCCTGAATCCACCACCTTCCCCGGGTGTCATGACGCCATGAGAATCCTGACGGACACCCCGGACCGGCTGGTGATCGAACACCGGCCTCTCCTGCTGGCGCTGGCGCTTGTGGCGCTGACACTGCTGCTGCTCTACGCGGCCATGGCCTCCTATGCAGAGGGCGACACGGGCAAGGCGCTCTTTGTCCTTGCCGTCACGCTCCTTCTGATGGGACCCTCGTTCTGGTTCGCGGTCGAGCGGGTGCAGGTCATCTTTGACCGCCGCGCCCGCACCTACACCCTGAGAAAGCGGCGCCTTGCCGGGGACCAGTTCGAAACCCACCCGCTCGACACGGTGACCCGGGCCATGGTCCAGACCCACAAGGGAAACCATGAAGACCCCGACTGCCACCGCGTTGCCCTCGTTCTGGGTGCCGACCGGTTGGAAAACCGCCACGGGCTGACCCACAGCTACCGCAGCGGTCAGCAGGCCAGACAGGTTGTTGGCCGGATCAACGCCTGGCTTGACTCCGCCCGGTCCACAGCCTAAACGCCATCCGAACATCCGGAAGCTTCGATCTTCCGGTCCCGGCCTTTGCGGGATCGCCCTCCGTCAGCGCGTTGCGCCCACGGGGGCGCTTTTCGTTTCAGGCCCGGCCGGGCATTTGTGCAAGACCCGCGGACCTCCTACATCAGGAGCATCCCGCAACCGACATCGAAAGGGGCCATGGCCCATGTTTGAAAATCTGTCCGAACGCCTCTCCGGCGTCTTTGACCGGCTCACGAAACAGGGCGCGCTGTCTGAGGACGACGTGGCCACCGCCCTGCGCGAGGTGCGCGTGGCGCTGCTGGAGGCTGACGTCTCCCTGCCCGTTGCCCGCGATTTCGTAAAAGCCGTGCAGGAGAAGGCCACCGGACAGGCGGTCACCAAATCGATCACGCCCGGCCAGCAGGTCGTCAAGATCGTGCATGACGCGCTCATCGACGTGTTGAAAGGTGAAGGCGAACCCGGCGCGCTGAAAATCGACAACCCGCCCGCACCGATTCTCATGGTCGGCCTGCAGGGCTCCGGTAAAACCACCACCACCGCGAAACTGGCCAAACGTCTGAAAGACCGGGACGGCAAGCGCGTGCTCATGGCCTCGCTGGACGTGAACCGTCCCGCCGCGATGGAACAACTCGCCATCCTCGGCACCCAGATCGGCGTCGATACCCTGCCCATCGTCAAGGGCGAAGACCCCGTCGCCATCGCCAAGCGCGCCAAGACGCAGGCGGGCCTGGGGGGCTACGATGTCTATATGCTCGACACTGCCGGTCGGTTGCATATTGATCAGGAGCTGATCGCCCAGGCCGCCGCCGTACGCGACGTGGCCAACCCACGCGAAACGCTGCTGGTGGTCGATGGCCTGACCGGTCAGGACGCGGTCAACGTGGCCACGGAATTCGACGACAAGATCGGCGTGAGCGGCGTCGTGCTGACCCGGATGGACGGTGACGGGCGCGGTGGTGCTGCGCTCTCGATGCGTGCCGTGACTGGCAAGCCGATCAAATACGTGGGCCTTGGCGAAAAGATGGACGCCATCGAGACCTTCGAGCCTGAACGCATCGCGGGCCGAATTCTCGGGATGGGCGACATCGTGGCGCTGGTGGAGAAGGCGCAGGAAACCATCGAGGCCGAGCAGGCCGAAAAGATGATGAAGCGCATGGCCAAGGGTCAGTTCAACATGAACGACCTCAAGATGCAGCTGGAACAGATGCTCAAGATGGGCGGGATGGAAGGCATGATGGGCATGATGCCCGGCATGGGCAAGATGGCCAAGCAGGTCGAGGCGGCGGGGATGGATGACAGCATCCTCAAGCGCCAGATTGCACTCATCCAGTCGATGACCAAGAAGGAACGCGCCAACCCGCAGATCCTGCAGGCCTCCCGCAAAAAACGCATCGCCAAGGGCGCAGGGCTCGAAGTTTCCGAGCTCAACAAACTGCTCAAGATGCAGCGTCAGATGGGCGATATGATGAAGAAGATGGGCCGCATGGGCAAAGGCGGCATGCTGAAACAGGCGATGAAGGGCATGATGGGTAAAGGCGGAATGCCGGGCATGGACCCATCTCAGATGGACCCGAAACAGCTTGAGGCCGCAGCGAAGGCCATGGGCGGCAAGCTGCCCGGTGGCCTCGGTGGGATGGGCGGCGGTATGCCCCTGCCCCCCGGCCTGTCAGGATTTGGTAAAAAGAAATGACATCCCCGGTCGCTGATACCCCGGTGCTGGAAACGACGCGCCTTATTCTCCGCATGCCCTGTGCTGCGGATACAGCGCTTTATGCTGCCTTCTTTGATGCGCAAACGGGTGACGGTTACTTCTACGGCGGCCCCCTGCGACCGGATCAGGCCAGCGTGCGTCTGGCGGCGGACATCGGGCATTGGCACATGAAGGGCTTCGGCAAATTCGTGATGGTCGACCGCGAAACAGATGCACCCATCGGTGGCTGCGGCATCGTGCATTGGGACGGCTGGCCCAGCCATGAGCTGACGTGGTGGCTGCTCGGAACCGCGCGCGGCAAAGGCTTTGCCACCGAAGCGGCCCGTGCGGTGTTGGTTTACGCGCGGGACACGCTGGGATGGACGGTCGTGGAAACACATGTCCGCGACACAAATGCTGCAGCCCTGCGTCTCGTGGACCGTCTGGGCGGCATGAAACTGCGCCGCGACAGCTTCCCTGACGGGCACAGCCGCGACGTCTTCGGCTTTGAACTGGCGCAGCAGGGGGAGGTCGCATGATCACCTGTTTCCTGAAATACGAAATCGACCCGGCGAAAGTGGCGGATTTTGAAATCTACGCCAAAGCGTGGATTCACAACGTCACCCGCATGGGCGGCACGCATCACGGCTACTGGCTGCCCTCCGAAGGGCCCTCCGATCTGGCCTGGTGCGCCTTCAGCTTTCCCTTGCTCGCCGCCTACGAGGCCTATCGCACCGAGATGGCAACGGACCCCGCCTGCATCGCGACCTATGCGCACGCCGAACGCACACAGTGCATCCGCCGCTATGACCGCCACTTCACCCGCCCGGTGCTGGAAGGCGAAAGCCCGGCTGGTCTGGGATTGATGTAACGTGACCCCGATCCCCGTCATCACCACGGATCGGCTGATCCTGCGCGCGCCCACAGAAGGCGACGTCGCTGCCTTTGCGGAGTTTTACGCCAGCGAGGCGGCGCAGTTTGTGGGCGGCCCGATGAAGGATTTCGAGGTCTGGCGGTATACGGCCGAAGTGCTGGGCCATTGGCAATTGCGCGGTTTCGGGCGCTGGATGGTCGAACGCAAGGACACGCCCGGCGCCATTGGCCTTGTGGGGCTGCATGCGCCGCTGGACTGGCCGGAACCCGAGGTCGGCTGGATGCTGTGGGGCGGCAACGGCAAGGGTTACGCCAGCGAAGCCGGACGCGCCGCGCGACACTTTGCCTATGACACGCTGGGCATGACCACGCTGATCAGTCAGATCGCGCCGGGCAACGCGGCTTCCGTCCGGGTGGCCGAACGCATGGGGGCCACACGCGAGATGCCGGACAACGTGCACCCGGTCTACGGCACGCTGCAGGTCTACCGCCACCCCGGTCCCGAGGCCGCGGAATGACACGGCCAGCCCCAACCCTGCAGACCGACCGTCTGATCCTGCGCCCGCACGTCATGGACGACATGGAACCCTTCTGGACGTTCTATCAATCCCCGCGCGCACGATACATGGACCAACCCCGCAACCGCACGCATTTCTGGTACGGCTTCGCGTCCGAAGTCGGAAGCTGGGCCCTGATGGGCATGGGCGGCTGGGCCATCGAAGTGGACGGACGGATCGCCGGTCAGGTCGCCGTCACGCAGCCGCCGCATTTTGCCGAAACCGAACTGGGCTGGCTTCTCTTTGACGGTTTCGAAGGGCGCGGTATTGCCTTTGAGGCGGGTGAACTGGCGCTGGGCTACGCACGGCAGCAGATCCAGCCGACGTCTCTGGTAAGCTATATTCATCGCGACAATACCCGTTCCATCGCGCTGGCCAAGCGGTTGGGTGCCGCGCACGATCCGGCGGCCAAGGCCCATGACGCGGAAGATCTGGTCTACCGCTACGAGGTCACGCCATGAAATTTGGATGCGAAACACCCTCGACCGGTGCTGCGGCCGCCTTTGCGCTTGCGCTGCAAGGCCAGTTGCCGCTGCTGGTGACCGACCGCCTTGTGTTGCGCGCGCCGAAGGTCGAAGATTTCGACGCTTTTGCCCGCATCGCTTGCACAGATCGCGGCGCGTACTTCGGTGGCCCGATGACGCGGGAGGAGGCCTGGGCCGACTTCACCCAGATGACGGCCACCTGGCTGTTGCACGGCCACGGCGTCTGGACCATTGGCGCGGCAGGCGACATCGCAGGCTTCGTCCTCTTGGGATTTGAACCCGGTGATCTGGAACCCGAACTGGGCTTCCTCCTGTTGCCCGAGGCCGAGGGGCAAGGCATCGCCTTTGAGGCGGCAACAGCTGCCCGGGCGCATGCCTTTGATACACTGGGCTGGACAACGCTGGTCAGCTACATCGATCCCGAAAACGCCCGCGCCGCCCGTTTGGCATCGCGGCTTGGGGCGGTGCGGGACGGCATGGTCGATGACGCCCAGGTCTGGCGTTACAGCACAGGAGGCGCGCACGCATGACCGGCACCTCCATTCCACGCCTCGAAACCGGGCGGCTGATCCTGCGCGGGCCGGAGCCCGAGGATTACCCGGACTTCAAGGCCACCTTCACCAGTTACCGCGCCCGTTTCATGGGCGGGCCGCTGAACGCCTATGAAGCATGGATGCTCTATGCCGCCGAGATCGGTCATTGGCAGATCCGCGGCTATGGCATGTGGATGATCCACGACAAGGCCTCCGATGAAACGCTGGGCATGGCGGGCGGGTGGAAACCCGCAAAGTGGCCCGAAGCGGAAATCGCCTGGGTGATCTGGCCGGACAAGGCCGGGAAAGGCTATGCGCTGGAAGCGACGCATAAGGTGCGCGACTATCTCTACCGGGAAAAGGCCTGGGATGCCGCGGTCAGCTACATCGATCCCAAGAATCTCGACAGCATACGGCTGGCCGAGCGCTTGGGTGCGGTCAAAGACCCGGCGGCGGCAACGATTGACGGCAATGACGCAGTCTATCGCCATCCATCCGCGGCTGATTTGCAGGGCTCCCAACTGGCCCATGGGATCGAGATGGAGATCGGCCACTATGCCGACCCGCTCTTTAAACCGAAAGGATGGGCCATTGACTGATCCATATCTTGCAGTATCTGAGGCGCCGGCTGTGACCCACCGTGGTCTGGCGTCCGGAATTTGCGTCGCTGACGCCCATGGGAAGTTTTAAGATGACCGATGCCGTAACCCGTGCCGCAGAGGTGCTGAAAGAGCACCGCGCTTCTATCGACCGTCTCGATGCAATCCTCGTCTATACGCTGGGCGAGCGGTTCAAGCACACGCAGGCCGTGGGGAAACTCAAGGCCGCACACGACCTTCCCCCGTCCGATCCCGCGCGCGAAGCGGCGCAGATCGAGCGGCTTGAAGATTTGGCGAACCGGGCCGATCTGGACCCCGAATTCGCCAAGAAGTTTCTCAACTTCATCATCGCTGAAGTTATTCAGCACCATCAACTCCACCAGACATAAGGTGGCCTGAAAGCCCACCTTACCCACTGAACTCAGAAGGAAATACTATAATGGCTATGAAAATTCGTCTCGCCCGTGGCGGCTCCAAGAAACGCCCTTTTTACCGGATCGTCGCAGCGGACAGCCGCATGCCACGCGATGGCCGCTTCATCGAGAAGCTGGGCACTTACAACCCGCTGCTGCCGAAAGACAGCGAAGAGCGTGTGAAAATGGACGTCGAGCGCGTTCAGCATTGGCTGGGTCAGGGCGCACAGCCCACGGACCGTGTTGCACGCATGCTGGAAGCTGCTGGCCTGAAAGAGAAAACCGAGCGCAACAACCCCAACAAAGGCACACCGGGCAAGAAAGCGCAGGAACGTGCTGAAGAAAAAGCCGCAAAGGCTGCTGAGGCCGCCGCGCCTGCTGAAGAGGCCCCGGCGGAAGAAACTGCAGAGTAAGCTGGCGGTTTTTGGGCCGTCGCCGCTGCGACCGCCCTGCCTTTCCAAACCTGCAGGGGCCCGCGATTCTGCGGGCTCTTCGCTGTCTCATTCCTGTCCGGGCACGCAATGTTCAGGCCAATCCGCTCTTTGATGCTCATCACGTTCGCTTTTCTGGCGGGAATTTTCTTTGAGCGGGCTAATCAACGAGACACATGTCTTGATCGCGGCGGCGCAATTTCCGAAGGTTTGTGCGTAGGAGTGGAAGAATGACGGCGGAAAAAGTCTGTGTCGGTGCCATTGGCGGCGCGTACGGTGTACGGGGTGAGCTGCGCATCAAGAGCTTTTGTTCCGTTCCAGAAGACATCGAAAGCTACAGCCCGCTGGCCACTGAAGACGGCAGTCGGATGTTCCATCTGGCGCTCGTACGCCCGATCAAGAATGGCTTTGTCGCGCGTATCGTCGAGGTCTCCACAAAAGAAGAGGCCGACGCGCTGAAAGGCACACAGCTTTTCGCCACCCGTGACCAGCTACCGTCTCTGCCGGACGATGAATACTATCACACTGATCTCATTGGCCTTGAGGTGCTGGACACGGGTGGCACCTTGCTGGGCCAGATCAAAACTGTTCTGGACCATGGCGCAGGGGATTTGCTGGAAGTACAACGTCCGACCTCTTCGGAAACTGTACTCCTCCCCTTCACACTGGCCGCCGTCCCTACAGTTGATCTTGCAGCGGGCCGCATTATTGCAGACCCGCCCGACGGGCTTTTTTAAAGAATGCTGGAACAGATTGTTTTGCACCCGGGATTCCACAAAACCGGTACGAGCAGCCTGCAACAGACGATGGATGCCAACAAGAAAAGACTGCCAGACCGTTTTGGCGTACTGTTGCGCCCCCAATTGGTGCAACTGTCAAAAGCAGTGTTCAGGTACGCCCAATCACGTGACGATGCAGCGCTTGCGGTCATCCGACGCGAAGCTGGCGCGCTTGCTGCCAATCATTCTGACCGGATCAAAACGTTATTGATCAGTGAGGAAAACCTCAGCGGTCCGATGCCCGGTCGCGCAGGTGCGCACAACTATGGCGCGACGCGCTCTATTCTCCAGGCTATGACCGAAGGCATCCTGCACACCAGCCCTGACTGCCGCATCTGCGTGTTTTTCACCACGCGCCACCCGGGGCCATGGCTGAAAAGCTGCTATTGGCAATGCATGCGACGCGGCCGCGTTGGCATGTCCGAGGACGCCTTTGCCGAGCGCTATCAAAAGGCGGCGAACCTGGCGGAGGTTGTCGCCGAGGTGACCGATGCCTTGCCGGAACATCTTGTGGTCAGCACCTCGCTGGAGGACTGCACGCAACGACGTCTCGGCCCTCTGGATGCTTTGCTGGACTTAACCGATATTCCAAACGGTCGCCGCGCCCGGATTGTGGCCCGCCCCATAGCGCATAAGATGCCACCTCTCGAAATTCAAAAGCAGTTGATCAAACTGGATCAGTCCGATTTGTCCGACAAAGACTTGGTGGTCGCAAAACGGGCGCTCATTGATGCGCAGTTCTGACCGCAAAGGCCCTGCGATCAAAGCTTGCGCATCGGGCGCCAAACCGCGCATATGCACCGCGCAGCCCCTGCGAAACGAAGCATCATGAGTGAAACACCAAAATCTTTTGGTCGAAAAACGATCCGCCCGGCAGCACAGCCGCGCGATCTAATGTCCGGTGACGAAGAACTGGCAGGCGTGTGGCAGGCGCGGGTCGTGACACTTTTCCCCGACGCGTTTCCCGGAACACTTGGTCTTTCCCTGACCGGCAAGGCCCTGCAGGAAGGTCGCTGGCAACTCCACACACATGATCTGCGTGATTTTGGCATTGGGAAACACCGCAATGTGGATGACACGCCAGCAGGCGGTGGCGCGGGGATGGTGCTGCGGGCTGACGTCGTTGGTCCGGCGATCGAAGCAGCGCAACACCATGCGACAGGGCGCTGGCCGATCCTTTACATGTCACCTCGCGGACGCCGCTTTGATCAGGCCATGGCCAGGGATCTCGCGCGTTGCGATGGTGTTACCCTGCTCTGCGGGCGTTTTGAGGGCGTGGATGAGAGGGTCTTGGAGCACTACCAGATCACAGAAGTCTCATTGGGCGATTTCGTCATGACCGGGGGTGAGCTGGCCGCTCAAGCCGTGATCGATGCCACTGTCCGACTCCTCCCCGGGGTGCTTGGCAATGCGCAAAGCACAGTCGATGAAAGTCATTCCCAAGGGCTTTTGGAGCATCCGCAATACACGCGTCCGGCCGTATGGATGGAACGCGAAATTCCACCTGTTCTGACATCTGGCAACCATGGAGAGATTGGAAAATGGCGACGTGCTCAATCGGAGAATCTAACACGAATGCGCCGACCTGATCTTTGGAAGGAGTTCGAAACGAGCGACTGATCACAACCTTTCGAATTGCATGACGCGTCACCAACTGCCCGATTCTCGCCTCAAACCGTGGGGCATTTGGCTAAAAATTGCCAGAATTTCAATCGAAGATGGTCGCAAGTGTAAATCAGGGGTGATGTCACATGATGAAATTTTTGGAAGCACTAGGCACTTCCGCCAAAAAGCAGCCCGCCCATGGCGCGGATATGAGATACACGCGTTTCAATTACCACAAGACGCGCGAAACATCGGCATCGAAACAGGTAGAACAGCCAAACCACGTGCGGCGAACCTCTATGCCGGTTGCGGCCCACCGCCCTGCATCCAATGCCGCACGCGCTCAGAAACCTAAGTTTGACGAGAACGCTCAGCTTTATTCAGAGGCACACATTTCGGTCAGCGTTTTACGGAACGCCCTGCCGATGCGATTTGCTGTGATGGACTAGTCCGCTGGACGCCTCTGGCGTAGCATTCATATCACTGGTTCTGTTTCAGCTTTGACCACCGTCCAGGCAATCATGCCGCCATGAACGTGGTACGGCATCAATATCCCTCTGATGCAGGATATAGGACTTGGGACGTGCCCTGCTCTTCACGTCATAGGCGGGCGGTTCGCCAAACTGCAGCAATTGCCCGTTCTTGTCCGTAAAAGCCCAGCGAGCCGCGACGAGTTGATATGTACCAGTCTCATTGCCGTCACTGTCGCGCCAGAACTGCTGCCGCCACGCGCCCTTAATCTTGACGGGCAAGCGAATGTAATCTGGACCGGGATGCGGTCGCTGCACAGTCGCCGCAGCATGGCGTGCGCGATTGTCTAGCCACTTCAAATGTGCTGATAGTGGCCCGGTATCCAAAGTACGACGACCGGAAAAGACAACGGATATCTCTGTTGTTTTTTTGAAGAATGCACGTATCAGGAGATCTTGCGCAGCGGTGCGGCTGACCTGCGGCAAAAGCTCAACCTCAATTGGCCCACCATAGGTTTTGAAGAGCGCCCGGTCTTCTTGTTCCGGAGAGGGTTCGGGGGCATGTCGGCGCGAGAATGACATTTGCAAATCTGTCCACAAACTAAGATGCAGGCCTGCCTCGCCCCCGAAAACACGCCTTTGGCATGAAGGTACAGTGCCATTTCTTAACAAAGCGTTGAAACAACGGGCCTGACACCGGAATACGACTTGGGACGCTTGATAAGGCTTGATCCGCAGTGGCTTCCCCCCTATACCGCGCGAGTTCGGAATCGCTTTTGTGGTCCGGATCCGTTGTTGTTGAATTGGGGTGCTTCTTTCTGTCATCCACCACTACACAGCGGCTATCAAAAGAAACGACGTTTGAACTCTCCCGGCGGGCGCGAAACGCAGACCCGATGACGGACCGGAAGCTCTGAGACGCGCCAAATGTTACGCGACACACTGCGTGCAAAACCTTCGTGGAGCAAACCACGAGCACTAGAGGAGACGATCAGATGGATCTGATTGCAGAAATTGAAGCGGAGCAAATCGCCGCTCTTGGGAAAGACATCCCTGACTTTCGCGCGGGCGACACCGTCCGCGTCGGGTTCAAAGTGACCGAAGGCACACGCACCCGTGTGCAAAACTACGAGGGTGTGTGCATCGCACGCAACAATGGCAAGGGGATTGCCGGGTCCTTCACAGTTCGCAAGATTTCCTTTGGCGAGGGTGTAGAACGGGTTTTCCCATTACATTCGACGAACATCGATAGCATCACGGTCGTGCGCCGCGGCCGCGTGCGTCGCGCCAAACTTTACTATCTGCGCAGCCGTCGCGGCAAGTCCGCACGGATCACCGAGAATTCCAACTACAAGCCGCTCGCGGCAAAAGACGCGTAAGGAGCATTTCGATGAAAGCAGATACACATCCCGAATATCACGTCATCGATGTCAAAATGACAGATGGTACCGTGGTGCAGATGAAATCCACTTGGGGCAAGGAAGGCGACCAGTTGTCGCTTGATATCGATCCCTCTGTGCATCCGGCATGGACTGGCGGCTCATCGCGCCTGATGGATACAGGTGGCCGCGTTTCCAAGTTCAAAAACAAATACGCAGGTCTGGGTTTTTAAACCTTGAGCTCTTGTAAAGACACAAAAGCCACGCTGTTACGGCGTGGCTTTTGTGCATTTAAGACAATTGCTCAACTCTCATCAAACGTAAGGGGCGGCCAGTTCAAGCCGAGCAATAGGGATTAGAATTCCTCCCACCCGGATCTTTCCAAGTCTTCATCTTGCAGCGCAAGCGCGGCATTTCCATCAAATGTATGGGCCGTGGCCGACGAAGTGGCATTCAACACGGGCTGTTCGTTTCGTGGCGATGAAGAGAGGGCCGAACCCCGTTGTGTCACAGAAGGCTCACTTCCAATAGTGAAGCGCGCCATGGCCTGCTTGAGCCGTTCCGCCTGCTCTGCAAGCGACTGAGTTACAGCATTGGTTTCCTCAAACATAGCGGCATTTTGCTGCGTGACATCTTCCAGCTGCTGCATCGCTTCATTTGACTCGGAAATACTCATGGATTGTTCCGCCGCTGCCGCTGCAATGACCGAGACATATTCAGCAATCTCTTCCACGGCGCCATTGATGCTCCGTAAAGCAGTGCCCGCATTGTTAACCAGTTCTACGCCGTTGGACACCTGCTGCCCACTCGCTTCGATCAGGCCACCGATCTCGCGCGCGGCTTCAGAAGATCTTTGGGCCAACTCCCTTACTTCTGAGGCCACTACCGAAAACCCGCGCCCCTTATCCCCTGCGCGGGCAGCTTCCACGCCAGCATTCAGCGCAAGTAGGTTCGTCTGAAAGGCAATATCCTCGATCACCCCCACAATTTTTGCAATCTGCCCGGAAGAATCCTCGATCTCCGCCATTGCTGCCACCGCGTTCTCAACGATCTCATCCGAAGACCCTGCCTTTGATTGCGCTTTCAGCACCGCATCGTTTGCTTGCTGCGCACTTTTGGCGGCATTGCTGGAATTGGTCGCAATTTGAGTGATCGCTGCCGTGGTTTCTTCCAGAGTTGACGCTTGTGCCTCAGTTCGTTTTGCCAGTGTTTCAGCTGCGTCTTCGATGGAGTTCACATCTTCCACAATTGTGCCAGCGTTCTGATCAACCAGCGCCATGGCATCATGCAGTTCAGACAACGCACTATTGAAGTCCTGGCGCAAATCCTCGTACTGGTCTGGTAACGGCTCGTTGATGGGCTTGGACAGGTCCCCTGTTGATAGACTCTTCAATGCTTGCCGCAAGGTATCGACCACCCGCTTTTGCTCGGCCTCGACCTTCGCGCTTTTCCGGCGCTCGGCCTCTTCGGTCTCTCTGGCGTTGCGGTCTGCCTCGATCGCCTTTTCAGTCTCGGTTTCGGCTGCCTGACGCGCTTCCAATGCAGCTTTCTGAGCCTTCTCGGCAGTTTCCAGTGCCGCTTCGGTTTCTGTCTTCGCCGCTTCCGCCTTGGCCAGGGCCGCACGGGTCTCATCCGCCGACTTTTGCACTTCCCGGTTCTTTGCCAGGCTTTCCCGATAAGCCTTGTTACGCTGCTTCAGAGAGACCCAAAGCACCGCCGCCTCGACCACAACCACCGCACCGTGCAGAACCGTTCGTTGCAGGTTGGTCGCAATATCAACAGAGGGATAAACAAGAGCAGGCAAAGCCAATGACAAGCTGAGGTGATGAATCGCGATGGCCGCCGCCGCTGCCAAAATAACGACAGGTTCGGACATTATCATACAGACAGCAAGAACAGCGAAAAAGATCATGTGGCTGTCGATCTGCCAGGCGTGACCGGAGAGCCCGGCGGTGATGCAGATCGCCTGACCGACGAGCCCAACTGCAACAAGGACGCGTCCATGCACGTTTTGCATCCGCGCTCCTACAAACGCCAATATTGCAAAAAACGTGGCACTTGCACCGATAAGAAGAATAGAATTCTGCGCCACCCAGGCCGCGAGGAGGGCAAACGGTACGAGCGCAGCCGCCCCCATTGCCACTTGAAATGCGGCCCTGTTTGCCGCGTCTTTCCAAGCATCATCCCGAAAGGTCTCTATTTCAGTCATGCCTCTACTCCACACAAAAAGGCTGCGCGCCTGCCATCAACAACAAACCAAGCCCCATGCGCCAGAAGGGACGCGGCGAAATCATGTTCCTCCGAAAAGGCAAAAACGCCGAAGCGTGCCTCTATCGGACCGAGGACGCGCCCGCCGGAAGCGACAATCATGTCGTGGCGCTCCGCCCAGCCTGGGCCAATGACCAATACAACCTCACCAGGCACAGGTTTGGCCGCCGCCAGGGCAAGAAGCGGGCCGGAGAAGAGCAATGAGATCAGCACAAGGCCGTAAGTGATCAAGGGCATCGGGACCATTTCCAGTTCGTTGCTGGCTAGCACGTGAAGGTTTACAAGCTGCTAAAGCGTGACTTCCCTGGTGCGCCGACATGTACCTGTAAAAACCCATCTGGGATTACCCGTCACACAATGCGTAAATCGCCTGCATCACACCTTCCCAAATTCATTAACACTACATATAGTGCCGCCCAATACATGAGCCGCAGGAAGCGGCCGGGGCAAAGGATCGGGCAATGGCGCATATTATCGTCGTCGGGAATGAAAAAGGCGGCGCGGGTAAGTCGACGGTGTCGATGCATGTGGCTACGGCCCTGGCCCGGATGGGCCACAAGGTCAGCGCCCTTGATCTGGACCTTCGGCAAAGAACCTTCGGGCGCTACACGGAAAACCGCAAAGCCTTTCTGGCCAAGGCTGGATTGAGCCTCGCCAGTCCGAATACGCATGAATTGCCCGAAATCTCACCCGAAAGCCTGAAACCCGGTGAGAACATTTATGATCACAGGCTATCAGCCGCGGTGGCCTCGCTGGAACCGGACAACGACTTCATCCTGATTGATTGCCCCGGCTCGCATACGCGCCTCAGTCAGGTTGCGCACTCGCTGGCCGACACACTGATCACGCCGCTCAACGACAGTTTTGTGGATTTCGACTTGCTGGCGCGCACGGATTCCTCAGGCGACGAGATCCTCGGGCCATCTGTCTATTCGGAAATGGTCTGGAACGCGCGCCAGCTGCGCGCGCAGGCGGGCCTGACCCCCATCGATTGGATCGTCGTGCGCAACCGAATGGGGGCACAGCGCATGGTCAACAAGGAAAAGATGGAACGCGCCGTGAAAAACCTCAGCAAACGGATCGGGTTTCGCATTGCGCCGGGCTTCTCAGAACGCGTGGTTTTTCGCGAACTTTTCCCGCGCGGACTGACCTTGCTGGATCTCAAGGACATTGGTGTCAAACAGTTGAATATCTCGAATGTTGCAGCCCGCCAGGAGTTGCGGGATCTGATGAAAGCGCTGAACCTGCCAAACGTCGCGGTGGATTTTTAGGCCGTCGCCTCCGATTTTGCCAAGAAGGCCGTGGTCACGATATCGGCGCGGGCGCGGACAGCACTGAACCCCCAACCTTCGGGATGTTCATCTGATATCTTGTCTTCATAGACGGCACGCTTGACCTGTTCATATGCGGACAGCCCGTCCAGATCCTGTTTCAGCCGCATGCGAAGGGAGGCCGTGGTTTCATTTTCCTTCGGTTCAAAGGTCTTTCGAAGGGCGACCACCTTCGGCCCAAATCTGTCTTTGAAACCGGCCTTTATCTGCGCCGGTGGCCAGTACCCCCCTTTGCCCTTCTGCAAGTCATCCATGAATAGTGATCCGAAAAATGTGGCGGCTGCGGTCGCCAAAGGAGAAGCAATGCTTTTGTAGTCCGGTTTTTCGGACCCCTCCGGCGGCGGTGGCATTTCCAAACCGGGAATATGCGGCAAAACACCCGGAAGCTCGGACAGGGCCCAGCCCCCCAGATAACTGAAGGCCCCAATCAATGCGACCGGGGTCAGCATCTGGAACTGCCACATCTGAACGGCTTTTTTCGGATGTGTGGCCAGAAGTGCCATGGCACTAGCCCGCGCGGTAAAGCCCACAATGACAAAGGCCAAAAATACCAGAGTGACAAGCACTCCCGGGAAAGGCGTGTTCAGAAAATAGACCCCCAGCAAGGCGCCTATAAAAATCGGCAGGGCTTCCAGGAGTTTGTCCCGCATAGAGTAACGTCACTTGAGCCGGATGTGGGGCGGATTGTGAGAGCAGGTGATGAACGTCACACCGTTGAGTTGAACCTCCCACTGTTCCGCCTGGGCTCCGTCCCCCTTGTCGCACATGTCCGTACCCTGACGGTTTATCAGGCCCGGTAGAAGTTTCGCCAGGCTGGCTATCTGATCGACAACTGGTGCCGAGAGACGATCCCGCTGGATCATTTCGCCCAGTTTTTCGACTTGTTTGAGGAGCATCTCGCGGGTGCCCACGTCCAAGTGATCCAACCGCTCCGACTCTCTGTCTTTCATCGATGCCTCCCCATGACGTTGCCGGAGGCTAGCACGATTCGCGAAAACCCAGTTAGTCCTTCGGGGGCAGTTCAGCCAATACACGTAGAGTCTGGCGCAATATCTCCGCCTGATCCCGGCCGATCTTGGCGACCAGCGCCGCATCATACTCCATCGCGATCTCGCGTAGTTCGGCATAGGCTTTGCGGCCCTGCGCCGTCAGATCCAAATGCTCCACACGCCGGTCTGCCGCGTCGCGGGTCCGTGCGAGAAAACGCCGCTCCGCAAGGCGGTGCACAGCGCGGCTGATCTTGGTCTTGTGCATCTTCGCAGAATGCCCAATCTCTCCCGCCGTCATGCGACCGTAAAGCCCAAGATGGAAAAGCACACGCCACTCAGTGCGCAGCATCCCATACCGGTCCTTGTACACCTGTTGAAATTCGAGGCTGCTCATCTCTGCCGCCTGATTGAGCAGATAGGGCAGAAATTCCTGCAGATCAAAGCGGTCATTGTCTGGCATGCCACTTGGCTTCCCTTGTTAGTTACAAAAACAACTATTACATCTGCGCCATTCTGCGGACAAGGGAGGTTTCCATGAACCGGCACGTGACACCAGCAGGGATGACCCAGGCCGCCAGCGGCTCTGGCACGACCGACGGCTATATGCCCGGCTTCGGCAATGACTTTGAGACCGAAGCGTTGCCCGGCGCCCTGCCGCAGGGCATGAACTCACCACAGAAATGCAATTATGGCCTTTATGGCGAACAGCTGTCCGGCACGGCCTTTACCGCGCCCAGCCACCAGAATGAACGCACGTGGTGCTACCGCATTCGCCCGTCGGTGAAGCATTCGCACCGCTATGAAAAGATCGACCTGCCCCATTGGAAGTCCGCCCCGCATGTGGACCCGGACGTGGTGTCCCTGGGCCAATACCGCTGGGACCCGGTGCCGCATTCCGACACGCCGCTGACCTGGCTGACGGGCATGCGCACGATGACGACGGCGGGCGATGTGAACACGCAGGTGGGTATGGCGACGCATATCTATCTGGTCACGCAATCGATGGTGGATGCCTATTTCTACTCGGCAGACAGCGAACTGCTGGTGGTGCCGCAGGAAGGACGGCTGCGGTTCTGCACCGAGCTTGGGGTGATCGACGTCGAGCCCAAGGAGATCGCGGTGATCCCGCGCGGGCTGGTCTACCGGGTGGAGGTTCTGGAAGGCCCCTGTCGCGGGTTCGTCTGCGAGAACTACGGTCAGAAGTTCGACTTGCCGGGGCGGGGACCCATCGGGGCCAACTGCATGGCAAACCGGCGCGACTTCAAGACACCGGTGGCGGCTTTTGAGGACCGGGAAGTGCCCAGCACCGTGACGATCAAATGGGCAGGCCAGTTTCATGAGACGCAAATCGGGCACAGCCCTCTCGACGTGGTCGCGTGGCATGGCAATTACGCACCCTGCAAATACGACCTGCGCAACTATTGCCCGGTGGGTGCAATCCTGTTTGATCACCCGGACCCGTCGATCTTTACCGTGCTGACCGCGCCTTCTGGCGTGGAAGGCACCGCCAACATCGACTTCGTGCTCTTTCGCGAACGCTGGATGGTGGCCGAAGATACGTTCCGCCCGCCGTGGTATCACAAGAACATCATGTCGGAGCTGATGGGCAACATCTATGGCCAGTATGATGCCAAGCCCAAGGGGTTCGTGCCCGGCGGCATGTCCCTGCACAATATGATGCTGCCCCATGGGCCGGACAAGAACGCCTTTGAAGGTGCCAGTAATGCGGACCTCACGGCGGAAAAGCTCGACAACACCATGTCCTTCATGTTCGAGACCCGCTTTCCACAGCATCTGACCCGCTTTGCAGCTGAGGAGGCCCCGTTGCAGGACGACTACATCGATTGCTGGGAAAGCCTTGAGAAAAAGTTCGACGGCACGCCCGGGAAGAAATAGACACGTTGCATGAGCACCGCCCTTATTGACCTTCTCTTCTGGATCGGCGTTTTTGCCGCCCTGTTCTTCCTGTTCCGCTGGCTGCAAGCCCGCAAGAAACGCGACGCGCCCGGCAAGGATGACTAGATGCCCCTGATGAAAAGCTGGGTGGCCAGCGCCAATGATCCGGGCTGCGACTTTCCCCTGAACAACCTGCCCTACGGCGTTTTCTCGAACGATCCGCAGGACGCGCGCTGCGGCGTGGCCATTGGCGATCAGGTGCTGGATCTGGCGGCGGTCGAGGCCGCGGGCCTGATCCGGCTGGCAGATGAGCCGGTCTTCGATCTGCCCTATTGGAACGATGTGATGGACCTGGGGCCCGACGCCTGGGCCGCCCTGCGCGCCCTGCTCACGGATTTCCTGCGCGAAGCGGCACCAGAGCAGGCACAGCTGGCACCGTTTCTGGTGCCGTTGTCCGAAGTACGCCTTCATTTGCCAATCGTCGTGTCCGAATTCACCGATTTCTACGCCGGTCGCCATCACGCAACCAATGTGGGCACGATGTTTCGCGGCGCCGAAAACGCGCTGCCTGCCAACTGGCTGCATATCCCCATCGGCTACAACGGGCGGGCCAGCACGGTTGTCGTCAGCGGCACCGAAATCCGCCGCCCATGGGGTCAGATCAAGGTGCCTGACGCCGATGTGCCAGCGTTTAAACCCACCCAAAAGCTCGATATCGAACTGGAACTGGGCGCCATCGTTGGCGTGTCCACGTCCATGGGGCAACCCATATCGGTGGCCGAAGCGGATCAGATGATCTTTGGCTACCTGTTGCTGAACGACTGGTCCGCCCGTGACATCCAGGCCTGGGAATACCAGCCGCTCGGCCCGTTTCAGGCCAAGGCTTTCGCCACGTCGGTCAGCCCGTGGATCGTCACCACGGAGGCCTTGCAGCCCTTCCGAACGTCAACGCCTGCGCGCGAGAAAGAGCTGCTGCCGCATCTGCAGGAGCCCGGACCGATGCTCTTTGACATTGATCTCGCCGTGTTGATTGAGCCGGAGGGCGGCGCACAGGAAGTGATCGCCCAGACCAACTACAACCAGATGTATTACTCCGCCGCGCAGCAATTGGCGCATCATGCCTCCTCCGGCTGTGCGATGAATTCAGGCGATCTGCTGGGCTCCGGCACCATTTCGGGTCCAGAAAAGAACCAACGCGGGTCCCTGCTTGAACTGAGCTGGGGCGGTGAAGAGCCGATTTCGCTCCAAGATGGCGGCACCCGGTGTTTTGTCGAAGACGGCGACACGCTGACCCTGACCGGGCACGCGCAGGGGGACGGGTACCGCATCGGCTTTGGTGCCTGCGCGGGAAAGGTTCTGCCAGCACTGGACTGGACGTAATCGCCCGAGGCCGCCACACTCAGAACGCAGGAGGCGCATATGCTGATCGCTTTTGAAAAGATGGCACAGAACAACGCCTGGGCGAATGCCACGCTCTATCGTGCGGCACAGGCTTTGTCAGAAGAGGACGCTGGTGCGGAAGCACCCGGGTTCTTCCCCTCACTTGCGCGGACGTTGAACCATATCTACGAGGTCGATCTCTACTACATCGACGCTTTGGAAGAGGGAGGTCTGGGGCGTGAGGTCTACCAGCGAGACGACGAACCTTCGCTGGCATCGCTCGCCCGGCATCAGGCAACCGCGGATGCGCAGCTGATCGCTTTCTGTGAAAATCTGACAGAAGAAACGATGAAGGAGACGCGCCCGACCGACCGCCGGGACGGTGTGGTCGAGGAAATGGTGCGGGCGCTTTTGCTGCACCTCTTCCAGCATCAGATCCATCATCGCGGTCAGGCTCATGTACAGTTGCACGCGCTTGGCATCGCCCCGCCACAATTGGATGACTTCCACCTCTCTTTCGAACGTGCGCCCTCGGCAAAGGTCTATTGGTCATGACCAAGTTCGGCCCGAACCGCAGGGAATTGATCTTTCGCCTCTGTGTGTCCATCGCAGGGCTTCTCTTACTGGGTGCGGCACTGGTCTATCGCGGCATGCCGCAGGGACCGGCGATGTTTGAAATCGTCGGCATCGCAGGTGCCTTCTTTGGCGGCACGTTGCTTTGGACACTGAAAAAACTGATCCGGAAAGAGTATTCGGACGCGCCCTAGGTTTCAGACGCTGCCCAAACCTCTACCTCGACCACAAATTCCGGGCGCGTGAACCCCGACACGATCACCAGCGTGGAGGTGGGCAGGACCGGCACATTGGCCAGAAACGCATCGCGTGCCGCCATGTACCCGGACATATGGGCCCGGTCGGTCACATAGGCACTCAGATGACAGACATTCCCCGCGCCCATATTGGCCTCTTGCAAGATCGACAGGATATTCGCGAAACAGATATCCGCCTGCGCCTCCGCGCCTTCCGGAACAGATCCATCACGCGCAAGACCCAATTGACCCGAGGTCCGCACAAGGCGTGCTCCTGCGGGCAGTTCCACTCCATGTGAATAGCGTGCAAACGGCGGCGCAATTTGGCTGGGAGAGAGTGATTTCATGATCAGACTCCGGCGGCAGTGTCCGTATCACGATGACCCATATCGCGCGCCGGTTAAACCGCGAAATGGACGCAGAGTGTGCAACAATCGGCCTGTCTCTAGCGCCCTGTGTCTGCGGCTTCACCGAGGGAATCAGATGTCAGGCGCCGTGGATTCGAGACGTTTTTTAACCCGCTATCCCCAAAAACGCCGCAATGCCACCAACAATACCGAAAAAAATTACACCCTTTGAAATCGTTGAAGGCCATGGAACAGCAACGCGCGCCTTGCCAAAGATCGCTCGGGGGCTGCCACAACTTGCCGTAACTGCTTGGCGCATTTGCGACATCAGCTGTCCAAAATTCGCCGCTTGTCGTCCAAGGCAGGCCTCCAGGCGGCCCTTTCATCGGACATCCGCTTTCGGTCCTCCATCGGACCGTGTTAAAAGCGCTTTGAGAAGCCTGCAGGAATTGCAGGGTTCAGGCAGTTCTGTGGCTATGGCCCCGGGGAGAAAGGGTTGACGGCACGTCGGCTACGTTTGACACTTCAGCCGTCCCCTCGAGGGGCATCAAGAAAGCAGAACAACTGCATCACCGCGCCGGAGCAAATACCCGGCACAGCGCATTGACCAGGACGCGCAAAAAAACAGAGAGGAAGAAGATGACATTTTTCACACGTACCGGCAAACCCTTGCCGAAGGCCGTGGTGGACTCCGCGGGGAAGGTCGGCACCGATCCGGTCACCCGCCGCGAGTTCCTGGCAACGGCCAGCGCTTTTGGCGCGACGGCCGCGACAGCCTATTCGATGATCGGCATGGCCGCGCCCGCCCGCGCCGCCGGCCACAAGGAAGGCGGCGTTGTCCGCATGCAACAGGAAGTCCGGGCACTCAAGGACCCGCGCACCTATGACTGGTCGCAGATCGCGAACTTCTCGCGCGGCTGGCTGGAATACCTCGTGATCTACGAGAACGACGGTACCTTCACCCCCGCCCTGCTGGAGAGCTGGGAGATCAACGACAACGCCACCGAATACACCCTGAACGTCCGCAAAGGCGTGACGTGGAACAACGGCGACGACTTCACCGCTGAAGACGTGGCGCGCAACATCACCGGCTGGTGTGACAAAGGTCTCGAAGGCAACTCCATGGCCGGTCGTTTTGGCGTGCTGATCGACGAGGGCACAGGTCAGGCCATCGACGGAGCCATCACGGTTGTCGACAGCCACACGGTCAAACTGGCCCTGCCGCGCCCCGACATCTCGCTGATCCCCGGCATGGCGGATTACCCGGCGGCGATCACGCCCGCAGGCTTTGATCCGGAAAACATGATGGACAACCCCGTTGGCACCGGTCCCTACCTGCCCGAAATGCTTGAGGTTGGCGTGAAAAGCGCGCTGGTCAAGAACACCGAGCATACATGGTGGGGCACGGAAGTCTTTGGCGGGCCTTACATCGACCGTCTGGAATACATCGATTACGGCACCGATCCGTCCGCCTTTGTTGCGGCGGCCGAAGCCGAAGAGATCGACGCGCTCTACTCGATTGAGGGCGACTTCATCGACATCTTCGCCACGCTGGACGGCTGGGTCGAGAACTCGATTGCCACGGCGGCGACCATCGTCATCCGTCCCAACCAGCTGGCAGAAGTAGACGGCGCCAAGCCGTACGCGGACAAACGGGTCCGTCAAGCGCTGTCGATGGCCGTCGACAATGCGGTTCTGCTGGAGCTGGGCTACGGCGGACGCGGCATCGAAGCGGAAAACCACCACGTGGGTCCGATGCATCCCGACTACGCCGAACTGCCGCCGCGCAAGGTAGACCCAGCCGCCGCCAAGGCGCTGATGGACGAAGCGGGCATGGGCGATTTCGAGCACGAACTCTACTCGATCGACGATGCCTGGCGCAAAGACACGACCGATGCTGTCGCCGCCCAGCTGCGCGACGCGGGCATCAAGGTCAAGCGGACCATCCTGCCCGGCTCCACCTTCTGGAATGACTGGGTGAAGTACCCGTTCTCCTCCACCAACTGGAACCACCGTCCGCTGGGGGTACAGATCTGGGCACTGGCTTACCGGTCCGGCGAGGCGTGGAACGAGTTCGGCTGGTCCAACGCGGAGTTCGACAAGATGCTGGATGTGGCGCTGGCCACGGCGGATGTGGACGAACGCCGCAAGCTGATGAAGGACATGCAAGCCCTGATCCAGGAAGAAGGCGTGACGATCCAGCCCTATTGGCGGTCACTCTATAACTTCACCAAAGAGGGCCTGGTGGGCGCGGAACACCATATCGCGTTCGAATACCATCCGGCGCGTATGGCCTGGACCTGAGCCATTTGAAATCCGAAGGGCCGCGTTCTGCGCGGCCCTTTTCTTGACCGTTTGATATCCGCCAAGAGGCACAAGGATGGATACCGAGCTCTTGTTGGCACAGGCTGTGGCCACCGGCCTGATCGCCGCATGGCTGACCTTGGGGCTACGCGACAACCTGCTGCATCCGCAGGTCAATGAGACCTACACCGCAGAAGTCCTGTCCATGGCGCGGATGCGGAACGACTATCCTGATGAATTTGCGTCCGTTGCCCATCGCGCAATCACCGACCGCCCCGCACAGAAACTGGCCTTTCGGCTGGTGATCCTCGCTGAGGCGGCGGCATGTATTTTGCTATGGCTCGGCACCATTGGCCTGTTGATGGGGATTGTGGGCACGGCATTGCCGGAAACCGGGCGGATGCTGGCGCTTTTGGGCGCAACCGCCTTCACGACCGTCTGGGCGGGGTTTCTCATCATCGGCAATCACTTTTGCTATTGGTTCTGCCATGAGGGTGCGCAAAACACGCACTACCAGATGACGCTCTGGGGTTTGGCGACCATGATCCTGATCTGTCAGGGCTGAAGCTTTTTACGGAATGGCAAAGAGCGCATCGGCAAGTGCTGCGCAGTTTGTGCCGTCTGGCGCGACAGCCCTCAAGTGCCGGACCAGATCGAGCCTCTCGAAGGTGCGAGCATAGGACAACGCGCCGCCTGTCTTGGCAGGAAATCCAAGCGCGCTGATGCTCAGGTGATCAACGCGCGACGTCACATGCGACCCTCTGGTCGTCATGAGGTCGAGCGCGGCAAGGACAATCCCGGCGACGAGCCGTTGCAGAATCTGCTCGCCCCTTAACTCAACGCGCGTGACACCGGCAAACCACGCCTCTTCGCGCAGCAGATCTTCCACCAGCGGGTCGATCACCAGCCCACCCCCACCGGGATAGCGATACCAGCCGACACCCACCTTGCGGCCCAGACGTCCCTCCGCAACCATACGCGGCAGTATTGGAGAGAACGTAGCCTCATGTGATCGGGACGCAGCATTCCGGCGCTGCAGTACAGTATCCAGCCCAACCTCATCCTGCCCCTCGCAGACGCCTGTGGGAAACCCAAAATCGGTCATCGCAGCGTCTAGTTCCCAAGGGTTGGTGGCCTGCATCAAAAGCTGATCCGCCGCAGCATAGAGCCCATCTGTCAGCGCTTGGGCAATCTCTGCGTCTGTCACTCTGCGGGTGCCTCGAGAAAGCCCTTGGCGGCAATCACCTTTATCAGATCGTTGAGCGAACCTGATATGGTCCGGTTCGACGTATTGACCTGCGCTTCGGCCTTCTCATAGAGCGCGGTCCGCGCGCTAAGCAGCGATTTCAGCTGCTGCATGGCCGCCGGGTTGCCCTGCATCGGGCGCAAGTCGCCCTGCGCCCTCACACGTTGCATATGCTCTGCCGGGGAGGTGCGCAGCCAGACGGTGTGAAACCGTTCCAACACCTGTTGATAGGTCGCCTCTTCCGCCACCAGCCCGCCTGCCACGGCGAGGATCATCCGGTCGTGCTTTTCCACAGTGCGGGCAATCGCTTCGGCTTCCAGCGCGCGGTAACCGTCCTGCCCGTAGAACGCCATGACCTCGGAGAGCGGCATGCCCGTGTGCTCCTCGATGTCCCGGTTCAGCTCCACAAACGGCAGGCCAAGCGCCTTTCCCGCCAGACGGCCCAGGGTGGATTTCCCCGCCCCGCGCAATCCGATCAGACAAATGCGCCCGGCACGCAAGGCCGCCGGGTTTTGCGGTGCCAAAAGACTGCGTATTTTCTGTCGCACCTCTTCGGGTGCTGCGCGGTAGAGATGCGCCACCCGATCAACATCCCTGTCCCAGGGCGCATTTTCCGACACCAGGTTTTCGACCCTGACCTCCAGCGCCGTCGCGATCCGGTGCAGCAGGGTGATAGAGATGTTGCCCTCCCCCGCTTCAAGCTGCGCAAGATAGCGCGGGGAGACCCCGGATTTTTCCGACAGGGCACGCCGTGGCAACCCCAGACCCTTACGCAGGTCACGCACACGGGCCGCCAGGCGCATTTTCAGTGCCTGGCTCGGGTCTGGTGTGACGGTTGTGTCGGTCATACGGCACCTGCGAAACTGAACAATAATGCAGGTTGTAGGGCGGATGGTGACCACCTCAAGCCGACACGACCTAAAAAATGGAAATATCTCGCATCAATCCGGACCTCAGTAGGTTTCGACGTGGTACCGGCCCTCGTCGCGCATCTGGTTGCGCAAAGCTGCCCAGTCCTTGCCGCTGCCTTGCGCAATGTCACTCAGCGCTTCTTCGACACCCTGCTCCATCGCCTTGAGACCGCAGATGTAGATATGGCTGTCCTGCGATGACAGCAGGGCGGCGATGGCCTGCGATTGTTCACGCAGCTTGTCCTGAACGTATTGCTTGGGCTGATCAGGCGCTCGGCTGAAGGCAAACGCCTTGCGCATGAATTGATCCGGCACTTTCTTCAGCGGTCCGAAATAGGGCAGATCACGGGGGCTGCGAGCCCCAAAGACCAATGTCAGGCTGTCCCGGGTCTTGGGCATCTCGCGCTGACGTCGCATGGTGAACCCGCGAAACGGTGCGGAACCGGTGCCGGTGCAGATCATCAACAAATGCGCGTTCGGGTCAGAGGGCAGCAGGAACGTCGCACCAAAGGGCCCGGTGATCTGTACCTCGTCGCCTTTGGCCAAGTCACAGACGTAGTTGGAGCACAGACCCTTTTCCTCACGCTTGACGGTCAGCGAGATATTGTTGAACCCCGGGCGTTCCCCGTCGCGGGGGCTGGAGACGGAATAGAGCCGCGGTAGATGCGCCTTGCCCTCGGCATCTGTGCCGGGGGTGATGATGCCGATGCTCTGGCCTTCTAGAACGGGGAACGGCAGGCTGCTCAGATCAAGAATGATGTGGCGCACGTCCCCGTCACTCTCCGAGTCGGTCAGCCGGTAGTTGCCCTGCACGGTAGCGGTCGCCGGATTGCCAAGAGAATAGAGATTGATCGTCGGTTTGGAGGCGGACGCAGGTGCCTTGGCCTTGCCGCCTGCGCCTTTGTGGGCCTCGGCCAGCAGCGCCGCAATGGCATCGTCATGGGCCTCAATACCGTCATCCTGCACCTCTTCAGGCAGGGAGATATCCTCCTGCTCCGGCAGTTCGTCAAAGTCGTATTGCTGTTCGAGGGAATAGGGCGTTTCCACCACGCGCCATTCATCGATGGAGCCGGTGGGGCAGACCGGAATGCAGTCCATGCAGAAATTGCAGGTATCCGGGTCGACGACGACATTGTTGTCGTCATGCTGGATCGCCCCGATGGGGCAGGTCATCTCGCAGGTATAGCAGCGGATGCAGATTTCAGGATCGATAAGATGCTGTTTTACGGGTGTGTTCATGGACTGGCGGTGGACCGGTGCAGAACCGTTTCGGGCAGGAAAGCAAGCTCAACGATATCGCGGCAAATGCCTTTGCAGTCGGTGCAGCCGATGCAATTGGGGCTGGGCGATGCAGGCATTTTAGCGGTTTGGGTCTGCATGGGTCCGGTCTCCTTAGAAAAAATCAAGGTCACTGGCGGTGACGCGGGCCAGTTTCACTGGCCCGTCTGGCGGGCGCTTTGATCTGGATCAAGCCATATGAAGCTTCACATATTCGAAATCGCCGGGTTTGTTGTCGATCCCGACCTTGGGCGGCGCGATCCACGACGCGTATTGGCCCGGTTCATAGCAGGGTTTCATGAGCGACTGGATAAAATCCCCGTCTGCCTTTGTGGGCAACCATTGGTCCTGCCGTTTTGCCCAATCGTCGGCGGAAATGATGTTGCCCTCCGGATCAACGGCCACGGTCGAGAACACGCCAATCTGGCGGTGGAAGCCTTCATGCGGCAGTTTGAATTCGAACTCGACCCCGGCTTTTGCAATCGCCTTGTTCCAGCGTCCGACGCCACCTGCCGCATCGCGCACATAGTCATCGCGCAGCCGCATGTTGATCGCAGTCAGGGCGGGCACGTCTTCGGTCAGGATCTGGCCATCCTTGATCGAGGTAACCGCGTAAGTGTCCTCCTGCAGCTTGTGGTCATCATCAATGCGCTGCTCCATGTAGCGCCCCTTGATCCCGGCATTGAACGCATTGGCCGCGTTGGTCGAAACCTCCTGCCCAAAGAGATCGAGGCTCAGGGTATAGTGCAGGTTCAGCTTCTTCTGGATCGTGGGCAGGTCGATCACGCCGAGGTCACGGATTTTATTGATATCATAGGGGTCGGTGATGCCATGTTTGTTCATGGCTTCCAGCGTGGCCTGAATGGTACGGCCCACGCCGGTCTCGCCGACAAACATGTGATGCGCCTCTTCGGTCAACATGAAGCGGCAGGTGCGGCTGAGCGGATCGAAGCCGGATTGCGCGAGGCTTTCAAGCTGCATCTTGCCGTCGCGGTCGGTGAAATAGGTAAACATGAAGAAGCTCAGCCAGTCAGGCGTTTCCTCGTTAAACGCCCCCAGCATCCGTGGTGCTTCCTCGGAGCCTGAAGAGCGCACAAGCAGATCATCCGCCTCTTCCCGCCCATCACGGCCAAAGTACTTCTGCAGCAGATAGACCATGGCCCAAAGGTGGCGACCCTCTTCCACGTTGACCTGAAAGAGGTTGCGCATGTCGTAAAGCGAGGGTGCGGTGTGGCCGAGAAAGCGCTGTTGTTCGACAGAACCCGGCTCGGTGTCACCCTGAATCACGATCAGGCGCTTGAGCATGTTACGGTATTCGCCGGGGACCTCCTGCCATGCTGGGTCGCCCAAATGCTCCCCCATCGGGATGCGGCGATCCTCAACGGCGGGCGCCAGCAGAACCCCCCAGCGATACTCGGGCATTTTCACATAGTCGAACTTGGCCCATCCTTTAGGATCCACCGAAACAGCGGTGCGCAGATACACCATGCTCTCCTGAAAATTCTGCGGGATCAGGTCATTCCACCAGTTGATGTAGCCGGGATGCCATTTTTCCAGTGCCTTCAGCACCTTCTTGTCGGAACTCAGGCCCACGTTGTTGGGGATTTGGCTGTCGTAGCTGACATTGATGAGATCGAGCATTCAGTCCTCCTGTCCGATGGTGGCCCAAAGGCCCACCCTACCTGTCTGAAACGGGCCTAGCGGCCAGCAGGTAAGGTGGGCTTTCAGGCCATCTTTGTCACACACGTTGCATATCGTAGACGCCCCGTACGCCAGTCCCGTAGCGCTGCAAGGCACCCTCTGGACCCACAGCGTTGGGGCGTTGAAAAATCCAGTTCTGCCAGGCGGTCAGACGCCCGAATATCCTTGTTTCCATGGTCTCAGGTCCGGCGAAGCGCAGGTTACCCTCCATCCCCGTCAGCGCATCGGGGGAGAAGCTGGCGCGCTCCTCTCTGAAGAGGCGGACCTCGTCTTCCCAGTCGATGTCATCATAAGCATAGGTCACAAGTCCGTGCGCCTCCGCCATCTGCGCGTCGAGCGGTACAAGCACATCCTGCTTGAGACCCTCCACCTGCTCCGGCGTTCCCAGGAATCGCGTCTCCAGACGGCTGAGACCATTGCCCATGGGATGCCAACCGAAGTTGGCCTCGGTCAGTGTCACCGCCCCAGTCGCCCGGTCATCATCGTCGAAATCATCTAGCATCATATAGCTGCGGTCCACAGCCCAGAGCAGCTCTGCCAACACACCGGCGAAGCAGGACCCGTGCTCGACCAAAGCAACCAGACTGCGTGACGTCATGTCGATGCGCTTCAACACCCGTTTCCAGAAACACAGCACTTCATTGGCCAGCCAGTGATCTCGATGCGCCAAAAGCAACGCCTCATGGGCCACAACCCGCTGCGGGTCCCCTTGAGTCTGGAATTCGATCAGTCCGAGGTCATCCTCATTTGTGCGCAGATGCAGGATCGCGTCGTCCAGCTCGCGCGCGCATCGCAACATCCACGCATCTGACCCCTGTTGCTGAAAGGCGTCCATATCGGCTGGCGCTGCCTCTTCAGGCCCAAGAATAGTGATCTCTGCCCGACGTCCGGCCCGGTCCAAGGCCACCTTTACTGTCGAATAGACGATCTCTTCCGCACCAAACGTTCGGTTCAACGGCGTCAGAGCAATCCCATCCGCGCCATCATGATCCAGCTTTTGCGCGGCAAAGGCGCGGGCGCGTTCGGCCACAACCTCATCGAATTTGGAATTCGGGATGACCTCGTCCACAAGCCGCCACTCCAGCGCGCGCTTTCCTTTCACGCCTTCCTCCACGGAGCAGAAGACATCTGCGAGGTCCCGGCGCACCTTGCGCTTGTCAGTAACGCGGGTCAGCCCACCGGTGCCCGGCAGCACCGCCAATAGCGGCACTTCTGGCAGCGCCACGGAGGAGGTACTGTCATCGGTGAGCATGATATGGTTGCACGCCAATGCCAACTCATAGCCACCACCGGCACAGGCACCGCGTACGGCACAGATGTAGTTTTGTCCGCTGTCCTCCAACGCCGCCTCAAATGTATTGCGGGTTTCATTGGTGAACTTGCAGAAGTTCACCTTGTGCGCATGCGCGGCACCTCCCAGCATGCGGATGTTGGCGCCTGCACAAAAGACTTTGTCCTTGGCAGATCGCAGCACCACGACCCGGACCTCGGGGTGCTCGAACCGCATGCGCTGCACCACGTCCGCAAGCTCAATATCCACACCAAGATCGTAGGAATTCAGCTTCAGTTGGTAGCCGTCGAACAAGCCACCGTCTTCATCCACATCCATAAAGAGATTGGCAACGGCACCATCATACTCGACCCTCCAATGCTTCATGGCAGCCGGATCGACCTGAAAATCAATGTACGTGCTCACGACTGGCCTTTCCTGGCTTTCGGTATGACATATGACTTGTTTGAATTATAAAGCATATCTTCTGAATTAGAATGCATCCAAGTGCGAAATTTTTCGCCTAATTCATCCATTTAGTGCTTTATAATGCATCAAAACAACAGAGTGCGTGGCTTGCAACTCGCTTTGGAGAAGATCGATTCTCAATCCAAGAACAGGCATATCATCGGGGCAGCGGGCCAGATGCGCCTGTACTATATCGCAAAGACGGTGCGCTGCCCGGTGGCGCCCCATAAGCAGCTTGAGACGCGCGTTGGCCAGTTGGATCAAGGCCTGGACCGCGTCCCTCTCAGCGCTGGGATCCGCCGTGCGCATCCACACAGCTTCCAACACCTCGTGACATTCCCAAAAGTACCCGGCACCGAGGTAGGCCAACCCGGCCTGGAACGCTTGGGTTTGATGCAGGGCCGCCGGAGAGTTGACAGGATCAACAGTCGATTTGATGTCATCAAACCACCCTTCGGGATGACGGGGTGTCTTGCCTGGCACATAGACATGCGAGGGACGCAGCACCTCGGAGAGCTCAGGCCAGATGGACATCTTCCTGCTCCAACCGCACCAGCCGTGCACAAAACTCGGCGATGGCTGCGCGTGTTTCCTCCGGGCACTCCAGATGTGGGGCGTGGCCGCATTCGGACTGTATTTCGATTTCCAGCGGGGAGTAGATGCGGGCCTCGATCTCTTCAATCTGAGCCGTGGTGCCGTAGGGATCCTCCCCGCCCTGAACCGCCAGAACGGGGATACGCCAATGGTCTATTGCATCAGCGGCATTCCAATACGCGAACGCCGGGTCTGTCCACACGTCATGCCACCCCAAAAAGGCCCCATCTACATCATCATGGTACTTCGCCAGCCGCTGCTTCAAAGAACCCGAGGCGAATTCGATTCCCGCCGCGCGGATGGCGTCGAGACCGGCGTCTTCCACGAAAAAATGGGGCGCGATCAGGATCAACCCACGCACCCGCCTGTCGCTGACCGACCCGGCATAGATGCTCGCAATCGTCGCGCCATCAGAATGGCCCAGCAGGATCACGTCCCCAAGGCCGGCGACATCCATCACCCGCCCAAGCACATCCTCTGCTTCCTGCGTCATGTAATCTACAGAGCGTGGCAATGCGACGGGCGTTGACGTGCCGTAGCCCTGCCGCGAATAGACAAAAACGCCCAGGCCCGTTGCCTTGGCCAGTTGCGCGGGGAACTCCCGCCAGAGAGCGACGCACCCAAGCCCCTCATGCAACAAGACAAGGGTTGGTTTCTGGCCCGGCGGCAGACCATAGCACGCGTATTCCAACTGCACGCCTGCAACGTTGAGAGGTGCGTCAGGTTCTGCTGTCCAGCGGATCATTGCGCCGACGGCCCGCGCAGCTTGAAGCGCTGGATTTTCCCGGTGGCGGTCTTGGGCAGGTCGTCGACGACTTCGATCCAGCGGGGATATTTCCACTTCCCGATCCGCGATTTCACATGCGCGATAAGGTCCGCTTCCAGATCCGCATTGGCGCTCTTTTCCAGCACGATGAAAGCCTTTGGTTTTTCCAACCCTTCGGCATCCTGCGCAGCAACCACCGCAGCCTCCAGCACGGAAGGGTGGCTTGCCAGCGCCTGCTCCACCTCGAAGGGAGAGACCCAGATGCCGGAAACCTTGAACATGTCGTCAGTTCGACCGCAGTAGATATAGCGCCCGTCCGGGCGGCGCTCGTATTTGTCGCCGGTACGCGTCCAGACCCCTTCAAAGGTGGCACGAGACTTGCCGCGCTGGTTCCAATAGGCCGCCGCAGATGACGCACCATTGACCAGCATCTCACCGATTTCATTGTCAGCCACATCCTCGCCCGCGTCATCGACCAACCGCACCGCGTAGCCGGGCACCGGTGTCCCGGAGGTCCCATAGGCCAGGTCATCCGCCCGATTACTCAGGAAGATATGCAGCATTTCGGTCGATCCGACGCCGTCGAGAATATCAACGCCCGTGTGTCCCTGCCACCGTTTGCCCACATCCTCGGGCAGGGCCTCTCCGGCGGAGATACAGCGCCGCAGCGGTGCGCCCGGTGGCCCGGACTTGTCCATCTCCGCCACCATGGCGGCATAGAGCGTGGGCACACCGCAAAACACGGTCGGGTTTTCGCTATTCAGCGTTGCGATCATATCGACAGGCGTGGGCCGTCCCGCAAAGAGCACTGTCGTTGCGCCTGCGGCCAGCGGGAAGGTCATCGCATTGCCCAAACCGTAGGCAAAAAAGAGTTTTGCAGCCGAAAACACGGTATCGCTTTCGGTGAGGTTCAGAACATGCGCGCCATAGGTATCGGCGGTTGCCTGCATGCTGGCGTGTACGTGCTGCACCCCTTTCGGCTGGCCGGTGGAACCGGAAGAGTAGAGCCAGAAGGCGACATCATCCGCGGACACCGCCGTTGTGGGCAGAGCCTCGGCATCGGCGGTGAAATCATCAAAAGACTGCGCGGAGTCGGCAGCTTCATCGCCAATAATGACAACCGATCTGAGATAGGGGTTATCCGTCAGCACCGGCTTCACGGTCTCATAAAGCGGCGCTGAGACAAAGAGTGTCACCGCACGGCTGTCGCGCAGGATCGCATCGTAGATCGGCGCCGCGAGCAATGTATTGATCGGGATCGGCACGACGCCGCATTTCAGCGCGCCAAAGAAGATCTGGGGGAACTCGACCGTATCAAGCACCAGCATCGCAACCCGCTCTTCGGCCCGCAGCCCCGCACGCATCATCGCACCTGCGACACGGCCCGTACCCTCGGCAAGCTGCTGGTAGGTCAGGCTGCGTCCGCCGCCCGCTTCGCGGTAGGCGCATTTGTTTGCGCGCCCCTCTGCCAGATGTCTGTCAACGAAATAGCTGGCCGCGTTCTCAGTGGTGCTGATCACGTGTTTCTCCCCTGAAACGACTGGCGATTCCTGCTCTATACTGCATGTGACGCAAATCGCTGCAAGACGGACAACCGGTTGATGCAGTTTAGTGCATATCCCCAGAGGCTCTGATCAGGATGGCAGCAGGAAAAGCGTGATGGCCGGGAACATCACCAGAATGATCACCCGCAGGATGTCGGAGCCAACAAAAAACATCACCGCCTTGTAGGTTTCAGTCATCGGCGTCTCCTTGTCCATCGCGTTGATGATGAAGAGGTTCATGCCAACAGGCGGTGTGATCAGCCCGACCTCCACCACGATCAGCACCAGAATACCGAACCAGATCGCCACATGTTCCGGCGACATGCCGAAATCCATGACCGAGATGACAGGGAAAAAGATCGGTACGGTCAGCAGGATCATCGACAGGCTGTCCATCAGACAACCAAAGACCAGGTAGAAGACCAGAATGATCGAGAGCACGAACCACGGGCTATACCCTTGGTTCAGCACCCAATCCGCCATGAACTGCGGCACACCGGAAAGCGCGAGGAAGCTGTTGTAGAAACTGGCGCCCAATACGATGAAGAAGATCATCGCGGTGGTGCGGGCCGTGCCAAAGAGGCTGTCGCGGAACACGGACCAGTTCAGGCTGCCGGACAAAAGCGCCACCAACCCCGTGCCCGCAGCGCCGATGGCCGAACCCTCGGTCGGGGTAAACCAGCCCAGATAGATGCCGCCCACCACCACGCCAAAGATCACCAGCACCGGCCATGTGTTCGCCAGCGCCGCCCAGCGTTCGGACATCGGTTGTGGCGGGCGGGTGCCTGCCGATTTCGGATAAAGCCGGACGTAGAGCGAAATAGTCAGCATATAGCCGACGGCTGCCAGAATGCCGGGGATGAAGGCGGCAAGGAAGAGTTTGGCGATGTTCTGCTCAGTGATGATGGCATAGATGACGAGGATCACTGAGGGCGGGATCAGGATGCCCAGCGTGCCCCCGGCGGCAAGCGTTGCGGTGGAAAACCCGCCGGAATAGCCGTAGCGACGCAGTTCTGGTAGCGCGACCTTGGACATGGTGGCAGCGGTGGCCAGCGACGATCCGCAGATCGCCCCGAACCCCGCGCAGGCCCCGACCGAAGCCATGGCGACGCCGCCCCGACGATGTCCGAGAAAGCTCTCGGCCGCCTTGAAGAGCGCGGAGGACATGCCCGACAGGGTCGCGAATTGCCCCATCAGCAGGAACATCGGAATGATGGACAGCGAATAGCTGGAGAATTGCGAGTAAGTCTCGGACTTCAGCTTGTTGAGCAGCACGTTCGGGTTGCCCCCCATGGCGAAATACCACCCCGCAAATCCGCAGAGCAACATCGCCAGGCCGATGGGCGCGCGCAGAAACACCATGATCAGTAGGATCGGGAAGGACCAGAAGCCAAGTTCAAGGTTCGTCACGGGAGAAGGTCCTTACGCGGTCGGCAGCAGCATGCGGCCAGAGAGGCTCTCGCCGACACGCATGGCGGCACAATAGACAGCAACAATGCAGGTGACCACCGAGGCGGCGAAGCTGAAGGAATAAGCCCACCAGACCGGGAACTGCAGGAAAAACGTCGTCTCGCCATTGCCGATGTAGCGCTGCATGCCTTCGTAAAGACGCCAACTGATCAGGATCAGGGCGGCGGTCAGCACGACCTCCCAAAAGGCGATGATCGCGCGGTGCACGCGTCCCGGCAGCTGGGACGTGAAGATATCGACCGTGGCATGGGCCCCATGAAGCTGGCAGATCGGAAAGAAGGAGAAAATCGCGAAAGCGACACCCGCCTCAAGGATTTCATAGCTGCCGTTGACCTCGCCAATCCCCAGCTCGCGCCCGGCGGTCGACAGCGTGGTCAGAATAACGAGCCCCACCAGAACGAGGCCGCCGATAATGGCGGTAACGCGGGCGAGCGTTTGCACGGCCTGATGCATGAAAGGCTCCGGTCAGAAAACAAAAGACCCGCAGCACCTAGCGCAGTGCTGCGGGTCAAGGAATACCGAATTTACTCGGTGTACTTGTCGATCAGCATGCGGGCCTCGTCGATCAGCGCCTGACCGTCGATGCCTTTCTCGTTCATGTCGGCAACCCATTCGTCATAGATCGGCTGCGCGACGGCTTTCCACTCGGCTGTCTCTTCTTCGTTCAGCGTCACGATGTTATTGCCGCGATCTGCTGCCGCCTGACGGGCGGGCCCATCGCTGTCTGCTTGCGTCCCACCGGCAAAAACCGAGAACTCCAGACCGGAATTGTCGTCGATCACCTTCTTGAGATCGTCCGGCAGGCCCTCGTAGCGGTCCTTGTTCATCGCCAGCACGAAGGTCAGCACATAGAGCGCGTTGCCGGTGAATTCCGTGTGATTGTCCACCAGTTCCGGGATTTTCAGCGCGGCGGTGACTTCCCACGGGATGGTCGTGCCATCGATCACGCCCTTGGAGAGACCCTCAGGCACGGCTGGCACCGGCATGCCCACCGGGGTTGCGCCGACTTTTTCCAGCAGCGCATTGGCCAGACGGGAGCCGCCACGGATTTTCAGCCCGTCCATATCGGAGGGTTTGCGCACTTCCTTGTTGGCGTGGATCAACCCCGGGCCGTGCACCCATGTGCCGAGGATGTGCACATCCTTGAACTCGGTGTCCTTCATGTGTTTCTCGAACATCTCCCAATAGGCACGGGAGGCCGCGCGGGCGTTCGTCATCATGAAGGGCAGCTCAAAGACTTCGGTCGACGGGTAGCGACCCGGCGTATAGCCAACCACGGTCCAGACGATATCTGCCACACCGTCAATCGCCTGATCCATCAGTTCCGGGGGCTTACCGCCCAGCTGCATCGACGGATACCGCTCCACCTTGATGCGACCGCCGCTGTCTTCCTCGACACTATCGGCCCAGACATCAAGCACCAGCTTGGGCACATTGGCCTGTGGCGGCAGGAACTGGTGCAGGCGCAGGGTGACGTCCTGGGCCGCCGCAGGCGCCGCCCCGAAGCCCACGGCCAGCGCTGCGGCAGCCGCCATGTTGAGAAATGATTTGCGTGAGATCGTCATTCTAGTTCCTCCCTAAACCCGGTCGGGCCTTGCGTTTTGCGGCCTCTGACTCGTCTTCCCTGCTAAATTGCTATTGCAGATCACCGGGGATGTCACCCGTGTTTGTAACTATCCCGCTGGCAGTATAGGGCGATGGTCAAGGCCCTCTGGTCTCGGGGGAGACGGCACCTTCGAGACCGGTAGAGCCATAGAGCCAGGCCACCTGATCAAACCATTCCTCGGCGCCGCGCGCGGCCATTACCGCATTGCGCAGGGCCGCGTGGGCCCCTGACGGGTGATAGACATGGGTGCCGATCTCGCGGGATTGCAATTGTACACGCGCGGTGCGCAACCGGCGCCGGTCCTGATACCGGATCAAGGCCGCCGCGACATCCTCTGCGCCACCCAGTTCATCCGCAAGGCACACCGCATCCTCCAGCGCCATGCAGGCGCCTTGCGCAAAATACTGCAACATCGGATGCGCCGCGTCTCCCAAAAGCGCGACACGTCCCTCTGTCCACCCCATGACCGGGTCGCGGTCACAGAGCACCCAAAGTTTCCAATCCGATCCTTTGTCGATGATCTGCTGCGCCCGCGGGTGGATATGCTCAAAACCCCTGCGCACCTCCGCGTGGCGCACCGGTTTGCCCGCCACCGGGTCCGGCGCGTCGTTGTGGCAGGTCACCACGAGGTTGAACAGTTTCCCACCGGACAGCGGGTAGTGCACGATATGGCATTTCGGTCCGGCCCAGAGGGTCGCGTCGTTCCACCGCAGGTCTTCGGGCATCTCTGCCACCGGGATCACGGACCGGTAGGTTGTATGGCCGGACACCAGCGGCGCGCCGTCCCCGATCAGTTGCCCCCGCACGCGCGACCACAGACCATCCGCGCCGATCAGCGCGCGCCCGGTGATGCGCGTTTCATCCGCCAGCGTTACGGTTACTGCATCGGTATCATGATCATACCGAGCCACCGCCGCCTGCGTCCGCAGGTCGATCAGCGGGTGATCCCTGCAGGCCTTGAGCAGGACGCCGTGCAGATCGCCCCGGTGCACAACCGCATAGGGGTTGCCGAAACGGGCGCGAAAACCGGCATCCAGCGGGATGTGGGTGATCCGGTCACCGGTCAGCGCGTCCATCAGCCGAAGGTTGTCGATATAGACCGCCATTCCGCGCGCCGCATCGCCAACGCCCAGAGCGTCGAAGGCGTGAAAGGCATTGGGGCCCAGTTGAATGCCCGCGCCGATCTCGCCCAGTTCAGCCGCCTTTTCCAGCACCAGAGAAGACAGCCCTTTTTGCGCCAGGCCCAGGGCTGCCGCCAGCCCGCCAATGCCGCCGCCCGCGATCAGTATCCGGTCTTTCTCGGTCATGACCCCCTCTTTCAGGCGGCAACTGTTGCGCGCGCCATGCGCGGGGTCAATGGGCAGAAACGGTGGGGGGATGCTGGTGGCGTTACCTGGACTTGAACCAGGGACCTAACGATTATGAGTCGTTCGCTCTAACCAACTGAGCTATAACGCCATCGGGCCGTGGACTATGACAGCCCCGCAGCCCCGTCAAGCCAGAAAGCGCGATTATCCTGCCCGAACCGTGTCGATCATGCGCTGCACGTTGTCCGGATCCGCGTCCGGCGTGATCCCGTGCCCCAGATTGAAGATATGCGGGCCCTTGGAAAAGGCTTTTACGATGGCGCGTGTGTCGTCCACCAGCGCCTGACCGCCGGTGACCATATGGCTGCTGGCAAGGTTGCCCTGCACACAGCCATCGACCTGCACGTGTTGCGCCGCCCATGCCGCGCTGACCGAGTTATCCAGCGCCACGCAATCCACACCGGTCGCTTTGGCAAAGCCGATGTAGTTATCCCCCGCCTCGCGCGGGAAACCGATGACGGGAATATGCGGATAGCGTGCTTTCAAGGCGGCAGTGATTTCGCGTGCGGGTTCGAGTGCGTATTTCTGGAACGCCTCGCCCTTGAGCGACCCCGCCCAGCTGTCAAATATCTTCACAACTTCGGCGCCCGCCTCGATCTGTGCGGCCAGATAGTCGATTGTCCCGGCCGTGATCCGCGCCAGCAGCGCCTCGAAGAGGGCGTTGTTTTCCTGCCGCAAGGCGTGGGCAGGCGCCTGATCCGGCGTCCCTTGGCCCGCGATCATATAGGTTGCCACCGTCCAGGGCGCGCCTGCAAAACCGATCAGCGTCGTCTCGGCGGGCAGTTCGCGTCGCAGGATGCGCACCGTTTCATAGATCGGGTTCAGGGTCTCGTGAATATCCTCGACCGGTCCCAGCTTGTCGAAATCCGCCTGTGTCTGCACGGTGGACAGGCGCGGACCCTCACCCGTGACGAACCACAGATCGGCCCCCAAGGCCTGTGGCAACAGCAGGATATCGGCAAAGAGGATGGCCGCGTCGAACCCGTAACGGCGGATCGGTTGCAGGGTCACTTCGGCGGCCAGATCAGGGTTGTAGCAGAGCGACAGGAAGTCACCGGCCTGCGCCCGCGTCGCCTTGTACTCCGGCAGGTAGCGCCCGGCCTGACGCATCATCCAGATCGGGGGTATCGGAAGCGTTTCGCCTGCAAGCGCGCGCAGAATGGTTTTTGTCGGGGCCATGGAAGTCCTCAATTTGCAACTTCCCGTTGGTCGGGGGCAGCGGCGCTGTTGTCAAGACACAGACGGGTTGTCAGGATAATTTGACGCGCATAAAGATGGGCGCATGACAGTGACCCTCCCCACCCCCGACGCACCGCTTAGAATTGGCACACGCGGCTCACCCCTGGCGCTTGCGCAGGCCCATGAGACACGAAACCGGCTGGCGCAAGCCTTTGATTTGAAAGAGAAATTCTTCAGTATTGTCGTTATCAAGGTCACTGGCGATGCCATCCAAGATCGTGCGCTGAAGGATATTGGCGGCAAGGGGCTTTTCACCCGCGAGATCGAAGAGGATCTGCTGTCAGGGAAAATTGACATCGCGGTGCATTCTACCAAGGACATGCCGACGTTGCAGCCGGACGGGTTGATCCTTGATACCTTCCTGCCGCGCGAGGACGTGCGCGATGCCTTCGTCTCGCCCAAGCTGTCCAGCATCGCCGAACTGGCCTCCGGCGCGGTTGTCGGCACCTCCAGCCTGCGCCGCAAGGCACAGCTGCTGCACCGTCGTCCCGATCTGAAAGTGGTGGAATTTCGCGGTAACGTTCAGACCCGGTTGAAAAAGCTCGCCGATGGTGTGGCGGAATGCACCTTTCTGGCCGCCGCAGGGTTGAGCCGGTTGGGCATGGACGACGTGCCCGCCACACCGGTTGAACCAGATGATATGCTGCCCGCGATTGCGCAGGGTGCCATCGGGATCGAACGCCGCATGGATGACGCCAATACCGCCGAAATGCTGATGGCGATCCATGATGTTGAAACCGGCCAGCGCCTTGCCGCGGAACGCAGCCTGCTGTTGACCCTGGATGGTTCCTGCGAGACGCCGATTGCCGGGCTGGCCGAGCTGAACGGATGCAGCCTGCGCCTGCGCGGTCAGGTGCTGCGGCCCGATGGGTCGCAAGCTCTGGACGGGGAACGCGAGGGATCCATCGAAGAGGCCGCCGCCATGGGCAAGGACCTGGGCGAGGAATTGCTGTCACGGGCCGGGCCCGGTTTCTTCGACTGGCACACGAGCTGAGCGCGGGGCCGTCGCTTAAATCCACTTGGCCAGAGGCGGCAGGCTCATCAGCACCGCATTTGCATCATGCCCGGTCTCCAGCCCGAACTTGGTGCCGCGGTCATACACGAGGTTGTATTCGGCATAGAGGCCGCGGTGCACAAGCTGCGCCTCCTTGTCCTGCTCTGACCACTCATGCACACGACGTTTGCGCACCAGCGGCACATAGGCAGGCAGAAACGCCCGCCCGATGTCCTGCGTCAGGCTGAAATCCGCCTCCCAATCGCCGGTGCAATGATCATCCATGAAAATCCCACCAACGCCCCGCGCCCGGTTGCGGTGCGGGATATAGAAATACTCATCCGCCCATTCCTTGAGGCGCGGATAAAGCGCCGTCCCATGCGGATCGAGATGTTCCTGCTGGGTCGCGTGGAAATGCGCCGTGTCCTCGTCGTATTCAAGGCAGGGGTTGAGGTCCGATCCGCCACCGAACCACCACGCATGCGGCGTCCAGAACATACGCGTGTTCATGTGCACGGCGGGCGCGTGCGGGTTCTGCATATGCGCCACGAGGGAGATGCCCGACGCCCAGAAGCGCGGGTCCTCTCTCATGCCCGGAATACCCTTGCGCGCGGCCATCGCCATCTGCGCCCGTTCGCCCAGCGTGCCATAGACGGTGGAGATGTTCACCCCCACCTTTTCAAACACGCGACCGCCGCGCATCACCGACATCAGGCCGCCGCCCGCGTCCGATCCATCCTCACTGGTGCGCTGTGTTTCCGAGACCTCGAAAGCGCCTGCTGCCGCATCCGACATCGGCCCGTCGGCGTGGTCCTGCTCCAACGCTTCGAAAGCTGCAACGATTTCGTCCCGCAGGCTGCGAAACCACGCTGAGGCGCGGGATTTTTCGGTATCGAAGCTGTCGGTCATGAGCGGTCCAGTATGTCACGTTTGTCTGACATCATACCTAGACCGGAAGCCCCACGGCGAAAAGTGCGAAATCCTAATGCGCTGGCGCCGCGACGGCGTCGAGCAGGCTGCGCCCCCCGTCCACTGTAATCACCTCACCGGTCATGAAGCCGGAGCTTTCCGCCGCCAGAAACTGCACCGCCTCGGCCAGCTCCGAAGGCCCGGCGATGCGGCCCAGAGGGGTGTGATCGCGAATGTCTTCCCGCCAATCACTGTTCTCCACCACAGATGATTTCAGCGACGCGCTCATCACCGACCCAAAGGCGATGGCGTTCACGCGAATGCGCTCCGGTGCCAGGGCAAGCGCCATGGAGCGGGTCATCTGTTCAAGAGCGGCAGAGGCGATGGAATAACCCATCAGTTCCGGCCGGGTATTGCGTGCCGCGATGGAGCTGAGATTGATGATGGAGCCCAGCTGCCCCTCCGGCTGGTCCGCGCCCTGCTTGATCATGCGCTTGGCCACCTGCTGGGTAAGGTGCAGGGAAGTCATCAGGTTCTGTTCCAGCAGCACCGCAACGGATGTGTCTTCGACATTCAGCGCATCGGTGGGCATGACCTGCCGCGACGCGTTCACGAGGATATCAACCCGCTCGAAGGCGTCGATTGTGGCCGACACCAGGTTGGCGATGGTCAGCCGCTGGCGCAGATCGCCAGCGAAATAGCGCAGGGTACCCTCTTCGGCCTGATCCCCCCATTCATTCGTCAGCTTCTTCTCGTCCATATCGGCGCACATCACGTTTGCCCCGCGATCCGCGAACTGACGGGCGATGGCGAGGCCGATGCCGTTTGCCGCGCCGGTCACGATTGCGGTCTTGCCGTTGATGGAAAAGGACATGGGGGCTCCCCTGTTGCTCAGGTCCAGTCTAGACCGATTCAGCCGCGCTTGCGAAGCGGTCGGCTGGCGTGGAACAATTTGAAGCGCCGATCCCCGGCAACTTCGCTGGTTTTTGCAAAGAGCGACTGCAGCGTCGCCTCATAGGGCAGATGCCGGTTCGCGACAATCCAAAGCTGTCCTTGCGCATGCAAAGCCTGTGCGGCGGTGCGCAGAAACGCCTGTCCAAGGGTGGGGTCAGCGCTGCGCGTGGCGTGGAACGGCGGGTTCATCACCACCGTATCCAGCCGTTCCTCCGGGCGCCATGTCATCGCGTTGGCCCAGTGAAACTGTGCCCGCGGGTCCGTGACATTGTGGCGCGCGCAGTCCAGCGCCATATGCCCGGCCTCGACCAGGTGAAGCTCTTCGACATCGGGCCGCGTCAGGATATGCGCCGACAAAAACCCCCAGCCCGCGCCCAGATCGGCCACGCGCTTGCCCAAGCTGTCCGGCAGCGTGTCGACCAGCAGTGCAGACGCCGGATCGATCCCATCCGCCGAGAAGACGCCTGGTGCCGTCCAAAAGCCACCCTCGGTCAGGGCCGGACCGGCGGCCCAGTCCTCAAACGTATCAGCGTCGGGATCGGTGACCCAGAACAGCTTGCCATGCGCTTTTGACAGCGGCCCTTCGATCTTCGCCCGCTTTCTGACGTCCCGCAGCATGCTGTCCACGCCATCAGTTTTCTGACCGTCTATGATCAGCGGCCCCTGCGTCCGGCGCGCAGCCTCGGCGATCAGCGCCCGCGCCTCTGATTTGGCGCGTGGCAGGGCGACGACGGCAGCGGCGTACTGCCCTTCTGCAGCAACAACGCAGTCATACCCGCGGTCACACCAGTGATCAAAGTCCGGCCTGAACCCGGTGATAATCTGTGCGCGCTCTTTCGGAAGGCCGGGCAGCATTGCGTCGGGTTTGGGTTGAAAGACAGCGATGCGCCCCTCGGACGGCCACACCAAACCACCCCCATCAAGGGCCAGCGACAGACGGGCGTCAATCACGCGCCTAGTCTTCTTTTTCCATGGTACATTGCAGCGGATGCTGGTGCCGCCTGGCAAAATCCATCACCTGCGCCACCTTGGTCTCCGCGATCTCGTGGCTGAATACGCCGACGACGGCCACGCCCTTTTTATGCACCGTCAGCATGATCTCGAACGCCTGCGCGTGGTTCAGGCCAAAGAAGCGCTCCAGCACATGCACCACGAATTCCATCGGCGTGAAATCGTCATTGAGCAACAGGACCTTATACAGCGGCGGGCGCTTGGTCTTGGGCTTGGTCGCCGTCAGGATCGATGTATCGCCATCATCCTCGGGGCGGTCTGCCATCATGAATGCGTCGCGGTGCATTTCTGCTCCTGATCTGCTTTTGGGTCGCGGTGAGTCGTTGAGCGCTCTATATAACCTGTCTGAACATTTAGAAAAGGGGTCGGCCCATATGGCGCAGGTGCTCAGCACAATCGGGTTTGATGCCGATGACACCCTTTGGCACAACGAACGCTTTTTCCAGCTGACCCAGACGCATTTTGCGGAGCTGCTGGCCGATTTCACCGATAAACCAACCCTGATGCAACGCTTGCTGGCAGCGGAGAAGCGCAATCTGGGACATTACGGGTTCGGCGTGAAGGGCTTTACCCTATCCATGATCGAAACGGCCATCGAGGTGACATCGGGCAGGGTTTCGGCAGCGGTCATCGCGGAGATAATGGACGCTGGACGCGAGATGCTGCGCCATCCCGTAGATCTCCTGCCGCACGCACGCGAGGCGGTGGAAATGGCGCGGCAGACGCACCGGATCGTGCTGATCACCAAGGGTGACCTGCTGGACCAGGAACGCAAGCTGGCTCAATCAGGGCTGGGCGATCTGTTTCACGCGATCGAGATCGTCTCAGACAAAACCCGGGACACCTATCGCGGGATTTTCGCCCGCCATGGAACGGGAGCGGATCACGCTCTCATGGTCGGCAATTCCATGCGCTCGGATGTTCTTCCGATGATCGACGCAGGGGGTTGGGGTGTCTTCGTACACCACGGCCATGAATGGGATTTCGAGCGGGCGGAGGCGCCGTCGGAAGATGCCCGGTACCATGCCCTTCAGGACCTTGGCGAGCTCTCGGATCTGATCGCGAAAATCGAGTCTCCCTGACGTCGCATTTTCACATCCGATTCTACGCTGGGTCATGCCTCATTCTCGCCACAATAGCTCTGGTTGGTGCACGCCCGCGCGCACCAACCAGATGTGGATCATGCTTCACTGAAAGTTAACGCAAATACCTTAAATCAAAGGCTTTATAGAAATCGAAAGCTGTGTTAGCCTCTCACACATAAAACAGCCAGTCGAACAAATCGGCGGCGTGAGGCAGAAAAAGGCAGGTTATCATGAAGGTTCGGCGCGCGATGCCGGCCCGTTACGGGCTATTTTTACTCGCAGCTCTGTGGTTGTTGGTGGTTCTCCCCCTCAGCGCGGCATCTGCTCCCTATGCAGCATATGTGATGGACGCGAGGTCTGGCAAAGTCCTGCACTCGCGCAACGCGGACACCCGGCTTCACCCGGCATCGCTGACCAAGATGATGACGCTCTACATCGCGTTTCAGGCAGTCGAGCGGGGCGAAATTTCCCTCGACACCAAAGTCAAGATTTCGCGCTTTGCTGCATCGGAACCCCCCTCCAAGCTGGGGTTGAAATCTGGGCAGCGCATTGCCTTTCGCTACCTGATCCGCGCCGCTGCCGTGAAATCCGCCAATGATGCCGCCACTGCCATCGGCGAGGCGCTTGAGGGGTCGGAGGCCGCATTCGCGCGCCGGATGAACCGCACCGCCAAGGCGTTGGGCATGACCCGCACGACCTTCAAAAACGCCCACGGGCTGACCGAATCCGGCCACTTGTCGACAGCGCGGGATATGTCGATCCTTGGGCGCCACGTGCTCTACGATTATCCGGAATACTATAATCTCTTCTCGCGCCGCTCCACCAATGCCGGTGTGCGCGAAGTGGCGAACACAAACCGTCGCCTGCTGGGCGCCTACCGCGGTGCTGACGGCATCAAAACCGGCTATACACGCGCGGCAGGGTTCAATCTTGTGGCTTCAGCAGAGCGAGGCCGTGAACGCATCATCGCCACCGTCTTCGGCGGCACGTCCACCAGTGCTCGGAATGCACGCGTGGCAGAGCTGCTTGATATGGGCTTCAAGCGGGCGCCGACGCGTGTCGCCCTTCAAAAGCCAAAGAAGCCAGCTTACGTGCCCGGTGGCGCAGGAAAAACCGTCCGCGTCAGCGGTATCACCCGCACCAGCCTGCGTCCGCGCCTGCGCGCCGGCACTCAGTTGGCCGCCGCGGCAGTTGCCACACCGGCGGCACCGCCCCCTGCAGCAGCGCAGGCCAGCGCCAGTGGTGTGCTTTCCTCTGACATTCAAATGGCACTTGTCGCGGCACAGGAGGTGCCAGTGGACGCGGAAACCGCGCCTGTTCAGACAATCGTCGCGTCGAATAGCAGCCTTGCCGCAGCTACCCTGCGCCCGGCCATGCGCCCCGGCAGTACCGTGCTTGCTCTGGCGACCGAAACACCGCCAGAGAACGAAGTCGTAACGCGGCTCTCCACATCCGGCGGACATCAATGGGGCGTGAATGTGGGGCGCTACAACAGCCGCTACAACGCGGAACGCGCGCTTGTCACCACTGCGCTTGCGGAAATGACCACGCTCGAAGGCACGCTGCGCAAGGTGGTAAAGAAGCCAACGGGCTTTGACGCAAACTTCCTCGGAATGACGCGTGACAGTGCAGACCTCGCCTGTCGTCGCCTTACCGCCCGCAATATCAGTTGCTTGATGGTCGGCCCCGCTTCTTGAGGGGCCGCTCCTATTCTTTGGGGTGATCGTCCCATTTGTCACTGAGAATGCGCCGACTGTCGCCTTCTGGATCGTCGTACTGACGGGACTTCAAGGTGTAGAGAAATCCGACCAGACCCAGACCGCCCAGGATCAGTGAGATAGGGATCAGATAGGCCAGAACGTTCATCCACGCCCCCTGACCCGCAGCGCGTTCAAGGACACAGTGATCGACGAGGTCGACATGGCCAGCGCCGCAATCAGGGGTGTGGCAAGACCCGCAACGGCCAGCGGCACAGCCACGATGTTATAGAGCGTGGCAATCTGAAAGTTCTCACGGATGCGCCGCGTGGCCTGCCGGGCAACCGCCAAAGCATCCGCAATCGGTTCCAGGTCCTGCCCAAGCAGCACCATGTCCGACGCCGCACGCGCAGCATCCAGCGCTTGCGCCGGACTGATCGATACATGGGCTGTTGCCAAAGCGGCAGTGTCGTTCAGGCCGTCACCAACCATCAGCACATACCGCCCCTCATCCCTCAGCTTTCCAACGAAACGCGCCTTGGCATCCGGTAACATGGCCGCATGCCAGTCTTCGATCTCTAGCCCGGCCGCAAAGCTGGCCACGGCAGGGGCACGGTCGCCAGACAACAGGATCACATCAACGCCCTGAGCCCGCAGGCCCGCGATGGCCTCAGCCGCCCCTTGCCGCGGGGCGTCCGTGAAGGTCAAAAGCACGGGCGTTCCATCGCCCATATCCAGTGCGGCGCAAATGCTGTCATCGGGAGGTGTCACCCCGATCCAGTCGGGGCGCCCCAGCCGCACTGCCTGATTGTCCAGCAGCGCCTGAGTCCCGAAGCCCGGTTTTTCAACAATCTCTGTCACATCGGCCGGCGCTTGATTTTCAGTGCGTGCCATCCCGGCAATCGCACGCGAAAGCGGATGTGCAGATCCCTCGGCAAGCGCAAATGCCACAGATTTCTGCGCATTTGTAAGCTGTCCCCAGTTTATGATCTTCGGCTTGCCAGTGGTCAGGGTGCCGGTCTTGTCGAACACCACGGTATCCGCCTCGGCCAGACGTTCCAGGGCCGTTGCATTCTTGATCAACAGCCCCTTGCCGAACAACCTGCCCGATGCAGCCGTTGTGACTGCCGGAACCGCAAGACCGAGCGCGCAAGGACAGGTGATGATCAAGACGGCAGCGGCGATGTTCAGCGAAACGCGCATGTCACCGGACCAGATCAACCAGCCCAAAAAGGCCAGGGCAGACAGGATGTGCACCCCGGGCGCGTAGAGTTTCGCCGCCCGATCCGCCAAGGAGGTGTACCGCGACCGACCACTTTCCGCGACGGCCACCAAGGCGGCCATCCGGTGCAACGATGTCTCCTGCCCCACAGCGGTCGCCTGCAGGGTCAGCGGACCGGTCAGGTTCACTTCCCCCGCGCTGATCGGGTCGCCGACACCACGCACTTCCGGCAGGGTTTCACCGGTGAGCATGGCGCGGTCAATCTCCGACTGGCCGTCGATGATGAGACCGTCCACGGGGGCGCGGGCGCCCGGGCGGATCAGAACATGATCGTCAATGCGCAAATCGGCAACGGGCACCTCCACAGGTCCGTCCGCCGCCATACGCAGGGCCCGCGGCACCTCCAACGCCGTCAGCTCTTCGGCGGCGGAACGGGCAGCGGAACGGGCGCGCGCATCGAGCCAGCGCCCGGCCAGCAGGAAAAACGTCAGCGTCAGGGCTGCGTCAAAGTAGGCATGGTGGCCGGAAAGCCATGTTTCCCAAAGCGAGGTCACCAGCGCCAGCACGATGGCCAGACTGATGGGCACATCCATACTCAGCCGTCCCGCGCGCAGGGCACTCCAGGCGTTGCGAAAAAAGGGCTGCGCCGAAAACGATATGGCGGGCAAGGCAATTGCGGCGGAAATCCAATGAAAGAGATCGCGTGTGGCGTCGGCGGCCCCCGACCAGACGGCGACAGACAGCAGCATAACATTCATGGATGCAAACCCGGCGACAGCCAGGCGCATCAACAGATCTTTGCTGGCATTGCGGGTTGCGGTGTCGTTCAGCGCGCCGGGGTCAAGCTCGTGTGCTTCGAACCCTTCCTTTTCCAGAACCGTGACGAGCTCTGCCGCCTTCACCTTCGGCTCTGCGTCGATCAGTGCACGTTTGAGGGTCAGGTTCACCCGCGCTGATTTAATCCCGGGATGGGCATCCAGCGCCGCCTCCACCCGCGCGATACAGGCCTGACAGTGGATCGTGGGCAAAGACAGCATCAGTCGCGCATCCCCAAGCGGCGCCGCAACAGGCTCTGGCGGTCCGGCCAGACACCCCGGACAGGCGGCCGGGCTATTTGTGCTTAGCGCGCTCACTCCGCGCCTTTGGGAATATGCAGGATCACCCGCTGCTGAAAGACGGTGCCGTCTTCGGCCAACGCCTTCATGCGCAGGTTCCAGTTCCCCGGCGCAAGCTGTGCCGGTGCCACATAGCGGCTACCGTCGAACACAAACGCCGGTGTCTGGTCATCCCGCACATGGGTGGCGCGCCCCAATGTGGCCTCTAGGGACGCCACCTCGACCGGCGCGCCCTGAGCGTCGGTAATCGAAAGGACAACCTCGTCGCCACGCGCCTGCGCCAGCACGGACCAGCCCAGGGCTGTCTGGGCCGTGCGGTTTTCATCGAACATCTGGCTGGCGACGTAGGAGTTTTTCACCTCCAGCCCGGGAAAGGTACTGATCGCACTATAGGCGAGCAGCAGGTTGACGCTGATGATTATGGAAAACCCGATGACAAAAATCATTGCAACATGGCGCCCGGTCAAAGGTCTGGATGTCGTGCTCATTGGGCCTCTCCTTTGCCGCTGAAGCTGCTGTCCTTGTAGGCGCGGTCACCGTTGCTGAGATCTTCCACCCAGAACCGCAGATCCGTCCGGGCCGCCTCTGCCGGGTCTGATCCGGGCGGCGCGATCACGTAGACCCGCTGCAGCAGTGAGGTATCCGTGGGCACGGTCACCGAGGCGTAAGGCGTGCCTTCCAGCTGAACACGTAGCGCCGGATTGCCTTTGACAAAGACCCGGAACAGGCGCTCCTCGTTGTTCTTGTTGCGCAAGCGGATGTCATAGGTATTGCGGATTGATCCATCCGACAGGGTGACAAAGGTCGGGTTACGGATGGGGGCAACCGTCATCTCGATATCTGCCCGAATGAAAAGCGCCACGATCAGGGCAAGGCCAACGCCACCCCAAAGGGCAGTGTAAAGCAGCGTGCGAGGTCGGAACACGTGCCGCCAGATCGCACGCGGCGCGTGGCCTTCGCGTTCGCGGGTTTCGTCCGCCAATGCGATGTAGTCGATCAGACCCCGCGGTTTGCCGATACGTTCCATGACATCATCGCAGGCATCGATGCACAGTGCACAGGTAATGCACTCCAGCTGCTGCCCGTCACGGATGTCGATCCCCATCGGGCAGACGTTCACGCAGGCCATGCAGTCGATACAGTCGCCCATGGGCTCGGTCTTGGCTTCCTGACTGTGTTTGCGCGGCTCTCCCCGCCAGTCGCGATAAGCAACGGTCAGCGTGTCTTCGTCCATCATCGCGGCCTGAATACGCGGCCAGGGGCAGGCATAGATGCAAATCTGCTCCCGCATGAACCCGCCAAAGACAAAGGTTGTGGCCGTCAGAAAGGCGACAGTGATGTAAGCTACGGCATGGGCCTGCCCGGTAAAGAGCTCGACAAACAGGGTTGGCGCGTCGGCGAAGTAGAAGACCCAGGCACCCCCGGTGGCCACGGCAATGAGCAGCCAAAGCACCCATTTGGTCACGCGCAACCGTATCTTACGGACGTCCATTTTCTGCTGGCGGTGCAGGCGCAGGCGCGCGTTGCGGTCGCCTTCGACCCAGCGTTCGACCAGAATGAAAAGGTCGGTCCAGACCGTCTGAGGGCAGGCATAGCCGCACCAGACGCGTCCCAGCGCGGAGGTGAAGAGAAAGAGGCCCAGCCCGGCCATGATCAGCAGCCCAGCCACGAAATAGAACTCATGGCTCCAGATCTCGATCCAGAAGAAATAAAACCGGCGGTTGGCCAGATCGAGCAGCACCGCCTGATCGGGCAGGCTCGGGCCCCTGTCCCACCTGATCCACGGGACAAGGTAGTAGATGCCAAGGGTGACCGCGAGGATCACCCATTTGAGGTTTCTGAACCGGCCGGAAACGCGGCGCGGGAAGATGGGTTCGCGGGCGGCGTAGAGGCTGGGAGGTTGCGCTTGATCTGTCACGACGGTCCTTGCGGGTTTCATCAGGTGCAGTCAGGGCCGGAGCGTATTTGTGACACCATACCACAAACCCGGCCCTGTCCGGCGGGGATTATTCGCCCCCGCCAAGTTGGTGGACGTAGAGTGCCACCGCCCTGATCTGTGCCTCGGTCAAACGCTGTGTCCAAGGTGGCATGACGCCATAGCGGCTATAGGTCACAGTCTCGGTCAGCGCGGCCTCATCCCCTCCGTAAAGCCAGATCGCATCGGCCAGATTCGGGGCACCCAATTCGCGGTCTCCAAGCCCGTTCTCGCCATGGCAAGAGCTGCAGTTATCGGCAAAAACCTCCGCGCCGGGCCCGGCCAGTCCCGCATCGGCATCGCCGCCCGAAAGCTGCATGACGTAGTGCACGACCTGCGAAATTTCCTCTGGCTCCAGTATCTCACCGAAAGCCGGCATTTCGGAATACCGCGCATCCGGGTCTTCTTCGTTGCGGATACCGTGGGCAATAGTGGCGTGAATGGCTTCGATATCGCCCCCCCAGAGCCAGTCATCGTCGAGCAGGTTCGGGTAGCCGACAAAACCGGCCGCACCCGATCCGTGACACTGCGCGCACCAGGTACGGAAAACCGCAGCCCCGGACGACACCGCATAGCTGTTCAGCGTGGTATCTGCCGAAATCTCGGTCAGTTCCGCCGACGCCAGCTGGGCGTTGATCCCGGCGTTGGCTTCTTCGACGGCACTGATTTCGGCGGCCACTTCAGCCCGGGTAGAATAGCCCAGCAGACCGGCGGTGGCAGAGGACACCAGCGGCCACGCGGGATAGGCGATGGTGTAGATCACGCCCCAGACGATGGTGGCGTAGAAGGTCCACAGCCACCAGCGTGGCATCGGGTTGTCAAATTCCTCGATCCCGTCCCAGCTGTGGCCGGTGGTATTCGGATCACCCTCTTGTTTTGGGGGAACTTTGCTCATTTCTGTGCCTCCTTATCCGGGGCGGGTCGTTCGTCATTTCGGAAAATCATGGTCGCGGCGTCACGGTGGGTCTTGCTGGACCCGGGCCGGATGACCCAGAACCAGATGCCAACGAAGACGCAGAACAGCAGCAACAGCATCCAGCTGTCCGCGAACTCACGTAAGAGACTGTAGGTTTCCATCGGTCTCTCCTTTAGCGGCTTGCGTCTGGGGTGAAGGTCGAGAAATCGACCAGCGTGCCCAGCATCTGCAGGTAAGCGATCAGCGCGTCGGCCTCGGAAATCCCCGGCTGGCCGTCGAAGTTACGCACCTGCGCGCCCGGATAGCGTTCCAGCATGTCGTCATAGTCGCTGTCGGGATCGGCCTGCGCCCGGAAATCTGCTGCAGCCGACTGGATCATCTCGTCGGTGTAGGGCACGCCGACAAAGGCATGAGTCTCCAGCAGGTCCTGTACATGCTCGGCGTCCAGCAGCGTGCGCTCCAGAAAGCCGTACTTTGGCATGATCGACTCCGGCACCACGGACTGCGGGTCGCGCAGGTGATCGATATGCCAGTCGTCGGAGTACCGTCCGCCCACCCGGGCCAGATCCGGACCGGTGCGTTTGGACCCCCACTGGTGCGGGTGGTCATACATGCTCTCTGCGGCAAGCGAGTAGTGGCCATAGCGCTCCACCTCGTCACGCATCGGGCGGATCATCTGGCTGTGGCAGACATAGCAGCCTTCGCGCACGTAGATATCCCGACCGGTCAGTTCCAGGGGCGAATAGGGCCGCATGCCTTCGACTTTCTCGATGGTATTTTCGAGATAGAAGAGCGGTACGATCTGCACGATCCCACCGATGGTCACCACCAGAAAGCTGAGGATCAGCAAAAGGGTGGCATTGGTTTCGATGAGCTTGTGTTTTGAAAGGATCGACATTTCACCCCTCCTTATTCAGCGGGGACAGCTGTACCGAGCGACGCCTTGGCAGGGGCCGCGCGGACAGTCATCCACAGATTGTAGCACATGATGATGGCACCGGAGAGGAACAGAACCCCGCCCAGACCGCGCACCACATACATGGGGAACTTGGCGCTCACGGTGTCGGCAAAGCTGTTCACGAGGAAGCCGTTGGCATCCACTTCGCGCCACATCAGGCCCTCCATGATGCCGGTCACCCACATGGACGCCGCGTAGAGCACGATGCCGATGGTGGCGAGCCAGAAGTGCCAGCTGACCAGTGACAGCGAATAGAGCCGCTCGCGTTTCCACAGCACGGGCACCAGGTAGTAGAGCGCGCCGAAGGTGATCAGACCATTCCAGCCGAGCGCACCGGAATGCACGTGGCCAATGGTCCAGTCGGTGTAGTGTGACAGGGAGTTGACCGAGCGGATCGACATCATCGGCCCCTCGAAGGTGGACATGCCGTAGAAGGCGAGGCTGGTGACCATCATCCGCAGCACCGGGTCGGTGCGCAGCTTGTCCCAGGCACCCTGCAGCGTCATCAGACCGTTGATCATGCCGCCCCAGCTGGGCATCCACAGGATGATCGAGAAGACCATGCCGAGTGTCGACGCCCAATCCGGCAGCGCGGTGTAGTGCAAGTGGTGCGGACCCGCCCAGATATAGAGGAAGATCAGCGCCCAGAAGTGAATGATCGACAGCTTGTAAGAGAATACCGGACGTTCCGCCTGCTTCGGCACGAAGTAGTACATCATGCCCAGGAACCCGGCGGTCAGGAAAAAGCCCACCGCGTTGTGGCCATACCACCACTGCACCATCGCATCCTGCACGCCCGAGAAGACCTGCACTGATTTCGAACCCCAGATGGACACGGGAATGGAGATGTTGTTGACGATATGCAGCATCGCCACGGTCACGATGAAGGCCAGGAAGAACCAGTTGGCCACATAGATATGCGGCTCCTTGCGCTTGATGATCGTGCCGAGATAGACGGCGAGATAAGCGACCCAGACAATGGTCAGCCAGATATCGACGTACCATTCGGGCTCGGCGTATTCCTTGGACTGCGTACCGCCCAACAGATATCCAGTCGCCGCCAGAACGATGAAGAGCTGATAGCCCCAGAACACGAACCAGCCCAGATTACCGCCCCAAAGCCGCGCGGCCGAGGTCCGCTGCACCACGAAGAATGAGGTTGCAATCAAGGCGTTGCCCCCAAACGCAAAAATCACCGCCGAGGTGTGCAGTGGGCGTAACCTGCCAAAATTCGCGTAGCCTTCGGCCCAGGCGAAATTCAGTTGTGGAAATGCCAGCTGAAAGGCGATCACCACGCCCACCAGAAACCCGACGACACCCCAGAACGCGGTGGCGATGACGCCCGCGCGCACGACGCTGTCGAAATACTCATTTGTCGGGGTTGGTGCGGCAGGCTCATCCGTTGCGCGCAGCGTTGTCAGGAACAACCCTGCGGCGACGATCATGAAGATCACCATGTGGACCTGATAGGCAAGATCGCGGGCATAGCTTGCCGCGATCATTGTGAACAGCGTGGCGAGCGCCAGGACCACCAGCTTCACGTAGTTTAGTGTTCCGGTATTCATTGCTCCGGGTTCCCTTCCGGTTAGCCCCACGCATGCGTGGGAACGTTCTTGGTGATGCGGGTGTCGCGCGAAGTGTTTCCGCGCGCCTTGATCTGCATCAACTCCCCAAAGGATTTACCCTGACAAAGATCAAGGAGATAGGGAAAATGCGCGGCTAGGTTGAAAGAGAAGACCCTCTTGAAAGGACCCTGGCGATGTCGTTCAAAACCATTTTCACCGCAATGACCTCCTTTGACGCGCAAAAGGCCGCACTTGCACAGGCTGCGGCCATGACAGAAGCGCAGGACGCGCATCTTGATGTCATGTGTCTCGGTATGGACCGATCACGCAGCAACTACTACGAAGTTGGCGCAAATGCCTTCATCGTGCAAACGGCCCTAGAAGAGGCGCATAAGAAAGGCGCCAAAGTCCGCAAGGAAGCCGACACCTGGCTGGAAACGAGCAAGCTGCGCTGGAACACAACAATAGCGGTCGCAACACTGGCGGATGCCGGTCGCCCCTTGTCACAGGCCGCCCGGTTTGCCGACCTCTGCGTCGTTTCTTTGCCTTACCGCGATACCAGCAGCAGCGAGGAAAGCCTGATCCTAGAGGCGATGATGTTTGACGCAGCCTGCCCTACGCTGGTCATGCCCGATGTGGACCCGGTTGCCGTGCCCTCCCGCATCGTGATCGGCTGGAATGAGAGCGCCGAGGCGCTGCGGGCCATACGGTCTGCCATGCCGTTTCTGATCGCGGCGACGGAAGTTCATATCGCGATCATCGACCCGCCGGAACATGCGGCGGACCGGTCCGACCCTGGCGGCGCGCTGGCCGTTATGCTGTCCCGTCACGGCGTAAACTGCGACATCCAGGTGATGTCACGCAGCGGTGCCCGTGTAAGCGAACGCTTGCAGCGCCACGTCACGGAAACGGATTCGGACATGCTGGTCATGGGCGGCTACGGACACTCCCGTTTCCGCGAGGCTATCCTTGGCGGTGCCACACGGGAAATGCTGGAGCATGCAAAAGTGCCCGTGTTCATGGCGCACTAGGACCAGTGCAATGGCGGATCAGGTCAGATACCCGCCATCGCTGTCATCCCCTGCTTCGGTCAGCAGCCGGTCCATATCCGGTATGCTGATCTTCCGCTTGCCGCTGAGCGAGATGATCCCGTCGCGTTTGAGCGCAGAGATCTGGCGGCTGACGGTCTCCAGCGTAAGCCCGAGGTAGTCAGCCATCGCTTCGCGTGTCAGGGGAAGATCAAAGACCAGTTCCTTGCCGGGCGGTGCCGACCCGAGCAGCGCATCCCGCCGCGCGATGATCGACAGCAGGCTGGCGATTTTTTCCCGCGCGGTCTTGCGGCCCAGAACCAGCATCCATTCCCGCGCCGCATCCAACTCGTCCAGGGTCATTTCCAGCAGGCGATGCGCCACATGGGGTGTGGTATCGATCATCTTTTCAAACGGTTTACGCCTGAAGCAACACATCGTCAGATCGGTTGTCGCGGTGACCGTGTAGGCCGCCACACCGCGCCCCGGACGCCCCACGAAATCCGACGGCAGCAGCAGGCCTACCATCTGCGTGCGCCCATCCTCCATCGTCTGGGTCAGGGTCGCCACGCCAGACACCACGGAAGCCACGAAATCCATATGGTCGCCAGCCCACATCACCGGCTGCCCGGCGCTGAAGCTGCGGTAGTATTTGATGTCCTCCAGCAGCTCCAGCTCTTCGCTGTCGCATTTGGCACAGACCGCACGATGCCGGATCGGGCAGTCGGTACAATTCTTGAAGGCAGGGGCAACCACCTGCTGCATTTTGAAAGCTCCATTTTTTGATCTGTGTCAAGGAACGACGACACGGCGCACTTTATTGGAACAGTATGCACATGACATCCAAATTAGCCAAGCTGGGGCTTTTTGACGCGATGGTTCCGCGTTATACGAGCTACCCAACCGCGCCCCAGTTCAAGCCCACGACCGGCAGTGGGCATATGCAGGAGTGGGTGCAGGCGGTGCCGCCGGGCAGTCAGATTTCGCTCTATCTGCACATTCCGTTTTGCCGCAGGCTGTGCTGGTTCTGTGCCTGCCGGACGCAAGGCACGCAGACGCTGTCGCCGGTGGCAAGCTATCTGGACACGCTGATACAGGAAATCACCATGCTCGGCCGCTGGCTGCCGGAGGGTATCACGCTGAGCCGTATGCATTGGGGCGGCGGCACACCAACGCTGCTCTCCCCCGAGATGATCGGCGAGTTGTCCGGTGCAGTTGCAGATATTGCCCCCTTGGCGCGCACTGCAGAGTTTTCCGTCGAGATCGATCCCAATGAAATAGATGCCGCGCGCGTCGATGCGCTGGCCAGGGCGGGGATGACCCGTGCCTCCATCGGCGTGCAGGATTTCGATCCGGAGGTGCAAAGCACGATCGGCCGCATTCAGGGATTCGAGATCACCCGCGACGCGGCGGAAATGCTGCGCGGGGCCAGCATCACCTCTCTCAATGCCGACATCCTCTTTGGGCTGCCGCATCAGGATGAGGCACGCATTGCCGATTCCGTGCAGAAACTGCTGACGTTGAATCCAGACCGTGTCGCCCTTTACGGCTATGCGCATGTGCCTTGGATGGCACGGCGGCAATCAATGATCCCCAGCGACGCCCTGCCCGCGCCGGAAAAGCGGCTGAAACTCTTTGATACCGCACGGCGCTTGTTTGACTGGGACGGGTACACTCAGATCGGGATCGATCACTTTGCAGCGCCGCACGACACGCTCGCCATTGCGGCGCGCTCCGGGCGGCTGCGGCGAAACTTCCAGGGCTATACGGACGACCCGGCGGATGTGCTGATCGGGCTCGGGGCCTCCGCGATTTCGCGTTTTCCACAAGGATACGCGCAGAACGCCCCGGCTACGTCCGCCTATGCAAAGGCGATCCAGCAAGGGCATTTCTCCACCACGCGCGGGCATGCGTTCGCGGGTGACGATCTGCTGCGGGCGCGGATCATCGAGGCGCTGATGTGCGATTTCGAAGTAAGCCTGATCGACATCACCACCCGCTTCCCGGGGTCAGGCGCACGCGTCACCGCCTTGCTGCGCGAGGCAGCAGAGCGTTTTGACGACATGGTGCAGATCAGTGAGACCGGCCTGCGTATTCGCCCCGAAGGGAAACCGCTGACCCGGATCATTGCCCGGCATTTCGATGCCTATGACATGTCGGGCGCGGGGCACGCGTCGGCCATCTGAGAATAGCGGTGGCCCAAGGCCCACCCTACCTGCTGCCTCGCGGTGGTCCTTCCGCAGCTTAGGTCGTCGCTTGCAGCAGCGTTTGTGTGTAGCTGTGTTGCGGTCGGTCGAAGACTGCGTCGACATCGCCAGTCTCGATGACATCGCCACGCTTCATCACCATGACCTGATGCGACATGGCCCGCACGACCTTCAGATCATGCGAGATGAATATATAGGCCAGCCCGTATTTTGCCTGAAGATCGCGCAGCAGATCCACGATCTGGACCTGCACCGTCATATCCAGCGCCGAGGTCGGCTCATCCAGCACCAGCAGCCGGGGCCGCAGCACCATGGCGCGGGCAATGGCAATCCGCTGGCGTTGCCCGCCGGAGAACTCATGCGGGTAGCGGTCCATGGTTGCGGGATCGAGACCAACCTCCACCATGACCTCGCGCACCAGATCGCGCGGATCACGGTCCGCATCGACCTTGTGAATGCCCAGCCCTTCGGAGATGATCTGCGCGCAGGTCATACGGGGCGAGAGCGACCCGTAGGGGTCCTGAAATACGATCTGCATGTCCTTGCGCAGCCCGCGCAGTTCCCGTGTCGACCACTTGCGCACGTCCTGCCCCATGAAGACGATCTGCCCTTCGGAGGCGATGAGCCGCATCACCGCCAGCGCCAGCGTTGTCTTGCCAGACCCGCTTTCGCCCACGATGCCGATGGTTTCGCCCGCCCGCACCGACAGGCTCGCGTCGTTCACGGCCTTCACATGGCCCACCGTGCGGCGCAGCAGACCCGCGTGGATCGGGAACCAGATTTTCAGATTGTCGGTTTTTGCGACAACCTCGGCGGTCTCCGGCACGGGCGCAGGGGTGCCCGATGGCTCAGCACTCAGAAGCTTGATGGTGTAGGGGTGCTGCGGCGCATCAAAGATCTCACGCGCGGGCCCTGTTTCCACGATTTCGCCGTGCTGCATGACGCAGACCCGGTCCGCGATCCGCCGCACGATGCCGAGGTCATGGGTGATGAACAAAAGCCCCATGCCCAGCCGGTCCTTGAGCTCTTTGAGCAGGTCGAGAATCTGCGCCTGGATGGTGACATCGAGCGCCGTGGTCGGCTCGTCCGCGATCAGCACGTCCGGCTCATTGGCCAGCGCCATGGCGATCATCACGCGCTGCCGCTGCCCGCCCGAGAGTTGATGCGGATAGCTGCCGATCCGGCTTTCAGCGTCCTGAATGCCGACCTGGTCCAGCAGTTCGAGAATACGGGCCCGGGCAGCGGCACCGGCCAGCCCCTGATGCAGGGCGAGGCTCTCTGCCAGTTGCTTTTCAATGGTGTGCAGCGGGTTGAGCGACGTCATCGGCTCTTGAAAGATGAAGCTGATGTCATTGCCGCGCACCTTGCGCAGTTGCGCCTCACTGGCACCGATCATCTGCTGGCCTTCATAGGTGACAGATCCGGAGACCTCTGCGCTGTCGCCCAGCAAGGATACGGTTGAGAGCGCCGAGACGGATTTGCCTGAGCCGGATTCACCCACCAGCGCAACGGTCTCCCCACGTTCCACCGAGAAGCTCACACCCTTCACGGCTTCGGTGACCTGTCCGTCCTGCCGGAACCCGACCCGCAGGTCTTTCACCTCCAGAAGTGCACTCATGAAAAGGTCTTTCTGGGGTCAAAGGCATCACGGATGCCTTCGAAGATGAAAACAAGAAGCGAGAGCATGATGGCGAAGGTGAAGAAAGCCGTGAAGGCCAGCCAGGGCGCTTGCAGGTTCTGTTTCGCCTGCAGGGTGAGCTCACCCAGCGAGGGCGCCGAAGACGGCAGGCCAAAGCCCAGAAAATCAAGGATCGCCAGTGTCGAGATCGTCCCGGTGATGATGAAGGGCAGCATTGTCAGCATCGCGACCATGGCGTTAGGCAGCATGTGGCGGAACATGATCGTGACGTTCGACACCCCCAAGGCGCGCGCGGCCCGGACGTATTCCAGATTGCGGGCGCGCAGGAATTCGGCGCGCACAACGCCCACCAGCGATGTCCAGCTGAAGAGCACCAGCAGGATGACCAGCAGCCAGAAACTTCGGCCCAGAATGGCGAACATGATGATGATCACATAGAGCGAGGGGGTAGACGACCAGATTTCAATGATGCGCTGAAAGATGAGATCGGTCTTGCCGCCGAAAAACCCCTGGACCGCGCCTGCGAATATCCCGATCAGGCTCGCGGCACCGGTGACAATCAGCGTGAACAGGATCGACAGGCGAAACCCGTGGATGACCCGCGCCAGCACATCGCGCTTGGTGCCATCGGTGCCCAGCAGGTTTTCCCCATTGGGCGGCAGCGGCGCTGCACCCGGTCTGTCGACCGCGGTGTTGAAGGAATAGGGGATCAGCGGCCAGATGGCCCAGCCCTTTTCGATGCTCTCGCCATCGACGACGCCGTCCTGCGCGTCCTCGAAGTACCCTTCGGGATCATCGAAACACAGATCAAGACCGCCGGTTTCAATCAGGCATTTCACCTCTGGATCGCGATAGACCGCCTCGGTCTGGAAATCGCCACCAAACTCTGTTTCGGGGTAGAAATTCCAGATCGGCGTATAGTAGCTCCCGCGATACTGCACGAGGATGGGTTTGTCATAGGCCACGAATTCGGCCATCAGCGAGATGCCAAAAAGCAGCGCGAAAATCCACAGCGACCAATAGGCCCGCTTGTTCCGCTTGAAATTGCGCCAGCGGCGTTGGTTGAGGGGGGACAGAGCCATCAGCCTTCCCTCCGCTCAAAATCGATCCGCGGATCGACCAACACATACATCAGGTCCGACAGGATGCCCACGATCAGGCCGATCAGCCCAAAGATGAAAAGCGTGCCGAAGACCACCGGGTAATCGCGCGCCACCGCCGCCTCGAAGCCGAGGCGGCCAAGGCCATCGAGGCTGAAAATCGTCTCGATGATCAGCGAGCCACCAAAGAACACGCCGATGAAGACCGCCGGGAAGCCCGCAATCACGATCAGCATGGCGTTGCGGAACACGTGGCCATAAAGCACGCGGCGTTCGGCCAGCCCCTTGGCGCGGGCGGTGATCACGTATTGCTTTTTGATCTCGTCGAGAAAGCTGTTCTTGGTCAGCAGCGTCAGCGTGGCAAAGGCCGAGATGGTCGAGGCCAGCACGGGCAGCGTGATGTGCCAGAAGTAATCCGCCACCTTGCCCAGCGGGCTGAGTTGATCAAAGTTATCCGACGTCAGGCCCCGCAGCGGGAAGATCTGCCAGTAGGACCCCCCGGCAAAGAGCACCAGCAGCAGGATGGCGAAGAGAAATCCCGGGATCGCATAGGCCGCGATGATGGCACCGGAGGTCCATGTGTCAAAGCTGGTGCCATCCTTGACCGCCTTGCGAATGCCCAGCGGGATCGACACCAGATAGGCAATCAGCGTGGACCAGAGGCCCAGCGTGATCGAGACCGGCAGCTTTTCCTTGATCAGATCAATGACCGAAATGGATCGGAAATAGCTCTCTCCGAAATCGAACCGGGCGTAGTTCCAAAGCATGTTCAGAAACCGTTCCACCGGAGGTTTGTCGAACCCGAACTCTTTTTCCAGTTCTGCAATGAACTCTGGCGGCAATCCCCGCGCACCAATGTACTCACTCTCGTTTGTGGTGGTGCTAAGTTCATCCGCCCCGGCGTCGTTGTTGGTCCCGGCAAAGCCGCCAAAGACATCGCCACCGCCCTGTGCACGGGCAATCGCCTGCTCCACCGGCCCCCCGGGGACAAACTGCACCAATGCAAAATTGATCAGCATGATCCCGAGCAGCGTCGGAATGATCAGCAGCAATCGTCGGACAATATAGGCGCCCATACAGCGGTTACCTCAGCGCCCCGGCATCACGCAAGGCATCCGCCTTGTCCTGATTATACCACCAGAAATCGAGCTGCCCCAACGCGTAAGGCGGAATATTCTCGGGATGCTCATACTGATCGTAATATGCCACCCAGTGATCGGGATTATACCACAGGGGGATCATGAAGAATTCATGTCTCAACGCACGATCCAGCGCCATGACCGCGGCCTTTTCCTCTTCGCGGGTCACCACCTGCAAGGATCTGTCAATGATGGCATCGACCAGAGGGCTGGCCAAGCCGGCAGGGTTGAAAAGCGAAAACTCGGCGGCTTCGGATCCATAGAATTGGGGCAGACCCGTTCCCGTCCCCAAAAACGCAGCGTATTGATCAAAAACCAGATCATAATCACGGTCTCGTTCGCGAGAGGTATATTGCGCGGGGTCCACGATTTCGAGCGTTATGTCGATACCAAGCTTTCGAACATTGGCGACGAAATTCTCCATCACCGCTTTGCCCGTAGCCGAAGACGACCCGCTGAGCAGAAAATTCAGCTTCAGGGGCTTGCCCGATGCGTCAGCACGTGTGCCGTTGTCACCGATGGTATAGCCCGCCTCATCCAGCAACTGCATGGCCCGACGTGCATTGCGCCTGTCGAAGACCCGGGAGGCATTCGACGTATGGGGCTGGCGCACGTCCTCGGTCAGCATCTCCGGTGGGACAAGATCGCCCAGTGACTGCAACAGCTCCAGTTCCAGCCCTTCCGGTTTCCCTTTTGCCTCGATGGGCGTTCCTTGTGAAAACGACGAGCGCTGCGAAAAAAGACCGTATTGAAGGCTCTCGTTGGTCCATTCGAAGTTGAACGCCAACGCAATCGCCTCCCGTACACGCCTGTCTTTCAAGACGTCTTTTCCAAGGTTGAAGACAATCCCTGTTGGCACCGGAGGCGACCCATCAGGCAACGGCTTTTTGACGACATGGCCCTGATCGACCTTTGGAAAATCGTATCCGGTGGCCCATTTGCGGCTGTCGCCTTCCGAGCGGAACGTATATTCGCCCGCCTTGAACCCTTCGAACGCCGCTGTGTCGTCGCCGAAAATTTCCAGCCGGATGCGATCAAAATTGTTGCGGCCAACGTTGATCGGCAAATCCTTTCCCCAGTAGTCCGGGTTGCGCTTGAGAACGATCCGTCTCGTCAGATCGACGCTTTCGATCACGTAAGGACCGGAGCCGGGCGGTGTCTCGATCCAGGTTTCATCCAACCTATTGCCGGTCTCATCAAACCATTTCTTTTGCCACACAGTGGTATTGCCGACCTGCTCAATCAGGCTCCGGCGCGAAATACCATCGGCGAAGTAGAACTTGACGGTATGGTCGTCGATCGCCTCGACTTTCGGGATGCGTTTTTTCACCGCCTCACGAAAAGATCTGAGGCCCTGATCCAGGATCAGATTGTGGCTGAAAACGACATCATGCGCAGTGACGGGTGTTCCATCCGAAAACCGCGCCTCGGGGCGCATGCGGAAAATAACCCATTCGCGGCCCTTGGGGTACTCCACACTCTCGCACAAGAGGCAGTAATATTCGCTGTAAACATCCGCGGGCAGCGACACCTGACTTGGCGCTGACCCCAGCAGGCTCTCATAATGGAAAACCGAAAAGAGATGCGCCCGGCCCTTGCCGTTGTAAGGGTTCATCGAATCGAGTGTTCCCACAAAAGACAGTGAGATTTCGCCGCCCTTGGGCGCGTCAGGATTCACATAGTTGAAGTGATTGAAGTCCTTTGGATAGGTCAGCTCTCCGTAAAAGGAATAGCCATGGCTGACGATGGTTTCTTCCTCGGCGCGCAGGCTGCTGGTCCAGAAAAGCGCCAGCGTCAGGATCAGTAGGCCGATACTGAAATCGAGGGCGCGCGCCACCGCCGTACGTGTCTTCGCCTGAGCCTGTGGGGGTTTCATCTGGCATATCCTCCGGTCTTGCGCCGTCTGTGTCGGCATCTGCGTCGTTAACCATGTAAGCTAACGGGACACCGCGCCAAGTTACAAGTTGCGAAAATGTGATCCGCAGTGCTCTGCCACCCTGAAACAACAAAAAAGCCGCCTGTTTCTGAACAAGCGGCTTTTTTGGTTAATTAGTCGTTAAGATCAGTTGTCGAGGCTGTCGAGATAGGCAATCAGATCAGCCCGCTCTTCCACTTTCCGCAAACCGGCAAAGCTCATCGACGTGCCCGGCGCATAGGAGGAAGGCTTTTCCAGGAAGCCGTTGAGATTTTCCGCTGTCCAGGCCCCGTCCATAGAAGCCAATGTATCGGAGTAGTTGAAGCCGCCCACTGCGCCCTTGTCACGTCCGACAACGCCGTAGAGATGCGGGCCTGTGCCATTCTCGCCATCGGCCAGTTTGTGACAGGCCGAGCATTTGCGGAACACCTTGGCGCCGTCTTCAGGATCAGCTGCTGCGAGAACCGTTGCGAAGTCGACCTCCTCGACCTCCGCCACTTCTTCACCGCCTTCGACCTCGATCACGTAGGATGCCTCGCCATGGCTTTCCACATGGTACAATTCTTCCGCAGCCCACTTACCTAGCAGAAACACGAGCAGCGCGCCGCAGATGCCACCGGCTGCTTTGGTGAAGGTCATTGTGTCGAACATACTCAGCGATCCGTTTCTATGGGTTTGGGCGGTATCTATTGCTTCACCTTACCGGTGGCAAGGTGTACTTACCGCGACCAATCGACCTCGCATAGAAGAAAAGAACCAAGGATCGCTTAATGAGCACAGCATCGTCCGCCCGTATCGCCTTTCAGGGAGAGCTGGGGGCCTATAGCCACGAGGCCTGCCGCAGCGCCCGCCCCGACATGACACCGGTGCCCTGCGCGACGTTCGAAGATGCGGTAGATGCCGTGCGCTCAGGGGACGCCGAACTGGCGATGCTGCCGGTTGAGAACTCGACCTACGGACGCGTCGCCGACATTCATTCCCTGCTGCCCAAGTCCGGGCTGCACATCATCGAGGAAGCCTTTGTGCGCGTGCACATCAACCTGCTGGCCGTACCGGGAACACCTATCGGGGAGATCAAGTCGGCAATGAGCCACACCGTTTTGTTGGGGCAGTGCAAGGAATTCCTCGCCCAGCACGGTATCTCGCGGGTAACCGGCGCCGATACCGCAGGCTCTGCCAAAGAGGTCGCCACCGCCGGAGACCCCGCAATGGCCGCGCTTGCCAGCGAACTGGCGGCAGAGATCTATGGCCTTGATCTCCTGGCGCGTCACATCGAGGATGAGGGCAACAACACAACCCGTTTCCTGCTGATGTCTCCCGAGGCGGACCATAAACGCCGCGGCGCTCATGGCATGATCACCAGCTTCGTTTTTGAGGTACGCAACATTCCTGCCGCGCTCTACAAGGCCATGGGCGGCTTTGCGACCAACGGAATCAACATGACCAAGCTGGAAAGCTATATGGTCGGCGGGTCCTTCACCGCCACGCAATTTTATGCCGATATCGAAGGGCACCCCGAGGATCCCGGCGTGCGGCGTGCGCTGGAAGAGTTGGATTACTTCACCAATATGATCGAGATTCTGGGTGTGTATCCGGCTGACCCTGGACGCAACTAGATGCAGCGCGGAAACTAGCTCAACGCCTGTACATCCCGCCGCATCTTGCCGATCAATGTCCAGTCGCGTGATCCATCCAGTACCGCCCGAGCCGACGCACTAACCTGCGCGCCCAGATTGTCGAACCACATCAACAACGCTTCGCCGACGGCGAGTTTCTCGTTGATTTCGGAGATCTCGACCAAGGTTCCATCAGCGCCCAGATCGGTTAACTGAATGTCACAGGTCCCACGATTGAATGTCCGGTTGCGATCACTGGTGTCGGCGTGAAAATCATAGTGGAACCGCCGGAACGGGCTGCACTCCTTCACCTCAATCTGCAATTCAAGCACAGCGCTGCCGCCCAGGCCGATTTTCTGCACAAAATGCCCGGGCTCGCCCGGTTTGGGATCAAAGGCGCGCAGTGTTTTTGTGTAATATGCCCCTAAATCGTTCGGGTTTGGCACCAGCCGCGCCCAGACCTCTTCCGGTCTTTGGCGTGTTTTGAACTTCGAATTGAGACGCACGGCAAAGCCAAGGCCGGATTTCTGCCACCACTGCCCGTAAATGATGTGGTGCAAGAGTGCGAAGAAAAAGAATACGGAACACGATAAAATCCAGTCCGGCAACCCATCCGTCACCCGGGAAAAGGATGATCGCTGCAGCACTGCCATGGCGAAAAAGACAAGCGCGCCAATTTCCATCACCACACGGAAACTGGGAAAAAGTGACACGCCGATGAACCCCAGCAGCCCGATGATCAACATAAAGAGAGAGGTGATCAGCAAGTCTATGGCCAGTGTCGCGCCATCATCCACCGCGTTGAACTGCAAAAACCCCGCGAGCCCGAAGAACAGTGTACCAACGAGAACACGGCGATAATGGAGGCGGATTAGTGTCATCATGATAGCCAGAAAGCAGCGAAAGATGGTAAAGTCGCGACCGGCTTTGGGCAAATCCATGGTTAAGCCGGTCAGGCGCTGTTGCGATACTGCTCTTCCATCTGGCCAATATAGCTTGCAATACGCTCTTTGTACTTCCTGGTAAGTGAAGATTTTGTCAGCCTGAGAGGCTGCAGCAGCAGCCGTGCCGAAAGGGTAAGCGGGCGCATTTCGAGGCTGACCATGATACGGGTCCGGCGCGTTGAAAGCGCGATGAGCTCAAACCGCGTGTCTCCGTGCAACCCCGGAGATGTGAGATCCAGAACCATATGATGCGGCGGCTCATAGACCTCGACCTCCAGCTTGAGCTCTCTGGTGCGGCCGCGCACTTGAAAGCGGGCAAGCCATTTCATCCCGACGCCCACAGTCGTCAGGTCGTCGATGCGCTGAACATCCGCACCCCGCCGCATAGCCGCACGCTCAAAGTGCTCGAAACGCGTCAGCATCGCGAACACGGCGTCAATCGGGGCTTCCATGACCTCTTGCGTCGAAAACTTCATAAGGCGCCTGTATCAGCCTGTCCGTTGATATCTGGTCAATCCAACCTGTCCGCAAGCCAGTTTTCCAGCAAAAAATGCGCAATCGCACCTTTGCGAGCGGGCAGGATGCGTGGATGATCCCCTGAAAAAACCTGCATCATTTCTTCTCGGCTGACCCATAGCGCGTCTTCGATTTCGACGGGATCGATCATGATCTCCTCGCTGGTTGCCTCGCCAGCGCAGCCGAACATCAAAGACGCCGGAAAGGGCCAGGGCTGGCTGGCCAGATAGCTGACAGGCCCGACGGACACCCCTGTTTCCTCAAAAACCTCGCGCCGAACGGCGGCTTCCAGCGTCTCCCCCGGCTCAACAAACCCAGCGAGCAGGGAGTACATCCCGTCAGGCCATCCCGGTGACCGCCCCATCAACACGCTGTTTCCCAGCGTAATCAGCATGATCACGACGGGGTCAGTGCGCGGGAAATGGGTCCCGGCGCATTCTGGGCATTTGCGCTGCCACCCCGCCAGATTGATCTCCGATTGCACGCCGCACCTTGAACAGAACTTATGCGTCTCGTGCCAGCCAAAGACGGCCTTCCCGGTCGTCGCAAGTTCCGCATCACGGGGGGTGAGCCAGGTCATGATGCGCCGTAGTTCCAAAAATGCCATTGTGTCAGGCAAGGCGGGGTGCTGCTGCTCTGTCGGGTCGAGAAACCCGCCGAGTGCGGATGCATCCAGATCCTCCGGCACCCAGTCGGACAGGTCATAGGCAAAGCGGAAAGCGCCATCTTCACGACCCAGCAGAATGTGCTCATGCGAGGCCGATGCCAGAACCGGATGATCCAGCAGCAGGCGCACGAGTTCGGACGGTCTCTGCGTTGTGATCAGCGGCTTGCCCCGCCAGAACAGGATTGCCCGACTGTCCGGGTGATTGCGGGCAGATTGCAAGGCAGCTGCATCCTCACGCACCTCGCCCGCCCGGTCCAGCGAGGACCCGCCAAAGGTCACCGTTTCCGCGTGTTTCATACCCTGTCCCTGTCGTTTCTTGAACGACTGGCACGCAGTCTGTGGTCTTGCAAGACCAAACCTTTGTTTGAAGCACGACAAGCCTTGCCAACCATTGCGCGATCTGATGGATATTAATTCGTGTTCAAGTTGACAAACTCCCGATCATGATTGCTGCTGACCCATTGCCAGACCAAGCCACCTGTTCCGCCCCCACAGAGGTCAGGATGCGCCTGCTCGCAACCAGCGATTTGCATATGCAGTTGATTGCCTATGACTACGTAAGAGACTGCCATACGGGGGCGGAGAGTCTGTCACGGCTGGCAACGCTGATCCAAAAGGCAAGGGAAGAGGCCGCCGAAACGGGCGCGATCTGCCTGCTGATGGATAATGGTGACACGCTGCAAGGCACGCCGATGGGCGTGCACCTCGCCCAGCATCACGTAACGCCACACCCGATGGTCACTGCCATGAATGCCCTGGGATACGATGCTGTAGGTATTGGCAATCATGACTTCGACCACGGAACAAATCATCTTGCGCGCTGCATCAAGGAGTTTGACGCCCCTGTCGTTTGTTCCAATCTTACTTCTGACCGGCTGCCATCGTTACTGCCTTACGCATTGCTTGACCGTCAGACGGCTTTGGCATCCGGTGATGTAACGACCTTGCGCATTGGCGTCGTCTCTGCCTTGCCGCAACAAACGGCGACGTGGAACCGACACCATCTTGATGACTCCGCCCGGGTGACACCGCCGCTTTCCGCTCTAGCGAGAACCGTTCAACAGGCAAAATCCGAAGGCGCTGATCTGGTTGTTGCGCTTGCACATATGGGCATCGCGCAATTCGATGAAGGTGACGATGCTCAGAATCAAGTCGCAGAAGTGGCTGCGCTGGCAGGTGTTGATGCGGTGATCGCGGGCCATACTCACTTGCGGTTTCCCGGTCCGGACCACGAAGACGTTGAAGGTATCGACTGTGAGGCGGGTCGGATTGCGGGAAAGCCAGTTGTCATGCCCGGCAGCGGTGCGTGCTGTCTGGGCGTGATTGATCTGTCTCTGAGACCGGACAAAGCCGGGACCAGCTGGCGGGTGAACAACTCCACGGTTGTACTGAGAGGGCTAACACCAGATGTCGGTGAGGACACCATAATCGCTGACTTCGCACAGGAGGCACATCAGGCTACGCGCACGAATCTGGCACGCCCTGTTGCGCACCTCGGCGCCCCGATGCACAGCTACTTTGCCCTTGCTTCTCCAAGCCCGATCACCGCGCTCATGGCCGAAGCTAAAAGACACGCAATCTCAAGGGCCGTTGCAGACACCGACCTGGCGGCCCTGCCCTTGCTGGCCGCTACGGCAACACCGGCGACCGGCGGGTTTGAAGGGCCCGGTAACTTTATCGCCTTGCCCGCGGGCCAGCTTGAGCGGCGACATGTGGCCGGCCTCATCCCCTATGCGAATCAAGTCTGGGCGGTCAAAGCCAGCGGCGCCCGAATTGCCGGATGGCTGGAACGCTCCTCCTTGTTGTTCAACATCCTGCAGCGAGACACGCCGGATCAGATGCTGATCGACCCGCAGGTGCCAGGGTTTCGTTTCGACGCGCTTTATGGATTAGAGTACAAGATCGACCTCACGCAGCCCGCACGGTTTGACGTGGCGGGGCGCCCGGTTGAAGGCGCAGCAGGGCGGGTCTCGGACATCACATGGCAGGGACAACCTGTTCGTCCGGATCAGGAATTCCTCGTCGCCGTAACCGATCACCGCGCTGGCGGCGGAGGAACGTTCCGACCCTTTGATGACGATGACATTATGGTGCGGGAAGATGCACCCCTTGATCGGGCCTTGATCACCTATCTTGAGGCCCCGGACTGTCAAGCCGTGCGATCCGCCACGCCTTGGCGGTTTGCACACTCGTCGGGTTTGAGCGCAATATTGAACACTGCACCGGATGCGCTGAACCACCTGTCTGACATCGCGCAACTGCGCCCGGAACCCTGTGGATACACGCAGGATGGCTTTGTACGCCTGCGGCTGCATCTCTAGATCACACCCTTGCGTCCCGTGCACCGCTTGCCTATATGCAAGCCTGAGAGGTTGGCGCGGGCGAGCGCCTCGCCAACCCGGTCAGATCCGGAAGGAAGCAGCCGTAACGAGCCCCGCTTGGGTCGTTGTCCAGCCTCTCACCGACCCCTGCATGCGGCTCGGCGGTAGCACGTTATCCGATTGCGCTGTGGGTCGGGACACGTGTCAAATCTCCACCGACGGACCAACCAGCAGCGTATTCCACAAAGCCTCGTTCTTCCTCGCAAAGGCCGAGATGTGACCCACCCGTTTCAGGCCAAAAGCCTTTGGGTCGAGCGTTTCGATCTGCGCGTATTCACCATAGGTTTTTGCCAGCCGTTCGGTGCAAACTATCGGACACACTTCGTCATCACTGAAAGAAATCAGACGCACCGGTGCGCCGGATCGTGACCAATCGGGCGTCGGAAGGCCGTCGCGCAGGGGGCCATCATCCGCGCACGACGTTGTGCACCAGCGGCGCCACTCCTTGTAAGCGGCACCGGGCATATCAGCACCCAGGCCTAGTTTGCGGCCCGGCAAATAGCCGCACAAGCGCGTCGCGACCGACGGAAGGCCGTACCAGAAATAGAGAGCGAAGGCCCTGTAAGGCCACGGATGATCGCCATGATGCACAAAACCCGACGCCACACCAATCACACGATCGATGCCGCTGATATCTTCTTGCATGGGCAGCAGCATTGTGCCCAGCGAATGCCCCATGACCCAAAGCGGCACATCCGGCACCGCACGGCGTAGATGCGCGCGGGCGGCGGCGTTGTCGCGCAAGCCCCAGTCCGACATGGTGGCCCGGCAGTGTCGCATCGGCCCGGCAGTTGAACGCCCCATGCCCCGGTAATCGTAGGTCAGGACCGCGATGCCATGCTCCAGCGCTGCCCACTGCGCAAAGGCACGGTAGTAGGTCTGTGGCACACCGGTTGCGCCGTTGAGCACAAGAGCGGCGCGCGCCGCGAACGGCGGCAGAAAGAGCGTGCCTCCCAATTCGGCACCGTCCGCCGTTTTGATGAGGCGGCGACGCACATTGGCGGCTTCCACGATTTTCAGCATGCTGACCTCCTGAGCATCCAACCAATAGACCAATTGGTCTATTCCTATGACTGGACCATTTGGTCTAGCTCTGTCAAGCTGCCTGTATGGATACAAGTGCCCTTCCGACCAAAGACAGGCTGATCCGCGCGGCGGCGCAGCTCTTCCGTTCCCGCGGATATCATGGCGTTGGTCTCAACGATTTGCTCGCCGAAGCGACGGCGCCCAAAGGGTCGCTCTACCATCATTTTCCAAACGGTAAGGCGGATCTCGCACTGGCGGCGGCGACGTGGGCATCGGATGAGATGCTGCGCGTGATCGCAGCGAGTTTCGCCGGGGCAAAGACCTTTGAGGACGGTGCGACCACGCTGTGTTTCAAGCTGGCCAAACTCTTTGACCTCACGGGGCAACAAGATGGCTGCCCCGTCGGGTCAACCCTCTTTGAAGGTCTCGGCAATGCGGAATTCCTTCGCCACGCGGAGCGTTGCTACGAAGGCTGGATCGAGGAGGTTCAGGATCACGCCAACCGATTCGGCCTGCAGGAGGCGGACGCCCGACGGCGCGCGGAACATGTGTTCTTGCTGATCCAGGGCGGCTGGCAGCTCGCCCGTGCCCGCAAAAGCTCAGAGGTGCTGCGCGGCCTGCCAGAGTTGTTCGCCTATGCGCCGCAGAGGGCATCCACCACCGGCAAGAATTAGAGCAAATCCGGCCAGCGCTGCTGGACGCCACCGGGCGGAGCCTCTAGTTTGCCTGCACCCCGGTTCCGGAAGGCAGAGCATGCAAGACGACACATCCAACTACCAGGTGCTGGCGCGCAAGTACCGCCCCGAGACCTTTGCCGATCTGGTGGGTCAGGACGCCATGGTCCGCACGCTGGAAAACGCCTTTGAGGCGGACCGGATAGCACAAGCCTTCATCATGACCGGCATTCGCGGGACGGGGAAAACCACCACTGCCCGTATCATCGCCAAGGGCATGAACTGCATTGGCCCGGATGGCAGTGGCGGCCCAACGACAGAGCCTTGCGGCACCTGCGAACATTGCACGGCCATCATGGAAGGCCGCCATGTGGACGTGCTGGAGATGGACGCCGCGTCCAACACCGGGGTGGCGAATATCCGTGAGATCATCGATTCGGTGCACTATCGCGCGGCCTCTGCCCGCTACAAGGTCTACATCATCGACGAAGTGCACATGCTGTCGACCGGCGCTTTCAACGCGCTGTTGAAGACGCTCGAAGAACCGCCCGCGCATGTGAAGTTCATCTTTGCCACCACGGAAATCCGCAAGGTGCCGGTCACGGTCCTGTCGCGCTGCCAGCGGTTCGATTTGCGGCGGATCGAACCCGAGGTGATGATCGCGCTGATGCGCAAGATTGCCGGTGCCGAGGGCGCGGAGATTGCCGATGATGCGCTGGCCCTGATCGCGCGCGCGGCGGAAGGGTCTGCCCGGGACGCGACATCGCTGCTGGACCAGGCCATCAGCCATGGTGCCGGAGAGACCACAGCCCTGCAGGTGCGGGCCATGCTGGGGCTGGCGGATCGCGGGCGGGTGCTTGATCTGTTCGACATGATCCTGAAGGGCGACGCGGCGGGGGCCTTGACGGAACTCTCGGCGCAATATGCCGAAGGGGCGGACCCCATGGCCGTGCTGCGGGATCTGGCGGAGATTACCCACTGGGTGTCGGTGGTGAAAATCACGCCCGAGGCCGCTGAAGACCCGACCGTGTCGCCGGATGAACGCAGCCGTGGACTTGCAATGGCTGACGCCTTGCCGATGCGGGTTCTGACCCGGCTGTGGCAAATGCTGCTGAAGGCGCTGGATGAGGTTGCCAGCGCACCCAATGCGATGATGGCGGCGGAAATGGCGATCATCCGGCTGACGCATGTGGCCGATCTGCCCAGCCCCGAAGAATTGGTGCGCAAGCTGCAAGGGACCACGCCACCCCCGGCGCCGGGCGGATCCTCGGGTGGGTCACAGCCTGTGCAGAACACAGGCGCGCGTGCCGCGGGCGGAGGGGCCTCGGCTGTCGCCTCGGCCCGGACATCCGCCAATGGCGGCGCAGGACCGGCAACGGCTCAGGCACTGGACGTTGATGCGGCCTTGGCACGGTTCCCGAGTTTCGATCACGTGGTCGAGTTGATCCGGGCCAATCGGGACGGCAAGCTGTTGGCCGATGTGGAGACCGATGTTCGGCTGGCCTCTTATCAGCCCGGGCGCATCGAATTCGAGCCCACAGCACGGGCCCCCCGCGATCTGGCGCAAAGGCTGGGGCATCGGCTGCAGATGTGGACTGGCAACCGCTGGGCCGTGACGGTCGTGAACGAAGGCGGCGGCAAGACCATCGACGAGGTGCGCAACGCGGAGCGATACGCGTTGGAAGCCGAGGCGAAAACGCATCCCCTGATGCAGGCCGTGCTCGCCCAGTTCCCGAAGGCACAGATCAAGGACATCCGCACCGCGGATCAGATCGCCGCCGAAGCCGTTCAGGAGGCCCTGCCCGAAGTAGAAGACGAATGGGATCCCTTCGAGGATGACTAGTCCCCGGGCGCTGATCCCGCCCCGGATGGCGTCGCTTGAGCAGGATTGGCAGATGTCGCCGGGCATTGTCTCCAACGGTCACGTCTTCCTGACCGGATTCAATGGCTGCCCGCTCGACGGACCGCCCTCTCCGGATCCCGAAACGCAGATCACCACGGCCTTCGATGCGGTCGAGATGGTTTTGGCCGAGGCGGGCCTCGGCTTTGCCGATGTCATCGAGATGACGTCGTATCATGTTGGCCTCGCCGATCACCTGACGCTTTTCAGGAAACTGCGCGGGGCGCGGGTCAGCCGCCCCTATCCGGCCTGGACGGCAATAGAGGTTGCGGGCTTTGCGACGCCCGGCGTGATTGTCGAGCTTAAGGTGGTCGCCCGGCTCAAAAGTGACTAAGTAACAAGGCAGCACTGCCTCATGCGGATTTGAAACAAGAAGGAACAGAGCATGTTCAAAGGACTTGGCGGCCTCGGCGATATGGCCGGGATGATGAAGAAAGCGCAGGAAATGCAGGGCAAGATGGCCCAGCTGCAAGAAGATATGCATGGTATCATGGTCGAGGGGTCTTCTGGCGCGGGTCTCGTGAAGGCGACGTGCACGGCCAAGGGTGAGTTGAAAACGCTCGATATCGACCCGTCGATCTTCAACGGCGATGATAAGGAAGTTGTCGAGGATCTGATCCTCGCGGCGATCAAGGACGCGCAGACAAAGGCGAGTGAACGGGCGCAGGAAGAGATGTCGAAGCTGACCGAAGGCCTGGGCCTGCCAGCCGACATGAAGCTGCCGTTTTAACACGGGTTTGCAGGCACGAAGCGGAAGAATGTGCCCGAAGGGCATCTTGCAGGCACCTCCGGTCCTGACCGAGCACAAGACATGAGCAGCACCAAAGACATCGACGCCCTGATCGAACTGATGGCCAAACTGCCCGGCCTTGGCCCGCGGTCTGCGCGGCGCGCGGTGCTGCACCTGATCCGCAAGCGCAGCTTGCTGCTGACGCCCTTGGCGGATGTGATGCAGACCGTCGCCGCCACCGCGCGCGAATGCCTGAACTGCGGCAACGTCGGTACTCTCGATGTCTGCGACATTTGCACCTCTGAAAAACGCGCCAATGGCGAGCTCTGCGTTGTCGAGGATGTCTCGGATCTCTGGGCGATGGAACGCTCGGGTGTCTTCAAGGGGCGGTATCACGTGCTCGGCGGGACGCTTTCGGCACTAGACGCGATTGGCCCAAGTGAATTGCGCATCCCCCGTCTGATCGACCGGGTGACCAGCGAACATATCACCGAAGTCATTCTTGCCCTGAATGCCACGATTGATGGGCAGACCACCGCCCATTACATCGCTGATCAGCTTGACGGGCAGGTAACGCTCACCTCACTGGCACAGGGTGTACCGATTGGGGGCGAGCTTGATTATCTCGACGACGGGACAATTACCGCGGCGATGCGCGCGCGCAAAGCGATCTGATCAAGCGACTTGCTCAAAGCGACAGCGGGCGCAGAGTGGATAGTTCTCAACAAATTCGGTAACGGCTGCTTTCATCAGGCCATAACTCTCGCCATAGAAGAACAGACCGGTTTCGGTATTGCCATCCCAATGACCCCGAAAAGCGCCGATGCCCTCCATAAGCGCCTCGCAGGTTTCGATCACTTCATTCACGTCAGAGGTCGCATAGACGTCATCCGGCAATTCCGTACCGTTAAGATAAATCCCCATGCCTTCGGCTTTTCCAATCGGCATGTCTTCAAGCCCATCAACCTTCAGCAACGATCCCTTTGGCGCGCCAAGGCTTTCCAACGCATTGCGTAGAAATGCCAATGTCTGTGGCGATGTATCCTGTGTCAGGATTTCCAGATCGCAATACTGGATGCCCGCGTGATCTGCCAGAAGCATGGTGCCCCCGCCGGTCACCTCACCCAATCCGGCTTCCTGCAGGATTTCGGCCATTGGCGCTTCGTAATATTCGTAGCGATCAACTGGCTGCACCTGTGCGTTCAGTTGCGCCACTACAAATACGCCCTCCGGGGTCGCTTCATTCTTGCGAAAAGGGTTCCAGAAATTGCCCATTTGACCACCTTCATTGCCGGCTCGACTTGCTCACCGCTTAAGAGTGAACTGTGATGAAGGAAAAAAGATGTAAGAAAAATGGCAAATCGTGGACGTGGTCTGTTCCGAACAAAAAGACGATTCCTCTCGTGCAGAGCGGTTGGCAAGGGATCGGTACTCTCACCGATGGGCAACGACGCTAAACAAGACGGGTGTAAACACACCCGGCACCCTCAAGTTAATGTCAGAGTTTCAGAGCTGTCAGCAACGGACTGCACCGGTTCCACGTTGCTTGCGTAGAGCGCGGCAGACGCTGTCATCATCGGTCATCAATCTACACATCAAAACAGCCCAAGGCGTTCGTCAGCAGGCTGCGTCCGTTGCGGATGTCCAGACCGGTCACTACCGCAGGCAGACCTGTACCGGCGTCCGTTAAATGTCGCCACTGATTACCTGAAATGGCTTTATTCGTATGTCTGCGGCCATGCATGATGGGGCAAAAGGAAAGCCCCGGCATCTCGCGACACCGGGGCACATGTTTGCACTGCGTATCTGATCAGGTACGCGGATCGTCTTCTTCAGCGTCTTCGTCCGACGTGCCTTCCGGCAGGTTGAAGAAGCTATCCGCGTCTGCGAAATCTTCTTTCTCTTCCACATCCGGTTGCTCTTCGCTGTCACCTGCAAGGGTGAAGGTTTCCAGCCCTTCGATGGCCGTCGGAATTTTTGGTTCCGCATCCATGCCCAGGCTCTGTTCGGTGCTGACCAGCTTGCGACGCTCGTCATCGCTCATTACCGGGGCGTCGGCTGCCTTTTTGGCAGCGGCCTTCTGCACGGCGGCATCCAGTTCGGACTGTTTGCACAGGCCAAGGGCAACCGGGTCGATCGGCTGAATATTGGCGATGTTCCAGTGGGTGCGTTCGCGGATCGCCTGGATGGTGGGTTTCGTGGTGCCCACCAGCTTGCTGATCTGCCCGTCGCTAAGTTCGGGGTGGAATTTCACCAGCCACAGGATCGACGCAGGCCGGTCCTGCCGTTTGCTGAGCGGTGTATAACGCGGACCACGGCGTTTTTCCTCGCCCTGCGCAGCGGCGTTGAATTTCAGTTGCAGCTTGTGCAGCGGGTTGCCCTGTGCAGCCTCGATCTCGTCCTGTGTCAGCTGATTGTTGGCAATCGGGTCAAACCCCTTCACGCCCTGGGCCACGTCACCATCGGCGATGCCCTGCACTTCCAGCTCGTGCATACCGACGAAATCCGCGATCTGCTTGAAGCTGATGGTCGTGTTGTCCACCAGCCAGACGGCGGTGGCCTTGGCCATGATCGGTTTTGCCATTTTCTTTCTCCTGTCTACCTGCGTGAGCCCACATCTTTCCCGTCGCCTGAAAGGGCTGTCCCGGAGGGTCGGAACGGTTTCCATTGTGGGGGAACTTATGGCGTATATAAGCGGGCAAACCGAATAAGGAAAGACCCAATGCGCACGGCTCTGATCTGGCTTCTGATGGCATCACCCCTTGCCGCGCAGGAACACCGCGCAGGTGTTTTCGACTATTACGTGCTCTCGCTCAGCTGGTCGCCGACCTGGTGCGCGCTCGAAGGCGACGCGCGCGGGTCGGATCAATGCGCGTCGCGCCATGATCATGGCTGGATTTTACACGGGCTGTGGCCGCAGTACGAGCACGGCTATCCAGAATATTGCCGAACGGGCGAGCGCGCGCCGTCGCGCCGCATGACACGCGAAATGGCAGATGTGATGGGCACCTCCGGGCTGGCCTGGCACCAGTGGAAGAAACATGGCACCTGTAGCGGCCTCAGCGCGCCCGATTACTATGCGCTGTCTCGCGCAGCCTACGCGCGGGTCATCAGACCCGAGGTTTTCCGCAAACTCGATAAACCGGTGCGCCTGCCCGCGTCCGTGGTCGAAGAGGCCTTTTTGCAGTCAAACCCGGATCTGGAGGCCAAGGGGATCACCATCACCTGCAAAGCCGGGCATATTCAGGAGGCGCGCATCTGCCTGACGCGCGATCTGAGCCCGCGGAGATGTGGCGCGGATGTCCTGCTGGACTGTTCTTCTCCAAGCGCGCTTTTCACGCCCATCCGGTGATATTGGGGCAGGCCGCGGCGCGGGTTTCGGGCATCATGGCTCCAGGATCGTGCAGCCAGTGGTTTTTCTCGCTTCCAGGGCTTCATGCGCGGCGCGCACCTCGCTCAAGGGAAAACGTTGATCGATGCGGATGTCCACGGCCCCGGACTGCACCTTGTCAAAAAGATGCCGCGCCATTTCCTGACAAGCCGCGTGGTCGCCGATATGTGCAAAGAGCGTGGGCCGGGTGATTTTCAACGACCCTTTTTGTCCCAGCACAGCGAGATTGAAAGGCGGCACGGGGCCCGAGGCGTTGCCAAAGGAAATCATCATACCCAGAGGTTTCAGACTGTCCAGCGAGCCCTCGAAGGTGTCTGCGCCGACGGCATCCATGACCACATCCACGCCGCGCCCATCGGTCAGCTCCTGCACCCGGGTGGGCCAATCTTCGGTCCGGTAGTTGATGCAATGCGCCGCACCATGGTCCAGCGCGAGTGCGCATTTCTCATCCGTTCCGGCCGTCCCGATCAGCGTGATGCCTTCGGACCGCGCCCATTGGCAGGCGATCAAGCCCACACCACCCGCGGCGGCGTGAAAGAGTACCGTATCTCCCTGTGCAATCGGCGTCGTCCGGTGAAAGAGATACTCGACGGTCATGCCCTTGAGCATCATGGCCGCGCCCTTGTCGAAGGAAATATCGTCCGGCAACGGGCAGACCTGCGCGGCGGGCATCACCCGGGCTGTTGCATAGGCGCCCGCAGGTGTTGCAGCGTAGGCGGCGCGGTCGCCCGGCTTGAGATGCGTGACACCTTCGCCAACGGCGTCGATGACCCCTGCAGCCTCCATGCCCAACGCGTGCGGCAGGTCGAGCGGGTAGAGACCGCTGCGCTGATACACATCGATGAAATTCAGCCCGCAGGCTTTGTGGTTGATCCGTACCTCGCCGGGCCCTGGGTCGCCGACCTCGCGGGCCACCAGCTGCATGGCCTCGGGCCCACCGGGACTTTCGATGATGACTGTTTGCGCCATTTTGGCTGTCCTTTCACGTTGCGTGAATACTGCTGTTGCGAAGGTGGCCTGAAAGCCCACCCTACCTGCCGGAAACATCCAATACGATCTTGCCGATATGTTCGGAGCTTTCCATCCGCGCATGCGCCTTGGCGGCCTCTGCCAGCGGGAAGGTCTGATCCATCACTGGTGCGACACGCTTCATTGCCAGCAGCGGCCAGACCGTCTCACGAAGGTCCTGTGCAATATGTGCCTTGGCCGTGTCGCTCTGCGGACGCAGGGTGCTGCCCGTCATCGTCAGCCGCCGCATCATCAGCTGTGCGAAGTTCACCTCCACCTTCGGGCCGTTCAGAAAAGCGATCTGCACCAGTCTTCCATCGTCCGCGAGGGCCTTGAGGTTGCGCGGGATATAGTCACCGCCCACCATGTCCAGGATCAGGTCAGCCCCCCCTGCTGCGCGCAGAACCTCAACGAAATCCGCATCGCGGTAGTTGATTGCGACCTCGGCCCCAAGTTCCGTGCAGGCGGCACATTTATCGGCAGACCCTGCGGTTGCGAAGACCCGGGCCCCAAAGGCATTGGCCAGTTGGATGGCCGTTGTGCCGATGCCGGAGGAACCGCCGTGCACCAGAAACCGCTCGCCGGATTTGAGGGCGCCGCGCATGAAGACATTGGACCAGACCGTGAAAAATGTCTCCGGCAGGCAGGCCGCTTCTTTCAGCGTCATGTCACCTGGCACCGGCAGGCAGTGGGCCGCAGGTGTTGCAACGTATTCGGCATAGCCACCGCCCGGCAGCAGGGCGCAGACGTGATCCCCAACCGACAGGCCAGACACGCCGCTGCCCAGTGCGACGATTTCACCCGAAGCCTCGAGCCCCGGCAGATCACTGGCCGTCGGTGGCGGCGCATAGAGGCCCGCGCGTTGCAAGGCGTCGGGACGGTTCACACCAGCCCAGGCCACCTTGATCACCACCTGACCATGGGCGGGCTCGGGCAACGGACGTTCGGTAAGCGTCAACACGTCCGGACCACCGGGTTTCGTGATTTCAACAGCGCGCATCATCTGGGACATTCGCGGGATCCTTTCTGTTGCTCCATGCGTAGCAGGACCGGCCGGAATGGCAAACCGAAGGCATCTCTTGTGCCTTTTCTTTTAGTGCCTGCAAACTGTCTTCTTTTGTTTCCGTTCGCTCTTTTGAAGCTGCCCAATACCAGTCTGTCGGGGATGCAAGCCATCCACTGGATCGACACATCCGTCATGTTCAGCATTCGCAGACAAACTCTGCGGTGATCCGGCTAAATACCGTCATGATGGGTGTGTTGCCGGTTCCGGCCTCACTCCCGCGGCGCAGTCCAGCTGCCCGGGAAATCCATCTTTGGCAGACGCGCTGGCGCCTTGATATGGCTCATCAGCCAGTTCGGCCCGGTCATCAACCGGCTCAGCGTCGGGCTTTGCCGGACCCGTGCCTTGAGCTTCTCAATCTGCATGACGTCTTCGATGCGCCGGTCCAGGAAGGCCCATGTCGCCATATTGTCCGGGCTGTCATCGCCCAGCCAGTATAGCACGGTAGACGAATAAACCCCGCTCAGTGTCGCGCGCTTGGTGTACCAGTTCACATCGTCCGAGGTATCGCCCAGCGCGGTCCAGATCGCATCCGACGTGCCCCAGATCAGTTTCGCCCCGTCCGCCGCATGCATCGGCAGGGCGAAAAGCGTGGTACCCCGTCGCACCGCTTCCTTATCGGTGACCGCCTCGATTCGGAACCGCACAGCGCTGGCCACCTTCTCGCGGAACTTCAACGCGCTCATATCCTCGGCGGCGATCCGGGCTGTCATCGCCTCATCCCCGCGATGATGAAAGGCCACCGCCAAATCGACAGCACCGCGCGGGCACACCGCGCGCGCCACCGCCGGTGCGACATCCGTGTCGCGAATCGCGGCCTGAAAACTGGCCTCTGACCAGCCATCGAAGGGCACATGCGCAAGCGCTGCGTCCAAAAGCTGTGTTTTTGCGGTCTCGTATGATACGCTCATGACATGTCTCCTGCGGGAAAAGGCGCGGTATACTGGACAAGATAGGTTGTCCTTGCTATATGCCCACTTCCTGCAAATCCTTGCAACTCAACTTAGAAAGGTGGTGAAAACCACATGCAGGTTAGTGTTCGCGACAACAACGTCGATCAGGCCCTCCGGGCTCTGAAGAAAAAGCTGCAGCGTGAAGGTGTCTTCCGTGAAATGAAGCTCAAGCAACATTTCGAGAAGCCGTCCGAGAAAAAAGCGCGCGAGAAAGCTGAAGCGATCCGCCGTGCCCGTAAACTGGCACGCAAAAAGGCCCAACGCGAAGGGATGCTCTAAGCACCTCGCCGACAGGCTGACACGAATACGGACCCCCGCATGGCCAGACCACGCGGGGGTTTGTTGATTCAGGCGCCTTGTATTTCCTTCACATAAAGGTCGCGATTTCTCGCTGATCACGCTCCTGCCTCCAGACATTGATGGACGCGGCATCTTACCGCTGTGCGGTGTGCCGCATTCGGGCTCATCCCTGCTGAGAATTCAGGCAATGGCAGGCTGCCCTATCCAAGCTTCGCGTCAAATCCTAGCGATCTGCGGGCCGACAACACTCATCAAGGAGAATGACATGTCACGCGCAAGCGAGTTAGAACAGCAAATGCTGGGGCTCATCAACGAGGAGAGAACGTCACGGGGATTGAACCCGGTCGAACTGGAACTGCGGCTCAATGACAGCAGCGAAGATCACAGCCAGTGGATGCTGGAAGAAGATCAGTTTTCCCACACAGGCGAAAACGGAACAAGCGCGGGTGATCGCATGCGCAATGCCGATTTCGAATTCGAAGGCGCGTGGTCCTGGGGCGAAAACATCGCATTTCAAAGTGAACGGGGCGAGCCGGGCCTGGCCGACGACGTGGTCGATCTGCACAACAGCCTGATGAACAGCCCCGGTCACCGTGCAAACATTCTGAACCCCGACTATGAGGTCATTGGCCTCGGGATCGAAGTGGGTGAGTTTGACGGGTTCGAGGCCGTGATGGTCACCCAGAACTTTGCCAGCACGGATGCGGAACTGCAGTTGGACCAGGAGGGTGCTGCCCCCGAACCGGAAACCGAGGAGCCGACAGAGCCAGCACCGGATCCGGAAGAGCCGGAAACGGAGACCCCGGCACCGGACCCTGAAACACCTGATCCTGACACCGGGGAAGAGACCCCCGATCCGGAACCCGAAACCGAAGAACCAGAGCCAGAGGAGCCGGTTGCCGAAGCGCCGGATCCAAACAACACGCCAGAAACCGAGGAACCGGAGCCTGACCCCGAAACCCCGGAACCTGATCCGGAACCCGAAACGCCGGAACCGGAACCAGAAACGCCCACGGAGGAACCGGAGCCAGAGCCGGAGACACCGGAACCTGAGACCCCGACACCAGACCCCGATCCAGAGCCGGAAACCCCTGAACCGGAGCCGGAAACGCCGGATGTTGTCGGCGAAGGCCCATGCTTGGACGACAACACCTTCGCGCAGCTGCAGTTCTTCGTCACCGGTTTCTTTGCAGCCCTCTTTGACGAAGAGTTCACATTCACATGGGATGGCGGCGACGAAGGCGAACCGCAGACGATCACCTTTGATGTCGATGAGTTCTTCGAAAGCCTGTTCGATACGCCGGAAGGCGACGACGGCATGGACCAGGGCGATGACGACATGATGATGGCTGACGAGGACGTCGCAGGCGACTGCGACCCTGGCTTCCGCTTTGTCGAGGAATGGGATTGCCTCGCCTAATCACACACCGGCCCGCTCCGTCACCGACGGGGCGGGTCACTGCCTGCGCGACCGCCGCGCTACGTCACCGGTAGGGCGGTCGTTTTGAACACAGTCCTCAGCGCAAAGCTGGACTGCATCTGTCCCACCCCCGGCAAACGCGCCAGGTACTGCCGGTGAATGCGGGCGAAATCTTCCGTATTCTCGGCCACCACCTTCAACAGGTAATCCGCCGTGCCCGCCATCAGGTGGCATTCCAGCACGTCAGGAATGCGGCTGACGGCCTTCTCGAAGGCGTCCAGCACTTCATCCGCCTGCCCCTGCAACGTAATCTCCACAAAGACCGTCGTTGGCACCCCCATCTTGCGGGCGTCCAGCAAGGCCACGTAATCGCGGATGTAGCCGTCTTTCTCCAGCCGCTGCACCCGCCGGTGACAGGCCGAGGGCGAGAGGTTCACCGCCTCGCTCAGCTCGGCATTTGCCATGCGACCTTTGCGCTGCAGGGCTTTGAGGATACGTTTGTCTGTTGCATCAAGGCTCATTGGTGCAAAAATCTCCTGCATATCACCTTACAGACGCCAGTATATTCGCAAAATACTCGAAATGGCGAGGCATCTTTGGTGCGACATTGCATATTGCTTGCTGTATTCCACGCTCAAACACTTGGTGGAGGAGACACCCATGATTATCGGTTGCCCGACGGAGATCAAACCACAGGAATTCCGCGTCGGCATGACGCCCAACGCGGCACAGGAAGCAGTTGGTCACGGGCATGACGTGCTCATTCAGGCCGGGGCCGGGGCGGGCGCCGGTTTCGAAGATGCGGATTACACCGCAGCTGGCGCACGGATCATTGACACCGCGGCAGAGATCTTCGCCACGGCGGACATGATCGTAAAGGTCAAGGAACCGCAAGCCGGGGAGCGCAAGATGCTGCGCGAAGATCAGCTGCTCTTCACCTATCTGCACCTCGCGCCCGATCCCGAACAGACCCACGATCTGCTGGCTTCCGGGGCGACCTGCATCGCCTATGAAACCGTGACCGATGATCGCGGTGGCCTGCCCCTGCTCGCCCCGATGTCGGAAGTGGCCGGTCGTCTGGCGCCGCAGGTCGGGGCCTGGACCCTGCAAAAGGCAAATGGCGGGCGCGGCGTCTTGATGGGCGGCGTGCCGGGCGTGGGCCCTGCGCGGGTCGTCGTCATCGGCGGCGGCGTCGTGGGCACCCATGCGGCCAAGATCGCCGCAGGTATGGGCGCGGATGTCACCGTGCTCGACCGGTCGCTGCCGCGCCTGCGCTATCTCGATGACGTCTTTGGTGGTACGTTCAAGACCTCCTACGCGTCGGCGGGCAATACCATCGAACTGGCCCGCGCCGCCGATATGATCATCGGCGCCGTCCTGATCCCCGGCGCCGCCGCGCCGAAACTGATCAGCCGCGCGCAATTGAGCGAGCTTAAACCGGGGGCAGCGCTGGTCGATGTGGCCATCGACCAGGGGGGCTGCTTCGAGACCTCCAAAGCCACCACCCATCAGGACCCGGTCTACGAAGTGGACGGGATCATGCACTATTGCGTGGCGAATATGCCAGGGGCCGTCGCGCGCACCTCGACCATCGCGCTAGGCAACGCCACGATGCCCTTCATGCTGGCCTTGGCCGATAAAGGGTGGCGTCAGGCCTGCACCGACGATCCCCACCTGATGAACGGGCTGAACGTACACGCCGGTCAGCTGACCTATTACGCGGTCGGCAAGGCCCTCGGCATTGACGTGATTTCGCCAAGCGTCGCCATCAAGGGCTAACCGGCTTGGCTGGCATGCGCCCCTCGAAAAGGGGGCGCAATGCATGAATGCGGGCCGCGGCGAAATTGGTGAACGTGGTCACCTTCCGCGTGCCGCGCAAATCAGCATGCGTGAGCACCCAGAGGGGCCGATAGAGCAATAGCGGCACCCGCGCGAGCCGCTCGATCCCCGGCTCCGCGTCACCGATGAAACAGGGCATGCGCGTCGCCCCCATACCGGCGCGCACTCCGGCAAGAGCCGCATACATGTCGTCAACGGTTAGCGTCACGCGGCGGTTGGGCCATGCCTGTTTCAAGACCTCCGGCGGCCCGGGCCAATGGGCGAACCGGATCCAGTCCAGCGGCTGGGACGGATCCGCGCGCATCCGCTCTGCCTGCGCGCTTGAGACATAGACCGCCGCCGCCTGTTCCGTCACACGCCGCCCCACAAGCGTATCACCCGGCGTATCGGAAATGCGGAACGCCACATCCGCTTCATGGGCTGCAAGGTTGAGCTGCCGGTTTGCAGCGATCACCTTGAGGTCAATCGCCGGATAGAGTTCCTTGAATTCCCGCAGATGCCCGGCCAGAAACCGCTCCACCAAAAGCTGGGGCGCGGTCACGGTCAACGCGCCACTCAGTTGTTGGTCACGCGCACTGAGACTGCGGCTCAGATCGTGGCTTGCGCCCTCCATCCGCTCGGCAATCCGGGCGGCTTCCAAACCGGCGTCGGTCGGCCTGTACCCGCCCGGCGCGCGATCAAAGAGGCGGGCCCCCATGGCCGTTTCCGCCGCCGCGATCCGGCGCGACACCGTGGCATGATTGACCTTGAGCGCCCGCGCCGCACCGCTGAGCCCACCGTGCCGTACGGTTTCCAGTACAAATCGCATATCGTTCCAGTTCAGCGCCATCCGATCATTTATGCACATCAGACACGCAATGTTGAGCAGTTTTCGTCTACCCAACGGAACTCTATTTTTGATCAGGTCCATGACAGGAAAGGAACGGATCAATGACCGCATATGCATTTGTCACGCTGGACGTGACAGACCCGGATAAACTTGCCGCCTATCGCGAGGTGGCAGGCGACGCGTTGGCCAAGCACGGGGGCAAAGTGCTGCAGGCCTCGGCATCGCCGTCTGTCCTGGAGGGCGACATCACCGCGCCTCAAATGGCAGTCGTGCTGGAGTTCGACACGCGCGAAGGGGCTGAAAACTGGCGGGCTGATCCGGACCTGGCCGAGACACATGCCTTGCGCACCGGATCCGGCAGAACGTCGATCACGTTGCTGTAGTGCTAAGAGAAAAACCCGCGCTGTTGAAGCGCGGGTTCTAAGGTCTGTTTATGTCCGGGTTCAGAACCCGATGAACACATCGGCCAGCGCCATGAAGAGCGGGATGCTGAGGATGGCCACCGGCGTGCCCAGCCCGGTGGACGCCCCAACATAGGCCGAGGGGTTCGCCTCTGGCAGCGCGCCCCGCATGGTCGGCGGGCCCGAGATGTCAGAGCTCGATGCCGCCATGATCGACAGCAACACAACACCGCCTGCAGAGAACCCGGTCAGGTGATGTGCAAGCAACCCCAGCCCAAAACCCATCAGACCGTGAATGATCGGGGCGGTCAGACCATAGAGCACATAGGCATGGGCCACCTTGCGCAGCTCCGACAGGCGCGACCATGCCTCCATGCCCATCACCAGCATCAGGATTGACAGCAGCCCCCGGAAGAGCGGTTCGTAGAAGCTCTGGTAAACCGCCTCGGGCCGCGCAAAGAGGCCGATTGCGATACCGAGCAGCAGGGCTGAAATCGCCGGGCTGCGGAAGGTATCGACCAGAATGCCCCGCACGATGTCACCATCGAAATCGCCGCCGGAGCTCTGGCCACCGCCGACGGTGACCGTGCCACCGGATTGCACGGTCGAAGCTGCCCGCCGCTCTGCGCTCATGCGGGCCAGAACGATGGCCGTGACAAGGGCCGCAATGTCCATGAAGGGATAAAGTGCGCCAATGAACCCTTCATAGAAAATCCCCTCGGCATCCAGCATCGCCATGCCCGCCGCGAGTGTCGAGGCGGAAACCGCGCCAAAGAGACCTGCGGTCGCCATGCCGTCCATCTTCGATACACCGCGCCAGCGGGCCAGCGTTCCGCTGCCCAGCAGGACAATCCCGATCCCGACAGCTGCCGCACAAAGAGCCGGCACAGCCAGTGCAATAAGGTCGGCCTCACGCACGGAAATGCCCGCGCCCAGCCCGACCTTCAGCAGGAGCAACATGACGATGAACTTGTAGACAGGGTCCGGCACCTCGAGCTTGCTGCCGAGGGCGGCCAGCATCATGCCCCCCAGCAGGAACGCCAATGTCGGTTTTTGCATCTGCGCCAGCATCGTGCTGGCAATGTCGATCACGATGTCCATCACCGTCTCCTTGCTTGTGTTCACCGTGATATGGCGCAGGCGCAAGACAAAATAAAATATATCTTTATTGACGAATTGTTCTATTATTTAGAACTATGGATACGCTGAACTATCATCACTTGCGGTATTTCCGGGAAGTGGCAAACGACGGGAACCTGACGCGCACGGCAGCACGGGTGAACCTGTCGCAATCTGCGCTCTCGACGCAAATCCGGACGTTGGAAGACCGGTTGGGGCACGCCCTGTTTGATCGGGTCGGACGTCAACTGGTACTGACCGAAGTGGGCCGGATCGCGCTGGATCACGCCGACCGCATTTTTGGTACTGGCGAAGAGTTAATGGCGGTCTTGCAAGGTGCCGGGGCCACGTCGCAACCCTTGCGGGTTGGTGCCCTCTCCACGCTATCGCGCAATTTCCAGATGCGGTTTCTCAAGCCTGTGCTTGGCATCTCCCAGACGCAGGTGATCCTCAAATCAGGCAGTGACACCATCTTGTTTGACGCGCTCACCTCTCTGGCGCTGGACGTTGTTCTGACAACCGAAGCGCCCTCCCGCCCGGAGATGACCGCTCACCGGATTGCAGAGCAGACGGTCGGCGTGCACGGCGACCCGTCCCGCATGGGGTACGGCAGTCTCAGGGATATGCTTGCGCAAGAACCGTTGATCGTACCGACCGACAACTCCATCCGCACCGGGTTCGACAGCCTGATTGCCAGACTGGATGTGTCGCCCCGGATTGTCGCGGATGTGGACGACATGGCGATGGTGCGTCTTCTGGCGCGCGAAAACGTCGGGCTGGCCATCGCGCCGTCGGTGGTGCTGGCGGATGAAATCGCATCAGGCCGTCTGAAAACGGCGCCCTTCGATCTCAACATCGTGGAGAGTTTTTTCGCCGTCACCGTGCAGCGCAGCTTTCCCCACCCTGTGCTGGATACGCTGTTACACGAACCGCTCCAGACATAGAAAAACCCGCGTCTTTTCAAACGCGGGCTTCGGGGCTCCCGCCATACAGTGCAGGCTTACTTTTTCAGCGCGTCACGGATTTCCAAAAGCACATCCAGTTCGGACGGTCCTTTTGGCTCTTCGGGGGCTGCCTCTTCTTCCTCTTCGGCTGCGTCTTTGATCCGGTTGACCATTTTCACCAGCAGGAAAACGACGAAAGCCACAATCAGGAAATTGATGATCGCCATGACAAATTTACCGACAGCAAAAACCGGGACACCCGCTTCAGCCGCCGCTTCGATGGAGGCGAAAGTCTCTTCACCCATCACATAGAACCAGCCGGAAAAATCGATGCCCCCGGTGAACAATGCGATAATCGGGTTGATCAGGTCGCCCACCAGCGATGTGACAATCGCGGTGAATGCCGCCCCGATGATGATACCCACGGCCATGTCCATGACATTGCCCTTGGCGATAAAATCCTTGAATTCGTTGATCATTAGTGTCCCTCACTGTTTTTTACAGGCCTGCTTTTCGCATTGTGCCTCTGTGCGTCTGTTAACACATCGCTGCGCGCTGGCGAGACTGTTTTTAGGGGGAATTCCGCCTATCTGTTACCCGGATTATCAAACAGGAGATGCCTAATGGCCGATTTTTCCAGCTTCAAGATCACCGATAGATGGCCGGCAAAGGACCCCAGCGTCCTGCAGCTCTATTCCTTTCCGACCCCAAACGGGGTGAAGGTGTCCATCGCGCTGGAGGAAATGGGCATCCCTTATGAGGCGCATACCGTGACGCTGTCGGATGCGGATGTGAAAAGCCCTGAGTTCCTGTCGCTGAACCCGAACAACAAGATTCCGGCGATTGTCGACCCCAATGGTCCGGGGCGCGCACCGCTGGCGCTTTTTGAAAGCGGTGCGATTCTGGTCTATCTGGCGGAAAAATCGGGAAAACTCATCGGCGCGGATGCCGCAGAGAAGGCTCGGATCCTGCAATGGGTGATGTTCCAGATGGGCGGCCTGGGTCCGATGTTCGGACAGCTGGGATTCTTCTACAAGTTCGCGGGATCGCAATGGGAGGACAAGCGGCCGCAGCAACGCTACATCGATGAGGCCAAGCGGCTTTTGAGTGTGCTGGAAGGCGTGCTGGATGGGAACACCTGGATTGCCGGGGAGTATTCGATTGCCGACATCGCCATTGCGCCCTGGTTGCGTGCATTGGATTTCTACGGTGCGAAGGAGGCGGTCGATTTCGCCGGTCACAGGAATACGGCGGCCTATCTGGAGCGTTTCCTGGACCGCCCGGCGGTCGAGAAAGGGTTGCAAATTCCGCCGCGCGAGCCTGCATAAGGCAAAAAGAATGGCGGCCTGAAGCCCACCCTACCTGCTGCAGGTTGTGTGGGTGTCAGGCCGCCTTTGGGTCCGGGGGCGGAGCGCTCCCGGCTTTACTTCGGCAAGCTGCCGGTGAGCACATAGCGCAGGATCTCAACAACCTGTGCAGGCTCCTGCGCCACGGCCAAAGCTGCCGCATCCACTTCCTTCAAGGCATGGGCATGATCAGGGCCGTGCAGGATGATCAGCGATTTGCCCAAGGCCGCAGCATAGCCTGCATCGAATGCCGCATTCCACTGTTTGTACTGATCGCCAAAGCGCACAACCACCACATCCGCCTCCGCAAGGCCCTTGCGTGTACGGATTGCGTTGACCATCGCGCCTTTGTGGTCGTGCCAGTATTTCTTGTCCTCGGCGCCGAGGATCGCCACACCGCAGTCATCGCTGGCGGCGTGATCGGTCACGGGGCTGTCAAAGCTCACATCCAACGAAGCGGCGCCCGTCATGATCTGCTCCCGCCAGTCCGTGTGAATTTCACCGGACAGATACACTTTTAATGTCATCGTAGTCTCCCTGCTGCAGATCGTGATTTTGTTAAGTAGGACAGCTTGCCCTGATGTCCCGTGTTATCCGCGCAGCACACCGCCTGTGGCCTTGGTCACCTTGTCGACAACCTTGGCGCTGACGGCTTCGATGTCAGCATCCTTCAATGTCTGGGAGACAGGCTGCAACCGCACGGTCAGCGCCAGGGACTTCTTGCCCTCGCCCAGGCTGCCACCGATGAATTCATCAAAGATGCGCACGTCTTCGATCAACGCCTTGTCTGCCCCCATCGCAGCATTCACCAGCGTCAGGGCCTCGACCTTTGCGTCCACGACAAAGGCAAAGTCACGCTCGACCGCCTGCAGATCGCTGATGTCCAACGCGGGTCGGGTGGCACCCGCCTTGCGCGGCATCGGAATCTCTTCTGGCCAGAGGGTGAAGGCCATTGCCGGCCCCTTCACATCCATCGCGTCAAGCACGCGGGGGTGCACTTCGCCAAAAACGCCCAGCACCTTCTTGGGCCCCAGACAGATCATGCCATGGCGACCGGGGTGCCACCATTCCCGCGCACCGCGCAGGATCTGAACACGGGCCGGGGCGCCCATGGCCGCCAACACCACCTCGGCGTCCGCTTTGACGTCGAAGACATCGACGGCACGCGTGGCACCATGCACATCCTTGGGACCCGTACGCCCCACCAGCAGGCCGGTGATCAGCATATGCTGTTCTCCCGGCTCACCGCCATGGAACGCCGGACCCACTTCGAAAAGGGCAAGGTCTGCAAACCCGCGCGCCTGATTGCGCGACGCGGCCTGCAACAGGCCGGGCAGCAACGCTGGCCGCATGTGGCTCATGTCACTGCTGATCGGGTTTTCCAGCAGGGTCGTGTCTTCGCCGCCACCGAAAAGCGCCGCAGACGCCTGATCGATAAAGGTATAGCTGACGCATTCGTTGTAGCCGAGCGCAGCGCAGGTGCGCCGCCCGATGGCCTCACGGCGCTGCGCAGGAGACAGGACCGGTTTCGGCACGCCGTCGACCAGCCGTGGCAGGGGCGTGCCTTGCAGCTTGGTCAGCGAGGCAATGCGCGCCACCTCTTCGACCAGATCAGCTTCGCCCTGCACATCCGGGCGCCAGCTGGGCACGTGGGCCATGTTGCCTTCGAGGATGAAGCCCAGAGAGGTGAGGGTCTGGCGCTGTTCGCTTTCCGGGATATCCATGCCGACAAGCGACCGCACCCGCGCCGCATCCAGCTTATAGGCACGATCGGTGTTGGGAATTTTGCCCGCAACGATCACCTCGGAGGCCTCACCACCCGCGTGATCGAGGATCATCCGCGTTGCGTGCTCGATGCCGTAGGGGGTCCAGGCCGGATCAATGCCACGTTCAAAGCGGTAGCGCGCATCCGAATTGATCTTGAGCGCGCGTCCGGTGTAGGCGGTGCGGACCGGATCGAAATAGGCCGCCTCAAGGAAGACATTCGTTGTCTCTTCGGTGCAGCCGGAGGCCATGCCCCCCATGACGCCACCAATGCTTTCAACACCGTCAGCGTCGGAAATCAGCGTCATCCCCTCCTCGAAGGTGTATTCCTTCTCGTCGAGGCCAACCAGAGTTTCGCCGCCCTTTGCGCGGTGCACGCGCAGGGCGTTGCCCGCGATCTTATCCGCGTCAAAGACGTGCAGCGGGCGGTTGCGGTCGTAGGTGAAGAAATTCGTCACATCCACGAGGAAGGAGATCGGCCGCAACCCGATCGCGCGCAGATGATCCTGCAGCCACTTGGGCGACGGGCCGTTCTTCACCCCCCGGATCACACGTCCGTAGAAAACCGGGCATTGTTCCAGCGTGTCGCCATCAATCGTGACAGACACAGGGCAGTCGAAGGTGCCCTCTACCGCATCGACATCGCGTTTCTTGAGCTTGCCAAGGCCTCGGGCGGCCAGATCACGGGCAATGCCCCGCACGCCCAGCGCATCAGGCCGGTTTGGCGTGATTGCGATTTCGATCACCGGATCGACTTTCGCGGGGTCATGCTCCGCCAGCCAATCCACAAAGGACTGCCCGACCTCGCCCGTATCCAATTCGATGATGCCATCGTGTTCATCGCTGAGTTCCATCTCGCGCTCTGACGCCATCATGCCAAAGCTTTCGATCCCGCGGATTTTGCCGACGCCAATGGTGGTGTCGATCCCCGGCACATAGACGCCCGGTTTGGCAACAACAACGGTGATGCCCTCGCGCGCATTGGGCGCGCCGCAGATGATCTGTTTGACGCCTTCGTCCGTCTCCACCTGGCAGACGCGCAGCCGGTCGGCATCGGGATGTTTTTCGGCAGATTTCACATAACCGATGGTAAAATCACGCAGCCGCGCACCCCGATCCTCGACGCCTTCAACCTCCAGCCCGAGGTCGGTCAGCGCATAGAGGATCTCATCCAGCGTTGCGGTCGTGTCCAAATGGTCTTTCAACCAGGAGAGCGTGAATTTCATGAGGGATCACCGGCATCAAATCGTTTCCGCGCCCTGATAGCCGAAAGCGATCAGGGGGGAAAGCCATTGCTGGGCCCTGCCCGCATCAAGGATAGGAGTGCGGCAGGTCCAGCAATTCGTCGAGCTGACGCGCGATCCAGCCATGCGGGATGAAATGACCGCCGGGATGCACATCGAGGCTGACGCGCCCGGTCTCGCAACTGGTCCAGACGGTGCGCTCAAGCGTAAGGAAAGGCACCTGCTGCCACGGGCCTGTTGCTGTCCCCGCGCCGCAGCCAAATTTTTCACGCCAGAGAGCGACCGCATAGTCCTGCTCCCCCCGCGGTCCGTAGGGGTATTCCAGCACCGGATCATTGAGCCCATAGACCTGACGCACCTCGCGCGGTGCGGTGTCACAGACCTCATCCTGGTCCAGCGTCCCGGAAATCGCCAAGAGCGCTGCGACATCCGCACCGTCCTCACAGACAAATCGCCAGGCCATGTTGCTGCCCCAAGAATAGCCCGAGACATAGACCTGATCGTCACTCACCGGAAAGCGCGATTTCACATCCTCAAGCACGGCCCGGGCAAAATCGACATCCGCCGAACCCGCGCCCCAGAAGTCCCATGTCTTGCGCAGCCCGGTGGGGGCAACAAGCAAAACACCCCGCCTCCGCGTCGCGCCCGAAATCCGCTGATGCCTGACCGGCAAGGCACCGGTGCGTTGCCATCCATGAAAATGCATCACCACGGGCAAAGCCGAGGTGCCATCCCAGTCATCCGGCAGTTTGATGTGATAGGAGCGATCCCCGAGTTGGCAGGGCACTTCCTCGTGGCACTCTCCTTTCCACGGGCCCATCGCGGCGGCGGAATGAGAAAATAAAGCGAGCAGGAACAGCGGAATAAGACGATACATCATATCCGCACTCTACGCACCGCTTGCGCGGTGTCACATCACTTCCGCGTAAGCGCCCGTCACAGGGAGTTGGGCACCTGCTCGTCGTCCTCGACATCGTGCCGGGATGTCGCAAGCCACCGGTCCACAAGCAGGATCGGCGCCAGGACAACCGTCCATCCGGCAACATTCAAAACCGTAAAGACGATCTTGAGATCGCGAGGCATATCAGACAGCCACATAAACACATGTGCCAGGATGATCAGGCACAGCATAACTGTCACAAGCAAGACGCGAAAACCCCGGTCGGGCGTGTGTTCTTCCTCTACCATAGCGGGAATATAGCACGGTAAAACCGAGACGTCGACGCTTACCTGCTCAACCCGCCATGAAGGTTGGGTTGATCGAGGCTGGCAAACCCATAATGGCGCAACCAGCGCAGGTCGCTGTCGAAAAAGGCCCGCAGGTCCGGAACGCCGTATTTCAGCATGGCAATGCGGTCGATGCCCATGCCAAAGGCAAAGCCCTGCCAGGCATCGGGGTCAATGCCCCCCGCAGCGAGCACCTTGGGATGCACCATGCCGGAGCCGAGAATTTCCAGCCAGTCATCACCTTCGCCGATTTTCAGGGTGCCGCCTTCCCAGGAGCAGCGGATGTCAACCTCGGCGGAAGGTTCGGTGAAGGGGAAATGCGAGGCGCGGAACCGCAGATCGACGCCGTCCACCTCGAAATAGGCCTTCACGAATTCCTCCAGCACCCATTTCAGGTGGGCCATGGAGATGTCCTTGTCGATGGCCAGCCCCTCCACCTGATGGAACATCGGCGTGTGCGTCTGGTCGTAGTCTGCCCGGTACACACCTCCAGGGCAGATGATGCGCAGGGGGGCGCCCATCTTCTCCATCGACCGGATCTGGACCGGAGAAGTGTGGGTCCGCAGCACATGCGGCGGGCGATTGTCGCCTTCGGCACGGTGCATGTAGAAGGTGTCCATCTCTGCGCGGGCAGGGTGATGTCCGGGGATGTTCAGCGCGTCGAAATTATACCAGTCGGTGTCGATGCGCGGGCCTTCGGCGACCGAAAAGCCCATTTCGGCGAAGATCGCTGTGACTTCCTCGCTGACCTGGCTGATCGGGTGGATGGTGCCCTGACGCGTGCTGCGCGCAGGCAAGGTCACGTCCAGCCACTCCTCGCGCAGCCGCGCATCGAGCGCGGCGTCCGCGAGGGCCGCCTTCTTGGCGGCCAGCGCCGAGTTGATCTCATCCTTCAAGGCATTAAGCGCTGGACCAGCCGTTTGCCGTTCCTCAGGGGTCATCTTGCCAAGCTCGCGCATCTTCAGCGCGACCTCACCCTTTTTCCCCACGGCGGCGAGCCGGATGCTCTCCAGCGCGGATTCGTCGTCGGCTTCCGCAATCTGGCCCAGATATTTTTGCTTGAGATCGTCCATCTCTGCCTCGCTATTCACAGGTGCGCCGGTGCTAGCAGAATGATCACCGATTGCAAGACAAGCGAAAGGTGCAATGTCACCGGGCCGCCTGCTGAACCCTGAAATTTACCGCAAGACCGAGCGCAGGAAAGCCTGTGTTCGTGCAACCTCGGGGGCGGTGAACATCTGCTCTGGCGGGCCTTCCTCCACGATCACACCGCCATCCATGAAACACACCCTGTCCGCCAGTTCGCGGGCAAAACCCATCTCGTGGGTTGCCAGGATCATCGTCATGCCTTCGCTGCGCAGCTGGCGCAGGACGTTCAGCACCTCGCCCACCAGTTCCGGATCGAGCGCCGCGGTGATCTCGTCAAAAAGCATGATTTCGGGTTGCATCGCCAGGGCGCGGATCACGGCTACGCGTTGCTGCTGACCGCCAGACAGTTGATCAGGATATTTGCGCATGTGCTGCGCCAGTCCGAACCGCTCAAACAGCGCCTCGGCGCGCGCCTTATTGTCCTCCCCCAGCACGCGGCGCGGGGCGAGCAGCACGTTGTCTAGCGCCGACATATGCGGAAACAAATTGTAGGATTGAAAAACGATGCCGATGCGCCGCCGCACCGGTCCCAGATCAAGGCCGGGCTCCGAGATATCCAGCCCGTCTAGCCAGACAGTGCCATCATCAATCGGCTCAAGCTGATTGATGCAGCGTAAAAGCGTGGATTTGCCCGAACCCGACGCACCGATGAGACAGATCATTTCGCCCGCCGCCACGTCCAGATCGATGCCGCGCAGCACCTGATTGTCACCAAAGGACTTTTGCACGCCGCGCAGGGACAGCTTAGCTTCGGGCATCGCGGTCCCTGTTCAGCAGATGGTCAGCGTAGCGCGTGGCCGGAACGGTCACGGCGAGGAAAATGACGGCGGCGACCACATAGGGCGTGAAATTGGCCAGCAGGCTTTTATAAATACCCGCCTGCCGCAGAATTTCGACCGGCCCGATAAAAGACAGCAGGGCGACATCCTTTTGCAGCGCCACCAGCATGTTCATGTTTGCCGGCACCACGCGGCGAATGGCCTGCGGCAGGATCACATAGCGCATTGTGTCGCGTTCGCCGAGACCGAGGCAGATTGCGGCATTGCGCTGGCTGGCGTGGATGCTCTCGATGCCCGACCTCAGCACTTCGGCGATATAGGCGGAATAGGTCAGCACCAACGCCACGGTCCCCCAGATGTAGGGTGAATTCCATGGGCGCGGCAGGCCAAGGCCCGGCACGCCGAAACCGATGAGGTAGATGGTCAGCACCACCGGCACGCCGCGAAAGATGTCGACGTAGACTGCCCCGAAAATGCGCAGGGGGAAAAGCGCCGGGGCCCGCGCGCCGCGCGCCAGCGCAATCGCCAGACCCAATCCGAGAATGAGCGGCACCGACCAGGCAAAGATCATCACGTCGATCAGGAAGGCCCGCAGCAGCGTCGGAAAGGTCTGTACAAAGACGCCGCCGTCGAAAAAGCTGGCCTTGACCGCAGGCCAGCCGGGCGCAAGCGGCACCAGCAAGATGATCGCGGCCAGCACGGCAAACGTACTGACGCCCGCCACGGCCAGCGACCGCCGCCGCTGCGCCGCCTCATATGTTTGCCTACGGTTCACTGACGGGGCCTTACTGGATCAGGGGCACGCCCGTCGCCTGCAGCAACCATTCCGCCTCGATGGCGGCCAGCGATCCGTCCGCCTTCATCGCCGAGAGGGCGGCATCCACACATTCCTTGAGGGGATTGCCTTCGGTCATCAGAATGCCGAAGTGATCGGGATTGGCGCTTTCATCCGGGGCGAACTGGCCCAGCACCTTGCCGCCCTCCAGAACGACCGCCGAGAGATAAAGCGCGGTTGGCAGATCAAAGAGGGCGGCATCCACCTGCCCCGCCTTCATGGCTTCGACCACATTTGCGTTGTCATCATAAACCAGGGGACTTGCAGAGGGGGAGATCTCCTCCATCACCACGGGCAACGCCGTGGTCGAGGCGACAACACCCCATTTGAGCGCTTTCATCGCCTCCATGCTGACGCCGATCCCGTCGCCACCACGCACAAGAACGGCCATGGGCGCCGTGTAGTAGGGCTCTGAGAAATCAACGACCTTGTCACGTTCCGCCGTGATCGAGAACTGTTGCATGTTCAGATCGAAATCCTTGGCACCGGGCTGGATCGCCTGATCAAAGGAGGTGCGGGTCCAGACCACATCGGCGGCGTCGAACCCCATTTCGGTTGCCAGCGCGTAGGCCACGGCGGCTTCAAACCCCTCTCCGCTCTCAGGCGCATCATCGATGACCCAAGGGTAATACGCCGGGTTGCCGGTGGCGATTGTCAGTTTGCCCTCGGCCAGCGTTTTGCCGTCTGCGCAGCTTTGCGCCACGGCGGTCCCGGCCAGCAGAAGGGTCCCTAAGGCGGCAGATGTCATAAGTCTCAGCATGGATCGGTTCTCCCCGTTTTTTGATTGCGCACTTTTCAAAGGTTATCCCCTCGCGCGTGCCGCTGCGCAAGCCTGTTGGGTGTAGGGGCACACATCGGCGGGACCCCTGCCCGAATTTGTCGCTACTGTGCCTTCCAGCGCCGGTGCACCCAAAGCCACTGTGCCATGTTGGCGCGCACCTGCGCTTCGAGACTGTCATTCAATGCCTGTGTCATCTCCTCAGGCGTTGTGTGCGGGATCGGCGTTTCCAAAACCACCTTGAAGCTCAAGCCATCGGGTTGCCGGATGCCGTAGCAGGGCACCAGCAGGGCGTCGTAGCGCAGCGCCAGTTCCGCCGCCGACAACGCCGTGTAGGCCGTCTTCCCAAAAAACTTCAGAGGCGCACCTGCCGTCATATGCTGATCGATCAGCAGCGCAATCGCATTGCCAGCCTTGAGGAATTTGACCATCTCCCCCATGCCGCGGCGTCCGCGCAAAAACAGCGGTGTGCCCACCTGGCTGATGCGCGAGACGTAGAAATCATTGAAACCCTTGTAGTTCATGCTGCGATACAGCCCGCCAACCTGGTGACCGCGCTGGATCAGCTTGGACCGCACGATGTCGTAATTGCCGATATGACCCGACACCAGAATGATCGGACGCCCCGTGTCGCGGGCCTCATCCACCGCCGCGATACCCTCTCCGGTGATCGGTGTGTTTCGGGCAGTCTCGACCAGTTTTCTGGGCGAAAACAATTCACACAGGGTGCGCCCGATCTGGTCGGGCACGTCACGGGTCATTTGCTCGACGTCGTCTTCCGGCATGTCCGGAAAGATGAAGTGCATGTTGTCGCGTATCCGCCCACGGTACCCGATGAGCGGGGCGACCAAGCGCGAGATCACCCACCCGCCCACCGGAATGCGGGTTTGATACGGCAACAGGGTGAGCGACCGGATGACACCGATGATCAATGCGCTGACGATCCGATCTTTCAGACCGACATCCTCGTCATTTTTGGAAAGGGGTTTACCTGTTGCCGCCATTGCGCTTTCGCGATTGTTCAGATGTCGAGCTTGTACCATTTAATGGCGTCGGCTCAAGAGCCGTTGGCACCGCGGGCCCTGGAAAGCCGCAGCCACACACCGATCCCAGACAAAAAAAGCCGCCCCAGCGCGGAGCGGCTTTTTGGAAATTCAGTATTGTGCGGCTCAGGCGGCGAGAGCGTCCTGCGCCTGTTTCACGATCGCACCGAACGCGTCGGGCTCGTGCACAGCGAGATCGGCCAGAACCTTGCGGTCCACCTCGATACCGGCCAGCGAAAGGCCGTTGATGAAGCGGCTGTACGTCAGCGCCTCGTCGTGGCTGCGCACCGCCGCATTGATCCGCTGGATCCACAGTGCGCGGAAATTGCGCTTGCGGTTCTTGCGGTCACGCGTAGCGTATTGGTTGGCCTTGTCGACGGCCTGGCGCGCGACCTTGAAGGTGCTCTTGCGGCGACCGTAATAACCTTTGGCGGCCTTGATGACCTTCTTGTGACGGGCGTGGGTGACTGTACCACCTTTAACTCGGGACATATCGGCTCTCCTTAACGGTCGTAGGGCATAAAGCCCTTGATGATCTTGGCATCGGGTGCGGACAACTCAGTTGTGCCCCGCGCGTTCCGGATAAATTTGCGGGATCGCTTGATCATGTTATGCTGTTTGCCAGCCTGACCGCCGATGACCTTGCCAGTGGCCGTCACCTTGAAGCGCTTCTTGGCGCTCGATTTCGTCTTCATCTTGGGCATTTCCGTCTCCTGATCTTTGGGTCGGTTTCCGCACGACTCGGCATGCCACTTGAGCCGGACGTGCGATAAGAAGCTGCGCTATAGGAGGTTGCGCCCGTGTTGGCAAGAGAAGATGCGCCTCTGCCCCGCCTTACGGCAGGTATTTAACAAAGACATTCACGAAGGTCTTGGGCAACGACGCTGCCGTGTACCCTACTTCGGACGTTGTTGCCGCATAGACGATCAGCCCGGTCGCCAGCAAAACTGTCAGCGCCGACGCGCGTGGCGGACGCCGATCAACCAGAGCCGAATAGATCGAAATAATCGAAAACACCCCAATGATGATGCCCAGCACCATCGCTGTGTCGGCATCCATAGCCCCACCTTCCCGTTTTTTCCCCGGGAAAAGGTTACTCTGGATCGGTGTTGAAAATCAAACGTTCGTCACAGGGCGCAACCCTGAGAATATTGGTGCTCCCGGGGACGTTGAAGGGCACACCCGCCGTCACCACAATCTGATCTTCCGGGCCCGCATAGCCTTGGGCGCGTGCGGCTTTGGCAGAGGCCACCACCGCCATCTTGAACCGCTCCAGAACGTCGGTGATCACACAATTCGTGCCCCAGGTCAGTGTCAGGCGGCGTGCCGTGGATTTCAGCGGCGTCATGGTCAGGATCGGCACCATAGGCCGCTCCCGCGCCACCAGCGCCGCCGTGGTTCCGCTTTGCGAAAAGCAACAGATCGCCTTGATATCAGTCTTCTCGGCGATTTCGCGCGCCGCAGAAACGATGGCATCCGCAATCGTTGTGCCGGGCGCATCCCGCGAGGCAACCATGATCTGCGCATAGGTCGGGTCCTGCTCGACTTCGGTGGCAACGTTGTTCATGGTTGTCACCGCCTCCATCGGATAATCACCTGCCGCCGACTCCGCGCTCAGCATGACGGCATCCGCCCCCTCATAGATGGCCGTCGCCACGTCCGAGACTTCGGCGCGCGTCGGCATCGGGCTTTCGATCATGCTTTCCAACATCTGCGTCGCGACGATCACCGGTTTGGCGGCAGAGCGGCACTTGCGCACCAGACGCTTCTGGATTGGTGGTACGTTCTGAACCGGCAGCTCCACCCCCAGATCGCCACGCGCGACCATGATCCCATCGCTGACCTTCAGAATATCGTCAAAATTCGACACAGCCGCCGGTTTCTCGATCTTGCTGAGGATCGCGGCACGACCATTCGCAAGATCAGAGGCTTCCAGAACATCTTCGGGCCGCTGCACAAAGCTCAACGCGAGCCAGTCGACCCCCAGATCGCAGACGAACTCCAGATCCTTGCGGTCCTTTTCTGAGAGCGCGGCCAGCGGCAGCACCACATCCGGCACGTTCACGCCCTTGCGGTTGGAAATCACACCGCCCGCGATCACCGTGCAGTCGGCAAAATCCGCACCGCAGGCATCTACTTTCAGGCGGATCTTACCATCATTCACCAGCAGGCTTGCGCCCGGTTCCAGCGCGGCAAAAATCTCCGGATGGGGCAGGTTCACACGGGTCGCATCGCCTTCTGCCTTATCAAGGTCCAGACGGAACTTCGCCCCCTCTTCCAGCATCTCGCCCTCTTCATTGGCAAAAACGCCAACGCGCAGCTTTGGCCCCTGAAGGTCTGCCAGAATGCAGATGCTGCCGCCCGTGTCCTCTTCGATCTGGCGGATGATCTTGTGCTTTTCACGGATCTCTTCGTGGCTGCCGTGGCTCATGTTCAGACGAAACACATCCGCGCCGGCGAGGTGCAGCGCATGGATCGTCTCATAGTCTTCGGAGGCCGGCCCCAGTGTAGCCACGATCTTTACATTGCGCGAGCGTCTCATTTTCCTGTCGTTCCTTCGTCCTGTAACTGCCAGCGATCTGTTACCGCTAACGGGATTGCGCACCTTATGTCGCATGATGCGCCACGGGGCAACTGTGCTGATCCTGAACCGTCTGAATAAAACCTTGATGACATGCAAGATGCACAAGCTGCAAGCGCTCGCATACGGTTGACAGTGGGCTGCGCCACCCCAATCTAGAGGATAGCTACAAAGGAGCCTACCCCCGTGCCCAGCCAGACCGAGATCGAACTTCAGGCCGCCGCCTTTCGCCGCCTGCAGAAGCATTTGATGGAAGACCGAACCGATGTGCAGAACATCGACATGATGAACCTGGCCGGTTTCTGCCGCAACTGTCTCAGCCGCTGGTATCAGGAAGCCGCCGCCGAGAAGGGCATCGAGATGGGCAAGGACGAGTCGCGCGAGCTGTTCTACGGCATGACCATGGCGGAATGGAAAGCCAACTACCAGACCGACGCGACCGGCACCCAGCAGGAAGCGTTCAAGAAGGCCTTTGCGGAAAACGTGGGAAAGGAATAGGAGCCGGACTCCCTATTCTCAGACCGCCGCTTTCAGGCTCTCTTCCAGATAAATCTCGCGCAGACGAGGCGCTACACGCCCCGGCACGCCATCGCCCAAAGCGATGCCATCAATTTCCACCACTGGCATGACAAATGTGCTGGCAGAGGTGATGAAGGCTTCATCCGCCTCTTTTGCCTCGTCGATGGTAAAGTTGCGCTCTTCCACCTCCATCTGCGCTTCCTGCGCAAACCGCAACACCGCGGCCCGGGTGATCCCGTGCAGGATGTCGTTCGACAGGGCCCGCGTGATGATCTTGTTGCCCTTTACGATATAGGCGTTGTTGCTGGTGCCTTCGGTGACATAGCCATCCTCGATCATCCAGGCGTCATCAGCGCCGGCCTTCTTGGCCATCATCTTGCCCATCGACGGGTAGAGCAACTGCACCGTCTTGATGTCACGCCGCCCCCAGCGGATATCCTCAATGCTGATGACCTTCATCCCTTTCTTGGCCGCGGGGCTATCCGCCAGACCGGGCTTGTTCTGCGTGAACAGCACAATGGTGGGCGCCGTCGTTTCCGGGTCCGGGAAGACAAAATCCCGATCTCCCGGCGCGCCACGCGTGATCTGCAAATAGATCATGCCCTCGTCGATCTCGTTGACCCGCACAAGCTCGCGGTGCACCTCCAGCAAGTCCTCCTTGCTGATCGGGCTGCGCATCTCCAGTTCATCGAGCGACCGCTGCAGACGCACCGCGTGGCCATCAAAGTCGATCAGCTTGCCGCCAAGCACCGACGTCACCTCATACACGCCATCCGCCATCAGGAACCCGCGATCAAAGATTGAAACGGTCGCTTCGGTCTCGGGCAGGTAGTCGCCATTCACATAAACGGTGCGGGTCATAAAGGGGCCTCCGGCATCAGGTGCAGCGCTGCATGTTGCAGCAGAATTACGGTTTTGGCATCGCGGATGCGCCCATCGCGTGCCATCGTCAAGGCCTCATCCAGAGGCACATCCAGAATTTCGATTTCTTCGGCCTCGGAGCGCAGACCGCCAAACTGGGCTTGCGCATCTGCAGCACTATATCGCGCGGCGAAAAAATGCAGTTTCTCGGTGACCGACCCAGGCGACATATAGAGATCGAAGAGGAACGTTGGATCGCTCAGTACCAGCCCCAATTCCTCCTGCGCCTCCTTGCGAATGCAATCCGTCGCATCATCCGCATCCAGCAACCCGGCGGCTGCTTCGATCAGAAAGGGGTGTGGGTCGTCGCGATAGGCGGCAGGCCAGCGAAACTGGCGCCCCAGAAGCACATGCCGCCGCGCCGGGTCATAGGGCAGGATCACCGCATCATCCCCACGATCATAGGTCTCGCGCCATTGCTCGCTGATTGTTCCATCGGACAGGGTCAGCCGCAGCTTGGTTTTCTTGAGGGTTGCCCAGCTGTCAGAAAGAAGCGTCGTCTCCAACACCTCCCACCCCATGTTCAGCCCCATAGTTCGCGCCCCGACGGGTGTACGCCTGCTTCATCGAAAAGCAGCGGTTGCGGTCGGTCTTCGGCCAACAACAACGGGCCATCCAGATCGGTCACCATTGCCCCCTGCGCCAGCAGAACCGCCGGCGCCATGGCAAGGCTGGACCCGACCATGCAGCCGATCATGATGTCATAGCCCTGCGCCAGACCCGCGCTGCGCAGCGCAAGCGCTTCCGTCAGACCACCCGCCTTGTCGAGCTTGATGTTGATCACATCGTATTTGCCCTTGAGCTTGGGCAGACTGGCCCGGTCATGGCAACTCTCATCCGCACAAACGGGCACGGGCCGGTCCAGCCCGATCAAGGCATCGTCTTCCCCAGCAGGCAGCGGCTGTTCAACCAGCGCCACGCCCAAACGCACCAGATGCGGTGCCAGATCGGCGTAAACCTCCGCGCTCCAGCCTTCGTTGGCATCCACGATGATCTTTGCATTCGGGGCACCGGCGCGCACCGCTTCGAGCCGTGGCATGTCGTCCGGGGTGCCGAGTTTGATCTTCAGGAGCGGCCTGTATGCATTCTCAGCCGCCTGCGCCTGCATCTTCTCAGGGCTATCCAGCGAAAGGGTATAGGCGGTGATCTCAGGCCCCGGTGCGGGCAGCCCCGCCAGTTCCCAAGCCCGCTTGCCCGCGCGTTTCGCCTCGAGATCCCACAGCGCGCAATCCACCGCGTTGCGCGCAGCGCCTGCTGGCAGAAGGTCCTGCAAGGCGGCACGTGTCAGATCATCCGGCAGCCCTTCGATTTCTGCGGTCACACTCTCCAGCGTCTCATCGTAGCGGGCGTAGGGCACACATTCCCCCCAGCCTTCGTGCTGCCCGTCAGTGATCCGCACGGTCAGCACATTGGCCTCTGTCCGCGACCCGCGACTGATCGTGAAAACCTGAGCGAGACGAAACACATCCCGGCTGACTTCGATATGCATGTCCGCGCCTTCTTCTCTCTTCAAATACCCAAGACCACGATACAGGCCGCTATCAGATCGTCAGCAGCGAATCCACCAGCTTGCCCGCCCCAAAGCGGAACGGATCGGTTGCGGGCAGGTTCATGCGATCTTCGATCTCCTGCAAGCACGCCCTTGCTGCGGCCTCATCCAGGGCCTTGGTGTTCACCGAGACACCTGCGATCTGACAGTTGGCATTGGCAACACGCGCAATCGGCAGCGCCGTATCCCGCAGCGTCTCCAGAGACGGCAGCGTGTAGTGCGGCAGGCCCCGCATATGCGTCCGGGTGGGTTCATGACAGAGGATCAGCGCGTCAGGCTGGCCACCATGGATCAACGCCATGGTCACACCCGAATAAGAGACATGAAAGAGACTGCCCTGCCCTTCGATGTGATCCCAGTGATCTTCATCGTTGTCGGGCGTCAAATATTCAACCGCACCGGCCATGAAATCGGCAATCACCGCATCCAGCGGCACGCCCTTGCCGGTGATCAGGATGCCGGTCTGCCCGGTTGCCCGGAAATCGGACTTCATCCCGCGTTTGATCATTTCGGCGTCCATCGACATCGCCGTATACATCTTGCCACAGGAACAATCGGTACCAATCGCCAGCGCGCGCTTGCCGGTCCGTTTCTGACCATTTGCAATCGGATAGGCCACACTGGGCACCCGCACGTCGTGCAGCGTCCCGCCGTTGACCTTGGCCGCTGCCTGCAACGCGTCCTCGTTGCGCAGCAGGTTGTGCAGCCCTGCCGCGATGTCATAACCCATCTGCAGCGCCTTGACCAAAACCACCTGCCATTCGTCCGAGATCACGCCGCCCCGGTTGGCCACGCCAATCACCAGCGTCTTGGCGCCCGCGTTCAGCCCGTCTTCCAGCGTCATATCCGTGAGGCCCATATCCGCACCGCAGCCCGGCAGACGGAACTGGCCCACTGCATTTTCCGGGCGCCAGTCCTTGATGCCCTGCGCCACCTTGGCGGCAAGCTGGTCCGGTGCGTCACCGAGGAACAAAAGGTAAGGTGTCTGGATCATGGGTAAGCCTCCGTCAGATTTGCTGCAATTTCTCCTCTTTGCCCCGCAAAGGCATCTCGAAAACCGCCAAATCTATAGCTTTTGCGCAATTTTCTTCGACTCCTTCCAGAAAATGGCGAAGAATTAAGCGTAGATGCTGAGGTATGCCGCCCGAATCTCATGCTGCACCTGCAAAATGCGCTTGCAGCATAACGCGCAATTTAATACCAACCACGGCAACACAATCGCAATTTTATTTCCCTGAGGTCTGTATGAGCTTTCGTATCCAACCCAGCCCGCCTGCCCGACCCAACCGCTGCCAGCTCTTTGGCCCGGGCTCACGTCCTGCCATCTTCGAAAAGATGGCCGCATCGGCGGCAGATGTCATCAACCTCGACCTTGAAGACAGCGTCGCGCCCAGCGACAAGGACAGCGCCCGCGCCAATATCATCGCCTCAATTTCCGATATCGACTGGGGCAACAAGACGCTGTCCGTGCGCATCAACGGGCTCGACACGCCCTTCTGGTACCGTGATGTGGTCGACCTGATGGAGCAGGCGGGCGACCGCCTCGACCAGATCATGATTCCCAAGGTCGGCTGCGCGGCAGATATATATGCCGTCGACGCACTGGTCAGCGCCATCGAAGCCGCCAAGGGGCGGACAAAGAAAATCACCTTCGAGGTCATCATCGAATCCGCTGCCGGCATCGCCCATGTGGAGGAAATCGCCGCCAGCTCTCCGCGCCTCGCCGCAATGAGCCTCGGCGCCGCGGATTTCGCCGCCTCCATGGGCATGGCCACTACGGGGATCGGCGGCACGCAGGAAAACTACTACATGATCCGCGAGGGCCAGAAACACTGGTCCGACCCCTGGCACTGGGCACAAGCCGCCATCGTCGCCGCCTGCCGCACCCACGGCGTGCTGCCGGTAGACGGCCCCTTCGGCGATTTCTCCGATGACGACGGCTTTCGCGCACAGGCCCGTCGCTCCGCCACCCTCGGCATGGTCGGCAAATGGGCGATCCACCCCAAACAGGTGGCAATCGCCAACGAAGTCTTCACCCCCTCGGACGAAGCCGTCACTGAGGCCCGCGAAATCCTCGCCGCCATGGAAGAGGCCAAATCCAAGGGCGAAGGCGCCACGGTTTACAAGGGCCGCCTCGTGGACATCGCGTCGATCAAACAAGCAGAAGTGATCGTGCGCCAGTCGGAAATGATCGCGGGCTGACGCGCTCGTGACTTGGCAAATCCGGTTTGGCCTGCCCCTATGGGGAGGACCATCCGGGAGCCTGCCATGAAACCGATCCTCACCGCCTGCCTCACCCTGCTCTGCGCCACCGCGCTCCATGCCCAATCCATTGCTCCGCGCGACGGCTGGGTGGTGATCACGACCGAGAAGACACACGTCGACCTGTTGGCCGACCTGAAAACAGCCGTCAAGACAAACAAGATGGGCATCGTCACCCAGGCCGGTCCCACCGGGGCGGCCAAGGCGCGCGGCATCACCATCCCGCAAAACCGGGTCGTCGGCGTCTTCAACAACGACTTCGCGGTGAAAATCCTCGCGCTCTCCCCTGCCGCGATGATCGAAGCCCCTATCCGCTTCTACGTCACCGAAGAACCCGACGGCACGGCCACGCTCTCCTACAAAACTCCAAGTTTCGTCTTTGATCCCTACATGAAAGAATCTGGCCCAAACCTCCAAACCCTTGCGCAAGAACTCGACACCCGCTTCGCAACCATTGCCGAGGCCGCGCGCGACTAGCCCGCAGGGCACAGGGGCCGCATCCTCCAGCGCTTCATTGTTCCAAAAATATGCAAACCCGGACCATCGGCCGCCCTCACGCCCGCTCGTCCTTGGGCGAGCCCATCACCACGTAGGAAGTGATCGCGTTCACCTGTGGCAGGGCGCCGAGCTTATCTGTGTGAAACCTCTTGTAGCTTGGCAAATCCGCGCATTCCACACGCAAAAGGTATTCCGTTGACCCCGTTGTGTTATGGCATTCCACCACTTCAGAGGACCGGGAAATCGCCCGCTCGAATGCCTCCTGCGAAGCCTTTGAGTGATCGCTGAGCCCGACCGTTATGTAAGCCGTGAACCCGATGCCAAGCTGCGCCGTGTCCAACACCACGCGATACCCTCGAATGACACCAGACCGCTCCAACTCCTGCACCCGGCGCAAGCACGCAGAGGCCGACAGGCCAACACGTTCAGCCAATTCCAGGTTACTGATCCGGCCATCGCGCCTCAACTCACGCAATATGTGCTCTGCTTTCTCGTCAATTTTGCTCATATGTTGCAAGAATATACGTAAAAGAGGGCAAAATGCAATTTCAATTGCCCAATTATTCACAATAATTGCAACATGCACTACGAATTGCTCTCCGCCCTTGTCCTGTTTGCCTTCGCCAGCTCGGCAACGCCCGGACCAAATAATCTGATGCTTATGGCATCAGGGGCCAACTATGGTTTCGCCCGGTCCATTCCGCATATGCTAGGTATCTCCATCGGATTTGCGTTGATGATCATTCTCGTCGGGGCCGGGTTGGCGCAGATATTTGAAGCATATCCGATTAGCCACACGGTGTTGAAAACCGTCTCGGTCATCTATCTCTCCTATCTCGCATGGAAAATCGCCACAGCGGCACCAATCAAGAAGTCAGCAGGGGAAGGGCGTCCCATGACTTTCCTGCAGGCCGCTGCCTTTCAGTGGGTCAACCCAAAGACCTGGGCGATGGCGCTGACCGCCCTGTCCGTCTACGCACCGAGCCAAACGCTCGCGGCATTTGCTCTCGTGGCGGTGATCTTTGGGACGGTGAACCTGCCCGCCATCACGTTCTGGACCATTCTCGGCCAGCAGATGGCGCGCATTCTGACGAACCCACGGCGGCTAACGATCTTCAACTGGACAATGGCCGGATTGCTCATCGCGTCGCTCTATCCCGTGCTGTGGCCGGGCTGACTGGCGTTGCAATGCCCTGAAATGCCAGCCATATAACGAAGGAGAACAACAATAAGGTCTCCCATGACCCAGTATATGGATTTCGAAAAGCCGCTGGCCGAGATTGAAGGCAAGGCGGAAGAATTGCGCGCGTTGGCCCGGTCCAACGAGGAAATGGATGTGACGGAGGAGGCCGCAGCCCTCGACGTCAAGGCCCGTGCGATGCTGGAAGACCTCTACAGGTCGCTGACGCCATGGCGAAAATGCCAGGTGGCGCGGCACGCGGAACGCCCGCATTGTCAGGACTATGTTGATGCACTCTTTACGGACTACACACCGCTTGCCGGTGACCGGAACTTTGCCGATGACCACGCCGTCATGGGCGGCTTGGCCCGGCTGAATGACCGCCCGGTCATGGTAATCGGTCATGAAAAGGGCAATGACACGAAATCCCGGATAGAGCGCAACTTTGGCATGGCGCGGCCCGAAGGCTACCGCAAGGCCATTCGTCTGATGGACATCGCTCATCGTTTTGGCCTGCCGGTAATCACGCTGGTAGACACGCCCGGCGCCTATCCCGGCAAGGGTGCGGAAGAGCGTGGACAGTCCGAAGCCATTGCGCGCGCCACGGAGAAGTGTCTGCAGATCGGCGTGCCGCTGATCTCCGTCATCATCGGCGAAGGCGGGTCCGGCGGGGCGGTCGCTTTTGCCACTGCCAACCGCGTGGCGATGCTGGAGCACTCGGTCTATTCGGTTATCAGCCCCGAAGGTTGTGCCTCGATCTTGTGGAAAGACGCGGAAAAGATGCGCGAAGCCGCCGAGGCCCTGCGCCTGACTGCCGACGACCTCAAGCAGCTTGGCGTGATTGACCGGATCATCCCCGAACCCATGGGTGGCGCGCACAGAGATGCCAGTGCCGCCATCGCGGCCGTGGGACGCGCGCTTGAGGCAATGCTGACGGATCTGGATGGCAAGGCGCCCGAGGCGCTGATCAAGGACCGCCGCGCTAAATTCATAGATATCGGAGGCAAGGGCCTCGCGGCCTGATCTCTAGGCCGCCGCCAGCTTGATGCGGAAACGCGGTCCGGCCTGATCGAGCCGATCAAAGCCCATAGCCAGATAAATACCCTGTGCAACGATGTTGTCCGGGTGCGTACCCACCATGAGATAGCGGCATCCTTCAGCGCGCGCCAAGGCTTCACTGGCCTTGATCAATGCCTTGCCAACGCCTGTACCGCGCGCGGACTTAGCAACGTAGAGATGATGCATGTCCATACCCCGCGCGCCGAATTGCATCTGCGCAAGAGGACAGAGCGCAGCATAACCGACAACTTTACCCGCTTCTTCCGCCAACAGGATGCGCACCCACGGGTGGGGGCCAAGAATGTCGCGCGCCAACTCATCTGCGGTAACTGTCGCGACATCGCCGTGAAAGTCAGCGAGTTTTGACACCATTTCCAATACAACCTGAAGGTCATCCGACCTTACAGGGCGAATTCTTCCTGAGAAAACTGATTTTTCCATTTCAATCTGAACCACTTACGAAACTATTACACCCCCGTTTCCCAGTGACCCCTGCCGTATTTGAACGCGAAACTATGTCCCCGACTGGGCCGAATTTTGTTAAAATTCTATATATAGTAGAAAATTTCAATGGTGATGTGAGGGATTGGTAAAGATTTAGCTCGCCAACATCCGCAAACCTTGCGTCACATCCGACCGGACAGCGAGGCGCAAACCCGGCTCGTCCCCCGCCCTGAGCGCTGCAATGATCAGCCGGTGGAACTGTGGCGGTTCGGTCTTGCGCAACCGACCATAGAGGGCGCGCATCGTCGGCCCCATCTGCAGCCAGACGGTTTCCGCCATAGCCAGCATCGCCGGGGCCTGCGCGCGTAGGTAGAGGGTGCGGTGAAATTCCAGATTGGTGCGGATGTAGCTTGCAGCGTCGCGGTGGGCCACGGCTTCCGCGATGGTCGCGTTGATTGTCTGCATCCGTTCGATCAGCGCCATGTGCGCGCGCGGCAAGGCACGGCTGGCCAGTTCCACCTCAATGAGCGCACGCAGCGCTGCCAGCTCCTCGATCCGCTCATTGCTGAGTTCAGGCGTCGACACCCGCCCCGAGGAGGACATGGTCAGCGCTCCTTCGGCCACCAGGCGCCGCACCGCTTCGCGCGCCGGTGTCATCGACACCTCGTATTCGCTGCCGATCCCCCGCAGGGTAAGCCCCTCGCCGGGCGGCAGATCACCCTGCATGATCCGACCGCGCAGCGCACGATACACGCGGTCGTGCGCGGCGGGAGCAGCATCGGCAGGGCGCGGGTTTAGGATCATGGATTGCTTGTGATCACAAATCCGCTCACGGTCAAGATGCGCCGCAGATGTCACCACGATCAGGACCAGGAAACTTAGGAGACACCGTCAAAGCGATAGCGGTGCAGATCGCCGCCTTGCTGGCGCAGCCATTGTCGCGGCCCGGCGTAGTCTCCGTAAATCCGGCTGACCTGCGCCCAAAAGGCTGGCGAATGGTTCATTTCAGCCAGATGCGCAACCTCGTGGGCCACCACGTAATCGAGGACTTCCGGCGGCGCGAGAATCAGTCGCCAAGAATACATCAAACGCCCCTCAGTCGTGCAGGACCCCCAGCGCGAGCGTGTGTCGCGCAGGGTAATCGCCTGGTAGGGCTTGCCCAGAAGGGCGGCGTAGTTATCCGACGCCTCGGCCAGCCGGGCACGGGCAATTTCCTTGAGATGTCCGGCAAGGCGGCGGCCTGCACGCGCAGGTGCCCCCGGCACGGCCACGGCGCCCGCCTCGAACTGCACGCGACGCCCGCTGCCTGCCACCACCTGATACATCTCTCCGCCCACCGGCAGCTGCGTGCCGATACCCACCGCAACATCATCCCCCCGGGCCGCCAGATGTTTGCGAATCCATCCTTCTTTTTCATGTGCAAACAGCAGTGCCTCGCGTTCCGGCACGCGTTTGGGCAGGGTCAGGGTCACCCGTCCGTCAAGTTGAGAGATTCGCAGTGAAATACGCTTTGCCCGCGCGGAACGGCGCAGGATCAGGGGGATGGGCGGGTCACCAGGCAGTGAGTTCTCGGTCATATTCGCTCTTGAAGATAGGCTGGCGTGCGGCAGCCCTTTACAGCCCCCGATTCATATGGCACTTGGCCGGAATCATCTACAGCAGAACAGCAATTGTAAAAGGGGGTTTTTCATGCCCAAAGAAGAATGGGGAACGAAGCGCCTCTGCCCCACAACCGGCAAGCGGTTTTATGATCTGAACAAGGACCCGATCGTCAGCCCCTACACCGGAGAAGTGGTCGAGATCGACCTCAGCAAATCCCGCATGATCGCGGCGGATGCGGAAGACGCGGCATCAGCCAAGGCCAAGGCGTCCACCCAAGAGGACGACGCGGTCCTTGAGGATGACGACGAAGATGTGGATGTGGATCTGGGTGATGATCTTCTCGATGACGACGAGGACGATGATGACAACGTACCTCTCGAAGAGATTGCGGATGTCGCTTCGGAAGACGACGAGAACTGATTCATAAATTCACGCGCAGGGCGGGCTTTTTTGACTTGATCCTGCCCCGCGTTGCGCCTATTCAGCGGCGCACTGGATTTCGAAATCCATCCCTTTGGGGCCTCAGGTCTCAATGTTGGGGCCTTAGCTCAGCTGGGAGAGCGCCTGCATGGCATGCAGGAGGTCAGCGGTTCGATCCCGCTAGGCTCCACCAAATCTTCTTGTGGTTGGCTACATAGTTTGACCTTTAGGGCTGGATGTAGCTGTCAAAAGATCGAAGTGGATCTCCAGCCCGAACGCGGCGAAGGTCCTTTCCGAGCCGATTCTGTGTGAAAACGACGTATTGCGGGCGCTGTAAGGGGTGCGAGCCCCTTTCTGATCAGGCTTTTCGCTTTTGCCGCGTTGCAGGAAAGATCTTAGCGAGTTTGCGGAGGTTTTGGGCGATGGCTGCAAGGAGAAATTCGTAATTCACGCCGCATAGGCCTCGTAATCGGAGCCGTCCCAAGCCTAGAATGCGTTTAAGGTGGGCAAAGGGCATCTCGACTTTCTTTCGGAGCTTTGCTGAGACCTTGCATCGGGGCGTCTTGCGGATGGCGCAGGCGACGTCGCGTGCGTCTTCATGTTCTCAACGGGTGATCTTGTGGCACTCAGCATCTGGGTTTTGACGGACATGCCTGACAGGTGTGTTTGAGCGCTTGGTACGTGGCGATACCTTTGCCGGTCGGGCCGCGATTGGGATCAGAGTAATTCCGTCGGAGCTGCTTCAAAGCCTCTCCCGCAGGACAGATGTTCAGTTGTTCTCTGTTCAGCGAGCTTACGCATATCGACGCACCGACCGACCAAGCCCATCTTCACCAAGCTCGGTGAGGCAAGGCTGGGGGTCGAACCCTTGCGGAAACACAAATGCCATCTTGGTCACCTTGTTGATTGGGACACTCTCGTGTTTCGATTGACCTCTTACCGAACGATTACTTGTTACTTGCTACCTGCTTCGGCAAGATTGATTGACAACCGGTGCTCCTTACCGATCCGCCCGAAGAAGACCGGGCCACTGTCTGCCATGCCAAAGTTACGATAGACGGTGAGTGCGGCTATGTTTTCGGCATCGACAGCGAGGACCAGTTGTTCAGCCTTAGGCCAGGTAGAGGCCGCGGCCTGAACCGAGAGCCGGAAGGCCAGGCCACCCAGATCTTTTCCCTGCCACGCCCGATCAAGCTTGAACCCATGAAGGGAGACGGCATTTGCAGCCACCCAATCCGCCGTGGCTGGCGGCCGTTTCAGAACAACCATGCCAATGGGTTCTGCATCTTTCAAAAAGCAGAAACCCTGCACCGCACCACTGGTATCGGACAGGCAGCCATCCAACGTCTCCGAGAAGGTCCCGCCAAACTCCACTTGCGCATCTGAAACCGTTAGCGTGCGCAGGCGAGAGAGTTGGTCCGGGCTCAGCGCGGTGCAGTTCCGGATGTCGAGCGGGGTGGTCATGGCTCTTGGCTCGCCGTTCTTCGCCTGGCCGGTTGCCTGAGAAGGACGAGACCCGAAACAATGATCAGAGCCGCGCCTGCAACGGTCGTCGCGGTCGGAATTTCGGAAAATACAATAAATCCGATGAGCGCGCTTCCAACAAGTTCTAGATAGACCAGCGGTGAAAGGGTCGACGCATCCGACAACCGAAAAGCCAGGATGGTCAGCAGGTGACCAATGGCGGAAATGACACCCAGACCAGCGAACAGCCACAACAGATCCAGCTGCGGAACCTCGAACGTGAAGGCCGCCTGCGGGCTGAGCAAAACGGTTCCGATCACGCACTGAAAGGCGAGTGTCTTTATCGGGTCACTGTGTTGCGATGCCTGTCGGGTCGCAATCAGATAGAGGGCGAAAAACAAACCGGCCGCAAAAGCCATGATCAGCCCAATCTCGATTTCACCGGAGGGCTGCAGGACGACCACTGATCCGACAAACCCGAGCGCAAGGCTGAGCAGTTTTTGCCAGGTGAACATTTCTTTCAGAAAAAGGACAGACAGGGCCACCGCGACCACCGGACCAACAAAGTAGGCGCTAACCGCCAGAGAGATGGGAATCCGTGCAATCGCAAGGAAGTACAGCGTCATGGCGGTCACGAGAAAGGCCGTCCGCACCAGATGCGCAAATCGTTGTTTTTCAGGAAACATCTGCCATCCGTGAAACCGGAAAGCCAGCGGTATGACGATCAGGCAAGCGACGGCGTAACGCGCCCAACCAATGAAGAGAGGGGAATACTCTGCGCTGAGGTATTTGGCGATGCCATCCACCATCGGCACACCGAGCATCGCAATGGACATCAAGAGGATTCCTTGGATGTTTGAATGTTTCGCCGTCACAAAAGCCCCCAGGTTCACGTTGTTTCAATGTGCAAGCCGAACTGCGCCACACAGTCCCCACCAAGCCTGTCAGGGATCAAGAGATGGCCCCGGCCAAGGTATAATCAATTGTGGATTTCCTTTCAGGATATGTCCCTCGGTAGATTGGCTATGACACAAAAAACAGCCGTTTCCGGGGTACTTTACATACCATGTGGTGGTAAAGCACATAGTCCAAACACCCATCGTGGGCAGCGGTTGTGAAATCTGCCTCAAATAGCGCGTCGCGATCATCTTAGACAGGACAGTTGGGGTCGACTTTTCCCAGCTCGGTTTTGTGCCGCTCAACCGTCAGGTCTTGGTTCCCGAGGCAATCCATGAGGCACGTCAAACTCCATTAACTCGACGGGTGTCGTCGGGCCGTTGTTGCCTTTTTTGCAGTTGCCCGATTGAAAAGATCGCAAATCCAATTTCCACTTGTCGGATTTGCAATCCCTGGCGCGTCCTTGCACCATCGGAAAGCAACTGTGGAGACAGCAAGATGATGTACGCGATCACGATCTACGGCGAGGCAGGCGTTTTCGAAAACCTGCCAGCGGCAAAGCAAGAAGAGGTCATGTCCGGGCACCAAACGCTACAGGAAGCGTTGGACAAACGCGGTGATTTCATCTCCGTCAAACTAATGCCACCCTCCACCGCCGTGACCGTGGAGCCGCCAGCAACTGCCGACCAAAAGCCGCTGATCACCGACGGGCCCTTTGCTGAGACAAAGGAGAGTTTTCTGGGTTTCTATGCTGCCGACTTCCAGACCCTGGACGACGCGTTGGAACATGCCCGGATGATATCGTCGCCCATTGCGCGGCTCGAGGTGCGCCCCATTGCCTGGGCGGGCGGCGCGATTTCATCGGAGTAATGGTGTGACCGGGTGGCTGGAAGCCAGCTTCACCACGCAGCGGCCTCATGCGATGGCCGCATTGACACGATACTTCCGCGACATCGAGATCGCGGAGGAGGTTTTCGCCGAAGCCTGTGTCAAAGCCCTGGTCGATTGGCCCGAGAACGGTCCCCCCCGTGACCCGCTGGCCTGGTTGCTGACAACAGCCCGCAACGCCGGGCTGGACCGGATGCGCAAGGCGCAGCGGCAAAAGAGGCTTCTGGCGCATCATGCGGCCGATCTGGAAGCTGTGGACCAGCCCGCGCCCGATCCGGATGAGTTGCGTGACGACGTTCTGCGCCTGCTCTTCATCTGTTGCCACCCTGCGCTGGAACGGCAGGATCAGATTGCGGTGGCCCTGAAAATCGTTGGCGGTCTGACCGTCGGCGAGATTGCACAGGCCTTCCTGATCAAACCCAAAACGATGGAGCAACGCATCACCCGCGCCAAGAAGCGGATTGCCGACAACCCGGTCGCCTTCGAGACCCCCAGCCCGGAGGAACGCGGCAGACGGCTTGGCGACGTTTCCCTGATGATTTACCTGATGTTCAACGAAGGCTGGTCGACCTCGGGCGGGGACATCCAGATCCGGGTCACGTTGTGTGAGGAGGCCATTCGGCTGGCGCGTCTTCTGGTGACGCTGTTCCCGGGCATGGGCGAACAAGTGGCGCTTTTGTCCCTGTTGTTGTTCCAACATGCACGGCGCAATGCGCGCACTGATGCGGACGGCAAATTAGTGGCGCTCGAAGATCAGGACCGCACGCGATGGGACCGATCCAATATCGCGGAGGGGTCTGCCCTGCTGCAAAAGGCATCACGTCTCAACCACCTCGGGCCCTATCGCATTCAAGCAGCCATCGCGGCGGAACACGCGCGGGCGGCCTCGTCAGAGGAGACAGACTGGCTGGCGATTGAAGCCCATTACGCAGCACTTTACGCGATACAGCCTACACCGGTCGTGCGCCTCAATCACATTGCGGCGCAGGCCAGGACCAAGGGCGCCGGTTTCGCGCTTGCGGAGATGACACCGCTCGCTGATGAACTCGACAGGTACCGCTGGTACCATACGATGCGCGCCAGCCTGCTGGAGCAGATCAGCGACCATACAGCGGCGAAGGAGGCATTGGAGCGAGCGCTTGAACTGAACCCCACGGAGCCGGAATGCGCCGTGATCCGTGAAAAAATCTCCCTTTGCGAAAAAAATCTACGCACCGTGTAGGGATTGCCCCGCGTCATGCGTCCTTGGTGCAGTCCCGCAGTGGGCGGGCGCAATCAAGGGAGCACTAAAATGAGTATTCTGGACATGACAGCCGTGGGCAATGCCGGGTGGATCGGCCATGCTGGCCCCGATGCCGGGCAGGCCAAATCCTTCTACAAGGATGTCCTGGGCTGGTCGATCAACGAGATGCCGATGCAGGACGGGTCAAGCTACGGGGCTGCCGTGGTGGGTGAGACGGCCATCGGAGGGTTCTCACCCATGCCCGAAGAAAACGGCAGCTGGACGATCTATTTTACCGTCGCCGATGTTGATGCCAGCGTGGAAAAGGCACAATCGAAAGGCGCCACGGTCCTGACGCCACCGATGGACATGCCGGGTGTCGGCCGCATGGCAACCCTGACCGACCCGCAGGGCGCACAATTTGCCCTGATCACCTATGAGAGCATGGCCTCCTGAGGCGCACAGGGGAGATACCTCAATGGAAAATGCACCGCAAATCACGTTGCTCTTCACCGCGCTTTTCGTGCTGATCAGCGTTCCCATGTCGATATCCGTGGGCCTCAGGCGGGTGGAAACGGGGGTGATGCTGCTGCACGGCGATGACGAGGACTTGCTCAGACGCATGCGCGCGCATGGAAACTTTACCGAATACGTGCCCTTGGCGCTGCTCGGGCTGGCGGGCGTCGAACTGGTGGGCGCGCCCATGTGGCTGGTATTTGGCTGTGGCGGCACGCTGCTGGCGGCGCGGCTGATCCACTATGCCGGTTTGCGCACGTCACCGGACAACGTGGGCCGGCTCATTGGCGCGGTGCTCACATCCCTCACGATGCTGGTCTCGGGCGCCGTTATCCTGCTCGCCCTCGCCGGGGTCATCTGATGCCGCAGGACGCAGAACTCACCCACCGCATGCGCCTCGCCCTAGAGGCGCATGCGGGCATCTCGGAAAAGCGCATGATGGGTGGCACCTGCTTTTTCCTTAACGGCAACATGCTGAGCGGCGCGCGGCGCGACAAGGATGGTGTCCGCCGCTTCATGTTCCGCGTCGGCAAAGACCGGGAAGCCGCCGCCCTCGCCAGGCCGGAAGCGCGGCCTGTCATTCACGGCACCCGCAAGCTGGGTGGTTTCATTCTGGTGGTTGATGAGGACTGCCCCGACGCCAAATTACGCGATTGGTTGGGCCTCTGCCTTAAGCATGCCGCCGCCCTGCCGCCCAAATCGTGAAAGGACCTTCGCATGCCTCGTTTCGATCATTTTTCCAAAGAAGCGTTGGGATTTCTCACCGATCTGAAATCCAACAACACGCGCGACTGGTTCAACCAGCACCGGAACACCTATGAAGTCGAGGTCCGGGAACCGACCAAAGAATTTGCCCACCAAATGAGCCACGCGCTGGGGCAGTTCACCGGGCGGAGGCATGACGCCAAGATCTACCGGATCAACCGGGACATCCGGTTTTCCAAGGACAAGACGCCCTACAACGTTCATATCCACATCTCCTTTGCGCCGCAGTCGGATCAGGTGAGCCCGCCTATGTGGTTCTTTGGCCTCTCGCCGGAAAAGCTGTCGCTGGGCTGCGGCGTGTTTCAATACGACAAGGAGAGCCTGGCACGGTTCCGGGCTGCGATGGCCGGACCGCAAGGGGCCGCACTGATCCGCCTCGCGGACGAGATGGAAGCGCAGGGATTGAGGGTCAGCACGCCGGACCTGAAACGGGTGCCACCGGGGTATGACAAGGCACACCCCCACGGCGAGGCCCTGCGGCGTAAGGGGCTGTCCGGATGGACGGATCTCGATCCGGGCTTTGCGACAGCCCCCGGTCTCACGGCCAGAACCCTACAGGAGATGACAGCATTGCGCCCCATCTACGATCTGCTGATCGACCTCACCTGAAGAAAAGGGCGGTTTCCAGCGTTTGGGCCACCCCTCCCGGCTGCGCCCAAAAACGCCGCCCGACTAAATTTTAAGCATTCCGCTAGTTTTTAGGCGTCCGGCTCGGTGGACCGCCGCATTCCCGCCCGCGATGCCAGCATTCGCTGGCCCGTCCCGCATGCTTGCGCTCAATTGAGTGCGCTCAAGATGGGCATTAACGCCGCGCAGGGGGTCATCCTGGCAGATAGCTCCCCCCGCGCGACTACAACATCACTGTTGCGGGACCTGACTTACACCGGTCGGACCACCCTTGGAAAGCGCCCGATGCGCCGCCCGAGTCCCCCGCAGCGACACACAGGGACGAACGACCTATGACGCTGAAATTTTCCTCCTATGTAACCGCTGCCGTATTGGGCAGCGCCGCAATGGCTGCTGCCGAATGCGCGGACCCGGTCAAGGTGGGCGTGCTGCACTCGCTCTCCGGCACCATGGCCATCTCCGAAACAACGCTCAAAGACACCATGCTGATGCTGATCGAAAAGCAGAACGCCGCCGGTGGCGTGCTGGGCTGCCAGATCGAGGCCGTGGTGGTCGATCCCGCCTCGGACTGGCCACTGTTTGCCGAAAAAGCGCGTGAGCTGCTGACCGTGCACGATGTCGACGTGATCTTTGGCAACTGGACATCCGTGTCGCGCAAATCCGTACTGCCGGTCATCGAAGAGCTGAACGGGCTGCTGTTCTACCCGGTACAGTATGAAGGCGAAGAAAGCTCCAAGAACGTCTTCTACACCGGCGCCGCACCGAACCAGCAGGCAATCCCGGCGGTGGATTACTTCCTCGAAGAACTGGGCGTAGAGAAATTCGCCCTGCTCGGCACCGACTATGTTTACCCACGCACGACCAACAATATTCTGGAGCAATACCTGAAGGACAAGGGCATTGCGGCGGACGATATCTTTGTGAACTACACGCCCTTTGGCCACTCTGACTGGGCCACCATCGTGGGCGATGTGGTGGCCCTGGGCGAGGACGGCAAGCAGGTCGGTGTGATCTCCACCATCAACGGCGACGCCAACATTGGCTTTTACAAGGAGCTGGCAGCTGCTGATATCTCGGCTGATGACATCCCCGTTGTCGCCTTCTCTGTGGGTGAGGAAGAACTCTCCGGCCTCGACACCTCGAACCTTGTGGGGCACCTCGCTGCATGGAACTATTTCCAGTCTGCGGACACGCCCGCCAACACCGAATTCATCGACGCCTGGAAGGCGTTTGCCGGTGACGAGCGGGTGACCAACGACCCGATGGAGGCACATTACATCGGTTTCAACATGTGGGTGAATGCGGCGACCGAAGCGGGTACCACCGATGTCGATGCCGTGCGCACGGCCATGTACGGGCAGGAATTCCCGAACCTGACCGGCGGCACCGCCGTCATGCTGCCGAACCACCATTTGGCAAAACCGGTGCTGATCGGCGAGATCACGGCGGACGGTCAGTTCGACATCATCTCGCAGACCAAGGAAGTACCGGGCGACGCCTGGACCGACTTCCTGCCGGACAGCGCCAAGCTTGTGTCCGACTGGAAAGAGCTCGGCTGCGGCATGTTCAACACCGAGACCGAGACCTGCGTTCAGTTGACCTCGAACTACTGATCACCAAGACCGGGGCCGCATCCTCCTCCCCGCGGCCCCGCCAAGTCCAAGACCGAAGGCTTCCCCCATGCGCCGCATTTTCTACGCCATTGCACTTTGTCTTGGCACCGTCATGGCCGCGCAGGCGCAGGAGCTTCAGGCGATCCTGCAAACCCATGCGGATGAAATCGCCAAACCCTCGCGTAAGACTGTAGATGTTGCGCTGGAGGACCTGATCGCCTCCGGTCTGCCGCGCGTGCCGGGCTTTCTGGAGGCCTGGGTCGGGAAATCCGTCTGGCAGCGGGACGACGGGCAGTTCTTCATCGGCAGTGCTGACGGGGATCAAATTGCTCTGCGCGACGTGGACACGGGCGCCGAGAGCGTCGCGGATAAGTCCGCATTCAAACAACTCAAGCCCAATGGCGGCGTGCGCCGGGTGATCGGCACTGCGCTTGTGCAGTTTCAGCTCAGCGATGACAATCTGGAGCGCCGCACCACTGCCGTCGCCTCCATCGCGCGCAGGCCGGCCGCGGATCAACTGGCCCCCCTGCTGGCCTCCATTGACGGCGAACCGGACCCGGTCCTCAAGACCCGCAAGATACAACTGGCCAATTTCCTCTCTGCGCGCTTTGCGGACAGCCCTGAAGAGCGCATCACCGCCATCAACAGTCTGGCCAAAGATACCAGCGTCGAGGCGCGCAGCGTGCTCAACCAAATCCTGCAAACCCGCGCGGGCGTCGCAACGTCGGAGCCGGATGGCAATCTCGCGCGCCTTCTCGACCCGATGCAGGCCCCCGATGCCTTTTATTCCCAACTGGTGGAGGCGGGTTTTGCCCCGGCGCGTACCGGACCGGCAGTGATCCGTGCCGCTCTGGAAGCCAATATCACCGAGGGTCGGGTTGGCGGTGTCCCCCTGGCCCAGCTGAGCACGGACACCGCGCGAGAACGGGCCTATGCCGCGCTCGCCAGAGAAGGGTTGGCGGCCCCGCTCGTCACGACACAAACGCGTGACCATGCGCTGGGGGAATACCTCTTCTACGAACTCTATGATGAGCCCAACGCCGAAATCACCGCCGCCGCGGAAGCTGCCCTCGCATCGGTGGAACAGCGGGTGGCCTTTGCCCAGGCGGCGGATCTCGCGCTTGACGGGCTTTCGCTCGCCTCGATCTATTTCCTTGCGGCCATCGGCCTTGCCATTACCTTCGGCGTGATGGGCGTGATCAACATGGCCCATGGCGAATTCATCATGATGGGGGCCTACACAGGCTACGTTGTCCAGACCTTCATCCCCGACTATACGGTTTCGATCCTTGTCGCCCTGCCGCTGGCCTTCGCCATCACCTTCGGTGCGGGTGTCACGATGGAGCGGCTGGTGATCCGCCACCTCTATCACCGCCCGCTGGAGACGCTGCTGGCCACCTTCGGCATTTCCATCGCGCTGCAGCAACTGGCCAAGAACATCTTCGGCACTCAGGCGCGCCCGCTGACCTCGCCCGACTGGCTGGACGGTGCCTGGGTGATCTCCGACGTGATCGCCATCAGCTACATCCGCATCGCGATCTTCGTGCTGGCGCTCATCTTCCTTGCGCTCATCCTCTTCGTGCTGAAACGCACCCGTCTGGGGCTGGAGGTCCGCGCCGTGACGCAGAACCCCGGCATGGCGGCCAGCATGGGCATCAACCCTGATCGCATCAACATGCTGACCTTCGGCCTGGGCTCCGGCATCGCGGGCATCGCCGGGGTGGCCATCGGCCTCTACGCCAAGGTGACATCGGAAATGGGGGCAGATTACATCGTGCAAAGCTTCATGACCGTGGTCGTGGGCGGCGTCGGCAACGTCTGGGGCACGCTGGCGGGCGCGTCGATGATCGGGTTCCTGCAAAAAGGCATCGAGTGGTTGAACCCCTCCAACACGCTGGCCGCCCAGACCTACATGATCCTCTTCATCATCCTCTTCATCCAGTTCCGGCCCAAGGGCATCGTCGCCCTCAAAGGCCGGGCGGCGGCGGACTGACCCCATGCGCAAAAGCTTTCTCTCCGAAAACCCCTCCGTTCTGTGGTTCATCGCCGCGCTCGGCCTTTTCACCCTCGTGATCACCCTGCTGTCCGAAGCCACCGGCGCCGGGCTGATCTCCACCTCCTTCGTGAAAACGTTGGGCAAGACGCTGTGCCTTTGCCTCATCGCCATCGCGATGGACGTGGTCTGGGGCTATTGCGGCATCCTCTCGCTGGGGCATTTCGCCTTTTTCGGCATTGGCGGCTACGCCATCGGCATGTGGCTGATGTACGCGCGCACCGAAGGCATCGTGCTGGAGAGCCTCTCGGGCCAGACCATCCCGCCCACGCCGCAGGAAATCTCTGACGCCATCGGCAACCAGATTTTCGGCGTGGTCGGATCGTCGGAGTTCCCCTTGATCTGGGCCTTTGCCGACAGCCTGTTCCTGCAACTGCTGATGGTGGTGCTGGTCCCCGGCCTGCTGGCGCTGGTCTTTGGCTGGCTCGCTTTCCGCAGCCGCGTCACCGGCGTCTACCTGTCGATCCTGACACAGGCGATGACGCTGGCCCTGTCGCTCTATCTCTTCCAGAACGACAGCGGATTGCGCGGCAACAACGGCCTCTCCGGTCTGCAGAACATTCCCGGGTTCGAAGGCACGCCACAATCGACCATCGCCATCGTCTTCTTCCTCATCTCTGCCACAGCCCTCGGCGCAGGCTATGTGTTCTTTGCCTGGATCGTCTCGGGTAAGATGGGCAGCGTGATCAAGGGCATCCGCGACAACGAGGCCCGCGTGCGCTTCCTCGGCTACCACGTGGAAAGCTACAAGCTCTTTGTCTTCACCATCACCGCTGTCATCTCCGGCATCGCGGGCGCGCTCTACTACCCGCAGGCGGGCATCATCAACCCCGGCGAAATCGCCCCCATCGCTTCGATCTACCTTGCCGTCTGGGTCGCCATCGGCGGGCGCGGCAGGCTCTATGGCGCGGTGATCGGCGCGGCCTTTGTCTCGCTGCTCTCCAGCTGGTTTACGGGGGGCGGCGCACCTGACATCAACCTCGGGTTCTACATCATCCAATGGACCGACTGGTGGCTGGTGCTGCTGGGCCTGTCCTTCGTCGCGGTCACCCTGCTCTTTCCCAAAGGCATCGGCGGGCTCTTTGACTATCTGGTGAGGAAACAGCCATGAGCATGCTTCTGGAGGTCTCCGGCGTGTCGGTCAGTTTCGACGGGTTCCGCGCCATCAACAACCTGTCGATCAACTTCGCCCCGGCGGAACTGCGGGCGATCATCGGCCCCAATGGTGCGGGCAAGACAACCTTCATGGACATTGTGACCGGCAAGACGAAACCGGATGAGGGCCACGTGATCTGGGGCGACAGAAACATCTCCCTGCTCGGCCTGTCCGAAAGCCAGATTGCGATGGAAGGCATCGGGCGAAAGTTCCAGAAACCCACCGTGTTCGAAGACCAAACCGTGCGCCAGAACCTTGCCATGGCACTCAAGAACCCGCGCGGGCCCTTCGCGGTGCTGACCCACAAGAAGACAGCCAGGAACGCCGCGCGGATCGAGGCGATTGCCGCGGAGATCGGACTTCTGGACAGCCTGACCCGCCCGGCGGGAGAACTCAGCCACGGGCAAAAGCAATGGCTGGAGATCGGCATGCTGCTGGCGCAGGACCCGCGCCTGTTGCTGGTCGATGAACCCGCCGCCGGCATGACCGTCGAGGAACGCGAGAAGACCACCGACATCCTGCGCCGCGCCGCCGAAACCCGCGCCGTTGTGGTTGTCGAACATGATATGGAGTTCGTGCGCCGCCTGAACTGCAAGGTTACCGTGCTGCACGAAGGGTCCGTGCTGGCCGAAGGCAGCCTCGATCATGTCACCGCAAACCAGCAGGTGATCGACGTCTACCTGGGGCGGTCCCATGCTTGAGGTCGGCGATCTCTCCCTGCATTACGGTCAGAGCCGCATTCTCTATGACATCACCTTTGCCGCCGTGCAGGGGCAGATCACGGCAGTGATGGGCAACAACGGTGTTGGCAAGACCAGCCTGCTCAAGGCCATCGCCGGTCGCTACCCCGCCTCGGGGGGCAATATCACGCTGGACGGCCACCCCCTGCCCCGCGGCTCCGCCACGCAGGCCGCCCTCGCGGGCATCGCCTACGTCCCTCAGGGCCGCGAAGTCTTTCCGATGATGAGCGTGCAGGAAAACCTCGAAACCGGGTTTGCCTGCCTACCGAAACCGGATCACCATGTGCCTGACCACATCTTTGATCTCTTCCCGGTGCTGGGCGACATGCGCAGCCGGCGCGGCGGCGATCTCTCGGGCGGGCAGCAACAGCAGCTGGCCATCGCCCGCGCGCTGATCACCCGGCCCAAGGTGCTTTTGCTCGATGAGCCCACCGAAGGCATCCAGCCCAACATTATCCAGCAGATCGGCGATGCGCTGGAACTGCTGCGCACGCAGGGTGAGATGGCCATCGTGCTGGTCGAACAGAACGCGGATTTTGCCTACCGGCTGGGCGACAGTTTCGTGCTGATGGAAGGCGGGCGGGTCAAACGGGCGCGGGCCAAGGCCGATTACGCCATGGCCGATCTCTTGCAGGATCTGGCGCTCTGATCACCGCTGCGGCTGGAAATCCTTGCTCGCCAGCAGGCCCGCTGCCGCGATCATCAGCGCACCGCAGATGCGGTTGATCAGGGTGAAGGAAAACCGTTTCAAGGCCGTCGCGGCCCGCACCCCAAGCCAGCCCCAGAGCAGCAGGATCACCCCGTCGACCGCGATATAGGTCACCCCGAGGATCAGAAGCTGTGGCAGCACCGGCAGCGCGGGGTCGATGAACTGCGGGAAAAGCGCGCCGAAGAACACCACCGCAAAGGGGTTGGCCATAGAAGTAACAAACCCCTGCCGGAACAGGCGCAGCGCGCCGCCCGCCGTGCCTGCGCCCACCTCTCGCCCGCCATCCTTGCTCCGAAAGAGCTGCACCCCGATCCAGAGCAGGTAAGCCACGCCCAGCCACTTGATCCACAGAAACGCACTGGCCGATGTGGCAATGACCGCCGCCAGACCAAAGGCCGCAGCCGTCATCTGCACCGCATTGGCAGAAAGATCCCCGGCAATCGTAAAAACGCTGCGGCGCAGCCCGTGCCGGATGCTGTTGGAGATGATCAGCAGCTGGCTGGTGTCCGGCGGGGTGGCGAAAAAGACGGCGACAGCTGCCAGATAAAGCAGGTAGATTTCCAGTGACATATGCGGCGCGTCCTTCCTCGTGTCCCGGAACGCTAGCCGCGCAAACCCCGCAACGTCAATGTGTCACCGGCCGGTGGTATTTTGGAATGCCCATCGACTCTTGGCGGCCAAAGGCATAACGACGCGGCAACCGCGCCCCTGCGCAGGCGGCTTTGCCGTGCACCACACGAAGGACTTTTCCGTGATCCAGACCCTTTCCGACGCCCTCGCTCAACAGGGCTATGACACGCTGACCCCGGTGCAGGAGGCTGTCACCGACCCGACGCTGGCGCAGGCGGACCTGCTGGTTTCCGCCCAGACCGGCTCCGGCAAGACTGTTGGCTTTGGCCTTGCCATTGCGCCCACCCTGCTGGGGGACGACACCCACTTTGACCGCGCCGGTGCACCGCTGGCGCTGGTCATTGCACCCACGCGCGAGTTGGCCATGCAGGTGAACCGCGAACTTACGTGGCTCTACGGGCTGGCGGGGGCCGCCGTGACCTCCTGCGTCGGCGGCATGGACAGCCGCAGCGAGCGCCGGGCGCTGGAGCGGGGCGCGCATGTGGTGGTGGCCACGCCCGGACGGCTCTGCGATCACATCAAACGTGGCAACATCGACCTCTCGGCCATCCGCGCGGTGGTGCTGGACGAAGCGGATGAGATGCTCGATCTGGGCTTTCGGGAAGAGCTGGAATTCATCCTATCGGAAACGCCCGAAGACCGCCGCACCCTGCTCTTCTCAGCCACTGTCCCGGCCGCCATCGCCAAGCTGGCGCAGAGCTACCAGCGCGATGTGCAGCGTATCTCCACCGCCGGAGAAGCCCGCCAGCACAGCGATATCGAATACCGCGCGCTCAACACGCATCCGCGCGACATCGACAATGCGATTATCAACATGCTGCGGTTCTACGAGGCCAAGAACGCGATCATCTTCTGCAACACGCGGGCGGCAGTAGCACGCATGACCTCGCGGCTAACCAACCGCAACTTTTCGGTCGTCGCCCTCTCGGGCGAGCTCACCCAATCGGAACGCAGCAACGCGCTGCAATCGCTCCGCGACGGACGTGCACGGGTCTGTGTCGCCACCGATGTGGCCGCACGCGGCATCGATCTGCCGAACCTTGAACTGGTGATCCACGCCGATCTGCCATCCAATTCCGATACGCTGCTGCACCGCTCAGGGCGCACCGGGCGGGCGGGGCGCAAAGGGGTCTCCGCTCTGATCGTACCGCCCAAGATGCGCGGCAAGGCCAACCGCCTGCTGGGCTGGGCCAAGCTGACGGCAGAGTGGGATGTACCCCCCTCCGCCGCCGATGTGCTGGCCGCAGATCAGACGCGGATGATGTCGGACCCGTCATGGACTGACCCCGTGCCGGATGATGCGCAAGAAATCGTCTCGCAACTGGTCGCTGAATTCTCTGCCGAGCAACTGGCCGCGGCCTTCGTCAACCTCAGCCGCGCGCGCAAATCCGCGCCCGAGGAGCTGTCCGACCCGAGCGCCAAGGACGACCGCCCGCGCAAGGAATTCGGCCCGTCGGTGTGGTTTTCCGTCTCGCTCGGGCGGCGCGACGGGGCCGAGCCGCGCATGCTGCTGCCGATGGTCTGCAAGCGCGGTGACCTGACCAAGGACGACATCGGCGCAATCCGCATCCAGCAAGACCACAGTTATGTCGAAGTGCTCGCCAGCCGGGCGGATGCTTTTGTGACCGCCGTGGGTCCGGACATGACGCTGGAAGACGGCGCACGCCTCACCCGGCTCGACACGCCCCCCAAGCTGGAGCGCAGCGCGCCACCGCGTGGTTCCAAGCCGGATGGCCGGAAACCATCCCGCAGCGATGCACCACAGGCACGCGCGCCACGTGAAGAGAAGAAGCCCTATAAGCCCGCCGCCGCCCCCAAGGGGAAAAAGCCGCCAAAGTCGCATAAAACCGACCGCTCACCGATGAAGCCCGGGGCCAAGCCCAAAGCGAAATCGGATGTGGCAGCGGATGGTGCGCGTGCGTCACGTGCCAAACCGGTGTGGACAAAGGAAAACCGCGATGCGGCAAAATCCGAACGTCCAAAGCGCGACAACCGGGAGGATAGGCCCAAGGGCAAACCGGCGGGCAAGCGCGATGACGGGGCCTCCAAGAAACGCGCCGCCGACACCTCGAAACGGTTTGTGCCACCGCACAAACGCGGCAAGCCCGGTAGCAAAGGGCCCAACGCGACGCCACGGCGCAAACCTTAGGGCTGGTAGCCCATCATCACGACGGTCAACGGGATCGGCGCGACGGCAATCAGCAATGTGATGAGAAAGCCCAAGGGGCTGAAAAGCCTGCTCATGCCCGCGAAGAGCGCCAGCCCGCCGCCACCGCCCAGCACCGTGTTGCCGGGCAGGTTGATGGCCAGCGCCAGCGCCACATAGCGATAACCCAGAAGGGCCAGCAGGAAACGATTGCTTGTGTGGTTACGTAACCGCGCCTCGCAGGCGGCGGGGGGCAGCGCGGCCAGCTCATGCACCAGCGCGGCGGGTTTGTACAGCCTTAGCCTGCGTAAGGATGCTGCCAACCAGTCCGCAGGCACCAGCCTGCCTATCAGGTAGGAGAGACTGAGTGCCGCAATCATACAGCCATAGACCAGCAGAGCACTACGTGCGCCAAAGACAGCGATCAGGCCCAGGCCGATCTCGGCCCCAGGGACAAAGGGGATTGCGGAGGCAAGCATGTAGACAAGGCACACCAGGCCGATCATCCACATCATGCCGCTTACACCCGCCTCGGCTTTTTGCGCAATGGCCCCGGACAGCTGGTCACTGATGATCAGCCCTAACGCGATCAGAATTGCGTAGATCAGAAGCAACGGCAGCCAGTGCCGGATCACGGTCGAGACCCTGACATCAAGACTGCACTATACGAAATGAAAACATGGAATAAACGCAAAACAATAACCTGAAGGCGGGGGTGATGTGCCCGACAATAGGCTTTGTTAACCTTTTTGCGGTCCGGAATCTATCGTGTCGCTTGCGCGGGGCCTGACCATTGCGTGAGCAACTAGGCGACGCCGTAAGCCGCACGCATCTGCCGGAAGGACAAAAGCCGCCGTTCTTTCTCGTCCCACAGATGCAGTCGGGCGCAAGCGATACTCTCGGCGATGCTGAGCCGCTGGGCCTGTGCCAGCTCACCATGATCTCGCAGCACTTCGCTGAGGCGATAAAACGGGATGCGGCTATAGAGGTGATGTACGTGATGGATGCCGATATTGGCCGTGAACCACTGCAACACCCGTGGCATGACATAGTGCGACGAACCGTGTAGCGCGGCATCGTGCAGCGCCCAGTCTTCAGCGTGATCCCAGTGGGTTTCTTCAAACTGATGCTGCACGTAGAAAAGCCACACACCCAGAGTTGCGGCAATCAGCGTTGTTGGGACAAAGACCAGCACCAACGGCACCCAGCCACCAAAGTAAAGGATCAGTCCAACCGTCGAAGCCACGCCGATATTGGTGCAGATGGAACTGACCCAAATGCGCCATCCGTCTGCCATCAGACCAAAAGGCAGGCGGTTTTCGAGGTAGAAAAGATAAGCCGGACCAATCACGAACAGGACCAGCGGGTGACGATAGGCACGATACCGCAGCCTGCCGAACCAGTTGCGGGCGCGATATTCGTCCACCGTCAACGTGTAGACATCACCCATGCCGCGTTTCTGCAGATTGCCGGACCCTGCGTGGTGCAGGGCGTGGCTGCGCCGCCAGACATCATAGGGCGTCAGTGTCAGCACCCCAAGCGCCCGGCCAATCCAGTCGCTGAGCACGCGGTTGTTGAAAAAGGATCCATGGCCACAATCGTGTTGGATACAGAAAATACGTACCAGAAACAGGCCGTTGAAACAGGCCAGCGCGAAACCCGCCCAGTAACTTACCGACAAAAGCCACCACGCCAACGCCCAGATTGCGAGGAAGGGGACAAGACTGACCGCGATTTCAAACCAGGATCGCGCCGTGTTCGGTTCACGGTAGCGTGCGAGCACCCGGACCCAGCTTGCAGCAGACCTTGGTGCAGGATCCACTGGGATCGCACCCTCCATCGGGGTTTGGGATGTCATGCAGTCTGCCTTTTGTACGCTCGTTTCCTCAGGAATAGTCACTGCACAGCATTACACAAGCAGATTGAGCATTCCTGAACGAAGCTGTGATCATTGTGACCTTTTACCCATAAAAAACGGAGCCCGAAGGCTCCGTTTGAGGATTTGATGCCCTCAGAGGGATCACCCTTTTCCCTTCCATGGGACGAGGAGGCGCTCGGCCCATCGCATGAGCATGTCGATGCCGAAGCCGATCACGC
>NZ_CANLNE010000002.1:0-175000 GCF_947492555.1 uncultured Roseobacter sp.
CGCCTGCACATGATCGCCATTCGGCAACTCAAAGCGCATCGATAAATTGTTTATGGATAATCCAGTCATATGGTCCCCACCTGTTGTCCGCGCACTGCGGGTGGATGGGCAGGGTTGACCCCGCCTCTGGTCATTGGGCGGATCGGCGCAGGCTGTTTCCCGCACCGATCCAGAGTATTAGCTGCCGCCTGCTGCAGACAGCGGGCCTGTGTTCACCGCGTCCTCATAGCTGTCGAGCGCGCTGTCGATCGACCCGGCTTCGACAAAGACGTCTGCGACACCTTTCATGAAGTCGGCCGCGTTGCCACCAAGCCATGCTTCCGAAAGCTGCTCTTCAACGCTTGGGAATTCGAACGTGGAAATCGACGCGCGCGCCGCTTCCACATCCATACCGGATTCCTGGGCGATCACTGCCAGCATCTCATCGCTCTGGTTGGCGTTCCAATCCGCGTTGGCCGCCGCTGTCACCGCTGCGAATTGCGCAACCACATCACCGCTCTCGGCAATGTAGGACGCTGGTGCAGAAGTAACGTCAAACACCAGAATGCCCAGTTCTTGCTTCTCAGCGCCTGTCAGCAGCACGTTACCGTACTCTTTCATGCGCGCGAGACCGCCGCCCCAACCGCAAGCAAAATCAACAGCGCCTTGGCTCAGAGCCGCAGCCCCTTCCGGGGGTGCCATATCGACGACCTGCAGGGAAGCGACATCAACGCCGAAGTGGTCCATTTGGCGCAGGAAGCCATAGTGTGCGGCCGTGCCGAGCGGCACAGCAACCTTCTTGCCCGCCAACTCGCCCGCGCTGCTCTTGTCGATTTCCAGAGCTTCGGCAACGACGCAGTTGTCGTTCTCAGAATAGGACACGGCGACGTCAATAACCTGAATGTCCTGACCACCCGAAGTGGCAACCACGAAGGGCGGCACCCCCTGAGACACGGAAATCTGTACGTCGCCGGAGGCCATCGCCGCCGACATCGCCGTACCGGTCTCGAAGGAAACCCAGTTCACCTTCATCCCGAGCGCTTCATCATATGCGCCGGAGGCTTTGGCGGCCAGGAACGGCATGGGCCACTCGAGGAAGTAGCCAACCGTGATTTCACCGTGGCCGTCTGCTACCGCGCTCTGCGCGCTGATCGCCATCACGGCGCCCGCTACAAAAGCACATGTTGTCTTTTTGATCATTTTGTTCTCCCGTTGATCATACGCCAGCCTGTTTCAGACCGGCCTTCATTTGGTGCGTCGCGGCTTGCTGCCGCTTATCGTTCTGTTTGCACGTCTTCATCCAATGTCAGAATTGCAGCGCCCGCAAGAGCCTTATTGATACAAAACTGTCATCTGGATGAAACTGCTCGAAAATAGTGCCCCTCTTTTCAATCCACGCGGGACATTGCAAAAACCTGAAAGTCTCTATTGCAAAACCCTTAAATCGGACCGGCACTTATGCGGGTCACGCGGCGCATAGTGGCAATGCTCGCGAATGAGAAGAAACGTCCACTTTGGGGGGCTTCATGAGTCCAGTTTTGCCATGGGTGTCGCTTTTCCGATCCATCTGGTCGCGCAAGCAACGTGAAGCCATTTTCCACTCGCCCTGCGAGAGGTCGGAGCGCAGTGGAATTATTTGTTCCACAACACGTGCCCCGGGTTTTTAAATCTTGGCGATGCAAACGCAGCCACAGGGAAAACTGCGCCAAACATCTTGTGACTGATCAAGCTGCTCACAAAGGCGGCATACTTTGACAGCATCGCTGCAGCGCAGGATTTGATCGCTCGAGTTCATTTGGCCCATAATATCAGGGCGCTGGACCAATAACACTTGAAGGAACTGCATATCTGGCTCTATCTTTGCCGCACATCTGGCCCTACTTGAAGTGTCGGAAAAACAGTCATGTCAGTCAAATCCGGACCTTACCGCGTCCGATTTCACCTGATTCTACGCTAACAGAAAGGCCCGACTCATGGACGGTAATTTCAACGAGAACGACCTCAGCCGCGTCGTCGAAGCGGACCGCGCGAATGTCTGGCACCACCTGATCCAGCACCAGCCCTTCTTTACCGGTGCCGACCCCAAGATCATCATCGAAGGCAAGGGCATGCGGGTCTGGGATCAGAAGGGTATCGAGCACATCGATGCCGTCTCAGGCGGTGTCTGGACCGTGAACGTTGGCTATGGTCGCGAGAGCATGGGCGATGCTGTGCGCGATGCCATTGTGAAGATGAACTTTTTCGGCGGCACCGTGGGCTCGATCCCCGGCGCGCTCTTTGCGGAAAAGCTGCTGACCAAGATGCCCGGCCTGGGCCGCGTCTATTACGCCAACTCCGGCTCGGAGGCGAATGAGAAGGCCTTCAAGATGGTGCGCCAGATCGCGCACAAGCGCTATGGCGGCAAGAAGCACAAGATCCTCTACCGCGACCGCGACTATCACGGCACGACCATTGCCTGCCTCAGCGCCGGTGGTCAGGATGAGCGCAACGCGCAATACGGACCCTACACGCCGGGTTTTGTGCGCGTGCCGCACTGCCTGGAATACCGCAAGCACGAGCAAGAGGGCGCGCCCGAGCAGAACTACGGCGAATGGGCGGCCAACCAGATCGAAGAGATCATCCTGCGCGAAGGCCCTGACACAGTGGGCGCGCTCTGCCTTGAGCCGGTCACAGCCGGTGGCGGTGTGATCGAAGCGCCTGATGGCTACTGGCCACGCGTGGCCGAAATCTGCAAGAAATACGACATCCTGCTGCACATCGACGAGGTCGTCTGCGGCGTGGGCCGCACCGGCACGTGGTTCGGCTATCAGCACTACGGCATCCAGCCCGATATGGTGACCATGGCCAAGGGTGTGGCCTCGGGCTACGCGGCGATCTCGGTCCTGGCGACAACCGAGGCCGTCTTTGACATGTTCAAAGAAGACACCTCGGACCACATGAGCTACTTCCGCGACATCTCCACCTTCGGCGGCTGCACGGCAGGTCCGGCGGCGGCGTTGGAAAATATGCGGATCATCGAGGATGAGAACCTGCTCGAGAACACGGTGGCCATGGGCGACTACATGGTCGACCAGCTGCGCGCGCTTCAGGACAAGCACGCGGTGATCGGTGACGTGCGTGGCAAGGGCCTCTTTGTCGGTGCAGAGCTTGTTGCTGACCGCACCACCCGCGACCCCGCCGAAGAAAAGATGGTGCAGGCCGTGGTTGGCGACTGTATGAAACAGGCCGTGATCATCGGCGCGACCAACCGGTCGCTGCCTGGCAAGAACAACACGCTATGCTTCTCGCCAGCACTGATTGCCACCAAGGACGATATCGACCACATCTGCAGCGCGGTCGACGGCGCCCTTACCCGCGTTTTCGGCTAACCTGCCAAGACTGGAAAAGGCCCCGACGGACAATCGGGGCCTTTTTTGCGTCGATCACTCCTTTTTTCGGCTGCGCAACCTCACACGTCGGCGAGACATTTGGCGATCTCGTCTTTCAAAACCATTCGCTCCTTGCGCATTTCCATCATGTGCAGATCGTCAGTGGGTTCCACCTTGGTTTCCGCCCGATGAATGGCTCGATTGATCTCATGATACTCCTCAAAAAGGCGTGCAAAGTGGCCATCCGATGCCTTCAGTTCGCTGATCACCTGCTTTTTATCCGGGAACTCTTCGTGCAACTCGTGTGGGGTGTTGGCCATGTATGTCTCCGTTGGCTGAGGCCGGGTCAGACCCGGCAGAGTTTGATGGGAAATGAACGCGCCCTTCTGAAACGCAGGACACTTCAACTTCGTTGCGAAGGGCGGGCAGAGAGACACAAAGGTGCCGCGATCACGGCACCACGCCGTGCGGTGGATGCTTGCTTTATGAAAAGGCCTATGTCTCTCATGTGCGACGCCTCGCTTCTCGGTCGCACGCAGTTTTGCCGCACCACACGGGCCGGTCACTGATACAGATCAAACGGGCCTCCAAATCTGCGGCATATTGCATAATCAGGGACATAGGTGTGCTGGACGGGGCCGCAGGCGAAGCACTTGTCAAGTTCATCAATTAATGATACTAACAGTTTCAATAATTCGCTTTTTGGTCAAAGCAGACTGTGCAGATGGGGGGAAAGATCGGGGGTTTTCACCTCTGATTAATACCAGATTGATGGCAGTCTATATCCAGTATAGGCTATCGTCATGGCGCTGCCCGTCGAGACATTCTTTCTGCATCCTGACGCACAGGGAACGCTGCAGTCGCAGATCCAGCAGATGATTGCCCAGGGTATTCTGTCGGGACGTTTTCAACGGGGAGAAAAACTGCCGTCCACCCGCAAGCTTGCGACCCATCTGGGGGTCAGCCGGATCACCGTAACCATTGCCTACACGGAATTGCTGGCCAACGACTATCTGACCTCGCGGGGACGGTCAGGGTACTATGTTTCCGACAATGCGCCGGTACCGCCGGCCTTCGCCCCGAGCCAGACCGGTCCGGACGCGGTGGATTGGACCCGCGCCATTGGCCAGAAATTCTCCGGCGGAGACATGCCGCGCAAACCTGCCGACTGGGGTGGCTATCGGTACCCTTTCATTTACGGGCAAGCTGACCCTGAGCTTTTTGACCACGCCAACTGGCGGCTTTGTGCATTGAAAGCGCTGGGTCAAAAAGACTTTACTGCGCTCACCACCGATTACTACGACCAGGACGACCCGCAGCTGATCGAATTCATCGCGCGGCACACCCTGCCCCGGCGTGGCATCACGGCGCGTCCTGAGCAGATTCTGATCACGCTGGGTGCGCAAAACGCGCTCTGGCTGACCACACAGGTCTTGTTGACTCAACGGCGGCGCGCGGCGCTGGAAGATCCCTGCTATCCGGCGCTCAGGGATGTTCTGAGCCAATCACGCTGTCATGTCACCCCGGTGCGGGTTGATGCAGATGGCATGCCGCCTGACGCGATCCCGCCCGATACGGATGTGATCTTCACCACGCCCAGCCACCAGTGCCCGACCACCGGCACCATGCCGATGCATCGGCGCCACGATCTGCTGGAGCGTGCTGCGGACATGGACGCGTTGATCGTCGAAGACGACTATGAATTCGAAATGTCCTTTCTCAAAAGCCCGTCGCCCGCGCTTAAGAGCCTCGATACGGATGGCCGCGTGATCTATGTCGGCAGCTTTTCCAAATCGCTCTTTCCCGGTCTGAGACTTGGGTATCTGGTAGGGTCTGAGCCCTTCATCCGCGAAGCGCGCGCACTGCGTGCCTCGGTGCTGCGGCACCCGCCTGGCCATGTGCAACGCACCGCCGCTTATTTCCTGTCGCTGGGTCATCATGACGCGCTGATCCGGCGCATGGGTACCGCCTTGCATGAGCGCCGCGAAATCATGGCGAATGCCATCACTGCACAGGGCCTGAAAATCGCCGGGCAGGGGGCATATGGCGGTTCCTCTTTCTGGATGCGCGCGAGCAGCGACATCGACACTCGAGAACTGGCGCGCCGCTTGCAGACACGGGGCGTCCTGATCGAACCTGGCCACGCCTTTTTCAGCGGGCCCGGACGCCCAAAAAACTACTACCGCCTCGCCTACTCCTCCATCCCGGCAAACCGCATTGCGGATGGCATCGCGCGGATCGCCGATGAGATGTGCCAAACACGCGATCTGGGATTAAACGAAGCAATCAACTGGCCCTAACCACACCCATCCGTACGCTCTAAGTAACCGGCAACCGAGAATCGAAACTTTTCATCCAGGGACACCCACAATGAAAATGACAACTGAAGAAGCCTTTGTAAAAACGCTGCAAATGCACGGGATCGACAATGCATTTGGCATTATCGGCTCCGCTATGATGCCGATCTCCGACATCTTCCCCGATGCGGGTATTAAGTTCTGGGACTGCGCTCATGAAACATCCGGCGGCATGATGGCCGACGGCTTCACCCGCGCCACCGGCAAGATGTGCATGATGATCGCGCAGAACGGTCCCGGCATCACAAACTTCGTAACGGCGGTGAAAACAGCCTACTGGAACCACACGCCAGTGCTGCTGGTCACACCGCAGGCGGCCAACAAGACCATCGGTCAGGGCGGCTTCCAGGAAATGGAGCAGATGAACCTCTTCGCTGACTGCGTGGCCTATCAGGAAGAAGTACGCGATCCTTCCCGCATCGCCGAGACCCTGAACCGCGTGATCATGCAGGCCAAACGCGCCTCCGCTCCGGCGCAAATCAACATCCCACGCGATTTCTGGACACAAGTGGTCGACATTGAACTGCCCGCGATTGTTGACTTCGAACTGCCGCAGGGGGGCAACTCCGCAGTTGCCAGTGCAGCTGAGTTGCTCAGCAACGCGAAGTTCCCGGTGATCCTGAACGGTGCCGGTGCAGTGCTGTCCAAGGGCGGTATCGAAGCCTCCAAAGTGTTGGCCGAACGTCTCGACGCACCGGTCTGTGTCGGCTACCAGCACAACGACGCCTTCCCCGGCAACCATCCACTGTTCGCGGGCCCTCTGGGTTACAATGGCTCCAAGGCCGGTATGCAGTTGATCTCCAAGGCAGATGTCGTCCTGTGCCTCGGCACCCGTCTGAACCCCTTCTCCACCCTGCCCGGCTACGGCATTGATTACTGGCCCACAGACGCCAAGATCATCCAGGTGGACATCAACCCCGACCGCATCGGCCTGACCAAGAAGGTCACCGTGGGCATCGTCGGCGACGCGGCCAAGGTGGCGCAGGGCATCACCGCGCAACTCTCCGATGACGCGGGCGACACCGACCGGGCCGAGCGCAAGAACACCATCGCCACCACCAAATCGGCATGGGCGCAGGAACTGACCTCGCTGAACGAAGAGCAGGACGATCCCGGCACCGACTGGAACGTGCGTGCCCGTGCGGCCAAGCCCGACTGGATGTCTCCCCGCATGGCATGGCGCGCGATCCAGGCCGCCCTGCCGGTCGAGGCGATCATCTCCTCCGACATCGGCAACAACTGCGCCATCGGCAACGCCTATCCCTCCTTCAACGAGAGCCGCAAGTATCTGGCACCGGGCCTCTTCGGTCCCTGCGGCTACGGTCTGCCCTCCATCGTGGGTGCGAAAATCGGCCAACCGAACACGCCGGTTGTGGGCTTTGCAGGCGATGGTGCTTTCGGCATCTCCGTCAACGAACTGACAGCGATCGGCCGCGGTGACTGGCCTGCGATCACGCAGATCGTTTTCCGTAACTACCAGTGGGGCGCGGAAAAGCGGAACTCGACACTCTGGTTCGACGACAACTTTGTCGGCACCGAGCTGGACGAGGAAGTGTCCTACGCCGGTATCGCCAATGCCTGTGGTCTCAAAGGCGTCATCGCCCGCACACAGGAAGAGCTGACAACGGCGCTGGATCAGGCGATCAAGGACCAGATGGAAAACGGCGTGACCACGCTGATCGAAGCCATGATCAACCAGGAACTCGGTGACCCCTTCCGCCGCGACGCGATGAAGAAGCCGGTTCAGGTAGCAGGCATCAGCAAAGACGACATGCGCGAGCAAGTTGTTTAAGTTCGGGTGCATCTGACTCGCCGTATAAAACAAAGGATCAGGCCATGAGCGTTCTGCGCGCCCTTACCAACCGCGCAGCCGCCCGGCCTGCTCATATCGTGATGAGCGAAGGCCACGATCCCAGGATCGTGGCTGGCGCCATTGCCGCCGTCACCGCTGGCACAGCGCGTATTACGCTGGTTGGCCCGCAGGATGACGTGGCCGCGCAGCTTGTCGCAGCGGGCACACCCACCCACCCGAATATCTCAATCGAAGACCCGGCGACCTCGGCGCTCAGCCCGGATCTTGCGACAGCATTTTACGAGCTGCGCAAACACAAGGGCGTCACTCCCGAGATCGCCGAGACGCAGGTCCGGAACCCGCTCATCTTCGCCGCCCTGATGGTTCACGCTGGCCACGCCGACGGCACAGTGGGCGGCGCCATCCATACCACCTCCGACACCGTGCGCGCCGCTTTGCAGGTGATCGGCAAGGCCAAAGACGCGCCGTTGGTCTCCAGCTTCTTCCTCATGGCCCTGCCCGAAGGCCACCCGTCGGGCCGCGACGCCATGATCTTCGGCGACTGTGGTCTGGTGATCGACCCCTCCGCAGAGGAACTCGCCGCCATCGCCGTCGCCTCCGCCGCCTCCTGCCGCCAGCTTCTAGATGTGGAACCGCAAGTGGCCCTGCTCTCCTTCTCCACCAAAGGCTCAGCCAAGCACCCGGTCGTCAGTAAGGTCAGCGCCGCGGCCGCGTTGCTGAAGGACCAGAATCCCGACCTCAAATCCGATGGCGAACTGCAATTCGATGCGGCCTTCGTGCCCGCCGTCTCGGCCTCCAAGGCGCCCGACTCCCCCCTCGCGGGCCAGGCCAACGTGATGATCTTCCCCAACCTCGACGCGGGCAACATCGGCTACAAGATTGCCCAGCGCATTGGCGGTGCTGATGCTATCGGCCCCACCCTGCAGGGCCTCGCAAAACCCGCCAACGATCTTTCCCGTGGCTGCACGGCGCAGGATGTGACCAATATGATCGCTGTGACCACCCTTCAGGTCGCCCGCTAACTTCAGGAGCTTTCCATGAACCAGCCCGTTATTGATCTGAGCCCGAAAGTCTCCGACGAGGTACGCAAGACCACCTGCTACATGTGCGCCTGCCGCTGCGGCATCAACGTGCATATGAAGGACGGAAAAGTCGCCTACATCGAGGGCAACAAGGACCATCCCGTGAACCAGGGCGTGCTCTGTGCCAAGGGCTCTGCCGGGATCATGCAGGTCAACGCACCGTCGCGTCTGCGCAAGCCGCTGAAACGGGTCGGCGAACGCGGCTCCGGCGAGTTCGAGGAAATCGAATGGGACGAGGCGCTGCAGATCGCCGCCGACTGGCTGGAACCGGTGCGCCAGACCAACCCGGAAAAGCTTGCCTTCTTCACCGGGCGTGATCAGTCGCAGAGCTTCACCAGCTTCTGGGCGCAAAATTTCGGCACGCCGAACTACGCGGCCCACGGCGGTTTCTGCTCGGTCAACATGGCGGCGGCGGGCATCTACACCATGGGCGGCGCGTTCTGGGAATTTGGCCAGCCCGACTGGGACCACACCAAGCTCTTCATGCTCTTCGGTGTGGCGGAAGACCACGATTCCAACCCGATCAAGATGGGGATCGGCAAGATCAAGGCGCGCGGCGCGCGTGTCATTGGCGTGAACCCGATACGCACCGGCTATAACGCGGTGGCCGACGACTGGGTGGGCATCACGCCCGGCACCGATGGCCTCTTTATCCTCGCGATGATCCATTGCCTGATGAAGGCCGGCAAGATCGACCTGCACTACCTTGCGCAATACACCAATGCGCCGGTGCTGGTGATCAACAACCCCGGTGGGGCCGACCACGGCCTGCTGATGCGCGACGAAAACGGCAAGGAGCTTGTGATCGACCGCGCCACCGGCAAGCTCACACCCTTCGACCAGCCCGGCGTGAAGCCAGACCTCGCCGCCACCTACGAGAAAGACGGCCAGACCCACCGCCCCGTCTTTCATCAGATGGCTGAGATGTATCTGGATGACCAATACGCGCCCGAGGCCGTGGCCGAGCGCTGCGGCATCCCCGCTAAGCGCATCCGCGCCATCGCCGCCGAACTCGCCCGCATCGCTTTCGGCGAGGCCTTCACGCTCGACCACGCCTGGACCGATTTCCGGGGCGAAAAGCATGACAAGATGACCGGCCGTCCGGTCTCCTTCCACTCCATGCGTGGCATCTCCGCCCATGCCAATGGCTTCCAGACCTGTCGCGCGCTGCACGTGCTGCAAATCATCCTCGGCACCGTCGAGGTCCCTGGGGGTTTCCGCTTCAAACCGCCCTACCCCAAACCCGCCACGGCGCACCCCAAACCCCATGTGGGCCTGACCCCGGGCGCGCCGCTCAACGGCCCGCATCTGGGCTTCACCCATGGCCCGGAAGACCTCGCCCTGAAGGACAACGGCACGCCCGCCCGCATCGACAAGGCCTTCACCTGGGAAAACCCGATGTCGAGCCATGGGCTCATGCATATGGTGATCTCCAACGCCTACGCAGGCGATCCCTACAAGATCGACGTGCTCTTCATGTATATGGCGAACATGTCGTGGAACTCGACCATGAACACCCGTGGCGTGATCGACATGCTCACCGACAAGGATGAGAATGGCGAGTATGTGATCCCAAAGATCATCTATTCGGATGCGTATAGCTCCGAAATGGTCGCCTACTCCGACCTCATCCTGCCGGACACCACCTATCTTGAACGCCACGACTGTATCTCGCTGCTCGACCGCCCAATCTGCGAGGCGGACGCCGCCGCCGACGCCATCCGCTGGCCGGTGATTGAGCCCGACCGCGACGTCAAGGGTTTCCAGTCCATGCTCTGCGAGCTCGGCGCCAAGATGAAGCTGCCCGGGTTCGTGAATGAAGACGGCAGCCAGAAGTATGCGGATTACGGCGACTACATCGTGAACCACGAACGCCGTCCGGGCATCGGCCCGCTCGCGGGCTTCCGTGGCGAAAACGGCGATCAGGCAGGCCGTGGTGCAGTGAACCCCAAGCAGCTTGACCAATACATCGAAAACGGCGGGTTCTTCGTCGAACACATCCCCGACGGGGCCAATTACTATAAACCCTGGAACATGGAATACCAGGAGTGGGCGGTGACGCTCGGCCTCTACGACAAGCCGACGCCCTATCTCTTCTCGCTCTACGTGGAGCCCATGCGGAAATTCCAGCTCGCCGCCGAAGGCCATGGCGACCGGCAACCGCCCGACCACCTGCGCGAGCGCATCACATCCACCATGTCGCCCTTGCCGATCTGGTACTCGACGGAAGAGGACAACCACGCCGCCGACTACCCTGTCACAGCCCTCACCCAGCGCCCGATGGCGATGTACCACTCCTGGGGGTCGCAAAATGCATGGCTGCGGCAGCTGCACGGGCATAACCCGCTCTATCTGCCGACCAAGCTGATGCGCGCGAACACCCTCAGCGATGGTGATTGGGCCAAGGTGACCTCGCCCCATGGCGAAATCACCGTGCCGGTGCTGGAAATGGCCGCCCTCAACGAAAACACCGTCTGGACATGGAACGCCATCGGCAAACGCAAAGGCGCCTGGGCGCTGGAAGAAGACGCACCCGAAGCCACCCGCGGCTTCCTCTTGAACCACCTGATCCACGAATTGCTGCCACCCAAGGGTGACGGGCTCCGCTGGGCCAACTCGGACCCGATCACAGGCCAGGCCGCCTGGTTCGATCTCAAGGTCCGCATCGAAAAGGCCGCTGCGCCGGACGAATCCCAACCCGGGTTCGCGCCAATCAAATCCCCCGTCGGCACTGGCCCGAAGGATCTGACGTGGAAGGTGGGCAACTGATGTTTCTTCTGGCCACAAATATCCCGGGGTCCGGGGCAGAGCCCCGGAAAACCCTCAACCCGACGCAATACCGATGCGATGCCGACCTCTCATCGACAGCCAGAAAAGAGGGCCTCTCATGACCACTCTGCCAGCCAAAACCGAAAAGAAACTGGGGCTCGTGATTGACCTCGATACTTGCGTCGGTTGCCATGCCTGCGTGATCTCCTGCAAAGGGTGGAACACTGAAAACTACGGCGCGCCCCTCTCCGACCAGAACGCTTATGGCGCCGACAATTCCGGCACCTTCCTCAACCGCGTTCACTCCTTCGAGGTCCAGCCCGAGGCTGCAGATGCCGCCGCTCAGCTCATCCACTTCCCCAAGTCCTGCCTGCACTGCGAAGACGCACCTTGCGTGACCGTTTGCCCAACGGGGGCCAGCTACAAGCGCGTCGAAGACGGCATCGTCCTGGTCAACGAGTCCGATTGCATCGGCTGCGGCTTATGTGCCTGGGCTTGCCCCTATGGCGCGCGCGAGCTGGACCAGGCGGAAGGGGTGATGAAGAAATGCACCCTCTGCGTCGACCGCATCTACAACGAAAACCTGCCCGAGGAAGACCGCCAGCCCGCCTGCGTGCGCACCTGCCCCGCCGGGGCCCGCCACTTCGGCGATCTGGGAGATGAAAACAGCGAGGTCAGCAAGCTCGTGGCTGAGCGCGGCGGCATGGACCTGATGCCCGAACAAGGCACCAAGCCAGTGAACAAGTACCTGCCCCCGCGCCCCAAGGACGAGATGCCCGAATTCGACGTGCTCGCCCCCTTCCTCGAACCTGTCGCGGAGGAGCCCAAGGGCTTCCTTGGCTGGCTCGACAAGACCCTGGAGAAACTCTGATGCATCCCGCTCCTTCCGTTATTTTCTTCACCACCTTCAGCGGCCTGGGTTTTGGGTTGCTGTTCTTCCTCGGGCTCGGATTTCCGGCTGTCACCGGCTGGACCGCCTTTGCGTTCTTCGCCATCGCTTATGTCATGGCCGTCGGAGGCCTGATGGCCTCGACCTTCCACCTGGGTCGCCCGGAGCGCGCCATCAAGGCCTTCACGCAATGGCGCTCCAGCTGGCTCAGCCGCGAGGCCTGGTGCGCAGTCGGCGCGCTGATGCTGATGGGCCTCTACGGACTTGGTTTGGTGTTCTTCGATTCCCGCTGGACAGCGTTTGGCATCCTCGGCGCGGGGTTATCAATGGCCACGGTGTTCACCACCTCAATGATCTACACGCAACTCAAGACCATCCCGCGTTGGAACATGAAACTCACGCCGCTGAAGTTCATGAGCCTGTCGCTGGCAGGTGGCGCGCTGCTAGCTGGACAGGTCGATGCGGCCCTTGTTCTGCTGGTGATCGCGGGCCTCGTGCAGCTCTACGCTTGGGTTGAGGGTGACAAGGCGTTCGCAGGTTCCGGCACGGACATGGCGAGCGCCACTGGGCTGGGTGGGATCGGCAAGGTCCGCGCTTTCGAACCCCCGCACACCGGGACGAACTATCTGCTGTGCGAATTTGTACATGTGATCGGGCGTAAGCACAGTCAGAAGCTGCGGGTGATTGCGCTTGGCCTGATGACAATTGTACCGATTATTCTTCTCGCCTTGCCGTTCTCACATATTGTCGGTGTTCTGGCCATCGCCAGCCATATCGCGGGTGTACTCACGGCGCGCTGGCTCTTCTTTGCGGAAGCTGAACATGTGGTCGGCCTTTACTACGGCAAACGCTAGACCCCACATGCGCAAAACAAAAAGGGCGTGGAAAGATCCACGCCCTTTTGCGTTTCGCTGATCCCAGCGCCTAGTTCAGAAGTCCCGCATGCCGCAGACCGTCGTCCACCAGCGCCCGGGTGGTGTCGGACAGCCCGACCAGCGGCAGACGCACTTCGTCTGAGCAGAGCCGCAGTTGCGACATGGCGTACTTCACACCCACAAGCCCCGGCTCGGTGAAGATCGCCTTGTGCAGCGGCATCAGCCGGTCCTGAATGCTCAGCGCCGTGGCGTAGTCGCCGGCGAGGCAAGCGCCCTGCATCTCACTCAGCATCTTCGGCGCCACATTGGCCGTCACAGAGATACAGCCAACCCCGCCTTGGGCATTGAACCCATGCGCGGTGGCGTCTTCGCCGGACAGCTGAATGAAATCCGGTCCGCAGGTCAGGCGTTGATCGCTGACCCGCGCCAGATCACCCGTTGCATCCTTTACACCGACAATGCGGGGCAGCTTGGCCAGCTCGCCCATGATCTCCGGTGACATGTCCACGACAGACCGACCGGGTATATTGTAGATGATGATCGGCAGATCTGCGCAGTCATGCAACGCGGTGAAATGTGCTAGAAGGCCCGATTGGGTAGGTTTGTTGTAGTAGGGTGTGACGACAAGTGCCGCATCCGCACCCACTTCTTCGGCGTGACGGACAAGGCGCATCGCCTCGATCGTATTGTTGGATCCAGCGCCCGCGATCACCGGCACACGACCTGCGGCGGCTTTGACAACTTCCTCGACCACAACCTCGTGTTCACGGTGTGTCAGGGTTGGGCTTTCACCCGTCGTCCCAACCGGCACGAGACCGTTACTGCCTTCACCGATATGCCACTCCACCAGTTTTTTGAGTGTCTCAAGATCCAGCTCGCCGTTCCTGAACGGCGTGACGAGGGCAGGCATAGAGCCTTTAAACATGTGCACGCTCCTTTTTTATTTTGGCCGGCAAATGGCCTGAGATTAACCACATTTCAGCATGATCGTGATTTGATACACGAACAGGACGCTGTATGTATCAGAGGCTCTAGCCTTCAAACGCCGGGAATTGCAAGTGATCAGACGCTGGCTGACAACACTGACTTTGATTTTACTCACTGCGACCCCTGCACTGGCGGAGCGGCCACGACCGCTTGCCTGGGCAATGGATGCAATGCGCGACGGGGATTGGAGCACGGCGGCCAAGATTGCCGCACGGGACGGTGATGTCGCCGCAGATGTGATCGAATGGTCGAGACTGCGGGCCGGAAAAGGCACCTACGCGGAAGTGGCTTCCTTTCTTGAGCGGCGGCCGGACTGGCCGGGCGAGCCCTATCTGCGCAAGCAATCGGAACGGGTTGTAATTGCACAAAAAGACACTCAGGTTCTCTCGTTTTTCGATGAGCGGGCGGCGCAGACACCCGAGGGGGTGTTGCGCCATGCCGCAGCGCTGGCGCGCGCCGATGCTCCGTCAGAAGCAGAGGCGATCATCGTGTCTGCGTGGCGCGAGATGCCCATGGGCAGCACTGCGCAGTCCTTGTTTCTGGCCTCGCACGGTGCTTTGCTGAAATCACATCACAGTGCCCGCCTGGACGCGATGCTCTGGGCTGGGGCATTCGAGAATGCGCGGCGCATGTACACGTTGGTATCAAAGGCCGATATCGCGGTGGCGAAGGCAAGAATCGCCCTGCGTGGTCGTGCAAATGGCGTGGATACGTTGATTGCACAAATCCCCAAAAGCCATGCGGAAAATCCGGGCCTGCAGTATGAACGTTTTGTCTGGCGCGCGCGCAAAGGACGGTGGGATGATGCAAAAGACCTGCTGCGCGCGACATCGACAAGTGCGGCGGCCCTGGGCCAACCGGAAGCCTGGGCCAACCGGCGACGGTCCATGGCACGGGACGAGATGCGGGACGGCAACGCGGAGCGCGCGTACGAGATTGCTGCGCGGCATTTTCTGACATCGGGCTCCAACTATGCGGACCTGGAGTGGCTTGCCGGGTACATTGCCCTGCGGAAACTGAATGAACCCGAGACGGCCCTGCAGCACTTCAAGAATCACGACGGGGCTGTGAGGTCGCCAATTTCCAAGGGCCGTGCGGGTTATTGGCGGGGCCGAGCGCTTGAGGCAATGGGCGATGTGGCGGCGGCCGATCAGGCGTACACCTATGCTGCACAATATCAGACATCCTTCTACGGACTGCTGGCAGCGGACCGCGCAGGCTTACCCTTTGATACGGCATTGGCGGCGGAAACAATCGATGGCGAATGGCGCAATTCAGAGGTGGCCGCATCGCCAGTTTTCATCGCCGGCATGTTGCTGCAGGCCTCCGGTGAGATCAATCTCGCGGAACGGTTCTGGACACATCTGGCGGAAAGCCTGAACCGCGAGCAGGCCGGGCTCCTCGCGGAGGCGGCTTTGGAGGTTGAACAACCGCATCTGGCGGTGATGATCGGAAAGCGGGCGGCGCGGCGCGCGATCGTGGTGCCCAGGGGATACTATCCGCTGCACCCGGTGGCCAAGCAAGACCTTCCGATGGCACCGGAAATGGTGCTGGCAATCGCCCGGCGAGAAAGTGAGTTTGATCCCGGTGTCCAGAGCGGCGTCGGTGCCCGCGGCCTGATGCAGATCATGCCCGCAACGGGGCGCGAAGTGGCCGCCTCGATTGGGCGCAGGGGCGAACACAGTACGGAGAGGTTGACTTCCGATCCGGTCTATAACGCGGAGCTTGGTGCTGTTTACCTGTCGAGACTGGCCGCCCGGTTCCGTGGAAACATCATCATGATGTCCGCCGGATACAACGCCGGACCGAGCCGCCCGGACCGCTGGATGCTCACCTATGGCGATCCGCGCAAAGGCGACATCGACATGGTGGACTGGATCGAACACATCCCGTTTCGCGAAACACGCAACTACGTGATGCGCGTGGCTGAAAGCCTGCCGATTTACCGCGCCCGTCTGGGAAAAAATCCGATGCCTGCGCCCTTTCTTGAAGAACTGACCGGCTCATCTTTGCTGGCGTTCGCGCCAAAGGGTGAATAGTCCCGCCGCCACAATAACCGCCACGCCAAGCGCCACGTTCGGGCGTATTGTCTCACCAAAAACCGTAACGCCCAACAGCGATGCAAACACAAGCTGGAAGTAGGCGAAAGGCTGTACGGCGCTGGCTTCGGCAACCTCGTAGCAGCGAATCAACAACCAATGGCCAGACGCCCCGGTCACGCAGAGAAGTGCCATCCAAAGCCAATCGGTTTGGGTCATCGGCTCCCAATACCAGATGCCGATGACGGTCATCGTTACCGCCCCCGCCACGCCGGTCCAGAAAAAGCTGGTCGCCGTGCTGTCTTGTCGCGCCGCGTATCGGGTCAGCAAACCGTAAAGCGCGAACATCAGCGCCGCGACCAATGGGATAATCGCATAAGGGTCAAACACAGAAACACCAGGCTGCAGGATGATCATCACCCCGACAAACCCCACGGCAATGGCCGCCCACCTGCGCCAGCCCACAGCCTCCCCCAGAACCGGGCCGGACAATGCGGCGACCAGCAATGGATAGCAGGCGAAGACCGCATGGCTCTCGACCAGTCCCAGAAGTGTAAAGCCCGTGACCATGACGCAAACTTCCAAGGCCAACAGGACACCCCGAAAAGCCTGCAATAGAGGTTGCCTGGTCCGCGCCGCCGCGCGCACGCCCCCTGCCTTGCGGCGCGCGATGGCCATCACGAAGGCGGCAAAGAACCAGTACCGAACCATTACAACCAGATAGACGTTGTAGGCATCGGCGAGGTGGCGGGAAATCCCGTCCTGCAAGGCAAAGACAATGGTCGTCAGCAGCATCAGCAAGACACCCAGGCGCACATTGTTGGATTGTGTCATGGCCGAAGAATCCCGACCGTCATATGCCGTTTGCGCCCAAAGCCGGTAGTCCGCTGCACGTCAAATCCTGCCGCATCAAGCGCGCGGCGCACAGCCCCCGCAGCGGTGTAGGTCGCAAAGGTTCCACCCGGAGCGGTATGTCGAGCCACCTCTTGCATCAGCTCATCGGACCAAAGCTCCGGGTTTTTTGCCGGTGAAAATCCGTCCAGAAACCATGCATCCGCCGCGCCCTGCCAGGGCGCAAGTGTTTCACGGGCATCACCCAGAACTATGTTCAGGGAAATCCCCGGCGCTATCCTGAACGAACCGCCGTCGACGTGCCACTGGTCGCTCAGAATCTCACGTAACGCGCCCAGGGCATTGAAAGGGCGTAACGCAAGCGCCATCTCCTCGGCGGTCATCGGGAAGGCCTCGAAGCTGGTGAACGTGAGTTGGCCGGGAACACCTGCCTTCTGCCAAGCTTGGGCCACTGTCAGAAAACTCAAGCCGGTTCCGAAACCCAGTTCCGCAATATGAAAGCCGTCGCGGAATCTTTCCGGAAGACCATTGCCTTTCAGGAAAACATGACGCGTTTCCTCCAACCCGTTTTCCAGGCTGAAGTAAGGATCGTCAAAACGCTCTGAGACTGGAACACCTGATGCGTTCCATGTGACATCTGCCGTCTGGTTCTGCACGGAGGGGCCTTGTAGGATGGCTGAACTCTGGCGCGACATTGAGGGAGTGGAAGACCTTTGGCAATGGCCGATATCACCATACGCGGCGCAGGCATTTTTGGCCTGTCGATCGCATGGGCCTGCATCCGGCGCGGCGCGCATGTGACAGTCATAGATCCAAACGGACCCGGTGCGGGGAGTAGTGGCGGGGTTGTCGGTGCATTGGCGCCCCATGTCCCGGAAAACTGGAATGCAAAGAAGGCCTTCCAGCTGGAAAGCCTGTTGATGGCAGAGCCTTTTTGGGCCGAGGTCGAAGAGGTGGGTGGTATCCCCTCCGGGTACGCCCGCAGCGGCAGGCTGCAACCCATTCTTGACGCGAAGGGTCTTGAACTGGCCCGACAGCGCGCGATCAGTTCTGCTGCGTTATGGGGCAATCAGGCGAAATGGTCCGTCAATCAGGCGGACGGCGCCCCGTGGGCCCCGCTCAGTCCAACGGGATGGCTGATCCGGGACACATTGAGCGCCCATCTGCACCCAAGGACGGCATGCAATGCACTGGTATCTGCGCTGTCGGCCAAAGGAGTTACCATTCAAAGCAACGGCCCTGACGCAGGCGCTGTGATCTGGGCCACCGGGACAGCGGGACTGGAGGCGCTGAACCGACGGCATCACCGAATGGTCGGCAATGGCGTAAAGGGTCAGGCCGCAGTTTTACAGTTCGACGCGGGTGCCGCGCCGCAAATCTTTGCAGATGGTGTTCATGTCATTCCACATTCTGACGGTACAGTGGCCGTCGGCTCCACCTCGGAGCGGGACTATGAAGATCCGGGCACGACGGATGCGCAATTGGATGGGGTAATCGAACGCGCCCGCGCCGCCGTACCCGTTCTGAAAGACGCGGCAGTTATCCACAGATGGGCAGGCGTACGTCCTCGCGCCCGCAGCCGTGCGCCCATGCTGGGTCACTGGCCAGACAGGCCGGGTCATTTCGTTGCAAACGGCGGTTTCAAGATTGGGTTTGGCATGGCGCCGAAGATTGCCGAGGTGATGGCCGATCTGGTACTGGAAGATCGCAATCAGATTCCTGACGGTTTTGAGGTCAAAGCGTCATTCTGAGGTGACAATGCTGATCCCGGGCACCTGATCCACAAGCACCCGACAAGCTTTTGACCGGCCTCCGTTTTAGGTACATCTTCGGCAATACACACGAAGCGAGGAACCATCCAATGCCGCCGTCCGACATTCAATGCCGCGTTCGTGTCCTGGATCATCTGGTGCTCACCGTCGCCAGTATTCCTGAAACCGTCCGCTTTTACACGCAGGTTTTGGGCATGCGGGGTGAGCAATTCGATGCCGCTGACGGGACGCGGCGATGGGCCCTGCTCTTTGGTCAGAGCAAGATCAATCTACACCAAAAGGGGCACGAATTCGATCCGAAGGCGGCGCACCCGAACCCCGGAACAGCGGATTTGTGCTTTTTGACGGATGCGCCGCTGGACGATTGGATGACCCATCTTGCTACGCATCAGGTCGACATTGAGGACGGGCCGGTACCGCGCTCCGGCGCAACCGGGCCGATCACATCCCTCTATCTGCGGGACCCGGACGGCAATCTGATCGAAGTATCCGTGCCACAGGATTAGCGGTCCACCTCGGCGCGCAGAGCCTGCATCAGGGCGGTCAATTCGCGCAGGTAAATCTCGCCGGTCAGCCTGCCGTTTTCGTCGAACTGATTGCCGCTGTCGGCCAAATGGATTTCCGGCCCCTGCAGGATGCGCGGCCGGAATGGCACCATGAACCCGCGCAGCACCATCTGCGCCCGCTCGCCACCAGCCCGGCCCGCCGCCGCGGACATCACGGCCACCGGTTTTCCGGACCACGGGCGTGTCGTCGTGCGGCTGATCCAATCCAGTGCGTTTTTCAGAACGCCGGAGGGTCCCTTGTTGTACTCGGGCGTGGAAATCAGGACGGCATCCGCCGCAGCGATATCATCAGCCAGGGTCTGCACCGCCTGCGGCACACCTTCGGCGGATTCAACGTCACCATCGTAAAGCGGCAGGTTCAGGTCGGCGACGGAGAACGCGCAATCTTCAAAAAGGCGTGCGGCCTCGTGCAACAGCTTGGTGTTGGTGGATGCTTTGCGCAGTGAGCCGGACAGCCCGAGAACTGTGTATTTCGCCATGAATTTACTTCCTCACAAATGGTTTCCGTTACCCTGTGGCAGCGGCCCGAAAAAACAAGAGCCCCGGCAAAAATTCCGGGGCTCCAGGACAAAATATGAGGTTTTTTGTCAGGCCGTGGGCAGAATGACGATCTCGACCCGACGGTTTTGCGCCTTGCCTGCGGCGTTGAGGTTGCTGGCAATCGGCTGGTTTTCACCACGCCCGAATGTCTGCAAGCGTCCCGACGGTACGCCGGCATTCAGCAACACATTGCCCACGGCATTCGCACGCCGCTCCGACAGCTGCTGGTTATAGGCCGCGTCGCCATCGCTATCGGTATGACCGATCACCTGCACGGTGGATTGCGGATATTTGTTCAGGCTTGCGGCGACGGCGTAGAGGTCGTTCTGCAAGTCTGACCGAACGGAGAAACTGTCCGTGGCGAACAAGATATCCTGCGGCATATTCAGGATCAGACGGTCGCCGGTGTTGGTGATGATGACGTCATCATCCAGATCGCGGCGCAGCTCCGCCTCCTGTTGATCAAGATTGTAGCCAATGCCCGCGCCGATAGCGGCACCCACAGCGGCCCCGACCAATGCGCCGTCACCCCGGTTTCCATCCCCCTTAGATAGGGCTCCCAAGACCGCGCCTGCGCCCGCGCCGATCAAGGCACCTCGCTGCGTTTTAGGATTGTTGGAATTCGCGCCGATCTGATTGGGATCGGTACAGGCGGCAAGCACCAAAGTGCCCGAAAGTGCAAGGATCAACGGAGTTTTTACAAATGTCATAGCGTACTGCCTTCAGTGGTTGCGGCCCCGTTCGGGCAGGGCGTCTTGATGTTAACGCTGTATATATGGCGGCGGTTCCGCAACAAACCAAGGGGAAAACGGCTCGGCGATAACCCGCCACTCCCGGCATTCCATCACTTCTCCGCGTGCACGGCTTCGTACGCAAGCATGGCCCGCTTCATCGGCAAGCCCCAGTGATACCCACCCAGTCCCCCCGATTTGCGCAGCGCACGATGGCAGGGGATCAACCAACTGATCGGGTTCCGCCCAACTGCTGTGCCCACCGCACGCACCGCACGCGGGTTGCCGATTGCCTGGGCAATCTCGGAATACGTCGTGACCTGCCCCGACGGGATGCTGAGAAGCGCTTCCCAGACCTTGATCTGAAACGGGGCACCGATGAGAAACAGGGGCGCCGTTTCCAATGCGCCTTCGCCGGCTCCAAAGGCATTCAACACCCAAGGACGCAACATCATCGGATCCTCGACAAACTCGGCTTGTGGCCAACGTGACACCAGATCCTGCAGAGCCGCCTCTTCACCCGTTTCAGCAGCAAACCCCATACCACAGATGCCTTTGTCCGTGCCCATCACAACAGCAGGGCCAAAGGGGCTTTCGAACCATCCCCAGTAAATGGTCAGACCAGCGCCACCTCTGGCAAATTCCCCGGGGCTCATCGCTTCCCAGCGCACAAAGAGATCGTGCAACCGTCCGCTGCCCGAAAGACCAACCGCATGCGACGCTTCCAGTGTCGTGAAACGGTCGCGGAGCAACGTCTTTGCGTGTCCGAGGGTCAAGTACTGCTGATACCTTTTGGGGGAAACCCCAACCCACCGCGAGAACAAGCGCTGGAAATGTGCAACACTCATGCCCATTTCGGTGGCCAGATGTTCCAGCGACAGCGGGTCTTCGGCCTGATCGATCAAATCGATGGCGCGGCGTATGACGCGATAGTGATATGCGGTTTCCGACTCATCGGGGAGTGCTTGATGCTGTGTCATGCCTTCAATCTAGGAAACCAGACGACGCGGCGCGACCCGAAACCTGCGAATTATGCGCTGCGCAATAGCGGCTTGCCATCTCTCAAGGCCCGGCCTTCATCGTCGCGGGCGATCAGCAGTCGCGCTTCATTTCGGGTCAGGCAAGGGCGTGCCATTGCAACATCGGTTCCATCGATACCCAAGGCCTGTATCAGGCTTTCCTTGTCTGTTTTGGACAGCCGCCGCATTGTCTCAGGGCCAGGGAACAAGGTCTCAACCCAAGCCCCCTGTGCCAGAATGACCTGATGGTTGGCACAAGCGATATGGGTAAGGGTGTAGGGCCGAACCGGTGTGATTGGAAAAGCACGCCCCCGATCCGCCCAGGCCTTTGCCGGCGCCAGCACCTCATTGGAAAAGTAGAGCAACTCCGCCCGCGCAGAGGCGAACAGCAACCGATGATCACCCGTGACATGCAGATCATGGGTTGGCGCGTTCGGTCCACAGGACCCCGCCGGAATGCACACCGGCCGTTCGTCAGGGTATTGCATGAAATATCCCGGCTGCAGGCGCGTACGCCCGATCCAGACAATGGGCTGATAGCCGTGGTCGCGGGTCAGCACCATGTCAGAGGTTTCCAGCCATTCTACCGGAATTTCGCCATCCTGGGTGCGGATCAGTGTGCCCGGTCCAAAACAGGGCACACTTTGCTGTTCGTACTGGGAATAGGACAGGCGTGTATCATCGCCGTCCGGGCCGCCCAGCAAATTGTCGATGTCACGCCCCCCGGTGTAGGTATAGGCCACGCCTGGTTGCAACGGCTCCGATGGAACATAACCCATCTTCACACCATCGATCTCGATCCGGTCAATTGTGACATAGGAGCCATCCGGCGCCCGCAGAATGGCGTATTCTTCCCCATAGATAAGACCCGAGGATACCGGGGTGCCATCTGCCGTTGTGACGACACCGGTTTGGTTCGAGTCTTCGCCCACCTCATTGTTTTTTTCGTCGCCGTCCAGAAAGCTGTCGTCATCCGTCACCTCGAACAACACACGGTCAGTCCTGAAATCGTAGTTCGGATCGAGCGTGAACGTGCCATTGCTGGGATTGTAGACCAGCGCATTCGACGAATAGCCGTAGAAAGAATGTGTTGCCATGACAGCACCTTGAAAGACGGGAACCACCGGACAGTGACACAGTCAAATGAAGATACTGCTGAAAAATACGCCAAGTTTTTAAACGCATTTTAGCGATCACAGGCACATGGTCTTGCCCACACGTCGGAAAGCCCGCATACCGTGCGCATGGCAAAGCAGCTTGGATATCACACCATACGCGAGATTTTCACGCGTTTTCAGGAGGCTGATCCGGAACCCACGGGGGAGCTGGAGCATGTCAACGTCTACACATTGGTTGTTGCCGTAGCGCTGAGTGCACAAGCCACGGACGCCGGCGTGAACAAGGCCACGCGCAAGCTGTTCCAGATTGCCGATACGCCCCAAAAGATGCTCGACCTCGGGATTGAGGGGCTGACCGAACACATCAAGACCATCGGGCTTTTCCGGCAAAAGGCCAAGAATGTCATCAAGCTGAGCCAGATCCTCGTCGATGACTATGGTGGTGAGGTGCCAAACAGCCGTGCAGCGCTTCAGGGTTTGCCCGGCGTCGGGCGCAAGACGGCCAATGTGGTCATGAACATGTGGTGGCAATTCCCGGCGCAGGCGGTCGACACCCATATCTTCAGGCTTGGCAACCGCACCGGCATCGCACCGGGTAAAACCGTCGAAGCCGTCGAGCGCGCCATCGAAGACAATATTCCGGCTGATTTTCAGCTGCACGCCCACCATTGGATGATTTTGCACGGGCGCTATCATTGCAAGGCACGCAAGCCGATGTGCCCGACCTGCATCATCCGCGATCTCTGCCCATTTGAGGACAAAACCCAATGAAGAATTACCAGGTTGTTGGCATCGGAAACGCCGTTGTCGATGTGATCACCCACGCCGATGACAGCTTTCTCGATCTCATGGGCATAGAAAAAGGCATCATGCAGCTGGTCGATCGCGCGCGGTCCGAAAAGTTGTACGGTGCAATGAACGACCGTTTGCAAACCCCCGGCGGGGCCGTGGCAAACACGGTGGCCGGGGTCGGCGCGCTTGGGTTGCAGACGGCGTTCATCGGGCGGGTCCGCGACGATGCGCTGGGGCAGTTCTACGCCAGCGCGATGACCGACAACGGCATCGACTTTGTGAATCCGCCCGTCGAGAATGGCGAGGATCCGACCTCGCGCAGCATGATCTTCGTGGCGCCCGACGGCGAGCGGTCGATGAACACCTACCTGGGCATCTCGACCGGGCTGACATCGGCGGATGTTCCGCCAGAGGTATCCGGCAATGCGCGGATCATGTTCCTAGAAGGATATCTCTTTGACCATGACGCCGGCAAAACCGCCTTCCGCGAAGCGGCACGCGCGACCAAAGCCGGCGGTGGTATTGCGGGCATCGCCATTTCCGATCCCTTTTGCGTCGAACGGCACCGCGCCGATTTCCTGGCCCTGATCGAACACGATCTGGACTATGTGATCGGCAACCAGCACGAGATTGAATCGCTTTTCGAAACCGATCTGGAAACCTCTCTGGCTAAGACGGCCGAGATCTGTCCGCTGGTCGTCTGCACCCGTTCCGGTGACGGCGTGACGGTGATCTCGAAAGGCCAGCGTGTCGATGTGCCGGTTCAGAAGATCACCCCGGTTGACGCGACCGGCGCGGGCGACCAGTTTGCCGCCGGCTTCCTCTACGGGCTCGCGACCAAGCGCGACCTGGAAACCTGTGCAAAAATGGGTAACCTCTGCGCTGCCGAAGTGATCAGCCACGTCGGCCCGCGTCCGCAGGTGAACATGATGAAAACTTTCGAGGCAGAGGGGCTCGTCTGACCGTGCTCGAAGACGGTTTCCATGACGTCCCCGCAGGCAAGCTCGCGATGATCGTGACCTATCTGGAAATGACGTCGAAAACGGATACCAGAGACGTCCCGCTGCCGGCCGGTCTGACGTTTCGTCGCGTGGCGGCGGACATCACCTGGTATCGCGATATCTTTACCCGCGTCGGCGGCCTCGACTGGCTCTGGTACGGGCGTCTGGTCCTTAAAGACGACGCGTTGGACGCCATACTCTCCGACCCGCAGGTCGAAATATACACGTTGTCGCGCGATGGGCAGGACCTGGCACTGATGGAGCTGGATTTTCGCAAGGAGGGAGCCTGCGAATTGGCCTACTTCGGGCTGACATCCGACCTGATTGGCACAGGATCCGGCCGCTGGCTGATGAATAAAGCCGTCGAGCTTGCCTGGGCGAAGCCGATTGAGCGGTTTCACCTGCGCACCTGCACGATCGACAGCCCACAGGCGCTTGATTTCTACAAACGCAGCGGTTTCACGCCAGTCAAGCGCAGTGTCGAAATCGCCGATGATCCCCGCGTTCTCGGCGTATTACCGGACTCTGCAGGGCCGATGGTGCCGCTGCTGCGCCCCTAGAGCAGATCGCGGAATTCGGACATGACGGCAGCGTAGACGTCCCGCTTGAAGGGCACGATGTTCTCCACAAGCGCCTCTGCCGCCAGCCAGCGCCATTTGGAAAACTCCGGGTGCTCCGTGGCGATATTGATCTGGGTATCATCGCCCTGAAACCGCATGAGGAACCATTTTTGTTTCTGCCCGCGAAACCGACCCTTCCACAGCTTTGGCACCAGATCGTAAGGTAATTCATAAGGCAGCCATGCGCTGTTCTGCGCCTCCACGGTCACCAGATCGGCGGTCACGCCGGTTTCTTCCCACAGCTCGCGCAGGGCAGCCTCCTGCGGTTCCTCCCCCTTGTCGATCCCGCCCTGCGGCATCTGCCAGGCGTCGTATTCGCTGTCACGCCGTTGCCCGACAAAGACATGGCCCTCCGCATTGACCAGCATCACCCCCACACAAGGCCGGTACGGCAGCTTCTCGATTTCTTCAGGGGTCATGTGAGCATCTTCTCCATCTTGGCCCGCGTCAGGCTTTCGCCACTCCGCTCGACCGTCTCGTGATGGATAATCGAAAACCCCATGGCCCGAAAGGCCGGTTGCGCCATGAGGCTGGCGTGGGTCCAAAGCCGCGTTTCCCCCGCTTCGCGTGCCCATCTCTCGACGTGGCCATAGAGCTTGCGAAAGAGACCCGTGCCGTGATGCGCAGGCAGAATGAAGGCGAGATCAATGTACCCGCCTGTCTCTACGCTTACGAAACCAGCGGGGCGACCGTCAATCTCTGCCATGGCGACCTGCAGCGCGGCCAGCCGTGCGGCCCACTCCGGACCGCCGGGCGGTGCAGGCAACCAGGCTTCCCGCTGCGCCTCCGTGTAAGGGCTCGGACCGTCACGCACCGCCGCGTAGAAAACCTGCGCCAGCGCGTCAGCGTCCTGTGGTGTCGCCCATCTGATCATGTCTGTCTTTCCTGCAGGCTGCGGCCTCTTGTGACGCCGCGTTCGACGTGACAGCACATATGTGAAAATGTGATCCCGTGCCAATACCATCCGGGGAGGATTCACCATGGCCGACTATCCGCATCTTCTGGCACCGCTTGATCTGGGCTTTACCACGCTGAAAAACCGCGTGCTGATGGGGTCCATGCACACCGGGCTGGAAGAAACCAAGGACTGGGCCCGCGTGGCGGAATTCTACGCCGCGCGCGCGCGTGGTGAGGTCGCGCTGATGGTCACGGGCGGGATCGGTCCAAACCTCGAAGGCTCCGTGCTACCTGGTGCCGCGATGATGGTGAGCGACGAGGATGTGGCCAACCATTCTGTGATCACGAAAGCGGTGCATGAGGCTGGCGGCAAGATTGCGATGCAGATCCTGCACGCAGGCCGCTACGCCTACGGGCCGAAATGCGTGGCCCCCTCGGCGATCAAATCCCCGATCTCCCCCTTCCCGCCTGCGGAACTGGACGCGGACGGCATCGAAAAGCAGATCAGCGACATCGTGGCCTGCGCGCAGCGCGCACAAGAGGCCGGATACGATGGCGTCGAGATCATGGGCTCCGAAGGCTATTTCCTGAACCAGTTCCTGGTCACCCATACCAACAAGCGCGAGGACGACTGGGGCGGATCCTACGAAAACCGGATGCGCCTGCCCATTGAGGTGGTGCGCCGCACGCGCGAAGCGGTGGGCCCAAATTTCATCCTGATCTACCGCCTTTCGATGATCGATCTGGTCCCCAACGGCTCCACCCATGACGAAGTGGTGCAGCTGGCCCAGGAAATCGAGAAGGCGGGTGCGACGATCATCAACACCGGCATCGGCTGGCATGAGGCGCGCATCCCGACCATCGCCACTTCTGTCCCCCGCGCGGCCTTTGCCTGGGTCACCAAGAAGCTGATGGGCAAGGTGAGTATCCCGGTGATCACCTCGAACCGGATCAACACACCCGAGGTGGCCGAAGGCGTGCTGGCCGACGGCTGCGCCGATATGGTGTCGATGGCACGGCCCATGCTGGCGGATGCGGATTTCGTCGCCAAGGCCATGCGCGGCAAATCCGACCAGATCGCGCCCTGCATCGCCTGTAACCAGGCCTGCCTTGATCATACCTTTAGTGGCAAGATTTCCAGCTGTCTGGTGAACCCGCGCGCCTGCTATGAAACCGAACTGGTGATCACCCCGGCCGCCGCGCAGAAGACCATCGCCGTGGTGGGCGCGGGTCCCGCCGGGTTGTCGACTGCCATAACCGCTGCCGAACGCGGCCACGCAGTGACGCTCTTTGATCGGGCGACCGAGATCGGCGGGCAGCTCAACATGGCCAAGCAAGTGCCGGGCAAGGAAGAATTCTGGGGACTTGTGGACTGGTACCGGACGATGGTTGCCGACCTGGGTATTTCGGTGGAGCTGGGCCGCGATGTCACGGCGGCTGACTTGCAGGGGTTCGACGAGGTTATCATTGCAACCGGCGTGGTGCCGCGCGACCCTGAAATCCCCGGTCAGGACGGCCCCAATGTCCTCAGCTACATCGACGTGCTCCGCGGCAAGGCCGAGGTTGGCGAAAAAGTCGCCATCATCGGTGCGGGCGGGATCGGGTTCGACGTGGCTGAATATCTCGTGCACGCGGGTACCAGCCCGACCGAAAGCCTACCCGACTGGATGCGGGAATGGGGAGTGGCAGATCCGGCAGAGCACCGCGCAGGTCTGGCCCCCGAGGGGCCACAACCGCATGCCCCTGCCCGCCAGGTGACACTGCTACAGCGCAAGGCGGAAAAACCGGGCAAGCGCCTTGGCAAGACCACCGGGTGGATACATCGCGCCGCCCTCGCCATGAAGGACGTGAAGATGGTGGGTGGCGTGAACTACGAACGGATCGAAGACGGCGGCATTCTGGTCTCCCACGGAGAAGCCCGCGAAAACCCCACGCTGATTGAGGCGGACACCATTGTGCTCTGCGCCGGACAGCTCCCGGAACGCAGTCTTGCCGATGCGCTGGAGGCCCAAGGCACAGCCTGTCACGTGATCGGCGGAGCGGATGTAGCCGCAGAACTCGATGCCAAACGCGCGATCAATCAGGGCACGCGCCTCGCGGCGACGTTATGACAAGCCGCGTTGTTGGCAGTGAAAACTTGCAGTAGTCTGGCGGACAAACCACTGCAGGATCACTCCCATCGCGCTTTTCGGAAAAAAATCAGGTGAGCAGGCCGTGCGGGAGGGCATGCCGGACGCCTATCCGGCTGTCTGGCGGTTCTGCGTCTCGCTGACCGGGCGCCGGGATTGGGGTGAGGATGTTCTGCAGGCGACCTGCCTGCGCGCCATCGAAAAGGCGGACGGGTTTGAACCCGGCACCCATCTTGACCGCTGGATGATGCGCATTGCCCACCGGCTCTGGCTCAACGAACTGCGGGCGCGCAAGGTGCGCACCGGCGGTGGCCTCTTGCCCGTCGAGGACATTGACGTCGCAGACCACAAAACACCGGCTGCGGAAACGAATATTTTCGTCGCTGAGGTGTTATCCCAGATAAATACCCTGCCCGATGCGCAGCGCCACGCGGTGTCGCTGGTCTACGTGGAGGGCATGAGCTACCGCGAGGCAGCTGACATTATGGAAATACCGATCGGCACCGTCATGAGCCGATTGGCCGCGGCACGTAAGACGCTGAATCAAAGTATGCCGGATGAAAAGAGGTCGTCACGATGACGGAAGGCACATGGATTAGCGACGAAGACCTGACCGCCTATCTTGATGGAGAGGCGGAGGAGGCGCTGTGCCGCAAGATCGATAAGACCCTTGCTGAGGATACCGAGCTTCAGGCACGCCTTTCGGCGCTGACACTGGATGTGGACGCATTGCGCGCGGGCGTGTTGGCGGCCTTTCCGCTACCTCCGCCCATGCCCACCCTGCCCGCGGCCAACCGGTCACGCGCACCCTTTGGGATGTTCAGCGCCGGGCTCGCGGCAGGTTTGGCCATTGGCGCCTTCACCTTCGCCACCTTCTTTACAAAACCTGCACCGCCTGAAGGCTGGGCGGGGTTCGTCGCAAGCTACCAAAAGCTCTATACGGCTGAGACGCTCAACGCGATTGATCAGCCCGCTGCAGAGACGCAGGCGCAACTGTTGCGGGTCTCCGAAGCGATTGGTCTGGACCTCGGCAATCTGCCTGCCGTGGACGGGCTGACCCTGAAACGCGCGCAAATACTGGGCTTCAAGGGCAAGCCTCTTGTGCAGATCGCCTACCAACGCACGGATGGCACGCCCGTGGCGCTTTGTATCATCCTGTCCCCGTCTCAGGACCCGATGCCGCTGACGGAAAGCGAAAACAAGGGTCTGCAAACGGTACGTTGGAACCGGGACAATCATGGCTTTTTACTGATCGGGGACATGGATCCGATGCCTCTTAAACAGGCAGCAGAGGTTTTCGCCGCGGCGCTTTGAGCGCGGATTTCCGCCGGAATTGTGGCCAACTCGTTTCCACGCCCTCAACGATCCTCGCAAAAACCGCGATACTGTCTCACCTGCGCCGCGTTCCTGCCCGAATTGACCGGCATACCCGTCTCTGGAACTGACAGAATAAAAGGGGAAGGCAATGGACCGCCTCACTGAAATGGAAGCATTCGCCACGGTTGTGGACCAGGGCGGCTTCACCGATGCGGCCAAAAAGATGGGGATTTCCAAGTCTGCCGTCTCAAAACACGTGTCCTCCCTCGAAGCGCGCCTCGGCGCGCGCCTTCTCAATCGCACAACGCGCCGCGTAAGCCCGACCGAAATCGGGTTGGCGTACTACGACCGCGCACGCCGCGTCCTGAACGACGCGGGCGAGGCTGATGCGCTGGTCACGTCGATGCAAAGCGCGCCTTCGGGCCTTCTGCGCATCTCCGTCGCGACCGATTTCGGTGTGAACCACTTGTCGCCCGTTCTGAGTGAATTCCTGTCCGATTTCCCGGACATCACCGTGAACATGGTGCTCAACAACCGTTACGTCGAACTAATTTCCGAAGGCTTCGACATGGCTGTGCGGATTGGTGAGCTGGAAGACAGCACCCTGCGTGCGCGCAAGCTGACCGAAACAACCAAACGCATGATTGCGAGCCCCGAGTATTTTGAAAAATACGGGCGGCCCGAAAAGATTGACGACCTGAACAACCACAAACTGCTGCATTATTCCAATCAGTCGTCCGGCAATGTCTGGAAGCTGACGGCACCGTCTGGCGAGAAACGTCAGGTGCGCACGGCGGGATGGCTGAGCGTGAATGACGGGCAATCCTTGCTGAATGCTGCGATTTCCGGTCTGGGCATCGCTTATCTGCCCAGCTTTCTTTATGCCGACGCGATGGAAAAAGGCCTGATCGAGGATGCGATCCCCGATCTGCCGCTGGAAACGCAAGGCATCTACGCCGTCTACCCGCCCGGCCGGTTCACACAGCCGAAAGTGCGCGCCTTCATCGATTTCCTCGTCCATGCCTTTGCCGAAAAAGGCCCCTCGGACTGGTAACCGCTCAAACACCTCCTCGGTGACACTTCCTTCGGTACGAGTCTCGTACCGGAGGATTTTTGTCTGGGAGGGCGCTATTCCGTGTTGAGAAGAATGGCCTCAACCCGACGATTTTGATCGCGTCCTTCAGCGGTACGGTTCGAGGCGAGAGGTGCCAGATAACCCATTCCTTCCGCCTCCAATCGGTCGGGATCAATCCCATATTGATCGATCAGTCTTGCGCGTACCATCCGCGCCCGTTCCCGCGACAATGCAATATTCGGCGCGAGGCCCCCGACGGTATCCGTGTGCCCCACCAGCGCGATCCGCATCTCTGGCCGTGCTTGCAGGAACTCCGCCATGCGTTCCAACGACACAAACGGGCCCGGCCCAAGCGCCGTGGTTCCGGTGTCGAAATCAAGATCACGCAAAACGACGAAACCGCGCTGCAAAAGGCCGGTTTCCGGGTCACTCACCTCTGTCGGTCGGTCAGGTGGTGTCAGCACCGGCGACGGTGTTTCAGTCGTGACTGGTGGCTGCACATCAGCTTCAGTTGATGTGTGAATGATCTGCACATAAGCCGAAGCTGCTGTCACGCTGGTCAAAACGGCCAGGGCTTCCGCAGGGTCGCTCCGCGGTCCCTTGAACGCCGTGAGATATCGGTAAGACCCTATGTTCACGTACATATTCGGCCCGGGCAGCACCTCGATACCAAAGCGGAAATCGAATCCGCCGCAAGCAGTACTGCTGCACTCAAACACGATATCGTAACCAAGCGCATCAATCTGGTCGCGCAGCGGGGCCATCACTTGCAGAGGTGTCAACCCACCGGTTCCGATCCGCCACGCCCGCCGCGTCACCGCCCCTTCAAGGGTTTGCGACGGCACAGTGCCATCCAGAAACCCGGCAACGGGTGCGGCGAAACTGTCCAGATCCGTGGCGCGTTCGACCGTCATCTGTGCATCGGACGGCAAGACAAGATCAGCGGCGCTGGCTGCTTGTGCACAGGCCAAGATCATCGCGAGAAAAGAGAGATGGGGCGATATCATCTGGCCTGCGCGTGGTAGTCATCATTCGGCTGCATGGCCGTGGCGCTGGCCACCCGGTTGGTCATGTTGAAAAACCCGGCAACATTGGCAATGTCCCAGATGTCCTGATCGGTAAAGCCAACGTGACGCAGGGCATCGCGGTCCTGCTCTTCGATCGTGGCGCTGGCAGTCGTCATCTGTGCGGCGAAATCCAGCATTGCGCGCTGCCGCGTATCCAGATCGGCAACCCGGTAGTTCATCACCAGCGCCTCGCCCAGTTTGGGATCCCCCGACATGGCCCGCACCGCCGCGCCATGGGCAACAAGGCAGTAAAAGCACTTGTTTATGGAGGAGACGACAACCGCAATCATCTCCCGTTCCAGTTTGCTGAGACCGGACGGGGCCAACATCAGGTTATTGTACACACCGGTAAAGGCATCAAGCTTTTCGATATCGAAAGCGTAGGCACGCAGGACATTCGGGATCATGCCCAGCTTTTCCTGGCAGACATCGAAATACTTTTGCGTGGGCTCGGGCAGCGGGTCCACCATTGGCAGGTTCAACGCTGTGGGAAGAGCGGTATCGGCCATGTCATTGCACCTCTTGCAGGTCTTTGTAGCGATAATGGTACTGTCCCACCGGGACAAAGCCCAGAGAGGAATAGAGGCGATTGGCAGCCACATTGGCCTCCACGCAAAGCACCGAAATATCTTCGGCCCCCTGCTCCCGTGCCCAAAAAGCCGCAGCACGCATGACCCATCCGGCAACACCCTGCCGCCGCTGCGCCGGCAGGATTTCCACGGCATGGACCATGCATGTCTTCCGGTGCAGGGCCGCAAAACCCGCCCCGGCAGGTTTTTCATTCCAGCGGGCGAGAATACCGGTTTTCACCTCCGCCCGCGCCATCACCGCCAACCGTTCCGGCCCAATGCCGCCCTGCGCCCAGATCTCTTCCATAATCGCCAGCGGCTCCCAGATGCAAAAGGCCGTCACGCGCGGTACTGGCACATCCGTCAACCGGGCGATAGGCAGGCTGTACGCTGTCGTGGGATCAAGAGTGCGATAGCCTCTGGCCTGCAGCATCTCGTCCAGCACCTCGTCCCCCGGTCGGATCATGAACAGCGGTTGCTGCCCCGCATGCAGCATGGCCTCTTCCGCCTCCCGAATGTCGGTAGGCCCGACCTCTGCGGTTGCCGTAGCGGCGGACACGCGCTTGCCACCGCCCTCCCCATCGCGCAAAATCCACGGCCCCAGCGGGATTTGCCGCGCGGCGGGCCACGTGGCATCAATTGCTGCAAAGAGCATGTCATGGTTCATGTCGGGAAGGTTTCCGCGAGCAATTCCTTCACCTTGCGCACCAAGGCCGCGTCGGCCCCCCGGATCACCACATTCGATCCGTATTTCCCGCTCTTTTTCTGGAACGGATAGGACCCCATGCTGAGCATCGGATATTCAGCAGCCAGCGCGCCCAGAGGACCCGCGATGTCCCCCTCTCCCCGGTCGATGCGCAGCGTTTCCGACACAAGCGGCGCGCCGCCTGTCAGCGTCGGCAGCAGGCTTTCCATCATGGCCTGAAACACCGAAGGCACCCCGGCCATGACATGCACATTCTCAAGCGTGAACCCTGGCGCTGCGGAGACCGGGTTGTCGATCAGCCGGGCATCATCCGGAATGCGTGCCATGCGCAAGCGCGCCGCGTTCAACTCGGTGCCTGAGGTGGCGTAGTGCCGTTCCAGAATGCCGCGTGCGTCTTCGCGCACATCGATATTCTTGTTAAAGGCTGCTGCAATGCAATCGGCGGTGATATCATCATGCGTGGGCCCGATACCGCCGCTGGTGAACACGTGGTCATATGCGGCGGAAAGCGCCTGCACAGTAGCAATGATAGCCCCGCGATCATCGCTGATCACGCGCACCTCGCGCAGGTCGATACCGGCCTCCGTCAGTTGACCCGCCAGATGGTACATATTGGCGTCGCGCGTGCGCCCGGACAGGATTTCATCTCCAATCACCATCATCGCGGCAGTCGGGTTGGGCATGTTTCGGCTCTCCTTGCGTCTCACCTAATGCGAGGTATAGACCTGCCCCCATGCGCTTTCAAACCGATCTTGTGCCCGCCCGGCTGACCTGCCGCTACAAACGCTTTCTCGCCGATTGCGTGCTCGAAGACACCGGAGCGGAAATCACCGCCCACTGCGCCAATCCCGGTTCGATGATGGGGCTGGCAGAGCCCGGCACCCGGGTGTGGCTGGAACCCAATGACGACCCCAAGAAGAAGCTGAAATTCGGCTGGCGACTGGTCGATCATGAAAACGGTCATTTCACCGGTGTGGATACCTCCCTGCCCAACCGAGCGCTGAAATCGGCGTTGCAATCCCGTGCGATTACGCCCCTCTCCGCCTATGAAACGGTCCGTCCGGAGGTGAAGTATGGCGAAAACAGCCGCATCGATTTCCTATTGAGCGAGCCGGGACTGCCCGACGCCTATGTGGAGGTCAAAAGCGTGACCCTCTCGCGGCAGGCCGGTCTGGCGGAATTTCCCGACAGCGTCACCGCACGGGGCGCCAAGCACCTGCAGGAACTGGCGCAGATGGCAGCGGCAGGGCATCGCGCGATCATGCTTTACCTGGTGCAGCGCACCGATTGCCATGATTTTACGCTCGCGGCGGACATCGATCCGGCCTATGCCACCGCCTATCAGCGCGCCCGACAAGCGGGCGTTGAAACTCTGTGCTATGGTACCAATATCAGTCCCGCAGGTGTCGATTTGGCCGATGCTTTGCGGATTTCGACCTGAGCGCCCTCTGGTTCTCAGGATTATTGCGCGTTAAAAGCGCCTCGAACAGCCACGGTGGAGCACATTCGTGAACGAAGACCTTCGGGGCCGTCACACCAAAGACGGCATACGCATCTACAATCCGTCGGATTTCGCCGGTATGCATACCGCCGGCGCGCTGGCCGCGCGTATTCTGGATGATATTGCCGCACATGTCTTTGTCGGCCAGACAACTGGAGCCATCGACAAGGCCATCACCGACATGGTCGAGGACGCGGGCGCGACCTCTGCCACCATCGGCTACAAGGGCTACCAGCACGCCAGTTGCATTTCAGTGAACCACGTCGTTTGTCACGGCATTCCGGGCGACAAGACCCTGAAGGACGGTGACATCCTGAACATCGACGTGACCGTGATTGTCGATGGCTGGTACGGCGACACCAGCCGGATGTATGTGGCGGGTAAGCTGCCGCGCAAAGCCGAACGGCTGATCCAGGTGACCCATGACGCGCTGATGCACGGGATCGAGGCGGTGAAGCCGGGGAATACCTTCGGCGATATCGGGCACGCCATACAGGTCTATGTTGAAAGCCACCGCATGTCCGTCGTGCGGGACTTCTGCGGCCACGGGCTGGGCCGTGTCTTTCACGCGCCACCCAACGTGCTGCACTATGGGCGGCCCGGCACCGGCGCTGTGCTGGAAGAGGGGATGTTTTTCACCATCGAACCCATGGTGAACCTCGGACGGCCCGAGACCAAGACGCTGTCAGACGACTGGACCGCCGTGACCCGCGACAAATCCCTGTCGGCCCAGTTCGAGCATTCGATTGGCGTGACATCGGACGGGGCGGAGATTTTCACGACATCACCCGGCGGGCTGTTTCACCCAACTTACTCCAAGGACTGATCGGCATCCGCCTCGCGGCGCAGGATGTCGAGCAGCATCGTCCCCTGCCCCCAGGGCTGGACCGCATCGCCGATGAACACCGGCGACGGGTACCGTTTCGGCGGGGCCGGCCTGACCGGAGCCTGCGAAACCGGCGGCCAGAAGAAGGAGACAGCACTCGCGAACATGCCTGATTGGTTAGCACATCAGGGTGAAGTTTTCGACAACAAGGTGACATGCGTGTCGCCGTACCGGCGCTGATCGACAGGTTCGAACCCGTCCGGCGCGGGCATCGGCTGGGCTTCTTCCCAGACCACAAACGCCTCCTGTGCCAGCCAGCCGCCAGCCATCGCCGCCATCAGCGCCCGACCACCCAGGTCCTTCCCGTAAGGCGGGTCGAGGAACACCAGATCATAGGGCGCCGCCTCATGGGCACGCAGCCGGGTTGCATCCTGCCGGACCAGATCAGTCTGGTCTTCGACGCGCAGCTTGGCGATGTTCTGGCGGATCAACCCTTGCGCCACCCGCCCATCATCGACGAAACGGACATGCGCCGCGCCCCGCGACAGCGCCTCAAGACCCAGCGCACCGGTTCCAGCAAACAGGTCGAGGACGCGCGCGCCGTGGACGACCCCATGATGCGCCAACACGCTGAAGAGACTTTCGCGCACGCGGTCCGACGTGGGCCGCAGATGCGCGCCTTTGTCCCCCTTGCCGACGCTGGCTAGGGCTGTGCCGCGAAACTGTCCGGCGATGATCCTCACGCCTGCAGCAGCACTTTCAAATCCGCAGAGGGGTCGGTCACCAAGGAGGGTTCCGCAAATTTACCCGCCTCGATCAGCCTTTTGCCGATCATATAGGCGCGCGGGTCATTCATCGCGTCCACGGCCAGAAGCTCGGCATCCCGGTAGTACCAGAAGGATGCGGTCTGCCCCGCGCTAACCCGGCTGACGACATCGGTGTAGCCGGTGTTCAGCCCGGCAATCTGCAACTTCACATCGTATTGATCCGACCAGAACCACGGTTTGGCGATGTATTCCTTACCCGCACCCATGATGTTCTCGGCCACCAGTTCCGCCTGATCAATCGCGTGCGGCACACTCTCCAAACGGATACGACCGCCACGATAAGGGAAAGAGGTACAATCCCCCGCCGCCCAGATATGATCCTCGGAAGTGCGGCCCTGCGCATCCACCTTGATGCCGTTTTCGATGTCGAGACCTGCGGCCTCAGCCAGTGCTGTTGCAGGCGCGATCCCCACACCGGCAATCACGAAATCAACCGCGATCTCTGTGCCGTCGCTCAGCACGGCACCACTGACATCACCGTCACCCGTCAAACGATTGAGGCCGACGCCTTCCAGAATGCGCACCCCATGCGACTGGTGCAGAGCGCGAAAATAATCACTGGTTTGCGGCGCGGCCACACGCTGCAGAATCCGGTCGGCCATTTCCACCAATGTGACGTCGAGACCCAGCTTGGCTGCCACCGACGCCGCCTCCAGGCCAATATAGCCGCCGCCCACGATCAACACCCTCTTACCCGCCTCGAACCGTGGCGCCATGGCATCCACATCAGCAAGATCGCGCACCGTAAACACCCCACCAAAATCACCACCGATACTGGCAGGCAGACGGCGCGGGACCGAACCTGTGGTCAGAACCAGCTCATCATAGCTGAGGGTTTCAACCCCGAGCGCCACGCGCTTTTCGACCGGATCAATCGACGTCACCTCTGCGTCGGTACGCAGGGTGATGTCATGCTCTGCGTAAAAGGCCTCGGGCCGCAAGTAGAGCCGTTCCAGCGCCATCTCGCCCATCAGATAGGCCTTGGACAGGGGGGGGCGCTGATAAGGCGGCACCGGTTCGGCTCCGATCAGCGTCACCTGACCGTCAAACCCGCCATTGCGCAGTTTGGCCACGCAGGAGGCGCCCGCCTGCCCTGCTCCGATCACGATAACGTGGCTCATGTCGTGTCCCTCACCTTGCCCGATTTTTCTGGCCCTGCCCGAGGCCGCAACCTATATCCAGCGCAACGACAAACGCAATTGCAAGAAAGGCGTATCACATGACGATCTCACAGGGCGACCAACTTCCCGACGCAACATTGATGGAATTGGGCGCGGAGGGACCAGCGCCCGTCTCGCTCTCCGACAAGGTCAAAGGCCGCAAGGTGGTGATCTTTGCCGTGCCGGGCGCCTATACGCCCACCTGCCATTCCGCGCATGTCCCGAGCTTTGTGCGGACCAAGGACCAGTTCGACGCCAAGGGCGTGGACGAGATCATCTGCGTCTCCGTGAATGACCCCTTCGTGATGAAATCCTGGGGTGAGGCAACCGGGGCAGCCGATGCCGGTATCACCATGCTGGGCGACGCGGACAGTTCGTTCACCAAGGCGATCGGCATGGATTTCGACGCACCCCCTGCCGGTCTGATGGGCCGCTCCAAGCGCTACGCAATGCTGGTGGATGACGGCAAGGTCACATTGTTCCAGCCCGAGGAAAGCCCCGGTATGTGCGAGGTTTCCGCCGGGGAGGCTCTGCTGGAAAACATGTAAAACGCAAAAGGCCCGGAGCATCCCTCCGGGCCTTTTTGGATATGTTTGGCATGTGATGGCGCAGGTCAGGCACGCTCTTCCTCGGCATCCCCGTCGAAGCCCGTACGCACCGCACCATTCTGGTTGCTTTCCGGTTCATCACCACTTTCCGCGTCCGCTCGCACAATGGTGCGCGTCGGGAAGGGAATGTCGATGTCTCCGGCATCCAGCGCTTCTTTGACCGCCCGTTTCATGTCTGCCTGATAGGCAAAATACTCGGAGGCTTCGACCCAGACACGCACCAGGAAATCGACGGAACTGGCACCCAGATTGTTCACTTGAATGAAGGGCTCAGGATCGCTCTTTGACCGCGCATCCGCCATGATCGTATCGCGAATGATCCGCTCTGCATCGGCCAGATTGACGCCGTAGCCCACGCCAAAGGTCCATTCGGCACGCCGCATGTCATTCGTCGAATAGTTGGTGATCACATTGCCCCAGACCTCGGAATTGGGGATGATCACCTGCACATTGCTCAGATCCGCCAATTCGGTGAAGTTGAGCGTGATGGCTTTGACAGTGCCCATCTCCCCGCCCACTTCGACAAAATCCCCCAGTTTGATCGGTCGGAAAAGGATCAGCATCACACCGGCGGCGACATTCGACAGGGTGCCCTGCAGCGCCAGACCGATGGCCAGACCCGCCGCACCGATGACCGCAACAACAGAAGTGGTCTGCACGCCGAAGGTGTTGAGCACGAAGAGAACCGTAAAACCCAGCACCACGTAGCGCACGATCGAGGCCAGGAAATCAAAGAGCATGTCGTCAAGGTGACGGTGTCGCAGGCCAATGTTGCGCACGCGGCGCTGCAGCCAGGCCGAGACGATCCAGCCAATGATCAGAATGCCGATTGCGGCGAGGACGGACCCCGCCGCGCTCATCAGAAATTCAACGGTGAGCAGATCGGCAAGGGTCTTCCCCTGCCAGATTTCAGTTTGCAGTAGGTCTTGCATTATTTACTCCGAAAGACTGTCCATCTTGCGGGCCAGTTTCGCGTCAAGCGCGCTGAGCCCGTCCACATCGTGGGTGCTCAGCACCACATCGACGGTTTTATATACGTTGTGCCACTCGGGGTGGTGGTCCCATTTCTCAGCCCAGATCGCCACGCGGGTCATCCAGCCAAAGGCCTCGACGAAATTCTTGAAGACAAATGTCTTGCGGATCGCGTCGCGGTCCTCGACCATCTCCCAACCGGTATCGAAGAGCGGTGCCAGCAGGGGGCCACGGGTTTCTTCGCTCAATCTCTCTGTCATTCCTGTTCCTCAATCTCGGCCCGTTTGAAGGGTCCGTATTCCGTCAGCACGGTGATCTCTTCGTCCACGGCATCCCGTTCGGCCTTGAGATAGCTGCTGATGGCATCAGCAAAACCCGGATCATTCACCCAATGCAACGACCACGTCGGCGTCGGCAGATAGCCGCGTGCCAACTTGTGTTCGCCCTGCGCGCCCGCCTCGACCCGCGCCAGCCCCCGTTCGATGGCGATATCAATCGCGCGGTAGTAGCACAGCTCGAAATGCAGGCAAGGATGATGTTCCGTGCATCCCCAGTACCGCCCGTATAACGTCTGAGCGCCGATAAAGTTCAATGCGCCCGCAATCCAGCGCCCGTTCCGTTCGGCCAGCACCAGTGCCATGTCGTCCCGCAGGGTTTCCTGCGCGATGTCGAAAAAGGCCCTCGTCAGATAGGGCGTGCCCCACTTGCGCGCGCCGGTATCCTGATAGAACCGCCAGAAGGCATCCCAGTGTTCGGGCTGCAGATCATCGCCGGAAAAGGTCTGGATCATGCCGCCGAAATCCTGCGCGCGGGCGCGTTCCTTGCGGATGTTCTTGCGCTTGCGGGAACTCAGGCTCGCCAGAAACCCGTCGAAATCCTCATATCCGTCGTTGCGCCAGTGAAATTGCTGGGTCTTGCGCAGCAGCAGGCCGATCTCTTCACCGCGCCGCGCCTCTTCTTCCGTGCAGAAGGTCACATGCACCGAGGAAAGGTTGTTGCTGTCCGCCAGCTGCACTGCTCCCTGTATGAGCGCGGCCGTGCCGGTCTCTTCGAACCCCGGACGCACCAGCAACCGCCGGCCCGTCGCGGGGGTATGCGGCACGGCGACCTGCAGCTTGGGGTAATAGCGCCCGCCCGCACGCTCATAGGCATGCGCCCAGTTGTGATCAAAGATATATTCGCCCTGGCTGTGCGATTTGACGTACATGGGCGCCACGCCGATCAATTGCCCCGCCAGATAGGCCGTCAGATACTGCGGCTGCCAGCCGGTGCCGGTGCCAACCGATCCGCTGTCCTCCAGTGCGCTCAGGAAACGGTGCGTCGTGAAGGGGTCCATAGGTGGCGCACCCGCGACGGCCTCCGGGCAGGCGCAGGCATCCCAGTCGCTGGCGTCAATCGCGCGCAGCGTCGGCACCACCCTGATCTCGACTTCCTGTTGCTGCATCCGCATCGCCCCTTCACGCCTTACTTGTGCCCGCCAGCCGCGGGATCAAGCGGGAAGCGCCGCGCGATATTGCTCGAAAGTGATATTCTGGGCGATTTCGCGCGCCTGCGCCTCGTCTGCGGGCGATTTCACCGTCCAGCAGAGGATCGACGCACCTTGGGCTTTCAACGCGGCGACCCGCGCTCGCGCCAGATCATGCATATTGTGGCTGATGAAACTGCAGTCGGCTGCATCGTAGTCGGGGATGCCGCGCAACCTGTCACAGGTCTCGACAGGCAGTTTCCAATGCGCTGCATCATATCCATCCGTCACCAACCCGCGCGGCACATTGGGGCAAAGAGCTGCCATGCGCATCACCGAATGCGGATTGAACGACATCACCGCCACCGGCCCGTCATAGCCTTTGAGGGCGGCGGCCACCGCCTCTTCGAGCGGTCCGATGTTCGGGCCCATTGCGCCATCCTGATCCTTGATTTCGATAAGCAGTGGCACGCGACCCGCGACCAAATTGAGGATTTCCGGCAGATCGGGAATACCTTCTTCGCCCCCGCGCAGCAGTACCTGAGCGAGTTGTTCCGCCATTTGCTCCCGTACCGGTCCGCTGCCGTTGGCCAGCCGGTCCAGCGCATCGTCGTGAAACACCATCGCCTGCGCATCCGCGCTCTGCTGCACGTCGATCTCGATCCCGTAGCCTGCGTCAATTGCCGCGCGGATCGCCGCGCGGCTGTTTTCCGGGCGGCCATCCGCGACATCATGCAAGGCGCGGTGCGCCAGCGGGATCGTCAGGAATATCTCTGGCAGGGGGACCCTCATTTGATCTCGAAAATGCCTTCGATCTCGACAGCAACGCCCAGCGGCAGCGATGCGGCGGACACGGCAGATCGCGCATGCCGACCCGCATCGCCCAAAGCTTCGACCAGGAAGTCCGACGCGCCGTTGATGACTTTGGGCTGATCGGTGAAATCCGCCGTGGAATTCACGAACCCGGTGAGTTTCACCACCCGATTAAGCCGATCGATATCACCGCCACAGGCTGCTTTGACCTGCGCCAGCAGGCTGATCGCGCAGAGCCTGGCAGCGGCAGCGCCCCCTTCAACCTGCATATCCGCGCCCAACTTGCCGGTCACAAGACCATCAGGACCGTTTGAAATCTGGCCGGAGACGTACAGCGTGCTGCCGACCTGCACAAAAGGCACGTAGTTGGCAGCGGGCGCAGGCGCATCAGGCAGGCTGACGCCCAGGTCGGCGAGGCGGGAGGCAATACTCATATCGGAGTCCTTCAGGATGGGATGGCGTGTTGGCGGGCCAAGCACTCAGCGTGGATTATGCCCAGTCTGCCACGATCCACAAGCGTCAAGATCACGGTGCTGGGAGCGCCATCGGTACGTTGACTCCTACGGAAAGTTCCGGGGCAAAAATTTGAAATCAATAAGAAATGCCAAGCGACGCTCAATGTCGGGAATGCCCTCTCAATTCCCATCGAGAGACCCTTGCAGGTTGCATTGATCGCATTTCCGCTTACAAATCGGTTCTTGCCGCCACAGTTCTAGACTGTATACGCTCAATAGCTTTAGAGTTGCGCTGTCGCGCATGTGCCACATCATATGAATTCCACATTTTCGCCCCCTAGGCATCGCTGTAAAAAGTTCTAACTACCGTTCAGTCAATTTCACAGGATTTACCCAGTGTCCCGTACTCCCAGAATGAAGGCTTTCGCGCGGCCCGCTACGGCGCTCGTAACTGTATTGCTGTTGAGCGCATGTGCGACCACGCAGGATGTTGCGACCCGCTCGGACGGCATCAATGACCCCTACGAGACACAGAACCGCAAGGTTCACGGGTTCAACAAGGGCTTGGACAAGAATATCGTGCGCCCCGTGTCGCAGGCCTATGGTGTCGTGCCGGTGGAGATCCGCAACACGGTGAACAATTTCTCAGACAACCTTTCGATGCCAGGCGTTGCTGTGAACAGCCTGCTGCAGGGGGACCTGCGGGGAACCGGACTGGCGACATTACGGTTCGTGATGAACACGACCATCGGGCTTGGAGGTCTGTTCGATGCAGCCTCCGAACTGAATATTCCCGAGCACCAAACCGATTTTGGCGAAACGCTTACCGTCTGGGGATCGGGCGAAGGCGCGTATATCGAACTGCCCGTTTTCGGGCCCTCGACGCAACGCGACACAGTTGGTCTCGTGGTCGATTTTTTCACCAACCCGCTGACCTACAACACGATTGACGGGGATGCGCGCGTTGTGCCGCCTACCGCTGCCGCTGCCTCCGTCCTGAACGACCGGGAGAAATTCTCCGACACGATCGATTCCGTACTTTACGAGAGTGCGGACAGCTACTCGCAATCCCGGTCGATCTATTTGCAGAACCGTCGGTTCGAGCTTGGACAGGGTCAAGGCACAGATATCGACCCGTTTGCAACAGACCCGTATGAGGACCCTTATGCCCAGTAATCTCACCCGCCGAGATTTTTTCCTGAGTTCCGCCGCCGCTGCCCTTCTGGCAGCAACACCCGCCGCCGCGCTGACCGAAGCCGGTGCGCGCCAACTCGTGGACCAGGTTGTCGCAGACATTGATCGCGTCATTTCCTCAGGTCAGTCCGACGCTGCAATCCTGCGCGAGTTCGAGCGGCTTTTCGTGCGCTACGCGGACGTCAACATCATGGCGCAATACGCGTTGGGAGCGGACGGCCGCTCTGCGTCGTCCTCGCAGAAGCGGGCGTTCAACGATGCCTTCACCTCCTATATCGCGCGCAAGTATGGCAAGCAGTTCCGTGATTTCATCGGCGGACGTGTTGAAGTGCAATCCGCGCGTCAGATCAAGGCCGGGTACGAGATCAACACGCTGGCCTATCTGCGCGGCGACGGTCCTTTCGAGGTCACCTTCCACGTGTCAGACAGATCCGGCAGCCGGAAGTTCTTCAACATCTATATTGAAGGCGTGAACCTGCTGCTGACCGAGCGGAGCGAGATCGGTTCCATGCTCGACAGGCGCGGCGGCGATATCAATGCGATGATCGCCGATCTCAAAGGCGCAGGCTGAACCAGCGGCAGCGGCGGGTTACCGGTCGCTGCCACTGACATTGGGCTGCCGTTCCCGACCGCTGTCGGTGCCGCCCCCCAGAATATCGCGCAACAGCCCTTCCAGGATGCCGACAGCACCCCCGCCGCCGCCCTGTTGGCCACCTGACGGATCACGCACCTCACCTGCCTGAGACGGGGACATCATCGGCAGGGGTTTCAGCGGCACACCTTCATGCACCCGCGACATGGTTTCGCGCCAGATGTCCGCAGGCAGGCCAGCGCCAGTCACACCGGTCAGCGGGGTGTTATCGTCATACCCCATCCACACGCCCGCAACATAGTCGGCGGAAAAACCAACGAACCATGCGTCCCGCGCGGCCTGCGTTGTGCCGGTCTTACCCGCCAGTTGACGTCCGCCGAATTGCGCCCGCGCGCCGGTTCCTTCAGAGACGACTTTCTCCATCATGTAGATGAGCTGCCGCGCCGCCGGTTCCTGCACCACGCGTTCACCGATCCCGCCGCCCGTGCCCATCAACGGCTCGTCTTCCCCCATCAGGCGCAGTTCAACCAGCCCGTAGGGTTCGACGGAGGAGCCACCATTCAGAATGCCCGCATAGGCGCCCGTCATCTCGATCAGCGTGCTTTCCGACGCCCCGAGCGCCAGCGCCGGGCCAGCGGCCAGATCGCTCTCCAGACCGAAGTCGCTGGCCACCTGCCGCACCAGATCGCGGCCGACGAACTCAGACACTTTCACTGCCGGAATGTTCAGACTGTCCGCCAGCGCACGGGTCAGGGACACCTTGCCGTAAAACCGGTTGGTGTAATTGCGCGGCGACCACGGACCGGACCCGGGAATGTTGATCGTCAGCGGCTCGTCGGTCACCGTGTCATTGGGGGAATAGCCCAGATCCAGCGCGGCAGCATAGACAAAGGGTTTGAACGCCGATCCGGTCTGCCGCTTGGCCTGGACCGCCCGGTTGAACGCCCCTGCCACCTTGGTCTTGCGCCCCCCGACCATTGCACGCACGGCCCCATCTGCCGACATGACGACAATCGCCGCCTGCGCCTTGCTGCCGTCGCGGATCTTGTTCTCGAACACCCACTGCATGGCCTCGTCGGCGGCGCGCTGGATGCGTTGATCGAGCGTGGTTTTGATGATCACGTCCTCGGTGGTCTTGCGGGTAAAGAACTCCGGCCCGGAGGACATGACCCAGTCGGCAAAATAACCGCCAGCCCGTGCCTCTGCCGCCTCGGACAATTCCGCAGGGTTGTTTTGTGCGGAACGGGCCTCTGCGTCGCTCAAGTAGCCCTGTTCATTCATCAGGCGCACGATGGTTGCCGCGCGGTTCTGCGAGCGGGTGAGGTCATTGGTCGGCGCAAACCGCGTCGGGGCGACCAGCAGACCTGCCAGCATTGCGGATTCCGCCGGGGTCACATTGGCGGCGGATTTGCCGAAATACCGCTGGCTTGCGGCTTCGAACCCACGGGCCCCGGCCCCCAGAAACGCCCGGTTCATGTAGATCGTGAGGATTTCATCCTTGGAATACTTGGCCTCCATCGCCAAGGCATAGACCGCCTCCGACGCTTTGCGCTTGATCGTGCCACGCCGGCATTCGGTCTCATACTCGGCCTCGGTCTGAACGGTCGGATCATAGGGCACACCAAGGCACAAAAGCTTGGCCACCTGCTGCGTGATCGTCGACCCCCCGTGCCCCGACAGTGGCCCGCGCCCTTCGCTCAGGTTGATACGCACGGCGCTGGCGATCCCGCGCGGGCTGAGACCGAAGTGCCGATAAAAGCGTTTGTCTTCCGTCGCAATGATCGCATTGCGCAGATGGGGAGAGACGGTGTCTGCCGTGATCGCGCCGCCAAACTGATCCCCGCGCCAGGCAAAGACCTGACCGGAATCGTCCAGCAATGTCACAGACCCGCGCGCGCGTCCGTCCAACAGCTCCGTCACATCCGGCAGGGTCGTGTAATAGTACCCCACGATCAGCCCGAGCATCAGGCAGGCTACGGCACCCACCCGCCACACCACTCGCCAGATCAGCCGGAGCAGCCACGCAAAGAGCCGCTGAATGAGGCCAATAATCCCGCCCCGCCGCCGCGTAGGGGCTTTGCGCCGTGCTGTTTTGCGCGGCTTGGGTTTGGCTTTGGGTTTCGCCTTGGTCTTGCGCGCCTTTTTAGGCTGCGCAGCGTAGCGCTTGTCAGCGACCAGCGGTCGTCTGCCTTTACGTGAATCACTCATGAAGAACCTGCCCGGCTCACTGTTGTTTTGCGCAGTCTAGCGGCTCTGCACCAAATTGTTGAGGCGCTCATGCGCAGAAACATGATTAAATATATGCCTAATAATTATGCAATATCCCCAACGTGACTATTTCTTGAGCACATGGCTTGCGTTTTCCGTCGCGACTCCGCCCAGAAACTTCCATGTCTGCTGCCCTCTGGCGTTTTCTGCAGGCGCAAACATTGCAGATACGTCTGCCAAGCGAAGGGGACACGAGGTGAAACTCATCATTGCAACAATCAAGCCGTTCAAGCTGGAGGAGGTGCGCGAAGCACTGACCGAGGCCGGTGTGCGCGGCATGATGGTCACGGAAATCAAGGGCTTCGGCTCCCAGTCCGGCCACACTGAAATCTACCGCGGGGCTGAATACGCCGTGAATTTCGTGCCGAAGGTCAAAATCGAGATCGTGGTCGCCGAAAGCGTGGTCGATCAGGTCGTCGATACCATCACCAAGACCGCGCAGACCGGCAAGATCGGCGATGGCAAGATCTTTGTCCTCAGTGTCGATCAGGCCGTGCGTGTGCGCACCGGCGAAACCAACGAAGACGCGCTGTAAAGCTGCGCATCAACCAGGGATACGTACAATGAAGCTTCTCAACACACTTGCCCCCGCTGCCGCGCTGATCGCGCTGCCCAGCCTCGGGCTGGCCCAGGATGGCCCGACGCCCGGCATTAATCCGTCTACGGATTCGGTCTTTATCTTCAACTCGCTCCTTTTCCTCATCGGCGGCTTCCTCGTCTTCTGGATGGCGGCTGGGTTCGCCATGCTGGAGGCGGGTCTCGTTCGCTCTAAGAACGTCACAATGCAGCTGACCAAGAACATGGCGCTCTTCTCACTGGCGGCGATCTTCTATTACCTGATTGGTTACAACCTGATGTATCCACTCGGCACGTGGATGGTTGACGGCGTCCTCTCCGGCGTCTGGGGTCCGGGCGTTCTGGAGGCCGTTGGCGTGACGTCTGACGCCGCCGATGACTATGGCTATGCCTCTACCGGCTCTGACTTCTTCTTCCAGCTGATGTTCTGTGCGGCCACGGCGTCCATCGTGTCCGGTGCGCTGGCCGAACGCATCAAGCTCTGGCCCTTCCTGATCTTCGTGATCGTGCTCACCGCCGTGATCTACCCGCTGCAGGCCTCCTGGAAGTGGGGCGGTGGTTTCCTCGACGCGATGGGCTTTCTGGACTTCGCGGGTTCGACCGTTGTGCACTCCGTCGGGGGTTGGGCGGCTCTGGCAGGCGCACTGATCCTCGGGCCGCGTATCGGCAAATACAAGGACGGACGTGTGAACCCGATGCCGGGCTCCAACCTCGCCCTTGCCACGCTTGGGACATTCATCCTGTGGATGGGCTGGTTCGGTTTCAACGGCGGCTCGCAGCTGGCCATGGGCACGGTGGGTGACGTCGCAGACGTATCGCGCATCTTTGCCAATACCAACGCCGCTGCTGCCGGTGGCGCAGTTGCTGCCCTGATCCTGACGCAGCTTCTCTACAAAAAGCCCGACCTCACCATGATCCTCAACGGCGCACTGGCTGGTCTGGTCTCCATCACAGCAGAACCGCTGACACCAACATTGGGGTCTGCCACGCTGATCGGCGCTGTTGGCGGTGTCATCGTGGTCTTCGCGGTACCATTCCTCGACAAGCTCAAGATCGACGACGTGGTCGGCGCCATCCCGGTGCACCTGTTTGCCGGTATCTGGGGCACGATCGCAGTGGTCCTGACCAACCCCGATGCTTCCCTTGGCGTTCAGATCTATTCGATCTTCGTCGTGGGTATCTTCACCGTCGTCGCGTCGGGTGTGATGTGGTTCATTCTCAAGGCAACCATGGGTATCCGGGTCTCCGAAGAGGCAGAGATCAACGGTCTCGACACCTCGGAGCTGGGCATGGAAGCCTATCCGGATTTCTCCAAAGGCTGAGCTGAACACCTTTGTAAAAGCAAAAACCCGGGCGTCCGCGCCCGGGTTTCTTTTTGTTCACAGCGACAGAGGGGAAGGTGAGGTTTCCGGCGACTCCGGGTCCCGTCACATCGTCTCAAGGCAGGTCAGACACCCGCATCAATGATCGCCTTGGCCAGAATCGGAATTGTGTGTTCGTTCAGCCCGGCGATATTCATCCGGCTGTCCGAGACCATGTAAATCCCGTGCTTCTCCCGCATCTCGACCACCTTGTCAGGCGTGGTGCCAAGGCGCGAGAACATGCCCCGGTGCTGCGCCAGAAACCCGAACCGGTCAGAGCCGGACAGCCGTTGCAATTCGCCTGCCAGCTGACTGCGCAAGCCCAGCATACTGGACCGCACCTCCTCCAGCTCCGCCATCCAATCCGCCTTCAGCGCGTCGTCATTCAGGATCATCGTCACCAGACGCGCGCCATGATCCGGCGGGAAGGAAAAGTTCTGTCGGTTGAGAAAGGCCAGCGTGTCCTGATGCAGCTTGCGGGCTTCGGTGTTCTGGCTCACGGCCATCAACAGGCCGGTGCGCTCCCGGTAAATCCCGAAATTCTTGGAACAGCTGGCCGCGATCAGACATTCCGGAACCGACGACGCCACAAGGCGGGTGGCGGCGGCGTCTTCCTCCAAACCATCGCCAAAGCCCTGATAGGCGATATCGATCATCGGCACCGCGCCGGTTTCCAGCAGCACGTCGACAACGGCGCGCCATTCGGTCATGTTCAGGTTGGCACCTGTCGGGTTGTGACAGCAGCCGTGCAGCAGGACCACGTCCCCCGCCCTGGCTGTTTTGATATCCTCGATCATCCCGTCGAAATCGACGCCGCGCGTGTCCTCATCGAAATAGCGATAGTTCACCACTTCGATACCCAGATAGCCCAGAATGGACAGATGGTTTGGCCACGTGGGGTCAGAGACAAAGACTCGCGCCTCGGGGCGTGCCATCTGGATGAGCTCAAACGCCTGACGCACGGCGCCCGTCCCGCCGGGCGTGGCCACCGCCGCGACACTGTCACGGGGCACTGCGTCGCGCAGCACCAGATTGATCATCGCATCGGAGAAGGCCGGGTCACCGGCAAGGCCGGTATAGACCTTTGTGTCCTGCGCTTCCCAAAGCTGATGTTCGGCCGCCTTCACGGCCCGCATGATCGGCGTCAGGCCCGTTGCATCCTTGTAGACACCCACCCCCAGATCGATCTTGGTCGGGCGCGGATCGTCCTTGTACATCTGCATCAGGGCAAGAATGCCATCGGCAGGACGGGTTTTCAGGCTTTCAAACATCATGCGTCTCCGGTTGCGACAGGTACGGTGGGAAACATCCCCCATTCGGCCCAGGAGCCGTCATAGACGGACCACTGAAGATGCCCCATGCGCTCCAGCGCCAGGGCGAGGATCGCCGCCGTCACGCCCGACCCGCAGGAGGTTATGATCGGCTTGTCGAGGTCCACGCCTGCGGCTTCGAAAACCGCGCGGCAGGCTTCGGGATCTTTCAGGGTGCTGTCGGCGTTCAGCAGGTCAGCAAAGGGTACGTTGCGCGCGCCGGGTATGTGACCAGACCGCAGGCCTTCGCGGGGCTCGGGCGCTTCCCCGCGAAACCGCGCGGCTGCCCGCGCATCGACAATAACGTGGTCCTCCAGCTTCGACGCCGCAGACACCTGCGTCACGTCCCGCACAAGATGGTTCTGGAACCGGACAGTCATGTGCCTGTCCCGAATGACCGGGGGCATATCCTCGATGGGATGACCTTCGGCCTGCCATTTGGGCAAGCCGCCGTCCAGAACGGCCACATTCTCCTGACCCATCAAACGGAAAAGCCACCAGACCCGCGCGGCAGACATCAAACCAGCGCCGTCATAAACAACTACCTGATGGCCATCGCCAACGCCCATTGCCCGCAGCCGGGACATGAATTTTTCAACCGGAGGCGCCATATGCGGCAAATCGGAGCGATGGTCGGAAATATCGTCGATGTCGAAAAACCGGGCCCCTGGAATATGCGCCGCATCGTATTCCGCTTTCGGATCGCGGCCAGCGTCAGGCAGGTACCAGGACGCGTCGAGTATCCGCAGATCCGGATCCTTTAGGTGCTGGGCCAGCCAGGCGGTGGAAACCAGTGTTTTCGGATCATCGGACATGAGATTCTCCTAGTGCTGCAGATCGGCTTCTGGGTACCCTCCGCCAGCTGCAGTGGCAAGCCTGCTTGCGCGCGGGTGGCCTGAAGCCCACCCTACCTGTCTACCACGGCGCTCACCGCCTGCAGGTAAGGTGGGCTTCAGGCCACCTTTGCCTATCCGTGGTCTTTCATCAGACGCGACTTTTGACGTGACCAGTCCCGCTTGGCCGCGGTTTCGCGTTTGTCGTGCAGCTTTTTGCCTTTGGCGACGCCGATCTTTATCTTCGCCATGCCACGGTGGTTGAAGTAGAGCACCAAGGGCACAAGTGTCATGCCCTTGCGTTGGGTGGCATTCCAAAGGTCAGCCAGTTGCTTGCGCGAGATCAGTAGCTTGCGCCGACGCCGCTCCGCGTGTTGAAAGCTCTTGGCCTGCTTGTAGGGTGCGATGTAGCTGTTGACCAACCACAGCTCCCCGTCCTCCACGGCGGCGTAGCTTTCGGCAATGTTCGCCCCGCCCCCGCGCAGGGATTTCACTTCCGAGCCTTCCAGAATGATCCCACACTCCAGATCTTCCTCGATCGCATAGTCGAACCGTGCCCGCCGGTTTTCGGCGACCACCTTGTAGTTCGGATCGGATTTGGATGCTGATTTCACCTGGGCCATGGGCGCAGATGTAGTGCCTGCGATCTCCACGCGCAAGCCGCCCCGCATGGACACTTGTGCCCTTCATGGCCCGTACACATAGGCGTCTACAGAAAAATAGTGTATGCAAGGCGGATAATTCATTCCCGGGAGGTCCAGATGTTCAACCCGACAGCAACGCTGGCGTCCTCCTTCGGCGACCACCTATCGGAGACATTCCTGCAGTATTTTTCCGGACGAGAACCGGAATATGCTGCCTTCATAAACGGATGCGCCAAGATGGTGCTGGAGCGGCTGGCCAATTCAGACGCGCTTTATCACAACGCCGAACACACGATCATGGTAACGCTTGTGGGTCAGCAGATCATACGCGGGCGTCTGGTTACCGAAGCCCTGCAACCCTGCGACTGGCTGCACTACATCGTCGCCCTGCTTCTGCACGATGTCGGATACATGCGCGATATCTGCAAGGGGGATGTCGGATCAAAGGTGGTCATTGATCCTTCAGGCAAGACCATCACCCCGCCTCGTGGGGCCTCCGACGCTTACCTCGCACCCTATCACGTGGACCGGGGCATGATGTACGCCCGCCAGCGGTTTGCCGACTCGGCCCTGATTGACGAAGAACGCATTGCAGCGGCCATCGATTACACCCGCTTCCCGGTGCCCGATGACGCGCATTACGGCTCCACCACAAGCGAACCGGCTCTGGTACGGGCGGCCGACCTGATCGGCCAAATGGCGGATCCGTTTTATCACCGCAAAATCGGCGCGCTTTACCTGGAGTTCGAGGAGACCGGCATGGCCAAGCAGCTTGGCTACAAAAGCGCGGTGGACCTGATGGAAAAGTTTCCCGATTTCTTCTGGGCGCAGGTGCAACCGCTGATCGGCCCGGCGCTGAACCATCTGGAACACACGATGGAAGGCAAGCAGTGGGTGGCGCAACTCTATAACCACATCTTTCAGGTACACCATCGGACCAGCCTTCTGGGTCCTTTCGACGGCCGGTAACCTACCAGGTCAGTCCCCCAGCTTGGCGTGCACCTCATCGAGGTCGATCTCGGAGACAGGCATCTTGTTGCCAGGGTTCTCGAAATCATACCGAAAGAGCTCGAAATCCCGTTTGTAGATCTCATAGACCAGATGCATCGACAGATCGTCGAAATACGCCTCAACCGGATGTGCCCGCTTGGGCCCATGCCCTTCGCTTTCGTTAAAGCGCGGCACCTCATCCAGCTTAATCTGATACGGTGTCTCAATCGCATTCAGAACCTCCTGCATGCCTTCGTTGAAACTCTCCGTCCAGACGATCTTGTCGTATGTGCCGCCGTTTACGATAAAGGTGCTGACATGGCCTGACATCGCCGACCAATGAATGTCCGGATCCATGGGTTTACGAAATTTGATGGTGTCGCGCGCGAAGAGAAGAAACCGGCGGAACGACGCGATCTGGTCAAATTCCTCCTGACCGTCATCGCCCCCCACATCGATACCGTATTTCTGCACCAACACCGGCACCAGATTGCCGCGATACCGTTTGCCATTGCGCTGAATACCGCAGATCTTGTCGAAGAACGAGCTCAGAACGCGCGTGTAGGGGTTCCGGACACAGGTGAAAGCATAGGATTTATGCTGCTGCACATTTTCGGTGATCGGCGTCTGACTATCGTCCAGCGCCCATTTGTGCAGCCCCTCTTTCGCATCATGGATGTCCCCGTCGAAAAATACGCCGTGATCTGAATAGTACATGATCTGACCGATGGTCGAACAGGCGCATTTGGGCACCACGCGGTACACCATGCTTTCACTGGTGGTCATCCAGGTTCCTGGGAAACCCATACTGTTTAACTCCTGCCCGGTCCGCCCGTTTTGAGGCTTTTGACGATGTTAGGTTAGAAAAAAGCAAATAATTTCGGTTTATTCAATGAGCCTTCATGCTTATCAACATATAGAGTGGCAACAATAAGAGCAGATCAAATCAAACGTGGCAAAGATCGCCTTTATCCTTTTATGCCATAAAGACCCCGATGCCATCATCCGGCAGGCGGAGAAATTAACTGCGGCTGGCGACTACATGGCCATCCACTTCGATGCCCGCGCCAATCCAGAACATTACCAAAAAATCCGCAAAGCATTGAACGGAAATGCGAACGTGACCTTTGCCCGCAAACGCGTGAAATGCGGTTGGGGGGAGTGGTCACTGGTACAGGCCACATTGAACGCTGTTCAAGCCGCGGTGGATGCCTACCCGCGCGCGACGCATTTCTACATGCTGTCGGGCGATTGCATGGCGATCAAGACAGCTGAATACACCCACCAATTTCTGGATGAAAACGACGCGGATTTCATCGAGAGCTTCGATTACTTCGAAAGCGACTGGATCAAGACCGGCATGAAGGAGGAACGGCTGATATACCGTCACTTCTTCAACGAACGCAAACACAAGCATCTGTTCTATGCGTCGATGGACCTGCAGCGGCGCCTGAAGCTCGATCGCAAACTGCCCGATGACATTCAGATCAGGATCGGCAGCCAGTGGTGGTGCCTGCGTCGTGAGACGGTTGAGAAGATGCTCGAGTTTCTGAAAGAGCGCCGTGACGTGATGCGTTTTTTTGCAACCACATGGATTCCGGACGAGACCTTTTTCCAGACCATCGTGCCCCATCTGGTGCCGGAAACGGAAATCCGCAGCCGCACCCTGACCTTCCTGATGTTCACCGATTACGGGATGCCGGTGACCTTCTACAACGATCACTACGACATGCTGATCAGTCAGGATTACCTCTTTGCCCGCAAGATCAGCCCCGAGGCCAGCGACCTGAAACGCCGCCTCGGCCTGCTCTATGCCGCCTCGGGCGTGGATTTCCAGATTTCCGGCGAGGGACCAAGCCTCTTTAAGTTCCTCACCGGGCGCGGACGTATCGGACGCCGCTTTGCCTCGCGGTTCTGGGAAACGGAATCGACGCTGGGCCGCGAGCGGGAATTGCTCGTCGTGGTCTGCAAGAAATGGCATGTGGCCAAGCGGGTGCTGGAACGCATCCGGCAAACCACCAATGTGCCCGCGGTCGAATACCTCTTCAACGAAGAGGACACGCCCCTGCCAGATCTTGGCGGCATCCAGACCAGCCTTGAAAAACGTACCCGCCACCGCCGGGCGCTGATGCGGATGCTCTTTGACTACTATGAAACCGACCGCATGATCGTCTGCATGGACCCGGGCAACATCGAGCTGCTGCAGGACTTCGCCGCAGACAGATCCGTTACCCGCCTGTTGGAGATCGAATGCGGCTTTACGGATGAATACCTGATTGGCCACGCCATGCGCGTGGGGCTTGCGGGGGAGCAGACCTCGACCGAGACGCTGGAGCGGCTGCTGCCCACCATCCGCAACGACATGATCTTTGAAAGCGACCGCATCAGGGACGCCGAATTCAAGAATTACAACCGCGTCCGTGAAACCGGTGATCTGGATGACAATGCGCAGGCGCTGGCGCAGTTCCTGTCGATCTCACAGGATTCCGCGCGCGAAATCGCCAGCAGCCCGCATCTCTTTGCCGATTGAGGACCCCACATGAGCTACGCCTACGACGATCAGAACATCTTTGCAAAAATCCTGCGCGGCGAGATTCCGAACACCACCGTGCTGGAGACCGAACACAGCCTCGCCTTTCGCGATCTCTATCCGCAGGCCCCAACCCATGTACTGGTGATCCCGAAAGGGCCTTACGTGAGTTACGACCATTTCGCGTCAGAGGCATCGGAGGCGGAAATCGTCGATTACACCCGCGCCATTGCAGAAGTGTGCCGGATGGAAGGTGTCGCCCTGACGGCAGGCGACGGGTTTCGCATGATCTCCAACGCCGGGTCAGACGGTGTGCAGGACGTGCCGCATCTGCATGTGCATATTCTGGGCGGGCGCCCTTTGGGCCGGATGCTGGCGAAGGCCTAAGCGTCAGTACCCACGCCGTTTTGCTGCCCACCAGCGCCGCAAACGGCTGCGCTTCTCTGCAAAACTATCCTCGGTGGCTTCCCAGCTATCCTGCATCTCTTCCAGCTTGGGGTCGATCCGCTTTTCGCGAAAACGCCGCCAGCGCACCCAGATACCGTAGAAGATCGCCGCCAGGAAAAGCAGGATCAGCGCATTCAGCCAGGGCAAGGGTTTGTTGGCCTCCGGCCCCTCCACCGGCCAGACCGAGATCGCATTGGGGAAGATCGAAAAGAACTCGTTGCGCCAGCCATAGTGACGGATTGCCACATATTGCGGGGCCGCAGACGTTGATTTCGCGTCCGCCGCTTCCGCCTGCAGGTTCGACGTGTCGAATTTGAAATAGGGCGGCCAGCCCCAGCCGGTGTCTTCGTTTCGGTAGACCATCACCTTGCCGTCGGCCCGGCGCGTCTGGATAAAGAACACATCCCGGCTGATCGCATTGGGGTCAGACCCCGCATCGGCCTGCGCCCAAAACAGCCGGTTTTCACCGGGGTCGATCCGCTTTTCGTAGGTATCCGTCACCCGCGCGATATCGACCTGTGGCAGCGTGTAGTGAAAGAAAGACGCGACCAGCAGCCAGAAGGCGATGATGAAACCCCATTTGACGTAAAACATGGACCAGCCCCTCAGGCGAAATTTGTGAAATAGATGAGCAGCGCGATGGCAATCGACGGGATGACATAGACGCCCAGGATGAGCTTGCGGCGCAGCGACCCATCGTAATCCTGCAACCCCGCGCGCACGAAACTCTCGCGGTCGCCGGGGCCTCTGGCTTCATCCCATTCCGCTTCCAGCTTACCGCGCCGGACGGACCGCGAGTAGAAGGACAGACAGACGTAGATGATTGTCAGGACGATGAACCCGATAAACAGCATCCGTGCCAGTGCGGCCATTCCGATCTCCTTTGTGCGGCTTACCCGCAATATAGGGGATGTAAACTCTATTTACATCCCATGCGCCCTTGCTTTGATTGCTGCATCGCAAATGTCCTTGCCATTGGGAAGCCTATTTTGATGCGGCGGCGTCGAGCATCGTGCGGGTCAGACCCCGCAGGGTCCTCTGCAGCGCTTCAATCTCCGCCTGTGGCATGCCGGTGGCTTCCAGAATGCAGCCCGGCACATGGGCGGCCTGCGCCTCCAGCGCCTGCCCCCGGTCCGTCAGGGCCACCACCACGCGGCGCTCGTCGTCGGGATCGCGGGTGCGCGTGACCAGCCCGGCCTCTTGCAACCGCTTGATCAGAGGTGTCAGCGTGTTGCTTTCCAGGCTCACCCGCCGCCCGATCTCGCCCACGCTCAATGGGGCGTCGGACCACAGGTTCAGCATCACCAGGTACTGCGGATAGGTCAGGCCCAAGGGTGCCAGCAGCGGCTTGTAGACCCGCGTAAAGGCCTGCGACGCCGCGTAGAGGTCAAAGCAGATCATCGGGGCCATCGGGTCCGCGGTGGTCGGGGGTGTCAGATCGTTCGCCATACCATTAATTTAGGTCGCGGGCGATTTAATCGCAAGGTTGACAAGATCGATTCCATTATTTATATCGCGTACGATAATAACGCACCCGATATAAAAGGAGATACCTATGCCCACCAAAGTTCTCTACAGCACAAGCGCCACAGCCACGGGCGGCGGCCGCGAAGGCACGTCCCGCGTCGATGATGGCAGTTTCACCGCGCAACTGGTCACCCCCAAGGAGCTTGGCGGCGCAGGCGGGGACGGTGTGAACCCCGAACAGCTCTTTGCCACCGGCTACGCGGCCTGCTTCCTCGGCGCGCTGCGCTTTTACGCGGGCCAGAACAAGATCGACGTGCCGGATGACGCGTCGGTGAATGTCACCGTCGGCATCGGCCCGCGCGAAGACCTCGGCTTTGGCCTCGACGTTAAAATCAAGGTATCCCTGCCGGGCGTCGATGCAGCCGTGGCAGACGACCTGATCGCGGGTGGCCACAAAGTCTGTCCCTACAGCCACGCGACCAAAGGCAGCCTGAGCATCACGCCGGAACGTGCCTGATAGCACCGCCGCGGCCCTGCCAAAAGCCGCGGCGCACCGGTCTAGCCGACGATGTTGAAGTCCGGGCCGTAGGGGTAGCCGGTGATGTTCTCATTACCATCCTCGGTGATCACCAGGATATCATGCTCGCGATATCCGCCCGCACCCGGCTTGTCCGCAGCGATGGTCAGCATCGGCTCCATTGAGATCACCATGCCCGGTTCCAACACCGTGTCGATGTCCTCGCGCAGCTCAAGCCCGGCCTCGCGCCCGTAATAGTGGCTCAGCACGCCGAAGGAGTGTCCGTAACCAAAGGTGCGGTATTGCAGCAGATCGCGTTCGGCAAAGAAATCGTTGATCTTGTGGGTCACATCCGCACAGGACACGCCCGGCTTGAGAAGGCTCATTCCGTACTTATGGGCCGCCACATTCGCCTCCCATATCTTCAGACTGTCCGCATCGCATTCCTGTACGAACAACGTCCGCTCCAGCGCCGTGTAATAGCCTGAAATCATCGGAAAGGTGTTGAGCGACAGGATATCACCGCGCTCCAGCACCCGCCCGGTGACCGGGTTATGCGCCCCATCGGTGTTCAGCCCCGACTGAAACCAGACCCATGTGTCGCGGTACTCCGCGTCTGGAAAGCGCTTGGCGATCTCCAGCTCCATCGCATCCCGACCCACCATTGCCACGTCGATCTCGCGCACGCCCGGTTTGATCGCCTCGCGGATCGCATAACCGCCCACATCCGCCACCTGCGCCCCGTGCCGGATGAGCGCAATCTCAGCCTCGGATTTCTGCATCCGCTGCCGCATCGTGGTCTCGTAGAGATCCACCATCGTCAGCGGCTGCAGAAAGTCCTCCAGCTTGTCGCGCTGCATCAGGGTCAGGTGGTCGCCCTCATAGCCGATGATCGCGTTCTTGCCGGTCACACTGGCTACCGCGCGCCAGAAGTTATCGCGCTGCCAGTCGGTGTAGGTGATGTTGTCGCAGAAACTGCGCCGCCACGGCTGGCCCGCGTCGATGCCGGCGCTGATCGTGACCGCCTCCGTCTCCGTCACCACCATTCCGTAAGGCCGCCCGAAGGCGCAGTAGAGAAAGCCCGAGTAGTAGGCGATGTTGTGCATCGAGGTAAAGACGGCCGCAGAGGCACCTGCCGCCGCCATCCGCTCGCGCAGCTCCGCAAGCCGCGCTTCATATTCCGAAACCTCGAATGGCAGGGGAGATTTCTCGCCGTTGTGATAGCGATACATCTCGGGCCGGTCGGAAAGGGGTGAGGTGGTCATGTCAGACCCTCCTTATACAGAAAGGTCCCGGCGTTCAGGACAAATCGGGCCGCGCGCAGGACGACGCCATCGCCCCACAGCCGCACCAAGGCTTGGACGATTCTGCGCGCGCGATCAAGGCTCAGGTTGCGGTCAGGAACCGCACGATGTCGCTTTGCGCATCTTCCAGCGCGTCGATGACGTCAAAATGGTGTTTTTCCGGCACGACGGTGTTTTCGATATCCCAGGCCCGGGCCAGGGCTTCTGCCTGCTCAAGGAAGACCGGGCGCTCGTCTCCGCCGACCCAGATCCTCACCTGCGCGCCCTTGGGCGGATCCTGCTGCGTCGGGCTTTCCGACCGCGCGGCGGTCTCGTTCATCTGGAAAAGGTCGTTCATCGATGTCTGCAACAACGGCAACAAATCCGCCACGGGGGAGATCGGGGCCACGCGCATGACGCGTGCGCGGACATCGTCGGGCAGCACACCGGGCGCCAGCATTCGCGCCACCAGATGCCCCCCCGCGGAATGCCCGGTAAGGACAAGTGGCCCCTCCGTCCGCGCGGCAATCGTCTGAACCGCCTGCGCGATCTGGCGCGTGATCTGGGAAATCCGCACATCCGGGCAGAGATCATAGCTCGGCATAGCCACGGACCAACCTGCTGCCAGCGCTCCCGCCGCCAGATGTGACCAGCTGCTGCGGTCAAAGGCCTTCCAGTAGCCGCCATGCACGAAGATCACGGTGCCCTGCGTGTCTTTCGTTGTGTTAAAGAAATCAAACACCTGCCTGTCTGACGAACCGTAGGGGACACCAACCTCGGCACGCGTGGCAAGCCTTTCGCGAAACGCCGCGGCCGCAGCTTCCCACTTGGGTGGATAGGTCTCTGCCCCAGCAATATAGGCTGCATTGGCATAGGCGTCGTCGAGCGGCATCATCATGGTCATCCTCGTTTCGGAACTGGACAATCATAGTCAGAGTTGAAATGAGAACGGTAGCCATTTTCGTGGAGGACCCGAAATGAAAGATATTCTAAACACCGACCTCAAATCCCTTCTGAAAGACCCGAGCTTGCTGGAAACCCGCGCCTACGTCGGCGGGCAGTGGGTCGAGGGCGACAACGGCACCTTCGACGTGACCAATCCCGCCCGTGGTGACGTGATTGCCGAGGTGGCCGACCTGAGCCGTGCTCAGGTCGCGGGTGCCATTGCGCAGGCAGAAACGGCGCAGAAGGACTGGGCCAGCTGGACCGGTAAGGAACGCGCGACCGTGCTGCGCAAGTGGTACGATCTGATGATGGAAAACGCTGACGATCTGGCGACCATCCTGACCGCCGAGCAGGGCAAACCCCATGCCGAAGCCAAGGGCGAAATCGGCTATGGCGCCAGCTTTATCGAATTCATGGGCGAGCAGGCCAAACGGGTCTATGGCGAGACGATCCCCGGCCACCAGCGCGACAAGCGCATCACCGTGCTGAAACAACCCATCGGCGTGGCGGCCTCGATCACGCCCTGGAATTTCCCCAACGCGATGATCACGCGCAAGGCGGCCCCCGCGCTGGCGGTGGGATGCTCCTTTGTCGCGCGTCCGGCCAAGGAAACACCGCTCAGCGCGATCGTCATGGGTGTTCTGGCGGAACGTGCGGGCATCCCGGCGGGTGTGTTCAACGTTGTGACATCCTCCTCCTCTTCTGAGATCGGCAAGGAGTTCTGCGAGAACCCCGCTGTGCGCAAGCTGACCTTCACCGGCTCCACCGAAGTCGGCCGCATCCTGCTGAAACAAGCCGCGGATCAGGTGATGAAGTGCTCCATGGAGCTTGGCGGGAACGCTCCTTTCATCGTCTTTGACGACGCCGATCTGGATGCCGCGGTCGAAGGGGCCATGCTGTGCAAATTCCGCAACAACGGGCAGACCTGCGTCTGCGCCAACCGCATCTATGTGCAGGCCGGGGTCTACGATGCCTTTGCAGCCAAGCTGAAAGTGGCGGTGGAAAACCTCAACGTCGGGGACGGGCTCGACGAGGGCGTGACTACGGGTCCGCTGATCAACGAAGAAGCGGTCGAGAAGGTGCAGGAGCACATGCAGGACGTGGTCGACAATGGCGGCGCGGTGCTGACCGGCGGCAAACCACACGAGAAGGGTGGCACGTTCTTCGAACCAACCATCGTGACCGGTGTGACGCAGGATATGAAAGTCGCGACCGAGGAAACCTTTGGCCCGCTTGCTCCGCTCTTCAAATTCGAAGACGAGGACGAGGTGATCGCCATGGCCAATGACACGATTTTTGGCCTCGCAAGCTATTTCTACGCCAAGGATCTCAGCCGCGTTTACAAGGTGGCCGAGGCGCTGGAATATGGGATTGTGGGAGTGAACACCGGCATCATCTCTACCGAAGTCGGGCCCTTCGGCGGCGTGAAGCAATCGGGTCTGGGCCGCGAAGGATCGCATCACGGGATCGAGGATTACCTCGAAATGAAATACATCTGCATGTCAGTCTGACAATCGGATCAACTGATATGAAAAGGGCCGCCGCGTGCGGCCCTTTTTCGTAGGTTCACGTCCTGGGATCAATGTGCCGTTTGCCATCTGCGAAAACCTGGCGCCACGCCAGAATACGGAAGGATTTGCGCAGTCCAGTTGGCCAGAACGGGTCCGCATGCACCAAGGCTTTTGCCGCAGCCTCATCCGGCACATCCACGACCCAGAGACCACCCTGCCCGGCGCCTGCGGTATCTGAAAGCGGCCCGGCAGATTTAATTGCATCGGAGTGCGCCTCGAGAAAGTCCAGGTGCGCGGGCATATAAGTCTTTCGAATATCCGGGTCTGCCTGCGAGGCGTCTTCGAACAGGATGATGAATGTCATGCGGTCCTCCAGCGTGTTTAAGCCAAAGCTACCACCACACATACGCCGATTGATTCAGTGTATGTGACCATCTAGCCTGCAAAAATGCAGAGCTTTAACTGGAATGATTTGAAATATCTGATTGCCTTGCACCGCGCCGAAACTCTACTGGCAGCGGCGCAGCATCTGGGAACCAGCGATACAACCGTCGCGCGTCGGATCGCGGATTTGCAGGACAAACTCGGGGTGACACTGTTCCTGCGCGACAGCGCCGGGCGATATGTTCTGACGGAGATTGGGCACGCCGTCCTGATCCATGCGGAGACCACCGAACGGGCCGCCATCGCGGTGGAAGACCTGCTGGGGCAGATCACAACCCGTCTCACCGGTGTGGTGCGGATCAGTTCGGTTCCGGTGATCATCAATCGGATTCTGGTGCCACAGGTTCACATATTGCAGGATCAGGAGCCTGGTCTGACGCTGGAACTGGTTCCGGAGGCGCGGTTGCTTGATCTGAACAAACGAGAGGCTGACCTCGCGCTCCGTTTTGCGCGACCAGCAGCCGGGGGGCTGCGCGTCAAGGCTCAGAAACTGGGCAGGGTGACGTTCGACCTCTTTGCCTCGTCGGCTCTGGCAGAAAGCGCGCTCCCGGAGACACCGTGGATCGACTACGAGGATGCGCACGCAAGTCTGCCCCAGGCGCGTTGGCTTGCCAGCGCCGCGCAGCGGGATCCTGCGGGGCCTGCACCGCTGAAAGTTGCCGATCTCGAAACCGCCTGGGAAGCTGCCGCGCAGGGGTTGGGAAAGACACTTCTACCCCGCGCCGTTGCGACGGCTGATACACGCCTGCAACGGGTCGATATTCGACACCAGACGACCACACCTGCGCGGGAGGTCTGGCTGCTGTCTCACGCGGATCAATCCGACCGGGCCTCAGTGCTGGCTGTCAAAAACTGGCTGAACGGACTGCCCTGGTCGTAGGTGAGGGTGCATAAACGAAAAAGGCCCGCGTCAGAAACGCGGGCCCAACAGCCAAACGGTGACGTGAAATCAGTTCACGGATTTCGCGTCGACCACGTCTTTCTCGATCTGCTTCGTCGAGGAGATCGAAATCTGCCGCGGTTTCAGCGCCTCGGGCACTTCGCGGACCAGATCAATGTTCAGCATTCCGTCGACATGGGCGGCACCGGTGACCTGGACGTGATCCGCCAGATGAAAGCGCCGCTCAAAGGCACGGGTTGCGATACCGCGGTGCAGGTAGCTGCGCGCCGCGTCTTCTTCGGCTTTCTTGGCTGAAACGATCAGGGCATTTTCACGAACTTCGACACTGAGGTCCGCATCCGAGAATCCGGCGACCGCAATCGAGATACGATAGGCGTCATCGTCCAGTTTTTCGATGTTGTAAGGGGGGTAGGAAGGCTGTGTGCCCTCGGTTGTCAGCACCCGGTCCATCAGATCGGCAATTTGATCAAAGCCAACGGTAGCCCGGTAAAGCGGTGCAAAATCAAAGGTACGCATAGTGTTATCCTCTTCTTTGAGCGATTACGCGCCAGCGGCTCCGGATGGACGTCCGCCGGCAATGGTTATGTGCCGGGGCCCTGCAGAGGCACCCCGGATACCGGTAATGTGGGGATGAGATTTGAGCGGTTCAAGACCCCCCGGGGCGGACAAATTTTGCGCCACCGGTCGATGTTGTTCGGCTGACGCCGCTGTTGATTGTGATCCTGCGCGCGCTGGCCAAAGGGTTTTGCGCATTGGCCCGCATCTGACGTTTGAGATCGGCCACGAGCCTAGGAAGCACCATACCAAAAGAGACCTTTTTGCCCTCAAAGCGGCCCACACTTGAGACGACGGAGACAATCTGCCCCCGACCGTTCTTGTGACTGAAGACGGGCGCGCCCGAGGAACCGAATGTCACATCGCAATCCATCAAAACCACCCCCTGGTAGTGATCGAACATGCGGCAAACCGCCTGTCTGGACGGCAACTCCGCGCGCCCCCGCCCGTAGGATACGACGCTGACCGGTCCCTTCGCGAACCGCTCGTCAAAGAGGACAAAGGGATCAAGCATATGGGTTGGGATCGGCGTTTTGAGTCGCAACAGGGCGACGTCGTGGCGAATGTTCTCCACGGTAGAGCCCTGGCCCGGCGTGTACCCGGGATGCGCCTCAATCTGGGCAATTTGACGCTCGGCAGCGGAAGTTCCATTGCGCAGACCAGCGCGGAACGTGAGGTCTTCTGCTTTCAGGGGCGTATTCGAGGTAGGCGAATAGACGCAATGCGCCGCCGTCAGCAAAAGGTCCGGGGCAATCAGCGTCGCCGTGCAAAACCCGACACTGTCGGCGTCAAGCCGCCCGACAGCCTGCCAGACCAGCGCCTCGTTTGCCCCGCCAAGACCAGTCAGTGACGTGTTGCGCTGTTGTGCCTCGACAGGGCCGGTCCCGCCCAGCAAAGCCATGAATGTCAAAGTCAGAACGAACCGCATCGGTCAGTTCACCGGTCGAATGAATTTTGCACCTGTGGAACTGCGCCCCTCACCAACGCCAACGCGGGCCGCAATCGGCGCGGACTCCTGATAAACGCCCTTCCCCGCCACCAGTTCGGACCGGAGAAAATCCAGCGGGGCGCCCAAAGCAGTTCCCAGTGAAACGTCTTCACCATTCATCTCTGCCTTGGCGGACACAACAGATACAATCTGCGCCTTGCCTTCGGCAAAGACAAAGATCGGGGCCCCTGACGATCCGAAATCAACCGAACAGGAGGTGACAAGAACACCCTGTTGGCGGGCCAGCACGGTGCAGACTTCCTGCAAGGACGGTGCTTCGGAGCGGTCGCGGGCATAGCTGACCACGCCGACCCGGTCCCCTTTGCGCGGGCGCGGTGCTGTCTCGAAAGGTTCAATCGTGGTGTTGCGAATGGGGCGAGCCAATTCCAAAAGCGCGATGTCATTGCGCACCCGTGCGGAAGAGACGTCTTCCGCGTAGGTGTAATCAGGGTGCACCACCGCGCGGCGCACCTGCCGGTAGGCCGATGCACGCCCACTGCGCCACCCCGCCAGGAATTCGACAGTCTCGTGATTGATCCGCACACCTGAGGCCTTGTCGTAAAGGCAGTGCGCAGCGGTCAGGACCAAGTCGGGGCTGATCAAGGCACCTGTGCAGAATCCCTTGCCGCCAATATCCAAACGGCCGACCGCTTCCCACGGACTCGCATCATTGCCGTCTTCCAACGCCTTCAAACGCGCATCCTGCGCGATAGCACCTGTTGTCGTAAGCGCCGCCAAAACAAACAAAACCAACCACTTTTTCACAGAAAATTCCTTCGTATCGATGCGAACAAAAATACGCATCACATACGGCAGAAATAGGGCACTAGCGGCCTGATTACGGGCAATTTGGTTAACGGTCCGTCGTCAATTCGTTAACGAAGCTTGGGGATTTCAGACCTTGGATTGAAATCTTCAATCATTGCGGGAGGTTGCGGCCCACCAGTCGCCCAATCCAGCAATTCCACTGTATGCACGATCGGCTTTTTGGTGCCTGATCCGATCTGCATCATGCAGCCGATGTTGCCTGCGGCGATGACATCGGGTTGCTTTGCTTCCAAGGTGCGTACCTTGCGATCTTTCAGCTTTTTGGAAATCTCGGGCTGCATCAGGTTATAGGTCCCCGCCGATCCACAGCATAGATGCGCATCAGACGGCTCCACAACGGTGAAGCCCGCGCGTTTCAGCAGATCCTTGGGGTAGGTCTTGATCTGCTGGCCATGCTGCAACGAACAAGCGGCATGATAGGCCACGACCATCTCCTTGTCGGCACCTTCCGGCACATCCAGCTGCATCAGCACCTCGGACACGTCCATGGCAATCTCCGACACGCGCTTGGCGTCGGCGGCCAGCGGTTCATTGCGGAACATATGCCCGTAATCCTTCACCGTCGTGCCGCAGCCCGAGGTGTTTATCACAATCGCGTCCAACCCTTCGCCATCCATCTCGCGCGCCCAGGCACGGATGTTTTTCGCAGCCGTCGCGTGGCTCTCCGTGGTCTTGCCCATGTGATGGGTCAGCGCGCCGCAGCACCCCGCCCCCTCGGCGACCACCACCTCGCAGCCCAGCCGGGTCAGGAGCCGGATCGTCGCGTCATTGATATCCGTGTTCAGCGCCCGCTGCGCACAGCCGGTCATCAGCGCCACCCGTTTGACTCGCGGCACCTCCGGCGCAAAGCTCTGTGGATCATCGTTGCGGCTGACCGCTGGAATTTTCTTCGGCGCCATTTCCAACATGGCGCGCAGCCGGGCATCCGGCATCAACCGCGCAAAGGGCCGCCCCAGCTTCGCACCGACCAGCGCCAGCCTGAATCGCATCGGGTAAGGCAAAATGCGCGCCAGTATCCACCGCAGCGCGCGGTCGCTGAACGGCCGCTTGTAGCGCTGTTCGATGTAATCGCGCGCGTGGTCCACCAGATGCATGTAATGCACACCCGACGGGCAGGTAGTCATGCAGGCCAGACAGCTCAGACAGCGATCAATGTGCTTGACCGTCTTGGCATCGGGATCGCGGTCATTCTCCAGCATGTCCTTGATCAGGTAGATCCGGCCCCTTGGACTGTCGAGCTCATCGCCCAGAACCTGATAAGTCGGACAGGTTGCCGTGCAGAATCCGCAGTGCACGCAGTTGCGCAGGATCTCGTTGCTGCGCTGAATGCCCGGGTCCTGGAGTTGTTTTTCCGTGAAAGTAGTCTGCATCAGGCAATCTCTCTTGCAACAGGGCCCATCAGACCGGGGTTCAGGATGCCGCGCGGGTCAAAACGGGCGCGCAATCCTGCGCTGATTTTCGCGACGCCCGGCGCTTCTGGATGAAAGGTTGGCACAACTGCCCGCGTCGCCTCGGATGCCCGGACCAAGGTTGCGTGACCGTCAAAGGCGCCCAAAGCCGCGCGCAAATCACCCCCGGCTGGCATGCGCACCCAGATCAGACCACCCGCCCAGTCAAAATACCAACCAACCGCCCCTGACCGCGCCATCAACGCAGGCGCGTCGGAGGGTTTACAGGACACCCGCCAGATGTCTTCCGGCACATCGGCCAGCAAAGTGGCGTCGCGCACGCTTTTCCAGATCCAATCCGACATGGTCGCATCCGCAACGTTCATGTCGACGTTGAAGCCCTTGAGCAAGTCTTTCAGCTGGTCCATGCGGTAGGCAACCGACGTCTCGAACCCTTCGATCCTCAGCGCTGTGACCGATCCGCCCTCCATGATCTTGGCGCAATGGGCCGCCCCCGTGATCTCATAGGGAGATCCCATAGCGGCCGACATCGCCCGCACGCCCGCCACATCATCCAGACCGCGCAACATCAACGTGCCCTGTGTCTCGGGGCTGGGCAGAACTTTGAGCGAAACCTCCGTGAGAACACCCAGCGTCCCAAAGGCGCCACACATCAGTTTCACCAGATCATATCCGGTCACATTCTTCATGACCCGCCCACCGTTTTTCACGGCCGTGCCCGTACCGTCCACAAACCGCACGCCCAAGGCATAATCGCGCGCCGATCCGCCCTGAATCCTGCGCGGACCGCTCACATTCGCCGAAATCACACCGCCCAGTGTCGGGTCGCCCTGCGTGCCCAACACGGCACGATGATCCATCGGTTCAAAGGCCAGACGCTGGTTTTCAGCGGCCAGCGCCGCCTCAATCTCAGAGATCGGCGTGCCTGCCTGCGCCACCATCGTCAGCGCACCGGGCTCATACAGCGTAATGCCCGACAGTCCGGCCACCGACAGAACATCACCCTGAGGCGACAGGCCACGCGTGCCCCCGCCCTGAATCGCCAAAGGCCCCTTGGCCGATTTTACAATGTCGGCCAGCGCCGCTTCCGTGTCAGGTCTCATATCTTCTCTTGGCTCTCAATATCCTGGGGGAGCGCCAAAGGCGCGGGGGCAAAGCCCCTATTCCGCCGCGACGTCCAGCGCACGCCGCGTCTCTGACACGGCAAGCGGAAAGACCTTTGCGGGGTTCAGCAACCACTGCGGGTCAAACACATCTTTCACGGCCATCTGCGCTTCGAGATCGGCGGGCGCATATTGATGCGTCATCAGGTCCCGCTTTTCGATCCCCACACCATGCTCACCGGTCAGACAGCCGCCGACCTCGACACAGAGCTTCAGCACTTCCGCGCCGAATTCCTCGCATATCTCCAGATCACCGGGCTTATTGGCGTCATAGCAGATCAGCGGGTGCATATTGCCGTCGCCCGCGTGGAAAACATTGCCAACCCGCAGACCGTATTGCTCCGACATCTCGCCAATGCGGCGCAGCACATAGGGCAATTCGCTGACCGGGATCGTGCCATCAAGACACATGTAGTCGCTGATCCGCCCAATCGCGGAAAACGCCGCCTTGCGACCCGCCCAGATCCGCGCACTTTCGTCGGCAGACGCGCTTTCCCGGAGAGCAACGGGGTTGTGGCGGCGGGCGATCTCCGTGATCAGCGCCAGCTGATCGTTGATCTCCGCCTCCGATCCCTCAACCTCGACAATCAACAGCGCCTCACACATGGGATAATCCGCCTTGGCGAAATCTTCGCAAACCTCGATCAGCATCTTGTCCATGAACTCAATGGCCACGGGCAAAACGCCTGCCTTGATAATATCCGCCACGCAGGCACCGGCGATTTCGGCACTGTCGAAGCCCATGAGAACAGGCCGTGCACCCTCGGGCTTCGGCAAAATGCGCAGGGTCGCCTCGGTCACGACACCCAATTGCCCTTCGGAGCCGCATATGAGTCCCAGAAGGTCGAGCCCTGCTGCATCCATATGGGCACCGCCCAGTTCAACGATTTCACCATCCATCATCACCATGGTGACACCCATGAGATTGTTCGTCGTCACACCGTACTTCAAGCAATGGGCGCCGCCGGAATTCATGGCGATGTTCCCGGCAATGGCGCAGGCCAACTGGCTGGAAGGATCAGGCGCGTAAAAGAAACCATTTTCCTCCACAGCCCCGGTCACGCTGAGGTTTGTGCGCCCGGTCTGCACCTTGATCGTGCGATTGTCATAGTCGGTGTCGAGCACATCATTCATCCGCGCCACACCCAGGATCACGCAGTCCGCTGTCGGCAAGGCCCCACCGGCCAACGACGTCCCCGAACCACGCGGCACCACGGGCACGCCCTCTTCATGACAAATGCGCAGGATTTCCGAGACCTCCTGCGTGCTTGCGGGCAGAACCGCCACCATCGGCGGACATCTGTAGGCCGTTAGCGCATCGCATTCATAGGCGCGCGTCTCTGCCGGGTCCTGAATAACCGCGTCCGATGGCAGAACCGCCTGCAAGCGCGCCACGACGCGATCCTTGCGTGCCAAGACAGCCGGGGCGGGAATCGGCATTTCCATGATCATTCCTCCATTTGGTAAAATAATATGACCAATTTCACCCATTGGCAAGTTTTATCGGACCTGCCATGCGTCTGGCATGACACTGATGGACCGATTTGCGCTGTTTCAGCCCCTGGATTTTGTAGCCCTTGGCATGATTTTCTTCTTTTGGGCCGCTATCGGCTGGCGCGTGGAACACCCCTCGGCCAAACATCTGTCGACCACGCGCATCATGGCGGGCTATCGGCAGGAATGGATGCGCCAGATGGTGACGCGCGACCCGCGCATCTTTGACTCGCAGGTTCTGGGCACCCTGCGACAGGGCACGACATTTTTTGCCTCCACGTCGGTCATTGCCATCGGCGGCACCCTTGCCGTGATCGGCAATGCGGAGCGTCTGGCGGGCGTTGCGGCTGACATCACCTTGATGGATCATCCCACAATTGTGTGGGAGCTGAAACTGATGGTCCTGACGCTTTTCCTCACCAATGCCTTCCTGAAATTTGTCTGGGCCAACCGGTTGTTCGGATATTGTGCCGTCCTGATGGCCGCTGTTCCGAATGACCCATCCCACCCCGATGCCTTCAAACGGGCAGAACAGGCTGCCCAGATCAACATCACTGGCGCGCGGAGCTTTACCCGCGGGCTGAGGTCGATGTATTTCGCGCTTGCCTCCGCCGCCTGGCTGGCCGGTCCGATCGCACTCATGCTTGCCTCGCTCTTCACCGTGACCGTGATCTGGCGCAGAGAATTTGCATCTCACTCTCGCAAAATTCTGCTGAACCCTTAGATTAGGCAGCGTAGATAGGGTATGATTTGGTTGATCTTAAAATGAAATATGCATTTCTGGCACTGCTTCTGGCCGCAACTCCGGCGTTGGCCGAACCACCGCAAATTGACAATGTGAAGGCCCGCAAAAGCGGCGATACCTGGCGTTTCGACGTGACGATCTCGCACCCCGACACCGGATGGGATCACTACGCCGACGCCTGGCGCATTCTGGACATGCAGGGCAATCAGCTTGCGATCCGTGAGCTGGCGCATCCACACGTGGAAGAACAGCCGTTTACCCGTTCCCTCTCCGGCGTGCGTATTCCGGAAGGGACAACACAGGTGCAGGTGCAGGCGCGTGACCTACCCGGCGGGTGGAACCCCAAAACCAAGGTGATCACTTTGCGTTAGCGCGCGAACCGCGCCGTGTCTCCGGTGCGCGGGCGCAATGTAGCAGCCCTTTTGGCGCGCAACGCATCTTCCATCAGCTGGCTCGCAGCTTCGATGTGTTCCTGCAAGATCATGCACGCTGCTACCCTATCCCGGGCAACGCACGCCGCGATCAATGAACGGTGCTCGTCATGAGAGCGCGCAGAGTATTCCAGTTCAACGGCCACGGTGTGAAAATACCGCTGGGACAAATCGTTCAGCGACGCAATATGCGACAGAAGTCTTGGACGTGCACAAGGTTCCAGCAAGGTCATATGAAACGCGCGGTTCAAGGCAGCGAACCTTGCGATATCTGATCGCTCTGCCTCTTCCTGTATTGCCTCGGCCTGCGCAATCTGACGGTTTGTAAGCTCGGGGATCGCGTGTCGCAGCGCAAGCGGCTCCGCAACCGCGCGCATTTCGTTGATCTCCACGAAGCTTTCCACATCCAGAGGCGCAACCACCGCGCTGCGATTGGCCGGGAGGAGGACAAGCCCCTCCCTTTCCAGGATTTTGAGGCTTTCCCTGATTGGCATTCTGCTGGTCTGGAAACGTTCCGCCAGTTCTTCCTGAAACAAAACGGTATCCGGCGGGAGTTTGCCCACAATGACCTCTGCACGCAAAGCCGCAGCGATTTCCTCTGCGGTTTGCCCGTCCCGGATGATCTTGCGTGTCATACTCCGTTCCCAATCGAAGTCACCAAACTTGACTATTTGTATACTATTATAAAATCTGTATCCAGATGATTCTAGAGGATACAGATGTCAAAGAGTGTAAAACGGGTGCAAAAGGCGCTTGGCGCATTGAAGCTGGACACCTCCATTCAACACATGCCGGGCTCGACCCGAACGGCAGAGGATGCCGCGACCGCGTGCAATTGCTCGGTCGAACAGATCGTCAAATCCATGATTTTCGAGGGTGCCGAGACAGGCAAGCTGAGGCTGCTTCTGGTGAGCGGGAAACACACCGTCGATCTGGCAAGAGCCGCCGACATTTTCGGGGAAACCTTGATCAGAGCCGACCCGAGACGTGTTCGTTCTGAGACAGGTTTTGCGATCGGCGGCGTGTCCCCCGTTGGGCATTTATCGGAAACAGACACCTGGATGGACGCGGCCCTCCTTGAGCATGACCGCATTTGGGCAGCCGCTGGCGCGCCAAATGCTGTTTTCAGCGTGGCCCCTCAGGAGTTGAAAGACGCAACAGCTTCAAAGATTTTTCAGATAGGCTGACACAGGTTGCGCCAAGTGGTGCAGGCTTCTCCTGGACTGCATTCGCCAGGCAGTTAAGGCGATCGCTAAAGATACTTCACTGTTGCCCAATGTCCGCGCCACCGGGGCTCGTCCACAGTGTCCATGACGTCTTCCAAAGGCAGAGATTGCGCGCGCGCCTTGCGCAACTGCCGCCAGTTCCGAATACGCGCAAGGAGGCTCCGATCATCCGGAAACTGGAAGAGTGTAATTGTTTCTTTTGCAGCGTCCAGACGTTCAAGCCGTGCTTCCAACGCCTTGAACGCAAGCGTTTCGACTGCCTCGTCGGCGAGGCCGGGTATCGGTATGTCCGCGTGATGCGGCTGAATGCGCTGGTGTTTCATGGCCGAGCTCCTGAAGGTTCAGCGTGAGATTGACACAAGCTCTTATGTATTGAAAATACAGACTCCAAATATGTAATATTGGAAAAATTAATATGCTGACCCATCGCCAGATCAGGTATTTTCTCGCCGTTGTCGATGCAGGGCAGGTTTCCGCTGCGGCCAGAGCGCTCAACGTATCGCAATCTGCCGTGACCCTTTCGATCAAGGATATGGAGGGGATGTTGGGCACAGCGCTGTTCGACCGCCTGCCAACCGGGCTGCGGCTGACCAGAGCTGGGCAGCAGTTCCGGCATCATGCCCGCGACATTGCTGTCTCCTTTGAGGCCGCGATGAAAAGTGTAGAGACCACCGATGATGCGATAACGGGCCGGGTGCGCCTTGGCATGAGCTGGACGCTTTCCAGCTACTTTTCCATCCCGGTGATCGAGCATTTTGCGCGCCAGCATCCCCGCATCGACGTCGAGCTCACCGAAGAACCCAGAGAGGTCCTCGAACAGGGCCTTGTTGAAAACAGGCTGGATCTGGCTCTGGTGTTGACCTCGAACCTTACGCCGGGTGCGGGTCTGAAAAGCCGGACCTTTCACAGGTCACCGCGACGGCTGTGGGTCAGCGTGGATCACCCCCTGACCCGCCAAAAGACAGTGACCCTGACAGATGTCGCCAAACATCCCTACGCCGTGCTGAGGTCCGATGATGCGGACAAACAGGGGCTTGCCTATTGGACCGACCTCACGGGCCATCCCGAAATCAAACTTGTCTCGACCTCGGTGGAAGCGGTGCGCAGTCTCGTGGCCACCGGGCGGGCCGTCACGATTCTGAGCGACGTGATCTATCGTCCCTGGACACTTGATGGTCGGCGCGTCGAGAGAATTGATCTCGCAGAGGCCATTCCCACCATGGATGTCGGCATCGCCTGGAGCGCGGCAGGCACTTTGTCTGCGGCGGCCAAGCTGCTACGCGCCGCGTTTAACACATCGATACATGGTAGCCATATCTGATACGTGGCATTGTACATACTCCCACTCTGACCAGGAAATTAAAGACCTGAGCTGCCAGTGACACAGATAACGCCGCCGGTGCCTCTCAGGCTGTCACTCCCGATGATAGGGCGCACCCGCGAGGATGGACGCCGCGCGATAGAGCTGTTCGGTCAGCATGACGCGCACAAGCATATGCGGCCAGACCATCTTGCCAAAGGAGAGCGACAAATCGGCCTCGGCCCGCAAGCCCGGATCGATCCCGTCCGCCCCCCCGATCACCAGCGCCAGATCTCCGCGCCCTGCGTCACGCCATCCTGCAAGCCGCTGCGCAAAGGCGGGCGACGTTTCGAGCTTTCCGCGCTCATCCAAAGCCACGAGAACAGCGCCCGCAGGCAGCGCCCGACGGATCAGCGCCGCCTCTCCCGCCATGCCGCCGCCTTTGCGGTCGTCCACCTCCACGACACGCGCCGGGCCGAGGCCAAGCGCACGCCCGGTGCGGTCGAACCGCTGCAAATAGTCATCAATCAGGTCTTTTTGCGGCCCCGCCCTCAGGCGTCCAACCGCAATGATATGCACACGCATGAAACCGGCCTACCCCAAAGGGATCAGTTGGCCGCCGTCTCCGAGCCGCTCATGGGCTGCCACATCTTCTCAAGCTGATAGAATTCGCGCACTTCCGGACGGAACACGTGCACGATCACATCGCCTGTGTCGATCAGAACCCAATCTCCGGTCTCCTTGCCTTCCATCTTGGCAGTGCGACCATATTCATCTTTGACCGTCTGCGCGAGTTTTTCCGAGATAGAAGACACCTGCCGGGTCGAGCGACCGGAGCAGATGACCATATAGTCGCCAATCTCGGTCTTGCCGCGCAGATCAATCTGCACGATGTCTTCGGCCTTGTCGTCGGAAAGGGATGAAAGGATGGTTGCCAGGAGCGCTTCGCTGGTGGCTGTGTCGGCCTCAGTGACCATTACTGCAGGCCCGTTTTGAGCAGCATCTGCTGCATCAGCATGGATTGACAGGACATTGTCCTCCTTTGAACGCGCCGCCGGACCCCCGGCGCTGGGGTACCTACAGGGTAACAACGCAGCTGCAACAATTCAATGACAGCGTTACAGATCGGTTAACCTTACGTCCCGTCCCGGACGATATCCTGTTCATCTGTGAGCATCCGGACCTCACGCTGCGGGAACGGAATGGAGATGTTGTGCGCTTCAAACGCATCCCAGAGCGCGAGATAGACGTTTCCGCGAATATTGGTCAGCCCGCCGGTCGGATCACTGATCCAGAACCGCAAGATGTAGTCCACAGAACTGTCGCCAAATCCGACAATATGGCACACTGGAAGCTTGGGATGCGCCAGCACCCGGTCAACATCCGCCGCCGCCTCTATCGCCAGCTTACGCACCTGATGCGGATCGCAGCCGTAGGAGGTGCCGAAAAAGATATCCAACCGCACGAATTCATTGGAATGCGACCAGTTCACCACTTGGCTGGTGATAAGGTCTTCATTCGGGATCAGGTATTCCTTGCCATCCCGCGTAACAACCGACACGTAGCGCGCGCCGAGCGAGTTGATCCAGCCGAAGGTCTCACCCAGGCTGATCACATCGCCGGGTTTGATCGATTTATCCAGCAGGATGATTACGCCGGACACAAGGTTCGAGACGACCTTTTGCAGACCGAAACCAAGGCCCACACCAATCGCACCCGATAGGACCGCAAGCCCTGTGAGGTCGATCCCGACCGCCTTGACCCCCATGAAGAAGGCAAATCCGTAAAGTGTGATCTGCACCGCTTTGACGGCCAGCACCTGCATTGACGGGCTGATGTCTTCGTTCTTGCGAATGCTGGAGGCCGTGGTGGAACTGACCAGCCGGGCAACAGTAAAGAACACGCCGATCACCACCGCCGCGGTGATCAGAGTGAGCAGGGACAGGTGGAAATCCCCGACGTCCAGCGCGAGATCATCGAGGAATTCGGAAACCTCATCCGAGACACCGACGAAATAGAGCGTGGCGTAAATCCACAGCCCCCAGGTCACCAGCCGTCGCAGGAATCGGTTGCGCACCAGCCGGGCAGCATAGGCAATGCCGGTCCAGACAATGGCGAGCGTGGCCGAAAGCCCGATGAAATATGATCGAGAGGGCCAGGTGATCTGCTGCATAAAGAGGTAAAGCCCGCCCGCCAGCAGCGCGAACCAGACCAACCCCATGCGCCGTTTGATCTGGACGATCATGCGCAGCTGCCACTTGGACCACCCTTCCCGCGCGCGCACCTGATTTTCAATCACGCGGCCCGAAACGATGTGCAGGAAGTAGCAGAGCACCGCCAACCCCAGCACGATCAGCACCTGATTCTGCCGCCAGCCGGGGGTGATTACGCTTTCCAGGAAACTGGTGAAGAGGAACCAAATTTCATCAACCGACATCAATGCGGCGGCAAAAGGTTCTTCTTCGGTCTCCATCGGCGCTCCTTTTGACCGGAAAGTGACACAGACAAACGGCTCTCACAACCCGGCAACCCTTGCGGCAGCGCCTGTAGCCCTGTATCTGGTCTTGCATGACACGCATCATTGATATGGATGATCGCGCGCGCCTGCGTGAACGCTTCTTTGGGGCGACCCATACCGTGCTGGCGCGGCTATAAGCCCGCGCTTCACCCAAACTGACCCATTTCACATTACGGGAGAGGACCCATGTCCCCCAAAACGCTCTATGATAAAATCTGGGATGCCCATGTCGCGCATGAAGCCGACGATGGCACATGCCTGCTCTATATCGACCGCCACCTTGTACATGAGGTGACGTCCCCGCAGGCCTTTGAAGGGCTGCGCATGACGGGCCGCAAGGTGCGTGCACCGGAGAAAACCATCGCCGTGCCGGATCACAACGTGCCCACCACGCCGGGCCGCGAAGACCCGTCGAACATGACCGAAGACAGCGCCATTCAGGTGGCGGCGCTGGATACCAACGCCAAGGATTTTGGCATCCACTATTATCCGGTTTCCGATATCCGGCAGGGCATCGTACATATCGTCGGGCCGGAACAGGGCTGGACGCTACCGGGGATGACGGTTGTTTGTGGCGACTCGCACACAGCCACCCACGGCGCTTTTGGGGCTTTGGCGCATGGCATCGGAACGTCTGAGGTGGAACACGTGCTGGCCACCCAGACGCTGATCCAGAAGAAGTCGAAGAACATGAAGGTCGAGATCACCGGCAAGCTGCGCCCGGGCGTGACCGCCAAGGACATCACGCTGTCCGTCATCGGCGCCACCGGCACCGCGGGCGGCACCGGCTATGTGATCGAATACTGCGGTGAAGCGATCCGCGACCTTTCCATGGAAGGCCGCATGACCGTCTGCAATATGGCCATCGAGGGCGGCGCCCGCGCCGGTTTGATTGCACCTGATGAGAAGACATTCGAATACTGCAAAGGTCGCCCGCATGCGCCGAAAGGCGCACAATGGGAAGCCGCGATGGACTGGTGGAAAACACTTTTCTCTGATGATGACGCCGTATGGGATGAGATCATCACGCTGAAGGGTGAAGACATCGCGCCGGTTGTGACCTGGGGCACCTCGCCCGAGGATGTGCTGCCCATTACCGCTGCTGTGCCTGCAGCGGATGATTTCGAAGGCGGGAAAATTGGCGCCGCCCAGCGCTCCCTCGACTACATGGGTCTGACGCCGGGCACGCCGCTGTCGGATGTGGAGATCGACACGGTCTTTATCGGCTCCTGCACCAACGGCCGGATCGAGGATCTGCGCGCCGCTGCCGCGATCCTGAAGGGGAAGAAGAAGAAAGACGGGCTGCGGGCGATGGTCGTGCCCGGATCCGGCCTTGTGCGCGCGCAGGCCGAGGAAGAAGGTCTGGCGGATATCTTCAAGGAGGCCGGTTTTGAGTGGCGCCTTGCGGGCTGTTCCATGTGTCTGGCGATGAACCCGGATCAGTTGCAGCCGGGAGAACGCTGTGCCGCGACCTCCAACCGCAACTTCGAAGGTCGGCAGGGCCGCGGCGGACGCACGCACCTGATGTCGCCCGCCATGGCCGCCGCCGCTGCCATCACCGGCAAGCTGACGGATGTACGCGAAATGATGTGACGGGAGTAGGTGGCCTGAAAGCCCACCCTACCTGCTGATTGCACCACATGCGGTTCACATCACCACGATATGATCGTTGAATCGACAGCCTTTTGAAGGCGAGGAGAGACAAAATGGACAAGTTCAATACCCTGACCGGGATTGCCGCCCCGATGCCGCTGATCAATGTCGATACTGACATGATCATTCCCAAACAGTTCCTGAAAACCATCAAGCGTTCAGGTCTCGGCGTGAACCTCTTTGACGAGATGCGCTATGATGACGATGGCAAGGAAATTCCGGACTTCGTGCTCAACAAGGATGCCTATCGCGAGGCGGAGATTCTTGTGGCCGGTGATAACTTTGGCTGCGGTTCCTCACGGGAGCACGCACCCTGGGCGATCAAGGATTTTGGCATTCGCTGCATCATCGCCCCGTCGTACGCGGATATCTTCTACAACAACTGCTTCAAGAACGGCATCCTGCCCATTGCGTTGCCGCAGGAGCAGGTGGACCTCTTGATGAAGGACGCCGAGAAGGGATCGAACGCCCGAATGATCATCGATCTGGACGCGCAGACCGTGACCAGTTCCGATGGCGAAGTCTTCAGCTTCGATCTCGACCCTTTCAAAAAGCACTGCCTGATGAACGGCCTTGATGACATTGGCCTCACAATGGAGAAGGCAGCGGCTATCGACAGCTTTGAGACGGCTGCATCGCAGGCCCGTCCCTGGGTCTGACCCTGATCGCGGCAGGTTCCTCAATCGGGGACAATGACAAACTATTAACATGATTTTAGTGGGCACCTCGACGGCGCCCACTACATCTTGGGTGTTGCCAGTTTTCTGCCACAGTATTGATGCAAGAAGGCACCACCTCTTCCCTCAAAACGCCCAATGGATTGCGTCTTGTTAACCATGACACTTGTGGAACTAAGACGAATGATGTCACAAATGGGGCAAGAATGAGGCAGCAGACCACCGCCCCGGTGGCATCAAGTTGGGACAAGACGCGGCAACGAATCGCGGCTGACCAGTTTGAAGGGAAGAAAACGGATGCTTGTACGTATGTCAGGCGCAGTCATGCGCGGACTGTTGGTGGCGCTTTTGATCGCCACACCAGCTCTTTTGCTGCCCGATGTGGCATCGGATCAATCGCAATTGGTGGTGCTTGCGGCACTGCTTGCCGCCTTTCTGACATTTGTTGAATACAACTCCACATCGCCCAGCATCGTGGAATTCCGAGACGCCGCCCCTTTTAACCGGTTGCGGTTTGTCGCGTTGTTTCTCACGGTATTCCTGCTAACCGCCATTGCGCGCGGCAGCTCTGACCCCAACTCAATGAGCCAGGGGATTACGGCAATCGGGACAATCATCGGCAACGGGATCGACTTCCCGTATTCCCCGGTGCGCCTGATCGTGTTGATGCTGCCCTATGACGCGTCGACCGAGGTGATTAACACCGTCCGGTCAGCTGCCGGGATATCTTATCTCATCTCGCTTGTCGCCATGGTTGCTTTTGTCGCGCTGGTGCGTCTTTGGGGCTGGCCTGTTCGCAAAGGGGCCTTTAACGTTTGGGTCAACCTTCCCCTTTTCGACCCGACTGCGGGGGGAGATGTGCTGCACCGCTTGCAGCGTGATGCACGGGTGAATATCGCCATTGGGTTTCTCTTGCCGTTCATCATCCCGGCGGTGGTCAAGGCCACATCCGATCTGGTAAACCCGGTGTCACTTGAGAACCCTCAAACCCTTATCTGGACGATCACCGCATGGGCCTTTCTTCCTGCAAGCATGATCATGCGCGGAATCGCAATGAGCCGGGTCGCCAGTATGATCGAGGAAAAACGGCGGCGTGCCTATCGGACAGCTGCCGAGGACGCCGAATACCAAACAGCCTGACCTCGGCGCTCATCATTGCGGCAACCATAGCCGCGACAAGTGCGGATGCAGACAGTTTACGAATTGCGACATTCAACACTGAACTGGCGCGTAGAGGGCCCGGCCTTTTGCTACGGGATATTGTGCGGGGCGAAGATCCTCAAATCACAGCCACGCTGCAGGTCATTGCCGAAGCACACCCCGATGTTCTTGTTCTGCAGGGGTTTGACTACGATCTGACCGGGGCAGCTCTCATGGCGTATCAGCGCGCCTTGACCGCGTGGGACATCGAATTCCCCTACAGTTTCGCAGCCCGCCCCAACACGGGCATGGCCACCGGTCTCGACATGGACGGTGATGGCAGACGTGGTGGACCCCGAGACGCGCAAAGCTACGGCCGCTTTTCAGGCCAGGGCGGCATGGCCGTGCTGTCGCGATACCCGATTAACACGGATGCGGTGCAGGATTTCAGTGCGATGCTTTGGCGGGATTTCCCGGATGCACTACTGCCACACGAAGACGATGAACCCTTCCCCTCAGAGGAAGCTCAGGCCATCCAGCGCCTGTCCACCACAGCGCATTGGGTTGTGCCGGTTGACGTGCCGGACATCGGCCGGGTCACGATCATGACCTTTCATGCAAGCCCACCGGTCTTTGACGGGCCGGAAGACCGCAATGGCAGGCGCAATCATGACGAAATCACCTTCTGGCAGCATTATCTGGCCGGAACATTTGGCCCGGCACCACAGGACCAATTTGTCCTGATGGGTGATTTCAACCAGGACCGGCGGGGCGGCGAAGGGATCAAGACTGCCATCACGACCACGCTGGATGATCCGCGGCTGCAGGATCCGATGCCGCGGAGCACCGGCAGCGACATCATGACGGGCGATCCCTTAGACACAGTGGACTGGGACGATCCCATCCCCGGAAATCTGCGGGTTGACTACGTCCTGCCCTCCGCGGATTGGCGCGTCCTGGGCGCGGGCGTGGTGTGGCCGGACCCCGAAACGCCCTTGGGACAGGCCGTTGAGATCGCGAGCCGCCACCGTCTTGTCTGGGTCGATATCGCGCGCTAGGCCGTTCGGGGCTCACGGCGCAGCCATAGTTCGAGTAGCAGGAGGTAGGGCAGATAGAATGCAAAGTTCTGAACCAGATCAAACGTGCCGTCGAAGTCCGGCGTGGACCCCAGACCATCGGTGAAGAAGTACCAGATCCCGTAGTGCAACCGGTAAAGCCATGAGCCGAAAGTCAACACCAGAACCCGCAACGCCCAGCGGCGGTGCACTGCAAAGTCCCTTCTGCGGGCATAGCGGATGGCCTGACCCGCACTGAGACAGACCAAAACTCCGTAGACGCCGAAGCCAAGATCCATCCAGAACCCGCCGATGGTGCCACGTACAAAAATATAGGCTAAACCGGCAAGGCCAATCGCGCCAGCTCCCAGACAGAGCAGCCGACCGGACCACCGGTGGTAGGCCGTAAACCGCGCCCGCAGACCCGGCCAGAACTGCAGCGGAACAAAAACCATCAGCAGCGCACCCAGAGACATATGTGCAAAAATCGCAATGTTGGTGCCAGTGCCGCCGGGGGTGTAAAACCTGTTTTCCGACATGTCCGGACTGATCAACAGCAAGGCACCGGAATGAATTGCCCAGATCGCGAAGGGCAGAGAATGCAGGATCAGAAAGACCAACCCGATACGAATGGATATCTGGCGGTATCTCGCTGTTTGCACCTGCACCTCCTCAACACGGATTGATCGTTACTCTAGCCCTGAGGGGTCGGCTCCGCCATGCGCGAGTACCGGAACTCCGACGTATTCCTGCTTTGCAGCCTTGCTCATTCCCTGCGCCTTCTTGACCCTGACAGGACCGCGCGGTAGGCCGCAAGCAACAGATTTTGCAGGAGACGTTCCATGGCCAACCCTTCCCTTCTTATCCTCGCCGGCGACGGCATCGGCTCGGAAGTCATGGAACAGGTCAAGCGTGTCATTGACTGGTTCGGCGCCAAACGTGATCTGGCCTTCGATGTGAGCGAAGATCTGGTTGGCGGTGCGGCCTATGACGCGCATGGCACGCCGCTACACGATGACACGATGGCCAAGGCGCTTGAGGTGGATGCGGTACTGCTGGGTGCGGTCGGCGGTCCCAAATACGACGATCTGGATTTCAGCGTGAAACCCGAGCGCGGGTTGCTGCGTCTGCGCAAGGAGATGGACCTGTTTTCCAACCTGCGCCCCGCCCAGTGTTTTGACGCGCTTGCGGATTTCTCCTCGCTGAAGAAAGATGTTGTGGCCGGGCTCGACATCATGATCGTGCGCGAACTGACGTCCGGCGTCTATTTCGGAGAACCGCGCGGCATCTTCGAAGAAGGCAACGAGCGTGTCGGCATCAACACCCAGCGCTATACCGAAGGTGAAATCGACCGTGTCGCCCGGTCAGCCTTCGAGCTGGCGCGGCGTCGCGGCAAGAAGGTCTGCTCCATGGAGAAGGCCAATGTGATGGAAAGCGGCATTCTCTGGCGCGAAGTCGTGCAGAAGGTGCGCGACACCGACTATCCTGACATCGAGCTCAGCCATATGTATGCCGACAACGGGGCGATGCAGCTGGTGCGCGCACCCAAACAGTTCGACGTGATCCTGACCGACAACCTCTTTGGCGACATCCTGTCCGACTGCGCGGCGATGCTGACCGGTAGCCTTGGCATGCTGCCCTCTGCCAGCCTGGGCAAGCCGACCGAGAACGGCCCACCGCGTGCCCTTTACGAACCCGTGCACGGCTCCGCACCAGATATCGCCGGGCAAGGCAAAGCCAACCCAATCGCCTGCATCCTCAGCTTTGCCATGGCGCTGCGCTATTCCTTTGATCAGGGCGACGAGGCCGCGCGGCTCGAAGCGGCCATCGAAAAAGTTCTGGCGGACGGCGCACGCACCGCCGATCTGATGGGCGAAGAAGGCGGCACTCCCATCAGCACCACCGAAATGGGTGACGCAATTCTTGGCGCACTCGATAAAAGCTTGTAACAGACGCCATTTGACGGTCGCCTGACGTGATCAGGCCTTGCAGGCACCCGATCTGTTGCAGTCTAAGGTAGGGGTCAGACGGGTGGCACCACCCGTCTGATCGCCTGATTCTGACCAAGGCCCGACACCGATGAACCCGAACCTCAAAGCCGCCCTGATGGCGCTGACCGCCTTTGGCCTGTTCGCCAGCCACGACGTGATCATCAAGGTCCTCGGCGGTGGATACTCTCCCGTGCAGATCGTATTTTTCAGCGTTCTGTTCAGCTTTCCGCTGGCGATGCTCTACCTCTTGCGCGATGCCACGCCCGGCACCCTGATCCCGGTGCACCCCTGGTGGATGGCCGCCCGCACGGTCGCCGCGGTGATCACCGGATTTTGTGCCTTTTACGCCTTTTCCGTCCTACCGCTGGCGCAGGTCTATGCCATTCTGTTTGCCTCGCCGCTGCTTATCACGGTTCTTGCCATTCCAATCCTAGGCGAGCAGGTAAAACTGCGCCGCTGGATCGCCGTTGCGGTCGGGTTGACGGGCGTTCTGGTGGTTTTGCGTCCCGGACAGGCAGAGCTGGAACTCGGCCATCTCGCGGCCCTCGTATCGGCTGTTTGCGGGTCTTTTGCATCAATCATCGTGCGCAAAATCGGCCGGGAGGAACGCACGGTTGTCATCATGCTCTACCCGATGATGGCGAATTTCATCGTGATGGCTGCCCTGCTCCCCCTGGTTTATCAGCCTATGCCGCTGGCCGATCTTGGCAAACTTGGAATCATCGCGGTTCTGGCTTGGACCGCGGGACGTTTTCTGATTGCCGCCTACAACAACGGCGAGGCTGTCATTGTCGCACCGATGCAATATTCGCAGATCCTGTGGGCCACAATGTATGGCCTGCTCTTCTTTGACGAACAGCCCGATAGAAACACGATCATCGGCTCTGCCATCATCATCGCCAGCGGGCTGTTCATTGTCTTACGAGAGAGCAGGTCCGAGGACTCTGAACAGCCTGTGCTGCGGACCCGATCACGCCCGGAGACCGGCACGACACCGCGCGTGTCACCGTTCTTGCGGAAAGACAAACGCCGGAAATAGGCAACATCATACGCTTGCCATGGCGTGGTGATGGCGCTATTTCGGCGCCATCGGTCGGGCTGTAGCGCAGCCTGGTAGCGCACCTGCTTCGGGAGCAGGGGGTCGGAGGTTCGAATCCTCTCAGCCCGACCAAAGATGCGGTCATTGTTGTAGAGTTGCAGGGACTTTGTCCCAGGGACCATCACCTTGTCCTCTACCTAAAAAAAGTAGAGCAATAGCACCTGTCTGATTGCAAGTAGGTGAAGATATTGCTGTACGTGGCAAAAGAGCAGTAAGAAATGGCTACTCCTTGAACCCTCTCTAATCTGCAAAAACAAAAATGCGACTTCAACTATTTCAGCGGGATAAGAAGTGCGTGTTCATGGATGTCCAGAATACTGTGTTGCTTCATCAATCCTTAAGGGGCGAAGTGTTTTGATGAGTGTTAAGAGATTATTGGTGATACTTCTATTCTGGGGCTGCGGTGGCTTGGCATTGACCCTCACCGACCAGGCACGCGCGGAGCATTCTTATGAATCTGCGAAATGGCATGACATCAACCCGCCTATAGTGCATTATCGTTCGGCGGTGGAAGATCTCTCTGCTGAAGATGTCTCTACTTCCGCTTTTGGAAAGCACACAAGTGAACTATTGGGAGCCTTTGGGCTGCTGGGCCTTGCATCGCAACAGAGTTGCTCTGAGAAACTAAACGAACTGGATTGGGCTTTGCGAGGTAGTTCCTATCCAGAGCTTAATTCGGACCGTTCGGGACACCAGCTCACTAATTTGGCCGGCAGTGAGAATGACTTAATCTCTTGGTTTGAGACGGGTGGATGGCACTTTCTTAGGGTTGTGGATATCTCTGGTGAAAGCTTTCGAGGGGACCGCGGACTGGTTTTTTGCCTTACTAGATCTTGGCCCATGCGGTGGTTAACAGGCGGGTGTAGGGCTCAGTCGGGTGTAACCTTGCTCAGAGGAAAAATAGTTTCGATCACTGCAGGTCCAATGAAATAGAAGAACGGCCCTGATCAACCGGCTAGTTCACGGCCCAATTGCTCGCGACGAATATAGTGGATCGCTTCAGTTGTGCTCACCTTACGGATTGCAGGCGAATACTGAACCCCGATTCCAAGAAGCACATCGGTCGATTGCATGTTCTATGCTATACCTCTGAACTTGGACGATCCTTTACCTCTAATGTCCTTCGTTTCCTATGAGGTACCTCGGAGCAATTCAGACAGCCATTTCACTAGAGTTGAGGAATTGGAGCAAGCGACCATTTCAATAGAAAAATTTGCATACCCTCATTAAACGCGGATATCGCCACATCAAGGGTGATACAAATTCAAGCGCTCACCATCACCTTACTCAGCAAATCCACTATCGCCAGAGCGAGCATTACCTCGGAACAGACGTCTGCTTAGAAGGCGCAGAAGCGTTCAGTTCCTCATTCGTGGCAAATCGTAATTTCTTCGGCTTGTTAAACATAAAGTCAAAATTCAAGTCCGTAGCGTTCCTTTTCATTGCCAACCTCGAGAGCTACCGATGTACTCGCATTACTATAAGCACGCTGTCGAGACCTAGATTTATGCAGCGTTTCATGAAAACAGAAGTCAAAGCATCAAGAGATTGGCGATGTGGCCCTGGAAAAGTCCATTATGCCATTTCAAGCTTCGGAGCTGCATGTTCGACGACGATCTATCTGTATGAATTCAAGCAAGTGACCGATCCCCTCAGAACTCTTGAAGAATCTCCTATGCAATCGCCGTAAACGCAGCCCTAGCGGGAACAAGTGCCTAGACAAACTGGGAAGGTTGTAATGCCGCATATCCGTCGAACGACAATTCGAGAAACTATAGCAGTTTGCCTCTTAGGTTTTGCAGTTGGCATCCTGGCCTCTAACGCCAGCTCAGACGAGAAAAGGACATGCGTTGAGGTTTTGGAGGGGCCTCTTCGTAATGCACTGACCAACAACGGCGGGACAAATTGGCGTAGTGTCATCGACACCGGCATTCTGATTGGCGTTGCGTGTGACGCAGAAGATTTGGATTCCTATTTCAAAGCAGGTGGTTGGACTGTTGGAAAGCACCGTGGAAGTCCACCAGGTGCATCAACCGGACCCTTCGGCCCTCCGAACCGTCGGTTCCATTATGACTTTAGCTATGGCTATGTGCACTGCACATGGTCGTTTCGGTCCATCATCTTTGGGAAGCGATGCAATAACATCTCCATCCACACGTTTGAAGGCATTGTCACTCATGTCGGCGGTGGTGGTAATAAGTAGAGCCACACAAGAGGCTCCGAAGATGACAGTATGCACCGACATACCAGCTCAACACTGGAGGGTGTAAGAAAGTGAAACGAGTCGCGAAACTGATTTTTTTTCTGCTCTTACTGGTAACTGCTTCAACATGGGGGCGTGGCAGCTCTGCTGAGAAAGTCGACGTACCTGAGGTCTACCGCCAATGCCACGCAATACTCTGGTCATCACCGATGACTATGTACTCGGAGCAAATTGCGCAAGGCGGTCCGAAGAACCTTCGCCGGATATTGCTGGAAGAAGCGCTAGCAGGGATACGCTGTTCAGACAAACAGCTCATCGCATTTATGGATAGTCACAGAATGCCATTTATCGAGAGCCGTGAAGCACCAGAGTTTAGGGATACCCCACGAGGCGGCTATGACCGGCTGCTGAATTTCTGCATCAAAAGCCCGACACTTCTTGATCGCCTCGTGCGCGGACGATGTGGTGGTGTCGTCCGGATAATGATGATCGGCGATCGCGTTTCCTACGTCATAGCTCATGGATCGAAATAGCAAAGTTTGGGAGAGACAATGCCGATTTACCTTGAGAATAGAGATGTTGGCGGGACATTTGGTGCCGCAAAACACATGTATTTGATCTGGGCTCCAGAAGGCTCTGAAAACACCTATTCTGAATATCGTACAATTGGTGCATTTCCTGCCACTCCTAACATCTTTGGGCCTTGGGGAGTGCTTGAGGCGACATATCTGGGTGAGTTTTTGTTTGAGGCAACTGAGTCTGACAAGTCAGATCAGTATCCGGTTAGGAGCTCTGCGGTTGCAGAATTTTGAAGTCTTCGAACTGACCGATGCGGGAGGCGAAGCAGATTTCCGCCTTTACGAAGAAAATGACGACGAAATCACGGGCGGATTTCGGATTACTGCCTATACGGCAAATGGGCATGACACGCTTACGGGCTCGGCTGCGCACGATGAACTGCACGGCGGTGAAGGCGCGGACTACATTTACGACAATGGTGCTGAAGCGAGTTATCGCGAGGGCGAAAGCTTCGACGCCTATGTCAACAGGTTACTTGCCTACGATACCGACGGAAATGATACCATTGAGGGCGATGCGGGGTCAGATGTCATCGTACACTCAGGAGGCACCGATGTTGTTGAAGGTGGCGCCGGAGACGACATCTATCTGACCAGTGACGAAGTACATGGTAATCTGAATCCACAAGATGACCTCACCATCATCTTGCGGGAGGATGCTGGGGACAGCACCACCTGGTTCGGCAACGATCTGATTTTGGGAGACGGTCGCGGTGTCGATCTAGTGCGCTTCCAAGGGATGGATTCGAGCGATGTTACCGTCTCCTACCAGTATGAGGAGTTTTTCCTCGGTAGTGAGATTGTCGAATTCAATACGCAATTTTGGTGGAATTGGGACATCGAACCTCAGGCGGTCGACTACTACCAGACTGTTGGCGCCTAGGAGATCCGGGTCGCCGTACAAAGTGCATCTTGCAGTCGCTAGAAGCCGGCCTTGATCGACGGTGCGGCGATTTTGGGTTCGATGTCCGCATCGCAGACATTCATCGGTATTGGAACAGTTCAAGCTGGATCAATGCCAAGTATTTTGCGCGCTTGCATGGCTGTGGCCACTGGCCGCTCATATTGATCGCACATACCAACGGTTCTGCGGACAAGCGCAGCGTTCGAGGGAGCAAGCTTTGACCTATCAAGTCTCACGTTATCTTCGAGCCCGGTCCGCGCATGGCCACCGGATGAAATAGCCCAGTCATTTAAAACCCTTTGGGCGGCACCTATCCCGGCCGCACACCAAGGAACATCGTTTCCAAATAGTCTCTTCACCGTTTCCACATAGAAACCAAACACGTGGCGGTCTGCCGGCATTGCGTTTTTCACCCCCATGACAAATTGAACGTAAGGCACATCCGCAATTTGGCCAGCCTGATACATCGCTGCAGCTTTGAGGATATGTGACAAATCAAAGGCTTCGATCTCAGGCTTCACACCGTGTGATTTCATCTCGGCGGCCAGCCAATCAACCAGTTCAGGCGGGTTTTCATAAACACGGGTAGGGAAATTATTCGACCCTACGGACAGTGAGGCCATGTCTGGTTTTAGAGGCAGCATCCCGCCGCGGGTCCTGCCCGCTCCGGAACGCCCGCCGGTTGAGAACTGAATAATCATGCCCGGGCAGTGTTTTTCCAGCCCCTTCTGCAGGGCCGCAAACCTGTCGGGATCGCTGGATGGTGTCTGATCGTCATTGCGCACATGCGCATGCACAACCGTGGCACCTGCCTCAAAAGCTTCATGCGTGCTTTCGATTTGTTCCGTAACGGTGATAGGCACCGCGGGATTGTTTTCTTTTGTGGGCAATGATCCGGTTATGGCCACACAGATGATACAGGGCTTGGTCATTTCGAAGGCGCCAATACGAAATCATGCACCACTTCGTAGTACGGAGCATCGAAGCCAGCCTCTTTGAGACGATCCGGGTCTTCTATCAGTTCGAACTTGGCCAGCAGGCTCTCTTTTACGCCAAAGACGGCATCGGAGTGGATGTAGGGATCGTCTGGATCGAAGATATGGGTGATCAGTGTCTCGAACCCATCTGCCTCCAGGATGTAGTGCAGATGCGCCGGCCGGAAGGGATGCCGCCCAAGCTTGGCCAGCATCTGCCCGACCGGGCCATCATCGGGAATTGGATAGAATTTTGGCTTCACGCCTTTGAAATGATAAGTTCCATCAGCCTCTGTGCGAAAGACACCGCGCAGGTTGAATTCCGGCTGCAGACCTTTTTGCTGAACATCATAGAAGCCCTCATCATTGGCTTGCCAGACGTCGATCTTTGCCGCGTCGATCGGATTGCCTTCGGTATCAAGAATACGTCCTTTGACCAGCATCGGCTCCCCCTTCTGGTCGAGACAAATGTCAGATCCCATGGGAAGCTCCGGCGCATCTTCCACGTGGAACGGACCCAGAACCGTCGATTCCGATGCGCCCGATGGTTTGCGGTTATTGATCGCATCAACCAGCATAGACACGCCCATGACGTCCGACAGAAGAATGAACTCCTGCCGCCAGTCATTGCACATATGGCCGACTTTGGTCAGAAACTGGATCGCTTCAAACCATTCGTCTTGCGTCGGCTCGATCTCCTTTACGGCTGCGTGCAGGTGGCGGGTTATGGCGCTCATCACCTCTGCCAGTCGCGCGTCCTTGGCACCTGCATTGCGGCTGGCAACGATTTCTGCAGAGTTGGCTTCGGTAAAATATCCTGTTTCGGTCATAACATCCTCACTTCGCCAGAATTTGTGTGAACACGCGGCGCAGTTCACTTTTGGGGTCATCCGCCAGACCGTCGTGCCGCCAGCAAACGTGCTGGTCCGGACGGGTCACGATGCATCCCGCGTCGCTGACCTCTCGCGCGCGTGCCCAATCGCCCACATGGTCGACGTAGATCTGCCGGGGGCCGACGACATGTGCCTCGACATCAATTCCCATTTCTTTTCCGATCTCGGTCAGCGCATCGACCCATCGCTTGCCGCCAAGCCCGGTGAAGAGCGTGAAGACACCATGGCCGGCCAAATCAAGGGTGGAGTGCTTGTTGCCCTCTCTGTCAAATAGCCATGCATGTGGAATCCGCGCGCCGGGCCATGTGGTTGGTTGATAGTGAAGATCCGCATCAAGAGCGAAATCGGGTTCCATCTGACCGTCCGTCACAACTGCGCCTGATTTGTAGCGCTGGTTCATTTCGACCCCATGGGCGTCGAACTCATACTTTTTGAAAGCAATTGCCTCACGAATTGCGGCGCGCTGTGTCTCGGCCTCGGGCGTGCTGTCACAGCGCGCTTCGAGGTTTTTCTGCATTGTCTCGGGATCATTGCTCTCGGTCAGCCCCAGTGCCTCAAAGATTGGTCCAAACTCGCCAATCGACTGATTGGCGCGGGTCACGATCTGTTTGGCGACAGGAGCGCGTTCAACCGAATAGGTCTCGAGCAGCGCATCCCCTGCCTGCCCTTTGAGAACAGCCGCGATTTTCCACGCCAGATTAAAGGCATCCTGAATGGACGTGTTGGAGCCCAGACCATTGGAGGGGGGATGCCGGTGGATCGCATCACCCATGCAGAACACGCGATCTTTTTGCAGATGCGTGGCATAGTAGTTGTTGACCGTCCATGTGGACCAGCTGGTGATGTCCACTTCCAGATCAGGATCGCCCACCAGATCGCGTACGACCTTTGTGGCAAAGGCATCGTCGACGTCAGGAGGTGGTTGGTTAATGTCATAGCCCCAGACGATCAGCCATTCGTTCCACGGGCGCACCATGCGGACCAGGCCCATGCCGATCCCCCCCACATCCGCGCCGGGTTGAACGACCCAGTAAAGCACCGAAGGACGATGAGCTACGTATTTGCTCAGGTCGGCCTTGAAGAGAATGTTCATCGATCCGCCCACGCCCATCTGGCCTTCGAATGGAAGATCAATGTGATCCGCGACCAGCGAATTACCCCCGTCCGCCCCGACGAGATACTTGGACCGGATGGTCACTTCCTTGCCGGTCAACCGATCCAGACATGTGGTTGTAACACCGTCTGCGTCTTGTACATGGCTGAGGTATTCGGTGCTCATCCGCGCCTGCGTGCCGCGCTGGCAGGCCGTCTTGAACAGCAACGGTTCCATAAAGGTCTGCGGCAGGTCGTTCATGAATGTGGGGCTGCTCAGCAGATGTTCGGCCTTGGAGAGCGGATGCGTGCCCCAGCTTTTCATGCGTCCGATCTCTTCGCCCACGAGGCTTTCACAAAAGACATTTTCGCCCATGAGCTCCTGCTCTGCCGCAAACATATAGGCTTCATCCTCGACGTCGTGGCCCAGATCACGCAGCACCTCCATCGTGCGCTGGTTGGTAATATGCGCGCGTGGCGTATTGGCCAGCCAGCGATAGCGGTTGATGATCATGTTCTCGACGCCGTAGGTGGACAAGAGCGCCGCGGTGGAGGACCCGGCAGGACCCGTTCCGATGATAAGCACGTCTGTTGTGATGTCTGCCATGATTAGTCCTCCAGTTGGTCAAGCTTGCCGCCGGTCAACCTGCGGCGAATGGGAAAGAGATGTGCGCCCGTGCGTTCCGAGATCAGCCCCCAAAGGCCACGAGGTGCTATCAGCATGATGACGATGGCGAGCACGCCCAGCGTCATGAGATACCAGCTGCCAAAGTCGGCCAGCAGCGATTGCAGGGCGAAAAAGATAAGGACACCGAGTATCGGACCTTCGATGGTGCCGATGCCACCGATCACAACGATGAAAATGACATAGGCTGTCCAGTCAGTGACGCTGAATGCCGCGTCGGGCGAGATACGCGCCTTTTGCATGTAGATCAGCCCGCCAGCGAGGCCGGTTCCAAAAGCCGATGTCAGAAAGACCACCCATTTCATGCGTGCCGCATCGACCCCAACGGATTTCGCGGCCTCCGTATTGTCGCGCACCGCCGCGAGGGCGAGGCCGCGCCGGGTACGCAACAGCCAATAGATGCCGCCGATGGTTGCCAGGGCCAGCGCCAGCGCCAGCCAGTAGGCCAGGATGTCACGCGCGGCAGAGGCTTTCACATCAAAGAGCGTTTTTATCGCATCGGTGAACCACATCTCCCGCGTGGCCGAGCGCGGCAATGACGTGCCGGTGCCTCCGCCCAGCGTCTTCCACTGCGCGACCAGCAGGCGGAACACCTCGGCGATGACCCATGTGCCGATGGCGAAGTAAGCCCCTTGCAGACGGAAGGCGAAAAAGGCGGTTGGCACGGCAATAATCAGCGCCGCGACACCCGCGAGCAGGATCGACGGGACGGGGTCGACCCCCAGCAAGATTACCGCCCCGAACATCGCATAAGCGCCCATGCCCACAAACGCCTGCTGGCCGATGGACACCAGGCCGCCGTAGCCTGCCAGAAGGTTCCAGAACTGCGCCAGCACCAGCATGGTCAGGATAAAGAACATGTCCTGAATGGTGCTGCGCCCGGCGAAGAAGGGCAGCAGGATCAAAAGGACAATCGCAAGTGTCGCAAAGACTGCAAAGCCACTGGAGGCACGCGTGCGGGTTTGAACAGAATAAGTAGCCATCAGTCATGCGCCCTTGGAAAGAGGCCACGCGGGCGCACCAGCAACACCGCGAGGAAAGCCAGGTGTCCGGCCAGAATTTGCCATTCAGGGTTCAGCGCCGCCCCGACGGTCTGCGCCACGCCAATGATGATCCCCCCGACAAGCGTACCCCAGAGCGAGCCAAGCCCGCCGATAATGACTGCTTCAAAAGCGTAGATCAGGCGCGCGGGTCCGACATTGGGATCGAAGTTGGAGCGCAATCCCAGATACAATGCGGCAATTGCAACGATCACCAAGGCAATGCCCGTGGCCGTTGCGAAAATATTGGCCGGTTTGATCCCCATGAGGCTTGCGGTCACCGCATCGTCCGACGTGGCCCTGAAAGCCCGCCCCAGCGAGGTGCGATAGAAAAGCTGATTGAGACCAATGATCACGGCAATCGCCGAGGCAAAGGTGAGCAACGGCATAACGCCCAGGTTCAAGGGCCCGACGGCGACAGAGGCCGTCGTCAATGCATCCGTTGGCAGGCGCTGACTGTCGGCCGAAAAACCTTCCAACAGCGCGTTCTGCAGCACAATAGACAGTCCGAATGTTACCAGAAGCGGCGGCAGAATATCGTCACCGAGCGTCCGGTTCAGCAGGAACTTCTGCAGCCCCCAGCCGAACGCGAACATCAAAGGCACAGCGAAAAGCAACGCGACAAACGGGGGGAGCCCCAGCAGGGTGACAAGAACGAGGATCAGGTAGGCCCCCATGACGATCAGATCACCATGAGCGAGGTTCACCAGCCGCATGATCCCGAAGACAAGGCTCAGGCCTGCGGCGAAAAGCGCATAGAGACCGCCCAGCAGAACACCCTGCACGATTGTATCAACCCAGATCAATGTCCCGCTCCAAAATAGGCGTCGTGGATGGCCTCACGGCTCAGCTCACTGGGGGTGCCCGACAACGTCACGCGGCCCTCCATCATGCAATACACCCGGTCAGCCACAGCCATGGCCTGACCGATATCCTGTTCCACGACGATGATGCTGGCACCGGCGGCCTGTATGGCAGGCACGGCCTTGTAGATGTCCTTGATCACGACCGGCGCGAGGCCAAGGCTGATTTCATCGCATAGCAAAACACGAGGGTTCGACATCAGCGCACGGCCAATGGCGACCATCTGCTGTTGGCCACCTGAAAGAGCCGTGCCGGGATTGTGACGGCGTTCCTTGAGGATCGGGAACAGATCGTAGATCGTCTGCAGCGACCAATGTCCGCCCGTGCTACGCCCGTAGGCGCCGATCATCAGGTTTTCTTCGACCGTAAGCGACGGAAACAGTCTGCGGCCCTCGGGCACCATGGCGACGCCCTGTGCCATGATCTCATCTGCAGGCAGGGCACCAATCCCCTGCCCCTCAAAGCGCACCATGTCGGGTGCATTCTGCAGCACGCCCGAGATCGAGCGCATCAACGTGGTTTTTCCGGCACCATTGGCGCCGATAATCGCAATCGTTTCCGCCTCACTCAGGGCTATGTCGACACCAAAGAGAGCTTGGAAGTCACCGTAATTCGCGGTCAGGCCTTGCGTCTCCAGAAGTGCCATCAGACCTCGATCCCCAAATATATTTCTTTGACCTCTTTCGAGTTCATGATCGCGTCTGGGTCGCCGATGCCGATGACCTTTCCGAAATCCAGAACCAGCAGGCGTTCGACAACAGAGGTTAGCGCATGCAGAACGTGTTCGATCCAGATGATCGTAACGCCCTGAGCGTGGATATCTTTGATCGTGCCGATCAGCGCCTGGCATTCGCCTTCCGTCAAACCGCCTGCGATTTCATCCAATAGTAAAAGCTTGGGGTTCGTCGCCATGGCACGCGCAAGTTCCAGCCGCTTGCGCTCCAGAAGGCTCAACTTGCCCGCAGGGAGGTTCGCACGACGCAACATCTCGGTACGCTCCAGTACGTCGACGCAAGCGTCATGCGCCTCAGCCTCCGATTGATTGCGGCCGTGTGTGGCAGCAACCAGAAGGTTTTCATACACGGTCAACTTCTCGAAAGGTTGCGGGATCTGGAAGGACCGCCCGATGCCTGTCAGGCAACGTTCCATCGCTGAAACTGTGGTAACATCGCGCCCTTCAAAGTGAATCCTGCCCTGATCGGCCCGCAGATTACCGGTGATGAGGTTGAAGAGGGTGGATTTCCCTGCGCCGTTCGGCCCGATAATACCCAGCGCCTGCCCTTTGGGCACCTCGAAACTAGCGTTGTCTGTCACGGTCAGCGCGCCAAAGCTTTTTGATACATTTTGAAGGGTGAGCATGGTCATGAGAGTTCCTCGGCCCGCGTTGTCCAGCCACAGAGTAGCGGGACAGACCGCTTAGCTGATCGGCTCCATTTTGCTGCCGGTCGGAATGTTCGGATGGTCAGTATTGTCGACGATCACCAGATCGTAATCTCCGCTGTCTTTCAGGCGCCATTGTCCCCCGACAAGCGGTGTTTTGGCGACGTTCTGCGCTGCAAAGGGCGGCAGTCCTGCACCGTCAAATGCAATCCGGCCCACGATGCTTTCAAGCTGGGATGCAGCGATTGCCGCGGCAACAGCGTCCGCATCGCCTGTATCATCCGTGCGGCCCATGACGTCTGCGGCCATTTCAAAGAGCGCATGCACAAAGCCGATTGGCTGTGTCCACTGCTTGTTGGTGGCGTTTGAGTACGCCGCGGCGAGATCGCCAGCAGATTGCCCGCTGATCGAAGAGTTGAATGGATGTGTCGGCGACCACCAGACCTCGGACGACAGGTTGTGTCCTTGATCGCCAAGGGCTTCGACCGCCTGCGGAAACAGGATCGCCTTGCCGATGCTGGCTGCTTTTGGATTGAACCCTTGCTGTTTGGCCTGGGTCCAGAAAGTCGTGAAATCGGGCGGGATCGGCACGCCAGTGACAATATCAGCATTGGCCTGTTTAAAAGCATTGATCTGCGCGCTGAAATCATCCGTCAGGTTCTGGTAACGGCCTGGATCCGTTAACCCGTAGCCCTGTTCGGCCAAAACCGGTGGGAAGCCCACATTCGGATCGCCCCAAGCATTGCCGTCGCCATCATTAGGGAAGAGCCCGCCGACCTGCTTGTTTGTCTCCAGCTGATTCCACATCGCGGTGAAAACCGAGATGACGTCCTCGAGGCCCCAGAAGAAGTGAAAGCTGTAGTAGAACGGCTCCCACGAGCTCGGATCGCCCGGGTTGCCTTGCTGCCCGATGAACCAGGGCTGCCAGGGCGCGACCGTGGAAATCACAGGGATTTCTTCGGCCTCGCAAGTGGTCGCCACAGGATTGGTGGTTTCGGGTGTGGAGGCAACCAACATCAAGTCGATTTCATCATCAAGAATAAGTTCTTTGGCGACTTCGGCGGCACGGTTGGGGTTGGACTGGCTGTCTTTTACGATAACCTCGAAGTTGGACCCCGCTTCAGAGCCGAGAAATCCGTCGATGATGAACTGATCCGCTTCGGAAAAGGCGGCCAGAGGCCCCGACTGCGGACTGACGTACCCCAGTTTGATCTTTGCGCCTTGTGCGATGGCTGGGGCTGCCAATCCTCCAGCGGCCAGTGTCAGGCTGGTTGCTGCCGAGTTCTTTAAAAGTGTGCGTCTCGTAATCATGCGTGTTCTCCCTCGTGTCACGTCTGTCTCAGAATGCTGGCGCATCGCCGGCCCACGCCGCTTGCAAGAGCGCGCGAATGTCGTTTTGAGTTACGGGTCGTGGATTTGGATAGGGTTTTCGTGTCGCCAGATCGGCAGCTCGGTCGAGGTCGGTTTCGCTGACGCCCAGATCGCGCAGTGCAAGCGGCGCACCGAGTGTCTTTGCAAACCCAAAGAGCGACTGACCCGCCGACTTGCCGCCCAGTACATCGGTGATGGCCTCTAACTCACGTGCCGCGGCACGCGCATTGTAGGCGATTGCATGCGGCAAAATAATCGCGTGCGTCTCTGCATGAGGCAGATCGAATGACCCACCAAGCGTATGGCAAAGCTTGTGGTGCAACGCCATGCCAACCCGGCCCAGTACGGTGCCACAGGCCCAGGCACCGCGTTGCGTCATCTCGCGCGCGTCCAGATCGCCCGGCGCGTCAACAACCTTGGGCAGTCCTTCGGCCAAGGCCTGCAATCCCTCGATAGCAAGGTTCGTGGTTTCTTTTGTGCGGTTCTCGGCATAAAGCGCTTCTGCCGCATGTGCCATTGCGTTGAGGCCGGATGTGACCGTCATACCCACCGGGAGAGTGGCCACCAGTTCCGGATCGTACAAGATCACCTCCGGCAGCACCCTTGGGTCGCTCAACGTCGTTTTGACCCCATCTTCGGTTTGCCCGAGAATGGGCGTCGCTTCGCTTCCGGCATAGGTGGTTGGCACCGTGATCTGGGGCAGATCAGTGCGGTATGCGAGAGCCTTTCCAAGCCCAATCGTCGACCCGCCCCCGAGTGCGACAAGGCAATCAGCGCGGGACGCACGCAGATGTTCCAATGCATCTTCAGTTACGTTGATGGGTGTATGCATGGTGGCTTTGGAGAACACGCCGGCGGCAAGCGGTCCGAGCACTTCGCTGGCCTCGAAGGCCAAATCGCTTTGCTGCGGTGTAGACAGGATCATCGCCTGTCGGCTGCCAAGCCGCTCTAATTCGGATGCCAGATCGCGACGAATGGCTCTTCCGAACCGAACGCGCACTTGCTCATCGCCTTCATTTCCTATCGCTGGAAAAGCCATGTCGATTCCTCCTCGACATCAGGCTAGCGAGCGAAATATCGCATGTTGATAATACTTCCGCCAAATAATATAGCATAATGCTATGTTAATTGATCCAAAGCACCTGCACATCCTGTCAGCCATCGTTGATGCGGGAGGAATGAGCCAGGGTGCACGTGATCTGGGGAAATCACAGCCAAGCCTGTCTCGGATCGTGGCGGACCTCGAAGCCCGTCTTGGAGAAAGCCTGTTCGAAAAAGGGCGTCGACCCCTGCAGCCAACCGAACTTTGCACGAGGCTGGCTTCTGAAGGGCGCGTGATCGCGCGCGCGACGCAACAGGCTCAAGATATCGCTTCGCAGTTCATAAGCGGCCACGCGGGCTCCGTCCGCGTCGCGGGCACGCCTATCTTTATGGACGGCGTCATCTCTACTATTATTGCCGGGTTCCAAGATGAATTTCCCGAGCTGCGCGTCGACCAAAGCTATGGATATGCTGAAGAACTGATCGAGGCCCTGAGAGCAGGAACCGTAGATACTTGTGTCTGCCCAATGGAACCGGGTGACGTCCCTGATGACATCGGTTTCCAAAGAATACTTAAAGGCCGAAATGTGATCGCATGCGGATCGGCCCATCCATTAGCCAGAAAGAAGTCGTTGCGCTTGGAGGAGATTTCAGAGTTTCCATGGATTACACAACCTGCAGGAAGCCCTCTCTACCAAGATCTACGGGACGTGCTTGATAGTATTGGCATCAGTGACTTCAAAGTCAGTTACTCAGGTGGCACATTGTCTTCCATCATCAACGTTCTTGCAGGCTCAAAAGCGTTGACGGTTTTGCCGTTTTCCGTGGTTTACATGCAGCCCAAAAACACCATTGTCGCTCTGCCCATTCGAATTGAGCACCCGAAGCGTGAACTGGGAATGCTCTGGAACGATATGGAAAGCCAATCCCCGGCCAAACGGCGGTTTATTCGGTACATGACGAAACGGTTTGCTGGAATTTCTCAAGCCGTTGCAGAACGCCAGCGCCAGGAAATCTGGCGCGAATAACTTCGTAGGACATCCGGTAAGATCAGGGTCCGCGGGAATACGGAGGTCGAAAGCGTGCGGATCATGCAGTCCACCAATCGGACGGATTTACGATACACCTCCGGGAAGACTGCACAATACGGCAACCTCGTGGAGAAAGCCGCGACCGCGCCGCAGTCTTCTGCGACCAGAGAAAGCCTACCCCCGTCAGAATACTTGCGCCGAAGCATTCCCAGTCACGAGGCGTGTCACGAAAAACGGCAAGTCCGGATGCCAGACCTTATGCATCAATCGCGGCTACGCCAACGTGTCCAGCCTTCAGATCACGATCTCTATCAGGGCCATAAAGCCACCACGGCCAGAAGAACAGTCATGCCGACCAACGCCTGCACCAGTGCGCCGCCAGTCAGGATGTGAATGACGCGCCCTTCGCTCGGCTCATCTTCGAGAGCGTCCCGACGAACCAGCCAGTAGTAACTGTCATTGGGCAGGATCGCGATGAAGGAGCCCAGGCAAATCGCGAAGACCGCCGCAATTTCGTTGACACCGCTGGCCAGGACGATCGGGGCCGCGACGGGCGCGATGGCGGCAAATGTCGCCATGGACGATCCCTGGGCCAGCTTGAACAGCACGGTCAAAGCAAAGAGTGCGATCAGGGTCAGCGCCCCGTCACCCTGCGGCACCAGACGGTCCAGTGCCACCAGCCCCGTCAGCACCGCGCCGAACGCACTTGCCGCGCCGATGACCAATAGAAGCGAACCTGTCCGTCGGACCGCGCTATCCAGGCACGCGCGCCGTTTGTCAGATGGCGTTTGCAACAAGGCGAGGATCGCAGCGGTGATCAATGCCCCCTTCGGCAGCAATAGAAAGTCCAATACGTTGTTTCCGGTCGTCCCGACCACGCCCCCGAAGATCAGCAGTGCCGCCATCACCAAAAACGGCGCGAATGCCCTTAACAAACGGCCATTGTCTGCTGGACCTTCCGTTTCGCTCGTCGTCGCGGTGCCTCTTGTGGCGAAGCGTCCCCACACCACCCCTGCTGCCCAGACAGGAAGCGTCAACAGCACGCCGCACAGCAACAGAGTGGCAGGTTCGACCCCTTGGGCACTGGTAACACCCAAGCCCGCCGCCACGATCAGCGGGCCAGCCGGATAGAGCAGCTTGAACCCCGCATAAGCCCCAAACGCCGTATCCATCTTGTAGCGCCCAGCCGCTGGAGAAAGCGCGGCATAGGCGGTGTCCGGACAGATCATCCCTGCGCCCGCAACCGGCGAGGCCAGCGCGACCGTTCGGCCCGCCGCGTTGGACGCAATGTTCTGAAGCGACAAGGCCGCAGCCAAGGTAAACGACGGCAAGAGGATCAAGGCAAACTCACCCAAGGCCCGTCCAAACCCTGCGTTGAACTGCCCGACCACTTCGTTCGCTCCAAGACCAGCTGCAAGGCCAAGGACAACGGTCAGGACAACCATCCAGATCACCAGGGGCAAATCCGGCACATAGCTCTTCAGATCGGGGGAGGTGAGGGAGGTTGAGGGGGCATCGGCCATGGCGCGTCCAGTCTATTATCTGAGTTCAACTCATGCTAATGGATGATATTAAATTGCTTAAATGAGAAAATATGAGGGAGGGCATGCGCCTGACTCATGCTAAACCACCATTACGATCCCTGCAGGTATTCGAGGCAGCAGCCCGGTGCGGCAGCTTCACCGCTGCCGGAGGGGAACTTGGCATCACGCAGAGCGGCGTGTCGCGTCAGGTCTCGGATCTGGAGGCGACGTTGGGTGTCGCGCTGTTTCTGCGCAACGGCGCCAGATTAAGCGTGACCCCGGCAGGCGAACGTCTGGCGCGTCAACTGGCGGACGCCTTCGCCCAGACCTGGTCCGCAGTTGCAGATGCACAACGATCTGATCAGATTGTCACTCTCTCGATGCTTCCGTCGGTCGCAGCGCGCTGGTTTGCGTCGCGCTTGGGTGATTTCCTGAGCGCAAACCCCGACATCGATCTTCGCATTACGGCGTCTCGGCATCTCGTGGACTTTGTTACGGAGGGTGTTGACGCGGCCATCCGCTACAGCCCGGCACCTCCGGGCAATCTGGAAGCGGTCAAGCTCGGCACAGAAACCGTAACGCCCGTCTGTTCTGCGGAGTATGCCGAGAAACATGAGTTGGACGCGCCTGAAGACATGTATCGTGCCACGCTTCTTTGCGGCGACATTCCAGAAGACTGGCCAGCCTGGTTCGAAGCCGCAGGATGCCAGCAATCTCCGCCCGCCGGACCACGTCTTGGGGATGACGGCGCGATTCTGCAGGCTGCGGTCGAAGGTCAGGGGGTCGCACTTGGACGGTCACTGCTGGTCGCCGACGACATCGCCGCAGGACGGCTCGTGGCACCTTTCCATGTCTCACTGGATGCCAGCCATGCATATTGGTTTGTGCGACCCAAAGACATGGCAACAACACATGCGATCAACGCTGTAGAAGAATGGCTTATCGGTCAGTTCGAAGTTCAGCACTAGAAAGCAGCCGTCGCTTTCGCCAGAGACCGGTCGAGACCTGATTGCACGCATTGCTCCTCGGCAATCCAAGCGTACAGGCTGCTATCGCAAAAGAACTCGCTGACCCGGCTATGGCTTTTCCAGTTCAGCTTTTGGCCTGGAGATCGCCTGAACCAAAGCGTCCGTCCGCCTGGCAAGAACGGTCGCGGCCGGGCCTTGGCTTGGAATGGCGCGCGCTTGAAATCCGTCGAAACTCTCGATGTCCCGCATCAAGTCAGCGCACGACAAAAACTGGCCGGTACCGCGATACAAAAGCGCCTGCCGCATCAGGCAGTCTGCCAGACCACGGGCAGGCTCATCCGCGCAAAACGCGAGGCAAAGTGCGCCACCGGGTCGAACGACCCTGCAGAGTTCAGTCAATGCCAAATGGGGATCCGGGACGGTTTCCAGGGCCCAGACGCAGGTCACAAGATCAAATGCGCCGTCTTCGAACGGCAGTGCCTCCAGTCGTCCTTTTATCTTTAACACCGGAATGTCGGCGCAGCGCGCAAGCATAGCCTCCGACGGGTCGAGCAGGGTGATCGATTTCGGCCGCATACCTTCAGCAATTAACGTTCGTGCCAAACGGCCGGTGCCACACCCCGCATCCAGCAACTTCATATCGGACGTGGCGAGAGCGCGCACCAAGGCCTCCAAGGCGGCTTGAGCCTCGCCACCCGCGTGGCGGAGCCACCGGTGATGAAGCCTGTCGTAGCGTGGTGCCAGTTTCTCGTACTGGCCGGCTCGGTCCCGCCGAGAGCGTTGAGCGAACATCTGATTGGCCTTGAATTTTCTGGGCGCTCAAACTGCGATCCGATCCGCATCGGACCAGGTCCACGCCGCCCAAAAGATTGCCATCATGGCCGCAAGTTCAATGCCCAGGTGGAACGTGTCATCCATATCGGTCGGCGCCGTTGAAAGGAGCGTCGAGGTCGTGATGATCGTCGCAACGATTGTGACGGGGCGCGCTATCCTGCGGGTCAGCAACAAGGAGAAGAGAACCATCGCGATTGGAACTTGGACAAGGACGCCGCCCAACAGCATGAGTTCTTCAGTGATCAGCATGCCGTTGTAGCGCCCTGTCAACAGCATCTCCAGATGAGACTTTAGGGCAAACTGGTGAATATCGCGGAAGATGATGTTCAGCAGGGTAAAGAGCCAGAGAGCCGAGAGCAGAGTGTGACGATCAATTTTTCGCATGTCTTGGACTTTCGCATTCGAGGTTTTGCGTTGGGCTTGACGTCGGACCGGGTCAAACAGGGGTCCGACGGGGATCTATGGTTGTTTGGGCGTCAAGAGCGGTTCTACTATGTGTTTGGGAATGGTCGATTGCTCAAAACTGTCCATCTGCTATACGCTGATGAATGAACTGGCAGGCCATCTCTTTCGACTGGAACCAGGTGCGCGCCTTCCTCGCGACAACCGAAGAGGGTTCGTTCAGCGGCGCAGCCCGCGTTTTGAAGACGACTCAGCCGACCATCGGTCGACAGATCAGCGCTCTGGAAGAGGCGCTTGGGGTGACGCTTGTCGAGCGCAGCGTCCGAGGGCTCACCCTGACCGAGTCCGGTCGAGACCTTCTCGATCACGTTCGCGCCATGGGTGAGGCTGCAACACTCGTTTCCATGGTCGCCGAAGGCAAATCCCGGGAGGTCACAGGCGAAGTTACAGTGACAGGAACTGACTTGTTGTCTACCGAGATCCTGCCGGGTGTGCTCATGCCTCTTCGTGAGAAGGCTCCCGGAATCCGCGTCCGCATCCTTGCCTCAAGCGACATGCAAAACCTGACACAACGCGAGGCGGATATCGCGATCCGGCACATCCGGCCGGAGCAACCGGACCTCATCGCACGCCATCTTGGCGATTTTCGCGCCAATCTTTATGCTGCGACATCCTACCTTGACCGTGTCGGCCGCCCCCGCACATTTCGCGACGTCGCCGACTATGACTTCGTTGGGCATGCGGATCCCGAACGCCTGATGGCCCCGCTTCATAACATGGGCATTCCAGTGCGCGCGGAGAGCTTCGTGATGTCCAGCACCAGTGGCACCGTTGCATGGGAGCTTGTGAAAGCCGGGTACGGGGTTTCGATGCAGCCTGAAGTTCTGGGAGAGGTGGAGCCTGGTATGGAGAAGGTTCTGCCCGATTTCCCTTCGTTGGAGTTCCCGATTTGGCTGGTCACGCACCGGGAGTTACAAACCAGCCGACGCATCCGGATCGTCTTCGACGTGCTAGCACGAGGTTTGGCGATTGCCGCACGCACGAGCGTTGCCACCCGACCTGACAATTCCTGAACATGAGATTTGTTTTGATCCAAAAGCCAGCTGTCTTGGTGTTTTCCCAACTGGTAGCCTTTGAAAAGTAGGCATTCCGGACGTGCGCTGGAATTGTAGAATTATCGGCAACCGTTCATTGCTTCGTTGGAAATACTTCGCAAATGACCAATGTCCGGTTTGGAGAATGCTGCACTGCGCCTTCGATGAGTGTCAGCAAAGAGCTAAAATTGTCTGATTTGCACCTATTTCACAAAAATATCGAACCGCATACGACGGTATACAGTCGACGTTCCGGATCGCTTCAGATATCAGGGCCCCAACTCTAGTCATTGGGAGCATCTCATGTCCGATATCATTTACACCAAAGTCGATGAGGCACCGGAGCTGGCCTCTGCTTCGTTGTTGCCGATCATTCAAAAATTCGCCGCAGCCGCTGGCGTCAGCGTTGGAACAAAGGACATCAGTCTCGCTGGACGCATTCTGGCGACCTTCCCGGAAAATCTGAGCAAAGATCAGCGCCAGTCCGACGATCTGGCCGAATTGGGCCGGTTGGTTAAGACGGCTGAGGCGAATGTGATCAAGCTGCCCAATATCTCCGCCTCCGTGCCCCAGCTGGTGGGCGCAATCAAAGAGCTTCAGTCGCAAGGCTTTGCACTGCCCGATTACCCCGAAGCGCCCGAGACCGACGACGAGAAAGCCATACGTGCCAAGTATGACGCGATCAAGGGATCGGCCGTGAACCCGGTTCTGCGGGAAGGCAATTCCGACCGCCGCGCCGCGAAAGCTGTGAAGAGCTTTGCGCAGGCGAACCCGCACCGCATGGGCGACTGGACAGCGGACAGCAAGACGCATGTGTCGTCCATGTCGGGCAATGACTTCTTCTCGAACGAAACATCCGCGACCCTCGGCAAAGACACGGGCGCAAAAATTGTGCTTGAGACGGCCGCAGGTGAGAAGGTCCTCAAGGACGGCCTTGAGTATCCCGCAGGCACCGTCGTCGATGCGACCTTTATGAGTGCCGCGGCTCTCAAAGACTTCCTCGCCGCGGAGATTGAAAAAACTAAGGAACAGGGCATCCTCTTCTCGCTGCACCTGAAGGCAACGATGATGAAGGTGTCGGACCCTATTCTCTTTGGTCACGCGGTTAAGGCCTTCCTTGCGCCGGTTTTCGACAAGCATGGCGCCGCAATGGCCGAACTTGGCGTAAACCCAAATTCCGGCCTTGGCGACCTGCTGGCGCGGGTCAAAGACAACGCCACGATCATGGCGGACATCGACGCCTGCATGGCAGCGCGCCCGCCGATGTACATGGTCGATTCCGACAAAGGCGTGACCAACCTGCACGTCTCATCGGACGTGATCATCGACGCCTCGATGCCCGCGCTCATTCGTGCAGGCGGCAAGGGCTGGGGACCGGATGGCAAAGAAGCTGACGCGAACTGCGTGATCCCCGACAATTCCTATGCGCCGGTCTATGACGAAGCGATCAGTTACTTCAAAGAGAACGGCAAACTGGACCCGGCCACTGCCGGGACGGTGCAGAATATCGGCCTGATGGCGCAAAAAGCCGAGGAATACGGCTCGCACCCCACGACGTTCGAGATCCCCGAGGCTGGCACCGTCAAGATGATCTTGGACGATGGCACTGTCCTGCACCAACACACCGTAGAAGCGGGCGACATCTGGCGATCCTCTTCCGCCCGCAAGGCCCCGATTGAGGATTGGGTCAACCTCGCTATCTCGCGCCAGAAGGCCGAAGGCTGCCGCGCGATCTTCTGGCTGGACGAGAACCGTGCGCATGACGCGGAACTTATTGCTTACGTCAAGCCAATCCTCGAAGCGCAAGGCGCGGCCGACAGGTTCGAGATCATGGCGCCGCGCGAGGCCACCCGCGCGTCGCTTGAAACGATCACCAAGGGCGCGAATACCATTGCAATCACGGGCAATGTACTGCGCGACTACCTGACGGACCTCTTCCCGATTCTGGAACTGGCGACCTCTGCCAAGATGCTCTCTATCGTGAAGCTGATGAATGGCGGTGGTCTTTTTGAAACCGGGGCCGGCGGCTCTGCACCAAAACACGTCCAGCAGCTTGTCGAGGAAAACCACCTGCGCTGGGACAGCCTCGGTGAGTTCTGCGCGCTCGGAGAAAGCCTGATCTTCCTTGCCGACGCAAAAGACAACAATCAGGCTCGTGTACTTGGCAAAGCCGTCGAAACAGCGACGCAAGGCATTCTCGACAATGGCCGCTCACCGTCGCGCAAGGTCGGCGAGCCGGACAACCGTGACAGCCACTATTGGTTTGCGCGGTATTGGGCGGAAGCTTTGACCGCTCAGACAGACGATGCGGCGCTTGCCGCTCATTTCGCCCCAATCGCAGAGGAGCTTGCGACCTATGAGGAAAAAGTGCTCTCTGAGCTTGCCGCTGCGCAAGGGCCCGCCGCTGAGCTTGGGGGTTACTACCGAACGAACGCGGACAAGACAGCTGCAGTTATGCGCCCGTCTCAAACGCTAAACAGAATCATTGGGCATTCCACCTGATCCAATCTCTGGCCGCGCACCCAATTGTGGTGCGCGGCGGATAATAATGAGAACTGGTGAGTGGGTTGGGCAAGAGCAAATATCTGCCAACAGGAAATTGCGCCAGAGAACTTGATTGTGTTTCCCGGGTTCGCAATGGGCCGTCCACACCTTGTAGTTGGGCCTGACGACGTCAGATGTTGAGTATCTTGGAGGCTCGGCCTCACACTTCCGTTGCAAGCTGATCGTGAATGGCCCTCGAGAACAGCTTAACGTCTTGCCCCGCTTTTCTGGGGTCGTGATAGAGCGACAGCGCCACATCTTTCAAACGGGGCAACTCAAGCGCCGATCCCAGATTTACCAGCGGCGGGACAACGGCTGTTTGCGGCATTACCGTAATTGCCAAACCTGCGAGCACGAAGGCCCGAACCCCGATTGGGTGCGGGCTCAGGTGCGCCAAGAATCCAGTCCGTCCAACACGATCCAGGGCTTCAAATGCATACCCCCGCAGATCCCTCCCATCCGTCAAAAAGACCAGCGGCACCTCTTGAGCCGAAGTTTTGTCAAACTCAGCAACACCAACCCAAACCAGCGCCGTGCTTTCAACGAAATCACGCCCCGGACGGCGCCCCTGATCCATCATGAAAGCGACGTCGATTTCTCCAGCATCCAGCAGGGCGAGCAGAGCATCACTACGCTCGCATTGGATATGAATCTGAACATCCGGTTCGACTTGCGCAAACTGACGTAATGCCTGCGTGACAACCGACATAGCAAGCGTCACTGTCGTTCCCAGCCTGATCCGGCGCAAAGTCCGCGCACCCCGAACGGCCTTTACCGCTTCATCGGAAAGGCCCAGAATGCGGCGCGCGTAGATCACGAAGGCCTCTCCCTCGGGGGTCAGGTGCATCGGACGCCCCCGTCCCCGCGTGAAGAGGATACAGCCCAATTCGTCTTCGAGTTTCCGGACATGCGCACTGATCGCCGACTGCACGGTATTGCGCAGTTCTGCAGCAAGCGAAAAGTTCAATGTTTCGGCTGCAATTACAAAGCTTTCAAGTGCGTTCAGGTCTCGCATTAGTATCTCAGAATGTGATTTTTTAAATTTATATAAACCATTTTTCAGATTTTTACGACTGGCGTATTGGATGCGTATCCGCTGAAAGGACCCACCATGGATCTCTCCGTGTCATTCTACCTCATCGCTGCGAGTGCCGTCTTGATCACGGGTATCTCAAAAAGCGGCTTTGGCGGTGGGTTGGGCGTGATGTCGGTACCGTTGATGAGCCTCTATATCGCACCTCAATTGGCCGTCGCGATTCTGATGCCCGTTCTGCTGGCAATGGATCTGATTATCGTCTGGCAATATCGGTTGCATTGGAACCGCGCGATCGTAGGAATGCTCTTGCCTGGCGCGGCGGTAGGTCTCGCATTGGGTGCTCTGTCATTTCAATGGATGAGCGCAGATGTGATCCGCTGCGCCGTGGGCCTGCTTGCGATCTTTTTCGTTGCGCAGTTTGTGTGGGTTCAGTATCGCGAGCGGACACCAAAGCACTCTGGGAAAAAAACCGTCTTTGCGCTTGGAGCATTGTCCGGTTTCGCCAGTTTTGTTGCCCATGCAGGTGGACCGCCTGTAAAAGGTGTTCTTTTACGCCAAGGTATGGAAAAATCCGTGTTCGTCGGGACAAACACGATGTTTTTCTTCGCCATGAACGCAACAAAAACAGTGGCTTACGGCGCCATGGGTCACTTCACACGGGACAGTATGAACGTCAGCTTGATCCTGGCACCCATGTTACTGGTCGGGATTGCACTTGGCACGGTGCTGCACAGGTTCATCGAGCAATCCGTTTTCACACGATTTGTATACGGGTTTCTATTTCTGGCGGGCATCAAATTGCTTTGGGACAGTGTTGACACGATTTGGGTCTAACCGGCCAAAACGTATGAACGCCTCGGGAGCAATACTGCCTGATGCCCGTTGAAAAGGCTAAAGATAGCCACGGGGGTGCCAGATAGACCCCAGGTTCTCGATAAGGACTCGCAACACAACCCTCATTTCCCGGCACCAATGGCAGGAGAGATGTATTAATCAGCGCTCTCCGAAAGCCCTTTCCAATGATCGATACACCGGCTTTCCAAGATAAGCGAGCATGCTGCGCTCGTCCGTCACAATCTCTGCGCTGCCAGTCATACCAACACGTAAAGGCTTTTTGAATTCGCCAGCACCGATTGTGAGGCTGTCGAGCTCCACAACACCACGAAAGTAAACCTGGCCATCCTTGGGGTCCGTAACGACTGTCGGAGACAAACTCGATATCGTCCCGGTCACTTCGCCGTAGCGGCGTGAATCGAAAGTAGTGAGTTTTAGGGATACCTTGTCCCCTCGGCGGATATGGCCAATGTCAGCCTCGCCGACTTTTATTTCCGCGACCAGTTGATCGTTTGTATTGATGAGCTCAAAGATCGTGGCGCCGGCCTCCACAATTTCTCCAATCCTCGGGAAATCAACCGATTGGATAACACCACCGCTAGGGGCACGTACCAGTAATTCTTCCTGTTGGCCTTCAAGTGCGGCAAGTTGAGTAGCCAATGCATCCCTCTCCTGCGTCAGGTCAAAAAGCTCTGTCAGGGTCTGTTCTCGCAGCGCCAAGTCGCTTTCCAGCGGTTTATCACGTACTTCTGTGTAGTTTGCGCTGGTTGTGGCCAGTTCGATACTGGCGTCAATCAGCCTACCCCTAAGTTCATCCAAAGACTGTTGTTCGGCGTCCAAACGAACACGAGTGATGCTGCCTGATTCAAAGAGCTTTAACAGCCGAGCGACTGATGCCTCTTTTTCCGAGACGCGGTTTTGCATCAAGTCTCGCGCGTTTTCTAATCTTTCAATGATGGTCTTGAGGTTTTTTGCCCTGTTTCGAGAAATCTCCTTTTGTAACTCGTGCAGATAAAGACGCGAGCGCGCGTAATTTGTCCCATCTGCAAAGGCCTGGCCTGCCTCTGAAAGATCTTCCTTTTCAAGGTCAAGGTGATCGAGGATGTAGGACAGGGTTTCGGTCCTGGACAGAATGGCATTGTACTGCTGCTGCACACTACGGATACTGCGCTCCAGGCTGGGCGACGTGAGCGTTGCCAGTATCTGGCCTTCACTCACTTGCTGCCCTTCCTTCACAAGGACTGAATTGACGATTCCGCTATTGATACTCTCAACTTGATAGGCTCTCCCAAGTGTTGTGATCTCTCCCGTTGCACGCGCAAGTTCTGGAACAGTCGTCCGCATGGCCAGTGTGACCGCCCCGGCAAGAAACGCCGCAAGTGTGAAAACAACAATCGCGGAAATACGAGGTTCACGGTTCTTTTCGCGGGCAGCGTTTCGGTCAAAAATGCCCGTCTGATCTGTTCGATGCGTAAACCATGCCATCTCAGTATTCCTTGTTTGCAGCGATCAGTGCGCTGATTTTCCGGCGTCCGTCGTTGCCAGTATCATTGGCAACAATGCGTCCGTCCGCCATGAAAACACATCTGTCGGCCAGTCGAATGTATTCCGGATCATCCGAAACAAGCACAATGGTACGGTTCCCCTTCAGCCCGCCGAGAAACCGCGTGAGCGCGGCCTTCCGAATGTAGTCAAGGCCGGCGTTCGGGTCGTTCAAGAGGTAGACGGCTGCTGGCCGAATGAAACTGCGGGAAAGCGCAAGGCCACGTGAGGTCGCAGACGATAGAGACTTGCGGTAGGTCTCCGTCAATCGCGTGTTTAAACCATCCGGAAAGCTGTCTACCTCCTGGTCAAGTCCAAGCGCAGCAATCATTGCTTCGATGTCTTCAAGATGTGCTGTCGGCGCGGCGAGACGGAAATTCTGAAGCAATGTTCCGTGGAAAACCTCAGGTTTCTTCTGTGCATAACTGAAAGACTGTCTCAGATCATCGACAGGGATCTGGCGTATATCAATTCCATCGAGTTGCACCGACCCCACAACAGGTTGATGCAGTCCCATAATGGCTTCGAGCAACGTGGTTTTCCCACTGCCGTTGTTGCCGGCAATCACCACGAACTCGCGCGGCGCGATATCCAGAGACACTTGCGACAGAGCCGGGTCAGTTGCATCAGCAAACCGATGTGTCACACCACTAAGAGTTACGCGACCTTCAAACTCCTTTTGATGCGATGATGCCGCGCCTCGAACCATTTCCTGTTGCATTGAAAGGACCCGGTCAACCTGCTGTCTGCTTTTCAAAAAGCCTAGGATTTGCGGCGCGTTGGAGTAGAGCGATTGCAGGGGCGTCAAAACCTTCCAGACAAGAGCCATGACCGCAATGAGCGCGCCAAATGACATGCTCCCGTCCATCGCCGCAAGAGTGCCCAGAACAATCGCCCCGACACCGGAAATCATCATCAAACTCTGTCCGAAAGCTTGGCACAAATGCTGAAATCTGCGCGCTTTGCGCGACGCATCGGCAGATTCTTGAGCGACGGCAGCATATCTTTTGTGCCAAAACTCTCCCAACCCAAGGCGATAAATGTTTCGTTGTTCGTTTACAGTCTCGAAGAGGTGCTTTTGCTGTTTTGCTTTGATCGATGCGGCCTGAGCATTCAACGTTTGTTGCACCGGCAATGTCACCCAGATGGCCAGCAGGAAGACCACAATCAATGCAAGCACCAGGAATCCTACCTGAGGTGCCAGCGCAAAAATCAGCCCGAGGAAAACCAGTATGAAAGGAAGATCCAACACCGTTGTCAGAACCTGACCAGAGAAAATGTCCCGCATACCCTCGAACTGCTTGAAACGCGCGATCTGTTGCTCCACATCCGATTTTTGGATCTGATCGGGCGGCAAGGACATTAGCTTGCGGAAAAGGGCTAACCCCAGTCGGTGTTCGACAACCCGGCCCATGTAGGCCACCGCAGATGATCGCGCGAATCTGAAACCTGCATCCGCCGTCAGTATCAACGCGGCACCCAAAGCAAGCGAAACGACCAAATCCGTTGCTCCGGATGGGATTACCCGGTCATATATCATCATAATCAACAGCGGCGTGGCGAGCCCCATGAGGTTTGTCATGAAAGATGCCACGACCAGCCAAGGCAAAAGCCGTCGAAAACCCGCTGTGATTTTACGGAAATCCTCAAAAGTCTGTGGTTCGTCTGATGGCGCAAACCGTTCGACTTTGACGACCGTGCCGCGCTGTTTCGACGGAGCATGCCGAACCGGATCTTCCCTTTCAGCGTCAGTGACCAGCAACTCTCCATTCTCCACAGAAAGAATGGCCGTTACTCTCCCCGAGCTTTCAACGAAAAGCGCCGGGCAATCGGTTTCAGCTACTTCGTTTTGCCGTGCCTGGGCCACGGACACAGGGATATCGAGGTTCCTCAGTGTGAGTATCAGATCGTCTGCTGACATCTGATCTGCAAGATGCGGTGCTGCTTCGGTCAAGTTTCGGTGGCTACTGTGCCAACCGGCTGCCATCATCAGTTTTTGCAAGAGTCCCAGACCGGGATGAATGACCGTATCCATCACGCGCTCCTTTTCGCCAGCCCTGCGGCGGTCGTCGCATCGTCAACAGCATCATTGTCCCAGAGCAACAAACTGTCCGTCGTGCTGTCGACCAGCATGATCGTCTGATCTGCAAGGGAAAGCAGTTGCTGCCGCGGGGTCGCCATCACAAGAGTTGTCTTGCCCTTGATAGCCTTCAAGTAGTGCGCAACGCGCGTCACAGCGCGTTCATCCATCGCTGACGTAGCATCATTAATCAACAGAATACGTGGCTCAAGAGCGAGTGCCCGGACCAAGGCGATGGTCTGCAAAAGAGCCAAATTGGACGCAACCGGTCCCACCTGACCCATGGGAGTGCTGTAGCCCATGGGCAGGTGGTGCACTTTCTTCTCCAAGCCCAACTCGGCAGAGATGGCGAGACTGCGTGCAATTGCCTCTCCTTCTCCAAAACAGGAGGTGTTTTCCAAGAGAGTCCCGGAAAAGATCGCGGGTGTCTGATCCACATAGACGATACCACCATGGCCACGCGTGGCTGAAAACGCGTCAACGGTCTTTCCGTCGATGTGGATTTGGCCACACTTTGGTATCTGTTCGCCAAGGATAAGACGCATGAAGGTCGCCTGGCCCGAACCGGCCTCTCCCACAACGCTCAATGCCTCACCTGCTTTCAAACTCAGTGTGACGTCAGAGAAGACCAGATTTTCCTGGCCTTCGCGACCTGCTGAAACATTTTCAAAGCTCAGGTGGCCTTCGAGACCCGGCACAAAACCAGTTGCAGCACGGCGCTGTTGCAGCGCCGAAATTTCATTGACCTTCGATTGTGCCGCCTCAATGCTTTCAGTCTGAGCCCAGTGGCCAAGCATTTTGAGCAATGGCTGAACCGTTCGTCCATTCAGCAACATGCATGCAGCCAACTCGGCTATCCCGATTTGTCCGATGATAACCAAATATCCACCCAAAAGCCCCATCGCGGCCACGGCCGCCTGTGAGAAGAGCGCTCCGAAAGACTGTGAAAAGCCCGAGACCTGGATCAGGTTTTGGCTGATGTCGACCGATTGCTTTTGCAAAAGCTCGTAGCGACGCAACAATTGCGGCTCCATCGTATCCGACTTGACCGTCAAGATTTGCGACAGGCATTCGATCAGGAACGAATAACGCCTTCCATCCAACACTTTACGCTTTTCAAAGATTGGCCCTTGCGCATGCTGTAGGGCAGTTTTGAAGAGATAAAGCAGAACCAAACTGGCAAGCGGCACGAGCACAAGCCAGCCGCCAATCAAGCCAATCATTACGATGAAAATCGCCGTGAACGGCACATCAATCGAAAACAGGCGGCCTTGACCGCTGTAGTAATCCCGCAACTGGGCCAAGGCATTCAGGCGTTCAAGATGCACACCGGTGGACGATGCTTCATAAGCGATGGGCTCCGCATTCAAAGACCGATCCATGAAATGATCGCCCAGCACGAGTTCAAATCGCTCACCCTGATACCCCATGACCACGATGCGCGCCCATTTCAGAAGAAAATCCAGAACAGTTGTCACGCAGAGGCCAACGAAGAGCAGCGTCAATGTTGCATGGGATTCATACGGAATAACGCGATCAAAGACTTGCAAGACAACCAGTGGCAATGCCAAGGCAAGCATGTTTATCGCAAGCGAAGACACGATAACCGACGCCCCGATGCGCGGCGGCGTTACTTTCTTCATTGGTCGTTCCGTCTTTGACCGCACAGTGGATCAAACTCCCATGGTCAGCGCGGTCTACCGTTTGCCGTCATTTGGTTAGCAAAGCGTTCATCCTGATATCTGGATGAGATCAATTGTAGTAAAATCGAATGTTTAAAGCCTGATTTGTAAATGACCTCTTAAGGCTAATGCATGCTGATGCTCGCGCGGTATCAGGAGTTAGTGATGGCTGAAAGCAATCAGGTTGATGTAAGCGACGCGTTTATCACCGAGGGTGAAGAAACAAGTTCGATCAAGGAAAAAGTGGCTGTTCAGTCGCTGCGCGGAGATGTGACGCAAGAAGATGCATCGCGCAGCAACTTGCACTACGGCAACAACGATAGCCCGGAGGCGAATGGTACAGAGCATTCCGCGGTCCATAAGTCTGACGGGACTGAACCGGCACCCTTGGCTGGCAACGAACGCACCCCAGTGGCCGAGGCCTCTGATGTGGAAGTCGATGACGCAGCGCATGACGGCCAGACATTTGCCAATCCAATCACGGCAAACACCCGTCAAGTGGAAGACGTGCAACCGGAGGCGCCACAGCCTGAAACGTCAACGTTCAGGACACCGCAGGAAAGTGCAGCTGCGGGGACTTTGACCTCCGAGCCCGGGAACGAAAGCACCGCGACAAATGCAACGGCGACACCGCCGGTGTCTCAACCCGCGACAGCAGCATATGATGCTGACGGTCCAACGCCTGACGATGACGCGCCCACACCGAATGCGGCACCAACGCAAATCTCCCTCAGCATGGCCGAATTGGTCGAAAACGACGAAGGTGCTGTGGTGGGTCAGCTGTCTGTTGTCGATCCGAACGCCAGTGACCAACATACTTTTTTGATTTCAGACGATCGGTTTGAAATCGTCGAGGGACGGATCAGGCTGAAGCCAGGTGTTTCGCTCGATCACGAGCAACAGGCTTCTCTGCAGTTTGACGTCACAGCCACCGACGCGGATGGCGCAAGCTTCACTGAAACATTCGAGATTTTCGTCGCTGATGTGAACGAAGCGCCCACAAGTGTTTCCATCGACCAAAGCCTGATTGCGACGAACCAACCAGGCGCTGGTGTCGGCCTGATATCCGTGATCGATCCTGACGAGGAGGGTACTTACGAATTCACCCTGTCTGACAACAGGTTCGAGGTGGCGCAGGGGCAGCTGAAACTACGGGATGACGTTTCTTTGGACACCGGCAGTCTGGGAAACCTGGCAATTGACGTCACAGTTACCGATCAGGGCGGCGAAACGATTACTCAGACCTTTGAAATCGGCGTGGTAGAGCCTGCGAGCATCACAATGACCTCCGGGTTTCAGGCCAGTTACTACGACGTGGATCACCGCCTCTCCGAGCTTGATCAGATCGACTGGTCCGGCGACGCCACACACGAAGAAGTGGTTGGCGAAATCAACTACACCAACAGCCGTAATTCTTTCTGGGACGGTGGTTCAAAGGACACTTTCGGCGCGAAGATTACCGGCAATATTGAAGTGGAGGAAGGCGGTTCGTTCGACTTCTTCCTCGGCGGTGACGACGGTGTCGTTTTGCTGATCAACGGTGAAGAAGTCATCGATAACGACGGGCTGCATAGTTACCGCACACGAAGCGGGGAGATTGAACTGGAGCCCGGAACACACAGCATTGAAGTACGGTACTTTGAGAACTACGGCCACGCGGGACTGAAACTGGAATGGGAAGGCCCCGGCACAGATGGACGCGAGTTGGTAACCGCCCCAGGTCTTGACGATCTGCAAACCGTGAATGGCATGCCCATCGCTCTTGAAATCGACGTGGCGACCCCGGAAACAGCGGCGGCCGACCAAGTATCTCATCACGTGGAGGGCCTGCCTCCGGGGGCGATACTCGAAGCTGGCAACACGAGCATCGAGGCAGATGCCGATGGCACCGCTGATATCTCAGGCTTGGACCTATCGTTGCTGACCGTGACGACACCAATCGATTTTACCGGGCAAGTCTCCGCACAGATCGTGACAACGACACAAATCGGTAACGAGGGCGAAGTATCAGTTGCCAGTGATCTTAGCTTTACGGTCAATCAGGCAGATATCACCCCGCCCTCTGCCCAGCTGGAAACCGGTTTCAGGGCCAGCTACTTCGACGTGGATCACAGGTTGTCAAAGCTGGATCAGATCGACTGGTCCAGTGAAGCTACGCACGAAGAGGTTGTGGGTGACATCAATTACACCGACAGCAGCGAGTCGTTCTGGCAGGGCGGTTCGAAAGACACCTTTGGTGTGCAAATCACTGGCAGCATCGAAGTGGAGGAAGGTGGTTCGTTCGACTTCTTCCTCGGCGGCGACGACGGAGCCATCCTGCTGATCAACGGCGAAGAAGTCATCGATAACGACGGGCTGCATGGTTACCGGACGCGCACGGGTGAAGTGGAACTGGAGCCCGGCACGCATGAGATTGAAGTGCGATACTTCGAGAATTATGGCCACGCGGGGCTGAAACTGGAATGGGAAGGCCCCGGCACCGAAGGTCGAGAATTGGTGACGGCGAATGACGAATTGGCAGTACCACAGAACGGCATGTTGGATCTTGGCATAAACGATGCATCGCTGTCTGATGCGGCGACGGTGACGATATCTGGGCTTCCGGCGGACACAATCCTGATCAGTGATAACAATGTCGCTGTTGCAGACGGCGGCGAAATTGATCTTTCGGGCTGGGACCTGTCCCTTCTCGAAATGGCGCCACCCCCTGATTTCCAAGGCGTAATTTCCGGAGAAATCACCACAACGGACACTGCGTTCAATGGCCAGCAAATGACTGGAAACGACACTTTTTCAATCGAGGTCGGGGACGTTGAAAACCAGCAAGACCAAAACGCAAATGCTGGGGCATCCGATGAGTGGGCGTCATACGAAAATGACGGTTCCTCGCCCTCTTGGACCGATGCTGCCAATGATGACGATAATGCCGAAGAACAAGGTGATGACCCGATGTCAGAGGAGGTTATCGACAACCAGGGGGCAGAGCAGGGCCCGGAAATGAACGAAACTTACGAGCGACAGGACTGGTAACCAAAAAGCTTGAGATGGGTGCAGGCGTGATCAGGCATCCGCCCGCTCCAATGGGTCATAAACACAAGGCGTCGCCAAAAGCATAGTCTGGCACTGTGACCGCGCAGGTAACCTGCTTCAGCTGAGGATCTCTTGCGACTGCGTGACTTGCGTCAAGATGCATGTGAAATCGCGCAGCAAAAGTCCTCGTATGGATCGGATTTGCCGATTGGGCGAGGCTGGTTCCAGCGACTGCAAGTTGACCGTTACACAGGCCTGGTTTGCAAGGATATCAACATGCAGCATCCGCCCGAGCGGCCTTGTCAAAGGAAATAGATGCACGCTCCAGCCACTGGATAAGGACGCGGATATCAGGCTCCAACTCCTCACCAAGACCCCCGGTGAAGTCCAGAAAAGCGCTCTTGTTCAACGCGTTAAGCCCGACAACCACGGGAATGCCCAAGGACAGGGCGTCGGCGATCACATCCCGGAACCCGCGCCCGTCCGCTTCGTGCTTGCCAAACTTGTTGACGATCAGACAATCGGTTTCAGGGCGTATCGATCTGCGCACCAATCCAACAGCGGTTTCAAGGGCATCAGGATCCAACCGACACCCTTTCGCCTCCGGTCCAAGGCTCTGAGATATTCTGATCACCGGGCCATCTGGCAGAACCCGCACATCCATATCGCAGGGTCCAGCATCGGGGCATTCCGTGTTGATCTGAACCGTTCCGGCGGATTTCAGACCGCGGACGCCCAACTCCTGGGCAAATCTGCACAGCAGCAAATCTGTATCACCCCGCGCCGGCGCCATAGTGTATGCAATCTTCATCTTGAAAATCCTTCAAATGGACTGAAGGGGGTGAAATTCCACCAAGGCACCTTCCGGCAGTATGTCAGTTTCGGACGATAGAAAGATGAGCCCATCGGCGTCCGGTAATGCGCCGACCCGGCCAGAGTAGCTCGCATCCTCAAACTCGACGATTTCTCTTCCCAATGCGTCCATCCCGACGATCCGAGCCGGACGGAGCTCGCACCGTCCGGGGGTGTGCTTGATCGGTCTACTGGTGACCACATGTCGGCGCGTGGATTCCCCTTCATCTTGACCTGCCAGCGCAAAAAAGAGTGAGGGACCGAAGAGCGACCAAGTGACAAATGCAGACAGCGGATTTCCTGGCAGCCCCAGCCAATGCGCGCGGGACAGTCGTCCGAAAGAAACCGGCTTGCCGGGCTTGATTGCAACCCCGCTGAAGGCAATGCGCGCACCCAGATCTGCAAGAGCCGGTTTCACATGATCTTCTTCACCGACCGATACGCCCCCGGTCGTGACAATCAGATCAACCTTTCCGTCGAGCGCTTTGATCTGCTCACGCAAGGAACCCCTGCTGTCACCCGCAATTTCGGTACTGCGCAGAGCAATTCCGATGGCCCCCATCGCGGCGGACAACATGGGGGTATTCACATCCCGGATCCCCGCTTTCCCACGCGCCTCACCAACCTGACGTACCTCGTCACCCGTCACAATCAGCGCTGCCGTGATGATACGGCGCACCCGAACGGTCCCGTGCCCGGCGGCAGCGCAGGCGGCAATATCGCGGGACGACAGCCTGCGCCCAGCGGGAACAACCGTCTTGCCTGCTACCATGTCCTCGCCGGCAAACCGGATATTTGTGCGTGGCTCAACCGCTTGTGTCAGAACAATGGTCTGACCGGTTCTGTCCACCGCCTCCTGCATCACCACGGCATCAGCACCCTCGGGAACCGGCGCGCCCGTGAACACCTGAAACGCGCAGGCCTGGGGCAAACGCTCGTCGCACGGCTGCCCGGCAGTAATCCGATCTCGGATCGACAGCTCCCAAGGGCCAGCGCCGCGCAAATCCGCCGTACATATCGCGTACCCATCCATTGCGGCATCGTCGAAGGCCGGAACCTGACCGCGCGATCTGACTGAGGACGCTAAAACACGGCCCCTGGCCAGGGCCAAAGGCAGATCTTCCGTCTCCCGGACCGGAACCGTGTTCTGCACGATACGCAGTAGCGCGTCGTCTATGGAAATGAGCCCCTTGGTGCCCTGCATATGTCCGCAGCCACACCCAACGCTTCTGATCTTTTCGATGACTGCCATGATCTCGTCTCCATCCCGCATCTTTCCGCGCCATTGCAAGGAGAGCGTCCTTTGGTACTTCGCGCTCCAGTAAAATGGGCATGTTCTTCGGCACAAAACGCCGTTGTGGCGTTGTGTTTTTGTGTTTCTATAGACATCGGGCGCTCAAGCGCGCCCGATGTCTGCCCCTTCGATCTCCGAGGCTTCGATAAGCCGGCTGACGAACGTCCGGGCCTGTCGGGCCCAGTTGGTTTTTTCCAGTGCCAGTGCAATCCTGTCACGAACGACATCGAAAGGCAGGACCTCACCCTCGGCGCAGGCATCCAACCGGATGACATGATAACCGTTGCGCGTCAGCACCGGTGCTTTGGTGATCTCTCCCTCGGCCAAGGTACGCAAGGAGGACTCGAACTCCGGGACGGTGTCTCCGGGCCCAAGCTGTCCGAGGGCACCCCCGGCGGCTTTCGAGCCACAATCACTTTCACGCGCGGCAAGCGCGGCAAATCCCGCCGAATCGTGAGCTGCACGGGTGGCAATGGCCTCGGCACGCGCCAATGCATGCTGTCGCCCCGCTTCGTCCCTGGGATCGCAGGCGCAGAGGATATGCGACACTTCCCACAAGGGGGGTGCCCGAAACCGAGACGGGTCCTTTTGCCATTCTGCGTGGACTTCCGCCTCGCTTGGCGGGTGCGTCTCAACTTCGGTTTCGAGAAGGCTCCGGATCAGGGCCTCCTCTTCTGTCTCAAACCGCCCCTTGCCGACCTCTCTTGGCACAGCAGAAACATTGCGGGACCGCGCCTCCTGCAACAAAAGGGTCCGGATGGCGACCGCGTCAGCGGCCTTGCGCCACGCGATACCCGGCTTGCCCCTCGGGGCGTCTTGGTTCTGCGTCTCTGCAGCGATCAAGGCATGGGGGACCTCTTCGCCGTTGACGACGAGATCGGGGAATAATGCAGTTGTCATTGCACCTACTCCGCTGGGGTTTGTGCGGCACCATCCTTTGGGCCGCTTTGGCGTCCCGCCGGCACTGCGCTGCGTTTGGGCAGAACAGTGCGCCGCCGGGATCGAACGAGTTGATATCCGGGGCGCAAGAGGAACCGGAACGGCGCCGCAAAGCCCGAAATCATGTGCACAAGCCGCGTGAACGGGAACAGCATGGTAATCAAAAGCCCGAGGAAGATGTGCAGCTTGTAGAGCCAGTGAACATCCACGACCATCGCCCAGGCATTGAGGTTCCAGGTCACAATGCTCTGCGACCAAGTCATGAAGCGCACCATATCGGCACCGTCCATGTGTTGCAGAGTTTGGGTAATGGTCAAAAGCCCGATCACCAGCTGGAGCCAGATCAGCACCATGATCAGGATATCCGCATGGCTTGATGTGACGCGGATCCGCGCATCAAAGAGCCGCCGGTGCAAAAGCATCGTACCCCCGATGAGGGCAGCAAGCCCGGCAGGGCCGCCAATCAGCACCGCCATCCATTGCTTCAGCCAATAGGGAATACCCAGCGCATCCAGCACCCAGACCGGGGTGAAAAGCCCAACGAGGTGACCGAAAAACACAGTGATAATGCCAACGTGGAACAGAATGGAGCCCCAGATCAGTTGCTTGCGGCGCAACAGCTGGCTTGAGGAGCTCTTCCAGGTGAAAGGGTCACGTTCATAGCGGGCGATGGAGCCAACCACCAGAACCGCCAAGGCCACATAGGGCATGACACCGAAGATGATGAAGTCGATATCGAGATTGGGAAACATGTGCTTGCCTCCTATTCGGCCACGTGATGCGGCGCGGGATTTACGGGCGAGACCGGGTCGATGCGTGCGAGCATGTCGCGCACTTGCGGACAGCCGGCGTTCGGGTCAGGGCCAAAGCGCACTTCGCTTTCCTCCCAGACCTCATCCAGGGCCTCGAGGTCGGTCGGATCGTCGTCAGGCTGCGCCAGCATTTCGGCCACCGCTTCCTGATCGGGCGTCACACCGGCCAGCTGCAAAAGGCTGGCGAACACGGCCGCATAGGGGTTTTCCCTCCGGACAAGCCGGGCGTTCAGTGCCTCAAAGATATGGGCCGCGTCCGCCAGAGTTTCCTGTACTTCCGCGCAGGGCCGCGTCGACAGGTATTCCAGAAGCACCGGCAGGTGATCGGGCAATTCAGAGGTAACAGGGTCGAAGCCGCCTGCCCTGTAGGTTTCGACCAGCGACACCATGGCCCCGCCCCGGTCCCGGCTTTCGCCGTGGACATGTTCGAAGAGGTTGAGCGACAGCGTGCGCGACCGGTCAAAGAGCATGACATATTGTTCTTCAAGGTCATAGATGTCGCGCCCACTCAGCTCCTCCAGGAGTGGGCGCAACCCCCGACGCGCTGCTGCTGTCAATCGCGTGTCCGAGGCCAGAACGGCGCTGATCTCGGGCATGGCATGCTGCAGCTCGCGTGTCGGGTAACTCAGGATAAGCGACAGGGCTTTCAGGGGTCGGTCTTGGGGGTGGATAGTCATATCACATCGCCTCCGTTGGCATTTTGAGAGGTTTCTTGGCACCGCCAAAGAGCGAGCCCTTGGACGACCCGGACGAACACCCGTTACTGTCGGTAAATCCGCAGCCCCCGCGCAGGTCATAGGCTTCCTCAACCTGTTCGCGGTGCGTTGTCGGGATGACAAAGCGGTCTTCGTAGTCGGCGAGGGCCATGATCTTGTACATGTCCTCGATCACCCGACCACTCAGGCCGACACGGGCGGCGATTGCCTCATCAATGACGCCCTCAACGGTCTTGGACCGCATATAGGCGCGCATCGCCAACATCCGTTCCAATGCGCTGACCACAGGTGCCTCATCCCCGGCCGTTAGCATGTTGGCCAGATACCGCACCGGGATGCGCAGGTTGCGCACATCGGGCATCGCGCCATCCATGCCGATTGCCCCTGCCTCGGCGGCGTTCTGGATGGGCGACAGCGGCGGAATGTACCAGACCATCGGCAGCGTCCGGTATTCGGGATGCAGTGGGAAGGCGACTTTCCACTCCATCGCCATCTTCCAGATCGGACTTTCCTGTGCCGCCTTGATCCAATCCTCCGGGATACCGTCTGCTCGCGCGGTTTCGATTACCACGGGGTCATTGGGGTCAAGGAACACATCAAGCTGCGCGTCGTAGAGGTCTTTTTCATCCGCCACGCCTGCGGCGGTATCGATCTTGTCCGCGTCATAGAGCATGACGCCCAGATAACGGATGCGACCCACGCAGGTTTCCGAACAAACCGTGGGGTTGCCGCTCTCGATCCTCGGATAACAGAGCGTGCATTTCTCCGACTTTCCGGTCGACCAGTTGTAGTACACCTTCTTGTAGGGGCAGCCTGAAACACACATACGCCAGCCGCGGCATTTTTCCTGGTCAATGAGGACAATGCCGTCTTCTTCGCGCTTGTAGATCGCCCCGGATGGGCAGGATGCAGCACATGCCGGGTTCAGGCAGTGCTCGCAGAGCCGCGGCAGATACATCATGAAGGTGTTTTCGTATTCTCCGTAAATTTCCTTCTGGATGCCTTCAAAGTTGTAATCCTCGGAGCGTTTAGAGAATTCACCACCCAGGATTTCCTCCCAGTTCGGCCCCTTCTCGATCTTTTCGATCCGTTCCCCGGTGATCTTGGAGCGGGGGCGCGCAGTGGGGAACGCCTCCAGCTCGGGCGCTGATTTCAGGTGGTCGTAATCGAAATCAAATGGCTCGTAGTAGTCGTCGATCTCGGGCAGATCGGGGTTGGCAAAGATTTTCGCCAGTATCCGCCATTTGCTGCCCTGTTTCGGCTGCAGCTTGCCCGATGCGCTGCGCTCCCAGCCGCCATTCCACCGTTTCTGGTTCTCCCAGTCGGTGGGATAGCCTGTCCCCGGTTTGGTTTCCACGTTGTTGAACCAAGCGTATTCAACGCCATCGCGGCTGGTCCAGACGTTCTTGCAGGTTACAGAACAGGTGTGGCACCCAATGCATTTGTCGAGATTCAGCACCATGCCGATTTGTGCACGTACTCTCATTCCGCTGCCTCCTGTGCAGGTGCTTTCCAGCTCTTTTCACGGTCGAGCCAGTCCACTTTTTTCATCTTTCTGACCACGACGAATTCGTCCCGGTTCGACCCTACGGTGCCGTAGTAGTTGAAGCCGTAGGATTGCTGGGCATAAGCGCCGATCATATGGGTCGGTTTCAGGATCGCGCGGGTGACAGAATTGTGGATGCCCCCGCGATGGCCGGTCTTTTCCGACCCCGGCGTGTTCACGATCTTTTCCTGAGCGTGATACATAAAGGTGGTCCCGTCCTTGATCCGCTGGCTCACCACCGCCCGCGCCGTCAGCGCGCCGTTACTGTTGTAAAGCTCGACCCAGTCGTTATCGACGATGCCCGCCGATTTCGCATCGTTCTCACTGATCCAGATCACCGGCCCGCCCCGGTTGAGCGTCAGCATCAAAAGGTTGTCGGTATAGGTGGAGTGGATGCCCCATTTCTGGTGGGGTGTGATGAAGTTCAGCACCAAATTATCGCCATCGTCCTGCACGTCCGCGGTGATGGTTTTCAAGTCCACCGGCGGGCGGTAAGACATGAAGCCCTCGCCAAAGGCGCGCATCCACAGGTGATCCTGATAGAGCTGTTGACGCCCGGTGAGGGTCCGCCAGGGGATCAGCTCATGCACGTTGGTGTAACCCGCATTGTAGCTGACTTTCTCGCTCTCGATGCCCGACCATGTAGGCGAAGAAATAATCTTGCGCGGTTGCGCCGCGATATCATGGAAGCGAATCTTCTGGTGGTGCTCGCCCTCGGCCAGATGCGCATGCGCGCGACCTGTGGCTTTGCCAAGCGCCTCCCAGGCCTTGACCGCGACGTTGCCGTTGGTTTCTGGCGCCAGCATCAGGATGACCTCGCAGGCGTCGATTGCGCTGTCGATCTTTGCTCGCCCGGCCGCGGCCCCGTCAAGTTGCACTCCGTTCAGATCAGCCAGGTTGTCGATCTCTTCCTGGGTGTTCCAGGCGATGCCCTTGCCGCCATTGCCGAGCTTGTCCATAAGCGGCCCAAGCGCGGTGAAGCGATCATAAATCGCCTCATAGTCACGTTCGACGGCCACATAGGCAGGGGCGGTCTTGCCCGGAATCAGTTCGCATTCGCCTTTCTTCCAGTCCTTGACCTGATCCTGCGCGATCTCTGCCGGGGTGTCGTGCAGGATCGGCAACGCAACGATATCGGTTTCCTTGCCCAGATAGCCGGGCACGATCTGCTGGAACTTCTTGGCGATTGCCTTGAAGATTTCCCAATCCGACTTGCTTTCATAGGCCGGGTCCACTGCCGCTTGCAGCGGGTGGATGAACGGATGCATGTCGGAGGTGTTAAGGTCATCCTTTTCGTACCAACTGGCGGTTGGCAGTACGATGTCGGAATAGACGGCCGTGGTACTCATCCGGAAATCGATGGTCACCAGCAGGTCAAGCTTGCCGCGCGGACCCTCAGGATGCCATTTTGCTTCCTTGGGCAGCTGTGCGCCTTCTTCGCCCAGATCTTTGCCCATCACACCGTGGTCAGTGCCCAGGAGGTGTTTGAGAAAATACTCGTGTCCCTTGCCGCTGGACCCCAGAAGGTTGGAGCGCCAGACAAAGAGGTTGCGTGGCCAGTTGGCCGGGTTGTCCGGATCCTCGCAGGCCATTTCCAGATCACCGGATTTCAGAGTCTCCGCCACATAGGCGGGGATTTCCTTTTCCGCCGCTTTTGCCGCCTTCGCGACCTCCAGCGGGTTGGTCTTGAGCTGCGGCGCAGAGGGCAGCCATCCCATCCGTTCGGCGCGGATGTTATAATCGATCAGGTTGATGTCCCAATCGCCTTCCGGCGCGGTGGGTGACAGGATGTCACCGGCCCCGATGGTTTCATAGCGCCACTGATCGGTGTGTGCGTACCAGGCCGAAGTCGAATTCATATGCCTTGGCGGACGGCCCCAGTCGAGCGCGAAAGCCAGAGGCTGCCAGCCGGTTTGCGGGCGCAGTTTCTCCTGCCCCACGTAGTGCGCCCAGCCGCCGCCGGACTGTCCAACACAGCCACACATCACCAGCATGTTGATGACACCGCGATAATTCATATCCATATGGAACCAGTGGTTCATCGCCGCGCCGATGATGATCATCGATTTGCCTTGGGTCTTTTCGGCGTTATCCGCAAATTCGCGGGCCACATGGATGATCTTGTCCGCGGGCACGCCGGTGATCTTTTCCGCCCAGGCCGGGGTGCCCGGCATGTCGTTGGCGTAATCCGAGGTGACCCAGTCGCCCCCCAGCCCACGGTCAAGCCCGTAGTTCGCACAGAAAAGATCAAACACGGTTGCGACGGCCATCTCGCCGTCCGCGGTCTTGACCTTCTTAATCGGGATGTTGCGGGTCAGCACATCGGGGTGATCCGCATCGGTGGCGAACTGACCGTAAGCCTGACCTCCAAAATAGGGGAAATCCACGCTCAGAACGTCGTCGTGGTCCTCTTCCAGCACAAAGCTCATCTTGAGCCGGGTGTCGGCTTCCTTCGCCCGCTCCTCAAGGTTCCATTCGCCGTCCTCGCCCCAGCGGTATCCAACGGACCCATTGGGGGCGACGAAACCCTTCGACAGATCATCGAAGGCGACAGTTTTCCATTCGGGATTGTTGTCTTCGCCCAGCTTGCCGTCCAGATCATTCGCCCGCAGGAAGCGACCCGGCACAAGCCGCCCGTCCTTTTCATCTAGCTTCACCAGCATAGGGAAATCGGAATACTTGCGGGTGTAGTCCTCGAAATACTCGGTCTGACGGTCGAGGTGGAATTCGCGCAGAATGACGTGACCAAACGCCATGGCAAGGGCCGCATCTGTGCCCTGCTTGGCGTTCAGCCACACATCCCCGAACTTCGCGGCCTCTGAATAGTCCGGACAGATTACGGCGGACTTGGTGCCTTTGTAGCGTGCTTCGGTATAGAAATGCGCATCCGGTGTCCGGGTCTGCGGCACGTTCGAGCCCCAGATCAGCAGGTAGCCCGCATTGTACCAATCGGCACTTTCCGGCACGTCGGTCTGTTCGCCCCAGGTCATTGGTGAGGCAGGCGGAAGATCGCAGTACCAGTCGTAGAAAGACATGCAGACGCCGCCCATCAGGCTGAGATAGCGCGACCCTGCCGCATAGCTGACCATGGACATGGCCGGGATCGGTGAAAAGCCAAAGACGCGGTCGGGCCCGTACGTCTTTGCGGTATAGGCGTTGGCGGCTGCAGTGATCTCCGTCGCCTCATCCCATGTGGCGCGAACAAAGCCGCCCTTGCCCCGTGTTTCGACGTAAGAGGCGCGCAGGATCGGATCGGCCTGCAGCTTGGTCCAGGCCTCGATCGGTCCCATGGTTTCGCGCATCTTGCGCCAGACCTTCATCAGGCGGCCGCGCACCAGCGGGTTCTTCACCCGGTTCGCCGAATAGAGGTACCAGCTATAGGACGCCCCCCGTGCGCAACCACGTGGTTCATGGTTGGGCAGATCGGGCCGCGTGCGCGGGTAATCCGTCTGCTGGGTTTCCCAGGTCACGATCCCGGATTTGACGTAGATCTTCCAGCTGCACGACCCGGTGCAGTTCACACCGTGGGTCGACCGGACAACCTTGTCGTGACGCCAACGGTTTCTATAGGTGTCCTCCCAGGATCGGTCTTCGCGGGTAACCTGACCGTGGCTGTTGGAGAACTCTTCCAGCTTGTTGGAGTGGAGGAAGTTCAGTCTGTCAAGCAGGTGGCTCATGTCTTTTGCTCCCTAAAGGGTATGAGGGGGACCTGCCCGGTGCGATCTCCGGGCAGGCAAAGATCGGATCAGGGGTTCTTGATGTAGGCGTTCGGACGCAGGTAGAACCACCAGTTGATGGCGATGCAGACCATGTAGAAGACTGCAAAACCATAGAGGGCGTATTCCGGCGACCCTGCCTTCATTTGCTCGCCAAAGATCTGTGGGATCAGGAAGGCCCCATAGGCGGCCACGGCGGAGGTCCAACCCAGCACCGGCCCGGCCTGTTCCTTGTTGAACGCCACGGCGATGGTCCGGAAAGTGGAGCCGTTGCCGATGCCGGTTGCTGCAAAGAGCAGCAAGAAGATCAGCAGGAAGGGCACGAAATATGCTTCCGGTGTCGCTGAGGCATAGGCCTGCTGCAGGATGTAGGCGAGTGCGAGCGCACAGCCGACCATCACGACAGAGATGATCTGGGTCACTTTCGCGCCCCCGGCCCGGTCGGCCCAGACCCCGCCCAGCGGACGGATCAACGCGCCGATAAACGGCCCCATCCAGGCGAACATCAAGGCAGAAGGCCCGTTCGGGTTCGCGGTATCATGAGTCATGACGCCATCGACAACAAGGTGCTGGAACCCGAAGACCACTTTGATGGTCAGACCCATGGCCGCCGAATAGCCAATGAAGGACCCAAAGGTCATCACATAGATGATGGTCATCGCCCAGGTGTGCTTGTTGCCAAATATCTTGTATTGGCGCGACAGGTTCTGGCCGACCTGACCGGGGATCATCCGCAGGGCGGCGACGGTCAGTACAATCACGATGGGCAGGACGACCCATTTCGAGAGGCCAAAGCCGGACCCGCCCACGGACGCAGGCAGCATCAACCAGAGTCCGAACGCCGCCGCCACAAGGCCAATGCCATACATAAACCCGATGATGCTGAAAGCACCGATGGGGCCGGGGATATTGGGACTGACGTGCTCATCCCGGATGTTGTTCATCCCGAACCACCCCAGGAAGGCCAGCGGCACAAGGGCCAGCAGCCAGACCAGACCGGCGTTGTGGATGTAGGTCTCGGTGCCCGCCGGGATTTTGCCGATCAGTGTGCCGGAGGTATTCACCAACTCACGGCCCTCGCCGCCAAAGAGCGCGAAGGTCATCACCAAGGGGATCAATATCTGCATGGTGGTCACACCAAAGTTGCCCAGACCGGCGTTCATCCCCAGCGAATACCCCTGGATTTTCTTGGGGAAGAAAAATGAGATGTTGGACATGGAGGCTGCGAAGTTACCGCCGCCGATCCCGGAAAGAAGTGCCAGGACCTGATACTGCCAGAGCGGCGTGTCAGGGTTCTGCAGTGCGATGCCAGTGCCCGCAGCTGGGATCATCAAAAGTGCGGTGGTAAAGAAGATTGTATTCCGTCCACCGGCGATCCGGATAAAGAAGGTCGCCGGAATACGCAGCGTGGCACCGGAAAGTCCGGCGATTGCGGTCAATGTGAAGAGCTGTGAGGTTTCAAACGGATAACCGAGGTTGATCATCTGAACAGTGATGATCCCCCAATAGAGCCAGACCGCAAAACCGCAGAGCAGCGACGGAATGGAAATCCACAGATTGCGGTTCGCAATCCCCTTGCCGGTGGCAGCCCAGAAGGCCTCGTCATCCGGCGTGTAGTTTCTAAGATCTTGTCCCACCTTGGTCTCCTTGGGATTCTGTAGTGCGTCAGTTTCTGAGGCGCGGCAGGCGGTTCCGACCGCGCCCGGTTGGATCATTCAGCCGGTTTGATGCCCTTGTCCTTTCCGGCAAGGCGGCTGAGGGTTGAGCGCAGATCGTCGAGGTCCTTGAACCTGGCGGTCACCATCAGACCATCGCTGCGTTCTGCCAGCGCCACGCGGGAGGAGCCTTGGAAAATCACGGCAAGGTCAGCCTCGGCGTCGAGCTTGTTCTGTGCTTCAGCTGCGATGGCTTCATCGACAGATGACAGGATGTATTCCTCGCCAAAGCCGCCTTCCGGTTCTTTCAGCCAGAAGAAGCACACCAGCCAGGAGATCGACGCGCCGACCGCGATGATGAAGAAGAAGGTCGAGGGTTCGACAAACATGAAGATGAAGAGGTAGAAAACCGCACCGACGTTGCCGTAGGCGCCGGCCATGCCCGCGATCTGACCGGTCACACGGCGCTTGATCGACGGGATGATCCCAAAGGTCGCGCCCTCTGCGCCCTGCACGAAGAACGAGCAGCAGATGGTGATCGCGATGGCAACAATGAGCGGCCAGGAGCTGTTCAAGAGACCCATCATGGCAAAGCCAATGGCGATGCCCATCATGTAGGCCAGCATCACAAAACGCCGGTTGCCCATGCGGTCAGAGACGAGGCCCCCCATCGGACGTGCCACAAGGTTCACGAAGGCAAAGGCCGACGCAATGATCCCTGCAGTCACCGGGTTTAGCCCCCAGGTTTCCTGGAAGAACAGCGGTAACATCGAAACCACGGCCAGTTCCGCGCCAAAGTTGGCGAAGTAGGTGGTGTTGAGTGCCGCCACCGAACTGAACGGATAACGGTCATCTTCGGGCACACCCTGCTTGAGGATCGGAAGATTGACGCGCAGCACCTGCCAGACCTGATAGAGGACCACGACAACAATCGCAGCGTAGCAGATCGAAGCGACGAAACCGTCGATATAGCCCATCATCTGAATCCGGTAGACAAGGATCGACAGGATACCGACAAGCGGGATGGTGAAGATCACCAGCAGCGCCAGGTCCCGGTAGGTTGAGACCTCAAGGGCCATGGCTTTGCGCGGTTTCTTGTGGGTGTCCTTGGTCGGACCATCGGTGATCGCAAACCAGTAGAAGACACCGTAGACGGCCATGACGACGCCCGATGTGGCGATGGCATAGCGCCAGCCGTCATCGCCGCCAAAGATGGTCAGCGCCACGGTAGGAATGGTCAGCGCCGCGGCAGCGGACCCAAAGTTGCCCCATCCGGCGTAAAACCCTTCGGCAAATCCGATGTCGCGTGGTTTGAACCACAGCGCAGTCATGTGGATGCCGATCACGAAGGAGGCGCCCACGGAGGACAGGACCAGCCGCGAGATAAAAAGCTGCATCTTGCTGTCGCCAAAGGCGAAAAACAGCGTGGGGACGGCCATGGTGACCATGAGAACGGAAAACACGCGCCGTGGCCCCCAGTGGTCAAGTGCCATGCCGACGATGATCCGGGCGGGGATGGTGAGCGCCACGTTTGCGATTGCAAAGAGACGGATATCGTCGCGGGTCAACCAGTCGTTCGCGGCCAGCATCGACGAGGCCAGCGGCGCCATGTTGAACCAGACGTAAAAGGTGATGAAAAACGCGATCCAGGTCAGGTGGAGCGCACGAATTTCCCGGTTCTTGAACCGGAACAGGTCAGAGACTTGCATTGGAAATGTCCCTCTTAAATCATTCAGCCGCGTGTGCCGCATCGGCACCCACGTGGGTTGGGATAATCAGGATCGGGCATTTGACCCGACGCGCCAGAAAGGCCGAGACGGACCCAAAGGTCATGTGGTCAAATTCTTCGACAAGGGCATCGATACGCTTGGTAATGAAGCCAAGCGGCCCGCTGTCCGGTTGGTGACTGTGACGCGCCATGACCAACAGGTCGGGATGCCGTTCTTCGGTCGCGCGCAGGATCATCTTGCGGGCATCACCTTCGGCCAGCATGACCTTTGCGCCAATGCCCACCGCCATCAGTTCAGCCGCGGCGGCTTCGACCCCTGCTTTCTGGGTCGCGAACTGTTCGTTAAAGAGATCGTCCGCCCCGGCGGTAGCACTGCCAACATCTTCGACGACCGACACAAGCGTCACGTTCGGGCTCAGGGCACCAAACATCGTCTTGATGGCATCAAGTGCGATCCGCGCATTGCGCGAATTGTCGTATGCGAGCATGATTTCCATCGCGTTTCCTCCGTCTTGGGCAGCGCCGTGGCTGCCATATTGGGTTGGAGGTGGTGTGCGCTTTGGCGGAAGAGACTTGGTTGATCTCGATCAACAAATGAAAATTATTGTTCAAAATAAATGGTTTAACAAAATATGTTTGGTACGTCTGCGGAGTGTGACAAGCCGGATGACTGGCAAGGTCAAACAGGTACTTGACAAATATCAATCGAAATCTGAGCATTTGTTAATCTTCTGCCAAGGACCACTTGCCGAAATGCCTGAGACATATCGCGCTGAAATTCGGCAACTTGACCTGTTTGCTGACATGGAGGATTCGAATTTCGAAACCCTCATGCGCGGAACCTATGTTCAGACTTTCCCACCACGCATCGATCTGATCACCGAAGGGGACCCATCGGATTTCCTGCACATCGTATTGTCCGGGTCGGTGGATCTCTTTGCATGCTGGAACGGTCGCGAGACAAGCATGGCAACGGTGCGCCCGGTTTCAACCTTCATCCTTGCCGCAACGATCAGAGAGGCGCCCAATTTGATGTCGGCGCGTACGCTGGAAAAAAGCAGGATCGCGCTTTTGCCATCAGAAGATGTGCGTGCTGTTTTTGACACGGATGGCGCGTTTGCACGCGCTATCGTGCGTGAGCTGGCGCAGTGCTACAGGACGGTGGTGAAAAACACAAAGGACCTCAAGCTCCGCACGTCTCTTGAGCGTTTGGCAAACTACCTCATTCGCCACTCGGCGCGCACTGCTTCATCTGAATTTGAGCTGAATATGGAAAAACGCCGACTGGCCGCGTTTCTGGGAATGACCCCCGAAAACCTGAGTCGTGCATTCAAAGGTTTAGAACCCTATGGCGTTAAGGTTTCCGGGAGTAACATTTCAATCTCGGACCCTGACGACCTCGCGCGCTTCGCAAAGCCGGATCTTCTGATCGACGATTATTCCACTTGATCCGTGTTCCGAACCTGTGACCCTCGTTCATCTAAACTATGGCATGAGATCCAGCGTCTTCTGACACGACTATAGACCGATACAGATCGTGACCCTCTCCCGGACTACACTTAGAAATGCGAAAAGCGCCCCGTAGAGCGCCAAAACACCGTGGTGACTTGGATATTGGTTGCAAGAGGGCGCCCAAATCTCAACTTGCTTTTTCGATCTGCCACATAAGGCCGGCAAATCCGGCAATTGAACCCAAAACCTAGACTACAATCTCAGTTGGAACGTCCAATTCTTCCCGTCATTTTCAAACCATCGCGAATGTTCAGTCCCATCATGGTGAGGTTTGCCGCACCGGCAATCAGTTCAATAGTTTGAATGATGTAGAAGGTGGTGTCGAATTCGTCTGCATCAGCCTTGCCCGCCAAAAACCAAGCGGCTGGCAAAAGGATCAGTAGACCGTTCATCGCGATGATGGGCATGCGTTTTTTCTTGGCTCTCGCAGGGGCGTCCTTGCGTCTGCGGCCCATGGCCATGCCCGACCCGCCAACGATGACCATTGCCGGGATCAGGACAAACATGCCTGTGAGGATCCAGGCTTTGACCGCTGCAATCGTTTCATGGCTCCCAAACAGCTCGCTGATCGCAGTGGAGGTCCAGAAGGTCAGGATCATCAGGAAGCCGATGCCGCCTGCGACTGCGTGAATGCGCTTTTTCATTTCTTTCACTTACTTCTCGGGGGGTTACTCAGGCCGTGCAGCAGTTCGCCACGGCAATCTTCTCAAAGAGATGTGGTGCGGTGACGGCACTGGATGGATAGTGGCTGAGTGCGTTCTGAAATTCGGGGTTTGTGAACGCCGCGCGGAAATCAGCGACCGAGTCCCAGATGGCATAATTCAAGTACATAGCGCTGTCGCCAACAGCCTTGTGCAGCTGTGTGCTGATGTAGCCGGGCTGTTTTTTCATCCAAAGCGCGTCATCTTTCCAGGCCGCAACCAACGCGTCCTGATCTTTGGCATCAACAGTGAACAGGTTGACCAGAACGACCGGGCCAGCGTCGACGCCAAGTTGCTGATCGATCGGACACTCGGGATCGAGGGGTTTGAATGTGACCATGTGTATTGCTCCACAACAGGGTAAAGTTGGTGATATGTTGTCAATTTTGACTACTAACTAATTTGACAATGTGTTGTCAATAAAATAGGCAACCGACATGACGGATGAAAAATGGACCGAGGCCGGAGAAGCGGTGACCGCGCTGATACTGGATGTGTTCCGGCTGAATGGTCGGTTGCAGCTCACCGGTGACCGGCTTGTTGCCGAACTGGGATTGACCAGCGCGCGCTGGCAGATTCTTGGCGCCATCGCTCAGGCAGAAAAGCCAGAACCCGTTGCGTGGCATGCGCGAAACATGGGCGTTCACCGACAAGGCGTACAACGCATCATAAATGAGCTGGCAAGCGAAGGAATTGTTGAGTTCCGGCCGAACCCCCAACACAAGCGCGCAAATCTGGTCATTCTGACACCTACGGGCGAAGACCTGTACGAAGCGGCGATTGCGTTACAAATCCCTTGGGTGAATGAGCTGTCAAAAGGTCTTTCGCCTGAAGAAATCTCGATTGCGCAACAAGTGATCGGCCAGCTGAAAGCGCGCTTGCTAGAAGCCTCTAATTCCCAAAGCTGACATTCGTTCCAACCGCAGCATTCTGGAGGTATGGGCTCGTAGGGACTTCGGATGCGTTGCTGGCTCCGAACTTTTTACAACCCGTCGCTTGGCTGAGCTGGTCCAAACCGGTCGTTGATCATGATGAATGACTCTGCATCACAGCTTCCCCGAAAAGCATGGAGGCCAGCGGCAAAATCAACAACGGCAAAAGGGACTCAGCTTTGAGTGCAGACCTTCGTCACAGACATTCCCCGCCGTCAATGACAAGGGCATGACCCGTCATGAATGTCGAACGATCGGACGCAAGGTAGACAATCGCATCCGCCATTTCCGCAACCGTGCCAAAGCGTCCCATCGGGATTTCGTCCGCGATATAGGCCTCCAGCCTGTCGCGCCCGCCCATCTGGATCTCAAAGCCCTGGTTGAACGGCGTGTCGATAAAGCCCGGGCAGAGGGCGTTTACCCTTACATTGTCTTTACCGAAATCCTTGGCAATCTGCCGCGCCATCGCCACGGCGGCGTGTTTGGTTGTGGCATAGGCGATCATTTCGCTGTCATACTGCACACCCGATCCCGAGGCCGTGATGATGATCGAGCCGCGCCGCGCCGGTTTCATATAGGCCATTGCGGCCTTGGCCGCGACAAAGTGAGAGCGCACATTCAACCGCCAGGACGCGTCCATGTCATCGACCGTGACCTGTTCCAGGGTGCCTTCGATCTGAAGGCCGGGGTGCGAGTGCAGAACGTCCAGACGGCCATGTCGCGCCGCACAGGTGTCGATGGCCGCCATCAGATCTGCGTCGTCGCCCACATCCAGGGGAATGGCATGGGCGGTGCCCCCGTCGGCTGTTATCCGGTCCGCCACCGATTGCACCGCATCTGCGTTGATATCGGCCAGCGTCACATCTGCCCCCTCGCGCGCCATCGCAATTGCGCCCGCGGCACCGATGCCGGAGGCAGCACCCGTGACAAAGGCGACCTTGTCTTTCAGAAGCATGGGGCGTGTCCTTTCATTTGCGATCTCCCCGTCGCAGGATCAGCTGCGCCACAATTAGCAGGAGGAGCGAGGCGAGCATCACCATTGTGCCAATGGCATTGATCTCCGGCGTTACACCGCGCCGGATGGACGAGAAGATATAGATTGGCAGGGTTGTCTCGGAACCGGCCACAAAGAAGGCGATGATGAAATCATCAAAACTGAAGGTGAAGCTGAGCAGGAACCCCGCCAGCACCGCAGGCGCGATCAATGGCAGAGTCACCTGACGAAAGGTTCCGAGCGGCGTGGCATAGAGATCAGCGGAGGCTTCGCCCAGCGACTTTTCCAGTGTGCCCAGCCGCGCGCGCACGATGATGATGACCAGCGCCATCGTGAACATCGTGTGGGCCGCGATCAGCGACCCCCTGCCCATGGAAAGCCTGGGCGCGCCCTCTGCGTCCCCCCACAGGTTTTCGATCCATGGGTTCATCACATCAAAGACGGTCACCAGTGCGATCAGGGTCGCGATGCCGATCACGATGCCCGGGATCATCACCGCGATATAGATCAGCGCGTCGAAAATGGCGCGGGCCGGGCCGCGCAGCCCCTGCAGGCCGACCGCCGCCAGGGTGCCGAGGATACTGGCCAGGGTTGCCGTGATGAATGCGACGATCAGGCTGGTCTCCAGCGCGTCCATCACAAAGGGGTTGTTCAGTGCGCGCCCATACCACTGGACCGAAAAGCCCTGGAAGTCGCTAGCATGCCGGCCCGCATTGAAACTGAACAGCGCGATGATTGCGATGGGTGCGTAAAGGAACACATAGACGACAAGGGAATACAGTCTCATGGCTGGCCCTCACATCACCGCGACATCTTCGCGGCCAGTCTGAAGCCGCGCGATGAGGCGCATGTAAATTGTGACGGTGATCAGCATGATGACGATCAGTGTGAAGGCAACCGCCGAGCCATAAGCCCAGTTGCGTGACTGCAGGAAGAGGTCCACCAGCGCGTTTCCGACAAAGAATACTTTGCCCCCGCCAAGCAGCGCGGGGATCAGAAACTCTCCCATCAGCAGGATAAAGACGAGCATGCAGCCGGTCGCCACACCCGGAACCGACAGCGGCAGCGTCACCCTGAGAAAGGTCGTAGCCGGGCGGGCACCAAGGTCGCTGGAGGCCTCAAGCAGCCGCATGTCCAGACGGTCGAGCGCGACATAGATCGGAAAGACCATCAGCGGCAGGTAGCCGTAGATGATACCGATGGTGACGGCAAAGGGCGTATAGATCAGCCTGACGTTTTCAATGCCGATGCTGCCCAGCAGCGCCGGGATCCCCTGTCCGCCCAGAATGTAAATCCAGGCGTAGCTGCGGATCAGGATCGAGGTCCAGAACGGCACGATGACCAAAACCAGCAGCAGGGTTTTCCATTTCGGGCTGGTCCTGACCGCCAGCTGATAAGCCAGTGGATAGGCGATCAGCAGGGCGGCGAGCGTGCCAAGCGGTGCGAGGATCAGCGTATTTTTGAACGCCGTCCACCGCGCCGGAAGGTTGGCATATTGCTCCAGCGTAAAGGCGGGGACATAGCCGCCCGACGGCCCCCGCTCGCCAAAGCTGAACACGAAAACGAACGAGAGCGGCAGCACGAGCATCACGAGAAGCAGCGCACCCGAGGGGGCGATCAGCAACCAGTTCCGCGCGCGCTGCGTCATTCCCGTTCGCCCGCCTCAGGCCGACTTGAAGCGCGCGAGAAGTTCGGCGCGGTTCGGATCGGTCAGCGTTGCCGCCGCCCCGAATTCGAGCGCATCGAGCTTTTCGGCTGCCGGATAGAGGATCGGATCGTTCAGTATCTCTTCGGGCAGCAGTGCATTGGTGCGGCTGTCGGCAACAGGATAGCCATGCGCCAGAACCTCGCGCGCGTTCACGTCCGGGTCGAGCATGAAATTGATCAGCGCATAAGCGGCTTCTTTGTGCGGCGCGCCTTTCGGAATGGCATAATAGTCGCTCCACAGCTCGCCGCCCTCTTTTCCCAGTGCGAAGGCGATCTCGGGGATATCGGTGTTGAGCTGCTTGCCATCACCGGTCCAGCAGATCGTCAGCCAGGCATCGCCTGAGCGCATGGCCGGCTGATAATCTGACGTGATCGCAAAGAGATGCGGTTTGACGTCGATCAGCAGTTTCTCTGCATCCGCCAGTTCTGCCTCGTCGACAGAATTGAACGAATAGCCGTGATAGTTCAGCGCGGCACCGATGGTGGTGAGCTGATAGTCATGCACCATCGTCCGGCCCGAATAATCATCCATCGTGCGGTCAAAGAACTGCTTCCAGCTGTCGAACGCCTTGCCACCGTTGTGGGAGGTATTGATCGCCATACCGGTCGTGCCCCAGTTCTTGGGCACCGCATAAACGACGCCGTCGACGATGCCCGCATCCGAGAAACGGGCGTCAAAGGCGGCCGGGTCGTAGTTTGGCAATTTGGACAGATCGAGCGGTTCAATCAGGTCCTCTTCCACATAGGTCGTGATCGTGTAGTTCGTGGGCACATACACGTCCCAGCCGGACCCGCCGGCCTGCAGTTTGGCCAGCATTTCCTCGTTCGAGCCAAAGACGTTGACCTGAACCGCAGCACCGGTTTTGTCTGTGAAGGCGTCAAAATTGGCCTGATCGTGATAGTTCGGCCAGGTCGCGAGGATCGCGCGGTCACCGATATCCTGGGCGAAGGCCGGACGCGGCCGCAGCCCCGGGACCGCAGCCCCCATAACCGCCGTTGCAGCGCCAAGACCGGTCACGTGCAGAAAGTGCCTGCGTGTGACCGAGCCTTTCTCGTAGCGGCGCAGTTCTTCCATGAATTTCTTTTTGGAAATTGTGTCGTTTGTCATGTCGTTCTCCCGTTGGCAGGTGTCATGGTCAATCCGCCCTCAGGATCAGGGCGGCGTCTGGGTTCCAGGCGATGTAAGCCTGTGTGCCGGCATCCAGTGGCGGTTCGCGGTCCTCGGCCCGCCGGGAGGCGAGGACAATAAAAGTGCCGATCTCGTCATGTCGCACCACGTATTCGGTATGTTCTCCAAGAAATATCCGGTTCTGAACGGTGACCGGATGGCCGCCGTCAAGCGGGCTGCGCGAGATGTTGATCTGTTCGGGCCGCAGGCTGAGCGTGCCGGTGGCCCCCTCTTCGATGCCCGGGCCGGCCTGCCCGAAGAAGCTGTGCCCCGACACGCCGGTGAAATCCGCGCGCCCGTCCGTGATGCGCCCGATGCGGCCTTCGAGAAAATTCGAAGAGCCCACGAAATCAGCAACATAGCGCGATGCGGGGGCATCATAGAGCTCTCTGGGCGTGCCGATCTGCACGATACGCCCGTCGCGCATCACGCAGATCCGATCTGACAGGGACAGCGCCTCTTCCTGGTCGTGGGTGACCAGAATGAAGGTGATGCCAAGCTGGCGCTGAAGGTCCTGCAGCTCAATCTGCATGGCCTTTCTGAGCTTGCGGTCGAGCGCTGCCAGCGGCTCGTCCAGCAGCAGAAGTTTCGGTTCATTGACGATGGCGCGCGCCAGGGCCACGCGCTGTTGCTGACCACCCGACATCTCCCAGATGCGCCGCGCGCCGAAATCTCCCAGCCGGACGACATCCAGTGTCCGCGAGACCTTTTCCGCGATCTCTACGCGCGAAAGCCTGGGCCGGCGCTGGCGCAACCCATAGGCCACGTTGTCAAAAACGCTGAGATGCGGAAACAGAGCATAGCTCTGAAAAACCATGTTCACCGGACGTCGGAAAGGTTCGAGGGTGTTCACCACCGCGCCGTCGATCAGAACCTCGCCGTCGCTCGGCGTCTCGAACCCCGCCAGCATGCGCAGCGCGGTCGTCTTGCCGCATCCCGACGGGCCGAGGAACGACAGGAATTCACCGGGCGCCACACTGAGGTTCAGATCGCGTGCGGCCTCGACATCGCCAAAGCGTTTTGAGACGTGCCGCAGCTCGGCGACCACCTGGGACAGGTCGGTCTGCACAATCGACTCATATTTCATATTCGAGGCATCTGAGATCAAACATCCACCTGTAAGCCATATGTTGGCATAGCCAATCGTCCGTCGATCCGTGCCGTTGTGTAAATATACCGAATGTAATAGAAGAGAATGTATATAACGGATGAAATGGGTTGCTGCAGATGGAGTGGGTCGAACATGCGGCATGTCTTGTCGAAACGCTTAAGACACCGCGGTTTCCCGGCGCCCTGGCCGAGGCGCTTCAGGCGGTCGCACCCTATGACTACACGGTGATCTTCGGGTATGTCGGGTCGTCGAAACCTCTGGCGCTTTACGACGACTTCACGCCGAAGAGGCATCGGCTGCATGTCACCGAATATCTGGAAGGCCCCTATCTGCTGGACCCCTTCTTTCTGGCGACCATCGACGACACCGAAGAGGGCCTTTGGCGGTTGCGGGAGATAGCCCCGGACCGATTTTATCAAGGCGAATACTATCGCAGCTACTATGGCCAAACCGGACTTGCCGAGGAGATCGGCTTTCTAGTCCATGCCGACCGCCGCTTGAACGTCGTAATCTCGCTCATGCGCAAGCAAAAGCGGTTCTCAAGTGCCGAGATCCGGGCGTTGAAGCGCATCTGGCCGATCATCCGTGCAACATCAGAAGCGCATTGGCGAGGCTTCGCGCGTGACGACGAGGACGGTGAACAACAGACGCGGGAAGAACGCATAGAACAGGCCTTTCACTCGATCGGACAAGGCGTGCTGACCCCGCGCGAAAGGGAAGTCGTTGAAATGACGCTCAGAGGCCATTCCGCCGAGGCCACCGGTAATGAACTCGGGATCTCCCCCGGAACCGTCCGAATTCACCGGCGCAACATTTACGTGAAACTGCGGATCGGTTCGCAGGGCGAACTATTCTCGCTATTCATTAACGCGATCCTGAACGATCGTGCCGACAATGCCACGCGTGCAACAGCACTGCTATAGTCGAACGGCCGTTTACAAAACGCTGTCTCTTGCAGGACAAATGCGTCTGCGGTTTCTGCCTCTCACGGACCACTCCCAACATTGGGTTCCCGGTCTGGATGCTGCAGTCACAGCCTGCAATGAGTTCTCAAGCAAAACCTGCTTTGGACAAGCGCGCCCGCAGCTCATTCAGTTTATCGTAATCCCTCAGAGGAACACGATCCAGGTCCTTGATGCAGATTTCGGGCAGCATATTCCGACAGGTCTTGACCGCTTCGACAGCATTTTCTCGGCGTTCAAGTGCAACATGGCTGGCGGCTAAAACAAAGTGCGCGAAATACCACCGTGGCATTCGGTGGATCGCACGCTCTGCCCATTCGATTGCGGTCTCAAAACGTCCCGCCATGTAGTGCGCCAGTGCGAGGCCAGAAAAGCGGAAGAAGATACTTGGGTCGAGGGGATTGGAGCGGATGGCGATTTCCTGATTGGCAATGGCCTCTTCTGAGCGGCCAAGGATGCCGAGCAAAGTGCCAAGGCTGCCGTAGGCCAGCGAGCAGTTTGGGTTGAGGGCTACGGCGCGCTCCAAGGCTGCGAGGGACTCGTCGTACTTGAGCAAACCCCAGCAAGAAATTCCTAAAGCCCAGTGCGCGTATTCATTGCGGTCATCCAGCTGCGTCGCGCGCCGCGCCAGTGCATATGCCGTTTCCATTGCGGGCCGGACGTCGGGAACAAATCCCATGATGGCGATGTGGTGGTTGATCAACGACAGGACCATGTTCGCCTCTGCGCTCTCCGGATCAATCGCCAAGGCGCGCTCCAGCAAGGTCTTGGCAGCAGCATAGCTTTCGGGAGTGAAATCATAGAGCAGATGCCAGGACCGCATTGTCAATTCCCAGACGGTCAGATCAGGGCGAGATGCGCGTTCGACAGGTTCTTGGATTGTACTCAGATGAACGGTTGTCTGGATAGACGCCACAACGTTGCGGGTGATCTCATCCTGCAAGTCAAAGACATCCTCAAGCTGCCCGTCATAGCGTTCGGACCAGACATGTCCGCCTGTGATGCCATCGATCAACTGCGCGGTGACACGCACCCGTTCACCCGACCGCCTGACACTACCTTCTAGGACAAACCGAACCCCCAGCTCCTCTGCAACGCGCCGGACATCGACGGATGTACCTTTATAGGTAAACGTGGTGTTGCGCGCGATAATGAAAAGCCAAGGGGAACGCGACAGGGCCGTGATGATGTCGTCACTGATACCGTCTGAGAAGTATTCCTGTTCTAGGTCACCGGACATGTTTTCAAAAGCCAGCACTGCGATGGAGGGTTTTTCTGGCCGGACGGGGTTTTCAATGGGCAGATCATTGAGCGTGGTTGCTACAGGGATCAGCCTATCGCGCAGCTCCAACTTCGAGGATACCCCAAGTTTGCGGTAGATCGTGGCCAGATGCGTGCGCACCGTCGACGGCGCAAGACACAAGCGATCCGCGATCTGCTGATAGCTTTCGCCTTGCGCATAGTCCGCCGCAATTTGCGTTTCGCGGGTACTGAGCGTGCTTGTTTCGTCGGGTGTCTCGGTCACGAATGCGCCGCCTGTATCGCTCTGATCATGCGCGCATTCTCCAATGCGATCACGCTTTGGGCGGCAAACATCTGCGCAAGCCGAGTTGTGTCGTCAGAAAACGGACGCACTGTCTGGCGATAGATCGTGAATGCGCCGACCAACCTGTCACCGGCAAGCATAGGAATGGCAACAAAGGATCGCGCCCCGCCCAGATCCGCCGTGGCATAGCGCAAGGGGTCGTCCGTTTGGTAAACTGCCTCGGATTTGACGTCTATGATATTGATCACCGCGCGCAACTCGTCCATCCGGCCAAGTCCGGTCTCGGGGCTGACCGCAAAGACACCCTGATCGTCCAGCCACGTCTTAAACGGTTTCGGAATTCCGACAGCGTGATTGGCAAGAAACCTGCCGTCCTGCTGATACTCGAACAGGATACCAAACTCCGCATCGCAAAGTTCAAGTGCGTAGGTCAGGATCAATGGCATCACAGCAGTGAGATCACCTTGCGCCGCACTGATGATCCGCAACACTTCGCTCAGCGCTTTTTCCCGGCTGATCGCTTCCTCCAAGCTCAACGCCAATTCCGAAACCACGGCGGCCATTTCCGACGAGCTGCGGGGTTGCTGTACTTCGCCATTCAGATGGGTTGCCAGTTCCAACTTTGAGGATACTTCCAGTTTGCGATAGATCGTCGCCAGATGGGTGCGCACTGTGGACGGTGCGATGCATAGCGTATCGGCGATTGTCTGATAGGTCTCCCCACCCGCATAAGAACGCGCGATCTGCAATTCCCTTTGGCTGAGACCCGATTGTCCAGACACCTAAAATACTCCGAAAAAAACAACTTGCTATGAGTTTGATGAGAACGCGCTCAACAAGCAATCCTGCAAATGCTGTAGTTCGAATACTGCACGCAGGACGCGGATCTTACAGCATCTGCACGATATCCGGCACCGCGGGCGTTGGTCTAAGCTGACTTCATCACATCAACATGGAGGATGGCACAATGACACAATACGAAACCGCAAAGGCATTTTTCGAAGCCTGCGAAACCGGCAAGGGATGGCAGGGTTGCAAAACATATTGCCACGAAGGTGCTACCTTTTCATGTCAAGCTGATGCGTTGAGACAAACGACGACACTCGCCGCCTATGCCGACTGGATGAAGGGGCTTTTAACGCCCGTACCGGATGGCCGTTACAAACTGACGGGTTTTGCGCTGGACTACGCGAGGGGCACTGTCGTTGCTGCCGCCGAATTCCACGGAACGCAAACGGGTGAAGGCGGACCAGTCGCACCAACTGGCAAATCCGTGGTCTCGGATTACGCATACATTATGCAGTTCGATGGCGATAAGATCAGCCACATGACCAAGATTTGGAACGACGTACACGCGCTGCGCGGACTTGGCTGGGCGTGATGCGCTGGTGCATTTTGAGCTTACTTTTTCTGGCCCGTATCGGGCTTGGCTTCCAGTTTCAAACCGTGGCGTCCGTGGGTAACGATCTGGTCGTTGCCTTCGGGCTGAACTATGTTGATATCGGTTTCTTGATCGGGCTGTTCATGGCACCGGGATTGGTTCTGGCCATCCCCGCCGGGTATTGGGGACGCTACGTATCAGATCGCGTTATGGTGGTGTTTGGGTTGAGCGCATTGGCTGCGGGTGGGGCCGCGTCCTCCCTTGCAACAGATAGCTGGACCATTGGGATGGGCCGGGTCTTTGCCGGGATTGGTTTTCTGTTCACCTCGCTTTATTTCACCAAGATGGTCGCGGATTGGTTCGAAGGCCGCGAGATCGCGACGGCCATGAGCATCCTCGTCATGTCCTGGCCTTTCGGCATCGCAATGGGGCAAGTCGGCCATGCTTGGCTTTCCCAGACATATGGCTGGCAGGTCCCGTTTCAGGCGGCCTCAGTCTATTGCCTGATCGCAGCCCTCGGCGTCTTTCTGTTGTACCGCCCGCCACACGATTTGCCGCACGCAGATAGCGGCAAACGGGTCATAATGACCGCGCAAGAATGGCGTCTGATCTTCTGTGCCGCTGCCGCATGGGGCGTGTTTAATGCCGCCTATGTCACCTATCTCGCCTTTGGGCCGAAGGTTCTTGAGAACCACGGCCAATCCGCCATCGCCGCCGCTGGCATCATCAGCATCGGCAGCTGGATCATGATCTTTTCCGGTGCGGTCTGCGGGCAGATCGTAGATCGCTTTGGTGGGCGGAATACTGTTTTGGTGTTCTGCATGGGTGGCGCAATCGCTGCGCTCCTACTGCTCAGCCTGCCGGGCGCCAGCTTCGGTGCAAGTATGCTATTTGGTCTAATCGGCATGGCCCCGGCTGGCGTTATCATGGCAATGGCAGGGCAGGCCATGCGGCCTCAGGTCAGGGCCTTCGGCATGGGGATTTTCTTTACGGTTTACTACGCGATCATGTTGGTCACGCCACCCGTCGCAGGCGCGATCCTTGATGCGACAGGCAATGCGCGGGGGCCACTTTGGCTTGCAATGATCCTCTTCGCAACGGTGGTTCCGCTTGGCATCGCGTTTCAGTTTCTCAAGGGTGCACCCCTTACAGGTCAGGAGAAGACAGTGTGACTATGGACGCTCGAAAAACGGTATTCACCAAGGAAATCATCACTGCAGATGAAATGGGTGTGGTCTGTGACCGGATCACGCGCGTTGCCGCGATGGCGGTTTTCAGGAACCCATTCGCCGGGATGCATCAAGACGACCTGTCGCCCCTATTCGACGTTGGCGCGCAGCTTGGCCAATCGCTGACTGAGGAGCTTGTGAACATGTTGGAGCGGCCTCCAGTTTGCTACGGAAAAGCGGCCCTTGTCGGGTCGGCTGGCACGATGGAGCATGGTGCCGCTGTGTTGCACCCCGCGCTTGGCAAACCTGTGCGCGCAACCGTTGGTGGCGGGAAATCCCTGATGCCTTCCAACCACAAAGTCGGGGCTTTGGCCGGGTCCATTGATTTGCCACTGGGTCATAAAGACGAGGCATGGTCATTTGATCACATCGACACGATGACCCTCTGCGTGCCAGACGCACCCCGCGCAGACGAGGTTGTACTTTGTATTGGACTGTCGGACGGAACACGCGCACATCCGCGTGTTGGCAAAGGCCCAAGTCCCTCTTGATCAGATATTCTGTCTTTAAGCTGCCATTGGTAACAAGCGCAGCATTGGTGACTGCGGGGTCGAAGCAGATAACGGCGACGGTGCAGCACCCCGCCTGCCCTACACGTAGCCTTGGATCTTGACGGCCCCAAGCCGACGTCCAGCAGGGGGTAGCGAATGCTGCGGTCGCAACCCATATTGCCGCCATGCGCTGCAAGTATTCGGTTTCGACGTTTGTCGAGGTCTGGACCGCGGAACGAACGCGCCATTCGACAAGTATCGCGAGACACCATCTCAGGCGCATGCTAGCCCTATGGAATGACGACAACTTGCACTGAATCTCGGCCAGCTGTTCCACAGACCGTCGCGACTATAGGAGTGCTTTTCGCATCAATCTGTTTTGGGTTGGTTCCTTACTTCAGCCGGGGACTGACTGAGCAGGGCGTTGCACCTCATACTGTTGCATTCTATCGCTACATTGTCGCGGCAGTGGTGCTATGCCCTGTCCTCTTTGCGAACCGAAAAGCGTGGCGACAGATCGCGTGGGGCCTTTCCGCCGGGGCAGTTATGGGACTTGGGTGGATAGGGTATGTAACGGCATTAGAGACGTTGCCTGCGTCTACCGTAGGTGTGCTCTACATGACGTATCCGGTGTTCACCATTGTCATCGCCTGGGCCTTGTTTGCCGATGCCCCGACACGGCGCGCCTCGATGGCCTCTGGCCTGATCGTGCTGGCCGCAATCATCGCAGGATCACCGGCCTCTGTCCCCATTGAGCACATGCCGCTTTTGGTGATGTCGCTCGCAGCTCCCTTCGGTTTCGGTTTCGGGATTTGCGTACTGGTGTATAAACTGTCCCAGATCGCTCCACTCGCACGAATTGCCTCGGTTTCGTTGGGGTCTGTTCTTGGTCTTGCACCGCTTGTTCTGAGTTCTGAAGTTGCCGAATTGCTCCCCGGGGATCGGACTGATTGGCTGTTAATCGTCGGAATCGGCCTGGTCACAGCGCTTGTCCCACAACTCATTTACACCGTCTGCTCGCCCGTGATTGGTGCATCCCAGACTGCCGTTGTCGGCAGCGTGGAATTGCCCACCATGTTTGCGGTTGGATTTCTTGCATTCGGCGAGGCGATCACAGCGCCCCAGGCTATCGCCTGCGCTTTGGTGCTTGGCGCGGTTGCCATAACGAAAAGTCGAAAAGCGCGTACCGTTTCGACCGTTCTCGCCAAGAGTCCAAAGCAGTGACTCTGGGCCCATTGCTGACCTGGGATGGGGGCAGCGCAATATCCGGTCCTCGCCGCCAGGACGGCTGCCACTGGCGGCCCTGACCAGCCACTGACCGTCCCATCCAGCGCTGCGGTGCAACTTCCGCGAAACGGACCTTTAGCTCAGCGTTTTTCGCATCAATACAAAGGGGCCTTCATCGTGCATTTGGAATTCTGAATAATCATAACCAAGAGCGGTGTAGAAACTCTGCGCAGTAAGCGAGGAATGAAGCGTGACTTCCGAAAGTGCATTTTCCTGCACTAACTCTTCCATATACTCAACAAGCATCTTTGGTTCCTCTCTTTTTGCTTTTCTCCTTCCCATGAACGGATTCATCCATGGAAGGTCTTGAATAGATGTCTCATATGAGACATATTAGTCTCATGAATCGAATTAGACCAACAACTCGAGACGCGATCATCGAAGCCGCCTTCGAGGTTTTCTCAGAAAACCAAGCGGCTTCGCTTAGCGACATCGCACAGCGTGCAGGTGTAGGCCGCGCGACGCTGCATCGGCACTTTCCTGGTAGACCCGAGCTGATGCGCGCTTTGGCCAAGACTGCGATGGCAGAACTCGATAACGCTGTCGACGAGGCAACAGCCGACGCATCGAGCTATGCAGAGGGCTTTCGCCTTTCCCTGGTTGCAACTGTGCCGCTGGCGAATCGGCAATGGTTCCTGGCCAACGAAGGGCTGGAAGCAGACCCTGAGATTGCCGCCGCTTACGACGCGAGCCTCGAAGAGCTTCGGCGTGATGTCGAGGAAGCAAAGAAGGAAGGCGCCTTCGACGCGAATGTGCCGACAGCATGGATCGTCCAAGCCTATGAAAACCTCACCTATGCAGCGTGGTCCCTTGTCCGATCAGGCGAAGCGACACCGAAACAAGCGGCGGATTTGGCCTGGCGAACGCTGTCTCAAGGATTGAAAGGAAGCACCCAATGAGCCTGGAAAATCTTACGATTCAGATCGATGACGCGTTCTTCCTCATCGGTGCCGCGATCCTGCTGATCGAGATTGCCGAGATGGTGTTCAAGGGCGAGTTCAGGGCAAGGACATTCGGTGAAATGCTAGCGAGTGCATCGACGCAAATCCCGTACCTATTGGTTGAAACCTTCATCTTGACCGGGGCCTACGGTCTCTACTGGATTATTGCCCAGGGGCTTCCTTGGACAATCCCGGTGACCTGGTGGAGCTTGCTCATCATCGTCCTGCTGGCGGACATCACCTATTATTGGGAACACCGCATTGCGCATGAGGTGCGCCTGCTTTGGACACAGCACGCTGTGCATCATTCGTCCCGAGACATGAACATCATCACGGGTGTCCGGTTTGGTCCGCTGGAGGGTGTGTGGTCGCTCATTGCTCATATCCCCCTAGCGCTCATGGGCTTTCCACCGGAGGCAATCATCTTTGGGGTGATCTCCGTACTGGCCTATCAGACATGGCTGCACACCGAGCTGATAAGTAAGTTGGGGCCGCTCGAAAGTGTTCTGAACACCCCTTCGCACCACCGGGTCCATCATGGTTGCGATGATAAGTATCTCGACAAGAACTACGGTGGCATCCTGATTGTTTGGGATCGGATTTGGGGGACGTTTCAGGTTGAAGAAGAAACCCCGCGCTATGGCCTGAAGCGCGACTTCAACAGCCAGAACCCAATCAAGGTGTGGTTCTCGGAATGGCCCGATCTTCTCCGAGATGTTCGTCGCTCCAAAAGTGTGAGCGAAGCCATCTCCGTTCTCTTTCGCGCACCCGGTTGGTCGCAAAAGGAACAACCAACGACTGAAAGCTGAGGTTAAGCGCCATACCAGCGGCTTGTGTTTCAAACTCGCCGTCTTGCCCCCACAATGGCACGCAACCCGGTTCTGCTGCCGCTACTCGCGCCAGAACGCAGCCCGGTGCATCGTCGCTCGCAAGAATGCCGGAGGCGACGGAAGTTGTCCGATCCCTGATCGATAAGATCGTTCTGACACCAGATGTAGGCGAGAACCGTATGTTATCTAATCTTCATGGATCACTCGCGGGTATCATTGGGATGGCCACACAAGAGAAAGCCAAACCACGACTGACGGACCATGCGATTGCGCAGCAGAAAGCGGTGATTGACGGGTCTAAAAACAACAGAAGCGCCCCAGATTTGGCATCTGTTGGCGCTTCGGAAGTTTAGTTGGTTGCGGGAGTTCGTCACTACCGAAAGCGAACAGTCTTCGCTCTCGAAGTCTGAGACATTTAAATCTAATGCTTCCCGAAGTAAACGATCTGATCAAAGCAACATAATTAGCACTAAATGTAGTGGATATCCTGCGCATCTTCGAAGAAGTGTCCAATAAGCGGTTTTAAGAAGCCCCTGTATTTCAAGGATATTTTGAGCATAAAAAATCTTGACATGGGGGTAAGCGGAAAAGAATCATCTCTAGACCTAGACAGACCATGCAGGAACATAACGTGCGTACTTTCTGGAACCTGCAACGGTCGGATCGGCGACAACCAAACCAGCATCAACGGTCGCCTTGATTATCCTTGATACAGTCTTCTTACCACTATCATCATCAAATCCAAACCTTCGACACAAAGATTCATTCGTCATCTGCTCCCTCATCACATGCTTCAACCCACAATGCTGATAACAGGCTCGGATTTTGTCGTCAGCGGTCATTTGTGTGAAACGTCGAGGACCATGAACCACGACAGTAGTAGACTCAAAGGAAGACAAGAATTCTGGAGCAGGTAGCTGAAAGAATTCAGCGGTCTCAACCAACCTGTCGATTCCACTGCTTCGTTCTTCACAAATATTGAATTGGTTCATCGCCCAAGCAAGTTGCTCATTCCTCGACTTGTGAGCGTCGATAAAGCGTTCCACGGGAACAATGGGGACGCCGGGGTTGGATACCTCCAATCGGTTCAGGTAAATTTCAAAAATCGGTCCGGTGCCCGTTGCATAGAAGTCCTGGTGGATCAACGCATTCGCCAGTATCTCACGCAATGGTCTCTCAGGCAGAAGCGGCACTGTCTTTCGCAGCGCATCCTCAACCACTTCATTCTGTGGAATGTGTGTCATACACTCACGAACCAGTCCCTGAAATCCGACCGCATATCCACGCTGACCAATAATATCGTGCCTCGTGTCGAGTTTGTTGTTCCCGTTGTAAACGATAAGACGGGGAGCCTTACGGCTTAGCCCGGAGAACTTCGTGAGGTCTTTGGCCAACATCATCGCAGCCATGTTCGTCATGTTAAGACGCTTGCCGTCACGGTGGACAAGACGAAGGTTAACCATGTCATTGATGGATTCTTCTAGGTTATCAGGCTGGGTCGACTTCCGAAGAGAATAGAACGCACCAATATCCAAGAGTTCTTCAACATCACCAGCTTCCAACCCGAAGAGAATGTGCTGCGTGTCCCATGCGCGACCTTCGTTGAAAATCTCTCTCAAGCGATCTTCAGTCATTGGCACAAGCTCGTCGCCAGACCGCATGTAATACGCACCCTTGAAGTCATATGCAGTGCCATTTGGACGGCTCGGTGCGCGAAGAACGAGAACTCGCACACCATCAACGGTTAACTCTTGAACATTTACATTTAACCCCGTGTTTGCCCGGATATCGCCTTTGAGTTTACCAAGATCAGGGAATGCCTCAGTGCCAACAATCTGGCGTGGAATCTTGTCAGAGACTCCAAAAACAAGATACCCACCTCTTTCATTGGCCAGAGCGACGCAATACTTAAACATTTTGTTTCGGTCATATTGAGTCTTTGCTTCTTTAAACTCAAGATTTTCGTTTTCTGGATCAGAGTCTCGCCAACCTTGAAGTGTCTGCTCTGTGATCATCGATGTTCCAATCCAATTTGCCCTGTTTCCCGAGACTACATGGCCCATTTCGGCGTTGCCAGCATGAGATGAGCTAACAACCTATTCACTTGATACATGAGGTGTTTGCCCTGGGAAGCAGCTTTTTTAACGGTAGTTTTCCGGAGAACGGGTGCGGGCAAAAACCGCTTCGACCCTTCATCACCTTGATTTTGAATCCAAAGGACCTCGGCTGGGTGAGTCTAATAGCATTGCAAGCGATCCTTGGGTTATTGGCTTTGCTTGATCCGGTGCACCATGCCGACGCTGCACCCGACCAATTTGGCCGTCTGCCGGATACTCTTACCTGAGATCAAGTGCTGACGAACCTCCTTCATCTTATACCCCTGAAGTGGTGGACGCCCAATCCGCTTTCCCTGGGCTCGTGCCCGCTGCTGCCCGGCAATCACACGTGAACGGGTCGTTGCGATTTCGAATTCAGCAAACACGCCCAGAAGGCCCAACATGGCTCGGCCCGACGGTGTTGTGGTGTCCAAATTCTGCTGGTGAAGATATAATCCGATGTCCCGGGAACGCAGATCATCCATGAACCCCACAAGGTCGCTGAGAGACCGTGACAGCCGATCTACAGACCATGCAGCCACCAGATCAATCTCACGTCGGTTTACGGCCTGCATCATCTGATTGAACGCAGGGCGCTGATCTCTACCCTTCGAGCCACTGATACCATCATCAACGAAGGTATGGATGATATCCCATCCGAGACGCCCTCCGGTTTCAGTCAGGTCACGCAACTGGTTTTCGGTTGTCTGGTGGTCGGTCGATACACGGGCGTAGATTGCAGTTTTCATCAGATGCATGGTTCCTCGCTGTCAGGGTGGGGTGATCGATGCTGGTATTGAAATCACTTCCCCTGCCGCCTCAGATCGTCAGCAAACTTCCAATCGGCCTCACCGGGGAACTGAACATAGATGTCCCGCCATGCATTGCGGTTTGTATTGTTGGCCACCGACCGGGCAAATTCGGATGGTGACAAATCCTGTGACCCGAACCTGAGGCGTTCATGTTGAATGTATGCGTAATGGGCCTCACCACGGTAGGTCATTCGAATTTGACTGCCATTGGGCAGAAACAGGTTCTGCCACTGATACCCCCGGCTCGGGTTACCGTACTTCTTGAAAAACTCCTGATCCGTGTCCTGGGCCTGACGCTCAATGTATTCTGCCGACCAGATCGAGGGGTCACCCTTCGTCGCCTCCAGGAAATCCTGCACCTGGTTCTCGACATACACAGACACATCTGATCGGCCTGAACGTCGGATCAACTCAGCAAACAGGTCGGCACGAAGCGGCACATATACGTAGTCGGTTGGGTTGGTTGAGATGCTCATGGATGAATCCTATTTTCAGCACTATCTAATGCTACAAATAGTCATCGACGCTCTATTCTGTCAATAGCACTGATTTAAACTATCGGCAGCAAAGCCCCCCAAAGCCCATTGAGGTGTTCAAGAACCATCTGTTTTGTGAACGCCAATGGCAGGAACGAAAAAACGATAGAAATCAGTGACAGATGTTATCCATTTCCCGGTGGGTTTTTTGAACACTAGTTAAGTCCACTGGATAGCACATCGCACATCCACGGCAGCAGTCAGATGCGGGAGGAGTTCGGATTCCACAAGACGTGCGTCATCAACACGATCATGGATCATGTGGGCGTTTGGGGCATCTGAAAGCGTAAATACTTGGTTTAACCGGACGGGGATGGCAGATTATTGGTCCATCAGACCCGGATCACCCAAATACTTAGTCGGATGGCTGCGAAACCAGTTTGCCGTACAATCCTGAACTGACGATCCAATTTGCGCCTTTTTTTATTGGGGTTTCAAAATCCGGTGGTGGGGACGAGTTACTCATATATGAGAGCAATATATCCGGAAAATCATCAATGATCCTGGCAAAGGTCCTGGTCTTTACCGTTTCCAGACAACCCTTCGGATCAGTCATCCAGATGTGAATAAACTGCTCCGCATAGCTCAACGTCTTCCAGTTCTTTTTTATCCTCTTCCTGAACCGCTGTGCTTCCAGTTCTTTCACTCGGTCCGTATCAACTATGGTGTTGATATCATCAGGACGCTTTCCAGTGCTAAAGTTCCTGTTGCGACGTGACCAGGTTTCATCAAGACGAGCAAATTCTATAACGGCCTGGGCTGAATCCATGCCGAAGTCGATCTCAACCTTCTCCAGGCTGGCGTACTCAAGGAACCCCTGCACGCCATGCGTAACGGTGCCGTCGTCATGCTTGATGTCTTGATATGGTGCACGGACACATACCCGCTTTCTGCCGGGGAATTCAGCGACGAGTACCTTCCGGATTTCTTCAGACGACATCCAGGGATCGAAAAGAACAAAGTGGATGTGCAGCATCCCACATCGCTGACCAGCAATGTGAGATTTGAGCGCAGTACGGTCCAGTTCTTCCTCAGGGATATCGAAGGTAAGCCCATCAATGGTCTTCAACACCATATCAAACTTACCACGGGCAATGTGCCCAGGGGTCAACCTGTTCAGAGCTTTTCGAAGGCGGCGTTTTATCCGTTCGATTTCATCACACAAGCTCCCATCAAGTGCCACCAGGGCCAGATTGATGGTAATGCAATGAAGCAGGATCAATGGTAAACCGACAAAAGGCTCGACCATTCTCTGACCACCACGGACCTGGTAGTTAGACGACAGGGCACCGAGGGCTGTCGAAGTACCATTGCATGCATTCTGGGTCAGACGCCTGTCTGATTTCAGGTGGCGTTTACTTCGCCGTTTGCGTGGGTTTGAACAGGTGGTGCACCACTTATTGTTGCAGGGGCGCTTTCTGGTGCAAGACTGTACCTTTTGGGTGATGTGATCGAATTCACGGTGTTGTGCCAATACTGAGAGTGCTGCCTCCTTCTGCTTAGGTAATCCACGATTGGTTAGTTCTGTACACTTGTGCACGGCTCTGATTTTATCAATCGAAAGTCGTTTCCGTTTTGTAATTTGTGCCATTTATTTTGCCTCATATGCAGGGCCGTTTATCGACCTCTTCGTCATACTTAGGCGCAGATTTCCAAAAGTGGGCATCCCAAGGGATTCCGGCAGGTTTACCATCAATGTTATTCGGGCTCCTCAGGGTACGGCGGATGTTTCCCCGGACATAAATAGTCTGAGGAGGTGAACGACATGAAACGCAAAACAATTACGATAAAAAACGTCGATCAGGATGTCATCGAGATGTTGGCCGATTTGAGATTGACGGAACGCAGGCAGCTTGCAGCCATCCTTGAGGACTGCGTAAACGCCTATGTTTATGCGGACGGTGATGAAGAGAGTGATGAGTTGCTGACATCAGCAGCATGATTGCTGATCGCACTCACACCCCAAACACCGAACCCCAGAGTGCGGAGATATGGTTCCAGGTTCAGGCCATGGTAATCTGGCTCGATGTGAACTGCTTCGACTATTACATTGCCGTCCTGCCAAGCGAAGGATGCTTTGGCCGCGATTTCATCGACATCACCACGGTTCCAGATTTCGAAGTACCACCGGCTCTTGGCAACATCGATATCAATGCCATGGTCATGAAGGAAATCCGCAATCCCTCCCTCAAGAGGAAGCCCTGCTCCAAGCGATAGCACAATGGTAACCATTGGATGCGGAAGGAACCGTGGTGCACCAGGCTCTAGGTCGGATTTGTGAAATGATAGCATCATCATCGTTCTCCTCAAATTGGCGTTTTTGGTATTTGGGGAAAAACGGTGATCCGGTGACCAGGTTCGAAGAAGCCTATACCGGTGGCAGCTTGCTGGACGTGTACAGTGTCGTTACTTTCTGAAGAGTTGTGGGTTCTGGGTCTGGGTTGCAGTGACCCTCAGCTTCGAGCAGAGCCTGCCGGGCATGGGCCATAGCATCGCGATGTAGCTTCATTCGCCCCGGGATGCCCGGGGTACCCGGAAACTGCTCACAAGCCGCTTCCAGATATGGCTTCAATCGTTCCCGGTACTTCTGATCCATGAGCCGCTCAAGCTGCTGTCGATAAAGCTTCGGGATATCGAGGGAAGGCAGGCTCACCTCGGCACGGATATGATTCCGGCGAAGCAGTCGCTCAAAAATGGCCTGCTTCTCATCGGCTGTAACAGTGATGTATTCGATCTGATTGATCTGTTTTTTCTTCACGAATGAAATCCTCCCACTATGACCGATGTCGTCAATGCTTATCGGTCGATCTCTTCCAAGGCTTCGGAGAAGCTTTGGCCCAGTCCCCGGAAACCATCCGGTCCACCACGCATCCACATGATCATCAAGGGCCCTCTACGGCGCTCTGACCAGGCCAGCCGCTGTGTTGGTGTCATCATTGCCCAGCGAGTGCGCAACCAGCCTGAACGGGCCGCTCTTGGGCTCTGTGCGATGGTATTGATCTCGTCAACGATTTGCTGGGCAGTGAGATCAGGAACGGATAGGTTAATCACGGTCACCGAGGGGTCAAACCATCGATCCACAACGCCCTTCAGTCTTTGCCAAATTCGGTATGGTGAAAACCGTTTGTGAAAAATGAAGCGCCACACTAGCTGCCTTCGGTTGCGATCTGATCCTGTGCATCGCGCTCCAACTGCACCACCAGGGTCGAGTTCTCATCCCGCCAGGCAATGTATCCAGCATATCCCCTACGGTTCACCTCAGCCCGCTCAGAGGTGCTCAATGCATCGTAATCATCACGATCCACTCCATCCACAAATGACAGCTTCACATCGGTGTAGATGTCCACACAGGCTGCTGCTTCGGCAGGGGGCAGGACTCTGACTTCGGCAGCTTCGGAGCACAGGAAATAGGCGGCAATCAGAGCGAGGGTTTCAGCGGTCATCGGGTCTCCTTCTTGGTCACAGAACAATCGTCGATCCGCCACACGTCAGCCGGTGTGACCTGGCCATCAGTTGCTTTGATGATAGCCTGCATGGTCTTCCGGCTGGGCAACACAACACCATCACGGGCGCGTAGGATGGTCGCTGCACTTACACCGCAGCGTTCACCAAATGCCTTCAGGCTTACTTTATTGAGATCGAGATATTCCTTCAGCGTCATGAGATGTTGCATATTAAGAAACATAATGATTCGCTATAAGAATCTTACATGATTGTTGCATTTGATCGGGAAACGTTGCACAAAATGAAACGCCATCACAAACAGGCATCATTGTGGACACTCTCTTCGAACGCATCAAGGACGCCCGGGAAAAAGCTGGTCTGTCGGTCAACCAGGCAGCGGAAGCATTGGGCGTGAAGCGGACACAAATCTGGCGTATGGAAAATCGATCAGAAACCCTGACCGCTGAACGCTTGTTCGAGCTTGCCGATCTTTACGGCGTCGATGCCAGAAAGCTTTTCCAGGGGGATACTGTCTCAGCATCGCCGGACAAACTCTATGATCTGATAGGCGCGGTGGTCATCATGGTTGAGGAATGCGTTCAGACCTTGGAGGCAAGACCATCACCAGACCTTATACGTGATGCTGTCGTTGAAGTTCTCAGACAGGAGGGTAACCAGCCGCCTGACATCCGGGCAAAGGGTTTTGACGCCAGTCGATATCAAGGGTTGGTCACACTAATATTCAAACAGGTAAAACAATCATGAACCCCATCACCCAATCTGAAATCAACAAAGCTGCATGGGGAGCATGTGATACCTTCCGGGGCGTGGTCGATCCGTCGATCTACAAGGATTTCGTTCTTACCATGCTCTTCCTCAAATACGTCAGCGACGTATGGAAGGACCATCGTGCCCGCTACACGGAAGAGCATCCCGATGCCCCTGATCTTGTAGAGGCAATGATGCTGCAAGAGGCATTTGTGTTACCAAATGGGGCTGGGTTCGACGCGCTCCATAGACGCCGTCATGAGGCAGGAAATGGGGAACGGATTGACAAGGCCCTGCATGCCATTGAAGAAGCCAATGGCACCAAGCTGCGGGGCGTATTCCAGGATATCAGCTTCAACAGCAACAAACTGGGTGATGAAGAACAGAAGAACGACATCCTCCGCCACCTGCTTGAAGACTTCGCCAAACCCGCCCTCGATCTGCGGCCATCCCGGGTGGGTCAACTCGACATCATCGGTGGGGCCTATGAATACCTGATCAGCCGGTTTGCCGCCACGGCGGGCAAGAAGGCCGGGGAATTTTATACCCCCGCTGAGGTCAGTGAACTCATGGCCCGGCTGGTCGATCCTCAGGAAGGGGATGACATCTGCGATCCCACATGTGGCTCAGCATCCTTGCTGATGAAGTGTGGGCGGCTGATCCGGGACCGTACCAGCACCAAACGTTATGCGCTGTTCGGTCAGGAGGCGATTGGCTCCACCTGGGCCCTGGCCAAGATGAACCTGTTTCTGCATGGGGAAGAGAACCATCAGGTCGAATGGGGGGATACCATCCGCAACCCCAAGCTACGCACCACAGACGACACCCTTCGCCACTATGACGTGGTTGTAGCCAATCCGCCCTTCAGTCTGGAAAAGTGGGGGACTGAAGCCGCCGAGACCGACAAGTTTGGCCGGTTCCGCCGGGGTATGCCGCCCAAGACCAAGGGGGATTATGCCTTCATCCTGCATATGATCGAGACCATGAAACCCCAGACCGGGCGTATGGCCGTGGTGGTGCCCCATGGGGTGCTGTTCCGGGGATCATCCGAGGGCAAGATAAGGCAAAAGCTGGTCGAGGAAAACCTGTTGGATGCAGTTATCGGCGTGCCGGAAAAGCTGTTCTTTGGCACTGGCATCCCGGCGGCGGTCCTGCTGTTCCGGAAGTTCAAACCCGATACCTCGGTAATGTTCATCGATGCGAGCCGGGAGTTCGAGGCAGGCACCAACCAGAACGCGCTGAACGAGGCACATCTGACCAAGATCGTAGAGACATACCGGACCCGGGAAACGGTGGACAAATACGCCTATCGGGCCACAGTGGAGGAGATCACCGAGAACGACTTCAACCTCAACATTCCCCGGTATGTGGACACGTTTGAGGAAGAAGAAGAGATCGACCTAATGGCCGTTCGTGAAGAACGAACCCGGCTGAAAACTGATCTGGCCGAGTTGGAAACCCGCATGGAGGGGTATCTCCAAGAGCTTGGTTACTCATGAACGCAGTCACCTTAACCAGTTCTTTCCCTGCTACAGTCCAGCCTGGCATTCCCAAGTTAGGCGATACCCCTGACGGTTGGGCCAGAGCGCCACTTGGTCGTTTTCTGCATGAGGTTCGGCGGCCAATAAGGATGGTGGATGATGAGGAATACAAACTCGTCACTGTGAAACGTGCACGTGGCGGTGTTGTCGACCGTGGTAGTTTTCTTGGCCGAGATGTGTTGGTCAAATCCCAGTATCTTATTGAGCCAGGTGACTTCCTGATTTCCAAGCGTCAAATCGTCCATGGAGCATGTGGTTTGGTGCCGGACGAACTGGGTGGGTCTGTGGTGTCCAACGAGTACGCCGTGCTCAATGGTACCAACGAGATCGACCTGAAATTCTTGAATTATTTGGCCCATTCGATTTTCTTCCAGCAGACGTGTTTTCATTCGAGCATTGGCGTTCACGTCGAAAAGATGATCTTCAAGCTTGACCGGTGGCTGAATTTTGAGTTCGACCTTCCCCCACTCCCCGAACAACGAAAGATCGCGGATATTCTCTCCACCTGGGACCGGGCCATTGAGGTGAGTGAGGCGCTGCTCTCCACCGCCCGCACCCAGAAACGCGCCCTCATGCAGTCGCTCCTCACCGGCAAACGCCGCTTCCCTGAATTTGAAGGTCAGGAATGGAAAGAGGTGCGGTTGGGGGATGTTTGTAAATTACAAACAGGCCCGTTTGGGAGCCAACTGAAGGCTGAAGAGTATTCCACCCACAAGGATGGTGTCGCGGTAGTCATGCCCAAAGCTTTGATCAATGGATCGGTGGATTTCTCAGTTTGTGACTTCATCGAGCAAGAAAGGTCCAACGACTTAGTGAAACATCGTCTCTTGGTCGGAGATTTGCTTTTTAGTCGCAGGGGCGACGTTGCTCGAACTGCGCTGGTCACAGAAGCAGATGGACCGTGCATCTGCGGGACTGGCTGTTTGCGAGCAAGACCATCGAGTTTCAGACTCGCACGCTTTCTATCCAAACTCCTCCAGATGGAGTTTTGCCGAAGCTGGCTTGAGGAAAACGCTGTCGGTCAGACAATGCTGAACCTCAATACGAAAATAATTGGAGCTTTGCCGATACAAGTTCCCTGCGAGAACGAGCAGGAGAAGATAGTTGCCGTTTTTGATGACGTAGACGCTCAGATTGAGGAGCATCGCTTGTCGATAGAAAAACTCCGCACCGAGAAGAAGGCCCTGATGCAGCAACTCCTGACCGGTAAACGTCGGGTGGCAATCAATGCGTAGTGGGCTTACGATCTTTGCACGGCTTGCTTTGACAGCAACAGCAATAGCACCGGTTGGCTTCACATATGCAGCAGTAGCAGCATTGAACAAGCATTATGGCACGATGATGATGCTGTTCCTTGGCTCCGCGCTTCTTGTTCGAGTCTGTGTCTTCGTTCTTGATGCCATAAAGACAAAAAGCGGCGTGAGTACAGAAGCGAGTTCGCCTGAAGATCATCCCATAACTTTTGTTGAACCTGCTGATCGTGAAAACACAGCGATCATACTGCTCTACTTGATGCCGTTGTTCACCGCAGATTTTAATGATCTCAACTGGATCGTCTGGGTGCCCACAATTCTAGTATTCGCCGTGATTGCCATGACGAGCCACAGTTATTTTTTCAACCCACTTCTGGGACTGTTCGGATGGCATTTCTACCGTGTGGGAACACCTGAAAATGTGACCCGGCTGTTGATATCCAAACAAACAATTAACAAGGGTGACCGCGTAATTTCAGGCATCCAATTAAGCGATTATGTGATTTTAGATACGGAGTAAGAGATGCCAAGAACGTTTTTTGCAGTGTGTCGTGTGGGCGATGAAAACGACATTAAACGCATTCCTCTTCGTGCCGGGGTCCAGCAGGAGCTTGAGCAACTCTTTGATGAGCAGGAGCAGGCATTTCTCGGAGGTAGAGATGAAGAAATTCCCTTTGACGGTGACTGGAAGCCAGATGGCAACGAATTGCTTGTCATTGAAGACGCTGACCTTGCTGCCCCGTTTGGTCAAACTCTGGTGGATGGACCGGCGGCGTATCAACAGCTTGATGTGACGAACTATGCAGACGCCGGGATCAAAGGGATTTTTACCCGCTCCGAAGTTTTAGATGGTCGCCTACTTCTTCAGCGATTTCAGACTTCTCAATACTTGCAGAAGAGTGGTCTTACGCTGGTTTTCAGCAATAATCAGTTCGGCAAGTTATCCGAAAACGGCTTTGCTCTGGATGCAAGGCTCGCGGCTGTCATCGAGGGTAACCACTTCAAGTTTCTGAGTTTCCGCAACCTGCGCACCATCCTGACAATCCAGCATCATTTTGAACAGGCAACCGAAACTGAAATAGCTGAATTTCGAGATCACGCTTCTTTCCATGTTGAAAACGCTGCACTGTTTGATGCTGCAATGGATGAACGATCAAGAAAGCTGATTTGTGGTATTAGCCGAGCCGGTATTCTCAACGACCATGATGCCCAATCAATCCAAACCAAAGCTGGAAGTGTCGGTCTACAGATCGACATGCAAGATGGTCGCCTAGTTCTGCCAGGCGAAAAGCGACGCCTCAAAACAATACTGAGCTTCTTGGAGGAAAGCGTATACAAGGGGGTTTTCTCCGATGAAACGTTCCAAACCAACTCAAAGAGACCGGTTCAGTAGGGATGCAACGCGCACCGGACACCCGCGAAGAAGCTGCGGCCAAGCTGCCAGCCCTGCATGTGCTGATGGTCATGGGGTGGGAGTATCTGTCACCGGCGGATTCTCTTGCATCCCGTGGGTCTGAACGGACAGTAGTGTTGGAGGATGTGCTGCGGGATCGGCTGGGCACCCATCGGTTTGACTACAAGGGTCAGAACTATCCACTGTCACCTGCCGGTATCGATCAGGTGGTGCGGACCATCTCGGCCACCGGGCTCAGTGAGGGGCTGATTCCGGCGAACAAGGCAATCTATCAGCATCTTACGTTTGGGATAACGGTCACCGAGTTCGTGGATGGGCAACGAACATCGGTGACGGTGCCATTGATCGACTGGGCCAACATCGACGCCAATCAGTTTCATGTGACCGAAGAACTGAGTGTTGAACGCCCGGCAGGCATGGGTCGGTATCGGCCTGATATCGTGTGCTATGTGAATGGTATCCCCCTGGTGGTGATCGAGGCGAAGCGGCCCGTGTCCTCAACCAAACCCACCGCGATGGTGGAAGAGGGGATAAGCCAGCACCTGAGAAACCAGCAGGGCGATGGTATCCAGGACCTCTATGCATATTCACAGCTTTTGCTGTCGATTTCTGGGGTAGAGGGCCGTTATGGCACCACGGGCACCGCCAAGAAATTCTGGTCTACCTGGCGGGAGGAGGATCTGACTGAAGCCAAGATGCAGCAGATACGCTCACAGCCGCTCACAGAAGCCCAGAAAGACCATCTATTTACCGACAGGCCCCACTGGGCCCTCAAGGACTATGACCGGCTCCACAGCGGCCTTGTGCTTCTTTCTGAGCAGGACCGGCTTGTCATCAGCCTGTTGCGGCCTGATCGGCTGTTGGATTTCACCCGGCGGTTCATCTTCTTTGATCGGAAACTGGGAAAGATCGCAGCCCGCTACCAACAGGTCCGTGGGACCAACGCGATCATCGACCAGATCAGCCAGCAGAAACCTGATGGAAGCCGTGAAAGTGGTGTCATCTGGCACACCACGGGCAGTGGTAAATCCAATCTGATGGTGTTTCTGACCAAGGCCCTGCTGCTGGAGCAGGAGTTGGCGGGATGTCGTATCATCATTGTCACTGACCGCGTTGATCTGGAAAAACAACTGGCTGCGACCTTCCTGACCGGTGGTGCATTCGGATCGGATGTGGCCACGAAGAAGGATGGTGAAAAGGCCAAGGTGCAGTCAGGTAAGGACCTGGCCAAAAGAATTGGGTCCGGGACTGAGCGGATTATCTTCACACTGCTTCAGAAGTTCAATTCGGCCACCAAACTCCCGGAGTGTTATAATCCGTCCGACAAGATGATCGTGCTGGTGGACGAAGGCCACCGCAGCCAGGGTGGTGAGAACCATGAACGGATGCGGAAGACCCTGCCGAATGCGGCCTTCATCGCGTTCACGGGCACACCGCTGCTCAAGGGGGACAAAACACGCAACAAGTTTGGCCCGATCCTGCATGCATATACCATGCAGGATGCCATCGATGATGGTGCCGTCACGCCGTTGATTTATGAAGAACGAAAACCTGTCGTTGATATCAATGATGCCGCTATCGATGCATGGTTCGACAAGATCACGGCCCCTCTGTCGGACAAACAGAAGTCCGACCTGAAACAGAAATATGCCACCCGTGGCCAATTATACGGGGCCGGGAACCGGATCGATCTTATTGCTTGGGACATCGCAACACACTTCACCGAGAACTTTGCCAAGCTCGATCTTGGATTGAAAGCCCAACTTGCAACTGACAGCAAATTGTCGGCCATTCGGTACAAGCAGGCATTGGACGCCACCGGCATGGTAACCAGTGCGGTGGTGATCTCACCACCGGATACGAGAGAGGACCACGAAGATATCGATGAAGCCAACATTCCAGAGGTTCAAGCCTGGTGGAAGGCAAATGTCGGGAATGATCCGGAAGCATATGAAAGCGGTGTGATCGAGGATTTCAGCACGGATGGTGCCCCGGATATTCTGATCGTCGTGGATAAGCTGCTGACCGGGTTTGATGAGCCGAGGAATGCTGTGCTTTACATCGATAAACATCTGAGGGGGCATAACCTGCTTCAGGCCATCGCCCGGGTAAACAGATTGCACGAGGCCAAGCAGCATGGATATCTCATTGACTACCGGGGTATTCTGTCGGAACTGGACACGTCGATTAAGGACTACCAGGACCTCGCTGAGCAGACCCAGGCCGGTTATGAAATTGATGATCTGATTGGGACGATCTCCAACGTATCAACAGAGTACAAACGATTGCCTGCTTTGCACGATGCACTGTGGGCCATCTTTGCCGATGTCGAGAACAGAGCCGACCGGGAACAGTTCAGACGGGTTCTGGTACCAGAATTTGTCGATGATGAAACAGGTCAAAACATCGATGCGAGACAGCAGGTCCGAGAGGATTTCTATGACGCACTAACCAACTTCGGATTATGCCTGAAACTGGCTTTGTCATCCCGGGCATTCTTCGAAGATGGTGCGTTTTCTGAAAAGATCATCCAAACCTACAAACGTGATCTGAAGTTTTTCACCGAGGTCCGCATCCAGGCAAAACGTGATGCACAGGAAGTCGTGGATTTCTCGGAATACGAAGATCAGATCAGACGGCTGGTGGACAAGCAGGTGATCGGCCAGGAAATCGTCGATCCTGAAGGTTTCATTCTGGTTGGTGATCTGGGGGGTAAAGATGATGATCCTGCTGATTGGTCCGAGGAAAAAACCCGTACTGAAGCTGATCTGATCAAGACCCGCATCAGAAAGACGATTGAACAGGACCTGATCGATGATCCTTACGCCCAAACTGTTTTCTCGGAACTTTTGAAAGAAGCCATCCGCGAAGCTGAGGCGCTGTTTGACCACCCATCCAAGCAGTACACGTTGTTCAAGGACCTGGAGGCACAGGTGGACGACCGCGCAACCCCTGGCGTCCCAGAGAGGTTTGCCGATCACCCGATGGCCCAATCCTATTTTGGGGCATTCTTCGAGGCCCTGGGGCCAGAACGAGCCGGTGAGTACCCACAGGATGATCTGGTGGGGGAGGCCCTGTACATCGATGAAACCGTTGATGGTGCGATCAAAACACATTCGATCAATCCCGGCAGTATCGAAGCGGAAATCCGACGTGCATTGCTGCCAAGGTATTTCAAGTTTCTTGGTGGTCTGGATGCCGCGAACGCCGTCATCGACCAGGTTATCGACATTGTTCGTGCTGGCAATGCTAAGGGTAAGAGATGAGCAATCAGTTCACCTTGGTCTACGGCACCGAACGGGTACCATACTCGGTAAATCCTGATCCCAAGCGGACCACACGGATTGCCATCCATGTTGAACCCAATGGCGTGGTTCAGGTCGATGCACCACCTGATTTTCCAGAGAAAGCAGTTCAGAAAGCCGTGCAAAAACGGGCACGTTGGGTGGTCGATCACGTGGCAGAAGCCCGGCAACGGTATGCACATGTGTCACCCAGAGAGTACGTATCCGGTGAACAGATACTGTATCTTGGTCGCCGGTACGTGTTGAAGGTGATAGCAACACAAAGTGGTGGTACGAGTGTGAAGCTCAAGGCGAACCGTCTGGAGGTTGTCACACGATCATCCGACCCAGATGATATCCGGGGACGAGTTCGGGGATGGTATCGTGCCAAGGCCAGAGACTATTTCTGTCGGCGACTGGATGAATTGTCGATCAAGTTGCCATGGGTAGAAGCAGCACCACCGTTCAAGCTTCAGGAAATGACCCGGCAATGGGGGAGTTGCTCACCAAGTGGTCAGATCATTCTCAACCCGCATTTGATCAAAGCCCCACGGGAATGCATCGAATATGTACTTGTCCATGAACTTACCCATCTCAAGCATCATGATCATGGTGCTCAGTTCTGGACGCTCATAGACCGGCAGGTACCGGGCTGGGAGAAGCCCAAAGCGGTGTTGGATAACATGGTCGAGTTGTTACACAACGGGTGAGATTATTGATGGCGTTCCGTAGCATCCATTTGATTGCCTTAGAGGTTTAAAAATGGGTTCTTTTTCGCAGCTAATGTGCTCCACCAAACCAAGCTTGAAAACCCGAACGATATGTCCTGCTTCCTCAAGAAACTGCCTTCTTAGAGTATCTACTTGAAATTCCACCAAACGATCACCAACTCAAGCAGACTGTGACGTTCCCTTGCTTAGATCGTTGATCGGAGCCGAACCACAGATAGGTGAAGCAGCCATGCAATCGGTAAATTTGACCGAGCCTATTTGTGCGCGTTGGTAACTGGTCGTGAGGGTGGAAAACTCGGACCCCGGTAACGGGTCTGCATATGGAAACCCCTCTTTCTCAGTCGTGTCTCGAACCGACAAACAAAACTGATACTCCCCACAAGAATGCAGTTGATGGAGCGCTCTTGGCGCTCTGCCGACTAATTGCACGGCAAACAGCGTTGGACTTCATTCAAGATGCTGACATTCTGTCTGTGGAGGATACAGAATGACTCGGTGTGCCATCTACTGCCGATACTCAACTGACATGCAAAGTGACACATCACTTGCAGACCAAACCCGTGAAGCTCGTGAATATGCGGAACGGCAGGGTTGGTCTGTGGTCAAGGTATATGAAGATGCTGCGATGAGCGGTGGTTCTTCAAATCGACCACAGTTTGAGCGGCTTCGAAGAGATGCCGAAGCAAATCAGTTTGATGTAGTATTGACGGAATCAATTGATCGTCTCTCACGAAATCTTGCCGTTACGGCTCAACTACACGAAGAGCTTAGCTTTGCCGGGGTACGATTGTTCACAATCCATCTGGGTGAAATCAGTCAGATGCACGTCGCGGTGATGGGCATGATCGCTCAACAGTTTATCAGTGACCTGAGTGAGAAGGTGAAACGGGGCCAGAGAGGCCGTGTTCTTGCCGGGAAAACTGCTGGTGGAGTTGGGTATGGCTATCTCGTCAGTGAGCCTGGTGAACGAACGATCATTCCTGAACAGGCTGCTGTCGTCGAGCGAATCTTTGTTCTGTATGCCGAAGGTGTGAGCCCGCGTGGCATAGCGAAGATGCTCAACGAAGAACAGATACCAGGGCCAAGAGGAGGTACTTGGAAGGATACCACTATCCGTGGGCAACGGGATCGTGGAACGGGTATTCTTAACAATGAAGCATACATTGGTCGGCTAGTGTATGGCCGAACCCAATATCCTAAAAACCCCAAAACGCACAAATCCGTCTCCAGACCACAGCCGGAAGAAAATTGGACGGTAACACAGGTCCCAGAACTCAGGATCATTTCAGATGAGTTATGGCAAAGGGTTAAGGAACGCCAAGAGGCAAACACCATTGTCATGCCAAGAGATGGTGATAACCGTGCGTTGAACCGAAAACATAGGAAAGTGCATCCCCTCTCCGGTGTGCTTATCTGTGGGTGCTGTGGTGGACCAATGGCGATCACAGCAAAGGATCGCTACGGCTGTTCCGGATATCGAGCATCCCGAAGCTGCGACAACAAACGTACCATCCCACGCATGGAAGTCGAAGATCGCGTTTTCGTTGGCCTGCGGGAGGGTCTTCTCAACTCCGAATATCTTGATGCATTCACCATCGAGTTTCAGAAGGAAGTGGAGCGGCTCCGGAAGCTCACTACGTCTGACCTGGCATCAAAGAAGAAGCGGCTCATGGAAGTCAGTCGGCAGATTGATCGCATTGTTGATCACATCGTCAATGGCACCGGTGGTAAAGCTGTCACGGACAGGCTCGGTGATCTGGAATCTGAGAAGGAGTTCTTGGAAACAGAGATCATTCATCAGGAAGAACAGACCAGCATCATCCCGCTACACAACATTGGTCAGGTTTACCGTGCCAAGATCAGGCAGTTAACCAATGGGCTGAGTGATCCCGCAATACGCCTTCAGGCCATCGACACGATCCAGGGTTTGATCGATCATATCAAGGTGACCCCGACAAACACGGGGTTCGATGTTGAACTCCACGGTGAGTTGGGTGCAATCTTGGAAATGGTGGACCAGAACGACCGACGCCCCGCAGTGGAAACTGCGGGGCGTTCGTTTTCAGTGGTTGCGGGAGTAGGATTTGAACCTACGACCTTCAGGTTATGAGCCTGACGAGCTACCGGGCTGCTCCATCCCGCGACAATTTCCGTTCGCATGTATTATGTCCCCAAAGTAGGGAGTTCAAGCGAATTCAGGTGAATTTTTTGAGGTTTTTTACCTGCTCGTCAAACAGAACAAGTATCCGCGCATCTCGGCAATGCGGTCCAGTTCACGGGCCATACGGTCGTCTGACGGGGGCGTATCGACAACAGCAGCAAGACATTTGCGGCTGCAGTCAGCGATCACATTCAGAATGCGGAACCGGCGACCACATGACAGGCTGTCTGGCACAAAGTCCAGCGACCATCACTGGTTCGGCCCCTGCGGGATCGCCATGGGCTTTCTGGTGCCCACTGCACGCTTGCGACCGCCCCGTTTATGGACTGTCAATCCTTCTTCACGGTAGATTCGGTACAGCGTCTTCCAATTCACTTGCCAGCCCTCGCGCTTCAGCAGAATATGTAGCCGTCGATGTCCAAAACGCCACCGCTCAGACGACAATGCCGTCAGCCTGCCACGCAGTTCGGTATCCGTCGGTCGCTTGGATGTACGCCGCTGGCCACACAGACCAATCCCAGCCACGGCACACACGCGCTTCTTATTGTATCGCTTCTCAGTCATGGACAAGGTTGCTCATTGCGTCGCGATCCGGGCCCCAAAAGTTTGTTCCTAGCATTCGGGCGAGCAGGTCAATAGGCACGTACAAACACCTCAACCAATTGGATACAACGCCAAAGCGATTGAGCGCTTTGGCAACTATTTCATGGGCCCTACAGAAAAGAAAACAACAGCACCGTCTCGGCGGTTCACTTCAGCTTGTGCCGCATAATCTCGACCGGTTAGGGTGCTTAGCCAAGGGTTATCAAGTCTGTAGCCAAGAAGCGATACACCCTGAGGATCGTTCGGCGAGGGACCTGCGTAGACCTTCAGCCCGGCGCTCTCCAGAATGACCTGCATCCGCTCCGCGGTACAAGGCAGGCCGACCAATTCCTGCAGTCCATGTCCAAATGCCCGGCTCAGGATCCGGAAATCCAAGCTTCGGTGAGCCGTGCTTGGAATTCTGTCCGTAGTCGTGGATGGCATTCGCCGTTTTCAGTATCGACTTGAGCGTTTACGCTCGATGAAAGTACATCAAATCCAAATTCTCGCGGCGGAATCGAGCTATCAGAAGCAATTGCTCCTGCTCTTGACACAGCAAAGAGTACAAGCGCTGTGTGTTTTGAGCCTTTAAGTATTTCGGGCTCCTACATCGCCTTGATAGAATGTAGTTTTCCCACCACCCTCTATAACTAAACGAGAGCTAGCCAAGAATTAAACCAATTCACAAGATCAAACTGGGCGACGCGGGAAAACTGATCAAACTTAGGCGGAAAGCGTTTCAGTTGATAGTTTTGTCCCCCAAAAGGTTCAATGATTTCCCTGTGTAGGGCGAGAATTGAATGTCAGAACCTAGTCCCAATATGACCATTCTAAGAAGAGGCGCCAACCTCAGCAAACTCCGTGCCATCATAGTCGATCACGTTTTCAGCGAAAGGTCGGTTCGGGATCATGATCCCGAGGTGGCATTGAATGGCTGCTCAAGCGGCATAGGCTGCGTTCGCGTCTCGTTGGTTCGGTCAGAATTCGGTTCGAGCCAGTGCGACACCCGTTAACAAGCGCTATGGTGAAATCTTCTGCAACAGCAAAGTCTGCATGCTGCGCGTACTCGGGTTCAGTCTCAAAAACCGCTGCATGAGCGCAATGTCGGGAATTGTCCGCAGTGCAGTCATCCACCAGCCACAAATGCCGCGCAATGCACGAATGCCTGACATGGAGGAGAGTAACGAGGCAATGTTTTCAACCTTGTGAATGTCGGCTAAGGGCCGGTAGCGCGGATCTCCAACTACGCCTTGTGGATGCTGCACCGCATCTGATGACCGAAATGAGCGCAATAAGCCAATCGCTTTAGCGAATACTGACTGCTGATACCTTCATTATCCAGGCATTTGCAGATGGTGGGCAATCCTATTCCTGAGGTCTCAAAGGTTTCTAAAGGCGACGATAGTACCGAACTAATTAGCTTTCCTCATTTGTGTTTGACACGCGGGCTCTGCCGCGTGCAGGTTTCGTTCAAGGAAATGTATGGAACGCAGCACATGCTGGGACAATGCATCAGGATCATTTTGGGGCGGCGCGCAACCGGCTGTGATCTCGTTGTCTGACATGACCTTGGCCCCTTGAGGCCTCACCAGGCACGTTCCGTGTTCGCGGATGCCGTCAGATTTCCTTCCGATATGGTCCCCTCTTTATGCTTACATCAAATGGGCTTCGCCTTGCCGTCGATATTGGCGGGACATTCACCGACACAGTTATGGTGGACGGTCAGGGTACTATTCTTGCCACGGCCAAGACGCCGACAACCCCGCCAAACCCGACCCTTGGGGCGCTTGCCGGGACGGAACGGGTGCTTGCCGATACCGGGGCAAACTGGTCAAAGATTCAAGGCTTTATTCACGGGACGACCCTGGCCACCAACGCGTTGATTGAAAGACGTGGCGCGGTTGTGGCGACGATCACGACAGCGGGGTTTCGCGACATCCTTGAGATCGCTTATGAGCGGCGGTTTAGCCAATATGATATCAATCTGGTTAAACCCGACTTGCTGGTCCCGTCTGCGCGTGCCTTCACGATTGCGGGTCGCATGACAGCCAGTGGGCACCAGATCGAAGCCTTAGATGAGGCGGCCGTTACCGCTTTGGCAAACGACCTGGAGGCCAGCGGTGCGAAGGCGGTCGCCATCTGTCTGATGCACGCCTACGCCAACCCCGCTCACGAATTGCGCTTGCGGGCGCTTTTGCAAAGGGCCCTGCCGGATCTGGTAATTTCGCTTTCCCACGAGGTCAGCCCCGAGGCGCGTGAATTTGACCGGCTTTCGACCACCATCGCGAACGCCTATATACAGCCGTTGATGGCCCGTTATCTGGCGGATTTTCAGGCGCGGTTTTCTGAGAACGGGTTGACCTGTCCGATCCTGATGATGACCGCCGGCGGCGGTATGACGACAATAGAAACAGCAGCCCGCTTGCCGATCCGTTTGGTTGAAAGCGGCCCGGCGGGCGGGGCCATTCTGGCGGCGCGCATCGCCGCAGAAACCGCCGAAGCGGACGTGTTGAGCTTTGACATGGGCGGGACGACGGCCAAGCTGTGCCTGATTGATCAATTTCGACCTCAAACCACCCGCAAGTTTGAGATTGCCCGCGCCGAGAGATTCATCAAAGGGTCAGGCATGCCCGTCCGCATCCCCGTCATTGAGATGATCGAGATCGGCGCAGGTGGCGGGTCAATCGCGCATGTCGATCGGCTGGGTCGGTTGCTGATCGGGCCCGAAAGTGCTGGTGCTGAGCCCGGGCCTGCCGCCTTTGCCAAGGGCGGCACCTCCCCCACGGTGACAGACGCGGATGTGATTCAAGGGCTCATCGACCCTGATCTGTTTGCCGAAGGGCAACTGAAAATCGACACAACCGCAGCCGAGCATGCGCTGGTACAGCATGTCGGTGAACCAATGGACCTGAGCGCCGCCGAAGCGGCCCATGGCATCAGTGAGATCGTGGATGAGAATATGGCTGGAGCGGGTCGGATGCACGCAGTCGAATCGGGCAAGGATTTGGCTACTCGGTTGATGATTGCCTTTGGCGGCAACGGCCCGTTGCATGCCACCCGGGTTGCCAGACGTGCTCAGGTGGAACGCATCCTTATACCACGAGACCCCAGCGTCGGCTCTGCCGTCGGGTTTTTGTTTGCACCGGTGTCTTTTGAAATCATCCGGTCCCGCTACAGCACTCTCGACGCGCTAAATCTTGCAGATATCAACGCCTTTTTTGACGATATGTTGACGGAAGCGACAGGCGTGGTGCGGGCCGGTGTTCCAAGGGGGCCGCTAACAGAGCGCCGCGTGGGTTTCATGCGCTACCAAGGACAAGGTCACGAAGTTGAAATACCGCTGCCAGATCATGAACTGGAGGCCAAGGATATCCCTGCTCTCACCCGCGCGTTTGAAAAGGAATACAGCCGCCAGTTCAGCCGAGCTGTGCCGGGCATGACAATCGAAATACTCAACTGGGCTGTTGAGGTGTCTTCTGAGCCGCTTGCTTTGCGACCCATTCCGGAGCCTTCAACTGAGCAGTCCGCAACGCCCATGAGACGCCGAAACATTCTTTGTGACGTCACCGGCAAATGGCGGAAGGCGGATATCTACTCCCGCGCCTCACTCCGCGCAGGCGATCACCTTGCAGGGCCTGCTTTGATCGTCGAGCCGCAAACCACCACATTTGTCAGCGCTGACTTTTCGGCGCGTGTGGATGGAGGCGGCAACATCTGGCTCAATCGCGAAACGGAGCATAGCGATGCGTAAACCAAACACCCGATTGCAGGTCATGTGGAACCGGCTTTTGGCCGTAGTTGAAGAGCAAGGCCAGGCGCTGATCCGCGCTGCTTTCAGTCCCATTGTGCGGGAATGCGGTGACATATCCGCAGGCATTTTTGATCTGCAGGGGCGCATGTTGGCCCAGGCCGTCACAGGCACACCAGGGCATATCAACACCATGGCCGAAGCCGTCAAAACCCTGCGCGACCGGTTTGAGGTAAAGGATATGAAGCCGGGCGACATCTTTCTGACCAATGACCCTTGGATTGCCTCAGGGCATCTGAACGATTTTCTGTTGATGATGCCAGTTTTCCACAACGGAGCGGTTGTTGGCTTTACGTCCTGCACCTCGCATCTTGTCGATTTGGGAGGACTGGGCATGGGGCCGGAGGGGGCGGACGTCTACGACGAAGGCTTGTTGATACCGCCCTGCAAATTGATGGATCAGGGTGCACTGAATGCGCTGTTGATGGAGATCATCAAGGCCAACTCCCGCGAGCCGATTGCAAATGAGGGCGACATTTACGCGCTGATCGCATGCTGTGAAACGGGAGCTGCGCGGCTTGCCGGGATGATGGACGAATTCGGTCTAAACGATCTGGACGCGCTGGCCGACTACATCATTGAGATATCCTATCAGGGCACGCTCGACGCCCTTACCGAGCTGCCCAAAGGCACTTGGAACAGTGTTCTGAAGGTCGATGGGTATGAAAAAGAGATCGACCTGCACGCCGCGCTTACACTTGCAGATGACCATGTGCTGCTTGATTTCAGCGGCACATCCGGACTGTCGAGAAAAGGCATCAACGTCCCGCTCAATTACGCCACCGCCTATGCGGTGTTTGCGCTGCGCTGCATCATCGGACCCGACATTCCCAACAATGCGGGTTCGCTTGCGCCGTTTCAGGTCACCGCCCCGACCGATTGCATCCTCAACGCGCAGGCGCCTGCACCCGTGGCGATGCGCCATACGCTGGGGCAAATGACGCCTGATCTTGTCTATGGGTGCCTGTCGCAGGCCGTGCCGGACAGGGTGCCCGCAGAGGGTGCGTCGTGCATGTATGACCTGCCGCTGCGCCACGTGGCTGAAACCGCCTTGAACGGTGGTGAGACGTTCGCGCTGGAGCTTGTCTTTAGCGGCGGCACGGGCGCGCGACCAGGTCTTGATGGGCTGTCTGCGACGGCCTTCCCGTCGGGGGTCTGGGGCTCTCAGATTGAAACCACGGAAGCTGTCGCACCGGTTCTGTTCACACGGCGCGAGCTGAAGCAAGACAGCGGTGGCCCCGGCAGCCACCGCGGGGGGCTTGGGCAGCACATCGAATTACGCTCAGCGATTGATGAGGATTTCATAGTGTTTCTGTCGGTGGAACGGGTGCTTAACCCCGCTAACGGACGCCACGGCGGCATGGCGGGTGCGGCGGGGCGCATTCGGATCGGACATGACGGAGCCGACCTGCCCGGCAAAGGAAAGGTGCGGGTCAACGCGGGCAAGACATTGGTTTTTGAGACACCCGGTGGCGGTGGGTTTGGCCCGCCTCAGGACCGCAGCGCTGCTGCCGTTCGACGTGACCTCGAGGACGGTTTGATCAGTAGCCAGGCCGCGCGTGACATCTATGGGGTTGATACATGATCGCACCAGTCTCTCATATCGCAGCGCTGTCGCCCTACGCGCTGGCCGACCTGACCGCGCCTGCCGGCTCGCGCCTGATCTCGCTGTCCCAAAACGAAAGCCTGCGCCCGCCCAGCCCGCATGTGATCAAAGCTGCGGCGCAGGCTATGGAAAGCGCGCAGCTTTATCCTGATCCCGATTGGGGCGCACTGCGGTCCGCCCTGACCGAACATCACGGTATTCCGGCAGGCGGAATACTGTGTGGCAACGGCTCAATGGAGTTGATTGCAGGCCTTACACTGGCTTTTGCAGACCCGCAAAACGCGGTTTTGGCGCCCGCACATGCCTATCCGTTTTTCCGAACCGCGGCGCAGCTGGCGCGCGCACGCTTTGACACCGCACCGGAAACCAACGGCGGCGTGTCTGTTGACGCGCTGCTTGCCGCTGTCCGACCCGACACGCGCATCGTGTTCGTCGCCAATCCGGGCAACCCGACGGGGACACGGGTGTCGCGCAACGATTTGCTGCGCCTGCGCGACGGTCTGCGTGGCGATATCCTGTTGGTGATTGATGAGGCCTATGGTGAGTTTGCCGACCATTTGAACGAGCCGATGTTCGATCTGGTTGCGCGAGGTGATACCGTTGTGCTGCGGACCTTTTCCAAAGCCTATGGGCTTGCGGGCATGCGTGTGGGATGGGGGCTGTTCCCCGAACAGATCGCCGGGGCCGTGCGCAAGGTGATGAACCCGAACACTGTGTCCGTTGCGGGCCAAGCCGCCGCCTGTGCGGCACTGAAGGATCACGATTACATGCGCGCGACCTGTCAGGCTACGTCCCAACAGCGGGACCGGCTGGTCATACAATTGCGCGGGGCTGGCCTTGAGGTGGCGGACAGCTTCACCAACTTTACCCTGATCCGCTTTGCCAGCGCAGACGCCGCAGCCAGTGCAGATGCAAGCCTGCGCGCGCAGGGCGTGTTCCTTCGCGCGCAGGGCGGCGTCGGGCTGCCAGATTGCCTTAGGATCACGATCGGCTCGGAGGGCGACATGAGTTTTGCGGCATCCCTTTTGACGCGTTGGGCCGAGGAGGAGATGACATGACACAGTCGCGTGGGCGCGCCCGTTTTGGGATCTTGGTCCCCTTCACAAATACCAACCTTGAGCCGGACATGACCCTATTGCGGCCCGAAGGTGTGTCGCTCCATTTTGCGCGCCTTGGTGGGTACGATGAGGATGAAATTCCGGATGCGGACCAGATGCATGGGTTGGGGGCCTCTGATCTGGGCGAACCGCTGCGCCTTTTGCAAGGTGTGAAGCCGGACGTGATCCTTTACGGCTGCACCTCAGCCACGCTCACCCATGGCCCTTCCTTTGATCGCGATCTGGCGCGCCAGATCAAACAGGACAGTGGCGCAGAAACGGTGACAGCAGCGGGTGCCTTGGTGCATGCTTTACAGAGCTTGGGCATCAAACGGATCGGTTTCGCCTCACCCTATGTGGCCGCGATCAACGATTTGGCCGTCGCCTTTCTGTCGCAGGTTGGTATCAAGACTGTGGAGCGGTCAGAGGTTGCCACCGCGCTCGACAATTACGGACAGGGTGAACTGGATCCGCAAACCGTTTGTGATCTGGGACTGGCCGCTGATCACCCCGACGCGCACGCCATTGTGATGTCGTGCACGGATATGCGCAGCGTCGAATGCATAGCGAGGATCGAGGCCAAACTGGGCAAGCCGGTGATCACCTCAAATCAGGCGATGGTGTTTCAGGCGATGCAGCTTGCCGGACTGCCCGACACCTTGCCGGGCTTCGGCCAATTGCTTGCGGGAGGCCAGCGATGACTTTTGAAAAGATCGCAAATTTCGCCCTTGCGGATAGCGACATGCCGGACAGCGCGCTGGAGATGGCGGCGACGCTGCTGATCGACACTATCGGCGTCGCCGCCGGTGCTGCACATATGGAAGCAGGGCGCATCGCGCGCGATCATGCCTTTGCCTTTCACGGGGCCGGATCGTCGGAACATGCAGCGCATATGATGTTCGATGGGCGGCAAGCGTCCATTCCGGGTGCCGCCTTTGCGACCGCGACCCAAATTGATAACCTGGATGGCCATGACGGGCTGAATGCAACCAAAGGTCATATCGGCTGCGCCGTCGTGCCTGCGCTGTTTGCCTTTGCCGAAAGCCGCCCTGACCTGGCAGGTCGAGATGCGCTCGCGGCTTTGGTTATGTCCTATGAAGTTGCGGCCCGCGCAGCCTTTGCCTTGCACAGTTCAGTGTCTGACTACCACACATCCGGTGCATGGAACGCATTGGGTGTGGCTGCGTTAGGATGCCGCCTGCGCTGCGCGAACGCCGGGCAACTGCGCCACGCCTTGGGAATAGCAGAATACCATGGGCCTCGCAGTCAGATGATGCGCGAAATTGCGAACCCGACCATGCTGCATGACGGCTCTGGCATGGGGGCATTGGTCGGGGCCATGGCAACGTTGATGGCAATGAACGGGTTCACCGGCGCACCTGCAATCACTGTTGAAGGCGAAGACGCATCGGCGCACTGGGCAGATCTGGGCGCGGTCTGGACCGTTGAAGAGAACTATATCAAACCCTATCCGGTCTGCCGTTGGGCCCATGCGGCACTTGATGGATTGTCTGCATTGATGGGGGAACATGGGTTTACGGCGCAGACGGTCGCATCCATTCAGGTCAATACCTTTGAGGAGGCCGCAGCGCTGTATGCGGGGCTGCCATCTACGACATCTCAGGCGCAGTATTCGTTGGCCTTTGCTTTGTCCGCTATGCTGGCACATGGCACAATCGGTCCCGAACACATTGCTGGAACCGGGTTGAGAGACCGAAGTATTGCCGACATCCTGCCGCGCATCTCCGTACGGGAAGAAGCGCGGCATTCGGTGCGCTTTCCCGCGGGGCGTTGGTCGGACGTCACGGTGACGCTGACGGACGGACGCCGGCTTGCCTCGGGCGATGTGCAGGCACGCGGTGGGCCCGAAGACCCAATGGAGCTGCACGAGGTCCAGCGGAAGTTCGAGATCATGACCGCAAGGCTCGGGCCCGAACGCACTGAAGCACTTTGGGCGATGCGGGATAAACTGCTGTCACCGGACGTGAAATTCGACGCGTTGGCAAAAATCGTTCGCGCGCCCGAGGAGGGACAACATGTCTGACACCCCGCGCATCATCTTGCACAACGACAGCACCACCGATATGGAACAGCAACTGCTTGATCGCTTTCCAGACGCTGATTTTCGCGTGTGCAACAGTTATGACGGCCTGCCTTCGTTGATCGATGACTACCGCCCGCATGTCCTGTATTCCGTTCGGTTCGCAGGCACGCCCGGCTTTCCGCGCGCAGCACTCTTTGGACCACAAGGGCCAGCATGGATCGCTGTTGGCGGTTCTGGAACTGATCATCTTGGGCAATGGGACATGGCCCGGACCACTGTCACCAATTCTGCAGGTGTAGCCGCCAATATGATGGCCGAATATGTGTTTGGCGGGTTTCTGCATTTCACCCTGAACGTGATGGGCCTGCAAAGGGACAAGGCTGCAAAAGCATGGAACGCCCGCAAAGTTGCGCCACTTTCGGGCAAGACACTACTCATTGCTGGTTTGGGTCACACCGGCCGGGCGATTGCAAAACGAGCCAAAGCGTTTGGCATGTACGTTCTTGGAACCCGGGCCAACCCCAGAGTGATGGAAAATGTCGACGAAGTTCACCCGGCGGATGACTTGGCGATCCTTTTGCCGCGCGCAGACTTTGTTGCAATCGCGACACCTCTGACACCGGAAACACGCGGCCTCATTGGGAGGCATGAAGTTGCTGCGCTCAAATCTGGTGTGGTTATTGCCGACGTTTCTCGCGGTGGGGTCGTCGATCAAAGCGCGCTTCTGGACGCACTGAAAGCAGGGCAGATCGCCGGGGCTGCATTGGACGTGTTCGAGGTAGAACCGCTGCCTGCTGATAACGAGCTATGGACGCTCGACAATGTGATCATCTCTCCCCACTGCTCATCTGTTTACGCTGGCTGGGAAAAGGCTTCTTTCAACCTGTTCCTGGGTAACCTTGCAAGTTGGAAAGCAGGCGAAGACTTGGTCAACATCGTGAACCCGGCGCGGGGGTACTGACCAAACCATCCAAGTGGATGACCATCATTGTGTGCTGCAGATATCGACGCTGGCGACCGGAACATAGAAGGAAAGATGCATCCACGCGGATTTGGACAGCGCGAGGCAATGCGGTCTTGCCCGTGGTGTTCTCACCAACAATTCCAGCTAGGTCATCTATCACCAAAGCCTGGTGGCACCCTGTATTCGCGAAACAGGCTCTCTATCAAGAGAATTGCGCCACAAGATATTATCAGACGCACCACATGGAACATCTTCAAAAATGAACTGAAGGTTTAGGAAGATCATCGAAAGAGAGATACGGGAACAGAGGTTTTACTAGGTTTGGCGGTGACTTACTCTCCCACGTCTTAAGACGCAGTACCATCAGCGCTACGGCACTTAACGGCTGGGTTCGGGATGGGACCAGGTGTTTTGCTCGTGCTATGACCACCAAACCATGAAAAACCTCTGTCGTCCAAGTCATGCACTCTAATGTGCTGTGTATGCTTTTGATATCACAAGTAAAAGTCCTGCTTCTACTGGATCAAATCAAGCCTATCGGGCAATTAGTACCGGTCAACTGAACACATTGCTGTGCTTACATCTCCGGCCTATCGACGAGGTGGTCTACCTCGGCCCTCAGGGATACCTTGTTTTGAGGGGGGCTTCCCGCTTAGATGCCTTCAGCGGTTATCCTTTCCGATCATAGCTACCCTGCACTGCTGCTGGCGCAACAACAGGTCCACCAGTGGATCGTTCACCCCGGTCCTCTCGTACTAGGGGCAACTCCTCTCAAGTATCCTACACCCACGGAAGATAGGGACCGAACTGTCTCACGACGTTCTAAACCCAGCTCACGTACCTCTTTAAACGGCGAACAGCCGTACCCTTGGGACCTGCTCCAGCCCCAGGATGAGATGAGCCGACATCGAGGTGCCAAACACTGCCGTCGATATGGACTCTTGGGCAGTATCAGCCTGTTATCCCCGGCGTACCTTTTATCCGTTGAGCGATGGCCCTTCCACTCGGGACCACCGGATCACTATGGCCGTCTTTCGACTCTGCTCGACTTGTCAGTCTCGCAGTCAGGCTGGCTTCTGCCATTGCACTCAACGAGCGATTTCCGACCGCTCTGAGCCAACCTTCGCGCGCCTCCGTTACGCTTTAGGAGGCGACCGCCCCAGTCAAACTACCCACCACACAGGGTCCCGGATCCGGATAACGGACCGCGGTTAGACATCAAGCAGAACAAGGGTGGTATCTCAAGGGAGGCTCCACGCAGACTGGCGTCCACGCTTCAAAGCCCACCACCTATCCTGCACATGTTCGGCCTAATGCCAGTGTGAAGTTGTAGTAAAGGTGCACGGGGTCTTTCCGTCTAACCGCGGGAAACCTGCATCTTGACAGGTAATTCAATTTCGCTGAGTCTATGTTGGAGACAGCGGGGAAGTCGTTACGCCATTCGTGCAGGTCGGAACTTACCCGACAAGGAATTTCGCTACCTTAGGACCGTTATAGTTACGGCCGCCGTTTACCTGGGCTTCAATTCAAGGCTCTCACCTCTCCTTTTAACCTTCAGGCACCGGGCAGGCGTCAGACCCTATACGTCGTCTTGCGACTTCGCAGAGCCCTGTGTTTTTAATAAACAGTCGCCACCCCCTGGTTTGTGCCCCCAGCCAATACTTGCGTAGAAACTGGGCCTCCTTCTCGCGAACTTACGGAGGTATTTTGCCGAGTTCCTTCAACATAGTTCTCTCAAGCGCCTTGGTATTCTCTACCAGTCCACCTGTGTCGGTTTAGGGTACGATCTAGCGATGGAGCTATTTCCAGGAACCTCTAAGCAGCCCATTCAATCCAATAAGGATGAACTACCCTCGAGATCCGTCACTTCCATCTGGCCCAGGAATATTAACCTGGTTCCCATCGACTACGCCTTTCGGCCTCGCCTTAGGGGTCGGCTTACCCTGCTCAGATTAGCTTTAAGCAGGAACCCTTGGACTTTCGGCGACAGTGTCTCTCACACTGTTTGTCGCTACTCATGTCATCATTCTCACTAGTGATCTCTCCACCGGATCGCTCACGCGCCGGCTTCACAGAAAACCTCTCTCCTCCAACACGGGCAAGCCCGCTAAGGAGGAATGAGATTATGTCACACTACGCTCTGCTACCATGCGATAAACGCATCCTAAGCTTCGGCTCATGGCTTGAGCCCCGTTACATCTTCGCCGCAGGACAACTTATTTAGACCAGTGAGCTGTTACGCTATCTTTAAAGGATGGCTGCTTCTAAGCCAACCTCCTGGTTGTTTTGGTCGTCCCACCTGCTTTCCCACTTAGCCATGAATTAGGGGCCTTAGCTGTAGGTCAGGGTTGTTTCCCTCTCCACGACGGACGTTAGCATTCGCCGTGTGTCTGCCATCTAGTACTCCTCGGTATTCGGAGTTTGGTTAGGATCAGTAAGCCTGTGGGGCCCCATTACCCATCCAGTGCTCTACCCCCGAGGGTATTCGGATGACGCTCTACCTAAATAGATTTCGCAGAGAACCAGCTATCTCCGAGTTTGATTGGCCTTTCACCCCTAGGCACAGCTCATCCCGATCCTTTTCAACGGATGTGGGTTCGGTCCTCCAGTACGTGTTACCGTACCTTCAACCTGGCCATGCCTAGATCACTCGGTTTCGGGTCTGATCCCACGAACTCGACGCCCTATTAAGACTCGCTTTCGCTGCGCCTACACCTATCGGCTTAAGCTTGCTCGTGAGACCAAGTCGATGACCCATTATACAAAAGGTACGCCGTCACAAGACTGGAGATCAATTTGGATCTTATTCAGAAATCTAGAAAATATCTTACCGCAAGCGTTTCACTGCCCGGGTTTACATCTTCGATATCTGCGTTCGATTTATGGTCGATCGCAACTGAGATGCGACTGGTATCTGTTAGCCTGTAGCCAACACCAACCAGCGATCTAAACTGCAGATTGCCACCCAACTCACTACCGCCAGACCCCGCATCGTAGTAACCGGGCATGAAACTGCCCTCTACGAACCACGGCCCCTGGCCAATAGACCAAATTCCTGACACCCCCACACCGATGAAAACGTCACCGTCTCCATCGATCTGACCGGCTCCTGCCAATGAATACGCTGAACGCTCTCCCGAAAAGAACGGGTTCGCGTGGTATTCGATGATCAGTGCACCGGATTGAGTGTCTGTTTGGTCTAGAACATCATCGACGCCGAGACCAACGACAAAGTCGCCAGCGACAGCATGTGATGTTGCAAGTGTTAACGTCAGTATGGAAGCGAATATTTTCATAAGCTTCCAATGACATCCAAATTGAACTCCAGTCAAGCTCCGACTGATTGTAGGCGTTCGGTTTCAGGTACTGTTTCACTCCCCTCGTCGGGGTGCTTTTCACCTTTCCCTCACGGTACTGGTTCACTATCGGTCAGTAAGGAGTACTTAGCCTTCGAAGGTGGTCCTCCGATCTTCAGACAGAATTTCACGTGTTCCGCCCTACTTAATACGTCCAATCATGCTTCTTATACGGGACTATCACCC
>NZ_CANLNE010000002.1:177500-1216648 GCF_947492555.1 uncultured Roseobacter sp.
AAAAGGGTATGTTCCCACGCGTTACTAACCCGTCCGCCGCTCACCCGAAGGTGCGCTCGACTTGCATGTGTTAGGCGTGCCGCCAGCGTTCGTTCTGAGCCAGGATCAAACTCTCAAGTTGAAAAGCTCTTACGAGCTTATCCTTGACGTTCGAACCTCTGCACATCGTTCTACAAGCATTACTGTAACTTGCAGAACAGTCTCTGTTTGTTGTGCTTCAGGTTACCAAAGTAACCGGAAAGCCGTCCAAACAGTGAAGCTGACACTCCATCATCGGCCGAAGCCTAAGAGCGCGATATACAGACGTTGATCCATCGAATGAACCAAACCGCCCACATATCTCTTCAGATATTCATCAATTTCAAAGAGCGTAGAGACAAAAGTGACAGTGTGCGCCCTAACTTCTTTGGCGCGCCCCACCTCGGTTACCTCTGATTTTTCTTCTTGCGTCTCGTTTCGGTCCGTCCCGTTTCCGGTGTGTCCCGCCCGTCTGGCGCCCCGTTGGTGCATCTCTGCGCCGCCGGTGAGGGGGGTTCTACGGTTAGTACGGGGTACCCGCAACCCCTTTTTTCAGGAAACGTCATTTTTTTTACATGTTTCTTGTTTTTCCTTTGAAAACAGTCGGTTGCTTACTCATAATTTCGCAAAATACGGGTTTTGAGCAGGATTATTTCGTTTCGCTGCATCCGAGGCCCACCCTGCTTCCGCTATATATAGCGTTATCCACAGAGCTATCCCCAAGACTCCGCGAGTCACCGGACAAATCAGGCACGACTCGGAGCATGAATCAGGTGAATCGCGGCCGATTCAGGTGCACCGGGCCAAAGGATTCGTCCAAATGGTCAAAAATGAATCGGTCTTACGGGGTGATTTGCGGTCGAATCCGGACATCACGGGTTTCGAAACCGCTCAACAATGATGCTGAATGGTCTCAGGCCGCCTGTTTGCTGCGCAGCTTAGGCAGCCGCAGCGCCAACAGGCCCAGAATCACGGCCATATAGATGACCGGCTCCAGCGCCCAGGTCTTGGTCAGCATCATATAGTGCACCCCGCCCAGAAGAACGGCCACATAGGAGAGACGGTGCAGTTTGCGCCAACCGGCTCCAAGTTTGCGCACCGACCAGTTGTTTGACGTCAGCGCTAGGGGGATCAACAGCACAAAGCCTGCCATACCGATTGTGATATATGGACGCTTGAGAATATCCGCCCAGATCTGGCTCAGGATGCCCACGTCCAGCACCAGCCACACCAACAGGTGCAGGGACACATATGTAAAGGCAAGAAGGCCGAACATGCGGCGGAACTTCAGCAAGTTGATCCCGAGGTGACGGCGCAGCGGCGTGATGGTCAGGCCGATGATCAGCAGCTGCAGCGCAATCTCGCCCAGTTCATGCTCCAGCGCCTTGATCGGTTCACGGCCCAGACCGCCCGTCTGCGCGAGATAGAGCAGCCAGGGCACCGGCAGCAGATACAGTATATAGAGAACCCATGTGGGCACCCGGCGCGCGAAGGCGTTGATACGGTCAACAACTGTCATGGCATCAACCTAGCACAGATGGCTTAATAATTGACGGTCAGGTCCATACCTTCATAAAGGCTGGCCACTTCATCTTCGTAGCCGTTGAACATCAGCGTCGGCACACGTTTCGAAAACAGGCCACCGCCCACCTTGCGTTCCGTTGCCTGACTCCAGCGGGGATGATCCACAGTCGGGTTCACATTTGCATAGAAGCCATATTCACGGGCTTGCAGCGCCTGCCATGTGTTCACGGGCTGATCTTCGGTCACCGTGATCCGCACAATCGACTTGATCGATTTGAATCCATACTTCCACGGCACCACCAGACGCATCGGCGCGCCATTCTGGTTCGGGATGGTTTTGCCGTAAATGCCCGTCGCCATGATGGTGAGCGGATGCAGCGCCTCGTCCATGCGCAGACCTTCGATATAGGGCCAGTCGATGGTGCGATACTTCTGACCGATCATCTCTTCGGGCCGGTAGAGCGTTTCGAAGCGCACGTATTTGCCTTCGGGCATCACACCGGCCAGCGCCAGCAGGTCCGCCAGTTCAAATCCGTTCCACGGGATGACCATCGACCAGGCCTCGACACAGCGGAAACGGTAGATGCGTTCCTCCACCGTCATCTCGGCCATGATGTCCTTGAAGCTGTAGTCGCCCGGCTTTTCGACAAGGCCATCGATCGCCACCGTCCAGGGATCGGTCGTCAACGCGCCGGCGTACGTCGCGGGATCGCTCTTGCCGGTGCCGAATTCATAGAAGTTGTTATATTGCGTGATGTCTTCCCAAGGGTTCGGCTCCAGCGTCTCTTCGGCCTGCGCGCCCGCACCGACCCCGGCCAGGCCCACGCCCGCCGCGGCACCCGCCATCAATTGGCGACGGTTCATGAAATGCGCCCGCGGCGTCACATCTTTATGCGTCAGCGTGTTGGTCCACCGATGTGCCATCATCTACTCCAAAGCAATCGCGTTTCAGCTCATGTAGAGAGTAGTACGTGCAGGACCAAACCAATTCGAGTCACGAATGAGACAGCAGTCTGTAACTATTCACGCCAGCGTGCGCAGGTTCAGCAGGCCCGGCAGGTCATCCATGCTCCTGAAAAGAGCGTCGCAGATCGGTGCCAGACGTTCCGGATCGGTCCCTGCCACATAGCCAAGGCAGGCCATTCCGGCCGCTTTGCCCGCGCGGGCACCGCTGGGGCTGTCTTCGATCACCACGCATCTCTCCGGCGGCACACCCGCGTCCGCTGCGGCTTTGAGATAAACGTCGGGCGCAGGCTTGGGATGGGTCACATCCTCGCGCGAATAGATGCATCCCAGCAGACGTGTCCACAGACCTGTGCGGGTCAGGGTGATCTCCATCTTGCGGTGCGGCCCATTGGAGCCAACGGCATATCCGATCCCGGCAGCATCCAGCGCGTCCAGAACGCCGACAATCCCGGGCACGGGCTCGACCTCTGCCGCCAGCACATCGAAAATCTCACTATACATACTGTCGAGCCAGTCATCCGGCAGCCTTGCCCCCATCTCGCGCGCCGTTGTCATCACCCCTGCCAAGGTGCCGCCGACAAAATAGTCTTCAACCTGATCGATGGAAATGTTCAGCCCGTGACGCGCCAGGTTGTCCTGAATAACGACATTCGACAGCGGCTCGCTGTCCACCAGAACACCGTCGCAGTCGAAGAGTACCAAATCGGGGGGGAAATTCATGAAAAAGGCCGGGGTTAGGTCCCGGCCTTTGTGCAGTCATTTTGATCGCGCCGTCAATGCACGACGGCATCATCCGGTTTCGGGCGGTTCGACGCGGCAATCCGGTCGCCGATGATCAACCCGTCGCTGCCGGCACTGACGGTCACGGTTTCACCGTCCTTCACGTCACCGGCCAGCAGCATCTCTGCCAGGGGGTCCTGCAGCGCCCGCTGGATCACGCGTTTGAGTGGTCGCGCGCCGAACACCGGATCATAGCCTTCGTCCGCCAGCCATGTCCGCGCGCCGTCATCCAGATCAAGGGTGATCTTCCGCGTCGCCAGCCGTTTGAGCAGCCGCGCCATCTGGATATCGACGATGCCGTCCATATCCTCACGGCCCAGACGATCAAAGATGATGGTTTCGTCGAGACGGTTGAGGAACTCCGGCCGGAAATGCGCCCGCACCGCATCCATCACGTCGCGTTTGGCATCCGAGGCATCCGCCCCATCCGGCAAGCGGCTGAGACTTTGCGCGCCGAGGTTCGACGTCAGAATGATCAGCGTCTGTTTGAAATCCACGGTGCGGCCCTGACCATCGGTCAGCATCCCGTCATCCAGTACCTGCAACAGCACGTTGAAGACATCCGGGTGCGCCTTCTCGACCTCATCGAAGAGCACAACCTGATACGGCCTGCGCCGCACGGCCTCCGTCAGCACACCACCCTCATCATAGCCGACATAGCCGGGAGGCGCTCCAATCAGACGCGCCACACTGTGTTTCTCCATGAACTCCGACATGTCGATGCGCACCATCGCGCTGTCATCGTCAAAGAGGAACTCGGCCACGGCCTTGGTCAGCTCGGTCTTGCCCACACCGGTCGGCCCAAGGAAGAGGAACGAGCCCAGCGGCCGGTTCTCGTCGTTCAGACCGGCGCGCGCGCGCCGTACCGCATTGGCAACCGAACGCACGGCGGTTTCCTGACCGATCACGCGCGTGTGCAACTGATCTTCCATGCGCAGCAGTTTGTCGCGTTCGCCTTCCAGCATCTTGCCCGCCGGAATACCGGTCCAGCGTTCGACAACACTGGCGATCTGGTCGGGGCGCACGGCCTCTTCCACCAGCACATCGGTTTCATCGCGGCCCTCGGCCTCGCCCAGCAGTTTTTCCAGCTGCGGGATCACCCCATAGGACAGCTCACCGGCCTTGGCCAGATTACCTTCACGCTTGGCGATCTCAAGCTCGGCACGGGCGTGATCCAGTTTTTCCTTGATGTCCCGCGCGCCTGCCATTTTGTCCCGCTCCGCCTGCCATTTGGCGGTCAGCGCATCACTTTTCTCCTGCAGTTCGGAGAGGTCCTTTTCCAGCGTGGCCAGGCGGTCCTTGCTTGCCGCGTCATCCTCCAGGCGCAAGGCCTCGGCCTCGATCTGCATCTGCAGGATCTGACGGTCCAGCGCGTCCAGCTCTTCGGGTTTGCTGTCCACCTCCATGCGCAACCGGCTCGCCGCCTCATCGACCAGGTCGATGGCCTTGTCCGGCAGGAAACGGTCCGTGATGTAGCGATGGCTCAGCGTCGCCGCCGCCACCAGCGCCGAATCCGAAATCCGCACGCCGTGGTGCAGCTCGTACTTCTCTTTGATACCGCGCAAAATAGATACGGTATCTTCCACCGTCGGTTCCAACACCATGACCGGCTGGAACCGCCGGGCAAGGGCCGCGTCCTTCTCCACATACTTGCGGTATTCATCAAGCGTGGTCGCGCCCACGCAATGCAACTCACCCCGCGCCAGCGCTGGCTTGATCAGATTGGCGGCATCCATCGCGCCATCCGCCTTGCCCGCACCCACAAGCGTATGCATTTCGTCGATAAAGAGGATGATCTCGCCTGCAGCTTCCGTGACCTCGGTCAGAACAGCTTTCAGCCGCTCTTCGAACTCTCCCCGGTACTTTGCGCCCGCGATCAGCGCGCCCATGTCCAGCGCCAGCAGCTTCTTGTTGCGCAGGGATTCGGGCACGTCGCCGTTCACGATACGCAGGGCAAGGCCTTCGGCAATCGCCGTTTTACCAACACCAGGCTCACCAATGAGGACGGGGTTGTTCTTGGTCCGGCGGCTGAGCACCTGCATGGCGCGGCGAATCTCTTCGTCACGGCCAATGATCGGGTCGATCTTGCCTGCCTCGGCGCGCTCCGTCAGGTCCATCGCGTATTTCTTCAACGCGTCGTACCCCTCTTCGGCGTTGGCCGTGTCTGCGGTGCGGCCTTTGCGAACATCGTTGATCGCCGTGTTCAGCCCCTGCGCCGTCACGCCCCCCGCGTCCAGCGCGGTCTTTGCAGGCGATTTCACCATGCAGAGCGCCATCAGGATGCGTTCGACCGGCACAAAACTGTCGCCTGCCTTCTTGGCCAGGGCCTCGGCCTCGGCCAGCACCTTCTGCGTCGCATTGTCGAGATAGACCTGGGCGGCGTCGCCGCTGACCTTTGGCATCTTGGACAAGGCCAACTCAACCGATTGCACGACATCTGCAGGCTTGCCGCCCGCAGCGGCAATCAGGTTGCTCGCCAACCCCTGATCGTCGTCCATCAGTGCCTTGAGGATATGTTCAGGCGCCAGCCGCTGATGGCTGTCGCGCGTCGCGATTGTCTGTGCCGCCTGAATGAAACCGCGCGATCGCTCCGTGAACTTGGTCAAGTCCATGGGTATTCTCCTTTATGTAAAGCGTCCCGGATGTGCTGCGCCCGGCATAGCGGCACGACAGCGGTCAGGACCTTGAGGTTTATTTGGGGCGCAGGCGAGCCCGCTTCAAGAGGCTGCTACGCTCCGCGTTTGCGATACCTTATCCTGCAAGTGGTTGCCCTGATGTGAATCAAACGAGCAGCCCTTGTGGGAATAGCCGCCGCCCTTTCCCCGTTTTTGACCCTCTCTGATCCCCTATCTTTGGTGCTAAGTGAAGGCGTACCCGTACCGCAGTCCTTCATCGTATGTAACCAGTCGGCATGTTCTGCCAGTTCCAATTGCGTCCCGGGTCCTCACAGTTCCACATCAGGCCCGGGACGCAATTTGCCACAGGAGCAAACCTCGGTTTGTCGATAACTTGCCCGCTCGACGGGCAGGGTCTGCGCGCTCCTGATCGGCTCACCACCTAAACCCGGAGCGCATGGGAGATGCCTCCGGGTCTTTTTCTGCCCCGCCATAAGATGGACAGGCTGACCTGTTCCGCCTAAGAGACATCGACGGGAAAAGGAGCGGCAAATGGTAGATGACAGACTGATCGTGGCGCTGGATGTGCCCAATGCGCTCGCAGGTCACAAGCTGGCCGCACAACTCGGCGACGCCGTCAGTTTTTACAAAATCGGCCTTGGCATGTTGACGGGGGGCGGTCTGGCGCTGGCCAATGAGCTCAAGCAGGAACATGGCAAGCGAATCTTCCTGGACATGAAGCTTTTCGACATCGGCGCCACCGTGGAGGCTGCTGTCCGTGGATTGGCGCAATTCGATCTCGACTTCCTGACCGTGCACGGCGACCCGCATGTAGTTGCCGCCGCAAAAGAAGGCGCTGGCGGATCTGAGATGAAAATCCTTGCCGTCACCATCCTGACATCACTGGATCGATCCGATCTGGACGCCTGTCAGATCCGGCAGGGCGACGTGCCGGAGCTGGTTGTTGCTCGTGCCGCCGCAGCCTTCGAGGCAGGCGCAGACGGTGTGATCGCCTCCCCCCAGGAAGCGGCGCGAATCCGGGCCCTGCCCGAAGCCAGGGATCGCCTGATCGTCACCCCCGGTGTCCGTCCCGCAGGCGCGGATCTCGGTGACCAGAAACGTGTGGCGACCCCCGCGAATGCTATTTCCGCGGGTGCGGACCATGTCGTCGTGGGCCGACCGGTCTGGCAATCGGCCAGTCCGCGCGCAGCGGCAGAGGCGATTCTGGCGGAGCTGAACAGCCCGCAGGCCCACAGTCCAAACCACTGATCCCACGTCGGAATTCAGGGTTGTCCACAACCTGAACGCGCTTGCTAAGCCAACAGATGAACCGCAAGACACTGTGGCCGTAAGACAACAGACCACAGGATGTGGGTTTTAAGACCTTTTGGTCATTAGGCGAATTCGCCTTTAGGTGGTAAGTTGACGTTAGGTGATACTCCCCAACGAACCACGTCTTCCTGAGGTTCGTTACCTCCCCCCGCTCAGATCAGCGGGGGGTTTTTCCTTAAAGGCTCCCGTTCTTCTGCCAGGTAGATGGCCAACCGTGTCTTAAAATCCGGCACGGCCCTGGGGTGGTTCAGAAAGTCGGTGACAGCCATCAACTCCCAATGCTGACCTTCATCCCCCAAACCGGATGGACCCCACGATCTCTTCCGGCACACGCGCGACAAAGAACCAGTTCACCTCTTCCCTTAAGGTGAAGCACCGCCCCCATGAAATCACATCTGGCCGGATCGTCAGACCCAGCTCCTCAAAGGTCTCGCGCATCACGCAGGCCAGCGGCGGCTCGTCCGCCTCGCGCCCACCACCCGGCAGATCCCAATAGCCCGGAAAGGGAATCGTCGGAATGTCATCGCGCAGGATCACGATGACCTGTTCCCCCATCAGCAGGGCCAGCTTGGCCCCGGTGAACGGCATGTTCATTTCATCTGCGGTGGCATAAGATCGGGACATGCACGCACCTTAACCGAACCACCGGATTATGCCCGCCCTTTGCCGCGATTGCCTGACCGAATTTGACGATAGCCGCCGCTGCCCCGCCTGCGGCAGCCCGCGTGTGGTTGTCCATGAGGAGCTTTACACGCTCTCTATCGCCCATATGGACTGCGATGCCTTCTATGCCTCGGTGGAAAAGCGTGATGACCCCAGCCTGATGAGCAAACCGGTCATTATCGGCGGCGGGCGGCGCGGTGTCGTTTCCACCGCCTGCTATGTGGCGCGCATTCGGGGCGTCCGCTCGGCGATGCCGATGTTCCAGGCGCTGAAACTCTGCCCCGACGCGGTGATCATCAAACCGCGTATGGAGGCCTATGTTGATGCCTCCCGCGCCATTCGCAAGATGATGGAAGAGCTGACGCCCGACATCGAACCCCTGTCGCTGGACGAGGCCTTCATGGATCTCTCCGGCACCGCGCGGCTGCATGGTCACCCGCCCGCAGTGATGCTGGCGCGGTTGATCAGGCGCATGCGTGACGAGCTGGGCCTGACCGGCTCCATCGGTCTCAGCCACAACAAGTTCCTCGCCAAGGTCGCCTCCGATCTCGATAAACCGCACGGGTTTTCGATCATCGGCAAGGCGGAGACGGATGATTTTCTGCGTGACAAACCGGTGCGTCTGATCTGGGGCGTTGGGGCCGCCGCGCAAGCCTCGCTCGACAAGGCCGGTATCCGCACCTTTTCGGATCTGCTGCGCTGGGACCGCACCGAACTGATTGCGCGGTTCGGATCGATGGGGGACCGCCTGTGGCACCTGGCACGGGGTCAGGACCGCCGCCGGGTGTCCGCGCATGCGCCGATGAAATCGATCTCCAACGAGACCACGTTTCACGAGGACACCTCCGACCCTGAGCTCTTGGACGGCCATCTCTGGCGGATGGCCGAAAAAGTGGCCGATCGCGCCAAGGCCAAAGGGCTCGCGGGCCGTGTCGTAACACTTAAACTGAAACGGGCGGACCATTCGCTGATCTCCCGGCGGCTGAGCTTGCGGGACGCGACGCAGATGGCTGATACGGTCTATCGCACCGCGCGCGGGCTTTTTGACCAGGTTGGTGATCAGGGCCCCTACCGGTTGCTGGGCTGCGGCATTTCCGATCTGATCGGAGCGGAGGATGCGGACAGATCAAGCGATCTGCTTGATCCGCAAGCAAAGCGCCGCGGCGACGCCGAGCGCGCCACGGACGCGATCCGCGCCCGCTTTGGTCCAGACGCGATTCTGAAAGGCCGGGCGCTGCGATAGCGCCTATTCGGCGGCCAACGGCATCCGTTCCTGACCGATCTGCGCAATTTCCGCGATCACGCCACGCAATGTACGCTGAACATCGGCGAAATGCGCGGACGGGCGGATCAGGGATTCGTCCATATAGATGGCACGATCAATCTCCACCTGTACGGCATGCTGGCCCCGTGTTGGACGTCCATAGGCCTGCGTCACGTAAGCCCCGGCGAAAGGTGCGTTGCGGGTGACGACAAACCCGGCGGAGGCAAATGCCGCCTCGACGCGGTCCACGACATCCCCTGCCGCTGCGGCACCAAAACGATCCCCCAGCACAATCTCGGGCCGCTTCGCACCCGAGCGGGCAATGCCCTGCACCGCCTCATGTGGCATGGAGTGGCAATCGATCAAAACCGCTTGCCCATGATGGTTCACCGCATCATCCAGCAGACCCTGCAGCATGTCGTGATAGGGGTGCCAATAGTCATTGAGCCGCCGTCTGGCTTCCACGAGGCTGATTTTGCCGCGATAGATCGCGCGGCCATTGGCAACCACACGCGGGATAACCCCAAGGCCGGAGGCCACACGCGGGTTATGTCCCTGGCGCCGCACCCCTTCGATCAGGGCCGGGTCAAGCTCGTCACTGCTGCGGTTCAGATCAACGAAAGCACGCGGCGCACCAGCCTTGAGAAAGGTGGCACCAAATTGCGGTGCGCAGTCAAACAACTGATCCACAAATGCATCTTCGGAGGTCCGGATCGCCATATCATCCAGAACGGTTGAGCGCAGCAAGGACCACGGGTATTCCCGTCCACTGTGAGGAGACGCAAAAACCACGCAGGATTCGTTGCTGTGGGGATAACTGACTTCAAACGCTGACTTTGGCATACACCTTCCTCCGACCCCGACCATAGCGCAGAAAAACCAAAAACCAAAAGCCCTTGATCTTGTGCGCGACTCCTTTTAAAGACCCCGCTACCGGCGCGACTTTTCGCGCCCCATTTTTATTTGGGGCACAGGGTTTCGCGCAGGTAAAGTGGGTGATTAGCTCAGCGGTAGAGCACTTCGTTGACATCGAAGGGGTCACTGGTTCGATCCCAGTATCGCCCACCACCTGTTTCACCCGTCCGGCCCGCCGGACGACCCGCAACCCCGGCGCTGGCCAGCGCGCCGACTGAGAAGAAGACATGAGGAGACGACCATGAAGGTTCGCAATTCGCTCCGCTCGCTCAAGAACCGGCACCGCGACTGCCGCATTGTGCGTCGCAAAGGCCGCGTCTACGTGATCAACAAAACCCAGCGTCGGTTCAAAGCCCGTCAGGGCTGATCGAACGACGATGACGTTAAAAAAGCCGCTCCTTCAGGGGCGGCTTTTTTCATGTGGAAGAGACGGGAAACGAAATACTTTCATTCTAACGAATTGACGCGCTTCTCAAGACCGCGCGTAGACCCGCACGCCAGGCAAAGAATGCTCCTCATCCAGAACCAGGCCGTTCCGATCAAATGACCTGCGAAGGTCCTGCATGCCTTCACGCCCGTAAATCTGGCGATGCACCTCCAAAATCACCATGTGAACCCCGTCAAGATCCGCATGTTCAAAAAACGCGCGTTCTGCCCCCTCAATATCCATGACAATCACATCATGGGGGAACTCAGCCTTGAGGGTCTCATAGGCCATGACCGGCACCTGAACTTTACGGGCTTTTTCCGGTTTCTTTATCACGTTCAGAGCCGACCCCAGGAAATTCCCGCGCAGGAAAAAATCAATCACCGAGGGCGGATCTGGCTCTGTGAGCACCACGCCATGGCGGACCTCGATGACATCTGACAACTGATTATGCGCATACAGGCGGGTGATGTGCTCGATCAGCTCGGGGTTCGCCTCCACGGACAGCATCTTGTCCGGTTTGCAGTTTTGCGCGATGACCGCCCCGACGATGCCGGAGCCTGCCCCCAACTCGAGAATGCGCGCGCCCGGTTCGATGGCCGCCAATCCGGCGCGCACCTCGTTTCGCTCATAGCGACCGTCTTGCATCGATTTGATCATGCCTGGCCCAAAGTGCGGCGCATCGGGCACTTCGATCCCATGGCACCGGGCAACAATGGTGGGGGTTACATCTGCCAATTCATTGACCTGCTATCTGACGACTGCCGATTGGGGCACTCTTTCAAAAATCTGCCCTCCGGTCACGCGGAAAGGCAATGCGCCATCAGAGGTCAGGCCCCTGGACACTGAACCCCGAAACCGGCAGCCCCCTCCAAACCATCTAAATCCAATCCAAGTTGACCTGTGTTGGCGGGTACCTCTCTGCTACTTTTGTGCGCAGAGCTTTGAAACGGGGGGCGAGGTCACGAAACTTCTTTTCATGAGTTTCTGCCACCGTCAGGCGAATATTGTCGAAAAGACGCTGCTCCAACATGGTTTCAAGAACTTCAAGCTCCGCGCCCTCAATGTCCATTTTCAAAAATGCGATCTCACCATGTTCGTCAATGAGATCACGTGCCAAGGCGGGCAGATCGACAAGATTCACATCAATGGTGTTGTCCGGGTGCTCGTCAATCCGCCTGCCACCGACCATGACCGTACTTTTCACCGATGCCCCTTTTGGATTTGCCTCGAAGTTTTCCGCCCGCATGAGCTTTATCGTTCCTGACGAAACCCCTACGGCGGCGTTGTGCAGGTTTACGTTGGGCGTGTCCTTAAATGCACCAAGCAATCTGCCAAACGCATAAGGGTCCGGTTCATAGGCATGCACGGCGGCCCCGGTTGCGGCCAGCGGTCCGGTGACGTCACCAATGTTTGCGCCGCAGTCCAGAACGATTTCGCCGGGCTTCAACATCGAAAGGATACCCTGCATCAAACCCTTCGCATGGGCATGGCGCATGTTGCGCTGCTGACGCCGCTTCAGTTTCGCCAGTTCTTCATCCGCGCTCAAGTCTGGCATGGGTCTGCTCTCCATGTTGCCCGCGTTCGAGGCATCGACCGTCAGGGGATGTTTTTATCTCTGCCCAGATCGCCTAGAGCATTGGCCTGCTTTGGTCAAAACTTAGCTTGGCGTTCCGGCATTTTGAGTTGCGACCGTAGCCGCCGGGACTCACTCTGAGATCGTGATGAAGCCGTTGGCAGACGAAGCTGTGGCGGCGTATTCCTCGCCCATCAAATTACCTGTTTCTGACATACCGGAGTTGGTGTAACGATTCAGGCAACGAAACAACTTGGTGATCAGACAATCCTCATGCCCGAACTGAACCGCAGACCAGTGGCATCGCTCTGGATTGGCTCACGCCTTCATTACCTCAATCAACTTTGTCTGAAATCTCATGTGGTCGCGGGGCACCCCACCATACTTTATTGCACCGACGAGGTCCACAATGCGCCCGACGGCGTGGAAATCCGCCCGGCCTCCGAGATTTTCGATATCGACATGAGCCTTGTGGCCAAGACAAGCGCCTCGTTTTTGTCGAATGTTTTTCGCTACAAGATGATCCGTAAAACCGGCGCGATCTGGATTGATTGCGATGCCTTCTGCCATCGTCCATTTCCGGAGGAAGACGCCTATATCTTTGGCGAGCACAGCTATCGCGGTGCCCTGAATTGCGGCGTGATCGGCCTGCCGCAACAGTGCGATGTCATGGATCAGCTGTTGGACTATTATGATAATCTACCGGATTATCCGCCCTGGTGGGGCAAGCGGCAGCGCAAGAAGATGGATGAGCAAAACAACAATCTGTCTCACGCCGCCAGGATATATGCGACAGAACGTACCGCCTTTGGACCGCAGGCTTTCACGCATTTCGCAAAGGTCACGGGCATCTTTGATCAGGCCCGCCCGCGCGAAGCGCTCTACCCGGTACCCTTTCAGCTGAATGATGTTTTCTATGACCCCTTTGGCCGGGTCGAGGGGCATTTTACGGACGAAACGCTGTCGGTTCACCTTTACACCAACGGCACCCGTCGCTGGTGGCGCAAGCACGTGCCGGAACAAGGCTCCTATGCGGCCCGCATGTGCGAAAAGGTTGGCATAGACCCGGCGCTTGCGCTGGAGGACTGATCGATCGGGAACGCCGAGATCAATCTGAAAAAACATGTCAGCCCGCATGGCCGCACCCTGGCCGTGTCGATGATGAAGGACGAAGCGCCCTACCTGATCGAGTGGTTTGCACATCATCTGGCCGTCGGCTTTACCGATATCCTTGTCTACACCAACGATTGCACGGACGGCACGGATGACATGCTGATCCGGCTGGAAGAGCTGGGTCTTGGACATCACCGCAGAAATGTCATCCCCAAGGGGATAAAGCCGCAACCTTCCGCAATCAAACATGCGCAGGTCGAACCTCTGGTGCAGGAAAGCGATTGGGTTCTGCTGTTCGATGCGGATGAATTTCTGTGCATCAACTATGGGGACGGCAAGCTCGACAGCCTGCTGAGCGCTGCCGGAAAAGCCAATGGCATCGTGATCACCTGGCGGATATTTGGCTCTGGCGGCGTGACAGACTGGAGCCGCGCGCCAGTCACAGAACAATATCAATACGCGGCTCCCCCACTCTGGAACAAGGGATGGGGCGTGAAAACGCTCTTCAAGCATGACGCCGATTACTGGAAACTCGGCATCCACCGGCCCAAGATAAAAGCCAAACATCTGAATACCGGCTTCCCGGACACGGTTCAGTGGTTAAACGGGTCGGGTCTGCCGATGGAAGATTATTTCAAGTTCCGGGGTTGGCGATCAATCCGGCGCACGCTTGGATACGACTGGGCCCAAATGAACCACTACGCGGTCAAATCCATCGATTCATACGCAATCCGCAAGTTTCGTGGAAATGTGAATCTCAAGAAAGACAAATACAACGGCGAATACTGGGCCCTTCAAGACCGCAACGAGGTACGCGACACAAGCATCCTGCGATACGCAGAGGACCGCGCCCGGATCGTCTCCGAACTTCTCAAGGACCCGGTCCTTGGTCGGTTGCACAATGAAGCCTTGGACAGGGTCGATGCCCGTCTGGCCGAATTCAAACAGACGGATGCCTATGCCGCGCTCAAGGCGGAGCTCTTGGAGGCCTCAAAAACCCCCTTGTCGAAAGTAAATGCAAAACCGCCCAAGGCGCGCGATCCGGCAAAGATCGCGGCATTGATGAGCGAAGTAGAGAAGAAGTCCGCAGCGCGCCCAAAGTCGGAACGCCGAAACACCCCAACACCTGGAGCCATCTTAACGGCGCATGCGGCAGATCCATACCTGTCCGGCTCAATTGATCGCAGCAGCGATATCACCTTTGAAAGCGTGGCGAACCACGGTGTGCAACTGCCTGCCGACCCGCGCGTTTTCAAATCCGAGGCGCTGGCAGAGATCAGCGCCGGGAAATTTGACCGACGCCATGCCCGGCACCTCCCGTTTCTGCTCGACGGTCACCGGCGCATCCTGATGCTCGGCGCAGGTGTCAGCTTCCTGCCAATCCTCGCGTGCCTCACGCGTCCCGATAGCGTCCTGCTGGCGCATGAAGAACGTAAGGGATTGTCCGCTATCGGACGAGAGATCGCAGCAAGCCACGACATTGCCAGCAACCGATTGAAGATTGTCGATGGTCCACTTTTTTTTGCAAGCGACGAAGCAGGCAAGACATCCAGCGGGTTGAAAGCGATGGTGTCGGACTTCGCGCCAACGGTATTGTTCGTGGACGACCCGCGCCTGACGCCGGAAATCTTTGCGACCTCAATCACACCGGCTGTCCGTCGCATCGTCGTGTCTGCGCGGCTGGAGACAGATGGTTTCCCCGGTGCTCTCGGCCCTCTTGGCTTTGCGACCCCGGCGGAACCGCATAAATCCGGTGCAATCGTGCTTGATCGGGCAATGCGCTAGACGTTCACGTCGACCTCAACGAAGTCTTCGCCGCGACGCTCCGAAAACTCCGAGATCAACGCGCCTGTCTCGGAGGCCGAAGCGAACTCCGGTTTGAACCCCTTGTCCACGTAGCCAAGCCCCTTGAGTTGCGTAAAAAGTGCCGCGAAATCCAGCTCCCCAACCGAGCGGAAATCCGTTCGTCGAGCCCCGCCGGAAACCCAATTCTTCACGATAACATCAACCACGTCGGGCGTCGTGCTACAGAACGACTGATACTGCAAAATGTAGTCTGCCACATTGGTCTTTGAGCGACGCAGGATGATGCAGACATCGCCTTTCTCCTGCATGAAGAATGCAGCGAAGTGCAGCGCGGACCCATCCAGAGCAACGATGCGTTTGGCAGCCTTGTACCGCGCAATCTGCACTTCAAGCGGATGTTTCTCGGGATGGAAAATCTCATACCCCTGCCGGGCAAGGTTTTCTTCGATCACCTGCTCGCCCAAAATGCCGCCCCGCTGAGACGACAGCCGCGCGCGGCTGATGTAGAGCTTTTCGCTGCCTTCGGAGGCAATGTCCCTCCCGAGCCGCTCACGCATGAATTGTCGGTAGAGCGGAGAGCCTGCGTATCTTTCCTTCCAGCCAAACCCGAGCTCGGGCACATAGAGTTCCTCGACCCTCATTGCGGTATCAAATGTCTGGATCGGTAGGGATATCCCCAGCTGGTCAAAGAACCCCTTGAAAGTTTTTATCCCACGTCTGGCCCGCCTCACGGCCCCGCGATACGGCAGGAACAGAATACCATCCACCTGGCCTTGGAGTTTCTGCAAGGCCCAAAGACGCGCGGTCGTCTCGACAAGGAAGTGACCGAAATGGCCTCTGAAATGACCGGCAAAAAGATGGCGGCCACTGAGCTCTTCGATGGGCTCTTGCGGCGACAGAACCGGGGCTGGCGTGGATTTCGTTGCGCGAATCCATGTGCGGGACATCTCGCAGTATTGACCATCTGCCAGCAGCACACCGGACGCCAGTTTGCTGTCATGTTCGCGTTCCGGCACGACAATGGCGTGCTGCGCTCTTACGATGGCCCCGGTGAAAGGCGGTTGCGGGTCGCCATCCGTCACGATGATGTCCTCGGCGATCATCGTTGGGCGCAAAGCTTTCTCAAGCCGTGCCTGCGCCTTTTGGAGATAACCGGCCTTTGGGTCGGTCTTCAACAAGTGTTGGATCGCCTGCCGGGCCAGTTTCGGGTGGCCCGCTTCGATGAGATCGCCGAGCAGCGCGCGACACCAGGGTCGCACTTTTCGTCGCGCTCGGCGCTTTTTGTGGAAGGCAAGGGCGTCAAAAGTACCCGTGCCGATATCTGATATAAGATCTTCCAGAACACCGCAGGCCTTGACCTGTCGGATCAACCGGTGCCCGAAGTGTCGGCATTTCATGTGATGCACATGCGGACCGGCAATGCGCATGGCATGCGCACGATCTTCTGGCACCATCGGGTCATAAAAGAGCCAGACCCGCCCCGCATCCGGCGTCGCCTCTGCCGCATCGAGGAAAGCCGGGTCATCCCACTCCCACTTCCGCAACCCATATTTGAAGCGGCGTTCGAAAGGCGCGATCTCACGGTTCAGCGTCGTTTGTGGACTGAAAGCCAGCACCTGTGACCCCGGCAAAAGCCGTGAATAGGTCAAGGCTGCATAAGCACCCATTGATGTTCCCGTGAAAATGATCCGCTCAAAACCTTCGAACAGCCCGGCATCGCGCAGATTGGTCAGCAAAGCCGGTGTATCCGCATTGCGATACCAGTCTTTCCGCCGGGCGATCAGACCCAGAACCGAAAAACCCATCTTTGCCAGGCGCGCGTGCATCCACGGCTGCGGCGGGTCATATTCACCAACCGATGCAAGATTGTCGAAGGAGACAAATAGAACGGGAGAGCGCCGGAAAAAGCAGGCGTCCACGAGATCGGATTTCAATATGAACGCGTTCTGTCCAACGGCTTCCCGAGCAGACACGGCGACCGGCGGCGGCTCAAAAATGCGCCTTGAAGAAGAGGCCGTATCGGGCTCTGACATACTGCGTCCCAGTCTGTGGCATTCGCTGTCTGTAACGACGGGAAAGCGCCTTGGAATACCGGCAACTCTGTGCGGTTCTCACACCGTGATCAAGGTAAAAAGCGTGATTTGCCTCCGTTGGGCTGACGACGCATCCAGCGTGCAAAGGGCCGTACGTTTAACGCGGGCTTGTCTGGTTCAATGCGCCGGGGCACGCAGCTTGAGGATCTCCCGCGCCTCGTTCGGGGTCGCCGGACGGCACCCGAGCCCTTCGATCAACCGAATTGCGGCCCGTACCTGCTCCGCATTGGAGGTGGCGAGCTCTCCTGGGCCGGACCAGAGTGAATCCTCCAATCCCACACGCACATGGCCCCCTGCTGCGGCGACGGTGGCCGCCACGCGCATCTGATGCGCACCGGCCCCCAGCGCGGACCAAACCAAATCGTCGCCGAAAAGCCGCACGGCGGTGCGCCGCATGTGAGAGATGTCATCGACATGGGCGCCAATCCCGCCCAGCAGGCCAAACACAGTTTGCACGAAGAACGGGGGCTCCACCGCGCCCTGGTCCGCAAAATACGCAAGATTGTAGAGATGAGCGGTATCATAGCATTCAAACTCGAAACGCGTCCCTCCTGCGCGACATGTTTCCAGCACGTAGGCGATGTCCTTGTAGCTGTTGCGAAACACCAGATCGCGCGACCCTTCCAGATGATCATTTTCCCACCCAGGCATTTGCGGATGGCGCTTGAGCATCGGGAAGAGCCCCATGTTCATCGACCCCATGTTGAGGGAGGCCAGCTGCGGCGCGAAGTGAGCCGCAGGTTGCACGCGTTCCTCCACCGTCATGTACGGGCTGCCACCGGTTGTGAGATTGAGCACCGCATCCGTTTGCGCGGCGATATGCGGCACGATGCGACCAAAACCCGCGACACTCTGATCCGGCTTGCCGGTGGCGTCATCTCGCGCGTGCAGATGCAGGATTGCCGCTCCGGCTTCGGCGGCCTCTACGGCGGAGGCGACAATCGCCTCGGACGTTGCGGGCAAGTGCGGCGACATGGAAGGGGTATGGATCGCGCCGGTGATGGCGCAGGTGATGATAACGGAGCGTCTTTGGGCCACGGTGCTCTCCTGACTGGGGACGCGCCCCGTCGTCCTCTTTGGATGGGGGCATGCAAGATCGGCGAAGTGATGGTCCGTATGGCCACCCGCCGACGGTGGTCCGAGAGTGCACCCTTGGGCATCCCGGTCAAGCCCGACGAGGGCGGATGGCACGTTTCGCAGTCCGATTGCCGTTTCTTCCGGGTCCGACAACTCCTTATCCGAGGGCCGGAAAACACCGCGTTCGCGATGAGTGGCTTTACACGTCGCTCTGCCGCCCGACTCCAGCACCCGAAGAGACGGGACAACGATATGTGACCGCTTACTCTGGCGTCTGCCCTTGCGCTGGATATTATCCGCCATACGTCAGTCCGACATAACTTTGATCAAGAGGCATCTCCCATGAGCGACACGGAAACCTACACCCCCCCAAAGGTTTGGACATGGGAGCAGGAAAGCGGCGGCACCTTTGCCAGCATCAACCGCCCCATCGCCGGGGCGACACATGACAAGGCGCTGCCGGTGGGCAAACACCCGCTACAGCTCTACTCCCTGGCCACGCCAAACGGGCAAAAGGTCACCATCATGCTCGAAGAGCTTTTGGCGCTTGGCATCAAGGAGGCCGAGTATGACGCCTGGCTGATCCGGATTGGCGAAGGCGACCAGTTCAGCAGCGGGTTTGTGGAGATCAACCCGAACTCCAAGATCCCGGCGATGTTCGACACAACAACCGGGTTGCGGGTCTTCGAGAGCGCGGCAATCCTCATGTATCTGGCCGAGAAATTCAACAACGCCTTTCTGCCTACTGATTTGAAGGCGCGCACCGAATGCCTGAACTGGCTGTTCTGGCTGCAGGGTTCCGCGCCCTATTTTGGCGGCGGCTTTGGCCATTTCTATGCCTATGCGCCGACCAAGCAGGAGTATCCGATCAATCGATTTGCCATGGAAGCCAAACGCCAGCTTGACGTGCTCGACCGGCATCTGGCGGATCATGAGTATCTGGCGGGCGAGGCCTACACGATTGCCGATATGGTCACTTGGCCCTGGTACGGGCGCACCGTGCGCGGCGAGAGCTATGATGCGGGTGAATTTCTTAGCGTGCATGAGTACCACAACGTGATCCGTTGGGAAAAGCAGATTGCCGCACGCAAGCCGGTGCAGCGCGGTGTCATGGTGAACCGAACCAGCGGGCCGCTGGAAGGCCAGTTGCACGAGCGCCATGACGCAAGCGATTTCGAGACCAGAACGCAGGATAAAATCGGCGAGGATGCGTGAATCAGCGCGCGGGGTGGTGGCGCAAGCCCCACCCTACCTGTTGCCGCGACGGCTCACCTGACGGCAGATCAGGATGACAGGCAGCAGACCGATCGCAACAATCACGAGACTGGGCACGGCAGCGCCTTCGAGCCGTTCGTCCGAGGCCAGACGGTAGGCCTGCACCGCCAGCGTATCGTAGTTGAAGGGCCGCATGATAAGCGTTGCGGGCAGTTCCTTCATCACGTCCACGAAGACGATCAACAGGGCGGTCAGCAGGCTGGGCGCCAGAATAGGCAGGTGAACCCGGCGCAGCGTGCCCGTCGGCGTTTGACCCAGAGAGCGCGCCGCGGCGTCCATGTTCGCGGGCACCATTGCCTGCCCGCCTTCGTAAGCGCCCAGAGCCGCCGCGAGGAACCGCACCATATAAGCGGCGACGAGCAGCCAGATGGATCCGGTGATCAAGAGCCCCGTCGACAGGTCGAACCGGGCCCGCATAAACGCATCAAACGCGTTGTCGAAAGCTGCGAAGGGGACCATCAGGCCAACAGCAATGACGCCACCCGGCACGGCATATCCCAACCGCGCGACATAAGCCGATCCGTGCGATAGCCGACCGGGGCGCAGCCGCTGGAAAAACCCGACGGTGATCGCAGCGGCGACAGTACAAACAGCGGCAACGGAGGCCAGTGTCAGGGAGTTCTGAATAAACCCGAGATAGCGCGGGCTCAGGAGGTTCTGCTCCGATCCGAGCCCCATGGAAAAGAGAATGACAACCGGCAGCACCGCCCCCAGCGCCACCGGGATGCCGCAGAGGATTGCGGCCATCGCGGCCCGTGGGCCCTTCAACACAGCGGGCTCCATACGTTGTTGACGACGCGCCGGATCGTGATACTTGGCCCCGCCCCGCTGCGCCCGTTCAAGCAAGGCCAGCAGCAGGGCAAAGCTGAGCAGGCAAAGCGCCAGCTGTGCTGCCCCCGCACGGTCGGCGAGGGAAAACCAACTGGTGTAGATACCGGTCGCAAAGGTCTGCACCCCGAAATAGGCGACCGTGCCAAAATCCGCGATGGTCTCCATGACGGCCAGCAAAACGCCCCCGGCAATCGCAGGTCGGGCAAGCGGCAGGCTGATCTTGAAAAACGCGGCCCAGGCGCTGGCGCCTAACGCCCGTGCGGCCAGGAAGGTCGTGGCACTTTGCTGCAGGAATGCGGCCCGCGCCAGCAGGTAGACATAGGGGTAGAGCACGAGGATCAGCATGACCGCCGCCCCCCCGACAGACCGGATTTCGGGAAACCAGTAGTCTCGTGGGCCCCAGCCTGTCACATCGCGCAGCAGGGTTTGCACGATGCCCGGATGATCGAGGATATGCGTATAGGCATAGGCCAGCACATAGGCCGGGAAGGCCAGCGGCAGCACCAGCGCAATCTCAAAGAGGCGTACACCGGGAAACCGGGTCATCGTGACCAGCCAGGCGGCCCCCACCCCCAGACAGAACGTCCCAAACGAGACCAAGGCGACAAGCCATATGGTTGTGCCTGCATAGCGGGGCAGCACGGTCTGCATCAAATGAGTGATGGTCTCCGTTCCACCGCTCAGGGCGGCTATGGCGACGGCCAGCATGGGTAAGGCGCAGATGCTTGCAATCATCACGGCAAAGCCCGCCAGAACGCGCAATCCGTCCTGCGCCCGGCGACGGGCTGAGGCGGGCAATGCGGTTGAAACGGGCGGTGCGTCGGACATGAGCGCCTTTTTCGACAATTTTAGTCGGAAAGGCCAGAGGCTTTGCCGGGCTCCGCATCGGTCGCATCAAAGAAGGCGCGCACATCGTCAAAGACGGCCGGATGCGTGAGAAACAACAGATGGCCGTGACCAGCATATTCGCGCAGCTGCACGCGCCCCAGTTTCGCGGCATAGGCCTTGGTGGCCTCTCTTGAGAAGACAGGATCCTCAGCCCCGACGAAGAAGGCCAATCGCTGCAGGTTACGCAGCGGTTTCTCCGGTCCCGGCCATCGTCGCAAACCCCGTGCATGGGCACGCAGCAAACCCCCATCGGGATAGACCATATGCTCCAATCGTTTCGCTGTGACGGTGCGGGCGGTTTGCATGAGATGATCATCTCTCACCCCGCCCCTCCCGACGAGCAGCGTGTGATAGTAGGCGTTCCAGGCCGAGCGCACGCCAATGGACCGGGCCCGCAGCGCGGACGCGCACAGATCTTTTGTCGTGGCCTTCATCGTCGCCCAGCCCCCGGCGTAGGGCAAGGCGGGGGCAATAGCGGCCGTCTTCACGTCATCACCCAACAATGCAGCAGCCGCGACCACAATGGCGCCCCCTGTCGAGAACCCCAGCAGGCAAATGCGTTTCTCGGCGTATCGGCGGGCAAACTCGGCGATATCGTCTGCAGCCTCTGCAATGTCCAAAGGAGGTGACAATGCGCGCCCATCCAACCCGGGAAACGGATAGAAAACCGGCTCCCACCCCTGCGCGCGCCAATCCAGAATCGCATCGAAGATCTCCACCCGCGTCAGCGCACCGGGCACGCAGATCACAAGCTTCTTCGCATTTTTGACGGCAGTGGCGTCGTAGATCAGGGGAGCATGCGCATCAGACGTGTTTCCAGGTTTGGTCATCTCGCGCACCTCTAATCGTAGCTGCGCTGATCCTCGATCACCAATCCATCCCGGGGCAGACTGCCCGGCGCCAGGATTTCCACCGCGCCCTTCATTTTGAGCACGTCTACGACACTGGCGGAGAAACTCTCTGCCGATCCGCCTGCTGCTTCAACCTGAACGGTCATCGCGTCCTGTGCGCCGTCCCGGCTGGCGATCACACGCGCCTTCACGATCTCGTCGTGCCGCGCCACCAGCGCGGCCACCTGTTCGGGGCGCACGAACATGCCCTTGATCTTGGTGGTCTGATCGGCGCGGCCCATCCACCCCTTGATGCGCGTGTTGGTGCGTCCACAGGGGCTTTGGCCCGGCATCACGGCGCTCAGATCACCGGTGGCAAACCGGATCAGCGGATAGTCGGGGTTCAGCGTGGTGACGACCACCTCACCGACCTCGCCGGGCGCCACAAGATCACCGGTGCCCGGCGTCACGATCTCCACGATCACGCCTTCGTCGAGGATCAATCCCTCCATCGCGGCGCTCTCGTACGCGATATTGCCCAGATCGGCGGTCGCGTAACATTGCAGGCAGCTGATCCCGCGATCCGCATAATCCTGGCGCATAGCGGGGAAGAGCGCGCCGCCGCCCACCGCCGCCTTGGTGATGTTCAGGGTCACGCCCATCTCGGCGGCCTTGTCGAGGATCACCTTGAGATAATCCGGTGTGCCCGCGTAAGCCGTCGTGCCCACCGCTGCCGCCGCCTGCACCTGCAACTCGGTCTGCCCGGTGCCGGCGGGCAACACCAAGGCCCCCACGGCGCGCGCGCCGCTTTCGAAAATCATGCCTGCCGGGGTCAGGTGGTAGCCAAAGCAGTTCTGTACCACGTCACCCGCGCCAATCCCTGCGGCATGCAGAAAGCGGCCCATGCGCCACCAGTCGTGGCTGACCCCGCCGGGCTCGTAAATCGGCCCCGGCGACTGGAACACATGTGCTGCGTTCGAGACGGGGATACCGCCGAATGGAGGTTTCTCTTTCTGCCATTGCGCCAGATCGGATTTGCGCAACACCGGCAGGTTGGGCAGATCGGAAATCGCCGTGACATCCACGTCTTCGAGCAGACATGTATCCTCTGCGGCGCGGACCCGCGCGATTTGCGCCATCAAAGAGGCGGTCTGCGCTGCCTCGCGCGCATCCGCACTGCGTGTTTCAAGCTCGTCGAAATACGGGGTCATGTCATTCCGCCGCTGTCTGGAAGGGTTCATCCGCACGCACGATATGGGTGGTAACGATCTCCATCGGTGCCGTGCCGAGGTTGGTCACACCGCCGTGCACCTGACCTTCCGGAAAGAACATCGGCGTCCCGGCAGCAAATTCCACCTCCTTACCATTCGGCAAGAGCGCCAACCCGCCCACAACGATCACCGCATGTTCGTCCCCGGGATGTGTGTGCAGTGGAATGCGCCCGCCGGGCATCAGCTTGAGCTCGGAGACAATCACCACCATGCCCTCCGCCCCGCTCAGCGGCTGCTCGTTCAACACGTTGCGCTGCGCCAGGTCCTCTGCCCAGACCGGCAATGCCAGCATCAGTGCCGCGAAAGTCAAACCCAACTGTCTCATCGCATTTCCCCCAATTTATCAGGACAGCCAGCGTTTGCGCCGGCGGTAGCTGCGCACGTCGCGGAAGGATTTGCGGCCCTCCTCCGACATGCCCAGATAGAATTCCTTAACATCCGGATTTTCGCGCAGCTCGGCGGCAGGGCCGTCCATGACCACGCGGCCCGATTCCAGAATGTAGCCGTAGTGTGCAAAGCGCAGCGCCACATTGGTGTTCTGCTCCGCCAGAAGGATCGTCACGCCCTGCTCTTCATTGATCGACTTCACGATCTCGAAAATCTGCTCCACCAGCTGCGGCGCGAGCCCCATGGAGGGCTCATCCAGCAGGATCGTCTCGGGCTTGGACATCAGCGCCCGGCCAATCGCCGTCATCTGCTGCTCTCCGCCTGACGTATAGCCCGCCTGAGACTTCCGCCGCTCCCTCAGGCGCGGGAAATAGCCATAGACCATCTCAAGATCTGCCTGGATCGCGGCATTGCCATCGCGCCGCGTGTAGGCGCCAGTCAGCAGGTTTTCCTCCACCGTGAGGTGCTCAAAACAATGCCGGCCTTCCATGACCTGCACGACCCCGCGCTTGACGGTCTCCGCCGGATCGGCGTGATGAATGTCCTGCCCGTGATACTTGATTGTGCCCTTGGTCACCTCACCCCGCTCGGAGGCCAGAAGACCCGAGATCGCCTTGAGCGTCGTGGTCTTGCCCGCGCCATTGCCGCCCAGAAGCGCGGTGATGCCGCCTTTGGGCACCGCCAGGCTGACGCCTTTGAGGACGAGGATCACGTGATTGTAGATCACCTCGATATTGTTGACGTCCAGCACCGTGTCGGCGCGAATGTCCTGTTCCTTGGCAGCATCCAGCATGGCCAGTGACCTCAGCGTAAGGTTGAATGCCCCGGCAGTGGACCTGCCGGGGCAATGGTTTTAGTTACAGTTGCTTTCGATGTTGTTCTCCGCCTTGTAGGCAGCGGAATCCTCATCGATCAGCGGCTGGATGACGTCCATGTCCGTCGGTGCAAAGTCCGAGATCGTCACGAACTCGCCCGCTGCCGCATCCCATTGCGTGACGGCCACCAGGCCCTCGCCCCCGTGGTTCTGGCAGGAGACGGAGAAGGTCGGGCCGAAGTTCGGCAGGCCCAGTTCGGTCATCAGCTCTTCGGTAATCACGAGGTTCTCCATCCCATCGCGCATCTGGCCGGAGGTGATGTCATCTGTGCCGTGCATCTTCTGCGCCACTTTCACGGCCTCGGCGGCCAGCATGGCGGCATAGATCCCGCGGTTGTAGGGCACGGTGCCGAGCTGATCGCCCGCGCCTGCGGCTTTGCCCGTATCAACCACGTATTGACGCAGCTCATCGTAGAGCGGGAAGTCGTCGCCCACCGCCGTCAGCGCCAGCGCCTTGTAGCCATTGGCCTTATCACCCGCGGGCTGCACATCGATCTCCGCGCCAGACCACCAGATACCGATGAAATTCTCCATCGGGAAACGGATGTTCGCTGCTTCCTGCACGGCGACCTGGTTCATCACGCCCCAGCCGTACATGATCACATTATCCGGCTTTTCGCGGCGGATTTGCAGCCACTGGGACTTCTGCTCCTGACCGGGGTGATCGACCGCCAGCAGGCTCAGTTCGAACCCGTGCTTCTCGCTCAGCTTTTCCAAGGTACGGATCGGCTCCTTACCATAGGCAGAGTTGTGATAGACCAGCGCGATTTTCTTGCCGGAAATATCACCGCCGTTCTCATCAAGGATATGGTTAATCGCAGCGGATGCGCCGTTCCAGTAGTTGGCCGGGTAGTTGAAGACATGGCTGAACACATCGCCATTGGCAGCGGACGTCCGGCCATAACCCATGGAGTGGATCGGGATGTCATCGGCGGTGGCCTTGGGGATCAGCTGATAGGTGATCCCGGTGGAAAGCGGTTGATAGACCAGCGCGCCTTCACCCTTGGTGCTCTCATAGCACTCCACCCCTTTTTCGGTGTTATAACCGGTCTCGCACTCCAGCACGCGGGTCATGACGCCGCCGATGCCACCGTCGCGTTCGTTCAGAAGCGTGAAGTAGTCTGCGTAGCCGTCGGCAAACGGAATGCCGCCCGCAGCATATGGCCCGGTGCGGTAGCTCAGCGATGGAAAGACAAGATCCGCCATCACGGGGCTTGCCGCCATCAGGCCTGCCACGGCCCATGTTCCCAGTTTATAATTCATCGGTGTTACCTCCCTTGGTTTTTGTCCGATGTGCCGGTTGCCCGGCGCTGTTTTTCTTGTTGAGGGTGGCCTGAAAGCCCACCCTACCTGTCTGTTGCTCAGTGTGGGAATGGCCACAGCCTGAGTTTCTCCTTGGCCACCCGCCAGAGCTGCGCCAGCCCATGCGGTTCCGCGATCAGGAAGACCACGATCAGCCCGCCGACGATCACCAGGTTGAGATGCGCCACGATATCCGTGGGCCAGCCCAGCCAGTCCACACCGATCACCTTGAGCGCGACCGGCAGCAGCACGAGGAAGGCGGCCCCGGCGAAGGAACCGAAGATCGAGCCGAGGCCCCCGATGATGATCATGAAGAGCACGAGGAACGACTTGGTGATGCCAAAGGCTTCGCCCACTTCCACAGCCCCCAGATAGACCGCGAAGAAAAGCGCGCCGGAGATGCCTACGAAGAAGGAGCTTACCGCAAAGGCCGTCAGTTTTGCCTTGAGCGGGTTCACCCCAATGATCTCAGCCGCGATGTCCATATCCCGGATCGCCATCCACTGCCGCCCCACGGACCCGCGCGTCAGGTTGCGCGCGACCACAGCCGAAAAGATCGTGAAGATAAGGCAGAACATATAGGTCGCCCAAGCTTCTGTATTGGGTCCCGTGATCAGGATGCCGAAGGTGTCCCGCTCGGGCGCGTTGATCTGGCCGGAGGCGGAGTAATTGTAGAACCAGCTCACCTTGTTGAAAAGCCATACCAGGAAGAACTGCGCGGCCAGCGTTGCCACGGCGAGATAAAACCCCTTGATCCGCAGGGACGGCAGGCCAAAGAGCACGCCGACCATGGCCGTGATCCCACCGGCCAGCAGCACGTGGATGAACATGCTGACCTCCGGAAAGCCCGTCATCAGCTTGTAACAGGCATAGGCCCCTACGGCCATGAACCCGCCCGTCCCAAGGCTCACCTGCCCGCAGTAGCCCACCAGAATGTTCAACCCGATTGCCGCAATCGCATAGATCAGGAAGGGCATGAAGATCGAATTAACCCAGTAGTCATTGATCATGAAGGGAATGACCACGACGGCGATGAACAGCACCACATAGTACCGCCAGCGGTCGAATTTGATCGGAAAGGTCTGGCTGTCCTGCGGATAGGTGGTGCTGAAATCCCCGGCTTCACGATAAAACATTAGTAGATCAGCTCCCTGATATCTTCGAATTCGTCGGTATAAGTGAAACTGATCATCCGAAACGCCAGCCCATCAACGATGCCCGAGACTGTCCAGTAGAGGGCTCCGCTCTCGCCGACCGTCATGAAAACCTCGGAAATGAAATCGGGGTTTTGGCGTGATCGTTTGATTGTGATGCATTCCAAGGCTTCCTCCGATACGACAGCCTCCAGTCCTTCGGCCAAGCGCCGCTTGGCATCTTCAGAGACATCAAATCGTTCAAAAGCTTCCGCGAAACGCCCTTCGCTGATCAATCCCTTGACGCGTTCAAGTCCGGCGCTTCCTTGAGGATTTGCAAAACCTGAACATGCACCGCCAGCGGCCATGGTTGAACCAGTCAAACACAGACCCCAAAGAACGGCGAAGCGAAGGCATTTAAGTATGAGCATGCACGCCTTCCCAAAACACGGCCTTGGCCTTCAGCTTCACACCACCTGCGTTAACCACGTCACAGTCTTTCACGGATTTTCCCAATTTCGCCCCATTTGCCCTGCCACACCCAAGCGTGGGGGCAGGAGTGGGACTGATGACGGCCATCCTGAAAGATCTGCGCGAGCTGGACGCCCGTCTGGCGCGCGGCGAGATTACGGACGTGGAATACACAGCGCGGCGGGCGCTGCTGATCGACAGTGTCGATGTCGTCGAAACCGAATTCGTCGGAACCGAGACGCCTGCCGCACCGCCAGAGAAAAGGCTCTCCGGTTCCATGACATGGGGCTTTGGAATCGTCATCTGTCTGGGTGTCGTCGGCGTCTGCCTTTGCTTTGCCATGCTGGTCTTTGGGGACATGAACCTGGCGCTCACATTAGGGGTCACGATCCTAGCCGCACTCACCGTAGCGCTCTTCCGTTCACTGGAAGAATAGCGACGCGCCACCAGAAGTTTTGCAAGACGCCGCTCAAACACGCTCAATGATCTTCTCCCCGAACAAGCCCTGCGGGCGGAATACCAGAAACAGCAGCGCCAGCATGTAGGCGAACCAGTTCTCCGTGGCCCCGCCGAGGTAAGGCGCGCCGATCAGGAATTCGAAAAGCTTCTCGCCCACGCCGATGATCAACCCGCCGACAATCGCGCCCGGAATCGAGGTGAACCCGCCCAGCATCAGCACCGGCAGCGCCTTCAGGGCAATCAGCGACAGAGAGAACTGCACGCCGGATTTAGCCCCCCACATGATGCCCGCCACCAGCGCCACAAAGCCTGCGAGCGACCACACCAAGATCCAGATGAAATTCAGCGACACACCAACCGAGAGCGCCGCCTGATGGTCGTCTGCCACGGCCCGCATCGCGCGGCCCTGCTTGGTGTACTGCGCAAACATCACCAGCGCCGCCACCAGAATGATCGCCACGATACTCGCCACGATGTCCAGATTGTCGATAAAGAAGCCGTAACCGAACCACCCGAAGGTAGTCTCATCAATGGTTTCATTGATCCCCTGCGGCAGGCCCACATCCAGTGTCTTGATGTCAGAGCCCCACATGAGGTCGCCCACACCCTCAAGGAAATACGCCAGCCCAATGGTCGCCATGAACAGGATGATCGGTTCCTGCCCGACCAAATATCGAAAGATAAACCGCTGCACCATCCAGGCGAGCAGGATCATCACGCCTATGGTCAGCAAGATCGCCGCCAGGGCCGGCACGTTCCAGCCAAAGTAATGAAGCTCCGTGCCGAAAATCGCGTTGATCAGATGGGCAAACGGCACCTGCCCATTCATGATCCCGTAGAGGGTCATGGCCGCGAACAACGCCATGACCCCTTGCGCAAAGTTGAAGATGCCGCTGGCCTTGTAGATCAGAACAAAGCCAAGTGCCACGAGCGCATAGAGCACCCCCGCCATGAGCCCGTTCAGAAACACCTCGATGGTGAAGGCCAGCTGTTCCGGCATCAGTTTGCTCCTTGTCCCAGCAGAAGCCGCGTGTGCTCGCGCTCAGGCTGATATGAGACTTTGAGCCGGGTCAGACCCGCCTCGCTCAGGTTCCAGTTCAGGGTGATCTCCGTGACTCGCCCGTCTTCACGGGGCGCGGCCAAAAACACCGCCGCATAGGCCCGCGGCATTTCGCGCTTCGACACCGGCTCGAACGGGGCCGTGGCCGCAAACTTGGCCCCCTCGCCGCCGCGCCAGTCGCGATACGCGATTAAGAGATCCGAGTATTGCATCCCCGTCATCAGCAGTTCGCACGACGGATATTCATCACCATAAACCACAGCCACCTGCGGGTTCGGCGTCGTCAAATACCCCAGCGTGACCTGCGTCAACTCGCTCGCTGCAAATCGCGCCCGCGCGCCACTGGGAATTTCGCGCAAGGTCGAGCGATCCAGCGAGGACGGGTCCTCCAGATAAGCCGCGCAATACGACTGATAAACCTCGCAAGTCTCCTGCATCGCCGGGCTCGGCTCCGCACAGAATTGAGGCGCCGCTTCCGCGTCCGTGCTCGTGTAAACCACACTTCCAAGAGCGAACGCGCCCATTAACCACCAATTACTCATTGTACCCTCCAAAAGGTATCCATTGTCCGTCTGCTCTGTGACACCAGCCCGAGGGGCGCGGCATTGCATGAAGGACAGGATCGCCGGCAGACTAAGCATGATCTCGCCCATGCTTGGGTGGTACCACGGAAACAATCCGCCGATGGTTAACCTTTTGTTCAAAAAATATAACAGGAGTGGAGTGTTCGTGAGCGTATGTTCGCGCCGCACAGAACACAGGCGCCACGCCCAAATGAAGATCTAAAGACGTGCTGGGCCGACCGTTCGCCACGCACCAACGTAATACCGACGCGATACCGACCCAAAACAGACGCGCCACTGACGGGGCTAATTCAGTCATGCGCGACCCCCAGATAGGCGTCGATCACCGCCTGATTGCCGCGCACCTCAGACGGTGTCCCGTCGCCGATCTTCTTGCCGTAGTCCATCACCACGACCCGGTCGGAGAGGTCCATGACCACACCCATGTCGTGCTCAATGAGTGCAATCGTCGTGCCGAACTCGTCATTCACATCGAGGATAAAGCGGCTCATGTCCTCTTTCTCCTCCACGTTCATGCCCGCCATCGGCTCGTCCAGCAGCAAGAGCGACGGCTCCGCCGCCAGCGCCCGCGCCAGCTCCACCCGCTTTTTCAGCCCATACGGCAGCCGCGAGACAGGCGTCTTACGGATCGCCTGAATTTCCAGAAAGTCGATAATCTTTTCAGCGACTTCCCGGTTCTCGGTTTCCTCTTTCTCCGCCTTGCCCAGCCAGAACGACTGCGAAAACAGCCAGGTCTTCATATGGGTCAGCCGCCCGGTCATCACGTTGTCGAGCACGCTCATGCCTTCGAACAAGGCAATGTTCTGAAACGTCCGCGCGATCCCCTGTTGTGCCACCTGATAGGGCTTCATCGGCGGCCGCGGCGTACCCTTGTAGAACACCTGTCCCTCCTGAGGCACATAGAACCCCGAGATGACATTCAACATCGATGATTTGCCCGCCCCATTGGGCCCGATGATCGCGCGAATCTCCCCTTCGCGGATGTCAAAGGAGATGTCCTTGATCGCCTCAACTCCCCCGAATCGCAGGGTAATATTGCGCATCTCCATGACCACGCCGCCAATCTTACGACCGTCCTCGGTGGTGTATCCTTCGGCCTGATCAAGCATGGCTTACCCCCAACGCCCGCAGGCTCCGCGATATGTTAACCATTGTCTGTCTATGATGATCCCAGGAGCAGCAAAAAGGATCGTCACAATGCACAGCGATTGGGAACGCACCTGCCTGATCTCGATGGCCGCCAAACGCAAAAGCCGCGGCCTCACCCGTACCGAAGCCATTCACGACATCGACACGACCCTGCGCGGCTTCTCCACAAGGTTCCACATCAGCCGCGCGGTCAGCGCCGCCTACAATGGACCAATCACAGAGTTCTGAGCGCACCCTGCGGGAGGGTGGGCGGGGCGATGGCGCAGCCGAGCGTCGTCCCATCATTCCGCCGCCATCTTCTGCGCCACGGCTTGTACCGCTGCTGATCGCACTTCCAAAGTTGCCGAAATCGAGCCCTTGCGCCCGTCCTCATAGGTCACTTCCGTGACCGTGCTTATCGACGTCGATCCATCGTAAAGCGCGGCTATAATATCCGCGTATTTCTCCTCGATGATCCGCCGTCTCACCTTCCGGGTCCGCGTCAACTCACCATCGTCCGCGTCCAGCTCCTTGTGCAGCACGACAAAGCGGTGCACCTGGCAGCCTGACAGCATCTCGTCCTGCGCGATGGAGGTATTCACCTCCTCCACATGAGCCTGGATCGTGTCCATCACCTGCGGATGCCGGGCCAGCTCCTGATAAGACGCATAGCCAATGTTGTTCCGCTCCGCCCAATTGCCCACCGCCGTGAGGTCGATGTTGATGAAGGCCGTGCATTCATCGCGCCCGTTTCCAAAGACCACAGCCTCCAGAATATTGGGAAAGAATTTCAGTTTGTTCTCAACATACTTGGGCGCAAACAGCGATCCATCCGCCATCTGCCCCACATCCTTCGCACGGTCGATGATGCGCAGATGCCCGGTGTCCTCTTCAACAAACCCCGCATCCCCCGTCGCCACCCAGCCTTCGGCATCCTTGGTGTCCGCGGTACTTTCCGCGTTCTTGTAGTACTCTACGAACACACCGGGCGAGCGATAGAAGACCTCGCCATTCTCCGCGATCTTCAGCTCCACACCGGGGCAGCAGACGCCCACCGTATCACTACGCACCTCGCCATCGGGCTGTGCCGTGATGAACACTGTCGCCTCAGTCTGACCATAGAGCTGCTTGAGATTGATGCCCAAAGACCGATAAAAATCGAAGATTTCCGGGCCGATCGCTTCCCCCGCCGTATACCCGACACGCACCCGGCTAAAGCCCAGCGTGTTCTTCAATGGTCCGTAGATAAACAGCTCGCCCAGATTGTACTTGAACCGGTCCCACTGGCTCACCGGCTGGCCGTCCAGAATCGCAGGGCCCACCTTGCGCGCTTGTGCCATGCAGACATCGAACAGCCACTTCTTGAAGCGCCCTGCGTCCTCCATGCGGATCATCACATTGGTCAGCTGCGTCTCGAACACCCGCGGCGGCGCGAAGTAATACGTCGGCCCGATTTCCCGAAGATCCACGTGCATCGTATCGGCACTTTCAGGGCAATTGGTGCAGAACCCCGTCCACATCGCCTGCCCGACCGAGAAAATGAAATCCCCCACCCAGGCCATCGGCAGATAGGCCAGAATATCATCTGTCTGCCGCAAATCGTCGAATTCAGACGAGGACTTCGACGTCTCGATCACATTGCGGTTGCTCAGCACCACGCCCTTGGGCTTGCCCGTCGTCCCGGACGTATAAAGCATCACACAGGTACTGTCGTAGTCGAGCTTGTTCTGCCGCTCGGTCAACTCCCCGGTCAACTCATCGCGCTTGGCGCGCCCGACGTCCTGGATGTGGCTGTATTGATGCAACCGGGAATGATCGTATTTCCGCAAGCCCCGGGGATCGAGGTAAATCATCTGCTCGAAGTTCGGCAGCTCGGCCTGCACTTCAATCACCTTGTCGACCTGCTCCTGATCCCCCACGATCACAAAGCGCGCGCCGCAATGGCTCAACACGTATGACATCTCTTCCGCAACCGCATCCTGATAAAGCGGCACAGGCACGGCGCCGCACATCTCAGCCGCCACCATGGACCAGTAAAGCTTGGGTCGGTTACGCCCGATGATCGCGACAAAATCCCCTTCAGCCACACCCAGATCCAGCAGGCCCAGCGCCAGCGCTTCGATCTCTTCGCGCGTCTCCGCCCATGTCCAGCTCTGCCAGATGCCATACTCCTTTTCACGATACGCAGGCGCGTTCGCAAACTCGGTGGCATTGCGGTGCAACAGCGCCGGAACGGACTGCGGTCCGTCAGCGCCCTTGGTGCGATCAGTCAACTGTTGTCCTCCCAGACCTTGTCTTTTGCAGACAAGCGCGGCGCTGACGCCGTCATATCAGTAACAATGTTGCTTTTAGGCTCGGCGTCAACTTTTTCGTCATGATTTCTCAATCCTTACGAATTGTTACACGCATCTCTCACACCGCTTTTTGGGACGATTTGGATTTTCACCGCCTCAATCCGTGATAGGTTTGCGCCGTCCGCGCGCAGTCACAGGAGCAGCATTGGCCCTTTCCGATTCCAGAACGCAGGAGCTGACCGCCGCCGGTCTCAACCTGATCGGTCAATCTCTGACGATCTACGATTCCGACCTGCAACTGGCCGTCTGCAACGGCCCGTTTCAACGCATGTTCGATCTGCCAGATGCCTTGGTCACACGGGGTGCCACTTTTGAGGACACGATCCGGCATCTGGTCCTGCGCGGCGAGTATGGCGATGTGACCGACATTGACGCCTTTGTGGCTGAACGGGTCGACCAGGCGCGCGCGTTCGAACCCCATTACATGGAACGCACACGCTCGAACGGGCGTATCATCAGCGTCGAAGGTGCACCGCTGCCGCAGGGTGGGTGGGTCACGGTTTACACAGACATCACGCGCACCAAGCGACAGGAGGCCTTGCTGCAAAGCCGGTCGGAGGAACTGTCCGATCAGCTCAACACCTATGCAGAGGAACTTTCCAGTACGAACCGTGCGCTGGCTGCCATGAATGCCGCGCTGCAAGAAGCCAAGCGTGAGCTGACGGAGATCGAGGCCCGCACCCGGCTCACCACGGAAATGATGCCCGCGCATATCGCGCATATCGATGCAGCAGGGCACTACACCTATTCCAACCGACAGCTCAACGCTGTGATCCCGGGACGCCCGTCAGACATTCACGGCATGCACATCAGCAGCGCCCTGGGCGCCTCCGCGTACAACCGGATCGTGCCGCATCTGGAGCAGGCCTATGGGGGTCAGGCCTCCGTTTTCGAGTTCACCGATGATGCCAGTGCACGCCGCATCCGGGCGGCGTTTACCCCCGACACCCGGGGGGGCATCTACATTCTGTCCATGGATGTGACCGCCGAAATGCAGGCCCGCGTGGCCTTGCAGCAAACCCACCGCCGTGCTCTGGCAGCCCAGATGACCTCTGGCCTGACCCATGACTTCTCCAACCTGCTCACGATCATTCTCGGGCTGCAATCCAAGCTTTTGCGGCACCAGGATCTGCCCGGTGACGTGATCGAAATGGCAGAAGGCACGCTGGCCGCAGCCCGACGGGGGGGTGCTCTGTTGAGCAGCATTGCCGGCATGACCGAACAGCGCGCCCTGCGCCCCAGCGCCACCAGCCTCCGTCAGTTGATGGACGACCTGCGCAGACTTGCGGATCACACCTTGCCAGAGGGCATCGCGCTGGATCTGGATGTGTCTGCGCCCGAGGGTCTGGTGATGCTGGACGGTGGCATGGCGACGGACAGCCTGTTGAACCTGATCCTCAACGCCCGTGATGCCTGTGGGGCGACGGGTCGCATTCTGGTCAGGCTGCGCATCGTACATGACACCTGGATTGAATGGCAGGTCACGGACACAGGGCCGGGCTTTTCGGACCGCGCGCTCAGCCACGGGTTCGATCCGTTTTTCACCACCAAAGGGGCCGAAGGGTCCGGGCTCGGCCTGCCGATGGTCTACGACATGACCAAGCTCGCAGGCGGCGATCTGCGGTTGGAAAACACCGATGCCGGCGCCCGCGTGGTCCTGCGACTGCCCTTCAGGCCGGCGGTGGAAACCCCGCAGGCGCTGGTACTGCTGGTGGAAGACCGTGATGATCTGCGCGCCCTCTACCGCGATATGCTGACCGATCTGAATCACTCGGTCATCGAGGCGGTCAGCGCCGATGAAGCCAGCGCATTAATGGCGGATCTGCCGGAAATCTCACTGGTGCTGTCAGATATTCAACTGGCCGGAGACGCCACGGGCATCGACCTCGCACAGCGTCTGATCGGTGTCGTGCCGGTCATCCTGATGACCTCCCTGCCTGCGGACCATGCGCTCTACCAATCCGCCCAGAGAATTGCGCCTCTGCTGCAAAAACCATTTACGGCAGAGGACATCAGCACCGTCCTGGGCCCGTCAAACAGCAAGGCAATCGCCTCATGACCGCGCCCTTGGTGACCATCCTCGACGACGAACCGGCCATCCGTACCATGCTGACCGACGCGCTGGAGGAGGCAGGCTTTCGCACGCTGAGCTTTGCACGCGCGCAGGCCTTCACCGCGGCGCTGGCGCAGCATCAACCGGACGTCTGTCTTGTCGATCTGTCGCTGCCCGACACGGATGGCCTGACGCTGGTGCACAAGCTGGCGCTGGAACAGGGGGCTATTGTCATCATCATCTCCGGCAGGGCACTGGTGCAGGACAAGGTGACCGGTCTGGAACTGGGCGCGGATGACTACATCATCAAACCCTTCGACCCGGCAGAGGTCGTTGCCCGCATCCGGGCCCGTTTGCGCACCTCGAAGCCCGCAGCCGCAGCGGGCCAGATTGCCCGCTTTGCCGGGTGGCAGGTGTTTTTCGACCAATATCTAATAGAGGATTCAGAGGGGAAACAAACGCCCTTTTCCCACGCAGAAGGTGAAGTACTCCGGCTGTTTCTTGAAAACCCCAAACGGTTGATCAGCCGGGCGCAGATGCAGGACCATCTGGGGGGGGCGGCCAGCGAAAGCTTTGACCGGGCGATGGACGTGCGCATCTCTCGCCTGCGCACCAAGCTGCGCGAAGATCCGAAGAACCCGCAGCTGATCAAAACGATCTATGGCGCGGGCTATATTTTCCTCGGTGACGTCGCTTGGAGCTGAGTGCTGGCAGACAGCAGGTAGGGAGGGCTTCAGGCCACCTTAGCGCCGTAGCCCGACGGCCTGCGCCAAGACCTTCAGACCGGTCACCAGATCCGCTTCACAGGTGTCTTCCTCGAACGCATGGCTGATGCCATCAATCGACGGCACGAACAGCATGGCAACCGGCATCAATCGCGATAGATTGGTGGCGTCATGCAAGGCACCGGATGTCATTCTGCGCCAGCTGTCCGGCACAATGGATCGTGCCGATTGCACCAGAGCGTCTTGCAATCCCGCATCCATGGCCACCGGCTCCAACCCCAGCATCGGCCCGTAAGAGAGCTGCATTCCGCGCTGCACAGCAACTTCCTGCGCCGTCTCGCGGATGATCTGTTCCATGCGCTGTAGCCGGTCGGCATCGGCATCCCGCCACTGCATCGAAAACACCGCCCGCCCTGGCACGATCGAGGACGCATTGGGGTGCAGGCTAACATGCCCAATAGTCCAGACCGTCTGCGGGGTCACCACGTTCTGAAACCGCTCATTCAATAGCGTGTTGAAAGCTGACACAGCCTGAAACGCATCCCAGCGCAGTGGCATCGGGGTTGTGCCAGCATGGTTTTGCTGCCCCTCAAAGGTGAATTTCATGTCGCGAATACCAACGATATCCGTGACCACCCCGATTTTTTCTCTGCTTGTGTCCAGCGTGGGGCCCTGTTCGATATGCATCTCGATGAACCCTGTAAACTGCGCGGGATCAACCTCGCCCGTGACCATATCCGCCATGACCTGCCGCGCCTGTGAAAGCGGAACGCCCGCGTGATCCGTCAGCGCATCTGCCTGCCTCTGCGACATGTGGCCTGACCAAACCGCAGATCCCGTGGTCACGCCAAAACGACCTTCTTCATCCTGAAAGGAGACAACCGAGACAGGCGGTCCATCATTTTCGCGCGCGGCGCGGGCAATCTCCAATGCGGCAATCACGCCAAGGGCGCCATCCAGCCAACCGCCTTCGGGCTGGCTGTCACTGTGCGAACCCAGCAGAAGGGACGGACCTTCGGTCAAGCCAAACAGATTGCCCATGGGGTCAACCGCCACCTGCAATCCGGCTGCGCGCATCTGGTCTGCCAGCCACCGCCGCGCGGCCACATCGGCCTCCGAGTAGGCCGGGCGCACAACACCCTTGCCGACGCCCGCGGCTCCGAAGGACCGCAGCTTGTGCAGATCAGCGAGAAAACGATCAGGGTTCACCATGGACAAATACGCTCCGGTTTTTGGCGATCCTAGGTGCCGTCACTGGAAAGGAGAAGATCGGCCTCCTGTCAGAAACGGGCATCAGCAGGCCGTAGACCCGATCAAAGGAGCCTTCATGATAAAATACGACTATCCCAACGGAACATACTGCTACCGCGCCTTGCACACAACGTATGCGGTTTACACCAACGCAGATGGCAAGCTGATCGCCCGGGCGGAAAAACCGGACCGTTCGGATATGTACAAATTCGAAATCACCGGCTTCGAGCTTCTCAGCCCGGGTGAGCGCTACGAATGATCGTGGTCGCGGCTATTCCGCCGCGACCTGCTTTTCCGCCTTCTCGACACGCACGGCGGAGAACTTGAATTCCGGGATCTTGCCATAAGGGTCAATTGCCGGGTTGGTCAGAATATTCGCCGCCGCTTCGACATAGGCAAAGGGTACAAAGACCATATCGGGGGCCACCGCGCGATCCTCCCGCGCCATGATCGAAATGCTACCGCGCTTGGTGGTCAGCACCACATGCTCGCCGGGCGCCACGTCCAGTTTGCGCAGCGTGGAGGGGTGCAGCGAACAGTTTGCCTCGGGCTCCAGACCATCCAACACCGCAGACCGCCGGGTCATGGAGCCGGTGTGCCAATGCTCCAGCTGGCGCCCCGTGGTCAGGATCATCGGGAATTCTTCATCCGGCACGTCATCGGGGGCGATCACACTCGCGGGCGTGAACCGCGCACGCCCTTCCGGCCGCGGGAATCCATCGCCAAAGACAATCGCCTGACCGGGGTCTTCCGGGCTGAGCGACGGGTAGGTCACCGCGTTTTCGCCCATCAGCCGATCCCAGGTGATGTTTTCGAGACTGCGCATATTGTGCTTCATCTCCGCAAAGACATCCGCCGGGCTCTCATAGGTCCAGCCAAGGCCCAGCCGCTTTGCCAGTTCAACCTCGATCCACCAGTCTTCCCGCGCCTCACCGGGGGGCGGCACCGCCGGACGACCCATCTGCACCTGCCGGTTGGTATTGGTCACGGTGCCCGATTTTTCGGCAAAGGCACTGGCCGGCAGGATCACATCGGCGAAATTCGCCGTCTCCGTCAGGAAGATATCCTGCACCACCAGATGATCCAGTTTGGCCAGGGCTGCGCGGGCGTGTTCCACATCCGGATCGGACATCGCCGGGTTTTCCCCCAGCACATACATGCCCTTGATCTTATCCTCATGCACCGCGTCCATGATCTCGGTCACGGTCAGCCCGCGTTCATTCGAGAAATCCGCAGAGCCCCAGACCTTGGTAAAGGCGGACCGCACACCGTCATCGGTCACAGGTTGATAGTCCGGCAGGAACATCGGAATGAGGCCCGCGTCGGACGCGCCTTGCACGTTGTTCTGACCGCGCAGCGGGTGCAGGCCGGAACCGGGCCGCCCCACCTGCCCGGTCATCAGCGCGAGCGAAATCAGGCAGCGCGAGTTATCCGTGCCGTGGATATGCTGCGACACACCCATGCCCCAGAAGATCATCGCGGCCTTGGCACCCGCAAAAGTCCGCGCCACATCGCGCAGTACCTCCGCCTCAATCCCGCAGATCCGGGCCATGTCTTCAGGCGAGAAATCCGCCAGATGCGCCTTTTCAGCTTCCCAGTTCTCGGTATAGGCGTCGATGTACTGCTGATCGTAGAGGCCCTCCTCAACAATCGTGTGCATGATCGCGTTCAGCATCGAGACATCCGCGCCGGGGCGGAATTGCAGCATATGGCTGGCAAAGCGCTTCAATGCCTGCCCGCGCGGGTCCATCACAATCAGCTTGCCACCCCGCTTGGTGAACTGCTTGAAATAAGTCGCCGCCACGGGGTGGTTCTCGATCGGGTTACACCCGATGGCAATCGCCACATCCGCGTTTTCGATCTCGTTGAAGGTCGCGGTCACGGCGCCCGAACCCACATTCTCCATCAGCGCCGCCACCGAGGATGCGTGGCAAAGACGCGTGCAGTGATCCACGTTGTTGTGTCCAAACCCCTGACGGATCATCTTCTGGAAAAGATACGCCTCCTCATTCGTACACTTGGCGGAGCCAAAGCCCGCAATCTCACGCCCCCGGCCCTTCATGCCCGCAGCGGCAAAATCCAACGCCTCTTCCCAGCTGGCCTCACGGAAGTGCTCGGACCAGTTGCCCGGGTCCACATTCAGCCCCTTGGCAGGCGCATCCTCGCGCCGGATCAGCGGCTTGGTCAGGCGATGGTCATGGTGGATGTAGTCAAACCCAAAGCGCCCCTTGACGCACAACCGCCCCTCGTTCGCCGGACCATTGATGCCCTCGACGTATTTGACCTTGTTGTCCTTAACCTTGAGCGAGACCTGACAGCCAACGCCGCAGAAGGGGCAGATACTCTCAACCTCCTTGTCGAAATCCGCGCTGTCGCCCACCTGGTTGTCATCCACGACCGTCGCAGGCATCAACGCTCCCGTCGGACAGGCCTGCACACATTCCCCACAGGCCACGCAGGTGCTCTCGCCCATTGGATCCGCCATATCAAAGGTCGGGTACGCATCATGCCCCCGACCGGCCATGCCGATCACATCGTTGACCTGCACCTCGCGACACGCCCGCACACAAAGCCCACACTGAATGCAGGCATCCAGATTCACCGACATCGCCACATGGCTGTCGTCGAGCAGCGGAATGCGCCCCTCCTCCAGCTTCGGAAACCGGCTCTCGGAGACGCCATTCAGCGCTGCCATCTCCCAAAGATGGCTGGACTTATCATGCGCCACCTCCTGCTCTGGCTGATCGGCCAGCAACATCTCCACCACCATCTTACGCGCCCCTTCCGCCCGCGCGGAATTGGTCGTCACCACCATCCCCTCGGAGGGCTCACGAATGCAGGAGGCGGCCAGCGTGCGCTCGCCCTCAATCTCGACCATACAGGCGCGGCAATTCCCATCCGGGCGATACCCCGGTGCGGGCTTGTGACACAGATGCGGGATCACCAGCCCACGACCGTTTGCGACTTCCCAAATGGTCAGACTCGCCTCGGCCTCAACCTGCTGACCGTCCAGCGTAAAGGTGATTTTGTCGCTCATCGCACCCGTCTCCCACAAAATTCCGCCCGACTATAGCGACGGCGCATCCCCCACCGTAGCCCCAATCCCGACACCTCGCACAGGATTCACGGCAGAAAGTTTCCGATAAGAGGCACCTGTCTATTCATTGTTCCGCAAATATGCCCGCCGGAGGCACCCGCCCTTTCCACCGCGCGACCGCTCGCCTATGAAGAGCCAATGTCTCACATCACTCTCATACGCCACGGTCAGGCCAATTCCGGTGCCCAGGATGAAGCCAGCTACGACAAGCTGAGCGCACTCGGCCATCAACAATCCGCCTGGCTGGGCACCCATCTGCGCAACCAGAATCAGCATCACGTACGACTCTACACCGGCACGTTGAAAAGGCATATTGAAACAGCCCGCTCCATGGACACCGGGCTGACGCCCACGCGGGATGCGCGCCTCAATGAGCTGGAATACCTGACGCTGGCCCGCGCGCTGGAGGAAGAACACGGCATCCCCTTTCCAACCGATCAGGTCGGATTCACCACCCATTTGCCACAGGTCTTCGCCTATTGGCAGCGTGACGAGATTGCGGGCGCGCCGGAACGGTTCAGCGATTTCGAAGACCGGGTGAGCGCCGCACTGGCAGAGATCGCAGAAGGCGACGGCCCCGCGCTTGTGGTGACCTCGGGCGGGTTGATCTCCATGGCGATGCGGCAGGTACTCCGGCTCGACATCACGGCGATGGCGCAGATGGCACTGGCCATTTACAACACCTCACAACACCGGCTGTTCCCGATCGGCGGCACGCTGTCGCCCACCATGTTCAACGCCATTCCACATCTTGAAGACCCGGACCGGCATTATGCCCAGACCCATGTTTAAGAGGATATCATGATGCGTCTTTATTACGCCCCGCGGACGATTTCGATTGCTGTGGCCATCGCCCTGGAAGAAGCAGGGCTGTCCTATGAGCCGGTGCTTGTGGATTTCCAGTCCGGGGAGCAGAAAAAGCCCGAGTATCTGGCGCTGAACCCCAAGGGCCGCGTTCCGACGCTGGAGACCGATGCGGGGGCGTTACTGACCGAAACGGGCGCCTTGCTGGACTATGTCGCGGCCCTTGCACCGGGGGCCAATCTGGTGCCAGCAGACCCCGAGCGGGCCGCCCAGATGCGCAGCGTGATCCATTTCCTCGCAGCGACGATGCATGTGAACCACGCGCATATGCGCCGCGGCGACAGATGGGCAACGCAGCAATCAAGCTTTGACGACATGGCGGCCAAAGTGCCCGAAACCATGACCGACTGTGCGCGCTACTTCACCAGCGACTGCCTTGAAGGCGACTATGTGCTGGGGGACAGATTCTCCATCGCCGATCCACATGCCTACATGCTGTGCAGCTGGCTCGAACGGGATAACGTGTCCCTGGATGACTTCCCCGAGATCAAGGCCTATCTGGCGCGTATGGCAGCGCGCCCATCGATCCAGGCGGTCACCGCCAAGGGCATGCTATGAGCCAGCTGCATCTTTGGGTCCGGGCAGAACAGCGCAACAATGAGACCCGTGTTGGACTGACGCCGAAAGGGGCCGCCTCCCTTTTGGCGACGGGTATGAAGGTCAGCGTCGAACACTCTCCCACGCGTGTCATCTCGGATGCGGCCTACGCCGACGCAGGGTGCCAGATGGAACGCCCTCACAGCTGGCCCGACGCGCCCGGGGACGCGATTATCTTTGGCCTCAAGGAACTGCCCGAGGACGGCACGCCGCTGCGTCACCGCCACATCATGTTCGGGCACGCCTTCAAGGGGCAGCCTGCCGGGTTGCGCCTGCTGCAGCGTTTCAAGGCGGGCGGTGGCACCTTGCTGGACCTCGAATACCTGCTGGATGACGAAGGGCGCCGGGTGGCGGCCTTTGGCTATTGGGCCGGGTATGCCGGGGCGGCAGTGGCGCTGAAGTGCTGGGCTGCTCAGCAATCCGGCAACATTGCGGGTCCGATCACGGCGTATGACAGCTCCACCCACTTGCTGTCCAAATTGCAGGCTGATCTGGTTGCAACGGGCAGCCACCGACCCAATGCCCTGATCATCGGCGCATTGGGGCGCGTCGGCAAGGGCGTTGCCGATCTCTGCACGGCCATGGGTGTGGCGACCACCAGGTGGGACATGGCGGAAACTACTTCGGGCGGTCCCTTCCCCCAGGTGCTGGCGCATGAGCTGTTTTTCAACTGTGTGCTGGCACGTCCCGGCACGCCGGTCTTCGTGCCGTCAGATGCGCCAACCCGCCCGCGCAAGCTCAGCGTAATTGGCGATATCGCCTGTGACCCGGACAGCGATTTTTCCCCGATCAAGGTCTACGACAGGACGACAACCTGGGACGCGCCCGCCCTGCGTGTGCATGCCGAACCGATGCTCGATGTAACCGCCATCGACAACTTGCCATCAATGCTGCCGCTGGAGAGCAGCGAGGACTACGCTGAACAGCTCCTGCCGGTGCTGGCCCAGCTTGGGACACCGGACGCAGCCGTCTGGACCCGCGCCGCACAGACCTTTCAGGAACACGCCGCGCGTCTTTAGGAAAAAATCCGGAAATACAGCCAATCCGGCAGCAACTGGCTGCCCCGGAACACCAGCGAAAAAAGACGCGGGAAGCTCAGCTTGAACCGGTCGCTGTTCATATGTTTGAACATGTATTCCGCAGCCTCTTCTGGCGTCATCAAGAAGGGCATCTTGAAATCGTTCTTGTCGGTCAGCTGCGTCTTGATAAAGCCGGGATTGGCCACCTGCACCTGCACGCCAGTCTGGCGCAGATCGGCATACATACACTCCGCCAGCGACATGGTCCCGGCCTTGGAGGCGGTGTACCCAATGGACCCCGGCAAACCGCGAAAACCGCTGAGACTGCCGGTGATCACGATGTGGCCCGCATCCCGGCGCACCATGCCCGGCACGACGGCGCCCATGACACGCACCAACCCGGTGAAGTTGATATCCGCCATGGCGGTCGCCTGATCGGCATTCCATTCCTGTGCGGGAAAGGGCCAGTAGACCCCGGCCAGAAAAACGACGCCATCGACCGGGCCAATTGCTTCTGCTGCCGCCTTCACACTTTGATCATCAGCAACATCCACCGTCTGGTAGCTGCCGTCCGACGGCAGCGCCTCGACCAATGCCTTTAACTTGTCCTCTGACCGGGAGGAGACGATCACATGGGCGCCTGCCGCGCTCAGACGGGTGGCCAGTGCAGCTCCAAGACCGTCCCCGGCCCCCACCAGCCAATACCGTTTTCCGTTCCAGTTTTTCATGTGATGTCCTTTGGCCGCATGGTGGCGACCAGTTCGGCAACCTTGATCCCGAACTTGCGAAACTGGGACCGGTTCATGATCGTGCCGTTTGGCGTCAGGTACATCCAGTCGACGGTGTTCAATACGTGCCCACCGGACCCTTCGGGCAATCTGATCCGGTATCTCAACTGCACCGTCGGTCCGAGTTGCTGACCGGACCCCTCCCCCACCACATCGTCGGCCTGTGCACAGATCTTGCCGTGAGCGTCGATCTGCAAATGCCACTCGCGGTCCTGAACGCTGCCATCGTCGTAGACAAAATGCTCTTTCATCGAGCCGGAGTTGCCCTCCCACGTGGCATCGAAATCTGCAACAAACCGGCTGCTGACCCGCCCTGTCGGGCCGTAAATGACGCCTTCGCAGAGGAGCGGGCCATTGAGATGCTTGCGGATGTCAAAGTCCGGTGTGCCGTCTTCGTAGTCTTCCGATTTTTGCGCTGCAAATCCGACGATGCGTTTGCAGAGCCAAAGGGCCACCAGAGCGGCCACGGCACCGAAGGCCAAAAACATCCACTCAGTCATGGTCTCAGACCTCGCTCAGATCGGTGATGGCCAGCAAGGCGATGGAGATCACCTTGAGACCGCAGGGAACGGCAGCATAGAGGATCGCCAGCAAGGCCAGCGTCTCTGGGGTGTTCTGCGCCGCGCTACCGCTTTGAAACCCCGCCCGCTCCAGCATCGGCAACAGGGTGACGGCGGCAAAGGCCAGTGTGAGTTTCGACACGAAGGACCAAAGCCCGAACCCTTCCGCTGCGGAGGGCGAAATCCGCGCCATCCGGTTGGCAAAAATGGCGGGCATCAGCGTGAGGTCAGCCCCCAGCGTCGCCCCGGACATCACACAAATGATCGCGAAAAACACCCAGTCGCCAGGGCCCAGCGTCAGTGTCAGCCCAAAGGCGCAGATTGCGAGGATCATGGCGACGATCAATACGTCTTTTGGGCCAAATCGCTCGGCCATCGCGCCCCAGAACGGCGCGGCAGCAGCGGCCGACAGGAAGAACACGAGGAGAAGCGGCCCTTCGAAGCCCGGGGCGTCCAGTTTGCTTTCGACAAAGAACAAAAACAGGGTTGAGCTGACGGCGACGGGAGCCGCGTTTACCAGCGCGATCAGCAACAGGCGGCGCGCCAGTTTGTCCTTCAGAACCACGCCGAAGCCGGTGGACGCCGCAAGGCCAGCCGTGCTCCATTCCGACCGCATCGCCAAAGCGGCGATCACGGCGAGGACGGCGAAACCCATGGCAAACCACGCAAAGGGCGCGGCAAAGACCGATGCCAAAGCAACGGGTGCCACCGCCGCGACACAAACGCCCAGCAGCGCGCCGCTCTCGCGCCAGCGCGCCAGCCGGAAGTGGCCCTGGCCGGACATGCGCGTGCCTTTCATCACCCCCTGGGCGTAAAAGTTGATGGTCAGAAAGCTGAAGGCGGAAAACACCAGTGTCAGCGTAAGGCCGAACCAGACCAGCGGTGGCAAAACTGGCGGAATGGCAAAAAGGCCGACCATTGCCAGGGCGATCACGGCGCAGCCTGCGGCGACCGCGATAGCCCGCTGATCCCGCAGCTTTTCCGCCAGCTTGCCCAGCAGCGGATCCTGCACCACGTCCAGCAGCCGAAGGCCAAAGAGGACAGCCCCGAGGGCTGCCAGCGACACGCCGTATTCATCCACGTAAAATTTTGGTGCGTGGATATAGATAGGCAGGCCAGCGGCTGCCAAAAGCGCCGCGAAAAGGGAATAGGCCGGTAATCGCTCGCTTTCCTGCGTCACCGTGAGACCTCTTTCTCAGGTGGCATCGGACGGGCCCGGTACCGCGCCCCCTTGGCCCAGAGTTTGAGTGCCTGCCAATGGATCAAGGCAAGGACACGACGTGCGCCCAGTGGCCGAAGAAGGGCGGACCGCAGGATGGCCCGATTGGTCAGCGGCTTGCGTTTGCCGGTCAGCGTGGCAATCAATCCGCCGTTGCCTCGTGTGTAGTCGATCCAGATGCCGATCCGCGCGTCGTTGATGTCGAAGCGGAAGCTATACCCGCCCTCGATGGGCTGAAACGGTGAGACGTGGAAAATCTTTTGCGCCTTGAGCGTGTCGCTGGGCTCAATCGGACGCAGATTGGGGTGGTGGCATAGATAGCTGTGGCGATCGCCAAAAGTATTGCTGACCTCGGCAATCACCGTGATCAACGCGCCATCGTCACGGCGGCAGAGCCAAAAGCTGACCGGGTTGAACACATGTCCCAGCATGCGCGGCTGCGCGAGCAGTTCGATCTGTGCCACGCCGGTGATCTGATGCTGTTCCAGCACCTCGCGCACCCAAAGTGCACCCCGACCCGCTTTGGGCGGGCCGCCATGGTCGCTGTCATGCAGCGAGGTCAGCGCCGATCCGTTGCGCGCAAAAAGGCGCGGGCAGCGTACCTGTGCTTCGGCATCCAGCAGGATGTAATCCACGGAATAGCGAAAGGCATTCTCAATGGCACCTTTGCGACCGTGAAACGTCAGGCCCGAGATATGATCGACCCGGGCGGTCATTCGGCTGCAACCCGCTCGCGGTGTACCATGCGCAGGCTGCGCACCACGTCCACGGCGCTGGACAATCCGTCTTCGTGAAAACCGTTTTTCATCCAGGCACCACAGAACCAAGTGTTCGCCGTCCCGTTGAAAGTCCTGATGTCCTTTTGGGCCTCAAGTGCTGCCAGATCATACACCGGATGGCGCAGGGTCACGGCGTCATAGATCAGCTCTTCGCGGATCTGGCGTTTGGTGTTGAGGGTGACGAAATGCGGGTCATCCTGCGGAATGGGCTGCAAAGAGTTCATCCAGTAGGTGAGGTCGATCCGGTCGGATTGGGCGTCCTTGTCTTCGGTGTAGACCCAGCTGGCCCAGGTCTTGCGGTTTTTCGGCATGATGTCCGTGTCCGCGTGCAGAACGATGTCGTTCGGCTGGTAGGCAATGGCGCCCAACGCTTTCTTCTCTTGCGGAGTCGGGTCACCAATCATCCGCAGCGTGTCATCCGAGTGAGTGGCGAAAATCACGTGGTCGAAAACCTCAGGGGCGCCGCCAAAGGGGTGCAGGATCACATGGCCGGCCCCACGGGTCACAGATTTTATCGGCGCGCCAAGCCGGATGTCAGTGCCTGCGCCTTCCAACGCCGCCGCCAGACGGCTGACATATTGGGCGGATCCGCCGTCAACCGTGTACCACTGATGCTGTCCGTGCACGCCTAGCAGTGCGTGGTTCTTGAAGAACTCGATCATGGCATAGGCGGGAAAATCCATGATCTTTTCTGTCGGCGTCGACCAGATCGCCCCCGAAAGCGGCAGTAGGTAGTAATCGCGGAACCAGCTGCCGGTCCCAAGCTTGTCGAGAAAGGCGCCGAGGCTCAGGCTGCGATCCTCCGCGATGCTGACCGCGTGTTTGTTGAACCGCAATATATCACGCACCATGGCCAGAAAAGCAGGGGTGACCGCGTTCCTGCGCTGCGCAAAGAGGGCGTCGAGCGAGGTCAGCGCATATTCCAGACGCCCGCCGTCGATGGACGCCCCAAAGCTCATGTTCGACTCCACAACCGGCACGTTCAACTGCTCAAACAGGGCCGTCATGTAGGGATAGTTTGCGCGGTTGAAGACGATGAAACCGGTGTCCACAGGCTGGTCACCACGTTTGCCCGCCATCACCGTCCGGGCATGGCCACCCAGCCGCGGCTCCGCCTCGAACAGGGTAACGTGACTGTCCTTGCCCAGCATAAAGGACGCACCCATCCCCGAGATACCGCCGCCAATGACGGCGACTTTTCGAGTTTTCCTGGGAATGTCAAAGGGAGCAAAGGTGCCTTCGGTCAGGGCTTCAAAGGGCATAAAGGACGTGTCCGGTCTTTCTGGTTGCAGTGCCATGTATACGGCGTGTTGGATAAAATGGATGCATTGCATTAAAAACAAAGTTTTTTTGATCTAATTCTGCATGCGCAGCGTAATCTGAGCATGTTAGCGGGTGTAGAACCAGATGTAATAGACGCAAGAGCACGATCGATGGGCACGCCATCGGCGGCACCTGCGGTATCGATGAAGAAGGCTGGGCAAAGAAAAGTGACTGCAACGACCGGACCTGCGCGGATGCTTTGGGTGGAGCATGTGGCCCGTATCCGTGACGATCAGGATACGCAGGCGTTTGCCGAGTTGTTTGCCCATTTCGCCCCCCGGGTGAAGGGCTTTTTGATGAAGTCCGGCGCGGATGCCTCCCTCGCAGAGGAATGTGCCCAGGACGTGATGGCGACGCTTTGGCACAAGTCGCATCAGTTCGACCCCGCCCGGGCTTCCGTGGCGACGTGGATTTTCACCATTGCGCGGAACCGGCGCATTGACCTTATCCGCCGGCAACGGCGACCGGAACCGGAGGACCTGACGTGGGGCCCCGAAGAAGAACCAGATCAGGAAGATGTCCTGACACTGCAACAGGAAACCGAAATTCTCGGTGCGGCGCTGGCAGAGTTACCGGATGCGCAGCGGGAATTGATTGAAAAGGCGTATTTCGGGGATCTGACCCACAGCGAAATCGCCGCCGAAACCGGTCTGCCCCTGGGCACGATCAAATCGAGAATTCGACTGGCGCTGGACCGTCTGCGCCACGCAATGAAGTGAAATGTAAGATGACCGAGACAATCAAACATCACCTGAATGACGCCATCCTGATGGCCTATGCCGCGGGATCGTTACCCGAGGCCTTCAACCTAATGGTGGCCTCTCACCTGTCGCTCTGTGACAGCTGTCGGGCGCAGGCCGAGAGCTTTGACGCTCTGGGCGGTGAAGTATTGGACCAGATGCGCAGAGACGACGTGGCCGACCTTCAGCCGGAAAGTCTTGAGGCGACGCTGGCGCTGATCCTCGGAGGCCCCGTGGACAAACCGCATGCAGCCGAGACCGATGCCTGCGGCGTGCTGCCCAAGCCGCTGCGCGACTACGTAGGCGGGGATCTGGAAGCGATCCGTTGGAAACCGGTGGGCATGGGGGTCAAACAGGCCATCTTGCCGACGTCAAAGGATGCCTCTGCGCGGTTGCTCTTTATCCCTGCCGGCACCGCGATGCCGGATCACGGACACCACGGAACAGAGATGACCATGGTGCTGAAGGGCGCGTTTCAAGATGACGACGATTACTTCGCCCGTGGCGATGTGGAGATTGCGGACAGCGACATGCATCACACGCCCGTGGCGGACATTCACGAGGATTGCATCTGTCTGGCCGTGGCCGACGCACCGTTGCAGTTCGACCGGCTGATCCCGAAGATTGCGCAGCGGTTTCTGCAGATCTGATCCTTGTCGTCCCGTGCAAGCGGCGGGATTTGCATATTTTCAGAACAATGAAGGGTGGTCGGACAGGTTGTTCCGGCACCCTTCGGGTCAGAGCACCACTTCGAATGGTGCAAGCTGCGGCCAGTCGAAGACAACCCCCACCCCGGGATCATCAGGGGCCACCGCTCGGTGGTCCTTTATGACAAGGGGGCGTGTTGTGTAGCGGTCAATCGGGAAGCTGTGCACTTCGATCCAGCCGCCGTGTGGTTGCGACGATACCAGGCTGACATGCAGTTCCTGCATGCCGTGGCTGCACACTGGAACACCTGCTTCCCGCGCCAATTCAGAGACCTGCAACCACCCGGTGATTCCACCGCAGTTCGACGCGTCAGGTTGGATAAACCCCAGTTCACCCTGCGCCAGCGCCATCTCGAATTCATGGATCGTGTGCAGGTTCTCTCCCTGTGCTACGGCCATGCCCGTCGCCCACGTAATCTCAGCGTAGCCTGCGTAGTTATCCGGGATAATCGGCTCTTCGAACCACAGGATGTTCTGATCCTTCACGGCAGTTGCCAGCGAGATCGCCTGCGGCACCGTCATCGAATAATTCGCGTCGATCATGAAGGCAGCATCCGGCCCGATCTGCTGGCGTACCGCGCGGATGCGGTCCACATCCTCGGCTTCGGTGGGTTGCCCGATCTTGATCTTCACTCCGTTCAGTCCGGCATCGATGTAGCTTTGCACATGGTCCAGTAGTTTGGGCAGCGGGTAAGCCAGATCAATGCCGCCACCATAGGCTTTGCAGGTCTTGCCCGCACCGCCCGCCATTTGCCAGAGCGGCTGACCCGCTGCCTGACAGCGCAGGTCCCAGAGGGCGATGTCCACCGCCGAGATTGCAAAGCTCAGAATGCCACCACGCCCAACGTAATGCATATGCCACTGCATCGCATCATAAAGTGCTTCGACGTCCGTGGCCTCCTGTCCCACCAGAAAGGGTGCCAGATCGTGGGAAATCAGAGCCGCGGTGGCATGCCCGCCGCGACCACCATTATACGTATACCCCGTGCCACTGCGACCATCCTTCAGCGTCACTGTCGCCGTGATCAGGTGAAAGTGGCTGTGAGAGCCATGTTTGGCATCCACCAGCACTTCATCTAGCGGGACATTGAAGAGCCGGGCCGTGACCGAGGCGATCTGGCTCATGGACTTACATATCCGCGCATTCCGGGACCGGGCTGATAACCGTGCCATCCTGCAGGTGCTGCAGCAGGTTATCCACCGTCAGCGCCCCCATGGCGGCTCGGGTCTCCAGCGTGGCGCTGCCCACATGGGGCAACAGAACGACGTTTTTGAGTTTGCGCAGCGCTTCGGGCACATGCGGCTCCGCTTCGAACACATCCAGCCCCGCCCAGCCAAGACGCCCGTCCTGCAAGGCTGCGATCATCGCCTCTTCGTCCACGACCGTTCCCCGGCTTACGTTGATCAACGTGCCCTGCGGTCCCAGCGCATCGAGCACCTCGCGGTTGACGATCTTGTTGGTCGCAGGCCCACCGGGGGTGATGCAGATGAGCGTGTCCACATCCCGCGCCATGTCGACAAGTTTAGGGTAATACTTGTAGTCCACCTCTTTCTGGCTACGTGAGTGATAGACAATCCTGGTGCCCCAGGGTGCCAGTTTGTCCGCAATCGCCTGACCAATCCGGCCAAGGCCAAGAATGCCCACAGTCTGGTTGTCTGCCGACCGTGTCAGCGCCGAATTGCCCTCGGTCTCCCAGCGTCCAGACCGCACATAGGCATCGTCGCGCAGCACTTCGCGGTAGCAGGCCAGCATCAGCAGAACAGCCGTGGTGCCAACCTCCGCATTCAGCACGTTGGGCGTATGGGTCACCACAACGCCCCTGGCTCTTGCTGCGCTGGTGTCAATGGCATCATAGCCCACACCGTAACAACTGATGGCTTTCAGGTTCGGCATCGCCGCCATGAAGTCGGGCTTTACCCCGTCGTGGCCATTGGTCGCCACATATTCGATGCCGTTGCCATTTGCTGCCAGCCACGCCTGCGGATCATCCATATCCTTTGCCCGGTGGATGGTGAACTTCTCACCAAGGCGCTCCAGCATGACATCTGTCGCACTGCCGATCATGAAAAGCTCAGCCATTCACGCATCCTCCGTCACGGTTTGGCGCTGTGCACCCAGACCTTCGATGGTCAATTCCATAACGTCCCCCTGCTTGAGATAGACGGGGTCCGGTTTGATGCCCATGCCGACACCCGGCGGTGTACCGGTGGTAATCACATCCCCCGGATGCAGTGTCATGAGAGAGGACAGATGTTCGATGATCTCCGCCACGGTGAAGATCATTGTAGCGGTATTGCCGGTCTGCATCCGCTTGCCATTCACATTGAGGCTCATGGCGAGGGTCTGCGGGTCCGGCACCTCATCGCGCGTCACCAGCCACGGCCCTGTTGGTCCAAAGGTGTCGCAAGATTTGCCCTTGGTCCATTGGCCCGTGAGCTGCGTCTGAAAATGCCGCTCGCTCACATCATTCACAACGCAGTAGCCTGCAACGTGTTCGAGGGCACTTTCCTTACTCACGTATTTGGCCGTCGTGCCGATCACCACACCCAACTCGACCTCCCAATCGGTGTGGGTTGAGCCGCGCGGCATGCTGACATCATCGTAGGGCCCGACAATGGCGGAGTTGGCTTTGAAAAAGAGGATCGGATGCGCGGGAATGTCCGCACCCGTCTCCGCCGCGTGATCGGAGTAGTTCAACCCGATGCACAGGAACTTTCCGATATTGCCGACGCAGGCCCCGATGCGCGGGTCGCCTTCGACGACAGGTAAGCTGGCGGGATCAATTCCGCGCAACTTTTCAACCCCGGCATCCGACAAGACGTCTCCTGCAATGTCGGCAACATGCGCCGACAAATCGCGCAGGGTCCCCTCGGCATCCAGCATCCCGGGCTTCTCCGCGCCCCTCTCCCCATATCGCACAAGTTTCACGTTTCTTGGTCCTTCTCAGTTTGCGGGTAAGGTGGGCTTTCAGGCCACCGCTCCTCGTCGCCGCGCCGAAGGCCGGCTCGGTGATTGTCGCGCCCAGAGCGCTAGTGGTTGTCGCGCGGCATGAACCGGCGGGAAATGTCCTGATATTTGTCCGCATCCTCAAGGATCATGCCCTCGTCGAACCGGCCCACCTTCTCGCGGAAATACTGCTGCCAGGGCGACTGGCTCTCGGGCGCGTCATAGCCGCCCGCTGCTTCGAAAGCGCGCGCCCGTTCAGCAAGTTCATCCAGCGGCACCAGCATATCGGCGGTGCATGTGTTCAGATCAATCCGCACCCGGTCGCCGTTTTTCAGCAGCGCGAGACCGCCACCGGCCGCCGCCTCGGGCGACGCGTTCAGAATTGACGGACTGCCGGACGTCCCAGACTGCCGTCCGTCGCCCACGCAGGGAAGTGCTTCGACGCCCTTCTTCAGCAAATACGACGGCGGCCGCATGTTCACGACTTCGGCGCCACCGGGGTAGCCCTTGGGCCCCGCCCCGCGCATGAAGAGCACACAATCCTCGTCAATGTTCTCCGCCGGGTCATCGATCCGATGATGAAAATCCTCCGGTCCGTCAAACACCACCGCGCGGCCCTCGAAGGCGTTGAGATCCTCCGCATTCGACAGATACTTCGCGCGGAATGCCTTGCTGATCACGCTGGTCTTCATAATCGCGCTGTCAAAAAGATTGCCGGTCAGGTTGATGAAACCGGCCTGCTCTTTCAACGGTTCGGACACCGGCTTGATCACCTTGGTATCTTCGCTGCGCAGATGGCCACAGTTCTCGGCCATCGTCTTGCCGTTGGCCGTCACCACTCCGGGATGCGGCAGCAGCCCCGCCGCGATCAGTTCCCCCACCACTGCGGGCACCCCGCCTGCATGTTGATAGTCCTCGCCCAAATACTCGCCCGCAGGCTGCAAATTGACCAACAGAGGAATGTCATGACCGACCTTCTGCCAGTCGTTGTTGTCGAGCGGCACGCCAAGATGTCGCGCGATGCCATTGAGGTGGATGGGTGCATTGGTCGACCCACCAATCGCAGAATTGATCACGATGGTGTTCTCGAACGCCTCACGCGTCATGATGTCGGAAGGGCGCAAGTCCTCCCAAACCATATCCACGATCCGACGACCCGTCTCGTAACTGATCTGCCCGCGCTCACGATAGGGCGCGGGGATCGCCGCTGAGCCCGGCAGCTGCATACCCAGGGCTTCGGCCAGCGAATTCATTGTCGTCGCTGTGCCCATCGTATTGCAATAGCCGACCGATGGGGCCGAAGAGGCCACCAGTTCCATGAACCCGTCATCATCGATCTCTCCGGCGGCCAGCATCTCGCGCGCTTTCCACACAATGGTGCCCGAGCCCGTGCGCTCGCCCCGGAACCAGCCGTTCAGCATCGGCCCAACCGACAGCGCAATCGCCGGGATATTCACCGTCGCCGCCGCCATCAGCAGCGCGGGCGTGGTCTTGTCACAGCCGATGTTCAGCACCACCCCGTCCAGCGGATAGCCAAAGAGCGTCTCGACCAGCGACAGATACGCCAGGTTCCGGTCCAGCATCGCGGTGGGTCGTTTGCCGGTCTCCTGAATAGGGTGCACCGGCACCTCGATGCAGGTGCCCCCGGCGGCGATGATCCCGTCCCGCACCCGCTTGGTCAGCTCCAGATGGTGGCGATTGCAGGGGGAGAGGTCACTGCCCGTCTGCGCGATCCCGATGATCGGTTTGCCCGATTGCAGCTCTTCCCGCGTCAGCCCGTAATTCAGATACCGCTCCAGATAGAGCGCCGTCATCTCCGGATTGTCCGGGTTCATGAACCACTTGCGCGACCGCAGGTCTTCTATTCCGATTTTCTTGGTCCCAGAATCTGTCACTGTCCTGACCAGCCTCCGTCAATGATATGGGGATGCCCCGTTGTAAATGCGCTCTCGTCGCTCGCCAGATAAACGACCAGCGCCGCGATCTCCTCCGCCGTGGCCACGCGGCCCATGGGTTGGCGCGACACGAACTGCGTCATCGCCTCGTCCTTGCTGCCCAATTGCTTGCCCAAAGCATCCACGCGGTCATGCCAACTCGGGCTCTCCACCGTGCCCGGACAGATCGCGTTGCAGCGGATACCCTTGGATACGTAGTCCACCGCCACCGATTTCGTCAGCCCGATCACCGCCGCCTTCGTGGTGCCATAAATGAAGCGGTTCGGCGCGCCGATCACGCTTGAGCAGGCCGAGGACATGTTGATGATCGATCCACCCCCGCGTTCCAGCATCCCCGGCAGGGCGGCACGGATTGTGCGCAGCATCGACCGCACGTTCAGATCAAAGGCAAAGTCCCATTCGTCATCGGTTGCATCCAGCACAGACCCATGATGCACAAAGCCCGCGCAGTTGAACAGAACGTCCGGCTGCGCCCGCGCCACCCCGGCGGAGACACTCTCATCGCTGCGGGCGTCAAGTTCGAAAATTTCGATATTTTCGTGATTCGCCTCCCGAATCGTGGAAAGCGCGTCCATGTTGATGTCGGTGGCAAAGACCTGCGCACCTTCTGCCGCCATGGCCAAAGCACTTGCACGCCCGATCCCCTGACCAGCCGCTGTTACCAACGCCCGCTTTCCCTTAAGCCGTTGCCCTGTCATAAAAAAGTGTCCCCCGTAGTGCTTGCGGCCGGCTCTCCACACCGGGTGATCCACCCCTGGCCGCAGCACAAATTTTGCCGTCTTCATCAAAAAACCACCGGACGGGCTGGTCCAATGGCTGGTTTTCGTTAGCGTATGACAACAGCGCCAGTTTGGCTACTGCTTTGGAAAACGGATTAAGGGGGATGTCCGGCACCATGACCACATCGCGAAAAATCACGCTGATCGGAACGGGGCTGATGGGCGTTCCGATGAGCCGCAATCTGCTCAAGGCAGGGCATGACCTCACCGTCTGGAACCGCACCCTGGCCCGGGCCGAACCCCTGGCTGAGGACGGCGCCACCGTGGCACCCGATGCCATGACCGCCATCAGCGGTGCGGAATTCGTCATCACCATGCTCTCGGACGGTTTTGCCTCCGGCGCCGTGATCGAAGAGGCGCTGGCTGCAAAGGCGCTCAGCCCCGGGGCAGTCTGGATCGACATGTCCAGTGCCAAGCCGGAACACGCGCGCGCCCAGGCCAAGCTACTCGAAAGCCTTGGCTTCGCGCACCTTGATGCGCCGGTTTCAGGCGGGACCAAAGGGGCGGAGGCCGCCAGCCTCGCCATCATGGTCGGCGGCAAGCCGGACTCGTATCAAACCGCCCGCGCCGTCTTGGAGGCCATGGGCCGACCCGTTCACGTGGGCCCCTCTGGGGCAGGGCAGCTCTCGAAGCTCGCCAACCAGACCATCGTCGCCGTCACCATCAGCGCCGTGGCCGAGGCTATGCTGCTCGCCGAACAGGGCGGCGCCGATCCGGCAGCGGTACGCGCCGCGCTCAAGGGCGGCTTTGCCGACAGCGTGATCCTGCAACAGCATGGCGAACGTATGACGACTGGCAATTTCGACCCCGGCGGGCTGACCAAGTTTCAGGTCAAGGACCTCAACAACACGCTGGACGAGGCGGCGAGCCTTGGCCTCACGCTGCCCGCCACGGAAAGTGTGCGGGACAGGTTCCAGCATTTCATCGACGCCATGGATGGCGCGGAGAAGGATCATTCAGGGCTCTATCTCGAACTGAAAGCCAGAAACGGATTGAGCACATGACCCGCGTTCTGATCATCGGTGGCGGCGGCATGGTTGGCCAGAAACTGTTGACGCGGTTGCTGTCTGAAGGCCTGCCGGGCCACGACATGCTGGACATCTCGCTGTTTGACATCGGCTTTCCGCCCAGCTGCCCCGAGGGGCCCACGCAGATCACCGGCAATCTGACCGATCCTGCAAAGATCGCCCAGCTCGCGGGTCTGCGGCCTGATCTGATCTATCATCTGGCCGCCATTGTTTCGGGCGAATCCGAGACCGATTTCGATAAGGGCTGGGCCACCAACATGATGGCCATGTGGCATCTGCTGGAGGCGCTGCGCGGCGAACATGACGCAAGCGGTGGCGCGTATGTGCCGCGGGTGATCTTCACCTCTTCCATAGCGGTTTTCGGCGCGCCCTTCCCGGACAAGATCGGCGACGAGTTCCTCTGCTCTCCGCAAACCAGCTATGGCGCGCAGAAGGCCATCTCCGAACTGATGCTGCAGGACTTCAGCCGCAAGGGCTTCATGGACGGCATGTCGCTGCGACTGCCCACGATCTGTGTTCGCCCCGGCAAAGCCAACTTGGCGGCCTCCTCCTTCTTTTCCGGGATCATCCGCGAACCGCTCAACGGGGTCGAGGCGGTGCTGCCGGTGCCGGATACGGTACGACACTGGCACGCATCACCACGCGCTGCGGCTGGCTTTCTGATCCATGCGGCAACCCTCGACACGGATCGGCTCGAAGACCGTCGCGCGCTGAGCCTGCCGGGTATCAGCTGCACCGTGGCCGAGCAGATCGAGGCGTTGCGCCGCGCAGCGGGTCAAAAGGCGGTCGATCTGATCAAGCCGCAGCCAGATGAGGCCATCATGAAGATCGTCGCCGGCTGGCCGCGCAACTTCGACCCGGCCCGCGCCACGGCGCTTGGCTTCAGAGCAGAGAGCAGTTTTGACGAAATCGTACAGACCTATATCGCGGAGGATTTACCGAAGGCATCAGGGTAGGATTTGCGCGGCAGGGGCCGTGTCAGATTGCGCGCCAGATGGTCGTTCACGCAGACGCGCATCAGGTCTTCATTGCGCTGCAAAGCGGCATCCAGAATCGCCTGATGCTCGCGAATATTCTCCGGAAAATACCCATAATTTGTCTCCGCCGAGACCAGTTGTTGCCGAAACTGTTCGTAAATTACTACATGCGTACGCTTTAACAGTCCGGACCCGCAGGCGTCGATCAACGTCTCGTGGAATTCCTGCTCCGCCCGGCTCCAGAGCCCCAGCAGGGGAATCAGATCGCCCGATGAGCGCACCCTGGTTTCGATGTGAGACAACTTGTGGTGGGCCGCGGTCAGACGGGATTCCCACTCGACGCCGCCCAAACGTATCGACAGGCACGCGCCTTCCGTCTCCAGCAAAATACGCATGTGAGTCAGCTCGTGTTGTCGCTCAACCGATTGATATGGCGACTTAAATCCACGCTGCTCCTGAAAATCTACTAGTCCCACGGTGGACAGGCGGAACAGGACTTCCCGCACCGTGCTCGCAGAACAGTTGTAATCTTGACGTAGCTTTTCCGCGCGCAGTTTGGTACCATACCCAAACTCGCCCGTGATCAGCCGGTGACGCATGTCGTCAAAAATATCGGCATCCTGCGTGGCCATGTGAAGTCTCCCAGTCTCCCTCCAGCGTTACGCTCAAAATTTCGAAAATCAAAGAAAATATCGAAATTCTGGGAAAATAAAATATTTTCTTGCTTGAAGCGCCCGCCTCAGCCTAACGTTTCGTTAGCGTAATCACCGCCGGGGCATTCAAGTCCCGAAAATTAGTGCGCTCAACGTCTGGGAGGACAAAATGAAAATGATGAAAAAGGCGGCCACGGTCGCCGCTGTAGCAGCCTTTGCTGCGTCGACTGCGCTGACCGCGTCGGCAGAGACAAGCAATCTTCGCATTCAAACACATTATGCGCCTGAAACTGTTTCGGGCAAATTGGCAGCACAATACGTGCAGGACATTCAGGACATGTCGAACGGCGAGATCGTCGTGGAGATGTTCTATTCTTCATCCGTCGTGAAATCGGTCGAGACTTTCGATGCCGCGTCCACGGGCATTCTCGACTGCGACATGACGGGCGGCGGGTATCAGACCGGCAAGAACTCTGCCTTCCAGTTCGTCGGCGACATCATGGGCGGCTACGACACGCCGTATCAGCAACTGAGCTGGCTCTACTTCGGCGGCGGTCGGGAAGCAGCGGCACCGCTCTACAACAAATACGGCATGGAGCTGATCGGCTGGTGGGTCTACGGTCAGGAGAGCTTTGCCTCCTCCAAGCCGATTGCCAAGGTTGAAGACTTCAAGGACTGGAAATTCCGGTCGCCCCCCGGCATGGAAACCAAGATCTTCGAAAAGCTGGGCGCCTCGCCCATCGTGATGGACTTCACCGAGATCTTCACCGCACTTGAAACCGGCATTATCGACGGCGCGGACGCCTCGGGCCTCGCCAACAACGTCGGTCTGGGTCTCTATGACATCGTGAAATATGCCAACTTCCCCGGCTTCCACTCAATGCCATCGGATCACCTGGCGTGCAACAAGGCCGTGTTTGACGCGATGCCGGCGCACCACCAGAAGATCATGAAGGTTGCAATGGAAGCGCTGGCCCTGCGCACCGCGCTGACGTTCGAGAAGAAGAACGCCGAAGCAGCCGCTCAGCTGCGTGAGCAAGGTGTAACTCTGTCGCAGTGGGCACCTGAAGAGCTTGCGAAGTTCCGTGCAGCAGCACAGGCCACATGGCCTGAGTTTGCCGACACGCCGGAAGCCAAGGCGCTGGTCGACAGCCATCTGGCCTATCTGGAGCAGCTCGGCCTCAAGCAGTAAGCTGGCCTGAAACCGGACCCCGCCTGCCAAGGGCGGGGTCTTTTTTGTCTCTGGCCGGGGCAATCACCAACAATCGGCCGCTGGGGGAGAACCATGCAGGAAAAATCCGGAAGCCTTATCGAATGGCTTGTACCGCTCGCCTTCATCGTCTGCGCTGCGTGGCTGACATGGCATCTTCCCGCCTTTACCCTCTCGTGGTTTCCCCCCGAGGATCCATCGCAATTTGACAAGCTCAGCGCGCTTTTCGGACGCATCGACGTGACGCCCGAAATGGGCGGACTTTTTGGCGGTTACGCCGACATGGTGGATTGGATCACGCTGCTGCTCTTGCCGATCTTCGGCTTCATCGGTGTGCGCACCGTCCGCCGCGCACCCATGGAATTCGAAAGCTGGCGGCCGCTGGACCGCCTTGCCGTTTTTATCGGGCGGCTGACCATGATGCTGATTGTCCTGCTCTGCTCTGTGATGATCTACGAGGTGGTTCTGCGCTATGTCTTCGAGGCGCCAACCCTCTGGGCCAATGAACTCTCGCTCTGGCTCGCCGGGTTTGTGTTCCTCTGCGCCGGGCTCTACGCCATGCAGCAACGCAGCCACATCCGCATCTTCCTGCTTTATGACATGCTGCCCCGTGCCTTGCAGCGCACCTGCGACTGCATCTCCACGCTGCTGATCGTCACCTTCGCCTTCTTCCTCGTTTATGGCGGCTACGGCGAGGCCTTCGACAAGTTTTATCGGTGGGAAACATTCGGAACCGCCTTTGACCCGCCCATTCCGGCCACGCTGAAACCCATGGTCTTGCTGGTGATCGTGCTTGTGGCTTTTCAGGCCGTTGTCAATCTGGTCTCCGACTGGAACGCCGAGCCGGTGATCCATACCGCTGCCGACGACATCGACCAGGACGAGTTGGAGCGTATCAAGGCCGCCGTCGGCGCGGACGGCACCGGCGACCTCGACGTCACACGCGGCAGCATTCAGTCCAAAGGATCCAACTGATGGATATCGGTACAATTTCACTGGTCCTTATGCTGGGCCTGATCCTTTTGCTGGCCATCGGCATGCCGCTGGGCTTTGCCTCTGCCATCCTCGCCGTTCTGGTGCTGGTGATGAAATTCGAACCGGCACTGCTGACCGCGCCCTGGACCTTTGGCGACGGCATTTTGACCGGCAGGCCCGGTGCGGGGCCACTCAACATTCTCGCGCAGAAAATATACGGGCTCTTAACGGACTATGTCCTCATATCCATTCCGCTTTTCATCTTCATGGCGGCGCTGCTCGAACGCTCGGGTATCGCCAAGGATATGTATTCCTCGCTCAACGTCTGGCTGAACCGCACCCGCGGCGGGATCGCCATCGTGACCTCGATCATGGCGGTGATCATGGCCGCGATGTCCGGCATCATTGGCGGCGAAGTGGTGCTGCTGGGCCTCATCGCCCTGCCGCAGATGCTGCGTCTCGGCTACAGTCAGAATCTCGCCATCGGCACCATCTGTGCCTCCGGTTCCCTGGGCACGATGATCCCGCCGTCTATCGTGCTGATCATCTACGGGCTAATCACGGAAACCTCGATCAAGGCGCTCTTCACCGCCTCTTTCCTGCCCGGTTTCATGCTGGCCAGTTTCATCATCCTCTACATCATCATCCGCACCCAGCTGCGTCCGCAGGATGCGCCCCTGCCCGACCCTATTGAGGGTGAGCCCTATGGCATGGAGAAAGCCAAACTCTTTCTCGCCTTCCTTTGTGTCCTGATTGCGGGCTTTGGCACGGCCCTCTTCCTGCGGGCCCTGTTCTTTGAGCTCTCCGGCCAGAACGCGGGCAATACCGGGGCCGCCATCGCCTATGGCACCGCAGACTGGTTGCCGTGGTTCGGTGGCGCCGTGGCGCTGTCCTTCGTGATGATGTTCGCGGTTCTGGGCAAGGCGCGCACGGCCTTGGGCTGGTCGATGGGCAAGGGCCTCGTGCCGCCCATCGTGGTGATCGGCGTTGTCATGGGCTCGATTTATGGCGGTATCACCGGCATCACCGAAGCGGCGGGCATGGGCGCGCTGGCCGTTCTGGTGATCGCCATCTGCCGGGGGGAAGCGTCGTTCGAGCTGGTCTGGGACAGCCTCATGCGCACGTTGAAATCCACCGGGACCATCATCTGGGTGACCATCGGCGCCGCCGCCCTTGCCGGTGCCTATACCATCGCGGGCGGGCCGGTCTATGTGGCGGATTTCATCGTCGGCTCCGATCTGCCGACCATGGGCATCATCCTTGCGATGATGCTGATCCTGCTCTTCATGGGCGCCTTCATGGATTGGGTCGGCATCGTGCTGCTGATCATCCCGGTGTTCCTGCCCATCGTGCAGCGCCTGCCGATCGAGGAAATCGGCGTCTTCGGCGAGCTGAACCCCCGCCACGTGGCGATCTGGTTCGGTGTCGTCTTCTGTATGAACATGCAGGTGAGTTTCCTCAGCCCGCCCTTTGGCCCTGCCGCCTTCTACCTGAAATCCGTGGCGCCGCCGCACATCAGCCTGACGGATATCTTCAAGGGCTTCCTGCCCTTCATCGGCATTCAGCTTTGCGCCCTGTCGGTCCTGCTGATCTGGCCCCCCATCGTCTCATTGCTCTTACCCTGAGGGATGTAAAATGCTGACCTATGCCCAACGTCGTGCTTTTGCCACCGATGGATATCTGGTGCTGGAAGACGTGTTGCCGCCGGATATCAGGGCGCAGGTTCAGAGCGAATACGCAGCCCTGCTGGACGGTCTATGCGAGGGTTGGGTCGCAGATGGCCTGCTGCCACAGGAGGTCATGCAGCAGGATTTCTGGCAAAAACTGCTGACGGCCTATGAGGCCGGATGTGACTGGTTCCAGCCGATGGACATCAGCCTGCCGGGGGATGAAGTCACCCCGGACACGCCGATGCATTTCGGCCCCGCTGTTTTCGACCTCTTGACCTGCCCCGCCATTCTGGACGTTGTCGAGGCCCTGATCGGTCCCGAGATCACGTCAAATCCGATCCAGCACGTGCGGATCAAACCGCCCCGTCCTGCGCTTCAGGAAAATGAAATCCGCGCCCATGTCACCCAGACGGACTGGCATCAGGACCGTGGTGTCGGCCTGGAAGAAGCCGACCAGACCGAGATGGTCACCGTTTGGATCGCCATGACAGACGCGACAGAGGAAAACGGCTGCCTGCAGGTGATGCCCGGCACCCCCGACACCATGCTGCCACACTGCCCAAAGACCCAGACCGCCATCGCTGATGGGTTCATCGACCCAGCACAGGCCCTGCCCCTGCCAGTCCGCGCAGGGGGCATCGTGCTGCTACATCCGCTCACGCCGCATGCCTCGCTGCCCAACGGCACAGACGCCTTCCGCTGGTCCTTTGATCTGCGCTACAATGTAACCGGCCAACCCACCGGCCGCGCGCATTTTCCCGATTTCGTCGCCCGCAGCGCCGCACGGCCGGAGACGGCCTTGACCGACTGGCGCACATGGCGGCAGATGTGGGAAGAGGCCCGCGCAGAGCTTGCTGGCGGGGCTCACATCCCGATTCATCGCTGGCAAAGCGATGCCCCCGTCTGCGCCTGAGGAGTTATCATGGACACCGTCCGCCTTGATCCCGTCGATAACGTTGTGACCGCGACCCGCGCGCTGGAAGTTGGTGTCGCCGTCGAGGGCACTGCCACGCGCGCGCTGATCCCCTCCGGCCACAAGATCGCAACGCAGGACATCGCCAAGGGCGCCGCCATTCGCAAATATGCGCAGGTTATTGGCTACGCGGCGGGTGACATCGCGGCGGGCGATCACGTGCACACGCAGAACGTCGAATTTCGCAACACCGACGCGGAGTACGACTACGCCACCGATCTGCGCCCGGTCACGCCTGTGCCCGACAGCCAGCGCGACAGTTTCATGGGGTACCGCCGGGAAAACGGTCAGGTGGGCACGCGCAACTATATCGCCATTGTCACCTCGGTGAATTGTTCCGCCACCGCCGCCCGGATGATCGCCGCGCATTTCACGCCCGAGGTGTTGGCCGACTATCCCAACGTCGACGGTGTGGTGGCCTTTGTGCATGGCACTGGCTGCGGTATGGCCGATTCCGGGGATGGCTTTGAAGCGCTACAACGCGTGATGTGGGGATACGCGCGCCACCCCAACCATGCGGGCGTGCTGATGGTCGGCCTGGGCTGCGAGATGAACCAGATCGACTGGTTGCTGGAGGCTTACGGCCTGAAACAGGGGCCCACCTTTCAGGTGATGAACATTCAGTCGGTCGCGGGGTTGCGCAAAACAATCGAGTTGGGCATCGCGAAGATCGAGGCCATGTTGCCCATTGCCAATCAGGCCACGCGAGAGCCCTGCCCGGCCTCTGACCTGATGGTGGCCCTGCAATGCGGCGGATCTGATGCCTGGTCGGGGATCACCGCCAACCCGGCGCTCGGCTACGCCTGCGATCTGCTGGCAGCTCAAGGCGGCACCGGGGTGCTGGCGGAAACGCCGGAGATTTATGGTGCAGAGCATCTTCTGACGCGTCGCGCCACGGATCGGGCGACGGGCGAGAAACTGGTAGACCTCATCAAGTGGTGGGAGGATTACACCGCCCGCAACCTCGGATCGATGGACAACAACCCGTCGCCTGGCAACAAGGCGGGCGGGCTGACCACCATCCTCGAAAAATCGCTGGGCGCCGCGGCCAAGGGCGGCACAAGCCCCCTGATGGGTGTCTACAAATACGCCGAACCAGTGCGCGCCCGCGGGTTCACCTTCATGGACAGCCCCGGATACGATCCGGCCAGCGTCACCGGCCAGATCGCCGGGGGGTGCAATCTGGTGTGTTTCACCACCGGGCGCGGCTCTGCCTTCGGCTCCAAGCCCAGCCCGACGATCAAGGTGGCGACAAACTCGCAGATGGCCCAGCGCATGGCGGAAGATATGGATGTGAATGCGGGCACGATCCTCTCCGAAGGCACCACGGTCGAGGAGAAGGGCCGCGAAATCTACAACCTCTTCCTGAAGGTCGCCAGTGGTGAGATGACCAAGTCCGAGGCTCAGGGCCTGGGCGATTATGAATTCGTTCCCTGGCAGATCGGGGCAGTGATGTGAAACGCATCCTTGTCGTTGGGGGAGGTCTGATCGGCATCCGGCACGTCGGGGCGGTGCAGGCTCATCCGGGCTGCCACCTCGTCGGGCTGGCTGATCCGGACATGTCTCTTGCGCCGAATGTCCCGCGCTTTGCCGATATGGCGGAGGTGGCGGACCCGGTTGACGGCGTCATCATCGCGACCCCGACGGACCTGCACGCCCGCCACGGCACCGACGCCGCCAAACGCGGATGGCATATGCTGATCGAAAAGCCCGTCGCGGGCGATCTGACAGATGCGCAGACCCTGCGTAACGCCGTGGCGCGGGCCGGTGTCGGCTCGCTTGTCGGGCATCACCGCCGGTATCATGCCGCCGTGCAACAGCTCAAAGCCATGATCGCAGAGGGGTCTATCGGCCGCGTGGTATGCGCCAATCTGATCTGGGCGATGCGCAAACCGGATGACTATTTCGCCGGGAACTGGCGCACGGCGGGCGGCAGCCCGGTGATGATCAATCTGGTACATGACATCGACATTCTGCGGTTTGTCATTGGCGAGATCGCGGCGGTCTCCGCTCTGCGCGGCGCGGGACTGCGCGGACAGAGCCGGATCGAAAGCGGGGCTGTGGCCGTGGCCTTCGAGAATGGCGCAACCGGCACCATCAGCTTCGCCGACACCAGTCCCAGCCCCTGGGGGTTCGAGGCGGGCACAGGTGAGAACCCCAACATCGGCACCACCGGGCAAGACATGATGTGGATCATGGGCACGGACGGGGCAATCAGCTTCCCGTCGATGACCCTCTGGTCTGGCACGGAATGGAGCCAACCGGCACAAAGGGTTCCCCTTCAGCAAGCGGGGAATGCGCGGGCACCGCTTGAGGCGCAGCTCGACCACTTTCTCGACGTGATCGACGGGGCCACGCCCCTCATTGATGTCGCCGATGCCACCCGCACCCTCGATATCGCCCTGCAGATCGAAACCCAGCTGACCGAAACAGTGGAAGGGGCAGCCTATGCCTGAAGTGCTCTCCCCCGATCAGATCGCGCTCTATCAGGAGCAAGGGTATCTCGTTCTGGAAAACCAGATCCCTACGGCATGGCTCGCCCGTATCCACGCCGAAATCGCAAGGTTCGAGGATGAGGCACGCGGGATGACAGCCAGCAACGACCGGCTGGACCTGGAGGACAGCCACCGGCCCGACGCGCCCCGCCTACGACGGATCAAACTGCCACATCTGATCTCGGATGTCATGCGGGAACTGATGTATTCCGATCATATCCTCGGCCCCGCCCGTGATCTCATCGGCCCGGACTTGCGTCTGCACACAACCAAGCTGAACATGAAATCGGCAGGCTATGGCGCCGCCGTCGAGTGGCACCAGGACTATGCGTTTTACCCGCATACGAATGACGACATCCTCGCCATTGGCGTGTTGATCGACGACATGGCCAGCGAAAATGGCCCGCTGATGGTCTACCCCGGCTCGCACAGAGGGCCGGTCTATGACCACCACGTGGACGGTGTCTTTGCGGGCGCAATGCTGCCGGAAGAGAATGGGCTCGACCCGAAGGACGCGGTGGAACTGACCGGCCCTGCCGGATCGATCAGCATCCATCATGGACGCATCGTGCATGGCTCGGCGCTGAATACCTCTGACCGCGCGCGGCGCATTCTGTTTTACGAGATGATGGCGGCAGATGCCTTTCCAATCATGGGGTCGATGACCCGCTGGGATGGAATCAATGATTATGACACCCGCATGCTCTGCGGAAACACCACGCTGAACCCACGGCTCAAGGACATTCCGGTGCGCATTCCGCAGCCACAACCGGATGTGCCGATCTCCATCTACGAAATCCAGAAAGGCCTGAAGAAACGGGCCTTTGGCACCATTTCAGAACCAAAAGACGTAAAGGACAGGACATGACACACCCCACAATCGGATTCATCGGGCTTGGGCTGATGGGCGCAGCCATGGTCGGGCGCCTGCAGGACAAGGGCTATGGCATGACCGTCACGGCCAACCGCTCCCGTCCAAACGTTGATGCCGCGGTGTCGCGCGGGGCCACGGAGGTTGCCACGGCGCGGGACGTGGCGGCAGCGAGCGATATCGTGATGCTCTGCATGGACACCAGCGACAGCGTTGAGTCGCGGATGCGCGGGGCGGATGGGGTGATCGCAGGCCTAAAGCCCGGCGCAGTGGTGATTGATTTCGGCACCTCGCTGCCCGGCAGCACGCGGGCCCTGGGCGATGAAGTTGCCGCTGCAGGGGGCACCTACATGGACGCACCGCTGGGTCGCACGCCCAGCCATGCCAAGGACGGGTTGCTGAACATCATGGCGGCAGGCGACAAGGCAGCTTTTGACAAGGTGGAACCGGTTCTCAAGGACCTCGGCGAAAACGTCTTTCACCTCGGCGCGCTGGGGTCGGGCCATACGATCAAGCTGATGAACAATTTCTTCGGCATGACCGTCGCCAATGCCATGGCCGAAGCCTTTGCCATGGCGGATGTCGCGGGCATCGACCGCCAACAGCTTTACGACGTGATGGCCGCCGGACCGCTGCATTCCGGCATGATGGATTTCGTTGCGGGCTACGGGCTCAAGGGCGATCCGAACCAGCTGGCCTTCGCGATCAAGAACGCCGCCAAGGACGTGGGCTACTATGCCCGGATGGCCGACGAGGCGGGCGTTGACAGCATCATGTCGAAATGCGCGCTCAGCGCCCTGCGCGAAGCCACCGAGACCGGCCACGGCGACAATATGGTCAGCCAGATGATCGATTTCTACGCCAGCAAGATGAGCAAGTAACATGGCAGTGGCCGCGCGCCTGATCGAGGATCGCCCACATTTCGGCATCCTCCTGATGCTCGGCGCGTGGTTCCTGTTTTCACTGGTGGACACCAGCGCCAAATGGCTGGTGATCGCCGGGTTTTCGGCGTTCCAGCTGGCCTTCATGCGTTACGCCGGTCACTTCGTGATCTCGCTGGCAATGATCGCCCGGGGCGGCATCACCCGCGACCGCTTTCAGACCACGCACATGTGGCAGGTGGTCAGCCGCGCCATGCTGCTGATCATCGCTACCCTGTCGAATTTCTACGCGCTGAATTTCCTGCCGCTGACCGTCACCTCGGCGATCATGTTCTCCAGCCCCGTCATCGTCTGCGCCCTGTCAGGGCCGCTGCTGGGCGAGCGGGTGGGACCGTGGCGCTGGTTCGCGATCCTTCTGGGATTTGCGGGCGTTCTGGTTGTCATCCGCCCCTTTGGCGAGGCCTTTCACATCGCGATGCTGCTGCCGCTGTTCAACTCGCTCAGCCTTGCGCTCTACTCCATCATGACGCGGAAACTGGCGGGCGTGGTCGCCACCGAAACGATGCAGTTCTACATGGGCGCGCTTGGCACCGCCGTCATGCTGCCTATGGCTGTCTGGGCGTGGCAATGGCCGGACACCGCTGCCGACTGGCTGGTCCTGATCGGACTGGGTGTTTTCGGCTGGGCAGGCCATCAGCTGCTGACCAACGCCCATCGCTTCGGTTCTGCCAACACCTTGATGCCCTACACCTATTCCTTCATGATCTACCTCTCAATCCTGAGCTATCTGGTGTTCGAACACTTGCCGGATCGGTGGACGGTCATCGGGGCCGTGATCATCGTAGTCTCCGGCCTCATCATCTGGAAAAGGGAACAGCGATGACACGCGTGGCCTGTATCGGCGAAGCCATGATCGAACTCTCCATGCAAGGCACCACCGCGCAGGTCGGTGTGGCAGGGGACACGCTCAACACGGCAATCTATGTCAAACGCGCGGCACGGGATGTCTCGGTCGACTATGTCACCTGCCTGGGCGATGACCCTTTTTCAGAGCAGATTCGCGCCTTTATCGGTGCCCAGGGAATTGGCTGCGCGGCGATCCGCACGATTGAGGGCAAATCACCCGGCCTTTACGCGATCACCACGACCGACGCGGGCGAGCGGTCCTTTACTTACTGGCGCAGCGCCTCTGCCGCGCGGAACCTCTTTCAGGCGGATGGCGGCTATGACTTCAACCTGCTGGCCGGTTACGACCTGATCTACCTCTCCGGCATCACCATGGCGATCCTGCCCCACGCGGTTCGACTGGCCCTGATCGACTGGCTGGCCGACACGCCGGTGCGTTTTGCCTATGACAGCAACTATCGCCCGAAGCTCTGGGAGGATCGGCAAACTGCCCAAGAGGTGACGCAAGCCCTCTGGGCGCGCGCCGATATTGCGCTGCCCTCCATCGACGACGAGATGGCCCTCTTCGAAGAGACCGAGGCGGATGTCGCGGCACGCTTCGCAGCCTACCCCGGCGGCGGTGCGCTCAAACGTGGCGAAACCGGACCACTCTCTCTCGCCGATCCCGTGGATCAGACCTATGCGCCGGCCACCAGGGTGGTCGACACCACCGCAGCCGGAGACAGCTTCAACGGCGGGTACCTCGGCGCCCTCGTACAGGGCAAGCCACAGGCCGAAGCCCTGAGGTCAGGTCATGACTGCGCCGCCCGCGTGGTCCAGTACCGCGGCGCGATCATTCCAGAATAACGTCCTTGAGATCCGCCGCGCCAACCAGCGCAAGCAAGTCCGCATCCGACCCGCCGGAGCCGACGATAGCGGCAATCTCTTCCGCCTTCGGGTCCTGCAACGCCCGCCCTGCGGCCACCTCGGCGCGGCAGAACGCGATCCATGCGCGGACGCCTGCGGCGAGCGCGGGCCCAGCATCCCGCAGCGTCTGCAGACTGTCGATCATCCGGTAGGGCAGCTTCTGCGTCCCATCCATCGCGATCTGGCGCAGGCTGTGATTGATGTGGCGGTTGTCGAACCGCGTCACCAGCGCCGCGGCATAGGACGAGGCCATCTTCTGCATTTCGGGCGCCAGCGTCTGCGCCGCCTCCGCCATCAGCGCCCGCGCCGCCCTCCGCAATGTCGCATCCGCCATCGCCTCGTGCACATAGGTGTGCCCCGCCAAGGTGCCCGCATAGGCCAGCATCGAATGTGCGCCGTTCAGCATCCGCAGCTTGCGCATCTCATGCGGGGCCACATCCCTGGCAAGGACCACGTCCGGCCAGTCTGGCCGAGGCCCGGCAAAGTGATCCTCGATTACCCATTCCCGAAACGGCTCGGTCGGCACGGCCATCGTATCTCCCGTCTCGGCGCGCAGCGCGTCCGAAGTCGCGGGCGTGATCCGGTCCACCATGCTGTTGGGAAAGCGCGCTTTTGCTGCCCTCATGTCCAGCCGCGCCTCCGCGGCAAAAGCCACCACCGCACCGCGCAACACATCGCCGTTGTGCGCGCGGTTGTCACAGCTCAGCACCGTGACCGGCGTCGTCCGCGCAGCGATCCCCCGTGCCAGAAACCCGATCACCGTACGCGGCCCACCACCCTCCAGGTCCTGCGCAATCAGGGGATCCTCCAGATCCAACCGGTTCTCCGGCGTCAGGTGATAGCCCTTCTCGGTCACGGTGACCGAGATGATGTGCACATCGGGGTCAGTGATCTGCGCCAGCACCGCCTGCGGGTCCTCCGGCGCGACCAGCACGCTGTCAAAAACGGTGATCTGTTTGACGCCCTGCCCCTGCACCGACAGCCCATAATCATAACCCTGCGCCCGCAGCCCATCGCGCACCGTGGCCGAGCGCAGGCTCACCCCGGTGATCGCCCAGCCACCCGCATCCTGGGTGTAATCGGCGATATGCGCCCGCGCAAAGTTGCCCACCCCGATATGCAGAATGCGCGGCATCATGTGGTTAACCTGTAGGTGTCCCGCGCCAGATCAACCGCCAACAGGGGCGCGATCTCCCGCGCATCCGCCAGACCAAACACACCCCGCGCAACCTGCTGCTCCAGATGCAGCGCCACGCCCCGCCGCCACATGTCGTGCCGCGCCGGGATCGACAGGAACGCGCGCGTGTCATCATTGAACCCGGCAAGGTTCCAGTAACCCGCCGTTTCCACCACTTGGTCGAAGTAGCGCGCAATCCCCGCAGCACTGTCGTGGAACCACCACGGCGGGCCAATCCGCAGGCACGGCCAATGGCCCGCCATCGGCGCCAGCTCGCGCGCATAAGTGGTCTCATCCAGCGTGAACAGGATCAGCGTGAAATCGGGCGTATTCCCCACCCGGTTCAAAAGGGCCTCCAGCCCGCGTACCCAATCCACGGCAATGGGGATATCCGCGCCCTTGTCGCGGCCAAACTGATCCATGACCGCGGCATTTGTATTGCGCCTGCTACCTCCGTGGATCTGCATGACCAACCCATCCTCGACAGACATCTGCGCCATCTCGATCAGCATATGACCGTAAAAGGCCCGCGCATCCGTCTCAGAGCCCATGCCCTTGCGCAGCCGCTGATAGACCCTTTCCGGATCCTCCAGCCATGCCGTATGGATTACCTCGATCGCGTGGTCGGTTGCCGTGGCCCCCATCGCCTTGAAAAAGGCGCGGCGCGCACGCAGGGCGGCAAGGAAACCATCAAAGCTGCTGACGTCTTCCCCGGTGTGCATGGCAAGGCGACCCAGGTTTTTCAGGAAATCGGGATCGCTGGGGTCAAGCACATTATCCGGTCGGAAGGTCGGCACGACGCGTCCGGTCCAGGTGCTGTTGGTGATGGCCTGATGATGCGACAGGTCGTCCAGGGCTCCATCCGTCGTGGCCAGCACCTCGATCCCGAACTGATCGAAAAGGGCGCGCGGGCGGAAAGCGGGATCAACCAGCTTTTCGGCAATCCGGTCGTAAATCTCATCCGCTGTCTCCTCGGATAGCGGTGTTTCGATCCCTAACGTTTGGGTCAACACATAGCTCATCCAGAACCGCGACGGCGTGCCCAGAAACAGCGGCCAGTGCCGGGCAAACAGCCGGAATATCTGGCGCGGGTCAGCCCCCTTGCCGGGCGTGCCCACCCCGAGATCCGCGAGGCTCACCCCTTGGGAATACAGCATCCGGAAAACATAGTGATCCGGCACGACCAAAAGGGTCGCCGGGTCCGGAAAGGGATCATCCGCCGCAAACCATTCCGGCGCGCAATGCCCATGGGGTGACACAATCGGCAAACCCTGTATTTCGTCATAAAGAGTGGCCGCCGTTCCTGTCAGATGTTGCACTGCTGTCCCCCCGATCCATGCGCTGTGCCACGTGATACCACGCTTTGCTGCTTGTACATCTTTTGCTTGGCCTTATCCGATCTTTCCTGCAAGTGTTGCCTCAATCGGGAGGGGGTATGAAGACTGTTTTGATCGGCCTCGGCATGGTCGCGGACACGCATCTTGCGGCGATCCAGCATTCCACAAAAGGCATCGAACTGGCCGCCGTCATGGGCCGCGATTGCGCGCGCGCGCAGGCGTTTGCCGGCAGGGCGACAACGGCACTTGGCTATGCCGTTCCGGTTGCCGAAACGGTGCGGCACATCGCGCAGGACGATACCATTGATTTCGTGATCATCGCCACGCCACCCGACGCGCGGCAAGACCTGGTGGCAGAGCTGAGCGCGGCGGGCAAACCCATCCTGATGGAAAAGCCCATTGAGCGGACATTGGCTGCGGCGACGGCCATCGTTGCGCAATGTGAAGCCGCAAAAGTGCCGCTCGGGATCGTGTTCCAGCATCGTGCCCGTGCCGCGTCACAACAGCTCAAGACGCTTTTGACCGCAGGCACGCTGGGGGATATCGCCACTGTCGATATCCGCGTGCCGTGGTGGCGCGATCAAGCCTATTACGATGCGCCGGGGCGCGGCACCTATACCCGCGATGGCGGTGGTGTGATGATCAATCAGGCCATTCACACGCTTGATCTGGCGCTTTGGCTGCTGGGACCCATCCGGACGTTGCAAGCCACGATGGGGCAGACCCCGCTGCATGATCTGGAAGCCGAAGACTGGGCCAGCGCGGTGTTCGAAATGGAGAGCGGCGCACTCGGGAATCTGACCGCGACGACAGCAGCCTTTCCCGGCGAAGCTGAAAGCCTGACAATCCAGGGCACAGAGGCAGCCGCCCATCTGGCATCCGGCGTTTTGACGCTGACTCATCTGGACGGACGTGTAGAGACGTTCGGCGCAGAGGCCAGCACAGGTGGCGGCGCTGACCCCATGGCCTTTACTCATGACTGGCATCAGACCATTCTCGAAGACTTTGCCACATGCATCACCACTGGGCAGCCCCCGCTTGCCTCCGGCACCAGCGCGCTGGAGGCACACCGCGTGATCGACGCCATGGAACGGGCCAACGCATCCGGACAACGCACAGAGGTGACACCCACATGACGCTCTCCTTCATCGCCTTGGGGCTGGACCACCGGCACATCTTCGGCATGACGCAGAACATGCTGGACATCGGGGCGACCTGCCTTGGCTACTGGACCGAAGGCACGCCCGAAACGCTTGCTGGCTTCACCAAGCGGTTTCCCGAGTTGTCGCGCTTTGACAGCCTCGACGCGGCGCTTGCCAGCGGTGCCGATCTGGCGCTGGTGTCCGCCATTCCCGCCGACCGGGCCAACCTTGCAACCCGCGCCATGCGACACGGCATGGACGTGATGACCGACAAACCCGGCTGCACAACGCTGGCCCAGCTGGAAGAAATCAAAGACTGTGTGGCCGAGACGGGCCGCATCTGGTCCGTCAACTTCTCGGAACGCTTCGAAGTGCCCGCCGTGACCCGCGCGACCGAGCTTATTGAGGCGGGCGCGATTGGAAAGGTTGTGCACACGGCAGGTCTTGGGCCGCACCGGCTCAACCGCGCCACGCGGCCCGGCTGGTTTTTCGAACGCGAGCGCTATGGCGGCATTTTAACGGACATCGGCTCCCACCAGATCGACCAGTTTTTGCACTTCACCGGCTCGCAGGAGGCGGATATCGCCTATGCCATGGTCGCCAATCACGCCAACCCGGCCGATCAGGGATTACAGGATTTTGGGGAGATTTCCCTGCGCAGCGCCACGGCCTCGGGTTACATCCGCGTGGATTGGTACACGCCCGACGCGCTGCCCACCTGGGGCGACGGGCGGCTGACCATTCTTGGCACCGAAGGCTACATCGAGCTGCGCAAATACGTGGATGTCGGCGGTGCGGACGGCACGGACCATCTGCTGCTGGTCAATGGCACGCGCTGCGAGAAAATCGACGCAAGCGGGGCCGGATTGCCCTATTTCGAAAGACTGGCGCATGACATCCGCGACCGGACCGAAACTGCGATGACACAGCGACACTGCTTTACGGTGATGGAACTGGCGCTGAAAGCGCAGGCCATGGCAGAAGGCGCGGCCCCATGATCCGCGTCGCTATCCTTGGCGCGGGCATCGGGCGCGAACATCTTGCTGCCTATCGCGCACTGCCAGAGCTCTTTTCGGTGGATATCCTCGTTGATCAGGACGCGGCCCGCGCAGAGAGCATTCGCGCGAACGATACATTTAGCGTCGAAACCGATCTACAGGTCGCCTTGGACAATCTGCAGATCGATCTGATCGACATCTGCCTGCCCCCGCACCTGCATGTACCCGTGGCCCTGCAGGCGCTTTCCGCTGGCAAGCATGTGATTTGTGAAAAGCCGCTGGCGACTTCCATGGCGGACGTGGATCGCATCCGCCATGCGGCATCACAAAGCGGACGCCGCGTGTTTCCGGTGTTCCAATACCGCTGGGGGCCCGCATTGGCGCAGTTGCGCGGGCTGATCGCCGCCGGGTTGACTGGCGCACCGCAGGTTGGCGCGATTGAGACGCATTGGTCTCGGGGCGCTGATTACTACGCCGTGCCCTGGCGCGGGACATGGGCGGGTGAGCAGGGCGGCGCCGTGCTGGGCCACGCCATTCACAACCATGATCTGATGACCCATTTCATGGGGCCGGTCGCCCACCTGTCGGCCATGACGACGACGCGGGTGAACCCCATCGAAACCGAAGACTGTGCGGCCATCAGTTTCCAGATGACAAATGGCGCGCTCTGCACCAGCAGTATCACGCTGGGTGCCGCAACGGACGAAACCCGCATTCGATTTATCTTTGAGCACCTGACCGCAACCTCCGGCACAACGCCCTATGCGCCCGGCGCCACAGACTGGCAATTCGTCGCCCGCAGACCGGACGACCAGCACAAGGTGGATGCCTGTGTGGCCGCAACGGCGCCCGAACCCATTGGGTTCGAAGGTTTCCTGACAGCCATCGCGCAAGACATGGCCGGAGAAGACAACCACGCCGTTTCGCTGGAGGAGGGCGCGGCCTCCGTCGCGCTGGTGACGGCAATTTATCACGCGGCGCGAAATGGCGTGCGGGTGAACCTCCCGCTCGACGCCGCGCACCCGCTGTATGAAGGATGGCAACCATGAAGCAATGCTGGCGGTGGTTCGGACCACACGACACGATTGCCCTGAACGATCTGCACCAGGTCGGGGTGGAAGGCATCGTGACTGCGCTGCATCACATCGCCCCCGGCAGGCCCTGGACCGAAGACGAAATTGCAATACGTCAGGAGATGCTCAGCGCTTCAGGATTGGGCTGGGACGTGGTGGAAAGCCTGCCTGTCTCAGAGGAGATCAAGACGCAAGGCCCGGAGATGCAACAACATCTGGAGCACTACAAATCCAGTCTGACCGCATTGGCGGGGCGCGGGATCAGGACGGTGTGCTACAACTTCATGCCCATCCTCGACTGGACCCGCACGTCGCTGCGTGCGCCGCAGCCGCATGGCGGCACCGCGATGCTGTTCCGCCTGCTGGATTTTGCGGTTTTCGACCTGCACATCCTGGCCCGCACTTCAGCGCCAGAGGATTATTCTGAAACCATGCGCGAGGCGGCGCGCGCGCAGTTTCAAACCATGTCGGACGCCGCGCGCCTGAACCTCCAGCGCAACATTATCGCCGGTCTGCCGGGTGCCAACGATACGTGGACCCTGCCAGACGTGACCGCGCGGTTGGCCACATACGATGGCATCGGGCCGGAAAAACTGCGCGCCCATCTGGTCGATTTTCTGGCCGAGGTTGCGCCCGTTGCCCAGAGCCTTGGCATGCGCCTGTGCTGCCATCCGGATGATCCGCCCTTTGGTCTTCTGGGGTTGCCGCGGGTGATGTCCACAACCGATGACTATGCCGCGACGCTGAGCGCCGTGGATGTGCCCGCCAATGGGGCCACCCTCTGCACCGGGTCGCTGGGCGTACGGTCCGATTTCGATGCGCCGGGGTTCGTCGAACGACTTGGGTCGCGCATCCACTTCGTGCACCTGCGCAACACCAAGCGTCTGGGCGGTGAACCTGACCGACCGGATTTCTTTGAAGCTGCGCATTTGGAGGGCGACACCGACATGGTCGCCACGATCCGCACCCTGATGCAGGAACAGGCCCAACGCAAAGACGCGGGCCGGTCAGATTGGCAAATTCCGATGCGCCCGGATCACGGGCAGGAACTGCTCTATGACAAAGAAGCGGGCAGCATGCCGGGCTATCCGCTGATCGGGCGGATGCGCGGGCTGGCGGAACTGCGCGGCATCGTGGCTGCCTGCGCGGGTTAGACGTCCTGCTTGGCGAGTGGCACGACGTTAGCCGTGTCATCATCCGGGCTGATCTCCTCGAAATCGAAGTTATCGAGGCGGTGCGCCCGTTTACCGGCCTTATCCGCGCTGATCTTGATTTCCTCGATGTCTTTCGAGGCCTGATTGAAATGCCGGTCAAGGTTGCCGACCCGCGTCCCGAGGCGATCCACATCCGTCACCAGCTTTGACAATTCGGACCGGATGGCGCCCGCCTGCTCGCGCATCCGCGCATCTTTCAAAATGGCACGCATGGTGTTCAGCGTCGCCATGCAGGTGGTGGGGGACACGATCCAGACCCGGGCGTCAAAGCCCTTGCGCACCAGATCGGGAAAATTGGCGTGCAATTCTGCATAGACGGCCTCGGACGGCAGGAACATCAACGCCCCATCCGCTGTTTCGCCGTCGATGATGTATTTCGTCGCGATGTCGTTGATGTGCTTGGTGACCGCAACCTTCATCTTGGCCACGGCGTCCTTCAATTCCCAGTCCGTGTCGGCAACGCGCAGGGCCTCGTAAGCTTCCAGCGGGAACTTGCTGTCGATCACAATCGGGCCTGGCGGGTTTGGTAGGTGGATCAGACAATCCGCCCGTTTGCCGTTGCTCAGCGTGTGTTGCAGCGCAAAACTATCCTTCGGCAAAGCCTTGGAGACGATATCGCGCAGCTGAATCTCGCCAAAGGCCCCGCGCGTCTGTTTGTTGCTGAGAATATCCTGAAGCGACAGGACATCGCCCGAGAGCTTGGTAATATTGTCCTGCGCCTTGTCGATGGCTGCCAGCCGTTCCTGCAGTTGCGTCAGCGATGTGGTTGTCTGCTTGGAAGACCCGTGCAGCGTTTCCTTCATCCGCTCCTGCATTTCCGAAAGAGAGCGGGCCGAGCGCAGGGCGTTGTCGGCCAGACGGTCCTGCATCTGCTGCTGCACGGTGGCAAGGCGAGCCTCTACCGTCTGGATGACCTGCGCCTGCGCGGTGGCCTGTGTGTCAGACACTGTCTGGAACCCGCCGCGAAGCTGTTCCTGGCCCGCGCCCAATTGCTGCACATGCTGGCCCAGAACGCCGATTTGCTGCATCAGGGGGGCCGCAACCGCCGCACTGCGCCGCGCCGCACGCACCGTCATGATCAGCAGTATCAGGATCACCAGAGCGATACCGGCGGCGACCAGAACAGCCATCACCTGTGGATCTGTCATGGAATAGTTTTGTCCTGCAATTTCAATCATGTGCGTCCAAAAAGCCGTTCGATATCGCTCAACTTCAGCTCGACATAGGTCGGCCTGCCGTGATTGCATTGCCCCGAATGCGGCGTTGCTTCCATCTCGCGCAACAGGGCATTCATTTCGTCGGCACGCATCCGGCGGCCCGAGCGGATGGAGCCATGGCAGGCCACACGGCTGAGAATGGCTTCGATCCTGGCTTGCAGCGTGTTGCTGCTGTTCTGATCGGCAAGCTCGTCAAGGATGTCGAGGACCATCGCCCGCGCGTCGAATGTGCCGAGAATGGCAGGGGTTTCGCGCACGGCAACTGCGCCGCCTCCAAATGGTTCAATGCCTAAACCAAATTTTTCAAGCTCCACGGAAACATCCATCAGTCTGGCGCATTCCGCTTCCGAAAGCTCCACAATTTCGGGGATCAACAGGGCTTGCCGCGCCACACCGTTTTCCGCCATTTGACGTTTGAGCTTTTCGTACACAAGTCGTTCGTGCGCGGCGTGTTGATCAACAATGACCATGCCCTTTGCCGTTTGCGCGATGATGTAATTCTCGTGCACCTGTCCCCGCGCTGTCCCAAGCGGGTAGTCAGGTGTCTCTTCCGGCTCCGTTTCGGGGACTGGTTCCGGCGTATCGACCACCCGCCCCCAAACCGGCGCGGTCTCAGCAAAGCTTGGCGCGTGGGAGGACGGCGGACGACGGTCCATCTGGTAGACCCGCGCGCCCACGGGCTCTGGCGTCATCGCGCCCAGTGTCGCCCCTGCAACCGTTGTGGACGCCCGGTGCCCCGCATTGGCCAACGCGTGACGCAAGCCGGACACAATCAACCCACGGGCCACGCCAGGATTGCGAAAGCGTACCTCGGACTTGGCCGGATGCACGTTGACGTCCACCAGGTTGGGATCACAATCAATAAAAAGCGCCGCAACCGGGTGCCTGTCACGGCTGAGGAAATCAAAATACGCCCCCCGCAGAGCACCGGTGAGCAGTTTATCCCGCACGGGCCGTCCGTTCACAAAGAGATACTGAGCAACAGCCGATCCCCGCGAATATGTGGGCAAAGCCGCAAAACCCGTCAGATGCAGCCCATCGCGCTCGGCGTCTATGGGCAAAGAATTCTCGGCGAACTCGCGCCCCAGAACACGGGCGAGACGCCCCTGCAACGCCCCGAAAAGGTCGCCCTGTTCAGCGTCGGCGCGAAAGACTTCCCGTCCTTCGCCGTCGCCTGAAATATCGCGCAAGATGAACTGCACAAAGGGCTCCGCCATCGCCAACCGCTTGATGACGTCGGTGATTGCCTGGCTTTCAGCACGGTCCGTGCGCAGAAACTTCAGGCGCGCGGGCGTAGCGTAAAAAAGGTCACGCAGGGTGACGGTCGTGCCGGTGTTCAGTGCTGCAGGCCGGAGCGCGCTCATCTGCCCGCCGGTTACAGAGACTTCCACACCTGTGGCACCCTCCGCACGGCTGGCGATGGTCAAACGCCCCACGGCTCCGAGCGACGGCAAAGCCTCGCCCCGAAACCCGAAGGTATGAATGGCGAGCAAATCCGATCCGTCGATCTTTGATGTCGCATGACGGGACAAGGCCAGCGGCAATTCGTCTTCGCCCATGCCACAACCGTCATCCTGCACCCGGATCAGGGTCTTGCCACCATCCGCATAGTCAATCGTGATCCGCCGCGATCCGGCATCAAGCGCGTTCTCAACCAGTTCCTTGACCGCAGAGGCGGGGCGTTCGACAACTTCTCCGGCAGCAATACGGTTGATAGCTGCTTCATCCAGTTGCCGAATGACGGGGCGGTTGTCGCCTATATTGGGGTCGAGAGATGCCATACCCCAAGGTTTAGCATAGTCGCACCCGATTCTAAAACCGCTTCTGCGCAGATGGTGGCCTAAAGCCCACCTTACCTGTCTACCTCATCCCGACGTGGGCGGCAGGTAGGGTGGGCTTTAGGCCACCCTTGGTCATTCTTCGGTCGCGGCAAGGTACCACGCGACAATCAGTGCCCGCTCTTCCTCTTCCATATATGACAGGTTCGCGGGCGGCATGGCATGGCTCATACCGGCCTGCAGATAGATTTCCCGGGCTTGCCGCGCGATCTGATATTCTGTTTCCAGACGCACAGCCTTCGGTGCCCAATGCAGTCCTTCCCATACCGGTTCAGCCGCATGGCACATGGAGCAACGCCCCAGGACAATGTCCTGCACATCAGAAAACCCATCCGCCTGCGCGAACTTCAGCGCGCTTCCTTGAGCCGTCTCCGGCTCTTCCGCTCGGAACATCGGTGCCGTTGACAACCACACGATCAGAATGAAGATCAGCGCCGTGACCGCCCAGGTCCAATGCGGGTTCCCTGTCCGGGCGTGCAGTGAGTTAAAATAGTGACGGATGGTCACGCCCATCAGGAACACAAGACTGGCGATCAACCACGTAAATTCCGTGGCAAAGGCCAGCGGGTAGTGATTGCTGAGCATCAGGAATATGACAGGCAACGTGAGATAATTATTGTGCGTGCTGCGCTGCTTGGCAATTTTCCCATATTTTGCGTCCGGCGTGCGCCCTGCCATCAAGTCCGCCACGACAATCTTCTGGTTCGGGATGATAATTCTGAAAACATTGGCGCTCATGATTGTGGCGGTGAATGCGCCCAGATGCAGCATCGCCGCGCGGCCTGAGAACACCGATGTATAGAAATAGGACATCGCCACCAGGACACCGAACAAGGCCACCATCAAAGTGGTCTGGTTGGCGTCGACAAACAACCGGCACAGCGCATTGTAAGCGGCCCAGCCAAAGGCCAGCGAGGCCAGCGAAATGCCAACAGCTTGCCACACAGCCAGATCCGCAATCGTGGGGTCAATCAGGTAGAACTCGGCGCCCAGATAGTAGACCAGCACCAGTAGGACAAACCCGCTAATCCACGTCCAGTAGCTTTGCCATTTATGCCAGATCAGCCCGTCGGGCATGTTATCGGGCGCCACCAGGTACTTCTGGATGTGATAAAATCCGCCCCCATGGACCTGCCATTCCTCACCATCCGCACCGCTGGCAAGATTGCGATCCCGGTGCAGCCCCAGGTCCAGCGCAATGAAGTAGAAGGACGAACCGATCCACGCGATGCCGGTGATGACATGCAGCCACCGCACCGCGAATTCGATCCAGGCGCCCATGGCGGCGAAATCATACATGGCATTTGTCCTCTGCAGCGGGTGATGAATCGATGTGAAACCCTGCCAACAGCACGCCGGGGTGCCCGAACGGACAGGGGTTCAATCAATCATCGTCTGACTACACATCATCCGGCAGCGCAAGGTTCAACACGATGGCAACCAAGGCGGTGGGTGCCACCGCAGAGGTCGCCAGCGTCTTGACCACACCCGGCAGATATTGAACCGCCGTGGGCACCAGATTCAACCCTAATCCAGCAGCCAGAGACACGGCGATGATCACCATGTTGCGGCGATTCATCTCGATCTCGCTCAGGACATTCAACCCGGCCGCAGCCACCATGCCGAACATGACGATGACACCACCGCCCAGTACAGGCAGCGGCATGGAGGCGATCACCGCCCCGATTTTCGGCACCAGACCACAGAGAATCAAAACCAGTGCGCCGATCGTGACCACATGACGGCTCATGATACCGGTCATGCCAACGATGCCGACGTTCTGGCTGAAGGATGTGTTGGGCAGGCCGCCAAAGACACCCGCAACGGCAGTGCCCAGCCCATCCGCATAGGTGGCACCTGAGATTTCCGCATCGGTGGCTTCGCGCCCGGCACCGGCCTTGGTTGTGGCCGAGGTGTCGCCAACGGTTTCAATGGCCGAGACGATGGACACCAAGGTCACGGCAATCACCGCACCCAGAGAAAATTCAAACCCGTAGGGCAAGGGTGTGATGGCGGTGAACCAACTGGCATTGGCAACGGCGCCGAAGTTTACCATGCCCAGCATCAGTGCCAGCAGATACCCCACGATCAACCCGATCAGGATGGCCGCATTGGACAGCGTGCCCTTGGTGAAGAACTTCAGCACCAGCGCCACGATCACCACGCTTAGCGCCACGGACCAATGCATCAGCGATCCGAAACTTTCGGCCTCCATCTGGAAGGCCGCTGCCCCGCCTGCCGCATATTTGATTGCCACCGGGATGAGGTAGAGACCGATTGCAAGGATCACCAGACCGGTGACCAGCGGCGGGAAAAGCCAGCGCAGATGTTTGATGAACGCGCCCAGAACGAAATGCACGCAGCCGCCGATGATGCAGGCGGTCAGCGCCACGCTGAGTCCCTGGGTGGCCGCCACCCCGGCCAACACACCGACAAAAGCAAAGCTGGTGCCCTGCATAATCGGCAAACGCGCCCCGATCGGGCCCAGCCCCACTGTCTGGAACAGCGTGGCCACCCCAGCAAAGAGCATCGCCATCTGGATCAGGTAGACCTGTTCCGGCCCGCCAAAGGCCAGTCCTGCAGCCCCGGCCACGATGATAGAGGGCGTCACGTTCGAGGCAAACATCGCCAACACGTGCTGCAAGCCCAAGGGCACGGCCTGCGCCAGCGGCGGGGTCTGATTGGGGTCGCGGAACGCGCCTGATGTGGTGTCGGTCATGATTTTGTCCCTGTCTTGATTAGCCTGTTTGTCGGCCTCAACCGGTTATGGAACCACGCGATAGGGCGGATCAAGCAAAACTTCTTCAAGGTTCGGCGTTTCCCCAATCCGGTCCACAACTGCAAAAATTCCGGGCGCAGCGAGCGGGGTCAGCACCCCGTGCCAAGTGCCCTTGTGAAAGTTGATCGCTTGATAGGGCGCGGTCAGAAACGCCCGAGGGGCACCCGGCTTGCCACCCGCGTCCGGGGCGACGGTCACCAAAAAGGACTGATCCGTCATCGGGATGAAGGCCTGGCTGCCTTCCGGGTGCCGTTCCATCAGGTCAAGCGTGTAGGGCAACGCGCGCGGCTCGGCATGGAACAGGCTGATGCCTGCGCGACCACCTTCACCGAAATCGAGCCTGGCGCGGTCATGGTAGCGCCCGCAGAGCCCTGCGTTGATCATCTTGTCGGGCGTACCGCTGCAATCGAGCACATCACCATAGGGCGCAAAGGCTTCTGCGGTCAGCGGCGCGCAGCGGATCTCCCGGCTCATAGGCGCACGTGACGGTTCACGTCCTTGTAGAGCAGGTAGCGGAAGGGTTCGGAGCCCGTGGCGATACAGGCTTGGGGGCAAAAGGCACGCAGCCACATGAAATCACCCGGCCCCACGGTGACCCAATCCTTGTTCAAAAGATACTCGGCGGTGCCCTGCAGCACATAGAGCCCATGCTCCATCACATGGGTTTCCGCAAAGGGAATGCGCCCCCCTGGCTGAAACGTCACGATGTTCACGTGGCAATCATGGCGCAGATCGGCCGGGTCCACGAAACGGGTTGTCGCCCAGACACCACCGCAATCGGGCATGGGCGTCGGAGCAACGGATTGGTCTGATGTGACAAAGCTTTTGGGCGCTTCAATATTTTTGGCGGATTGGTAGGCTTTGCGGACCCAATGACATCTAAAATGCGCCGTGCTGTCATTCCTCAGCGTCCAGAAATCCCCCGGCGCGATATAGGCATAGCTCCCCGGTTTCAGCGCGTATTCATCGCCTTCCACGGTCAGGGTCGCCTCTCCCTCGGCCACGAAAAGGATGGCTTGTGCGGATGGGTCCGGTTCCGGCGCATCCGATCCACCTCCCGGGGCGATCTCGACGGCGTATTGCGCAAAGGTTTCTGCAAAGCCGCTCAGCGGTCGGGCCAGAATCCAGACGCGCGTATCTGCCCATTCCGGCAGAAAGCTGGTGACGATATCGCGCTGTGTGACGGCCGGCAGGACCGCGTAACTTTCGGTGAAAATCGCCGTGCCTTCGGGGTGTACGGATTGATCCGGCAGCCCGCCCGGGGGAAATGCATAGCTCACAAAAGCGCCTCCAACCTGATCTCGGCAATGCGTTCCACCTGACGGCAGGCCTCGTCAAATTCCGCATCGCTCTCATGCTCCAACCGCCGCTGGAAAGCGCGCAGAATGCTCGCTTTGTCGTAGTCTTTCACCGCAATAATGAATGGAAACCCATGTTTCTTGACATATGCGGCGTTCAGGCTCTCAAAGGTCTCGCGTTCCTCATCGGTCAACGCGTCAAGCCCGGCGCTGGCCTGTTCCTCTGTGCTTTCGGCGGTCAGGCGTTTGGCCGCCGCCAGTTTGCCCGCCAGATCGGGGTGCGCCTGCAACACGCCCATCCGTTCCTCTACCGTGGCGGAGCGGAACATGCGCGCCAGCGCGGAATGCAGGCCCGTCGCCGTATCATGCGCGGGGCCCAGTTCCAGCTCAAAAGCGCGTTCCGCAATCCACTGTGAATGCTCGAAGATACCTCCAAACCGTTCGACAAAATCGGTTTTCTTCAACGCCGAGGGCCGTGCCATGCGGGTTGGCGGATGCACCTTGCGCCAATGTTCCGCAATTTCGATCCGACGCGGGCACCAGACGCCCTCAAAGCCTTGGATATAGTCGACAAAGCGTTTCAGCGCCTGCACCCGACCCGGCCTGCCGATCAAGCGACAATGCAGCCCGACGGACATCATCTTGGCCGCCCCCGCCGCCCCTTCGGCATAGAGCGTATCGAAAGTATCGCGCAGATAGGCAAAGAACTGATCCCCTGAATTGAACCCCTGCGGCGTGGCAAAACGCATGTCGTTACAATCCAGCGTATAGGGGATGATCAACTGTTTGCGCCGCCCGATCTTGGCCCAATAGGGCAAATCGTCGTCGTAGGTATCCGAGATGTATTCGAACTGACCCGTCTTTGCCGCCAGCGCCACCGTATTCTCCGAACAGCGCCCGGTGTACCAACCGCGCGGGCTTTCGCCGGTAACCTCGCCGTGAAGGCGGATCGCCTCCATCATATCCGCCGCCTCATCGGCCTCGGAGTGATCCTTGTAGTCGATCCATTTCAACCCGTGGCTGGCAATCTCCCAGCCTGCGTCCTGCATCGCTTTGACCTGCTCGGGCGCACGGGCCAGCGCCGAGGCCACACCGTAGACCGTGACCGGCACGCGCGCGCCGGTAAACAGGCGGTGCAGCCGCCAGAACCCGGCGCGTGCGCCATAGTCATAGATCGATTCCATGTTCCAGTGCCGCTGTCCCGGCCAGGGCTGCGCACCGACGATTTCGGACAGGAAAGCCTCTGAGGCCGCATCCCCGTGCAGCAGGCAGTTTTCACCCCCCTCTTCGTAGTTCAGCACAAATTGCACGGCGATCCGGGCGCCACCGGGCCACTGCGCATCTGGTGGATTGGCCCCATAGCCTGAAAAATCCCGGGGATAGCGTTTCACAAACGAACTCCTGTGCCTGCAGCGCCATTCAATACTGGGTTGCGGGCCGTTGCAATTCGTATCTGGGCCGGGCAGGTTGCGGGTGAACCAGCAGGAATCGCGCCGATGCCCGAGGGATATCTGACCACCCATGTTCTCGACACCGCGCGTGGCTGCCCGGCGGAAGGGCTCCGCATCCTGCTGTTCCGCGTCTCCGGCAACAGCCACCGGAAAATTGCTGAGGCGGTCACTAATGCGGATGGCCGCACGGATGCGCCGATCCTCGGCAAGGACAAGTTCGAGGCGGGCGTCTACGAGTTGATCTTTGAAGCCGGGCCCTACCTCACCGCCAGCGGTGTCGCGCCGGAAGAGCCGCGTTTTCTCGACAGCATTCCGATCCGCTTCGGGATTTCGGACAGCGAAAGCCATTATCATGTGCCACTGCTGCTCTCGCCCTTTGGCTATTCGACATACCGCGGCAGCTGAAGTTTCAGCACCAATTACGCGCGTGACGCGGCGTGCCGGTTCTTGCCAAGCCTGACGGGCCATGCGACTTTGCAGTCCCGCAGGTTCAGGAGTGCCGCGATGCTCAGCCAGACAACACAAACAGCGACCGCAAGCCACCAGTTGCCGCAGGTCACCGAACCGCGCAATCCCGGCATGGCGTTGGATCTGGACTGGGTGCGTAGCTTGCAGGCCAACACATCCGCCATTGAACGGCGTGCGGCCAGCCTGCCCGCGCGACGGTCCGTCAAGAAACAGCACCAGGCCGCATGGTTGTTGCGCGCGGTCACCTGCATCGATCTGACCACCCTGTCCGGCGATGACACCGAACACCGTGTGGCGCGGCTCTGCGCCAAGGCCCGTCAACCCATCGCGCAAAGCCTGCTGGATGCGATGGGCATGGGCCCGATCACGACGGGCGCCGTCTGCGTCTATCACGAGATGATCCCGGCGGCGGTGCGCGCCCTGAACGGCTCCGGCATTCCCGTTGCCGCCGTCAGCACCGGTTTCCCGGCCGGCCTGTCACCGCTGCATCTGCGCATTGCCGAGATCGAGGAAAGCGTCAAAGCCGGTGCGGCAGAGATCGACATCGTGATCTCCCGCCGCCACGTGCTGTCTGGCAATTGGCAGGCGCTCTACGATGAAATGCGCGCTTTCCGCGCCGCCTGTGGCGACGCCCATGTCAAGGCGATCCTGGCCACCGGCGAATTGGGGTCGCTGCGCAATGTCGCGCGGGCCTCGATGATCTGCATGATGGCAGGCGCCGATTTCATCAAGACCTCGACCGGCAAGGAAAGCGTGAATGCCACGTTGCCGGTCACCCTGGTGATGATCCGCGCGATCCGCGACTATTTCGAGCGTACCGGCTTTCGCGTCGGCTACAAACCAGCGGGAGGGATTTCCAAAGCCAAGGATGCGATCACCTATCTGGCGCTGATCAAGGAGGAACTGGGCGACCGCTGGTTGCAGCCCGACTTCTTCCGCTTTGGAGCCTCGTCGCTGCTCAATGACATCGAACGGCAGCTCGAACACCATGTGACCGGCAATTATTCTGCCAGCTATCGCCACCCGACCAGCTGATACGACCGAAAGGGCCATGTGCCATGACCATCTCCGAGATTTTTGAAACGATGGACTACGGGGTCGCCCCGGAAAGTGCCGCCGAAGCGCTGGCATGGCTGGTGGATCAGGGGGACCGATTTGGCCATTTCATCGACGGGGCCTTTACCAAACCCGGCAAAGGCTTCGACAGCCGCAACCCCGCCACTGGTGAGGTCCTTGCGACGCTGACACAGGCCACGCAGGCCGATGTGGATGCGGCGGTCAAGGCCGCGCGCAAGGCGCAACCCAAGTGGGAGGCCTTGGGCGGACCGGGCCGCGCGCGCTACATCTATGCGCTCGCGCGGTTGCTGCAGAAACACAGCCGCCTTTTTGCCGTGCTGGAAACGCTGGACAACGGCAAGCCGATCCGGGAAAGCCGTGACATTGATGTGCCTCTGGCCCAGCGGCATTTCTATTTCCACGCGGGCATGGCGCAGCTGATGGAAGAGGAATTGCCCGACCGCGAAGCGCTGGGTGTCTGCGGTCAGATCATCCCGTGGAACTTCCCGCTGCTGATGCTGGCGTGGAAAATCGCGCCCGCGCTGGCCATGGGCAACACGGTGGTGCTGAAACCGGCGGAATACACCTCCCTCACCGCGCTGCTCTTTGCAGACATCTGCCGTCAGGCGGGCCTGCCAAAAGGCGTGGTGAACGTCGTGACCGGCGATGGCACCGTGGGTGAAATGATCGTGGCCGCGGAGGTGGATAAAATCGCCTTCACCGGCTCCACCACCGTAGGGCGCCGTATCCGCGAGGCCACCGCAGGCTCCGGCAAGGCGCTCAGCCTGGAGCTGGGCGGGAAATCCCCCTACATCGTCTTCGATGACGCCGATCTGGATTCCGCTGTCGAGGGCCTTGTCGATGCGATCTGGTTCAATCAGGGGCAGGTCTGTTGCGCGGGCTCACGCCTTCTGGTGCATGAACCCGTGGCAGAGGTGTTTTACGCCAAGCTCCGCGCCCGCATGGACAAGCTGCGCGTCGGCAGCCCGCTGGATAAAAGCATCGATGTCGGCGCGATCGTCGATCCGGTGCAGCTCAACGCCATCGCCGGTCTGGTCGCGGCCAACACCACCGGACAGACCCATGTCGCGGCCACTGAACTGCCTTCCGAAGGTTCCTTCTATCCGCCCACGCTGATCACCGGTCTGAACCCTGCCGACACGCTCATGCAGGAAGAAATTTTTGGCCCCGTGCTCGTCTCCACCACCTTCCGCACACCGGATGACGCCGTCGCGCTGGCCAACAACAGCCGCTACGGACTTGCCGCCACGGTTTGGAGCGAGAACATCAACCTCGCCCTCGACATCGCGCCCAAACTAGCTTGCGGCATCGTCTGGGTGAACGGCACCAACCTGATGGACGCCGCCGCGGGATTTGGCGGTGTGCGGGAAAGCGGGTTCGGGCGCGAAGGCGGCTGGGAAGGTTTGTCCGGTTACACCAGAGTAAAAGGCACACCAAAGCCCCTCAAGGACATCCAGCCTAATCAGGGAGAGGGTACACCGGCAGATCCAATCGATCGTACGGCAAAACTCTACATCGGCGGCAAACAGGCTCGACCGGACGGCGGCTATTCCGCACCGGTCTGGGGCAAATCCGGCAAGCTGCTGGGGCACGCCTCGCTCGCCAACCGCAAGGACCTCCGCAACGCGGTCGAAGCCGCTCATGCCGCCAAGGGGTGGTCCAAAACCACCGGCCACCTGCGCGCACAAATTCTCTATTACATAGGCGAAAACCTCTCCGCCCGCGCGGATGAATTTGCCCACCGCCTCAACGAGATGATGGGCGGCAAACAGGGCGCGCAGGAAGTCGAGGCAGCCATCAATCGCCTCTTCACCTATGCCGCGTGGGCGGACAAGTACGACGGGCAGGTACACGGCGTGCCGATCCGCGGCGTCGCACTCGCCATGAAAGAACCCGTTGGTGTAATCGGCGCCCTCTGCACCAATGAGGCGCCCCTGCTGGGGTTGATTTCCTGCATGGCCCCGGCCATCGCCATGGGAAACCGGATTATCCTGAGCGCGTCCGAACCCTTCCCGCTCGCGGCAACGGATTTCATCCAAGTACTGGAGACCTCGTACGTTCCCGCTGGCGTGGTCAATATCCTGACGGGCCCACAGGCGGAGGTTGCCACCCAAATGGCAGGCCATATGGATATCGACGCGGTCTGGTGTTTTGGCGCAAAATCGCTGTCTGGAGACGTTGAAAAAGCAAGTGCTACAAATCTCAAACGCACATGGGTCAACAACGGCTTGGCCCGCGACTGGATAGGCGCTGCCGGTCAGGGGCGCGCATTCCTCGAAGCGGCGACAGAAATCAAAAACATCTGGGTGCCTTACGGCGAATGACGCCTGACCGAGGCGACAGCACTCGACCCAACCGGGTCGAGGACATGGTGTGGCGCGTCAGCGCCTCATTCTGGCAGCAGCGACTCAGTTGGCGGGCGTATTCTCCAACCCTGTGGGCTGGCCAACGACAACGAAGTGTAGACCCTCGGGGTCCAGCAATTCCGCCGCCACACGCTGCACATCCTCCAGCGTGACCGCCTCTACACGATCATTCCGGGTCGCGATGTAGTCGATGGGCAGGCCCAGCATTTGCATACCCACCATGATCTGCGCGATCGGCCCGTTCCCGTCAAAGCGCAGCGGATACGCGCCGGTCATGTAAGTCTTCGCGTCATCCAGCTCGGTTTGGGTAAGACCCTCCGCCGCGGCCTTGGCCCATTCGTCCCGGATCACATCAATGGCTTCCGCAATCCGGTCATTGGCCGAGCTTACGGACCCCAGGTAAACCTCCGCCAGATCTTTGGCCACCAGATAGGAATAGACACCATAGGTCAGTCCGCGTTTTTCGCGCACCTCATCCATCAGACGGCTCTCAAAGCCCCCACCGCCCAGAACCTGATTGAGCACAAGCGCGGTGAAATAGTCGGGATCGTCCTGCGCAATGCCACCATGGCCAAAAATCGCAACGGACTGCGGAGTGTCGAATGGCACGACGGTGACGCCACTGGGGATCTGCACCTCCGCACGCAGCGGGATCGGCGTGCCCGTTTCCGGCAAATCCGCAAGCAGATCATCCATCAGCACGCCCAACTCCTCCGGCGTGATGTCCCCGACGGCCCCGATATAGATCCGGTCCCGCGCCAGCACCGCGCGGTGCGCGGCCAGCAGATCATCCCGGGTCAGTGCGGCGACGCTTTGCTCCGTCCCACTGAGCGATGTGGCATAGGGATGCCCGGCAAAGGCGATCTGGTCAAAGGCCCGCGACGCGATCTCGTTCGGGTCCTTGGCGTCTGACCGGATGCCCGACAGGACCTGCTCACGCACGCGGTCGATGGCATCCTGATCAAAACGCGGCTCTTGCAACGCCGCCCGCAACAAGGCGACAGATGCCTCCTTGTTTTCGGTCAGAAAGCGGGCGGAGACCGAAAGCGAATCGTCGCTGATATCAAAGCCAAAAGAGGTCGCCAGCGCCTCGGTAGATCGCGCAAAATCGCGCGCATCCATGTCCGCCGCGCCCTCTTCCAAGAGCCCCGTCATCAGGTTGATGGCCCCGCGCTTGTCTGGCGCATCCAGCGAGGCACCGCCCCGAAACCGGATTTCCAACGCCACGAAGGGAATGGAGTGGTCTTCGACCAACCAGGCGGTCAGCCCCGCGTCGGATGTCACCTCCTTGATGTCCACCTCGGCTGAGGCGGGCAGCGCGAAACCGATGACAAAACAAATCGACAGGAAAAAGCGGATCATTGGGTGACCTCCTCACGCATCAGCCAACCGGTGACCGAGGCCCGTTTGTCAAAGACATCCCGGGCGGCTTCGATGATATCCTCTGCTGTCACGGCCTCCAGCACGTCGGGCCATGCCTGCACATCCTCTACCGTCAATCCCGCAGACAGCGCCTGACCGTAGCGGTTGGCAATCCGGTCCACATCATCCCGCGCATAGATCTGATCCGCGCGGATCTGCAGCTTGATCCGCTCCAGTTGTTCCGGGTCCACACCGTCGATCAGGAATTGCGCCAGCGCGGCATCCAGCGCGTCTTCGGCTTCTTGCAGGCTGACATTTGGGCGCGGGACAACGATGAGGTTGAACGTCGTATCATCCAGCGAAACCCCACGGTAGAAGGCCGCAGAATACGTCGCAATCTGCGTGTCGAACTGCAGCGCGTCCGTCAGGTAAGATGTTGTGCCACCGCCCAGAATTTCCGCTAGAAATGTGAGAGCAGCTGCCGTTTCCTGCGCGCCCGGGTCCCGTTCTGGCGCGAGATACGACCGCCGTACATAGGGTTGCGCGACGCGCGCATCGCGGAAGATCAACCGGCGCTCGGCTGTTTGCGGCGGCTCTTCGGTCCGGACACGTTCCGGCAAATCAGGATTGGCCGGGATGACGCCATAATACTTTTCAGCCAATGTCCGAACCTCTTCGGGCGTCACATCGCCCGACACCACCAGGATCGCGTTGTTGGGCGAGTAGTAAATCTCGTAGAACCCCAGCGCGTCCTCCATATCCAACGTCTGCATCTCGTGCATCCAGCCGATGATCGGCACGCCATAGCGGTGGTTGAGGTATTGCGCCGCCGCGACCTGTTCGCCAAAAAGCGCGTTCGGGTTGTTTTCCGTGCGCTGGTTGCGTTCCTCGATAATCACGTCGCGCTCGGTCTCGATGTTTTCTTCGGTAAGCCGAATGTTGCGCATACGGTCACTCTCCATGCGCATCATCAGCTCCAGCCGATCCGCCGCCACGCGTTGAAAGTAAGCGGTGTAATCGTAGGAGGTAAAAGCGTTATCGCGCCCACCATTGCGCGCCACAGTGGCAGACAATTCACCAGCTTCCAGCGTGTCCGTCGCCTTGAAGAGAAGGTGTTCAAGGAAATGCGCAACACCGGACGACCCCTTGGGTTCGTCAGCCGACCCCGCCCGGTACCACACCATGTGTTGCACGACCGGCGCCCGGTGATCCTCCACCACAACCACCTGCATCCCGTTATCAAGGGCAAAGGTTGTCACGGCCTCTTCGCCAGCGGCCAGCAGACCGGGCAAAAACGAAAGGATGGCAGCAAACGCGGGCAGTCGGATCATGGTCAGTCCTTCCAAAGGTCCAGCACAACGGGTCTGGGCAAGAAATACGTCCCAAACCGCACGGTTCAAGTCACGCTGTCACGAAAGTGAGTGCGCGGCCCGCACTATGGTCAATTCGGTGGGTAGCTTGGCGTTCTGGCACCCGCACGGCGCCACCGTTCCGCAACGTCACTGGCGTCCAGAGCCTGACGGCGATAGGCTTGCAGATAGCGGTCTTCGCGGAACAACCGGTACTGCGTGAACCGCGACTGCCTGCGGCGGAAATCCGCATCTTCTTCGGCAAGGCTCTGCCGGATGTTCGGTGTCACGCCAAATCGGCTGGCCGCTGTGACCAGAGCACCATCCGTGGCAGGTACCCCGGTTGCGTTCGACGGACGACCGCCCAGTGCCACCACCACATCAGACAGCGGATCATTATCGGTCAGATTGCCCTGACCCGGTGTGGGCGCGGGCAGGCTGGTCAGATCGTCGGGGGTCTGCAGCGGTGCCTTCGGCTCGATGATGAATTCATCCGGTCCGCGCGTGTTCGACCGCAGATCGCGCAGCCCGGTATTGGCGCAGGCGCCAACAGATGCTGTGATCAGAATGAGGGCCAAAATCCGGCTCATGTCAGGTCTCCTCGCGGTCTGCCTGTTGATACGCCATGCAAGCAGGCAATGTCACTGGCCTTTTTTTGATGTGTCCTTGGGATCGGGTGACAGGAAAACCAATGCGATGGCCCCCCCGAAAATGAACACATCCGCAAGGTTGAACACAAAAGGATTTTCGACCCTGCAGCAGGACATGTTCAGAAAATCCAATACATAGCCATAGATCAGCCGATCCAGCACATTGGCCAGCGCGCCGCCGATCAAAAAGCCAGCGCCGACCTGCGCCCAAAGCCCTAGTTCGTGCCGCCACGCCCAGACGAGAACAGCCGCGCAGATCACGACGGCCAGCCCAATCAGGACCCACCGGCTGGCGTCCGACGCATCACCAAAAAGGCCGAAGTTGATGCCCCGGTTCTCGCCATAGCGAAAGTTAAGCACCGGGGGCAGCACGTCGATAGCGCGGACACGCCACAGCTCCATCACGTGGATCACCAGATACTTACTGAGCTGATCGATGATGAAAGCGACCAGAGCCGCCAGAGCAAGCGCGCGCATGACGATATCCCCCGATCAGTGACGGAAGTGGCGCATGCCGGTGAAGACCATGGCGATCCCGGCGTCATCCGCCGCGGCGATCACCTCTTCATCCCGCATCGACCCGCCCGGTTGAATGAGCGCGGTCGCACCCGCCTCTGCCGCCGTGATCAGCCCATCAGCAAAGGGAAAAAACGCATCCGACGCCACGACCGAGCCTTGGGTCAGCGGCGCGGGCAGGCCCATCGCCTCGGCCATATCCTCCGCTTTGCGCGCCGCAATCCTGGTGCTGTCCACCCGGCTCATCTGGCCGGCGCCGACGCCCACAGTAGCGCCATCCTTGACGTATATGATCGCGTTCGATTTCACATGTTTCGCCACGGTCCAGGCAAAGAGCAGATCGGCCATCTCCTGCTCCGACGGTTGGCGTTTGGTCACCACCTTCAGGTCATCCAGACCCACATGACCCACATCCTTGTCCTGCACCAGATATCCGCCCGACACCTGCCGCACGGCCAGCCCCGCTGCGCGCGGGTCCGCAAGGCCGGATGTGGTCAACAGACGCAGGTTCTTCTTCTGGCTGAAAATATCCATTGCGCCCTGGTCAGCGCCGGGCGCAATCACGACTTCGGTAAAAATACCGGTGATTTCTTCCGCCGTTGCAGCATCCAATGGCTGGTTCAACGCGATGATCCCGCCAAAGGCCGAGGTTCGGTCGCAGTCAAAGGCACGCGTATACGCCTCCGTCAACGTGGCGCCCCGCGCAACACCGCAGGGGTTGGCATGTTTGATGATCGCACAGGCCGGACCTTCCGCCGGATCAAAGGCGCTCACCAGTTCAAAGGCCGCATCGGTGTCATTGATGTTATTGTAGCTTAGTTCCTTGCCCTGATGCTGCCTGGTTGTGGCCACGCCGGGCGTACCGTCGCCATCGGTGTAGAAGGCCGCGGCCTGATGCGGGTTTTCGCCATAGCGCAGGGTCTGCGCCAGTGTCCCGCCAAAGGTCCGTCTGCGCGGTGTTCCCCCCACCTGTGCCGCCATCCACGTGCTGACAGCCGTGTCATAGGCCGCCGTGCGTGCATAGGCTGTCTGCGCGAGCCGCTGACGCAGCGCATAGCCGGTTTGCCCGTCCTGCGCGTCCAGTTCCGCCAGCACGGCATCATAGTCTTCCACATCCACAACCACTGTCACGAACCCGTGGTTCTTCGCCGCCGAGCGGATCATCGCGGGGCCACCGATATCAATGTTCTCGATCACTTCGGCGTAGCCCGCGCCCTTGGCCACGGTCTCCTCAAAGGGGTAGAGGTTCACCACCACCAGATCGATGGGCCCGATGCCGTGCGTCTCCATCGCCGCCACGTGATCGTCATTGTCCCGCAGCGCCAGCAAACCGCCGTGCACCACCGGGTGCAGGGTCTTGACCCGCCCATCCATCATCTCGGGAAATCCGGTCACCTCGGCCACATCGCGCACCTGCAATCCCGCATCGCGCAGCGCCTTCGCCGTCCCCCCGGTGGAGAGCAGCTCCACCCCCCGTGTCGCCAGCGCCTTGCCAAAATCCACCAGCCCGGTCTTGTCGGATACGGAAAACAGGGCGCGGCGCAGCGGGGCGAGATCGTTCATGGGCAGGGTCCTTTAAGGCTCGTCGGTCAGGTCAGGCGCATCCTGGCTGAGATCCCGGATACCAATCGCAGTTTCCTGCGCCTTGGAGAGAGACCAGCGGACACGCGTGGCGTATGACATAGCCTTGCCCGAAAGAACAATCTGATTTGCGCCCCTGGGCTTCAATCTTCCGGTTTCCAGGTAGACCGACGGCTGCAGGGTCAGATTTTGCCCTCCATCGTGACGAAACACCCAGATCTCACCACTTTTCAGCGCCATGGAAACCGCCGCGCCGCCCAGATCCAGCGTCGCGTCCACCTCCGGATGCAGATGAAACCGGATATCGAAGGCGATGCCCTGTAGTTTGGTCGCGTCCAGCGCCAGATCGAACCGTCGCTTTTCCGCGTCATCCAGCGCCAGCAACATGTCCTCACCGGCCATGGCGCGGCCATCAAATGTCATTTCCAGCGTACGTGCATGTGTCAGACCATGCGTGGCGACAAACCCGTTGTGCCCCCCCTGAAACCGCAACCCATCGCTGACATGACCAATCTCGATCGGCACCTTGGTTGGCGCTTCGATCAATTCCTCGCGGCCTGTGGACCTATCCGCATCCCCAAGTCGCGCGCTTGAGTATCCATCCAGCGACAGCGTCGAATGTGACGGTGTGGCCCGACCCGCCCGGCGCCAATCCGGCCCGAAAGACCGGCCAGAGCCGCAATTGACCACCAAAGGTCGTCGCCCGGAGGTCAGTTCCAACGCCAGTGTCGAAGCATGGGCGTTGTAGGACGCGCGCCCTGTCGGCGGCTTGCTGGCATCGACAATCACGCTGGTGCGCCCGGCAGAGAGGCGCGCAAACCCCATTGATAAGCCATCGGGCTGACGCGTCTTGACCTTGGCTTGTGCCAGCGCGTGATCCAGCCAGCCCTCGGGCCCGCGACCTCCACCATGAAACCGCGCAAGCCCGCCATCCGAATGACGCAAGGTGCGCAATGTGGGCGCAATACGCTCGATCGCCTCCAGATGTTCCGGCGGTGCTGCATGACCAGCGTCGGAAAGCGCAGCGGCCGCCCATGACAAAAGTGTGAAGACATCCAAAAGTTCTTCAGGGTTCCGTGTCGGCAGACCGCCCTGCTCGTCAATCTGGCTATGACATTCCTTTGCCAGCGCCCTGACCGCCGGCACGGCCATGCTTTCCATCCCCTCCAGCGACAGCCCCGCATATATCAACCCGGTGAGGGCTTCGAAACGAGGCAAACCGCTTGCCGCGCCGTGCCAGCGCTTGGCCAGGAAATGAGTCTGCTGGTGCAGACTGCGGTAAAAGGCATCGCTGTCCGGTGCATCATTGCCGCGCAGCATGAAGAGCGCATGGTTGATCCAGCGGATAAGCCGTCGCCCGGTCAGATCCGGCGTCCAGCCTGGTCCACGGCCCCGCCCGTAGCGCTCGATCCAGCTCCAGAGCCAGCGCTGCGCCGCCGCGCGGGCTTGCAAATCCCCAACTGCGGCCAGATCGTCCAGCCAGGCAAACCCATGAATTTCCTGCTCGTAATCTGCATTCGGCGCGGGCAGGTCCCAAAGATCGGTGTCCTTATGCTCCAGCAAATGGCCCGCAAACAGGAAGTTTCCCGCCAGCAATTGTCGCCCCTTGGCAAAGCTGCCGATGGTGCGCGGCTCGGGCGAAGAGACGAAGCCGACCGCGCGGGCGCGCATCCTGCCTGCCTTTGCGGCATGCCAGCGGTTTAGAAAATGCACCTTGCGGGCGGCAAAACTTCTGTTTTCGGACATGGGGTTCTCTGCCTGAGGACGCTCTGACGGCGCTTTGACGCATGTTAACCCGAAGGCTGATTTGAGTCACCGCATTATATTTGGTGGATCACATGATGCAAAAACGGCGGGCCGGATGTTATGCAGACTTGCGCAGACAAGCGATGTAAAACCCGTCCATGCCGCCCAGTTCTTCCCAGTAATCCGGACGCAGACGCAGCCCGCCTTCAGCGGTGTGCCAGTCTTTCTCGACACCCGGCAGAGCCAGCGCCGCCACGTCCACGTGCATATCCTGATGGCGCAACAGCGCGTCATCGATCTGCACCTCACCTTCATCAGGCAGCAACGAACAGGTGCAAAATACCATTCTGCCGCCGGGTTTGAGCAGGCTCCACGCATGATCGATCAATGCGCCCTGCAAATCGATCAGGGCCCCGAATTCAGACCCATCCTTGGCGTGGGGCAGATCGGGGTGGCGGCGGATTGTGCCGGTCGCGGAGCAGGGCGCGTCCAGAAGGATCGCATCGTAGGAACCCGCGTGCGCCAGCGCATCTTGCACAATCAAATCCGCGGCCAACCCGGTGCGTTTGAGGTTTTCTGTCACCCGCGACATGCGCCCGGCAGAATCGTCCACCGCCGTCACCCGCGCCCCGGCAGCGGCCAGTTGCATTGTCTTGCCCCCCGGCGCAGCGCAGAGATCAAGGACCATCTCGTCGGGCTGAGGTGCCAATACCTGCACGGGAAGGGCCGCCGCCGCGTCCTGAACCCACCAGTCGCCTGCCTCAAAGCCTGCCATGGCGGACACCTGCCCCGCATCTGCAATCCGCACAGACCCATGGGGCAACACCGTGCCGCCGGTGGCTGCGGCGACTGCCGCCGCATCGCCTTTGGCGGTCAAATCCAGCGGCGCTCCGGCAAAATGCGCCCGTTCCATCGCCACCATCGCTTCCGGCCCCCAAGCCGCCACCAGCGGCCCACGCAACCACTTTGGCAATCGCGGCGCACGCAGCGCATCCCATGCCTCCGGTCCCTCGGCGGCAATTTTACGCAATACCGCGTTGGTCAGACCTTTCAGATGCCCCAACCTTTTGTGACGTGCAACAAGTTCGACCATCGCGTTGACCACACCATGCGCCGCCTGCCCCTGACACAACTCCACCGTGCCAACCCGCAGGGCATTGCGTACGGTGAGCGGCGGATATTTCGACAGATGCTTTTGCAACAGACGGTCTGCCCGCTCCAGCCCGCGCAGGGTATCCTGCGCCAACCGTGCCGCCCGCGCGCGATCTGCCACCGGCAGCGCCTCCAGCGCGCCTGCGCCCAAAAGCTCTGACATCAGACGCCCTTCTCCGAGGATCTGGTCGAGCAGGTAGACCGCACTTTTTCGGGCGGGAACGCCGGTATCGGACATGCACAAGGCTCCATTGAATGCTGGCGGGTTGTCTGCGCCAAAGAGCGGCGTATATCAAGGTGGCAGATCAAAGAGATGTAGCAATGCCAGACGACGCGCACAGACCGCAGGACAAATCAAACCTCCCACCCGCCGCGCAGCGGGCGTTGGCAGAGGCGGAGGAACGGCGTAAAAAAGCCAAGTCGCTCAATTTGCCGACCGAGTTGGGCGGGCGGGACGGGCCGGAACCCGTGCGCTATGGAGACTGGGAAAAAAAGGGCCTCGCGGTCGATTTCTGACCCATCTAGCTGATGCACGCGCCAATTGCCCGGAACGGGCGCATGTCGTACGCGCGCAGCGCGTGCCTTTGGATCAGTAGCGATACAGACTACTTCAAACGAAACTCCGCCGAATCGCCACGCCCCTTGTCGGACGTGAAGCGGATGCGGTTGTCATGCGCCTCAACAGCCTGGCAATTATATCCGAGCGGATCGCCACCCCAAAAGAGATCCCGGCAGAAATACCCTTCCTGCCAGGTCCAGTTCCCGGTCACAGTCCAGGCCGCACCGACGCCGGAGATATCCCCCTGCGGCGATACATCGAGCTTCACAAACGGACGTCGGAGCTCTTTGCCGGAAATAAGCGATAGAAACTCTTGCTGACTGTCGACCTTGGTGAACTCAGCCGCCACGGAGGTCGCGGTCAAGACCGCTACACCTGTCGCAAGGCTCAAAATCAAGCGCATCGCACATCATCTCCTTTAAGCGTCATGAAAGTACTACGCAGCAGCACGCGCCTTGGATGACTCAAAGGACGACCCTCGGCAAGTTATTGCTCAGAGAGACCCAGGACGTCGAGCATATCATAGGCGCCCGGTCGCTTTCCGGCGGTCCAAAGCGCGGCTTTCAAGGCGCCACGGGCAAACACAGACCGGTCAGAGGCGACGTGCCGCAGGATAATCCGCTCGCCATCGGCAGCGAACATCACATCATGCTCTCCGATGATATCGCCGCCACGGATGGCGATGAAACCGATCCGCCCCCTGTCGCGCGCGCCGGTAATGCCGTCGCGTGCGCGGTCGGACACATCATCGAGGTCAACACCACGCCCCTCTGCCGCTGCTTCGCCCAGCATCAGTGCCGTGCCCGAGGGCGCGTCCACTTTCCGGTTGTGATGCGCCTCGATCACCTCGATGTCGTAATCATCGTCGAGGGCGGCCGCGACCCGCTTGGTCAACTGCACCAGGAGGTTGACCCCAAGGCTCATGTTGCCTGCCCGCACAACAACGGTCTGCGTCGCCGGGGCCTCAAGCTGCGCGATCTCCTGCGCTGTCATGCCGGTGGTGCCAATCACATGCGCAACACCCGCCCGTGCTGCCGCCTGCGCAAAGGCGATGGTGGCCGTCGGTGCCGTAAAATCAATGACAACATCCGCGCCCGACAAGGCCGCGTCGATATCATCCGTGACAACAACACCGCTACTTGCCCCGCCCATGGCGACACCCAGATCCCGCCCGATCCAGCCATGCCCCGCCCGCTCAATGGCCGCCGACACCACGGCCCGGTCAGAGGCTTCGATTGTCTCCACCAGCATCCGCCCCATCCGGCCCGACACACCCGTGATCGCAATTCTCATCGGCTTGTCCATTCTGCAATCCCCGCTTGCCTGCCCCGCGCCTTGCTTATCGCGACAGCGCACGCTTGGCAAAGCCCCGGTGACCCCTTAGATGGGGCGCATGGGAAAGAACAAGTTTCACGAGGGCGCAGGTCCGTCGCAACGACAACTCAGGGTAGGCGAGTTGATCCGCCGGGCGCTATCGGATGTGCTGGCGCGCGGCGACGTGCATGACCCTGATCTGAACCGGATGTCGATCACCGTCGGCGAAGTGCGCACGTCGCCCGACCTGCGCATTGCCACGGCCTATGTGCTGCCCCTGGGCGGGCGGGGACAGGACGAGGTCATCAGCCTTCTCGCCCGCAACAAGGGTGAATTGCGCCGGGTCGTGTCCAAGAAGCTATCGCTGAAATTCGCGCCTGACCTGCGGTTTCAGCTTGATGAGACCTTCGACCGGATGGATGAGACACGCGAAATGCTGAACCGTGACGACGTGCGGCGCGACACCGACGCAAGCAGCAGCGAGGAGCCCGATTCGGAATGATCCGCGTACTGCTCTCAACCGCTGCTTTGTGCCTTCTTGCGCATGACGCAGGGGCTGTGGAGTGTGAACCCGTGACATTTCAGGACACGCGCTACACCGTCTGTGAAGTGGATGCCGCCACCGAAGCGCTTGAGCTCTTTCTCTATGACGAAGACGGCGCCCCTTTGGGCCAGTTTTCAGAGGTCGACAGAAAGCTTGCAGCGCAGCAGCAAAAGCTGGTCTTCGCCATGAACGCGGGCATGTATCATGACAACCGCGCGCCGGTCGGGCATTATGTCGAAGATGGGCAGGAGATCATGCGGGTCATCGACACCGCAGGCCCCGGCAACTTCGGCCTGCTGCCCAATGGTGTGTTCTGCCTGCGTGAAGATCGGGCGGATGTCTTCGAAACGCTGGCCTTCCTTCAGGAACAACCCGAGTGCCGCGACGCCACGCAATCCGGGCCGATGCTGGTCATCGACGGCGCACTGCACCCGCGATTTCTGGAAGACGGCACCTCTGAGTTCATTCGCAACGGTGTGGGGACGTCGTCAGATGGCCGAAGGGTCGTCTTTGCCATTTCGGATGAACCGGTGAATTTCCACAGTTTCGGACTGCTGTTTCGCGATCATCTGGACCTGCCCAACGCGCTTTACTTTGATGGCAAGGTGTCGCGGCTTTATGCGCCTGCTCTGGGGCGCAGCGACTTCGGGTTCAATCTCGGGCCCATCGTCGGCGTCGTGACCCCGGCAGAGTAGGGTATCCCGCAGGATCCGGCGATTCTGCGGCAAGACAGCAAAAAGAACGCTGGCGGTTAGGGGCACAGACCGTTATTGCACCGCGCGCAGGAGCACGTGAGGCATCATGGGACGCAGGAAAAACGGCAGAGAGATTTCGGGATGGCTCGTGGTGGATAAACCTGCGGGCCTGACCTCCACGGCGGTGGTCAGCAAGGTCCGCTGGGCGCTGGACGCAAAGAAGGCGGGACATGCGGGCACACTGGACCCCGACGCCACCGGCGTGCTTGCCGTTGCGCTAGGCGAGGCGACCAAGACGGTGCCTTATGTCACCGACGCACTGAAAGCTTATGAATTCACCATGCGGCTTGGCCAGGCAACCAACACCGATGATGCGGAGGGTGAGGTCATCGCGCAAAGCGATCTGCGCCCGGATGATGAGACAATCAAGCAGGCGCTTGGGGCGTTTGTAGGTGATATCGAGCAGGTCCCGCCCCAATTCTCTGCCGTCAAGATCGACGGTGAACGCGCCTACAAACGCGCCCGCGATGGCGAAACGATGGAAATCGCCGCCCGCCCCCTCTATGTCGAAAGCCTGTTGCTGATCGACCGTCCGGACCCGGATCACGTCACCCTTGAGCTGGTCTGCGGCAAGGGCGGATATGTCAGGTCCATTGCGCGCGATCTGGGGGAGGCTCTGGGCTGCTTCGGGCACGTGCGGGAATTGCGCCGCATTTGGTCGGGGCCATTTGATGCCACCGACGGGCTGACCATGGACAAGATCGAAGCGCTTGCAAGGACCTCTGCGCTTGATGAGCATCTGCGCCCCGTTGCGGAGGCCTTTGTCGCCCTGCCCGAGGTCAAGGCCACCCCTGAAGGGGCCGCCCGGTTGCGCAATGGCAATCCCGGCATGGTGCTGGCAAGTGATGTTGACTATGGCGAGGAGGTCTGGGCCTCTTTCGAAGGTCAGGCTCTGGCCATCGGGCGCTATAAATCGGGGGAGTTGCATCCCACCCGCGTGCTGAATATTAAGAACTGATCAGTTCCAAATATTTCAATCTGACGCAAACCTCGCGCCGATGTCAGTGAGATCGGGGGTTTGTTACAAAGAATGTTACGAAAATCCGCGGGAAGGTAAGCCTTGTGTGAGGAGGCTGCACAAGACAAGCCAGCACTGCCATATCGGGGTCAGAAGTCGAACCCGTTCCAACATGGAGACCCTGATATGAAACGCACAGCTCTGACAATCCTGACCGCCGGCGCCTTTGCAACCATCGCTTTTGACACCTTCGGACAGGCGCTCAGCCCGCTTTTTGGCTACGCGAAACTTGCGCCTGTCGGTCTTGCCGGTGCCACACTGAAATCCGTCTTTGGCGCCGCCCCGTCCGGTGCCGCCTATCTGCTGCATACCCTGACCGGTCTGGTCTTCTACGTGGTTGGCTACTTCGCCATTGCCCGCCCGGTCCAGCGTGCCGTCCTGCCGCAGCTGCACTGGGGTATCACCGCCGCTGTCTACGGCGTCGCCCTCTGGGTCTTTGCCCTCTACGGCATGGCGCATCTCGTGGCAGGTATGAAACCCTTTCTCGGCTTCACCGGCATCACCTGGGTCGCGCTCTGGGGCCACATCGTCTACGCCCTGGTTGCCGCCGCAATCCTGGAACTGCGCGGCGAAGTGCTGGAGCTGCCCCGCAAAAGCGTCACCGCAACCGCTTGAACACAAACACACTTTTCGAGAAGGCCGCCTCACCGGGGCGGCCTTTTGCACGTCTGTCTTGCGGCGCTGCCGACCGGGTGGCATGAAGCCACATGCTCACCCGCACCCATCAAAGCGCCGACAGTTGGTCCGAAGCGGTCTATTCTGATTGCGCTGCGTATCGCTACAGCCTGCGCCGGATCTGGCAGCCCGAAGGCAGGCGCGTGAACTTTGTCATGCTCAACCCGTCGAAAGCCGATGAAATCAGAAACGACCCGACGGTGGAGCGCTGCGAACAACGCGCCCGCAGGTTAGGGTTTGGCGGCTTTCAGGTGACCAATATCTTTGCCTGGCGGGACACCGATCCCAAGGCGATGCGCCGCGCCGCCTGTCCCATCGGACCGGAGAACGACGTGGTATTGATTGAAGCTGCGCAACAAGCGGATCAGGTCATCGCCGCCTGGGGTGTGCACGGCGCGCATCTGGCGCGGGGCACGGCAGTCGCCAATCTGCTGACTGATGCGGGATGTGACCTCTTTCACCTGGGCCTGTCCAAGGAAGGACATCCCCGTCATCCTCTTTACCTGCCCTATGCCAGACAGCCGGAACGCTGGGACAGGCCCGGCTGACGTTAACATATTGGTCAGGATTTGACCCTAGAACCCAATGTGGATTGCGGCATCGCCTATGGTGGTTGATCTGTCAGAGTGCCGCGCATGAACGGTAAAAGGTCTTGATCTGATGTTATGGCTGGCCGGATTGATGGGTGTGGCGGGAGTCGGCGCTGCTGCCTTTGTGGGAATCAAGGCCGACGTTGACGAGGAAGAAGAAGACCTGCTGCAGGACGAGAGCGAGCAGACCTCGGACGTCGGAGACCTTCTCAGTCAGATCAAAGAGCATAGCGATGCTGGTGGGCTACTGCAGTCTGACACGCAAGTGGCTTTCAATACGGCTGAAACAGCTTATCCAGCAGGCGACTGGGGCGATGACATTCTCAATGAAGTGATGGCTGAACCGGAAGCTGCGGAAACAGATCCGTCAGCAGAGACTGCTCCCTCCCAAGAAATCATCTACAGCTCCGCGATGCTTGAAGCAGACGAGGTAGAGTTTGACGCCCCTCCAGAGGGAGACGGAGTACTGTTGAGTGACTGGATTGAACAGCGGGACGGTTCTGAGGTCCTTGACTATCAGGCACAAACAGAAAGCTTGATGCTGGTCTGGGATGATACGCACGAGGGCGCGGCAGAACCGGATGTCGGCGTTGCCCCGGACCCGGATGACCCCGAGGTGATGCAGGTTTCCATGAACGGTGAAAATGTCGCCGAGGTCTATGGGGATGCCGAACTGAGCGTTGCTGACCTAACGCTGATCCCCTTGAGTTCCGCGATGGTGATCGGTCTGGAAGCCGTCTGATCAGACATCGAATGGTGCTGGCGACCAGTCTTCCGGCCAAGCCCCAAATTCAACAATTGCCATTTCCAATCAGGGCGCTTATACGCGCGCATCGCCTTGGGGAATCTTTCTCAAGGACGGTATCTCCATCGGCCTGTGCTGGACGACATCCCGGCCTGCGCCTTGACTCAAACACTTATTGTATAGGAGCCCCCGATGTCGATCACTGCTGAAGACAAAGCCCGCGTCATGAAGGAATACGGAACCAAGGAAGGCGACACCGGATCGCCCGAAGTTCAGGTTGCCATCCTCAGCTCGCGCATCGCGACCCTGACCGAGCACTTCAAGACCCACAAGAAAGACAACCATGGCCGTCGTGGTCTGCTGAAGATGGTGGCCACACGCCGCAAGCTTCTCGACTATGTGAAAGGCAAGGATGAGGCCCGCTACCAGGACCTGATCAAACGCCTGGGCCTCCGGAGATAATTAAGGGGACAAATCGCTCAGCGATTTTCTCCGAGTGCGGACAAGTGGGTTTGCGTAGCAAACCTGTGGTCCGGCACCCGGTCGAGTTTTCAAAAAACCGCGCCCCACCCGGCGCGGTTTTTCTTTACCCGCGCCACGGGCTGCATAGAGTGCCCCCATGCTCACTTTCGCCGCCGCCGTCTTCTTCCTGATCATCACCCCCGGCCCCGGCGTGCTTTCCACTGCAGGTGTGGGTGCCGCTTTTGGTGCCGCCGCTGGCAGCCGCTATGTCGTGGGTCTCTTCATCGGCACCAATCTGGTCTCACTGGCCGTGGTCTCAGGCGTCACCGCTGCCATCCTCGCTGACGACCGCCTGCGCCTTGTGCTTTTCTTTGCCTCCGTTGCCTATCTGGCTTATCTCGCCCTGCGCATCGCGCTCGCGGGCAGCAAGGTCGCCTTTATCGAACGCGCAAAACCGCCCGGCATCGGCGGTGGCATCCTGCTGCAGGCCATCAACCCCAAGGCCTATGCGGTCAACACTGCGCTCTTCAGCGGTTTCGGTTTCTGGCCACAGAGCTTTGCCCTTGAAATCGCCCTGAAGTTCCTGATCATAAATGCGATCTGGATTCCGATCCACTTCGCGTGGCTCTGGCTCGGCATTACCCTGCAACGGATGAACCTGCCGCACCGGACACAGCGTGCCATCAACATCGCCATGGCCGCCTCGATGATGGCCGTGGTCCTGCTCGCAGCCCTCTCTCAGGCCTGACTGCAGACCATTGGACAAGCCCCGCGCCGCCGCGTAAACCGTTCCGAATCCTTGTCAAAACCAACCTGGGGCGCACCATGCCTGTCCTTCTCGAGATCACCTTCGGCGGCACAGTGCTTCTGGTCTGTGCCCTGTTGCACATTCTCATCATCGCCCGCCTGATAAAACATCTGCGCAAACATGATCACTTCAGCGAAGAGCAAACCACGCGGCATCAGATTTTCATCGTCTGCGCGTTGTTTCTTGTGCTGCTGGCCTCGCATACCATTCAGATTTACATCAGCGCCTTCTCAATCTGGGTCGTGGGCGCGCTGCCCGGCTATGAAGCGCCGATTTACTATTCGCTCGTGACCTACACCACCGTCGGCTACGGCGATGTGGTGCTCGACCCCGGGTACCGCATCGCCGGGGCAATGATCTCTGCCACAGGTATCCTGACCTTTGGCATCACGACGGCCTTCGTCGTTGGCCTCTTCACGCGCATCCTGGGCGAGGGCGAAAACGACCCGTGATCCATCGCGCGTCTGCGCTAGGTCTTGCCTATGCCCGACTTGCCACGCCTTGCCCTCTCTGTTCGACAGCCTTCCGCCTGGGCAATCATTCATGGCGGCAAGATCATCGAAAACCGCTCGCTCGGATCAATCCGCGCAGGGCGCATGGTGCCTGGTCCCATCTGTATCCACGCCGCGACCGGCATGAAGGAAGACGAATACCGCTACCTGCACTGGCGCTTTGCGCAGCACGGCGCCACCTGTCCACGCCCTGACGATCTTGTGCGCGGCGCGATCATCGGCACCGTGGATGTGGTAGAGATCATCACCGAGAGTGACAGCCCGTGGTTTGGCGGCGACGCAGGGCTGCTGCTGGAGAACCCACACCCTATTGGCCCGATCCCCGCCAGCGGCGCGCTGGGATATTTCGAATGGTCCCCAGGCGGCGAGATTGCCCCACCCAAACCGTGGATGATCCGCTTTGGCCATGCGGAGGGCGCCACCGGTGACCTTTTCCCCGATGCGCCATCCGTCTACAAAACGCCACCCAAAAAGCCATGGGGTTAGGCTCGAACGCTGCGTAAACCGTCCCTTTCCAATGGCTGCGATCTCGTGTACGTACGCGCAATCTGAAAGCCGGCGCCCGGACCTCAGCGCCGCCAAAAGAAGATACCGGGGTCAGGGGGAATACGCCCCCTATGCAAATGGCCAATGGGCCAACTTGAGGAACCTAGATGTTCAACGAAACGAAAAAGTCGATGCAGTGGGGCGAAGAGACGCTCACACTGGAAACCGGAAAAGTGGCCCGTCAAGCGGATGGGTCGGTGATTGCAACGCTGGGCGAAACCAGCGTCATGGCAAACGTCACCTTTGCCAAGAAACAAAAGCCAGGTCAGGATTTCTTTCCACTGACCGTGCACTATCAGGAAAAATACTACGCCGCCGGTAAGGTACCGGGTGGCTTTTTCAAGCGCGAAGCGCGCCCAACTGAAAAAGAAACGCTGACCGCGCGTCTGATCGACCGTCCGATCCGCCCGCTGTTTGTCCCCGGCTTCAAGAACGAAGTTCTGGTGATGTGCACCGTGCTTTCCCACGATCTGGTCAATGACCCCGATATGGTCGCGATGATCGCAGCCTCTGCGGCGCTGACGATTTCCGGCGCCCCCTTCATGGGCCCCATCGCCGGTGCCCGCGTTGGTTTTGAAGATGGCGAATACATCCTGAACCCGACCGTGGACGACATGCAGGACCTGCGTCTGAACCCCGAGCAGCGCCTGGACCTTGTCGTTGCCGGCACCAAAGACGCCGTGATGATGGTCGAATCCGAAGCCTACGAGCTAACCGAAGAGGAAATGCTCGGCGCGGTGAAATTCGCGCATGAGAACATCCAGCCGGTGCTCGATCTGATCATTTCACTGGCCGAGGAAGCTGCTAAAGAGCCCTTCGACTATCAGCCAGCGGATTATTCCGAGCTGTCTGCGGCAATCGCGGCGGCTGGTGAGGCCGACATGCGCGCGGCTTTCGCGATCTCCGACAAGCAGGAGCGCACCACAGCCGTGGCCGCCGCCCGCGAGAGGATCATGGAAGCGCTGACTGAAGAGCAGGCAGAGGACCCGAACCTCGGTTCCGCGATGAAAGGGCTTGAGGCCTCCATCCTGCGCGGTGACGTGGTGAAAACAGGCAAGCGGATCGACGGTCGGAAAACCGACGAAATCCGCGACATCGTCTGCGAAACCGGCCTTCTGCCCCGCACCCATGGGTCTGCGCTCTTCACTCGAGGTGAGACACAGGGTCTGGTCGTGACCACGCTGGGCACTGGCGACGATGAGCAGTTCATCGACGCGCTGCACGGCAACTTCAAATCCAACTTCCTGCTGCACTATAACTTCCCGCCCTATTCGGTCGGTGAAGCTGGTCGTGTGGGCCCTCCCGGACGCCGCGAAATCGGTCACGGCAAGCTGGCATGGCGCGCGCTGCAGGCGGTTCTGCCCGCAGCCACCGACTTCCCCTACACAGTGCGCGTGGTCTCCGAGATCACCGAATCCAACGGCTCGTCCTCCATGGCATCCGTCTGTGGCGGGTCGCTGTCGATGATGGACGCGGGCGTGCCGCTGAAATCGGCTGTGGCCGGTGTGGCCATGGGTCTGATCCTGGAAGACGACGGCTCATATGCGATCCTGTCCGACATTCTGGGGGATGAAGACCACCTCGGCGACATGGACTTCAAGGTCGCAGGCACCGAGAACGGCATCACATCGCTGCAGATGGACATCAAGGTCGCGGGCATCACGCCCGAGATCATGGAGAAAGCTCTGGCGCAGGCGAAAGATGGCCGGATGCACATTCTGGGTGAGATGAACAAGGCGCTGACCGGTGCTGCGGACTTCTCGATCCACGCACCGCGCATCGAGACCATGCAGATCCCCACCGACAAAATCCGCGAAGTGATCGGTTCCGGTGGCAAGGTCATCCGCGAAATCGTGGAGGTCTCCGGCGCAAAAGTGGACATCAACGACGAAGGCACCATCAAGATCGCCTCGCCCAACGGCGATTCTATCAAGAAAGCCTACGACATGATCCACTCCATCGTGGCCGAGCCCGAAGAAGGCATGGTCTACACCGGTACAGTCGTGAAAATCGTCGATTTCGGCGCTTTCGTGAATTTCTTTGGCAAGCGCGACGGTCTGGTGCACGTCTCCCAGATCGAAAACCGCCGCCTGAACCATCCTTCCGATGTTCTCAAAGAGGGTCAGGAAGTGAAGGTCAAGCTGCTGGGCTTCGATGATCGCGGCAAGGTGCGCCTGTCGATGAAGGTCGTCGATCAGGAGACCGGCGAAGAAGTCAAAAAAGAAGAAGCGCCTGCAGACGAATAATCTGCGCAGCACGTGAAAATCAGGGCCCCGGTGGAAACGCCGGGGCCTTTTTCGTGACGTAGCGTCTTTTCCGCTTGCCGCTGGGTCAGGCTAGATGCACGTAAAAAGGGTGTTAACCTTCTGGCGATCACGGCTTGGGAGGGCCTCATGAAAAACCAGATTCTGTCATTCGGGCTGGCCATTGGCTTGGCCACGGGTGCCCATTCGGGTACGCTCGACTTCACCAGCTACTACGCCTTTGGCGACAGCCTGTCCGACGACGGCAAGCTGGTCCAGCTCGCGCCGCCCAGCGTTGGCGGGCGCTTCTCCAACGGTCCCGTTTGGACTGAAATCATCGCCGACAGGTTCCGCGCCGCCCGGAAAGAAACTCAGAACTACGCGCTTGGCGGCGCCACCGCCGGCAACACAAACACCACCGACTACAGCGGCGGCGCCACCGTACCTCCCGCGCAGGTAGCAGCGCTCACCGCACTCTCGACCTTCCAAAACCAGGCTGCCACCTTCGCGGCCACTGTTGGAAACGCCGGGTCCAACCCTTTGGTGTCCGTGCTCTTCGGGGCCAACGATTTTTTTCAGCAATTGGGCACGCCGGAGTTCAACCCCGTCCGAACCGCCGGTGAGGTGATCGACGGCATCCGCGCCGTGGCGGCGACTGGTGCCCATTTCGACGATTTCCTCGTCTCCAACCTGCCGGATATCAGCCGCACACCGGCCTTCAATGCAGAGCTGGTCGTGGCGCAGGCGACCCTTGCCGCCCTTAAGCTCGACCCGGCGACCGACCCCGCGGACATCGCCGTGGCCGAGGCTACTGTGGCGAAACTCAACGGTCGCGCAGCGGCCATTCAAGGTGCATCGCTCCTCTTCAATGCGGAACTCGAGAACGGGCTTCAGAAACTGGAAACGGATGATGGGTTGACCATCACACGGGTCGACCAGTTTTCGTACTTCAATGACCTGATCGATCGTGCAGACACTTTGGGTATTGTCGATACGATTTTTCCCTGCACAACCAGCCTGCGCGTCCTGCAGGTCGCGGGAAATTGTTCGTTTGTCGGATTAGATGCTGATGGACAGCCTCTCTTTGACCCTACACGCGCCGATCAGGTGCTTTTTGCGGATGGTGTGCACCCAAACCGGATTGCGCAGTCTGAGTTTGCCAAGTTCGCGCTTTCCCGCATCGAAAGCCAGATACCGGCCCCTGTGCCGCTGCCCGCAGGTTTGCCCTTGATGCTTGCAGGACTTGGTGCCCTCGGTGTGATCGCAAGGCGCCGCCGCGCAGCGTGAGTTCCGCCCAGGCAAGAGAAAGCCCCGATGTTTCATCGGGGCTTTTTTTGTACGAGCCAACAGGTTACGAATGATCATCTCGGATCTGGGCGCGAACATGAAAATTTCTGGCACCGATGAGCATTTACTGAAAGAAATTCAGCGGGACGCAGCGCTTTCCTTGGCGCAGCTGTCGGAGCGGTGCGGCATGGCGCAAAGCACGGTCTGGCGGAGGATGCAGGAGTTCGAAGCCAACGGGCTGATCACGGCGCGGGTGGCTTTGCTGGATCCGGCCAAGCTTGGGTGCAAGCTCTGTGTGCTGGCCTCCATCACCCTGCGGGACCATGCAGAAAAGACGGTATCCGGCTTTGCAAGCCTGATCGAAGGTCACCCGGAAATCGTTGAATGCTATGCGACCTCAGGCACGGCCGACTACCAGCTGAAAATACGCGTCTCGGATGTGGAAGCTTACGAAACCTTCATGACCCACACATTACTGCGCAACACGATCGTCCGCGAAGTGCATTCCAGTTTCGTCCTGAAAGAGCTGAAATCCACCACTGAGCTGCCGATTTGAGGCGACACCCGGAGGCGCCGCCTCAAGGCTGACTATTCTGGCGCCTTTGTCGTGCGCAGATACGGAAGGATCTTGTTGAACTCGCCGAACTTGGCCTTGGCGTCCTCATCGGAAACCGTCGCCGGGATGATCACATCATCGCCCACGTTCCAATTTGCAGGTGTCGCCACCCCTTTGCCAATGGACATCTGCAAGCCGTCCAGCGCGCGCAGCACTTCAGCAAAATTCCGGCCCACGGTCATCGGGTAGGTCATGCTCAGCTTGAGCTGCTTGTCCGGCCCGATGATGAAGACCGAACGCACGGTGGCACTGTCGGCGGGGGTGCGGCCATCCGGCAAATAGGCTTCCGCAGGCAGCATGTCGAAGGCTTTTGAGACCTCTAACCCGTCATCCGCGATGATCGGAAACCCAGCCTTGGCGCCGCCGAAAGTTTCGATGTCGGTTTTCCACTTCTTGTGATCCTCGACGCCGTCCACCGACACGCCGATCACCTTGGTGCCCCGCTTTTCCCATTCTTCCGCCAATTGCGCCACGGCGCCAAATTCAGTGGTGCACACAGGTGTGAAATCCTTGGGGTGCGAGAACAGGATGGCCCAGCTGTCGCCGATCCAGTCGTGCAGTTGTATCGTGCCGTGGTCTGTTTCGACCGTTAAATTCGGCACAGTGTCGTTGATGCGCAAGCCCATAGTGTCCTCCGGTGCAATGCTGTGAGTGACTCGTGCCGTTAACCTAATACCTTCGCTCGCGTCTTTCATCCCCTCTCTTGCAGAGGGTCGCCCCCGGTGACAGAGTGCCGCAAAATCATCTGCGTCGCAGTGATCAGCAGCATAGAAACAGGAGAGAACCCATGTTGGAAAAACGTGATTTCTATATCAACGGCCAGTGGGTCGCCCCCGCCGAGGCGCATGATTTCGCCGTCATCGACCCGTCGACCGAAGAGCAATGCGCGGTAATCTCCCTGGGCGATCAGGCGGATACGGATGCGGCGGTTGCCGCAGCGCGCACGGCCTTTGACAGTTGGTCGCAGACCAGCAAGGAAGAGCGTACCGCGCTGATGCGGAAGCTGCTGGAGGTCTACAACGCGCGATCTGAAGAGATGGCGCAGGCCATGTCGATGGAAATGGGCGCGCCGATTGATCTCAGCCGGGCGCAGCAGGTCGGTGCGGGCAGCTGGCACCTTGAGGGTTTCCTGAAGGCTTTCGAGGACTTCAGCTTTGACCGGGATTTCACTGAAACGGAAAAGACCCTGCTCGAACCCATCGGCGTTTGTGCACTTATCACGCCGTGGAACTGGCCGATGAACCAGATCATTCTCAAGGCTGTGCCTGCAATGGCAACCGGGTGCACGATGGTCCTGAAGCCGTCGGAAATCGCGCCGCTCTCCGGACTGTTGTTCGCCGAGTTCGTGCACGAGGCGGGCTTCCCGGCGGGCGTTTTCAACATGGTCAACGGTGACGGCGCTGGCGTCGGCAGCCAACTCTCCGCGCATCCCGGCGTCGACATGGTCAGCTTTACCGGCTCCACCCGCGCAGGTATCGCCATTTCAAAGGCCGCTGCCGATACGCTCAAACGTGTGAGCTTGGAGTTGGGAGGCAAGGGCGCCAATATCATTTTTGAGGATGCCCATCCCAAGGCCGCCAAGCAGGGCGCCATCCGCTGTTTCCGCAACACCGGCCAGTCCTGTAACGCGCCCACGCGCATGCTGGTACACAAGTCGCGCTATGATGAAGCTGTTGAAATGGCAGCGGAAACCGCCAAGGCCACCCATGTGGGTCCTGCGTCAGAAGAAGGCCGCCACATCGGTCCGCTTGTCTCCAAAGCGCAATACGAAAAGGTGCAGGCGCTGATCGAGACCGGTATGGGTGAAGCACGCCTTGTCGCCGGAGGTCTGGGACGTCCTGACGGTCTGAACCGCGGCTACTACGCGAAACCCACGGTTTTTGCCGATGTCACCAACGAAATGACCATCGCGCGCGAGGAAATCTTTGGACCGGTTCTCTCGATCATTCCCTTCGAGAGCGAGGAGGAGGCAATCGCCATCGCCAATGACACACCCTATGGCCTCACCAACTACGTGCAAACGGAAGATGACGAGAAACGGCGACGCGTAGCACGGCGCCTACGGTCGGGCATGGTGGAAACCAACGGTCAGGGCTTTGCGCAGGGTTCGCCCTTTGGTGGGTACAAACAATCCGGCAATGGTCGCGAGGGCGGCATTTACGGGCTGGAGGAGTTCCTCGAGGTGAAAGCAGTGTCCGGCTGGGCGGCCGAATAGCTGTCATTCAGCATGTAGGCAAGCCTGATCCAAGGCCTGCCATACGATCCCGCTACCGCCCTGGGCAGCGGGATAGTAGTGTCGAAGCAAGTCACACAGTCGCGAAATTCGTCAGCTAAGATCGGCAGGATAGAGAACGACACGGCTGTTCATTGGCACGCGATCATAGAGATCGATCATCTGATCATTCACGAGCCGCGCGCAGCCGTTGGACACGCGTTGACCAATTGTCTTGGGGTCATTCGTGCCATGAACGCGCAGGAAGGTGTCGCCCACGCCCGGTTGGAACAGGTACAAACCACGTGAGCCCAGCGGGTTGTTGATCCCGCCCGCCATACCGTCGGCAAAGCGCGCATAGCTTTCAGGGTCACGCTCGATCATGTCAGGTGTGGGTGTCCAACTGGGCCATTCCTTCTTGGCCCCGATATAGAATTCGCCCGCCTCATAGAGTCCGGGGCGTCCAATACCAATCGAATAACGGATCGCCTTTTGGTCCGGCAGCGTCCAGTAGAGCGCAAATTGCGCCGGATCTACATGGATTTCAAAGGGCGCAAAGTCGTTCTTGATCCGCACCTCTCGCGGCAAGAATTCCTCCGGCATGTTGTAATCCGGCAGGCTGGCCGGAACGGACGCAAGCGCGCCACCGGCGCCGATGGTCACAACACTGGCGCCTGATGCCAAGATAAAATCACGACGTTTCATAACAATTTCCTCACTATACGTTCACCTACGCGTCAAAGCTGGCTGGTTTGAGTATATCGCAAAGCCTTACAAAAAGGTTCCCTCGAACAAGGCGCTAACAAAAGCGTTGCCGGATCAAGATAGACGCCCCGGGCATATGGTCAGGGAACAGGAACCTAAGGCCACAATTCTACCACAATCTACGGTCGAACTTGCATCAGCAGTCGATGGATGTTGCGTACAAGGCAGTAAACTGATTCGTATGTTCCCGGCTTTTTTCCACCGTCGCGTGAAGTTTTCAGTCGCGTCCGCATGAATTCGGTAACTATTTATAAAGCATATACTTTATTCAACTTCTACCGCTAGTTACCCCCTGGTTAACCATCGTTTGTGACCCTAATCTCGCCCGGAACGTAGGAGTGTTTCCCGGACAACGACGATTCAGACCGTGTGTTGAATTCGAGCAGAAATGTGGCATAACTTGGGCAAGACAGGTGCACCGCGTTTATCTCGGGCATCTTTCGCAATCGACATCTGGGTGGGGCAAGCTTGGGAGTTGGTTGAATGCCAAAATGGCTCGAACAGGCCCGTCTGGCCGTTCCTGCGACAGAATCGTCGGCAGTGCTGCACGACAGATTCGGCGATTCCTCCCGTCTTCCAGGTAGTTGTTAAAGAGAGGATAGCTTTATGACATTGGAACTCGCACGGTCAGGACGCGTGGCAGCGTTGACCCATCTGAATTCAGACCGCATTCTGGTCAAACCAGCACGCCACAAAGCAGACGTTGTGTTGCCGGAGGAAGGCACGGTGGCCGCCTATTTGATAGACGCACTGGGCCAGGGGTCTTCGGTCGACCAAATCGTCGCGGAAACCGGCTGGACGAAATCCATGGTGATTGTCAATCTGTACAAGGTTGCCAAGAAATCAGGCGTCGGCATTCGTCGGCGCAATGAAGTAATGCATCTTCTGGTACCTAAGGGTGCGGAAAACGTTTATCCGCGCAAACAAGCCGCCCGGTCCATCAATGACAGCAGAAATCACGTTGGCAAACCACTCACCGCTCCGTTCAGGATGCACTGAGGAGTCAAAGACATGGTGGGAAGGGGCTGGCACTGAGACGCAGGCGCGCAAGTCAATACGCACATCGACAGTGTCAGCACGGATGACGAAAAACTCTCGAATTGTAGTGCATAAATCGAACAATGGGCGACGATCTAAGACGGCTAGGGCGAACCATACGCAGAGGTGTGTCTATCCAGTCATCTGAGTGATCAGCCCTTTGTAGAGCTTCTGAATTTGCGCGGTCACAGGGCGCGCGCCGTCTCCTATTTGCCTGCCGTCAATACTGGCAACCGGCGTCTGCGCCCCGAATGTGCCGGTCAAAAATGCCTCATCCGCACCGTAGGCTTCATAAAGCGAGAAGTTCTTTTCGAAGACAGGAATGTCATTGGCACGGCAGAGGTCGATCACCTTTTGCCGGGTGACGCCGTTCATGCAGTAGTCCCCTGTCGACGTCCAAACCGCGCCCTTGCGGACGATGAAGAAATTGCAGGCGTTCGTCGTGTTCACGAACCCATGCGGGTCCAGCATCAACGCCTCGTCCGCGCCCGCCTCTTCGGCTTGCAGGCAGGCGATGACGCAGTTCAGCTTGGAATGGCTGTTGAGTTTCGGGTCCTGCGAGGTGGGCAGCCCCCTCACCTGCGGCACGGAGGCAAGGCGGATGCCCTTGGATTGCAGGCTGTCAACGGGCCTGGAGTGCTCCATGATGATCACGAAGGTGGGACCGCTGCGGCTGAGCGAGGGGTGTTGAAAGGGTTTCACCTTCACGCCGCGTGTCAACATCAGACGGCAATGCACATCCGTGACCATCCCGTTTGCCTCGGCCGTGCGCGTCAGCGCCTCAAGAATACCGGCACGGTCCGTGCCGACATCGAGCGACACCGCTTTGCAGGAGGCAAAGAACCGGTCCATGTGCTCGTCAAAAAACGCCCATGTCCCGTTGTAGAGCCGCATACCTTCCCACATCCCGTCCCCGAGGAGAAAGCCGCTGTCATAGACGGAAACCTTTGCCTCATCACGGTGCACAAGATCGCCGTTTATGAAAATCTTGATGTCCCGGTTGCGGGCATCTTCGGCAGCGTCATGGGTGGTGTGCGTATCAATCATTGCGTGCCCCGTCAGACGATAACATCCTGCGCGACCTGATCGCCGACGCCAAACACACGTTTGTAGCGGTCGAGCTCAGATGCCGGTCCCATGGCCTTGTTCGGGTTGTCGGAGAGCTTGACCGTAGGCGTCCCATTGGCTGCGACAGCCTTACAGACAAGCGAAAAGGGTGCCAGCCGGTCGTCCGGGACAAGGTGGCGAAAATCATTGGTCAGCAGCGTTCCCCAGCCGAAGGACACATTTGTACGGCCCGAAAACTGACCATGCAGCGAGCGGATTTTGTCTACATCCAGCCCATCGCTGAAAATGATCCGCTTGGCTGTCGGATCTTCCCCCCGCGCGCGCCACCAATCGATGGCGATCTCGGCCGCCTTGGCCGGGTCGCCACTGTCGATCCGGATACCTGTCCACCCGGCCAGCCAGTCAGGTGCCTTGTCCAGAAAACCCTTGGTGCCGAAGGTATCGGGCAGGATGATACGCAGATTGCCCTCGTGCTCCTCGTGCCAGTCGGAGAGCACGTCATAGGGAGACTGGGCAAGCTCTGCGTCTGATTCGGCCAGAGCCGCATAGACCATGGGCAACTCGTGCGCGTTGGTGCCAATCGCCTCCAGTTCGCGATTCATGGCGATCTTGCAATTGGATGTGCCCGTGAACGCGGACCCCAGCCCCTCCTGCATCGCCTGCACGCACCAGTCCTGCCAAAGGTAGCTGTGCCGCCGCCGAGTACCGAAATCAGCAATCGACAGGTCCGGGATGTCGCGCAGCGCCTCGATTTTTTCCCAGACGCGGGTCATGGCGCGGGCATAGAGCACTTGCAGCTCAAACTTGCCCATGCGGTTCAGCACCGCGCGCCCGCGCAGTTCCATCAGAACGGCGAGGGCCGGGATTTCCCACAGCATCACCTCGGGCCAGCTGCCTTCAAAGGTCAGCTCGTATTGGTCACCCTTGCGTTCGAGGTGATAGGGCGGCAGGCGCAGCTGCTCGAACCACTCCATGAAATCGGGGCGGAACATCTGGCGCTTGCCATAGAAGGTATTGCCGCGCAGCCAGGTGCTTTCCCCGCGCGACAGCGAGAGCGAGCGAATGTGGTCGAGCTGTTCGCGCAGCTCGCCCTCATCGATCAGGTCGGCCAGCGGTACATGTGTGGAGCGATTGATCAGGCTGAAGGTAACGCGGGTGCCCGGTTTGTTGCGAAACACCGACTGGCACATCAGCAACTTGTAGAAATCGGTGTCGATCAGCGACCGCACGATGGGGTCGATCTTCCACTTGTGGTTCCAGACCCGCCTTGCGATATCAACCATGGCCTGCCTCCAACACCACACCAGCGGCGCGCATGCCATCCTGCGCTGCGGCCAGCGACCCATCGAGATCGATTGCCCGGCAAAGGTCGGTGCGCACCGTGACGCCGAACCCCAGCTTCGCGGCATCCACAGCCGAGAAGTTCACGCAGAAGTCCAACGCCAGGCCCACCATCAGCAGGCTATCGATGCCGCGCGTGCGCAGGTAGCCTTCAAGGCCGGTGGGTGTGACGTGATCGTTCTCGAAAAAGGCGGAGTAACTGTCGATAGCCGGGTTGTAGCCCTTGCGTATGATCAGATCTGCCCGGTCCACATGCAGTTCGCGGTGGAACTGGGCGCCGAGGCTGCCCTGAATGCAGTGATCCGGCCAGAGCACCTGCGGGCCGTAAGGCATGTCGATCAAATCGTAGGGCGATTTTCCCACGTGTGACGAGGCAAAGGAGGAATGCCCCGCCGGATGCCAGTCTTGTGTGAGGATTACCGCTTCGGCGTCGGTCATCAACGCGTTGACCGGACCAACAATTGCGTCGCCCTCCGGCACCGCCAGCGCGCCCTCGGGACAGAAGTCCTTTTGCACATCAATCACGATCAGAGCATGGGCCATGCGCACCTCTCTACTTTTCATGCTGTGCGTAAGCGTCGGCGTTCGGGGCGTCAATGGCAAGTGCCCAGATGCGCTTGGTTGCGCAATCCTACTCTGCTCTTGCCTGCTCTGCGCACAGGGCCTATCTGGGCGGCCATGTATACCATCGCCGCTCTCTATCACTTCACCAGGTTTGAAGACCCTGCCATCCTCAAGCCGGACCTGCTCGCGCTTTGCATTGATCAGGACGTTCAGGGCACGCTGTTATTGGCCCAAGAGGGGGTCAACGGCACGATTGCAGGACCGCGCGCCGGGATCGACGCGGTGATCGCCCATCTGCGCACTCTGCCGGGTTGTGCCGATCTGGAATGGAAAGCGGCAGTCAGTGACCACGCGCCTTTCGGCAAGATGAAAGTGCGTCTGAAGCGCGAGATTGTCACCATGGGGCAGCCGGATGTCGATCCGCGTGCACGTGTCGGGCATTATGTCGATCCGCAGGACTGGAATGCTTTGATCTCGGAACCGGACGTTGCAGTCATCGATACGCGCAACGATTACGAGGTGGCCATCGGCACGTTTGAAGGAGCTGTCGATCCTCAGACAGAGAGTTTCGGTGATTTTCCTGCATGGTGGGAGGCGAACAAGCAGCGCTTTCACAACAAGAAGGTCGCGATGTTCTGCACCGGCGGCATCCGCTGCGAGAAATCGACCAACTACCTGTTGGGGCAGGGCGTCGAAGACGTCTATCACCTGAAAGGTGGCATCCTGAAGTACCTCGAAGAGGTGCCGGAAGAAGACACCAAGTGGAACGGTGCCTGCTTCGTGTTCGACAACCGAGTCAGCGTGGAGCACGGGTTGCGTGAGGGTCCACACATGCTGTGCCATGGCTGCAGGCGCCCCATTCTGCCGCAGGACAGGGATCGCCCGGAATATGAAGCCGGTGTGAGCTGTCACAACTGCGTGGATGAGACCTCCGAGGCAGACAAGGACCGGTTTCGCGAGCGGCAAAAGCAGATTGCACTGGCCAAAACGCGCAGGTCCTCTGCGCGCTAGGCGGGGACTGCCGTTGGCCGCCGTGGCCTGCTGCGCGACAGCAGCCAGAGCATGATCACGATGTTCAGACCGTTCCAGAGAATGCCGTTGATGAACGCCAGTTGATAGGAGCCGCTGACATCGTAAATCCAGCCGGACATCCATCCGCCCAACGCCATTCCGAGAATCGTCGCCATCATCACGAACCCCACCCGCGCACCTGCCTCGCGTGCGGGCATGTATTCCCGCACGATCAGGGCATAGCTGGGGACAATGCCGCCCTGGCTGAGCCCGAATATCAGGCTGACCAAGTAGAGCGACACCAATCCGCCGGACGGCAGGTACAAAAATAATGCCAGACATTGCAGGGCCGACCCGATCAGCAGCGTTTTGACTCCCCCCAGACGGTCAGCGATCAGACCGGATACGATGCGCGATCCGACCCCGCCCAACAGCATCAGGGCCAGCATCTCGGCACCGACGGCCGGGCCATACCCAAGATCGACGCAATAAGAAACGATATGCACCTGCGGCATCGACATGGCCACGCAGCAACCGATGCCTGCCAATCCAAGCAGGTATTGCAGGGCGCGCGGCGACAACCCGGCGGAGCTGGAATTCTGCAGTGATTTTGCCTGTGCTGCCACCTGCGCCTCCTGTGGCAGGCGGCGGCGCAGTGCCATCGACAGGGGGATAACGCCTGCCAGCGTGACCACTGCCATGAACAGGTACACGCTGCGCCAGCCGGTTTCCTCCAGCATACCTGCCAGAACCATCGGCCAGATTGCCCCGGACAGGTAGTTACCACTGGCGACAAGAGCGACCGCAATACCACGACGACGCACGAACCAATGGGAGATGTCTGCGATCAGTGGGCCAAAACCGACGGCAGAGGCAAAGCCGACAAGCAGTTGCACCAGCGACAGCATCACGATCGACTGGCTCAGCGTTGCAAGGCCAAATCCCGCAGCGATACCAATGGCGGCCGCCACCAGCGACGCCGTCACCCCGAACCGGTCAACCGCCTTGCCTATGGCAAAGTTTCCAACAGCAAAACCGATCATTGTCAGTGTGTAGGGCATGGAAGCTTCCGCCCGGCCCGCAGCGAATTCCGCCTCGACCGCTGGCATGATCACGATGATCGCCCACATCCCCACATTGGCGATCATGGCAATCGCAAGGGTCAGCAAAAGCCTGACCCATGAATAAGTGCTGTCTGTGACGGAGTCGGACATCGTGGTCTCCCTGATCGACATCTGGCAGCGCTCCCGTCCTGGTGACAAGGCAGAAAATCAGGTTCGCATTAAGGAGGTGGAAACACCTTTTGCGCTATCCCTGCTGTCGGGTGAATATGAGAGTGGTGAGATATGGCTGCGCAGAGCAATCTGGCACCAGTCATCATCAAACGGAAGAAGATTATCGCCGGCGGCCACCATGGTGGCGCCTGGAAGGTCGCTTATGCGGACTTCGTCACGGCGATGATGGCTTTTTTCATGATGATGTGGCTGTTGAATGCGACGACAGAACAACAACGGCAGGGGTTGGCGGATTACTTCTCGCCGACCATTCCGATCAATCGCGTTTCCGGTGGCGGGGACGGATCCTTTGGCGGTGAGAGCATTTTCTCGGAGGAAACCCTGCCGCAGAACGGTCTGGGTGCGACCACCCATTATGCGGCCCAGCAACAGCAGTCTCGCGGCGAATCCGGCACCAGCGATGAAGGCGGTGCGCGCGACATGACCGACGAAGAGTTGGAGAAAGTCGTTGAAGAACTGACTGCGCGAGGCGGGGAAAGCACCGTGATGGAGAACGCGCTCAAGCACATCGTGACACGCATCACGGACGAAGGCCTGGTCATTGAACTCTTTGCGCTCGACGGATTGCCCTTGTTTGTTGAAGGCACAGATCGCCCCACACCGCTCATGGAAACGCTTGTCGAAATGGTGGCCAGCATCGGTCAAAGTGTTACAAATGATGTGGCGATTGGTGGCCACGTACGTGCTGGTCCGATTGTTCTGGCGGACAACCCGGTGTGGGATAACTCCGCCGCCCGTGCCACGCGAACACGTCTGATGTTGCAGCAAAATGGTCTGTCAGCAGAGCGAATGCAGCGCGTAACCGGCCATGCTGACAGAGAGCCGGTGCATCGCAATCCGATGGCCACGCGCAATGACAGGGTGGAAATTGTACTCCTGCGGTAAATTGTGGCCTAAATAGGGCGCATTTTATCTGTTAGCGCGGTGTTAAGTCGGGGTGTCTATCTGAGTGGTCAATGGATGATCACATCAGAAAGGCGTGCCCATGACAATTTCTTCATCGCTCAACGCAGGTGTTGCAGGGTTGAGAACCAATGCGCAAAGGTTAGCGTCCATCTCGGACAATATCTCGAACGCATCCACCTTTGGCTACAAGCGCGTGCAAACGGATTTCGAATCCATGGTTCTGTCCTCTGGTGGCGGCTCCTATGCAGCGGGCGGTGTGCGCGCCAATACCCAACGACTCATCGGTGAAAACGGCACCCTTTTAGGTACCTCCAACCCGACAGATCTCGCAGTTCGCGGTGGCGGGATGCTACCCGTTGCCCAAGCTGCCCAGGTGCAGACAGCAGGCACTGACGCACCGATGTTTCTGGCAACCACGGGATCTTTCAGAACTGACGCAGAGGGCTACCTGACCTCCCAGTCCGGCCTTGTTCTGATGGGTTGGCCGGCAGCTGCCGATGGATCGATACCGGCTTACCCGCGCGATACTGCTGACGGGCTTGAACCCATTCGCATCAACACCGGCCAGTTGGCGGGAAATCCAACACTTAACATGAGCCTGGGCATCAACCTACCGGCGACCGAAACCGAATTCGGCGCACCCGCGCTCACCGAACAACTGTCAGTCGAATACTTCGACAACCTGGGCACGTCGCAAAGCATTGGCATCTCGTTTGAGCCAACGCCACCAGCGGCAGCAGGCGACCCGGCCACCAATGAGTGGACAATGGTCATGACGGATTCCGCACAAGGCGGAGATGAGATTGGTCGCTACACCATGACCTTTACGGACGCACGTACTGGCGGTGGGACACTGGCAACGGTAACACCGATCGCTACAGTGACACCAGCAGGTCCGAGCCCGGTGTACGATCCGGCGACGGGCCTGATCAGCGTAAACGTAGCTGCTGGTCCAATTTCAGTTGATATCGGCGCTATTGGCGACACTGAGGGGCTTTCTCAGCTGTCGTATAACTTTGCGCCGATTTCTGTGACCAAGGACGGTTCGGCAATCGGGAACTTCATCGGTCTGGACGTTGACGCAAACGGATTTGTACGCGCCAATTTCGACACAGGTGAAATTCGCGTCGTGTATCAAGTCCCCCTGATCAATGTTCCAAACCCCAACGGGCTGCAGGCTTTTGACAATCAAACCTATTTGCCTTCCCGTGAAAGTGGCTCCTTCTTCCTGTGGGATTCAGGTGACGGTCCAACAGGCGATATCGTGTCTTTTGCACGCGAAGAATCGAAGACGGACGTGGCGGGCGAGCTGACCGATATGATCAAGACGCAGCGCGCCTATTCGTCGAGCGCCAAAGTGATCCAGACGGTTGACGAAATGTTGCAGGAAACAACCAACATCAAGCGGTAAACCTGACCTGGTTTGGTGAATAGAACAAGAGAGAGGGCCTGATATGACAATCTCGTCTGCGTTAACAAATGCCATGACCGGATTGCGCGCCGCGGGGCGCAATTCGCAAACGATCTCGGCAAACATCGCCAATGCAATGACGCCGGGCTACGGGGTTCGCTCCGTAGACCTGACATCTTCGCAGCTGGGCGGCGTACGGATCGATGGCATAACACGCAACGTGAATCCGGCCCTCTTGGTGGACCGCGGGCTCGCAGAGGCAGCGTTCAACAATGCCAGCGACCGAACGCAATTCCTGAAAAGTTACGAGGATTTTCTTGGCATTCCGGACGATCCTAATTCACTTTCCGCGCGCATTGCCCAGTTCGAAAGCAGCCTTGTAACCGCGACAAGTCGACCGGATGCACCGGAGCGACTCGATGCATCCGTCAATGCCGCCCGCGACCTCGCAACCCTCATTTCGTCCGCTTCGCGCGACATTCAGGAAGCACGCAGTGACGCGGATCGCAGCATCGACTTCCAAGTAAAGAAACTCAATTCCTCCTTGAACAGTGTCCAGGAGTTAAATCGTCAGATTACAAAAACAGCGGCCCTTGGTGGCGACACCTCCGCACTTCAGGACAATCGTCAGGCGTTGGTTGATGAGATCAGCGCAATGGTGCCAGTGCGACAAGTCCCAAGAGAGAACGGGCAAATCGCACTCTATTCCACTGGGGGGGCCATCCTACTTGACGGCGGAGTCGCTGAGATTGAATTTAGCGCCGTCAACCAAGTTACACCTTACATGACGCTTGGCGGCGGCATGTTGTCCGGCCTGACCGTAAATGGATATCCGGTACAAACGGATAGTGCGCGCGGTGCCTTGGGCGGCGGCTCCTTGGGCGCTCAATTCGAAATCAGGGACGAGCTTGGCGTCGAAGCCCAGACTCAACTGGATGCTTTGACCCGAGATCTTATAGAACGGTTCCAGGATCCAGCTGTCGATCCCACATTGGCAGTTGGAGATGCAGGGATTTTCACGGACTCTGGCATCGCATTTGATCCTGTGAATGAAGTCGGAATTTCAGAACGCCTGTCTATCAACGCTGCAATTGACGATCGACAAGGCGGCGAATCCTGGCGACTGCGCGATGGGATAAATGCTGCGGTACAGGGCGACGTCGGCGACTCCCGTCTGCTGCAAGCTTTGTCCGAAACACTGACTGCCCGACGTGTTCCTGCCTCTGGTGACTTCGGCAGCGGCGCGTTTTCTGCAATCAATCTCGCGTCGACACTGACATCTCAACTGGGGGCCGACAGAGCACAGGCCGAACAGACCCAAACCTTTACTTCGACCCAATTTAACGAGTTGACGCAACTGGTTCTCGCGGAGGGGGTTGATACGGATCAGGAACTGCAAAAGCTGCTTTTGGTCGAACAGACCTACGCCGCGAACGCGCGTATGATCGAAGCGGCAGATGAAATGATGCAAACAATTCTGAGGCTATAAAGATGAAATCGACTTCATTGGGTGATTTGGCGCAATCCTTCATGCTTCAGCGCCGCAGCGTCGAACTCCGGCAGGAGATAACACGCCTGACAGACGAAATGTCCAGCGGGAAGGTAGCAGATATCAGGCAGGTTTTATCCGGCAATCACAACTACTTGACCGGTTTGGAAAGATCACTGGAAGTGCTGGACGGCTACTCCGTGGCAAACACGGAGGCCACGTACTTCACCGGCGCAATGCAGTCCGCACTTGAGCGGGTTCAGGACTCTGGCAGCGACCTCGGAATAGATCTTCTTCTGGCGAGCGGAGGTCCGATCGGTGCTACCTCTGGAAATCCATCGGAGAACGCGCGCGCGCAATTGCAGGGCATGATCAACTCACTGAATGGCGATATCGCAGGACGAAGCCTATTTGCAGGAACGGCGACTGACAGCACGCCGCTGCCGGATGCTGACGCCTTGATTGCACAGGTTCGTGCGGTCGTTGCGGGGCAAACCACACCAGAAGACATCATTGCTGCTGCAGAGACCTGGTTTGCAGACCCGGCTGGATTCGATGCAACCGCGTACTCAGGATCGAACACAGCTTTGGCCCCTTTCGTTTTGTCAGATACCGAGCGCGTGACGCTTGATGTTCGTGCGAATGAAGACGCCATCAAAAATGTTTTAATGCACACGACGATCTCTGCCCTCGCTGATGACCCTTTACTTGCTCTAGACGTTCCAGAGCAATCAGAGTTGTTCGGGCTGACCGGCATTGGCTTACAGTCCAATCAGGATGAATTGACCAGCCTGAGATCACGTATTGGCTTCACAGAAGAGCGCATCGCGATGATTTCTGCAAGGAATCAAGCCGAAGAGACGAGTATGGAATTCGCACGCAACGCCTTACTTGCCGCCGATCCGTTTGAAACGGCGACCGAGTTGGAAAGCGTGCAGTTTCATTTACAAAGCCTCTATTCGATCACTGTCCGCAGCTCACAGCTTTCCTTGGTGAATTTCCTATGAGAATTATATTTGCAGTATTGATCGCTCTAGTCGCCGTTTTCCAGACGGCACATGCTGGTCCGGTTCGCATCAAAGACTTGGTTGAATTTGACGGTGTGCGCGGTAATGACCTTGTTGGGTATGGTTTGGTCGTTGGCCTGAATGGCACTGGTGACGGTTTGCGAAATGCTCCTTTCACCGAGGAGATCATGTCCAATATTCTGGAACGTCTTGGTGTGAACGTGGCTGGTGAACAGTTTCGACCTCAGAACGTTGCAGCTGTGTTGGTAACCGCAGCACTACCTCCATTTGCGCGGGGTGGAAGCCAAATCGACGTAACAGTATCCGCAATTGGGGACGCAGACAGTTTGCTAGGAGGTACACTCATAATGACCCCGCTGAATGCGGCCGATGGCCAGATTTACGCTGTCGCACAAGGGACAATAATCGCTGGAGGTGCTGTCGCCGAAGGCGATGGAGCCACTGTTACACAAGGCGTTCCTACAGCGGGTGTGATCCCCTCGGGCGCCCGGGTGGAAAGGGAAATCGAGTTTGATCTCTCAACCCTCACCAACCTTCGGCTCGCACTGAGAGACGCAGATTTCACTACCGCCGCACGCATAGAACAGGCAATTAACTCAGACTTTGGCAGACCTGTAGCTTTCATGTTGGACTCGGGCACAGTCAGTCTTGATATTCCACAAACTCAAATGGCTTCGGTCGCTCATGCATTGAGTCGTGTCGAAAACATTTCAGTGCAACCGGAGCGCAAGGCACGTGTGGTAGTTGATCAACGGTCAGGGACAATCGTGATGGGTGAAGACGTGCGGATTTCGCGTGTTGCCGTTTCGCAGGGAAATTTGACCCTGCGTATCGAAGAGGCACCAATTGCAATCCAACCGAACCCATTTGCTGATGGTGAAACAGTAATCGTTCCAAGAACAAACGCCGAAATTGACGAAGAGCCAGGTATTGGCCTTGCAGAAATTCCGAGCGGAACGTCCCTATCGGAAGTAATTGCAGGCTTAAATGCGTTGGGAATTGCTCCAAGAGATATGATCGACATCTTGAAGAGTATCAAGGCTGCCGGCGCACTGCACGCAGAGTTCATTGTACGATAACAAGACGCTTTGAAGCACCCAGAGGCGACTCGTATACGCGGAAAAAAGACTGCAATCTACGTCAAAAATCCTGTTCCAAAATCAAAATTTTTATTCAGTGAAGAGTCATAAGACTGTGAATACAACTAGCCACTCATAGGTAGGTACAGACCGTTACAGATAGCTCGCTAGGATCTGGTTCACTACGAACAATGGCCAATAAAACTCTGAAAGACTAAAGGTAGTCGACGCTACCAGCATAGCAGTTTAACACGAATACTGCTCTCAGCTTCCGGAAATTAAATTGCCCAAGACTCGAAAGTCGGTCAATTCTCGTCTAAGGGTGTTGCAAAGTGAACCAGCGCAAATCGGGCTGTCAATATGGAAATCTGATCAATCTCGAAACATGCGAAAGAATCCCACATAGGCAGCACTCAAGCCTTGCCTCACTTTGTTATCTTCAAAATATATGAAGTAATACCATACCTGTGGCAATACCTGTATCATTCCGCACTACGCTCATTCCTACCAACAAAATCGATATCGAGCGATTAAAACTGAACTCGATTTTAGCGTAAACACTTTGCGCTAGTTAGTTTCAAACTAATACAGTCAAAGAAGTATGCAAGGCATGGCAAATCGCTATGTTTAGAAATAACTACGAACCAAGCTCCCAGCGATCAGGCTCCATCCGTCCGCGATGACGAAGAATGCCAATTTGAAAGGAAGGGAAACGATAACTGGCGGCACCATCATCATACCCATGGACATCAGTACCGCCGCCACAACGAGATCAATTATCAAAAATGGAAGAAAAATCAGAAATCCAATTTGGAATGCACGTGAAATTTCCGACAGTAAAAAACTTGGAACCAATACCGATAATGGTGCTTCCGGAGTTGGCGTTGCATCTATTGTATCCGGTCTCAGCTCCGCCATTGCGTAAAACGTATCAGGGTCCAGACGACCAGCCATAAATATCCGAAATGGTTCAAGCGTACGCACAAACGCTGTTTCGATATCAATCAGTTCTTCGGTCAGCGGAGCAATTCCATTTGTCCAGGCTTGAGTGAAAACAGGCTCCATTATGAAATAAGTCAAAAAGAGGGCCAAACTCACTATCAACATATTCGGTGGAGATTGCTGCAATCCGATGGCTTGTCGCAAGATGGACAGAACGGTCACTAGAAAAGGGAAGCAAGTAACCATTATTGCAATGCCTGGCGCCAAACTCAGAACTGTAATAAGGGCAAAAAGCTGAATGGTACGTGCGCTGATTGAGCCGTCATCGCCCAACGAAATCGACAAGTCCTGTGCGCTCACCTGTTCTGGCAGCAGAGCGATAAAAATGAGTGATGGAAGCAGAAAAAGACATTGACGCATAAAGAACTAGTGACCTGACTGCAAGTCAACCACTTCGGTTAACCTTACAACAAGCTGCCCATTCTGATCGCCTTCCTTCTCTTCCAGCATGCCGCGCGCGATTAGCCGATCACCGACGTACAGTTCAACGGGATCATCCACGGATTTGTCCAGCGGCAGCACCGCATTCTCTCCAAGTGCCACTAACTCCCGAATTAATGGACGCGCTTTGCCGACACACACCGTCACTTCAATCGGAACTGACGTAAAGGGATTAGTTGCTTCACTAGTTGCGCCACGCGCTGCGGGGGCTTCATCCATTTTCTTTCTCCTGCTCAGCTTCATGGAAAAACGCAGCCATGGCGTCGCTCACGCCCGCGAGTACAGAGTCCAGATCAATACTGTGCTCAACGGATCCAATACGCACATATGCTTGTCCGTCGCCGAGCGATTGCTCAGTCACAATCTCGAACGGATCGCTGAGCTTGCCGTCAGCAAGCTCTTGGATCCTTTCTACCTGGGAAGGCGCAACCACAATTTCGATAGGCTGATTTGGTTGCTCACTGATCATCTCGGTCAATTGTGTCACTACGTGTGCACCCAATGCCTCATGCATCACACCTGGCAGGAGCTTGTCCACGATTTCAGTCAATACTGGCTCCATCGACACAGTGAGCTTGGAAAGAGCTTCATGATACGTGAATGACATATCTTGCAGGTTTTGACCGAACTCAGCACTAATTTTTGCCACCGAATCCGCCTGCGCCTTAACAGCGTCATCCCATCCAGCCTGGTATCCTTTTTCAAAAGACTGCAATTGTTGATCTTCAGTAAGCTCGGCGCGTGTACCTTCTTGCGGTTCATCGCTTACTTTTGGGCCGCCGAAGTTGCGGTACCTATGTGACAGAGACATCAGGCACTCTCCTCTTTATCTTCAAGCCAACTCCTCAGGATCTCGACTGTTTCTTCTTGTCTTTCACCAATCATGGCTCTGAGCCGGTCAACAGGATCTTCAGACATATTTCCGCCTAACTGGAGATCAGGAAGTTCGCCTGGCTGACCCCCGTCAAAGCCAGAGATGATCGGCAACTCAGGCAGCTCGAAATCGTCAGATGCGAGCTCTCCTGTCAAACCGGGCTCATCGATACTCTGATTCTCGCCTGGAGGTAGCGCCGGCACGTCCTGCTCCAATGGCAGCGCGGGTTTGCTAAGCAGTGGTCGTACAACGAATAGTCCTAGAATGAGTGTGACCAATGCAAGAACGGCCATCTGGATTGCGGACATCAAATCAAGATTGACACCATCCATCAGAGACGTGCCTGCAGTGGTTCCTTGTGGTGCCACGCTTTGCAGTGCCATTGACTTGATCGTGATAATATCGCCGCGGGCCTCGTCAAAGCCGACTGCCGAGGCGACCAAATCTCTCAGAGCATCCAACTCTTCTGCTTCTCTTGGCGCAAAGGTCTGAGCCCCATCCTCAGCCACGATCGCTGCTTCATTGACGAGAACAGCGACAGTGAGGCGTTTAATCGCGCCCGGTGCTCGAACGATCTCTCGCTCGGTTTCAGATACCTCGTAGTTAACGCGCTCTCGGGATTCGCTGTTTTGTGAAGATGAGTTTTCGCCGTTTCCACCTTCTTCATCCGGCAGATTCGATGCAACGGTTACATTACCACCACCGGCTTCGTTCGATGTATTACTACGCTCTTCGGTGTCCGTACTGATTGCAACGCGGCTTTCTGGATCGAAAATTCGTTCACGAATGGCTTCGCTTTCGGTGACGGTATCAACGCTCACTTCGACAACCGCGTTCCCGAATCCCACACGTGCTTCCAGCAATCGCTGCACTCTATCGCGCAAAAGCTGGGCTTTGTCGTCCGCACCGGCGGGCGTAACCTCATCAGTTGTGCCAATCAAAGAGCCATTCGCATCAATGACCGCAACGTCTTCCGAGGCAAGCCCAGCAACCGCCGACGACACAAGAAACCGAACCGCCTTGGCCTGTTGCGGCGTTATTGCTGCTCCGTTTGGCGTGACTGAAACAGATGCTTTTGGTGTGACACCCCGCTGAAACGGGTTTGACCCTGTGCTCGCAATATGAACCCGCGCTAACGCAATATGAGGGCTGGAAACAATCGTACGTGCGAGTTCGCCTTCTTTTGCACGCCAGTACGCCGCGTCGAACATCTGCGATGTGGTACCAAAGCCGGATAAAGTATCCAGAAGCTCATAACCACGGCTGGAATTTGCTGGCAATCCTTCGCTCGCTAGAGTCATGCGCAACTGATCCCGGTCTTTCGAGGAGACAAAAATTGATCCTCCGCGGACTTCGAAGGCCGCGCCGCGCTGCTCCAGCGCGCGCACGACGTCACCGGCGGCACCGTTTTCCAAGCCCGCATATAGCAACGTCATTGTTGGGGCTGATGCCATTCTGGACATCGCGATAATCGCGAAAAACATGGCCCCAGTTGCGACAATCACGATGATCTGACGGCGTAAATCCAACCCCGTCCACGCATTTAGTAGTTGCTGCACAATCGCCTCCGTCAAGCCGAACGTTCTGTTCAGCGATGACAACAGCAATGAACGATCTGGCTTAACAATCGGTTAGTGCAATCGCGTCTATAACCATTTTCGTAACCGAATATGGGATTATCATGGCTGACGAAGAACCTGTTGAAACTGAGATTGAGCCAAAATCATCGAAAATGCCTTTAATTCTAGGGCTTGTTTTCCTTTTGGCCGGCGGTGGTGGTGGCTTCTACGCGACTTGGAGCGGTTTGATTTTGAATGGCGAATCGGTCGAAGCAGAGGTTGAAAAGCCCAAGATGGACGAGGCGCCAGCCGTTGCATTTGTGCCCATTGAACCGATCACCGTATCGCTTCCACCAAACAGCGCGCAAAAGCACCTAAAATTTCGGGCGGAGCTGGAAGTGGCATATGACTACACATCGGAAGTCGAGGGCGTTCTGCCACGCGTTATCGATGTATTGAACAGCTATCTGCGCGCGATCGAGGTCAGCGATATCCAGGATCCATCCGCATTGACGCGTTTGCGCGCACAAATGCTGAGACGGGTTCAAGTAGTCGCGGGGCCGGGGCGCGTCAATGATCTTCTCATCATGGAATTTGTACTGAATTAAGGAGGGTGACATGGAAATGATTGCGGATATTTTACTTGCTGCTGGAGCGCTCGGTGCCGGACTATATTGCTTGGTGCTCGGGCGTCGCTTGAATAGATTCAACGATCTTGAGAAAGGCGTGGGCGGCGCCGTTGCAGTTTTATCTGCGCAAGTCGATGATCTCACAAAAACCTTGTCGGCCGCACAATCGACGGCTGCGACTTCTGCACAGACTCTCACGGATTTGACACAACGTGCGGAGAACATGTCGCGCAAACTGGAGCTTCAAATGGCGTCGCTGCATGATGTACCGGATGCTCCGCCCGCCCGCGCCCCCGCTCCCGCACCTGCGCCACAGCCAACGCCAGCTGCAACGCAATCGGTGAGCGAGCCAATGTTCGTACGCCATCGAACAGCGGAGACACATCAATGAGATCGGTAAGTTTTTTTACAGGACGAAACGGGCGTGGCTCCGTCCTATTGATCGCAGGATTGTTGCTGGGATCAGCCATACTACGCGTCGGGACGGAGGCGGGACAAGCTGTTGCAACCGAAAATCCTCTGGCCACCATCAAGGAGCCGGAGGCAACAACTCAGAAAAAAGAAATGTCTTCCCAGGAAGATAAGGAGCAGATGTCGAAAATGCTTCGAGCGTTTCAAGAACGCGAAACGCGCCTGGCTGAGCGTGAAAACCAAATAGATATGCGCATGAAAGCCTTGTCCGTGGCCGACGAGCAAATCGAACGTCGACTGAGCAATCTGCAACAGGCCGAAGACTCACTGAGGGAATTGTTAGCCTTGGCGAATACGGCAGCAGAAGATGATTTGGCGCGCCTCACGTCAGTCTACGAGAATATGAAGCCAAAGGATGCTGCTGCATTGTTCGAGGAAATGGAGCCAGCCTTTGCCGCAGGATTTCTCGGACGTATGCGTCCGAACTCAGCGGCAGGCATAATGGCAGGGCTCTCTCCCCAAGTGGCTTATTCAATCAGTGTCATTCTCGCCGGCCGGAACGCTGACGTGCCAAAAGGCTGACCACGCAGAGGCTTTCTTAACTTCCTTTTGCGACACTGGCGCTCGATAAGTATTGGGGATCGAAATGATCGGAATCATCGGCATTGTAGTTATTTTTGTCATGGTGTTCGGTGGCTATCTTGCCGCCGGCGGCAAGATGGGTATCATTTTCAAAGCGCTCCCTTTTGAGATGACAATGATCGGCGGAGCTGCGCTTGGCGCCTTTCTCATTAGTAATGACATGTCAGCCATCAAGCAAACGGCCCGGGACATGGGCCGTGTTTTCAAAGGCCCAAAATGGGCGCACGAAGATTACAAGGATCTTCTGTGCCTCCTATTCGAGCTTATTCGGCTAGCCCGACAGAATCCTGTCGCTATTGAAGAGCATATCGAAGCGCCAGATGAATCCTCGATTTTTTCGAAGTATCCGAAAGTTCTGAAAGACCGGGAAGCTATTGCCTTGATCTGCGATACTATGAGATCGGCCTCAATGAACTACGATGACCCACACCAAGTCGAAGAAGTGCTCGAAAAACGCATGGAAGCGAACATGCATCATGCTCTTCATTCCAGTCATGCCTTGCAAACGGTGGCTGATGGCCTACCGGCCTTGGGGATTGTTGCGGCTGTTCTGGGTATCATCAAAACCATGGGTTCCATCGACCAACCGCCAGAGGTGCTCGGCAAACTCATCGGTGGCGCGTTGGTTGGAACATTTTTGGGTGTCTTTCTTGCGTACGGATTCGTTGGGCCCTTTGCCGCAAAAGTAAAGACTGTGACCGAAGAAGATAGTCACTTCTATCAGTTAATCAGAGAAGTTCTCGTCGCAAATCTCCACGCGCACGCAACCAATATCTGCATAGAAGTCGGTCGCCAAAACACGCCATCGCACTGCCGCCCAAGTTTCTCGGAGCTTGAAGAAGCGCTCAAATCGGTCAAACAGGGTGCCGCATGATCAGACTAGCTGGGTTGACGAGCTTGCTCTTGATAGCTTTTGCAACCATGGCATCTGCCAATCCAATTGTTGTCCGTTCGGGCGATCACAATGGCTTCACCCGATTGGTAATGCGACTACCGGCGGGTGTCCAATGGCAAGTTACTGAATCACGCGGCTTAAAAACCATCACTGTCTCTGATCATCAAGAAGGCTTTGACACCAGTCGAGTATTCGATGTCATCCCACGTAACCTTTTGACAGGTGTACGTGACTACCCGTCGCGGCTAGAGTTGGAGCTTTCATGCCAATGCGAGCTCAATACATTTGTAGAGCGAAACGAATTTCTAGTTGTGGATATTCTGGATGGGCCGGCTCTGCCACCTCTCGAAGCTCGACAGGCTTCGCAGTTTATTTCGGCCCAACCTGCATCTAGATTCAACTTCGGAGATCTACTCTGGTCTGAATTTGATGCGCCTGAAGACAACGATCAGAGAATAATTACACCGGATGCACCTGCTGATTATACGAGTAGTCCAGATTTACAAACAGCTTTGATTGACCAAACGAGGCAACAACTAATGCGTGGTATCGGAGATGCCACATCGCGCGGTATTCTCGAGCCGGTGACACCGGATTTACAGGTATTCGAGCAACAATCACTTAGCCCACAAGATCAAGAGATATTCGACTCTTCAGAACAAGAGGTGGCTACAGCGATCCCTAGCACTGGTAACATGCGGATCACAAGCGCCAGAGATGTTCCAGTATCCGAAGCAATAAGTGACCTAATGACGTCAGGCCAGGTTTGTCCCAACCCAAGTGGTGTGGATCTTTCTAGTTGGGGAAATGACAAGCCCTTTGGAATTCAAGTGGCCGCACTAAGAGACACACTCTATACTGAAATTGATCGATTGGATCCGGATAAAGTAAAAAAACTAGCTCGCGTCTACTTGTATTTTGGCTTTGGTGCAGAAGCAAAGCAAGTACTGCGACTTTCCGATGAAGTGGTAGCTACAAATCCAGAGCTGATGGATTTGGCGGATGTTATGGACTATGGATTCGCACGAAATCCACGTTTTATTCATCAGTTTTCAGACTGTGATTCAGATCTTGCACTTTGGGGTATTTTGGCAGCCAAGGAGCTTCCAGACGGAAAAGTTGTCAATGCAAATGCCGCACTCCGAGCACTTGCCAAGCTGCCGTATCACCTAAAAGAGTTCTTAGCGCCAGCGCTAAGCTCCAGATTTTCTGAACAGGGCGATTTGGAATCGGCATCAATCGCTTTGAGAAACATCGAGCTGAGTGGCGACGCCCCACAGCCTGATGCAGGTATCGCAAAGGCAAAGATTGCAAGAAAAACAGGGAACTCTGAGAAGGCGGATGAGTTACTCAAGGATGTAATCGAGGGAAACGCTATAGAAACTCCAGAAGCCTTGATCGCTTTTGTCGAGAATCGATTGGCAGAAGAGGAAGATATACCTGCAGACATCGCACTGTTAATTGAAACTTACGCTTTTGAACGGCGAAACGATCCAATTGCTCAGAGCCTTATACGCGCCCATGTCATTGCTTCTTCATACTCAATGCAGTTTTCCAAAGCATTTGAGGCGCTGGCCGACCCAATCATCGCATCAGATGACGCTCTGATCGCGGAGCTACTATCTCATACGTTCATAGCTCTATCTGAACGCGCAGACGACATTACGTTTCTCGAAAGTTTCTACACAAAATTCCCTGCTTCCCCGGGGGCTATGATACCTCGCTCAATACAAAAAACCGCTAAAAGATTGCTTACATTAGGCTTTGCAGAGGAAGCGAACAGAATTTTGTCTGAGATTAGAGAGGACAATCAATCAAGAGAAGTTAAATTAGTTCATGCGGAGGTGTTGCTTATGTTAGGGTCTCCCGAGTTGGCCGTGCCTATTCTTGAAGACGTTGAGGGTGAACAAGTAGACAAACTTCGTGCTAAAGCGCTGCTTGCATTGGGGGACAATCAATCTGCGTTAGAGTTGTTTCAAGCAACCAACACACCAGATGAAGCTTTACGATCGGCATGGCTCGCTAACAACTGGGCTGACTTGATGCCACAGGATACTCCACTATTGAGCGCTGTAAGTTCGTTGGCAAAGCAGCCGGTTGAATACATCGAAACAGAAGACGGGATGATAGCATCATCCAGCGTTGCTGTCGAACAAAGCACGACAGCTCGAGAAACACTGGAAGCAATGCTGGAACAGTTCCCCGTCTCTCCGTAGCTGTTTTTTTGCTATTTGAGAAATATGCCAGCTTAGTTACTTAAAATAAACCTCGAAACGCTACGCTTTTGGTACCGCAGTATGCGGTCAAATAGGGGTGTAGAATGCCGAACAACCGTACGTCAGCCAGGTTCAAGAAGACCATTCTCGCTGTGTTGACTATTTCTTCAAATTCAGGGGAAGCGGTTTATGCAAGAACCTCTGAAATCTGTGATCATGCTGCAGCGGTTGCTTCCCAAGAGTACGACGTCCCTCTTTCTATTTTGAAAGCTGTGACCAGAACAGAGACTGGGCGCTCAAGAAGCGGCGCCCTCGAACCCTGGCCGTGGGCACTGAACGTAGCGGGTCAGGGTTTCTGGTTTGAAACCAGGGGCTCTGCAACTACCCACGCGCAGAGCCGCATCAGGAACGGTCTGACAAATGTCGATATTGGTTGCTTTCAATTGAACTATCGCTGGCACGGGCATGCTTTTGCATCGGTAAGGGAGATGTTTGATCCTCAAGAAAATGCAAGATATGCAGCAAAGTTTTTAAGCGAGTTACATGCAGAGAAAGGCGATTGGACACGCGCTGTTGGAGCATATCATTCCCGGACTCGGAAACACGCAACACGATACAAGAGACGGTTCTCCAAAATACACGCCGATATGTCGAACAATGAAATCAACACATCGCCAAGAGCATCTTCAGAGGAAAATCGGTTTCCCCTGCTACAGCATTCAAATTCACAACCCAGTCTCGGATCATTGGTGCCGCTAAGCGATGCAACTTCGCGGGCCGCTCTGATAAGACGCTCCGGGGAGATATAACCTTGCAAAACCTAACAACCAAAGCCCTATTCAATCCAACAATCATGCTTGCCGTTGCCCTAATGGCCGTGATTGTTATGATGATCCTGCCGATGCCTGCCTGGGTGCTAGACGTAGGTCTGGCCGCCTCTTTTGCATTGGCAATTCTAATTTTTACGGTGACCTTGTTTATCGAACGACCGTTGGATTTCTCGGCGTTCCCAACAATCCTTCTCGCATCACTCATGCTGCGCCTTTCACTCAATGTTTCGTCGACCAAACTGATTATCGGTGAGGGGCATACAGGTACAGACGCCGCTGGTGACGTAATTGAAGGATTTGCGCAATTTGTAATGGGCGGTAGTGTATTTCTTGGCCTCGTCGTCTTTTGCGTTCTGCTGATCGTAAACTTCATGGTGATTACCAAAGGTGCAACCAGAATGGCTGAGGTCGGCGCACGCTTTGCACTGGACGGTATGCCCGGTAAACAACTTGCCATCGACAGCGATATGTCGGCGGGTGCTATTACGCACGCGGAGGCAAGAGAGAGACGAGAGAGAGAACAACAGGAAACGACCTTTTTTGGATCCCTGGACGGCGCCTCCAAATTTGTAAAAGGCGATGCCGTCGCCGGGCTTTTGATTACGCTACTAAACCTTGTTGCCGGCCTTATCATGGGCATAGCGGTTCACGGCATGCCACTTGGCCAAGCCTTTGAAACATACGCAATCCTTACGGTCGGTGATGGACTCGTGTCTCAAATCCCGGCCGTTGTCATTTCAATCGCTTCGGCCCTGTTGTTGGCACGGGGTGGCGCACAAGGTGCCACAGATTTGGCGGTCTTCAGCCAATTGGGGAAACATCCTGCGGCGCTAGCAACCGTCTCTGGTCTTATGGTTCTGTTCGCGTTGTTCCCGGGATTACCTTTTGCACCCTTTATTTTTGGAGGGGCGATATTGGGAGCTGTTGCCTACTGGCTCAATCGCAAGAGAAAAGCCAAATCAGCTTCGACTGACTTGGCGGCAGTAGAAGCGGAACTGCCGAAGGAAAAACCACTTGGTGACATCCTCGAACTCGATGACGTCCACGTAGAGTTCGCGCCTGATTTAGTCAACATGGTGCTCGATCCAGGGACAGGTTTGGACGCACGAATTTCCAATATGCGAACTCATGTTGCATCTGTTTATGGTCTTATCCTTCCAGAAATTCGATTGACGGATAACGCGACGCTGCCAGTGGGGACATATGTGATCAGAATTCAGGGCGTCGAGCAGGCTCGGGCAGAATTGAATCCAGATCAGATACTTGCACTAGTCCCGGAGGGAGCCTCTTCGTTGCCCGGGGGTAACGATACAACCGAACCTGTATACGGTGCTCCCGCAAGGTGGATTAGCACAAGAGATCAAGAGCAGGCTGCATTGGATGGTCTGACATTAGTGACACCAGCTGAGATTCTTGCAACTCATCTTCTTGAAACTGTGAAACAGAACTTCAGCCGGCTGTTGTCCCTGAAAGCATTGAGACGCCTCCTGCAAGAGATGACTAATGTGTCTGATCCGACCCGAGCCGACGCAAACCGTAAGCTTCTTGATGAAATGATTCCCGACAAGGTTCCGATCGATGTGCTGCATGCAGTACTGCGCCTTCTGCTCGATGAACAGGTTTCGATCAGAAATCTTCCACTTATTCTCGAAGCAACAGCAGAAGCGCGCGCTCAAAATGCACAGCCTGAAGCGATCTGTGAACACGTGCGCCAACGTCTGGGTTTCCAGCTTGTAGCGGAAATGAAACGCGAAGATGGCACACTGCCACTCGTGCAACTCGCTCCGGAATGGGAAGATACGTTCAACACGTATCAAGTCGAAGCGGATCGAGGTCTCGATATTGCCCTTCCTCCAGACATTTTCAATCAACTTGCAGAAAACATGTCCGAAAAACTGCAGGCGGCAAGCCAAAATGGTATTAATGCGGCCGTCGTTACCAATACGCGACGGCGTCGTTTTTTGCGCACGGTGATGCGCGCAAAGGGGATCAGCAACCCGGTTCTGTCATTTGAAGAAATTGGCCTGGACGCACGTCCATCGCTTGTAGGTGTCGTGGCGGCATGATCGGGCTGGCACAGCTTTTGCCCCTATTGAGCGAGTCTCTTTGGCATGGTTTTGCCGTGTTTTTGCGCGTTGCCGCCATCACATCAATGCTACCAGCCTTCGGTGAACAAACAGTGCCCGCACGTATCAAACTGGTTTTAGCGCTCGCGTTTACGCTCATCGTGACACCAGCCGTTGCTGCAATTCCAATACCCGTGAACTTCGGGGATACTACTCTCATTATCTTGACCGAAATCGCTGCCGGTTTGGCACTTGGTATTGGAATCCGGCTATTCATTCTGGCTCTTCAAACTGCCGGAACTATTGCAGCAAACGCGACGTCGCTATCGCAAGTTTTTGGCGGAGCTGGTGTCGATCCGATGCCGGCAATGGGCTATGTTTTGATCATTGGAGGGCTGGCGCTTGCGGTAATGACCGGTCTCCACGTCAAGGCAGCGGAACTCATCATCCTGTCTTATGACTTCATGCCGATGGGACAGTTTACAGCGGGATCCGTTTTGTCTGAATGGGGTGTTGCACAGGTTGCCCGTGCATTCACTTTGGCCTTCACTTTGGCAGCTCCGTTCATCATCCTTTCCGTTCTCTACAACGCCGCTTTAGGGGCAATCAACAAGGCTATGCCACAACTGATGGTTGCTTTCGTCGGCGCACCGGTAATTACGGCTGGCGGGTTGTTCCTGCTGCTGGTGTCATCTCCCTTGATCCTTTCGGTTTGGGTGCAAGCCATGGACAGATTTCTGGCCAATCCGTTTGCTGCCGTACCATGAGCGATCAAACGGATCAGGGCGATAAGACATATGATGCGACTCCGCAGAAACTGTTGGACGCGCGCAAAAAAGGTGAAATCGCCAGATCCACCGAAATTTTGACCGCTTGCGCTTATGCGGGCCTTTTGTTGGCGTTCGTCTCTGCGGGTGCCAGTGGCCTAAATCATCTCGGCACCGCAATGATGGTATTGATTGATCAACCGGCACAGCTCGCAACGCTGTTCTTTTCTGGAGCATCAGCAGCGCCAACCGAAGGGATTCTGCGCAGTATCCTTTGGTCAATGTCTCCTATATTCGGCCTGCCAGCCTTGGCCGTTCTGCTCTGTCTTTTTGCAACAAAAGGGATTGTCTTTGCACCAGTGAAGATCGCGCCCAAGCTTTCGAATATATCCCTTATTTCCAATGCCAAAAACAAGTTCGGCAGACGGGGGCTTTTTCAGTTTACCGTCAGCTTTGCAAAGCTGTTGATCTACTCAGCCTGCCTAGCTCTTTTCATTAACGCCCGTTTAGACGAAATGGTTTCTGTACTGCAGACCAATCCACGTATCGTTGTAGCTTTGCTCGCCGAAATATGCCTGTCGTTTCTTTTTGTGGTCGTAGTCGTTTCAAGCATCATCGGTGTCATCGATGCCATCTGGCAACACTTCGAACATCTGCGAAAAAACATGATGTCTCGGAAGGAGATCATGGACGAGACCAAGAACAATGAAGGCGACCCTCATATGAAACAAGAGCGCCGCCAGCGCGCACAGACGATTGCTGGTGCACAGATGATGGCCGAAGTACCCAAAGCCGATGTGATCATCGTAAACCCAACCCACTATGCTGTTGCGCTAAAATGGGAAAGAAAGCCTGGTCAAGCGCCAGTTTGTATCGCCAAAGGTATCGACGAAATGGCTCTTAACATCCGTGAAGTAGCCGCAGAAAACAGTATTCCCATTCACAGTGACCCACCAACCGCACGCGCTCTGCATGCGACTACTGAAATTGGCGATCAAATCGCGCCTGAGCACTACCAAGCAGTTGCAGCCGCGATTCGATTTGCTGAATCTATGCGCCGTCGGGTAAAAGGACGAGTCTAATGAAGCGGGAAGATCTTCACAGACTACACGCTTTGGCCGACGCTAAGTACAAGGCGAGGCAACAACTGTTCCAAAGCCTGGTGCAGAGAGAAAACGCCATACGTGCAGATCTTCACCAGTTGGACGAGCAGGCTAGAGCTTCTAACACACACAGTGACCCAAGCATGCGATCTATTGGCGCGGATGTCATTTGGAAAGCTTGGCTGGGAAAGGCAAAAACATCGTTGAACATGAAGCTTGCTCTCGTTCTTGCGGAAAAGGATCAGCATGTCCGCCAAGTACGGCAAGCTTATGGTAAGGTTCTTGCTTCAGAAGGACTACTGCAAGAAGTCAGCGAAGATGAAAGACGCAAGCGCAGAAATAGAGAGTTAGAAAAGGCAATCGAAACGACGTTGCCGTCCGTCAACCGGAGCGATCTTTAGAAGCGTCACAGTACACGACGAGCCGTACATTCGCTTGCAGAGGTTTGAGCTTTGAACGAAACAACCCGCAGAGCAAGCTGCGGGTTGATTGGTTTACGATATCAGTCAAAGAGCTCAGGTGGCTCGCGATAGCAATTAATAATCCTGACGCGCAATTTCAAAAATTAGCACATCATTAGCGACGTCCTGGCCCATAACATTTTGAGCGACTGCCTTGAGCTTGCGTCTTACGACATCAAGGTTTTCATTATTAATGAAGGCACCGTCGAACCCCCCGATGCTTGCATGGTCGAAGAGGACTCTTAGAAATCCGTCGCGAAGTTTTGGCTCTTTCTCGAACACATCTTCTCCGTAACCCGTCGCAACTTCGACACTTAGCGCCATAACAACCATTGCGGAGATGCGTTCATTATCGACTAATGGGACGACGAACTGATTTGGTAATCGCACATATTCCATACCATCTGAAGGTTCACCGTCTTTCCCATGCGGTTTGTCTTCGTGATCGCCTTGAGCTTTTTCAGCATCCTCTTCCTCCGATGCCTCGACGCCTCCTGCCTGCGCAGCCATTTCCTCTTCGGTAGGTGCTGGCCGCAGAAAGATCCCCGCGCCAACGCCAGCCCCGGAACCCACCAACAACATGATAATCGGGAGCAGCTTTTTCATATCCAATTCCTTTTAGAAGGGCAGAATGCCATCGAGGACTTGCTGACCCAGCCGCGGCTGTTGAACGTCGGTGATTTGACCACGTCCACCGTAGGACACGCGCGCGGTGGCGATTTTATCATATGTAATCTCGTTCTGACGTGAAATATCTTCTGGGCGCACATATCCAGTGACCAGCAGTTCACGCATTTCAAAATTCACCCGGAGTTCTTGACTGCCGGAAATCGATAGAACGCCGTTTGGAAGGACGTCGACGACCGTTGCCGCCACACGCAAGGTCAACTTCTCATTGCGCTTTACAGATCCATCCCCGGAAGAAGAGGAACTGGAGTTGATTGAGACCGCTTCCGCTGTGGATGCCCCATCCGGTAAACGCTCATCAATGCGTTGAGGCAGGCCGAACAATCCCGGGATGCCCAGGCTTTCAGACCCTGATCTGGACCGATCTGTCGCATTTGAGATTTCCGCTTCTTCATCGATTTCAACAACAACCGTTAAAATATCACCTTGTTGCACCGCCCGCCGGTCACCCAACAGAGATTGCCTGGCCCCGGACCATAGCGAAGCACGCTCCGTCGGGCCCTTGGCATCTGACCGCAAAGGCAACCCTGGTGACATCATCGCGTTATGCTCAGTCGTAGCCCGAGCAGAGGTGAATGACGGCGGTTTACCGAGGTGGTCCATCCGACCGCAAGCAGCAACAAGGGCTACAAAAGCAATGGCAGTGCATTTTTGAAGAGTCATCAGGTACCTCTATTGTTTGACCTTTACGGATCCATCAGGCTGAACTTGCCCAAAAAGCGTGGCGCGAGATGTCAGATTCATGATCCGTACCCGATCCCCCACGCCTCCGCGCTCAAGAGACCGACCTTCGGTTGTTATGATCAAACCAGACGCTTCAAATCGAATAGAAACAATCTGATTGCGTGCAACCAACGCAGGCGGACCAATGTCGTCGATGAGAATGGGACGACCGGCATACAGCGTTGTTCTTGCCTCTTGCCCAATTACATCCGTCACGCGGTCGAATCCGTTGGCCACTTGACCTGCCCTAGTTCCGACGTCGACATCCGTAATTATCGCGTTGGCTCGAATGGTTCGAGTTGGGACGACAGTGTCGGCCAAGGCATGGCTCGTCGTGCTTAAGGCCAGCAGAGAAATCAGCAAACGGATCATCGGATTTGCGTCGTTGCGCCCATCATCTGGTCTGCGGCTGAGATAACCTTCGCGTTCATCTCGTAACCGCGTTGTGCTTCGATCAGCTCCGTAATTTCTCGGACAGCATCCACGGAACTATCTTCCAGATATCCCTGCCGCACAGTTCCCAAGCCATCTTCTCCTGGGGTGGAAACGAGTGGCGGACCAGATGCTTCGGTTTCGGCGAACAGATTGCCGCCAAGCGCTTCAAGGCCCTTTGCATTCGTGAAGCCCGTCATGTTGAACTGCCCCAGGAGCTGAGCGTCCGGCGAATCTGCAAAGTAGGCATAGACCTCGCCCGAAGCGTTGATCGAGATACTGCGCGCATCATCCGGGATGACGATCTGTGGCTCGACTGGGAATCCGTCGGAATTCACGATGAGACCTTCACCAGTCCTCTTTAGCCCACCATCTCGCGTGTATGCTGTCAGACCTGATGGCAGTGTCACCTCAAGATAGCCTTTGCCCTCAATTGCCAAATCAAGATCACCTCCCGTCTGGCTCAGCGAGCCTTGCTGCAATTGCACGGAGACCGCCGCCGGGCGAACACCAAGGCCGAGCTGCACGCCCGTGGGCATGACCGTCCCGTCTGTGGCGCTGATTGTTCCTGGCCGTGTCTGTTGCTGATAATGTAGATCGGCGAACTCGGCACGGCGGGCGTTATACCCGGTTGTGCTCATGTTGGAGAGGTTATTCGAAATCGTCTCGACCCGCATTTGCTGGGCGCTCATTCCGGTAGCTGCAATCTTAAGGGCACGCATAATGCATCTCCTGCTTTGATATGGTTTACTGAGACATCGCCCGAAGGGCTTGACGAACACGTTCGTCTTCGGCCTCAAGGAAGCTTGCGCCGAGTTCATAGGCGCGCTGAACTTCGATCATTCGAGTAATTTGCAGAACTGGGTCGACGTTCGAGCTTTCGACAAATCGCTGCAGAACCCTCGCTCCTTCTGCAGGTTCATATCCTTCGTCGGCGCGGAACATCACCCCGTCTTCGCGGACCATTTCCCGAGAATTCAGCGGTTGAACCATGCCAATCTGCCCAATCGGATCTCCTTCGCTGGAAATCGTGCCGTCAGCGGAAACGGCAATATCGGCCGCACCCGGTGGAACAAAGACAGGCGCACCACCGGCATCCAGCACCCGGTAGCCATCCATTGTAACAAGGTCGCCTTGTTCATTCGGCGAGAAAGCTCCGGACCGGGTCAGGCGTTCCCCTGCCGGCGTTTCAACAAGGAAAAAACCGTCACCTTCAATTGCAAAGTCAAACGTTCCCCCGGTCTGCGTCAAAGTTCCTTGCTGAAAAGATGTCTGGCGCACATTGCCTTGCCCCATTGAGAGACTGGAGGCGCCATCTATCGATTGAACGTATTCTGAAAAGACAAGACCTTCCTGGCGGTAGCCCGTCGTTGCTGCATTTGCGATATTGTTCGCAACAATTCGCATCTCGCGCATAAGACCGGATTGGCGGGTCAGAGTGGTGTAGCCAGAGTTGTCCATGTCAACCTCCGATGATCAACGGGATGATGCGATTGTGGAAAAACGAAACGAGCGTTTGCGTCATGAATCCCATTGAAATCCAGAAGACGATCACGATCGCGGCGAGTTTCGGCACGAAGGTCAACGTCATTTCCTGAATGGATGTCAGCGCCTGTACCAACCCAATCGAGACGCCGGTGACAAGGGCGGCTGTCAGGATCGGGATGGATATGATCACCGCGATCCACAACCCCTGCCGCAAGGTGTCAAAGAAGAGGATTTCATCCAGCATCTTAGACGGGCATCCGCAGAATTTCCTGGTAGGCTTCTACCACTTTGTTGCGGACGGTCACTGCAGCCTCGACCGCAAGCTCAGTCTGGGCCAACGCCTGAACAAGCGCATGCGGATCGGCATCTCCGATCATTGAGGTTTTGGCGACCTCTTCGCTTTCAGCGAGTGTTTGTGCGAAATCTACTGCCACCTTGGTCGCAGCTTCCGCGACGGTCGTTTCGTCGGGCGAGGGCTCCGTGGCAGGACGGGCCTGCGTGTAGCTTTCAATCGCAGATACAGATCGCGCGTCTGTAAACCTTTGAATTGCCGATACAGCTTTCATATCCATTCTGGATCTCCTTGAAGTCACACAGCCATTCGGGCTGTCTTAGTCATAGTTACTTTCTCAGCAGGTCCATCAAACCGCTGGACATTTTCCGTGTCTGTTCAAACACTTTCAGGTTTGCTTCGTAGCTTCGCTGCGCTTCGCGCGCGTCACCAAGTTCAATCATCAAGTCGACATTCGAACTATCAAAGTAACCATCATCCCCCGCCATTGGATGCGCCGGGTCATACACCCGCTCGAGCGTTGACCGGTCCAGTTGCACACGTCCTGTTTCAACCATGGAGACACCACTTCCTGCGTTGAAAGAAGTCTCAAACGGGACCAGTTTTCGACGATATCCAGGGGTATCCGCATTGGAAATATTTTCCGCCAAGTGGCGCAAACGTGTTGCTTGGGCTTTCAAACCGCTGGATGTGACACTGAGTGCCTTTGCAAAATCGTTCATGATACGTTCTCCCTACTGACGACTCAATGTGGCGCGCAGAATGCCAAGAGAAGACTTGTAGATCGCAAGAGCCCGGTCATGTTGTCGCTTGGCGTCGAGCGATTTCAACATCTCACCTTCAAGCGAAACGGTATTACCGTTTGGTGAGGCAATCGCACTTTCATCAATTGTTGGGTCGACGCTCTGCCCGCTCACTGCACCATTCAGGTGAAGAGCACGCGTCGCTCGTTGGCCAGCAGCATCGCCCAAAGAGGCATTACTTTTGTATGTCTCTGCAAAGGGTGCGACGTCACGTGCCTTGTATTCAGGCGTGTCAGAGTTGGCCACATTCTGTGCGGCAACTGCCTGCTTCTGGCCCGCGTGTACGGCCATTGCATGTGAAATCTTGAAGACTTCCAAATTTTTGAACATCGGGGCTTCTCCCTCGAACGGTTTCATCAAGGCTTAACTCTGATTCCTTTAGAAAGAGTGTGCGAATACCAAAGGATTGCCATGAACCAGCCAATTCCCTTCGACGGGCTGACTGCCCAGATCACTGAATTGAACCCGGTACGCGCCATTGGCCGTGTCGTCCGTGTCGAGGGCGGGGTGATCCACGTCGCCGGTCTTGCTGGAAAAGCACGCATTGGCGATCTCGTTATCGTCTACCGCCAAGGCGAGCCGTTATCTGGAGAAGTGCTGCAGCTTGACGGAGACCTTCTGGTACTGTTGCCTGATCAGGCGCCCGAAGGCGTTGCACTGCAAGATAGGGCAGCATTGCTTGAGGCGCGGGGAATCGCTCCTTCAAACGCTTGGGTAGGTCGCACAATCGACCCATTTGGCAACCCACTGGACGGCAAACCATTGTTGAGAGGGGTTACGGCACGTGCGCTGCGGCGCGCGCCACCCGATCCGGGCGCACGCCGTGCCATGGGAGAGAGATTGAATACTGGGATGGCAGGATTGAACACTATGCTTCCCATTGTTCGCGGTCAGCGAATCGGCCTCTTTGCTGGTTCCGGTGTTGGGAAATCGAGCCTTTTGGGCCATCTGGCACAAAATATGACAGCTGACATTGTCGTTATTGCCATGATTGGCGAACGCGGGCGCGAACTGCGTCATTTCATCGACGAAGTTCTCGGCAAGGAAGGCTTAAAGCGGGCCATTGTCGTCTGCGCTACCTCGGATCAATCGCCGTTGATAAGACGCCGATGCGCTTGGGCCGCAATGTCGGTGGCCGAGCATTTTCGCGATCAGGGAAAATCGGTTTTACTGCTGGCGGATTCCATCACGCGGTTTGCCGAAGCACACCGCGAAGTTGCGGTGGCGGCTGGAGAAGCGCCGGTTTTACGTGGTTTCCCGCCATCCACCGCACATTTAATTATGTCCCTTTGCGAGCGCGCAGGACCAGGGCAGAATAGTCAGGGTGATATTACCGGCGTTTTCAGTGTTCTTGTGGCGGGTTCAGACATGGATGAACCGATCGCCGACATCTTGCGCGGCGTTTTGGATGGCCATGTCATCCTTGATCGGATCATTGCTGAACGTGGTCGCTATCCAGCAATCGACGTCCTGAGGTCCGTATCAAGAAGCTTGCCAGCTGCAGCAACTGATCAGCAAAACAGTTCCATCGCCAAGGCTCGACATCTGCTGTCTGTGTACGACAACAATGCAATGATGATCCGTGCCGGCCTTTACTCCGTGGGAAGTGATCCTGAGATTGATGCTGCGATGCAAGTTTGGTCAGACTTGGACGGATTCTTGGCCAAAGTTGAAAGACAAAGCATAGAGAATAGCTTTACCCAATTGGAACTCATTCTCAGGCGCGTGCGAGTTCCCGCTGGACCTGCAGGCGCGGGGCAAAGCGTTAGGCCAACATCCGCAGCTTGAAGTTGCTGATTACGATTGAAGAAGTGTCAAAGCTAATGAGGCTGAAGTTGCACCACTGTTGAAAGAAGACAACTGAGATCGGACAACATATTGTGTAATCAGCTCATCCAGCGCCTCAGGTTCCGAGAACTGGTTTACTTGATCGCTCCCAAAAATGGACTGGGCGCGCTCTTTGAAAACCGTTAACTGCTGGTTGATGTCAATTTGACCAATTTCACTTGGCAAGTTAAACGCTGTTTCGAAAAGGTTGCGAAGGGGCGGCTCGCCCATGATCGTAAACCACTTAGCATCGTTCGACATATCGTCTGATCTGAATGGTTCCAGTTCAAACGCACCATTCACAACTTTTACCGGCTGGTCATATGCTATGCCGTTGGGCCATTCGAAGTTCTGCTCAATGTACTGATCGCTGATCCGTGTCGAGAACCCACTTCGGCGCGCCTGAAAGTCCTCTGCAATGCCAAAGCCAAAGGCACGGGAGAGTTCGGCATAGGCCGGGTTGTCCAATTCATTGGCAAATGCAACAACGGAGATGCTGCCTTCTTCCAAGACATTTTTAATCTTTTCCCGCTCCGGACTCACTGGTGTTTCGGCGCTGGGCTCAAATGAAACGATTGCCTCATAGTCGTCCTGCAGACCAAATGCGCCAAGTGTCATTTTGAGAAGTCTCGGATCATCCAGAAGGTCATCAGGTTTTTCAATCAAGCCTATGTTGTCCTGATAGTACTCCACATCATCTGCAACCGAAGAGGCAAAGTCTGACACCGCTGCGGACACGACTTCTGCGGCAATACGCTCATCTGATTTCTGTGGTGGGCTCGCCAGTTCGCCCAGAACTCGTTGTGCATAAAGCGCAACCCGCATCGAATCATTTTGCTGCCCAGCAGAAACTTCGAAACTGCTTTCGCGAAACCGAGCGACAATGCTTTCGGCAAAACCACTCTTGCTAATTTGCCGGTCTTCACCAGGCCCCAGACCAAAAGCTTCGGAAAACTCCTTGTAACGATTATCAGAAAATCTGTTTGCCAATGAATCGTTCGCCGTCGTTCCTTCCTCCAAGATTTTTTGGATAAAGAAGCGGTTTTCAATGTCATCCTGAATCCCGAATGCGCCAAGTGCGACTTCAAGAAGTCTTCGATCAGAGGTAAGGTCCTCAGCGGTCTTCACATCACCGATGTTTTCCAGAAAGTAATCTGTGTTCCGTGTAATCTGAGCGGAATTGGAGAAGTTCTCCAATTGGGAATCGTAGGTTCTCTGGAGAAAGCGCCAGCCTGCTAGGCCTGCTGAAGGAATGACGGGAGCAAACATCAGTTCATCCTTGCCGCCAAAAGTCGCTCCTCACGTGGGAGCAACGCACGCAGTGATTTTAGCGCCCGGTAGTGCTGCTTCTCAACAAGACCGCGTGTCGCTTCGGCCAACACATTGCGGCTATCGGAGTCTGTGAAGACTTGGCTCAACTCTTCAATTTGACGTAGCAATGGAAGATGTGCCTCCTCCGGGCTCTTGTCGCCGGACAGAACCAATTGTACCGCAAAGCATACGCGTTTTACCGGCGTTTTGGCATCTTCCGGGTGGATTGCATCGCGCAATCTCAAAATGTTTGCACCAGGGGTCATAATTGCAAGCCGGCTACGACGATCGCCATTCTCGATAACGACACCGTTTATCAAAACACGCTCTTTTGGGCTCAGCTTCAAGACGAGGCCACTCATTTCGCGTCTCCTTCCTGCTTAAGACCGCCCAGGATCATCGCATTTATCTCCAACAACGGGATAGCAGTCTCTTGTTTGCGGAGCACTTTTTGGGTGTGCAGCCGTGTGAACTCCGCCAAGTATACAATCTTGGCACGCAACTCATCTGGAAGAAGATTGTTTTCGTCCATTACGTCGACGGCAAGCGCTGTCCAAAGTTTGTTGTTTTCGTACAATGCCTCTGCCAGAGACGAAAAATCGTCCGATCTAATCGCCTTTTTCAAGCGATGGGAAATGCGAGCGATGACTTCATATTCTGCACTGCGGGCCGTTCTGGTCGGAGCCGCTGCGGGCGCGTATGCGCTCTGGGCTTGTGCGTAAGCGTTCACGATACAACCTTCATTGGAAACTGGAAATTTGGTTCAGGGGCGCGAAACTCCGCGCCCCTGAGGTATCGCTTAACGGAAGAGCGACAGGAGAGTCTGCGGTGCCTGGTTGGCAATAGACAGGGCCTGAACACCCAGCTGCTGCTGTGTCTGCAGCGCCTGAAGCTTGGCCGAGGCCGCTTCCATGTCTGCGTCCACCAGTGCGCCGATGCCCGAAGTCAGACGGTCGGTCAGCTTGCTAACAAAGTCAGCTTGCGTTTCGATCCGGCTGCCTGTGGAACCCAGCTCGGCGGCCGTATCGATCGACGTCTGGATCAGACCCTCGATCGCAGTCAGCGCGCTTTCGGCGCCGTCATCCGTTGTCACGTCAATCCCGCTCAGCGCCGCCAGAGCACCTGCGCGTGTGTTACCATCACCGGTGCCATCCGAGTCAACGACGTTTACGTTGATGCTGTAGTTGTTGGCAGCGGTTGTGTTAGTCGCCGTCCAAACAAGATCGTCACCATTCGCGACAACGTTGAGAGCCTCTGTGTCCAAACCGTTTGCAGACGCGTAGACCGCATACGCCGCTGCGAGACCAGCAGCTACATCAGCAGCGGTATCACCTTCTTGAGCGGTATAAACGATTTCCGCCGCAGCAATGCTGCCACCGGTGTCAAAGTCACTGCCCGCATAGGTACCAGCACCAGCGATTTGTACTTCGAATGCAGCACCAGCGAGATCGGTGATACCAGTGCCAGCAACCAACATGGTTTGATTGACGACCGAGGTCCCGACGGTAGTAAGGTTTGCGGTAGCCGCACCGCCGACAGCTGCTCCGCCAGCAGCGAAGGTAGCCGTCGCATCGAGAGATGCATTATTGGTCCCAAGGTTGGAACGGCTGACGCTGATTTCACCAGATGTCACCGTACCATCGCTGGCGCGGTCAAGCGAAGACAGGATGTTGGATGTCTGGTCTTCCAGAGCAATGCCATCGTCATTCAGCAGGTTCAGACCGTTGAACTGAGCGGCACCAACAATCGAACCGATCTGGTTGGTCAGCGCTTCGATATCCGTCTGGATCTTGGCGCGGTCGACGTTCTCTTCCTGAGAGTTGACGATCTTGCCTTTGATTTCGGTCAGCAGGTCAGTAATGCTTTCCGATGCGTTCAGCGCAACACCGACAGTCGCCTGACCCAAGGCCAGCGAGTCGGAAATGGCTTCAAAGCCAGCGACGTCCGAAGACATGACTTTAGAGATCGCCCAAACGGCAGCATTGTCCTTGGCGCTTTCCACTGTCTTACCTGTGGAAATTTCGCTTTGGACTTTGCCCAGGTTCATATTGATGGATTTCAGGGTCTGCAGCGCGACCATAGCGCTGTTGTTGGTAAGAATGCTCGACATAAGCATGTTCCTTTGATCATTCACGCTTTGCGTGGATTGTGCCCCCGGCGTCTTCACGCGGGGACGAAACTGTCTTTCTGACCAATGCAATCGCCTATATCTGACGACGCGCCACCCGACCTCGGATGCATCGCCAACATGCCCGGACAAAGGCTAATGACTGCTTAAGTCGATCAGCCCCTGTCATTCGGTTTTTATTCAAATCCCACCTCAGGCACGCTTTTCAACGGCGCCATCAGGTGTCACGTCGATTGTGCGGCGTTCACCCTTTTCATCATAAGTTTCGAGCGAGCTCCGAACACGCCTCAGCGCGGCGAGCCTGCGCGCGACCGTCCGAATACCCTCCAGCGCGCTATCCAGGAGCGCCTGATTGCGCATGACCTTCGCGTTCAGGGCTTCCAAAGGCGCGCGATCTGCCTCTTCCAAAGCGGCAAGCTGGTCGATCAGCGATTCTTTGCGCTCCAACAAGCGGCCAATTTCATCTAGGTCGCCTATCAGCAACGCAGCACGCTCGGCCTCCAGAACGTCATCCAACGCGTCGATCACGTCCTCGAAATGTTCATCCGTCATTTTGTCTCTCCTTCAATGCGTGAAACAGTGATTCGCTTAAGCCGATGCCGCCAGCCTTGACCATCTGCATTGCTTGTTCCTGCAGCAGAAACGATCCGAATTGATCCTCACCTGCACCCCCGCCAAAATGATCGCTCGTTTTGCCTAAACCTGCTGATTTCAGCATTTCCGCAAGAAATCCGGCCTCCAGTTTCTGCGCGACTTCGCGCAGCGCCTGATCCTGACGGGACGTGGTCGTCGGCTGTGATCCAACCGGGGGTATTGCAGGCATGACAGGTGTCTCCAATTGCAACTATTTTTCTGAACCATGCGCCAAATCGGTAAAGATGCGGTAACTATCCAACGTCATAAAGCTCGCGGAACGTGGAAGAAGTCCCGGAGGCGCTTGTGCTTGAAATCCTATCTATACAGCCATCTGCGAAGGCTAATCGTACTGAAAAGTCAGGTGTCGCAGATGATCCGAAAGTGAAAGATGATCGGGATCGATCGGAACCCGATTTCGAATCGGCATATGCGTCCGATGCCGAGAAGGAAGCAAAATCAGCAGGCGAAGACGATACAGCGAGAAGCCCCGCGCCAGAAGAGAACGCCGCCGCGCGTGAGAAATCGCGAGAGGCTGAGGCCGAAGAAGCGGACCCTGTTGTGACTTTCGAAGCGGAAACTTTGCCGGAGGAGGAACTGCCTGTTCCGTCGCCGAAAACCGGAACAGAAGACAAGGTCGCAGCAGAAAAAGGAGCGCAGAAGGGCGGTGCAGCAACAAGCGAGCTTGTCTTTGCGCAGCGCGTTTTCACGGAACAGAGGTCAACGGCGACCAATGATCCAACAACTGTTTCCGCACCGCCTGTGGCTAGAGAAGCGAGCACGCAGCCTGTGATCCTGCAAGCAACGAAAGCAAACGTGACGCCGGGCCCAGAGACGGGTAGTAACAGCGTGCCGAAAGTCACTGCAATTCAAACTGATGCTGATGGCTCTGCACCGACAACAGCCTCTGCCAAAACCGCGCAGGCGCTTGAAACAACAGCACCCGCCACATCCATTCCTCAAAGAAAAGTGGACATAGAGGCAATCGGTCCACGGGCAGAGGCACGCTCAAAAGTTGATGCAGAAAAAGACCGCGCACCGAAAGACGTTGCAGTACAGCAGAACGCCAATGCCAAGCCGTCTGTAACGATAGCGACAACACAGGTTCCGACAGCACCTCACCCAATCATGCCACTGACGGCCCAGTCCGACACGTCCTCTCTTGATGTCGCAATGCCTCCAATAGGAGATGTGGATACACCAACGTCTTGGGATCCGCGGAGCGTGGCGCCAAACACCCTTGCGCAGACACTGTCCCGGCCAGAGACACCCGGCATGATTGGTCGTCAAATTACCGAAATCCTGCAGCGTTTACCGGATCGGCCGGTGGAACTCTCCCTTAATCCAGAGGAACTTGGCCGGGTTCGGCTGAGCATTTCTACGGCAGAGGGGGGCATAACTGTTCATGTTCTTGCGGAACGCCCCGAAACGCTCGATTTGATGCGACGGCATATTGATCTGCTTGGCCGCGAGTTCCAGGCACTTGGATACGAGAGTATCAACTTCGCCTTCAATGAGGGTCAATCCGAGCAAGATGCTGGAACAAACAGCGATGAGAGCGCTTCAAATCCCGCAAATTCGGTTGTGGGTGAGCAGCAAGAGGACCCCGCCACTCCAATAACTATGGCCCCGTCGACCGGGGTGGATCTGCGGCTTTAAGGAGAACCGATATGGAAGTCACAAGCACTCAGGCAACGCAAAACGCAGCCCGGACAGCGGCAGCAAGTGAACAGTCCAACGCTGTCTTGTCCTCGGATTTCGAGACATTCCTGCAAATGCTCACGGCACAAGCCCGATATCAAGATCCGCTGGAACCGATTGATTCATCTGAATATGCGGCGCAACTGGCCCAGTTCTCAATGGTGGAGCAGCAGGTTCTATCCAACGATCTGCTGCAGGCGCTGAGTGCACAGATGTCGGCGGGCAGCATTTCACAGATTGCGGGTTGGATTGGCATGGAGGCTCGTACAACTGCTCCTGTTTCCTTCGATGGATCACCGGTTACCGTGATTCCGAAGTCTGAAGCAGGCGCAGATGAAGCTGTCCTTGTCGCTTATGATGCCGACGGAGAAGAGGTGCATCGTAAGCAAATTGACATCGGTTCGGACCCCGTGGAATGGATGGGCATTGCTGATGATGGAACGGAATTCCCGCCGGGGCTTTACAGCTTCAAAGTGGAAAGCCGCGTGGCGGGCCAAACAATCGGCGTCAACTCTGCTGAGACATACTCAAAGATCACCGAGGCACGACGCCAGGGAGCAGCGACGGTCTTCATTCTTGAAGGCGGGTCAACAGTCACTGCGGAGGACGTTACGGCCCTACGTGAGCCGGCGGAAGCTACATCCGATCAGACAGCATGAGGCCCGCGTAAGCGGGAGGCATGATCACCCGCCTTGCGCGACCAAATGGAAATCTTGCCAACGGGGTTCGCATCGCCACTGGATAAACTTCCGGTTCCTCGCCAAGGATACGCTCTGCAAGGATTGAGCCACTCAATGTCCCCATTGCAATGCCATTCCCATGGTAACACATACCTGCCCACAGCCCCGATTCAGGCCGGAGCTCGCCAACAAACGGTAGACGATTACGTGCGAGGCAGACCATGCCAGACCACATATGGGTTGCTTCGACCTGCGCCCAAGCCGGGAACAATCTCGTAAAGTCCCGCCTGATCCGATGCCTCGCACGGTTTTCGGCCGCCGGTCCAGTCATCAAACCACCGCGCATACCAAACAGAAACCGCCGGTTCGGCATCAGTCTAAAATAGTGCAGCAGGTGGCGCGTGTCGTAGCTCATCTGATCGCTATGCCAGCCTTGTTCTGCGATCTCTGCATCGCTGAGTGGCCGTGTCACCAGGACATTGGATTGCCCCGGCATATAGCGCCCGGCAATTTCCTTTGGCAGATGTTCTGACGCGTACCCGTTGGTTGCGACGATCACATGCCGGGCGGTCACGCACCCTGAATCGGTTTCAAGTTGGTAGTGCCGCGCAGATGACTGCAGCTGGCGAACAGGGCTATGGTGGTAAATCCGCACCCCTGATGCAACTGCAGCATCGGCAAGACCTGTCAGGTACTTTAACGGATTCAAACCAAAACCAATTGGAATGGTCAGCGCTCCGAAAAACGGACCACCCATGCCCGCCGCTGCAAGATCTGCTTTCTCGATCAACTGCGATGAGACGCCGTAGTTTTCTTCTGTCCTGGCAGCTTTTTGGCGCAGGTCTTCCATGTCTTTGGGGCGATGCGCCAGTTCGGTTTCACCCGTGGAGTGCCGGTCCACTCCCAGATCCAATGCGTCGATCAGATCTGCCACAAGCTCGACGGAAGCCTTTTCAGCCGCGCGAAACTCAAGGCGTCCGGATGTGCCAAACCTCGCATCAAGGGCCGCATCATCCAGCATGCTTCCGCCCAAGCAGCAAAAGCCCCCGTTCCGACCGGAGGCGCCCCAACCGGGAAATTCTGCCTCGAGCACAACGACGTCAACACCAGCCTTGGCCAGATGAAGCGCCGCAGAGAGGCCGGTGAACCCCGCGCCGATGATCGCGACCTCAGCCGTCAGGGGTCCTTGCACTGCGGGGCGATCTGGTATCTCGCAGGTTTCATCCCACCAGCATCCCATGCGCGGGCCGGGCCCATAGGCATAGTCTGAAAAGATGCGGGTCATGCGGTGCGCGCCGCAGCCTGCTCATCTCTCTGCTGGCGCAGGCTGTTGCGTTTGGAAATCAGCGATGCGCTGATCACGCCCACGGTGACAATCCCAATCATGATGGTCGACAGCGCATTTATTTCCGGCGAAACACCCAGCCTGACCGCCGAGAAAATCTTGATCGGCAGCGTGGTGGCCGATGGGCCGGCGGTGAAGGAGGCGATCACCAGATCGTCTAGGCTGAGCGTGAAGGCCAGCAACCAGCCGGAAATGACCGCAGGCGCGATGATCGGCAGGGTCACCAGACGGAACGCATCGAAACTGGAACACCCCAAGTCAAGCGCCGCCTCTTCCAGAGATCGGTCAAAAGTCATCAGGCGCGAGGATACCACAACCGAAACATAGCACATCGAGAACGTGGTATGGGCGAGAACGATGGTCAGCACACCGCGATCCAACCCGATGCCGATAAAGAGCAGCAAGAGCGACAGCCCGGTGATCACCTCGGGCATCACCAACGGCGCATAGATCATCCCGGAAAAGAGAGTGCGCCCCAGAAACCGCCCTCCGCGCACAAGTACATAGGCCGCCATCGTTCCCAGTACGGTGGCAAAGGTGGAGGACAAGACAGCAACCTTGATCGTGACCCAGGCGGCATCCAGAAACGCTTCATTCTGGAGCAATTCGCCGTACCACTTGGTCGAGAACCCCGCCCAGACGGTCACCAGTTTGCTTTCGTTAAACGAATAGATCACCAGAATGACCATCGGCAGGTAGAGAAAGGCAAACCCCAACGTCAGCGACGTGACATTGAACCAGCTGAGCCTGTTCATGCCTCCTCCTCCGCCTGCCGTTGCTGGTTGCGCTGGAACAGAACGATGGGGATGATCAGGATCAGCAACAGAATAACGGCGACCGCGCTGGCCACGGGCCAATCACGATTGTTGAAGAATTCCTCCCAGAGCACTTTGCCGATCATCAAAGTACCCGATCCCCCCAGCAAAGACGGGATGACGAATTCCCCCAGGGCGGGGATGAAGACAAGGAAGCTGCCTGCGATGATCCCGTTTTTCGACAGGGGAATGGTGACCAGCCAGAAGGCCTGCAGCCGTGAACATCCGAGGTCTTCAGCCGCTTCGATCAGGGACCCGTCCAGCCGGTCGAGAGCGGCAAAGATCGGCAGGATCATGAACGGCACATAGGTATAGACGATGCCGATGTAGACGGCAGTCGTGGTGTTCAGGATGGTCAGCGGTGCGTCGATCAGCCCGGTCCACAGCAGGAACTGGTTCAGGAAACCTTCCTGACTGAGGATGCCCATCCACGCATAAACCCGGATCAGGAACGACGTCCAGAACGGCAGGATCACCAGCATCATCAGCGTCGGGCGCCATTCTTCCGGCGCGCGCGCCATCGCATAGGCGATGGGATACCCCACCAGCAGCGTCAGAATGGTGGAAATCGCCGCGATACGGAGCGAACTGACGTAGGCTTTCCAATAGAGATCATCAGACGCCAGAAAGGCGAAGTTCTCGAAATCCAGAGCCGAAAAGAAAGGGCCGACACCGTCGCTGAGCGTCGGTGTGTACGGTGGGATTGCCAGCGCGATATCGGACAGTGAAATCTTGAAGACGATCACGAAGGGGATCAGGAAAAGAGCCAGCAACCAGGCATAGGGAATAGCGATCAGCGCAAATCTCTGCATTGTCCCTCCCTTGCGCTGTCCATCTGCCTGCTCATTGCGCCAACAACACGCCCGCAGTCGCCGTCCAGGACACCCAAACCGTATCTTCCCAAGTAAAGCTCCGACGCGATATGCGGCGGGTATTGGCGGTTTGCGATTTGATGATCTGCCCGCCGGGTAGCTCGACGTAGTAGGTGCTGAGATTGCCCAGATAGGCGATATCCAACACCGTGCCCTGAACGGCGTTATCCACATCCGCAGGCCGCTCGGCACTGATTGCGATTTTTTCAGGCCGTACTGCCAAGTGGCACGACTGTCCGTCGCTGAATGGACGGTCGGATGCAGCAACCAGGGGCTGTTGCCCCTCGGCCCAAGAGATGTGATAGCGGCCCTCGCCCATTGGCGTTGACTGGCCAGCCACGATATTCACATCGCCAATGAAATCAGCGACATAGACGCTTTCCGGCGCTTCATAAATCCGCTCGGGTGTCGCCACCTGCATCACCCGGCCTTCGTCCATGACCGCCACGCGGCTGGCGACGGTCATTGCCTCCTCCTGATCATGGGTCACGATCACGAAGGTGGTGCCGGTCTTTTCCTGAATGTCCATCAGTTCGAACTGCGTGGCCTGCCGCAGTTTTGCGTCCAGCGCGCCCAACGGTTCGTCCAGCAACAAAAGCTTGGGCGCCTTGGCAAGGCTGCGGGCCAAGGCGACACGCTGCCGCTGCCCCCCGGAAATCTGGTGCGGTTTGCGACGGGCAAATTTCTCGAGCCGGGTCAGCTTGAGCATCTCGGTCACCCGCGCGTCGAGATCATGTTTCGGCATGTTGCCGCGCCGCAGACCAAAGGCGATGTTTTCATAGACGCTGAGATGCGGAAACAGCGCGTAGGACTGGAACATCATGTTCACCGCGCGCTTGTTCGGCGGCACGGCGGCGATGTCCTGCCCGGCCAGTTCGATGCTGCCCTCGCTCACTGTCTCGAACCCGGCGAGCATGCGCATCATCGTGGTCTTGCCACAACCAGACGGGCCCAGCAGCGCAAAGAACTCCTTTTCGAAGATGTCGAGTGTCAGATCGTCGATGGCGACAAATTCGCCAAAGCGTTTTGTGACATTCTGAAACCGGATCAGCGGTTTCTCGTTGGGATCATCCCAAGGGGCAAAAACTGTTTCAGCCAAAGGCGCATTCCCGAAAAAGGCCGGGCGCAGGATTGCCGCGCCCGGTTGTCTGGCTCATGTGCCCGATTTGATCCGGGTCCATGTCCGGGTCAGGGTGCGCTGTTCGCGCGGGCCCCATGTGGTCACCGTATAGAGGTTCTGCAGCGCCGCCTCATCGGGATAGATCGCTGTGTCGCCGATCACGTCTTCGACCAGAAATTCCTTGGAGGCCGCGTTGCCGTTGGCGTAGTAGACGTAGTTCGACGCATCCGCCATGTTCTGCGCGTCCATGATAAAGTTCAGGAACGTGTGCGCAGCTTCCGGGTTCGGCGCATCGGCAGGGATGGCCATCTGGTCAAACCACATGAGCGCGCCTTCGTTCGGAGCGCTATAGGCGATCTCAACCCCGTTCTCGGCCTCGGCGGCACGGTCGCGTGCCTGAAGGATATCGCCCGACCAGCCGAACGCCACGCAGATATCCCCATTTGCCAGCGCGTTGATGTATTCGGAACTGTGGAATTTCTGAATATACGGGCGGACGGCTGTCAGTGCCGCCTCGGCCTTCTCCAGCGCTTCGGCATCCTTGGCGTCCGGGTCTTCACCCACATAGGTCAGCGCAGCGGGGATCATCTCGGTCGGGGCGTCCAGAAAATGCACGCCACAGGCGGCCAGCTTTTCCATGTTGCCCGGATCAAAGATCAGGCCAAGCGACGCAATGGGGGCGTCCGCGCCCAGTATTTCCTGCACCTTGCCGACATTCACGCCAAGGCCCGTGGTGCCCCACATGTAGTTGATCGAATATCCGTTGTCGGGATCGTACTGCTTTGTCCGATCTTCGATCACGTCCCACATATTGCCAATGTTGGGCAGTTTTGACTTGTCGAGCGGCTGGAACACGCCGGCCTGAATCTGACGGGCAAGAAAGGTGCCTGTCGGCACCACCACGTCGTAGCCCGAACCACCCGCCAGCAGCTTGGTTTCCAATACCTCGTTGCTGTCGAAAACGTCGTAGATGAGCTCGATGCCGGTCTCGGCTTCGAACTTCTCAAGCAGTGCTTCGTCAATGTAGTCCGACCAGTTATAGACCCGCACTTCATCCGCAAAGGTCGCCGTCGTGCAGAGCGCAAGGGCTGCGCTGCTCAGCATGAGCTTTTTCATTTCATACTCCCGTTGATACCGTCCGGGTTTGCCCCGGTTTCGGTGAATTTGATCAAGTTTTGCCCCATTCGGCAAGATGCTTTATGCTTTCACGCGATCACAGGCTGTGCAAGACATCAGACCTTATCGGCGAACCAGGAGGAGGGACGGATCATAAAAGTGCTTAGAAATCCGGCATCCGACGCGCCACCAACCGCGGCAAAACTGCCCGCCCATCAGCATGTCTATGAGCAGTTGCGCGCGCGTATTCTCTTTGGCGATCTGGCACCGGGGCAGGCCGTGACCATTCAGGGTCTGGTCGACGATCTTGACGCCGGGATGACACCGGTGCGCGAAGCCATTCGCAGACTGATCTCCGGCGGGGCGTTGAGCATGCTGGGAAATCGACGTGTGATTGTCCCGGAACTGACGGAGAGCTGCATCGAACAGCTTGATTTCATGCGGCAATCTCTGGAACCACAGCTGGCGCGACTGGCCACCGCGCGCGTCACGGACGAGGATCTGAGCAGCCTCAAGGCGCAGGACGATGCGCTGAACACTGCCATTTCACAGGGTGATATTCCAGGATACCTGACCCACAACTACCAGTTTCACGCGACACTCTATGAGCTCGCGCAAGCCCCAATCCTGAGCGCCACTGTAGATCGGTTGTGGCTGCGTTTTGCACCGTCGCTGCGCGTTGTCTGCGGCCGTTACGGAACGCTGAACCTGCCAGACAAACACGCGGACCTGCTGGTGGCTTTGCGCGCCCGCGATGCGGAGGCGGCGGCGACAGCCATGGCAGAGGACGTGCATCAGGGAATGCTGCAGATCCGGGCGTCCCTCGATACGGCCTCACCGGCCAAGCGATTCGATTGACTCTGCATAATTTGATCATATTCTGCGCGCACAGGCCTCGTGCCTCACTTTCCAACTGACAGGTGCCCCATGTCCGCAATCACCAACCACATGCCCACGGCGGAGCTTCAGGCGCTGGATGCAGCACACCACATGCATCCTTTCACCACGAATGACGAGCTGGCGGACAAAGGGGCGCGGGTCATCACGCGGGCAAAGGGCGTTTATCTGACGGATAGCGAAGGCAATCAGATCCTCGATGGTATGGCCGGTCTGTGGTGTGTAAACATCGGCTACGGGCGCAAGGAAATGGCCGAGGTGGCGGCCCGCCAGATGATGGAACTGCCCTACTACAACACGTTCTTCATGACGACCCATGTTCCAGCCATCGCCCTGGCGCAGGAAATCGCCAAGCTGGCACCAGAGGGGTTGAACCATGTGTTCTTTGCCGGGTCGGGATCAGAGGCAAACGACACAAACATTCGCATGGTCCGCACCTATTGGGCGGAGAAAGGCAAACCCGGCAAGAGCCATATCATCAGCCGCAAGAATGCCTACCACGGATCGTCTGTCGGGTCCGGGTCGCTCGGTGGCATGAGCTATATGCACGCGCAGGGCGGCATGCCAATCCCCGGTATCCACCACATCAACCAACCCGACTGGTGGGCTGAAGGCGGTGATATGACGCCCGAAGCGTTCGGCCTGGCCCGCGCGCAGGAACTGGAAGCCAAAATTCTGGAACTCGGCGAGGACAAGGTTGCCGCCTTCATCGCCGAACCGATCCAGGGTGCAGGGGGGGTCATCGTCCCGCCCGAGAGCTACTGGCCGGAAATCCAGCGTATCTGTGACGCCTACGACATCCTTCTGATCGCCGACGAAGTGATCTGTGGGTTCGGTCGCACCGGCAAATGGTTCGGCAGCCAGACCATGGGCATCCGCCCGCACATCATGACCATCGCCAAGGGGTTGAGTTCCGGCTACCAACCCATCGGCGGATCGATCGTCTGTGACGAGGTCGCCGAGGTGATCGGTGCCACCGAATTCAATCACGGCTATACCTATTCCGGCCACCCGGTCGCCGCCGCCGTGGCGATGGAGAACCTGCGCATTCTGCAAGAAGAAGACATCATCGAACGTGTTCGAACCGTTGGCGCGCCTGCGCTCAGGGCAGGTCTGGAAAAGCTGGCCGAGCACCCGTTGGTCGGTGGGCTGTCGATCAAGGGAATGATGGCATCGCTGCCCCTGACCCCACATAAGGAAAGCCGCGCGAAATTCGCGGGAGACGCGGGGACCGTAGGGTACATGTGCCGCGAGCGGTGTTTTGCGAACAACCTGGTCATGCGCCATGTCGGCGACCGGATGATTATCTCGCCTCCGTTGATCATCGAGCCCGAGGATATCGATTTTTTCATGACGCGCGCGCGCGTTGCGCTGGACGAAACCTATGCGCAATTGAAAGAACAGGACATGCTCAAATCGGCGTCCTGAAACCATTGACTTGATTCGCTGCACTGCGGCTTGGCCGGAAATTCTGTCACTATGGCAGAAATTTGCAGTACGTCGGCGCAATACCAGCGCAACATTCAGTCAAATCGCCTTGAATCAGGAATGATACCGCTAGCTGTCAGTTAAGCGCTTGCACCTGATCGGTTGCTTCGTGTTAGATTTGCGTCAATCAGTGCGGAAAACCGCCGGACACAATGGGGAGCCACTCTTGGCCGACACTAGCAATGCAGACGCGTTCGTCGAATTCGAGCGCGTGCAAAAAAGTTATGATGGCGAAAATCTCGTTGTCAAAGACCTCAACCTCTCGATGCCCAAAGGTGAATTCCTGACGATGCTTGGCCCCTCGGGGTCCGGAAAGACGACCTGTCTGATGATGCTGGCAGGATTTGAGACCGCCACCCACGGCGATATTCGTCTGGATGGGGTGTCGATCAACAACATACCACCGCACAAGCGGGGCATCGGTATGGTGTTTCAGAACTACGCGCTGTTTCCGCATATGACCGTGGCCGAAAACCTCTCCTTCCCGCTTGAAGTGCGCAAGATGAGCAAGTCGGACCGCGAGGCAAAGGTAACCCGCGCGCTCGGTATGGTGCAGATGGGCGATTTTGCCGGACGCCGCCCCTCGCAACTTTCGGGTGGCCAGCAGCAGCGGATCGCTCTGGCGCGCGCGCTGGTTTTTGAACCTGAACTGGTGCTGATGGACGAACCGCTGGGCGCTCTGGACAAGCAACTGCGGGAAACCCTGCAGTTCGAGATTACCAAGCTGGCGCATGATCTGGGGATCACCGTCGTCTATGTGACACACGACCAGACCGAAGCGCTGACCATGTCCGACCGCGTTGCCGTCTTTGACGATGGCCGCATTCAGCAGCTGGCCCCGCCCGACAAGCTCTATGAAGAGCCCGAAAACAGCTTCGTGGCGCAGTTCATCGGCGAGAACAACACGCTTGAGGGCAGGGTCAAGGAAATCAAGGGCGGGACGGCGCTCATCGAGTTGGACAGCGGTGAATTGATTGACGCACAGCCCGTGAATGTCGCGGCGGCGGGGGAGCGCACACGCGTGTCGATCCGCCCTGAGCGGGTGGAGTACAACAAGGACCGCCTGAGCGAGGACGCGCATACGCTGAAAGCCGAAGTGCTGGAATTCATCTACATGGGCGACATCTTTCGCACGCGGCTGCGCGTCGCGGGCACCGACGAGTTCATCATCAAGACCCGCAACGCGCCCGACGTCGAGCGGCTCACCCCCGGTCAGCAGATCGAAATCGGCTGGCTGCCACAGGATTGCCGCGCATTGGACGCCTGACGGCGGACGTGTGCGACCTGTCGTGTCCGGGCAACGGGCACGATCTGACAGAGGCGGAGGCCAAGCCCGTTGCCACCTGCCTCAAGACCCAAACGGGCATATAATTGGGAGACTATAATGAAACTGACCAAGACGCTTTTGGCATCTACCGCGCTGACAGTTGCAGCCGGCATGGCCACAGCTGACGGCCACATGGCCAATGAAATGACGATTGTCAGCTGGGGTGGTGCCTACTCCAACTCGCAGCAACAGGCCTATCACAATCCATATATGGAAAAGACGGGCATCAACATCATCAACGATGAATCCTCTGCCGAAGCCGTGGCCAAGCTGCGCGCGATGAACGAGGCGGGCAACGTCACATGGGACGTGGTTGACGTGGTTGCCGCCGACGCCATCCGCCTGTGCGACGAGGGTCTGGCAATGGAGATCGACCCGGACGAGCATCTCGCGGCCGCGCCTGACGGCACCTCTGCTGAGGATGACTTCGGTGACCTGCTGGTATCCGACTGCTTTATCCCGCAGATCGTCTATTCCACAACCTTCGGCTACCGCACGGATATGGTTGGCGACACGCCGCCCACCTCTGTCTGCGCCATCTTCGACACAGATGCCTATCCCGGCAAGCGCTCGCTTGAAAAGCGTCCGATCAACAACATGGAATGGGCTCTGCTCTGCGATGGTGTTGCCAAGGACGACGTTTATGACGTGCTGGAAACGGACGAGGGCCAGCAACAGGCGCTCGACAAACTGGCCACCATCAAGGATGACGTGATCTGGTGGTCTGCCGGTGCCGACACGCCACAGCTGCTGGCAGACGGCGAAGTCGTGATGGGCTCGACCTACAACGGTCGTCTGTTCTCGGTGATCGAAGAGCAAAATCAGCCCGTCGCCATGCTCTGGGACGCGCAGGTGTTCGATCTGGACGGCTGGATCATCCCAACCGGTCTGAGCGAGGAACGTCTGGCCCGTGCGCTGGACTACATCTATTTCGCCACAGACACGCAGCGTCTGGCGGATCAGGCCAAGTATATCAGCTATGGCCCGGCGCGTGCGTCTTCGGCACCGCTGGTTTCCACCCACGCGGATCTGGGTATCGACATGGCACCCCATATGCCAACCGATCCCAACAACGCGCAGAACACGTTCCTCTACAACTACGAGTTCTGGGCTGACTATCGCGACGACATCGACGCGAAGTTCCAAGCGTGGCTGGCACAATAACCCTTCTTAGGGACTGATATCCAAGGCAGGGGCCGCGTAGTGGCCCCTGCTACATCAAAAGGACAGACCAATGCCCAAAGGCTACATCATCGGCCATATCACCGTCACCGACCCAGAGGCCTACAAGGAATACGTGATCAAGGACACGCCCATTCTGGAAGGGCTCGGAGGACGTTTCATCGTCCGCGGCGGACCATCGGAAGTGATGGAAGGTGAAAGCCACGAGCGGCATGTGGTCATCGAATTCCCGTCGTATGAGGCGGCCAAGGCGGCCTACAACGACCCCGCCTATCAGGAAGTGATGAAAATCCGGCATCGCACGGCAGAAAGCACGATCATCGTGGTTGAAGGTGCCTGAATGACAGATGCGACGCAAAATTCCGGCCCAATGATGGCCGCCGATGGCACAACGCTGAAATCCAGCCTCAACCGGGCGCTGCGGCGTCAGAAGCTGCGGGCGCTGATGCTGATCGCGCCGCTGCTGATCTTTGTGCTGGTGACCTTTATCGCGCCGATCGCAGATATGCTGTTCCGCTCGGTGGAGAACCAGATTGTCTCCGACACCCTGCCGCGCACGACCACACTGCTGGCGGATTGGGACGGTGATGCCGGTGAACTGCCTTCATCCGAGGTCTTCGAAGCGCTGTACACAGATATTTTCATCGCACAGGAACGCAAGCTGCATACCCGTCTCGGCTCGCGTCTGAATTACGAATTGACCGGCGTATCATCGCTGTTTCGCAAATCGGGCCGTAAGGTCGAGGATATGGGCGAGGTCTATCAGGACCAGTTCGAAGACCTCGATGGCTTCTGGAAGGACAGCGAAAACTGGAATGCGCTGATGGGCAGCGACAGCTGGCTTGCTGACCAGACCGCGTGGGATGACAAATCAGACGCCCGCCAGCCGGCCTTCGAGCCGCGCGAAGAGATCGAAAGCCTGCTGCCGCAAACTGCGGCAACCTTCGAAATCTTTGCCGATTTCGTCCAGAATGAAGATGAAGACAACCTCGCCAAGGAAGACCCCTGGGCGCTGGTCTATTCCGCGCTCTACACCGACCTGATGCAAGAACCGGACGTCTCGGGATATGGCGGTCCTGGCTCTGCCGAACTGCTGCAGGCGATGGGCGCTGTCGGCACATTCGAAAACGTGGACTACCCGGCGGCGTTTGAGGAGATCGACAAGGATTGGCACAGCATTGACGTCTGGCAGACGATCCAGACCTACAGCCCGGATTTCACCTCGGGCTATTTCCTCAACGCTGTGGACATGAAAAAATCACCCGACGGGCCTGAGATGCGCCCTGACAACGAACAACTCTACATCAAGCTCTTTATCCGCACGCTGTTCATGTCGCTGGTCATCACCGGGAGTTGCATATTGCTCGGCTACCCGGTGGCCTGGATCCTCGCCAACCTGCCTGCGCGTACCGCGAACCTGCTGATGATCCTCGTGTTGCTGCCGTTCTGGACATCGCTGCTGGTGCGCACCTCCGCCTGGAAAGTCATGCTGCAACAGCAAGGCGTGATCAACGATACGCTCGTCTGGCTGGGCGTGGTGGCCGATGACAGTCGCCTTGCGCTGATCAACAATCAGACCGGCACGATCATCGCGATGACCCATATCCTGCTGCCCTTCATGATCCTGCCCCTCTACTCGGTGATGAAGACCATCCCGCCCAGCTACCTGCGTGCGGCGAAATCCTTAGGCGCCACCAACTGGACTGCTTTCTGGCGCGTCTATTTTCCACAGTCCGTGCCGGGGATTGGCGCGGGTTCGATCCTCGTCTTCATCCTCTCCATCGGTTACTACATCACGCCGGAACTCGTGGGCGGGACAACCGGTACCTTTATCTCCAACCGCATCGCCTATCATATCTCCAGCTCGCTGAACTGGGGATTGGCAGCAGCACTGGGGGCAATCCTGCTGGCGGTCGTGCTGGGCCTCTACTGGGCCTACGACAGGATCGTCGGCATCGATAACGTGAAGCTCGGAGGCTGACCATGGCTGCATTAACCCCCATCTCCCGCACGCCCGTGTCATTCTATGTGCCCGTTGTCGCCGCAGCGGGCGCGGTGGCCGGTCTCCTTGTCGGCACCGCACAGGGCAGTTCCCTGATCGGCATCATCGGCGGCGCCATCCTCCTGGGTGCCATTGCCTTTCTGCTGACCCAGATCATCAAGGCCGAGGCACCGGGGCGGTGGGCACTGACCGCCTTATTCGCCGTGGCCGGGTTTTTGATGGGCGGGTTGGCCGCAGGTATCATCGGGCTGCTCTTCGGGTGGTTCTTTGGCTGGTTCACCTTCTGGCTCTTTGAGGGCCGATACCGCGCCTATGTCGCCCCCTATCTCACGCCCGGTCAGGTGCTCTGGCACTACACATTCCGGGTGATCTGCGGCGCGATCCTGGTCTTTTTGATCACCCCCATCCTCGTGGTGATGCCACTCAGCTTCAATGCCGAGGATTTCTTCACCTTCACCCCTGAGATGCTGCGTTTTGACCCCGCAGGCTATTCGCTGAAACACTACGAAGACTTCTTCACCAACTCCGATTGGCAGGGCGCGCTTGCCAACTCGGTCCGGATCGCCCCCATGGCAACCCTGCTCTCCGTCAGCTTCGGTACCCTCGCGGCCATCGGGCTCAGTCAGCCCCACGTGCCTTTCCGCCGCGCCATCATGGCGATCCTGATCTCCCCGATGATCGTGCCCCTGATCATCTCGGCCGCCGGCATGTACTTCTTCTACAGCCGCATCGGCCTGCAAGGCACCTACATGGGGGTGGTGCTGGCCCACGCCGCCCTGGGCATTCCCTTTGTGATCATCACAGTGACCGCAACGCTTGTTGGCTTTGACAACTCGCTGACGCGAGCAGCCGCCAACATGGGCGCCGGGCCGGTCACAACCTTTTTCCGCGTGCAAATGCCGCTGATCCTGCCGGGCGTGATCTCCGGTGGACTCTTTGCCTTCATCACCAGCTTCGATGAAGTTGTGGTCGTCCTCTTCGTCGGCTCAGCCGGTCAGAAAACGCTGCCCTGGCAGATGTTCACCGGCCTGCGCGAACAGATCAGCCCGACCATCCTCGCCGTGGCCACGATCCTCGTGATCATCTCCATCGCCCTGCTGACCGTGGTTGAAATGCTCCGCCGCCGCTCCGAACGCCTGCGCGGCATGTCTCCCGCCTGACCGAAAAACACGCAGCCTTCATTGTTCCAAAAATATGCCCGCCGGAGGCGCAGGGTTCTGCCCCGCGCCACGATCATGCTCTACCGCAGCCGTTTCAGCAGGCTCAGCGAGGCGTACCCGTCCTGCACCAGCCCCTGGCTGCGCTGATAGGCCCGCACCGCCTCGATGGTTTTTGGCCCGATCCGCCCGTCGATCCCCTGCGTGCTGAACCCCGCCCGTGTCAGGCGCTGCTGCATTTCCTTGCGCTCCGCAAAGGTCAGCGCCCGATCCCCACGGGGCCAATTCGCCTTGATCGACGGCCCGCCCTTGATCCGGTCACTGAGATGCCCAACGCCAATCACATAGGCATCCGCGGTATTGTACCGCTCGATGACACTGAAATTCTTGAAGATCATAAAGGCCGCCCCCTGCCCGCCCGCAGGCAGCAGGATCGACGCCTTGCCATAATTCGGCACCGTGCGACCACTCATATCGACCACACCCAGCCGCGCCCACTGCCCAGGCGTCTTGGTGATCTTGCGGCTGGCCTGGGCATAGTTGAACCCGCGCGGCAGTTGCACTTCCACACCCCAGGGCTGACCTTTGATCCAGCCGAACCGCTTGAGATAGGCCGCCGTTGACGCCAGCGCATCCGAGGGGTCGTCCGACCAGATATCGCGCCGCCCGTCTCCGGTGAAATCCACCGCGTAAGCGAGGTAAGAGGTGGGGATGAATTGCGTATGCCCCATCGCGCCGGCCCAACTGCCGGTCATGTTGCGCGGGCTGGTGTCGCCGTTCTGCAGGATCTTCAGCGCGGCAATCAGCTGTTCTTCGAAAAACGCGCCGCGCCGCCCATCATAGGCCAGCGTGGCCAGCGACTGGATGATATCGTTCTTGCCACGATATTCGCCATAGGCGCTCTCCAACCCCCAAACGGCAACCACAACCTCTTTTTCGACGCCAAAGCGCGCCTCGATGGCGTCCAGTTTACGCCGGTGTTTCCGCAAAGCCGCCTTGCCATTCCGGATCCGGGTGTCTGACGCAGCACTGTCGAGATACTCCCAGATCGTCTTGGTGAATTCCGATTGATTGCGGTCGCGGCGGATCACATCGGGATCGTATTGCACGCCCCGAAACGCCGCCTGCAGGGTCGAGGCACGGATGCCCTGCGCCCGTGCGCGGCCTTCGAAGCTTCTGATCCAACGCTCAAATCCGGGATTGGACGCCACCTGCGTCGCCGGGGTCGGGGTCGGTGCTACAGCCTCAGGGCGCAGCTTGGGACGAAGCGCAGAGGCGATAACCGTCACCTGATCTGCCGCGCGCGTCGGCTGCTCTGCGGGACGCAACACCGGCCGCAAGGATTGCGTGGTGCCCAGTGCACCAACGCTTGTGCTCATCAATCCAGTTGCCAAAGCAACTGCGCAAAACGATCTTAACCGCATGATATGCCCTACTGCTGCTCATTATTGTTTTCAAAAGTGTAGCGCGAGTCGGGCAATTTCGAAAGGATTCAATCGCTGGTTATGCGGTCCTTCGCCATTTCTTCGACCTGACAGCGGATAATTTCCAAATGCTCTCGTAGCATCGGCACGCGGCGTGGTCGAAAACTGTGATCCGTCCGCTTGAGCTTACGCATCCGGTCCAACCGGAACGTCCGGAAATCTTTGCGCAGATGGCACCATGCCAATAAGACATTTGTCTTGTCCAGATAGACCAGACCGAGCGGATCAACCTGTCGCACGGTATCTGCTCCTTTACGGTCGCGGTAGTCAAAGGACACGCTGACCTCGTCCCAGGTGGCGGTGCGCAAGGCGGCCACGTCGATCTCGATCTTGGGCAGGCTGACGAAACGGTGCGCATCCAGCACGGCATGCTGCAACCGATGCGCCTGTCGAGGTGGCACCCGCGCCTTGATCTTGGCAAGGGCAGACCGCGCTGCCTTGGCCAGCGCCGGATCACCAATGACCGCCACATCGCGCAGCCCCAGGACCAGCGCCTCCAACTCATCATCCTCGAACCCTAAAGGGGGCAGCGCCGCATCCTCGATCAGCGTATAACCAAAGCCCGCTTCGCCATCGATCACAGCGCCCATGCTGCGCAGCGCATCGATGTCGCGGTAGATCGTGCGCGGGGACATCTCCATCTCATCGGCAAGCTGGGTTGCTGTGACGGGCGGTGGCAGACGGCGCAGGGTTTGCATCATCTGGAACAGGCGGTGTGTGCGGCTCATGAGATTACTCTAGCACAAGTAGTGACAGAAATTGGCAGTAGGTCCGTATAACCTTTGTCCAACATGAAAGGAGCGTACCATGATCACATTGCTGACCTACCCGCCCGCCTTTGGCCAATTCTCCGGCAGCCCGTTCTGCATCAAGGCGGCACATCTGCTGAACCTGTCCGGACAGCGCTGGAAACGCGAAAACACGCTGGACCCGCGCATGATGCCGCATCAGAAACTGCCGGTCATCCGGGCCGAAGACCAACTTATCGCGGACAGTGACATGATCCGCGCTTATCTGGAATCGCAAGGCGCGCGGTTCGATGCCGGTCTGTCGGACATCGACCGCGCGACGTCCCGCGCCTTCATCCGCATGGCGGAAGAGCATATTTACTTTCACATCGTGCTGGACCGCTGGGCAAATGAAGACGCCTGGCCGGAGGTGCGGGAGACCTATTTTTCCTCCGTCCCCAGGTTGATCCGCGGCATGGTGGCGAACAAGATTCGCAAAAACCTGCTGTCGGCCATGCGGGTGCAGGGGTTGGGACGCTTCACGCCGGAGCAGCGTTTGGCCCGGTTAGAGCCTGATCTTGATGCGATAGTTGCACGGCTGTGGCAAAACCGCTTTCTCTTTGGCGATACACCAACCGCTGCGGATGCCTCGGTGGGTCCCATGCTCAGCGCGGCCCTCTCCAGTCCGGGCGAGACGCCAATGTCCAGCCGCATAAGGGAAAACGCGGTGCTGATGGGCTATGTCGAACGTGTCGAGGAAATGCTGCACTAACGGCGGCTGCGTTTGACCTTGCGCTTGGTTTTGTCCGTCTTGCGTTTTGCCTTGACGCTGCGGCGTCGTGGCGAACGCCCGGCGGGGGAGCGGCGACCCTGCGGGATGGCGTCGCCCTCCAGAGACAGCAGTTCCAGCGCAATGCCACCAGTGACAGGCGCCGCCTCGGCCAGACGCACGGTCACCCGCTGCCCCAGACTGATCATCATGCCGGTGTCCGATCCCATCAGGGTGCCCGCTTCGGCGTCGTAGTGAAAATATTCCCGCCCGATAGAGCGCATCGGGATCAGGCCGTCAGCACCGGTTTCATCCAGCTTCACAAAGACGCCGAACCGCGCGATCCCGCTGATCCGCCCAGTGAACTCATTACCCACACGCTCGCTGAGATAAGACGCCATGTAACGGTCGGTGGTATCGCGTTCCGCGACCATCGACCGCCGCTCCGTGTCCGAGATATGCTCGCCGGTCGCGTCCAGATTTTCGTAGTCTTCGGGCCGCAAACCATCCTTGCCCCAGCCATGAGCAGTGATCAGAGCCCGGTGCACGATCAGATCCGCATAGCGCCGAATGGGCGAGGTGAAATGTGCGTATCGCCCCAGCGCGAGGCCGAAATGGCCCAGGTTTTGCGGCCCGTAGTAAGCCTGCGTCATGGAGCGCAGGGTGGACATGTTGATCAGTTCCGCCTCGTCCGAGCCCGCCGCGTCATTCAGCAACCGGTTGAGGTGCGCCGTCTTCAACACCTGCCCCTTGGCCAGCGTATAGCCACTGGCCTGCGCCGTCTCGCGCAGCGCGTCCAGCTTTTCCGGGCTGGGTTCTTCATGCACGCGAAAAAGCAGGGGCACTTTCTTGGCGATCAGCGTCTCCGCTGCCGCCACATTGGCCAGCACCATGAATTCCTCGATCAAGCGGTGCCCATCCAGCCGGTCCTTGAAATTCACCGACGTCACCTGTCCGTCATCGTCCAGCTCAATCCGGCGTTCCGGCAGATCCAGATCAAGCGGTTGGCGCCGCTTTCGCGCGTCGACCAGAGCAGCATATGCGGCGTAAAGCGGCTGTAAAACAGGCTCTAATAAGGGGCCACAGCGGTCATTGGGTTGCCCGTCGATAGCCTGTTGAACCTCCTCGTAATGCAAAGACGCCGGGGACCGCATCAATCCGCGGTGGAAGCTATGAGACAGTTTGTTGCCCTTCGCGTCCAGCTGCATGCGCACGGCGATGCAGGCGCGCGGCACCCCTTCGTGCAGGGAGCAGAGATCACCAGACAGACGATCCGGCAGCATGGGCACCACGCGATCCGGGAAATACGTGGAATTACCGCGCTTGCGCGCTTCGATATCCAGCGCGGACCCGGGCGTAACATAGGCCGCGACATCCGCAATGGCGACCCAGATGATGTGGCCCCCGTCGTTTGCCGGGTCCTCATCTGGATGGGCATAGCAGGCGTCATCGTGATCCCGCGCATCCGACGGGTCGATGGTGATCAGCGGCAAGTCCCGCAAATCCTCACGCCCATTCAGACCAACTGGCTTGGCACGATCCGCTTCGGCAATCACCTCGTCCGGAAAGGCGTCTGGTATCCCATGCTGGTGGATTGCAATCAGCGAAACGGCCTTGGCCGCCGATGGATCACCCAGACGCGATACAATACGCGCGCGCGGCAACCCCATGCGCCCCTTGGGTCCGGCCAGCTCGCCCTCGACCAACTCCCCGTCCTTGGCCCCGTGGGTGGCCTCCGCCGCCACCAGCCATTCCTTATCTGACCCTTTGTCGACCGGCAGGATGCGCCCGCCCTCTGCCGTCTTGCTAAAGACACCCAGAACGCGGCGCGGATTGGTACCGATCCGGCGGATGAGCCGCGCCTCATAGTGATGCGTGTCGCCTTTGACGGCTGTCAGGCGCGCGAGAATGCGGTCCCCTGCCCCCAGTGCAGGATCAGAGGCGCGGGGCACCACAAGCACCACAGGCTCCACACCCTCGCCCAGCCACTCCATTGGTTTTGCGAACAAATCCCCATCTGTATCCGGGCCGGTCACCTGCAGGACGCTCACCGGCGGCAGGCGGTCCGGGTCCTGATAGCTACGCTTGCGCTTTTCCAGATGACCCTCCGCTTCAAGCTCCTTGAGCACGCGCTTGAGATCAATCCGCGCCGCCCCCTTGATGCCAAAAGCCTTGGCAATATCGCGCTTTGCGGTCAGCGTCGGATTTTCGCTGATCCAATCGAGAATTTCGGTTTTCGTGGGGATGCGGGTCATACCCTTGAGGTAGCATGCGCGCCCGGTGCCGTCATGCGCAAATCGCGCGCCTCATCCACATCACGCAACGTATCGACATAGGCGATGCGCGCATCGGGCCAGCTGGCCACCGTATCGGCCAGCGCGTGCTCAGTGGACCACCGCACATCTGCAAACAAGCGCGGCGGCAAGGCCCGCGTGCGTTTCGCGCCGATGAGCCAAAAACCCCCGTCGGGCGCCGGACCAAATACTGCATCCGCAGATCCCAGCGCAGCAAAAGCACGGGTGATGTGACCCCGAGTGATGGCGGGGATATCCGCACCGATGATGCACACCGGGCCCATGCCCTGCAGGCGCAACATGCGTTTCATACGGTCACCCAGATCGCCGTGCCCCTGTGGAATTCGGTCCAGATGCTGCGGCCAAACACGGCTCCTTAGCCCGGCAACGTCGGGACTGACGGCCAGAACCAGATCCCACCGCGGGTCCTGCAGGCGGTTCAATAACGCACGCGTCTGGTGTCGGAACCACCAAGCAGCGGGGATCATGCCGACCTCGCGGCCCAGACGGGTTTTGACCCGACCGGGATGCGGTTCCTTCAGCATCACGACAAGGGTGCGTTTCACAAAATCCGTTCCATGTCGCGATGATCAATGCCCGCGTCGTCATAGACAGGTCCGAAGGCGGCAAAGCCCAGTTTCTCGTAGAAGCCCAAAGCCTGTATCTGCGCGCCAAGAACGGCCCGCGCTATGCCCGGCTGCGCGCGGGCCACGTCAAGCACGGACTGGATCAGCTTTGCCCCCAGCCCGGTACCGCGTGCGGAATGCAGCACACAGACCCGACCGATTTTCGCGGTTTCGCCCTTTAGCAGAAGGCGCGCGGTACCCACCGGCTTTGTGCCGTCAACAGCCAACAAATGCAGCGCACTGCCGTCCAGCCCATCGACTTCCTCGGCCTCCGACACACTTTGCTCTTCGATGAAAACCTGCCTGCGCAGTGCCAGACAGGTGTCGAGGTCATCCGTCTGCGCAATTCGCACCGTCACACGAAATACTCCGTGAGAATGCGCGTGTAGATGTCCTTGAGCTGCCTGATGTGCGCAATCTCAACATGTTCATCCACTTGATGCATGGATTGTCCCACCAAGCCGAATTCCACGACCGGGCAGTGATCCTTGACAAAGCGGGCATCCGACGTGCCGCCTGTTGTCGACAGAACCGGCGTCACACCAGTTTCGGCCTCCACCGCGCGTGCAACCAAATCGGAAAGTGCACCGGGCGGCGTCAGGAAGCTTTCGCCCGAAATCTTGATTGTGACTTCTGTTTCAACGCCGAATTCAGTCTCTATGCGGGCGATTTCCTCTTCGATCCATTGCGTCAGGGACGCACCGCTATGGCGATCGTTGAAACGGATGTTGACCGCGGCGGTACATTCTGCCGGGATCACATTCGTAGCAGGGTTGCCGGTGTCCACGGTCACAACGGCCAGCGTTGAGGGGTCAAAATGATCGGTGCCCTTGTCCAACTCGTGGCTTGCCAGACGGTCCATCAGGCGCACCATGGCTGGTAGTGGATTGTTGGCACGATGCGGATAGGCAGAATGGCCCTGCGTGCCGATCACTCTGATCCAGGCGGTCATCGATCCACGGCGGCCGATCTTGATCATGTCGCCCATTTTATCGGGGCAGGTCGGCTCTCCGACCAGGCAGACATCCATGCGTTCATTCGCGGCCTCCATATGCGCCAAGAGCGCAGTGGTGCCATCGACGGCATCGCCTTCTTCGTCTCCGGTAATTGCCAGAATGATCGCGCCATCCGGTGGCGTGGTCTGAACGAAATCAATCGCGGCGGTGGCGAAGGCGGCGACACCCGACTTCATATCCGTCGTACCCCGACCGTAAAGAACGCCGTCTTTGATCTCCGCCCCAAAGGGAGGCATCGTCCAGGCGGCGGCGTCCCCCACAGGCACAACATCCGTATGGCCGTTGAACCCGAACGTCTTGTTGTGGCCCTTGGGTCCCCAACGCGCAAAGAGGTTGCGGATGCCCCCCCGATCCGCCCAGGTGCACGCGAATCCGGCACCGCTCAATAGATCATGCAGCACATCCAGGGCACCGGCATCCTCTGGCGTCACAGACGCGCAGCGCACCAGATCCGCAGTGAGTGCAACGGGGTCCTGACCTGCCATGCGCTTTTCCTTATCCCTGACATGATGTGTAACCCAAGGTTTGTGGCCAAAAGGCAGCAATGCCAAGGGGGTCGGAACAAGAAATACTTAACAAATGCCCGCCATACGTGTTAACGAAAGGTTAACAATAATCCCGAGGCAGGGCATCAGCAGTGTGGTCACCATAATAGTGGGACCCGACGCACCAAACGATCGGTAAAGAGCGACCCGTATGCACGGCGCTCGGACGATGCATTGTCTCGACCAAAGGGTACGAGGCATATACAATGGTTGCAGCATCCGAACTGCCCATTCGCACGGTCCGCGAAGGCACCGACGCTACCGACATGGCGGAAGCAATCTTTGGGTCTGGCGTGCGCGTCGAACGGGCCTCCTACACGGGCGACGTCGACAGCGCGGGCATCTACACAAACGGCAATTCCGTATCCCCCGGTGTCGTACCCGGTGACAGTGGCGTGATCCTGTCGACTGGCAATGCGGAAAGCTTCACCAATTCCAACGGGTCGTCGAACCAGAGCAACAGCACCTCGACCAATACCTCAGGGCCAAATAACAATCCCCAGTTCAATGCCGCAGCAGGCGCGCGCACCTTTGATGCGGCTTATCTGGACGTGGATTTTGTGCCTGATCACGATCAGATGACAATCCAGTTCATTTTTTCGTCCGAAGAGTATCCCGAATTCCAGAACTCGATCTATCAGGATTTCGTGGGCGTCTGGGTCAATGGCACACAGATCGACATGGACGTCGGGAATGGCGACGTAGATCCAGGAAACGTCAATACAACCAATAATATCAACATGTTCGTTGATAACTCCGATGATGATTACAATACGGAAATGGACGGGTTCACCATCACGCTGACCCTGACCATGAATGTTGTGCCTGACGAGGTGAATTCGATCCGCATTGGCATCGCGGACGTGTCTGATAACCGCTACGATTCCAATCTGCTGATCGCCGGGGATTCCGTTCAGACAGATCTTGTTGCCATTTCGGATACCGTTGAGGTTCTCACGGACGGTATCAAAACCATCGACGTGCTGAGCAACGACATCAATGAAGGCCCGGGCACGCTCACCATCACACATATCAACGGGCAACCCGTTGTTGCCGGCGACACGATCACCCTGCCAACCGGGCAGCAGGTCGTGTTACAATCCGATGGCAAGCTGAGCGTGGTAGGGGATGGGGACCCGGAAAACTTCAATTTCACCTACACGGTCACCAACAGCAGTATTTCAGACGTTGGCTATGTCAACGCGACATCAGTGCCCTGCTTTGTCGCTGGTACGATGATCCAGACCACAAGTGGCAATGTGATGGTCGAACGGTTGCGTCCTGGCGATATGGTCATGACGCAGGATGACGGGCCGCAACCCCTGCGCTGGATCGGGACACGGCAGGTCGACGCCGTTGGGAAATTCGCCCCCATTCACATTCGCCCAAACACATTTGGTGAGCACGGACATCTTTTGGTCTCGCCACTGCACCGCGTCCTGATCCGGGACACTGTCGCGGAGTTACTCTTCGGCGAACCCGAAGTATTGGTCTGTGCCCGAGATCTGGTCAACGACCGGTCGGTGCGGACCCGCGAAGGCGGTCGGGTAACATATGTGCATTTGATGTTTGACCGTCACCAGGTGATCTTTTCCGAAGGCCTCCCGACCGAGAGCTTTCTGCCCGGACCGCAGACCACGGATATTTTCGAAGAAGAAATCGTTGCCGAAATATGTGCGATTTTCCCTGAAATAGACCCTGATACGGGGATCGGATACAGCCCGGCCGCGCGGCGAACGCTTAAAAGATACGAGGCCGCCTTGCTGCGCGCCTCCAGCGAGGCCGCATAATGGCGTGGCTGGCGGTTTGCGATCACAAGGAACGGCGGTTTTCCCTGCGGGGCCTTGGGGACGACCGCCATCCGGAACGACTGCATTCGGATGATGCCAACACCCTTTTAACCCGAGGCAGCATCGTCTTTGAGACGCGGACGTCGGCAGATGGGCGTCCACAAGAGCTGTTAGGATTTTCCAGGGGATGGCCAAACCAGGGCAGCCTGTCGTTCCGCGCCATTCCGGGCGGCGGCATTTCCCTGGTACAGGTCCAAGGCGAAAGCATTGCGCATGCCGCTCTCCAAAACAGCATGGTCGCGCGAACGGAAGTGTTGCGTATCACCTTTGCCTGGGACGCATCGCGGGAATGGGCTCAGCTCAGCGTTGAGCAACCCGACACCAATCAGATCGTCTTTGTTCCAGTGCCCAACGCCAGTCCGATGCTGTTACAGGATTTGCGCAACATGCTGATGGGGCGCGGCAATCCCTGTTTTGCAAAGGAAATCGTGTTTGCCGCCCTTTCGGACGAAATTGAGCGGATTGGCCCGATGCCGAGCCTCTGCCCGAGCGCCATGGTGGCGACCCCGCAGGGCTACCGCGCTGCGGGCACTTTGCGGCGCGGCGATACCGTCATAACCCAGTGCGGTGACGTGGTGCCGGTCTTGCACCGGGTTGACCGCACGGTACCGGCGCGTGGCAGTTTTGCGCCGGTACGTTTGCGGGCGCCTTACTTTGGACTGCTGGAAGATGTCGTCGTTGGTCCCCGGCAACAGCTGATCATCGACGGTACCGAAGTCGAATATCTCTTTGCACAGGAGGCGGTCCTTATCCCGGCGCGCCATCTGGTAAACGGCTTTGCCGCGCTGTCTGCTATCGCAGGGGCCACCCAGCGCTACACGCAATTGATTCTGCCGGATCACGACGCGCTTGTCGTAGCGGGTGCCGCTTTGGAAAGTCTCTACATAGGCCGGATTCGCCGTAACCCGGCGGAACTGGCAGCAACACTGCTGGCCGACATTCCAAGACATTCTCTGCCACAACACAGGCGACCCGCGTTCAAAGTGCTCAAGTGGTTCGAGGCCATTCACCTGGCACGCCAACGCGCGGCTTAATCAGCGTCCACTTCCGGATGCGTGCCGTAAAAGGGCTCCATCTGTGCGATGATCACTGCATTCTCATCAAGCGCGCGCTGCATCAGCGCCCGCTCATCGTCACCGATCTCATGTCCCTCAGCCTCGCGTTCCGTCAGCGTGCCGTAGCCGGTGACGTCGAGCGGTGCAGTGTCAGCCTGTTTCAGAACCGCCACAGTCTCGCGGACAGCCTCGGCCTCGTCGATCCCGCTGGCAAAAACGACCAGACCTGCGCCTGTGGCCTTCGCTGGCAAGCCATCGCCTTCCTTGCGTCCAATCTGAACAACCAGGGTAAAGACTTGCTGCCGTGACGGTTTCTTTTTCTCTGCCATGCACGTGTGTTAGGCCTTGGCGAAAGGTACCACAACGGCTTTTTCCACCAATTGGTCCGGCGCCCAACCGGTATAGGGCGACCAGTCGATCGCCATCTCGTGCAGATGGCGCACCCCCGCGAGGATGGCCGTACGCATCTCGGACCGCATCCGAAGATATCGATCCGCCTGTTCCTCCCAGCGGAATGCCATGCGGCCTTTGGCGTCCCGGCTCACCAGCGCATCAAGCAAAACCAGTGCCGTGCAATGCGCATAGGCAGCGTGTTCCGGATCGAGCGAGATCAATTCCACCACTTCACCCGGAAACCAGCCGCCGTATTCCGAGAGAACGCAGCTACCCTTGAGACAGTTTTCCAGGGCGGTTCGGTGGACGGTACGGGTATCCACCGGTGCTGCATCGCAGACGAGATCGCGCAGGCCGGCTGGCATTGAGCGCGCAATGACCTTCAATACCCGTATCAGGTCGGCGCCATCATAGGTTTGCAGATCGCGGCCCTCAGGCGCCCGATCAAGATTGACGCGGCGCGTCGTATGAGCCCAGCGATATCCATTCATCACCGCGGCCCGCACCGGTGATGAGCCTTTGCGGTAGTGATCCTGAAACGCGTCCCAATTCCAAAAGAGATCGTCGGCCCCGGAACCCCCCTGCAACCGGTCAGCCAGTAGCAGCGCGGTGGCGGTCAGAAAGGCATCGAGGCCTTTGTCAGGCAAGGCGGCCACAAGCAGCAGATCAGCATGAATTGACTCAACGTCCCGCGAAGACAGCACGCATTTCTGATCAAAGATGACACGGCGCAGCAATTGCTTTTGCGCCGGTTTCAGGCGGTCTGCCAGACCACTAAACCCGGTGGCGGCAGCAGATTGCAGGTCCGCGACAACCTGCAGGGTTTGGAACGATATGGGGACAGACGCATGACGCATGGATATGCGATAGCTCCACATCCGGGCCGGATTGCATCCCGCACCTGACCTTTGCCGGGTATTCCTGAGGCAGAATTGCCTTAGATATTAATGCAAAGTTTAATCACGCAGCAGTTCGTTGATCGAAGTTTTGGACCGCGTCTGCGCATCCACCTTCTTCACAATGACGGCGCAATAAAGGTTCACACCGTTCTTGGACGGCATCGAGCCTGCAACAACGACAGAGCCCGCAGGCACTTCACCGTAGGTGAATTCGCCGGTTTCACGGTCGACGATCTTGGTCGATTTGCCAATGAAGACGCCCATGCCCAGCACAGAGCCTTCGCGCACGATGCAGCCCTCGACCACCTCAGAGCGTGCGCCGATAAAGCAGTTGTCCTCGATGATCGTCGGACCCGCCTGCATTGGTTCCAGCACGCCGCCGATGCCGACGCCGCCCGACAGGTGCACGTTCTTGCCGATCTGTGCACAGGAGCCGACCGTGGCCCAGGTATCAACCATCGTGCCCTCGTCCACGTAGGCTCCCAGATTCACAAAAGAGGGCATCAGCACCACACCGGGCGCGATGAAGGCAGACTTGCGCACCACGCAGTTCGGCACCGCACGAAAGCCCGCCGCCCGCCATTGATTATCGCCCCAGCCCGCAAATTTGCTGTCGACCTTGTCCCACCAGCCGCCCTCTTGCGGGCCGCCTGCCTGCATTTCCATGTCCTTGATGCGGAAGCCCAGCAAAACCGCTTTCTTGGCCCATTGGTTCACGTGCCAATCGCCATTCGCCTGCTTTTCCGCCACCCGCAGCTTGCCCCCGTCGAGGGCTGCCAGCGTGTCTTCGATGGCCTCACGGGTTTCCCCGGTGGTTGCGGGCGTGATGGTGTCGCGCGCCTCCCATGCGGCTTCGATGGCGGTTTCAAGCTGTGCGTTGGACATGAGGTTCCCCCAGGGAAAGAATTAACATGCAGCGCCTATACAAGTCCGGTGTCCCACGCGCAATCCATCCGGCGCAAAGCCATTGCATCTTGGCGCACAACATGGCCCCCTGCCTGTGATGAGTTATTGGAGTGACCCGGATGAACAAACCCCGCCACCCGCTGCGCGATGCGCATATGGACCGCAATGCGGTTCAGGACGTACCCGACACGCCGCAGACGCGTGCACCTGCCTACCGGCTTGCCTTTGCCGATGAGGATTTTCTGTGTCGGGAAGAACTGCGCCCGGTGCGACTGCAACTGGAGTTGCTCAAACCGGAGATGATGCTGGATGCGCATAACATCACCAGCACCATCGTGCTTTTTGGAGGAGCGCGCATCCCCAGCCCGGCAAACAAGGACAAGGCACGCACGAAAACGCTGTCCGAGCTGTCCCATTTCTATGACGAGGCGCGGGAGTTCTCCCGGTTGATGACCCTGAAAAGCCTCGAAAGCAGCGGGCGGGAGAATGTGGTGGTCACCGGCGGCGGCCCCGGCGTGATGGAGGCGGGCAACCGTGGCGCGGAAGATGCGGGCGGGCATTCCATCGGGCTCAACATCGTGTTGCCGCATGAGCAGGCGCCCAATGAATACGTCACGCCGGAACTGTGTTTCAACTTCCACTATTTCGCCATTCGGAAGATGCATTTCCTGATGCGCGCCAAAGCGATCTGCGTTTTTCCCGGCGGGTTCGGTACGATGGACGAGCTCTTTGAGACACTCACCCTGATCCAGACCGGACGGATGCAACCGGTGCCTGTCCTGCTCTTTGGGCGTGCCTTCTGGGAGCGTATTCTGAACTGGGAGGCGCTCGCGGACGCGGGCACCATTTCGGATGAGGATTTGTCGCTCTTCCGGTTCGTCGACAGTGCCGCCGACGCGATGCACCTGATCGAGAACTGGCAGGACCTGCCCGCCCGCGACAAACTGCCCGGGCGCAGTTGAGGGAACCATTTCGTGGCCCGCCACGTTAGTCTTCTGAATCGCAATCATGGGGTCACATCGTGGCCCCGTTCACTTTCAGGAGGGCCACATGGCACAGGCACGTTCAAACGGCAAAACCGACGTGAATGACGTTACCGCACAGATCGATACCATCAAGAATGACATTGCTGCGCTGACAGCGCTGATGTCCGACTTGGCGCAGGACAAGAAAGAGGAAGCCAAGGAGCGTGCAGCGAACACCGCAGCATCGCTGAAATCCTCCGCAGCGCAGAAAGTGGATGCGGCACACGCCAAAGCGGTCGAAACCGGAGAGCGTGTGCGCACGGATGCCGAGGCCGCGTATTACAAAGCCGAGGAAACGGTCCGTCAGCAACCCGCCATGGCGGTGGGCATTGCAGCCGGGATCGGTTTTCTGGTTGGCATGATGGCGACGCGTCGGTCGTAAGATGTTTTCGCACCTTCGCCAAAATATTCGAGACACTGCTCAACGGTTTGCGCTGGGCAGTGTCGGTGCGCTCATGACGCTGGTGGGGCTTGGGTTTCTGAGCGCGTCCGCGCTGATGCTCCTGCTCACTTTTACCGACCCGATGACGGCCAGTGCGATCATGGGGGGTGCTTTTCTGGGCATCGGATTGCTGATGATGGTTGCAGCGCGCTCATCAAAATCTGACCACAACCGGCATCACCGCCGGGAGGTCCAACCGAAGACGGATGAAATGCCGCCGCTGGCCGCTGCTTTCATGCAGGGCATGGCGCAAGGGATGGCACACCGACGCTAGGTTTTTCGGCCACCTTTGCGTCGCCGTTACGCGTGTCAGGCACAGCCCGTGAATGGTGTCTCGCGCTCCAACTCGATCAGCTTTGCGAGATCTGCTGCCGGCAAAGCACCAACTACGACCGTGCGACTAACCACCATGCCCGGCGTGCCGGGGATGCCGAGCGCACGGCCTAGCGCCAATGCCTCTTCGATCTTGACCGTCATCTCAGGGGACATCGCATCGTCCATCATCTGTTGCGCATCAAGACCATGACGCTCCGCGACGTCGCGCACGCCCACAATTCCGGGGCGCAGCACGCGTTGCATCATGTCGAGATGGATCGCGGTATGATCGCCTTGCATGCCCCCAGCAAGCGCCACCCGAGACGCCCAGACAGATCGCTCTCCCAGCAACGGAAGCTCGTGAAAGACCAGATCGATGGGCGATCCGCTGGCTGCGAGATCGGCCAGCCGTTTGTCCAGAACTGCGCAATACGGGCAATAATAGTCACTGAAAACGGCAATGGGCAAACGTTTGGGCACAATGGGTTGCGGGAATATCGCGGTGCAGAGGTCGCCGGGCAACCGACCCGTCGCCGCTTCTTCTTCAGGCGTCAGAAGACCCGCAAAAAGATCACCATTGCCCGACAGATTTCCGCGCACCAATCGGCGAAAGCCGGGCGGATTGGGAATCTTGGAAAATTCGAATGCACTGGTCTGCCGTCGCAGGATGGGAGGAATGGCCAGCGCGACAGCAACGGCACCGCCAACAATCAAGGCCTCACGACGACGCATTAATGTCCTGAAAGCCCCGTTTCCGCCTCGATCTGGCGGCGCGATTTCCGCGCCCGTTCGGTGGCCGACTTGAGCTGCCCGCAGGCGGCCATGATGTCTTCCCCCCGCGGCGTCCGGATCGGTGAAGCGTAGCCCGCCTTGTAGATGATATCGGCAAAGGCCCGGATACGGTTGTTCGACGACCGTTTGTAGGGCGCGCCCGGCCATTCATTGAAGGGGATGAGATTGATCTTGGCCGGAATGCCATCAATCAGCTTGATCAAGCGGCGCGCGTCCTCGTCACTGTCATTCACACCGTCCAGCATGACATATTCAAAGGTGATCCGCTCGGAATTCGATACTTTGGGATAGCTGCGCAGCGCGTCGAGCAGCACGTCCAGATTCCAGCGTTTGTTGATCGGCACCAGCTTGTCGCGCACCTCATCCGTGGTGGCGTGGAAGCTGATCGCCAGCTGACACCCGATTTCCTCTGCCGTGCGCGCAATCTCGGGCACAACACCAGAAGTCGACAACGTGATACGGCGGCGGCTGAGCTGAATGCCTTCGGCGTCCATGGCGATTTTCATCGCGTCTCGCACGTTCTCAAAGTTATAAAGCGGCTCGCCCATGCCCATGAGGACGATGTTGCTGAGCAACCGGGTTTCATCCTTGGGCGCGCCGATTTCCGGCCATTCGTCGAGATCGTCGCGGGCCATCATTACCTGACCAATGATCTCTGCGGCGGTCAGGTTGCGTACCAGTTTTTGCGTGCCCGTATGACAGAACGAACAGGTCAAAGTGCATCCGACCTGTGACGATACACAGAGCGTGCCGCGTCCCTCTTCGGGGATGTAAACGACCTCAACCTCATGGCCACCGGCGATGCGGACCAGATACTTACGGGTGCCGTCTTCGCTGACCTGCTTTGAGACAACCTCGGGAACTTCAATGACAAAACGCTCTTTCAACTCCGCACGCAGGGTCTTGGCCAGGTTCGTCATCGCGTCGAAATCGCGGACACCCCACTGGTAAATCCACTGCCAGATCTGACCGACGCGCATCTTGGCCTGCTTTTCCGGCACCCCTGCCTCGATCAGCGCGGCGCGCATCGCATCCCGGGTCAGGCCGACAAGGTTGACCGGCCCCTCCGGCAGTTTGCGCGGCATGGTGTGTACATCTTGCGTGATCGGCGCTGAGGCAGACATGGGTTTTCCTGACATGACGAAGATGCGCCTCTATATAGAGGTTTGCGCCAAGATCAAAAGGAAAAGCCCGTCAGGTCTGCGTGATCAGCTGGCGCAGCGTTTTTGGGCCTCGTCCAGGGCTGCGGTGAACCCGCGCAGCGAAAAGGTATCCTTGGTTGTCGTGCCCCGGCTGGAAAGTCCCGTCACCGTTGCGTCTGCACCGCGTTTCATCGCTGCCACGATCTTTGCGTCCTCGGACGTGTCTTCGGGCCATGCCCATTCACCATCGGTAAAGAGCGAATAGTTAGTGCCACCAATGTCGATATTCACTTTGGACCCGCTGGCAAAAGGATATCCGCCGGTGAAAGTGACCTGCGCATTGGCCCCCGATCCAGGGCGGAAAAAGACCATCAGCAAGATCTGCCCACGGGTCGCGGCAACAACACGGCCATCCCGGGTATTGACTGTTTCTTTCGGAACGGAAACGCCCCAGCATTCACGCGGATTGTCATCCTCGTAGACGCCCCAATCGGTTTTCTCGGCAACCAGATTGCTGCTTTGATCCTGTGCCTGCGCGGCCATGCCCGTCAGCGCCAGCGCCGAGACCAAACCAATGAAACCTTTCAAAATTCGCATGTCTTACAGCCTCCAGCCGTCTTTAACCTCAATGTCCCCGAACCTGCCCGGCGTGCCTTTTTCGACCCGCTCTCTTGCAAGACCCGTCAATCTTCTCGACAAGTGTCACAGTAGCGCAAAACCCGCGACCCCCGAAAGTCCGATTAGCAGGTTTTTGCCAAATTCTTGAGGGTTAAAATGACGCAAGCGGTTCCGATGGTCGAAATCTGGCGCGGGGACTTTCTGGAAAGCGCGCATAGTGGTCATGCGGTGGTCTGTGATGACAGCGGCCAGATTGTCGAGGCCTGGGGTGATCCGGAGGCCATTGTCCTGCCGCGCAGTTCCGCCAAGATGATACAGGCCCTGCCACTGATCACCTCCGGTGCGGCCAAGGCGACAAGCCTGACGTCAGAGCATCTGGCCCTCGCCTGCGCGTCGCATAATGGGGCGGCAATTCACACCACACGGGTCGAACGCTGGCTGGAAACGCAGGGCCTGTCCGATGCGGCTTTGCGGTGCGGACCACAGATGCCCGACGATCGACCCGCGCGCGAGGCGATAATCTGCGCCCACGAAAGCCCCTGCCAGATCCACAACAACTGCTCGGGTAAACACGCGGGCTTTCTGACGCTGGCCCAGCACCTTGGTGCCGGTCCTGAATATGTGGACGCGGATCATCCCGTGCAAAAGGCCTGCCTCGACGCGTTTGAACGCACGACGGGGGAAACCTCTCCGGGGTTTGGCATTGATGGGTGTTCTGCCCCGAATTTCGCGACCAGCCTGACCGGCATGGCGCGGGCCATGGCGCATTTCGCCGCCGCCCCCCCAGACAGCGCCGAGGCGCAGCTGCATCAGGCAATGCGGAAGCATCCGGACTTGGTGGCAGGCGAGAAACGTGCCTGCACGGAACTGATGCGGGCCATGGATGGGAAAGTCGCGATCAAAACGGGTGCGGAGGCGTTTTTCATCGCGATCCTGCCCGAGCAGAAACTCGGCGTCGCCCTCAAGATCGTCGATGGCACGACGCGGGCCTCTGAATGCGCCATCGCGGCAATTCTGGTGAAACTGGGCGTGTTAGACCCTGATCATCCGGCAACCCGCAAACGGATGAACGCGCCCATCACCAACAGGCGCGACATTCAAACCGGTTGGATCAGGCCGTCCGCGGCGCTTGCCTGATCACATCTGGTGCACTTCGGCAACTTCGATGGACCCGGAGCCATCGGCCACCATCGGGCAGCCCTTGGCCATATCGATAGCCTCGTCAATGTCAGCTGCGGCAACGACGCTGAACCCGGACAGGGGATTGGCCCCACCATGGTCCTCGACCCCTTCTGCAGTCACCGTTTTCGATGTCCCTACGGGGTTGCCCGGATTGACGACCGCCTTTCCCATGGTCTCGAACCACGCTTGCCACGCGGCCATGACCTTGGCGCCCTCTTCTTCCGATTCCGGTGTTTTGCCGCCGTGGTAGGCGAATACATACTCTGGCATTGTGTCTCCTCCCCTGTGACCCGGTTGCGATGGTATCACATGAAGGCATGAGTCGTCTTTGATCAGCCAGTGACAAACTCCGAGGCCGTATACCCCTGCAGGAATAGAAGCGCCGTCAGGTCACCATAGTTGATCCGCACATCACATTGCGCCGCCACGGCGGGTTTGGCATGCAGGGCAACCCCTGTCCCCGCACGGCCCAACATGCCCAGATCATTCGCCCCGTCGCCGACGGCGATCACATCCGCTTCGCCAATCCCAAGACGCCGTGTGATGTCCTCCAGCGCATCCACCTTGGCCTGTTGGCCAAGGATGGGCATCCCGACCTCACCCGTCAGGCTGACGCCGTCGTTGAGCAGGGTATTCGCGCGGTTCTCATCGAAGCCCAACTGCCCGGCCACGGCGCTGGTGAAATCGGTGAAACCGCCGGAGACCAAAGCGGCATGCGCCCCCTGCGCCTTCATCGTGGCCAGCAGCACCTCGCCACCCGGCATCAGGGTAATGCGGTCCGCAAGCACCTTTGCAATGGTGGCGACAGGCAGACCTTTGAGCAGTCCGACACGCGCACGCAGGGCTTCTTCAAAGTCCATCTCGCCATTCATGGCACGGGCGGTAATCTCCTTGACCCGGTCGCCGATCCCCGCCTCATCAGCCAGTTCGTCAATGCACTCCTGCTGGATCATGGTACTGTCCATATCGGCCAGCAACATCTTCTTGCGCCGTCCTTCCTTAGGCTGAACGGCAAGATCAACGCCTTGTTTTTGCAGATCTTCCCAGACCCCCCAGCGATTGTCCGGCAGTCGCGGCAACGTAAATTCTGCCGCCTCATCCGGGGCGAGCCAGACCACATCGCCCCCACCCCAGGCATTGCGCAGGGCGTCTGGCAGGGCGGGCTGCAGGCTGTGTGCGCCCGCCGCAGACAGGAGAGTGGCGATATACATGGGCAAAGTTTCCGATCCGCGCAGAGTGTGTCGCAAAAAAGCGAATTTGCGGCGTTCTAGCCTCGTTTTTTCCGTTGCACCAGACCATGCGCCGCCATAGACCCGTCCGTGGGACACCCTTCCCCAACGAAGGGCGCATATCTGGAAGGATAGCATCAATGGCTACTCAGAAACCGGCGGCGCGGCCGGTAAATCCGCGTTTTTCCTCTGGCCCCTGTGCCAAACCCCCCACGTTTGATTTGACGAATCTGTCCGACGCGCCGCTGGGCCGGTCACACCGGGCAGCGCCGGGCAAGGCAAAGCTGCTGGAAGCGATCGAGACCACCCGCGAGATCCTCGGGGTTCCGGCCGATTACCGCATCGGCATCGTGCCCGCCTCGGACACCGGCGCGTTTGAGATGGCGATGTGGTCGCTTCTGGGGGAACGCCCCGCAGAGATGGTCGCCTGGGAAAGCTTTGGCGCCGGTTGGGTCACAGATGTCGCCAAACAACTCAAGATCGAGCACACCGTGCATACCGCCGACTACGGTGAGATCTTCGATATGGCGGCGCTCAACTACGACAATGACGTCTGCTTTACGTGGAACGGTACGACCTCCGGCGTCCGGCTGCCCAGTGGCGATGTGATCCCCGCGGATCGCAAGGGTCTGACGCTTTGCGATGCGACCTCCGCCGCCTTTGCGATGGATTTACCGTGGGACAAGCTCGATGTGACGACGTTCAGCTGGCAGAAGGTGCTGGGGGGCGAGGCCGCACACGGCATGCTGATCCTCAGCCCGCGCGCTGTTGAGCGGCTGGAAAGCTATACGCCGCCCTGGCCGCTGCCGAAAATCTTCCGCCTGACCAAAGGCGGCAAGCTGATCGAAGGCATCTTCAAAGGCGAGACGATCAACACACCGTCCATGCTCTGTGTCGAGGATTACCTGCAATCTCTGGCCTGGGCAAAATCCGTTGGTGGGCTGCAGGGGCTGATTACCCGCGCCGATGCGAACGCAGCGGCGATCACCGCATTCGTGCAGCGACACAACTGGATCAGCTTTCTCGCAAGCGATCCGGCAACCCGGTCCAACACCTCTGTCTGCCTCAAATTCGCGGACGACCGGGTCAAGGACGGCGCAAGCTTTGCCAAAGCCATCGCGAAACGGCTGGCAGATGAGGGCGTGGCACTTGATGTCGGTGCGTATCGCGATGCCCCTGCCGGTCTGCGCATCTGGTGTGGCGGCACGGTGGAAACCACCGATATCGAGGCGATGCTGCCCTGGCTGGCATGGGCCTTTGAAGCCGAAATCTCATCCTGAAACAAAGGTGGCCTGAAGCCCACCCTACCTGTCCATCTGCAGGTAAGGTGGGCCTTGGGCCACCGCTTCCAAAGACATCAAAGGACCAACAGAATGGCCCCTAAAGTACTTATCTCTGACAAACTCTCCGAAGCCGCCGTGCAGATTTTCCGCGATCGTGGCATCGATGTCGATTTCCAGCCCGATGTGGGGAAGGACAAGGAAAAGCTCGCCCAGATCATCGGCGACTATGACGGCCTTGCGATCCGCTCCGCCACCAAGGTGACCGAGAAGATCATTACCGCGGCCACCAACCTCAAGGTCATCGGGCGCGCCGGGATTGGCACCGATAATATTGACAAGGAAGCAGCTTCTAAAAAGGGCATCATCGTGATGAACACGCCCTTTGGCAACATGATCACCACGGCGGAGCACGCCATCGCGATGATGTTTGCCGTGGCGCGTCAGATCCCCGAAGCCTCCGCCTCCACGCATGACGGCAAGTGGGAAAAATCCAAGTTCATGGGGGTCGAGCTGACCGGCAAGACCCTGGGCGTGATCGGCGCGGGCAACATCGGCGGTATCGTCTGCGACCGCGCCCGCGCGCTGAAAATGAAGGTACTGGCCTATGATCCTTTCCTTGGCGAAGAAAAGGCCAAGAAGATGGGTGTGGAGAAAGTCGAATTGGACGACCTGCTAGGCCGCGCGGATTTCATCACGCTGCACGTGCCCTTCACCGATCAGACGGCGAATATCCTCAGCCGCGAAAACATCGCCAAGACCAAGAAAGGCGCGCGCATCATCAACTGTGCCCGTGGCGGTCTGGTGGATGAAGAGGCTCTGGCCGAAGCGCTGAAATCCGGCCATGTGGCAGGTGCGGCCTTTGACGTCTTTGCCAAGGAACCGGCAAATGAAAACCCGCTGTTCCACCTGCCCAACGTCGTCTGCACCCCACACCTTGGGGCTGCCACGACCGAAGCACAGGAAAACGTAGCCCTCCAGGTCGCGGAACAGATGTCGGACTACCTGCTGACAGGCGCCGTGGCCAATGCGCTCAACATGCCATCCGTCACGGCGGAGGAAGCCCGCGTTATGGGACCTTGGGTCAAGCTTGCCGGGCATCTGGGCAGTTTCACCGGGCAGATGACCGATGAACCCATCCGCGCGATCAACATCCTCTATGACGGGGTGGTTGCCGATATGAACCTCGAAGCGCTCAACTGCGGCGTCATCGCCGGCATCATGAAAAAGGCAAACCCGGATGTGAACATGGTCTCCGCCCCGGTGATTGCCAAGGAGCGTGGTATCCAGATTTCGACCACCAATCAGGACAAATCCGGCGCGTTTGACGGCTACATCAAGGTCACGGTCGTCACGGCAAAACGCGAACGGTCGATTGCCGGGACCGTCTTCTCAGACGGCAAGCCACGGTTTATCCAGATCAAGGGCATCAACATCGATGCTGAGATCGGGGCGCATATGCTCTACACCACCAATGAGGACGTGCCGGGCATCATCGGGGCATTGGGTCAGACGATGGGCGACAATGGCGTGAACATCGCGAACTTTACGCTGGGTCGGGCCACCGCAGGCGGAGAGGCCATCGCTCTGCTCTACGTCGACGAACCGGTCCCGGCAGAAGCCCGCGCCAAACTGGCCGAAACAGGTATGTTCACCCAGATCAAACCGCTGGCCTTCGACGTGGCATGACCCATCGGGAGGCCGTCGCCACATGGCCTGGCCCCCCATTCCGCTTTCATCCGGCGGGACATTGCGGCATGAAGTGACCGTAGCGCTGGGGAACACTCATGACCAACCCGATCTATGCCATTGGCGACGTGCACGGACAGCTGGAGGAACTTCAACGGGTTCTGGCCCTGATCGAAGCGGATGGCGGACCCGACGCACAGGTGGTGTTGGTCGGCGATTATGTTGACCGCGGGCCCGACAGCCGCGGCGTTCTGCAGTTCCTGATCGACGCGACGGCCGCAGGTCGGAACTGGATCACGCTAAAGGGAAACCATGACCGCTATCTCGGCCGGTTTCTCGACGATACGATCGTGTATGATCCCGCCACCCGGCCCGACCTGTCGTGGTTCAACCCGCGTCTGGGCGGAGACAAGACCATGGCCGCTTACGGCGTTGAGGCAAATGAAACCATCCCTCCATCCGTAATCCGCAACGCCGCTCTCGCCGCAGTGCCGCAGGCGCATCGCGATTTTCTCTCCAGGCTGCCGCTGATGCACGAAACAGAGGACCTGCTGTTCGTGCACGCGGGCATCCGGCCTGGTATCGCACTGGACAAGCAGGTCGAAGAGGACCTGATCTGGATCCGGGCACCCTTTCTGGACCATCAAGCGTCTCACGGGCCACTGGTCGTGCACGGTCACACCGCGCTTGAGCATCCGGAACATGCTGGAAACCGCGTCAATCTGGACGGGGGGGCGGGGTATTTCCGCCCGCTGCATGCTGCCGTTTTCGAAGGACGCGCATGCTGGCTACTCTCCGAGACGGGACGCATCCCGCTGCGGCCATAGTGCCGCCCCCAGACACAGCCATCCCAGAAGGCCCTGCCCGTGGTGGCTGAGGTCGCTTTTGGCGGAAAAGCCAAGCAGTTTCACCAGAAACAAGGGCGATGGCGGGTCTTGAACCACCCATTGCGGGGTCAACCCGTCAAAGATCAGCAGATAGTAGCCGTAGTAGGCCTGCGGCGAAATCCAGACGAATGCGCCAAAAAGCACCACCCCCACAAAGGCCCGCAGGATGAGACTGCGCGCGCGCGACAACCGCCACGCGAGAAACACGGTGCCAGCCGCCAACATAACAGACACCAGCACCAACCCGACCTGGCCGGCGAGTGAAAGTGTGAAAAAACTGTCCCGCGGGTAAATGCCGTCTATCCCGTCCAATCCAACACAACCTTGCCCGAACTGCCGGATTTCATGGCAGCAAACCCGGCCTCAAAGTCATCGACCGGAAAGCGGTGCGTGATCACCCGGCTGATGTCCAACCCGTTCTGCAGCATCGCGATCATCTTGTACCAGGTCTCGAAAATCTCGCGGCCATAGACGCCCTTGATCGTGATCGCCTTGAAGACGATGCGACTCCAATCCACGGGGCTCTTTCCCGGCGGAATACCCAGCATCGCAATACGCCCGCCCATGGTCATCGCCTCGACCATCTGATCCAGCGCGCGCTGATTACCCGACATCTCGAGGCCCACGTCAAAGCCCTGTTTCATCTTGAGGTCCGAAACTGTTTCAGCCAGATCAGCCTCCGCAACATTGACCGGCACCACATCGGCCACCTCTGCTGCCAGCGCCAGACGGTCCGGGTTCACATCCGTAATCACCACATGCCGCGCGCCCACATGCCGCGAAACCGCCGCCGCCATGATGCCGATGGGACCAGCACCCGTGATCAACACATCCTCCCCCACAAGGTCAAAACTAAGCGCGGTATGCACCGCATTCCCCAAAGGATCGAGGATTGCACCGATGTCGTCGGATATTTCATCGGGCAGCGGGACGACATTGAAGGCTGGCAGCCTGAGGTACTGGGCAAAGGCGCCCTGTTCGTTCACCCCAATACCGCGCGTACCGGGATCAAGATGGAACTTGCCCGCCCGGCTTTGCCGCGACGTCGTGCCAATCAGATGCCCCTCCCCAGAACAGCGCTGACCGATTGTCAAATCCGTCACGTTAGAGCCTAGTTCCACGATCACACCGGCAAACTCATGGCCGGTGATCATTGGAACCGGCACGGTATGCGCCGCCCAGTCGTCCCAGTTCCAGATGTGAATATCGGTGCCGCAGATGCCGGTCTTGCTGATCTTGATCAGCACGTCATCCGGGCCAATCTCCGGCACCGGCGCATGGATCATCCACAGCCCCTCGCGCGGATGCAGTTTGGAAAGTGCCTTCATTTCATTGTTCATCAAATATGCCCTTCGCACCATCGCGTCACGCGATTACGCCGCACGCCCTGCCCGCGGTCTCAAAGGCCCCGAGCGCCTTGTCCAGTTCATCGCGGGTCAAAGACGCATTCATCTGCGTCCGGATCCGCGCCTGGCCGCGCGGCACCACGGGGAAAAAAAACCCGGACACGAAAACGCCCTCTTCGAATAGTTTCGCCGCCATATCCTGCGCCAATTGCGCCTCGCCCAGCATCACCGGCACAATCGGATGCTCACCCGGCAGCAGATCAAAGCCCAGTTTGTCCAGCCCCGCGCGCCAATAGGCGGTGTTTTCGAACAACCGCGCCCGCAAATCGTCCCCTTTTTCAACCAGCTCCAACGCCTTGATCCCTGCCGCAACAATGGATGGCGGCAAGGAGTTGGAGAAAAGATAAGGCCGCGCTCGCTGGCGCAACAGATCGATGACAGGTTGCGGCCCCGCAATATAGCCACCAATCGCCCCGCCCAGCGCCTTACCAAGCGTGCCTGTGAGAATATCCACGTCGACACCCGCATGTGCAGGTGTTCCTGCCCCTTTCGGACCCATGAACCCGGTGGCGTGGCAATCATCAACCATCACCAGTGCCCCATATTTCTCGGCCAGCGCCTTGATATCAGACAGTTTCGCCAGATAACCGTCCATGCTGAACACGCCATCCGTGGCGACCAGAATAAACCGGGCACCTTCTTCACGGGCAAGCTTCAACTGCCCTTCCAGATCCGTCATATCCGAATTGGCATAGCGGTATCTTTTCGCTTTGCAGAGCCTGATCCCATCAATGATCGACGCGTGGTTCAAGGCATCGGATACCACGGCATCCTCGGGCCCCAGGAGGGGTTCGAACAGCCCACCATTTGCGTCAAAACAGGCCGCAAACAGAATGGAATCGTCCATATCCAGGAAGGTCGCAAGCTTCTGCTCCAACTCCCGATGAATGTCTTGCGTACCACAGATGAAGCGCACGGAGGCCATGCCAAAACCGCGCGGGTTCATCGCCTCCTTGGCGGCCGCGATCAACTCCGGATGATCCGCAAGCCCCAAATAGTTGTTGGCACAGAGGTTGATGACGTCCCGCGGACCCACCGAGATCTGCCCGCCTTGCGGGGATGTGATCATGCGCTCGCGCTTCATCATGCCATCCGCTTCGATCTGGGCGAGGGTGTCGGTGATGTGTTGCAGATAGGCTTGCGTCATGGTGCGACTCCTTTTTGCGCCCGTCTAGCAGAACGGATGGTGTTCTGGAATGGGAAATTTCGCAATAGCGGATTTATTCCAATATCTCGGAACTACGCGTTCTGAACGACGAGAAAGGCCCGGACGTCGCCCGTTTCCGCGGCGATCCTATGCGTCACATCCGCAGCATAGCGCGCAGTGTCGCCTGCGTTCAGCGTACTCGACACCTCACCGCTGGTGACCGTCACTGCGCCATCGATCACGGTCAGATGTTCACGCGCGCCCCGGGCATGGGGTTGGCTGTCGAGCATACCTCCTTTGGCGATCGTCAGCTCATAGACCTCGTGCCGCCCCGCGTCCTCGGGCGGGGACAGGATGCGAATACGACAGCCGGAGCCGAGATTGTCGATTGTGGGCACCTCTGCGGCCCGCAGTGTCTCGATCTGCGCAGACCCCTGCGCGTCATCGAGCAAGCCGGCGAAATCGACCTGCAGCGCCCGTGTCAGGTTCCACAGCGTTGCAATCGTCGGGCTGCTTTCGCCCCGTTCGATCTGGCTGACCATGGAGCGTGACACGCCTGAAAGCTTGGCCACCGCATCCAGGGACAAATCCTTCGCGCGCCGCGCTGCTTTGAGCCGGGCGGGCAATTGCGTCAGGATGGCATTATCGGTTTCCGTCATATCGGAGACATCGCCGATATGCAGGATTGTTGTCAATTGAAACTGCGGCGCTGACGGGACGTCGTTGCTGACAACCGCACTTTGCGCCAACATAAGATGCAGAGGATCAACCCGGGAGGCCGCCATGACCAAAGACATCGTGATACTGGACGGAGCACGCACCGCCATCGGCACATTTGGAGGCGCCCTCGCAGGAACGCCGCCCATCGACCTTGGCACGGTTGCGGCCAAGGCGGCGCTGGAGCGGTCGGGTGTGGACGGTGCACAGATCGGCCATGTGGCCTTTGGACATGTGATCAACACCGAGCCGCGGGATATGTACCTCAGCCGTGTCGCCGCGATGCAGGCGGGCGTGCCGGACACGGTGCCCGCGATGAATGTGAACCGCTTGTGTGGCTCCGGCGTGCAGGCGATTGTCTCTGTCGTGCAGTCCCTGATGCTGGGTGACGCCGAGTTTGGTCTGGCAGGTGGGGCGGAGAATATGTCCCGCTCACCGTTCATCGTGCCGCAGCAGCGCTGGGGCGCGAAGATGGGCGACATCAAAACGCTGGACATGATGCTGGGCGCGCTCAACTGTCCCTTTGGCACCGGTCATATGGGGGTCACGGCGGAAAACGTCGCGGCAGAGCACGACATCACGCGGGACCAGCAGGACGCCTTTGCGCTGGAGAGCCAGACGCGGGCGGCGGCGGCCATCGCAGCAGGCTATTTTGCCGGGCAAATCACACCGGTAGAGGTGCGGGTCAAGCGGGACATGGTTCCCTTCGAGACAGATGAACACCCCAAGGCGACGACGGCGGAGGCGCTCTCCGGTCTGCGCGCGGTGTTCCAGAAGGACGGCTCCGTGACGGCGGGCAATGCCAGCGGGATCAACGATGGCGCCGGTGCGCTGGTTCTGGCCACGGCGGAGGCCGCCGAGAAGGCCGGGCTGACACCGAAGGCCCGCATTCTGGGGTATGCGCATGCCGGCGTGCGCCCCGAGGTCATGGGCATCGGACCGGTCCCGGCGGTGGAAAACCTGTTGGCGCGGACCGGCCTGCAAGCCAGCGATTTCGATGTGATCGAAAGCAACGAGGCCTTTGCCGCGCAGGCGCTGGCGGTCAGCAAAAACCTTGGCTTTGACCCCGCGAAGGTGAACCCGAATGGCGGTGCGATTGCCCTGGGCCACCCGGTCGGCGCGACGGGCGCGATCATCACGGTCAAGGCGCTCTATGAGCTGGAGCGCATTCAGGGGTCCAAGGCGTTGATCACCATGTGCATTGGTGGCGGTCAGGGGATTGCCCTGGCAATCGAGCGTCTTTAGGCGCGCGGTCCCGGCACCAGCCAGACCGACGCGCTGTTCTCAGAAGAACGTCAGATCGACGAGCACAAGCGTAAGTGTGGCGCCCGCCCCGATGGCGATGCCAAACACAATCGCCAGGAGCACACGTTCCATCAGACCGGGTTTGGACGCAGGTTCTGCCGGGTTGCTCTGACGGACCAGCGCCGCCTCGACCATCCCCGGCAATCGCGGGCCAAACCGGGCGACGACGCGGGCAGTTTTTGTCAGGTCACTCAGCACCGCCTTGGGCCCGATGGATTTGGAGATGTAGTCAGTCACGATGGGTGCCGCGACCTGCCAGATGTTCATTTGCGGATTGAGCGAGCGCGCCACACCTTCGACCACCACCATGGTGCGTTGCAGCAGGATGAGTTCGGTCCGCGTTTCCATGCCGAAGCGTTCGGTCACCTCGAAGAGGTAGTTCAGCAGACGGCCCATCGAAATCTTGGACGCATCCATGCCGAAAATTGGCTCCCCTACGGCACGCAGAGCGCGGGCGAATTCATCCACATCCTTGTCGGCGGGCACATAGCCCGCTTCAAAATGCACCTCGGCCACGCGCTTGTAGTCCTTGCGGATGAAGCCAAAGAGGATTTCCGCATAGACCCGGCGGGTGTATTCGTCGATGTGTCCCATGATACCGAAGTCATAGGCGACGATATCGCCATTGGGCGCGACCTTGAGGTTGCCCTGGTGCATGTCCGCGTGGAAGTAGCCGTCGCGCAGCGCGTGATTGAGGAACAGCTGCAAGACACGTTCGCTGAGCGCCACACGGTCATGCCCTGCCGCGTCAATCGCATCATTGTCGCCCATCGGCGCGCCATCGGCCCAGCCCAGCGTCATGACGCGCCGGGCGGAGTATTCCCACTTCATCTGCGGCAGCTGAAACCCGGCATCGTCCTTGGTGTTGGCCGCAAATTCGGACGCGGCAGAGGATTCCAGCCGCAGGTCCAACTCTCCGCGCACGACACCATCGAAGTGCTCGATCACCTCCATCGGACGCAGGCGGCGGGAGCCCGGCGAGAAAATCTCGACCATACGCGCCGCAAGGTAGAAGGCATCCACATCCTTACGGAACGCTTTTTCGATGCCGGGGCGCAGGACCTTGACGGCGACGGCCTCGCCATTTGAAGCGAGGGTTGCCTTGTGCACCTGCGCAATCGATGCCGCCGCGACCGGTTCGCTGAACTCGGAAAACATTTGATCGACGGGCATACCCAGTTCGCGCTGCACCTCCTCCTTGGCTTCCTGCACCGAAAAGGGCGGCAGTTTGTCCTGCAGAACTCGCAGTTGCAACGCCAGCTCGTCGCCCACCACGTCGGGGCGGGTCGACAGAATCTGGCCAAACTTGATATAGGCGGGGCCGAGCGCGGTCAGCGCGCGGGTGGCGGGCGGCATCGCCGGATCACCTTTATATCCCAGCCATTTGAACGGCAGTCCCAGCGTGCGGGCGACAAAACGCAGCGTCGGCGGGGCTTCGAACGCGTCGAGCACGACATTCATCGCGCCGGTGCGTTCGAGCGTGGCGCCTGTGCGGATGAGCCGCCAGATATTGTGGGGACCACGCATGGGTTATCCTTTGGTGTCGCCGTGCGGGCGCAAGGCGATCCGCCGGGGGCGCTGCCCCCGGTCCCCCAGCATATTGGCGGAACAATGAAGAGGGGCGCGCGGCGTCACAGCTTCCAGCCCGAATGCAGGCAGGCCACGCCCATGGTCAGATTGCGGTATTTGGCATTCTCGAAGCCCGCGTCCCGGATCATGGCGAGGAAGCTTTCCTGATCGGGGAAGTTGCGGATCGATTCCACGAGGTATTGGTAGCTGTCGCGGTCGTTTGCGATGATCTGGCCCATGCGTGGGATCACGTTGAAGCTGTAGAGGTCATAGGCCTTTTGCATCGCGGGGTTGGGCAACTGGCTGAATTCGAGCACCATCAGGCGACCGCCGGGTTTGAGCACGCGGTAAGCCTCATGCAGCGCATCCTGTGGGCGGGTGACGTTCCGGATGCCGAAGCTTATGGTGTAGACATCGAAACTGTTGTCTTCAAAGGGCAGTGCCATCGCATCCCCCACCACCCAATCGAGGCTGTCCTGCATCTGTGCGGCCTCGGCGCGCTGGCGTCCTTCGACCAGCATCGGCTCTGTCAGGTCGAGCACGGTGGCGTGACCGGAGCCGGCGCGTTTGAGGAACCGGAACGAGATGTCGCCTGTGCCCCCCGCCACATCGAGCAGCTTTTGCCCGGGTCGGGGCGCGAGCCAATCCATCATCGCGTCTTTCCAGAGCCGGTGAATGCCGCCGGACATCACGTCGTTCATGATGTCGTACTTGCTGGCGACGGAGGAAAACACGCCCTGCACGCGTCCGGCCTTTTCACCCTCGGGAACGGTCTCGAACCCAAAGTGGGTGGTTTTGTCTTTGGTATCTGTCATCGGCTCTTGCAGTCCCTGCGCTTCGCGCTTTGTTATAGGGCTCTGAGAGCCGTGCACAATGCGGCCCTTTCGTCACAGGGAGACAAGATGCCCGAACTGCCCGAAGTTGAGACGGTCCGGCGCGGGCTGACCCCCGCCATGCAGGGCGTGCGGATTGCGAAGGCCGAAGTCAACCGGCCCGATCTGCGCTGGCCCTTTCCTGCAGACATGGGGGCACGCTTGAGTGGGCAGCGGGTGGAGCAACTGCGGCGGCGGTCCAAGTATATTCTGGCCGATCTGAGCTCGGGCGAGACGCTGCTCATTCATCTGGGCATGTCTGGGCGGATGCTGGTGTCGGGCGATCCGCTGGGGCAATTCGTGCATGACCACCCTGCCCCGGAGAAACACGACCATGTTGTCTTGCATATGGAGAACGGCGCGCGCATCACCTTTAACGACCCGCGGCGATTTGGGGCGATGGATCTGATGCCGACACAAGGTGCGGAGCACCACAAGTTGCTGTCTGTTCTGGGGCCGGAACCTCTGGGCAATGACTTTCACGAGGCGCATCTGGTCGAGGCCTTCAGGGGCAAGATGAGCCCGATAAAATCAGCCTTGCTGGACCAGAAAATTGTTGCGGGGCTGGGCAACATCTACGTGTGCGAGGCGCTCTATCGCGCAAAAATCAGGCCGACACGCAAAGCCGGGCGTATTTCTGCCCCCCGGGTTGCAGGGCTTGTTCCGATCATTCGCGCGGTGCTGTCAGAGGCCATTGAGGCGGGCGGCTCGTCCCTGCGCGATTTTCGGCAAGCCGACGGAGAGCTTGGATATTTCCAGCACAACTTTGACGTCTATGGCCGCGAAGGAGCGCCCTGCAGAACCCCCGAATGCCCCGGCGTCATTGGGCGAATCGTGCAATCGGGACGCTCATCTTTCTTCTGTGCGCAATGCCAAAGATAGCTTGAACCTCCGTTGCGCATGGTATTGAGTCGAGGTTCCAGACAACAATCGAGAGCTTCTTTCAATGGCCTATGAAACGATCATCGTTGACGTAGAGAACCATGTCGCACAGATCACGCTGAACCGGCCCGACGCATTGAATGCGCTGAATGACGAGCTGATGAAAGAACTGGCCGACGCGCTGGCAGAGGCGCAGGCCAACGAGAAGGTCCGTTGCATCATCATCACCGGCTCGGAGAAAGCCTTTGCCGCGGGCGCGGACATCGCGATGATGAAGGACAAGAGCTTTGTCGAAGCGTTTTCGGGGGATCTCTTCACGCCGGAAACCGACCAGATCATGCGGGTGCGCAAACCCATTATCGCCGCCGTGTCCGGATACGCTCTCGGCGGTGGATGCGAACTGGCGATGATGTGTGATTTCATCATCTGTTCGGAAACCGCCAAGTTTGGCCAGCCGGAGATCAATCTGGGCGTGGTTGCGGGCATCGGCGGGACGCAACGGCTGACCCGCATTGTCGGCAAATCCAAGGCGATGGACATGAACCTGACCGGTCGCTTCATGGACGCGGAAGAGGCGGAGCGGTCCGGTCTCGCCTCCCGCGTGGTGGCGTGCAAGAAACTGCTGGAAGAAGCACATAGCGCTGCTCAGAAAATCGCCGAAAAATCGATGGTTTCGGTGATGGTTGTCAAAGAAGCGGTCAACCGTGCCTATGAAGTGCCGTTGCGCGAGGGCCTGCTGTTCGAGCGGCGAATGTTCCATTCGCTCTTTGCCACCGAAGACCAATCCGAAGGCATGTCCGCCTTTCTGGAAAAGCGCGAAGCTCAATTTCGCGACAAGTAGGCGCTACGCGGTCGCTTGGGCAACGCGGGACCCCTCGAAAGACATCCCTGGCCATTACATTCTTCTGCCAAAGGTCAACGTTGATTTTTGATACGAGCATCCGTAAGAATTCGTCCTTAGGTTGAACAAATTCGAGCCGCAGGTGGTTGGACAGATAGACAGATACAGTCTGACATGGCGGGTCACCCCGGACCTGTTGGGCATTCTCGACAAATCCGGTGTGTTCACCGATACGAATCCGGCCTGGTTCAAAACTCTCGGCAGACTACCCGAAGATATTGAAAGCAGACAGTTTTTCGACTTCATCCACCCCGATGACATCCCCAAGACCGAGCGGGCATTCGTAAAAATTCAGAACGGCGAACCGATCCTGCAGTTCGAAAACAGGTACCAGCACAAGGATGGCAGCTATCGCTGGCTCTCCTGGAATGCGGTGCCGGAGGCAGGCCTCTTTTTCTGCAGCGCCCGGGACATTACCGACGCCAAGGACAACGAACAGATGCTCCGGACCAAGGAGGATGAAGCACAGCTGCGCGAACAGTTCATCGCCGTGCTGGGCCACGATCTGCGCACCCCGATCGCGGCGGTCAGTTCGGCAATCTGGACCGCCTTGCGACAGGAACAAACCGAAAAATCACGCAGGCTGCTGACGACGGCGGAAGTATCTCTGGGCCGGATGACGGCGCTCATCTCCGACGTCATGGATTTTGCGCGGGCGCGTCTTGGCGGGGATATCGGGATTGCCCCGACGCAGAGTGTTGAGCTGACACCAATTCTGGCGCAGGTGGTTCAGGAAATTCGGCTGTCCAATCCTGATACGACTATCATCGAAGACTTTCACTTTTTCGACAACGTGCAGTGTGACGGAGACCGGATCAGCCAGTTGCTGTCGAACCTTGTCTCAAACGCGGTTTTTCACGGTGAGCAGGATGAACCCGTTCGTGTCCGCGCATTTAACGAAGGCGAAAACCTTGTTCTGACCGTCGCGAATTTCGGGAAACCGATCCCACAAGCCGCGCAGGAAAAGCTGTTCGAACCCTTCACCCGCGCCGAGCTGCGGCAATCCCAGAACGGGCTGGGGTTGGGGTTATTCATCGCCAAACAAATCGCCTTGGGACATGGGGGGACATTGAGCGTGACCTCCGACGATATCGAAACCGAATTCCGGCTTGTCCTGCCCAGGAAGGCCCCCGCATCGGGCTGAATTTGCCGTTTGCAAATCCTGCCAGCTTCTTTATAGAGCGCCCGATACATGCGCGTGCAGCCCGCTTTGGCTAGAATCACCTTTGGTTGAATATCAACCGAAACGGGGGGCACCGTGCAATCGAGACACATTGAACCCTTAGAAAAGGTGACGCACACATGGCCAATTCGCCACAGTCCAAGAAACGCGCCCGTCAGAACGAGGCCCGCTTTCAAGTCAACAAAGCGCGTCGTTCGCGCATCCGTACCTATCTGCGCAAAGTCGAAGAGGCGATTGCCTCCGGGGACAAGGACGCAGCGGCAAGCGCTCTGAAAGCAGCACAACCCGAATTGATGCGTGGTGTGACAAAAGGCGTCTTCCACAAAAATACTGCAGCGCGGAAAGTCTCCCGTCTGTCTGCACGCGTCAAAGCACTGGGGTAACGCTCCCCAAAAACAGCGATGAAAAGCGCCGATTCTTCGGCGCTTTTTTGCATTTATGAGACTCTTTCCGCGTGGCCGGAGATTCTTTTTTGAAAATTCAGAGTCAAGAATGAAGTTCAGTTGCCGTGCCGCTCACGAACTTGCTACCAGTGTATAGCGATTCATTTCGCCATGGGGGGACAGGCTCTGATCGGTCACTTCGCACTGCAGCGAAGACTATGACATCAGGGACTGGGCGCCGCGGGTAACCGTAACGCCTTCAGTCTGCAAAAGCTGCGCAAACAGCGTTTTGCCCTGTCAAAAAAGAGCGGACGGTGTCGTCTGACGGGGTAGCGCTTCCGAGCAATCGGAAACGTATTTCGATCAGGCTTTGCCTAATCTGTATATGTCCGTCGGGCGTTCACCTGTTTCCGTGTGGGAGCGGGATAGGAGAACTATGCCTGCGGAACGAAGATAGAGACGGTGGGGCATACCAAACATGGGTGCTGCGCCGGAATTGGGAACGCTAAAGGGAAAACAGGTCAAACATGACTAAAGAAAAGTGGGGGCAGTTGAGGCAGAGACTGCTGAAGACCGTAGGGCAAAACAACTACACGAATTGGATTGAACCAATCGAGTTTCGCGCCGCAAACGATGGAATTGCAACATTTGATGTACCGACCAACTTTCTGGGAAACTACGTTAACCAAAACTTTGCGGATCTGATCCTACATGAGCTGAAGACAGAAGATCCTACTGTGCGCCGCCTGTGCTTTGCCGTGCCCGCACCCGTGGGTGCACAGGAGACAGCAATGCAAGACCAGCCAACGGTAGCACCACGTGTTGCGAAACCCGCAAACTCCGGCACGCTGACCACCGCGCCACTGGACAAGCGCTTTACATTCGACACTTTTGTTGTCGGTAAGCCCAATGAGTTGGCCCATGCCGCCGCGCGGCGCGTGGCAGAAGGCGGGCCGGTGACATTCAATCCGCTTTTTCTCTACGGTGGTGTCGGTCTTGGTAAAACGCACCTGATGCATGCCATTGCCCATGAGTTGCGTCAGCGTCGTCCCGAAATGAATGTCCTCTACCTCTCGGCCGAGCAGTTCATGTATCGCTTTGTTCAGGCTTTGCGGGACCGTAAAATGATGGATTTCAAGGAAATCTTCCGGTCCGTTGACGTGTTGATGGTGGATGACGTGCAATTCATCGCGGGCAAGGATTCCACGCAGGAGGAGTTCTTTCACACGTTCAACGCGCTGGTTGATCAAAACAAGCAGATCATTATTTCCGCCGACCGGGCACCGGGCGAAATCAAGGACCTTGAAGATCGCGTGAAGTCGCGTCTGCAATGCGGGTTGGTGGTCGATCTGCACCCGACGGACTACGAGCTGCGGCTCGGCATCCTGCAGAGCAAGGTGGAGCAGCAGCGCGCCAATTATCCGGGTCTTGAGGTCGAAGCGGGTGTGCTTGAGTTCCTCGCGCACCGGATTTCGACTAACGTGCGTGTGCTTGAGGGCGCGTTGACGCGGCTTTTTGCCTTTGCCTCGCTTGTCGGGCGCGAGATCAACATGGAACTGACGCAGGATTGCCTGTCGGACGTGCTGCGCGCCTCGGAGCGCAAGATCACGGTCGAGGAAATCCAGCGCAAGGTCTCGGATCACTACAACATCCGGCTTTCCGACATGATCGGGCCCAAGCGTCTGCGATCCTATGCCCGGCCACGGCAGGTGGCGATGTATCTGTGCAAGAAAATGACCAGCCGGTCCTTGCCTGAAATCGGGCGCCGTTTTGGCGGGCGTGACCACACCACGGTCATGCACGGGGTCAAGCGGATCGAAGAACTGAAGTCACAGGACGGGCAGATTGCCGAAGACCTCGAATTGCTGCGCCGCGCGCTGGAAGAATAGTCACACATCCGGCCCGCAGCCTTGCAAAAGGGCTGCGGGTCTTGACGCCCTGCCCTTTCCAACAGACAAACCAATAAAAGTCTTGTGAAGTCGGTGGAACAGGGTAATTTGCCTGTCCCGACTGGTGGGAAGGATAAGGCATCATGAAGATCAGCATCGAACGCGCAGCCCTGCTCAAGGCGGTGTCTCAGGCACAGTCCGTCGTGGAGCGGCGTAACACGATCCCCATCCTTGCCAATGTGTTGATTGAAGCCGAAGGCAGCGATGTGAGCTTCCGCGCCACCGACCTCGATATCGAAGTTGTCGACAAGGCCCCGGCCCAGGTCGAACGCGCCGGCGCCACCACTGTTTCTGCAACCACCCTGCATGAAATCGTACGCAAACTGCCGGATGGTGCACTGGTCACGCTGACCGCTGATGGCGCGACGGGTCGGCTGACTGTCGAGGCGGGTCGGTCGAACTTCTCGCTGGCAACGCTGCCGAAAGAAGACTTCCCGGTCATGGCATCATCTGAATATGCCTCGAACTTCTCGGCCCCGGCGCCAGTGTTGCGACGGCTTTTTGACAAATCCAAATTCGCGATCTCGACCGAGGAGACCCGGTATTATCTGAACGGTGTCTACATGCATGTCTCGGACGCCGAGGGCGGGCAGGTGCTGCGCTGCGTGGCGACAGACGGTCACCGGCTGGCCCGGATCGATGCCGATCTGCCGGAAGGTGCCGCGGATATGCCCGGCGTGATCGTCCCCCGCAAGACCGTCGGCGAATTGCGCAAGCTGCTGGACGATGACGAGATGAAAATCGCGGTATCGGTGTCAGAGACCAAGGTACGCTTTGCCACGCCCGACATCACGCTGACCTCGAAGGTCATCGACGGCACCTTCCCGGACTACACCCGCGTCATCCCGCAGGGCAACACGCGCAAGCTGGAAGTGGACGCCTCCGACTTTGCGCAGGCCGTGGACCGGGTGGCGACAGTCAGCTCCGAACGCTCGCGCGCGGTGAAGCTGCAGCTGGACGAAGACCGGCTGGTGCTGTCGGTGAATGCGCCGGATTCCGGGGCCGCCGAGGAAGAGCTGGCTGTGGCTTACGGTGATGAGCGTCTGGAAATTGGCTTTAACGCCAAGTATTTGCTGGAGATTGCCAGCCAGGTGGATCGTGAAAATGCGGTGTTCCTGTTCAACTCCTCCGGCGATCCGACCCTGATGCGGGAAGGCAATGACCAATCCGCTGTTTACGTCGTGATGCCGATGCGCGTGTAAGAGGGTTTTGCCTCCGGCGGGCATATTTTTGGAACAATGAAAGGCGAGCGATGGCGCTGTATCTGACATCGCTGACCCTGTCGCATTTCCGATCACATAAAGTAGGGCGGCTGGCGCTGGATGGGCGGCCTGTGGCTTTGTATGGCGCGAATGGCGCGGGCAAGACCAATGTGTTGGAGGCCGTCTCGCTGTTCTCTCCGGGGCGGGGGCTGCGCCGGTCCAGTGCTGAGGATATGACGCGGCGTCCGGAGGCTTTGGGGTGGAAGCTTTCCGGCATTTTGCAGTCGATGCACCAATTGCATGAAATCGAGATCTGGTCCGAAGGCGGCGCAGCCCGACAGGTCAAGATCGATGACAAGGCGGCCGCGCAGGTGGCGTTGGGGCGGATTGCGCGGGTGCTGTGGCTGATCCCGGCGATGGACCGCCTGTGGATTGAAGGGGCCGAAGGGCGGCGGCGGTTTCTGGACCGGATGACGTTGAGCTTTGAGCCCGGGCATGCCGAAGCGACATTAGCCTACGAGCGCGCGATGCGTGAACGGAACCGGCTTTTGAAGGACATGGTGCGAGACCCTGCGTGGTACGGAGCGCTTGAGGCGCAGATGGCGCAATCTGGCGTCATGGTCCATGCCAATCGCCGCGCGGCTTTGGCGCAGCTGTCAAGAGCGCAGACAGATGCGACCACTGCCTTTCCTGCAGCGGCGTTGACGCTTACCCATGCGGAGGGAGAACTGCCGGACACCGAGAAAGATTTGCGCGCGGCATTGGCCGACAGTCGCACGCGTGACATGGCCGCGGGACGCAGTCTGATTGGCCCGCATCGCGCTGATCTCTATGGGATGTATCAGGCCAAGGATGTGCCGGCGAAAGACTGTTCAACCGGGGAGCAAAAGGCGCTTCTGGTTTCACTGATCCTTGCCAATGCGCGGGCGCTGGCGCGGGATTTCGGCGCACCGCCGCTTTTGTTACTTGATGAGGTTGCTGCTCATCTCGACCCGGATCGGCGCGCGGCACTTTATGATGAAATCACAGCCCTTGGCGCGCAGGCCTGGATGACAGGCACGGAGCCCGCGCTTTTCGAGGCCTTGGGAGATCGCGCGCAATACATCGAAGTACTTGATAGAGATGGGCTTTCTGAACTCCTGCCCCGATCATGAGCATCGCATGGTCTGATCTGATTTTATACGCGGGCGCGCTGGTGATCCTGTTTCTGACCCCCGGTCCGGTATGGCTGGCACTGATGGCCCGGGCGCTGTCCGGCGGATTTCGTGCCGCCTGGCCGCTTGCCGTGGGCGTCGCGGTAGGAGATATTCTGTGGCCCTTGGTTGCCGTGCTGGGCATCTCCTGGGTGCTGTCGGTTTTTGATGTGTTCATGGCGGTGCTTCGGTGGGTGGCTTGCGCAGTGTTCATCGGCATGGGGCTCTTGCTGATCCGACACGCGGATCAGAAGATCAGCACGGACAGCCGCCTGACACGGCCCGGTCTCTGGCCCGGATTTCTCGCCGGTCTCGTTGCGATTCTCGGTAATCCCAAGGCAGTGCTCTTCTACATGGGCGTTCTGCCGGGGTTCTTTGACCTGCGCAGCGTGACAGCGGGAGACGTCAGCGCGATCATCGCCGCATCGGTTGCAATCCCCCTCATCGGAAACCTCTTGCTGGCGGCCTGTGTGAGCCATGTGCGGGCCCTGATCACGGCACCTCGAACCCTGGCGCGCATCAATGTAATCTCCGGGTTTCTGCTGATCTTGGTCGGTGTGGTTCTGCCGGTCATCTGACACAAAATATTGTGCCCGTGACGTGACATTCCCCTTTAGAAACCTTATAAAATACCAAAAATACGAAGGTGTAGCGGCATGTCCGACAACGAGCAATCGCCAGAAGAATATGGCGCCAATTCCATCAAGGTTCTCAAAGGCTTAGAAGCCGTTCGCAAGCGCCCCGGCATGTACATCGGGGACACGGACGATGGCTCTGGTCTGCACCATATGGTCTATGAGGTCGTCGACAACGGCATCGACGAGGCGCTGGCCGGTCACGCGGATGCCGTTACCGTTACCATTCATGAGGATTCTTCCGTTTCCGTCAGCGACAATGGGCGCGGGATTCCGGTGGGGATTCACGAGGAAGAAGGCGTCTCAGCCGCTGAAGTGATCATGACCCAACTGCACGCGGGCGGGAAATTCGACAGCAATTCCTACAAGGTGTCGGGCGGTCTGCACGGGGTGGGCGTGTCGGTGGTGAACGCGCTCTCTGACTGGCTGGAGCTGCGCATCTGGCGGGAAGGCAAGGAGCATGTTGCGCGGTTCGAAGGTGGTTTCACCACCAAGCATCTCGAAGTCGTGGGACCGACGGAGCGGACGGGCACCGAGGTGCGTTTCATGGCGTCGACGGCAACCTTTTCCAACCTCGAATACTCCTTTGACACGCTAGAAAAGCGTCTGCGGGAACTGGCCTTTCTGAACTCCGGCGTGCGGATCATTCTGGTGGACGAACGGCCCGCCGAAAACCTGCGGTCAGAGCTGTTTTACGAAGGTGGCGTCAAGGAATTCGTGAAGTACCTTGATCGCTCGAAATCCTCCGTGATGCCAGAGCCGATCTTCATCCAAGGCGAGCGCGACGAGATTGGCGTGGAAATCGCCATGTGGTGGAATGACAGCTACCACGAGAATGTGCTGCCCTTCACCAACAATATCCCGCAACGGGATGGCGGCACGCATATGGCGGGCTTTCGCGGCGCGCTGACACGGACGATCAACAATTACGCGCAGTCGAGCGGGATTGCGAAGAAAGAGAAGGTCTCCTTCACCGGGGATGATGCACGCGAAGGGTTGACCTGCGTGCTGTCGGTGAAGGTGCCGGACCCGAAATTCAGCTCCCAAACCAAGGATAAGCTGGTCAGTTCCGAGGTGCGCCCGGCGGTTGAGGGGTTGGTGAACGAAAAATTGGCCGAATGGTTCGAGGAAAACCCCAACGAGGCACGCATCGTCGTGGGCAAGATCATCGAAGCGGCGCAAGCGCGGGAAGCCGCGCGCAAGGCCCGAGAGTTGACCCGGCGCAAAACGGCGATGGATGTGAATTTCCTTGCTGGGAAGCTGAAGGACTGTTCCGAGAAAGACCCGTCGAAGACCGAGGTATTCCTTGTTGAGGGGGACTCAGCCGGAGGATCGGCCCAGACAGGCCGTGACCGGCAGACGCAGGCCATCCTGCCGCTGAAAGGGAAAATCCTGAACGTGGAGCGGGCACGGTTTGATCGGATGCTGTCCAGCCAGGAGATTGGCAATCTGGTCATGGCCCTGGGCACCGGCATTGGCCGCGATGAGTTCAACATCGAAAAGCTGCGCTACCACAAGATCGTTATCATGACCGACGCGGACGTGGATGGGGCACATATCCGGACGCTGCTGCTCACGTTCTTCTACCGGCAGATGCCGGAGCTGATCGAAAACGGGCATCTCTATATCGCGCAACCGCCGCTCTATAAGGTTTCGCGCGGCAAATCCGAAGTCTACCTGAAAGATCAGGCGGCGATGGAGGATTATTTGATCCACCAGGGCATTGAAGGAGCCATGCTTAAGCAAGGCAATGGTGAAGAAATCACCGGACAGGATTTGATGCGCGTTGTCGATCTCGCCCGCCAGATGCGCCGCGTGCTGGAGGCTTTTCCGACGCACTACCCGCGCCATATTCTGGAGCAGGCGGCGATTGCCGGTGCCTTTGCGCCCGGCGTGGTGGATGCGGATCTGCAAGGCACCGCAGACAAGGTCGCCGCCCGGCTGAACCTGATTGCACCCGAATACGAACGCGGTTGGCAGGGGCGGATCACGCAGGATCACGGCATCCGACTGGCGCGGATTCTGCGCGGCGTGGAAGAGGTGCGCACGCTCGATGGTCGCATCCTGCGCGGCGGCGAGGCCAAGCGGACCGGCAGCTTTACCCAGAGCCTGCAGGATGTCTACAACCTGCCCGCCACGCTGGTACGCAAAGACAGAACCCAGATGATCCTCGGGCCGATGGACCTGTTGGATGCAATCCTGCAGGAAGGCGAAAAGGGACTGTCACTGCAGCGCTACAAAGGTCTGGGCGAGATGAATCCCGATCAATTGTGGGAAACCACGCTGGACCCCGACGCGCGTACGCTCTTGCAGGTCAAGGTGGATGACATGGCCGAGGCCGATGATCTTTTCACCAAGCTGATGGGCGACGTGGTGGAGCCGCGGCGCGAATTCATTCAGCAGAACGCGCTGAGCGTGGAGAACCTCGATTTCTGATGAATAACCTTATTAGGGCCTAATCATCCGCCCATTCCGGCATTGGTTTCTTGCTGATGAAGGCGTCGATCCCCCGCTCAGTATCGCGCGCCATCATGTTCTCCGCCATGGCAGCGCCGGTGTAGGCGTAGGCAGATGCAAGATCCATATCTGCCTGATTATAAAACGCCTCCTTGCCGATTTTCACGGCCACGGGGGCCTTCCCGACGATCGTGACGGCCATCTTGCGGGTTGCATCAGACAATTCCGTCTCTGGCACAACGCTGTTGATCAATCCGATCTCTGCCGCCCTTTCCGCTGTCTGAAACTCCCCAAGCAGCAGCATTTCCATTGCCTGCTTGCGGGGCACATTGCGCGACAGCGCCACCATGGGCGTGGAACAGAAAAGTCCGATATTCACGCCCGACGTGGCAAAACGCGAGGTCTGCGCCGCGACGGCCAGATCGCAGGTTGCAACCAGCTGGCACCCTGCGGCGGTAGCAATACCCTGCACCTCGGCGATCACGGGTTGCGGCAGGGTGACGATGGACATCATCATCTTCGAACAGGTCTGGAAGAGCGTGTTGAAATAGGCTTTGCCACCATCCGCATCCTCCCGTCGGGCGGTCATTTCCTTGAGATTGTGACCCGCACAGAAATGCGCGCCCGCACCTCGCAGGATAACCGCGCGCACTGACCGATCAGACGCGATCTGGTCCAGTGCGGACTGCAGGGCGGCCAGCATGTCCTCTGACAGGGCGTTCATGGATTTCGGCCGGTTCAGAGTGATTGTCGCAATGCCGCCCGATTGATCCAGCAGAACTGGCGCGCTTGTATCTGTCATGGCTGAATATCCCTCTGATTCCGAATAGGCGGTATCAAAGCGGGAAGCCCGGCGCGACTACAAGCAAAATATCAGAGGTCTCGCACCGGGGATTTCATCGGGATGTCCTTCTCCATATGAAACGCCGGGTCCTGCCAGAGCAGATGCGGCACTGGATCCTTGGTTTTCAGCAGAAATAATCGCGCAATTTGCGTGTAGGAGCGATAGGCATAACCGCCATTGCGCTCCAGAAACGCGGAGCGACGTGCCATGTAATAGCCCTGCAGCCTGTACCACGGCAGACGGGGGCAGGCATGGTGCACCGCGTGCAGGTTGTTCTTGAGAAACAAGAAGGACAGCAGCCCACGGTCCTCAATGATCACGCTGCGGCAACGGGCGCGTTCGTGGGCGCGGTGTTCCAGAAACGTCCGTATCTTGAGAATCGAATGGCTGGCGTAGGCGCAGAGCAAGTAGAGCCAGACCGGCATATCTGCCATCCAGACCCACCAAATCAGGACAGGTACCAGGCCACAGAAATGAAAGACATATGCGTCTCTAACTTGGGGTTTTCCTTTTAAAATCGCATGAAAATCGTCCCTGTAAAAGGCAATCAGGGCGATGACGGGGCCGACCAACATGCGCCCTAGAAGCGTGTTGTTCCACGTGTAGATCGCGCGGCGCACCACACCCCAATCCGCCCAGACCGACGGATCGATGAAATTGCTTTCCGGATCATCGTAGGGATCGGTGAGCGCGGGATCGTGATGGTGCGCCAGATGTGTGTCGCGAAAGCGCGGGTAGGGAATGGCCAGTCCCAGCGCCGGAAAGACAAAGGCGGTGTTCAGCGTCTCGTTCCGAAACGGATGCCCGTGCAGCACTTCATGGCTGAAGGAGGAGTAAAGCGTCAGGGCGAGGGTGAGGAGAATGCCGGGAATCCAGGGTCCGAGTGCGTCGTAAGAGGTGGTGGATATCGTGAAACCGATATAGCACATCACACCAATGATTACGGTTGGCCATTCAATGGCAGGGGTAGTCACGTCAGGGGACTTCAATTTTTCCCTTTCTTTCAATGATGTGTGATGTGGCAATGTCCGCGCAATAGGGTGACGGAATTGGCAAATCTCGCAAGAGCGTGAATTTGCGTTGGATGCATTACTTTCGTCACGCTTTCATGATTTTGTTGTGTTTCCGCGCAACTGCTGGATACTCACAACATGGATAAACGTGATCTCTCCGCCCAATTCAAAGAGCGCCTAGAACAGGTGCTGGCGTCCCATCCCGCCGGTAAGGGGCAATTTCTGCGCGACGTCGGCATGGATCGGTCTGCGCTCAGCCAGTTTCTCAATCCCGACAGCGACCGCTTGCCCCGCGCTGAAACACTGCGCCGAATCGCGCGGGTCAGCGGGGTTTCGGTGGACTGGTTGCTCTGCCTCGAAAATGCGCCTGAAGGTCGCCAGGAGGTGGCGGAAAGTGTTCAAATCGAAAAAGCGGTACAGGCGGATGGATCGACGCCGCTTGACCAATGGCGCAGCGCCGCGTCGGGCTTCAAGCTGCGCTATGTGCCTTCGACTCTACCCGATATGGTCAGCCTTGCGCCCGAACCTGAGGCCGACGTGTCGGACGCCCGTGGTGGTGGGGTCGAGAACGTATTGGGCCAAATTTCACTGGATGACATGGATGTCGAAATTGCCATGCCGGTGCAGACACTGCAGGATTTATCCGCGCGCAGCGGGCTTTGGCGTGGGGCAGACCCGGAGCAATGTCGCGCGCAGCTTGCCTATATGGCGCGCGTGTGCCGCAAGAATTACCCGGCGCTACGGCTGCATCTTTATGATGGGACGCAGACGTTTTCCGCCCCGTTCACCGTGTTCGGCAAACAGCGCGTCGCGCTTTACATCGGCGACGCCTATCTGGTGATCAGCAGCCCGGATCAAATCCGCGGGTTCGCGAAACAGTTCGACAGGTTGGTGCGCCGGGCGATCGTGGGGGCCGACAAGGTGCATGAAATGCTGTCAGACCTCGCCGAAAAAGTGCGCTGACGTCAGTCGGGCAGTTGCGCCCCATCGTTCAGGTAGCTCGACATGCGGGACCTAATGTCTTCGGGCCAGGGGACTGGGCGTCCGGAGGCCATATGTACGTAAACCAACACCGGCGTCGCCGTCATGCGCAGCTGGTCACCACATCGCGCCTTGATGCTCAGGTGCGCGGACGTCCGACCCAGCCGCAGCACCGAGAGCGACCATGTCAGCACATCGCCCATCTTGCTGGGGGCGGTGAATTCCGCCCCGATAGAGACAGTTGGCACCCCATGCCCCGATTCCATGTGCATTTTCGAAAACGAATGGTGCAGGCCGCTATCGTGCCATTCCTCGACGGTCTGGTTCACCATTTCGAAGTAACGCGGATAAAAGACGATGCCCGCCGGGTCGCAGTGCTGGAACAGGACCTTGATGCGATGCTGGAAGATTTCACTCATGTCCGCACCCTGACGGGTCTGCGGCTGGCGTCAAGGGTCAAGCCTTGCTGCGATCTGCTGCCAGATCAGCGAGGATCGGGCAATCGGGCCGGTCGTTTCCAGCGCAGGCGTCGACCAGATGAGACAGTGTTGCGCGCATCTGGCCAAGTTCGGCGATCTTGCGATCAATCTCGCCCAGATGGGATTGTGCCAGCTTTTTCACATCCGCACTGGCGCGCGTCTGATCGTTGTAAAGCCGTAGCAGGTCGCGGCAGGCGTCTATGCCAAAACCCAAGGACCGCGCGCGCCCGATAAAGGCCAATTTATGTAGATCACTATCGGAAAACTGGCGATACCCATTGGCACTGCGCGCAGGCGCGATCAGGCCGATATCCTCGTAGTAGCGGATGGTTTTGACCGGCAGACCCGTGCTGCTGGCGACGTCTGAGATATTCATGCAATCCCCCTTTTCAATCCACGCAGGCGCAAGGCATTGCTGAGCACGAAGAGGCTGGACAGCGCCATCGCTCCAGCCGCCAGTTGTGGTGACAAGAGCAGACCAAAGCTGGCGTAAAGTGCGCCTGCTGCGACCGGAATAAGCGCGGTGTTATAGGCAAAAGCCCAGAACAGGTTTTGGCGAATGTTGCGCATTGCGGCTTGGGAGACCGACAGGGCCGTGCTGACCCCCCGCAGATCACCGGACATCAGCACGACATCGGCTGCACCGATGGCGATATCCGTCCCGCTGCCGATGGCGATCCCTACGTCCGCGCAGGCCAGAGCGGGCGCATCGTTGATGCCGTCACCGACAAAGGCAACCTTGATACCCCCTGACCGAAACGTCTCTAACGCAGCCGTTTTTCCCTGTGGCATGACACCAGCGACAACCTCGTCGATCCCGAGCCGGGCGGCCACGGCCTCTGCGGTTTCCTGTTTGTCGCCGGTGATCATGGCGACGCGCCGCCCCTGTTCCCGCAGTCTGGCGACCACATCCGCCGCGTTGGGCTTGATCTGATCGGACACCGCAATCAGAGCGGCGGGCTTGCTGTCTATGGCGGCAAAAAACACGGTTTTTCCCTGCGCTGCCAGTATGTGCCCCTGCCCCAGCGCGTCGCCGAAATCGATGCCCTCTTCCTGCATCAGGCGGTCCGACCCCACCAGAACCACATGGCCGTCTACCGATCCTCTGGCCCCCAGCCCGCTGAGCGCTGTCACGTCACGTGCGTCTGGAACCTGGGCGACATCCGAACGCGCAGCGTCGACGATCGCGCCCGCCACGGGATGTTCCACCCGCGCCTCCACTGCCGCCACCAGCGCCAGGGCATAAGCGCGGTCAAAATCACCCAAGGCCCTGAAGTCGGTCAACACGGGCTCACCTTTTGTCAGCGTGCCGGTTTTGTCGAATGCAATCAGATCCACATCCGCCAACGCCTGCAAGGCATCACCCTTGCGGAACAGCACCCCGAGTTCCGCAGCACGTCCTGTGGCCACCATGATCGACGTTGGCGTGGCCAACCCCATGGCGCAGGGGCAAGCAATGATCAACACGGCAACGCCCGCCACCAGCGCGTGTGACACCACCGGTTCTGGTCCGAAAACCAGCCAGATCACCACCGTCAGCGTAGCCAAGCCAAGCACTGCCGGCACGAACCAGAGCGTCACCCGATCAACCAGTGCCTGAATGGGCAGCTTCGCGCCTTGGGCCTCCTGCACCATGCGGATAATCCCTGCGAGCACGGTGTCGGCCCCGACCCTCTTGGCATCAAGGCGCAGGCTGCCGGGACCATTGATCGTGCCTGCCGTCACCGGGTCGCCGAGGGATTTTTCCACCGGCATCGGTTCCCCGGTGATCATGCTTTCATCGATGTGGCTGGCGCCTTCGGTGACCACCGCATCGACCGGCACCCGCTCTCCCGGACGCAGCAGGATGATGTCGCCGGGCACAATCTCGTCGACAGCGACGGTTTGCGCGACCCCGCCCCGCAGCACCTGCGCCGTTTTCGGTTGTAATTTCAGCAAGGACCGGATGGCCGCGCCGGTCTTGCCCTTGGCGCGCGCTTCCAGCCATCGGCCCAGCAGAATGAAGGTGATGATCACCGCTGCCGCTTCGAAATAGACCACCTGCGCAGCGGCAGGCAGCAACTCCGGCGCCAGAAGAACACAGAGCGAATACCCATAGGCGGCGGATGTCCCAACGGCGACAAGGCTGTTCATATCCGGTGCGCCTTTGCGCAGCGCCGACACACCGGTCACGTAGAACATCCGACCCGGGCCCAGCAAAACTCCTGTGGTGAGCAACGCCTGTAGCCACCAGCTTTGGGTCGTGCCAAGCGTACGGGCGATGAAGTGATGGAATTCGGGGACCATATGCCCGCCCATTTCCAACACGAAGACCGGAAGCGTCAAAAGCGCCGCAATCCATGTGCGTTTTCCAAGCGCGTCGGCCTGCGCGCTCTGGCGGTTGGCCTGATCATCCGCGTCGCGGCCCTGCAGGACTTTGGCAGGGTATCCGGCCTCCGTCGCCTGAAGCGCAAGGGTTTCCCCCGAAGGGCCATCGCCGCGCACATGCACGGTCGCCTCTTCCGTTGCGAGGTTGACGGCGACGTCAATGACACCCGGTACCTCTGCGAGGGCACGGTCCACACGTCCCACGCAGGAGGCGCACGACATGTTTTCAACGGTCAGTGTGATCTTTTGAGTGTCCAGCACGCGCAGGCCCCCGAAGCGGTTCAGGGATAGAGATAAGGCCTCCAGTTACTGGAAGGTCAAGACCTCAGGCGCGTTTCTCTTCCAGGGCGGGCTCACTCTCAACCACGTCGACATCAGTTACATCTGGCTCCAGAAGCTCCGCGTCTTCGATAACGTCATCCGCAGCATCGTCATCCGGTGCCTTGCTCACGTCATCTTCAACCGCGCCCACGATCAGCGGCAACATCTGCACGCCCCCGGGCATCGCCACTTCGGAAAGGGGTGGCGTCTTCCACGCCAGCGTGTCGAAGCTCTCGCAATTTTCGCAGATCGGCGCCCATTCCGCGTGGATATGCTGGCAATTGTCACAAATCCACTGCGGACCGCGTGACACAGTCAGCGCGCGCGCGAGCCAACCGCGCACCACCGCGTCATCTGCGCCCTCGCCTCGCTCGATAGCCGCCATCAAGGTCACAGATCGCGCGGTCGGATCTGTTTCCACCAGATCCCCAAGGGCGCGACGGGCTTCGGGGAAGTCCTCGTTTGCGATGTGAAGTTCGGCCAGCAGCATGCGCGTTTCAGGATGCTGCGGATTGCTGCGCGTCAGAGAGGCAAAGCGCTTCAGGCGCTGCTCCGACGTTTCGTCGGGTTCAATGGCGGCAAAGGCAGCGGCCAGATCAGGGTGCGGCGCCACGTCCCACGCTTTTTTCAGCAACCGCGTGGCAAGGCGGGGTTTGCCTTTTTCGATGTAGCTGTGCGCAGCCATGACCGCCGCCGGGATCAGATCAGGTGACAGTTTATTGGCCTCGATCGCCTTTTCCTGCGTCTCAATACCGCTGCCGTCCGACAAGACATCCTTGGCCTCGGACAAGGCCAGCACCGCATCGCGCCGTTTATGCACGTCGCGCGGCAGATTACCGTGCTTGAGCTTGGCGCTCAGCGTCTGGCGTGCGCCGGACCAGTCTTCTTTCTGCGCCTGCAGCCGCAACAACACGTCCTGCGTTTCTTCGTGCTTGGGTTTGATCGCAAAGGCTTTTTCCGCCAGTTTCAGCGCCGTTTCGGTATCCCCATCCGCCAGTTTCTGCTTGAGAATACCGCGCACGCCCACAAACCGCGTGGCGTCATTGGTCACCAGTTTCTTGTAGGTTTCCTCCGCCTTCTGCCGATCACCTGCCAACTCAGCCGCTTGCGCCGTCAGGAGGTTCGTCAGCTCCGGTTTGCCAAGATATTTCTCGGCCTTGGCCGCCTTGGTCATGGCCAGCCGCCCTTCACCGCTGGCCAGCGCCATCATCCCTTCGGAAAGCGCATCGAACCCTTTGCGCTCGCGATTGCGGTCAAAGTATCGCGACAGGGCCGTCTCATCTCCGTTCAGAAAACGCCATGTCGCCACCAGCAGGGACACCAGTTTGAGCAATACCCAGAGCGCCACCACCAGCACCGCGACGGCAATCACCGACTGCAGCGGGCCAAAGGTGTATTCGCTGCCCATGACGGTGACCTGAACACCGCCCTCGCTTTCCAACAGGTATCCGGCCCCGAGCGCCAGCAACGCGACAACACCGACAAAGAGGATAATCTTGATGAGGGACCAGAGCATGAATTCGTCTTCCTTAATTAACCGTCAGGCTGTCAGACAGAGCCTGAGCAGCGTCGCGCGCCTCTTTGCGGGCATTTGCCCCGTCCAGCCAGGTTTGCATCGCAGATTTCGACGTCTCAGGCAGCGCGGCCAATTCGGTCAGCGCTGTCTCCAGATCACCAGACCTGACCGCTGCTTCAGCCCGCGACAGCACCGCATCCGGGTCTGACCCCTCGCGCGGGGTAACAGAACGGGCGCTCAGTTGCCGCCGCAAAAATCCACCAATGCCCGCCACCTCCGATTCCGGAACGTCCGCCCGCGCGGCGGCCAATGCGGCCCGTGCGGCATCCGGGAAATTCTCTCGTAACGTCGTCATGCTGGGCACCCCTTCCGCCGCAGCGCTGCGCAGGGCATCCGGCACCTCAACGGGCGCTACTTCTTCGAGCGCGCCCAGGGCAGGCTCAAACGCCTCACCATTTTCCACGGCCGTCACAACCTGCGTCAGGGCGGCCCGTGCCAACAATCGCGCCGCTTCCGCGCTGGCCTGGGCATCCTGTTCAGCCAAACGCGCTTCGAGCGCCGCGATTGACGATTGCAAGGCTTCGATCTCGGCACTGTTGTCTACCGGCGGTGCGGTGGTCCCGGTTTCAGGGCGGGCTTCCAGCGCGTCAATCCGAGCCGTTTGGGCCTGCAGGGTGGACTGCATGGCCTCAAGCGCGCTGGAGACATCATCGAGGCCCGCGGTGATGGCATCACCATCCGGCACGGCGGCGGGGGGTGCGTTTTCGAGATCTTGAACCCGCGCGGTCAAAGCGGCGGTTTCTTCGGTCAGCGGCGTCAGATCGACCGGTTCCGGAAGATCGGCACGAGGGAAATATGCATCCAGCAAGTCGCCACGCCCCGCAATGAACCCGAGCATCGCCGCGACAACACCGCCAAACACCGCAGGCCAGAAACTGCTGCGGCGCGGGGCCGGCGCAGGCACCGGCAACGGGTGCTGCAGCACCGCCTGATCTTTTACATCCCGGGTCTCCGACGCATCCTCAGTCTGTTCATCATCCGTTTTTTCGGTGGCGTCCGGTTCGGAAACGGACCACGGCGCTTTGACCGCATCATCCTTTGCAGGCTCCTCAGGCGCGGTCTCATCCGCTTTCGCTGCGGCGGACGAGTCCTCTTTGGGTGTGTCAGCATCCGTGATCACATCCTGCGGGGCCAAGGTCTCGACCTCCGTCGATGGTTCTACCTTGGTCTCGGAGGCATCCTCTGCCCCGGTTCCTGCTGTCACATTTTCGGAAATATCGTTGCGCGTTTCACTTGCGGCTTGCTCCGGCGCGGTGTCGTCTTTTGGTTTTTTTGCTTTTGCCACAACATCCACCTTTTCGAATCTACCCCAGCGGCGCACCTAGGAACCTTACTCGCGCGCACCTCACTTCTTCAACCCAAGCTGATGCGCGCCATCACCTTTTCAAGGCATTTGACCACGGCCTGTGCGTCCGGCGCAGGCGCGACTTCCAACGAAGCGCAGCCTAGCTGCCCCATCGGTGCCGCAACGGCCTCGCTGAGCGCAACGATATGTGGACGCGCCCCTGCCGGGCATTCCTGCACAAACTGGGTGGCCGTGCGCGGGGAAAAAATCGGTACAATCACCGTTTTTGCCTGTTTCAGAAGGCTTTTGGCCTGTGCGGTGAGTGGTCTCAGTGCCTGATCATAGACCGTGACCCGCGTCACCTGCAGCCCGCCAGCGGTCAAACGTTCCGCAATCTGTCCCCGCGTGTGCCGCCCCGCGAGATGCCAGAGCCTTACAGCAGGCGGCGCCGCCAACATGGAAGAGACCAGCGCGTCCGCAGTCTGACCACAAAACACGCTCTCCCATCCTGCTGCGCCTGCCGCCTCTGCCGTGCGCTGACCGACGCAAAAAGCCTGCCTGCCCTGCCCGTCTGGTGCGTGTTGAACGCCATTCGCAGAGGTAAAAATCACGGCCTCGCCGGGGCCAATCTCAAAATCTGCGCGCTCGGGCACAATTTCGACAAGCGGGCTTTCGATTACCTCGAGACGCTTGGACAATGACACGGGCAATTGCGCCACAAATCGCGCATTCGCCTCAACCGGGCGGGTCATGATCAACGGTATGGGGGCGGTGCCCATGAAAACCCTCGGCATTGTTTGCGGCCCCCTACGGTGTTACCTGCGGGCAAAGACGCATGCAACGGGGTCACCGCGTGACACGATCAACGACAATCCTGGGTCTGGAAAGCAGTTGCGATGACACTGCCGCTGCGGTTCTGCGACGGCACGAAGACGGTCAAACCGACATTCTGTCCTCTGTCGTAAAGGGGCAAACGGCACTGCACGCCGACTTTGGTGGTGTCGTCCCAGAGATTGCCGCCCGGGCCCATGCCGAGCTGCTCGATCATTGCGTGGAAGAGGCTCTAACAAAGGCAAATTGCAGTTTTTCAGACCTCGATGCAATTGGTGTGACATCTGGCCCCGGCCTCATCGGGGGCGTTGTGTCCGGTGTGATGTGCGCCAAGGGACTGTCTGCCGCAACGGGGCTGCCGCTCTACGGCGTCAACCATCTCGCAGGCCACGCGTTGACGCCCCGCCTCACGGATGATGTCGCCTATCCCTACCTGATGCTGCTGGTTTCGGGCGGGCATTGCCAGTTTCTAATCGTACATGGGCCCGGACGGTTCGAGCGTCTGGGCGGCACAATCGACGACGCCCCCGGCGAAGCGTTTGACAAGATCGCGCGTCTTGTCGGCCTGCCGCAACCGGGCGGCCCATCCGTGGAACAGGAAGCGCGGCAGGGAACGAGCAGCCGTTTTCCATTGCCGCGTCCATTGCTGGACCGTGCCGGATGTGACCTGTCCTTTTCGGGGCTGAAGACAGCCGTTCTGCGGACGCGGGATGCCATCGTCTCTGAGCATGGCGGGCTGCCACAACAGGCGCGCGCCGATCTTTGCGCCGGGTTTCAGCAGGCAGTGGTCGACGTGCTGGCGGAAAAAACCAAACGTGCCCTTGCGGTTTACGGCGCATTGTCACCCGCGCAACCGACACTATGTGTTGCCGGAGGCGTTGCGGCCAACTGGGCCATTCGCGCCGCGTTAGAGACTGTTTCGCTGCGAAATGGAGCTATATTCGTTGCGCCTCCCCTGGCACTTTGCACGGATAATGCAGCCATGATCGCCTTTGCCGCGCTGGAGCAGATGGCCACCCGTCCGGCGGATGGTTTTGATCTCTCCGCCCGCCCGCGCTGGCCGCTCGACCAGACCAGCCCGGCCATGCTGGGCAGTGGCAAGAAGGGAGCCAAGGCATGACGATTTCGGTTCTGGGCGCAGGCGCATTTGGTACAGCGCTCGCCATCAGCCTGTCGCAAAAGACCCCGCTTCAGCTTTGGGCCCGTTCATCCGAGCATGTGCAGGAGATGTCTCGGGATCATGAAAACAAATCCCGTCTGCCCGATCGACCCTTTCCGGCGGCGCTGGCCGTCACCCCGGATATCGACCGCGCAGCCGAAGTGGATATCCTGCTGCTGGCCGTCCCCATGCAGCAGCTGCGGTCCTTCCTGCAGGAGCACCGCGAAGCGCTGGACGGCAAGACGCTGGTGGCCTGCTGTAAGGGGATGGACCTGACCTCGGGCAAGGGACCGCTGGAGGTGATTGCAGACAGTCTGCCCGGCGCGCGCACTGCCTTGCTGACAGGGCCGAGTTTTGCCCGCGACATCGCGGCGGGCCTGCCCACCGGTCTGACGCTTGCCTGCGCGGATGATGATCTGGGGCGACAGGTGCAGGAGGCCCTCTCGACGCCGGTTTTGCGGCTTTATCGCAGTGACGACGTGGTGGGCGCGACCCTGGGGGGGGCGCTGAAAAACGTGATTGCCATCGCCTGTGGCGCTGCGATGGGGGCCGGGCTGGGCGAAAGCGCGCGCGCCGCCGTCCTGACCCGCGGGTTCGCGGAAATGCAGCGGCTGGCCCTGCACAAGGGTGCCAATCCGAACACGCTGGCAGGCCTGTCGGGCTTTGGAGATCTCGTGCTCACCTGCACCTCGGCACAATCGCGCAACTACCGGCTTGGGCTGTCGCTGGGCAAAGCGGAAGCGTTCGACGACAAAATCACCGTGGAGGGTGCGGCCACCGCCCGCGCCGCCGATGCGCTGGCGCGCGAGGAAGGGTTGGACATGCCGATTACTTCTGCGGTTGCGGGGCTGGTCGAAAAACGGTTGGATGTGCGCCAAGCGATGCATGACCTGTTGTCGCGCAGCCTGAAGGAAGAATAGATGCTTGTTGCCCTGATAGCGCATGACAAACCCGGCGCACTGTCTGTACGACAGGAAAACCGGCCCGCGCATGTGGAATACCTGAAATCCGGCACGGCTGTGCAGCAGGCGGGCCCATTGCTGGACCATGTGGGTGACATGATCGGATCACTGATCATCCTGGATGTCGCCGACATGGATGAGGCCCGCATATGGGCCGACGGCGATCCCTACGGCAAGGCAGGGCTGTTCGAATCCGTTAATCTGATCCCATGGAACAGGGTGATCGGCTGATGAACTACTGGCTTTTCAAATCCGAAACCACGACCTGGAGCTGGGATCAGCAAGTCGCCAAGGGCGACGCGGGTGAGGAATGGGATGGTGTGCGTAACTATCAGGCCCGCAATTTCATGCGCGAGATGGCCGTGGGCGATCTTGGCTTTTTCTACCATTCGCAAAAAGAGCGCGCGATTGTTGGCATCGTCGAGGTCATCGCCGAGGCGCATCCTGACAGCACCACCGAGGATGAGCGGTGGGAATGCGTGGACATCAAGGCGGTGAAACCGGTGAAAACGCCCATTACACTCGATGATATCAAAGCAGATCCGCGCCTGTCCGAGATGGTGCTGGTCCGCAATTCACGGCTGTCGGTGCAACCGGTGACCGCAAAGGAATGGCAGATTATCTGCGAGATGACCGGCGTTTCGGACTAGCCGGGTTGCCTTCTTGATGGCAGTCTCCCGTCAGAATACGGGAGGCAATTATGGAATATCTGAGTGTTTTGATCGCCGGGGTGGCGGGGTTCATGTTTGGAGCCGTCTGGTACACTGTGCTGGCCGATAGATGGATGGCGGCGTCAGGCGTAGCACGAGACGAGAGCGGCAAACCCGCCAACAGATCAGACCCGATTCCCTATATCACCAGTCTTTTGGGCGCGATCCTTGTGGCCGGCATGATGCGACATGTGTTTGAGCTGAGCGCAATTGACACGGTGGGCAAAGGGCTTGTCTCGGGTCTGGGCATCGGGCTCTTTCTCGTCAGCCCCTGGATCGCAACGTTCTACAGTTTTGGTGCACGACCGCGCAGCCTGATCCTGATCGATGGCGGATATGCTACATTCGGCTGTACCGTGATCGGTATCGTTTTGACACTGTTCTGAAAGGTCCGGCAAAAAAGACGAAGGGTCCTGACATGACGCCAGAACCCTTCTTCACCCCACGTGCTCCCATATCCACCGCACGTGTTTGAAACTGGTCCTGGCCATGCTGGCCGGATGAGTAATTGCTACATCAGGCAGCAAAGAATTGCAATTTTTCAGTGTTTTAAAAGCCTGCTAAAAAAGAAACGCCTCCTTAAGAAAAGAAGGCGCTCCGGATCACGTTTTGGTCTTGATCAGCCGTAAACGGCTTCTTTGCCAAAGTGTTTGGTCAGCATGTAGTAGACAACAGCGCGATATTTATTGCGCTCCGACTGACCATAGGTTTCGATAACCTTGCTAATCGCTGCATCAAGCTCAGGCCCATCGGACAGGCCCAGCTTCTTGATCAGGAAGTTGTTTTTCACGGTTTCAATCTCGCCCGCCTGGCTGGAGGCAACGGTCGCCGCATCCGCATCATAGATTGAGGGGCCGCAGCCGATTGTGACTTTTGTCAGCAAATCCATGTCCGGCGACATGCCACATTTACTCTTCAGATCATCTGCATATTGCGCAATCAAATCGTCCCGTTTGCCCATAAAAATTCTCCCACCTGGCAAAATCGGCCGGGGTGTCCGACCGTTGCGCGCAAGACTAATCACATATTTCCATTCACAAAAGGAGTTTTTGTCTGTCGCATTCCCCGTTGCAAAGCCCTGCTTACCGGCACAGGCCACTGCCGCGATGCTGCAGGTGGAAATGATCGGCATGCAATCGGTTGAAGGAAGGTCCCAACGTCAGGCGAAACCACGTACAGGCCGCATTGCGCACATCCGCAAGAAAAGCGCCCGCCGGACCATCTTCCCCCCAACTTTCCAACAGTGAAATCCGCGTGCCATCCGCCAGCACGAAGCCAGCGACATCCACGGCTTCGGCCCGTGCATGCGTGCTCATCCGCGCTCCAGTGCCACGGGGCGTACGAATGGGTCGACATGAATAGCTGGAGATATGGTTCACGCGGGCAATGCGCTGTCCGAAATGGTTTTCCGCAGCCGGTTGCGCCCCGTGCTGCAGCCACATCGCCATACGCAACGCCGTCTGGCACCGCGTATTCAACGGATCGAGACGTGCACCGGAGACACCGGACAGCAAGACCTGATCGGCAATGCCGCATTGGGCGTTTTCCACGAGATCGGGCAGGGGTTGCGCCACGGCCCCGGTCATCAATGCCTGCAGACATACCTCGGGCGCGGCCAGCGCCCGGCTCAGTTTCCAGTGGGTCAATGGCGTGACCGGATCATTGACGGATAGCGGTGCCATGGGGTTCCAGGCGGCGGGCAGGGGCGTATCCGGCAGGGTCATCAAACGATACGCACCGAACAGGGCGGCGCACAGAATGACAAACGCCGCCCGACCTAATGCGGGGCGGCGTCTGATCTTGTCAGGCTCTGTCTCCGGCTGATCCGGCACGCGCCTAGTAGCGGTAGTGTTCCGGCTTGAACGGCCCTTCGGGGGCGACGCCGATATAGGCTGCCTGATCCTTGTCGAGCTCTGTCAGTTTCACACCGATCCGGTCCAGATGCAGACGGGCCACTTTTTCATCCAGATGCTTGGGCAGGATGTAGACCTCGTTTTTGTACTCGTCGCCTTTGGTCCACAGCTCAATCTGGGCCAGTACCTGGTTGGTGAAAGACGCAGACATCACAAAGGACGGGTGGCCCGTTGCGTTACCGAGGTTCAGCAGACGACCCTCAGACAGCAGGATCAGACGATTGCCATTCGGCATCTCGATCATGTCCACCTGCTCTTTGATGCTGGTCCACTTGTGGTTCTTCAGCGCGGCAACCTGGATTTCGTTGTCAAAGTGGCCGATGTTGCCGACAATCGCCATGTCCTTCATCTCGCGCATGTGCTCGATGCGGATCACGTCCTTGTTGCCGGTGGTGGTGATGAAGATATCCGCGGAACCAACCACATCTTCCAGCAGCACAACCTCAAAGCCGTCCATCGCAGCCTGCAGTGCACAGATCGGGTCCACTTCGGTGACCTTCACCCGCGCACCGGCACCGCGCAGCGAGGCGGCAGAGCCTTTGCCCACATCGCCGTAGCCCATCACAACGGCAACCTTGCCCGCCATCATGGTGTCTGTCGCACGACGGATACCGTCGACCAGCGATTCTTTACAGCCGTATTTGTTGTCGAACTTCGACTTGGTCACGGAATCGTTCACGTTGATCGCGGGGAAGGGCAGCTGGCCTTCGCGCACCAGTTCATACAGACGGTGCACACCGGTGGTCGTCTCTTCCGAGACGCCGACAATCTGGTCGCGCATTTTTGTGAACCAGCCGGGGCTTTCTTCCATACGCTTTTTAATCTGCGCCTTGATCGCGACTTCCTCTTCAGAGCCGGGAACAGGAATAACTTCCTCTCCGGCTTCGGCACGGGCGCCAAGCAGAATATACAGTGTCGCATCGCCACCATCATCCAGGATCAGGTTCGGGCCCTCAGGGAACATGAACGACCTGTCGAGATAGTCCCAGTGCTCTTCCAGCGACTGACCTTTGATCGCGAAGACAGGCGTGCCGCCTGCGGCAATCGCGGCTGCTGCGTGGTCCTGCGTGGAGAAGATGTTGCAGGACGCCCAGCGCACATCCGCGCCCAGCGCCACAAGCGTTTCAATCAGAACGGCCGTCTGGATGGTCATATGCAGAGAACCCACAATCCGCGCGCCCTTGAGCGGCTTGCTCTCGCCATACTCGTCGCGCAGCGCCATCAGGCCCGGCATTTCCGTTTCTGCAATATCGAGTTCCTTGCGCCCGTAGTCGGCGAGCGCGATGTCACGCACGATAAAATCTTCTGCCATCATTTACATTCCCTGCATCCAAAGTTGCCGTTCAGATAGCACCGGGGCTTAAAAGGGACAATGGAGTAATACGACCTTACCCTTTGACACCTTCGCCAATAGGTTGCGGGACCGAGTACCAGTCCTGGCCACTTGCAACCACGCAACTGATACCGTCCGGGCGCGTGATAAAGATGGTGAAACTGCCGGTACGTCGGGAGGTCCAGATTTCGATCAGTCGCGACGCGTTTTGCAGACCGCCACCCGCCATTTGTTCGCTGTAAGTGCTTTTTAGCGAATTGACGAGGTCACCGCGTGGCAGGCAGGCCGTCTGGGCCGCCAAGGGGGGCGCAAGCGCTGCTGCGCCAAAGACAAGGGCTGCCGAAAAAAGACGTTTAAACATGGGATTGCTCCTTGATCAGGGGCGCACCGCATGAAGGTAATAAGACGCCGTGCGCCTGTTGCTGTTTATACTGTCAATATAAGCTCGATCAGGCGGATTTGCGACGCGCCGGGCCGCACATTCCTGTGCTCTTATCGTGAGGAAGGGATTTGCCAGTGACCGGGCCGCGGGATAATCAGGTGCAAACACACGAGGATGACCCGATATGGCCAGATCGCCGGCACGCGCATGGCAGCGGATGCTGTCAGGACGCAGGCTTGACCTGCTCGACCCGACGCCCGTCGACATAGAAATCGAAGATATCGCGCATGGTTTGGCCTTCGTGGCGCGTTGGAACGGCCAGACACGAGGAGATCACGCCTACTCCGTGGCCGAGCATTCGCTTTTGGTAGAGACGCTTTTTGGCCGTATCGCCCCAAAAGCGCCTGCCAAATGGCGTCTTGCAGCGCTGCTGCATGACGCGCCGGAATATGTCATCGGAGACATGATTTCCCCGGTCAAGGCAGCCGTTGGTCCGGACTATGGCGCGCTGGATGATCGCCTGGCGGCAGCGGTGCATATTCGGTTCGGTCTGCCAGCAGCGATTCCCGTTCAGATCAAGAAACAGATCAAAAAGGCCGACAAGATCAGCGCCTGGATGGAAGCCACGCAGATTGCGGGGTTTTCACAAGCTGAGGCCAGCAAGTTTTTTGGCAAGCCGGACGCGAGAGCCATGGACGACCTGCAGATCGTGTTGCGCCCGCCGGTCGAGACCCGCCGCGCCTTTACCGAGCGTCACGCAATGCTCCTGGAGGAAATGGGATGATTCACGTGCGACCGGCATTGCCTCTCGACTGCGCCTCCATGGCGCGGCTGTTGAATGAAATCATCGAAATCGGTGGGACAACCGCGCTGACCAAACCCGTGACAGGCGATGATCTGAAAGACTGGATGGCAGGCCATTCAAGCGGGTCCGCCTGGCATGTGGCGGTGAATGAACAAGAAGAGGTCGTTGGGTTTCAACTGCTTGAACCCCATCCAAAGCTGCCACCCGATGCCGTGGACATCGCCACATTTGTGAAGGTGGGTCAAACCGGCCTAGGGATTGGATCGGCGCTGTTCGATGCGACGGCAAAAGCGGCAAAAGAACTGGGCTATGTGTGGATCAATGCCACGATCCGCGCGGACAACACAGGCGGGCTGACCTATTATCAAAGCCGAGGGTTCAGAGACTGGCACTTTGACGAGGATGTTGCTTTGGCGTCTGGGCAACTGGTCAACAAGATCAGCAAACGATACGACATCTGACAAAAGTTGGCCTGAAAGCCCACCCTACCTGTCTGCCATCACCCTCGCCGCCAACAGGTAGGGTGGGCTTTCAGGCCACCCCTCTGTCGGCATTATCTGGGCGAGCGCTTTGCCAGTATGCGCTGCAGCGTTCTGCGGTGCATGTTCAGGCGTCGTGCGGTTTCACTGACATTGCGGTCACAGAGTTCAAACACCCGCTGGATATGCTCCCATCGCACGCGATCCGCGCTCATCGGATTTTCGGGCGGCGGCGGTAGATCATCCCCCCGTGCCAACAAGGCGTTCACGATATCCGCCGCGTCAGCTGGTTTCGACAAATAGTCCGTCGCACCAATTTTCACGGCGGCTACGGCTGTCGCAATTGCACCATATCCCGTCAACACGACAACCCGAATGTCGGGACGTTTCTCACGCAGCACCTCGACCACATCGAGGCCATTTCCGTCTTCGAGCCTTAAATCGACCACGGCGTAGGCCGGGGGCCGGGCTGTCGCAATCGCCTTGCCTGCCGCTACGGAGTCCGCAGTCTCCACGGAAAAACCGCGTTTCTCCATCGCCTTGGCAAGCCGACGCAGAAAGGGTTCATCGTCGTCCACCAGCAAAAGACTGGCGTCTTCTCCGAGGTCCAATTGAGCAGCTTCCTGCATCGGCGCTTTCCTTAGCACGGTTGTCAGTCATCCTTATGCAATATGTGGCAGTGCAGGGCACTCGTCAAACCATGTGTGGTGGTTTCAGGTGTTTTCCACAAAGCAGGCAACTGTGTCCGCGATGTCCTGAGCCGTCGCCTCACGCCGGAAAAACTCGACGAAGCCCTTTTCCGGCAGCACCAGATAACTGAATGTCGAGTGATCGACGAGGTAGTAATCATCGTCCCCGTCATGCGCCTTGTAATACGTGCGATAAGCCTCGCTCGCCGCTTTCACCTGCTCTGGCGAACCCGTCAGGCCGATCATCCGTTCATGCAGGTTCTGTGCGAAATCTCCGACAACTTCAGGAGTGTCGCGCTTGGGATCGATGGAGATAAAAACCGGCGTGACGGAAATGTTTTTCTCCGCGAGCATATCCACGGCATCCGCATTCCGCGCCGTGTCGATCGGGCAGACGTCCGGGCAGAAGGTATAGCCGAAGTACAGCAGCGTGGGTTCGGTGATCACATCCTGATCCGTGACGGTTTCGCCAGCTGCATTCACCAGCTCAAACGGACCACCAATCGCACCCGCACCACCGGCAACCTGGCTTGCGCTGCATTGCGCATAAGCGTCGTCACCCGTCGGCGATTGCGTGGCAAACCAGATCCCGGCCAGAAGACCGAAGATGGCGATAGCGGAAAGGGGGGCGATGTAGCGCATGGGTGTCGCTTCTCCTGATTTGCAACGTTAGGGTGTTCCTATCAAATCGAAGTCGTACCGTCCTGCGACATCTATGCAACTCAACAAGCGGTGAGCCCGGATGCAGGAAAACACTGTCAGACCTCTCGGCGGGGACACGCGCGCCAGCTGGATACGCCTGCGGACCATGATCCTGTTGCGCTGGTTTGCCATTGGCGGCCAGCTCACGGCGATCACGGTGGCGCAGCATTGGTACGGGCTGCAACTGGAGCTGGGGCTCTGCTATCTGGTCATCGGCGCCTCGGTCATCGCCAATCTGGTGGCCATCTTCATTTTCCCGGAAAACAAACGGCTCGGCGAAGTCGAAAACATGCTGATGGTGATGTTCGACCTGCTTCAACTCAGCATTCTGTTGTTCCTGACCGGTGGGCTGCATAATCCCTTTGCCCTTTTGATGCTGGGGCCCGTCACGATTTCCGCAGCTGTTCTCACCCTAAGATCAACGGTTCTTCTGGGCAGCACTGCGATTCTGATGGTGTCCATCCTGTCGCAAATCCACCTGCCCCTGCGCACCGACAGCGGGTTGATTTTGGAGATCCCGCAGCTGTTCGTTTTTGGCCATTGGATCGCCCTGATCATCGCAATTGTCTTTATCAGCGCCTATTCCGTGCGGGTCACCTCAGAAATACACTCGATGTCGGACGCTTTGGCGGCCACGCAAATGGCGCTGGCGCGCGAACAGAAACTGACCGATCTTGGTGGCGTCGTTGCTGCTGCAGCGCATGAGTTGGGAACGCCACTGGCGACCATCAAGCTGGCCAGTGGCGAATTGTATGAAGAGCTGATCAATCATCCCGACCTGCGGGAAGACGCAGCACTCATCCGTGAGCAGGCGGATCGGTGCCGCGACATTCTGCGAGACATGGGGCGCGCTGGAAAGGATGATCTGCATCTCCGGCAGGCACCCCTCATGGCGGTGATCGAAGAGGCCGCCGAACCGCATATGGGGCGCGGCAAGACTGTGCACTTCCACCATCTGGGCGATCCCACGGAGCAACCCTCCATCCTGCGCAAACCGGAAATCATCCACGGTTTGCGGAACCTTATCCAGAACGCCGTCGATTTCGCGGAAACGGACATTTGGATCGAAGCCGGGTGGAGTGACGACAGCATTTCCCTGCGCATCATGGACGACGGGTGCGGCTTTCCGCCACAGCTTTTGGGGCGGATCGGTGATCCATTCATGCGCCGTCGGCGCAACACGGCCAGTAGCGGCCTGCGGCCAGGGTACGAAGGCATGGGGCTGGGTCTGTTTATCGCGAAAACCCTTCTTGAACGGTCTGGCGCGGAACTCCGCTTTGCCAATGGCCGCGATCCTGTTGCGGTGGAAGAGGGCAAACGCACCGATCTGGGCGCTATCGTGCATGTGACATGGGAGCGACAGCGCATAGATGCCCATGACCGCGACCAAGCCCGCCAATTCGGGGAAAACCGCCAGTTCGCCGTCTGAGCCGTTCGGGAAATTAACCAGCCGTTAACTAACGCCAAGGAATAGTAAACCTGTCTTCATCTGAAACAGGGATTGTTCGGCTCATGCCTTTTTGGGACATAGCGGCCATCGTCGCTGCTGCCGGGCTCAGCACAGGTGCCGCATTATTCTGGATCATGCGACCGGGTCCCACGTCGGCGAGCCCGTCACCCGACATGACGCGCGAAAGCCGTCCGGACGGTATCTCTTTCCTCTTCGACCGGGAAGACCTGCATCATGCATCTGAAACTGCGCAACAACTCTATCGGTTGATCCCTGGCCAGGATGACTGGCAATCCTGGCGTGAACGCATGCTGAACCGGTTTCCCAGCCTGCCCGAACATCCAATGTCAAACCAACCTGGGTCCGTAACAGTGCCGGCGCGGCATGCCGAGGACACGGCGACCCTGAAACTCACACACCGTGGGCAGTTCACCCAGATTCATATGGACGATGACCGGATGATCAACGCCGCACAGTCGCAAAAACTGCGCGCGCTGCACCGGGAGCTCGCCGATTTGCGGCGGGCCAGCGATACCACACCGCACGCGGTCTGGCAGGTGGACCAGATGGGCAAGGTTACATGGCACAATGCGGCTTACGAAGATCTGTACAACCGGTTACACAACACGGCCCCCCAAACAACCAAACCCGTTTTCGAGGTTTCTGATGCCGCAAACGAGAGCACTGGTCGGCAGCGCGTGTCTACCCAATCCAAGGCGGATGGCAGGAAAGACTGGTACGACGTGAATGCGGTCACCGTCGGTGACATCACGATATTCCACGCGGTGGATGTGAATGCGGTGGTGAAATCGGAAGTCGCCCAGCGCAATTTCGTACAGACCCTGGCAAAGACCTTTGCACAACTCTCCATTGGCCTGGCCATTTTTGACCGAAACGGACAGCTGGCCCTCTTCAACCCGGCCCTGATTGATCTGACCGACCTGCCCGCCGATTTCCTGAGCGGGCGCCCGACGCTTTTGTCATTCTTCGACCGGATGCGCGAAAACCGTCGGATGCCGGAGCCCAAGAATTATCATTCCTGGCGCCAGGAGATCTCAGAAGTAATCGCCGCCGCTACGGACGGTCGGTACCAGGAGACATGGACCCTGGAGACCGGGCAGACCTACCGGGTCCGCGGGCGACCACATCCCGACGGGGCCATCGCCTTTCTAATCGAAGATATTAGCGCTGAAGTGTCTCTAACAAGGAACTTCCGAGCAGAGCTGGAGCTTGGACAGTCTCTGATGGACACATTCGATGAAGCATTGGTCGTCTTCTCCTCCACCGGCGTTCTGACCTTCTGCAACATTGCCTACCGGGAGCTTTGGGGGCTCGATCCGGACAATTCCTTTGCCGATGTGACCATCGCGGATTCCGTGCATGAATGGAAACGCCTATGCAAACCGGGCACGCGCTGGCCTGCGTTGACGGATTTTGTCCGCGGCTATGGCGATCGTACCACCTGGGATATGCCGGCAAAGCTCAGCGACGGTACCGCTCTTTCGTGCACTGTGTCACGTATTGCGTCCGGGGCAACGGTGATCCGTTTCATCCCGACCGGTGCAACGAAAGCCAAGTCAGCACGGACAAAGCTCAACCGCCCGTCTGCCTGAACCCTCTTACCCCTTGCAGCCAACCCTGCGCGCGGTAAGCATGGGGCATGACCGCCAACCAGATTTCCCATCAGTTTGACACCAGCGATGCGACCGCTTTGGCGGCAGCGGCACTCGGACCCATGCTCGAACCGGGGGATACCGTTTTGCTGAACGGCCCCGTGGGCGCTGGCAAAACCCATTTCGCGCGGCACCTGATCCGCTCCGTGCTGATCGCGCCCGAAGATATTCCCTCTCCCACGTTCACCCTCGTGCAGACCTATGACACCACCATCGGCCCCCTTTGGCATGCCGATCTCTACCGCATCGGCACCGTGGGCGAGATCGAGGAGCTGGGTCTGGGAGAGGCTTTTGAGACCGCGATCTGCCTCGTAGAGTGGCCCGACAGGCTGGGCGAACTGCGCCCGGAAAATGCGCTGAACATCTGGCTGAAGGACGGCGCGTCGGAAGACAGCCGCATGCTCTGCGCCGATTGGCTGAATCCGCGGTGGACGGAGAAAATGAAGGCCTGGGCGCTATGACGGCGCGCGATCAGGACCTTCAGGCTTTTGTCGAACGGGCAGGGTTGGGGGCCGCGAGGATCACACCGCTGGCCGGGGATGCGTCCACGAGACGCTATGACCGGCTCGTACAGCCAGATGGCATGCGCGCAGTTTTGATGGACGCACCGCCTGCGAAGGGCAATGACATACGCCCTTTTGTGCGCATTGCCGCCTATCTCGCAGGCATCGGGCTCAGCGCGCCGCGTATCTATGCCCAGGACGACAAGCTGGGGTTCCTGCTGCTGGAAGATCTGGGAGATGACCTGTTTGCCCGCATTCTGGAACAGGAGCCACACCGCGAAGAAACACTTTATGAAACGGCCATTGATGCGTTGGTTCATCTGCACCGTGCGCCGCCCCCGGCACTGGCCTCTTATGACGCCGCAACACTCGCCTCCCTCACCGCGCCAGCCTTTGACTGGTACCAGTTCGGCATAGCCGGAGAGATAGACAAAAACGCGCGCGCGGCGTTTTCAGAACTGTTTCTAAGACATCTCGCACCGCTCGACGCGCAGCCCAAAGTACTCATTCAACGAGACTATCATGCGGAAAACCTGCTCTGGCTGCCCGACCGGGAAGGGTTGGCGCGGGTGGGGTTGCTGGATTTTCAGGACGCAGTACTTGGGCACACGGCCTATGATCTGGTCTCGCTCTTGCAAGACGCCCGTCGGGACGTATCGCCTGAGCTGGAAGAGCACATGATCGCCCATTTCCTGGAGCAGAGCCCGCAAGACCACACCGCGTTTACGACCGCCTACGCGGTCCTTGGGGCCCAGCGCAATCTGCGCATTCTGGGGGTTTTTGCAAGGCTCTGTCTGCGTTACGGCAAGGCACATTACATTGACCTGATCCCGCGCGTATGGGGCCACGTTCAGACAAATCTGCGCCACCCGGCCCTTGCAGATGTCGCCGAGCACATCCACCAATCCCTGTCGCCTCCAACCCCGGAGGCCCTGAGCCTTTTGAGATCGAAATGCGCGACGTTCCCGGATCAGTAATGCTGTTCGCAGCCGGGTTTGGCACGCGCATGCGGCCACTGACCGACGCGCTGCCGAAACCGATGATCCCGGTGGCGGGTCGACCGCTGATCGATCATGCGCTGGACCAGACGGTTGGCGTGCCGCTGGACCGGATTGTTGCCAACCTGCATTACAAACCTGCAAAACTGGCAGAACACTTGGCCGCGCGGGAGGTCATTACTGTACTTGAGCACCCCGAAATCCTCGATACAGGCGGCGGATTGCGCAACGCGATATCGCATCTGGGGCGGGGTCCGGTTTTCACCCTGAACAGCGATTCCATCTGGAAAGGCCCCAGCCCGCTGGCGTTGCTCCGGGACGCATGGCAACCGGAGGAAATGGATGCGCTTTTGATGTGTATCCCGGTTACGCAGACACACGCCTATTCGGGGCAGGGCGATTTCGAAATCGACCAGAACGGCAGGCTGCACCGGGGCCACGGTCACGTCTACAGCGGCGCGCAGATCATCAAGACCGACAGGTTGCAGGAAATTGACGCCACCAGTTTTTCGCTGAACATCCTGTGGGATTTGATGTCCGCGCAAAACCGGCTTTTCGGGATCAGCTACCCGGGACATTGGTGCGACGTCGGCCACCCCGGCGGCATCGACATTGCCGAAGCCTTACTGGTCCGATCCGATGTTTGAAAACGGCTCTAACAAAAGGCTTTTCGGCATTTCGCCGGGTGTAGATTTTCCGCGCGCCTTGGTTGAAGGATTGGTTGCGCGGATGTCTGGTCAGCCACCCGAGGCCATGGCACGTGTGCAGCTGATCGTGAACACACGCCGGATGCAACGCAGATTGCGTGATCTCTTTGATACTCAACCCGCGATGTTGTTGCCAAAGATCAGGTTGATCACCGATCTTGATCTGATTGATCCAAGTCTGGCGCTGCCGCCCCCCGTCTCGCCGTTGCGGCGCAGGCTGGAACTGATCGCATTGGTTTCGCGCCTCATTGCGCAGCAAAAGGACCTCGCGCCTCAATCCTCTCTCTATGATCTCACCGACAGCCTCGCCAGCCTCATAGACGAAATGCAGGGCGAAGGCGTAACAGCTCAAACCATCGCTGATCTGGACGTGACCGATCAATCCGGACACTGGCAACGGGCACAGCAGTTCATTCAGATTGCGCAGGCCTATCTGGATCAAACCGACACGGCACCAGATCAGGAAGCACGCCAGCGTCTGCTTGTGACCGCACTGGCCGATAAATGGCAGCGTCAGCCACCGGGTGATCCGGTGCTGATCGCGGGCTCCACCGGGTCGCGGGGCACCACGATGTTGTTGATGCAGGCGGTGGCAAAGCTGCCGCAGGGCGCGCTGATCCTGCCGGGGTTCGACTTTGACATGCCGCTTAGCGTCTGGGCACAGCTGGGCAACGCCATGGCGTCGGAAGATCACCCGCAATACCGTTTTCACAAAATGATGACGGAGATGGCGGTGACCCCCTCTGATGTCACGCACTGGCATGATGCACCCGCACCGTCGCCTGCGCGGAATGCGCTGGTGTCTTTGTCCCTGCGGCCCGCGCCCGTGACAGATGCCTGGCTGACCGAAGGTGCAAAGCTGACCAATATCGCCGAAGCCACGGCAGATGTGACACTGCTGGACGCGCCCAGCCCCCGGGACGAGGCGCTGGCCATCGCGTTACGGCTCCGTCAGGCCGCCGAGGTCGGGGAAACCGCCGCTTTGATCACGCCCGACAGGGTGCTGACCCGGCAAGTGACGGCGGCGTTGGATCAGTGGGACATCCTGCCCGACGATTCAGCGGGCACGCCGCTGCACCTCTCCCCGCCCGGGCGCTTCCTGCGCCACGTGGCCAACCTTTTTACCCGCCGTCTGGACACCGAGTCACTGCTGACACTTTTGAAGCACCCGCTGACACACAGCGGCGGCGCGCGCGGCCCGCATGTACTCAACACGCAACGGTTGGAGCTGTGCATCCGGAAACACGGGCTGCCCTATCCCGACCCCGCAGGCATCCTGCGTCTGCTGGAAAAGTCGGTGGCCAAAGCGGAAGATCAGGCAGCGCTGCAGGATTGGGCACAGTGGGTGGGCCAGACCTTTGCCGGGCATATGACGTCCGAGGTACGTCCACTTGCCACTTGGGTAAATAACCATATTACCTTGTCAGAGACTATTTCCGCAGGTCTTGGCTACACAGATCCCGGCGAGCTGTGGCAAAAGAAAGCCGGACAAAAAGCCCTGCAAGTGATGCAAAATGTTGCGTCACAGGCTGAATACGGCACCACCATGACGGCGGCCGACTACGGCGATTTGATCGGCGCGCTTTTGTCGGGGGAAGAGATCCGCGACCGCGACGCCCCGCATCCTGACATCATGATCTGGGGCACGCTTGAGGCGCGGGTACAGGGGGCCGATCTTGTCATCCTCGCCGGTCTCAACGATGGCACATGGCCCGAAGCACCCGCGCCGGACCCGTGGCTCAATCGCGCGCTGCGACATCAGGCCGGGCTGTTGCTGCCGGAACGACGCATTGGACTGTCCGCGCATGATTACCAGCAGGCCATCGGCGCCAAGGAGGTCTGGCTCACCCGCGCCATTCGCTCCGATGACGCGGAAACCGTCACGTCGCGCTGGCTGAACCGGTTGCGTAACCTGCTGGACGGGCTGCGCGATCAGGGTGGGCCACAAGCCTTGGCCGATATGCTGGCGCGCGGTGATCTCTGGCTCGCCCGCGCCGCCTGTTTTGAACGTGTTGACCCCGCGGACCCGGCAAAACGGCCCTCTCCGAAACCACCCCTGGAGGCCCGACCGCGTGCCCTGTCGATCACCGAAATCAAACGCCTGATCCGCGATCCCTATGCAATTTACGCGCGACATGTCCTGAAACTCTCGCGCCTCGGGCCGCTGGTGCAAAGCCCCGATGCGCTGATGCGCGGCACCCTGGCGCATGAGATCATGGAGGGTTTTGTACAGGACACGTTGCAAGACCGCGCACTGCTCTGCGCCGATCACCTGATGGCGGTGGCACGTCGGGTGATGACAACGGAGGTGCCGTGGCCTGCTGCACGCGCCATGTGGCTCGCCCGGATCGAAAAGATCGCCGATTGGTTTGTGGCACGAGAACAACTGCGGCAAAGCTACTCGACGCCTGTCGCCTTCGAGGCGCAAGCCAAAGGACAACTGGTCTGGCCCGACATCGGGTTCACCCTCAGCGCCCGCGCCGACAGGATCGACCGGACCGAGGATGGTGATGTCCTGATCTACGACTACAAGACCGGCAAGCCACCCACAGCGAAACAGCAGGCGACCTTTGACAAACAACTGCTGATCGAAGCGGCGATGATCGAAGAAGGGGCATTTGCCACGCTGGGTGCTTCCTCGGTCGCATCGGCGATTTTCATCGGGTTAGGCGCACATCCGGAAGAGGTATTGGCCCCGCTGGAGACCGAACCCCCCAGAGAAACACTGGGAAATCTGCGCGCGTTGATCGACGCTTATCTTGACCCCGGGCAGGGGTTCACTTCCCGCCGCATGATGCTGCAGGACAAAATCGAAGGTGACTATGACCAGCTCGCCCGTTTCGGTGAATGGGACGCGACGGACGACCCCGCGCCGGAGGATCTGTCATGACCCGGCGGGACGATGCCACAGAAGCACAGGTGCGCGCCGCGCGACCTGACGCTTCCACCTGGCTGGCCGCCAACGCCGGGTCCGGCAAGACGCGCGTACTGACCGACAGGGTGGCGCGGTTGTTACTGGATGGGGTGGAACCGCAACACATCCTCTGTCTGACGTACACCAAGGCCGCCGCCTCCGAGATGCAGAATCGGCTGTTCAAACGGCTTGGGGCCTGGGCGATGCTGCCCGAACCAGCGCTGCATGCCGCGCTGCGCGACCTCGGTATCGAAGGGGCGATCGATAGCGCCCGGTTGCGGGATGCCCGCACGCTCTTCGCCCGCGCGATCGAAACGCCGGGCGGGTTGAAAATCCAGACGATCCACTCCTTTTGCGCCTCGCTTCTGCGCCGCTTTCCGCTGGAGGCGCGGGTCAGCCCGCAATTCACCGAAATCGAAGACCGCGCCGCCGATCTGCTGCGCGCCGAGATTGTGGACCAAATGGCTGAAGGGGCAGACAGCAGCCTGATTGACGGCATCGCACGGCACTACACGGGCGAAGATTTTTCCAAACTGACCCGCGCCATTGTCCAGCATCGCGAACTGCTGTCCCAACCCCTGACATGGCCTGAAATCCTTGCAGTACTTGAACAACCAGCGACGCTGTCAGAGGGGCAGATTGCGCAGGATGTCTTTCTTGGTGGCGAGGATGATCTGATCGCCGCGATCCTGCCAGCCATGCGGGAGAAGGGCGGGAATGACGGAAAGGCAGCAGAAAAACTCGCAGCGCTGGGGTCGTTGGGCTTTGACGCGTTGCCGGGGCTCGAAGGGGTCTTTTTGACCGGTGCCACGGCGAAATCCCCCTTCACCGCGAAAATCGGAAGCTTGCCAACCAAACCGACACAGAGCGTGTTGAGTGATCACATGCCAGCGCTCAATGCCTTCATGGATCGTGTGGAGACCGCGCGGGAAGCGCGCCTTGCCTTGAACGCGGCGCGGAAAACGCAGGCCCTCCGAGATTTCGCCACCCGGTTCATCGCGCATTACGAGGAACGCAAACTGCTGCGCGGATGGCTCGACTTCGACGACCTGATTTTCAAGGCGCGCGACCTGCTGAACGACCCCGCCGTTGCCGCCTGGGTGCTGTTCCGGATCGACGGCGGCATTGACCACATTCTTGTAGACGAGGCGCAGGACACCAGCCCCACGCAATGGGATGTGATCCGCAAACTGGCCGCTGAATTCACCAGCGGCGAAGGCGCGCGCAAAGACGTCGCGCGCACGCTTTTTGTGGTGGGTGACAAAAAACAGTCGATCTATTCGTTTCAGGGTGCCGACCCGCGGGAATTCGACCGGATGCACGCGGAGTTTAAATCCAAGATGGAGGCGGCGGATCAGCGGTTTCAGAGCCTGACATTGGGATATTCCTTCCGATCCTCTGCTGCCGTGCTCGGGGTGGTCGATGCCGCCTTTGAGCATCGCGAAGAAGCCGGCTTCACCGAAGATGCCCGCCATATCGCCTTCAAGGATGCCTTGCCCGGGCGCGTAGACATCTGGCCAGTGATCGAAAAGCAGGACGATGCGGATGACCGCCTGTGGTACGAACCGCTGGACCGTCGCGGCGCCCGCCATCACACCATGATCCTGGCCAATCAGGTTGCAGATCAGATCAAGCAGATGATCGACACCGGCCAAACCATCCCCGTCGATGTGGACGGTGGTCATGCCAGACGGCCGGTTCAGCCCGGTGATTTTCTCATTCTGGTGCAACGCCGGTCCGATCTTTTTGCCGAGATCATCCGCGCCTGCAAAAATCACGACCTGCCCATTGCAGGTGCCGACCGGTTGAAGGTTGGCGGCGAATTGGCGGTGCGTGACCTGGCTGCGCTGCTCTCCTTTCTGGCCGTGGCCGAAGACAGCCTGTCGCTCGCCACGGCGCTGCGATCCCCGCTGTTCGGTTGGACAGAGAAAGAGCTGTTCGATCTCGCCCATGGTCGCAGCGAAGACCATCTCTGGCAGACCCTGCGCAGCAAGCCCGATGCCTATCCCGAAACACTGGGCATCCTGAACGATCTGCGCGCCAATGTGGATTTCCTGCGCCCCTATGACCTGATCGAACGGGTGCTGACACGGCACAGCGGGCGGCGGCAGTTGCTTGCCCGGTTGGGACGCGAGGCGGAGGATGGGATCAACGCACTGCTCTCGCAGGCGCTGTCTTATGAACGCAACGCGATCCCCAGTCTCACCGGGTTTCTGGTCTGGATGGACACCGACGATCTGGAAATCAAACGCCAGATCGACAGTGCCTCGGACCAGATCAGGGTGATGACGATCCATGGCGCCAAAGGGCTGGAAGCGCCCATCGTGATCCTGCCCGACACCGGCAAGCGCGACATACAGATCAAGGATGACATCCTGAAAATCGGGGACCACCCGGTTTGGAAAACCAATGCCGCCGAGATGCCGCAGATCATGGCGGAGGAAGTGACCACGCTCAAAAATGCGCAGTTCGAAGAGCGTCTGCGGCTTTTGTATGTGGCTCTGACACGGGCAGAAAAGTGGCTGATCGTTGCAGCTGCCGGGGAGCTTTCACGGAAAAATGACAGTCTTTATCAGATCGTGGATGCGGCGCTTGACCAAATGCCAACGGAGGAAATCGCATTTCAGGGCCTGACCATCAAGCGGCACAGCCAAGGATCGTGGGATGCGCTGCAAATGGTTCAAACCGAGAGACCGACGCCGCCCAGCGCAACGCTCGATCCGTTTTTTTATCGCAAGGCACCACCCCAGTCCGACCCGGTTGAAACGCTCTCGCCCTCCGATCTCGGTGGCCCAAAGGCACTTGCAGGCGAGCAGGGGCGCGATGAAGACGCCGCCAAAGCCTACGGCAGCCTCGTGCATCTCTATCTTGAACATCTCGCCCATGTGGAGGCGTCGGCATGGCCCGCGGTGGCCGCAACCTTGTCCACCGGACAGCCGGAGGACGCCGAAGCTTTGGCCGAAGCGCAAGCCGTGTTGGAGGCTCCGGCGCTGCGCCATCTCTTTGCCCCCACAACCTTGGCGGAGGTGCCTGTTTCCGCGCCGTTAAAACAGGCCCGCATGTATGGAATCATCGACCGGCTAATCGTGTCCGACGATGCGATTCTGGCAGTGGATTTCAAAACCAACCGCGTCGTGCCAGCAACGGCGGACAGCTGTCCGCTGGGCCTGCTGCGCCAAATGGCCGCTTATGCCGAAGGACTGCGACACATCTATCCCGACAAGCGCATAGAAACGGCGATTCTGTGGACAAAAACCTGCACCCTGATGCATCTGCCGCACGAAATCGTGACGCAGGTGTTAGAAAGCCCGCAACATCTTGACCTCGGACCGAGGGCTACATAGGTTCATCCTCCAAGCATAGCCTGTCAGGAGAGCACCATGGCCACCCTTGCTGTAACAGACGATACATTCGACTCCGAGGTCAAGAATTCCGACATCCCCGTGGTTGTCGATTTCTGGGCGGAATGGTGCGGCCCCTGCAAGCAGATCGGCCCCTCGCTCGAAGAGCTGTCGGACGAGATGAACGGCAAGGTGAAGATCGTGAAGGTCAACGTCGACGAGAACCCGAATTCACCCGCGCAGATGGGTGTACGTGGCATCCCGGCGCTGTTTATCTTCAAGGACGGTCAGGTCATTTCCAACATGGCGGGCGCCAAGCCGAAAGCCGCGCTGCAAAGCTGGATCGAAGACTCCCTCTGACCGCCGGTCAATTATTTGCAGATGAGATGGGCGTCCGGGTCGGGCGCCCTTTTTTTAATGCCCGGCATTCCGCCCATGCGCTTTTGCGCGCCCTTGTACCCCCCAAAAGCGCAGGCCATATAGAGCACCACGCAGAAGGAGACCAGAATGGCACAGGACGATTTCCCCGGATGGCATGGGACCACGATCATCGGGGTGAAAAAGGCCGGTGAGGTTGTGATTGCCGGTGACGGTCAGGTCTCTCTCGGGCAGACGGTGATCAAGGGCACGGCGCGCAAGGTGCGCAGGCTGAGCCCCGGCGGGTTTGATGTTGTGGCCGGGTTCGCCGGGTCCACCGCGGATGCCTTCACGCTGCTGGAACGGTTGGAGGCCAAACTGGAAGCGACGCCCGGTCAACTGGCGCGTGCCAGCGTCGATCTGGCCAAGGATTGGCGCACGGACAAATACCTGCAAAAGCTTGAGGCGATGCTGATCGTTTCCGATGGCAAGGATATCTTTGTCATCACCGGTGCGGGTGACGTGCTGGAACCGGAACATGATGTCGCGGCCATCGGGTCGGGTGGAAACTTTGCGCTCGCCGCCGCACGCGGGCTGATGGACAGCGACCGATCCGCCGAAGACGTCGCGCGCGACGCCATGGCCATCGCTGCGGACATCTGTGTCTACACCAACGGCAATCTGACCGTGGAGAAAATCAGCGCATGATCGACAAGGACGATCTCCGGGCGTCCGTCAGCGCGGGAATCGTGACCGAAGCGCAGGCTGCTGCCCTCATGAGCCTTGCGCACAGTCGCAGTGGTGCGCGCGAAAACCTCGCGCCGGGGGACGAACCTTTTGAACTCTTCAAAGGGTTCAACGAGATTTTCATCGTGGTCGGCATGGTCATCCTCGCATTCGGCTGGATCGGTATTGTCACCTTCGGGATTGCCAATGATCCGCTGGGCGTGCGGCAGACACTGATCACCTCCAGCCTTGCAGCCGCCGTCGTGCTTTGGTTGCTGTCGGAATACTTCATCCGCCGCCGCCGCATGGTCGCCCCGGCCATCGCGCTCGCCATTCTCTTTGCCATCAACGCGGCCTATGGGCTGGCGGGGGCCTTTTCAGAAATTCTGATGGTGGCACAAGGCGATAACAGCAGCCTGCCACTGCCCTTTGCCCTCGCAACCATCGCACTGTTCATCTACTGGTTCCGCTTCCGCGTCCCCTTTGCGCTGGCGCTCATCGCACTTGCGGCGTTCGGGGTCGCCCTTCTGATCGCAGGGAACAGCAGCGGTTCGCCCCAGTCGATTGAAGAGCTTTTCCTGCTCTCCGCCGGGGGGCCTTTCGCATGGATTACGCTGGCCCTGGGCCTTGTCGTTTTTGCCATCGCGATGATGTTCGACATGTCCGATCCGCACCGGGTCACGCGGCGCGCGGCAAACGGGTTCTGGCTGCATGTGGTGGCCGCCCCCGCCTTGGTGAACACGCTGGCCCTCACCCTGCTTGATCGCGAGGGCAGCTGGGCCGACACCACGCTGATCGGCGTGCTGATGCTCTTTGCGCTGGTCGCCATCATTATCGACCGCCGGTCTTTCCTGATTGCCGCCATCGGCTACACGGTGATCCTCACAACAACCATTTTCGAAGGCGACGGCGCCGTCTATACCGTCTTCTTCCTTGGTGTGGTTCTGCTTTTCCTCGGCGCGCGCTGGGAAGCGATCCGCGCCCGTCTGCTGGCCCTGATGCCCGGCTTCATCCCGCTGCATCGGTTGCCTCCTTCACATGTGACAAAGGTTTTCCAATGACTGACCTGACCCCCCGCGAGATCGTTTCAGAGCTTGATCGCTTTATCATCGGGCAGAAAGACGCCAAACGCGCGGTCGCCGTGGCGCTGCGCAACCGCTGGCGGCGCAAGCAGCTGGCCGATGATTTGCGCGACGAGGTTTACCCCAAGAATATCCTGATGATCGGGCCCACCGGTGTCGGTAAAACCGAGATCAGCCGCCGGTTGGCGAAACTGGCCCGCGCGCCGTTCCTGAAGGTCGAGGCGACGAAGTTCACAGAGGTGGGCTATGTCGGGCGGGATGTGGAGCAGATTATCCGCGATCTGGTGGACAGCGCCATTGCCATGACCCGCGACTACATGCGCGAGGACGTGAAGGCCAATGCCCGCCACGCCGCCGAGGAGCGGGTGATTGATGCTATTGCCGGTGCCGATGCGCGCGAAGGCACCCGCGAGATGTTCCGCAAGAAGCTGAAAGCGGGGGAGTTAGACGGTGAGATGATCGATCTCGACGTGGCCGATACCTCCAACCCCTTCCCGATGATGGATATTCCCGGCCAGCCGGGTGGCGGTATGGGCATGATGAACCTGGGTGATATTTTCGGCAAGGCGATGGGTGGTCGCACGACACGCAAACGGCTGTCCGTGGCCGAAAGCTATGACGTGCTGATCGGCGAGGAAGCGGACAAGCTGCTGGATGATGAAACCGTGACCAAGGCGGCCATCGACGCGGTGGAACAGAACGGCATCGTATTTCTGGACGAGATCGACAAGGTCTGTGCCCGGTCGGATGCGCGCGGCGGCGACGTCAGCCGCGAAGGCGTGCAGCGCGATCTGCTGCCGTTGATCGAAGGCACCACCGTCAGCACCAAACACGGGCCGGTGAAAACCGACCACGTGCTGTTCATCGCCTCGGGTGCCTTTCACATCGCCAAACCTTCCGACCTCCTGCCAGAACTTCAGGGCCGCCTGCCGATCCGCGTGGAATTGCGCGCCCTGACGGAGGAGGATTTCGTGCGCATCCTGACGGAGACCGACAATGCGCTGACCTTGCAGTACACCGCCCTCATGGGCACCGAACAGGTCACCGTCAGATTTGAGCCGGAAGGCATCGCAGCCCTCGCGAAAATCGCGGCGGATGTGAACCAGTCCGTGGAAAACATCGGCGCGCGGCGGCTTTACACCGTGATGGAACGGGTGTTCGAGGAGCTGTCGTTCAACGCCCCCGACCGCGCGGGTGACGAAGTTGTCGTGGATGCGGCATTTGTCGACAAGAACCTCGGCGCGCTCACGAAATCCACGGATATCAGCCGCTACGTGCTTTAAGTCTTCCCTTCCCGGCGAACGCCTGCGAAATGGCATGAATGGGCTACATCCGTTTTCTCATCGACAACCGGCTGTTTCTGCTGGCGGGGTTCCTGCTGACCTTCACGTCCTCCTTCGGGCAGACCTATTTCATCTCGCTCTTTGCCGGTGAGATCAAAGGCAGCTTTGGCCTGAGCGATGGGCAATGGGGCGGGATCTACACCATCGGGACCACGCTGTCCGCGATCACGATGATCTGGGCGGGTGCCCTGACCGACCGGTTCCGCGTTCGGCATCTGTCGCTTGGGGTGATGATCCTGCTGGCGCTCGCCTGCGTTGCCATGGCGCTGGTGCCGAATGGATTTCTCCTGATCCTAGTTGTCTTTGCCCTCAGGCTCATGGGTCAGGGCATGATGTCGCAGCTGGGTGCGGTGGCCATGTCGCGCTGGTTCGTGGCGGCGCGGGGCCGGGCGATCTCGCTCTCCTCGATGGGATTTGCCGTGGGGCAGGCATTGCTGCCGATTGTGTTCGTGGCGCTGCTGGTGCGGTACGACTGGCGCAGCCTCTGGGTGCTGGCAGCGGTCTGCGTTCTGGTTGTCATTCCGGTCATGCAAACCCTTCTCCGACAGGAACGCACGCCGCAATCCATGGCGGAGGATACGCAAAGCCTCGGCATGGGCGGGCGGCACTGGACGCGGGTGGACCTGTTGCGGCACCCGCTCTTTTACATGCTGATCCCGCTGATACTGGGCCCGGCCGCCTGGGGGACGGCGCTGTTTTTCCAGCAGGTCCACCTGACCGAGGTCAAAGGCTGGAGCCTGGTGTCCTATGTGGCCCTGATGCCCATCTACACGGGGTCCACGATTGCCTTCACCTTCATCACCGGCTGGGCCGTCGACCGGTTTGGCGTGAAATGGATAGTGCCGTTTCAGATGATCCCCTTCGGCGTGTCCTTTCTGGTTCTGGCCGCGGCCGACAGTATTTTCATGGCAGGCGTGGGCCTGGTGATTTTCGGCATGGGGCAGGGCATGCAGGCCACCGCCACAACAGCTTTCTGGGCGGTGTTTTACGGCACCCGCCATCTGGGCGCGATCAAGGCCGCCGCCGCCGCATTGATGGTCTTCGGGTCCGCCATCGGGCCAGGCATCACCGGGGCGCTGATCGATCTGGGCATCAATTTCCCCAACCAGATGATCCCCATTGCCATGTTCTATTTTGCAGGGGCCGCGCTCGCCGGTCTCGGCATCCTGCGCTACCAGCGCGATCTGCCTAGCGCTGTCGCCTGAGGTAAACGTAATAGGCGCCACCGCCGCCGTGACTGATATGCGCCTCACTGACCTGCATCACGGCAGAGGCCAGTGGCGGCGCGCTCAGCCATTGCGGCACCTGATGCCGCAGAACGCCGTGGCGTACCGGAATCGGGCCGCCTTCGTCGCGGTTCTTGCCCTTGCCGGTGATCACCAGAACCAGCCGTTTGCCGGACCCCTGCGCCGACAGAACGAACCGGGTCAGTGCACTATGCGCCCGGTCCAGCGTCATACCATGCAGATCAATCCGGCCTTCAGGCTTCATCTTGCCGCGCTTCATCTTGCCAAAGGTTTTCTGGTCCATCTGCACTGGCGCATTGCGCAAGCGATCAGGCAGGGAAGGTGTCAGATTGAAACTGGTCTTGCGGAGCTCGGGTTTGGGCGGGAATGTCGTGGCCAGCTTGCCAAAGTCCGGTTTCGGGGGATCGGCACGCTTGGGTTTCGGCTGCGGCGCAAAAGCAGCGGGATCAAAGGTCTGGCGCTGTTCGAGGGCTTCGGTTCTCTCCGTCACTTTCCGCCAAAGCGCTGCTTCCTCGGCGGACAGTTTGCGCCGTGTCACAGCGCACCCTCCGGCGCCATGGCAAAGGCGCGCTGGATCGGCAGCAGAACGACCATGCGCCCGGGATCTTTCAGCTTGCCCGCGGCGCGCCCCGCCTTGTCGCCCGTGCCGAAAAAGACATCCGCGCGTTGCGCCCCCTTGATCGCCGAGCCGGTATCCTGCGCGATCATCAGGCGGCGCAGGGGTTTCTTGCCGTCCTTTTCGATCCAGACCGGCGCGCCCAGCGGCACGAAAGACGGGTCCACCGCAATGGTGCGCATCGGTGTGACCGACCGGTTCATCGCGCCAAGCGGGCCCTTGTCTGCGGGCACCTCGCTTACTTCACGGAAGAAGACGTAAGACGGGTTGTGAAACAAAAGCTCGCGCCCCGCTGCCGGATTGCGCCGCACCCAGTTCTTGATGACATCGGCGCTCACCTGATGCGCGGCATAGGTGCCACGCCGGACAAGTTCGGCTCCGATAGACCGATAGGTGTGCCCATTGGCCCCGCCATATCCCACACGCAGCTTGCCGCCGCCGGGCAGGTTCACACGACCGGACCCCTGAATTTGCAGAAAGAAAAGCTCGACCGGATCATCGACCCAGGCAATCTCCAACCCGCGCCCTTCCAACAACTGCCCGTCCAGAATTTGTCGCCGAGAATACCATAGCACGGTGTCCTTCGCCTCGGGCGGCATGGCATAAAGTGGGTAACGATAGCGTCCACTGCGCTGGCGTGATCCGTTCAGTTCGGGCTCAAAATATCCTGTGAACAGGGCCGGATCCCCGTCCTCCATCAAGACCGGGCGGAACAGGAGTTCGAAAAAGGACTTCGGATCAGGCTCGGACGTTGCATAGGCGCAGACGGCACGCCAGTCTGGATCGTCCATATCCTGACAGGTGTTGCGAAAGGTCTCGAAGGCAGCGGCGTGGTCGTCCTTGGCCCAACCATCAAGGTCATCGAAAGACAGAACCTCTATGCGCGTCTCAGCACTGGCGGGGCCGGTCATACCGAGTATCCCCGCCAAAAGTGCTGCCGCGAAGGCAGGCTTCATGCGTCTGTGGAAACAAGCAACCAATTCGGATCATCCGACCCCATTACACGGGCAAAGGCCCATGTGTCTTTCTGCCGTTTGATCTCCTTGGGGTCGCCGTCCACGATTTCGCCCTCGGCGTTGCGTACAACGGAGGTGAGTTCGGCAACGAAGCGGATCGTCAGCTCGGCATCCTGCGTATCGTCATCAAACGTCGCATCCATCAATTTCAGCTCACGCACACCGATGAACGTCGATTCCACCGTCAGCCCCTGATCTTCGCGCGCAGCAATGCCATCGACAAAAGATTCATAGATGTCCTCGGCAAGAAATGGCTGGATGTCGGACAATTCACCCTTTTCATATCCCATGACAATCATCTCGTAAGCGCTGCGCGCACCGCCAAGGAAATCTGTCACGTTGAACGACGGCTCAATCCGTTTCATCGACGCCAGCGCCTTGGCCGCATCGCTGTCCTCATCCACATGATCCACGATATCAAGGTCGGGACCACCTTCGATCACTTCGAAATCCGGACCGGATCGCCCGCGCTCTTGAGGTTTTGGCAAGGGTTGCTGTTCAAACCCATCCCGTGTCCCCAGCACGTTTTTGAGTCGCAGAATCAGAAAAACAGCGATGCCAGCCAGCACCAAAAGCTGTATCAGGGGCGAATTCATAGGTACCTCATGTGGGGTAAATCATGGAAACAGGCAGTTATCCCTCTTATGTAGGTGTCGGGCCTGCGCAAGTCCACTCCACGCTCCACGAAAGGAAGCACCAAAATGTGGCTATTTATCGCTTTTCTTGCGGTACCACTCATTGAAATCACGCTATTCATCCAAATCGGTGGTGCCATCGGGCTCGGCTGGACGCTGGTGACCGTGGTGCTGACGGCCATTGCGGGCACGTGGCTGGTGCGCAATCAGGGCGTTCTAGCACTCGGTCAACTCAAGTCTTCCTTTTCCGATCTGCGGGATCCGACGGAGCCTTTGGTACATGGCGCGATGATCCTGTTTTCCGGCGCATTGCTGCTGACACCGGGGTTTTTCACCGATGCTGTCGGCTTTCTGCTGCTGGTTCCCTCCGTCCGCATCGCGCTCTTCAAAGCCATTCGGTCCCGCATCAACATCCAGACCTTCGAGGCCGATCCCGCGCGCAGACCCGCACGGGGCGACATCATCGATGGCGAGTATTCCGAGGTCCAGCCGGATCGTGATCGGGTCGACCGCCCCTCCAAGTGGACCGACCATTGAGAACCCCAGACCAAGCTGGTAAAGCTCGCCCGATTTCATATTCACGGTAGGAGACACCGATGGCTGAAGCCGAAGCACAACAGCAAGGACCGCAAATGCGTGTTCTTGGACAATTCATTCGTGACATGTCCTTTGAAAACATCATGGCGCAAAAAGGCGCGCCTGCGGATGTGACCCCGGACGTTCAGGTTCAGGTCAATCTGGACGCAAAAAAGCGCAGCACCGAAGGTCAGTACGAAACCTCGATCAAGCTGAATGTCACCTCCAAGGCCAAGGATAGCGATGCCACGCTTTTCGTGCTCGAAATTGACTATGCCGGGATCTTCAGCATCGACAATGTGCCCGAGGACCAGCTGCACCCGTTCCTGCTGATCGAATGTCCACGGATGATCTTCCCGTTCCTGCGCCGCGTGGTCAGCGATGTGACCCGTGACGGTGGCTTCCCGCCGCTGAACCTGGAAAACATCGACTTCCTGTCGCTTTACCGGAACGAGCTGGCGCGGCGTCAGTCTGAATCCGAAGATCAGCCCAAAATGGACGCCTGAACCTCAGGTTTTCAGCCACATTGCGTCGTCGCCCAGTTTCGCCACAAAATCGGCATGGGCGGCGGCTTCCTTTTCCGAAATCCGGGATTTGAGCGGCACCGGGCGCGGGCGCGGAGTCCATTCCTCACCCGCGGCACCTGACGCGCTCTGCGACGAGGTGGACAAACCGAAATCCGGTTGTCGCCCACCAATCAGCTCCAGATAAACCTCCGCCAGAATTTCACTGTCGAGCAACGCGCCGTGCAGCGTCCGCGATGAATTGTCGATGTTGAACCGACGACACAGTGCATCGAGCGACGCAGGCGAGCCGGGAAAGCGTTTGCGCGCGATCTCCAGCGTATCGATGGCCTGTTCCCACGGGATTTGCGGCAGCCCCATCCATTTCAGTTCCGCATTCAGGAACTTGATGTCAAAAGCCGCATTGTGGATCACCAGTTTCGCATCGCCGATGAAATCCAGAAACGCCTGACCCACCTGCGCAAACTTCGGTTTGTCGCGCAGGAAGTCATCGCCTAGCCCGTGCACCTGAAAGGCTTCTTCCGGCATGCTGCGTTCGGGGTTGATATACTGATGATAGGTTTTGCCGGTGGCCATATGGCCCATCAGCTCCACCGCCCCGATCTCGACAATCCGGTCGCCGGTCTCCGGATCAAAGCCAGTGGTTTCGGTGTCGAGCACAACCTCACGCATCGCGCATTCTTTCCTTGATCTGCCTGACCACATCCTGAACCTGCGCGCGGGCATGTTCAACCGTGTCCGTGACGATGACAAAGTCGGACCGGGCGCATTTTTCAGCGTTCGGCATCTGTTTGGCGCGGATTTTTTCGAAATCCGCATGGGTCATGGTGCCGCGTGCCAGCACCCGCTGTTCCTGAATTTCCGGCGGAATGGACACGCAGGCGACGGCGTCCATCTCTGCCTCGCCACCGGTTTCAAACAGCAAGGGAATGTCGAAGACGATAATTTCGGCATCCGACCTCCCGATGAATTCTGCACGATCTGCGGCGACCAGTGGATGCACGATAGCTTCAATCCTTGGCAAAGCGCTCGGGTCCGCACCGATAATCTTGCGCAACGCATCGCGGGAGATTGCCCCCTCCTGGACCGCTTCCGGGAACACGGCTTTGACCGGCACAACGGCCGCACCACCCTCGGCATAAAGCCGGTGCACCGCAGCGTCCGCATCCCAAAGTGCGCAACCTTCCTCCATAAACATCTGCGCTGTCGTGGTCTTGCCCATCCCGATCGAGCCAGTCAGCCCCAATCGAAACATCAGCGCAGCACCGCCGCGCGCGCTTCCTCATCGACCACGGGACGGGGGCCGAACCAACGCTCAAATCCGGGCACAGCCTGATGCAACAACATACCCAGACCGTCGACAGTGACGCAGCCCTTTTCCTCAGCGACCTCCAGCAATCTGGTTTTCAGCGGCGTATAGACAAGATCCGTCACGATGGTGGATTTGCGCAATCCATCCAGCGGCACACGCATCTCCGGCTTGCCCACCATCCCAAGGGATGAGGTGTTCACCACGAGGCTGGCGTCTTCGAGCATATTGCCTGCCTGCACCCAATCCACGACGGTGATCCGGTTGCCAAAATCCGCCTGCAGTTTCTCCGCCCGAACGCGGGTGCGGTTGGACAGCAGGATTTCCGGCACACCTGCTTCGAGCAGGGACGCAATCACCGCCCGCGCAGCACCACCCGCCCCCAACAATGCGGCGCTCCCCTGCGTCGGCTGCCAGCCGGGCGCGCCCGCCTTCAGGTTTTCGATGAAACCATACCCATCCGTATTGTCCGCATGTATCTTGCCGTCTTTGCGGAAGATCAGCGTGTTGGCCGCCCCGATCAGGGTCGCACGGTCAGTGATCAGATCGGCGATGTCCAGAACCGCCTCTTTGTGCGGGATGGTCACGTTGACCCCGACAAACCCTGCCTTGGGCAGGGTCATCAGCACATCCCTCAAGTCCCGGGCGCTGACATCCATGGGGACGTAAAACCCCCTGACATAGTGTTTGTTCAGCCAGTGGCGATGCACCTGCGGGGATTTGGAATGCGCAATCGGGGACCCGATGACACCCGCCAGGGGAATCTTTGCCGGGGCTTGTTGGCTGTCACTCATTGTTCAAGATCTCCACGCAACGTCAGATAGGAAAGCAATTCCAATAAGGGCAGCCCGAGCACGTTGAAATAGTCGCCTTCAATCCGGGTGAAAAGCCGCACGCCTTCCTCCTCCAGTTTATAGGCACCCACCGCGTGCTGAATGCTGTCCCAATTGCGCGCAACATAACCCTTGATGAAATCATCCGACGCATCCCGCATGCGCAACCGAACCTGACCCACATGGCGCCAGATCGGTTTACCTGCCTCGCAGATCACTGCCGCCGACAATAACATGTGGCGGTCGTTCCGCAGGGAGCGCAACTGCGCCTCCGCCTCGTCGGGCGTGCCGGGTTTCGCCAACAGGGTGCCCTTGTGGTCCAACACTTGATCACATCCCAAAACCAAGGCTTCGGGATGCTTTTCACTCACCTTGCGCGCCTTCATTTCCGCCAGCGCATCGGCGATATCACGGGGCGGGGCCTCTTCGGCCAGCAAGGCATCACGCATCATTTCCTCATCTACGCGGGCGGGCTGCACGGTGAAGTCAACCGCCGCCTGCCGCAGCAGCTGCGCTCTTATTTGAGAATTGGACGCCAGGATCAGGTGCCGGGACATGTGGGTAAGCCTGTGAACAAGGTTAAGGATTTCTTAATATGTTCTTCTGGGCAAAACAGCGTGATCCTGCAAGGAAAAGCTATCCTGTGGGAATTCCAGAATAGCGCAAGAAATGCCCCTATGCGGAAAAGGACAACGCCCAAGGTGTGTATAAGCAGGTTTTGGCGAAAATATGCACAAGCTTATCCCGCCATCAATCCAACGAAAAACTTTTCAAGATATTGTTTATAAATAGATAAATTATAAATCTGAGGTTCTCATCCGCGGAGGAAAACTGTTCTCCCCAAGCGGATAAGGACAGGCAAAACCGCATAATCCACAGATATGAGATACCCTACAAAATCATCATCCTTTTATCTTTCTTTTATTATTAATAAGAGGAGCAAACGGATCGGAGTTCTCAATGTCGGACCTGCTCGCCCTTGCCTATCCATGGACGAAGGCATTTCACATCATGGCAGTGATCGCCTGGATGGCAGGTCTGTTCTATCTTCCCCGTCTCTTTGTCTACCACGCGGAACAGGTCGGACAAAGCGGAGAGACCCATGATCTCTTTCAGACCATGGAATTGAAACTGCTGCGGGTGATCATGAACCCGGCGATGATCGCCACCTGGATCCTGGGTCTCTGTCTGGTTTTCACACCCGGGGTTGTCGACTGGTCGGCGATTTGGCCCTGGACCAAGATGGCAGGTGTGCTGGCCATGACATGGTTTCACCATTGGCTGGGATTGCGGCGCAAGGATTTCATGCGAGGCGAGAACAAGCTGACCGGACGACAGTACCGGCTGATGAACGAGGTGCCGACCCTGTTGATGGTGCTGATTGTCCTCTCGGTGGTTGTGCGGTTCTGAATCAATTGACTCACCCGGCCTGCGCGCCTATGTACCCAGCACCACCCCGTCCGGGGATGGCGCAGACCTGACATTCCAAATTTACATCAGCCGGCAGTTTTGCTGCGGCTGATCACGGGTATTTCCATGACCACTGACATGACCGACACACCTTCTGTCCCTGAAACGCTCGAGACGCTGAACCTCGCGGATCTGAAGCGCAAAAGCCCCAAGGACCTTTTGTCCATGGCGGAAGATCTGGAGATTGAAAACGCCTCCACCATGCGCAAGGGCGAGATGATGTTCCAGATCCTGCGCGAACGTGCGGATGAGGGCTGGGAAATCTCCGGGGACGGCGTGCTCGAAGTGCTGCAGGACGGGTTCGGGTTTCTGCGGTCTCCCGAGGCGAATTATCTGCCGGGCCCCGATGATATTTACGTCTCGCCTGAAATGATCCGCAAATTCTCCCTGCGCACAGGCGATACCATCGAAGGGGTGATCAAGGCCCCCGACGACAATGAGCGGTATTTTGGCCTGCTGGATGTCACGCAGATCAATTTCGAAGAGCCTGAAAAAGCGCGTCACAAGGTGGCTTTTGAAAACCTCACACCGCTTTACCCGGATGAGCGTCTGACGATGGAAACCGACGACCCGACGGTCAAGGATCGGTCTTCGCGGATCATTGACCTGGTGGCTCCGATCGGGAAAGGCCAGCGGTCGCTGATCGTGGCGCCGCCGCGGACGGGTAAAACCGTTCTGCTGCAGAACATCGCCAATTCCATCGAACGCAACCACCCGGAATGCTATCTGATCGTGCTGCTCATCGACGAACGGCCCGAAGAGGTGACGGACATGCAGCGCTCGGTGAAGGGGGAGGTTGTCTCCTCCACCTTCGATGAACCGGCAACGCGCCACGTGGCCGTCTCGGATATGGTGATCGAAAAAGCCAAACGTCTCGTCGAACACAAGCGCGATGTGGTGATCCTGCTCGATTCCATCACGCGTCTGGGCCGGGCGTTCAACACGGTTGTACCGTCGTCGGGCAAGGTTTTGACCGGTGGTGTGGACGCCAATGCCTTGCAACGCCCCAAGCGGTTCTTTGGCGCAGCCCGGAACATCGAAGAGGGCGGTTCGCTCACCATCATCGCCACAGCGCTGATCGACACTGGCAGCCGGATGGACGAGGTGATCTTTGAAGAATTCAAAGGCACGGGTAACTCCGAAATCGTTCTGGATCGCAAGATCGCCGACAAGCGCGTCTTCCCGGCGATGGACATCCTGAAATCTGGCACCCGGAAAGAGGATCTGCTTGTCGATAAGATCGATCTGCAGAAAACCTTTGTGCTGCGCCGTATTCTCAATCCGATGGGCACAACGGATGCGATTGAATTCCTGATCTCGAAACTGAAACAGACCAAGACGAATTCGGATTTCTTCGACTCCATGAATACGTAGCTTATTGTTTAATTACAGTGGGTTAACATATGAATACGATTTATGCACTGGCGTCGGCACAAGGCCGGGCCGGGGTGTCGGTGATCCGGATATCCGGTCCATCAGCGATCTCCGCGGGTAAATCACTGGCTGGGACCTTGCCGGAGCCACGAAAGGCCGCCACCCGTATCTTGCGAGACAACAGTGGCGAGGTCCTCGACCATGCGCTGGTTATCCGCTTCGAAGGGCCGCACAGCTTCACCGGGGAAGATGTGATTGAGCTGCACGTGCATGGTAGCATTTCCGTGGTGCAGGCGGTCTTGGCCGAGCTTGGTGTGCAGGATGACCTGCGTCTGGCCGAACCGGGTGAGTTTACACGGCGCGCGCTGGAAAACGGCAAGCTGGATCTTGCGCAGGTCGAAGGTCTTGCCGACCTCATTGATGCGGAGACCGAGGCGCAGCGCAAACAGGCTGTCCGTGTTTTTTCCGGTGCATTGGGAGACCGCGTTGAAAGTTGGCGAAGCAAGCTGATCCGCAGTGCAGCGTTGCTTGAAGCCACGATAGATTTTGCTGATGAAGATGTTCCCGTGGACGTAAGTCCTGAAGTTCTGGACTTGCTGGGACAGGTCAAGAGCGACCTGGAAAGCGAAATCGCCGGAACCTTTGTGGCGGAACGTATTCGGCTGGGGTTTGAGGTTGCTTTGGTAGGGCCGCCAAACGCGGGTAAATCAACCTTGCTCAACCGGTTGGCCGGGCGCGATGCGGCAATCACGTCAGATATCGCTGGCACCACCCGTGACGTCATCGAAGTTCGTATGGATCTGAAAGGTTTGCCCGTTACATTTTTGGATACGGCAGGCCTTCGGGACAGCGAGGACGAAATCGAATCCATCGGTGTTGCGCGCGCTGTAGAGCGTGCAAAGTCAGCGGATCTGCGCGTTTTTCTTGCCATGCCCGGCGAAGAGTTAATGTTGTCGCCGGTCGAGGGCGACTTGGTTTTACACGCCAAGGCCGATTTGGTCGATACGGCTGAGAATGGCATATCTGGCAGAACCGGCGCCGGTGTTTCGGAGCTTGTGGATCGCATTCAGCACACCTTGCAGCAGCGCACGGCCGGAGCGGGCCTTGCGACGCATGCGCGGCATCGGCTGGCAATGGAACGGGCGGGAAGTGCCCTTGATCAGGCTTTGGATATCGTCGGGCAGGGACCAGAACAGTATGATATAGCGGCAGAAGAGCTTCGGAGTGCGATTCGAGCTTTGGAAGCGCTGGTGGGGCGTATTGACGTCGAAAACCTGTTGGACGAAGTATTCTCGAGTTTTTGCTTGGGCAAGTAGCGGAGTGTTTCACGTGAAACATTTTGATGTTGTGATCATCGGTGGTGGGCATGCAGGCTGTGAGGCCGCACATGCATCCGCCCGCATGGGGGCAAACACAGCCCTGATTACACTATCCGAAGACGGGATCGGCGCGATGTCCTGCAACCCGGCCATTGGCGGGCTGGGAAAGGGCCACCTCGTGCGGGAAATTGATGCGCTTGATGGGGTGATGGGCCGCGTCGCAGACAAAGCGGGCATCCAGTTTCGTCTGCTGAACCGACGAAAGGGTCCGGCCGTGCAGGGTCCGAGGGCGCAATCGGACCGGCTAATCTACCGAACTGAAATGCTTGCGGAAGTCAAAGTACAGCCGAACCTAAGCATTTTGACAGGAGAGGTTGTTGACTTTCTGATGGACGGTCCGCGCGTTATTGGCGTTCGGTTGCAGGACGACAGCGAGGTCAAGGCGACGTCTGTTGTGCTCACCACGGGTACGTTTTTGCGGGGGGTTATCCATATTGGGGATGTCTCGCGCTCAGGCGGCCGCATGGGCGAGAAGGCGTCTGTAAAACTTGCGGAGCGGATTGACTCCTTTGAATTACCGCTTGGACGGCTGAAAACCGGAACACCACCGCGGTTGGATGGAAAATCCATTCGATGGGCGGAGCTCGAAAACCAGCCCGGTGATGAGGTGCCAACCCTTTTTTCTTTCCTGTCAAAGGGTACCCATGCCCGCCAGGTGTCCTGTGGGATCACGCATACGAATTCAAAAACCCATGATATTATTCGGGAAAACCTGGAACGCTCTGCGATGTATGGCGGTCATATTGACGGGGTTGGTCCCCGATATTGCCCCTCCATTGAAGACAAGATCGTCCGGTTTGCGGATAAGGATTCACATCAGATATTTCTTGAGCCAGAAGGGCTTAGCACCGATGCGGTGTATCCTAACGGCATCTCCACGTCTCTGCCCGAAGCCGTGCAGGAAGACTACGTGCACTCAATCTTCGGGCTGGAGCAAGCGGTTATTCTGCAGCCCGGATATGCCATTGAATACGATTATGTTGATCCGCGTGCGTTGGACGCGACACTTGCGCTCCCGACGGTCCCAGGACTTTACTTGGCCGGGCAGATCAACGGGACAACGGGGTATGAGGAAGCAGCAGCGCAGGGGCTGGTTGCCGGGCTAAATGCCGCGCTCAGGGCATCTGGTCGGGAAACACTACAATTCTCGCGGGCGCAGAGCTACATCGGCGTGATGATCGACGATCTCACAACACGCGGTGTCAGCGAGCCGTATCGCATGTTCACCTCCCGTGCAGAGTTCCGGCTGTCCTTGCGCGCAGACAATGCAGATCAACGTCTGACACCGCTGGGAGTGGAGATTGGGTGCGTCGGTTCGATGCGCGCGGAGGCTTTCGCACGGAAGTCTGAAAGACTGGAGAAAGCACGTGATCTCTTGACGGGAACAACCTTCACGCCCTCGCAAGCCGCGTCAGTCGGGATCAAAATCAACCAGGATGGATCCAGGCGCACAGCCATGCAGCTTCTCGCGTTCCCAAATGTGGGTTTCTCTGAGGTTGGCGATCTTGATCCTGCTTTCGGAGACATCGACAACGAAACGCGGGACCAAATGGAGCGGGAAGCGCTATATGCCAATTACATTCTTCGCCAGCAAAAAGACATCGAGCTGATGCAGAAGGACGAAAACTTGCTGATTCCGCAGGGTTTTGATTATGCGGTGATGGAAGGGCTGTCCAACGAGCTAAAGGCGAAACTGATCGCGACGCAGCCGAGTTCTCTGGCGCAGGTGGCGCGTATCGATGGGATGACACCCGCTGCTTTAACGCTCATCCTTGCGCGGTTGCGGTCCTTGAAACGAAAGCAATCTGCGTGACGGTATTGGATTTGAATGTTTCACGTGAAACATTGGACCGATTATCCTGTTTCCACGATCTCCTGACCAAGTGGAATCCCAAAATCAACCTTGTTTCCAAGGCGAGTCTTGCTGAGGTCTGGGACCGGCACATCCGGGATTCTGCACAAATGTATCCGCTTGCCGACACCTGCCGAAACTGGGTTGATATGGGCAGCGGCGGTGGTTTGCCCGGGTTGGTCATTACGATTATTGCGCGGGAACTGAATCCAGACCTTCATGTGACCATGATCGAAAGCGATATGCGAAAAGCGACGTTCCTGAGGACGGTGATACGCGAGTTGGGCCTGACGGCGACGGTTCTCACCTCCCGAATTGAACAAACTGATCCTCTTGATGCGGATGTCCTCTCCGCGCGGGCGCTTGCTGATCTGTCTTCGCTATTGTCTTTTGCAGACCATCACTTGAACCCGAACGGTCACGCGTTGTTTTTCAAAGGCGAGACCTGGCAAAAAGAGGTCGATGAAGCGCGTAAGGCGTGGTCTTTTGACCTCGTGAGCCATACAAGTAAAACGAACCCAAATGCTGCCATTCTCGAGGTGAGGGAAATCAAACGTGTCTGACTTTTCACGCCCTGTGGGTCCTAAAATCATTGCGGTCGCGAACCAGAAGGGCGGGGTTGGCAAAACAACGACCACCATTAATCTTGCCGCCGCATTGGCCGAGGCGGGCAAAAGGGTCCTTGTCATTGACCTTGATCCGCAGGGGAATGCGTCCACCGGTCTCGGTATCGAGCTGGGGGATCGCGAATTCACCACCTACGAGCTGCTCCTGGAGGATGTCGACCTGAAGTCGGTCGTTTTGCCAACTGTGACGCCGGGGTTGATGATCGTCCCGGCAACGGTTGACCTGAGTTCCGCCGACATCGAGCTGATTTCGAATGAGAAGCGCAGTTTTCTGCTGCATGACGCTCTGCGCCAGACGGCGATGGATGTGTTTGAGCTGGATTACATCCTGATTGACTGTCCGCCGTCGCTAAATTTGCTGACAGTGAACGCAATGATCGCGGCGCATTCGGTGTTGGTGCCATTGCAAAGTGAGTTCTTTGCGCTGGAAGGTTTATCGCAGCTGATGCTGACCATTCGAGAGGTTCGGCAGAGCGGCAACAAAGACCTGCGAATCGAAGGTGTTGTGTTGACCATGTATGACAGACGCAACAACTTGTCCCTGCAGGTTGAGCAGGACGCGCGGGACAATCTGGGGGAATTGGTGTTTTCCACCCGAATTCCGCGGAATGTGCGGGTGAGCGAAGCGCCATCCTTTGCCATGCCGGTGCTGACCTACGATACCGCCTCCAAGGGGGCGCAGGCGTATCGGGCTCTTGCGCAGGAAGTATTGAGCAGAAATAGTGAGAAAGTCGTACTAGGGGGCTGACATGGCAGGTGGAGCAGATCGTAAACGGGGTCTTGGGCGCGGCCTATCGGCCCTGATGTCAGATGTCGCGGAGACGGAGAAGGCCGCCAGTGCGGGACCGTCCGCCGCTGAGCGTGTGATTCCCATCGAGCAAATCGCACCCAATCCGGATCAGCCCCGGAAACGGTTCGCAGAGGGTGATCTGGATGATCTTGCTGCTTCCATCCGCGAGAAGGGTGTCATCCAGCCGCTGATCGTGCGGGCCGTGGCAGATGATCGTTATGAGATTGTTGCGGGGGAGCGGCGGTGGCGCGCGTCGCAGATGGCCAAGCTGCACGAGTTACCGGTGGTCGTGCGGAACTTCACGGACGTTGAGGTGCTGGAAGTTGCGATCATCGAGAACATTCAGCGGGCGGATCTGAACCCGATTGAAGAGGCAGCGGGATACCGGCAACTGATGGACCGGTTTGGTCACACGCAGGAAAAGATGGCCGAAGCACTGGGCAAAAGCCGCAGCCATATTGCGAATCTTTTGCGGTTGCTCAACTTGCCTGAGGCTGTGTTGGAGATGGTCCGTAAGGGAGACCTAAGCTCTGGCCACGCACGGGCGTTGATCCCGGCAGATGATCCTTTGAAACTGGCACAAACGATTGTCAGGGGCGGGTTATCCGTTCGTGCGGCAGAGGCGCTGGTCAAGAAGCAGGCCTCCGATGGTGCGAACATCTTTGGAACGCCTGATGCAAAACCGGCAAAAGCCGCAAAAGACGCGGATACCAAAGCGCTTGAGGACGATCTCTCTGCGAGCCTTGGTATGAAGGTGAGTCTGTCGCACAAGCCGGGTCAGGAATCCGGCCAGATGACGCTGCACTACAAATCCTTGGATGACCTGGATGAGCTTTGTCGCATTCTCAGTGGGTCCTAAGTCTGCAGCAGGCTTTCAATCACAGCGTTCAAAACCATAAACCCTTGATTTGAAACGATTAAATTGTCATCCTCGGTTGAGATCATATCCAGATCTTCGAGGTCTTGAAGTTTTTCAGATACCAAGGGCTTGCCATTCAACTGCGCAAAACGGCTCCGACTGACCCCTTCCTTCAGGCGCAGGCCCATCAGGAGGAATTCGCTTGCCTGATCGGATGCGGATAAGGGCGTTCTGGGCTTTTCCGGCGTTGTCGTGGCGACATCTTCAAGCCAACGGGTCGGGTTGGAGACGCATTCCGTTGCCCAGCGTTGTCCTTTCAGCGTCAGTCGGCCATGGGCGCCAGGACCGATGCCCACGTAATCGCCGTAACGCCAATAGATCAGATTGTGCCGGGACTGCGCGCCGTCCCGCGCGTGGTTGGACACCTCATAGGCGGGCAACCCATGCGCGCTGCAAATGTCTTGCGTCAGGGCGAAAAGATCTGCCCCCAGATCCTCGTCCGGCAACCCGCGCAATTTGCCCGCATTATAGCGATCCCCAAAGGCCGTGCCTTGCTCGATCGTCAATTGGTAGAGAGACAGGTGATCGACGGCCATGGACAGTGCCTGTTCCAGTTCCATCCGCCAATCCGCCAGCGATTGTCCCTGCCGCGCATAGATCAGATCAAAACTGACCCGGTCAAAGGTGGCGCGTGCGATGTCAAAGGCCTTCATCGCTTCGTCAGCGGTATGAATACGCCCGAGACGCTTCAGATCTGCATCATTCAGCGCCTGCACCCCCATAGAGATGCGATTGACGCCTGCGTCACGGAACGCACGGAATTTGCCAGCTTCTACCGATCCCGGGTTTGCCTCCAGCGTGATTTCAAGATCATTTGCCACGGGCCACAGGCTGCGGATTTTTTCGATGATCCGGCCCACCGTTTCCGGCTGCATGAGGCTGGGGGTGCCGCCGCCGAAAAACACCGACCGCAGGACGCGACCAGGTGTTTCCGATGCGGCGCGGTCCAACTCTTTCAGATAGGCATCGCACCATGCGGCGTGATCAATCTGCCGCGACACATGGCTGTTGAAATCACAGTAGGGGCATTTGGCCTCACAATAGGGCCAGTGCAGGTAGAGGCCAAAACCGCCTGCTTCCCAATCCTCAGCCAAAGCAACCAGCAATCAGCTTGGCAAAAGCATCGGCGCGGTGGCTGATGCTGTTTTTCTGGACCGGGTCCATTTCCGCATAGGTGATGTCATAGCCATCGGGCTGGAACATCGGGTCATATCCGTGGCCGGTTTCGCCGCGCATGGGCCAGACCAGCGTGCCATTTGCGCGCCCGGCAAAAATCTCTTCATGCCCGTCGGGCCATGCAAGCACGAAGGTCGCGCAGAAGCGGGCCTTGCGGGGATGCGGGGCGGATTTCTCTTCAAGCAGGTTGTGCGTCTTGGTCATGGCCATGACGAAATCACGCCCGTTCGGCGTTTCGGCCCAATCGGCGGTATAGACGCCGGGGGCATTGTCCAAGGCTTCAACCTCGATCCCGGAATCGTCGGCCAACGCAGGCAGGCCCGTTGCCTCAACCGCGGCGCGCGCCTTGATCCGGGCATTGCCGACGAAATTGTCTTCGGTCTCTGCAGGTTCGGCCAGGTCCATTTCCGCCGCACCAACAACCGTGACGCCGTGAGGTTCGAACAACTGCCGCATCTCATCTAGTTTGCCAGCGTTATGTGTGGCCACAAGGATGCGTTTGTCGTCGAACCTTCGGGTCATGTGGTAGCAGCCTTTTGTGCTGCAGCCAGTTCAGACACACCTTTTTCGGCCAGATCCATCAGGGCGTTCATCTGATCCCGCGAATAGGTGGAACCTTCGGCGCTCATCTGCACCTCGATCAACTGATGGGAGCCCGTCATGATGAAATTGCCGTCGACACCGGCCTCGGAATCCTCTGGATAGTCCAGATCCAGCACCGGCTGGCCCGCGTAGATACCGCAGCTGATGGCCGCCACGGGGTCAACCATCGGATCGCTGATCACATCGCCTGCTTTCATCAGCTTGTTCACGGCCAGCCGCAGCGCGACCCAGCCGCCGGTGATCGAGGCACAACGGGTGCCGCCGTCGGCCTGCAGAACATCGCAATCGACGGTGATCTGACGTTCTCCCAGTGCCACCCGGTCGACACCGGCGCGCAGGGATCGGCCAATCAGCCGTTGAATTTCCACCGTGCGCCCACCTTGCTTGCCGGCGGCGGCTTCTCGACGCATCCGCGTGTTGGTGGCGCGGGGCAGCATGCCGTATTCTGCGGTGACCCAACCCAGACCCGATCCCTTGATGAACGGCGGCACGCGATCCTCGATGGTGGCGGTGCACAACACATGCGTATCGCCCATCTTGATCAGGGCCGACCCTTCGGCGTGTTTCGTGAAACCTGTTTCGATGGAAACGGTACGCATTTCGTCCAGAGCTCGACCAGAAGGGCGCATGGAATATCCTTTGCTGTGTACGCCCCCCCGATACCGTCCAGCGGTGTGAAGATGCAACCCCGATTGAATTCTGCGGGTTTCATGCTTTTATAGCGGTTCAATCGGGATCTGATCATGAGTGACGTGCCAAACATCCTTGGAGAGATGAACGACCGATCCCGCGAAGTGTTTCGCCGGGTGGTCGAGGGGTATCTGGAAGATGGCGTCCCGGTTGGATCACGCACCCTGACCCGGGATTTCAGCGAAAAGGTGAGCGCGGCGACCATCCGCAATGTGATGCAGGACCTTGAATATCTGGGTCTTCTGGACAGCCCTCATGTCAGCGCGGGGCGCATTCCGACACAGATGGGCCTGCGCATGTTCGTGGACGGGCTGCTGGAAATCGGGAACCCGGATGAAACGGACCGCGAAAAGATCGACGCAACCCTGGGGTCGAATGAGCAGGATGTGAGCGGGCTGCTGGACCGCGTGGGCTCTGCGCTGTCGGGGGTGACCCATGGCGCGTCGCTGGTGCTGACGCCGAAGCACGAAGCGCCGATCAAACATATTGAATTCGTGTCGCTGTCTCCTGAACGATCGCTGGTGGTGCTGGTTTTTGGGGATGGTCACGTCGAAAACCGGCTGTTTACCCCGCCGCCCGGGCAAACGCCCAGCTCCATGCGCGAGGCGGCGAACTTCCTTAATTCTTTGATCGAAGGCAAAACGCTCGGCGAAGTACACACCACGATTCAGCAGGAGATTTCCAACCGGCGGCAGGAAATCGATTCGCTGGCGCGTGACCTGGTGGAAAGCGGGCTGGCGGTCTGGGAGGGCGAGGGCGATCAGATAGAGCGTTTGATTGTGCGGGGGCGGTCGAATCTGCTGAGCGAGGAGGGCGAGGCGGAGGATCTGGAGCGCATCCGACACCTCTTTGATGACCTTGAACGCAAACGTGATATTGCCGAATTCCTTGAACTTGCTGAAGAAGGCGACGGTGTGCGCATTTTTATCGGTTCTGAGAACAAACTTTTTTCACTTTCGGGTTCCTCTCTGGTGGTTTCCCCATATATGAACGCTGATCGAAAGATCATCGGCGCCGTGGGCGTCATTGGTCCGACGAGACTGAATTATGGACGCATTGTGCCGATTGTGAATTACACGGCGCAGCTGGTCGGAAAGCTGATCTCTGACCGGAGCTAGAGGTGAACTATGGCAGAGCCCAAGAACGAAGAGTTTCTGGACGATATTGAAGACGCGGAAGCGCAGGCTTTTGCGGATGAAATGGAAGAGATTGACGACGAGGCGCTGGAGCTGGACCAGCTGCGCGCCGAGCGCGACGAACTACGTGACCGTTTTATGCGTGCGCTGGCGGATGCCGAGAATGCCCGCAAGCGGTCGGATCGGGACCGGCGCGAGGCCGAGAATTACGGTGGGTCCAAGCTGTCGCGCGATATGCTGCCTGTCTATGACAACATGAAACGTGCTATTGAGACCATCACGGACGAGCAGAAAGAAGCGAATTCGGCCCTGATCGAAGGCATTGAATTGACAATGCGCGAACTGCTGAGCGTCTTCAAGAAACACGGGATCGAGGTCATTGCGCCTGAAGTTGGGGATCGCTTTGACCCGCAGCAGCATCAGGCGATGTTCGAGGCACCAGTGCCGGGCACCAAGGCGGGCGACATCATTCAGGTCGCCGCCGAAGGGTTTATGCTGCATGACCGCCTGCTGCGTCCGGCGCAGGTTGGGGTGTCGTCGACACCGGCAAGCTGAGCGTTTTTTGAGCGCGACCCTCCGGGGGGCATATTTTTCGGAACAATGAAGGCGCGGTCAGGATTTGGCCGCGTCTTTCAGTTTGTACAGTGCGTCTAGCGCTTGCCGGGGTGTGAGTTCGTCCGGAAGGATGTCGGCCAGAAGCGTCTCGACTTCGGATGTTTTCTGCCTTGGCGGCGCGGCGACCGGTGTTGCGGAGAAGAGTGGCAGATCGTCGATCAGGGTTTTCTGGGTCGCGCCGCCTTCTCGTTCTCCCTTTTCCAGTGCGTCCAGAACGACGCGGGCGCGGGCGATCACAGGTGCTGGAAGTCCGGCAAGCTGTGCCACCTGTACACCGTAGGATCGGTCGGCGGCGCCCTTGTGCACCTCGTGCAGGAAGATCACTTCGCCTTCCCATTCTTTAACGGCGACAGTCGCGTTCTCAACGCCTGTCAGTTTCCCGGCCAGCGCGGTCATCTCATGGTAATGTGTGGCGAAAAGCGCGCGGCTCTTGTTCACGTCATGCAGATGTTCGAGCGTCGCCCAGGCAATCGACAGCCCGTCATAGGTGGCTGTTCCACGCCCGATCTCATCGAGAATCACCAGCGCCCGGTCATCGGCCTGATTGAGAATTGCCGCCGTTTCCACCATCTCGACCATGAAGGTGGAGCGCCCGCGCGCCAGATCATCGGAAGCCCCAACGCGACTGAAGAGCTGGCTGATCAGGCCGATATGTGCCTTTTCTGCCGGCACAAAACTGCCCATCTGCGCCAGCAAGGCGATGATTGCATTTTGCCTCAGGAAGGTGGATTTACCCGCCATGTTCGGACCGGTGAGCAGCCAGACATTTGCATGATCCGCCTCGGCGCTCAGATCGCAATCATTTGCAATGAATGGTTCGCCTGACTTATCCTTCAGCGCGCGTTCAACCACCGGGTGACGCCCGCCGCAGATATCGAAAGCCCGCGTATTATCGACCTTAGGGGCTGCCCAGCTTTCGGCAACAGCTAATTCGGCCAGTGCCGTGGTCAGATCAAGTTCTGCCAAACCACGGGCGGTTTCCGCAACGGGCCCTGCGACCGCCAACACATCTGCGCGCAGCACTTCGAAGAGGCGTTTCTCAATCTCCAGCGCCCGCGCCCCGGCGTTGAGAATTTTCGTCTCCATCTCAGAAAGCTCGACCGTGGTGAACCGCACCTGGTTCGCGGTGGTCTGACGGTGGATAAAGGTTTCTGACAGCGGCGGTGACAGCATCTTTTCCGCATGGGTCGCGGGCGTTTCGATGAAGTAGCCCAGGACGTTGTTGTGTTTGATCTTGAGAGACGAAATCCCCGTGTTAGAGACGAATTCAGACTGCATCTGCGCAATCACACTGCGGCCTTCGTCGCGTAGTTTGCGGGCCTCATCGAGTTCCGCATCATGCTCCGGCGCGATGAAGCCACCGTCGCGGGTCAGGAGCGGTGGTTCTGCCACCAACGCTGCATCCAGCTGATCAATCAGGGCGTCATGGCCCGACATCGCCATTAATGCGCTGGTCAGGAGCGGCGGTAACTCCAGCTTGTTCAAAGACGCGCAGAGATTTTCCGCCTGAGACAGGCCATTTCGAATGGCAGCAAGGTCACGTGGCCCGCCGCGATCCAGCGAGAGACGTGACAGCGCGCGGTCCAGATCGGGCACTTTGCGCAGAGTGTCGCGGGTAGTCTGCCGTTCCTGTGTCTCAGAGACCGCCCAGCGCACCGCGGCCAGCCGGTCCTGCACCACGTCCAGAACCCGTGAGGGGCTGGAGAGCCGCCGTTCCAGCAGGCGCGCGCCGCCTGCCGTCACCGTTTTGTCCATGACGGAGAGCAGGGAACCGGCGCGACCCCCAGACAGCGCTTGCGTCAGTTCGAGGTTGCGCCGCGTGGCGGCGTCGATCTGCACCGTGCGGGCTTCTGCCTCTTTCTGCGGCGCGCGCAACAGGGGCAGTTTGCCTTTCTGCGTGATCTCCAGATACTGCAGGATCGCGCCCATGGCGGCGATCTCCGCGCGGGTGAAGCTGCCATAGGCATCCAGCGTCTCAACGTCGAAAAGATCGCAAAGGCGCTTTTCACCGCCCGCGCTGTCAAAGGCAGAGCGGGCAAGGCCGGTCAGCGCGATCCCGAATTCCTCGACCATCTCACGCAGGTCCGCCTCGCGTGCTTCCGACACGATCAGCTCGGAGGGCGCCAGCCGTGCCAGTTCCGGACCCAGCCGCAAATCCGTCAGCGGCATCACGTGAAACGCCCCGGTGGAGATATCGACCCAGGCCAGTGCCTGAGCATCACGGACCTCGGCAAAGGCGGTCAGATAATTGTGCCGCCGCGCTTCCAGCAGCGCCTCTTCGGTCAGCGTGCCGGGCGTGACCAGACGCACGACATCCCGTTTGACCACCGATTTGGAGCCGCGTTTTTTCGCCTCTGCCGGGCTTTCCATCTGTTCGCAGACCGCAACGCGAAAGCCTTTGCGGATCAACGTCAGCAGATAGCCTTCAGCGGCGTGAACCGGCACGCCGCACATGGGGATATCCGCGCCGTCGTGCTTGCCGCGCTTGGTCAAGGCGATGTCCAGCGCCTCCGCAGCGGCCACCGCATCGTCAAAGAACATCTCGTAGAAATCGCCCATGCGGTAGAACAGCAGGGCATCCGCGTAACCGGCTTTCAGGTCGAGATATTGCGCCATCATCGGCGTGACGGTCATGGGCACCCCCGCAGTTTCGGCAGACCTTACAAACGCGGGCGGGTGGGGAAAAGCCTCAAATGCTGCCTGCTTGAGGCTACCTGCGCGCTGGGCTAGAGGTTATGCGCTCGGAACTGCAGTAAAGGCCTTTTCTCATGTCCAAAAATCGCGTGACGCCCGAAGAGGCGCTGGCCTTTCACCTCGAGCCGACCCCCGGCAAGTTCGAGATCACGGCGACGGTGCCGATGACCACGCAAAGGGATCTGAGCCTGGCCTATTCGCCCGGTGTGGCTGTGCCCTGCGAGGCGATCGCGGAAAACGCCGAGACGGCTTACGACTACACCAACAAGGGCAATCTGGTTGCGGTGATTTCCAATGGGACGGCGGTTCTGGGCCTCGGGAACCTTGGGGCGCTGGCGTCAAAACCGGTGATGGAAGGTAAGGCGGTTCTGTTCAAACGCTTTGCCGATGTGAACAGCATCGATATCGAGCTCGACACCGAAGACACGGATGCGTTTGTGGCCGCGGTCAAGCTGATGGGGCCGACGTTTGGCGGCATCAACCTTGAGGACATCAAGGCACCGGAGTGTTTCATCATCGAACAGCGGCTGAAAGAGGAGATGGACATCCCCGTCTTTCACGACGATCAGCACGGCACGGCGGTGATCTGTGCCGCCGGTCTGCTGAATGCGCTGAAGCTGTCGGGCAAGAAGATCGAAGACGTGCGCATTGTGTTGAACGGGGCAGGGGCTGCCGGGATTGCCTGTCTGGAACTGCTGAAGGCGATGGGCGCCAAGCATCAGAACTGCATCATGTGCGACACCAAGGGCGTGATCTATCAGGGCCGCACCGAAGGCATGAACCAGTGGAAATCGGCCCATGCGGTGGCCACGGATCTGCGTACGCTGGACGAGGCGATGAAGGGCGCGGATGTGTTCCTGGGTGTGTCCGTCAAAGGGGCCGTGACGCAGGACATGGTGTCCAGCATGGCGGAAAACCCGGTGATTTTCGCCATGGCGAATCCCGATCCGGAAATCACGCCCGAGGACGCGCATGAGGTGCGGCCCGATGCGATTGTCGCCACGGGGCGCAGCGATTACCCCAATCAGGTCAATAACGTGCTGGGCTTTCCCTATCTCTTCCGGGGGGCGCTGGACATCAACGCGCGCGCCATCAATGACGAGATGAAGATCGCCTGCGCCCATGCGCTGGCGAACCTCGCGCGCGAGGATGTGCCGGACGAAGTGGCCTTGGCCTATGGCAAGAACCTGAGTTTCGGGCGGGATTACATCATTCCGACGCCGTTCGATCCGCGTCTGATCCACCGCGTGCCGCCCGCTGTTGCGCAGGCTGGCATGAACACCGGGGCTGCCCGCCGCCCGATCATCGATATGGACGCCTATGAGCTGTCGTTGAAGTCTCGCATGGACCCGACGGCCAGCATTCTGCGCGGCATCAACGCCCGCGCCCGCGCCAATCAGGCCCGCATGATTTTTGCCGAAGGGGACGATCCACGGGTCTTGCGCGCCGCGGTGATGTATCAGCGTGCCGGGTTCGGCAAGGCGCTGGTTGTTGGCCGTGAAGATGACGTGAAAACCAAGCTGGAGGCGGCAGGTCTTGAAGACGCGCATCGCCAGATCGAGATTGTGAATGCGGCCAATACCCAGCATCTGGAGACCTACAAGCAGTTCCTCTACGACCGGCTGCACCGGCGCGGTTTCGACGCGCAGGATATTCACCGGCTGGCGGCGCGCGACCGGCATGTGTTCTCGGCGCTGATGCTGCAGCACGGGCATGGGGATGGGCTGGTCACCGGGGCCACGCGCAAGTCGGCGCATATTCTGGACCGGATCAATCACGTCTACGACGCGGATAAGGATCACGGTGTCGCAGGGATCACGGCGGTGCTGCACAAGGGGCGGATCGTGTTCATCGCCGATACCATCGTGAACGAATGGCCGGACGAGGAAGACCTGGCCAACATTGCCGAACGCGCGGCCACGGTGGCTCAGAACATGGGGCTAGAGCCGCGGGTGGCCTTTGTGAGCTTCTCGACCTTCGGCTACCCGGTCTCGGAACGGGCGGAGAAAATGGCCAAGGCGGCGGATGTACTGGACCAGCGCGGCGTCAGTTTTGAGTACGAAGGCGAGATGACCGTCGATGTGGCGCTGAACGCGCTGGCGCAGGAAGCCTATCCGTTCTCGCGGCTGACCGGGCCTGCCAACATTCTCATTGTGCCCGCGCGCCATTCGGCGAGCATTTCGGTGAAGCTGATGCAGGAGATGGCGGGGGCGACGGTGATCGGACCGATCCTTGCCGGGGTGGATGGATCGATCCAGATTTGCTCTACCGTGTCCACGGCCAATGACATCCTGAACATGGCGGTATTGGCGGCCTGCAAGGTCGGCTAATCAGCTGTTCACGAAAGGCGCGTCAGTTCCCCAGAGTTGCTTGACCCGCGCGTCGCGCCCGCAGGCCTCGCGATAGGCCTTGTAGGCGGAAGCCTGACGTTTCGGGCCAAACCGGGTGATCACCAGCTGACGGCCTTTATAGTAGTCCTGGTGGTAGGCATCGGCGGGGTAAAACTCCGATGCGCTGAGGATCGGGGTCACAACCTTTTGGCCAAGATCAGCAGTGGCCTTTGTTTTGGCGGCCTGTGCTGCTTGCTTTTCGGCTGGGGTGTTGGTGAAAATCGCGGTCCGATAGCTCTCACCCCGATCACAGAATTGTCCGCCCGCATCCGTTGGATCAACCGACCGGAAAAACAGATCGAGCAGGGTACGGCGGCTGACCACATCCGCATCAAAGGTGATCTGCACCGCCTCATAATGCCCCGTGCCACCCGAGGTCACCTGTTTGTAGGTCGGGTTCGCAACGGCGCCGCCGGTAAAGCCCGAGACGGCCTGCTTCACGCCTTTGACCTTTTCGAAATCGGCCTCGACACACCAGAAACAGCCGCCCGCAACCGTCAGCGTCTGCAGGTCCGCCGCATGGGCGGTTTTGCTTTGTGCAACAAGCCCCAGCGCAATCATTCCGGCAAGGGCAATGGATTTGAACGTTTCCCGTGTGAACATATCGCGTCTCCTTTGCGCACCAATCTGTCCAATCCAGATCGTTCAAACAATTCACGAGCTTGCGATGTCACGGGCAGGTGAAAACAGTTTACGGACTTGGCATTCCGGGGCGTGGTTTCTACGCTGTTCTGAAACATCCCATCGTGCCGGGCACGCGGGTTGAAACAAAACATGTGAAGGCAAGGCGCTGATGAAGATTGCGATGTGGTCTGGGCCGCGGAATCTCTCAACCGCGATGATGTACAGCTTTGGCGCGCGGTCGGATTTCACCGTGATGGATGAGCCGTTTTACGCGGCCTACCTCGCACAGTCCGGTGCGGACCATCCGATGCGCGAGGAGATCCTCGCAGCGCAGGCCACCGATCCAGGTGAGGTGACCGCCCTGTGCAGCGCGCCCTTTCCAACGCCGCATCTCTATATGAAACACATGCCGCATCACATGCTGGAGGGGTTTCCGCTCGACTGGGCGCAGGACTGTGTGAATGTGCACCTCATCCGCCATCCCGCGCGGGTCATCGCCAGCTATGCAGCCAAACGCGAAGCGCCAACGCTGGAGGACATCGGCTTTGTCCAGCAACATGCGCTCTATGAGAAATTGGGTGGCGTCGTGATCGACAGCACGGATATCCGTGCGCGCCCCGAACACATGCTGCGGGCCTTGTGTGACGCGATTGATCTGCCCTTTGATCCCGCGATGCTCAGCTGGTCTGCCGGGCCGCGTGCTGAGGATGGTATCTGGGCGGCGCATTGGTACGGCGCCGTGCATCAGAGCACCGGATTCGCGGGCGCGGAGGGGCCGTTGTCGGAACTGAATGGCCATCTGCTTGAACTTCTTGAAGCAGCATTTCCATACTACAAGAAGATGAATATTGGCGCGCTAAAGTAGCGTTATGTACCATACCATCATTTTGTAGTTCTAGCGAAGCCGATAACAAAATGTAGAAAGTTCTGGACTCTGTTTGGTGGTTACGGAATCATTAGACGCCGACGATTCCCGTCGTCGGCGTCTAAGGCGCCACTATGGACACCGTGCTTCTACACACTCCACGATTCTCGTGGAAACTAGGTCTCCAGTCAAGTCGATAGCGTCTGAAAACTGCCTTTGCCCCAATGATGGGGCAGAGGCTTCCATTGGACAGGATTATGGAGAAAGCCGTGTTTTATTATCTATACAAAGACGTCAACAATCATTGGCGTTGGACACTCTATGCTGCAAACAATCGCAAGATTGCGAACTCGGGCGAAGGATATCACAATCGCTCCGACGCAATATCTGCAATTGAGTTGGTAAAGTTATCTTCCAGCGCCCCGGTCAAGCAGGCTACATCTGCTTAGAAAGGTCGGGGAGTGCACAAAATCTCCCCGATCACTTTTTCAACCGACGATCCCGCGCGGCCAGTAGCTTCAGGCGCAGCGCGTTCAACTGGATGAACCCGGCGGCGTCTTTTTGGTCGTAGGCACCGGCATCATCTTCGAACGTCACATGCGCTTCGGAGTAAAGGCTGTGATCTGACCAGCGGCCCACTGTGCGCACGTGCCCTTTGTAGAGTTTCAGTCGCACAGTGCCGGTCACATGGGTCTGGCTGGCGTCGATGGCTGCCTGCAGCATCGTGCGCTCGGGCGAGAACCAGAAGCCGTTGTAGATCAGTTCTGCGTAGCGCGGCATCAGCTCGTCCTTGAGGTGCATGGCCCCTCGGTCAAGCGTGATGGATTCAATGGCCCGGTGGGCCTCCAGCAGCAGTGTCCCACCGGGCGTCTCATAGATGCCACGGGATTTCATCCCGACAAAACGGCCCTCGACCAGATCGAGACGGCCGCAACCATGCTTGCCGCCCAACTCGTTCAGTTTGGTCAGGATCGTGGCGGGGGACATGGCAACGCCGTCGATGCTGACGGCGTCGCCTTTCTCGAACCCGACTTCGATGTATTCGGGTGTGTCCGGTGCATCTTCCGGGTTAACCGTGCGCTGATAGACGTAGTCGGGCGCGTCCACCGCCGGGTCTTCCAGCACTTTACCCTCGGAGGAGGTGTGCAGCAGGTTGGCGTCGACGCTGAACGGGGCCTCGCCGCGTTTGTCCTTGGCGATGGGGATCTGGTTTTTCTCGGCGAAATCCAGCAGTTTGGTGCGGCTCGACAGGTCCCATTCACGCCAGGGCGCGATCACCTTGATGTCGGGGTTGAGAGCATAGGCGGCCAGCTCAAACCGGACCTGGTCGTTGCCCTTGCCGGTGGCTCCATGTGCCACCGCGTCGGCGCCTGTTTCCTCGGCAATCTCGACCAGACGTTTGGAAATCAGGGGCCGCGCGATGGAGGTGCCCAGCAGGTAGAGCCCTTCGTAGACCGCGTTGGCCCGGAACATCGGAAAGACGAAATCGCGCACGAATTCCTCGCGCACATCCTCGATGTAGATCTCCGATGCGCCCATCTGTTCTGCCTTCTTGCGCGCCGGTTCCAATTCCTCGCCCTGGCCCAGATCGGCAGTGAAAGTCACCACTTCACATCCGTATTCGGTTTGCAGCCATTTCAGGATGATCGAGGTATCAAGACCGCCGGAATAGGCGAGCACGACTTTTTTGGGCGCGGACATGAGCATCTTCCTTCGTCACGAAATCCCGGCTGCGATATCGGGTTTTGACAGGGGCGGCAAGGTCGATGCGCGTTGACCGTCGCGGCCTGCGCGCCTACTGAACAGGGACCCTGCAGATATAAGGACCCGGTGGATGAAGGCAGATGCATTTGCACAGGCTGCGCGCGCGGCAGAGCGTGAAATGCGCGCCGTGTTTCCGCCCACGCCTTTGTTGCGCAATGACCACCTGTCGGATCGCTATGGTGCCGATATCTGGCTCAAGCGCGAAGACCTCAGCCCGGTGCGGTCCTACAAGCTGCGCGGCGCCTTCAACGCGATGCGCAAGGTGATCCCGGCGCAGTCGCTTTTTGTCTGTGCCAGCGCGGGCAATCACGCGCAGGGTGTGGCCTTCATGTGTCGTCATTTCGGCGTGCGCGGGGTGATTTTCATGCCGGTCACGACTCCGCAGCAAAAGGTTCAGAAAACGCGGATGTTCGGCGGCGATCACGTGGAAATTCGCCTTGTTGGAGACTATTTCGACCAGACGCTCAGCGAAGCACAAGCGTTTTGCGCAAAGGAAGGCGCGCATTTCCTGTCGCCCTTTGACGATGAGGATGTGATCGAAGGGCAGGCCTCGGTAGCCGTCGAGATAGAGACGCAATTGGGCCGCGCGCCGGATCGGATCATCCTGCCGGTGGGCGGTGGCGGTCTCTCGGCCGGTGTGCGCAGTTTCTTTGGCGAGACTTGTGCCTATACCTTTGTCGAGCCCACAGGTGCGCAAAGTCTTGGGTTTGCGCTGCGCGAAGGCCAACCGGTCGATGTCTCCCCGATCAACAGCTTTGTGGATGGGGCGGCGGTTGCCAAACTGGGCGCGCGCACCTTTGCGCGGTTGCGCGGGGTTGACCCGGTGGACGTCATTCACCTGTCCGAAGACAGGATTTGCACCACGATTGTCGAGATGCTGAACGTCGAAGGGATCGTGCTGGAACCCGCCGGCGCGCTGGCCATCGAAGCCCTGTCGGTCGTCGCGGAGCAAATCAGGGGCAAGACAGTTGTCTGCGTGGCCTCTGGCGGGAATTTCGATTTTGAACGTCTGCCCGAGGTGAAGGAGCGGGCGCAGCGCTATTCGGGGATAAAGAAGTATTTCATCCTGCGCATGCCGCAACGGCCTGGCGCGCTCAAGGAATTCCTGTCCATTCTCGGACCCGACGACGATATCGCCCGGTTTGAATATCTCAAGAAATCCGCGCGGAACTTTGGCTCGGTTCTGATCGGGATTGAGACCACCCGTCCGGAAAATTTCAACCGGTTTCTGGCGGAGCTGGATACGGCAGGCTTTACCTACACCGACATCACCAACGACGAAACATTGGCGCAATTCGTCATTTGAGGGGCGATAATGGAGTTTGACGGCAAAACGGTTGTCATCACCGGGGGCGCCAGCGGGATCGGCGCGGCGCTGGCACGTGCTGTTCAGGAAAAAGGCGCACGGGTCGCCATTGCGGATCGGGATGCGGCGACCGTCATGAATGCAGCGGAGGAGATGGGCTGTCTCGGGCTAGTCTGCGACGTGACCGCCGAAGCGGAGATCGAGGCTTGCGTTCACGATGCGACCACGGCGCTGGGCCGGATTGATGTTTTTGTCTCTAACGCAGGTATTTTCGCGGGCCAGAGCGGGCATGCCGCTTCCGCTTCTGATGACGTCTGGATGCAAAACTGGATGGTGCATGTCATGGCACATGTCTACGCGGCGCGATGCCTGCTGCCGGATATGTTGGCGCGGGGGGCGGGGTATTTTGTGAATGTGTCCTCAGCTGCCGGTCTGCTGAACCAGATCGGGGATGCCGCCTATTCTGCCACGAAACATGCCGCGGTCAGTTTTGCGGAGTCTCTGGCCATCAGCCACGGGGCGCAGGGTATCGGCGTGTCGGTGGTGTGCCCGCAATATGTGGCGACCCCGCTGATTGGCATGACCGCCCCGGACGCAGATGCGCGCCCCGCCCTGTTGACAGCCGAGGAAGTGGCGCAATCGATTATTGCCGGTGTCGAGGGTGGCCAGTTTCTGATCCTGCCCCATGCAGAGGTGGCGCAACATGCGCAGCGGCGGGCGCAGGACCACGACCGTTGGATCGACGGTATGCGCCGCCTGCAGCAGAAATCGGTGTCTGAATTGGGCGACGCTCACCAAGCAGAGCTTTACCGGTTGGATTAACTGGCAACCTTGGTCTGCAGATCGGTGAGGAAGGATTGCCGCGACTGGGCGTAGCATTGCAGGATTTCGTCGAGATCGACCATTGGGGTTGCTGATTGCGCCGCAGCGCTTTCCCCCGCGTGGCACAGATCAGAAAACGACCGGAATCCGAGGCTGAGCGCGCTGCCTTTCAGGAAGTGGAGCTTGTCCTCCAGATCGTCATGCTGCTTTTGTGCGGCAAGCGCGTCAATGGCTGCATCCACCTCGTCCAGGAAGAGCTCAACCACCTCCTCGAAGTCTTCCGCACCAACCTCTTCTTTCAGCGTTGCCACTCTGTCCCAGTCGATCATGACCGCATTCTCCGACCAATGTGAACCGCCAGTGTCGCCAAAAAGGACTAACAGTTGGTGTGCGGGCGCCTGGTTTTAGAGCAAACTTTAGGCTTCATCACACCTTAAGCTTTCGTGGCGTAAACAGCGTGCACTCTAGTTTCGAGCATTGAATGGCGGACAAATTACTCATTCCGGAGACTGACAAGCTGTCTGATCATTCGGACGGCCCCAGACTCGTTCTGGTCGTCGATGACAGCCGGTTGCAGCGTAAAATCCTGTCCAGCTCGCTCAAACGCTGGGGATACCGGGTGGTGGAGGCGGATTCGGGCGAGGCCGCCTTGGCAGCCTGCAAAATCCGCGCGCCGGATCTGGTGTTGAGTGACTGGATGATGCCCGGGATGTCCGGGATCGAGTTCTGCAAAGCCTTCCGCGAGATGTCGGGCGAACACTACGGCTATTTCATCCTGCTGACCTCGAAGAGTGAAAAAAATGACGTGGCCGAAGGATTGGACGCGGGCGCCGATGATTTTCTGACCAAACCGGTGGATGGCCATGAACTGCGCGCGCGCATGACCGCCGGGACCCGCATTCTGGAGATGCAGCGGGAACTGACGTTGAAGAACCGCGTCATTACCGACACGCTGGACGAATTGCAGCGTCTGTATGATTCTCTCGACAGTGATCTGATCGAGGCAAAACAGCTTCAACAGTCGCTGGTGCGGGAACGATTCAAAACCTTCGAGGGTGGGGATTTGTCGCTTCTGCTGCGTTCCAGCGGTCATGTGGGGGGCGATCTGGTCGGGTTTTACCCTGCCGCGCCCGGTCACCTTGGCCTCTATTCCATCGATGTATCCGGCCACGGGATCAGTTCCGCGCTGATGACGGCCCGACTGGCGGGGTATTTGTCGGCCAGTGCGCTGGACCAGAACATCGCGCTGGAGAAAACGGAGGACGGGTACAGGTCGCGACCGCCGGACGAGGCGATTGAGACGCTGAACGAGCTTGTTCTCGATGAAATGGAAACCGAACACTACTTCACTTTGATGTTGGCCGATGTCGATCTGAAGACCGGCAAGGTGGTGCTCGGGCAGGCAGGCCACCCGCACCCGGTCATTCAACGCGTGGACGGCACGATGGAGCAGGACGGTACGGGCGGCTTTCCGGTCGGTCTGATGTCCGGTGTGACGTTTTCGAAGTTCGAGATGCAGCTGCACCCCGGTGACAGGCTGATGATCTTCTCGGACGGGATAACGGAATGTCCAGACGGCTGCGGCGCCCTGATCGGTGAGGAGGGGCTGGAGGAAATCCTGGACGGGCTGCGCGAGGTCAGAGGCCCCGACCTCTTCGACTCGCTGGTCGCGTCGCTGACAGAGATCTCCGGTCTGTCGGAGTTCCCGGACGATGTCTCAGGTGTTCTCTTTGAATTTACTGGACAAAGTCAGGAAAAATAGCGCGCAAGAAACAGACGGTCCCCATCGTTCCCCAAAGCGTCCACCGCATCCGGTGGGGACAAAACTAATGTTTCGTGGTCCGGCTCCGACGGCGCTGCCCTGCAGAGCACCGGACGCGCGACATAGATATGACAGACCTTTTCAGCCATCATGTCGTATTCGGGCATGTAGACAAACCGGCGAAACGCGCCCAGTTTTCGAGGGTTTGCGATGCGCCAGCCGGTCTCTTCCATGACCTCGCGGTGCAGCGCCTGCACCGGGCTTTCACCGGGATCGATCCCGCCGCCGGGCAGTTGGATGTCCACGGTCTCTCCCAATTGGGCGGTCAGTAAAACAGCGCGATCCAAGGGCAAAATAGCATAGGCGCCGGGCCGCAAAACATATCTCTGGTCTGCGCGGGGTGCATGGCCGACACGTCTTATCATTCTGGCTTGCCCTCTTTTCAACGGACCCAAGACGGTTATATGGAGCCGGTATGCCGACCCTTTGGCGATAAGGAAACCCCAATGACACTCGGACACCAGATCGCGTGGGACGATACGGTCCTGCCTTTCCAACTTGATGCCAGCGACATCCGCGGCCGTGTTGCGCGGCTGGACGGGGCGTTGAATGGTATCCTGAAACAGCATGATTATCCGCCGCAGGTCGAAGCCTTGGTGGCCGAGATGGCGTTGCTGACTGCCTTGATCGGACAGACGATCAAACTGCGCTGGAAAATGCAGCTGCAGGTTCAGTCCAAGGGGGCTGTGCGCATGATTGCCACGGACTACTACGGCCCGGAGGCCGAGGGCGAACCCGCGCGGATCAGGGCCTACGCCAGCTATGACGCGGACCGGTTGACCGATGCGGCCCCGTTCGATCAGGTCGGCGAAGGGTATTTTGCGATCATGATCGATCAGGGCCAAGGCATGGCCCCCTATCAGGGGATCACGCCGCTGGAAGGCGGGTCGCTCGCGGCCTGTGCAGAGACGTATTTTGCGCAATCAGAGCAATTGCCGACACGCTTCTCGCTGAGCTTCGGGAAGTCGACCGAACCCGGTGTGGCCGAGCACTGGCGCGCGGGGGGCGTCATGCTGCAGCATATGCCCAAGGCATCGCCCTTCGTGGCGGAGGGCGATGGCAACGGTGAAACGCTCACCGCGGCAGATCTGGTTCAGGACGATGAGGCGGAGAACTGGAACCGCGCGAACATCCTGCTCGACACGGTTGAAGAGATTGAGCTGATCGGTCCGACGCTGGCACCGAATGATCTGTTGCTGCGCCTCTTTCACGAGGAACAGCCGCGGGTCTTTGATGCGCAAACCGTCCGGTTCGGGTGCACCTGCTCGGAAGATCGCGTGCGTCAGAGCCTGTCGATTTATTCGGCACGGGATATCGAAAAGATGACGACGGATCAGGGGCGCGTCACGGCGGACTGCCAGTTTTGCGGCGCGCATTACGATCTCGACCCTTTGTCGGTTGGGTTCGAAGCCGAAAAAAGTGGCGATGAAGCCTGATCTGGAGACATTGCGCGCGGCGCTGGGCCGTCCCGGCCGCCCGTCGTCTGATTTTGACCTGAACCCGGAGACGGTTCTGCCCGCCGGGCGCAAATTGCGTCCGGCGGGTGTTCTGGCACCCATCGTGGCACAGGACGACGGGCTGCACCTGCTGCTGACCAAACGCTCCTCCGCGCTGAAACATCACCCGGGTCAGATCGCCTTTCCGGGCGGCAAGCAGGATGAGGGCGATGCGGATGTCACCGCCGCCGCGCTGCGTGAAGCGCATGAGGAAATCGGTCTGCCGTCGGGCAATGTCCAGGTGCTTGGCACCCTGCCCGCGCATGAAACGGTGACGGGGTTCATTGTCACACCGGTCATCGGCCTTGTGACCGATCCCTTCGAGATTGTGCCGGAGCGGGGCGAGGTGGAGGAGGTCTTCTCCGTCCCGCTGACCCATGTGATGACAGAGGCGAATTACGTGATCCAATCGCGGCGCTGGCGGGGGCAGCAGCGGTCGTATTTCGCGGTGCCTTACGGCCCCTATTACATCTGGGGCGCAACTGCGCGTATGTTGCGGGCATGGACCGACCAGATTTCGCAATAATCCCCGCGGACACCCCCTGGCTGACCGACCCGGCGGTGCGTGCCGTCTGTGATGCGCTGGGCGGGAAAGAGGTTTTCATGGTCGGCGGCTGCGTGCGCGATGCGGTGCTCGGGCTCAATGGGTCGGACGTGGACATGGCCACGCCGCTGACACCGCAGGAAGTGATGCGGCGTGCCGAGACTGCGGGCCTGAAAACCGTGCCCACCGGGATAGATCACGGTACGGTCACTGTCGTGGCGCAGGGCACAGGCTTTGAGGTCACCACCTTTCGGCAGGATGTAGACACGGATGGGCGCCGCGCCACGGTTGCCTTTTCAACGGACATCGCACAAGACGCGCGGAGGCGGGATTTCACGCTCAACGCTCTTTATGCCACGCCGGAGGGTCGAATCATCGATCCGCTGGGCGGGCTGCCGGATTGTCTGGCGCGGCGTATTCGCTTTATCGAAAACGCGCAGGACCGCATTCGCGAAGACTATTTGCGGGTGTTGCGGTTCTTTCGGTTTCATGCCTGGTATGCAGACCCCGAAAACGGGTTCGACCCCGAGGCTTTGGATGCGATTGCCTCCAACACCGATGGGTTGGAGAGGTTGTCGGCAGAACGCGTGGGCATGGAGATGCGCAAGCTGCTGGCTGCACCAAATCCGGTGCCTGCTGTCGCCGTGATGCATCAATCCGGTGTTCTGGTGCGTGTGCTGCCGGGGGGTGATCCAACCCTGCTGGGGCCGGTTGTGCATCTGGAAGAACGGTTGAACCGCCACCCTGACTGGCGTCTGCGCCTCGCGGCTCTGGGCGGTTCCGATGTGTGGGACCGGCTGCGGCTCAGCAGCAAGGATGCCAAAGTGTTGATGGCCCTGAAAGCTGCCATGGGCGAGATGACGCCAGCGCCTGAAATCGCCTACCGGCAGGGGTACGACATCGCTGCATCCGTGGTCATTCTGCGTGCGGCGTTGTCCAATCAACCCGCAGACGTACAGGCCCTTGAACCCTTGAAAGCAGCGGCCAAGGCCCGGTTTCCCGTGCGTGCGCAGGACCTTATGCCAGCCTTCACCGGTAAGGCGCTGGGGATGCATCTGGACGCGCTCGAACGGCGCTGGATCGCCTCCGGTTTCAAGCTCACACGTGAAGAATTGATGACACCGGAATGAAGTGGTCGACAAGTCGCCACATCTTTTGTACATACAAATCATCGAAACGGAGGAATACGAAATGTATCGCGGGATTTGGTTCACCTGACTTTGTCATAACCACGCTCCTGAAGGCCTGCACCGCAGCGCCCGATCATTTCGAAATTTCCGACGAAGGCCCCCACCATGTTCCGTTTCTTTGAACGTCTTGTAGACCCCTATTGCCCTTATACAGAGACAAATACGCCGCCGCAGACGCTGTGGCCGTTCATGCTGCAATACGCCCGGCCTTTCAGAAAGGTCTTTGTCTGGGCAGGCATCATGTCGGTCATTGTGGCCGCGATCGAGATCAGCCTGATCTTCTACATGGGCCGCGTGGTTGATGTGCTGGAAGGGGAGCCCGAAACCGTCTGGGACACCTATGGTACCGAGCTGATTCTCGTGGCGATATTCATCCTGACCGCGCGGCCGTTGCTGCAGGCGCTGGATGTCTTGCTGCTGAACAATGCCATTCTGCCGAACTTCGGCACGATGATCCGATGGCGGGCGCATCGGCAGGTGCTGCGGCAATCGGTGGGCTGGTTCGAGAACGATTTTGCCGGGCGGATCGCCAACCGGATCATGCAGACGCCGCCCGCCGCCGGTGAGGTTGTCTTTCAGGTCTTCGACGCGATCTCCTTTTCGCTGGCCTATCTGCTGGGCGCCGCGATCCTGTTGTCCACCTCCGACCCGCGGCTGTTGATCCCCCTGCTGGGGTGGTTTTTGCTCTACGGGCTGTTGCTGCGCTGGACTATCAAACGCGTTGGCCCCGCGTCGCAGGCGGCGTCCAATGCGCGGTCGGTGGTGACCGGGCGCGTGGTCGATGCCTATACCAACATCCATTCGGTGAAGATGTTCGCGCATCACGAACAGGAGCTGGACTACGCCAAGGAGGCCATCGAGGAGACGCGCAGGACTTTCCAGGTCGAGATGCGGATTTTCACCCTCATGGATGTGTCGCTGGTGCTGCTTAACGGTGTGCTGATCGTGGGCGTTGTAGGCTGGGCCATCCTGCTGTGGATGCAGGGGACGGCGAGCGTGGGCGTTGTTGCGGCGGCCACGGCGCTGACCCTGCGGCTGAACGCCATGACGGGCTGGATCATGTGGGCGCTAACCACGTTCTTTCGCGAGCTGGGCGTGGTTGCCGAGGGCATGGAGACCATCGCGCAGCCCGTGACCCTGACCGATGATAAGCACGCGACGCCGCTGAAACTGACCGATGGCACCATCGAGGTCAAAGGGTTGTCGCACCACTACGGGCGCGAGTCCGGCGGGTTGGACGGCATCGATCTGACCATCCGGCGGGGCGAGAAAATCGGCCTCGTGGGCCGGTCCGGTGCCGGGAAATCGACGCTGGTGAAGCTGCTGCTGCGGTTCTATGACCCTGAGCGAGGGCAAATCCTGATCGATGGTCAGGACATCACCAGGGTTCAGCAGGATACACTGCGTCTGGCGATTGGCATGGTGCAACAGGACAGCTCGCTTCTGCATCGCTCGGTCCGGGACAATATCCTCTACGGACGCGTGGATGCAACCGAAGAGGATATGTTTGCCGCCGCCCGGCAGGCGCAGGCGCATGAATTCATTCTCGATCTGGAGGACCCGCAGGGCCGCCGGGGCTATGATGCGCAGGTGGGCGAGCGCGGCGTAAAACTGTCGGGCGGTCAGCGGCAGCGGGTCACGCTGGCGCGGGTCATTCTGAAAAACGCGCCGATCCTGCTGCTGGATGAGGCGACAAGCGCGCTCGACAGTGAAGTGGAGGCGGCTATTCAGGATACGCTCTATGGCATGATGAAGGGCAAAACCGTGATCGCGATTGCGCACCGCCTGTCGACCATTGCCCAGATGGACCGGATTCTGGTGCTGGATCAGGGGCGCATTGTCGAAGATGGCAGCCATGACGCGCTTTTGGCCCAAGGCGGACTATATGCAGACTTCTGGGCCCGGCAGTCGGGCGGATTTCTGGCCATTGAGGAGGCGTCGTGAAGATATCAGACTGGATTGATGCCTTCCGGCCTGCGGAAGGCCCACCGCCACAGACGCTTGGCGCCTTCATGCGGTGGTGCCTGAGCGGGTCCTGGCCTGCGCTCTGGCTCGCCGCCTTCCTGTCTGCCGCCGCCGGGGCGATGGAGGCGGGCACCGCGTTGATCCTGGGCCTTGTCATTGATGCCACGGCGAGCGCTGGGCCAGAGGCGTTTTTTGACGGTCGGAACATCGGGATGATCGTTGCGGCGGTGGCGTTTTTCATGGTGGCACGGCCGATATTCTTTGGTCTCTCGGCCTCGGCCAATGCGATCATCGTGCAGCCCAATGTGAACCCGCTGGTCCTGTCGCGGCTGCATCGCTGGACGCTGGGGCAGACGGTTGGGTTTTTCGACGATGATTTCGCAGGCCGGATCGCGCAGAAGCAGATGCAGGCAGCACGCGCTGTGACGGATGTGGTGTCGGAGGCGATCAACGTCGTCGCCTTTGCGCTGGCCTCGCTGGCCGGCTCGGTGCTGTTGCTGTTGGCGATTGATCTGCGGGTCGCGCTGGGGTTTGCCGTCTGGCTGGTGCTTTACTTCGCCATGATCAACTGGTTCCTGCCACGCGTCCGCAAACGCTCCGCTGGTCGCGCAGGGGCCCGGGCGATGGTCTCGGGTCAGGTGGTGGACACGATCACCAACATCAAGACGGTCAAGCTTTTTGCCCATGCGGATCACGAAGACCGCGCCGCCCTTGGCGCGATGCAGACCTTTCGCGCGCGGGCTTTGGAATTCGGATACCTCGCCGCAGGGTTCCGGTTTTCGCTGATGACGCTGGCCGGGTTGCTGCCCGTGCTCCTGCTGGGGGGCACGATCCTGCTCTGGCAATCGGGGCAGGCGAGCCAGGGGGATATCGTGGCGGCAGGTGCAGTGGCCATCCGCATCGCGCAGATGACCGGTTGGGTCAGTTTCACGCTGATGGCGATCTACTCCAACATCGGCGAGATCGAAGACGGCATTCGCACGCTAACCCCGCGCAATCGTGTCGAGGATGACCCCAATGCCAGCGCCTTACGGGTGCCTGACGGGCAGATCGTGCTGCGCGATATCGGCTTTGCCTACGGGCGGGACACCGGCGGCGTGCGGGACATCAATCTGACCATTAAGCCCGGCGAAAAGCTGGGGATCGTTGGCGCCTCCGGTGTGGGTAAATCGACGTTGGTGGCGCTGCTCTTGCGGCTCTACGATGCCGAAGAGGGTGCCATCGAGATCGATGGGCAGGACGTCACCGGCGTCACGCAGGAAAGCCTGCGCCGCAACATCGGGATGGTCACACAGGAAACGGCCATGTTTAATCGATCCGCGCTCGATAACATTATCTACGGGCGGCCTGACGCGGGTGAGGACGCGGTGATCGCGGCGGCGAAGAAGGCCGAAGCGCATGAATTCATCCTGGGGCTGGTCGATCACCGGGGGCGTACCGGCTACGAGGCGCATCTGGGCGAGCGGGGCGTGAAGCTTTCAGGCGGTCAGCGGCAACGGATTGCCCTGGCGCGCGCCATTCTCAAAGACGCACCCATTCTGGTGCTGGACGAAGCGACAAGCGCGCTGGACAGCGAGGTTGAGGCCGCGATTCAGACCGCACTTGAGCGGGTGATGGACGGCAAGACGGTTCTGGCCATCGCGCACCGCCTGTCGACGCTCACGGAAATGGACCGGATCATCGTCATGGATGACGGGCAGATCGTCGAGAATGGCAGCCACGAGGAATTGCTGGCCAAGGGTGGGCTCTACGCGCAGTATTGGGACCGGCAGTCGGGTGGGTTCATCCGGACGCAAGCGGCGGAATAGGGGCTTTTGCGCCGGTCGATCCTGCCGTAAGGCAGGCGGCATGACGGAATTCGTAATCAAGCATCTGGGCGTTGAGGGAGATGGCGTGGCTAACGGCCCCCTCTTTGCGCCGCTGACCCTGCCGGGGGAGACTATCACGGGGCAGGTGCACGGGTCTGCCCTGCAGGATGTGAAGGTCCTGACCCCATCTGACCGTCGGGTCGCCCCTCCTTGCCGCCATTTCAAATCCTGTGGTGGCTGCCAGCTGCAGCATGCGGATGATGATTTTGTCGCCGCGTGGAAGGTCGATGTGGTGCGGCGTGCGCTGGAAGCCCAAGGGTTAGAGACTGTTTTAAGGCCGATCCAGACGTCGCCCGCTCAATCCCGCAGACGCGCCGGCTTTGCCGCGCGCCGCACCAAGAAGGGGGCCTTGGCCGGGTTCCATGGGCGGGCGTCGGATACCATTGTGGCCATTCCGGATTGTAAACTGGTGGCACCGGAGGTGCTGAACGGGATGCAGGTGGCGGAAACGCTGGCCACCGCGGGGGCGAGCCGCAAAACGCCACTTTCCGTCATGGTCACGACAACCAAAACCGGCCTCGATGTGGCGGTCAGCAATGGCAAACCGCTGGACGGACCCTTGCGTCAGCACCTCGCAGCGATCTGCGACCAGATGGGGCTGGCGCGTCTGACGTGGGCGGATGAGGTTGTCGCCATGCGCACCCCGCCGGTCCATGCGCTGGACGGTATCGACATCACGCCGCCACCCGGTGCCTTTTTGCAGGCCACGGCCCATGGAGAGGCGGCGCTGCTGGCCGCCGTGCGGGAGATCACCGAGGGCGCCACGCGGATCATTGATCTCTTTGCAGGATGCGGGACTTTCGCCTTGCCTCTGGCGCGGACCGCCGAGGTTCACGCCGTTGAAGGCGCGCCCGAGATGATTGCGGCGCTGGATCAGGGATGGCGCAAGGCGGATGGGTTGAAAACCGTCACGTCCGAGGCCCGCGACCTGTTCCGGCGGCCGCTCTTGCCGGATGAGATGCGCAAGGCGCAGGCGATCGTGCTGGACCCGCCACGCGCAGGGGCCGAGGCGCAGGTGGCTGAGTTGGCAAAGACAACGACACCCCGCATTGCCTATGTTTCCTGCAACCCGGTGAGTTTCGCCCGCGACGCCCAGGTTTTGGTAAACGCGGGCTTTACACTTGATTGGGTACAAGTGGTCGATCAATTCCGCTGGTCGGCCCATGTAGAGCTTGCCGCCAGCTTCACCGCCCCCCATATGCGCGGATAGCTCTTGAGGAGAGATCGATGACGGTGCGCGAAAAACTGGATGTCTGGCTGGATCAGACCTGGGTGATCAACCTTGTGATGGGGGTGATCATTTTCAACGCGATTCTGCTGGGGATGGAAACGTCACCGACCCTGATGGCGCAGGCGGGCACGTTGATCGTTGCGCTGGATACGGTCTGTCTGGGGTTTTTCATCGCGGAACTGCTGTTGAAGATTTTCGCGCGGGGGAAACGGTTTTTCAAAAGCGGCTGGAACCTCTTTGATTTTGCCATTGTCACCGCGGCGCTGATTCCGGGCTCACAAACCATGTCGGTGCTGCGCGCCCTGCGGATTTTGCGGGTGCTGCGGGTCATCTCGGTGGCGCCGCGCCTGCGCCGCGTGGTCGAGGGGTTTGTCACTGCGCTGCCGGGCATGGCGAGCGTCTTCGTGCTGATGGCGATCATTTTCTACATCGGTGCGGTGATCGCGACCAAGCTCTTTGCCGCCAGTTTCCCCGACTGGTTCGGCTCGCTGGCGCTAAGCGGGTATACCCTGTTCCAGATCATGACGTTGGAAAGCTGGTCCATGGGAATCGTGCGCCCGGTCATGGAAGTCTACCCCTACGCATGGGTGTTTTTCGTGCCCTTCATCATGATCACGACCTTCGCCGTGGTGAACCTGCTCGTGGGTCTGATCGTGAACTCCATGCAGGACGCGCATCAGGAAGAGGCGGGCGCGGTGACCGATGCCTACCGTGACGAAGTGCTCACCCGTTTGATTGCAATCGAAAAACAACTGGCGAAAAAATCGGACACCTGACAAATTTGTGAGGTGGTTTAACCGATTTTCCATGATAACCGTGCCACAAGAGCAGAATGTCGAAAAGACAAACGGGACAGCAGAAAATGCGTCGCAGAGATTTGATGATCACAACGGCCGCCGCGGTGGCGTTGGGGGGCTGTGCAGGCAGTTCAAAGTTTCGCCGGTATGATGGGCCGGAGGTCACATATGTCGTGGTCAACAAAGGCCAGCGTCGGATGCATCTTTTGCATCACGATGCGCTGCTGAAAAGCTATGATATCAATCTGGGATTTGCACCGATTGGTCACAAGCAGGTCGAAGGCGACGGCAAAACACCGGAAGGTGTCTACCGCATTGATCGCCGCAATCCGAACTCTCAGTTTCACCTGTCATTGGGGATCTCTTACCCGAATGTAAATGATGTCGCCCTGGCCAAGGCCATGGGGAAATCTCCGGGGGGTGACATCTTTATCCACGGTCAGAAAAACCCGTTCAGGCGAGACGACAAGGATTGGACCTGGGGATGTATCTCCGTCACCAACGATGAGATGGAAGAGATTTATGCGATGGTGCGTGATAACACGCTGATCTCTCTGAACGCCTGACGATCAGACCGGGCCGGCACCGGGAATCGTACTGCCGGTGACCAGCGTCCACCAGATTTTGCCATTGTTTTCCTGAAACCACGAAAACCCCATCTGGGTCGCATCCGGCGACAGGATCACGCGGCGCGTATCTGGCTTTTCCATCCAGGCCGCCAGTGTTTCCAGTTCGGATTCATATGTCTCTGAGATGTTCTCGCCGATGAGAACGCCGGGGTATCCCACGCGCTGCACCCGATCAATTGGCGAGGATCCATCAGAGCCAAAATGCCATGGACGATTTTGGATGGACATGTCGCGGGAATGGGTCGCGGCGGCCGCATTCAGCTTGGGATCAAGTTCGAGGGGGGTCTGCCCCGAGGCGCTGCGCAGCGCGTTCACGGAGTCCAACATGCGAAATTGGATTTTGCCCGTATCCCCGCGACCGATTCGGTAAAGTTGGGGTGCATCCGCGCCACCGGTGACGACCGGCCCGGGCGCGCAGGCCGCCAATGTTAACCCCAGCACGAGAAAAATCGAAATCAGGCGGATCATTTTGCACTCCTTAAGCGTTGCTTTACCGCATATCTTGCAATGCGTTGTAATTCAAACGCACATCAGGGCATGAAGTTCAGATGACAAGTGTTTGATTTGCGACTGCGACTTTCGCGCAATAAACTGCGCGGAATTTCTTGTCTTTCGTGCATATGGAGGCATCCGATGTCTGTTAAACGTTTCAAATCCCCAAGCCGCCGGTCCTTCCTGGCTGGCAGCGCAGCCATGTTGGCCACGCCTGCGATTGCGCAGGACGCCTCTTCCGTGAATTCAGCTGCGACCACGCAGGGCGAGCGCGATCTGAGCGAGGTTGTGCGCCGGAATATTTCCAGCTTTCGCACACTGGACTGGCGCCCCTATTTCTCCAACCTGAAAAACGGTGCCGTATTGGTGGATATCGATAGTCGCGCCCTGCATTACTGGGCCGAAGATGAAAGCTTCTACAAGCTGTATCCGTCAAGTGTCCCGCTGACCGAGGAGTTAACGCGGCGCGGGCGCACGAAAATCGTGCGCAAAGTCGAGGGCCCCAGCTGGCGGCCGACACCATCCATGCTGAAGCGCAATCCGGAATGGCCGGAGTACATTGGCCCCGGTCCCGATAACCCGATGGGAACACACGCACTTTACCTCAGCTGGACCTATTACCGTATCCACGGAACGCACGATACACGCAAAATCGGGCGGCAATCCTCGAACGGCTGCATCGGTCTTTACAACGAGCATATCGCCGAGCTTTTCGGGCTGACCAAGGTCGGTACGCAAGTGTTGCTAATTTGACGACATTAACCTTGATCTGTTGGGCGGCGGGGGAATCCAGTTTGCAAACATCACGTTATGATGCTTTACCAACAATCACGAGGTAAGTCTTGGGTGCGTGCTATCGCTTTGCGTGGCTCGCCGATTCTGGAGGTTATGATATGAAAAAACTCGTTCTCGCCGCTGCTCTGACAGCCGCCGCATCGACAGCATACGCAGGTTCGCTTGCAGAGCCAGTCGTTGAAGCACCAGTTGTGGTTCAAGAAGCAGAAAGCTCGTCTTCCGGCGTTCTTCTGCCGATCCTGCTTCTGATCATTGTTGCTGCTGCCATTTCCTAATCGGAAATTCAGTACTGCAGTTTAAAAAGGCGGTGTGTTTTGCACCGCCTTTTTTACGTTTAAAAGGTGATGTGACGACGTCAGTCGATCCATCCCTTGAGATTGTCATCGATCACATTCGACAGAGCTTCGATATGGGCCCGGTCATCGTTGAGGCAGGGAATATAGGTGAAGGTTTCGCCCCCCGCTTCCTCAAAGCTCTCCTTGATCTCTTCATTGATCTCTTCGAGCGTCTCGATGCAGTCAGCTGAAAATGCAGGAGCACAGACTGCGATATTCTTCTTGCCCGCTTCCGCCAGACGCGCGACCTCTTCGACGGTGTAGGGCTGCAGCCACTCTTCGGGGCCGAACTTCGACTGGAATGTCGTTGTGATTTCAGTGTCTTTCCAGCCAAGACGTTCCTTGAGAAGCCGTGTCGTCTTCTGGCATTGGCAGTGGTAGGGGTCACCCTCCATCAGATAGCGGATGGGCACCCCGTGATAGGAACAGACCAGGATATCGGGCCTCTTTTCCATGTGGCCATAGGCCCGCTCAATCGATTGCGCCAGCGCTTCGATGTAGTCGGTTCGGTCGAAATAGGGCTCCACGGTGCGGGTCACCGGCTGCCACTTTTCATAGGTCAGCGCGCGAAAGAATTCGTCGTTTGCCGTGGCCGACGTGGCCCCCGCGTAGTGCGGATAGAGCGGGAAAAACAGGATTTTCCGACATCCCGCCGCAGTCATGGCGGCCACCTTTGACCGGGTCGACGGGTTGCCGTAGCGCATGCAGAAATCCACCATCACTTCGTCACCGTGGCGCTTGTGCATTTCGGCGGTGATCTTGGCGGCTTGCGCCTTGGTGATGGTCATCAACGGGCTTTCACCCTCTGCCTCGTTCCAGATGGATTTATAGGCGGCGCCGCTGGAAAACGGACGTTTCGACAGGATGATCAACTGCAAAAGCGGTTGCCAGATCCACGGGCTGTAGTCGATCACCCGGCGGTCGGACAGGAATTCGTTCAGATAGCGGCGCATCGACCAATAATCGTAATTGTCCGGCGTGCCGAGATTCGCAAGCAGAATGCCCACCTTGGGTGTTGCGACCTCGGGATGGTCGTCTTTGGCATGTGCCGGGCGCACGGTCACGGGCGCGGAGGCGCGGCTGTCCAGCATGATATGGTCCTTGTGCAGCACGTATGCGCCTCAGATAGACAGTTTTACGCGGGCGTCAATCGCGCAGGGGGGTTTCAGGTACTGCCAGAGCATCCGCCAGACGCTGGCGGGCGGAGCCGGGGCGCAGCGGTTTTTGCTGGCTTTCATCCGGGGCCCATCCGGTCAGGAACACCATTTCGAACGTGGCCGGGATACGACCCTCACCCGTGGCGTAATGCGCAGTATAGAGCCGCGACGTCTCTTCAAAAAGCGCCCGGCGCGTCGGTGTACGGTGCCGGTCGTGCAGCACGTTGCTTTCCCCCATCGCCCGCAGATCCCGCATCAGGTGCCAGGCGTCGCGGTATTCCACCGTCAGGGTGAGACTATCTGCCACGGGCAGGGCGAGGCCTGCGCGCTGCAGCAAGGCCCCCAGATCGCGGATTTCCCCCATGGGTGCGATGCGTGGTGACAGCCCGCCGGTCAGCGCGATTTCCGCCTGACCAAGACAGCTGCGCAATTGCTCAAGTGTTTGCCCGCCCAGGCTTGCCACGATCAACATGCCATCCGGTTTCAGCGCGCGACGGCATTGGATCAGCTGGCCCACCGGGTCGTTTGCCCAATGCAGCCCCATCGCGTGGATGACCAGATCGTGGGCGGCTTCGGATAAATCCAGTCGATCACTGTCTGCGCAGATCTCCGCATTCGGCAGTCGTGGCATCCAGACTTGCGGGAAAGGCGTCACAACAGCGGGCGTTGTAAACGACCTGTTAACCATCATGAGGCGATCCTGCACTTCGTCCGCCGCGGCCTCTTGCAGAAAGAGCGCGTCGGCGCGCGCACGGTGTCGCTGCAACGCAGGGATGTCGGTCAGGGTTTTAGGGCCAGTCATGAAGGGGACAATAGGGTGGCGGAACTGAGTTTTCAAACAGCGGTCTCGATGATCTATCCGCCACGGTGCCTGGGCTGTGGCGGCAAGGTGCTGAGCGACTTTGGTCTTTGCGGGACCTGTTGGCGCGATACCCTTTTTATCGGCGGTTCGATTTGTGATTGCTGCGGGACGCCGCTGCCGGGGGAGGATCATTCGGATACACTTAAATGTGATGACTGCATGCGCACGCCGCGCCCCTGGAAACAGGGTCGGTCAGCGTTGATCTACAAGGATAACGGCAGGCGGCTGGTGCTGGGCCTGAAGCACGGCGACCGGCAGGAGATCGCAAAGCCTGCGGCACAGTGGATGGCGCAGGCAATGGCGGATTTGCCCAAGGACAATATGATCATCGCCCCCGTGCCGCTGCATTGGACGCGGATGATCAAGCGACGCTACAACCAGTCTGCACTTTTGGCCCAAGCCCTTGCAAAAAATGTAGGATTACCCGTTTGTCCGGACCTTTTGCAGCGGCAAAAACGTACGCTGCCGATGGAAGGTATGACGCGGGAAGTACGGTTCTCATCCGTCAAGGGTGCGATCTCGGTGCATCCACGGCGCAGGCACCGGCTGGTATCGCGTCCGGTGCTGATCGTTGATGATGTGTTCACCTCCGGGGCGACGCTTTCGGCGGCTGCGGATGCCTGCCTTGCAGCAGGGTCAGGGCCGGTATACGTCGTAACACTGGCACGCGTGGTCAAGGATGCCTAAGTTCCTCACCAACGCTTCGCGCAATGAGGAAAGACTAGGATGCAAACCGTTGAAATTTACACTTCGCCGCTCTGTGGCTTTTGCCATGCGGCCAAACGCCTGCTGAAACAGAAAGGCATCGACTTCGCCGAGGTCGATGTCTGGGCGAACCCGGACCGCAAGCCGGAGATGATCCAGCGCGCGAATGGTGGGCGCACCGTGCCGCAGATTTTCGTCGGTGAAACCCATGTGGGCGGTTGCGATGATCTCTACGCGCTCGAACGGGCCGGGAAACTCGACACGCTTCTGGCGGCATGAGAACCGCCCTACTGCAGCTGAATGTCTCTGACGATCCCGTGGCGAACCTGGAGGGCACGCTCGGGTATCTGCGACAGGCGGCTGCGGAGGGGGCGGAATTCATCCTGACGCCCGAAGTCACGAATTGCGTCTCTACCAGTCGCGCGCACCAGAAGGATGTGCTGCAGCTTGAGGCGGATGACATCACGTTGGCAGCCCTGCGCAAAGAGGCAAAGGCCTTGGGTCTCTGGCTGTTGATCGGCTCTCTGGGTCTGAAGACAACCGATGCGGACGGTCGCTTTGCCAATCGATCGTTCATGATCAACCCCGGTGGCGAGATCGTCGCGCGTTACGATAAAATCCATATGTTCGACGTGGATGTCACACCCGAGGAAACATGGCGCGAATCCGAGGGGTATCGTCCCGGGACGCAGGCTGTTGTCGCGAATACTGCCTTTGGCCCCGTCGGTCTAAGCATCTGCTACGATCTGCGATTTCCCAAACTGCACGCCGCACTTGCGAATGCAGGTGCGCAGGTTCTGACGGTCCCCGCCGCTTTTTCACCTGTGACCGGTGCCGCGCATTGGCACGCATTGTTGCGGGCGCGCGCCATCGAAACCGGGTGCTTTGTCCTCGCTCCGGCGCAGACAGGTTTGCACGCCAGCGCGGGCCATAAAACACGTCGCACCTACGGGCATTCGCTGGTCGTAACCCCTTGGGGTGAGGTCCAAATGGACGCAGGAGAGGCGCCGGGCGTTTACATCACGGACCTCGATATGGGAGAAGTGGCCAAGGCTCGGGCCCGCGTGCCCAGCCTTGAGAATGCGCGACCCTTTGATGGACCCTGATGAACGAAGACAGAAATGCCTTGGCGATTGCGCTCTTTAGCGAAGTGCTCGCAGCGGACCAGATGGTGCGCGCGCGCCTGAGCAAGGTGTTGCCGAAGGGCATGGAAATCTCTCACTTTTCGGTGCTCAACCATCTGGCACGTACGATGGACGAACGCACGCCGGCGCAGCTGGCAGAGACATTTCATGTCACCCGCGGGGCCATGACAAATACATTGAGTAAGCTGGAGTGGGCCGGTTACGTGCATATTCGGCCCGATTGGGACGACGCCCGGCGCAAGATGGTCGCGATCAGCCCGGCGGGACGGCAGGCGCGCGACCATGCGGTGGGATCAATCACGCCGCTGATCAATCAGGTGGTCGAAAAGCTGGGCGATGCCCAGGTGCGCGAAGCGCTGCCGATCCTGCGTGAAATGCGCCGTCAGCTGGGCGAAGACACCTAGGCCGGTTTCAGGCTGGCGGTCACGTAGTTCACGCTCAGATCCCGGTCCGACAGCCGCCAGGACCAGGTGAGCGGGTTGAAGACGAACCCTTTGCGATCCACCGGATCGAGGCCCGCCTGCCGCATCAGGTCATAAAGTTCATCCGGCGTGATGAATTTCGACCATTCATGCGTGCCTTTGGGCAGCCAGCGCATCACATGCTCCGCGCCGATGATCGCCATCATGTAGGATTTCGGGTTCCGGTTCAGGGTGGAGCAGATGTGCAGCCCACCGGGTTTCAGCAGTGTGCGACAGGCGATCAGGTAGTCGATGGGCGAGGCCACGTGCTCCACCACTTCCATGTTGAGGACCGCGTCGAATTGCTCGCCCGCCTCGGCCATATCCTCGGCTGTGGTGTGACGATAGTCGATCACCAGCCCGGATTGTTCCGCGTGGATTTTCGCAACCGGGATGTTACGTTCGGCGGCATCAGCCCCGACAACATCCGCGCCCAGACGCGCCATGGGTTCCGCCAGCAGCCCGCCGCCGCAGCCGATATCCAGAATGCGCAGACCCTTGAACGGCGCTGGCGCCTTTAAATCACGGTCGAATTCGGCGGCGATCTGAGTGGTGATATAGTCGAGCCGGCAGGGGTTCAGCATGTGCAGCGGCTTGAACTTGCCGTTCTCGTCCCACCACTCCGCCGCCATCGCCTCGAATTTAGCAATCTCGGAGGGGTCAACCGTGGTTTGAGGCGCTTGCATTCTGATCTCCATGTGCTCAAGTGCGTTTTCGTATTATATAGGCCTGTAATGGACAAATTCTCGGACCAAAAGCGCGCAGTGCAATATCTGTACCCGCCGATCGATCCTTTCGATCAGCGGATGCTCGACGTGGGTCAGGGACATAAGGTCTATGTGGAGCAATGCGGTAACCCGGACGGCATTCCGGTGATTGTTTTACACGGTGGCCCGGGCGGCGGCTGCAGCCCGGCGATGCGGCGCTATTTCGACCCGGAGATCTACCGGGTGATTCTGTTTGACCAGCGGGGCTGTGGCCGGTCGCGTCCGCATGCGAGCGTGACGCATAACACCACCTGGCATCTGGTGGATGATATCGAGCTGATCCGGCGCGAATTGGACATCGATCACTGGATCGTCTTTGGCGGCAGCTGGGGGGCGACGCTGTCGCTGATTTATGCGCAGGCGCATCCCGATCATGTGCGTCATATCGTGCTGCGGGGGGTCTTCCTGATGACCCGTGCCGAGCTTGACTGGTTCTACGGCGGCGGGGCGGGCAAGTTCTGGCCCGAGGTCTGGGCGCGGTTCACGGCGCTGATCCCCGAAGACGAACGCGGCGATCTGATCGAGGCCTATCGTCGTCGTCTCTTCTCCGGCGATATCGGGCTGGAGACACGATACGCCAAGGCTTGGTCGGCCTGGGAGAACGCGCTGGCCTCGATCCATTCGTCAGGCTCCACCGGTGAAAGCCCCGGCGAATATGCGCGGGCTTTTGCCCGGCTCGAGAATCACTATTTCTCGAACAATGGATTTCTGGAATTCGATGGCCAGATCCTTGCCCATATCGGACGGATCGCGCATATCCCCGGGGTCATCGTGCAGGGTCGCTATGACATGATCTGCCCCCCGGACAGCGCCTATGCCGTGGCGCAGAAGTGGGACAATTGCGATCTCAAGATGGTGCGCAATGCGGGTCATGCCCTGTCGGAACCGGGCATCAGCGCGGAGTTGGTGCGCACCATGGACAGGATTGGCGGCAAATGACCCGCGCCTTGCGCCCTATCGACAGGCGGGCACTCTTTGCCTCCGGCGCGGCGGCGGCGCTGCTTGCGGCTACCGGCGTGTCTGCTGGCCCGTCGCCCGTGCGCGGTGGACGGTTGCGCATGGCGCTATCCGGCGCGTCGCGGTCCGATGCGTTTGATGTACGTTTTTCGCAGGGTCTTTTCATGCAGGTTGCGATGGCGGGCATGGTGTTTGACACACTCACCGAGGTCGGAGCCGACGGCACCCTGCGGGGAGAGCTTGCAGCCCGTTGGCAAGGCAGCGCAGATGCCCGAGTCTGGCACATCGACCTGCGCCCTGATGTCACTTTTCACAACGGAGCACCCTTTACCGCGGCGGATGTGCTGGCCTCCTTTGCGCTGCACCGCGACACCATTCTGTCCGACGTTGCCGACGTCGATGCCGTGACCGCGGACCAGATCCGGATCACGCTGACCGGCCCTGATCCGGACTTCCCCTATCGCCTGTCTGCGCCGCATCTTGTGATTTACCCCGCCAAGCACATGGCCGAGGCGATGTCGGGCGGGATCGGCACCGGTCTTTACCAGGTGCACAAATTCCTGCCCGGTCGGCAATTGATCGGCCAACGGGTTGATCAGCACTACAAGGATGGTGAGGCGGGGTGGTTTGATCGCGTTGAACTCGTCTCTGTCCCGGCAGAGATGGTGCGGGCAGAGGCCTTGCGGGACGGCTACGTCGATGCGGTTGATCTGACCGAGGCGGACCTGCTGGAAGGTCTGGCACATGTCGCCCTGCTGCCGGATTCCAAACAGATCACCTCTGCCGCAACGGTGAATCTGCACATGCCGCAGATGGTCGGCACCCGCGCCCCGCTGGATAATCTGCGCGCGGCGGAACGGTGGTGGATGGGCTGACCTTATCAGGGGTTGCAGACTCGGTGTGCTATGCGTATATCCTGCGGTAACAGCGGCGCGTTCGGGTCCAAACCAGACGCACCACCGAAACACGATACGGGCCGCGCGCCCGTTTTTTTGTGCCTGAAAGACTGATGACAAACGACCTGATTGCAAAAGCTGCCATTGATCGCCGCATGGCCGAGATCATCACCCCGGTGATCGAGGACATGGGGTTTGAGCTGGTGCGCGTGCGTCTGATGTCGGGAAAATCCACGATCCTGCAAATCATGGCCGATAAGCCTGACGGCGGGATCGAAGTCGACGACTGCGCCGAGATCAGCCAGGCGGTCAGCGCTATTCTGGATGTCGAAGACCCTATTCTCGACGAATACACGTTGGAAGTGTCCAGCCCCGGCATCGACCGCCCGCTGACGCGGCTCAAGGACTTCGAGATGTTCGAAGGCTATGAGGCCAAGATCGAGACGGGCGAGATGATTGACGGCCGCCGCCGGTTCAAGGGTGAGCTGGCAGGCATTGAGGATGACGAAGTTCTGATCAACGTCGCCGAAGGGACGATTGGCTTGAAGTTTGACTGGCTGTCGGATGCAAAGCTCGTACTGACGGACGATCTGATCAAGGAAATGCTGCGCCAGCGCAAAGCAAGCGGCGCAATCGACGAGACAAAATTTGACGAAATTTCCGATGAGGTGTCATCGGAGAGTTCCGCTGAGGGAGACCAATAAATGGCAATTACTTCTGCAAACCAGCTTGAGCTGCTGCAAACCGCCGAGGCCGTGGCGCGCGAAAAGATGATCGACCCCGGCCTTGTGGTCGAGGCGATGGAAGAATCCCTCGCCCGCGCGGCCAAGTCCCGCTACGGCGCCGAGATGGACATTCGTGTGCATATTGATCGCAAGACGGGCCGCGCCACTTTTACCCGCGTGCGCACCGTGGTTGAGGATGAAGAGCTGGAAAACTATCAGGCCGAATTCACGGTCGAGCAGGCCAAACAGTATATGGACGCGCCCGAGGTTGGTCAGGAATTCATTGAAGAGGTTCCCCCGGTCGAGATGGGCCGCATCGCTGCGCAGTCTGCCAAGCAGGTGATCCTGCAGAAGGTGCGCGAAGCTGAACGCGATCGTCAGTTCGAGGAATTCAAGGATCGCGCGGGCACCATCATCAACGGGCTCGTCAAGCGCGAGGAATACGGCAACGTCATCGTTGACGTGGGTGCGGGCGAAGCGATCCTGCGCCGCAACGAGAAGATTGGGCGCGAAAGCTACCGCCCCAACGACCGTATCCGCGTCTACATCAAGGACGTGCGCCGCGAGCAGCGCGGCCCGCAGATTTTCCTTAGCCGCACGGCACCGGAATTTATGGCCGAGCTCTTCAAGATGGAAGTGCCGGAAATCTATGACGGCATCATCGAGATCAAGGCGGTGGCCCGCGACCCGGGGTCCCGCGCCAAGATCGCGGTGATTTCCTATGACGGGTCCATCGATCCGGTGGGTGCCTGCGTCGGTATGCGTGGCTCCCGCGTGCAGGCCGTTGTGAACGAGCTGCAGGGCGAAAAGATCGACATTATCCCCTGGAACGAGGATCAGCCGACGTTCCTGGTGAACGCGCTGCAACCTGCGGAAGTCAGCAAGGTGGTTCTGGACGAGGAAGCAGGCAAGATCGAAGTGGTGGTGCCCGAAGAGCAGCTGAGCCTCGCCATTGGTCGTCGCGGTCAGAACGTGCGTCTGGCGTCGCAACTGACCGGGCTCGACATCGACATCATGACCGAAGAGCAGGAAAGCGCGCGCCGTCAGGCCGAGTTCGAGCTGCGCACCAAGCTCTTTGTCGATAACCTCGATCTGGACGAGTTCTTTGCCCAGCTTCTGGTGTCCGAAGGGTTCACCAACCTCGAAGAGGTAGCGTATGTGGAACTGGATGAACTGCTGGTCATTGACGGGGTGGACGAAGACACCGCGAACGAACTGCAGGCTCGGGCCCGCGATGTGCTGGAAGCGCAGAACAAGGCGGCCCTTGAGAACGCCCGCAGCATGGGTGTCGAGGACAGCCTGGTTGAATTTGAAGGCCTGACGCCCCAAATGATTGAGGCGCTCGCAAAGGATGATGTGAAGACACTGGAAGACTTCGCCACCTGCGCCGATTGGGAGCTGGCTGGCGGATGGACAACCATCGACGGCGAGCGCGTCAAGGATGACGGTGTCCTGGAACCTTTTGATGTCTCGCTGGAAGAGGCGCAGGATCTGATCATGACCGCACGGGTCATGTTGGGCTGGGTTGATCCCGCCGATCTGGAAGCTGCCGCCGAAGAAGAGCTGGAAGAGGCAGACGCCGAGGAGACCGAGGCCTGATTTCAGGCCTCGGGGTCAACTGATGGGTCGCGGTGGCGCTCCCAAAGACCGCACCGACGGTCCAGACCGCAAGTGTATTGCCACAGGCGAGGTGCAGCCAAAATTTGGGCTGATCCGCTTTGTAGCAGGTCCGGAGGGGCAGATTGTGCCGGATATTCTGGGCAAACTGCCTGGTCGCGGGATTTATGTAGCGGCGGACAGGGCTGCGCTTGAGAAGGCGGTTCAGAAACGCCTCTTTGCCCGTGGCGCAAAACAACCGGTGACGGTGCCGGAAGATCTGGTGGGGGAAGTCGAACGGCAGCTGGCGCGCCGGGTGATCGACCTTATTTCCCTGCAACGCAAGGCCGGCAAGGCGGTTGCCGGATACGAAAAGGTCAAAAGCTGGCTGCAGTTGGAAGAGGCAGAGGTTCTGATCCAGGCGGTGGATGGATCGGGGCGCGGGAAATCGAAATTGAGCACGCCGCACTATGGCCATTATATCGGCTGGCTGACGGCGGACGAATTGGGTTTGGCATTCGGACGTCAAACTGTGATACATGGGGCGCTCGCCTCTGGTGGACTCACGCAACGTGTTGTAGAGGAAGCCAACCGACTTAAAGGCGTGCGCGAAAACGAGGGTGGCAACGGCCATTCGAAAGGATAGACGAGCTTCATGAGCGATACTGACGGCAAGAAAACATTGGGTCTGCGTGGCGGTGGCGCGCGTCCGGGCAACGTAAAGCAAAGCTTTAGCCACGGACGGACCAAAAACGTCGTGGTGGAGACCAAGCGCAAGCGCGTTGTGGTGCCGAAACCGGGTGCGGGTAAAACCGGGTCCGGCAGCGCGGCGACCGGTGATCCCTCCAGACGCCCGGCGGGTATTTCCGATGCGGAAATGGACCGCCGTCTGAAGGCTGTTCAGGCTGCCAAGGCACGTGAGGTCGAAGAGGCCGCGGCACGTGAAGCGCAGGAGAAAGCACGCGCCGAAGAGCGCGAGCGTCGCCGCGCCGAGCAGGAAGCCAAGGAACAGCAGGAACGCGAGCGCGAAGAAAGCCTCAAGGCCAAGGCCGAGGAAGACGCGCGCCGCAAGGAGGAGGCGGAAGCAGCGGCCAAGGCGGCTGCGGCTCCCGTAGAAGAGCCCGTTGTTGCACGTCCCACCAGCACCAAGGCACCGGAAGCGGCCCCGCGCAAACAGCAGGACCGTGACCGCGATAACAAGCGCGGCAAGGGTGGTGACGACAACCGTCGCTCCGGCAAGCTGACGCTCAATCAGGCGTTGCGTGGCGGCGAAGGCGGGCGGCAACGCTCCATGGCTGCGATGAAACGCAAGCAGGAACGCGCACGTCAGAAAGCCATGGGCGGTCAGGTCGAGCGTGAAAAGGTCATGCGTGATGTGCAGGTGCCTGAGGCGATTGTCGTCTCGGAACTGGCGAACCGGATGTCTGAAAAAGTTGGCGAGGTCGTCAAGGCGTTGATGAACAACGGCATGATGGTCACGCAGAACCAGACCATTGACCAGGACACCGCCGAGCTGATCGTCGAGGAATTCGGTCACAAGGTGGTCCGGGTTTCCGATGCGGACGTCGAAGACGTGATCAAGGAAGTCGAAGACGACGCAAAAGATCTCAAGGCGCGGCCACCAGTCATCACCATCATGGGTCACGTTGACCACGGTAAAACTTCGCTGCTCGATGCGATCCGTAACGCCAAGGTTGTTGCCGGTGAAGCGGGCGGGATCACGCAACACATCGGTGCCTATCAGGTGAAAACCGATGGCGGCCAGCTCTTGAGCTTCCTTGATACGCCGGGTCACGCCGCGTTCACATCGATGCGGTCCCGCGGGGCGCAGGTGACAGACATCGTTGTGTTGGTGGTGGCTGCGGATGACGCGGTGATGCCGCAGACCATCGAGGCGATCAACCATGCGAAGGCGGCGGAAGTGCCAATGATCGTGGCGATCAACAAGATTGACCGCCCGGCGGCTGATCCGGACAAGGTGCGGACAGACCTGCTGCAGCACGAGGTTATCGTCGAGAAGATGTCAGGTGAAGTGCAGGACGTCGAAGTCTCCGCGATCACCGGTCAGGGTCTGGATGAGCTGCTGGAAGCCATTGCGCTTCAAGCCGAAATTCTGGAGCTGAAGGCCAACCCGGATCGTGCGGCCCAGGGTGCCGTGATCGAAGCACAGTTGGATGTGGGCCGCGGGCCTGTGGCGACTGTTCTGGTACAGAACGGCACATTGCGTCAGGGCGATATCTTCGTTGTGGGCGAGCAATACGGTAAGGTGCGTGCGCTGATCAACGATCAGGGCGACCGCGTGAAAGAAGCCGGTCCGTCAGTGCCCGTCGAGGTGTTGGGCCTGAACGGCACACCCGAAGCGGGCGACGTCCTGAACGTGACCGAAACCGAAGCACAGGCTCGTGAAATCGCCGAATACCGTGCGAATGCCGCGAAAGACAAACGTGCGGCGGCGGGTGCGGCGACCACGCTCGAACAGCTGATGGCAAATGCCAAGGCCGATGAGAACGTCAACGAGTTGCCCATTCTGGTCAAAGCGGATGTGCAGGGTTCTGCAGAGGCGATCGTTCAAGCGATGGAAAAGATCGGCAACGATGAAGTGCGCGTACGCGTGCTGCATTCGGGTGTCGGCGCCATCACCGAAACGGACGTGGGTCTGGCCGAAGCATCGGGCGCACCCATCATGGGTTTTAATGTGCGGGCAAATGCTTCTGCACGGAACACGGCCAACCAGAAAGGCGTGGAAATCCGCTATTACTCGGTGATCTACGATCTCGTGGACGACGTGAAAGCGGCGGCTTCCGGCCTGCTCAGCGCAGAAATCCGCGAAAACTTCATTGGGTACGCAACGATTAAAGAGGTCTTCAAGGTGACGGGCGTCGGCAAAGTTGCCGGTTGCCTGGTGACGGAAGGCGTTGCACGCCGGTCTGCCGGGGTGCGCTTGCTGCGGGACAACGTTGTGATTCACGAAGGCACGCTGAAAACGCTCAAGCGCTTCAAGGACGAAGTTGCCGAAGTTCAGTCCGGTCAGGAATGTGGTATGGCGTTCGAGAATTACGACGATATCCGTGCTGACGATGTGATCGAGATTTTCGAGCGCGAGGAAATCACGCGGACTCTGAGTTAAGCAGCAGAACAAAAAAGAAAAAAGGGAACAGCGCGGACGCTGTTCCCTTTTTCGTGTGTGTTTGAGTGCTTTATCAGGCCGCTTTGGTGACCGGCGCGCCCGTGTAGCTTGTGTCATCTACTTTCACGACGATACGCCCGTCGGGCAATGCCCTCACGTATAGCCCCTGAATCGACACAGCACTCCCCAGAGTGATCGTCCGTAACATGTCGTTCTCCTCCCCAGGATAATGACTATGAAACAGTTATCTCAGTTTGATTAAATTACCATAAACAAAATTCGTGTTTTCCTCTAATAGGCGAAAAATTGCGAACAATGTCGCCCGCAGCGAGATTGCCTACAGCCAATCGCGCAGAATAGGGATCAAAGGCACGTCCGCAGCCGGCATCGGGTAGTCCCTGAGGGCTGTCGGCCGCACCCATTTCAATGTCTGATTTTCGCGTGACATCGGGGTGCCTTCCCACTTGCGGCAGGCAAAAAGCGGCATCAGCAGGTGAAAGTCATCGTAGCTGTGGCTCGCAAAGGTCAGCGGGGCCAGGCAGGAGGCCCATGTATTGATCCCCAGCTCTTCTTCCAGTTCGCGGATCAACGCCACTTCGGGTGTCTCGCCCGGCTCGACTTTGCCGCCGGGAAACTCCCAGAGACCGGCCATGGATTTGCCTTCGGGCCGTTGCGCCAGCAGGACGCGCCCATCCACATCAATCAGGGCGACAGCGGAAACGAGAACAGTTTTCATGGAGGTCAGGACCGGTAATCGGCGTTGATGTCGATGTAGCCGTGGGTCAGATCGCAGGTCCAGACGGTGGCCCTGCCATCCCCCAAACCGATGTCCACGCCGATGAACAACTCCTGGCCTTTCATATGTGCGGCTGCCTGTGTCTCGTCATAGCCCGCGCTGACCCATCCTTTTTCGGCCACGACCACGTCACCAAACCGGATCGACAGCAGATCGCGATCCGCCGCCGCACCGGATTTGCCCACGGCCATGACCACACGGCCCCAATTGGGATCTTCGCCTGCAATGGCGGTCTTCACCAGTGGGGAGTTCGCGATGGAAAGGGCGTGCGTTTTGGCGTCGGTATCCGTTTTGGCGCCGGTGACGCAGATCTCCACGAACTTCGTGGCGCCTTCACCATCCCGCACAACCTGATGCGCCAGCTCCAGCATCACCCCATGCAGCGCGTCGGAAAAGGCGAGATCACCGCTGACATCCACGCCCGATGCGCCCGTTGCCGCCACCAGAAGCGTGTCGGAGGTCGAGGTGTCACTGTCGACCGTAATGCAGTTGAAGGTGCTGGCGTTGTGACCCGACACCATCGCCTGAAGTTCCGCTTGCGGTATTTTCGCATCCGTAAAGATATAGACCAGAATCGTCGCCATGTCCGGCGCGATCATGCCCGAGCCTTTAGCGATGCCCGCGATGGTGACGGCTCTGCCCGCTATATCGACCGTGGCGCTGGTCCCCTTGGGGAAGGTGTCTGTCGTCATGATGGCCCGCGCTGCCGCGGCGATGCCTTTTGCGTCTTGTGTGTCAGACAGAGTTTTCAGATGCGCGGTGATGCGGTCGAAGGGCAACGGCTCTCCGATCACCCCGGTTGAAGAGGTAAAAACACGCTCTTGCGGGATATTGCAGGCGGTGGCAGCGGCAAGGGTGATGGCACCCACCGCATCTTCTCCATTGCGCCCGGTAAAGGCGTTTGCGTTGCCCGAGTTGACGAGAATAGCGGCCCCGGAGTCGGCATCCCCCCCCAGCTTGGCCTGACAGTCCAACACTGGTGCAGCCCGGGTCGCCGAGGTGGTAAAGACACCGGCAATCGCCGTGCCGGGTGACATGCATGCAAGCATGACGTCATCGCGTCCCTGATACCGAACACCGGCAGCGATGGTGGCAAATGTCACACCCTCGACAGCGGGCAGGTCCGGAAACGCCTTGGGCGCCAGCGGCGAAACCGCGGAAATCTTGGCCATCGTTATTCCAGAAGGTCTGTCTGTTTCAGCACCGCCGGGTCGACTTCCAGATCGGCAGGGACCTGAACATCCGCCGCATCGGTTGCGTCCCGGATCGCTTCCTGCGCCGCAATCTGACTGAGTTCCTGGGTCAACTCTTCCCGGACATCTTCCAGCGCCGGGATATCCGCTTTGCGCGTTTCGTTGAGCTTGATGATGTGCCAGCCGAACTGGGTCTGCACCGGGGCCGAAACCTCACCCACCTCAAGCGCGATGGTCGCGGCCTCGAACGCAGGCACCATCATACCGGCGCCGAACCACCCCAACTCCCCACCGTTCGGACCGGACGGCCCCGTCGATTTTTCCCGCGCGGTGGCGCCGAAATCTGCACCCCCGTCAATGGTTTCCTTGACGGCCAAGGCGGCCTCTTCGGTTTCCACCAGAATATGGGAGGCGTTGTATTCCTCTTCGGGATCGATATCCCCGAATTGCCGATCATAGAGCGCCTGGAGGGCTTCGTCTGTGATCGCGTCCTGCAACACGGCCTCTACGACTTCGCCAGCCACCAGCGAACGGCGTTCATTCTCCAGCGATTTGGTGATCCGCAGGGGCAATTCGCCTTCGAAGTTCTGCGCCAGGGCACTTTGTTGAACCAGCTGCTCCAGAATGCCGTCATAAAGGACTTTGTCATCCAGCTGCTGATATTGTTGCGGCAGGCTGGCGCGCGCAACGATCATGTGACCCAGTGTGATCTCGACACCATTAACCGTCGCGACAACCGTTTCAGCGGTGGGCGGCTCCGCATCGGTTTCCGTTTCTGTCTGGGCCCAGGACGGCATAGCCAATGTGACCAGCAGCGCGGCGCTGGCCATGAGGGTGAGGTGTTTTTGCATGGATTGGTCCTTGGGCTGCGTCACGGCAGGGCGCGACATTGACACGGTTTGGCGTGACCCTTACATCGCCCTATGGGCGCGGCTAGGGTGCTGCGTTCCCTTTCTATCTATGGGCTGTGCCGCAGACGAGCAAGCAAATCGGCGCCATTCCCTAAACTTCGGCTGGAGAACGCATGCTGGGCATCGGAACAATCGCAAAAAAGGTCTTTGGGACACCAAACGACCGCAAAGTCAAAGCGACCCGCCCGCTGATCGAAAAGATCAACGCGCTAGAGCCAGAGTTCGAAAAACTGAGCGACGATGGCATCAAGGAAAAGACCGAAGAGCTGCGCAAGCGCGCTCTGGATGGCGAAAACCTTGACGACCTGCTGCCCGAAGCTTTTGCCAACTGCCGTGAAGCGGCGCGCCGGGCGCTGGGCCTGCGCGCCTTTGATACGCAGCTCATGGGGGCGGTGTTCCTGCATCAGGGCAATATCGCGGAACAGAAGACCGGTGAGGGCAAGACGCTGACCGCGACATTTGCCGCCTACCTGAACGGTCTGACCGGCAAGGGTGTGCACATCGTCACCGTGAACGAATACCTTGCCAAACGCGATGCCGCCTGGATGGGTCAGGTCTTTGGCGCGCTGGGTCTGACCACGGGTGTGGCCTATTCCGAGATGTCCGAGGAGGACAAGCGCAACGCCTATGGCAGTGACATCACCTATGCGACGAATAACGAGCTTGGGTTTGACTATCTGCGCGACAATATGAAGTCGGAGCTGAGCCAGATTTTCCAGAAGCATCACAACTTCGCGATTGTGGACGAGGTGGATTCGATCCTGATCGACGAAGCCCGCACGCCCTTGATCATTTCCGGTCCAGCGCAGGATCGGTCCGAGATGTACAAAACCATCGATGTGGTGATCCCGGAGCTGGATGAGAGCCATTTCGAGCTTGACGAAAAGACCCGGAACGTGACCTTCACGGATGAAGGCAACGAATTCCTGGAAGATCTGCTGCGGTCGCGCGAGTTGTTGGAAGAGGGACAAACCCTCTACGATCCGGAAAGCACGACCATCGTGCACCACGTGAACCAGGGCCTTCGGGCGCACAAGCTGTTTCAGCGCGACAAGGACTATATCGTCCGCGATAACGAGGTGGTGCTGATTGACGAATTCACCGGCCGGATGATGGCAGGACGCCGTCTGTCGGACGGTTTGCACCAGGCGATTGAGGCCAAGGAACACGTGGCCATCAAACCCGAGAACGTGACGCTGGCCTCGGTGACCTTCCAGAACTACTTCCGTCTTTATGACAAGCTGGCAGGCATGACCGGGACGGCGCTGACCGAAGCAGAAGAGTTCCAGGAAATTTACGGGCTGGGTGTTGTCGAGGTACCCACTAACAGGCCGATTGCCCGGATTGACGATGACGATCAGGTCTACCGCACCGTGCGCGAGAAATACTCCGCCATGCTGGATCAGATCAAGGAAAGCAATGCCAAGGGCCAGCCGGCGCTGGTTGGCACCACCTCGATCGAGAAGTCCGAAGTGCTGAGCAAGATGCTGACGGACGCCGGGATCAAGCACAACGTTCTGAACGCGCGCCAGCACGAGCAGGAGGCGCAGATCGTCGCGGACGCGGGCAAATTCGGCGCGGTGACCATCGCGACCAACATGGCTGGTCGCGGGACGGACATCCAGTTGGGTGGCAATGTGGACATGCAGGTGATGAACGCCATTGCAGCTGATCCTGACGCCGATCCGGAAGAGATACGGGCAAAGGTTGAAGCCGAGCACGCAGATGAGAAATCCAAAGTGCTGGAGGCAGGTGGCCTCTATGTTCTGGCCTCCGAACGCCATGAAAGCCGACGGATCGACAACCAGCTGCGCGGTCGCTCTGGCCGTCAGGGAGACCCCGGCCGGTCGTCGTTTTACCTGAGCCTCGAAGACGATCTTATGCGTATTTTTGGGTCCGAACGTCTCGAAAAGGTGCTGACAACGCTTGGCCTCAAGGAGGGGGAAGCCATCATTCACCCCTGGGTCAACAAGTCACTGGAGCGGGCACAGGCCAAGGTCGAAGGGCGCAATTTCGACATCCGCAAGCAGCTCTTGAAGTTCGATGACGTGATGAACGAGCAGCGCAAAGTGGTCTTCACCCAGCGTCGGGATATCATGGAAGCCGCCGATCTCAGCGAGATAACGACCGACATGCGCCACCAGGTGATCGACGATATGATCGATCAGTACCTGCCGCCGAATACCTATGCGGACCAATGGGACTCCGAAGGTCTTTATGAGGCGGTGAAAGACCAGCTCGGCGTTGACGTGGCGGTCATGGACTGGGTCGAAGAAGAAGGCGTCGATGATGAGGCGATCCAGGAGCGTCTGGTTGCGGCCACTGACGAATTCATGGCGAACAAGGCCGAACAGTTCGGCTCCGAGAACATGCGCAACATTGAAAAGCAGCTTTTGCTGCAGGCCATTGACAGCAAGTGGCGCGAGCATCTGCTGACGCTGGAACACCTGCGATCTGTTGTCGGGTTCCGCGGATATGCCCAGCGTGATCCGCTGAACGAGTACAAGAACGAGTCCTTTCAGCTTTTTGAAGGCATGCTCGATAGCCTGCGGTCGGACGTTACGCAGAAGCTTTCGCAGATCCGGCCTCTGTCCGAAGAAGAGCAACGCGAGATGCTTGAACAGATGCGGGCACAGCAGGCAGCGGCTCAGACTGCGGCAGCCGTTGCGACGGCGGGCAGTGCGGCAGCCGGTGAATCGGGCGGTGATGCGGCACCAGGCTTTGTCGAAGACGATCCGTCGACCTGGGGAAATCCCGGGCGGAACGAGCAATGCCCTTGTGGGTCTGGAAAAAAGTTCAAACACTGTCACGGACGCCTCGTCTAACCTGTCTGCCTTCTTCTTGCCTGAATGACTCCTCTCCGCGGTCACAACTCAGCCGTGTTTACCTTTCATTAAGGTTTTGTCCGACTGGTGGAGAGGGATCAAAACAGATGTCGCATAAGACAGAAATCATGACGGCTGTAGGCACCTTAGCCTGCGCTGTCGGCATCGGTTTCGTGATGCAGAGCGGCGAAGTTGCCGAGCTTCGTTATGGATCCGCGCAGGCGTCTCCCGAAAAGCTGAAAGTGCAAAGCGCATTGCCGCTGGATGTCATTGAATTCCCCGACACACCGTTTTCCAAAGATGAACCGGCATTGGACATCAGCGAAATCATCCTGACCTCTGCCGATGTCGAGACTTTGCGTAAACTGCCAACACTGGATGAACCGGTTTTGGTCTACGCCTCAGCGGTCAGTCCTCTTTATGAGCCTGTCGCGCCTGAGAGTCGCCCAAAACATCTATGCCCCGTGAAATTGTCCGCCGAGCCCTTTGCCGCCGCTATGGTAAAGCTGAGCCTGACAGCCCCGTGCATGCAGAACGAACGGGTGACTGTGCGCCACGATGGACTGGAATTCACTGAAACCACATCCGCGTCCGGCGGGTTGGACATGACCGTACCGGCTCTGGCCGAAGATGCGAAATTCGACGTCATATTTGTCAATGAGTACATGGCGCATGCTCAGGCATCGGTGCCCAGCGTTTCGCTCTATGATCGCGTGGCCGTCCAGTGGGAAGGCAACAACACCGTTCAGCTTCACGTACGGGAGTTCGGTGCCCATTATGGTGAATCAGGTCACGTTTGGGCCGGTGCCATGCGCGACATTTCGGTTGTGACGGATGGATCTGGTGGCTTTCTGACACGCCACGGGGACAGTGCCGCTGCAAACGCCAGAATGGCCGAAGTTTATACCTATCCGGCGAAGATCGCGCAGACCATAGACGCGCTGGAAGTCAGCATTGAGACGGAAGTCACAGCGGCCAACTGCGGTCGCGAAGTAGAGGCAACCGCGTTGAAACTGATGAGCGGAACCGCGCTGCCGGCCCGCACGGTATCACTCTCCGTGCCAGGATGTGGAGCCGTTGGCAACTTTCTGGTGTTGAATAATCCGCTCGAAGACCTGACAGTCGCATCGAACTGACACTGCGACGAGGTCCTTTCAAATGAAATTGAGACGTGCGGCGGTTTTCGCTGCACTTTTTCTATGCAGTCTCTGGCTTCCTGCGGTCGCGCAAGATGTGACCCTGACATCGCGCGATGGCCGTATCGAGCTGACCGGTACCTTGCTTGGGTTTGACGGAGAGTTTTACCGCATCGACACGCTCTACGGCGAATTGACTGTGGATGGCTCCGGCGTTTTGTGTGACGGGCCCGGCTGTCCAAATCTTCAGGACTACGTGGCAGAACTGAGTATCTCCGGATCGGCAACCATGGGCGCGGTCCTGATGCCCGCGCTCATCGAAGGGTTTGCCCTGCGTAATGGATATATTGCGCTGCGCATGGTCGAGGGAAAAACACGTTTCAATTACAGCCTGACCGACGAACGGACTGGCAAGCTTGCAGCCGTCTTCTTCTTTCGCGTGACCAATACAGACGAAGGCTTTGCCGATCTGTTGGCCAATGAGGCGGATATTGTCATGGCGCTGCGTGAAATTCGCGAAGACGAGCTGTTGCGTGCCGCGGAAGCGGGCATGGGGGACATGACCGGCAACAACCGCAGCCGTGTGCTGGCCCTGGATGCCGTGGTGCCCATTGTTGCGCCGAACAATCCCGTCCGAGATATCTCGCCCGTTGATCTTGCACGCGCCTATGCGGGTCAGATCACCAATTGGTCCGACCTGGGGGGACCTGATGCGCCCATCGCCCTGCACGCGCCCGCGCCTGAAACCGGGTTGGGGCAGGCCATTGAGGATGAGATCATCGCCCCTGCTCAACTGCAGATGTCATCGGAAATAATACGCCATGCGCGGGGTGCCGACTTGTCAGATCACGTGGCGCGGGACGCTTTTGCACTGGGTGTGGCGAGCTTTGCCGAGGTTGGAAACGCACAGGCCCTTACGCTGACAGGCGTTTGCGGGCGGCCCTTGCGCGCAACCCGGCGCACGATCAAGACAGAGGATTACCCGCTTACCGCCCCTATGTTCATCTACCTGCCCGCGCGCCGCCTGCCCAGGATCGCGCGCGAGTTTCTGGCCTATACACGTGGCCCCTCAGCGCAGATCGTGATCCGGCGCGCCGGGTTCGTTGATCAGGCTCCGGAAGAGGTGCCGGTGGACGATCAGGGCAACAGGTTTGTCAATGCAATCGCCTCTGCAGGCGCCGAGGTGCCGCTCTCCGAATTGCAACGCATGGTCTCCGTATTGTCACCCATGAAGCGGCTGACAACCTCCTTTCGCTTTGAGGCCGGGTCTGTTCGGCTGGATGCCCAGTCGCGCTCCAATATCCAGCAATTGGCACGCGGGCTGGAACAGGGTCGCTATGACGCGCGTAAGCTTTTGCTTGTCGGGTTCAGCGATGGTGAAGGTCCTGCTGAGGCCAACCGCGGCATTGCTTTGCGCCGCGCGGAGGCGGTGCGCAGCGCAATCATCGAGGCGGCGGAAACGGCCGATCTGGATCGTGTTGTGATAGATGTGGATGCCTTCGGTGAGGCGATGCCCATGGCCTGCGACGGCAGCGCCTGGGGGCGTCAGGCCAACCGCCGGGTCGAGGTCTGGGTGCGCTAAAGCTCAGAGATAGCCTTCGCTGCGAAAACTCAACTCACGCGATTTACCGATGATCAGGTGGTCATGCAGCGTGAGCCCGAGGGCCTGACAAGCGGCGTTGATCTGATCCGTCATGGCGATATCGCCCTGTGAAGGTGTTGGATCGCCTGAAGGATGATTATGTACCAAAATCAAAGCGCTGGCATTCAACTCCAGCGCTCGCTTGGCAACTTCGCGTGGATAAACCGGCACATGATCGACAGTGCCCCGGGCCTGCTCTTCGTCGGCGATGACCACGTTCTTCCGGTCGAGGTACAGTACGCGGAATTGTTCGGTCTCGCGATGCGCCATGGTTGTGTGACAGTAATCCAGCAAGGCGTCCCAACTGCTAACGACGTTTTGTTCGAGTACGCGGGCGCGGGCCATCCGGTGGGCCGAGGCTTCGACAATCTTGAGTTCGGTTATCACCGCCTCGCCAACGCCGGGCACATCGCGCAGCCGTTCCGCGGGCGCGGTCAACACGCGGTTGAAATCGCCAAACCGGTCCATCAGGGCGCGGGCCAGTGGCTTCACATCGCGGCGCGGGATTGCCCGGAACAGAACCAACTCTAACATCTCATAATCCGGCATGGCGGCTGCGCCGCCTTCAGTGAAACGAAGGCGCAGACGCTTGCGGTGATCTGCGATGTAGGAGGGTGTCGTGCCGCTGGGAAGGGGGACAGGCTCCGCTTCGTCAAGCAGGAAGGGCAGGGTGGATTCGGCGAAGGTATGTGGGTCACGACTCATGTGCCTGACTTTGCGGAGTCATGGTTTCTGATTGGTTAACCCGAGATGTGAAATGAAGTTGGTGCGATGCGCATGATGATCCGACCTGCCCCACAACACCAAACATGTCGGGCTCATAGGCGACCGTCGACCAGACAGGTAAGGTGGGCTTTAGGCCACCCTTTTGGTTTGCGTCTTCCGGAGGTTACAGAAATCGGGGCTTCACAGGCGATCTGGCGAAACGCTCCACCGGAGCGTTTCCAAGGCGCAAGATCACCCTTTCATGGAGTCCCAGAAGGTTTTCACGGAGGAAAAGAAGCTGGAGGTCTCCGGGTTGTTGTTCTCGGAGAGGTCCTCGAATTCAGCCAGAAGTTCCTTTTGCCGGGCGGTCAGGTTCACCGGGGTTTCCACCGCCAATTCGATGAACATATCCCCTGATCCGGCGCCGCGCAGCGCGGGCATGCCCTTGCCGCGCAGACGCATCTGGCGACCGGATTGGCTGCCCGACGGGATTTGCACGCGCCCACGCCCGCCGTCGATGGTCGGTACTTCGATGGACCCGCCAAGAGCCGCCTTGGCCATGGAAACGGGTACGCGGCAGAAAAGGTTCCCACCCTCGCGCGAGAACAGTTCGTGTTCGATCACATCGATGAAGATATAGAGATCGCCCGACGGTCCGCCCCGCATGCCCGCTTCGCCTTCACCAGCCAGACGGATGCGGGTGCCGGTTTCGACACCGGCGGGGATGTTCACGTTAAGCGCCCGCTCTTTTTCGATCCGGCCAGCGCCATTGCAGGATTTACAGGGATTATTGATGTGCTGACCCAGGCCGGAGCACGTCGGGCAGGTCCGTTCGACCGTGAAGAACCCCTGCTGAGCGCGCACTTTCCCCATGCCGGAACAGGTCGGGCAGGTGGTCGGTTCGGCGCCGCCCTCTGCGCCGGAGCCGTTGCAGCTGTCACAACCGACCGAGCCCGGTACGTTGATCGTCTTTTGCAGACCAGCGTAGGCGTCTTCGAGCGAGATGCGCAGATTGTAGCGCAGATCGGAGCCCCGTGCGGCCCGGCGTCCACCGCCGCCGCGTTGGCCACCCATGAAATCGCCGAAGAGGTCATCGAAGACATCCGAGAAGGCAGATCCAAAATCGCCCTGGCCGCCGCCAAACCCGCCGCCGGGACGGCCACCACCGCCGCCCATGCCGCCTTCGAAAGCGGCGTGACCAAAGCGGTCATAAGCTGCTTTCTTGTCTGCGTCTTTCAGAACTTCATAGGCCTCGTTGGCCTCTTTGAATTGCGATTCAGAGTCTGGATTGTCTTTGTTGCGATCCGGGTGCAGTTCCTTCGCCTTTTGGCGATACCCCTTCTTGATCTCGTCCGCAGAGGCGCCTTTGGCGACACCAAGTACGTCGTAATAATCACGTTTTGCCATCCGGTAGGTCCCCTTACTGGAACGTGAGAGGCCGACCCGGGGGTCGGCCTATGCAGTGGTTCCGGGTATCGCGCAACTTACGCGCGCTTGTCGTCGTCGAGATCTTCGAACTCGGCGTCGACGATATCATCGTCATCAGCGCGGGGCTCGTCGGTGGCCTCGGCCACGTCTTCACCCTCTTCTTGCGCGGCCTTGTAGATGGCCTCGCCCAGTTTCATCGCCGCTTCGGTCACGTTCTGGATACCGGATTTGATCTTCTCGGCATTCTCGGTTTCCAGCTCGTCCTTGAGTGCGGCAATCGCCAGTTCGATGGCTTCGATGGTGGTCGGATCGACCTTGTCGGCATGCTCTTCCATCGACTTCTCGGTCGAGTGGATGAGGCTTTCCGCCTGGTTCTTGGCCTCGATCAGCTCGCGGCGCTCCTTGTCGGCCTCCGCGTTCTCCTCGGCGTCCTTGACCATTTTGTCGATGTCTTCGTCCGACAGACCACCCGACGCCTGGATCGTGATCTTCTGCTCTTTCATCGTGCCCTTGTCGAGCGCGCCCACCGACACGATGCCGTTGGCGTCGATGTCAAAGGTGACTTCGATCTGCGGCATGCCGCGCGGGGCGGGCGGGATGTTCTCAAGGTTGAAGGCGCCGAGGATCTTGTTGTCGGAGGCCATCTCACGCTCACCCTGGAAGACCCGGATTGTCACCGCGTTCTGGTTGTCTTCGGCGGTGGAGAAGATCTGGGACTTCTTGGTCGGGATCGTGGTGTTGCGGTCGATCAGGCGGGTGAACACGCCACCCAGCGTCTCGATGCCGAGCGACAGCGGGGTCACGTCCAGGAGGACCACGTCCTTCACGTCACCCTGCAGAACACCGGCCTGAATGGCGGCGCCCATGGCGACCACTTCGTCCGGGTTCACACCCTTGTGCGGCTCTTTGCCGAAGAACTTGGTCACTTCCTCGACCACCTTGGGCATGCGGGTCATCCCACCGACCAAAACAACCTCGTCGATGTCGGAGGGGCTGAGACCTGCGTCTTTCAGGGCCGCCTGACAAGGCTTGATCGAATTCTTGATCAGATCGCTGACCAGCGATTCCAGCTTGGAGCGCGTCAGCTTCATGACCATGTGCAACGGTTGACCATTGGCACCCATGGAAATGAACGGCTGGTTGATCTCGGTCTGGCTGGCGCTGCTGAGCTCGATCTTGGCTTTCTCCGCCGCTTCTTTCAGGCGCTGCAGGGCCATTTTATCAGCGGTCAGGTCCACCTGGTGCTCTTTTTTGAATTCACCCGCCAGGTAGTTGACGATGCGCATGTCGAAGTCTTCACCGCCGAGGAAAGTGTCCCCGTTGGTGGATTTCACCTCAAACAGGCCGTCGTCGATCTCCAGAATGGTCACGTCGAAGGTCCCGCCACCAAGGTCATAAACCGCGATGGTTTGCGTCTGCTCTTTGTCCAGACCATAGGCGAGCGCCGCTGCTGTGGGCTCGTTGATGATCCGCAGCACTTCGAGGCCCGCGATCTTGCCCGCATCCTTGGTCGCCTGACGTTGGGCGTCGTTGAAGTAGGCAGGCACGGTGATGACTGCTTGCGTGACGTCTTCGCCGAGATAGCTCTCGGCGGTTTCTTTCATCTTGCCGAGGATGAAAGCGGAAATCTGAGAGGGCGAGTATTTCTCACCCTTGGCTTCCACCCAGGCATCGCCATTGCCGCCATCAATGACGTTGAACGGCATGTTCTTCTTATCCTTGGCGAGGTCCGCATCGTCAAACCGACGACCAATCAGACGCTTGACGCCAAAGACGGTGTTTTCAGGGTTGGTGACGGCTTGCCGTTTCGCGGGCTGACCCACGAGGCGCTCATCATCCGTGAAAGCAACGATGGACGGGGTCGTCCGCGCGCCTTCGGAGTTTTCAATTACACGGGGCTGACTGCCATCCATGATGGAAATGCAGCTGTTGGTGGTGCCCAGGTCGATACCAATCACTTTGGCCATTTTTAGATCCCTCATTTACTCAAGGCGATGACACGGAGCATTGGCCCGTTATGGCGCCGTTGCCCCGATCTGGATAACACAGGAAGCGGGTCGCTTCGTGCGGTTCGCAGCGTATATAAGGAGGGGTCTCGGGCGCTGCAACCTTTAGGCGCGGCATCCTCGGGGATTCTTATAGCAAATTCTGCTCAATTGGCACTTCGACGGGGGACGCATGGCACATTTGACGGTTGCGGGCTTCGAAATCCACACATCTTACCTCGCGCCAGACGCGCAACACGCCTTGCTCGACGCCCTGCGTCAGGTGGTTCGGGCCGCGCCCTTCGTTGATCCGGTGACCCCCAGCGGTAAAAAGATGTCGGTGCGGATGACCGCAGCGGGGCAATACGGCTGGATCGCCGACCGGCAGGGCTACAGATACGCGCCACAGCATCCCCAAGGGACGCCCTGGCCGGATATTCCCGAAAGCGTTCTGGAGATCTGGCGCGACCTGACGGGGCTGGCCCGCATGCCAGAGTGTTGTTTGATCAACTATTATGGCAAAGGCGCGCGCATGGGCCTGCATCAGGACAAAGACGAGGCCAGTTATGACTGGCCGGTGGTGTCCATATCGCTTGGCGATGATGGGCTGTTTCGCATGGGGGGAACGCAACGGGGCGGCAAGACGCAATCGATCTGGCTGAACTCCGGGGATGTCGTGGTCATGGGCGGTGCCGCGCGGCTGGCCTATCACGGTGTGGACCGAATCCGCTTTGGCTCCAGCACGTTGATGCCCAAGGGCGGGCGCATCAACCTGACGCTTCGGGTGACGACATAGCGACAGCCATGAACAATTGAAATGACACCAGCGCTGTGCAACGATAAGTCGTTTTCAATATGCGCGTCTCATTCATGCTGTTTCTTCGCCCCTTTTTTCTTGTAACCCTTTTGGTGTTGTCCCTACCTGTCGCCGTGTCGTCAAAGGATCGTGTGGCGCTTGTGCTGGGCAATTCCGACTACGCGCATCTGGGCTACTTGCCGAATGCGGCCCAGGACGCTCAGGATGTCTCAGATGCATTGCGCGCGCTGGAGTTCGAAGTTTTCGAAGGCATTGATTTGACGCGCAAGCAGATCGGGCGGCTGGTGTTCCGAGTGATGTCGCGGCTGGATGAAGACGATCTGGCCCTCTTCTACTATGCCGGACATGGGGTTCAGTTCGGGTCACAAAACTACATTCTGCCCGTCGATGCGACAGGTACCACCGAAGAAACGGTGCAGAAATCGGCGATCCGATTGCAGTCCATTATCAAAGATATCGAACAAAGGGCGAGCAGGAACGTGGTCATCATGGATGCATGCCGGGACAATCCGTTTGCCCAAGGTCTGGATGAACCGCTGCAGAGCATGGGCGCAACGGGTCTTGCAGAACTCAAAGGCGGGCTCAGCACCTTCGTCGCCTTCGCGACCGAACCGGGTCTGGCTGCATCGGACGGTGCTGGCAGGAACAGCCCCTTTACCGGCGCTCTGCTGCGTTACATCAACGATGAAGAAAAGGACGTGCACGAGCTGATGCGCAAGGTCCGCTATGATGTTGTTCAGGAAACCAACAGCGTGCAGACCCCTTGGGAAAGCTCCTCTTTGCTCAAGAAAATATGCCTCGCACAACCGGGCGGCCACTGTGCGCAACCGGTAAACTTGCCGACGCCCGCGCCGCAACCGGAAACGACCACCCCGGCTCAACCGCAACCGCAGTGGCCCGACCTGGTTCTGACGCATGTGGTATCCGGGCTTGATCCGAATGGCGATGGGTTTCTGGCCCTGCGCGCGGGGACGTACAGCGGCGCGGCGCGTCTTGCGAAAATGACCGAAGGCACACGGCTGCAGTTTCTGGGGCAGGACGGTGTGTGGTTCCACGTGCGCACGGAGACCGGGCTGGAGGGGTGGGCGCATTCCAACTGGATCAGGTTTACAGGTGCGCAGACCAGCGCCGCCCAGACCACCTGCGAGGCGCTGTGGCAGCAACGCAACGCGTATTTCCACCAGCGGGGCTATTGCTTTCAGTCAGCGCGGGGGCAAGCGGCGTTTTCCAATCAGAACTGCATTCCCGGGCTCAGCGCGGCAAACGTGCCGTTGAGCTCTGCCGAACGAGCCGCCGTGTCGCAGATCAAGGCGCAGGAACGCGCGATGGGGTGCCCCTAGATCGTTTCGACGGTAAGGCACGTGGCGAAAGCCAGCGTGAACGCCCAGAGATGTCCACGTGATTGCCAAGCCAATTCTGTTATGGGACATGCAAATGAACTTGGTGCCTGACGTGCAGGCCCGCTGTCCAGGGAGAGTGTTGAATGGAACGAATCGGGGTTGTTGGACTGGGCCGCATGGGCAGTGCCATTGCGCGGCGCATGTCCGCCATGGGACATTCGGTGCAAGGATGGACACGCAGCGGTCGTGCCGTGGCGGGTGTCGACAGCGCCCCGGATCTACGGAGCTTGGTGGAACGCAGCGATACCCTGATCCTCAGCCTGTTCGACGATGCGGCGGTGTCTGAGGTGCTGGAGGCGCTGATTGGCTGCGATTTGACGGGCAGACAGATCATCGACACCAGCACGGTGGTGCCCGACATCCTCAAGACCCGCATGGAAGCGATCAGAGCGGCCGGAGCAACGGCGGTCGATGCACCAATTTCAGGGGGCCCGGATTTGGTCATGGCCGGAAAATGCGGGATTTTCATGGGCGGTGAGGAGGCTGCGGCCGCGCGGGCTCAGGACACGCTTGCGTCGCTTTCCAGTCGCATCTTTCACGTGGGCCCGCTGGGGGCCGGCCTCGCGATGAAGGTAATCAACAACGGGATGATCCAGACCTACTTCAACGGTCTCGCTGATTTCATGCCCTTGGCAAAAAGGGCTGGATTGCCACTCGAAACAGCGCTGAAAATCCTCAGTGGCGGGCCCGCAGGCATGCCGATGGTCGCCGACCGCATTCCAAAGGTGTTGGGTCAGGACAAGGAAATCGGTTTTACGATCAACGCGACCTACAAGGACGCGGATGTCTTCCGGCGCGTCATGCAGTCTTTTGATCTGCCGTCGCCGATGCTGGATAGTTTTGCGGAGATGAGCGGCGGCGCCATAGAGGCCGGTTTGGGCGAAGATGATCCCGCTGCCTTTATCCGTTTTGCCTATGAGGGTGACGCAAAGCCTTGATCTTCAACGTCGCGCGTTCCAGCTGAGCGAGGCGTGCCGACGGGTATAGAATTCCCCCATCAGGCCGATCATCACAAGCACTACGCCGACCCACATGGCATAGTGCCAGTCCGTATAGCGGGGATTGTAGTTGATGAAGACAAAGCCCCGCGTCTGGTCGATGGCGTGAAACAGCGGGTTCCAGTCAAACATTGCCAGCATGAAGCCCGGCAGACTGTTCGCCACGAACATTTTTCCTGACGCGATCATGTTTGCCCGCTGGTAAATGGTCGTAAAGATGCTGACCACTTGCGGCATCCAGGGTTTCAGAGCCAGGAGCACAAGGCCCAGTGCCACACCCGTGAACCAGGCCACCATCAGCATGCCAAAGGCCGCCGCCGGTTCCTCGATGATCACCGGGGCAATTGCGACGTGATACCCAAAGAGAATGATGCCCAGCGAGAGCACCTGAATGTAGAGCGCGCCAATGGCGGCAGAGGCGATGGCAATAATCGTGTTCATCGGCGCATGCTGCATCATTGGGCTGGCAGGCCCTTCCGATCCGACGACCGCACTCATCGATTTCGTGTGGGTGATAAACAGGAAAATGCCCGACATGATGTAGAGCAGGAAATCGCCCCGGATCGCGGAACCGCGCAGGCCCAGCACCGAGAACATAAAATAGAACGCAAGCACGAAGATCAGCATCTGCAGAACATTGATGAAGATCGCGGCAAAGGCGTTATTGTGCGTTTTGCGCACGGATCTGACAACGGAGTGATACACCAACTCCAGTATCGTCAGCGCAGAAGTTAATCCGCCCTCATTGCGTTTTGTTGCCTGAAACATGACCGCTTTGCCTTTTGATCTGCGCGAGTATCGCACGGAATTCTTGCTGTTCCGTTAGAGCTTGACCATAAGGGGCATCGTTTTGAACATCAATGATCGTGGAATGGATGGTGACGTCATGGATTATGTGAAACTGGTTGAGGTCATGCGTCGACTGTCGATTGAGGCTGGTGCTAAGATCATGGAAATTTATGAATCGGACGATTTTGACGTGAAAGTGAAATCGGATGAAAGCCCGGTCACGGCGGCAGATGAAGCTGCGGATGCGTTGATTTCGGCTGGCCTGCGTGCCGCGTTTCCCGACGTCATGCTGGTGACCGAGGAACAATCGGCGACACATGATACCTCGGGCGATACATTCCTGATCGTTGACCCACTCGATGGGACCAAGGAGTTCATTCACCGACGGGGCGATTTCACAGTGAACATTGCTCTGGTCGAGGGGGGTGTCCCGACGCGGGGGGTTGTCTATGCGCCTGCCAAGGGCCGGATGTTCTACACTGATGCCAATGGTCAGTCCGTCGAGGAAACGGGTGATCTGGTCGTGGATCAGGTAGGGGGTCTGACACCGATGTCGGTATCTAAGGCTGACAACACCGCTCTGATGGTCGTTGCGTCGAAGTCCCACCGGGATCAGGCGACCGATGACTACATCAACAAATACTCTGTCAAAGATATGAAGAGTGCGGGCTCGTCGCTCAAATTCTGTCTCGTGGCGACCGGGGAGGCAGATCTTTACCCGCGTCTCGGTCGCACGATGGAGTGGGATACAGCGGCAGGCCATGCGGTGCTGTCGGGTGCGGGGGGATCCGTTGTTCGTTTTGATAATCTGAAACCGCTTGGATACGGCAAGGAGGACTACGCAAATCCGTTTTTCATCGCTCACGCGCCAACCGTCGATCTGAAAGACAGCTGATGTCGGTCCTGATCGTAATCCCGGCGCGTTATGCGTCCAGCCGTTATCCGGGCAAACCTCTTGTAGGCCTGAAGGGCGCATCAGGCCAGTCACGCAGCCTGATTGAACGCAGCTGGCTGGCCGCGCAGGAGGTTGCCGGTGTCGCACGGGTCGTCGTGGCCACTGACGACGACCGTATCAGAGAGGCGGCGGAAGAGTTTGGCGCAGAGGTCGTCATGACATCCTCCACTTGGGTGAACGGCACGGAGCGTTGCGCAGAGGCACATGAGATTTTGGGTGGGGGATATGAGATCGTCGTTAACCTGCAAGGCGATGCGCCCCTGACGCCACAGTGGTTTATCGAAGATCTGGTCACCGGGCTGCGGGCGGCACCCCAGGCGGAGATCGCGACGCCGGTGTTGCGCTGCGACGGCGCCACGCTCAACGGTTTTCTGAACGATCGCAAAGCCGGGCGCGTTGGCGGCACAACGGCTGTTTTCGACGCAAGCCGCCATGCGTTATACTTTTCCAAAGAGGTGATCCCTTTCACACCGCAAACCTATCCGGATACAGAAGAAACACCTGTTTTTCATCATGTTGGCGTTTATGCATATCGTCCCGAGGCGCTGGTTGCCTACCCGACATGGCCCATGGGCCCATTGGAACAGCTTGAGGGCCTTGAGCAGTTGCGATTCATGGAAAATGGCCGGGCCGTGCTCTGCGTGGAAGTCGCAGCGAAAGGGCGTCACTTCTGGGAACTGAACAACCCTCAGGACGTGCCGAAGATTGAAGGGATGATGGCACAAATGGGTTTGGATTGAGCGTAGATTGCCCCGATTTTCCACGTGATCTCGCTCTCTGAAAACACCGAGAAAAATGTGCTGACCAGTTGCAACAATGATTAATATTATGCCCGTTATGCGAGTATATTGGCGAGACTCCGCTATAATTCGTGAAATCGAACCAATTGTGCTCAAAAATAGCTTTAATTGACGAGCAAGTCGTGTTTTTGACGCATTCGAGCACTAGTTTTATGCTCGCGGGGTGCGATTGATTTTTTTTAAGTGTGAGGGCAACAGTATGAAACGCAAGGTAACCAAGGCGATTTTTCCCGTGGCTGGGATGGGAACACGCTTTCTTCCTGCGACCAAGTCGGTACCCAAGGAAATCATGACATTGGTGGATCGCCCGTTGATTCAATACGCGATCGACGAGGCGCGCGCTGCTGGCATCAAGGAATTCATTTTCGTGACGTCACGCGGCAAGGGTGCGCTGGAAGATTACTTTGACCATGCTCCCCAACTCGAACAGGAATTGCGCAAGAAGGGCAAACACGACCTTCTTGAAGTGCTCGAAACAACCAACATGGACAGCGGCGCAATCGCCTATATTCGCCAGCACAAGGCGTTGGGTTTAGGACACGCCGTCTGGTGCGCGCGTCGCTTGATTGCAGACGAGCCTTTTGCAGTTATCCTGCCGGACGATGTGATCGCCGCCGACAAGCCCTGTCTGCAGCAGATGGTCGAGGCCTATGCGGAGACAGGCGGCAACATGGTCGCGGCGATGGAAGTTGCACCTGAGAAATCTTCGTCCTATGGGATGCTGGATGTTTCCGAGGACATGGGCTCGATGGTCAAGGTCAAAGGCATGACCGAAAAGCCCAAGGCAGAGGAATCACCCTCCAATCTTGCGGTGATCGGACGCTACATCCTGTCGCCGTCGGTGTTGACGAACCTGAACAAGATGAAATCCGGCGCCGGTGGTGAAATTCAGCTGACGGATGCAATCGCGCAGGACATTGAGAAGAAGAGCAATGTCTATGGATACCGCTTCCGCGGGCAGCGTTTCGATTGCGGCTCCAAATCCGGATTCCTGCAGGCGACAGTTGCTTTCGGCCTTGATCGGGATGATCTGCGTGAGGACCTGTCTGCGTATCTGCATGACGTCGTCAGCATGGGTAAAGCGGCGGAGTAACGGCGCGCACCAACTAACAAGAATGGCTTAACGACGGCGCAGAGGCATCTCTGTGCCGTTTTCTATTGCCACGCCAGGGCCTGTTTTGCAGCCCTCCGGGGCAGCAGGCAGGTCAGAGGCCGATGCCGGTCAGGGAAAAGCTTGGCTGCGCAATCAATTCGGGCAATATGGCGACAAGATCGTAACGGCTTTGCCTGTACGGCCCCTCGGTTCTGAAAGGTCGCGTGATGGCGCCGCCCACGCTTTGGTCCAGATACAAGTTGCGGCTGCGGCGCAGGCGATTGCTGTGGCGCGGTTTTCGCAGTCGCCACAAGCTGACGCCTGTGCAGAACCATACGCGGCAGATTGCACCGACGGATATCCTGCTTTTCGCGACAGTGCGTAACGAGGCCCTGCGGTTGCCCTATTTCCTGCAGCACTACAGAGCGCTTGGCGTGCGCCACTTTCTGATCATCGACAATGGCAGTGACGATGGTACGGTGGCGCTGCTCACGGATGCACCGGATGTCTCAGTGTGGCGCACGGATGCGAGCTACAAATCGGCGCGCTTCGGAATGGACTGGCTGACATGGTTGATGATGCGTTATGGCCACGGCCATTGGACGGTAACGGTGGATGCAGATGAACTGCTGATCTACCCCGATCACGAAACGAGACCTCTCCCTGACCTCACCAAGTGGCTTGACGCGAGAGAGCAGCGGATGATGGGGGCGATGATGCTCGATCTCTATCCCAAGGGGCCACCCGATGATCAGGCTTACAGACCCGGGCAAAATCCCTGTGAGGTGCTCCAGTGGTTCGATGCGCATGGGTACTGGGTTCAGCGGCAGGCCAAGATGGGAAACCTCTGGTTACAGGGCGGGGTGCGGGCGAGATGTTTTTTTGCGAAGAATCCGGCGCGTGCTCCGACGTTGAACAAGATTCCATTGGTCAAATGGAACCGACGCTATGTCTTTGTAAATTCGACACATAATGCACTTCCCTCCGGGTTGAACCGTACTTATGACGAGACCGGTAGATCCAAAGTCAGCGGGGTTCTTTTGCATACCAAGTTCTTGCCCGGATCGGCGGAGCGTGCGCGACAAGAGCAGATGCGTAAGGAGCATTTTTCCAACTCGGCGCTCTACGATGAGTATTACGATGCGGTGGCGGAAGACCCCGATATGTGGTCCCCGGACGCCACCCGTTTCACTGGTTGGCAGCAGCTTCTGGACCTACGCTTGATGTCGCGTGGGGATTGGTAGTGTCCTGCTGACCGCGCCGCCTTTCAAAAACGCTTTAAATCATTGCGAAAATAGAGTTTTTGAGCAATAAAATATCAATAAGTCGCGATTAACCAAAAAAGCGGCACAAGATCGACCGCAGGCAGATGGGGACAGGGGTCCTTTGAACACCGGCGGTGGGGCGGTGGAGAGGGCTGAAGCTTTGGGTGTTCTGGGATCTTACCGGATGCGTCTGGCGCGCAAGCGTCTGCGTGTACGCGCGCGGCGCAAGAGCTTTGACCTAAAGCGGATTGTCGACAGAACCGCGCAACTGCGCGATGGGGATATCCTGCTGTTTTCGACCCAGCGGAACGAGAAGGTGCGCCTCCCCTATTTTCTGGAATACTACCGCGAGATGGGCGTGTCCCATTTCTTTATCGTCGACAACGACAGCACAGATGGGTCGGCGGATTACCTTGCCGATCAACCGGATGTGTCCCTGTGGCGGACGAAAAGCAGCTACAAGAAATCGCGTTACGGGGTGGATTGGCTGAACTACTTGCAAAGCAAGTATGCCCACGGCCACTGGTGCGTCGTGGTCGATCCCGATGAATTCCTGCTCTATCCGTTTTGCGATACGCGACCTCTCCGTGCGCTGACTGATTGGCTCGACAGCTGCTCCATTCGGGCCTTTTCGGCGATGCTGCTGGACATGTACCCCAAGGGACGGCTGGAGGATCAGCAATACCTGCCCGGTCAGAATCCCATCGACATTGCCTGCTGGTTCGACAGTGGCAATTACACGATGTCGCGCAACCATCTTTATGGAAACCTGTGGATTCAGGGTGGGCCGCGCAGCCGCGTGTTTTTCCCGGAGGAGCCAAAGCGCGCACCTGCGTTGAACAAGGTTCCCCTGGTCAAATGGGACCGACGCTATGCCTACGTGCACTCGACGCATATGTTACTGCCGCGGGGCCTGAACCTCGTCTATGACGAATGGGGTGGAGAAAAGGCATCTGGGATTCTGTTGCACGCAAAGTTCCTTGATACCTTTGCTGACAAGGCGAGCGAAGAGATCGAACGCCAGCAGCATTACGCGGAGTCCCACGAGTACCGGGCATATGCTCAAGGCCTGACAGAGGATTCGGAGCTCTGGTGCAAGTGGTCTGAGAAATACATCAACTGGAGGCAGTTGGAGATACTCGGCCTGATGTCCAAAGGAAACTGGGCGTGAGCGTCGGCGTCGTCATGTTGGTACACACCGCCTTTGGGCGGGCGGAACAAGTTGTGCGCCACTGGTCGGCTGCGGGCTGCCCGGTTGTGATCCATGTGGACAAGAGCGTGTCGCGCAAGGCTTTCAGCGCATTTACGCAGTCGCTGGCAGATGTCCCGAACGTGTCGTTTTCAAAACGCTATCGGTGCGAATGGGGCACCTGGGGGATCGTGGCGGCGACGCAGACCGCGTCAGAACAGATACTCTCCAGCTTTCCGGATGTGCGGCATGTCTACCTCGCATCTGGCTCCTGCTTACCGCTGCGCCCGGTTCAGGAGTTAATCGACTACCTCGCGGATCGACCCAAGACCGATTTCATTGAAAGTGCGACGACGGCTGACGTTCCCTGGACGGTTGGTGGTTTGGACGCCGAACGGTTCACCCTGCGGTTCCCGTTTTCATGGAAGCGCCAAAGGTTCCTTTTTGACCGCTACGTGGCCTTGCAACGTCGGTTGCGGGTGAACCGGCAGGTGCCCGGAGGTCTTGTGCCGCATATGGGATCACAATGGTGGTGTCTGACCCGGCAAACGCTGTCCGCCATTCTGCAGGACCCGGCGCGCACAGAATATGACCACTACTTCCGCCGCGTCTGGATTCCGGACGAGAGCTATTTCCAGACGCTGGTGCGCCAATACGCGATCAACATTGAAAGCCGGTCGCTGACGTTGTCCAAGTTCGACTTTCAGGGCAAACCGCATATCTTCTATGACGATCATCTGCAGCTGCTACGTCGATCAGATTGTTTTGTCGCGCGCAAGATCTGGCCGCACGCGCATCGGCTCTATGACGCATTCCTTACCGACCCGTCTGGCGCGATGAAAAAGACAGAGCCCAATCCCGGCAAGATCGACCGCATTTTTGCCAAGGCGGTGGAGCGTCGCACGCGAGGCCGTGCCGGTCTCTATATGCAGAGCCGCTTTCCCCGCGAAGATTGGGAAAACGGAGTGACCGCCGCACCCTATTCCATGTTCCAAGGATTTGCCGAGCTTTTCGAGAATTTTGAGCCCTGGCTTGCCAAGGCAACGGGCGCGCGGGTGCATGGTCATCTCTTCGCGCCGGAGCAGGCTTACTTTGCGGATAATCAGACCGCGATGAATGGTGCCTTGAGCAACAGCGCGACGTTGCGTGACTACAACCCGCACGGTTTTTTGACCAATCTGATTTGGAATACCCGCGGCGAGCGGCAATGCTTTCAGTTTGGCCCGCGGGACAATCAGGTGATAAACTGGCGCGTGGCCAAGGACCCCAATGCGCAGATTTCCGTGATCAGCGGCGCGTGGGCTGTGCCGCTCTTTCGGTCAAACGCCAATTTCATGGACTTGCGTAAAGCCGCTGCACAGTTGCAAAAGACAGAAAGCGAGCACCTGGATGTTTTGCGCTCCACTTGGGTCAAGGCGCGTGTCCGTATCTGGACGATGGCGGAATTCATAGAAGCACCGATGGAGCCTCTCCAGACGATACTGGATGAGATCGGGCCAAACACGGCGCGCCGCCTATCCGAGGTGCCGCGCATGGTGGATCTGAACGGCTTTGGCCAGTTCCTGCAGAACCTTAAGAATCAGGGCATGCATCCCTATCTGATGGGGGATTTCCCCGTAGAACAGGCCGACGCGGGTATTGATCGAGACAGACCGCGCAAACCCTATCTCGTGCGGTGACGAGCCAGCCAAACGTCTCGTATCTGCAGCGCAGATTTAAGCTGCCTGTTCTGATTCCGCTGATGTGAGAATGGTGTGCAGTGTGCCGGGGTTCGGATTCGCCCGAAGCTTTGCACAGATTCCCGGATCGCGCAGTGTACGGGACACGAGGGCCAGCGCCTTGAGGTGCTCTACACCGGCATCTTCCGGGGCAAAGAGCGCAAAGGCGACGTCAACAGGTTGACGGTCCACGGCGTTGAAGTCGATGGGTTTGTCGAGCAACACAAATGCACCCACGACTTTGTCCAGCCCATCAAGCCGTGCATGGGGCAGGGCAATCCCATGTCCAACACCGGTGGGCCCCAGCGCCTCGCGCGCCAGCAGCGCGTCGAGAACGTGGCCTGATTTCAGCCCATATGCCTGTTCCGCAAGATCGCCGAGATCTTGCATAAGGCGCTTTTTACTCGAGGCGGAGGTCAATACCTTCACAGCCTCAGGCTTGAGGAGTTTGTTAAAATCCATTCTGCTCGCACTTTCGGGAGGCTCCATCGCCTCGAAGAAATCCTACTGCGGGTCTATCCAGCCAATGTTCCCGTCATCGCGACGGTATACGACATTTAGGCCCTCTTTGCCCTCGTTTCTAAAGACCAGAACCGGTGCACCAGCAAGCTCCATCTGCATCACGGCTTCACCTACGGAGAGAGAGGGGATCTTGGTTTCCATCTCGGCGACGATGATCGGTTGCAGTGTCTCTGGTTCCTGCGCCTCTGAGTCGGCATCTGATGCGAGGATATAGGAGGACGCGCCGTAGATTTCAACCGGTTCCGCCCGATCTTTGTGATGATCTTTCAACCTACGCTTGTAGCGACGCAGCTGTTTTTCCATCTTGTCGCAGCACGAATCAAAGGCGGCGTAAATCTCGGTCTGGTGCGCTTTTGCCTGTGCCGTCAGGCCCGTAGACAAATGGACGGTCGCCTCGCAGACAAACTCATGCGCCGACTTGGAAAACACCACAACCGCTTCGGTCGGGCGTTCGGCATATTTTTTCACTGCTTCACCCAATTCTTCTTTCACGTGGGTCTGCAGGGCTTCGCCGATGTCGATCTGTTTGCCGCTGATTTGATACCGCATAGTCTCTCCTTCGAATGGTTGATCCTGCATCGGGTTTCCGGGCGCAGATACGCCGGGACAACGGGTCAGAGGATCACGGAAAATGGCATTCCATATGATGATTGTCTTCCGGGGCCTTGGCAGGCAGGCTGATGCGCGGTCAGACAGAAACTGGTACGTGCCATGCCGTCATTGAGCCCGATAACCGACACCAGAGTCAAACAAAAGCGGGTCGCGTGCGCGGAAAAAAGCGTTAACGCGCGCGCGGCTGGATCAGGAGATTTTGAAGTTGTCGCCGAGGTAGACGCGGCGCACGTTTTCGTTCTCGACAACCTCGTCCGGGGTGCCCGACATCAGGACGCGACCCTCGTGCAGAATATAGGCGCGATCAACGATTTCGAGGGTTTCGCGGACATTGTGATCGGTGATCAGCACGCCGATGCCGCGCTTCTTGAGGTCGGCGACGAGGTGCCGGATATCCCCGACGGAGATCGGATCAACCCCTGCAAAAGGTTCATCCAGGAGCAGGTATTTGGGATTGGCCGCGAGACAGCGGGCGATTTCGACCCGGCGCCGTTCGCCCCCCGACAGGGCGAGGGCAGGCGCACGTCGCAGATGTTCAATGGAAAATTCGCTGAGCAGCTCTTCGAGCCGTTCGCGGCGCTTGTGACGGTCTGCCTCGGCGATGTCGAGGATGGCGCTGATGTTGTCTTGTACAGACAAGCCCCTGAAAATGCTCATCTCTTGTGGGAGATAGCCGATGCCCAGTCGGGCGCGACGATACATCGGCAAGGCCGTGACATCCTGCCCATCAATCAGAACGGTGCCGCCTTCAGGCGTGACCAGCCCGGCGACGGCATAAAAGGTGGTGGTCTTGCCGGAGCCGTTCGGGCCCAGCAGCGCCACCACTTCCCCGCGCTCCAGGTACATAGAAAAATCGCGGATCACGGTCTTCTTGCGATAGGATTTTCGCAGGTGCTCTACATGCAACCCGGCAGAGCCTTCGGCGACGGTCAGGGTGGGTCGTGCCATTTAATTGTCGCCGGTCTGCAGAATGGTCTTTACCGATCCGGCCATCTGGGCGGTGCCAGTGTCGAGCTGCACCGTCATCTTGTCCGCCGTCAAAGCGGAGGGGCCCTGGGTCAGCAGCACGTTGCCGGTCATCACGATCGTACCATCGTCAATGTTGTAGTCTGCGCGTTCTGATTCGGCGGCATCCGGACCGGACACCAGCGTCACGCCGCCGGTGGCTTCCATCCGTTCGATCCCTTCCGTGTCTTCGCGGTAAACAACCAGCAACCGTTTGGCGGACAGCCGCATTTCGCCCTGACCGACCACAACATTCCCCGTGAACACGGCCTCTCCGGTGTCCTGATCAACCGCGAGATTGTCCGCGGTGACTTCCACGGGAAGACCGGTGTCCTGTTGAAGGCTGCCGAAAGCAACCTGCGTTCCCTGCGCAAGCAATGCCGACGCGATGGCCATAAGGAAAAGGGGCAGGATAAATATTCTTAACAAAGTCACGGGTCAGTCTTTCACCTGTTTCGGCTGATATATCAGTTTCACACCGTTTGTGAAAACCAATTGAGCCGGCGCGTCCGTTTCGGGCGACATCAGCCGCATGGACCCCGCCACCAGCTCGCCTGCAGGGGTGGTTGCAAATACTGTATCGGGGGAATGGAGGTCCAAGGCGGCAATTCTCGCTATCAGCGCTTCGCTGGTGATGATGTACCCTTGCGACGTGGTGATCACAACGTTGCCGGTCAAGTCCGCGACGTCCTGTCCAACGTTAACCCGCGCCGTTTTCGACTTTATGTTCACAGTTGTGCCACCGACCATCTCGATCTTCACAAAGACATCCTCTGCGCGGTTGGCGCCGGTCAGGCCGTTTGGAGTCACGACTTTCTCCGCCACAAAGGCGATCTTGTCACCGTTCGCCGTCGTCCCTGAATAATAGGGGCCCGAGATTTGCTGGTTCAGCAGCCGGTCCTGCACCTCGGTGTCGGCGAAGGGGATCGATTCCGTGGGGTCGACGACACGGGACAAAAGAAACAGGGTCGAAAGTAGGCCAAGGGCCGCAAGCGGCAGGGCCACTTTCAGCCAGGCCACCGTGCGTGAATACCGATCCCCCCGCATCGTGGCCTACCCCAGACCGACGCGCAGACAATCATGGATGCGGATCAGGCCAAGTGGCTTGGCCGGTCCCGTGGTGTCGACCACAAAGAGGCTGGTGATCTGACGGGCCTGCATCATGGCGACGGCCTTTTCAGCCAGCGCGCCGGGATCGATGGTCACGGGCGAGGGTGTCATGACGTCCTGCGCCGTCAACGACAGCAGCCCGTCCATATGTCGTCGCAGATCGCCATCGGTGATGATGCCCGCAAGCAGCCCGTTTTGGTCAACAACCCCGACCACGCCAAAGCTTTTCTGGCTGATCTCGATCAGCGCATCCGACATCGGCGTGTCAGGGCGGACGAGCGGCAGCTGGTCGCCGGTATGCATCAGGTCCGACACCCGGCTGAGTTGTGCGCCCAGCTTGCCGCCGGGATGAAAGTCGCGGAAGTTTTCAGGCGTGAAGGCGCGGTGCTCCATCAGCGCAATGGCCAGCGCATCCCCCAGGGCCAGCGTCATCGTTGTTGAGGAGGAGGGCACGACGCCGGTGCCGCAGGCCTCGCCCAGTTTCGGCAGCAGCAGCACCACGTCGCATTCGCGGCCAAGGCTGGAGCCTTCTGCGCTGGTGATCCCGAGCAACGGAATGTCAAAGCGGCGCGCGTAGGCCAGCAGGTTGGCAAGCTCCGGCGCCTCGCCCGAGTTAGATATCGCCAGCACCACATCGGCGCTGGTGATCATGCCGAGATCGCCGTGGCTCGCCTCTGCCGGGTGCACGAATTGCGCGGGTGTGCCAGTGCTGGCCATGGTGGCGGCGATTTTGCGCGCGATATGGCCTGACTTGCCAATGCCGGTGACGATTACGCGGCCATTGCTGTTGAGCAGCAGGTCGATGGCGTCGCGAAACCGCGCATCCAGCCCCTCGGCCAGCGTGGTGAGCGCATCGGCCTCGGTCCGGATCACCCGGCGGGCCGTATCAAGAAACGGTGTGCTCATGAATGCGCAAAGATGTCCGTGTCGGGCCAGCCTTCGAGGTCCAGCCGCGCCCGGACCGGCAGAAAATCAAAGCAGGATTGCGCCAGTTCCATACGCCCCTCCCGTTCCAGCATCACGTTCAGCGCCTCCCGCAGCCGGTGCAGGTAAAGCACGTCAGAGGCTGCATAATCGACCTGTGCATCGGTCAGGGTGTCTGCACCCCAGTCGCTGGATTGCTGCTGCTTTGAGATGTCGATGTTCAGCAATTCCTGCAGCAGCTTGGCCAGCCCGTGCCGGTCGGTGAAAGTCCGCACGAGGCGGCTGGCGATCTTGGTGCAATACACCGGCGACGCGGTCGCGCCGAAGGTGTTCAGCATCGCGGCAATGTCGAACCGCCCGAAGTGAAAGAGTTTGAGCACAGCCGGATCTTCCAGCAGGGCGCAGAGGTTCGGTGCGTCGGTCTGGCCTATGGCGATCTGTACCAGATGCGCCTTGCCGTCGCCGCCTGACAGCTGCACGACGCAGAGCCGGTCGCGGTGTGGATTGAGGCCCATCGTTTCGCAATCGATGGCAACAACAGGCCCCAGATCAAGCCCGTCCGGAAGGTCATTTTTGTATACGCTATGTGTCATGTGCTCCCTATAGCCTGCCTTATTGGCTTGGGAAAGCACAGGTTACGTGGCGAGATCGGCGAGGTCTGGCCGTGGAAATCTGTGCAGCAGCGCGGTCACCAGCGCGCGACACTCCTGCTCGCGCCAGTCCTCGGTGTAGAGGGCGGCGGGCAGATCGGGGTGTTTCAACACCAGCCGCCGCCAGTTGTGCACGATCAGGCAGCGCAGCACGGCACAGTCAACCGGCGACAGATCGGCACCGTTTGGCAAGGCGCTGTCGATCTCGGTCAGGATACCGTGCAGCTTGCTGTAATCCGCGCAAAGTGTCTCGGGCGTCAGCTGTCGGCGCAGCCAATCCGGCACCGCATCACCGCTCAGCGCCAGCGTATTTTCTGGCACTGCGCGCCCGGCGGGGCCGATGTAGACACGCGGCATCATTTGTGTGAACCCCGCAGTTTCCAGCAGGTTGCGCGGGTCGCCATTTGCCTTTTCGGTCAGCAGAACCACCCATCCGCCGGGCATGTCATCCGGTGCGGCATAGATGCGGCGGCTGGCCTGAATGGTTTCGCGACGTCCATGTTCCGTCAGGCTGTGGCGGCTGGTGCGTCCCGATTTGGCGGAGGTGATCCAGCCGTCGTTGCGCAGCCTGTGCAGGGCCACGCGCGTTGCTTCCGCCCGGACGTTCATCCGCCCCATAAGCGTGGACAGCACCGGCCCGTCGATGCCTGCGCCCGCGTCCGGCACAAGGTCACCGAATACGGTCACCAGCAGAGACCAGACCCGCTGGCCCCCCAGGTCGGTCAGGGCGGTTGTCAGGTGGTCCAGTGGATCAGAAAGCATTCATCGTCAGCAATTCATATTCGGCGACGGCTTCGTCGTCCTGATTGGTCAGGGTCACGTGCCAGCGCACCTCGCCGTAGTCTTCGTTGCGCGGGGTTTTGGCCTTGACGGTCAGTCGCACGTTGATGCTGTCCCCGGGTTGCACCGGCGCCATGAAGCGCAGATTGTCGAGACCGGTGTTGGCCAGCACTGGGCCGGGATCGGGTTGCACGAACATGCCCGCCGCGAAACTCAGCAGCAGGTAGCCATGGGCAACGCGCCCGGGAAAGAACGGGTTCGCTGCCGCCGCGTCCTCGTCCATGTGTGCGTAAAAGGTATCGCCGGTGAATTGGGCGAAGGTCTCGATGTCCTCAAGCGTGATCTCGCGTGGCCCGGCGTTGAGGGTGTCGCCGATGTTTAGCGCGCCAAAGGGACGGGTGAAGGGATGCGCGGCGTTCTGGTTTTCGTTCGCGCCGGGCACCCACTGGCCGGTGATCGCGGTGAGCACATCGGGGCTGCCCTGTATCGCAGTGCGTTGCATGTAATGCATGACGCCGCGAATGCCACCGAGCTCCTCGCCGCCGCCAGCGCGTCCCGGTCCGCCGTGCACCATATGGGGCAACGGTGATCCGTGCCCGGTCGCTTCCTTCATCGACGCCCGATTGTTGAAATAGAGCCGCCCGTGGAAGGCGGCGGCCCCCATCGTGATCTCGGTCGCAACCTCGGGGTCATTGGTGATGACGGAGGCCACAAGCGAGCCCTTGCCCCGGTTCAGCAGCCGGGTCGCGTGGTCCAGGTCGCGGTAGCCCATGATGGTGGAAACAGGCCCGAAGGCTTCGGTGTCATGCAGCCGCTGCGCGCCGTCCGGGTCCGCGCAGTGAAACAGCATCGGTGGCAGGAAGGCCCCCTTGTCCCGGTCTGCGCCTTGCACGGTGAAATCCATTGGGTCACCAAAGACACGGTCCGCCTCTTGTGCGATCACGTTGGCTTTCTCCAGAACGTCCCGTTTCTGCGCGTTAGAGACCAATGCGCCCATGCGCGAGGTCTCCAGGCGCGGATCGCCAATAGCGGTTTTGGCCAGTCTTTCGGACAGGGCGGAGATAACCGCATCGACCTGCGGCTGCGGGACCATGATGCGCCGGATCGCGGTGCACTTCTGCCCGGCCTTGGCGGTCATTTCGCGTTGCACCTCTTTCACGAAGAGGTCGAATTCCGGGGTGCCGGGCGTGGCATCCGGGCCAAGGATCGAGGCGTTGAGACTGTCCTGTTCAGCCGTGAAACGCACCGACCGTTCGAGCAGACGCGGGTTGGCGCGCAGTTTTAGCGCCGTATCCGCAGATCCGGTGAAACTGACCGCGTCCTGACAATCGAGGTGGTCCAGCATGTCGCCCAGCCCCCCGCTGACCAGCTGCACCGCGCCCTCGGGCAAGAGGCCGCTGTCGAGCATCAGCCGCACGCAGGCCTCCGTCACGTAGCAGGTCGCGGTGGCGGGTTTCACGATGGCGGGCACCCCGGCCAGCAGGGTGGGGGCCAGTTTCTCCAACATGCCCCAGACCGGGAAGTTGAAGGCGTTGATATGCACCGCGACGCCTTGCAGCGGGGTTGCGATATGGCGGCCCACGAATTGCCCGTGACGTCCCAGCTGCTCCACCGGCCCGTCAAGATAGACCCGCGCATCCGGCATCTCGCGACGTCCCTTGGAGGCAAAGACCAGCATCGTACCGATCCCGCCGTCAACGTCGATCATGTGATCCGATTGCGTGGCGCCGGTGTCAAAGCTGAGGTCATAGAGGGTTTGCCTATGGTCCTTCAAATACAGCGCCAGCGCCTTGAGTATGCGCGCGCGGTCGTGAAAGGTGAGCTTGCGCAAGCCCGGCCCACCAACGTCGCGGGCGTAACCAAGCATGGCCTGCACATCCAGCGCATCATTGCCCGCGGTTGCGATGACCTCGCCCGTGATGGCGCTTGCGATCGACCGCGCGCCTTCGCCGGGGCCGATCCACTGCCCGGCGGCAAAGCTCATGACATCGCGCAGGTTCAGATCCTTGGGCATGGGGACTCCTCAGTGGGTGTCGTATTCGACGACGATCTTGTCACTCAGCGGGTAGCACTGGCAGGTCAGCACCATGCCCTGCTCCACCTCGTAATCTTCCAGCGCGTGGTTTGAGAGCATCTCGTACTCGCCCTCCAAAACCCGCGCCTTGCAGGTGGAACAGACGCCCGCCTTGCAGGCAAAGGGCGCATCCAGCGCGTTGTCGAGGGCGGCTTCCAGCACCGATTGATCCTTGGGCATGGTGAAATTGCGGGTGACACCCTCGACCGTGACCTGTGCCTCGGTGCCTTTCTGGTCGGCGGCGCGGGCCGCGATTTCCTGCTTGGCCAGACGTCCCTGCTGGCTCTCGGTAAAGAGCTCGAATTTGATCTGATCAGGCTCTAACCCGTGGGTTTTCAGGCTGTCGGCAATGGCCAGCATCATCGGTTCCGGCCCGCAGATGAAGGCGGTGGTGACCGATTCGACGTCGATCCAGTGCTGGAACAGCTTGTCGCATTTCTCCTGATCGACGCGTCCGGTGAAGAGATCCATATCCTGACCGGATTCGAGGATATGGATGATTGTCAGCCGCCCCATGTACCGGTTTTTCAGGTCTTCCAGCTCCTCGCGGAACATGATCGTGTTCACCGCGCGGTTCGCGTAGACCAACGTGAAGGTCGCATGCGGTTCCCGGCGCAGCACCGTTTTCAGGATCGACAAGACCGGCGTGATACCCGAGCCACCGGCAAAGCCCAGGTAGGATTTCGCCTTTTCAGGCTCTAACGCGGTGAAAAACGACCCGGACGGCGGCATGGCGTGCAGGGTGTCGCCGACTTTCAACTGCGTGTTCGCAAAGGTGGAAAACGCGCCGCCATCGACCCGCTTGATCCCGACCTGCAGCACGCCGTCGTCAAGCCCGGCGCAGATGGAGTAGTTGCGCCGTAGTTCCGTCCCGTCGAAATCCTGCTTGAAGGTCAGATACTGGCCTTGGGTGAATTTGAACGCCTCGGGGCTGTCCGGTTTCAGGGTCAGCACCACGGCGTCACGGATGGTGTGGTGGATGTCTGTCACGGTGAGAGGATGAAACTGGGACATCAGATACACTTGAAATAGTCGAAGGGTTCCAGGCAGCTTTGGCAGCGCCATTGGGCCTTGCAGGGGGTGGAGCCGAACTGGCTGATCCGTTCGACATGGTGCGATTTGCACAGCGGACAATGCTGCGGGCTGCCTGCCGGTTGCGGTGGAGCAATGCCGTAGTCTTCCAGCCGCTGCTTGCCGCGCTCCGTCAGCCAATCGGTGGTCCAGGCCGGAGAGAGCTGGGTCTTGAGGGTGAGGTTCTCGATCCCGTGGTCGCGCAGTGCTGTTTCGATGTCGAGGTTGATGATCCGCGTCGCCGGGCAGCCGGAATAGGTCGGCGTGACGGTCACCTCAAGCGTATCCTCGACCCATTCGACGTTGCGGATGATGCCCAGATCGGTCAGGCTGATCGCCGGGATCTCCGGGTCGGGCACGGCATCCAGCCATTCCCAGATCACCTCGGTCGTGGGTTTGTCAGTTACCATGTCGCATCCGGGTAGGCGCGCTGCAGCCACTGCATCTGGCTCAGCATGTGGCCGAGATGTTCCGAGTGTCGTTGCCCCGATTTCCCGCCCTTATGTGCGAATTCACTGTCGGGTTTGACCAGCGTTGCATTGGAGAGAACCTCGTCGAGTGTCGCATCGAATTCGGGACGCAGATGTGCGGGGTCAGGAGCGATCCCATGAGCTACCATCGCGCCATCCACATCATCCGCGACAAACATCTCGCCGACAAAAGGATAGAGCCTATCAAGGGCTTTTTGCATGCGCGCATGGCTTTCATCCGTCCCATCGCCCAGCCCGATCACCGTGTCCGTGGTGCGTTCCAGATGATAGGTCACCTCCTTGAGCGACTTCTCCGCAATCGCGGCAATCTGGTCGTGGCTGCTGTCCTGCAGGGCGGTCAGCATGCCCTTGTGCCAGAGGTCGAAGAGGAATTGCCGCATCATCGTCTGGCCGAAATCACCGTTGGGTTGTTCGACCAACAGCACATTGCGAAACTCCCAAACGTCCCGGCGAAAGGCCAGCGCATCGGCATCGCGGCTTTTGCCCTCGACCTCGCCTGCGAGGTTCAGCCAGAGCGTCGTCTGCCCAATCAGATCCAGTGCGGTGTTGGCAAGCGCGATGTCTTCTTCCAGCACTGGCGCCACGCCGCACCATTCGGAGACGCGGTGGCCCAGCACCAGGGTGTTGTCCCCCATGCGGCACAGGAATTCGAAGAGCGGATCGGTCACATCGCACCTACGTCATCGGGGATGTTGAAGAAGGTCGGGTGGCGATAGACCTTGTCGTTGGAGGGCTCGTAGAGCGGGCCTTTCTCTTCCGGGGAGGAGGCAGCGATGGCGGCGGCTTCGACCACCCAGATGCTCACGCCCTCGTTGCGGCGGGTATAGACATCACGGGCGTTCTTGATGGCACTTTCCGCGTCGGCGGCATGCAGCGATCCGACATGCCGGTGGCTGAGCCCGTGCTGGCCACGAATAAACACCTCCCAGAGGGGCCACTCGGTGGCGCGGGGCTTGCCGTGCGGTGCGGCTTCGGTGGCGTCATAGGATCCGGATTCAGGGCTGCTCATGTCACTTACTCCGCTGCCATTTTGCGTGCACGTTTCTTCTCCGCGTGGGCCAACAGGCCTTCCCGCACCCAGCGGCCCTCGTCCCAGGCCTTGTTGCGCGCTTCCATGCGATCCACCGAGCAGGGACCGTTGCCCTGCAGCACATCAAAGAACTCGTCCCAATCGGGCTCAGAGAAATCGTAGTGTCCCCGCTCTTCGTTCCATTCCAGATGCTCATCGGGGATGGTCAGGCCGAGATAGGCGGCCTGTGGTGCCGTCTGGTCGACGAATTTCTGGCGCAGCTCGTCATTGGTGTTCATCTTGATTTTCCACGCCATCGATTGCGCGGAATGGACCGAGTCCTTGTCGGAGGGGCCGAACATCATCAGCGAGGGATACCAGAAGCGGTTGAGCGCATCCTGCGCCATCTTGCGTTGCGCCTCGGTGCCGTTCGCCATCTTCATCATGATGTCGAAGCCCTGCCGCTGGTGAAATGATTCCTCCTTGCAGATGCGCACCATGGCGCGGGCATAGGGCCCGTAGGATGTGCGTTGCAGCGGCACTTGGTTCATGATCGCCGCGCCATCGACCAGCCATCCGACCGCGCCCATATCCGCCCATGTCAGGGTCGGATAGTTGAAGATGGAGGAGTATTTCATTTTGCCCGAGAGCAGGTCGCGCGTCAGCTGATCGCGGCTCACCCCCAGCGTTTCGGCGGCGCAGTAGAGGTAGAGCCCATGCCCCGCCTCATCCTGCACCTTGGCGAGCAGGATCGCCTTGCGCTCCAGCGTGGGGGCGCGGGTGATCCAGTTGCCCTCGGGCAGTTGGCCGACGATTTCGGAATGCGCGTGCTGGCCGATCTGCCGGATCAGCGTCTTGCGGTAGCCGTCGGGCATCCAGTCTTTGGGCTCGATCTTGCCACCCGCATTGATGCGCTCCTGAAAGGCGCGTTCCTCCGGCTCCATCTCGTCGAGCGATTTGACGCCCTTGCCGGTCGATTTGATCATCTGTGCATACATGGTTCAAACCCTCTCAAGGATAAGCGTTACCTAGTTCGCGCGCTCGAGGATGAGCGCGACACCCTGGCCGACCCCCACGCACATCGTACAGAGCGCGTAGCGCCCGCCGGTGCGCTTGAGTTGATAGGCGGCCGTCATCACCAGCCGTGCGCCCGACATGCCCAACGGGTGGCCAATGGCGATGGCACCCCCGTTTGCATTCACGTGCGGCGCGTCGTCTGCCACGCCCAAGGCGCGCAGCGTAGCGAGTCCTTGCGCGGCAAAAGCCTCGTTCAATTCTATCACATCCATCTGCTCGATGCTCAGTCCTGCGCGTTTCAGGACTTTTTCGCAGGCGGGGATCGGTCCGACGCCCATGATCCGTGGCGCGACGCCCGCCGCCGCCATTGCAACCACGCGGGCCATTGGCGTCAGGCCATGGGCAGCGGCAGCCTCCTCCGACGCAATGAGCAGCGCGGCGGCGCCGTCATTGACGCCCGACGCATTGCCCGCCGTCACGGTCAGCTCCGCGCCATTGATCCCCCGCAGATTGGCCAGCTTATCCGTGGTCGTGTCCTGGCGCGGATGTTCATCCGTGTCGACGACAACCGGATCGCCCTTGCGCTGCGGAATGGTGACGGGGGTGATCTCCTCGGCAAACACGCCCTCCGCATGCGCCTTGGCCCAGCGAGCCTGACTGCGCGCGGCAAAAGCATCCTGATCGGCCCGGCTGACCGCGTAGTCCTCTGCCACATTGTCTGCGGTTTGCGGCATGGAGTCGATGCCATATTCGGCTTTCATCTTCGGGTTCACGAAGCGCCAGCCGATGGTCGTGTCATAAATTTGAGCCGTACGCGAAAATGCCGTTTCCGCCTTGGGCATCACGAAAGGCGCGCGGCTCATGCTTTCGACGCCCCCGGCAATCGCCAGATCGATGTCGCCCGCGCGAATTGCCCGTGCCGCCGCCCCCACGGCATCCATGCCCGACGCGCACAGCCGGTTTATGGTCGATCCCGGAACCTCCACGGGCAAACCTGCGAGCAATGCTGCCATCCGCGCCACGTTGCGGTTGTCTTCGCCTGCCTGATTGGCGCAGCCGTAAATGACGTCATCCACGCGCGACCAGTCCACCGACGGATTGCGGGCGATGAGTGCTGCAATCGGGGCGGCGGCGAGATCATCCGCACGCACAGCAGACAGGCCCCCGCCATAGCGCCCGATGGGCGTGCGCTGCGCGTCACAGATGTAAGCCTGCATAGAATCCTCCCGTTGAGGGAAAAGTCTAAGTCAGGTGCGGATTCGGTTCAATCAAAATGTTACGATTTATCGAGGGGTGTCAAATATATGTAACGTTTTGCGGAGTCACGATACCTCGCGCGCACTGTCATAAAGCGCACGTAGGGTGCTGGACCCGAGATCGTTCAACATTGCCTGGGCGTTGCTGTCTATCCCAGCGGTCTCTGGATGCGCGCGGCGCACGGTTTCCCGGATGTCTTCCACGGAACGCTGCACGGAACGGCAAACGCTGCACAATTGTGACACCCTGTTCGCGCTGTCGTTATGAAACAAGCCCTGATCCCGCGCGGTCTCGAACATGGACACGAGATTTTGTAAATGCATATCTGCCAGCGATGAAAAGAAGCGGATGTTATCGAAGGTCATGCGCGTGCCTTCGGCGTACTGGTCGCCGGTCACTTTGAAGGCAGTGCCGATCACGCGGTCGCCACCATCTGCCAGTGGAACATGTTGAATGGAAGTATCCCACCGCTGCACGCCATCCGGCAGCGTCAATGTCTCCAGATATCGGATGTTTTTCTGCCCATCGGCGCATTCGGTGTAACGCCCGATAACAGTGGCCGCTTCGCCTTCTGGCAGCAGGTCGCGCAACGCAACGTTTCGCAACGCCTCCGGTTGAAATCCGGTTGCTTCTGCGTGGGCCTGATTAATGCATGTTATTTTGAATTCGCTCTGTGCGGACGGACGATCGGCCGCGAACATAGGGACTGTGAACTGATTGAAAATCGCCGCAAGGTGATCTGCGGAGTCTGTGTCTAGCATTGTCTCTCTCAAAAATTACTAAGCCGGAAGGGTCGCGCAAATTTCTTGCCAAGAGGTTTCAGAAAACTGATGCTTTTTAGGTATTTTTTGAAATGCTGCATCTGCAAAGAAGCCGGTGAAAACTGCACTGGTCGAATTCCCATGAGGATCAAGGCGCTACCCGCCAACCGGCTAGACTGGCGCGTGGTTCTAACCGAAGCGTGAACAATCTGTTCACAGATGGTCGATGGTTCAATCCGGCAGGGTGATCCACGCGGCATTGCGCGCCGAGGACCGCACGCAAGCATCCACGAATTGCATGCCTCTTATCCCATCCAGAATGGTTGGATAGATGACCGCCGCGCCTGGTTTCTGACCGCTGCGATGGGCGACAATCGCCTCAGCCGCTTCGCTGTAGATGTTGGCGAACCCTTCGAGATATCCTTCCGGATGCCCGGGTGGAACACGGCTCATCCGTGCTGCGGCCTCACCCGCACCGGCACCATTGCGGGTAATCAGGCGCTTGGGCTCGCCAAACGGGGTGTGCCACAGGTGGTTGGGGTGTTCCTGCGCCCATTCCAGCCCGCCGTTCTCGCCGTAGACTCGAATGCGCAATGCGTTTTCATTTCCCGGCGCGACCTGGCTGGACCACAGCATGCCGCGCGCACCGCCCTCAAACCGCAGCATCACATGCGCATTGTCGTCCAACTGACGACCCGACACGAAAGCCTGCAAATCAGCGGCAAGGCTCTCAACGCGCAGACCTGTGACGAAACATGCGAGATTATGCGCATGGGTCCCAATGTCCCCGGTTGAACCACCCGCCCCGGATTGCGCGGGATCAGTGCGCCATGCCGCCTGTTTGAAATCCTCGTGTTTGGTGAGCCAGTCTTGCGGATACTCGACCTGCACCACGCGGATCTTGCCGATGTCACCCTTGGCAATCATCTCGCGCGCCTGCCGCACCATTGGATAGCCGGTGTAGTTATGCGTTAGAAAAAACAGAGCATCGGACTCTTCGACCGCTTTCGCCATCTTGCGGGCATCCGCCATGGTCGACGTGAGGGGTTTGTCACAGATCACGTGAATGCCGCGCTTCAGAAACTCGCGTGCGGCAGCAAAATGCACGTGGTTCGGGGTCACGATGGAAACAGCTTCGATACCGTTTTTTAGTCGCGCCTCGCGGATCGCCATCTGTTTGAAGTCATCGTAGGTTCGTGCCGGGTCCAATCCTAGTGCGGCCCCCGAGGCCTGGGCCTTCTCAGACGTGGAAGACAGTGCCCCCGCAACAAAAGCGTATCGGTCGTCCAGCCGCGCCGCAATCCGATGAACCGCCCCGATAAAGGCATCGTTGCCGCCGCCCACCATCCCAAGTCTGATCCGTGACATCTAGTCTCCTCCCGGGGCCTTGCCCCGCCTTCATTGTTCCAAAAATATGCATACGCAACGGCCCGAGCAGGCGAGATCTTCGCGTGGTACGCTTAGCCGATCCCAAGCATCTTGCGATTGGCTGCCTCATCCGTTCCGCCATCTGCAAAATCGTCAAAGGCGCGTTCCGTGACGCGAATGATGTGATCCTTGACGAATTGTGCCCCTTCGCGCGCGCCATCCTCGGGGTGCTTCAGGCAGCATTCCCATTCGACCACCGCCCAGCCGTCGAAATCATTCGCCGCCATCTTGGAAAAGATACCTGCAAAATCCACCTGCCCGTCACCCAGGGAGCGGAAGCGCCCGGCACGATCCACCCAGGGCTGATACCCCGAATAGACACCCTGCCGACCCGTCGGATTGAATTCCGCATCCTTGACGTGGAACATCTTGATCCGGTCTTTGTAGATGTCGATGTGGTCAAGATAGTCGAGGCACTGCAGCACGAAATGCGATGGATCGTAGAGCATGTTGCAGCGGGCGTGATTGTCCACACGTTCCAGGAACATCTCGAAGGTCACACCGTCATGCAGGTCTTCGCCTGGGTGAATTTCATAGCAGATGTTCACGTCATTCGCGTCGGCATGGTCGAGGATCGGATGCCAGCGTTTGGCCAGTTCATCAAACGCGGTCTCAATCAGCCCGGCGGGGCGTTGCGGCCAGGGATAGATATAGGGCCATGCGAGCGCGCCGGAAAAGGACACATGGTTCTTGATGCCCATATTGGCTGAGGCGCTGATTGCCTTCATCACCTGATCCACTGCCCATTCCTGCCGGGCCTTCGGGTTGCCGTGCACCGCCGGATCCGCAAAGCCGTCAAAGGCTGTGTCATAGGCCGGGTGCACCGCCACAAGCTGTCCCTGCAGATGCGTGGAGAGCTCAGTCACTTCCACGCCATTCGCGGCAGCTTGGCCCTTAAATTCGTCGCAGTAGTCCTTGCTTGTCGCCGCTTTCTCAAGATCAAACAGCCGCGCGTCCCAGCTGGGCACCTGCACGCCCTTGTATCCGTAGTCGGCAGCCCATTTCGTGATGGCGTCCCACGAGTTGAAAGGTGCCTCGTCGCCTGCAAATTGCGCCAGAAACAGCGCCGGTCCCTTGATGGTTTTCATGTCATCCTCCCAATGCGCCGTCCGGATCGGGCGGCATGTTTTCTTTCATGTATATGTCGATTCGAATGCGTTCCTGAGCCAGGTTGATCGGCGCGCTGTCGCTGTGCGCGCGCATAATGCGTATCGCACTGCGCACAAGATGGCCTGAATCCTGGCTGATCACGGCGTCAAACAACCCGTCCCCGAGCGCTGCGCGTGAGAGCGGTGTCAGTTCATGTGCAACGATAATCGGAGACGGGGCCTCTTGATGCTGGTCGAAGTGTCGGATCAGCCCGGCATTCCCCGCTGCCGAAGAATAGATGCCCACGATATCCTTTGTGCCCGCCAGCGCTTGCGGCAGCAGCCGTTCGATCAGATCGGGGTCATCTCGCCCTTCCAAAGACGCAAGCACGGTAAGTTTCGGGAAATCCCGCGCCATCACATCGTCGAAGCCAAGGCGCCGTTCCAGATGATCGCGGGCGAGCATGGAGCCGGTGACAACCAGGACCTTCCCGGACACCGGACCGAGAAAACGCCCCATCAGCTGTGCGGCCGTGCGCCCCGCCGCGATGTTGTCGATGCCGACATAGGCGTTGCGTTCGGAACTGGGGATGTCGGAGACCAGCGAGACGACCGACACCCCATGCGCGCGCAGTCTTGAGATACTGTCCCGTACGGAGGGTGTCTCGGGACCGAAAATCGCAACCCCGTCCACCTGTGTCGGATCAAGCGCGTTGATCGCCTCGGCCAGCGCCATGGGGTCAAAAGCAGGTACGCGGGTGCAGGCAACCTGCGTGCGTTCCCGTTTCAATCCGCCAGACAGGTCGGTGATCTGCCGTTCGATCAGCGCGACGAATTCATTGTTGGTGGCCGGCAGAATGAAGAGAAAGCGATAAACGCGCCCGCGTGCCAGATTGGCCGCAGCCGTATCTCGGACATAGCCCAGATCGGCGATGGCGCGGTTGACCTTTTCGACCGTCACCTTGCGTACGCCCGGACGTTCGTTCAGCACCCTGTCCACGGTCGCAAGGCTGACCTGCGCGACACGGGCAATGTCGTTCACCGTTGGGTTCAAAGGGGCGTCGCGGCTGACCTTCATGGTCCGATGTCTACCCTTTCATTGCAGCTGCCAGCCCTTCAAAGAGCCGGGCGACGGCCTCGGCGCCGGGATCATTGTGGCCGATCAGGTTCTCTTCGGGCACATAGGACGCCCGACCTGCCTTGGCGCGCCCCATAGCAGCAGTTCCATTCGCACCCGTACGGGCGGCTTGTGCAGCGGCGTCAACACCGTCGGTCAGGGCTTGCAGCGCCGGTTGCAGGGCGTCGATCATCGTGCGATCGCCAAGCCCAGCGCCGCCCACCTCACTGATCCGCTGCAAGCCGGTCTGCAGGGCCTCGGCTGTAGGTTTGCCGTTGGCACAGGCATCCCCCGTGGCACCGAAGAAAATCGCAAGGATCACACCGGAGGAGCCGCCCATGGTCTGGCTCAACTCGTTACCCACTGCGCGGAAAAGCTGCGTCAGGTCGGCCAAGGGCATGCGATCCATCGATCCATTGAGCGCGCGCGCCGCTGTGGCCAGCGTGCTGCCGGTGTCGCCATCGCCCGACTTTGCGTCGAGGCTGTTGAGGTCCGCCTCCGCCGCGATCAGCAAGTCGCAACATGTCTCGATCAGGGCACGTGTTGCGGGATTATCCGACGGTATCGGCTGGATCGGGCTCAACCCATCGGGCAGAGGTTTGATTGTGACGGGGGACAGCATGGTCATGCCAGGCCAGTCGGGCAAGGGCACATCGCGGCTCAGCGCGGCGGTGCGGTCGGCGGTTAGCGGGAGAAGCGAGACGGAGAAGCCATGCATGTCCAGCGAGGTCATCAGGGGAGCGGGCCCGATCATGGCCTTCACGGTTTTTGCCTTGTCCGATGACGTCAACGCATGGGCCAGTACCGCCATTTCCAGCGGCGTTGTGGAGCCCAGATTGTTCAGGAGCGCAACACACTCCTGTTCGTTCACGTGCGGCAACAGCTTTTCGAGTACCATGTCCATCGCCGAAGTTGCACCTTCAAAGGCGACTTGCTGTACGCCCGCCTCCCCATGAATGCCGAGGCCGAGTTCCGCCATGCCCACGGAAATCCGATCTTCCTTTGTCGATCCGGGCACTGTGCAGGTGTCCAGCGACTTCCCAATTGAGGCCATATCGCGGACCGCGTCTTCTGCTGCCTTGGTCACAGTGTCCAGATTTGCACCGTCTTCTGCCAGGTGGCCCGCAATCTTGTGGACAAAGAGGGTGCCCGCCACGCCGCGCGCCTGCGGCAGATCGGGCAAAGCGATATCGTCGTCGACAATGACCATCGCTACCTTCAAACCATACGCACGCGCACGTTCTGCGGCGAGACCAAAGTTCAGCCGGTCGCCGGTGTAGTTCTTGACGATCAGAAGGCAGCCCGCTTCGCCGGTGACGGCGAGGATACCAGCGAGCACGGCGTCCACCGACGGGGACGCGAAAACTTCACCACAGACGGCGGCGGTCAGCATGCCTTCTCCGACAAATCCGGCATGCGCTGGCTCGTGCCCTGATCCGCCACCCGAGATCAGCGCGACCTTGGATTTATCCCAGTCGCTGCGGCAGACCACCTTGATGTGCGGGTATCCGTCGAGGCGATAAAGCCTGTCACCTGACGTCGCGAGGAGACCGTCGATTGCATCGGTGACCAGCCTGTCCTTGCCGTTGATAAACTGTGCCATCGTCTTCTCCTTTTAGTAGATTCGGTCGCCCTGCGCGTCAAAGCAAAGCGGGTCTTTTGGCGCGATCTGCAGAGCGCTGCCGGGGGCATAGTCTGCATGTGGGTCAGCCAGTGTGATAATGTCATGCCCGTCGAGGTGCAGATGCAGACGGCTGTGATCGCCAAGATGTTCCACCCGCTCTACTTGTGCGGCTCGGCCTCCACCTTGTGTGACGTGTTCCGGTCTCAGGCCAATCTGATGGGCGCCTTTCGGAGCGGTACCAAAGAGATCGGCGGGCAGGATATTGATGCGCGGCTGACCGAGGCGGGAGGCGACGTAGACAGAATTCGGGTTCTCGTAAATGTCCCGCGGTGTGCCGTATTGCACCAGGCGCCCTTCGTTCAGCACGCCCACGTGGGTCGCCATGGTCATGGCCTCGATCTGGTCGTGGGTGACGTAGAGGATGGTCGCGCCGAGGCTGGCCTGAATGCGTTTGAGTTCGATCCGCAGATCGGTGCGTAGTTTGGCGTCCAGCGAGGACAACGGCTCGTCCATCAGATAGACCTGCGGTTCACGCACAAGCGCCCGCCCGATAGAGACCCGCTGCATCTCGCCCCCTGAGAGCGCCGTCGCTTTGTTGTCGAGCTTGTGGCTGATCTGCAGGACGTTTGCGACCTCATTCACTTTGCGGATGATCTCGTCCTTCGGCGTGTTGAGGATTGGAGACTTCAGAGGGAATTCCAGGTTCTCGCGCACGGTCAGATGTGGATAGAGCGAATATTGCTGGAACACCATTGCCACGTCGCGCTGGGCGGGTGTTTCGTTAGCGACGTTCCGACCACCGATGTGGATCTCGCCTGCGTCGAGCTTTTCAAGACCCGAGATCAGACGCAGGGTTGTGGTTTTGCCAGCGCCCGTGGGACCGAGCAGCACGACGAACGCGCCGTCGGGGATGGTCATGTCGATGCCCGCCACGCCGACCGTGTCGCCGAAGGATTTCGAGACGCCTTTGAGGATGACTTCAGCCATGGGTCACGATCCCTTCATTCAGCTCGGAGCGCAGCGCGCGCCCGGAGTTTTCATCAAAGAGCGTGACGGCTTCACCCTTGAAGCCGAGGCCGATTTTCTCGCCTACGGTGGCCACCTGTCCTGCAGGCGCGCGCGCTTTCAACGCGCCGTTCGGTGTATCCAGCGTGATGATTTGCGTGGTGCCGAGGTACTCGGTGGCCAGCACCTCGCCGCGATAGGCACCCGTGTCGCTGAGGGTCACATGTTCGGGCCGGACACCGAAGACGAGTTTGCCAGAAGCGCCCTGCATCTGGCGTGGCACGGCGATGGATTGTCCCTGCAGATCAACGGTCTGCGCCCCTTCCGCCACCGACCCGTGGAAGGGCAGGAAATTCATCGACGGTGAGCCGATGAAGTCGGCCACGAACATGGTGGCGGGCTTGTCGTAGATCTCTTGCGGGGTGCCGAATTGTTCGACAACGGCGTTGTTCATCACCACGATTTTGTCGCCCATCTGCATGGCCTCCAACTGGTCATGGGTGACATAGACGGTGGTGGCGCCCATGCGGTCGTGCAGGGCGCGCAGCTCTTCGGCCATATGCTCGCGAAATTCGGCGTCGAGCGCGCCCAAGGGTTCATCCATCATGAAGGCCTTGGGGTCGCGCACGATGGCGCGGCCAAGCGCCACGCGCTGTCGGTCCCCCCCCGAGAGGCCGCCTACCGGCTTTTTCAGGATATTCTGGATGCCGAGGATATTGGCGACGTCCTCAACCTTCGCCTTCACGTCCCGCCGCGCCATGCCCTGGCTGACCAGCGGGTAGCTCAGGTTCTTGTAGACGTTCATATGCGGGTAAAGCGCAAACATCTGGAAGACAAAGGCAATATCGCGCTGGCTGGGGGGCTTCTGGCTGATTTCTTCGCCGTCGAGGTAGATCTCGCCGGAGGTGGGCAGTTCCAGCCCGGCGATCATGCGCAGGGTGGTGGTCTTGCCGCAGCCCGACGGGCCGAGCAGCATGAAGAATTCGCCGTCCTCGATGGTGAAGGAACTTTCCTTCACAGCGGTGAAATCCCCGAATTCCTTGCGGACGTTTTTGATGATGATCTGGGCCAAAGGGCTACTCCGGGAAGTGGCTGACGATGATGAACATCACCGTACCAATCAGGGTGGTGATGAAGGAGTAGGTGAAGCCCCACATCACGAACGGCTGCATCAGCATGAAGACCCCAAGCGCGATGAGGATGGTGGCGACCAGTCCCCACGGGCCGCGCTTCAGGCGGAGGAGGCCTTGAATGAAGTTGCTCATGTCGAGACCTCCAATCGGTGTCGGTGGGCTGTCGGTCCCTCGTCGGTGTCGGGTCGGTATGACGTCGGTGCGGGCCGCGCGGTGGTGTAGGGTCTGATCGAGGTCATTTCCGTACGGCTCCGAATGTTATGCCACGCAGCAGGTGTTTGCGCAGAGCCACCGTGAAGATCATCACCGGCAACAGGAAGATCGTCGCGCCCGCAGCCACGGCGGGCCAGTCGAGTCCACCGACCCCGATGATCGTCGGGATGAAAGGTGGAGCGGTTTGCGCGGTGCCGGAGGTCAGGAGTACCGCGAAGGCGTATTCGTTCCAGGCGAAGATCAGGCAGAAGATTGCGGTCGAGGCGATGCCCGTGGCGGCTTGGGGCAGCACGACCTTGTAGAAGGCCTGAAACCGAGTGTAGCCGTCGATCAGCGCGGCCTCCTCGTATTCCGTTGGGATGCCGTCGATGAAGCTTTTGAGCAGCCAGACCGCGAGCGAGATATTCACTGCCGTGTAGAGCAGGATCATGCCCAGGTGCGTGTCCGACAGGCCGAGTTGGCGGTACATCAGGAAAATCGGTATCGCGACGGCGATGGGCGGCATCATTCGGGTACTGAGGATGAAGAAGAGCAGATCATCGGCGAGCGGGATCTTGAACCTAGAGAACGCATAGGCCGCGAGCGTGCCGAGGAAGACGCTGAGGAAGGTGGAGCCGAAGCCGATGATCACCGAGTTCAGGAACCGCTCGCTGAACTTCGAGGGGCCCGCGATCACCATGTCGTATTGACGCACGATCTCCTCGTACCAGGTCTCGGGCGGGTTCGCGGCGAGGAACTCATCCGTCTGTCGCGTCCGGGTGGTGAAGAGGTTCACGTAGCCTTCGAGCGTGGGGTCGAAGATCACCTTGGGTGGGTAGCTGATGGCGTCGGCGGGGGATTTGAACCCGGTCAGCATGATCCACGCGAGTGGGACCATGGTGATCAGCGCGTAGAGGATCACGAGGCTGCCTGCGAACCATTTCGAACGCGTGCTGGGTTCTGTGACGGAGAAGCTACTCATGTCGGGGTCTCAGTCTCATCAGGCTGGGGGTCGACGATGCGCATGGCCTCCGGCGCCTCAGGGGCGGCGTCGGTGTTGGCGTGATCGGCGAGCGAGGCGAAGGCCATGGCCAGCGGGGTCAGCGGGGCGGCCCAGCGGGACAGGTCGGCGTCTTTGGGCAGGCGGATTTCGCAAAAGGACATCACCGTTCCTTCACCTTGTTGAGGGCCTTCACGTAGATCGAGGCGAGGCCGAAGACGGTTACGAAGAGGATGATTGCGTAGGCCGAGGCATAGCCCGTGCGCCATTTCTCAAAGGCTTCGCGCTTGAGGTTGATCGAGGTCAGCTCGGTTGTGGAACCGGGGCCGCCGCCGGTGAGCTGCACCACCAGGTCGAACATCTTGAAGTTCTCGATGCCGCGGAAGAGCACCGCGAGCATCAGGAAGGGCATAACCATGGGCACCGTGATCGTCCAGAACTGCCGCCATTTGGAGGCGCGGTCGATCTCGGCCGCTTCATAGATGTAGTCGGGGATCGAGCGCAGCCCGGCAAGACAGATCAGCATCACGAAGGGCGTCCACATCCAGGTGTCGACGATCACGATGGACCAGGGCGCAAGGTTCACCTGCCCCAGCATCTCGAAGCTGGACGGGTCCTTGCCGGTGAAGAAGGCGACGATGTAATTGAAAAGTCCGATCTGCGGCTGGTAGAGGAATTTCCAGAAGTTCCCGACCACGGCAGGGGACAGCATCATCGGTAGCACGATGATCGTGGTCCAGAGGTCGTTGCCCTTGAATTTCTTGTTGATCAGATAGGCCAGAGTGAATCCGATCAGCACTTGCAGGACGATGGTCCAGAACAGGAAATGCGCAGTGGCCTGCATGTTCAGCCAGATGTCGGTGTCGGTGAGGATACGCTCGTAGTTGCGCAGGCCCACGTATTCGACCTCGCGGTTCGGGCGGTTGGCCCGGAAGTTGGTGAAGCTGAGATTGATCGTCCAGATCAGCGGGAAGATATTGATCGCCAGCAGCAGAAAGATCGTTGGGCCCACGAAAATCCATGCGATGGCACGGTCGCTGAGGCCTTTGATCTTGCGGGCCACGGATGGCGGTGTGGCATTCGCGGCGCGGGTCAGGGGGGTCTCGGTCATCTGGCACAGCTTTCCCGTGGTCAGGTGGCCCAAAGGCCCACCCTACCTGCTTGTGGAGAGGTCAGGTGGGCGGGTGGCCCACCTGAGTTTGGTTCAGAGCTTGCCTTCGTCTTCGAAGGTTTCGGTCCAATCCTCGATCAGCTTGTCGAGCGCTTCCTTGGCTGTGCCCTGATCGGCAACCACGTAGTCGTGGATGCGTTTCTGCATGGCCAGCAGCAGTTCGGCATAAGCCGGTTCCTGCCAGAAGTCCTGCACCGCGCCCATGGCCTCGAGGAAGTCACCGGCGAAGGGCGCGCTGTCCTTGAAGGTCGGGCTTTCGAGCACGGCATTGTGTGCGGAGTAGCCGCCCAGATCCCACCATTTCTGCTGAACCTCCGGGTCCGCGAACCACTTGATGTACTCAAGCGCTGCGTCCTGTTTGTCGGAGTAGGCCACCACCGAAATGCCCTGTCCACCCAGTGTTGAGCCGGCCTGGTTCTGCGGCGGGTTCACGAAGAAGTCGATCTTGTCGCCCCCGGTGTTCGGGTCGGCGTAGAGGCCGGGGAAGAAGGCGAACCAGTTCATCGCCATCGCCACCTGACCGGATTTAAACGCGTCGAGGCTCTCGCCCATGTAGGAGTTGGTGTAGCCCGGCGGGGTCGCTGTTTCGTAGAATTCTTTATAGAATTCAAGTGCTTCGACCGCCTCCGGTGAGTTCACAGCGCCTTCCATATCGTAGGAGCCGGGGGTGTTTTCATATTTGAAGCCCCAGGGGTAAAGCGCGCCGGTTACGCCCATGGTGATGCCTTCCGAGCCACGCTCGGTGAAGATGGCGGCGCCATAGACGGTTTGCCCGTCGATCTCGCGCTCCTGAAAGAATTGCGCAATTTCCAAGAGCTCTTTCTGGGTCTTGGGCTCAGCCAACTCGCGGCCTGTGGCCTCCTGAAAGGCGGCGCGGATGTCGTCGCGCTCGAACCAGTCCTTGCGGTAGAACCAGCCGTTGGCATCCCCCATGGCGGGCAGGGCGTAGTAGTTTTCGGACCCTTTGGGCCACGTGGAGTAGGCGTAGACAGTGGCATCGGCGAAGTCGCCCATGGAGATGCCCTCAGCGTCGAAGAAGTCGTTCAGCTTGACATAATGGCCATTCTCGGCGCCGCCGCCGATCCACTGGCTGTCGCCGATCAGCAGGTCGCAGAGGTTACCGCCGGAATTAAGCTCGTTCAGCATTCGGTCGGCGAAATTGGGCCATGGGATGAACTCGAAATTCATGGTGTGGCCGGATTGCGCTTCGAACTCCTTGCTGAGTTCGACCAAAGCGTTTGCCGGGTCCCAAGCCGCCCAGCACAATGTCAGGTCTTCGGCCTGAGCAGATGCCCCGAAGCCTGCCGCGGCAAGGCTGAGAGCGCTGACGGCCGTCAGTTTCGAATACTTCATGGTGTTCCTCCCAAATTGTCCTCCGCCCGGTCGTTGCCGATTCGGAGTTGTGACAAGCAGAGGCTAGGTGAGGGACGTACCTCATGTCCAACTATTTTTGAGGTACGTCCCTCAAAAATATACCAAGATGCTGATAACAATTGAAATATTATATATTTGAGTAGATCGAACCGACAACTGGGTCGGCCCCTTATGGGCAGATACGGTTTTCAAGGTGGACTGTGGCGCGTCTCAAATCAGATGTTTTGACAGCGCCGTCCAGACCTGCTCGGCGGCGAAACTGGCACCAGCTGGGCTGGCATGATGTCCGTCTCTCGCATAGAGCGGCTGGCCAGCTTCAACTGCGAGACGCCACGTGTCGGGCAGGTTTACGACATCTGCACCGATTTGGCTGGCCGCGTGATCATAATAGGCCATCGTTCGGCGCGCGTAGTCTGAAGGGTCATCGGGGCGGACGATGGCGCGGCCTGCGTCGCGATAGATCGAGGTGTCGGCACGGGCGGGCCACGGCGGGCACAGCAACACGCTGGTCGCGCCAGTCCAGGCAGCCAGTCTGCGCATCGCAAGAAGTGAGCCCCACCTGTCTATGACGCGCAGGGGGGTCATGGTGAAATCCTGTAGAACCAACGCATCCCACCGGTTTTGTGACAGCACTTGGCGGAGCGCGTCTATACGCACAGTTTCGATCAGGCGCGCGCCGTGAGCTGCCGCCATTCCTACTTGCAATGCGATGCCATCTTTTGCCGCGCGCTCTATCACCAGACTGGGCACGTTATGTCCCATTATCATGGAGTTTCCGATAAACAGGATTGCCGGAGGGCCAGCAGGGTCCGGGCTGATCGTGGCCAAATGCGCATCCGTCAGAAAGGGCAGGCGGCGCGGCTCCCGATGCAGGCGCAGTGTCAGCCCCGCGCCTGCTGTCAGACCCGTGGCGAGTGCACCACCAGCCAGTCCGATGGCCTGCCGACGGTTCATTCGTGGTCCTTGATCGGGCCACGCATGGCCTTGACCTCACCGCGAACCTTCTTTGCCTTGAGGCGTCGTTTTTTTGCACCGAGCGTGGGCCGCGTAGGAATACGCTTTTTAGGGCGGTGAAGCGCTTTGCGGATGAGATCGACCAGCCGGTTGCGGGCGATGTCGCGGTTGCGCGCCTGACTACGGGTTTCGTCACATTGGATGATGAGCGCTCCTTCAGTCGTCCACCGGCGTCCGGCCAGGCGTTTTAGTCGCGTTTTCACCGGATCTGGCAATGAAGGAGAGCGTGCGGCTTCAAACCGCAGTTCGACTGCAGTCGCCACCTTGTTGACGTTCTGCCCACCGGGACCCGAGGCGCGCACGAAGCTCTCGGTCAACTCCCAGTTCTGGATTTCAATATCGTCATTGATCCGTACCATCACGGTGTTGTGCCACGAATACGGACTACAAAAAAGGGCCGCACCTTGTCAGTGCGGCCCAATCGAATGGTTTCAGGAGGGGGATCGGTTAGACCGATGTCCACTCAGGAGTTCTGCCCGTCAAGGGCTGCCTCAGCAGGCGACCTCCAAAGCTGTTCCGACACCTCGCTCCAATACCTTTCTTGACACTGGATCACCTCCTTTACCTATCTGTTGACGTTGAAAGAATCGTCGCACAGGTTTTGGAAATCACCAAGTGTTTTTTCGTTAACGCAGGTCTAGTGGGCGAGGGTGAGCCGAGCCGTGATCAGCCGGAAGGGAACAAGCGCCAGGAGCGCCAGCGCCAGCTTCACCACCCAGTCGGCCAGTGCGAGGGACACCCAGAGCGGTGCGGCAGGCCCTAGGCCAAGGATGGGCAGCACTTCTCCGGCCCAGCTCACGTCATTTGCGGGCTCGATGAAGGTAAGGCTGGCGGAGAAAGCAATGGTGAAGAAGAGTGCTGTATCCACGGTGCTGCCGACCAACGTGGAGGCCAGCGGGGCGCGCCACCAGCGGCCATCGCGCAGGGCCGAGAAGATCGCAACGTCAAGGAGTTGTGCCGTCAGGAAAGCAAGGCCCGACCCGAGCGCGATGCGCAACGTGACCAGCGGGCCGAACTCGCCCATGATCTGCGTCCCGATCAGCGAGCAACCGACGCCCACCAGAAAACCCACAAAAACGACGCGGCGCGCGGGGCCTGCACCATAGACGCGGTTCATGACATCAGTGACCAGGAAAGCCAGCGGATAGGTGAAAGCCCCCCAGGTCAGCCACTGACCAAAGAGGAACTGAACGAGAATATTCGAGGCCACAACGATGGCGGCCATGGCAAGGATGCCGGGAAGGTGAGCGCGTGTCATATGATGTATCCGTTTTGGCAAGGGTGCGGCACTTGGTCGACCATCTTGGCCGACGCGCGGTCTTTAGGCGCTCCGGCTCAGCGGCGCAAGTCACTCCTTTAGAATGTACTCAACGATTTCTGTGCGTAATATGGGTAGGAAGTTGTCATCAGAGATCATCGTGAGGCGGATGTCACCTGTTCCGTCCGCCCACACGGCGAGCCCTTCCAGATTTCCATGTCGCCGATGCGGCGTTTCCAGAACGGTTTCGATCTGCTCAAATCCATCGGCAGTCAGGGTCATGCGCCGGACACGACTGCGAAATCCCGCCCAGACAAAGGCACGCTCCAGCAGGTAGAATTTGCCATCCGGTCCGAAATCGCCACCGACCGGCAGGAAGCCATCATCGACGGGTAACGTGAAGGGCTGGTCCCACTCCTCGCCCGGTCGGCGCTGGTAGACCAAGGCTTCCCATGCATGTCGTGCAACACCTTCCGGGATCGAGATCAGGCCCGCCTCCGGATGCACCGCGACCAGTTCAAGCCCTTTGTTGCCGCCAAGCGCCCGCCATGCGCGGGTGTACGACGGCCATTTGGCAACACTGTCCCAACTGTCATACCGCAGAATGCGATGCGCAAATTCGAAAGACACAAAAAGGCGGCCCTCTGCATCCAGTGCCAGGCCTTCGGCATCGCTATGCGGGAATTCGCGGACGACGCCATGGCGATCAGGCAGCGCTCTATCTGCTTCAAGGGTGATGTCTGAAATCTGGTCATTGGCGCGTAACAGCTGCCCGCGTGTCAGGTGACCGCGATCTGTCACAGCGTAGAAATCTGTTCCGTCCTCGGACAGTTCAAACCCCGAAAACCCACCAAACCATTCGGCATCATGTCGCCATTGGAAGGTTGAGAGATGTTGTGCCGTTTGCTCTTCAGGCGCAACTTTGGGTGGTCCGGGAGGCGGATGAAAGACAAAAACGGGTGCGATTGCCGCGATGGTGATCAGAGCTACTGCAAGACTGCGGCGCATTGCTGAGGCAGGTCTGCGAGCAACAATTGCCGCTTGGGTTTGGGGGGTGGTGCGTTTGGATCAGGGGGCGGCGGGTTCAGGATGCTGTTCACCCAGGCCTGCGCATCGGCACAGCCGTCGCCTGCCGGGGGTGGGGCCTGATCGACGCAACCTTTGGCGCCGGATGGGCAGGCAAGCCGGACATGGAAGTGGTAGTGATGCCCGTACCAAGGCCGGATCTTGCGCAGCCAGCTGCGGTCGCCCTTGGCGTCTTTGCACATTTGCACCTTGGCGCCGGGGAAGATGAAAATTCGTGCCACGCGTGGATCAGAGGCAGCGGCTTTCAGAATTTCGTGGTGCTGGCGGGTCCAGTTGTCATTGACAAAGGCGCCCTTGTTGCGGCGCAGGGAGATGGAGGAGATGCTTTCACGCTGGGCGACAGAAAGTGCGAGGTTATCCGCCGGGCGCAGCCAGATATCGGCGTCCAGACCGATCTGGTGACTGGCGTGACCCGACAGCATCGGGCCACCGCGGGGCTGGCTCAGATCGCCCACGTAGAGGCCGTTCCAGCCCGGTTGCTGCGCGGCTGCGCGGCTCAGGTCCTGTACGTAGTCAACCGTTGCCGGATGCGCCCAGTTGCGATTGCGCGACAGACGCATCGCCTGCCATGTAGGACCGGTTTCGGCCAGTTGTGCGGCGCCTGCGACACAGCCCTTGGCATAGCTGCCAAAGGGTGCGGGACTGCCGGCGGAGCCATTCCGCTTTGCGCCGAAAAGCTGCTTGGCCGGTTGATTGCTTTTTGCGTGACCGGATGTGCCGATGGTGGGCAGAATGGCGGAAGCCTGTGTCGTTGATTGCGGTGTGCCATCCGAGCATGCGGCCAGTCCAAACAACAGGATCGCAAGCGCGGCAAAAGGGCGGAGGGTCATATGCTGAAATCTCCTTTTGGCTTGACCCACGCTAACAGGATCAACCCTGCGATGAACAGTCCGATAATCGGGGTGACGCCGATTTGCTGTGATCCGCTGATCGCGGTGACGGTGCCGATCAATAAAGGCGCGAGAAAGCTCGTGGCCTTGCCCGATAGTGCGTAGAGGCCGAAGGCTTCGGTCATGCGCTCCGGATTTGCCTGATGCACCATCATGGACCGGCTGGCCGATTGCAATGTGCCGCCCGCTGCACCGATGAGCGCGCCGAGGATGTAGAAGGCGATATCAGGGGCGCGGCTGCCGTCTGGCAAGGCGACGCCGAAGAGGCTGTCGCGGGAGACAAAGACAATGGCGATGGCCACGCCCAGCAGGATGGTGATGGAGGTTTTGATCACCGCACCTGGGCCAAACCGGACATCCGCCTTGCCGCCCAGCCAGGCGAAGAGCGCGCCGGTGATGATCGCGATGATGCCGAAGACGCCGGTGTCGACGACGGACCACCCCAGCACGCCCTGCGCGTAGATGCCGCCAAAGGCATACATGCCGTTCAGCGCGTCGCGATAGAACATCGAGGCGCCGAGATATGAGAAGAGTGACGGGGTTTTTGGCAGGCGGCGCAGAGTGGCGGCAAGACCCTTGAGCGCCCGCCCTACAGCACCCTTGGCGCTTTTGACGGGCTTTGGATCGCGCACCCAGACAAAAAACGGGATCATGAAAAGGATGTACCAGAGTGCGGTCAGAGGGCCGACAAACCGGGTCCCCTCCCGCAGGTCGGGATCAAGCCCGAAGGCCGGGGAAATCCCGATGAAGGTTTTGCCGGTGGCCGCACTCTCCGCAAAGAAAAACAGCATGATCACAAGGGTGACCAGCCCGCCCAGATAGCCAATGGCCCAGCCGGTGCCGGACAGCCGCCCGATCTGGTCGCGCGGTCCCAGATCGGGCAGCATGGCGTTGGTGAAGATGGTGGCAAATTCCATGCCAACGAGCCCGAGCGCAAAGAGAAATAGCGTGAGTGGCAGATTGAAGCCCTCGGGGCTTGCCCACCACAGGCCGAAACTGCCAACGACATAGAGTGCGGAGAAAAGCCAGATATAGCGTAGTCGATTGCCGGAAGAATCGGCCAGTGCCCCCAGGATGGGCGCGAGCAGGGCGATGGTTATCCCTGCGGCGCTGATGCCAAACCCCCAGGCGGCCTGCGCGCGGGCACCGTCTTGCATCAACTCTCCCACATAGGGGGCGAAGATGAAGGTGATGAGCAGCGTGTTGTAGGGCTGGCTGGCCCAGTCGAAGGAGTACCACCCCCAGATGCGTTTGCGCGCGCTGATCATTGCTGTGCCCGTTCCTGCCCTGCGCAAGGTAGATCAGCCCGGTGGCGATCAGGCAAGTAAAGCTTTGGGCTTCATCAACCAACAGATGGCGCGCAGCCTTGCGTATTGTGAATGGCTTGCTTAACTGAAGCAGACACAAAAAGAGGTTTGCCGATGCAATCGCTGTTCCAAATCGTGATGCTGCTGCTGGATGTGCTGTGGTTCCTCATCATTGCGCATGTGATCATGAGCTGGCTGATCAACTTCCAGGTGCTGAATACAGGGCAGCAACTGGTTGCGCAGATCTGGTACGGGTTGAACCGGCTTCTGGAGCCGATCTACGGGCCGGTGCGGCGTGTCCTGCCGCAAATGGGCGGGATTGATCTGGCCCCCCTGGCTGTGCTGCTGGGGGTTGCGGTGTTGCGCATCGTTCTGATCAACAACGCAGGGCTTTTCTTCTGATTTCTTGCCTCCGGCGGGCATATTTTTTGAACAATGAAGCTTGGGGCTTGTTCACGAATCCTTAGTATGTGACTCTGCACAAAACGAGCAGAGAACGCACAAGGGAATTGGATGTCGGGCGCCGCCAGACTGTTACAGGACGTCTTTGGATTTGATGATTTTCGCCCCGGTCAGGGAGAGATTGTCGACGCCGTGACCGCCGGTGAAAACGTGCTGGCGATCATGCCGACGGGTGGCGGCAAATCGTTGTGTTTTCAATTGCCTGCCTTGCTGCGTGAGGGAGTCACCGTGGTGATTTCTCCGTTGATCGCGTTGATGCGCGATCAGGTGCGCGCGCTGCAGGAAGCCGGGGTCGCCGCCGGTGCCCTGACGTCCGGCAACACACCTGAAGAAACTGATGCGGTTTTTGAGGCCCTGGAGGCGCGTCGGCTGAAGCTTTTGTACATGGCGCCGGAACGGCTGGCGGCGGGGTCGGCCATTGGTTTGCTGCGACGGGTCGGTGTATCGTTGATTGCCGTGGATGAGGCGCATTGTGTGAGCCAGTGGGGCCATGACTTTCGCCCTGACTACTTGCGGATCGGTGCATTGCGGCGCGATCTGGGCGTGCCGCTTGCAGCTTTCACCGCAACGGCGGATGCGGAAACCCGGGCGGAGATTGTCGAGAAGCTTTTTGACGGGGACGCCCCGCGCGCCTTCCTTCGCGGATTTGACCGCCCCAACATTCACCTTGCTTTTGCGGCCAAGGATGGGCCGCGCCGTCAGATCCTGGATTTTGCCGCCGCGCGCAAAGGGCAGTCCGGCATCGTCTATTGCGGCACCCGCGCCAAGACAGAGGCGCTGGCGGGCGCATTGCGGGAGGCGGGCCATTCGGCGTTGCATTATCATGGCGGGATGGAGGCCGAGGACCGGCGCATTGCCGAGACCCGGTTCCAGCGCGAGGATGGTCTGATCGTTGTCGCTACGGTGGCGTTCGGCATGGGCATCGACAAGCCGGACATTCGTTGGGTCGCGCATGCGGATCTGCCGAAGTCGATAGAGGCCTATTATCAGGAGATCGGGCGTGCGGGACGGGACGGGGCGCCTGCGGAGACGCTGACGCTTTTTGGTCCGGAAGACATTCGTCTGCGGCGCGCGCAGATCGACGAGGGGTTGGCCCCGCCGGAACGTCGTGCGGCGGATCACGCGCGCCTGAATGCGCTTCTGGGACTGGCCGAGGCCCTGGAATGCCGACGCAAGACACTTTTGGGGTACTTTGATGAAAGCGATATCAGCTGCGGTCATTGCGATCTGTGTGATCGCCCGGCGGAGGTGTTTGACGGCACCACTGCGGTGCGCAAGGCGCTGTCGGCCATTTTGCGCACGGATGAATGGTTTGGCGCTGGTCATCTGATCGACATCCTGATCGGCAATGAAACCGACAAGATCCGTCAGCGTGGACATCAGGACCTGCCGACGTATGGGGTCGGCACCGAGTATGACCGGCGGCAATGGCAGGCGATTTTCCGGCAGATGATGGGGCATGATCTGGTGCGACCCGATCCGGAGCGACACGGTGCGTTGCGCATGACGGATGCCGCTCTGCCAATCCTGCGCGCAGAGGCTGAGATCACCTTGCGGCGCGACAGTATTCGTGCGGCGGCAGCCACCCGGCGCCCAGCGGTCAAGGCGATGGTGTCAGAGGAAGATGCGCCGTTGCTCTCGGCATTAAAAGCAAAGCGCCGCGCCTTTGCCGAAGCTGCCAAGGTTCCGGCCTATGTGATTTTCAACGATCGGACGTTGATTGAAATGGCCGAGATGCGCCCGCAGACCCTGGATGAGATGGCGCGGGTCGGCGGCGTAGGGGCAAAGAAGCTTGAACGCTATGGCGATGCCTTTCTCGAGGTCATCGTTGGGGAGGCGCAGCAGATGCACCCCACCCGCCGTAAACTGGCCGGGCGCACGGCCGGGTCGGTTTATGACCGGTTGTTGGCGGTGCAGGCGGATCTGGCGCGCGGCACGGATGGGGTGGAAAAACCGCTGAGTTGCTCTGCGTCCTTGCTGGCGAAGGTGGCGCAATTGCGTACCGCGGATCCGTCTGCGCTCGAACGGTTGCTGGGTGACCGACGCGCGGAAAGATTTGGACCTGCTTTTCTGGACGTGTTGCGGCAGGCGAGCTAGATCGCGCTTCAGGTGATGCGGGTGCATGCACACGCGATGGGGGATAAAAGATGTTGGTGGTCATTTCACCGGCCAAGCGGCTGGATTGGGCAGAGCGGGACGTTCAGGTGACGCAGCCCGATTTTCAGGAGGATGCGATCCGCCTGGTGAAGACGGCGCGTAACCTGACGCTGGGCAGGTTGAAAGGGTTGATGGATCTCTCGGATGATCTGGCGCGGCTCAATCGGGACCGGTTTGCGGCTTTCGAGGACGCACCGACGGCAGAGCTCACGCGTCCTGCTGCGCTGGCCTTTGCGGGCGATACCTATCAAGGGCTTGAGGCTGCGTCTCTCTCTGCGGATGATATGGCCTGGGCACAGGAACACTTGCGTATCCTGTCAGGCCTTTATGGATTGTTGCGTCCGCTGGATGCCATTCAGCCCTACAGGTTGGAGATGGGTAGCAGAATGAAAACGCGCCGCGGGCACAACCTATATGACTATTGGCGCGATGGATTGTCCAAGGCCTTGAATGTACAGGCAGATAACGTGGGTACGGAGGTGTTGGTCAACTGCGCAAGCCAAGAGTATTTTGGGGCAGTGGCGCCCAAGGCCCTGAAGCTGCGCGTGATTACACCGTCTTTCATGGAGGACAAGAAAGATGGTAAAGGCCCAAAAATCGTCAGCTTCTTTGCCAAGAAGGCGAGAGGCGCCATGGCGCGATACGTTATCCAGAACCGCTTGACGGACGAACAAGGCCTTCAGGGTTTCGACTGGGAGGGTTATTGCTACCGCGCGGAGCTATCGGCCCCAAGCACGCCGGTATTTGTTCGAGATTATCCGACGGCCTGACTGGGCGCCTCGCCGCGCGGGGATATTGCCTCCTTCGGGCAGTATTCCAGAATGTGTTGATGCATCTCCGCCTTTCGAACCGGCTTGGACATGTAGTGATCCAATCCCACCGCAAGAATATCGACGTTGTCCCCTTCCATTGCGTGGGCTGTCAGCGCGATGATCGGGACGTGCCGGCCTGTCCCTTCTTCCTTTTCCCGGATTTTCTGGGTCGCCTCCTTGCCGTCCATGCGCGGCATGGAAATATCCATAAAAATCAAGTCAGGATCGAACGAGGTATAAGCCTCAACCGCCTCAAGCCCGTCATTGGCAAATTGCAGATCAACATCGAAGTCCTTCAGCATCTTGCGAAAAACCAGCTGGTTGGTCTTGTTGTCTTCTGCGGCCAGCACACGCATTTTGCGTGGTTCTGGAATGGGTGCTTCCTCAATCGATTTTACCTGGTCGTCCGTTGATGCAACAGTCGCATCGCGGTGCGAAAAGGCTGGCCCGGCGTCCTTCTCGGTGGATTCTTGAGCGTCATCAGCCGCATCCGTCCGCCCCTTCCATGACGCGAGCCATTGCAGCATGTCGCGGCGCGGGAAGGGTCGCTGTGAAATGACGTCCACATTGTCCTTTGTTGCATCAGCTTGGGCGTGGCCGACATTGGAACTGAGCAGATGTATCGGCATCTGATGCCCGGCATCCCGCGCGGTCATTGCAAACTCAAGCCCATTCATTTCAGGCATTATGTGGTCCGCCAGCACAAGATCCACACTGCGATCAAGTAGTCCCAGGGCAGATGCGCCGTCGCCACAAGACGTGACCTTGAGCCCCAATTGCTGCAGTTGCAGTGATAGAACTTCGCGATTTGGTGCAAAGTCATCGATGACCATCACATGGCGCAGTTGTTCCGGCAGATGAGGGTGTTCAAGCTGCATACCGTTCGCAGCTTTCAGTGTGACCTCGAAACTGAAACAGGAACCGACACCTTCCTCTGATGTCAGCCAGACACGCCCACCCATGAGTTTAACCAGATGGCTCGTGATCGCGAGGCCGAGGCCGGTGCCATCGAATTGGCGATTGCGTTCATTCTCGACTTGATTGAATTCGCCAAAAACATGGTCAATCATGTCCTCGGCGATCCCGATCCCGGTGTCTTCTACCGCCACGCGAAGAGTGATCTCGCCCGTTGCATCGTCAGGTTCACCGCGCACTCTAATCGTCACATGACCCTTGGACGTGAATTTGACCGCATTGCCCATCAGATTTGTCAGGATTTGCCGCATGCGGCCGCGGTCGCCAACGAACGATGAGGGCAGGAAAAGATCATAGTCGAGTACAAGATCCAGCCCCTTATCGCGCGCGGAGGATTGCAGGAGCATGATGATCTCAAGCATGGATTGCTCCAGATCGAAGGGCTCAAGGTGCAACTGGAGGCGTTCGGCTTCGATCTTGGAATAGTCCAGCACGTCATTGATGATGACCAGCAGCGCCTCACCTGAATTCTTGATGGTGTCGACGTAGAGCCGTTGTTCTTCGGTGAGCGGGGTATCCACCAGCACATCCGCCATGCCCACGACCCCGTTCATCGGGGTCCTGATCTCGTGACTCATGTTCGCGAGGAAAGCGGACTTTGCGCGGTTGGCCGTTTCCGCACTCTCTCGCGCGGCTTTGAGTTTTTTCTCGTACTTGACGGTTTCGGTGATGTTGAGGCCAAGCGATATGATGTCCCCGTCGGGTCCACGCTGGTCTATCATCTTGATGTATTCACCGTTCCACAGCCGAATGATGACCGGCTCGGGTTCCGGTTGCTGAACCCGTTCGATCATCTCCTGTCGCCAGGTTGCAGGGGTTTTATCGCCGATGTTGACGATGCCTTCATCCGTCAACATCTGCAGGATCGTGACGTAGCTGACACCGGGTTTGATTTCTTCCAGCTTGTCAAAGACCGCGAGATAAGAGCGATTTGCCATGATCATCTGCAGATCGGGGGTGAAGAACGCGAAACCGTCATTGATGGTTTCGATGGAGTACCACAGGCGTCGTTCGACCAGTTCGATCTTCTCATGGGCGGCGGAAAGGTCGGATTTCACCTTTTGGTTTTCGTTGCGCACGGTCGCGACTTCGGCACGGGTTTCCACGATTTCATGGGACAGCGCCTTGGCATGTTCGCCAAGTTTCCGGTTCGCAGCAAAAAGCTCCGCCTGCTTGAGCTCAAGCAGGCGTTCTGCGGCTAGTCGTCCACGGCGCTCCTCTGCCAATCTGTTGGCGATACTCATCCGGCCACCGGCATTCGTTTCAACCTTTTGGCCGCACTTTCTACAGATGTGGTGAACATCTGTTTAACCGGAGGTCACAGGACACTGGAAACGCGCCCAATGCCGAAGAAATCCCGGAAAAAGAGCGCAATGTGTTAACGGCGGCCTTCGCGCAACCACGCGCCGATCAGCAGGGCAGCTGACAAGAGCAGCACCAGCCACCCCGGCAGCAGGTTGGTTTGCCGCACGTCCCGCGTCTCAAAGGCATCCCGTGGGGTCAGGCCAATCCACCCACGCCCGGCGGCAGGGCGGCCAATACGCACATTGCGCAGCCTCGGCAACCCATGTTCCAGAGCAATGGCACCACCACGCAGGCCAGAGATCACCGGCGTGAGAATGTCCGACGTGGCAATGGTCTGCTCAAACTCACGCGGGGCCGCAGGGCCGAGGCCGATGACCGCGTTCTGATCGCCGTTGGCCAAGCGATAAAGCCCGATTTCCGGGCCCTCGAAAACACCTTCGAAAACACCGGGGCTGGTCTCTGTCAGGTTCAGCTCGGCGGTATTGCCTGACGGGTCGGTCAAGGTCACGGGCGGCACACTGTCGGACAGGGTGCGTCGCTTGATCCGCATGGTCTGGCCCGTTGCCTCGGCGGTCAGCGATTCCTCTTCCAGTTCCGGCTCTTTCATCATCCAGTGGGCAAGCCGGCGCAGCAGTTCCAGTTGCGGGCCACCGCCTTCATATCCACGATTCCAGAGCCACGCATGATCGGAGGCCAGCAGGGCCACACGCCCTTCGCCGACCCGGTCGAGAATGAGCAGGGGGCGTTCATCAACGCCGGACATCACCGTGTTACCCCGTGGTTGGGCCACGTCGATCTGACGCAGCCAGCGGCCCCAGTCGCCCCCGCCCGGTAATCCGGTTGTGACCGGATGACGCTTGCCCAGATCGGTTACAATCGGCCGATAGGGTTCTTCGAGCACCCGCGCGGTGGGCTGGGCTGGCAAAACCGCACCCAGGGGAGAGCGGTAGATGCTGTCCGCGCCTGCAAAATCGGCGCCTGCCGCTACCAGCACCGCGCCACCTTGCTGAATGTAGTTGGCCACGTTGTCGAGGTAGAGCGCGGGCAGAATCCCACGCCGTTTGTAGCGGTCAAAGATGATCAGGTCGAAGTCATCGATCTTTTCGAGGAAAAGCTCCCGCGTGGGGAAAGCGATCAGGCTGAGTTCACTCACCGGCACGCCATCCTGCTTTTCAGGGGGGCGCAGAATGGTGAAATGCACCAGATCGACGGAACTGTCTGACTTCAACAGGTTGCGCCAGGTGCGCCCGCCGGGATGTGGCTCGCCCGAGACCAGCAGGACACGCAGCCGGTCGCGCACGCCGTTGATCTGCACAAGCGCGGTGTTGTTGCGGTCGGTCAGTTCTCCGTCGGCTTCGGGAACGGTGAACTGGATGACGTTGCGCCCCCCGTGCGGCAGGGTGATCGGCAGTTCGATGTCCTGCCCCAGAGGCACCTGATAGCTTTGCGGGGTTTCCCCATCGACGGAAATCTCCAACGGCGCCATGCCGGAGCCCTGGGGGGCGGCCCCCATGTCTTCGACCCTGAGCGTCAGGGTCACAGGCTCGCCGATGATCGCAAAGGCGGGGGCATTGCGGATCTCGAGACGACGGTCCCAGTCGGTGGATTTCCCGGTCATCAGAAGGTGCATCGGGGCGGGCAGATCAAGTGGCAGCTCGGCGTCATGCACCTGGCCGTCGCTGAAGGCGAGGATACCGGCGATACGCGCGCGGGGTTCTTCGGCCAGTGCCGCAGAGAGCGTCGTCATCAACTGGGTGCCCGCGTCCCCTTCACCATCCGGTACGGTGACGCGGCGGACTTCGGTATTCGGGCGTGCGGCGATGCGTGCGGCGAGTGCATCCGCCGCAGATTTTGCCTGTGCCGGCCGGTCCGAGAGTTTCTGGCTGGCGCTTTCGTCTTCCACCAGCATCACGATATCAGTGAGAGGCGCGCGATCCTCGACCTGATAAGACGGGCCCGTCAATGCGGCCAGAACCACCGCAGCGGCCAGCGCACGCAGCGCCCACCCGTTCAACCCGCGCACAGCGGCGAGCATCACGCTGATCAGGGCGATCACGCCCACCATGACCAGCAATGACCATGGGATCAGCGGGTCAAAGATGATGCTGCCCGTCATTGGCCCAACCTGTCGAGTAGTGCAGGCACGTGTACCTGATCGGATTTGTAGTTCCCGGTGAGCACATGCATCACCAGATTGACACCGAACCGAAAGGCCAGTTCGCGCTGCCGTTCGCCGGTGAAGCCGCGACCGATGGGCACAAGCGGTGCGCCTGACGTGCCAACCGCCCAGGCAGAGGCCCAGTCATTGCCGCCGATGACCACCGGCGTGACGCCATCGTTGAGATTGCGGAAGGGCATACCTTCGACCTGCTCGGCATCAGGCGGGGCCGCTTCGACCCAGACATCCCGACTGCTGTGCCGACCGGGGAAATCCTGCAGAAGGTAAAAAGTGCGGGTCAGCACGTGATCGACCGGCAAAGGTTCCAGCGGCGGAATATCCAGTGGGGCGGCAAGGTCTTGCAGTTTGCGCCCGTTGGGACTTGCCGCGCCGAACCGCGCCACGTCCGCATCGCGGGTGTCAAAGAGGATCAGGCCACCCGACCGCAGGTATTCGTTGAGCTTGCCATAGGCTTCGGCAGAGGGGCGGGGCTGATCCGGCGTGATTGGCCAGTAGAGTACGGGGAAAAACGCCAGTTCATCCATCTCAAGATCCACGCCCACCGGGGCTGCGGGCTCTACCGAGGTGCGGAAGAACAATGTGTCCGAGAGGCCGCGCAGCCCGGCATCTGACATTTCGTCAATCGTACGGTTGCCGGTCAGCACGTAGGACAGCGCCAGCTCTGCGGTGGCGTTCAGCGCAAAGACGTCCTCGTCGGTGGTCTGTGCGTGAGTGTTCTGCGGCAGTCCCATCGGCAGCGCGGCCATCACCGCGACCATTGCAGCACGGTTTACGCGGCCCAGCAGCCTGCCGGACAGAGACAGCGATGCCACGACATCGGCCAGCAGCAGCAGGATCGCCAGACTCAAAAGCCACCCGGCTACCGGTTGTTCCGGTGGCACGGCAAAGCCCCTGACGGGAATGCGCGCGGGCCATGTGACGGGGGTCAGGGTGCTCTCCGCCTCAATCACGTTGCGCGCAAGGTGACGGTCTCCCGAGGTGTAGATGCCCGGCTGCATGTCCGGACCGGGCGGGGCCGTCATCAGGTCCGCGCCGGGAACGCCGGGCAGGTTGCCGGCGTCGCGCAGGGTGCCGAACCCGTCCATTACCTGTTCCGGCGTCCAGGTCGTGCCCTCCAGCTGTGTTGCGTCCGGGCGCGAGGAGGAGCTGGAGATCGCCAGGCGTTCCAGCATCTGCACGAAAAGGCCGGAGAGCGGCAGCGTGGACCAATCTGCCGTGGCCGTGATGTGGAAAAGCACAATCTGACCCTGTTCACGGGCTTTCCGCGTCACCAGCGGGGTGCCATCGGTCAGCTCGGCGATCACGCGTTCGGCCAGTGTCGGATCGGGCTGGGCCATGACCTGGCTGGTGATCTGCACATCGTCGGGAATGCTCAACCCGAAGAAGGGAGAGGCCTCGCGAAAGGGGGCCAGCGCCTTGGGTGCGCCCCAGCTCATGGCACCGCCAACCGTGCGCCCGCCCGTGCGCAACCGCACCGGCATCATCGGATCCTCGTCAATACGGCTCACGTCGCTCGCGGCCACGCGCGGCCCGGCAAAGCGGACCAGCATGCCGCCCTGATCAATCCACGTGCCGAGGCCCTCAGTCTCCGACGGCGACAGCGTGGCCACATCGGCCAAAACGATCACATCCGGGTTGGCAGGCAGCACATCGCTGAGCGCGCCATGGATCAGATCCGCATTCGGGGCGAGGGCCTGTTCGATGTAGTGCAGCGGGGACAGCAGCTCCAGCCCTTCGCGGCCTTCCCGACCCGCGATCAGGGCCACCTCGCGGCGGCGCAGCCCATCGTCGGCCAGTGTCGTGGCGCCGGCGGACCTTTGTCCCTGCAGATCGAACCGGGTGATGCGCGCGCGCAGCTCTGACGGCAGCGACAGCGCGGTGGAGGTCGTGGTTTCGCCGTCACCAAAGGTGGCTGTGGCCGTGGCGAGGATGCTGGCATTGCCTGCCGGATCACGTCCCTGCGCCTGCACGACAACTTCACGCTCCGGCCCCGGCGCCGCGCGAAGTGCCGTCAGCTGAACTGCGCCATCCTCAAAGCCTGCTGGTGCCATGGCCACCACATTCGCCGCTGTCTGATAAACCTCAACACTTCCCTCTGCCTCAAAGGCGGCAAGTGCCCTGTCGCGCCCCGGATAGTCGAGCCCATCGCTGAACCACAGCGTGTCAAAGCCGTCCGTCTCTGCGGCAAAGGACAGGGCGAGGGCGGTCCGCGCCGCATCCGGCTGCCATGGGGCTGGCCGGAAGCCCGGCAGGCGGCTGCGCCAGACATCCGCCGTCTGGAACACGGGCGGCTGCGGGCGCGCCATATCGAGGAAGGCAACCGTGCGCCCGGCGCGGCTGGCACGGGTCAGCTGGGCGGCTATGGCCTCTTCCTGCTCGCTCCAGCGTGTTGCCCCGGCCCAGCTGCCATCCAGCACGATCAGCAAGGGCCCGCTGCCCTGCGCCTGATCTTCGTTCGGGTTCAGGACCGGTCCGGCGAGGCCCAGAATGATGGCGGCGACCGCCAGCATGCGCAGCAGCAGGAGCCACCACGGCGTCCGGTCGGAGACGGTTTCATCGTCCTTGAGACCTAGCAGGAGTGCCACGCCCGGAAACCGTTGCCGAATGGGCGCAGGCGGGACGGCCCGCAGGATCAGCCAGAGGATGGGCAGGACCAATAGCGCCAGCAAGAGCCAGGGCGCGGTAAAGCCGATGCCACCCAGAACCGTCATCGAATGCCCCCCGTGTCCAGCGCCCGGTAGAGCCACAGCAGCGCCGATTGCGCCGAGGCATCGGTGTGGTGCAGACCGTATTGCCAGCTGGTGAGCGCGCAGAGCTTTTGCAGCTCCTCTTTGCGGGCGGCCAGCCGGTCCAGATAGCGATCCCTCAGGTCGTTCGCTTTCAGGGTTTCGTGGCGCAGGCTGCCGCCCACGCTCTCAAAGATGGTGCGTCCTCGAAAGGGAAAAGCCTCTTCGGAGCGGTCGAGCACGTGCAGCAGAACACCCCGGACGCCCCGGTCGGCGGCTTTGGTGAGCGCCAGTTTGACCTCTTCCACATCGCCCATGAAATCAGAGATGAAGAGCGCCCGCGCCGACGGGATCATCGCGCGGTGCTCGGGTGGGGCATAGTCTTCGACCGCATCCGTGGTGAAGGCTTCGGCCAGCCGCAGGATCTGGGTATTGCCGCGGCGCGGGGGTAGTGTGGTGCCGGTCAGCCCCACACGTTCGCCGCCGCGCACCAGCAGGATCGCACAGGCGAGGCCCAGCAGTCGGGCGCGGTCGGTTTTTAGGGGCAGATCATCGGTGCTGGCAAAGCGCATGGAGGCACCCTGGTCGATCCAGAGCATCACCGATTGGGCAATCTGCCACTCGCGTTCGCGCACGAATTCCGTGTCGCCCCGAGCTGAACGGCGGTGGTCGATCAACCGTCGGCTGTCCCCGCTTTGCGCTGGACGGTATTGCCAGAAATCATCGCCCATCCCGGCACGCCTGCGCCCGTGATCACCCAGCAGCACGGCCCCTGCCAGATGCTCCGCACGTGCCAAAAGGGCCGGCAGGGTTGCCGCCTGCGTCTCGGCTGCGGCGCGCAACGTGGTTGACTGCGTCGCGTAGGGAAGGGGCGTTGTTGAGGTCACGCGGCGGCCTGCGTCCCGGCCAGTTCCGCAGCGGTCCTGTCGATCAGACCCGCGAGGCTATCTCCCCGTGCTCGTGCCGCGAAGTTCAGCGCCATTCGGTGGCTGAGCACCGGGCGTGCCATGTCGAGCACATCCTCAGCGGACGGCGCCAGACGACCCTGCAGCAGCGCACGGGCCCGCACCGTCAGCATCAGCGCCTGCGCCGCACGAGGGCCCGGCCCCCAGGCAACCGTCTCCCGGACCTGCTGCGAGGCACCCTCTTCCTCGGGGCGGAAGGCGCGGACAAGATCGAGGATCATCTCGACCACGCTTTCGCCGACCGGCATCCGCCGCAGCAACTGCTGCGCCTCCAGAAGCTGCGCGGCTGTAAAGACCTCGGTCGATTCTTCCTCGGCATCGCCGGTGGTGGCCAGCAGGATATCGCGTTCGGTATCGCGATCCGGATAGGCCACATCGATCTGTACGAGAAAACGGTCCAGCTGTGCTTCGGGCAGCGGATAGGTGCCTTCCTGTTCAATCGGGTTCTGCGTGGCCAGCACGTGGAAAGGCACGCCCAGGGTGCGGTTTTCGCCTGCCACCGTGACTGTTTTCTCCTGCATCGCCTGCAACAGCGCCGATTGTGTCCGGGGCGAGGCGCGGTTGATCTCATCTGCCATCAGCAACTGGCAGAAAATCGGCCCCTGGATGAACCGGAAGGCGCGGGAGCCATCGGCCGCGGTATCCAACACCTCCGAGCCCAGAATATCCGCCGGCATCAGGTCGGGCGTGAATTGAACGCGGTTGCCGTGCAGACCCATCACGGTCGACAGCGTTTCAACGAGCCGTGTCTTGCCGAGGCCCGGCAGACCGATCAGAAGCCCATGCCCGCCGCACAGCAATGCCGCAAGCGTCAACTCCACCACGCGCTCCTGCCCGATGAAGCGCTTGGTGATTGACGCCTTGGCCTCGCCCAGCCGCGTGCCAAGTGCTTCGATCTCCGCGACCATGTCTTCTGCTTCACTCATGACAACGTGCTCCAAAGAATTATATGCTTGAATGTAACTCTAACGTGCGCATGGGAAATGGCAAAAGCAATGAGTGGACAAAAAACCGTGACACCGTCGGCAGAAAGTCTTGCGGCATCGTTAACTGCTGCAAAAACACGCGGATTGCCGCCCGTGCATCTCTGGAATCCGCCGTTTTGCGGTGATCTGGACATGCGCATTGCGCGGGACGGGACGTGGTTTTATCAGGGCACGCCGATTGGGCGGCCGGGATTGGTGAAACTCTTTTCATCGATTCTCAAGAAGGAAGGGGAGAAATACTTCCTCGTGACCCCGGTGGAGAAGGTGGGGATCACCGTGGATGATGCGCCTTTCGTGGCGGTGGATTTCGAGGCCAGTGGCGTGGGCGAGGATCAGGCGCTGACCTTTGAGACCCAGGTGGAGGATAAGGCAGTGGCAAGCGCGGATCTGCCCATCCGGGTGGTGCGTGACCCGGAGACCGGTGAGCCATCGCCTTACATTCGCATACGTGCCGAGCTTGAAGCGCTGATTGATCGCAAGAGCTTTTACCGGCTGGTGGATCTTGGCGTGCATCACGACGATTGGTTCGGGGTGTGGTCGAAAGGCACCTTCTTCCCGATCATTCCAAGCGCGGAATTGCCGTGAGGCGAAAGCGGTTTGCGGTGTCGCGGGCGGCGTTCTACGGTCGCGCCTGAAAGCTGACACCGGATCACCACATGAAGTTTGCTGCCAACCTGAGCGCGCTCTGGCCTGACCTGCCTTATCTCGACCGTTTCGAGGTGGCGGCGGAGGCGGGATTTGATGGGGTCGAGGTGCTTTTCCCGTATGAAATGCCCGCAAAAGAGACGCAGCGCGCCTTGCTGCGCGCGGGGCTTTCGATGGTGCTGATGGCGGCACCGCCTCCAAACTACACAGGCGGTGCGCGTGGATTTGCCGCCGCGCCAGAGGCGGCGGACCGGTTTAAGTATGATCTGCGGCGAGCGATACGCTATTGCGGGGCGCTGCGTACGCCGGTGCTGCAGCTTTTGCCCGGCGTGGCCGAAGGAGACGCGGCGCGGCAGACTCTGATCCAGAACCTGAAAGCAGCGGCGGAGGCCGCACCGGAAGGCCTGCTGCTCACCATCAGCCCGGCCAATGCGGGCGACCTGCCCGGCTCCTTTCTGAACAGCTATGACCTCGCGGCTGAGATCCTGAGCGAGGTTGATGCGCCGAATGTGGGCCTGCAGTTCGACAGCTACGAGGCCGAGATGATGCATGGTGATCCGGTCGAGGTGCTGGAAACCCATGCCAGGCTGATCCGGCAGGTACAGATTTCGGACGCGCCGGGACGGCCCGCCGACCTGGAGGCGCTTTCGACGGGCCTGATGGACATCGCCTATGACGGATGGGTGGGGGTCGGCAGTGATCCTACGGCGGCGCCGGAGGTGCATCGGCACAATCTCGACAGGCTGCGCTGGTAGCGGGCCGTCTGTGCGTGGCTGCACGTGTCAAAGGATGGGGATAGTTTTATGGTCGGGCGGCCTGCAATGGAGAGCCTGATGATCCCAGCCCGCTACCAACATGTTCTTTTTGGCCTGATCCTGTCGGGGCTGATGTCCTTCATCGTCTCGGGCATTGCCACGGTCCGCACCGTGGGCTGGATCGATGGTTTCATTGGTTTGTGGATGAGCAATTGGCTGCCCAGCTGGGCGGTGGCCTTCCCCACGGTTCTGGTTGTGGCGCCCATCACGCGCCGCCTTGTGGCGCGGTTGGTCCGGCAGGACACGCAAACGCAGATTTAAGTGCGGACGCTCTGAAACTCTGCACCGCGGGTATCTGGAGCTGAGGGAGCGCCCTTCCCCCCATCGAAGGGGGGCGGGCGCTGCCCGGCGGTGCCCGCCGGGCGGGACAGCGGCCCGCGGTGTGTGAGGATTTCAGCCTTAGTGTGCGACGGCCCAGTTGGCGCCTTGTCCCGCATCGACGCTGAGCTGCACGTCGAGTTTCACCACCGGGTCGCAGGCCGCTTCCATGATGTCCCGGGCCGCTTGGATCAGGTCGTCTTCGGCGCCCTCTTCCACCTCGAAGAGCAGTTCGTCATGCACCTGCAGCAGCATCTTGGCCGGTAGCTGTTCGATGGCGGCGGGCATGCGCACCATCGCCCGGCGGATCACGTCGGCGGCTGTCCCCTGAATGGGTGCGTTGATGGCTGCGCGGGCCGCAAAGCCCGCGTGCGGGCCCTTGGCGCCGATGTTGGGCGTGTGGATTCGGCGGCCAAAGAGTGTCTGCACATAGCCGTGCTCTTTCGCGAAAGCCTTGGTGTCGTCCATATAGGTGCGAATGCCGGGGAAGCGTTCGAAATAGCGGTTGATGAACTCCTGCGCCTCGCCGCGCGGGATGCGCAGGTTGCGGGCCAGACCAAAGCCCGAAATGCCGTAGATCACACCGAAGTTGATCGCCTTGGCGCGGCGGCGGATTTCGGGCGTCATCTCGTCCATCGGCACGTCGAACATCTCGGAGGCGGTCATCGCGTGGATATCGTCGCCGCGTTTGAACGCCTCTTTCAGTGCTTCGATATCGGCGATATGGGCGAGGATGCGCAGCTCGATCTGGCTGTAGTCGAGGGCGACGAGTGTCTTGCCCTCCTCAGCGACAAAGGCCTCGCGGATGCGGCGGCCTTCCTCGGTGCGGATCGGGATATTCTGCAGATTCGGGTCGGTTGAGGCGAGCCGTCCGGTGGACGCCCCGGCGATGGAATAGGACGTGTGCACGCGGCCGGTTTCGGCGTTGATGTGGTCCTGTAGAGCGTCCGTATAGGTCGATTTCAGCTTGCTGAGCTGCCGCCAGTCCAGCACGCGGGCGGGCAGTTCGTGCTCGGTCGCGAGGTCTTCGAGCACATCCGCGCCGGTGGCGTAGGCACCGGTCTTGCCCTTCTTGCCACCGGGTAGCGACATTTCATCAAAGAGGATTTCGCCCAACTGTTTGGGGGAGCCGACGTTGAACGACCGCCCGGCCAGCTCGTGGATTTCCGCCTCCAGCCCCGCCATGCTCTGGCTGAACGCGTTGGACATCCGGCTGAGCGTGTCGCGGTCCACCTTGATGCCCGTGCGTTCCATCTGCGCCAACACCGGCACCAGGGGCCGTTCGAGGGTCTCATAGACGCGGGTGACCTGGGTGCGGTGCAGCGAGGGTTTGAACTGCTGCCAGAGCCGCAGGGTGATGTCCGCGTCTTCGGCGGCATAGGGCACCGCATCCTCCAGCGGTACCTTGTCGAAGGTGATCGCGGATTTGCCGGAGCCCAAGAGCGGTTTGATCGGGATCGGCGTGTGGTTCAGATAACGGTCGGACAGCGTGTCCATGCCGTGATTGTGCAGCCCACCGTGCATCGCGTAAGACATCAGCATCGTGTCGTCGAGGGGCGCGAGCGCGATGTCGTGCCGGGCGAAGATTTTCAGATCGTATTTCATGTTCTGCCCGATCTTGAGGATCGAGGGGTCCTCCAGCATCGGTTTCAGCATCTTCAATGCCTCATCCACACCCATCTGCCCGTCGGCCAGATCGTCGGAGCCAAAGAGATCGTCGCTGCTGCTTTTTTTGTGGATGAGGGGCACATAGCAGGCCTGCCCGGGCTCGACGCAGAGCGAGATGCCGACCAGATCGGCAGTCATCTCGTTCAGGCCGGTGGTTTCTGTGTCAACGGCCACGTAGCCGCGCTCGTAAATCTGGTCGATCCAGGCCTGCAGCTCCTCGGCGGTGCCCACCTTGGAATAGCCCGCACGGTCAAACGGCACCTCTTCGATCTCAGGTGCTTCCGGAGCGGAGGCCGGCGTGTCGTCGATCTCCGGCGGCTCGACATCCAGCTTCTCAGCGATGCGCTTGGTGAGGGTGCGGAACTCCATTTCCGCCAGGAACGGCATCAGCTGGTCCGGGTCGGGCGTGCGTACCTCCAGATCGTCGAGCGTGAAATCGAGCGGTGTGTTCTCATCCAGCAACACCAGCTTGCGGCTGAGCCTGATCTGCTCTGCATGATCGATCAGGGTCTGGCGGCGCTTGGGTTGCTTGATCTCTTCGGCACGCTCTAAAAGCGCGTCGAGGTCGCCGTATTCGTTGATCAGCAGGGCGGCGGTCTTGACGCCGATGCCGGGTGCGCCGGGCACGTTGTCGACGCTGTCCCCGGCCAGCGCCTGCACGTCCACCACGCGGTCGGGGTAGACGCCGAATTTCTCGAATACCCCATCGCGGTCGATGCGCTTGTTTTTCATCGCGTCCAGCATCTCCACGCCGTCGCCCACCAGCTGCATCAGGTCCTTGTCAGAGCTGATGATGGTGCAGCGCCCGCCCAGCTTGCGCGCCTGCACCGCCAGCGTGGCGATGATGTCGTCGGCCTCATAGCCTTCCTTCTCCTCGCAGGCGATGTTGAAGGCGACCGTGGCGCGGCGTGTCAGGGGGATCTGTGGGCGCAGGTCTTCGGGCATCGCTTCGCGGTTGGCCTTGTATTGATCATACATCTCGTTGCGGAAGGTATGGCTGCCCTTGTCGAAAATCACGGCGACATGGGTGGGCGCATCGTCACCCGTATTCGTCTCTACATAGCGCTGCAGCATGTTGCAAAAGCCCGAGACCGCCCCGATGGGCAGCCCGTCGGATTTGCGCGTCAGCGGCGGCAGCGCGTGATAGGCCCGAAAGATGAAAGCCGATCCGTCGATCAGATGAAGATGATGCCCCTTGCCAAATGCCATACGTCCAGCCCCCATGTCGCGATGTACCGTTCATGGCGTGCACGCGGGCCGAAGTCCAGAACCGGATCGGGTTGTGCCCGGGATCAGCCGAGAATGGAGTCCATATTCTGCATGATCCCGATCAACAGCATGACACCGGCGATGATCAGCACCGCGATCAGCAGGACCTGAACGAGGATTGCACCGGTGCTGATGGCGAGGCCACAGGCTGCCGCGCGTTTGGGCTCCTTGCGGATAAAACCAGTAATCGCCATCAGAAGACCCAGAACGCCAATCGACGGCGCGGCGGTCATGAGGATGCGATCGATATCCCAGGCGGGCTGAACCACGGTCGCTTCGGGCTGGGGCAGGCCTTGCACCGCGCGTTGTGCTGCAGCCCGCATGTTTCCTGCAATCTCACCGATTGTCGTGCCGACATCCGGCTGAGCCGTGAAGGGGCCTGCATAGACAATCAACAACGCAAGAAACAATGCTGATGCGCCAAGCCCAATGGCTGCACAGGAAAATGGTGCACTGCGTATGGCTGTCTCTGACATGTCATGCCCTCCGATCATCACACCGTCATAACGGCTCAGCATGGCAAGATTGAGGCGGATCTCAGACCTTGTCTGCAGAATCCTTATGCACGTATTTGCAGTCGCAATACCCACATTCCACCCAGCCGACATCCTTGGGAATCTGCAACCAGACTCGCGGGTGGCCCAAGGCACCCTCGCCGCCGTCACAGGCGATGCGGAAACTCTCAACGATCTTGGTTTCGGGCGGCTGCTGCATGGAAAAGACGTCCTCTGGCTTTGCCGTGCCGTTATGGCCAAAGCCGTGGCGTGGGGCAAGCCCATCCGCACTTGCGTGCGTCAATCACGATCAATTCGGGCCTGATAGCAGTTGTTGCGTGCAGACCGGACGTGAATAAACGCGACCTCTGGGTTGTTGAAGACATCCGCAACCTTGGCCTGGATATGCTCCGTCGCAACGACTTCGCCCGTGCCATAGACGATCTGTTCATCTGCGGAATAGCCTTTCACCAGGTAGTCTGGCGATGTCGTCAGGATTGTGGGCAGATCGACCGAATTGCCACCCCGCGCGCAGGGCTTGGCACACAGAAAAATTGGCCCTGTTTCGGCATAGGCATGCACCCTGTCAAAAGGGCGGTGCGCAAGAATCAGCATCTCTTCTCCCTCAGGCACGTCTTTGAGGCAGTGCCGGCAGGGGTTGCCAGCACCCGTGGAGATTTTGCGCTGGGGCTTTTGACCATTAACGTCAAGACCGCCGTTTTGAAGAGTGCGGACCATATCCGTCTCTAAGGCAATGAAATTAGGCATTTCCAGTATCCTTTTTCCCGTATTTGCTGCGACGGGTGTGCCATGAAGAGATGGCTTGAATCGATCCGAATGATGCGCTTTCAAAAGGGACTCCAAATAGGAACAAAAGGTGAATACACTGTGGCTCTGCCATGTTTGCCGAACTCAATATCACCTCGAATTTCTCCTTCCTCAAAGGGGCGTCCCATCCCGAGGAATACATGTCCCGCGCGGCTGCTCTGGGTCTGCCCGCGATTGCCATTGCAGATGAGAATTCGGTGGCCGGGATCGTGCGGGCACATGCGCAGGCCCGCGACATCACGCGGCAACTGCAGGAGCGTGAGGCTTGGGAAGCCGCGCATGGAGTCATGGGACCGCCTGCACCAAAAGGCCTGAGCCAGTCGGAAAACATCCTTTCTGTCCGGCCCCGATTGATCCCGGCGGCCCGACTGGTCTTTACCGATGCCTGTCCGGTGACAGTGCTGCCCGAAAGCCGGGCGGGCTGGGGTGTTCTGTGCCGGTTGTTGTCCAAGGGTCGATTGGCTGCGGAAAAAGGCGCCTGCGACCTGCAGCTTGCGGACCTTCTGAAAGGGGGGGCAGGGCTGCAGATGATCCTCTGGCCACAAACGCAAAACTCACCGGGCGGCGCGGATGGATGGGTGCAAACAGCGCACAGGCTGACGCGCCGCTTTGCCGGAAAACTCCACATCGGTCTCGTGCCCCAATACGATGGCCGCGATGCTGATCATTTCGCGGGCCTTACGGATCAGGCGGCAGCCCTGGGCATACCAACCCTGGCCAGCGCCGCGCCGCTGATGCACCACGGCGCCCGGCGCAAGCTGGCGGATGTGGTCACGGCCATCCGCTCCGGCTGCCGGGTGGATACGCTTGGCAGTGACGCGCTGCCCAACAGCGAGGCGCGTCTGCGCTCCGAGGCAGAGATGCGGCGTCTCTTCGCAGGGTTCGAAGAGGCGGTCGATCGCGCCTATGCCCTGTCGCAGAGCCTGACGTTTTCGCTGGATGAACTGCGCTACGAATACCCGTCGGAAGGCACTGAAACCGAAACCCCGTCCGAACGCCTGCGCCGTCTGGCCTATGAGGGTCTCGACTGGCGCTATCCTCAGGGTGCGCCGGAAAAGGTGCACAAGCTGCTCGAACACGAGCTGACGCTGATCGCCAAGCTGAAATACGAGCCCTATTTTCTGACGGTCCGCGATATCGTTGCCTTTGCCCGGTCCCGCGACATCCTCTGTCAGGGGCGCGGGTCGGCGGCCAATTCCGTGGTGTGTTTCTGCATGGGCATCACCTCCGTCAGCCCGGAAATCGGCACAATGGTGTTCGAACGTTTCGTCTCCGAGGCCCGCGACGAGCCGCCGGATATCGACGTGGATTTCGAACATGAACGTCGCGAAGAGGTGATCCAGCATATCTACGAACGCTACGGGCGGGAACGCGCGGGCATTTGCGCAACGGTCGTGCATTACCGTGGCAAACGCGCGATCCGCGAAGTGGGCCGTGCCATGGGGCTGACCGAGGACACCATCTCGGCGCTCTCCTCGCAGCTTTGGGGGTTTTTCTCCACCAAGGGGATCGAGGCCGAACGCATGGCGGAAATTGGACTGGATGCGCGCGACCGCCGCCTGCAGCAGACTCTGGAACTGGTTTATGAAATCAACGGTTTCCCCCGGCATCTTTCCCAGCACGTGGGGGGGTTCGTGATCACCGCAGGGCGGCTTGACGAGCTGGTACCCATCGAGAATGCCACGATGGAAGGCCGCACGGTCATCTGCTGGGACAAGGATGACATCGAGGCCTTGGGCATTCTCAAGGTCGACGTGCTGTCTCTGGGCATGCTCACCTGCATCCGCAAGGCGTTCGATCTGCTTCAGATGCATCACAACGCTGCTTACACGCTGGCCACCCTGCCCCCCGAGGATCCGCACGTCTATGACATGCTCTGCAAGGCCGACAGCATTGGCGTCTTTCAGGTGGAAAGCCGCGCGCAGATGAATTTCCTGCCGCGGATGAAACCACGCAAATTCTACGATCTGGTGATCGAGGTGGCGATTATCCGACCCGGTCCCATTCAGGGTGATATGGTGCACCCCTTCATCCGACGCAGGAACGGCGAGGAGGTGGTCTCTTTCCCATCGGACGCGCTGGGCGAGGTGTTGGGAAAAACGCTGGGCGTGCCACTTTTTCAGGAGCAGGCGATGCAGATTGCCATCGTTGGCGCGGGCTTTACTCCCGATCAGGCAGATCGCCTCCGCCGCTCGCTGGCGACCTTCAAGAAACACGGCAATGTCAGCGAATTCCGCAGCCTGTTTCTGCGCGGGATGAAACGCAACGGCTATGAGGACGACTTTGCCGAACGGTGTTTTTCCCAGATCGAAGGCTTCGGATCCTACGGGTTTCCCGAAAGCCATGCCGCCAGCTTTGCGCTGCTGGTCTACGCCTCAAGCTGGATCAAATGCCACCATCCGGGGATTTTCGCCTGCGCCTTGCTGAATTCCCAACCCATGGGGTTCTACGCGCCCGCGCAGATCGTCCGCGATGCCCGCGAACATGGCGTGGAGGTGCGCCCCGTCTGTGTCAACGCCAGCTTCTGGGACAACACGATAGAACCTGACGGGCAGGGTGGGCTGACGCTGAGGCTGGGGTTTCGCCAGATCAAAGGGGTGAGTGAAGAGGACGCGGAATGGCTGACGGCGGCGCGCGGCAACGGCTATCGCTCCGTGCAGGATGTCTGGCGGCGCGCAGGGCTGGACCCCTCACAGATCGTGCGGCTGGCGGAGGCAGATGTCTTTGCGAACATCGGGCTGGCACGGCGTGAGGCGCTTTGGGAGGCCAAGGCGCTTGTGCCGGGCGGGACCTTGCCGCTTTTTGCCAGCGATCTGGATGGTGAGGTGATCAATGAACCCGTGGCCCTGTTGCCCGAAATGACATTGGGGGAAGAGGTGGTCGAGGATTATGTAGCGACGCGTCTGACGCTCAAGGCACATCCACTGGCCCTGCTGCGCCAGCGGCTGACACCGGAGCAGGGCGTGCAAGCTGACGTAACTGGAAAGCAGTCCTAAATCGGTTTTAGAAAGGCTTCGAAACGCCGCAATTCAAGCTTCAGCCTTCTCAGGAAGGTCTCATCGGTCGGCAATTTGTTCTCGATGCGTTGCTCGATCGCCTGGTTTAAATGCTCGTAGGCCCGCGCAAGAGACACAAGCGCGTGGTCTTCGTGCCAACTCGGGTCTTTTCGCCCGTTACTTGGAAGCTCGTGGATACCATCGCTAAAGCCCGATTTCACAGCGTCCTGCTCTGCGATGTATTGTTCCAAGGCTTCGTGCAGCGCCTGAACCGTCGTTTCACGCACCTTTTTCCCGGAGATATAGTGCTTCAAGGTGTTTGCGCTCAAATCAGCGCGTCTACACAGCTCGGCAGCGCTCATGTTGGCTTCTTGTTTGCGTTGGGCGAAAGCTATGTGCCTGGGCATATCCATTTCGGATGCTGGTGCCATCGAATCACTCCTGCTCATTTCTGCTCAAGTATCAGCCAATTGCGGCTTTTTGAAGTGATTGATATCAAATGAGCCATGTAATTTCTACCAATTATAAATCAAAATATGGATATATGCGCTAAAACTGACACTAGTGATGGTGATGAGGATTTCAAAAATAATCATTTTGCGTCAAATTAACATATCTATAGGGGGTGTGCGCAAATTCGTGTATGGTGGCATGGTCCGGAAAATCAACTGCAAAATCTCATCACCGGACCACCTGGATCTAACCAGTGCCTGACCGTAGCATATTCTCTTACTACGCGGAAATGCGGATGGGCACGCTGCCAAGAAAGGCGCAATCATGCCTAAAAACTCGCAAATCGCCGCACTTGCTGTCGGCGCCGCAACTGCAACGCTTTTGGCCGCAGTGCAAGAGATGTTCCCTGGGCTCAAATCTGCTCTGCCGCTTAACCAGAGTTCATTTGTTCAGACCTCTGCACTTATCCTGGGCGCGCTTGCAATCAGTATCATCTATGATGCATTCCGCGGTGCGCGCACCAGTGAGAAAGAAAGTCTGGATGAAGAACAAGACAGCGATAGCATTAATACTGCTTGGTCGAAAACTTCCGATGACCGGAATGATGATGACCATTTGACATCGCTTTGATCGTTTATCCTGCCTCGACGGTGTGTGAAAACGCAAGGGTAAGACAAAAGCTGTTCCCCCTTTGCGCCGCAGCGGGTAAAAGGCGCGCAACAAATTGAGGAACAGACCCCGATGAGCGCGCCCAAACCTGTTGTCTTATGCATTCTGGATGGGTGGGGCATCAGTGACAGGCGCGAAGGCAATGCGCCGCTGCTCGCCAATACGCCGACGATGGACCGCATCATGGCGACCTGTCCGCATGCGACGCTGACAACCTTTGGTCCGGATGTGGGTCTGCCAAAGGGCCAGATGGGCAATTCCGAGGTGGGGCATACCAACATCGGGGCCGGGCGCGTCGTGGCGATGGACCTCGGCCAGATTGATCTGGCCATCGAGGAAGGCACTTTTGCCGAAAATACCCGGCTCAGGACTTTTATCACCCGATTGCATGGCACCGGCGGGACGGCGCATCTGATTGGCGTCGTCTCGGATGGTGGGGTGCACGGTCATCTCAACCACATGATTGCTGCGGCCAGGGCGCTGGATGCGGCCGATGTGCCCGTTGTCATTCATGCACTGACCGATGGGCGGGACGTGAGCCCAAAATCCGCCGCTGCCTTCTTTGAAACATTGCAGGCCGCGCTGCCGGAGCGGGTTCGGATTGCGACCGTGACCGGGCGCTACTACGCCATGGACCGCGACAATCGCTGGGGCCGTGTATCAAAGGCCTTTGCCGCGATTGTAAAAGGTGACGGCGCGAAAGCTGCTGATGCCCAGACTGCGGTTTCGGCGGCCTATGCCCGAGAGGAAACGGATGAGTTCATCGAGCCCACCGTGCTCGACGGATACGCCGGGGCGCAGAACGGCGATGCGGTCTTTTGCCTGAACTTCCGGGCCGACCGGGCGCGGGAGATCATGGCCGCCATCGGCGCGCCGGATTTCGATGCCTTTGCCACCGGTGATCGCCCAAACTGGGCGGCGCTGATGGGCATGGCGCAGTATTCAGAGGCGCATTCGGCATACATGTCGGTGATGTATCCCAAGCCCGAGATCGTGAACACGCTGGGTGATTGGGTGGCGCAGATGGGTCTGCGGCAGTTCCGCCTCGCCGAGACGGAGAAGTATCCGCATGTGACCTTCTTTCTGAACGGTGGCGAAGAGGTGTCTTTTGACGGCGAAGACCGCAAGATGCCGAAATCGCCTGATGTGGCGACATATGATCTGCAGCCGGAGATGTCGGCGGGCGAGGTCACGGCCGGATTGGTGGGCGCCATCAAAGACGGCTACGACCTGATCGTCGTGAACTACGCCAACCCCGATATGGTCGGCCATACCGGTGATCTCGAAGCGGCGATCACGGCCTGTGAAGCGGTGGATCAGGGGTTGGGTCAGGCGCTTGAGGCACTGGAGGCCGTGGGCGGTGCGATGATCGTCACTGCCGATCACGGCAATTGCGATGTGATGATTGATCCCGAAACCGGGGGTCTCCACACGGCGCACACGCTGAACCCGGTGCCGGTGGCGGTGGTGGGCGCGCCCGAGGGTGCCGAATTGTCCGGGGGGCGGCTTGCCGATCTTGCACCAACCGTGCTGCACCTGATGGGCATCGCGCCGCCGCCGGAAATGACAGGCCGTTGTTTGCTGACATGAAATGGGCCGCGCTGATCATTGCTCTTTGCTGGCCCGTGACGGTATCCGCGCAGCAGGACAATGCTGATCGCGCCCGTGCCGCGATGGCCATGTTGCAGGCAGCTTCGGCGCAGTTAGAGGCAGCGCAGTCTGCCCGTGACCGTGTCCGCGCGCTCACGCAGACCATTCAGGCGTTCGAGGAAGGGCTTGGGGCGCTGCGCAGTGGCTTGCGTCAGGCTGCGGTGCGTGAGGCGCAACTGACCGCTCAATTGCAGGCCCGGAATGAAGAGATTGCCACCTTGCTTGCCGTCTTGCAGCGGATCGGGGCGCAGCAGTCCCCGGTTGCGTTTTTGCATCCCGGCGGACCAACGGGCACGGCACGGTCGGGGATGTTGCTGGCCGAGATGACACCTGCGCTGAATGCCCGGGCGAGCAACCTGCGCCGTGATCTGGAAGATCTTCAAATCCTGCGTGCCATGCAGACGGATGCAGCTGGAGAGCTGTTGAAGGGGCTCAACGAAGTTCAATCTGCGCGGACGTCCCTGAATCAGGCAATTGCCGAACGCACCGAGCTTCCCAAAAGGTTCACTCAGGACCCGGTTCGCGAAGCGATCCTCATTGCTTCGGCGGAGACGCTGGAGAGTTTTGCCAGAGGGTTGGCGCGGGTCGCCGTGGATGAAACGCAGGTCGCACCGGTGACATTGGCAGGCAACAAGGGTGATCTGCCCCTGCCGGTTCAGGGCATCGTGCTGCATGGTGCGGGCGAGGCCGATGCCGCAGGAATCTCCCGTCCGGGAATCATTCTGGCCACGCGTCCGGAGGCGATTGTGACCAGCCCGGTGGCCGCCACGATCCGCTACACCGGGCCGCTGCTCGACCTTGGGCAGGTGGTGATTCTGGAGCCACAGGCCGAGGTGCTTTTTGTGCTTGCCGGTTTGGATGTTGTTTACGGTACCGCCGGAGAGGTCATTGACGCAGGGGCTCCTTTGGGGCTTATGGGCGACGCTGCGGCTGAAAACCGGCGCCAATTGTCAACAGATGGTGATGACACTGGCGCAGAGCGGTCAGAAACGCTCTATATAGAAGTGAGACATCAGAACGCAGCCGAGGACCCGAGCCTCTGGTTCCGAACCGATAAGGATGGATAGAGAAAAATGAAAAAGTTTGCCATGGCAGCAGTGGGCGGCACGCTCGCAGGCATCATCGCAACGACACAGGTTGTAGGTCCTCTGTTGGCGCAGGAGACAGCAAAGTCCAGCAACGTGTATGAACAGCTGGATCTCTTTGGAGACATTTTTGAACGCATCCGCGCGCAATATGTCGAAGAGGTCGAGGCCGGTGAGTTGATTGAAGCCGCAATTGACGGAATGCTGACCTCGCTCGACCCGCACTCCAGCTATCTCTCGCCCGACGATGCGGCGGCGATGCGTGTGCAGACCCGCGGTGAATTCGGCGGCCTCGGTATCGAGGTTACGCAGGAAGAGGGCTTCGTGAAAGTCGTCTCGCCCATCGACGGGACACCCGCCGACGAGGCAGGGGTGGAAGCAGGCGATTTCATCACCCACGTCAACGGAGATTCCGTATTGGGCCTGACACTTGATGAGGCTGTCGAGATGATGCGTGGACCCGTTGGGTCGGAAATTCTGATTACCATTGTGCGGGAAGGCGAAACCGAACCGTTCGATGTCTCAATCATCCGCGACACGATCAAGCTGACGGCGGTACGCACCCGGACCCAGGGCGATACGGTTGTCTTGCGGGTCACGACCTTCAACGATCAGACCTACACGAACCTCGAAGCAGGACTGAAAGACCAGATCGAAGATGCGGGCGGGATCGACAAGATCAATGGCATCGTCGTGGATTTACGCAATAACCCCGGCGGCTTGCTGACACAGGCGATCCGGGTGTCGGATGCGTTCCTGAACGAAGGTGAAATCGTCAGCACGCGCGGTCGCGAACTTCAAGATGGTGATCGCTATAATGCCACCGAAGGCGATCTTGCCGAGGGCAAACCGATTGTGGTGCTGATCAACGGCGGCTCGGCCTCGGCTTCGGAAATCGTCGCAGGGGCCTTGCAGGATCATCGCCGCGCAATCGTGGTGGGGACCAAGAGTTTCGGTAAAGGATCTGTGCAAACTGTCATGCCACTACGGGGCGAAGGTGCGATGCGCCTGACGACTGCGCGCTATTACACGCCGTCTGGTCGCTCGATCCAAGCCCTTGGCGTGTCACCCGACATCGTTGTCGAGCAGCCGCGCAACAGACCAGAAGCGGAGGAAGACGAGGACACCCCCCGTAGCCTGCGGTCCGAAGCCGACCTGCGCGGCAGCTTGAACAATGACAGCCTGTCCGAAGACGAGATCAAGCAGATCGAGGCGGATCGTGCAAAAGCCGAAGCCGCTGCGGCCCTGCGGGAAGAGGATTATCAACTGGCCTATGCCATCGATATTCTCAAAGGTCTCAACGCGCTGGTGCCCGTAGAGTAATCTGCGCATCCCAAGGTAATCGGAAAACCCCGCCAGTTCGACTGGTGGGGTTTTTCTTATGCAGTTTCGATGCAATGCCGCCTGAAAGCGCGTTTGAGCATATCAAGCTCCGCGCGTAACAGGTCGACCTCCGCGCGCAAATCATCACCCAAGGCTTCACCGGCAATCAGGGTAAAACTGTTGAGGCGGGCGCCGGTTTCGGTGTCGGTGATCAGAATTGTCTGAATCCCATCGGCGATCGCTTCCACGGGTACCGGAATTTGCAGCAGCCACCCCCCGGCGTCCTTGGCATCGGTCAGGGTCACGTCCGGCAACGGATTTTCCAGATGCGTCACACTCAGGACGGGCGGCGTATCGCCGGAACCGGTGACAAGTCCCTCCCAGATGCCGCTCTGAAGCCTGGTTTTGGTGACGACCAGCTGATTCATCCATTCCGCTCCTAGACTTGCGCGCGCTGGCGGCGTGAAAAGGTCAGGTCGCGCAGGGTAACCTGATTCATTTCCGGCCCTTCGAAAATGAAATCGACCCACGCTTTCTCAATCCGCTTTTCGTTCAGATTGCAGTAGGCGAGGTCGAATTCCATTTCGACGTCCTTGCCATCTATATGCAGCTCGCGCACCATCTGTTCGGTATTTGGCCCGTGGCGTATGTTCAGCCGCACGAAAATTTCGATGGGTTTTTCCATTTCGATGATGCTGCTGACGCGCAGTATGTGGGTACGTTTGAGCCCTTCAACGGCCCCCTCGGGCAGGTCGACGACCGCCGACAGGAAGGAGCCGTCAAACCGAAAGACGTCAATGCGCAGGCCATAGGGGGCCAGGTCCTCCTGCCGTGTATTTCGGACTTGCCGCAGCGTGATCTCGGAGCGACCGCAGTCGTGAAAGAGAGTTACTTCATCGCCAAGCATTGACTTGTTCTGCACAGATGACAGGCCCGGGATCGGCAGCGGCCCCCGCCAGAGTTCGGGTCGCCATGCCCAATCGGCATTGTGGGGTTTGGGAAAGCTGTTGGATCCGACGACCGGCAGGGCCAGTCTTTCCTCTGCCGTGTGGATCAATCGATCAAGATGGGTACGCAACAGCCGGGCGCGGGTGCGTTGCTTGCGTAGAATGCTCAGCTTCGCGGTACGCGCTTCACGGGCCGAAAGCGCCCAGCGTTGCAACGCACGGCGATAGATCGCAGTGTCCCAGAACGTGTCTCCGCCTTTGCCCATGGTTGTGTGGTTGCCCCTGCTGTCTCTGCCCATCCTTATCTAACGAAACGGTTGCGCTTTTATAAACCACGAAATCGGGACAATACGTGGATTTTTTTGCAATTGTTGCATTCTGCGAAGAGTCTTGACCCCTGCGCCTCAAATCGGCGCAAGAGTCAGTGGGATCACAGCTCCATGTAGTCGTGGCCTTCTTCCTTGGCGCCGGGGTGCGTTACCGCCCCCAGGTAGGTCGGGCCGACCAGTTTGGCGTATTTCCACAAAGCGCCGGCCCCGTAGATTGTTGGGCGAGGGCCTGTCCACTGCGCCTTGCGCTCAGCCATTTCATCGTCGGAAACGTCCACCGAAATGGTGCCTTCGGTGGCGTTCAGCGTGATCATGTCGCCATCTTTCAGCAGGGCAATAGGGCCGCCATGGGCCGCTTCGGGCCCCACGTGGCCTACGCAGAACCCGCGTGTCGCGCCTGAAAAACGCCCGTCGGTGATCAGCGCCACCTTCTTGCCCATGCCCTGACCGGAGAGGGCTGCGGTGGTCGCCAGCATTTCACGCATACCGGGGCCACCGGACGGGCCTTCGTTGCGGATCACGAAGACGTCGCCTTCCTCATAGGTGCGCTTCTGCACGGCCTCGAAGGCATCCTGTTCGCATTCAAAGACGCGCGCCGGGCCGGTGAACAGCAGGTGCTGCGGTTCCATACCCGCGATTTTCACGATGGCGCCTTCCGGGGCGAGGTTGCCCTTGAGACCCACGACACCGCCGGTTTTCGACAGCGGCGTTTCGACCGGGTAGATCACGCGGCCATCGGCCTCCAGCGAGACCTTGTCGATTTCCTCGCCGATGGAATAGCCGGTGGCGGTGATGCAATCCTCGTGGATCAGTCCTGCCTTGCGCAGCTCTTTCATCACGACCGGCACACCGCCTGCCTCATAGAGATCCTTGGCCACGTATTGGCCGCCGGGTTTCAGATCGACGAAATAGGGCGTGTCGCGGAAAATCTCGCAGACGTCTTCGAGGAAGAAGTCGATCCCGGCCTCATGGGCCATCGCGGGCAGGTGCAGCCCTGCGTTGGTCGAGCCGCCCGTGCAGGCGACGATGCGCGCGGCGTTTTCCAACGACTTGCGGGTCACGATATCCCGTGCGCGGATGTTCTTTTCGATCAGGTTCATGACCGCTGCACCGGAGGCTTCGGCATAGGCGTCGCGGCTTTCATAGGGCGCGGGGGCCCCGGCGGAGTTTGGCAGCGCAAGGCCAATGGCCTCTGACACGCAGGCCATCGTATTGGCGGTGAACTGGCCGCCACAGGCCCCGGCCGAGGGGCAGGCTACGCGTTCCAGGACTTCAAGCTCGGCCTCCGTCAGGCTGCCACTTTGCTGGCGGCCCACCGCTTCGAACATGTCCTGTACGGTCAGGTCGCGGTTGGCAAAGTCTTCGGGAATTGCAGCGCCGGTCGGCGCGCGGCCCGGCAGGATCGACCCGCCATAGAGAAAAACCGACGGCACGTTCAGACGGATCATCGCCATCATCATGCCGGGTAGGGATTTGTCACAGCCCGCCAGTCCGACAATGGCGTCATAGCAGTGGCCCCGCATCGTCAGCTCCACCGTGTCGGCAATCGCCTCGCGTGACGCGAGCGACGAGCGCATGCCCTCATGCCCCATGGCGATGCCGTCAGTCACGGTGATTGTGGTGAATTCGCGCGGGGTGCCATATTCGCGTTTCACGCCCATTTTCACCGCTTGCGCCTGACGGTTCAGCGCGATGTTGCAGGGCGCGGCCTCGTTCCAGCAAGTCGCCACGCCAACCAAAGGCTGGTGAATTTCGGCGTCCGTCATGCCCATCGCGTAGTAGTAGGACCGGTGCGGTGCGCGCGCGGGTCCTTCGGTCACGTGGCGGCTGGGCAGTCTTGATTTGTCAAAACGCTGGCTGGTCATGGGCTGTCTCCCCTTCAAAAAACTCCCGTCCCGAATAGCCAACAGCCCCTAGGCCTGCAAGGCACAAGCGTTCAGATATGCACAAGCCTTGATCATCCCAGCGCTTGTATTGGCAAAACCGGAGCCCTAAGTTGCATGAACAGCGACGTTTTTGCGCTCGGCCACCCGTGGTGGATACGCCGCCAGCCCAATACCGAAAGCCATTGCATGGAATCTTCACTCTTTGCGTTCATTTGGAAGTTTTCCAAACGGGAGCAGCTCTTTTTGCTGTTCTTTACGCTTTTTACCTTCCCCTTTCTCTACGCCACGCTGGAATTGCCCAAGCGGATCATTAACGATGCCATCGGCGCGGCCAGTGACACGGTCACGGTGCTCGGGACGACCATGACCCAGACACAGTTCCTGATGGCGCTGTGTTTTGCCTATCTCGGTGCGGTGCTGGTGCACGGGCTGCTGAAAATGCGGCTGAACACGATGAAGGGCGTGCTGGCGGAACGCATGTTGCGGCGGTTCCGTTACAAGTTGATCAACCGGATGATGCGGTTCCCACGCGCCTATTTCCGCAAGACTTCGCAAGGCGAACTGGTCTCGATGGTCACGTCAGAGGCCGAGCCGATGGGCGGTTTGATGGGGGATGCCGTGGCGCAGCCGGTCTTCCAGGCCGGGCAGATGCTGATCATCGTGATCTTCCTCTTTGCACAAAGCGTGTGGTTCGGGTTGGCCGGTGTGGCGCTGATCCCGCTGCAGGCCTGGCTCATCCCGATGCTGCAGCGCCAGATCAACCAGCTGAACAAGAAGCGCATTGTCGAGGTGCGCAGCTTCTCCTCGGAGATCGGCGAGACAGCGGCGGGCATCGGTGATCTGCGCACGAATGGCGGGCTGCGCTACCGTCTGGCGACCTTCACGGAACGGCTGGGGCGGCTTTTCGAGATCCGCTTCCAGATCTACCAGAAAAAATTCTTCATGAAGTTTCTCAACAACTTCATCACGCAGCTGACGCCGTTCTTCTTCTATTCCGCCGGGGGTTATCTGGCGATCCGCGGGGATATCACCGTGGGCGCGCTGGTCGCGGCACTGGCGGCCTACAAGGACCTGTCCAGCCCGTGGAAAGAGCTGCTGACCTATTACAATCAGGTGCAGGACATGTCGCTGCGCTGGGAAATCGTGACGGAGCGTTTTGCGCCCAAGGATATGATCGACGAGTCGCTCTTTGAAGGCGAGCCCAAAGACGTGCCCCGGCTTGACGGCGTGATTTCGGTCAAGAACGTGACCGTGCGCAATTCCGATGGCAACGCGGTTCTCGAAAACATCGATCTCGAAATTCCGGCGGGTGCGCGCGTCGCTATCCAGTCGACCAGCCAGGTTGAACGGACGGCCTTGGCAGAGGTGCTGACCCGCGAGATCATGCCAACCCGTGGCAGTGTGACAGTGGCGGGTCATGAGCTGTCACAACTGCATCAGGCGGTTATTTCGGCCCGTATCGGATATGCGCATTCACGTCCCTATCTCTTTGACGGCTCGCTGGCCGACAATCTGTTGATGCCGCTGCGGTCCAGCCCGAAAACCGTCCTGTGGGACCCGGACCGTAAGGACAAGACGGGCATTGAGGCAAAGCGGTCTGGCAACAGTCTCGACAGCACCAAGGCCGACTGGCTCGACCCCGGCCTTGCCGGTCTCAACAGTGCCGAAGAAATCCGCGGCTGGTGGTTCCAGCTGGTCGAGGCCATGGGCGTTGACGAGTTTATGTTCCGCCGCATGCTGAATTCGCGCATGGATCCCGAATTACACACGCAATTGGCGGCCTCCATCGTGGCAATGCGCGAAGAGGTCTATCAGAAACTCGTGGAACGCGGTCTCGACGGCTTTGTGAACCGGTTCCACCCGGAGGAATTCAACCCATCCATCCCGTTGGGTGGCAACCTGATGTTTGCCTCGCCCAAACGCGATATCTCGCAGCAGGGCCTTGCCGCGGAGCGGGATTTTCTGGCGCTGATCACTGAACTGGGCCTTGCGGAACAAGGGATCGCGATCTCGCAAACGCTGATCGAGACCTTGCACCAGACTTTTGGCATGGATGGCACCAGCCACCCGCTCTTTACCGCTTTGGGTATCGACGAAGAGCTTTACGAGCGGATGGTCGATATCGCGACGCGGCGGCAGGAAAAGGGCGACCAGGCGCTGACCGAAGAAGAATTTGCCCTGCTTCTGACCGTGCCTTTTGCCTTTACGGCGGAACAGATCGGGCCGGGCTTTCCGGAAAGCTTCAAACAGGAGATCCTCGAAATCCGTCGCAACAAGAGCGACGAGATGCGGGAGCGCACACGCGGTCTTTTTGTGCCGGTTGCCCCGGAGAACTATCTGCCCCGGCTGACGCTGCTGGAGAACGCGCTTTACGGTCGGATTTCCGCGATTGCCGGTGTGCAGGGCGAGCTGATCGAGGATCTGGTGGCCGAAGTGCTGTCGGAACATGGCCTGAAACGGTCCGTGGCCGAGACGATTCTGGATATCAAAACGGGGTTGGGCGGGACTAATCTTGCCAGTATTTTCCAGGAGCGCGCCGCCTTCAGTCGGGCCGGGATCAAACGCCCGGATATCCTGATCCTAGACACGGTGCTGGCCAGCCATGATGCCGAAAGCCGCAAGCGCACCCGCGCCAAGCTGCAGGATCTCCTGCCCAACACCACGATGATCTTTCTGGAGGACAAATTCGAGAACCCGACGGCCTATGACATGTTCGTCGAACTCAAGAATGGTCGGATCGACGGGGTGGAGCACACCGACTCGAATGACAACGAAGACAGCGGATCGGACGATTTGCGCCGCAAGATACGGGTGATTTCGCGCACCGACCTCTTTGGCAAACTGGATTCGCGCAGCCAGCGGCTGCTGGCGTTCTCCGCCCAGTGGTACAAGGCCAAGAAGGGCCAGCGCATCTTTGGCATGGGCGAGCGGCCTGATGCGGCCTACCTTTGCCTCTCAGGCAATGCGATGATGGGGTACCGCGACGACGATGACAACTGGCACGATGTGACCGCCGTTGGTCCGGGCCGGCTGATCGGGGACCTTGCGGTCATTCTGGACGAGCCGCGCCAGCTTGACCTGGTTGCGCATGAAGACACGAAATTCCTGCGCATCGGTGCGGAGGAATTCCGGTCTGTGATCGAGACGGACCCGAATGTGCTGATGATCCTGTTGCGCACGGTTGCCGGACACCTGACCGGGGCGGCGGAACTGCTGCGTGAAGCGCGGGTGGAGATCCCGCAGGACACGCCCGAAGACGCGAAAACCGACGCCTAGGGAGTGCGAAACATGTTCTGGCGTAGGGCCTATACGGCACATGAAGCCCTGATTGCGCCCGCGCGCGACACAGCGCAGATCTGGCGGTTGGTGATGGGGCTGATCATCGCATCCGGCGTGTATCTGATCTGCAATCAGACGATGTTCCAAACCCTCTTTACCTGGCAGGGCAAGGACGCAGGCGCCTTTGCGGAACGGCTCAACAGCGGCTCCACACCGTTCACCATGTATCTGCTGCTCCTCAGCTTCGGGTTCATGATCCTCGGCGTCGCCGTGGCCCTGCGGGTTGTACACAAACGCGGATTTGGCGGCACTTTGGGCAACTTTCGTTTGTGCATGACGCAGATGCGCGATGTGCTGATCGTGCTTGTCCTGCTCAACGCGGTGATCTGGATCCTGCCGCCCTGGGACATGGGCGCGCCGCTGGTGCCCAACCTGGGGTGGGGGCTCTGGCTGCTGCTGTTGCCGATGTCCCTGCTCGCGGTGCTGGTGCAGGTCAGCGCCGAGGAGGTGCTCTTTCGTGGCTACATTCAGCAACAACTGGCCGCGCGGTTCCGCTCCCCGCTGATCTGGATGGTACTGCCCGCCATCCTGTTTGGTTTCGGGCACTACCTGCCGGATACCGCCGGGCCAAACGCCCAGACCATCGCCGTCTGGGCGATGATCTTTGGTTTGCTGATGGCCGACCTGACCGCGCGTGCCGGGACGCTTGGACCCGCCATTGCCGTACACTTCGTGAACAATGTTGCCGCGATCCTGATCATCTCTCTGCCCGATGACCTGTCGGGTCTGGCGCTCTACCTCAGCCCGTTCTCGCTGGCCGATACAGAGGCGGTGCGGGCCTGGTTACCGGTTGATTTCGGCTTCATGTTTGTCAGCTGGCTGGCGGCACGTCTGGCCATCCGCCGTTGATTGCACTTTTCGCGGGACAGGATTAACTAGGGTCAAGGGACGCCAAAGGAACCGCCATGAACTGGATCACGAACTATGTCCGGCCAAGGATCAACTCGATCTTTTCGCGCCGCGAGACGCCGGACAACCTGTGGACCAAATGCCCCGAATGCGGCACCATGCTGTTTCACCGCGAGGTGTCAGACAATCTGAATGTCTGCACCAACTGTGATCACCACATGCATATCACGCCGCGCGACCGCTTCACGTCGTTGTTCGACGGTGGCATTTTCACGGAAGTGAAGGTCGAGGCGCCCAAGCCTGATCCGCTGAATTTCCGCGATCAGAAACGATATCCCGACCGCTTGAAGGCCGCGCAGAAACAGACCAGCGAAGCCGAAGCCATGCTGGTCGCCAGTGGCGAGATCGGGCGGACCCCGATTGTGGCCGCCGCCCAGGATTTCTCTTTCATGGCCGGATCCATGGGTATGTATGTGGGCAATGCGATCATTGCCGCGGCCCAGGAAGCGGTGAAACTGAAACGCCCGCTGATCCTGTTTTCGGCTGCCGGTGGCGCGCGCATGCAGGAGGGGATTCTCAGCCTGATGCAGATGCCGCGCACAACCGTGGCGGTGCAGATGTTGAAGGAGGCGGGCTTGCCCTACATCGTGGTGCTGACGCATCCGACCACGGGGGGTGTCACGGCGAGCTATGCGATGCTGGGCGACGTGCATATTGCCGAGCCCAATGCGCTGATCTGTTTTGCCGGGCCACGTGTCATCGAACAGACGATCCGCGAGAAACTGCCCGAAGGCTTCCAAAGGGCCGAATACCTGCTGGATCACGGCATGCTGGATCGGGTCACGCATCGCGGCCAGATGCGGGATGAGCTGATCTCCATCACACGGATGCTGCTTGGCCTGCCCCCTGCGGTACGTGGGGACCTGCCGCCGCCTGAACCGGGCGCCGACCTGCCGCATGCCTTGTCGGAAGAAGAAGATCAGGCGGCCGCCGAGACCGACAAGAAATGACCCCCCAGACATCGGACGTCATCCTGGAGCGGATGATGGCGCTGCACCCCAAGATCATCGATCTGACGCTGGATCGTGTCTGGCGTCTGCTGGAGGCGCTGGGCAATCCGCAAAACGACCTGCCGCCGGTGATCCACATCGCGGGTACAAATGGCAAAGGCTCCACGCTGGCCATGATCCGCGCGGGGCTGGAAGCTGCGGGCAAGACCGTGCACGCTTATACCAGTCCGCATCTGGCGCGGTTTCATGAACGCATACGCGTGTCGGGAGAGTTGATCTCCGAGGCAGCGCTAACGGCGGTTCTGGACGAATGCTATGCCGCGAACAACGGTGAGAATATCACCTATTTCGAGATCACCACCTGCGCGGCGCTTTTGGCCTTTGTCCGCGCCAAGGCGGATTACACTTTGCTCGAAGTGGGGCTAGGTGGGCGTCTGGATGCCACCAACGTGATTGCAGAGCCTGCAGTAACCGCGATCACGCCCGTCTCCATCGACCATCAGCAATTTCTGGGCGATACGCTGGGCAAGATCGCTTTTGAAAAGGCGGGCATCCTGAAGCGCGGCATCCCCTGCGTTGTTGCCCGACAGGAAGACGACGGTCTGGACGTCATCGAAGAGGTGGCTGCGCGCCTTGGTGCCCCCTTGCTGGCCTATGGTCAGCACTGGCATGTCGGGCCGGAGCGGGACCGGATGGTCTATCAGGATGACTACGGGCTGTTGGATCTGCCGCGTCCCAACCTGCCGGGCGCGCATCAGATCATGAATGCCGGTGCGGCGCTGGCCGTGTTGCGACATTTGGGTCTGGACAACGCAGCCTGCGAAGCTGCCGTGACATCGGCGCATTGGCCGGCACGCATGCAGCGGCTGAAGAGCGGGCCCCTGTGCGCGGCGACACCACTGGTCGAATTGTGGCTGGATGGCGGGCATAATCCGGCGGCAGGCGAGGCGCTGGCGCAGCATATCGCGAGCCTGCCGGCACGGCCGACGCATCTCATCTGTGGCATGCTGAATACCAAGGATATCGGCGGCTATCTGCGTCCCCTGGCGGCTGTTGCTGACGACCTTGTGGCGGTGTCCATTCCGGGTGAGGCCAGCACGTTACCCGCTGATGTCACCGCCAGGGAGGCGCAGGCGGTCGGGTTTCAGGCGACAACAGCCGAGACAGTGATGGACGCGCTGACAGATATAGCGCATCGCATGCCCGACGCACGTGTTTTGATTTGCGGATCCTTGTACCTCGCCGGCGCTGTTTTGCGCGAAAACGGCTGAAAAAGAAAATTATCCACAACCCCAGATTTAGTAGCTCCTGCGTGATGTTGACGTGTGGGTAAGTGTCCCCCTATATGTTGCGTCGAATACGACGTGCCGGTGCCATTCGCCTCTCAGGGCTGCATCTGCATATGGGGGCTAGCGGAATGCAACAGGATGGTCGGGGGGCTGCACCCGAGCTTGATTTGACACGTATGATCACACGACCTGGGGCACCGGCCTCGGCAGTCTGGCTGCCTTTGGCGGGATTGATTGCGCTGGCCGTGATTGCCATTCCGGTGGCTCTGGTCTTCAAATCGGACGTAGGCACCCAACCCCAAGACTCCGTGGCCGTGCAGATGCCCGCGCCAGAGGAAGTGTCGCGCGCTGCCGCTTCGCTTCTCGAGACACCGCAGGCGGTGCCACCTTTGGCGGGCCCACCAGTGAGCCAGCAAGTGCGGCGGCCCATTCGTTTGACGGATCGATCCGCCAAGGCGCATGATTTGCTGAACCTGACGCGCGAGGCTTTGGAGCAATTCGGATACCGCGGCCCCGAAGGTGATCCACTGCAACGTATTCTGGTCCGGACGCTGGCGGAGGGGCAATCAGATGCGTACATCGATGCAGCGCTGAACGCGGCCCTGGCACGCGGCGATTTTGCAGCCCCCGCAGCGCTCACCACGCCCTTTGGCGAACTGGACACAAACCGTCTGCTTTTCGCCGTTTTGCAGGCGTCTCAGAGCTAGAGCCCCCAACCCTCCGATTGCATTTCGCGGAGACGGGAAGCGGTGCGTTCGAACTCAAAAGTGCCTTCCCCTTCGAGGTAGAGCATCTCCGGTTTCGCCGCTGCGGAACAGATCAATCGCACTTTGGCCTCGTAAAGCGCGTCGATCAGCGTCACGAACCGTTTCGCCTCATTGAAGTTGTTGCGCGATAGTGTGGGCACATCATCCAGCATCAGGACCTTGACGGCATCCGCGAGCGCCAGGAAATCCGCAGGTCCCAGGGGTTTGCCGCAAAGGTCGTGAAACCTGGCGCGCGCCACCCCGTTGCGGAAGGCCGGCAGTTCCACGTCGCGTCCCTTTACCTTCAGGATCAGGGGCTCTCCTGGACCCCCGGCAAGATCATTCCAGACAGCTTCCATCGCTGCGCGGGCATCTGTGTTGATGGGGGTGAAATACACGGGCTGCCCGCCAAGCCGATCCTGCCGATAGTCGGTGGGGCTGGCCAGCTCAACCACATTCATCTTGTCCTTGATCAGTGCGATAAACGGCAAAAAGAGGTCTCGATTCAACCCGTTGAGGTAAAGATCATCGGGCACCCGGTTGGACGTTGTGACAACCACGACACCGTCTGCAAACAATGCCTCGAACAGCCTACCGACGATCATCGCGTCAGTAATATCGGTGATCTGCATCTCGTCAAAGGCCAGCAGCCGGACGGCGGCGGCAACATCGGCGGCGACAGGGGCAATAGCGTCCTCAACGCCGGTCTTGCGCACCTCGTGCATAGCGCTGTGGATTTCCTGCATGAAGGCGTGAAAATGCACGCGCCGCGCCGGAATATCCTGCAGATGCTCCACGAAGAGGTCCATCAGCATGGATTTGCCGCGCCCCACGCCGCCCCAAAGATAAAGCCCCTTGGGCGGCTCCGGCGCCTTGCGGAACAACCCCTTTTTGACCGGTGTGCTCAGGGCCGAGCGGATGCGGTCGAATTCCGGCAACACGGTCAGCTGCGCGTCATCGGCCTGTAGGGAACCTGTGTCGATCAGGCCGTCATAGATGTCGCCCAGCGTTTTCATTATTTCGCAATAGCGCGGGGCCGGGGCAGAGAAAAGGCCATCAACACATAAGGAAATTTGATGTGACTTAAATAAATGCTGAATTGACCTGTGTGGGGACGGGCGTAGTGTCGCCAAATCGGAGGATCGAATATGCAGCAACGCACCCCTCTATTCACGCCCGTTCTGATTGTCGGCTGTGTCATCATTATTGTTAGCTTTGCGATCAGGTCGGCCTTTGGCGTGTTCCAGATCCCGATTGCTGATGAATTTGGTTGGCTGCGGGCAGAGTTCTCGTTGGCTATTGCAATCCAGAACCTTGCCTGGGGTATCGGGCAGCCGCTTTTTGGTGCCTTGGCAGAGAAGATCGGCGACCGTAAGTCGATTGTTCTGGGGGCGGCGATCTATGCGCTGGGGCTGGTCCTGTCCGCACAGTCTACGACGCCCATCGAGCACCAGATGTATGCTTGGCTGGTGGGTTTCGGAATTGCGGGCACTGGGTTTGGCGTCATTCTGGCCGTGGTCGGGCGTGCGGCTTCCGATGAAAACCGCTCCATGTCGCTGGCGATTGTATCTGCGGCTGGCAGCGGCGGGCAGATTTTCGGCCCGCCGACGGCTGAATGGATGCTGAGCTTCATGACATGGCAGAGCACGTTCATGCTCTTTGCCGCGGCGATCATTCTGGTGCTGCTAACACTGCCGATGATGCGCGCACCGGCCACGGCCAGCAAGACAGAGCTTGAAGAAAGCCTCGGCCAGATACTGGTCAAGGCATTGCGCGACCCGTCTTTCACCTTCATCTACCTTGGGTTTTTCTCCTGCGGTTATCAGCTGGCCTTTGTTACGGCGCATTTGCCTGCCTTCGTGACCGAGCTGTGTGGCCCGATCATGCCGGGTGGGATGCTGGACAACCTTGGCATCAGCACCACCTCGGCACTTGGTGCTGTTGCAATATCACTCATCGGGTTGGCCAATATTGCGGGAACCCTGATCGCCGGGTGGGCGGGCAAACACTATTCCAAGAAGTACCTGTTGGCCGGCATCTACACGGCGCGCACGATCATTGGCGCGCTTTTCATCATGTTTCCCATCACCCCGACCAGCGTCATCCTGTTCTCGATCGGTATGGGCACGCTTTGGCTTGCGACCATTCCGCTGACCTCTGGCCTTGTCGCGCATATCTATGGGCTGCGGTACATGGGGACACTATACGGGATCGTTTTTCTCAGCCACCAGTTGGGCAGCTTCCTTGGTGTTTGGCTTGGCGGTCGGATGTACGATGTCTATGGCGATTATACACTGGTCTGGTGGATCGGTGTTGCGGTCGGTGCGTTCAGCGCCATCATCCACCTGCCCATCCGAGAGCGCAGGTTGGAAGGATTGCGTATTGCCTAATCGCTCTGCTGCATGAAGCCGTTTATTGCTTCCAGCGCATCCACGGTATGCGAATAGGGCAGACCGTGGCCTGCACCCTCGATCACCGCTGTGTGCGCATCGCTGTTCCAGCGCTTGAGTATGTCGCGGGAGGAAAGAGGGATCACGTTGTCCTCGCTACCAAAGATCGCGAGAACCGGAACATCTTCGCGGTGCAGAAGGGCGTGATCCTCCTGCAGGTCGTCAGACAGAATTCCTGCAATACTGGCACGGACCGCGGGGATGAAGCCGCGCCAGTTGAGTTCCGCATCTTGCAGGTCGTTGATGCCGGCAACGCTGGTGGGCCGATCTCTTTCCGCCTTCAGCCCCGCGCGCAGAATGGCCGGGTAAAGCTCCAGCATAAGCCATGTACCGATCACGGGCGTTCTGGCCGCAAAACCCAAAAGCCCCTTTGTCAGGGTGCACATACCCGCGGGCGCAAGCAGAATGAGTTCGTGAATGCGGTTGGGTTTCTGAGCGGCAAACACCGTTGCAATGGACCCACCCATTGAATACCCGATGAGAGTGATGTCATCTTCAACACCTTGGTCGGCCAGAAGGTCGTTCAGTTGAGTAATGAAGAAGGCGCGATCCTGCGCACCGCGCAGACGGTCGGAAAATCCGCGCCCATACAGGTCATAGACCAGCACGCGAAAGCCCATGTGTGCGAGACCCTTGGCAATCCCTTGCCAAACGAAACTGGGTGTCGTCAGCCCGTGCACGCAGACTGCCACGGGGCCGCCCTCAGGTCCGTACCATTGATAGTGCGTGACACCTTGAGACAGATGCGCGAACTGCCCTGGTGCGGCGGCGCGGGCCTTGTCATTCATGGGCTTGCGCGTGCTTTCGATGATCAGGGGGGTTGCGATGATCGCAGCCAGAATGAGGTATACCCAGATCATGTGTGGGCCTCCCATTGGTCAAGGATGTAGCGGCTGGTCATCAGGTCCAGATGTGCCCCGCCGCCGTTCTTGAAAATCGTGATGTCACTATCGCTGTCGCGGGTGAACGCCTCAGGCGTGTAGTAGTCGGCCACGATATCTGTCGCCGTGATCACACCTGTTTCTATTGGGATCTTGATCTCGCCGATGTGCCCGACCGTGGTGTCGAGGCTGTCGACGAAAAGCCGCCCGCGGTGCAGGGCTGCATCGTCCACCTCGCGCATATCCGGGCGGTAGGCACCGATCAGGTCAAGGTGTTGACCTGGTTGCAGCCAATCCCCCCGTATCAAGGGCGTGGTGGACATGGTGGCGCAGGTGATGATGTCTGCCTGGTGCACGGCATCTTCCAGCGATGTCGCAACGGCGATGTCGGGGATTTCGCGCGCCAACGCTTCGGCATTTGCGCTTGTGCGATTCCAGATCGTGAACCGCGCCTCCGGAAATGCGGCGCTATACGCAGCATACAGCCCGCGCGCCTGCGTTCCCGCTCCGACGATCAGGATGTTTCGGCTGTCAGGTCGGGCCAGTCGCCGCGCGGCAAGCAGGCTGTCACCGGCAGTTTTCCACTTGGTCACGAGATGAAAATCAATGATCGCCTGCAACGTCCCATCAGCATCAGAAAACAGCATGACGCCACCGTTGATCGAAGAGGTGCCTCGCGCAGTGTTCCCCGGAAAGACCGTGGCGGATTTCACTGCCAACCCCAGTCCGTCTATCCATGCAGCACGATTGAGCAGCGTGTCAGCATCCCGGTAAAGGAATGTATCCGCAATCTCGGCCTTGGGCAGCCGGTGCCCCTCTGCCAGCGCCTCCGTAAGGGCGATCCAGTCGAGATATGCTTCACCTTCGGCAAAAGGGATGACGGCTGCGGTCACTGCGCCTCACCTACTGTCAAAAGGCCGCTGTCGACCAGTTTTGCAGCCCACCCCTGCGGTCCTTCGAATAAATGTGTCTGCCAGCCCCGAGCCTGTGCAACCGCAATGTTGTCCGCCCGGTCATCCGTGAAAATCAGATCACTGCCGCTCAACCCGGAGGTCTGTTCAAGTTGCGCATAGATATCCGGATCGGGCTTGGTCACCCGCATATGGCCAGAGATGAAGTCGCGGTCGAACTCACGCAGAAAAGGGTAGTGTGTTGCCGCAAAATCGTAGCTTTCCACCCCGAAGTTGGTCAGCGAAAAGACCGGTACGCCCTTGGACTGCAGGGCTTTCATCAGCCGCACGGAATGCGCGATCACCGGGGTGGCCATCTCGATCCAACGATCATGCCACATACGAATTTCGTCCCGCCAGTCCGGGGTCGCCTCCGCTTGGGCGTATACTGTTCTGGTGAAATGCTCGCCCCGATCCACCCGTTCGTTCATGCCGTGCAAATCAACCGCATCAAACATCTCGCGGCGGCGCGGCTCACCGATCACGGCGTCGTAAAAACGTTCCGGTTGCCATTCGATCAGCACATTGCCGATGTCAAAGATCACCGCCTTGGGTTTCATATCTGTCTCTTCAATCATGTAAATCAATCAATCGCTTTTGCAGACCGCAAGGCCCGCTCCAATGCATCCAGAAAACGGGAGCGGTCAGCCTTTGTAAAGCCCTTGCCGCCGCCCGTGCGGAATGGATCAGCCGCACGCAGGTCCGCCATCAGATCCCGCGTGGCCAAAACATTGCCGATATTGGCCGAGGTTAGAGGTTCGCCATTGTGCTTGAGAACCCGCGCCCCGGCCTCCACGCATTTGGCGGCCAATGGAATGTCACCGGTGACCACCACATCCTCCGGACCACAGCGTTCCGCGATCCACATATCGGCAACGTCAGGCCCATCCGAAACGATGATGGTTTCAACGAGCGGGTTCTGAGAGGGCCTGAGCCCGCCATTGGACACGACAAACATCTTTACACGGTGGCGTGTGGCGACCTTTTCGGCTTCCGCCTTGACCGGACAGGCATCCGCATCGATATAAAGCGCGGTCATGCGTAAAGAGCATCCGCGTGGAACGCCACATGCTCCTCCATGAAGGTGGACACGAAGAAATAGCTGTGGTCATACCCGGGCTGCATCCGCAACGTCGCCTGCTGACGGCGCGCGGCTGTTGCCGCGGCCAGCGCTTCGGGTTTCAACAGATCGATGAACTGATCCTTGCTGCCGGTGTCAATGAGGACGGGCCCATCAAACCCCTTCTGCTGCATGAGCAGGGTCGCGTCGTGGGCGGCCCACGCCTCTTCATTGTTCCCCAAATATGCAGAAAATTGTTTGCGCCCCCAATCGCTTTCCGTCGGGTTCGAAATCGGCGCAAAGGCGGAAACCGAGCGGAACCGCCCCGGCAGTGACATCGCCATGGTCAAGGCCCCATGCCCGCCCATCGAATGCCCGGTGATCCCTTGGCGGGACATGTCCAGCGCAAAGGAATGATCCAGCACCCGCGGCAATTCCTCGGTGATGTAGTCCCACATGCGATAGTGCGGCGCCCAGGGCGCTTCGGTCGCGTTGACGTAAAACCCTGCACCTTTGCCAAGGTCATAGGCCTCGTCATCCGCCACATCCTCTCCGCGCGGCGAGGTGTCGGGAAACACCAGCGCAATCCCTTGTTCCGCAGCCCAGGCTTGCGCGCCTGCCTTGGTCATGGCGTTCTCATGGGTGCAGGTCAGACCCGACAAATACCATAACAGCGGCACGGGGCCGTCTTCGGCTTCGCGCGGCATAAAGAGGCCAAAGGTCATGTCACAGGCGCAGGGCGTCGAGGCATGCGTGTAGACCCCTTGCGTGCCCCCGAAGCAGGCGTTTTCAGAGATGGTTTGCATCGGCGATTTCCTCGTTCCTGATTTACATGATGGCTACCGCGCGCAGCGCGGTGCGACAAGGGGGCTCAGGTCGGTGCGACCACGGCAATGATGCTGCTGACGGTCAGAATGCTGACGATCGTGGACACAAGGATCGCCGCGGAAACCCGGTGCGGGGCCACGCCGTAGTGTTGCGCGAGGATGTAGACGTTGCCCGCTACCGGCAAGGCGGCGGCGGAGATGATCACGGCCGCGAAATAGGGATCGGCTGGAAACAGGTAAAGCACCCCCACAGCGACAAAAAGCGGATGCAGCCCCAGTTTGCAAAAACTCAGCCATCCCGCGATGTGCAGCCTTTCGGCGGATTTGCTGGCCAGCGACGCGCCGATGGCAAAGAGTGCGCCGGGTGTCGCCGCCCCGCCCAGAATGGCCAGAAACTCATTGGCGGGCGCCGGGATCGGCAGATCGAAGAAAGACCACATCAACCCCACGACGATGGCCACGATCATCGGGTTCTTGATCAGACCCAGTCCCACCGTCCGGAACACGCCAAAACTCAACCGCCCATCGCGGGAGCCGGTGATCAGGATGACAATCAGGCTGGAAAAGACAATGAGATCAACCGCCAGTGCCATCATGATCGGCCCGATGGCGGCCTCCCCCAGCAGCAGGGTCAGCATCGGCACGCCCAGAAAGCCGACATTGCCAATCGCCGCACATTGCGCCTCCACCGCCGTGGTGGCCACATCGAGTTTGCGCAGATATCCCACCAGCGTGGCGATGAGGTAGACGGCCAGAGTCCCAACCAGGTACCCGGCGACGAGATTGGTGTCCCAGACGTCTTCGAACGACAGATTTGCCGAAAACCGGAACAGCATCGCGGTCAGGGCAAAATAGAACACGAACTTGGTGAGATAGGCCGTGGCCTCTTCGCTGAAGAACCGCGTGTAGCCGGCCCAGTATCCCAGACCGATCAATGCAAAGAAGGGAACGGTCTTGAGGAAAATTTCAACCATGCTTGGTTGTTAGTGCGAAGTCCCCGGCGCTGCAAGCTAGCCTGACCCGATGAGTACTCCGGCGGCAAAGACCAAGGCGCCGCCGCAGACGACCTGCAGCGTCGCGCGCCAGAACGGCGTGTCCATATAGCGGTTCTGAATCCAGGCAATCGCCCAGAGCTCGACAAAAACAACGATGATCGCAATCACTGTCGCGGTCCAGAAATCGGTGATCAGATAGGGCAGGGCGTGGCCCAGCCCGCCCAGCGTGGTCATGATGCCGGAGGCAAAGCCGCGTTTGATGGGTGAGCCCCGCCCTGACAATTGCCCGTCGTCCGATGCCGCTTCGGTGAAGCCCATGGAAATGCCCGCGCCGACGGAGGCTGCGAGCCCCACGAGGAAGGTGGTCCAGGTGTCCTGCGTGGCAAAGGCCGTGGCAAAGATCGGCGCGAGGGTGGAGACCGACCCATCCATCAGCCCGGCCAGCCCCGGCTGCACCCATGTCAGCAGAAACTGCCGGTGCGCGGTTTTTTCCTCGGAGGCCAGCGTGTCCGCATCCAGATGTTTTGCCTCCAGATCGCTGGCGGTGGTCTGATGACCTGCTTCTGCAGCGGCAAGATCCCCCAGCAGTTTGCGGGTAGCGGCATCCGAGGTTTGCGCAGCAGCGGCGAGATAGAAGGTCTCGGCCTCACGCTCCATCGCCGCGGCTTCGGTCCGGATACGCTCCAACCCCAGGTTTTCCACCAGCCAGACGGGCCGCCGGTTGTAGTATCCCGCCACATGCTCCCGTCGAATGAGCGGGATGACATCGCCAAACCGCACCGTGTGCAGATCGATCAGTCTTTGCCTGTGCTGATCTTCTTCTGCTGCCATCCCGTCAAAAACATGTGCTGAATCGGGGAAATCCGCCCGCAGATACTCTGCGTACCCCCGATAAATGCGCGCGTCGTCTTCCTCTGAAGAGATGGCCAATGCCAGAATTTCCTGCTCGCTCAAATCGCGGAACCGCTTACGGGAAAAGGAAAATCGCATGTAGGAAGCCTCTCAGTTTAGAATAGTTCTAATCTATGAGAAGGCGTAGGACAACCGGCTTTGCGCGAGGTCATACGGGTTTTTGCTTGGAACTGAACGGTTCGGTTTATATTGTGGACGAGCACAGCGGGGGATGCCATGACATCGACAGCCGAAATCATCCGCAAAGGCCGGAAATTTGATCAGGTGCTTGAGGGGGCACGGCAGGTGTTCATGGCGGACGGATTCGAAGGTGCGAGCGTGGATGAGATCGCGCGGGTGGCCAATGTCTCCAAGGCCACGCTCTACAGCTACTTCCCGGACAAACGGCTGCTGTTCATGGAGGTGGCAACGACGGAATGCCAGCGGCAGGCCAGCGATGCGCTGAACAGGATTGACATGAGTGCTGCGCCGGAGGAGGTGCTGACCCAGACCGGGCAACATTTCCTGGGCTTCATTACCTCGAAATTCGGACAGCAGATTTTCCGGATCTGCGTTGCTGAATCGGACCGGTTCCCTGAGTTGGGCCAGAAATTCTATAACTCTGGCCCGGCGGTCATGCGGGCAGAGATGGCAGCCTATTTCGAAGAGGCCGAGGCGCGCGGAGAGCTGCGGATCGAGGACCGCATCCTCGCAGCCGATCAGTTTGGCGAGCTGTGCAAGGCGGATGTCTGGCCCCGGTTGATTTTCGGCATGACCAAAGTGGTGACTGCTGATGAGATCGAACGTGTGGTCAATGGCGCGGTGAAAACCTTCATGGCGCGATACGGGGTCTGATCCTGAGTGACTCGACTCAGGTCGGGTTGCGGTCTATTTTAGAACAAATAGTGAACAAGTGAGTCTGTCCCCGTTCTGCTGCCCATGACCAACCGCCGCGTCCTTTCGCTCTGGTTTCCGCATCTGGGGACCGACCGGCTGATCCGCCGGACCCCCCAGCTTGCCGATGTGCCACTGGCCGTGGTCGAGGAACAGCAGAATGCGCAACTCCTGACCTCCCTCAATCTTGCCGCGCTGGGGTTCGGGCTGCGGGTCGGTCAGCCGGTCCGCGATGCCCATGCGATGTGCGAAGGGCTGATCACGCGCACCCGCAGCCTGCAGGGTGAGGCTGGTTTTCTTGCCTCGCTGCAGCGTTGGGCGGGAAAGTTCAGCCCCTGGGTCGCAACCGAGGCAGAGGATGGGCTGGTGGTCGACCTGACTGGCTGTGCCCATCTTTTCGGGGGAGAGATGGCGCTATTGGAAGTGGTTCAGCAGGATTGCACCGACTTGGGCCTTGCCGTGCGCATGGGGTTGGCCGACACCCGGGGCGCGGCCTGGGCGTTGGCGCGGTTTGCGGGGCAGGTGGCAGGATCGCACCGTTCCGGTGACGCGATTGATCAGGAGGCGCGTGCCACCCGGTCCCGGGCGAGCAAGCGGCGCCACTGGACCCGCGGCGGGGCGGCTCCGGTTGTCACCCTGGGCCCGGAGGAGACCGCGCACCGCATTGCCGCGCCCGGACAAATGTATTCCGCGCTCGGCCCTTTGCCCATCGCGGCATTGCGCCTGGAGCCGCATATCACCGAACAGCTATCGCGGTTGGGTCTGCGCCGGATCAGTGACCTGCTGGGCCAGCCGCGCGCGGGCCTGGCGCGGCGCTTTGGGCGGGGGCTGGTGATGCGGATGGATCAGGCGATGGGCTCTGCGCCGGAACCGGTATCGCCCGCGCGGCCCCCCGATCAGTTTGCCGTTCGGTTGACATTGCCCGATCCCATCGGGTTGGAAGAAGACGTGCTTGCCGGGATCGACCGGTTGCTGCCACGCTTGTGTGAAACCCTTAAAAAAAAGGGGCGTGGGGCCCGCCGGGTCCGGTTCCAGGCGTTTCGCAGCGATCATGGGGTCGAGAGCATCGAGATCGGGCTGGCCAGTGTTTCGCACATGCCAGAGCGTATCCGCCCCCTGCTGGCGCTGAAGCTCAATGAGATCGATGCAGGCTTTGGCATCGACATGCTACGGCTGGAAGCTGTGCAGACGGAACCGGTTTTCGATCGTACCGTGCCGGGGCACCTTGAAGCGGGTCAGGCGGTGAACAGGCGGCTGTCAGAGGACACGCGTTTCGAAGATCTGATTGCGCGGATCGGCGCGCGGGTGGGGCTGGAGGTGATCACCCGGCGGCATCCGGCCTCGAGCCATATCCCCGAAAAGACCAGCACGGTTCTGGCGGCGGCTTGGTCCAAACCGCATGAAGGCGCGTGGCCCGCCCCGGCCAATCCACGCCCGGTGTTGATATGGCAGCCCGAGCCGGTGGGCGCGCCGGATACGCCGAAACTGCCGCAGGTGTTTCGCTGGCGCGGGCAGGATCTGACACGGGTGCGCGCCATCGGCCCGGAACGTATCGCGCCCGAGTGGTGGCTGGACGATCCTAACTGGCGCAGCGGCGTGCGCGATTACTGGGTGACGGACACCGAAGACGGCCAGCGATTGTGGCTGTTTTACGGGCACGGGCATACGATGTCGTCAGGCTGGTTCTGTCAGGGGACGTTTGCCTGAGGTAGAGTACACAGCAAGACGGCACCGTGGCGTAGTGCTGAATCATGAACACCACGCCGCTGGATCAGGCCGGAATGCTCATTCGACGGTAATTGAAATCGCCTCGCTCATCACGGGTGGGTCATGAGGAACGTGGTTCAGGTCGCCCAGAAGCAGCTGGATGCTGTGCGTTCCGCTGGGCAGTTCCTTGGTGACCTGCGTCTGACCGCCCCCAAAATGCACGATCTGGTCCGTCGCGGGCAGGGATTCGCTCATGTCGATCCCGGACGGGTCGGTGTTGATCAGCAGATGGTGGTGCCCGGTATCGTCCACATCGGTGCCGGCAGGCGCCACGCCCATGCCCTCAAGGCCAAAGATGATGGTCACCGGGTTGGAGACCGTCGCCCCATCCGCAGGCGATATGATGTATACATTTGCGCCCTCCGGCGCTTCGGTGCGGTGCCCATCGGCAAGGGCGCCTGTGGCGAGTAGTGAAATTGCAGCGGTTGTGAAAAGTGTTCTCATGGTCTCCTCCCAAGTTGTTTAACCTATGCACAAATTGTAGGTCGCAATGGCAGGCTGGCAACGTTTGCGCCTTGTCATAGCGCCACCTCGAAAACTGCTCACGGCATCTGAAACGATCGCCCTCTAAGGATGGTGTTCTAGCCTTTGGGGCGATTATCGACGATCCGCACCGCTTTGCCCTCGGATCGGGCGACCGAGCCTGTGCTGCCCACATCCACTTTCACGCTGATCCCGATGGTTTGCTTGACAGATGCGGAGAGTGCCTTGGCGCATCCGGCTGCGTCGACCGATGTATCGGCCGTTTCACAGAGAATACGCATCTGGTCCATGCGGTCCGGGCGGGTCAATTCGATCTGGAAATGCGGGGCGAGGCCGGGAACGGCCATCAGCGCCTCTTCGATTTGCGTGGGAAAGACGTTCACGCCGCGCAGGATGATCATGTCGTCCGACCTGCCGGTGACCTTTTCCATCCGTCGCATCGCACGGGCAGTGCCCGGCAACAGACGCGTCAGATCGCGGGTGCGGTACCGAATGATCGGAAAAGCTTCCTTGGTCAGAGAGGTGAAGACAAGCTCCCCCTGTTCGCCATCTTCGACCGGCGCGCCGGTCTCTGGGTTGATGATCTCGGGGTAGAAATGATCTTCCCAGATGTGCAGCCCGTCCTTGCTCTCCACACATTCCATGGAGACGCCTGGACCCATCACTTCGGAGAGGCCGTAGATGTCGACAGCGTGCATATCAAACGCCTGCTCGATCTCTGCCCGCATCGCGTTTGTCCACGGTTCAGCGCCGAAGATGCCAACCTGCAGGGAAGACGCGCGGGGGTCCAGCCCCTGTTTGTGATATTCATCAAGGATCGACAGCGCATAGGAGGGGGTCACCGTGATCCCCTTGGGCTGAAAATCCTCGATCAGGCGCACCTGGCGCGGTGTCATTCCGCCGGAGATCGGGACCGTTGCCAACCCCAGCGCGTCCGCCCCGAGGTGAATGCCCAGCCCGCCGGTGAAAAGCCCGTAGCCGTAGGCATTGTGCAGCAGGTCACCAGGCGTCAGACCCGCCGCCCGCAGGGAGCGCGCGACGACGCTCCCCCAATGATCGAGGTCTGTCTGAGTGTAACCCACGACCGTTGGCTGCCCGGTGGTGCCGGAGGAGGCGTGGATGCGGGCGATCTGATCCCGGGGCACGGCGAACATGCCGAAAGGATAATTTTCCCGCAGGTCGGTTTTGACGGTGAAGGGGAATTTTGACAGGTCTTCCAGTGACGACAAATCATCCGGATGCACGCCCGCCGCGTCAAAACTTTGCCTGTAGAAAGGCACGTTTTTGTAAGCGTGGTTCAGAGACCAGCGCAGGCGTTCTGTCTGCAGTGCTGTGATTTCGTCGCGGCTGGCAATCTCGATAGGATCAAGCGAATTTTGCGCGGGGGTCAGATCCTTCATGCGGGGTCTCCGTCTTCTGGGAAGTGCTGGCCCTTGATGGTGCGGGAGAGACCGCGGAACAGCGCGATAATCGAGCCGGCGCTGTCGGACACGGCCACATCATAGGTGCCGGACCGTCCGGCGCGCGCGACCTCAAGGGCCGTGGCGGTCAGGCGATCCCCGGCCTTGCCCGGGGCAAGGTAGGTGATCTGGTTCTGTTGCGCCACTGTCAGCTGATTGTAGGTGTTGCAGGCAAAGGCAAAGGCGGAATCGGCAAGGGTGAAGATATAGCCCCCATGGCAGATGCCATGTCCGTTCAACATCTCTGGCGTGACCTGCATGGACAGCGTGGCCATCCCCGGTGCCACCCGATCAAGATGCATGCCCAGACCTCTGCTGGCGGCGTCCTTTTCCATCATCAGCGCGGCACATTTTTCGGCGCGGGCCTGCGCCGTGACGTCTTCAGACATACATGTTTCCGAATTTATCCTCCACTGCGAAATCCGTAACATGAATTCTGCGCGCTGTATATCGCAACCTCGGGGCTTGATTTGTTGGCCCAAGAGCGCAAGTCTGGCACCATGAACATCCCTGTGCCACCGTCCAGCAATCTGCATCAATTCCCGCCAGAACAGATTGCCTTTCACCGCACGGAGCTTTCAGTCATCCTCTCGCTTTACGGCAGATTTGTTGCAGCGGGCGAATGGCGCGACTACGGGATTTCATGTTTGCGGGATGTGGCAGTGTTTTCGGTGTTTCGACGCACGGCAGAGACCCCGATGTACAGGATCGAGAAACGTCCGAAGATGCGCGACAAGCAGGGGATGTATTCGGTGGTCGGGATGGATGGCCAGATTCTACGGCGCGGGCATGACCTCAAGACCGTTCTGCGCGTGCTGGAGCGCAAGCTGATCCGCGCCGTTGAGTGATTTTGTCAAAAGGCGGCCCGTGCCGGGCCACACGATGCCTGCAATCGCCTCCGGCAATTGAGTTTGCCGTTTGAGGCGATGTCAGGGCAGTTTTAGCCGCTTGTGCGCCGTTACGGGTCCGTCCCCCTGGTCCAGGATGCGGGTAATTCCGGCCTCTATACCTTCCTCGGCAACGGCCATATCCCCCGCATTGGCGTGCAGCATTGTCTGAGGGTCCATGATCAAGGCGACATGACCGTTCCAGAAGAGCAGATCGTTGCGCCGGTAAGGGCTTTGCGCGGGCAGGAGTGTGCCCAACCTGTCGCATTGCTGATCGCTGTCGCCGGGGCAGGGGATCCCACATGCCAGGCAGGCCGCTTGCACCAACCCCGAGCAGTCAATGCCTGTGCCGCTATTGCCGCCCCAAAGATAGGGCGTGCCGAGAAACAGATGTGCGATGGCGACCGGGTCTGTCTCGAGGTGATCTGCAGTGCAGACATGCTGGCGGGGAATGAACCCCATATTCGTTTCGATGAAGTCCGTTGTTTCCGACAACGCGGTGACCCTGCTGCCAAACGACAGGCTGGCCAGATCGGGTGATTTTAGGTCTGGTCGTTCGTAGGCATGCGTCGCTTGGACCGAGATCCGATGGGTCGGTGTCTGAACCGGTCCCAATGCGTGCGCCGGAACATAGCCGTGAAATCCGTCTTTCTCTGCTTTAACCAGACACCATTCCCCGGCGTGATGCAGCACGGTGACAGCATCTCCGAAGAGCAGTTGACGATCCCGTTTGCCGTCAGGCTGGCGGCGCAGATCGATCAAAGGGCGCGCAACCTGCATGGGCTCGGCCCGGGTGGCGAGGTCGGGATCGGGTGCGTCGCGGGGGTCGGTCATGTGCAGGCCATGCGTGCAAAGGTTTTTAGCAGCGCGCGGGTGCCCTGGCCTGAGCCGCCTTTGGGGCGTGCGGGCGCATCGCTGGGCTGCCACCCGTAGATGTCGAAATGCGCGTAGGGCGTTTTCTCAACGAAGCGGCGCAGGAAGAGGGCTGCGGTAATCGAACCCGCAAACCCGCCCTTGGGTGCATTGTCGAGGTCGGCAATACCCGGTTCGATCATCGCCTCATAGGGCGTGTGGAAGGGCATGCGCCAGATCGGATCCGCCTGGTTCTGTGCAGCGATCTCCAAGAGTGCCACGAAACTGCTGTCATCGCAGTAATAGGGGGCGAGGTCAGGGCCCACGGCGACCCGCGCCGCGCCGGTCAGCGTGGCCATCGAGACGATGAAATCAGGGTTTTCTTCCTCTGCCAAGGCCAGAGCGTCCGCCAGTACAAGACGCCCCTCGGCGTCGGTATTGTTGATCTCAACCGTCAGCCCCTTGCGGGATGTCAGGATGTCACCGGGACGGAATGCATTGCCGGAAACAGCATTTTCCACAGCCGGGATCAGAACACGCAATTGCAAGGGCACGCCGCTGGCCATGATCATCTGTGCCAGGCCAAGTACGGCTGCGGCCCCCCCCATATCTTTCTTCATCAGACCCATGGAAGCCCCGGGTTTCAGGTTCAGACCGCCGGTGTCAAAACACACACCTTTGCCGACGAGCGCGATGTGGGGACCCGCATCTCCCCACCGCATGTCGATCAGGCGTGGCGCACGATTGGCAGCGCGCCCGACAGTGTGGATCATCGGCAGATTTTCTGCGAGCAGGTCATCGCCGAGGGTGACGGCAATTTTTGCGTCATGTTGAGCGGCGAGATTGCGGGCGGCGGCTTCGAGATCATCAGGACCCATATCAGAAGCCGGCGTGTTGATCAGATCGCGGGTCAGCGCCTCCCCCATTGCGATTGCTGCCAGTGCGTTCGCGTCAATATTTTCGGGCGCGACAAGCCGGGCGGCCATTTCGGTCTGTTTGCGATAGCGGTCGAATCGGTATCCCGCCAGCAACCAGCCAAGCACCTCGACCTCGCTTTGATCCTCGGGCAGTCCCGAGGCGATCTTGTAGGCGCCTTTCGGCAGTTTTGCGGCTGCCGCGGCAAGATGGAAACGTCCGCGAGCACGTGTCTGTGCTGTCCCATACCCTACGACAGCACCCGAAGGTGCGCCGTCGGAACCGGGGATCACAAGTGCCTGCCCCAGACCACCGTTGAAATCCTGGGCCGTGACCCAGGCCTGCAGCGTATCCGACTGAGCCGCACACCAGTTTTCGAACTGGTCTTGAGACACGATATGCAGGGGATGCGCCGGGCCCGATGGATCGGCAAAAAGGGGCAGGGGCATTTTCAGCGGCCTTTCAAGCGGTGGTTTCCGCCCAACCTAGACTGTCATGCCTGTCGCGCAAGACATCAGATTGTAATGTCCTGCAAGTCCCAGATGGCGGTCAGCGATTGCTCGCCAATGCGGATCAGGCGTGCAAGGGTTGCCGAGATGGCCGGTCCGTCAGCGGCATCAATCGCGGCAATGACATCTCCTGCCACGCGGGTCAGGACGTGCATGCCGATTTGGTCGCCGATCGCAATTAGGGATCGGGCACATTTGCGCAATTCGGTCATGTCAGACGCTAAATACAGACGGCTGCAATGGGAAAGACGCAGGGCCAGCTCTTCCATGGCGCGGCATACGACGTCCTCTGCGCCTGCTTCGCCCAGCTCTGCGTAGAGAGCGGCCAGCCGATCTTGGTCGACGTGCACAGTTTCTTTCAGCCTGATTTTCAGGACTTGATCCATTAGACTCACCCTTATACGCCCCCACGGCACGCGATATCTATGCCCTCCAAACCTATCCAAAGTGTTGAGACCGAGGTCTGTTTTCGCTCGAATTCTATGTGAATTCGGTATAGTTGCACGCAACGAAAAAGACGAATGGGACAGATATGGATCACGCTAGACCGCTGCCAAACTATCTGGTGCAGCGCTATCACGGCTGGAAAGCGACCGGCTATGCCGAGAACAAGGCGTGGTATCGCCATCTGGCCAGCGAGGGTCAGCGCCCGCGGGCCATGGTCATTTCCTGTTGCGACAGCCGGGTGCATGTCACCTCCATATTCGGCGCGGATCAAGGTGAATTCTTCATTCATCGCAACATTGCCAACCTGGTGCCGCCCTATCAGCCAGACGGTGACCATCACGGCACCTCTGCGGCAGTCGAGTATGCGGTCAACATGCTGCACGTCGCACATCTCATCGTTCTGGGCCATTCCAACTGTGGCGGCGTGCAAGGATGCATCGACATGTGCCGCGGCCATGCGCCTGATCTCGAAGAACAGAACAGTTTCGTTGGGCGCTGGATGGATATTCTGAAGCCGAAGTACGATCTGGTCTCGGCGGAAAACGATGCGGCCGTGCAAGCGCAACAGCTTGAAAAACATGCGGTTCTTGTCAGCCTGGAAAATCTTCTGACCTTCCCGTTCATCAGCGAAAAAGTCAAAGAAGGCGCGCTGACCCTGCACGGCCTCTGGACCGATATTGGCGAGGGCGGGCTGGAATTTTTCAACACCGAAAAGCAAGCGTTTCAGCCGGTCTGAGATTGATGAAGTGATCGGCTGTTTTTATTGGTCCTTTGATCAGGGCAAGGAGTAGCACGTGGAACAGATCCTCTCGTTGGCGGCCAATAATCTGCTGTCGCCAATCATTCTCTCCTTCGCGCTTGGATTGGCAGCCTCGCTTGCCCGCTCTGATCTCAGCGTGCCGGAAGCGGCTGCCAAAGCGCTCTCAATCTACCTGCTTTTTGCGATCGGTTTCAAAGGCGGGGTCAGCGTGTCAGCGCATGGGATCGACGCGAAACTGGGGTTAACCTTGTTGGCCGGCATTATCCTGTCCGCAGCACTGCCGTTGATTGCCTTTGCTCTGCTCAAGGTCATGACATCGCTGAACCGCTTGGATGCCGCTGCCGTTGCCGCGCACTACGGGTCGATCTCCATCGTCACTTTTGTCGCTGCCACCTCCGTGCTCGAAAGCAGCGGTATTGCGTCCGAAGGATACATGGTGGCTGTCGCCGCAGCTATGGAGGCTCCGGCAATCCTTTCAGCGCTATGGCTGATCTCACGCGGTGGGGGAGACGGGCAACGTATGGACAGTGACCTGTGGCGGGAAATTCTGCTTAACGGGTCCATTGTCCTGCTGGTCGGGTCATTTTTTATTGGGTGGGCGACGGGCGAGGAAGGCCTGGAAGAAATTTCGAGCTTCATCGTCGCACCGTTCAAAGGCGTTTTGTGCCTGTTCCTGCTGGACATGGGGCTGGTCGCCGGACGCGGGTTGCGCGAGCGCAGTGATGTGTTGCGGCCCGGTGTGCTGGCCTTCGGTGTCTTGATGCCGGTTATCGGCAGCCTCTGCGGGCTTGGGGCCGGGCTGTTGCTGGGTCTGTCGTCGGGTGGCGTTGCCCTGATGATGGTGCTCTCGGCCTCGGCCTCTTACATTGCGGTGCCTGCAGCGATGCGGGTGGCGCTGCCCGAAGCGAACCCGTCAATTTATCTCACGCTGTCGCTCGGCGTAACCTTTCCGTTCAACCTGACGCTCGGCATTCCGCTATATGTCGCGCTGGCGACGGCCATGACAGGAGCCTGATTCCATGCAAACACATCAAGCCAAACGGGTCGAGATCACGATCGAAGCCATCATGCAGTCCCGCCTGACCGAAGCCCTGATGAAGGCAGGGGTCACCGGGTTCACGGTACTGCCTGTTTTGGGGGGGTCGGGGCGGTCGGGGGCCTGGACCCGCGCCGGAGAGATTGGTCGCGCAAGCGGTATGGTACAGGTGATCTGCATCATCCGGCCTTCAAAGCTCGACAAGCTGCTCGAGGCCGCTTTTGATGTCGTTGAGCGCCACATTGGCGTGGTCACAATAGTTGACTGCGAAGTTCTGCGGGCGGAACGTTTTTAACAATTTATAAACCAAAATTAAGGAATCCTCGCGGGCATGAACCGTCGTACAGTTTCGATTCAGTTGCCGGCTGATCTGGCGCTTGCAGTTCACGATCTGGCGACAGAGCAGGAAGGCACTGTAGCGAAGATCGTGGAAGATGTGCTTGTGGCCCATCTCGCGGCACATAAAAGTTCAAAGAAGAAGTCCGAGATTGTCGATCCACGTCTGATTTTTGCACTGCAGAAGCTGCTGTTTCGCGACATGGCCGAGGCCGAGAACTGGGACGATCTGGACGTACGCATGCGCCGTCACGGCTATTTCATGAGAATCGCCTGGGGTGGGTTGTCGCTGCACACCGAAACCAGTGGTCAAAAGCTCTGCAACACGGCTGACCTGGGGTTTTCCTATGTGACCTTCCTGCGTCGATTCGGGCCGGGCAAACCCAAGGACCCGCGCACAGTCTGAGCTTTGCGAGAACCCGCTGTGATGCGGCATCCTCCATTGACAAAGAGTGGCCCGCCCGGCTTGCTGTACCGGGGCATTGGACAGAACCGGCATCATGGAGACCGTCGATGCAGATTTTTCGCTATGCCTTATGCGGGGCGATCCTTTCCGCTGTCGCCAGTGTGGCGCTGAGCCTTGAGTTGGAAACGCTGGCCCCTTGTTACACCCGCAGCTATTCCGCAGATCATCTGGCGGCGCAGCCCGCCCAAAACGTAACCACGCTGACCCTGTCGTTAAAGATTGAGGACGGGTTTGCCATTGCGCGGCTTACCGGCGCGGACCGCGCCGGCCGGGCCGGTTTTCTCTCCTTCATGTGTTCGGAGAGCGCGCCGGGGCTTTACGACGACGGATGTAATACGCTGGAAGGGGACAGCCAGATCTGGGTTCAGCCGCAGCAGCATGGGGAGATCCTGATCCGCACGCGCAACGTCTTTCTCTCCGACATCGGACAGGGCATCGATTACCGCGACGATATCGAGGGGCATTATCGCTTCTATCTGGAACAGGGGCCGCATTCCTACGAACCCAATACAGGGCCGTTCTATACCTTCCGCTTGAACCCTGCCGACGCAGAGGCCTGCGCGTCGGCAGAGTGAACGAAAACGCCCCACCTGCGGTGCGCGGGCGGGGCTTTGTGATTTGATAGTGAGCGGGCTCAGCCCTTTTTCAGGATGCGATTTCCCAGCAATTCCGCGATCTGCACGGCGTTGAGAGCGGCCCCCTTGCGCAGGTTGTCGGACACGCACCAGAAGTTCAGCCCGTTGTCGATGGTACTGTCCTGCCGGATGCGGCTGACGAAAGTGGCGAAATCGCCGACGCACTCAACCGGCGTCACGTAGCCACCATCTTCGCGCTTGTCGATCACCATGACGCCGGGTGCCTCGCGCAGAATCTCGCGCGCCTCATCCTCGTCCAGATGATCTTCGAACTCGACATTCACCGATTCCGAGTGGCCGACAAAGACCGGGACACGCACGCAGGTGGCCGTGACCTTGATGGCGGGATCGACGATTTTCTTCGTCTCCACCATCATCTTCCACTCTTCTTTCGTGTCGCCCCCATCCATGAAGACGTCGATTTGCGGGATCACGTTGAAGGCGATCTGCTTTTGGAATTTCTTCGGCGGTTTGTCATCGGTCGGGTTGTAGATCGACTTGGTCTGATCCCAGAGCTCGTCCGCCCCTTCCTTTCCTGCACCAGACACCGATTGGTAGGTCGAGACGACAACGCGCTTGATCGTCGCGCGGTCGTGAAGGGGTTTCAGGGCGACAACCATCTGCGCGGTCGAGCAGTTGGGGTTGGCGATGATATTCTTCTTCGCATAGCCCTCGATGGCGTCCGGGTTCACCTCCGGCACGATCAACGGCACATCCGGGTCGTACCGGTAGAGCGAGGAGTTATCGATCACGACACAGCCCGCCTTGGCCGCGGCTGGCGCGTATTTCTTGGTCGCCTCGGACCCCACCGCAAAAAGCGCGATGTCCCAACCTGTGAAGTCGAAGGTATCCAGATCCTTGGTCTTGAGCGTCGTCTCGCCAAAGCTCACTTCCGTGCCCAGCGACTTGCGCGAGGCAAGCACCGTAAGCTCGTCCACCGGGAAGTGGCGCTCGGAAAGGATGTTCAGCATTTCGCGGCCCACATTACCTGTGGCGCCCGCAACAACGACGCGGTAACCCATCTGTTTTACTCCAATGTTCAAGTGATGGTCCGCGCCTCTTATACCCCTTGTGTCTTAAGGGAAAGAGGCTCAGGAGGTCTTGTCTTTCCATTTTGCCGAAACGGCCTTGGCAGAGTTAAGCAGCAGCGCAATATCCATCGCCACCGCAACAAAGCGCGCGCCAGCGTCCAGAGACGACTGGATCATGCCGTCGTCAGGCGTCAGAATGCCCGCCGCCTTGCCACTGTCGCTGATCCGTTTGAGCGCGCCTGTGATCGTGGCCTGCATATCCGGGTGCATGGTCTGGCCAAGATACCCCAGGCTGGCCGAAAGGTCTGCCGGGCCAATGAAAACGCCATCTACACCTTCGACAGCGAGGATCTCATCGAGGTTATCAAGGCCGGTCTTGTTCTCCACCTGAACCAGAAGGCAAATCTGGGCGTCCGCTGTAGGGCCGTAGTTGTCCATCTGTCCGAAGTCCGACACACGGCCCACCGCGTAGCCCACGCCCCGCGTCCCATGTGGTGGATAATGACACGCGCGCACAAGCTCCCGCGCCTGCTCGGCGGTCTCCACCATGGGAACCAGAACGGTCTGCGCACCGACATCAAGCACCTGTTTGATGATCCATGTCTCCCCAATCGGGACGCGCACAACCGGATGGCTGGCGCTGCCTTTGAGGGCGACCATCTGGTCACGGATCGACCGGATGTCGTTCGGCGAATGCTCCCCGTCGATCAGCAACCAGTCAAAGCCAGCACCGCTGAGAATCTCGGCCGTGTAGCTTTCAGCCATGCTCATCCAGCACCCGAAAAGGGTTTCGCCGTCCAGAAGGGCTTGCTTGAAGGTGTTTGTGGGAGCGGGCATGATTGGGTCCTTTGGTCGCGTGATTCAGGCGCAAGGTGACCTGTTCTCGCATCCTTGGCCAGAGTGGACTTTCAGTCCACTTCCTCCATCTTGCCGCCGGCTGTGCCGCGTGTGTCTGCCCCGCCAGAGGAGGAGGCCGCCGCGCTGGTGCCGGGCAGAGCAGTGTCCCAGGCTGATGTCAGCGCAGGGCGGGCAACCGTCCGGGTGTCCCGGCGCCGGTCCTCGGCACCGCCGTTGCGTACTGGCGCGGCGGCTGCTGCGGGCCTGCGCGCGGGTGGCGGCGCGTGCAGCGGATCAATCGCGCCCATTTCAGGACGGAGATCTTCTGGATGCCGCTGTTGGTGCGCCGCGATGTCGAAGCCGAAATTTTCCGCGTACTCCGTGGGGATATAGAGGCGATAGTAAACGGTTCGGTCAAGCGGGCCATTCGGCTTGTAGTATCCGAGCGCTTGTGACGGCGTTTGGTTGGAGGCGTTGGCGCGGTAATACTCTTCGTCGACCTGTTCCACCAATGCGATGAAAGGCACATCCTCTGCTGCAATACCCTTGGTCCCGGCTCTGATCAGAATTTCCTTGTCGGCGATTGCTTTTGCCTGTGCGTCGTCATCGCGCAGTTTTTTCGCGGTGGTTTCGGTGGAATAATCCTCCGGATGCAGATCGTCCGTCGCAGAAACGCCCGCGACCATACCAGCGCGGTGATGCTCATTACGGGAAGTACCTCGCGCCCGATAGGACGGCGTATTTGACTTCAGGTGTCCCCCCTCGTAACTCACGTCGACAAGGGTGTTGTTCTTCGAGACGGGCTTGAGCGCATACTTCCCGGCGCTGATCGCAACGCCGCCTGCTTCGAATGACAGGTAAGGCGACTGTCGATCATCATCTGCAATATGATCTTTCGCTGATGCGCGACCTGTCGGATTCTCGGCGATGAATACCGGTGGCGCACCCTCGCCGCCATGCTGAGATGCTTCGAAGTTTTTGATATTGTTGGGACTCATGCCCCGAAAGATGAGACTGCCAACCTGCGCCTTGCCTTCCGGTGACACGCCAATGATGCGTGGGGCGTGCATCTGTTTACCTTCGTGTTGCTTTGGAACGATTTCCGCGATCGCGGTGCGATTGCGTTCACCTTCCTTTTCCCCAAACCTCTCCTCGGCTCTGGCATAAAATGCATGGTCAGCTTCCAGGTTGCCAGCCGCCCTCAGGCGGGACAGATACTCGATATACTCCGTTTCGTCCGAGGCGTATTCTTTTAGCCTGGGGTTTCTGCTTTTATTGAGTTTGTGCGCGTCATCTACTTGTCGAACGGTACCCGTCTCGGGCGGCCCGATACGCACATATTTGATTCGCTGGATCACCTTTTGCAGGCGTTGAACAACCGCTGATCCATCTGCCTTGGCCTGCATCCGCAGGAGATGACCTTGGTTTGAGGGAGCCGATGCAAGCGCTTGTGGTGCTTTGGACTGCGCCGGTTGTGTTGTCGGGTCTGTCCGCTGGATTTTACGATGGAGCATCTGTTCGCCGCGCAAAAACGTTCGCGTCAAAGTAGAGTGTACAAAATCCTGGCAGTCAATCCTGATGTTGCGCCACCATCCCAGCGCGCAGGCGTCAAATCACTTTGATAACGTCCTTGTCGATGGCCAGCATATAGCCGCGACGCGCGATGTTTTTGACCAGCAACTCGGCAACGATCTGATTGCCCAAGGTGTCGCGCAACCGCTTGATCCGCGTGGCCCCCGCAGCCTCTTCGCAATCGGTGGCGCTGCGGCCCGAGATCATGCCTTCGATTTCCGAACCTGACAGGACATCGTCATCCATCCGCGCTTCGGCCAGCACCGACATGGTTTCCATCGCCGCATCGGTCAGCTTGAAGCCGAGGTTGTTGAGGTAGACGGTGTTCTCTTCGCGGCTGATCAGGAGAGAGTTGACTTGAATGCCCGCGCGTTCGATCTGTGCCACGCGGCGGTTGAAACTGACCAGCATGACCAGAAAGACCAATGCGGCAATGAGCAGCGCCGTGGCAAAGAGGAGCAATACGAAAATCACCACGCGGTAGCTCATCAAGGTATCCGAAAACGCGGTGCCGGATTGCGCTAGGATTTCCAGAAGCTTGACCTCGGCCTGCGCGGTCAGATCGTTGTTCTCGATAAAGAGCTGCTCGACCCGTGCATTGAAGGCATTGGCATCTGGCAGCGCCCAGAACAGAAGAACGGCGGTGATCAGCAGGATCAGCACAATTGCGGTGATCCCGATGACCACGATCCGCCCCCCCGAGCGGCGCATTTCAGAAGCGGAGGAAGTTGGATCCTGCACTCTGTTTCCTTTCTGCCAGCCCGCTTTCATCAAAGACGGAGACGATGTTCAGCAGGGTCCAGCCCTGGTTGGCAAGCCGTGCGGAAAGCTCTGCCTTCGCTGCTCCTTTAGAGCACTGCGAAATTTGCGCCACCCCATAGTGCAGTCGCAAGGGGTTGTCCTGTTTGGCCTTGTAGTCGGCATAGCATCCGGCCGTATGACCCGGTTGGGCAAGGGCAAGTGCGGCGACAAGACCCGCAATGAGGGCTGTGTGTTTCATGGTCCGATCCTGCGCGCCGCATGCAGGATATTCAATAACAAAAGGGCCTTAGGACGCGTGTTATCGGATAACGGGGCGTTGATATTGCCTGTCTGGCCGGGGGTGACCCAGATTGATCCCACAAGGCCGCTTGCTGTGCGAGGGGTCACAAGATCAAGAAAAGGAAATGCCCCATGCACCGCAAATTCATCGCCACCATTGCCGCCGCTGCTATTGCGGTCACCGCTTTCGGCAATGCACCTGCACGTGCGGATGAGGATGTCTTGCGGGCACTGGCGGCCATCGCTGGCATCGCGATTGTCGGCAAGGTGATCCATGATCGGAACGAGCGTAAACGCGAGCAGTACAACGCCACGCGGAACGCCCACAAAGCGCCCGTCTATCACAATCAAAAAAGGGTCTACGATCTCGCGCCCCGTCCGCTGCCGAACCGCGCCAAGAACCGTCGGCTGCTGCCGGGTGATTGTCTGCGCACTGCAGAAACGCGGCAGGGGCGCGTGCGCTACTTTGGCAAGCGCTGCCTGGAGCGGAACTACAAATACGTGAACCGGTTGCCGCAGGCCTGTGCGATCCGCTTGCGCGGGGATGATCGCAACCGGCGTGGGTATGAGGCGCGGTGTCTGCGTCGCGAAGGATACCAATTGGCCCGCCGATAAGGACGGGTCGATGCAAGGCCGGGAGGGATCCCTGACCCGGCTTTGACCTGGAAGGGGGCGTTCGGGCGCTTCCTTCCCTTTTTAACCAGTGCTGCGCGCTCCCTTATCGGAGCGCGCTTTTTCGTTTGGTCACTGGAACAACGGGGTTGCACCTTCGCCGCGATCGTTGGATCAGAAGGGATGGGACCCGATTTTGACTTTGAAACTGCAGCCTATGCCGACGGTGCAGCCCGCGTCGCCGGGGTGGATGAGGTCGGACGCGGGCCACTGGCGGGGCCCGTGACGGCCGCCGCCGTGGTGCTGGACCCAGCGCATATTCCCGATGGGCTGAACGATTCAAAACAACTGTCGATCAAGAAACGTGCCTATCTGGCGGAGCTGTTGATGGATTGCGCCGAGATCTCGGTGGCCCATGCCTCTGTCGAAGAGATCGAACAACACAATATTTTACGCGCAAGTCACATCGCGATGATGCGGGCGGTTGCGGGTCTGCCGAATGCGCCGGATCATGTGCTGATCGATGGGTCCATGATACCGCGCGGCATGAACATCGCCGCGCAGCCGGTGGTCAAGGGTGACACCCGATGCCTGTCGATTTCGGCAGCCTCCATCGTGGCAAAAATCGCCCGCGACAAGCTGATGGTGGATTTGGCGCAACAGCATCCCGGCTACGGGTGGGAGACAAACATGGGATATGGATCAAAAAGCCACATGTCCGCGCTTCAAAATCTTGGGCCGACCCCACACCATAGACGAACCTTCAAACCGGTGCACAATATCTTGTATCAAGGTAAAAACTTAACGCCTTGATTCAAAAAAGAAATTGACCGCGAATCGCCTTTGACTCATGCTGTGCTCAACCAATGAGTGCAGCAAGCACCGGGACAGAGGCAGATAAAAATGACCAAGACCAAAGGCGCCCCCGCGCTTCCTTTGAACACGATACTTGACGGCGATTGCATCGAGATGATGAACAGCCTGCCTGAGGCCTCCGTCGATCTCATCTTTGCCGATCCGCCTTACAATCTGCAGCTCAAGGGCGAGCTGCACCGCCCGGATAACAGCCGTGTTGATGCGGTGGATGACGCCTGGGACCAGTTCTCCAGCTTCAAGGCCTATGACGATTTCACCCGCGCATGGCTTAAGGCCGCGCGACGCCTGCTAAAACCGAATGGTGCGATCTGGGTGATCGGCAGCTATCACAACATCTTCCGCGTCGGCGCCGCGCTGCAGGATGCGGGCTTCTGGATTCTGAACGACGTGGTCTGGCGTAAGTCGAACCCGATGCCGAACTTCCGGGGCAAACGTTTCACCAACGCGCATGAGACGATGATCTGGGCCGGCAAATCCGAAGACAGCAAATATACCTTCAATTACGAAGCGCTCAAGGCGCTGAACGAAGGCATCCAGATGCGGTCCGACTGGGTGCTGCCGATCTGCAATGGTCACGAGCGGCTGAAAGACCACAAGGGCGACAAGGCGCATCCGACACAAAAGCCCGAAAGCCTGCTGCACCGTGTGCTGGTCGGCTCGACAAATCCGGGGGACGTCGTGCTCGATCCGTTTTTCGGGACCGGAACCACCGGGGCCGTGGCCAAGATGCTGGGGCGTGAATTCATCGGGATCGAACGCGAAGAGGCGTATCGCACTGTTGCTGCAAAACGCATCGCCAAGGTACGCAAGTTTGACCGTGAGGCGCTGCAGGTGTCGGCCTCTAAACGGGCAGAGCCCCGCGTTCCTTTTGGCCAACTGGTCGAGCGCGGTATGCTGCGCCCGGGCGAGGTACTGTATTCCCCCCGTGGCCAGATTGCCAAGGTGCGCGCCGACGGCACGCTGGTTGGCAATGACATCAAAGGCTCGATCCATCAGGTGGGTGCCGCCTACGAGGGCGCCCCAAGCTGCAATGGCTGGACCTACTGGACCTTCAGGCAAGAGGGCAAGAATGTGCCCATCGACGTCTTGCGCCAGCAGATCCGCTCGGAAATGGCGAGCTGACGCATTCCTGATTTACGAACACCGCCGGTGCCTGTGGCCTAAACTAGGCTGCCTTTGAAGGCACACACCTTACCCCGCCCAATGTGGCGGGGTTTTTTCGTTAACTGGATCAGCAAAAACTGAAACAGCTGTTCGAACGACCGGCCGAAGGCCACTATGTGACCGAAGTAGGCGGTGGTCGTTTGGCTTTGATACATCGAAAAGAGCATCGGTCAGCGGACAAGTCACCTTCCGAACCCGAACCGGCCTCAATTCAAGCGTCTTGGCTTCACTTTGTGGTTGAGCGCCGCATGAATGTAGCGGGCGCCGAAGTCGGACTTGTTGACCACGTGGATCACACCCGCCGATTGTGCCTTGTCGAACATGAACGGTGTGGGCCAGTCGCTGACCATCACGATGGGGATTTTGGCGAAATCTGGGTTCTCGGCCAATTCGATCGCAAAGTTTGCCCCGGTGCCGTCCGGCAGATGATTATCGAGCAGGATGATGCTTGTCTGATAGCGCGCCATATGTTCGCGCGCCTCTTCGATGGTGGCGGCAACAGCAACGAACACCCCCTTGAAGCTCTTGTCGAGGATGCGTTTGATCCGTTCCTGATCGAAGGTGCTGTCTTCGACAATCAGACAGGTTTGTGTTTTGGCGCCTGTCGGTGTTGCTGCAATTTGTTGCTGCATTGTAAGCTCTCACGTAAATCCACCGGAGAGCAACTCGTGCCATATAATGCTTAAGATATGGTGATCAGCTTCAGCGCGGCAGCGGGTTTGCGGCGGTGTTGTAGGTGCTCCAATCGGTGATTTCCGGATAGTACATCTGCCGCCAGCGCCGCACCCGCGGGTTCATGATGCGCCGCCAGAGCGGAGGCACCATCGCGGCCATGGTCATGATCGGATAGCCATAGGGCAGCTGCGGGGCCTCCATGTCGGAATAGGTCTGCAGCACCGGAAAGCGCCGGTCGGGTTTGTAGTGATGGTCGGAATGCCGCTGCAGGTTGATGAGCAGCCAGTTGGACATCCGGTAGTCTGCATTCCAGGAGTGCTGCGGCTTGACGTGTTCGTATTTGCCATCGCCCAGATGTTTGCGCGTCAGGCCGTAATGTTCGATGTAGTTTACCAGTTCCAGCTGCCAGATCGCAGTACCGGCCTGCACAAGGAACAGCACGAGACCGGACCAGCCTCCAAAGCCAAGGGCCAAGACCAGCATGAAAAGCTGCAGCCCCCAATACTTGAAAAACGGGTTGCTGAGGTCATGCCATGGTAGGTTACGCCGCTTAAGCATATGTTTTTCGGCGGAAAATGCGGAGTGCAGCGACTGGCGCAGCACCCGTGGGTAAAACCTGTGGAATCCTTCATTGTAGCGCGCGGTGACGGCGTCCTTGGGTGTGCCGACGTAGCGGTGATGCACCAGCAGGTGCTCGGACCGGAAGTGCGAGTAAAGCACCATGGCCAGCAGGATATCGGCCATCCAGCGCTCGGTCTTGTTCTTCTGGTGCATCAGCTCGTGGCTGTAGTTGATCCCGACCGTGCCGGTGATCACGCCGACACCGAAGAAGAGCGCGACGCGTTCCACTGTGCCGAGGTGGTCGGCCTGCGGCACATACCAGATCAGGCTGAGCAGCAGGCAAAACTGAACGGGGGCCCAGATCAGCGTGATGGTACGGTACCAGAAAAGGCTCTGTTCCGGCGTATCTGGGTCCGCGTTCGACCTGTCGTGGCCAAAAACCGCGTCGAGCGCCGAAAACAGATACCACGTGACAATCGGCAGCAGGGCCACCGTCCACCCGCCGTAAAGCGCACCCACCCAGGCCACGGGCACCAGCAGGAGCGAAATCCAGAACGGGGCAGCCCGCGAAAACCGCATCAGATCGGCAAGGGGGATGGGTTTCTGATCGTGGGTCATCATCTGGGTCCTGTTTGCTCTGCGCAGTCTAGTCTGGCGGGGACGATTGTTCCAAGCATGACGCAGCGCTCATACCGAGGCCTGCGCAAGATCAAAGGCCTTGCGCATGACCGTTGGCAGGTCGGACGGTCGAAAGTCGGCGGGCGGTCGGAAACTGCCACGGGTTGGCATTATGTCCGGTGCGACCTCAGCCGTCCAGACCTGTAGGACCAGGTGGAAATGGGTGAAGGTGTGGCGCACCTCTCCCGGCAATTGCGTCCAGTCCGCTGTGGCCGGAGGCGGCACATCGGGCAGGGTGCTGCCAATGTCGATCCAATCCGATCCCGGCCAGCTCAACATGCCGCCCAGCAGCCCCTTGTCGGGGCGCGTCTCCAACAGCCACGCGCCATCCTGGCGCTGGCCCAGATAGACGATACCGTGCCGGACCGGCTTGGTCTTCTTGGGCGCTTTCTTGGGTAGCTCGCCCGCCGTTCCGCGCAGGCGCGCCAGGCAGGGATCACGCCAGGGGCAGATGCCGCAGGCTGGCGACTTAGGGCTGCAGATCGTCGCCCCCAGATCCATCACCGCCTGCGCGTAATCGCCGGGGCGGGTGCCGGGGGTCAGCGCTTCGGCCTCAGCCATCAATGCGGCTTTCGCCTCGGGCAATGGCGTGTGGATATCATGCAGCCTCGACATCACCCGCTCGACATTGCCGTCGAGCACGGCGTGAGGCAGGTCGAATGCAATCGAGGAAATGGCCGCCGCCGTGTAGGGGCCGATCCCCGGTAGTTTCAGCAGGGCTGCATGATCGGCGGGAAACTGACCATCATGATCAGCCACGACAGCGCGGGCGCATTTCAACAGATTACGAGCCCGGGCGTAATACCCCAGACCGGCCCATTCTCCCATCACATCCGCATCCTCGGCTGCGGCCAGATCGCCCACAGTGGGCCAGCGCGCCGTGAACCTGTGAAAATAGTCTTTTACCGTCGCTACGGTGGTCTGCTGCAGCATCACCTCGGACATCCAGACGCGGTAGGGATCGGGCAATATCCCCGCCTTGCGGTCCTGGGGCGGTACCCGCCAGGGCATCGCGCGGGCATGCACGTCGTACCACGCCAAAAGGGCGCCGTTCAATTCTTCGGGATCAGGGGCAATTTCACGCAATGTTTATGATCGTCCGTCCGCTTTGACTGGTTGCCGCTGCTTGGAAAGGCTATGTTGGGACAACCGTTTCTTGAGAAGATAGCGATGCCGCCCAGACGTGCCAGTACAAAAGGGTTTACCCGCACCGCCAGCCTGCTCACAGGCCGGATCAGGGCGGCCTCGGAAAGCCGGGGATTCGCGCAAAGTCGGCTGCTGACGCAGTGGACTGAGATTGTGGGCACGGATGTCGCGGCAATCTCCCGCCCGGTTGAGGTCAGCTATGGGCGTGCAGGCATGGGGGCGACGCTGACGCTGCTGACCACGGGCTCCCAGGCCCCGATGCTTGAGATGCAAAAGGAAAAACTGCGCGCCAAGGTGAATGCCGTCTACGGCTACAACGCAATTGCGCGCGTCCGGGTTACTCAGACCGCTGCCACCGGCTTCTCCGAAGGTCAGGTTGCCTTTGAACCGGCCAAACTCGACGCCGATGCGGCGCCCGTCGATCCCGCCATTCGCCGCAAGGCTGCCCAGACCGCCAGCCCCGTTGAGGACAGCGGGCTGCGCGACGCGCTTGCACGTTTGGGCGAAAACATACTCAACAAGACAAATCGCTGAAAAGGATACACCGATGTCGCGCATGATGATCATCTCCGCCGCTGTTGCCGTGCTTGGAATAGGGGCATATTTCGTTACATCGCCCGGCCCGTCCGTGACGCCCGCCGATCCTTTGGGTGCGGCAAATGCACAAACGGCAGAAGCGGATGTGGATACCTCCACGATTCAGGAAATGTCTCTGGGTAATCCGGACGCGCCTGTCACCGTGATTGAATACGCGTCCTTCACCTGCCCGCACTGCGCGACTTTCCATGCAGGCCCCTACAAACAGCTGAAAGCGGATTACATCGACACCGGCAAGATCAACTTTGTCTACCGAGAGGTCTACTTTGACCGGTTTGGTCTCTGGGCTTCGATGATCGCCCGCTGCGCCGGTACGCCGCAGAGCTTTTTCGGCATGACGGATCTGATCTACTCCGGTCAGTCCACCTGGGCGCGCGCGGGGGAACCGACAGCAATCGTTGCAGAGTTGCGCAAAATCGGCGCCGTGGCCGGGCTCGACGCGGACACGATGGAAGCCTGCCTGCAGGACGGTGACAAGGCCCGCACGCTGGTTGCCTGGTATCAGGAACATGCCGAAGCCGACGGGATCGACAGCACCCCAAGCTTTGTCATCAACGGCCAGAAGTATTCCAACATGGCCTACAACGAAATGGCCGCTCTGATCGACGCAGCGGCTGAATAATGGCCGCACCGCTTGACGGTCTGAAGGTCGTCGAACTGGCACGTGTTCTGGCTGGCCCCTGGGCGGGCCAGACGTTGTCAGACCTCGGCTGCGAAGTGATCAAAGTGGAAAGCCCCGCAGGCGATGACACCCGCCAATGGGGCCCACCGTTCGTCACCCGGGGCGACGATGTCTCCGCGGCCTATTTCCACTCCACCAACCGGGGCAAGGCGTCGGTCACGGCGGATTTTCGCACGGAGGATGGCAAGCAGAAGGTCAAGGACCTGCTGGGCGACGCCGACATCCTGATTGAGAACTTCAAGACCGGTGGGCTGGCCAAATACGGGCTGGATTATGACAGCCTGTCGAAAGAGTTCCCGCGGCTGATCTATTGCTCGATCACCGGGTTCGGTCACACCGGGCCTTATGCGCCGCGCGCGGGATATGATTTCATCGTGCAGGGCATGTCGGGGCTGATGTCCGTGACCGGGGAGCCCGAAGGGCAACCGCAGAAATACGGAATCGCGATCACTGACATCCTGACGGGTGTCTATGCGACCACGGCGATTCTGGCGGCGGTGCACCAGCGGCATCAAACCGGGCGCGGCCAGCATATCGACATGGCCTTGATGGATGTGGCGGTGTCGATCACGTCCAATCAGGCGATGAATTACCTGACCACCGGCACGCCGCCGCGCCGGATGGGCAATGCGCATCTGAACCTCGCGCCCTATCAGGTCTTTGACTGCAAGGACGGGCATATCATCATCGCCACCGGCAATGATGGTCAGTATCAGCGGCTCTGCCGTCTGCTGGGGCTGGAGGAGATGGCGACGGCGCCTGAGTTCCTCAAGAACGTGGACCGTCTCGCCAATCGCGCAGAGATGGACACGCGGCTGACGGCGGTGACCCGGACGCGCACGCGCGCCGATCTGTTGGCGGCCTGCGAGGCCGCGGGTGTGCCCGCCGGGCCGATCAACGACATGGCCGAGGTGATGGCGGACCCGCAGGTGCACGCGCGCGGCATGCAGCTCGACCTGGAGGGCGTGCCGGGCGTGCGGTCCCCCTTTACCTTTTCCGATGCAGAATTGGCGTTGCACCGCCCCGCGCCAAAGCTGGGAGAAAACGACTAGGGCGCTTTGAACGCGTCCAACCGCTCAAAGAGCGGGTTTTCGGCCTGCGCAAAGGTCAGCCGCACCGGCAGTGTGATCACTTTCATGCGGAACGCCGGGGGCAGGCGCACGGCGTCTTTCTCGGTGGTCACAAGCTGCGCGCCCTTGGCTTTTGCATCCGCTTCCAACCGTGTCATCAGGGCGGGTGTCAGCGGCTGGTGATCCTCCAGCGGTTCGCTATGCAAGAGACGGGCACCTAGTCCGCGCAGGGTGTCAAAGAACTTCTCGGGGTGGGCGATCCCTGCAAAGGCGACGATGGGCTCATCCGTCCAGTCCATGCCCGTCTGCAGTGGTGCGAGCTGTGCTGCAACGCGTGGCAGTGTTTGGGGGACTGCAGCGGCGAACTCTGCCTGCGCCGTGGCATCGCCGAGTGTGAGCAGGATATCCGCCCGCGCCAGCCCGACATCGACGGGTTCCCGCAATGGGCCTGCAGGCAGGCAGCGTTCATTGCCAAAGCCACGTTGTGCATCCACCACGACAATGCTGAGGTCCTTGTGCAGCGCCGGGTTCTGAAACCCGTCATCCAGCACAATGATGCTCGCGCCTGCAGCTTTCGCCGCCTTGCCGCCTGCCGCACGATCTTGCGCGACCCAGACATCGGCAAAGGCGGCAAGCAGCAGCGGTTCGTCGCCAACGTCCGCTGCCGTGTGCTGACTGGGGTCCACGCGCACCGGTCCTTTGAGGCGTCCGCCATAGCCGCGTGTGACCACATGCGGTTTGTGAAACCTGTCGCTCAGCCGTTCCAGAACGGCGATCACGGTGGGTGTCTTGCCGGTGCCACCTGCATTGATGTTGCCAACGCAGATCACCGGAATACCGAGTTTCACGCCGCTCGTTCCGGCAAGCCGCCGCGCCGTGCCTTGTGCATAGATCCACCCCAGGGGAGACAGGACGCGCGCCAACAGACCGGGCTTTTTCGGTGGTGTGAACCAGAAGTCAGGCGTTCGCATGGCGTTTTTCCAACCGCTCGTCCAGCGTGGTCTGCACCAGATCGATCACCCGGTCGGTCAGCTCGGCCCCGTGGCTGATCACATCCCAGCCCGCATGCGCCATGGCTGCGGCCTGATCAGGCGCGATCAACCGTGTGACGGCTGTCCCAAGGCTTTGCGCGTCTTTCACGATCCGGGCGGCCCCGGCATTCGCTAACCGCGAATAGAATGGCAGGTACCGCCGCACATTCGGGCCGTATAGTACGGCGGAGCCCAGGGCCGCCGCCTCGAAGGGGTTGCAGCCGCCATGGCCGGGCGACAGCGAACTGCCCAGAAAGGACACCGGGGCCAGCCGGTAGAAGAGGCCGAGATCACTGTTATCTTCTGCCATCATGACCTGCGTTGTCTCGCTGGGTTCGTCTCCAACGGACCATTCGCTGACGCGGAAGCCTTGTCCCACTGCCTGCTCGGCAAAATCGATGAGAGACTGGCTGTGTGCCGGGTGCAGGATCAGCAGCAACCGATGGGAATATCGCACTGCTTGGCGATGGGCGGCCAGTATGGTTTCGACTTCTTCCTCCTGTACGCTGGTGGCCAGCCATACAGGCCGTCCACCCAGCGTTCTGGTCATTTCCGACAGGTCCTGATCTTCGCAGGGCAATGCCTGTCCGCCTGCTTGCAGGGGCGAGGTCACTTCGATGGTATTCGCGGGCAGACCAAGGTTTTGCAGACGCTGTGCGGCCGGGACCGAGCGCGCCATCAGGGCTTTGAACCCTGTCAGCAGATCACGCGACAAATCGGGTAGCCAGCGGTCCCGACGCCCGTCGAATCCGCCGGTATCCGCGTCGATCAGGATCATCGGACAGCCGTTTCGATGGGTCTCGTGCACAAGTGTGGGGCGCAACCGACCCCAGGCCCAGATACACATGTCAGGCGCCCAGTTCTTGAGAAAACTCTCCACCGCTGCCGGATGCTCTGACGGGAGCTCATCCAGATGGATGTTGCCCTCTTTCGGGCTGGTCGTGCGGGCAAGATCGAGACCTTCGCGGTCCGGAAGGGTGATCAGTACATGCAGATCATCGCGCGCGCCGCAAAGCCGTTGTGCAAGATCCTGAATGGCGAGAAGATTGCCAGTCTCGGCTGCGTGCAGCCAGACCACTTCGCCCTTGGGACGCGGCGCGCTTGGACCAAAGGACCGGGCCGCTGATCTGCGTGACAGCGCCCGGTAAGCCGCCATTCCGAACGAGCGGCTCATAGGTCTTTACCCCAGTTCTTCGGTCGCGGAGGCAGCTGTCTCTTCGTCCCGCAGGCGGTGAAGGTGGGCGATGAAATAGCGCATGTGGGCATTGTCCACGGTGCGGTGCGCTTCGGATTTCCACGCGTCGAACGCCGCCGCATAATCCGGGAAAATGCCAACAATATGAATGTCCTCGACATTCTTGAACGTGTTGCGGGTCGGGTCAACAAGTTCGCCACCAAAGACGAGATGCAGACGTTGCGTCATGGGTTTTATCCTTTGAGACGGAGGGTTGGCGGAAAATCGCGTATCTGGAAGCCGGGGTCAAGGCGCGGCAGGTGCAAGCGCCGAGAGCACCTGTTGGTGCAGGTTGGGTCCGGCGGCGATCACCCCGTTGAGCGTGGGTGTGGCATTGTTGAAGCGCAGCGGCGTGCCGGATTTGTCGGTACACAGACCTCCCGCTTCGGTCACGATCAGCGCCCCGGCGGCAATATCCCATTCCCAGCTTGGCCTGAAGGTCAGCATGGCGTCAAAGCGTGCTTCGGCCACCAGCCCCAGCCGATACGCGAGCGAGGGCCGATGCGAGCGGTGAAAGACCGGTTGCCCCTCTGACCAATGACTGGGGTCCATCACCGGCTTGGTCGCCAGAATCTCCGCCTCCTTGAGGTTTGCAGCGGTCGAGATGGTCAGCGGGGTGCCATTGAAAAACGCGCCTTCTCCCAAGGCTGCAGTATAAAGCTTGTCGCGCATCGGCAGGTAGATGGCGGCCGCCGTGATCTGGCCGCGATGCGCCACGGCGATGGAGTGCGCCCAGGTGCGCGACCCTTCGACAAAGCTGCGCGTGCCATCGATCGGGTCAATGATGAAAAGTGTCTCCTGGCCCAGCCGGTCGGCAGTGTCCTCGGTTTCCTCGGAAAGCCAACCATAGTCTGGGCGGGCGCTGCGCAGGGTCGTTTCCAGGGCTGTGTTCACCGCGAGGTCGGCTTCGGTCACGGGTCCGGCGCCGCCCGGTTTGTCCCAGGACTTTGCATCCTTGCCGACAAATCCGGTTGCCACACGGCCCGCGAGGCGGATGGCATCGGTGATCAGGGCGAGGTCAGTTGCCTGCAAGGGTCATTCCTGGCACCAGCAAGGAGGGGACCACCCGGCTCAGATGTGCGCGCGCGTCATTTGCGGGCACGATCTGGCGCAGCATGTCGCGCAGGTTCCCGGCGATGGTGCATTCGTTGATCGCATGGGTGACCTCGCCGTTTTCCACCCAGAACCCAGCGGCTCCGCGTGAATAGTCGCCCGTGTTGGGGTTGATGGTCGCCCCGATCATCGAAGTCACCAGCAAGCCGGTGCCCATGTCGCGGAGCAGGTCCGCGCGGCTCACCTCCCCCTGGCTCAGTGCCACATTCCAGGTGGAGGGTGAGGGCGCAGAGGAGGTCCCGCGTCCTGCATTCCCCGTCGAGGGCAGCCCGAGCTTGCGCCCGGTGGCCAGATCCAGCGTCCAGCCGGTCAAAACACCACCCTTGACGATCTCGCGCCTCTGCGTCGGCAAGCCTTCGCCGTCGAAGGGGCGGGACCCCGAAGCACGCGGGCGGTGCGGATCTTCGACCAGTGAGAGGTGATCCGGCAGCACGGGCTGCCCCTTGGCATCACGCAGCCAGGACGCGCCACGGGCGATGGATGATCCGTTGATGGCGGCCAGCAAATGGCCGATCAGGGAGGAGGCGATGCGTTCATCGAAGAGCACGGGAAAGCTGCCGGTGGGCGGTTTGCGGGCGTCCAGTCGGGCCACCGCCCGTTCCGCAGCCTGCGTGCCGATGTCGCGCGCATCCCGCAGATCGGACTGAAAGGTGCGGCTGTCACCATCCACGTCGCGTTCCATACCGGTGCCGGTTCCCGCGATGGCGACACAGGACAGCCCGCGGCTGGTGCGGCTGTAGCCGCCGGAAAATCCGTTGGTCGCAGCAAGATGCACATGTCGGGCGGAATACCCGGCGGAGGCGGATTGTACCTGCGTCACCGCCTTGTTCTCCAGTGCGGCGGCTTCGGCGGCCTGTGCGTCTTCCTGCAGGCTTGCGGGCGAGGGTTCCGGTGCCGGATCGTGCAGTTCCAGACGCGCCACATCTATATCACGGGCCAGCTGGTCGGGATCGGCAAGACCGGTATAGGGGTCTTCGGGAGCTTCTTGCGCCATGGCGATGGCCCGCACGGCCATTTCCTCCAGCGTCTTGGGGGCGATGTCGGACGCGGATACCGTGGCACTGCGCTGGCCGACAAAGACCCGGAGCCCGAGATCCACGGCTTCGGCCCGTTCGGCATGCTCCAACGCGCCCGCCCGCACGTCGATGCTGAGCGATGTGCCCTGCATCACGATGGCATCGGCGGCATCGGCACCCGCTGTCCGGGCGGCATCAAGTAGCTGAGCGGTCAGGCTCTCCGGCGACTGGGTCATTCAGTAAGCTCCAAACCAATTCCACGTCAGGTAGCGGTGTCATGCAGGCACTGCAAGGGAGGAAGGCAAAAAGGGGCGCTCGCTGCGCCCCTCTTTCTCGTCTACATGCGTTTATTCAGCGGCTACTGAATGCGCTGGCCGTTGGCCATGATGTGGCCCTGCTCATTGATCTCGATCTTGGAAGTGAGCGTATCGGGGGCTTTGCCCGGTACGGCAAGAAGCCCCATCATCATCCGGGCGCCCATCGCCTGATCCTCGGGCAGCAAGCCCATGGAGACAAGCGTATCCAGCAGCTTGTTGCCGCCGACCAGCATCAGATCCGCAGAGCCTTTGGGTTTCAGCCCGGCACCCGGCGTATCCGTATCGAAGGTGAATGCACCCTCGCCGGTCAATTCGGCACCGGCTGCAGTGACCTGAAGCCGATTGATATCCACGGATTCCAGCTCGGCCGGCGTAAAGCCCGGATCGTCCACGACTGCTGCTGCGGAGGGGTCAAGGAAATCAAACAGAAGCCGGGCCTTGCCGGTCAGGTCCAGCACAAAAGTCGCGGGTGTGCGCGGCAGTTGTGCCTGCGGATCAAACAACCCCCACAGCAGATCGGACATTGTGAAATCGTTGAAGGAAAAACCAACGGCAAAATCATCGGCAGCGTCGGATTTCTGCAAGGGCATCGCGAAGTTGAAGCTCGCCCTGGCCATGTCGACTTCGATGGGTACCGGGAAATCCTCCGTTGTCATGGCCAATTTGAGGTTGTTCTGACGGCCAGAGTAATTCAGACCATCGGCCCCCATGACAACTTCGAGCTTGCCACCCGTCGAGGAGGTCTCTGCGGAAAAAGCCTCGGCGTTGTTCTCTTTGACCGACATGGTCGTGGAACCACCCGAGTAGTCGAACGCGCCTTTGACCGCCATGCCAGCGGCGAGGAGGGCGGAGATATCGCTGGCATCCTGAACAACAAGCGGCACGGCGCTTTCACCGGAAAAGCTGATGCCGTCTATCCCGCCTTCAAGATCAACTGTGCCCTGGCCCTCGGGATCGATGAAAGCAAGGGTATAGTCGACGTCCGTGGCCTGCATACGCTGGTCATAGAGGCGCTTCCCGGTCACACGGGACTGCGTGGTACCGGACAGGCCGTTCATGATCACGCGCATGGCCACATTGGCTGCGTCGATCGTTTCGCCATCCACGATCAGTTCAGTCAACAGCAGTTCGAGGCTCTGTGCCGTATAGGTGCTTGTCATCTCCGTCGGCACACCTGACACGGTCGTTTTCGCGCCCGAAGGGCGAAGTTCCATCTGGATGTTTGCGTCTGCGCCTTCAGGATCGGTGATGGACATCTCGACGGGCATCACTTCGGGAAAGGTCACGTTGACGCTGCCGTCATCCGTCTCTGTGAATGTCACCTGATCGATGCGCATGATCATGCCTGCGGCATCGCTCGTTTCCGGAGAAGTGAATTCGATGTCGCTGACGGTCAGCGTGTCGCCGGATTTGGCTTCGTCTGCCGAAACTTCGTAGCCGACCCCGTTGAAATAGGCTTTCCAGTCGTTCCACACATCCTGTCCGCTGACATCTGCCTGTGCCGCGGACGCCAACGCGCCGAGGATCACTGCAACAGACGCAGTTCGGAGGGTCAAAAAAGTCATTCTCTAATCCTTATCAACAACTGTCGCGCGCATGGTCTGCCAAGGTATGGCGATGGTCAAGGGGCTGTAGGTCTGGACCCTGCCCGCGCGGCACTTTACCACAAGGCAATCAGCAAGGAGCTTTGCACATGGATATGACAGGAAAAACAGTACTGATCACCGGGGCAAGCCGTGGGATTGGCGCAGAAACGGCACGGGTTTTCGCCAGGGCCGGGGCGAACGTGGCGCTTGTCGCGCGCGGGCAGGGCCAGATTGCGGATCTGGCCGGAGAGATCGGCCAGCAGGCCATCGCGATCCCCTGTAACGTTGCCAATGCCCGCGAAGTTGCGGCCGCTGTCGATACCACGGTTGATGCGTTCGGCGGACTGGACGTTCTGATCAATAACGCAGGCGTGATCGAGCCGATTTCGCATCTGAGCGACGCGGATGTCGAAACCTGGGGGGATGTCATTGATATCAACCTCAAGGGGGTCTTTTACGGCATGCGGGCCGTCGTGCCGGTGATGAAGGCGAGCGGGGGCGGATCGGTCCTGACCATCAGTTCCGGGGCCGCCCATGGGCCGGTGGAGGCCTGGAGCCATTACTGCGCCTCCAAGGCCGCCGTGAACATGCTGACCCGGTGCCTTGATAAGGAAGAGGCCGAGCATGGTATCCGCGCCATCGGGTTGTCGCCGGGCACGGTTGCCACGCAGATGCAGCGAGAGATCAAGTCGAGCGGCATCAACCCGGTCAGCCAGTTAGACTGGGATGCGCATATTCCCGCGGACTGGCCCGCGCGTGCGCTGTTGTGGATGTGCAGCCCGGCGGCCGATGCGTGGTGCGGGCAGGAGATTTCGCTGCGGGACGAAGACATCCGTCGGCAAGCGGGCCTTACATGATCACGCTCGACCGCGCGGGTGATGTCTGGACGGTTACGTTGAACCGTCCGGACAAGGCCAATGCGCTGACCGAAGAGATGCTGACCGACTTGCGCGATGTGATGCTGTCCGCTCAGGACGCGCGGGCCGTGATCCTGACAGGTACGGGTAAGGTCTTTAGTGCAGGCGCAGATCTGGACGCCGCCCGCGCCGGGCTCGCGACCTCGCCGCTCTGGGAAGAACTCTCGATGGCAGTGGCGGCGTTGCCCGGTCTGTCGATTGCGGCGTTGAACGGCACGCTTGCGGGGGGCGCCATGGGCATGGCGCTGGCCTGTGACATGCGGATTTCCGTTGCGACGGCGCGGTTTTTCTATCCGGTCATGAAGCTGGGCTTCCTGCCACAGCCGAGCGACCCCAAGCGCATGGCGGCCCTGATCGGTCCGGCCCGGACCAAACTGATCCTGATGGGTGGGCAGAAAATAGACGCTGAAGAGGCGCTGAGATTTGGGTTGATTGACCGAATTGTGACGCCTGACGATCTGATGACACAGGCGCTGGCCCTGACGGTCGACACCGTTGCCGCGCAACCTGACCTTGCCACGCAGATCAAGGACATGTGCAGCTAGGCTGTCACCTTTTGCGCCGCCCACCGGGCACTTTCGACAAGAACCCCGGCGGGCGCTTGCGCACCCAGGCAATGAACTTCTCCAGCCGGGGATGACGGCGGAGCGCTTCCATATCGGCGTAGTCCCGCGCCAGTTCCGCCTCTGTCAGTGTCGCGTGGATTTCCCGATGGCAGATGTGATGCAACAACACGGTCGGCCCGCCCTTGCCGCCTTTCAACTTCGGGATCAGGTGATGATGGCTCTGTTTCACCTCCGGCGGGATCGGACGATCACACAGAGGGCAGATCGGATCGGACATCTGGGCTTGCTCCGGCAGGCGGTGACGGGCAAGACTCTAGGTGTGATCGTGACGATGGAAAGAGGGGCACCGCGTGGAATTTGACCTGTCCAGTCAGCCGGAGATCGTGCAGCGCGCTGCCGAATACGCCCTCATCGGGTGGGAACTTGCAAAATCCTGGGCGCTGAGCCCCGCTGCGTGGTCCCAGTTTACCCTTCTGGTGCTTGCCTATTTACTGGCCATCGTGGTGGCACGCCGCCTGCGCGGGTTGCTGACCCGGGTTATCACCCCTGCAGAAGACGCGGACAACATGTTTGCACAGGCGCGGCGCACTGTTCTGTTGGGTCTGCCCCTGTTGCTGCCGCTGCTGGCCTATCTCTTCACGGCAATCGGTGAAAGCGTCGTGCGGTCCGTTTTCGACAGCGGCGCGGTGATCGCCTTTGGCAAACGTGTCTTCATGTTCCTCGCCGTGCGCACCCTGGTGAAGGAGATTGTCAGCGATCCCTTCCTCAAGCTTCTGGGACGGTATGTGCTGATCCCGGTGGCCGCTCTCTATGCGGTCGGGTTGCTCGACCCGCTGGTGCTCAAGCTCAATGAGATGACGGTGTCGCTGGGGAATATCTCCTTCTCTGTCATGTCCCTGGTGCGCGGCATTATTGCGGGCGGCGTTCTGTTCTGGCTGGGCGGCTGGTCCAACCGGCAGACCGCGCAGTTCATCGAAAACCAGAAAGACATGCGCCCGTCGCTGCGCCAATTGATGGCCAAGGTCATCGAGTTCGCCATTTTTGGCGTGGCCTTCCTGCTGCTGCTGAACATCATGGGGATCAACCTCAGCGCGCTGGCGGTGATCGGCGGGGCAATCGGCGTGGGCCTCGGCTTCGGGCTGCAAAAGATCGCCTCGAACTTCATCTCCGGGGTGATCCTTCTGGTCGAAGGGCAGGCGACGGTCGGCGATTTTGTTGAACTCGACGGTGGCGAGGCCGGGCAGATCGTGAAAATGACCGCGCGGGCCGCGATCCTGGAAACCTTCGATGGGCGCTGGATCGTGGTGCCGAACGAGGATTTCATCACCACGCGTGTGGTGAACTATTCCGACAGCGGCTCTGCCAACCGCTATGAGGCGCCGTTTTCGGTCAGCTATGATACGGACATCAACAAGGTGCCGCCGATCATCGAGGCCGCCGTTGCCACGCACCCCGATGTCTTGGATGCGCCTTACCCGCCTGATTGCGAATTGCGCGGTTTCGGCGACAGCGGCATCGATTTTGCGGTCGAATTCTGGGTGAACGGGCTGGACGACGGGCCCAATAAGTACACGTCTGATGTGCTCTTTCTGGTCTGGAACGCGCTCAGGGACAACGGCATCGAAATCCCCTATCCGCACCGGGTTGTGGAATTCAAAGGCGACATGCCGCAGGTTCAGGAGTGAGCCACGCGCTGGTGATTGGCGCGGGGCCTGCGGGGTTGATGGCGGCGGAAGAACTGGCCGCCGCCGGGCTTCGCGTGACGGTCTGTGAGGCCAAACCTTCTGTCGGGCGCAAGCTGCTGATGGCGGGGAAATCCGGGCTCAACCTGGCCAAGGACGAGCCTTTCGAGGATATGATGCCCCGCTATTTCGAAGCCGCCGACCCGCTGCGCCCGATACTCCAGACGTTCGACGCAACCGCGGTGCAGGACTGGGCACGCGCATTGGGGCAGGAGATTTTCACCGGATCGACGGGACGGGTGTTTCCCCGTGCGATGAAAGCCTCGCCGCTTTTGCGCGCGTGGCTGAACCGATTGACCGAGGCTGGGGTCGTGTTTCGCACCAACATGCGCTGGCGTGGCTGGCATGACGGGAACATGGTGTTCGATGGTCCGCAGGGGCCTGAGATCCTCCGCGCAGAGGTCACGGTGCTGGCCCTTGGCGGGGCAAGCTGGGCGCGGCTGGGGTCCGATGGGGCCTGGGCCGACATTCTGGCCGCGCGGGGCGTCGATTTGACGCCCTTTGCAGCCACCAATGTGGGGCTGCAAATCGCGTGGTCACCGCATATGCAAAAGCACGCGGGCGCGGCGTTGAAAGGCGTGCGCTTCATGGCAGGACCAATGGCGTCGCGGGGTGAGGCGGTGATCAGCCAGACGGGCTTTGAAGGTGGCGGTATCTACGAAATCAGCCGCGCCGTCCGGATGCGTCACAGGTTGGTCGTCGATCTTTTACCCGATCTTGATGTGGCAGAGGCCACCAGACGCCTGTCGCGCGCAAGGGGGAAATCCAGCCTGTCGACGCATCTGCGCAAAACCCTAAAGCTGGATTCGGTGAAAATTGCGCTGGCGCAGGAACTGGCGCGCCCGCTGCCGAACAACCCTGCGGCGCTTGCACAGGTGCTCAAGGCATTGCGCCTGCGCCACGACGGTCTGCGTCCGCTGGATCAGGCGATATCGGTTGCTGGTGGTGTGCGGTTTGACGGGCTGACACCGGAGTTGATGCTGAAACCGCTGCCCGGGGTCTTTTGCGCCGGTGAAATGGTGGATTGGGAGGCTCCGACCGGGGGCTACCTGATCACCGCCTGTCTGGCCACGGGCCGGTGGGCCGGGCGCGCCGCTGCCGCTTACGCGGCGGACGCCGCCTGAAACGCCGACCGTTCCCGCAGCGCCTTGGCGTAGTGAAAAAGCTTGTCATCGGTGCGTGGAAATTTTGCCCCGATGGCCCAGTTCAGGCAGTGACAGGCCAGAATGTCCGGCAATGTCATCTCGTCGCCCATCAGGAAGGGCCCGTCGAGACGTTCGGACAAGGTCGCGGCTGACCGCTCGAATTCATATTTCAGTGCGTCCTTGACGGCAGGTACCCGCACGCCCTCCGGAAGGGCAAAACTGTGTTTCGCAGCCGACCAGAGAATCGCATCAAGCTCATCAATCAGCCAGAAGGTCATCGCATCCTGCCGGGCCCGTGCCACCGTTCCGGCGGGCGCAGTGAGCTTGCCGTGCTTGTCGGCCAGATAGGTCATGATCGCCACGGAATCAGTCATCACATCCTCCCCATCCAAGAGCGCGGGAATTTTGCCCAGAGCATTGTACTTCATGGCTTCATCTGATCGGGGGCCGGCAGCAATCTGCTCGTAAGGCTCCTGCATTTCCTGCAACATCCACAAAACCCGAAACGCGCGCGATTTGCTGGTGCCGATCACTGTGTACATTGCCCGATGTCCTTTGGATTACTGCCTCCGAAGACTGTTTCACGCAGCGCCACGACTGGCAACTGGTGACAGAAAATGTCAGTGGATTGTGAGAAGGTTTTTGGCGAACCTGCATCCAGACAAGGAGTATGATGATGTCCAAGACCGGGAGCTGCCTTTGTGGCGCCGTAAGCTACACGCTGACCAGCGAACCGAAGGAATTCGGTGCCTGCCATTGCAACATGTGCCGCAAGTGGAGCGGTGGAATCTACCTCGGTCTGGAAGTGCCAAGCGACAGCATCGAGATCAAGGGCGCAGACAACCTGACCACATATGCATCATCGCCCTGGGCGGAAAGGGCGTTTTGCAAGACATGCGGCAGCAGTGTCTACTACCGGGTCACGGCGCCGGGTCCGCATGAGGGCACGTATCATCTGGGGGTCGGTACGCTGGATGACGCCGGTGCCGCGCCGCTGACGGGCGAGCTGTTCATCGACAACAAGCCCAAGGGCTACAGCTTTGCGGAAAAGACACATCAGATGACCACCGAAGAGGTCATGGCGATGTTTGCGCCGGAGACCTAGCGCCCGCCCAGCATCGCCAGCCGGATAAAGGCGCGTTCCACCAGGGCCATGCCGGGCGCATTCTGCCCGGCGGAGCGCAGTTGCAGATCGGTGTCGGTCAGCAGGGTGATTGCGGTTTCCAGTTTCGCCGCACCCCAGCGCCGGGATTGGGCCAGCATCCGGTCCCGGTTGGGTCCGAAGATCGTGGGCCTGCCAGAGATGTCGCTGGCCGCGCGATGCAACGCCCGGAAATGGCGCATCGCCCCGATGCACAGCCCGACGGGTGTGGCACCCTGTGCCACCAGTTTTTGCATCACCGGGCCGATGTCATGGGCGCGGGCTTCGGCCACAACCATCAGCACATCGTCCACATCCGCCTCAGTGGACGTTGGCGCGCAGGCGGCGATATCTGCGGCAGACACCGGATCGGCCTCGTTCATCTTGTAAAGCGCCAGTTTCTCAACCGTCTGACGGAAATCACCGGGATCGATCGCTTGCGCGAGATCGGCGAGGGCGGCCATCGCGTCGCCGGGCACCTGTGTCAGACCGGCGTCGCGCAGGGCGGTGTCGATTTCTTCCCGTGTCGGCGGGTTGTCGTAGATCGCCGCCGCATAGGCCTGCGGATGGGCTTCAAAGGCTTTGCGCAGCTTCGAGGTCGGTTTGAGGGCACCGCCTGTCACGATGATCTGTGCATCGCCTGGCTGCCAGTCTTCCAGTGCAGCAAGAATCGCCGGAGCAGCGGTATCATTCGCTTCTTCGACAAAAACCGCACGGGGACCCGGAAAAAAGCCCACTGCCTTAATGGCATCGATCAGCAAGGCGGGATCCTTGCGGATATCGCTACCCGCCATCCGGCTCAGCCGCATTTCCTCTTCGGCGCCGTCACCCAGCAGGGCAGTCAAAACCTGCTGCCGCTTCAGAGCCACGCGCATGCCATCCGTGCCGTAGATCAGCAACCCGGTCTTGCTGGCGTCCGGTTTTGCGAAATAGGCATTGGCGTCGCGCGGGGAAAGTTTCATCAGATGTCTGCGACCAGCACCCGCGTGACGATCTGGTCGGCCAACAGAATCATCAGACGCTTTTGAGCATCACGTTCTGCCGCCAACGTGGCAACGGTTGTGCCAGCGGCGGAGTATCCGGTGAAGTTATCGACCGACCCGGAGGTGATCACGCGGCCCGTGGCGACCTCGACCAGAGAATAGTCAGCGTAACCCAGCAGGTTGTAACGCGTGATGTTCCCCTCGCGGTCAACCGCAAGGTTTTCCTGGCTGGAACGCACAGACAGGTTCAGCCGGTAGACAGGTTCTGCCGCGCGGCCCAGGCGCTCTTCAATCCGCTGCGTCGCAAGGAATGCATTGCGGGTCGACGGTTCTGACACCGTGATGCTGTTCTGCACCTGCGTGCCTGTCCCCCCCGTTCCGTAGACCGGTGTAAAGCCGCAGGCGGCAAGCACCAGCGGCAAAATCAGCAGAAATTTTCGACTAGACAACAACATTCACGATCCGTCCGGGGACAACGATGACTTTCTTGGGCGCAGCGCCATCAAGGGTTCTGAGCACAGCCTGATCCGCAAGCGCTGCCTTTTCAACCTCTTCTTTGGGCATATCGGCAGGCACGGTGATTTCGGCGCGCCGCTTGCCGTTGACCTGAATGGGCAAGGTGACGGTGTCGGAAACCAGCATCGCCTCATCGGCCTTGGGCCACGGGGCGGTTGTGATCAGCCCCTCGCCGCCCTGATGTGCCCAGATATCTTCGGCCAGGTGCGGGGTCATCGGTGACATCAGCTGTGCCAGCGTCATGATCGCCTCGCGCTGGGCGGTGTATCCTGCCTTGGATTTCTGCAAAGTGGCGGTGAAGGCGTAAAGCTTTGCAATCGCAGCGTTAAAGCCGAAGCTTTCGATTCCCATGGTTACGTCGTGGATGCAGACATGCATGGCGCGCAGCAGTTCCGCATCCCCTGTGCCTTGGGCGCTTTTGTCCATCGCGCCGATCCGGTCGCAAAGGTTCCAGACGCGGGTCAGATGCTTGAACGCAGCCTCCGCACCGCTGGCTGTCCATTCCACATCCCGCTCGGGCGGGCTGTCGCTCAGCACGAACCAGCGCGCGGTATCGGCGCCGTAGGCCGAGATGATGTTGATCGGGTCGACGACATTCTTCTTGGACTTCGACATCTTGGCCGAAGGGATGATCTCTACCTCTGTGCCGTCAGCCAGCTTCCCGTCGGTCACGTCCTCGGGTAGGTGATAGACAGGCCGTCCCTTGTCATCGCGTGTCTGGTAGATCTCATGGGTGACCATGCCCTGGGTGAAAAGCGCGTCGAAAGGCTCTTCAGTACCCTGTGGCAGGTGCCCCGTGATCCGCATCGCCCGTGCGAAGAACCGCGAATAGAGCAGATGCAGAATCGCATGCTCAATGCCGCCGATGTACTGGTCCACGTTCATCCAATAGGCGGCGTCTTCCATCACGGTCGGTGTGTCGGCGTGCGGGGCGGTGAAGCGCGCGAAGTACCACGAGCTGTCCACGAAAGTGTCCATCGTGTCGGTTTCCCGCCGCGCAGGTTTGCCACAGGACGGGCAGGCGGTGTCCCGCCATGTCGGATGCCGGTCGAGCGGATTGCCGGGGACGCTGAGGTCCACGTCATAGGGCAGCTCAATCGGCAAGTTCTCTTTCTTCTCGGGCACCACACCGCAGGCCTCGCAATGGACTACCGGAATCGGGCACCCCCAGTAACGCTGGCGGGAAAGGCCCCAGTCGCGCAGCCGGTACTTGGTCACACCCTGCCCAATACCGTTCGCCTCGCAAAAGTCGATGGCGGCGTCGATGCCTTCCAGCCCAGTCTGATGCGGCTCGCCTGCGAAGCCGCGGTTGTAAAAGACCTTCTCCGTCTTGGCGGGCACATAGGCCTCTGTCAGGGTTTCGTCGCTGTCCTCAGACGGCAGGTAGGTCGCAATGATCGGCAGCCCGTATTTGGTGGCAAACTCGAAATCCCGCTGGTCATGCGCCGGACAGCCGAAAATCGCCCCGGTGCCGTAGTCCATCAGGATGAAGTTCGCGATATAGACGGGCAGTTCATGGGAGGTATCGAAGGGGTGGCGGACGCGAATGCCCGTGTCGAAGCCCAGCTTTTCGGCAGTCTCGATGGCCTCTTCGGTGGTGCCCCCCTTGCGGCACTCCGCGCAAAAGGCGGCGACATCCTCGCGGTCCCGCTCCAGCACCTTGGCAAGGGGGTGATCGGGCGAAATGCCCACAAACGACGCGCCCAACAGGGTATCGGGCCGGGTGGTGTAGACCTCGATCCGGTCGTGCCCGTCGGGGGCGTCTATGGTCGAGAAGGCAAACTGCAGCCCGCGGGATTTGCCGATCCAGTTCTCCTGCATCAGCCGCACTTTGGCGGGCCAGTTCACCAGACGATCCAGCGCTTCAAGCAGCTCTTCCGAATGATCACTGATCTTGAAGAACCACTGTGTGAGCTCGCGCCGCTCGACCAGCGCGCCGGAGCGCCAGCCGCGTCCCTGTTCGACCTGCTCATTCGCCAGAACGGTCATGTCCACCGGATCCCAGTTCACCACGGCGTTCTTGCGATAGACCAGGCCCGCCTCGAGGAAATCGAGGAACAGCGCCTGCTGCTGGCCGTAGTACGCCACATCGCAGGTGGCGAACTCACGCGACCAGTCGATGGAGAGGCCTAACGGCTTCATCTGGGCGCGCATGTCACTGATGTTGTCGTAGGTCCAGTCCTTGGGATGCCCGCCGATGGCCATTGCCGCGTTTTCCGCAGGCATGCCGAAGGCGTCCCAGCCCATGGGGTGCAGCACGTTATGGCCGGTGCTGAGCTTGTAGCGCGCGATCACGTCGCCCATCGTATAGTTGCGCACATGCCCCATGTGGATGCGGCCGGAGGGGTATGGGAACATCTCCAGCACATAGTATTTGGGCTTGTCGGCCGAGCGCACGGCCTTGAAGACTTCATCCCGAGACCATGCCGCCTGCCAGCGGGCTTCGATCTCTGCGGGGGTGTAACGCGTCATGACTGCGTCCTTTTTAACGTGAGAGCGCCGGGAGCCGTTTCATCTACGGGGCCCGGCGCTGATGTTGCATGGGTCTGGAAAAACCGAATGACTAGAGCCTGTTATCCGCGATGCGTAGTTGCCGTGCGCGGCTTAGAATAGCGTCTTCCACCGCGCGAACGGTGGCTGCACTTGCCGGACCACCCTGGGTCTGCAGCGATACATTCAGCGAGCGCGCATCCAGGGCCGGATCATTGATCAATACGGTCGCGCGGTAGGACCGGCCCCCGCCGGGCGGGCGGCCAAAGCCGGTGATGATCACGCCGGTAAACGGGTCGACCGATTGCACGGGCAGGAAGTCGAGCACCTCCAGCGAGGCCGACCAGATATACTTGTTCACCGCCACATTCGTTTCTGTGTTGCGGCGCCCGAAGGCTTCCCAGATCGTTTCCGCTCCGGCACCGTCTGACGCGCGCGCCGCGTCGCTGTCTATGTCAGGGTCAACCTCGGCAGGTGCACCGCCCGTGCGGCTGCCCCCGCCGCAGGCGGACAGCGCCGCGACAACGGTTGTGACGGCAAAGAGCCTCAAAATACTGGTTGGTGTCATGTCGCTACCCGCTACTCAATCTCGGCTGCACGTTAGTCTATCTAATGGAGGAGGGACAAGGGCGTTATCGTCTATAAGGCAGTTGGTACATATGGGTTTTTACGCAACTGATATCTGTGTGCTGGGGCGATATGAAGGAGTGTGGCAAAGCTGCACCATTTTTCCCGGCTCTCGCCTCACCTCTGTCCAAGTCCTTGCAAAAGGGGGGGGTTAAGAGCGAAACACTGCTCAGGTTCAAAAGGGATTCCCCCGTTGGACAACGAATAGCAAACCGAGGACAAGTTCATGAAAAAACTTCTCATCGCTACAACAGCACTGGTGGGAACAGCCAGCGTCGTAGCAGCTGACAATGCAAACATTAACTTCGGCGGGTATGGTCGTTTTGGTATCCTGTACGAAGAAGATCGTGCTGGCGGCACCGAAGAGGACACACGTATCGAAAGCCGTTTCCGTCTGAACATCGACGCATCCACAGAGACAGACGGCGGCATCCGCTTTGCTGCTCGTGTTCGCGTTGAAGCCAACGAAAACGCCAACAACTCCGCAAACGCGGCGTCCTTCTCCGGCGCACGTTTCCAAGTGTCCTCCGGTGGCCTGCGCGTTCGCGTTGGTAACATCTCCGGCGTGACAGACGCGGCGAACGTTGTTAACTACTTCGGCTTCGAGCCCGGCCTCGTTGGTCAAACTGGCCAGTACGCCAACTCCGGCGTTTCGCTGCCAGCGTTCTCCAGCACAGGTGCAGGTAACAACGGCATCAACGTTCTGTACGAAATGGGCGACTTCAAAGTCATGGCGTCCTACACAGACGACCACACCGACAATCTTGGTGGTGCGGGCGCTACAGCGTTCGGCGATTCCTTCGAAATCGGCGCATCCTACACATTCAGCGCATGGACGCTGGGTGCCGTTTACGGTGAATTCGAAGACGCAGGTTCCGATGTAAGCGAAGACTGGATCGTTGCAACTCTGTCCGGCACCATCGGTATCGCAGACGTTTCGTTCCTGGTCTCCGACTTTGAAGGTGACGATGACGCCGTATTCGGTGCTTCGGCTTCCTTCCCAGTTGGCGCAGCAACAAGCATCCTCGCATCGTTCTCCGATGGTGGTGATGACGCCAACGACACATCCTACGGCCTGGGCTTCCGCCACTCGCTGGGTGGTGGTGTCCGTCTCGACGGTATGGTTGGCTCGAACGCAGCTGGCAACACCATTGCTGACCTGGGTGTTCGCTTCGACTTCTAAGTCGATCTGAATGATCCAAGACTTTTGGGGCAGACCTTCGGGTCTGCCCCTTTTCTTTTGCGTGGGGCTGTTATCTTGTGCGGCAAAAGATCGATTGGAGAGCCAAATGGGTTTAGCGGAGATTTCAGACCGGATCGCAAAGGCGGAGACTGCGGCAGGGCGCGAAAACGGATCGGTTAAACTCATCGCCGTTTCAAAGGTTCAGCCGAACGCTCGGGTCGAAGCCGTGCTGCAAGACGGTCACCGTTGTTTTGGGGAGAACCGCGTGCAGGAAGCCGCCGGCAAATGGCCCGCGTTTCGCGAAGCATTTGACGATATTGACCTGCACCTGATCGGACCCTTGCAAACCAATAAGGCGCGACAGTCTTTTGAGCTTTTCCAGAGCATTCATTCGCTTGACCGACCCAAGCTTGCAAAAACCTTCGCGCGGCTCGCGCAGGAGATGGGCACCTGCCCGGAGATGTTCATTCAGGTCAATACAGGCGAAGAGCCGCAAAAGGCAGGCGTGCTGCCCGCAGATACCGATGCGTTTGTTGCGGAATGCCAGGCGATGGATCTGCCCATACGGGGGCTGATGTGCATCCCGCCAATCGAAGAGGAGGCCGCATTGCATTTTGCCCTTCTGGCCAAGATCGCCGCGCGCAACGGTTTGTCCGGCCTCAGCATGGGCATGAGCAGTGATTTCGAGAAGGCCATCGCGCTGGGTGCGACGCATGTGCGTGTGGGCTCTGCGATTTTCGGAGAACGCACGCCCACCTGAGAGTGCGGTCAAGACGGACGGGGATCCGGAACGATCAACCGTGTCTTGTAGCCGATCCGCGGAGCAATCCGGTGCAAATCGGCACGCGACAGGGCAATGCACCCTTCGGTCGGATATCCCGGCCTGCGATACTGGTGCATAAAGATCGCTGAACCACGCCCTTTCACCGCATAAGGCCAGTTCCAATCCGTCAGGATTACAAGATCATAGAGCGGATCGGCCCGGCGCAGCTTTTCGTGGCTGGCGTCGTAAGGCGCACGGACCATCAGATTATAGTCAGGATCGCTGCTGTCATCTGACCACAGATCACGCGGGCCAATCGGCAGTGCCCAATGCGTGGGCTGCGCCATCCGGTCCGGCCGGTAGAGCATGCCGACAATCCGGTGCACGCCAACCGGTGTTGCACCGTCGCCTTCTCTCTTGTCCCGCGTGCACCCGGTTTTGCCGAGTGTGCAGGGATAGGTCCGGCCCTGAAAACGAATGCCCCTTGGTGTCAGAACCAGATCATCGGGGGTCACAGCAGGTGGCCCGACTTTGCTGCCTTGGTGGCCAGATAGGCATGATTGTGGCGGTTCTTTCCAACCTGCAATGGCACCCGAGTGGCAACGGTGATCCCGCTGGCCTGCATCATCTCCACTTTTCGCGGGTTGTTGGTCAGCAGGCGGACGGAGGAAAAGCCCATCGCCTGCAGGATGTCGGCCCCGAGCCTGAAATCGCGTTCGTCGTCCTCGAAGCCAAGGCGGTGGTTGGCCTCTACCGTATCGAACCCCTGATCCTGCAGGGAATAGGCGCGCATCTTGTTGGCCAGACCAATCCCGCGCCCCTCCTGGTTCATGTAAAGCAGCACGCCCTGGCCTTCCTGACCCATCTGGGCCAGCGCCGCGCGCAGTTGGGGACCGCAGTCGCATTTGAGCGAGCCCATCAGATCCCCGGTGACACAGGCCGAATGAAGCCGCGTCAGCACCGGTTGTGACCTGTCGGGGCGACCGATTTCGACGGCATAGTGTTCTTCCCCGCCGTCTTCGGGCCTGAACACGTGTAACCGGCCCACCTCCGATACTTCCAGCGGCAAGCGGGCGTTTACAACCGGGTGCAACGGGCTGCGATGGCTCAGGTGCGAAACAACCTCATTCAGCGAAAGGATGGTCAGGCCATTGTCCCGTGCAAAACGCGCCGCATCCTCGACGGGTGTCACCAGAACCGCTGGTAGCAGCCGCGCGGATTTGGCGATCTGCAGGCCTGCACGGTGCGCATCGACATCGCCGCCACGCGCGCAGGCCAGAGGCCCCTTCATCGGCGTCATCAGATCACCCGCCGGGTCGGCGATGCCGAGCACCCAGTCCAGCGTCGCATCGGGCGGCAGCAAAACCCGCGCGAGATCGCCATCATAGACACGCGCCTTCAGGGTTTCGGCCCGTCGCGCGGTGATGGCGACCACGCTGTCACCGGGCATGTCCAACAAAACCTTCAGGCGGGAGGGAGAGAGCGTTTCTGCCGAGGAAATCAACACTGGTGCGGGGCAATCCACCACCACAGGAACGCCCATGCGCAGGTCAGCCCGCGCGCGCGCCAGTAGTTCAGTGATGTCGGGTCCGATGGTCATGATGTTACAATGCCTGTATTTTCCGCGGTTGATCTAGGCCAATTCCAACGAAATTGAAACATTTCGCGGTCCCGGTAACACGACCGCGTGAGAGAATTCGCTGCGCGCTTGCGGGAAAGCGCAGGAACACACATTTGTGTTTCACTCAAGGGAGACAACCTATGGCACAGTTAAAAAAGATACTCTTGGTCGATGATGACGACGATCTGCGCGAAGCGCTGAGCGAGCAGTTGATCATGACCGAGGATTTCGATGTATTTGAGGCCGCAAACGGCGCCGACGCAATGGTCCGGGCGAAAGAAGCACTTTACGATCTGGTGATCCTCGACGTTGGTCTTCCCGATACGGATGGTCGCGAGCTCTGCCGGCTGATGCGCAAACAGGGTGTAAAAAGCCCGATTCTGATGCTGACCGGACATGACAGCGACGCGGACACGATCCTGGGTCTGGACGCCGGGGCCAATGATTACGTCAGCAAACCCTTCAAGTTTCCGGTCCTTCTGGCACGTATTCGCGCACAATTGCGCCAGCACGAACAATCCGAGGACGCAGTGTTCCAATTGGGGCACTATACGTTCAAGCCGTCGATGAAGATGCTGGTCACCGAAGATGACAAGAAGGTTCGTCTGACCGAAAAAGAGACTAACATCTTGAAATTCCTCTATCGTTCCAACGACGGCGTGGTGCCGCGGGATGTGCTGTTGCATGAGGTTTGGGGGTATAACGCCGGTGTAACGACCCACACATTGGAGACGCATATCTACCGTCTGCGTCAGAAAATTGAACCAGATCCGTCCAATGCGCGCCTTCTTGTGACCGAATCAGGCGGATATCGTCTTATGGCGTAACGCGTTGGGTTTTTATTAACCAATTCGCGCTTATATGAATCGTGAAGGTGGCAAGTCATTCAGGTCACATTCAGAAATCCCGCGCATGTCCGGGTTATGACATGCACCTCCCTGTTGGACTTGGCCGGGCCTTGTGCCCGGTCTTTTTTTTGCCCATCCGCATGATCCTGAACGCTGCCTTTCCGCACGTTTCGGCATGGCGAAGGGCCACAGCACGCGCTAGGGTGCCGCGAAATCGAAGCGGAGCGCAACTATGACCTTTACCCTGGCCACCTGGAACATCAACTCCGTCCGCCTGCGCGCAGAGCTCGTACTGAAGCTGCTCGCCGAAGAAGGCCCCGATGTTTTGTGCCTGCAGGAGTGCAAGAGCCCGGTGGACAAGATGCCGCTGGAGGCCTTTGCCGCCGTTGGCTACGGGCATGTCGTTGCGCGGGGTCAGAAAGGGTACAACGGCGTGGCGATCCTGTCGAAAATCCCGATGCAGGAGGCCGGATCGCATGACTTCGCCGCGCTTGGCCATGCCCGCCACATCGCTGGAGAGCTGGAAAACGGCGTGACCGTGCATAATTTCTATGTTCCGGCGGGTGGTGACGTTGCAGACCGGACCGTGAACGAGAAATTCGGTCAGAAGCTCGACTATCTGACGGAGATGCGGGACTGGTTCCGGGACAATCACCCCGAAAAGTCGATCCTGGTCGGGGACCTGAACATCGCGCCGCGCGAAGACGACGTCTGGGATCACAAGAAGCTTCTGAAGGTCGTCAGCCACACGCCGGTTGAGGTCGAGCACTTGGCCGAGACGCAGGACGCCGGAGGTTGGCACGACGTGACCCGAAATGACATCCCCGAGGGGCGGCTTTACAGCTGGTGGTCCTACCGGGCAAAGGACTGGGATGGCGCTGACAAGGGGCGCAGGCTCGATCACGTCTGGGCCAGCGGCGATATCGCAAGTGCCGCGCATTCCAGTCGTATTCTGCGCGACGCCCGTGGTTGGGAGAAGCCCAGCGACCATGCACCTGTCTTTGCCACTTTTGACCTTTGAATTGATACGCGGCCTCCCATATAACCCCTGACGCAACCCGTAAGGACACGAAGATGATGGACCTGAACCTGAGCGCAGCCCCCGCCGCCGATGACCTGATCAAGGACTCGACCGAAGCAACCTTCATGACGGATGTGGTTGAGGCGTCGCAAACCACGCCGGTGATCGTTGATTTCTGGGCACCGTGGTGCGGGCCGTGCAAAACCCTCGGACCGCAGCTCGAAGAGGCGGTGCGCGCGGCAAAAGGCGCGGTGAAGATGGTCAAGGTCAACGTGGACGAGGCCCAGATGATCGCGGGGCAGCTGCAGATTCAGTCTATTCCGACGGTTTATGCCTTTCACAAGGGCCAGCCGGTGGACGGGTTTCAGGGTGCCGTACCGCAATCGGAGATCAAGGCGTTCATCGATCGCGTGGTGAAAGCGGCGGGTGGCGAAGCCCCCGGCGATACGTTGGATGAGGCGGTCGCTGCCGCCGAGGAAATGCTGGCCGATGGGGCCGCCACAGACGCGGCCCAGACTTTTGCGGCGATCCTGGGGGAAGACCCCAATCACGCGGGGGCCTACGGTGGCATGGTGCGTGCGCATATCGCCATGGGCGAGCTGGATCAGGCGGAAGCCATTCTGAATGGCGCGCCAGCGGAGATTTCACAATCTCCCGAACTCGAAGCGGCGCATGCGCAGCTGGAACTGGCGCGGCAGGCCGAAGGGGCCGGGCCGGTGGATGACCTCAAGGCTGCGGTGGAGGCCAACCCGGACGATCCGCAGGCGCGGTTTGATCTGGCGCTGGCGATGCACGCCAATGACGATATCGAAGGCGCGGTCGATCAATTGCTGGAGCTTTTCCGGCGCGACCGGGAATGGAACGACGGCGCGGCCAAGACGCAGCTTTTCACCATTTTCGAAGCGCTGAAGCCAAACGACCCGATCATGTTGAATGGACGGCGAAAACTGAGCTCAATGATATTTGCCTGAGGCGGCGCGCGGGCTAGGTGGAAGTCTATGATAAAAGCCGCAGAGCTTCCCGACACAATTGCGATTTTTCCGCTGCCCGGTGCTCTATTGCTGCCGCGGTCACGATTGCCGCTTCATATCTTTGAGCCGCGCTATCTGCAAATGCTTGAAGACGCATTGAAAACCAGCACGCGCCTCATTGGCATGATCCAACCCAACGAGGTGCCGGGGCGCAGCGGCAGTGGTCTGCATTCCATCGGATGTGCGGGCCGGATCACGCAGTTTTCGGAAACCGAAGACGGGCGCTACCTGATCACACTTGGGGGTGTTTCGCGGTTTCGCGTGGTGCAGGAGGTGCAGGGGTTCACCCCGTACCGACGTTGCGACGTAAAGTGGGACGGCTTTGACCGCGACCTTGGGCCGGATGAAAAAGACCCCTGTTTTCAGCGGGCCGGATTCATGGACCTGCTGGGCCGGTATTTCGACGCGCGGGAGCTGTCCGCGGATTGGGAAACCTTGAAAGAGGCCGACGACGAGCTTTTGATTAATTCCTTGTCGATGATGTTGGATTTCGACCCCGAGGACAAGCAGGCGCTGCTGGAAGCCCCATCGCTTTCCACGCGGCGCGAAACACTGGTGACCCTGATCGAATACCAGTTGCGTGGGGGCGCCGAGAGCGAGATGATCCAGTGACAGAGACAGCCGTGGAATTCGACCGCCGCATGCTGGAGGCATTGATTTGCCCGCGCAGCCAGACAACGCTGAAATATGACGTGGAGCGGCAGGAGCTGATCTCGACCACCGCCAATCTGGCCTATCCAATCCGTAACGGCATTCCGGTGATGCTGGTGGACGAGGCGCGCACGCTCGACTAGAGGCGTTCGCCTTTCATCAGGCGGGGCAGATCGCCGGTGAGACCTGCGGCCTCGCGGATGAAACTGCGCCGCAGGGCAGGCATCCGTCCAACCACACCCATGCCAAAATCACGCAGGCCGCGCAGGAGCGCGTTATCGTTTGAAAACAGACGATTGAACCCATCGGTGGCCATCGCCAAGGCGGCGTTGTCGAAGCGTCGCCATTGCTGATAGCGCCCCAGAACGGGTGCGGACCCAACGTCCTCTCCGCGCCGGGACGCGTCCGCAATCACATCCGCCAAGGCGGCCACATCCCGCAACCCGGCGTTCAGGCCCTGCCCGGCAATCGGATGCATTCCATGCGCGGCATCTCCGACAAGTGCCACGCGCGACGCAATCAGCTCGTTTGCCAGCGAGAGCGACAAGGGATAGGTGAACCGCGCACCTGCCAGCGAAATTTCCCCCAGGAAGCTGCCAAATCGCGGCCGCAGCACGTCGAGGTAATCGGCCTCGGACAGGGCGTTGATTTCCCGTGCGTTCTGCGTGGTTTCGCTCCACACGATAGAGGATCGATTGCCGGTCAGCGGCAAAATGGCCAAGGGACCGGCGGGCATAAAGAACTGATGTGCGACGCCATGGTGCGGCAATTCATGGGCCAGTGCACAGACCAGGGCGGTTTGGTCATACCCCCAACCGGTGCGCGTGATGCCTGCGCGCGTGGCCGTGCCGGACCCGCGCCCGTCACACCCCGCAAGCAACCGCGCGCGTAGTGATTTCCCGGATGCGAGCGTTGCGGTCACACCCGTTGCGTCCACTTTCTGCGCGGTCACCGCGTCGCCGTTGATCTGTCGGATCGCTTTGACCTTTTTGACAGCATCAAGGAGGGCCGGGCGGAGATGCCGATCTTCGACCATATAGCCCATCGGGCCCTCTTCGATCTCGGCGTGATCGAAATGCATGAAAAAGGGCGACGGGCCTTCACCCGCGCGCCCATCGCTGACCTTGATGTCGAGCATCGGCTGCGCCTGATCTTCGATGGTGTCCCAGACACCCAAGGCGCTGAACAGCCGCGTCGATGTGAGCGCCAGCGCGTAGGACCGCCCATCGAAAGCCGCATTCTTGCGCGTCTTTACCGGCAAGGCATCGACGAGGGTCACGGTTTGTCCTGCACTGGCCAGGGCCAGCGCGAGGGCCGGGCCATTCAACCCGCCACCGACAATGAGGATGTCACAGTCAAACTCCATATGTCTCAATAGGACCGGGGGAGGGGGATTGTCCATGCGCGCTTGCGTCGCTACCCTTTTGCCGGGGACATCGGGGAGCAGGACATGCAGGACTGGTTGCACATGACGGCCGCCGCGCTGGGGCGGGGGATTGCGGCGGGAGAGATCGATCCCGTGGCACTGACGCAGACCTATCTGGATGCGATTGATGCTCATCCGTTGAAAGACAGGATTTTTGCGCGTGTGACGCATGATCGGGCCTTGGCGGAGGCCGAGGCCGCTGCCGCCCGTGCGGCCTCCGGCCAGCGTCTGTCGCCACTTGATGGCGTTCCGATCAGCTGGAAGGATCTCTTTGATACTGCGGGCGTGGTGACCGAAGCAGGTTCGAAATTGCTGGTGGGGCGGGTACCAGACGTGGACGCCCGTGTGCTGGCCAATGCGACCGCGGCGGGCCTGATCTGCCTTGGCAAGACCCATATGTCGGAGCTGGCCTTTTCCGGTCTGGGCTATAACCCGAGCACGAATACCCCGCCTTGCGTCAACGATGAAGGTGCCGTGCCGGGTGGCTCATCCTCGGGTGCCGCCGCGTCGGTGGCCTTCGGGCTTGCTGCGGCAGGCATTGGCTCTGATACCGGCGGATCGGTGCGCATCCCGTCTGCCTGGAACGACCTCGTGGGGCTCAAGACCACCTCCGGCCGCCTCAGCCTTGAAGGCGTGGTGCCGTTGGCGCTGCGTTTTGACACCGTGGGCCCGCTCTGTCGGTCGGTTGAGGATGCGAACTTGGTGATGGCCGTGATGGAGGGACGCAAGGCTTTTGATCTGAAGGGGGCGACACTGACCAACAGGCGGTTCGCCATTCTTGAGACCGTGGCAACGCAGGATGTACGCGAAGAGCCTATGGCCGCATTCCAGCAAGCGGTTGTGCAGCTTCACGCGGCGGGTGCCCGTGTCGACCGCATTCACGTTCCCGAAGTCGAAACCGCGATGGCGCAGAGCACTTGTGTTTATACATCAGAGGCTTACGGTCTCTGGCGCGATGTGATCGAAGCCAACCCGGATGCCATGTACGGCGAGATACTTGAGCGGTTCCGTCTGGGCAAAAATCATACCGGGCCAGACTATGTTGCTGCCTGGGCAGCGCTCGAAGCGGCGCGGCTGGCCTATGATCAGGCGACGGCTGGGTATGATGCGGTTTTGTTGCCCACTGCGCCGATTCTACCGCCAAACCTGGAGCGCCTGAATGCGGATCACGCTTACTACGTCACCGAAAATCTTCTGGCTTTGCGCAACACGCGGATTGGCAATCTGCTGGGTCTATGCGCCCTGAGCCTGCCCACTGGCGTGGCCAGTTGCGGGCTGATGATGATGGCTCCCCCCGACTGTGAAGGTGCGTTGTTGCGCCTTGGAGCGGCTGCGGAGAAGGCATTGGCTTAAAAGCAACAAATTCGGAATAAGCTGCGCGTTTTTCTGGACGCAGGCCGCCGCCTTGGGTACCTTGGACAAAACGGGACGTTAATGATCCCGATCTGAGGCAGTTTTAATGGTGTATCCTGAGCGGTTTTCGAACCTTCCGGCACATGCTTGGCCGCGTTTGCGCGCCCTTTTGGACGTATCCAACGGGGGTGGCCCGGCTATTCACATGACAATTGGTGAGCCGAAACATGTGTTTCCGGCGTGGGTCATGGATGTGATTGCGCAAAATGCGGCGGGGTTTAACAACTATCCGCCAAATGAAGGCTCACCTGAGCTGCGCGCGGCGATCTGCGGTTTCGTGAACCGCCGCTACAGGGTGCCGCTTGACCCAGACGCGCAGGTCATGGCGCTGAACGGCACGCGGGAAGGGCTTTACAACGCCGTTATGGCGCTTTGCCCGGAGACCAAGAACGGTCAGCGTCCCACGGTTTTGATGCCGAACCCGTTTTATCAGGTGTATATGATCGCGGCGCTGTCGGTTGCCGCCGACCCGATCATGGTGCCCGCGACGCTTGAGAACGGTCACCTGCCTGACTTCACCAACCTGCCGGAAGACGTTCTGAACCGCGCAACCGCCGCCTACATCTGTTCGCCCGCCAATCCGCAAGGGGTGGTGGCCAGCCGGGAGTATTGGCGCCACCTGATCACCCTGGCGGAGAAATACGATTTCAAGGTCTTTGCCGACGAGTGCTATTCCGAGATTTATCGCGATACCCCACCGGTAGGCGCGTTGCAGGTGGCGCACGAAATGGGCGCGGACCTGAACCGCGTTGTGATTTTCCATTCACTGTCTAAACGGTCGAACCTGCCGGGCCTGCGGTCGGGTTTTGTCGCCAGCGGTGCGGAGAACATCCGGGAGATCAGACAGCTGCGAAACTTTGCCGGTGCGCCTTTGCCACAGCCGTTGCAGGCCGCTGCCGCCGCCGTCTGGGAAGACGAGGCGCATGTGATCGAAAACCGCGCGCTTTATGTCGAAAAATACGACATCGCCGATCGTATTCTGGGGAATGTGCCGGGCTATGCGAGCCCTGAGGCCGGATTTTTTCTGTGGTTGCCGGTGGAGAATGACGAAGAAGCGGCAGTAAAGCTTTGGCGCGAGACCGGCGTGCGGGTGCTGCCCGGCGGGTATCTGGCGCAGGACTATGACGGGGTGAACCCCGGACAAGGATACATCAGGGCCGCGATGGTGGCCCCAAAGACGGAAACGGCGCGCGGGATCGAACTGATCCGCGACTGCCTTTATCCGCAATAAGGTACGAGGGATCAGAGCATGGCATATCAAACACGTGGACGCGACCCGCTGCTGGACAGCAATATGGCTGAGGCGGTCGAAAAACGTGGCAAGGAACTGCTCGGGCTGGTTTTGATCGCGCTGGGTTGTGCAGCCTGCGCGATGATCGCCTCCTACACGCCGGATGATCCAAACTGGATGGTCTCGACGGATGCGGCGGTGCAGAACTGGCTGGGGCGTACGGGTGCTTCCATCGCTGCGCCGCTCTTCATGATCGTGGGGTGGGGCGCCTGGGGCATTGGCATCGTGCTCGTAGCCTGGGGTTTGCGATTTGCCCTCCATCAGGGCGCGGAACGGGCGATTGGGCGGCTGATCTTTGCGCCGATCGCGATTGCACTGGGCTCGATCTACGCGGCCACGCTGACACCTGATGGCAATTGGTTGGACACCCATAGCTTTGGCCTCGGCGGGCTCTTCGGAGACACAGTCATGGGCTTTCTACTGACGCTTTTGCCCATTGGCTCCACCTTCACGGTAAAACTGATGTCGGTGCTGATGGCGGTGGGTATCCTGGCGCTTGGGGCCTTCGTGACAGGTTTCACCAAACCGGAATTGATGCGCATCGGGCGCTTTCTGCTTGTCGGCGTGGTGATGATCTATGCGGGCATCATGGCCCTGCTGGGACGTGGTGCAAGCGGCGCCCTGACGACAGCACAAAGCCTGTCCGCGCGCCACGCCGAACGCCGCGCGCAGGCGCGAGAAGAACGTGCTGCGGCAGCAGAGGCGATTGCCGCTCAGACCATCCACACAGAAGTGGCCCCTGCCCATGATGCGCCGGCCTTTCAGGAGCCTGAGGACGAACCCAGGGCGGGGCTGTTTTCCCGCATGCCCGGACTGATCAAGCGGCCGGACATCATGCCGGAACCTGAACTGGTTGAGAGTGATATGGTGATGGATGTGGACGATGCACCGGGCGAAGACCGGATCAGGGCGCGCATCGCGGATGTGATCAAATCACGTGCCCGCACCAGTTTGGCCGTGCAAACGCCGACAACCGCACCGTTGACCAAGGGTCGCGGTCGTGGACCCGATCCGCTGCTTCTGAATACCGATGGCGCGCGCGCCGAGCCGCCTTTGACCGCACCGCAAACCGGAGCGATCCCACCTGCGCCGCAAGACCTGAATCTTATGGCGCCCCTCGAAGACGAGGCCGTCGTCGACATCCCCGTTGCCCCCATAGCAGAGCCGCGCCGGGTGGTGCAGCAGCCCACGCGCAAGCCCGTGCAACCCTCCTCGCGTGCGCAGGCTGAGGCGCAGCCGAAGCTCTCTTTCGATGATACCCATCCCGGGTTCGAACTGCCGCCGCTCAGCTTGTTGGAAAACCCGATTGAAGTGCCGCGTTTACATCTCAGCGATGAGGCGCTGGAAGAAAACGCCCGGATGCTGGAATCGGTGCTCGATGACTATGGCGTAAAGGGCGAGATCGTCGCGGTGCGCCCCGGTCCGGTTGTGACAATGTATGAGTTGGAACCGGCACCCGGCCTCAAGGCGTCCCGCGTGATCGGTCTGGCTGACGACATTGCGCGCTCAATGGCTGCGCTGTCGGCACGGGTCTCTACTGTGCCGGGCCGCTCGGTGATTGGCATCGAATTGCCCAATGACAGCCGTGAAAAGGTGGTGCTGCGCGAGATCCTTTCGGCCCGCGATTTCGGCGACAGCAACCAGCGGCTGCCGCTTGCGCTTGGCAAGGACATCGGCGGTGATCCGGTGGTGGCCAACCTCGCCAAGATGCCTCACCTGCTGATCGCGGGGACCACGGGCTCGGGTAAATCGGTGGCGATCAACACCATGATCCTCAGCCTGCTCTACAAGCTGACGCCCGAGGAATGCCGGATGATCATGATCGACCCCAAGATGCTGGAACTCTCTGTCTATGACGGCATCCCGCATCTGCTTTCCCCAGTGGTAACCGACCCGAAAAAGGCGGTTGTGGCCCTGAAATGGGTCGTGGGCGAGATGGAAGAGCGCTATCGCAAGATGTCCAAGATGGGCGTGCGCAACATCGAAGGGTTCAATGGTCGGGTGCGCGAGGCGCTGGCCAAGGGCGAGATGTTCACGCGCACAGTGCAAACCGGTTTTGACGACGAGACCGGCGAACCGGTGTTCGAGACCGAGGAAAACACCCCCGAGGCGCTGCCCTATATCGTCGTGATTGTCGACGAGATGGCCGACCTGATGATGGTTGCGGGCAAGGAGATCGAGGCTTGCATCCAGCGTCTGGCGCAGATGGCGCGGGCCTCCGGCATTCACCTGATCATGGCCACGCAGCGCCCGTCGGTCGATGTGATCACCGGCACGATCAAGGCGAACTTCCCGACGCGGATTTCCTTCCAGGTGACTTCGAAGATCGACAGCCGCACCATTCTGGGCGAAATGGGCGCAGAACAGCTTCTGGGCATGGGCGACATGCTTTATATGGCGGGTGGAGCCAAGATCACCCGCTGTCACGGCCCCTTTGTCTCGGATGAGGAGGTCGAGGAGATCGTCAACCACCTCAAGGCCTACGGTGAGCCCGACTATGTCTCTGGCGTGGTTGAAGGACCGTCAGACGACAAGGAAAGCGACATCGATGCGGTTCTGGGTCTGGGTGGCAACACCGATGGTGAAGACGCCCTCTACGACACTGCCGTTCAGGTGGTCATCAAGGACCGCAAGTGTTCCACCAGCTATATTCAGCGCAAGCTGGCCATCGGGTATAACAAGGCCGCACGCCTTGTAGAGCAGATGGAAGACCAGGGGTTGGTGTCTCCGGCGAACCATGTGGGCAAGCGCGAGATATTGGTGCCGGAACAAGGTTAGAGGGTCCCGCGTTACATCAGCGATCACAGCGGATTGAAGCAAATGATCGCCACTGATATCGCATAACAGCGCGTTCAACCCTATCTGGGAGATAAGTTAGAATGTGCAAGGAGCCCATGATGAAACGCTTGTTCCCGGCCCTCTTGGCAATTTGCCTCAGCGGTATTGCGGCCCTGCCCGCCGCTGCGGACAAACTCTCGCTGAACCAGATTTCAAATTACTTGAATGGGCTGAAAACCGCGCAGGGGGCGTTCACGCAGATCAATGACGATGGATCGATCAGCTCGGGTACCCTGTACATCAGTCGCCCGGGCAAGATGCGGTTCGAGTATGATCCACCGGAACAGGCTCTGGTTCTGGCCAGCGCCAATGCAGTTGTGATCATCGACAACAAATCCAATCAGCCCCCTGAAACCTACCCGCTCAGCCGGACGCCGTTGTCCCTGATCCTTGCGCGACAGGTCAATCTTGGTCAGGCACGTATGGTGACGGGCCATGACTTTGATGGTACCGCGACAATTGTCACCGCGCAGGATCCGAAGAACACGGAATACGGCACCATCGAGATGAGCTTTACCGACACCCCTGTGCAGCTTCGACAATGGGTGATCAACGACGCGAACGGCGGTCGGACAACAGTCATTCTGGGGGAATTCGAAACCGGGGTGCGGCTTCAGAACAGGTTGTTCGATCCCGGCATCGCTTTGCAAAACCGGGATCGGTAGTCGTCAGCGCCGGAGGTTGCAGGTCGCAAGCTGTGCCTGGTAGACATCTGCCCGCGCATCCACCTTGTTCGCCACGTTCAACAGCCAGGATTTGCGATTGTAGCTGCCGCGCGCATACCCGGTGTGGCCCTCGTGATAGGCCAGATATTGGTTGCGCGTGTCCGTCAGGGGGATCCCGTTCTTGGAGCGACTGGTGACCATGTACCACCCCATGAAGTCCGATGCGTCCCTGATCCGGTCGCGCCGCGCAAAGCGTTTGCCCGTGGCCTTCTTGTAGTCTTCCCAAGTGCCGTCCAGCGCTTGCGCATAGCCATAAGCGCTTGACTGACGTCCCATCGGTATCACGCCGAGCGCGTATCGGTGTGGCGTGCGCGCATTGGAGATGAATTTGCTCTCCTGATGGATGGTCGCCATCTGAACGTGCACTGGCACGCCCCATTTTTGCTCCGTCTTGCGGAACGCCTTGATGTATTCCGGGCGCTCACTGGCGATTCTGCACGCGTCATCCAAATGCCGCGGTGCCGTGCCCTGGCCACCCCCACAAGAGGCCACCAAAACAACCAATGCCATAGCGCGAAGAGTTCTGCTCATCTGCCTCTCGCTTCTTTTATGTTTTTTATCAGTTTAGCCGAAAAGCACGATTTAGGAAATCCTGTTTTCTACCGTAGATGTGATATTTTGCGCATTTTTAATCGCTTAGCAGAGATGTGGCGGTCTGCCGCCGCAATTGCGCTACTGTCGGTAAGATGTTCACAAACTGTTTCGCAAAAATCCGAGGCTGTGATTGGACAAATCCCCCTTGAAGCGTTTAACTTCAATCGGTAAGGGGCTTGTTTGTAATGTTAAGAACGCGTGCCAAATACCATCTCGGACAAGTGGTCCGACATAAAAAACACCCCTTTCGTGGTGTGATTTTCGATGTCGATCCGGAATTTTCCAATACGGAGGAATGGTACGAGGCGATCCCCGAAGACAGTCGTCCGGTCAAGGAACAGCCGTATTACCACCTGCTTGCGGAGAACGAGCAGAGCTATTACGTCGCCTATGTTTCGGAACAGAACCTGATCGCAGATTATTCCGGGGAACCTGTGGATCACCCGGATATCCCCGATCTTTTCGGACCGTTTCAAAACGGGACATACCCGCTGCATTTCCAGCTGAACTGAGGTTAGGTGGCCTGAAAGCCCACCCTACCTGCTGATCAATACCCCAATGCGCATCCGTCTTTGCGTGGGTCGCTTGCGCCTTCGAGCACGCCATCATCGCGGATCAGAATCGCCTGGGCGCCCCCGATGGGGGTCTCCGGGATGCTGACATTGTGCCCCATGTCTGAGAGCTCCTGACGGACCGCGTCGGTGTAGCCCTTTTCAACCTTCATGTCGCCCCGGTCGGAGAAGGCCCGCGGCGCGTCGATTGCGGTTTGCGGGTCCATGCCGAAATCCACCAGGTTCGAGGCGAACCGTGCGTGACCGTTCGGCTGGTAGGCACCGCCCATGACGCCGAAGGGCATGATGATCTTTCCGTTTTTGCGCAGCATGCCAGGGATAATTGTGTGCATCGGTCGTTTGCCGCCCTTGAGCTCATTCGGGTGGCCTGCTTCCAATGTGAAGCCAGAGCCGCGGTTCTGCAGCAGGATCCCGAATTTATTCGAGGCGATGCCAGAACCGAAACCGTTAAAGATCGAATAGATCAGCGAAACCGACATACCGTCACGGTCGACGGTTGTGATGTAGATCGTGTCCTTATGCGTGTTCTCAGAAATCTGCGTGGCATCGGTCATGGCCTTGGTTGGATCAATCAGGGCAGCAAGCGCCCTGGCGGTTTCCATGCTCAGCATGTGGTCCAGTCGGGTGGTGTAATCCGCATCGGCCAGAAAACGGTTGCGGGCGTCGTAGGCCAGTTTGGCCGCTTCCGCTTCGAGATGCGTACGCATTGCGCCAAACGGATCCATGTCCGCGATGTCGAATTGGGCGAGGATGTTCAGCATCAACAACGCCGTTGCACCATGGCCGTTGGGTGGGTGTTCTACTACCTCGATGTCTTTGTAGCCCCCTGAAATGGGGGTCGTGTGGGTGCAGGCCGCGTTTGCAAAATCTTCGACCGTATGACGCCCCCCAAGCGCAGTTAGCGTGTTGATCATATCCTCGGCGACTTCACCGGTATAGAAAGCGTCACGCCCCTGTTTGGCGATGCGTCGCAGGGCATCCGCCTGACCGGGCGCACGAAACAACTGGCCCACTTGGGGGACCTGTCCGTCAACCAGGTAGTAGTCCCGCGCCTTGCCTTGCAAAACGGAAGCATCGCGTTCCCAGTCGAATGCAGCACGGGGAGCGACAGGCACGCCGTTTTCAGCAGCAGAGATGGCCGGTGCCAGCAGCGTGTCCAACCCGAGTTTGCCGACGGTTTCAGACAGGTGACAAAAGGCGTCGATGGCCCCGGGAATCGTCACGGAATGAGCACTCTGGATCGGGACGGTTGTTTCGCCCGTGCTGCGCAAATCAGCGGCGTCCAGGGCCGCCGGCGCGCGGCCGGACCCATTCAGCGCCTGAACATCAGCGTCGCCCTGCTGCCAGAGCACAAAGCAATCCCCGCCGATCCCGGTCATCTGCGGCTCGCAAATGCCCAACACCAAGGCACCGGCAATGGCCGCGTCCATCGCATTGCCGCCACGCTCCAGAATGTCGATGGCGGTTTTGGCGCCCAGCGGGTGCGACGTGGCGCACATGCCGTTGGTTGCAAGAACGGGCGAGCGTCCCGGAAAATGAAAATCGCGCATTTACAGCCTCTTTGAACAATTTTTGTGCAAAGTACCGCGTGATGCGCCAAAGTCCATGGCTGCGCGTCTCACGATTTTGGGGGTAAGGTCCTCGACGCCGCGCACTGGGTGGGGGCTATTACGCGCAGCGCCGAGGGAAGCTATATGCAGCTACACCCTCAATATGCGTAGTGAACAAGGCGGCAATATGATTGCAACAGGGCGCTTTGGGGGAAGAATGAGGACGAAATATGTCTTGGAGACGGCGCGTCTACGATGGCGAAGGTTATTGTACGGCAACAGCCAAGCGCATGGTGAGCTGATTTTCCGATCCAACACGTTGGTAAGAAACGTCTTTTGCCAGATCTTGTATCAGGAACCAGCCGAAGCCACCCTCGGGGAGATCACCAGGCTCCACATCGACAGAAACACGTTGACCCATTGGTGTGGTACCATCTGGCATTGCGAGGCCTTGGTCAGTTACTTGCAGGTGCAACCCGTCTTTTTGATGCGCACAAGCAATGGTGAAATATCCCGCCGTGGCAGGATCTGGATAGGCGTGTTCCACGATATTGTTCAGGGTCTCGGCCAGAACCAGTTCGACCGTGCCTGCCTCTTCCACGCTGAGCTCAAGTGGTTGCAGCGCGTGCAGAAATTGCCCCAAGGCTTTGCGCACAGCCATGTCGCTGCTTTTCACCGATATCTCGAAAGGGGGCAGATTTGCCATTTGTTCGATCTTTTCCTGGTGTTTTGCTCAGTGTTGCAACTCGGCCAACGCGCCATCCAACGTCGAGAAGACGCTGAAAACAGTGTCCATTCGTGTCAATTGGAACACGCGTTCCACCGTTGGCGTGAGACCTGCGAGGGCCATCTTGCGTTCTGCCCCAAGGCTTTTCATGGCGGCAACAATCGCCCCAAGCCCGCTGGAGTCGATGAACTGAACCTGGCTTAGATCGAGCACAACCGTGTCTGGCCCGTTTTCGGTCTCAACACGCATCGCATCCTTGAATTCCAGGGCAACCGCAGCATCGATACGGTCTTCCTTTACCGATACGATGCGCAACTGCTCTTCTGTTTTCGTGGAGAGTTGCATTATATAGCCTCACTACTCGTTTGATTGTTCAGTACTTGGCAAATCTTACGAAATTCTTAGGCATCGAAAGGACGAGATCATGCGCGACGTCGTGATTGCCGGGGCGGCCCGGACGCCGATGGGCGGATTTCAGGGTGATTTTTCCAACCTGGACGCTTCTGATCTTGGGGGGGTGGCAATCAGGGCAGCGATGACGGATTCAGGCCCCGCACAAATACAGGAAGTGCTGATGGGCTGCGTTTTGCCCGCAGGACAAGGTCAGGCGCCTGCGCGACAGGCGGGGTTCAAGGCCGGATTAGGCGAAGATGTGCCCGCCACTACCCTCAACAAGATGTGTGGATCCGGCATGAAAGCTGCGATGATTGCCTTTGACCAGATAGCCCTCGGACATACGGATGTGATGGTCGCGGGCGGCATGGAGAGCATGACCAAAGCCCCGTATATGCTGCCAAAAATGCGGGGTGGGGCGCGTTTGGGCCATGCTCAGGTTATCGATCACATGTTCCTCGATGGGTTGGAGGATGCCTATGACAAGGGCCGCCTGATGGGCACCTTTGCAGAGGATTGCGCCGAAACGTACCAGTTCACACGCGAGGTGCAGGACAGCTATGCGCTGGCGTCGCTGTCACGTGCGCTTGAGGCGCAGAAGACCGGCGCTTTCGACGGTGAAATTGCCGCGGTCAGCGTGCCGTCGCGCAAAGGGGCGGTGACGGTTTCGGCGGATGAACAACCCGGCAACGCACGCCCCGAAAAGATCCCGCAGTTGAAACCGGCCTTCCGCGACGGGGGGACAGTGACGGCCGCAAACTCGTCCTCCATTTCCGACGGGGCGGCGGCGCTCGTTCTGGCGGGGGTGGATGCTGCCGAAGCGCAGGGGCTGAAAGTTCGTGCGCGTATTGTGGGCCATGCCAGTCACGCTCAGGCCCCCGGGCTCTTCACCACGGCGCCGGTGCCCGCTGCGCAAAAGCTGCTCGACCGGATTGGCTGGGACAAAGGCAGTGTCGATCTGTGGGAGGTGAATGAAGCCTTTGCCGTGGTACCACTGGCCTTCATGCGCGAGATGGGGCTCGATCATGAGATCGTCAATGTGAACGGCGGGGCCTGCGCGCTGGGTCATCCGATTGGCGCCTCCGGTGCGCGCATCATGGTGACGCTGTTGAATGCGATGGAGAAACGGGACGTCAAACGGGGCGTGGCCGCGATTTGCATCGGTGGCGGCGAGGGCACTGCTATCGCCATTGAACGCGTATGACGGTTGATTACAATGCGTTGAAAAAGTCCATCGCTGCGCTGACGGAGGGCGAAACCGACGCGGTAGCGCTCATGGCGACCGTGACATGCGAGGTGCACCACTCGGATGATCGCTTTGATTGGACCGGGTTTTACCGGGTCACCGAACCCGAGCTGTTGAAAATCGGTCCCTATCAGGGTGGGCACGGGTGTCTTGTCATTCCTTTTTCGCGTGGCGTTTGCGGCGCGGCGGCGCGGACTGGCGAGGTGCAGCTGGTGCCGGATGTCGAGGCTTTCGAGGGGCATATCGCCTGCGCGAGTTCCACACGGTCCGAATTGGTACTGCCGGTGCGCAATGAGGCAGACGAGATCATTGCGGTTTTCGATATCGACAGTGATCAGCCGGATGCTTTCAACAGACGCGACGCTATTGCCCTGGCTGACATACTGAAATCGGTGTTCGTGCATATCTGACAAGCTTGATAAAAAACCATTCTGGCTGTTTCTGTCTTGCGTCTGGACATAGCGGCGGCACGGTCTTTCCTTGCTGATATCGCCTCATGGATGGGTGCTGACACTTTCCTACGTGGCAGAGCCCATCCGGCCTGACTGTATACTGTTGCCGACCGTGAAAAAGTTCTGGATTTTTTCACTAGAATCGTTAACGTGAACAAAACGCCGATTTTTTCACGAGACCGATGCGCCACGATCTTCCGACTCATTCCGATACGCTGGGGGCTGACCTGCGGGCCTTGCGCAAATCACGCGGGCTGACTCTCAGCGATCTGGCGGAGAGGTTGGGTCGCTCGGTGGGCTGGCTGAGTCAGGTCGAGCGGGACATGTCGGAACCCTCGATCACCGATCTGCGCCATATCGCGGAGGCACTGGAGGTTTCGGTCTCAATCCTCTTTCGGCATGCGGCAGCGCCCGCCCATGAGGCGGGCTATGTGGTGCGCAAAACGGCACGCCGCAAGATTGGCAACACGGTGGCCGGGTTGGTTGAAGAACTGCTCTCCCCCGATCTGACAGATGATTTCGAGATGGTGCACTCGACCTTCGAACCGCAGAGCCGCATCACCGACACCGTGACAAGGCCCACGCAGGAGGTGGGATATCTCGTGTCAGGACGGCTCGATCTGGAGATCGGTGGCACCACCCACACGATCACCCCCGGTGACAGCTTTCGCATTCGCGGCGAGGCGTTCCGCTGGGCCAACCCCTATGACAAACCTGCCGTGGCCATCTGGGTCATTGCCCCCCCGGTGTATTGAATGAGCTTCGAGGCCTGGACCATATTCGCGCTGTTCTGGGTGGTCTTCGTGACCACGCCGGGGCCGAATGCGGTGAATTGCATCACCAATGGGATGCATCTGAGCTTCCCCCGCGCCATGGTTGGCGTGCTGGCGATCCTGACGCAGGCGAGCCTGTTTCTGCTGCTCTCTGCACTGGGGATCACGGCGCTGATCGCCGCCTCGCCTACCGGGTTCTTCATTGCCAAGCTGGTGGGGGCGGGGTTCCTGATTTATCTGGGTGTGCGCGGCTGGATCCTGGCCAAGCGCCCCGTGGTGGTTGGCGACCGCCCGGCAAAATCGGTCTATCTGCACGCGCTGGCGGTGGCGACGATCAACCCAAAGAGCGTGGCCGGTTACCTCGCAGCTTTTTCGCAATTTGTGCAGCCGGATGTGCCGATCTGGGAGCAGATGGCGGTGATCGTGCCCACGGCGCTGACCATCACGGCGCTCAGCTACAGCGGGTTTACGCTGCTGGGGGCCGGGCTGGGACGTGCCGCTTTGGGGGCGGTGTTCAACATCTGGGTGCGCCGCGTGCTGGCGGCCTGTTTCGTGATTTACGGTGTCCTTTTGGGCACATCCACCACACCGGGGAGGGCGTGAGATGATCTCTGGAAGCTGTTTGTGTGGCGCGGTCACTTATACGGCCAAGGGGGAGCCGGGCGCACCTGCGGCCTGTCACTGCATGCAATGCCGCAAGCAGTCGGGGCATGTCTGGGCGTCGTCTTATGTCGAGGACGGGGCGTTGGAGATTTCCGGCCCGGTGCGTTGGTTCCAGTCGTCCCCGAAGGCCAAGCGCGGCTTCTGCCCAACCTGTGGGTCGGCGCTGTTCTGGGACCACGAAGATGATCCGTTCATCTGTTTTTCCACCGGCTCGATTGACGGGCCGACGGGGCTGCGCCTGCGCGGCCACATCCATACCGCCACAAAAGGCGATTATTACACAATTTCGGCTGATGAGCCGCAAAGGGAGACCTAAACCATGGCAGATTTTCCAACAACGGCTCGCGTGATCATCATCGGCGGCGGTGTTGTCGGCGCCTCGACGCTCTATCACCTCGCCAAGGCGGGCTGGACCGATTGTGTGCTGTTGGAGAAAAACGAACTGACGGCTGGTTCGACCTGGCACGCGGCGGGCAACTGCCCGAACTTCGCGGGCTCCTGGGCGGTCATGAACATGCAGCGCTATTCGCTGTCGATGTACCGGACGCTGGCGAAGGACGTCGACTACCCGATGAACTACCACGTCACAGGCGCGCTGCGGCTGGCGCATTCCAAGGACCGGATGATGGAGTTCGAGAGAGTCGCCTCGCAAGCCCGTTATCAGGGTCTTGAGATGGACATCTGCACACCCGAGGAATTGAAAGAACACAACCCGTTCATGGAGACGCATGATCTGGCAGGCGGCCTTTGGGATCCACTGGATGGCGACATTGACCCCGCACAGCTGACGCAGGCGCTGGCCAAGGGCGCGCGGGATGCAGGTGGGCGGATTGAACGCTTCTGCCCGGTCACGAGCATCGAGCGCGATGGCGACGAGTGGATCGTGAAGACCGAGAAGGGCGACATTCGCTGTGAATATGTGGCCAACTGCGCAGGCTACTACGCGCAGCGCGTGGGCGAGATGTTCAAGCCCTTCGGCGGGCGCACGGTGCCGATGGTCGTGATGAGCCACCAGTATTTCCTGACCGATGAGATTCCCGAATTGGCCGAGTGGACCAAGGAGAAGGGCCACAAGATGCCGATGATCCGTGACGTGGATATTTCGTATTATCTGCGCCAGGACAAGAACGGTCTGAACCTCGGGCCATACGAGCGGAACTGCAAGGCGCATTGGGTGACGCCCGACGATCCGATGCCGGAGGATTTCTCCTTCCAGCTCTATCCGGATGATCTGGAGCGGCTGGAGTTCTACATCGAGGACGCGATGGAGCGGGTGCCTGCGCTGGGGACGGCGGGCGTTGGCCGGAACATCAACGGCCCGATCCCCTATGCCCCCGACGGATTGCCGATGATCGGCCCGATGCCGGGGGTGAAGAATGCCTTTGAGGCGCATTCCTTCACCTTTGGGATCGCGCAGGGTGGGGGTGCCGGTAAGTGCCTGTCCGAGTGGATCATGCACGGCGAGACCGAGCTGGACATGTGGGCCGTCGATCCGCGCCGCTACACCGATTATGCGGATCACGACTATTGCCTGTCCAAGGCGCTGGAAACTTATGGCCACGAATACGCGATGCATTTCCCGCATCACGAATGGCCTGCCGGGCGCGACAAGAAGCTGTCACCGAACCACGCACGCCTGCTGGCAGACGGCGGCCAGATGGGTGCCTATAACGGGTGGGAGCGGGCGAATTGGTTCGCGAAAGATGGTGACGACACCTCCGAGGCAGCGACCGAGACATGGGATCGCAACGGCCCCTGGGCGGTACGCGTCAAGGAAGAGGTAGAGGCTGTGTGCAACGGCGCAGGCGTGCTCGATATGCCGGGCTTCTCGCGCTACACGCTCAGCGGTGAGGGTGCAGCCGAATGGCTGCGTGGTCAGATTGCCGGTGCGCTGCCCAAAGCGGGGCGGATGAACCTTGGCTACTTCACTGACAGCCGTGGTAAGATCGTGACCGAAGTCACCATCGTCCGCTGGGGCGAGGATGACTTCTGGCTGATGACGGCGGCTGTGGCGCAATGGCACGACTTTGAGTTTCTGCAAGGCCGCCTGCCCGCCGATGGCTCGCTGACTCTGACAGACATCACCAAAGAGTGGTCCGCGCATCTGCTGACCGGGCCTGCCTCGCGCGACATGCTTGCCGGTCTGACGGACGACGCGGACCTCTCCACCGGCTGGCTGACCATTCAGGAGGCGACGGTTGCAGGCAAACCGGTCAAGCTCTTCCGGATTTCCTTCGCGGGGGAATTGGGCTGGGAGGTGCATACCTCCTTTGAAGACAGCGCCGCCGTCTACACCGCGATCCGCGACGCAGGCGCCGCGCCGTTTGGGATGTTCGCGCTCAACTCCATGCGGATCGAGAAGGGCTATCGCAGCTGGAAAGGCGATCTGTCGACGGATTATTCGCTGCTCGAAGGTGGCATGGAACGCTTCATCCGCTTTGACAAGCCGCAGGATTTCATTGGCAAGGCCGCGCTGCTCAATGAAAAGCAGCAGGGCAGCAAGAAGCAGTTCGTCACGCTGGTGGTCGATGCAGGCGATCAGGACGCGCCTTACATGTCGCCGCTCTTTGTCGGAGATGAAGTTGTGGGCGAAACCACAAGTGGCGACTGGGGCTACCGGATCAACAAGTCCGTGGCCCTGGGCATGCTGCGCAAGGACCTGACGGACCCGGGCAGCGAAGTGGAGGTGGAAATCTACGGCCAACGCTACAAGGCTGTCGTGCAGCCGGATCAACCGCTCTGGGATCCCGAGAACGAAAGGATCCGTGCGTGACACAGATCACGCTTCTGGACGGAGGCATGGGGCAGGAGCTGATCCACCGCGCAGGGGATCGGCCCACGCCTTTGTGGTCGACGCAGGTGATGGCGGAGCATCCCGGCATGGTGCAGGGGGTGCATGCGGATTTCTTTGCCGCAGGGGCCACGATTGCGACGACGAATACTTACGCGATCCATCGCGACCGTCTGGAAGACACACCCCTTGCGGGGCGTTTCGAGGCCCTGCATGCAACAGCACTTGCAGAGGCCAAAGCCGCCCGCGCGGCACACGGAGCGGGCCGCATCGCGGGAGGGATCGGCCCGCTTGGTGCAAGTTACCAGCCCGACCTGCATCCCGCGTCGGACATCTCTGTGCCGCTCTTTGCCGAGGTGGCGCGCGCGCTGGCCGCAGATGTCGATTTTCTGATCCTTGAGACTGTGGCCTCTGTCGATCATGCGCGCGACGCGCTGGCAGGCGCGCGGCAGACCGATCTGCCGGTCTGGCTGTCGCTCACCGTGTCCGATACCGACGGGACACGCCTGCGCTCGGGCGAGCCGCTTGAGGACGCGAGGGCGGTTGCGGCAGAGGCCGACGCGGTGCTGATCAACTGTTCAGCCCCCGAAGCGGTCACCCAGGCCATGCCGATCATTGCGGAGCTGGGAAAGCCCTTCGGCGGCTATGCCAATGCCTTTGAGATGATCACTGAGGATTTCCTCAAGGCCAAACCCACCGTCGACGCGCTGAAAGCGCGTAGGGATATGGGCCCCCGCGCTTACGCCGGATACGTCATGCAATGGGTGGGCCTCGGGGCCACCATTGTCGGCGGGTGCTGTGAAGTCAGCCCCGCGCATATCGCTGAAATCGCACGGCGGCTGCGGGCCGTCGGTCACACCATCGTTTAAAGGAAACACTGCTCATGGCTCTGCCACCGTCTCACGCGCGCGTTGTCATCATCGGGGGGGGCGTCATCGGCTGCTCCGTCGCCTATCACCTGACCAAACTGGGGTGGACCGATGTGGTCCTGCTGGAGCGCAAGCAGCTGACGTCCGGTACGACGTGGCACGCGGCGGGCCTCATCGCACAGCTGCGCGCGACCGCGAATATGACCAAGCTGGCGAAGTACTCCCAGGAGTTGTACGGCAATCTCGAAGAGGAAACCGGCGTCGCCACCGGGTTCAAACGTTGTGGGTCGATCACCGTGTCGCTGACCGAAGAGCGCCGCGAGGAGATCTTGCGGCAGGCGGCGATGGCGCGCGCGTTCGGCGTGGAGGTCGAGGAAATCTCGCCCTCCGAGGTTAAGGAACGCTACGAGCATCTCAACATCAAGGGGGTGACCGGGGCGGTCTATCTCGACAAGGACGGGCAAGGGGACCCCGCGAACATCGCGCTGGCGTTGGCCAAGGGCGCGCGGCAACGCGGCGCGCAGGTGCTGGAGCGCACCAAGGCCACCCGTATTGTGCGCGAGGGCAAGCGGGTCACCGGTGTCGACTGGGAGCAGGGTGGCGAGAGCGGCCATATCACGGCCGATATGGTGGTGAACTGCGGCGGCATGTGGGCGCATGAGGTGGGCCGCATGGCGGGCGTGAATGTGCCGCTGCACGCCTGTGAGCACTTCTACATCGTGACCGAGGCCATTGCGGGGTTGACCCAATTGCCGGTGCTGCGGGTGCCGGATGAATGCGCGTATTACAAGGAAGATGCGGGCAAGATGCTGCTGGGTGCGTTTGAGCCCAACGCCAAGCCCTGGGGCATGGACGGCATCCCGGCGGATTTTGAATTCGACCAGCTGCCGGAGGATTTCGACCACTTTGAGCCGATCCTCGAAGCTGCTGTGGAACGTCTGCCGATGTTGGCAGAGGCCGGTATTCACACCTTCTTCAACGGGCCCGAGAGCTTCACGCCCGATGATGCCTATCACCTGGGTCTGGCGCCGGAGCTCGATAACTTCTGGGTCGCTGCAGGCTTCAATTCCATCGGTATCCAGTCTGCTGGCGGTGCGGGCATGGCGCTGGCACAGTGGATGGAGGATGGCGACAAGCCTTTCGATCTCGGTGACGTCGACATCAGCCGGATGCAGCCGTTTCAGGGCAACAAAAAGTACCTCTTTGAACGCGCGACTGAGTCGCTGGGCCTGCTCTATGCCGACCACTTCCCGTTCCGCCAGAAGGAGACCGCGCGGGGCATCCGCCGCTCGCCGTTCCATCAGCATTTCATCGACAATGGCGCGGTGATGGGCGAATTTGCGGGCTGGGAACGCGCGAACTGGATCGCTAAGCCGACGCAGACGGCGGAATATGAATACACGTGGAAGCGGCAGAATTTCTTCGACAACGTCGCCGAAGAGGTTACCGCGATCCGCAACAATGTCGGCATGTACGACATGTCGTCTTTCGGGAAGATCCGGGTCGAGGGGCGCGATGCGGTGGCTTTCATGAACCATGTGGGCGGCGGGCAGTACGACGTGCCGGTGGGCAAGATCGTCTACACCCAGTTCCTCAACCAGCGCGGCGGGATCGAGGCGGATGTGACGGTGACGCGGGTCTCGGAGACCGCGTTCCTCGTGGTGACCCCGGCGGCGACGCGGCTGGCCGATCAGACATGGATGCAGCGCCATGTGGGCGACTTCAATGTGGTGATTACGGACGTGACTGCGGGCGAGGGCGTGCTGGCCGTGATGGGCCCCCGGTCGCGGGAACTGCTGCAGATGGTCTCGCCCAACGACTTCTCCAACGAGGTGAACCCTTTCGGTACCGCGCAGGAGATCGAATTGGGCATGGGGATGGCCCGGGTGCACCGGGTCACCTACGTGGGTGAGCTCGGTTGGGAGGTCTACATGAGCACCGATATGGCAGGCCATGTGTTCGAGACGCTGATGGAGGCGGGCGCGGCGCTCGACCTCAAGCTTTGCGGGATGCACATGATGGATTCGGCGCGAATCGAGAAGGGTTTCCGCCACTTCGGGCATGACATCACCTGCGAGGACCACGTGCTGGAAGCGGGGCTGGGTTTCGCGGTGAAGACCGACAAGCCGGACTTCATCGGGCGGGACGCGGTGCTGCGCAAGAAGGAAGAGGGGCTGAAGAACCGGCTCTTGCAGTTCAAACTGACCGACGCGGAGCCGCTGCTCTATCACAACGAGCCGATCATGCGGAATGGCGAGATCGTGGGCTACCTCGCCTCCGGTGCGTATGGGCATAGTCTCGGCGCGGCGATGGGCCTCGGCTATGTGCCGTGCGCCGGCGAGACGGCGGCCGAGGTGCTGGCTTCGGAGTATCATATCGACGTCGCAGGCACGCTGGTGAAGGCAGAGGCATCGCTGAAGCCGATGTACGACCCGAAATCCGAGCGGGTGAAGGTCTGAGCGCACGGTGGGCTGAAGCCCACCCTACCCGAAAGCAGGTAAGGTGGGCTTTAGCCCACCCCCCTTTACGCGCACCGCGAGGGTTGAACATCGCGCCGGCATCTGCGATCCGGCGGCATGAGCGATATCTACGCCCCGCCTCAAGACCCTTTGGTCGTGCTGCATGAAGACGCAGAAGTGCTGCTGGTGGACAAGCCTGCGGGTCTGTTGTCAGTGCCGGGCAAAGGGCCGGAGCTGGCCGACTGCCTGCTGAACCGCGTGCAAGCCGCATTTCCTGATGCGCTGCTCGTGCATCGACTTGATCGCGACACCTCGGGCGTGATGATTTTCGCGCTGACCCCCCATGCGCAGCGCCATCTCGGGCTGCAATTCGAAAAGCGGATGACGCGGAAAACCTATGTTGCCCGCGTCTGGGGCGTACCGTCGGAGAAGACCGGCACCGTCGATCTGCCGCTGATCGTCGACTGGCCAAACCGACCGCGACAGATGGTGGATCACGCTAACGGCAAACCGGCTCAGACCGACTGGCGCGTGCTGAAAAATGAGGGCAACACATCACGTGTCCGTCTGCACCCCAAGACCGGGCGCAGTCATCAACTGCGCGTGCATATGCTGGCGCTCGGTCACCCGATTCTCGGGGATCCCTTCTATGCCACCGGCCCTGCACGCGCCTTTCCACGCCTGATGTTGCACAGCGAAGAGCTGCGGTTCAAACATCCACAGGGCGGTCGCTCCATGAAAATTAGGACCGCTGCGCCCTTCTGACCCTTTCAAGATCGCCGTTACCATCTGGGTTGACATGATACCTTATGGTTTCGTAAAAGGAACACCAATTGGTATCATATTGGAGGAGACATGACCCCTGTACAATCCACCTTTCGCGCCTTGGCGGACCCAACCCGGCGCGACATTCTGCTGATGCTGCGGGATCGCGACCTGACGATCGCCGAAGTTGCGCAGAATTTCGACATGACCCGCGCCGCGGTTAAAAAGCACCTGACCGTGCTGTCTGACGGCGGGTTGATCACCGTGCGCGCCCAGGGCCGCGAGCGGATCAACCAGCTGAACCCGAAGGGTATCAGTCCTGTTTTCGACTGGCTGAGCTACTTCGACGGCTTCTGGGACGATCATCTTTCGGCACTGAAAATTGCAATCGAAAAGGATAGTAAATGACTGACACAGTTTTACGGAAAACCATTTTCCTCAAGGCATCCCGGGCCAAGGTCTGGGCCTATCTCACCGAACCTGAACACCTTGCCGAATGGTTCCATCCCCCCAAGGTCACGCTGACCGCGGGCACAAAGTTGGAAATGTTCGGAGCGCAAAGCGGTGACAAGCTGATCTGGGGAGAGGTCAAGGCAGCCCGAGAGCCGGAGTATCTGGAATACAGCTTCACCGTGAAGCCAATGGGCGATGCGGAAAGCTTAGTGAAATGGACCCTCACGGAGGTGGCCGGTGGCACACAGCTGTCACTGGAACATGAAGGCTTGCCGCAGGGCGCTGAAGCCTTTGATTTGACACTGTCGCTTGACAAGGGATGGGACGGTCATCTCATGGACATGCGCAAGGCTGTGCATGGTGAAGCCGCTTGATGGGGAAAGAGCCACTTGTTGCGAGTGGCTCTTTGCCAACACTGGCATTTTGAGATCGTGATCTGGGAAAGTGACCACGTTGCCTTCATCAAGTGACTACGCTGATGTTCTGCAGTTTGGGATGATCGCGCGACGACTTAATGATCACCCAGGTGGCTCAATGCGAGCCTGGGTAGCAAAGCACTTTCATGTCTATTGTCGGTGCCGGGGTAACGGTACCGATCCGCTCCAATACATTGCGGTAGGACGCAGCAGCCAACCGAATGAGAGTAGTCTCAGCAGATGACCGTTTACCGTTATGTGGTTGAGCAGTCATCGCGTGCGCCGCGTGTTCTTTTCCAGGGGCGGCGGCGTTGTTCCCTGGACGCGATGCGGTCCTGTCCGGGTCAGTTTTGGTACGGTCTGATGCCGTGTTGGAGGTTTTGCATTTGGCCGAAGCTTGCCGTGTCGTTTTCCGATCGGAGAAGCCATGACCCTCAGGCCGTTCTGGCTTCGATGGTTTGGGAGCTTGGCCTCTCAGGTGTGCAATCAAGGTATCAGCGGCGGCGTTAATACGGGCCATGTGGCGCGATGATCGTGCTGGATCACTGGACCGGTCGGGATGATACTTAAATGCCAGCTCACGCCGGACCCGCCGCACATCGGCCAGAGTCGCCTCGTCAGTCATGCCCAGGACGCGGGCTGCATGTTCTGGTGTTGCTGACATTTTACCTCCGACGCCCGATTGAATGAGTTAAGACAACTCAACTATATTGAGAAAAATTTTAAACGAATACGCATACATTTATTCGTGGTTAACTGCGCCATCCAAATACTGAGTGTTCTGCCAGTTTGATGGATCTGATTGGTTCGTCGGGGGCCTTGGTCGGCCGCATCACTGGTTGGCGTGGTGGATCAGCGGGAAAGACGAAAACGAATGTCATTTTGTAAATTTATCGGCAATCGACCGGTGAGCACTCGCGCATTCAGATGACCCCGAAACCGAAGACCAGCGCCGATTGGCGTCTTTGCCCCCTTCGACGGTGCCGCAGAAGGCGCTACTGATTGCTCGCTGGAAGGTCGCCGCCAAGGTCAGCGGTCTCGGAAATGATCCTCTGCATCGGTCACATCGACACCCAGGGCCTCAAGTCCGGCTTCCAGATGATCTGGAAGTTCGGGTATTCCGGATAGATAGTTCTCCGTCGGCGCGGTCGCCTCGGTTGTCGCAGTGGCAAGCGCCTCGGCCCAGTCTTCCGGTTCAAAACTATCGCGTCCCACCCACATGATCGCAACAAGGTTGGCAGCTTCTTCGTCGTTCAGGTTCGAGATATAGTTGTGAAGCTGGCTGCTTTCCGGTCCATACTCTCGGGCGAGAAAAATCACGCGGACGACTTTGTTTGTGCTGATGTCTGGCAATTTGAGACCTTCCCGTTCTGTGTTACGAGCGCACGAGATAGTCAAACGTAGACGGTCAAAATTGGCAAGTAAGATCAGCGTCGAAAACTGAATATCCGACACCGAGCATTCTGATTTTGACGTCGCCGGGCCCGTGTCCAGATCGACAGAGATGCACCTACACGGCTGCGATGCATGACCTTGCTGTGTTGAATTCTGTTAAACGCTTAGTGAAGAGACGGCTAATGGCTTGGTCCGGTCAATGACCTCACTAACGCAAACGCCGGGTTGAGCAGCTGCGCAGGTATTTGAGAAGGTGGATGGACCAAATAAAATTTGCCCTGGTGGCCTGAAAATACGAATATTTAAAAGGAGATTTGGTGCCCAGGAGAGGACTCGAACCTCCACGTCCATACGGACACTAGCACCTGAAGCTAGCGCGTCTACCATTCCGCCACCTGGGCAGGTGTCGTGAGGCTTGCCTTTAAGCCGATGTCGCTGGGGTGTCAAACGGAAACTGGTGATTTTGCGAACCATGCAGGTTCAACCTTGCCTAGGTCATTTGGCGGTCCCTTAAGCTTTATGTGCCTCTCGCCATTCGGGTGTTGTTTGCTGATTTGCGCCTTGTTTCGAAGGGTATGCGGGGGTACATCGTGATAGACGGCGTTGAAAGAGGCTCATCATGTCGAAACTGGTCACGATCTACGGAGGATCCGGCTTTGTCGGGCGTTACATTGCGCGACGGATGGCCAAGGCGGGGTGGCGCGTGCGTGTCGCGGTGCGGCGCCCGAACGAGGCGATTTTCGTCAAGCCCTACGGCGTTGTTGGGCAGGTTGAACCAGTGCTGTGCAATATCCGCGATGACAACTCGGTACGCGCGGTCATGTCCGGGGCGGACGCCGTCGTCAACTGTGTTGGTATTCTGGCTGAGAGTGGCAAGAATCAGTTTGATACTGTGCAGGCCGAAGGTGCCGAACGGGTGGCGCGTCTCGCAGCCGAGGAGGGTGTCGACCGGCTGGTGCACATCTCTGCTATTGGCGCGGATGCCGCTTCTGACAGCGACTATGCCCGTACGAAAGCCGAAGGAGAGGCCGGCGTCCTAGAGCATATGCCCGAAGCGGTGATCTTGCGTCCGTCCATCGTTTTTGGCGCCGAGGATCAGTTTTTCAATCGTTTCGCGTCGATGAGCCGTCTCGGCCCGATCCTGCCGGTTGTTGGCGCGGAGACAAAGTTCCAACCGGTTTATGTTGATGATGTCGCGCGGGCGGCTGAATTGGCGCTGACCGGCGACGCGTCTGCAGGTATCTATGAGCTGGGCGGCCCTGATGTCGCAAGCTTCCGCGAACTGATGCAGCAAATGCTTGAGGTGATTCACCGGCGCCGGTTGGTCGTGAGCATTCCGTTCTTTTTTGCCCGCATAATGGCGTTTGGTTTTGACATGCTGCAGGCGGTGACGCTTGGGCTTGTTACCAATTCGATGATCACCCGGGATCAGGTGCGTAACCTCGCCAATGATAATGTGGTCAGTGACAACGCAAAGGGGTTCGCCGCGCTGGGTATAACGCCGGTGTCTCTGGCGTCCGTGTTGCCCGACTACCTGTGGCGCTTCCGCCCGTCAGGTCAGTATGATGCGATCAAGGATTCCGCGAAGAACCTGCGCACCTAAGTGTAGGCGTAGATCAGCAGTGCGATACCCAGAATAACGCGATAGATCACGTAGGGTGTGAAGCTGACGCTGTGCAGCAGTCGCATCATGATGCTCAGTGCCAGCAAAGCCGATGCAAAGGCAAAGGCGGCAGCAATCAGACCATCGCGTGCCACCGCCCAATCAGCTTCCTGGACGACATCAACGCCGAGCAGCACCCCTGAGGCCGCAATGGTCGGAATAGACATCAACATGGCCAGCTTGGCAGAGCTTTCCCGGTCGTAGCCAAGCCTGCGTGCGGCAGTGATCGTGATGCCCGAGCGTGATGTGCCAGGAATAAGGGCCAACATCTGTGCGAGCCCCATCGTCACCGCGTCCTTGAGCCGCCAATCAGTTGCCGTACGATCATATGTGCCAGTTTTGTCCGCCCAATAAAGCACGATTCCGAACCCCAACATGGCCCAGCCGATGACGGTCACGGATCGCAACATGTCATCTAGTCCGGCCAGTTTGACCACTGTTCCCGCAATCACCACCGGAATGGTTGCCGCTACAAGGCAAAGTGCGAGGAACGCACCTTGCGTATCGACACGCCCGCGAAGTAAGCGCAGACTGCCTTGCAGGGCAATTTTCACATCCGCCCGGAAGTAGAACACCACGGCGAAGAGTGTGCCCACATGTACGGCCACATCGATGGCCAGCCCCTGATCCTGCTCACCGGTGAGCGCTGGCAGCAGGATGAGGTGCCCTGAAGAGCTGACCGGCAGAAACTCGGTCAGACCCTGAATGGCTGCAACAAGGAAGAGGTGGAAGAGCGTCATGAAACGGTCCGGGCTGACTGCAGGCCTTTGTGGTATAAGGTCAGGGAATCAAATGAAAAGCCTGAATAAAGGACCGAATCGGAATTAGTTTTCGTTTGGGAGAGCTTTTTTGCGCCGATAAACGCCAAATTAAATGATTATAGGTAACCTTTACTGACTTTATTTTCCTTTTGAGTTCGCGTATGCGTGCGGTTCTGGGACTTACGTGGAGGACGCGAGCTGTGGCTGAGCAACCTATGTTGAAATTCGTGACGGTCGGGCGCGACATGCCCGAAAAGCGTGACGCAGGTGTGCGCCGCGACGACTTCAACGAGATTTATGCCGAGTACGCAGAGGCCAAGGCGCAGGAGCAATCAAGTCGCTGCAGTCAATGCGGTGTACCCTATTGCCAGAGCCATTGTCCGCTGCACAACAACATCCCTGACTGGTTGAAGTTGACCGCCGAAGGCCGCTTGCAGGAGGCTTATGAGGTCAGCCAGGCGACGAACACCTTCCCGGAAATCTGCGGCCGGATTTGCCCGCAGGACCGTCTGTGCGAAGGCAATTGCGTGATTGAACAATCCGGCCATGGCACCGTGACCATCGGTGCGGTGGAGAAATACATCACCGACACGGCGTGGGAGCAGGGCTGGGTCCAGCCCATCGCACCGCGGGCCGAGCGCAGCGAGAGCGTGGGCATCATCGGCGCGGGCCCCGGCGGGCTGGCGGCGGCAGACGTGCTGCGCCGCGAAGGTGTGCAGGTGACCGTCTATGACCGCTACGACCGCGCCGGCGGGCTGCTGACTTATGGCATCCCGGGCTTCAAGCTGGAGAAGGATGTGGTCATGCGCCGTAACGACCAGCTAGAGCAGGGCGGCGTGACCTTCGAGCTCAATACCAATGTGGGCGAGGACATCAGCTTTGATGACCTGAGGGCGAAGCATGACGCGGTGATCATTGCCACAGGTGTCTATAAATCAAGGGAAATCGAGGCGCCGGGCGTGGGTGTAACCGGCCTTGTGCGGGCGATTGATTTCCTGACAGCAAGCAACCGCAAGAGCTTTGGCGACGCGGTGCCGGAATTTGATTCCGGGGCGCTGAATGCCGAAGGCAAACGCGTAGTCGTGATCGGCGGCGGTGACACGGCGATGGACTGTGTGCGCACCTCCGTCCGGCAAGGCGCAACGAGCGTGAAATGCCTCTACCGCCGCGACCGGGCGAACATGCCGGGCTCACAGCGTGAGGTCCAGAATGCTGAAGAAGAGGGCGTGATCTTTGAATGGCTTTCGGCGCCCAAGGGCTTTGTCGGCGATCCGGTGACCGGTGTGATGGTGCAGAAGATGCGTCTTGGCGCGCCCGATGCAACCGGCCGGCAGGCACCGGAGGTAATCGACGGTGCTGACTATGTGGAAGACGCCGATCTGGTAATCATGGCGCTGGGGTTCGAGCCCGAGGCGCTGCCCACGCTCTGGGATCAGCCGGAATTGCCGGTCACGCGCTGGGGCACGATCAAGGCGGCGTTCACGACGGGTGCCACCGATCTCGACGGCGTCTATGCGGTGGGCGACATCGTGCGGGGTGCCAGCCTCGTCGTCTGGGCCATTCGCGACGGGCGGGATTGCGCCGAGGCGATCCTGAAGCAGATGGGCGATGCGGCGGCAATGGCCGCTGAGTAACTCCCGCCCGCAGACGCAGCTTCCTAACCGAACACAGTGTAGCACAGCACACCTTAAAGGACAGCAATCATGACCCAAGAGGGCAAGAGAGCCATTTTGACACGATCTGCAGCACTCGCGTTGCTGCTGTCGGCTGCTGCCCCCATTGTATTGGCCGAAGATCGCGTGCGGGTCCCGAACGCCTGTACAGCGGTGGCGACCGTGCACAAAAACAGCTGCGTCACGACGTCCATTATGCAATGTGCGAACAGCAGCTGGCAGGCGCTGACCTTTCGGCGCGGCAAGCCCCTTGGCACGACCCATTATGATCGTGACTGGGCGTTTGTGAAATGGGAGACACATGACGCCAACAGCCTGACGATGGAACATGTGCCTGGATCAGGCATCAGCATGAACATTCGTGACCTGATGGACATTGGCTATCACGAGGCGCAGGGCGAATTTGTGCTGACCACGAATATCATCGACGGCCAACCCTATGTATTGAGCGGTAGAACCGAGTATTCGGGCACCAATGTGACGGTCGGCGACGAGGAATTTCTGGTCTTCAAGGCCGACCGCCTGTTTGAGCGTGAAGCAGGGGCAGGCGGTTTGGCATTCAACGTGGACGTGCTGGTATCGCTCAGCCGCGAGTTGGTGATCGAAGGCAAATGGTCTCGACGTGTGTTGGATGGGGACGAAGAGGTGCTGGATTATACGCCACGGGCAATTTACGAACGCGGCGATCCGGGTTTCCTGGCCGCAACCTCGGAGTTTGGCTGTGAGTGAGGCGGGGCAAATTCTCAATGGACGGTGCCTGTGCGGCGCGGTCAAAGTCAGCGTCCTGTCGGACAACCTGCGCCTGCGGGCGTGCCATTGCGATATGTGCCGCCGCCACACCTCGGGCATGTTCATCTCGGTGGATACGCTACCCGGCACTTTGACCGTCGAGGGTCCCGCGGAGAGCTTTGTGTCCTCGGACTGGGCGGAGCGGGGGTTCTGCGGAAAATGCGGGTCCACTCTGTGGTACGGCACGCTGCATGACGGCATACGTCACCCGGCGGCGGGCCTATTTGAGAATGCTGCCGGTGGGCAGATGAAGCTGGAGTTCTTTATCGACCGCTGCCCCCAGGGCTACGGGCTTGCCGGCGAACACAAGCGGCTGAGCACGGAAGAGACCATCGCAATGTTTTCGGGTGAAGGAGAGGGCACATGAGCCGGATCACAAATGCAAGATGTCTCTGCGGCGCAGTAAAATTCTCTGCCCGGCTGCCGGATACGGAGATTCACGCCTGCCATTGTGCGCAATGCCAGCGCTGGACCGGGGGCGGGCCGCTCCTGACGGTGCGCGTGCAGGAGGTTTCGACGACAGGTGCCGACGCGATCCGGGCCTACCACGCCAGCGCCCATGGCGAGCGCGCCTTTTGTGGCATCTGTGGTACAACCCTGTACTGGAGAATGCAGGGGCACGATATCGCGTATCTGCCGGTCGGATTGTTCGAAGACCAGAGTGGTCTTGCGGTGGGCGACGAGATTTTTGTGGATCACCGCCCCAGCTGGCTGCCAGCCTGGCCGGAGGCCACACAACGTGACGAAGCCGAGATGCAGACCGAGCTTGCCGCCTTTCTTGAAGGAGACGCCAAATGACCAAATATGATGATGCCTGGGTGGCCCGTGAGGATGCCAAACGTGCCTATATGGCAGAGCACGGGCTTTATGCCGAGAGTGAGGAGCATTCTTCCTGCGGCGTGGGTCTGGTGGTTTCCGTCGATGGCAAGAAGAGCCGGGGCGTGGTGGAAAACGGGATCAAGGCGCTGAAGGCGATCTGGCACCGGGGCGCTGTGGATGCGGATGGCAAGACTGGCGATGGCGCCGGCATTCACGTGCAGATCCCGGTGGAGTTCTTTTACGACCAGGTCAAGCGCACCGGCCACGATCCGCGTGCAAATGAGATGATAGCTGTGGGGCAGGTGTTCCTGCCGCGCACGGACTTCGGCGCGCAGGAGACCTGTCGGACCATCGTCGAGACCGAAGTCCTGCGCATGGGATATTACATCTACGGTTGGCGCCACGTGCCGGTGGATATCTCCTGTCTCGGCGAGAAGGCCAACGCGACCCGGCCCGAGATCGAGCAGATCCTGATCTCCAATGCCAAGGGCGTGGATGAGGACACTTTCGAGCGCGAACTTTATGTCATACGACGGCGTATTGAAAAGGCGGCGCTCGCGGCACAGGTGCCGACGCTCTACATCGCGTCGATGTCCTGCCGGTCGATCATCTACAAGGGCATGATGCTCGCCGAGCAGGTGGCGGAGTTCTACCCTGATTTGATGGATGAGCGTTTCGAGAGCGCCTTTGCGATCTATCACCAGCGCTATTCGACGAACACCTTCCCGCAGTGGTGGCTGGCGCAGCCGTTCCGCATGCTGGCGCACAACGGCGAGATCAACACGCTGAAGGGCAACCTCAACTGGATGAAGAGCCATGAGATACGCATGGCGTCTGGTGCCTTTGGCGAGATGGCCGAGGATATTAAACCCATCGTCGCCTCCGGGTCCAGCGACAGTGCGGCGCTAGACGCGGTCTTCGAGGTGCTCGTACGGGCGGGGCGGAATGCGCCAATGGCCAAGACGATGCTGGTGCCAGAAAGCTGGTCGAAGCAGGCGGTGGAGCTGCCGCAAAGCTGGCGCGACATGTATTCCTATTGCAACTCCGTCATGGAGCCCTGGGATGGACCCGCCGCCTTGGCGATGACCGACGGGCGCTGGGTTTGCGCCGGGCTGGACCGCAACGGTCTGCGGCCGATGCGCTATGTGGTGACGAATGACGGCATGGTCATCGCCGGATCAGAAACCGGTATGGTGCCGCTGGATGAGGCCACGGTGGTGGAAAAAGGCGCGCTCGGACCCGGGCAACTGCTGGCGGTCGATATGGCCGAGGGCAAGCTCTATCACGATCAGGCCATCAAGGATGCGCTGGCAGCCTCACAGCCGTTTGGGGACTGGGTGGGCAAGATCAACGACCTGGAAAAAGCGCTCGATGACGTCTCCGAGAAAGCGCTGTTCAGCGGGGCCGAACTGCGGCGCCGCCAGGTGGCCGCGGGCTATACCGTTGAAGAACTGGAACAAATTCTGGCGCCTATGGCAGAAGATGCCAAGGAAACGCTGGCCTCAATGGGCGATGACACGCCCTCTGCCGTGCTTTCGGGCCAATACCGCCCGCTGAGCCATTTCTTCCGTCAGAACTTCAGTCAGGTGACCAATCCACCGATTGACTCCTTGCGCGAATACCGGGTGATGAGCCTGAAAACGCGGTTCGGCAATCTCAAGAACGTGCTCGATGAAGACAGCAGCCAGACCGAGATTTTCACGCTCGACAGTCCCTTTCTGGGCAATGCGCAGTTTGACGAGCTGATCCGGCATTTCAACGCGGATGTGGTGACCATCGACTGCACCTTTGCGCCGGGACGCGGCAACCTCAGCGCGGCGCTGGAAGCGATCCGCGCCGATGCCGAAGACGCTGTGCGCTCGGGCGCCGGGCACATCGTGCTGACCGACCAGATGTCGGACGCGGACAAGGTCGGTATGCCGATGATCCTCGCCACCTCGGCGGTGCACAGCCATCTGGTGCGCAAGGGGCTGCGGACTTTCACCTCGATCAACGTCCGTTCTGCCGAATGTGTCGACCCGCATTACTTTGCGGTGCTGATCGGCGCGGGGGCGACCACGGTAAACGCCTATCTGGCGGAGGATTCGCTGGCTGACCGCATCGACCGCGGGCTGCTCGACATGAGCCTGACCCAGGCGATTGACCGCTACCGCATCGCCATCGATCAGGGCTTGCTCAAGATCATGGCCAAGATGGGGATTTCGGTGATCTCCTCTTATCGCGGCGGTCTGAATTTCGAAGCCGTGGGGCTTAGCCGGGCCATGTGTGCGGAGTATTTCCCGGGCATGACCAGCCGGATTTCGGGCATTGGTGTCAGCGGTATCCAGCGTAAGGCCGAAGAGGTGCACGCCAAGGCCTGGGGCGGTCCGGCCTCGGTGCTGCCCATCGGCGGGTTCTACAAAGCGCGGCAGTCGGGCGAGACCCATGCGTGGGAAGCGACCTCGATGCATATGATGCAGATGGCCTGCAATCGCGCGTCTTACGAGATGTGGAAACAGTATTCCAAGAAGATGCAGAGCAACCCGCCGATCCATCTGCGTGATCTGCTGGACATCAAACCGCTGGGCACGCCGGTGCCGATTGAGGAAGTGGAAAGCATCACCTCCATACGCAAGCGTTTTGTCACGCCGGGCATGAGTCTCGGCGCGCTGAGCCCTGAGGCGCATAAGACACTGAACGTGGCGATGAACCGGATCGGCGCGAAATCGGATTCTGGTGAAGGCGGCGAGGATCCGGCGCATTTCGTGCCGGAGCCGAATGGCGACAATCCGTCCGCGAAGATCAAGCAGGTGGCGTCGGGGCGCTTTGGCGTGACGGCGGAGTATCTGAACCAGTGCGAAGAGCTGGAGATCAAGGTCGCGCAGGGCGCGAAGCCCGGCGAAGGCGGGCAGTTGCCCGGCATGAAGGTCACCGACTTGATAGCGCGGCTCAGGCATTCGACCAAGGGCGTCACGCTTATCTCGCCGCCGCCGCACCACGATATCTATTCCATCGAGGATCTGGCGCAGCTGATCTATGACCTCAAGCAAATCAACCCGCGCTGCAAGGTGACGGTGAAGCTGGTGGCCTCCTCCGGTGTGGGCACGATTGCCGCGGGGGTGGCCAAGGCCAAGGCCGATATCATCCTGATTTCCGGGCACAATGGCGGCACGGGCGCCTCGCCCGCGACTTCGATCAAATATGCCGGATTGCCGTGGGAGATGGGCCTGACCGAGGCGCATCAGGTTTTGTCGATGAACAACCTGCGCGACCGGATCACGTTGCGTACAGATGGTGGTTTGCGGACGGGCCGCGACATTGTGATGGCGGCGATGCTGGGGGCCGAGGAATACGGCATCGGCACTGCGGCACTGATCGCGATGGGCTGTATCATGGTGCGGCAGTGTCAGTCGAATACCTGCCCGGTGGGCGTGTGTACGCAGGACGAAAGCCTGCGGGCCAAGTTCAGTGGCAATGCTGACAAGGTGGTGAACCTGATCACCTTCTATGCGACCGAGGTGCGCGAAATCCTTGCGTCGATTGGCGCGCGGAGCCTTGACGATGTGATCGGGCGGGCGGATCTGCTGGCGCAGGTCTCGCGCGGTTCGGCGCATCTGGATGATCTGGATCTCAACCCGCTGCTGATCACCGTCGATGGCGCGGCGGAGATCGTTTACGACCGGGCCAAGGCGCGGAACGCCGTGCCTGATACGCTGGACGCGGAGATCGTGCGCGACGCAGCGCGGTTCCTTGAGGACGGCGAGAAGATGCAACTGTCCTACGCGGTGCAAAATACGCATCGGACGGTCGGCACCCGCACGTCGAGCCATATCGTGAAGCAGTTCGGGATGCGCAACACACTGCAGCCGGATCATCTGACCGTGAAGCTCAGCGGCTCTGCCGGGCAGTCGCTGGGGGCTTTTGCGGCACCCGGGCTGAAGCTGGAGGTATCGGGCGACGCCAACGACTACGTGGGTAAAGGCCTGTCGGGCGGCACGATCGTGGTCCGCCCGCCGATGGCCTCGCCCATCGAGGCATCGAAAAATACGATCATCGGCAATACCGTGCTTTACGGTGCCACCGACGGGCATCTCTTCGCCGCTGGTCGCGCGGGCGAGCGCTTTGCCGTGCGGAACTCCGGCGCGAAGGTGGTGATTGAGGGCTGCGGCTCGAACGGGTGCGAGTACATGACTGGGGGGGTCGCTGTGATCCTCGGTGATATCGGTGCCAACTTCGGTGCGGGCATGACCGGCGGAATGGCGTATCTCTATGACCCCGAGGGTCGCGCGCCCGCGCTGATGAACATGGAGACCCTGGTGACCTGTCCGGTCACGGTCGATCACTGGCTGGGACAGTTGGAAGAATTGCTGGAGATGCATCTGAGCGAAACCGGCAGTCGGCGGACCGCGGACATTCTGCAACACTGGGAAAGTGAGAAGGCGCATTTCCTTCAGGTTTGCCCGAAGGAGATGCTGGTGCATCTGCCTGCACCGCTGGGCATTGAGGATCAGGCGGTCCCTGCCGAATAGTAAACGGCGCGGCGGTTCACAAGACCGCCGCGCAGGCTTATAGCTGGCTCATGGCAAAACGCGTCACGAAAAAGAACACCCGGTCGCGCAAGAAACCGGCCCGTCAAAACCCGCTACGGCGGGTTTTGCGGTTTCTGACCCGCGCGACTCTTGTGCTGGCGGTTGTGATTCTGGGATTGATTGCGCTGGGGGCTGTAGTGAACCCACCGACAACGCCCTACATGTTTGCCCAGTCCCGTGCCCTTGGTGGAGTATCGCAGGATTGGGTGGAGCTTGACGATGTCTCCCCGGTGATGGCGCGCGCGGTCGTCGCCGCCGAAGATGCCAACTTCTGTACCCATTGGGGGTTCGATCTGCCGGCAATCAAGAAAGCAATTGAAGATGGCGGAACCCGCGGAGCGTCAACGCTGAGCCAGCAGACGGTGAAAAACGTGTATCTCTGGCACGGCCGTAACTACACGCGTAAGGCGATGGAGGCGCTTTTGACGCCGATCCTGGAAGCGATCTGGTCCAAACGCCGCATTGTCGAAGTTTATCTAAACGTCGCCGAATTCGACAAAGGCGTCTTTGGCGTCAAAGCGGCAGCACGCCATTATTTCGGCGTTCGACCCGATCAACTCTCGGGCGTTCAGGCCGCGCGCCTTGCTGCCATATTGCCGGACCCAAAAGGACGATCCGCCAGCAAACCCTCCGCCTTCGTGCAGAAAAGGGCTCGCGCGATCCTATCCGGGGCAGCAACAATCGGCAAAGATGGCCGCGCTGCCTGTTTCGAGAGTTGAAACCGGCGAGCGTTGCGGGCATTGAGGAGGGGTTACGCAACCACTCGGAACTCTCGATGGCACGCCTGTTTCATGTCCCCCTCTCCCCATTTTGTCGCAAGGTGCGTCTGAGCCTCGCGGAGAAGAAAGTCGAGGTTGAACTGGTCGAGGAAAAGTACTGGGAGCAGGACCCGGACTTTATGCGACGCAACCCGGCTGGCAAGGTGCCTGTCTTGCGGCTTGACGGGGTGATGATGGCCGAAAGCGCCGCGATCTGCGAATACATCGAGGAAACGCGCCCTGACCCCGCGCTGATGCCAAAGGACGCCGTTGCCCGCCAGGAAGTGCGCCGCCTCGTCAGCTGGTTCGATGACAAGTTCCACCATGAGGTAACGTCCAAATTGCTCTATGAGCGGGTGAACAAGAAGGTGATGGGCCACGGCTATCCCGATAGTTCCAACGTCAAGGCCGGTGCCAAAGCGATCAAGTATCATCTGGATTACATGACGTGGCTGCTCGACCACCGCCGCTGGTTGGCGGGGGATGTGATGACACTGGCCGACTTTGCAGCCGCCGCGCATCTGAGCGCGCTGGACTACATCTCTGACGTGGATTGGAACCGATCCGACGTCGTCAAGGACTGGTATGCCAAGATCAAGTCGCGGCCAGCCTTCCGGTCCATTCTGGCCGATCAGGTGCCAGGATTTCCGCCACCGAAACACTACAATGATCTCGATTTCTAGTAACATGTCATGGGCAATCGTTTGCCTGGCCTGACGGAACGCCTGAAGGCGGAGGCGGATGCTGCCGGGTTTGTGGCGTGCCGCATTTGCAGACCGGATGCGGTACCCGAGGTGGCGGAGCGGTTGAACGCCTTTGTCGCAGCGGGCTATCACGGCCAGATGGCGTGGATGGCCGAGCGGATGCACTGGCGCGGAAATCCCGCAGCGCTCTGGCCCGAGGCGCGTTCGGTCATCATGCTGGCGGAGAGCTACACGCCAACCCACGACCCGCTGGCCATACTGCAGGAGCCTGATCGCGGCGCCATTTCGGTCTACGCGCAGGGGCGAGACTATCACGATGTGGTCAAGAAGCGCCTGAAACGGCTGGCCCGCTGGCTTTTGGCCGAGGCTGATGAGCCCGCAGAGGTCAAGGTTTTCGTGGATACCGCGCCGGTGCCGGAAAAGGCGCTGGGTGCTGCGGCGGGATTGGGCTGGCAGGGTAAACACACCAATCTTGTGAGCCGTGAGTGGGGCAGCTGGGCTTTTCTGGGGACGATTTTCACCACCTTGGAACTGCCACCTGATGCCGCAGAGGTCGATCATTGCGGGTCTTGTCGGGCGTGTCTGGACATCTGCCCGACTGACGCCTTTCCAGCGCCCTACCAACTCGATGCGCGCCGTTGCATCTCCTATCTGACCATTGAACACAAAGGCCCTATAGACGAGAGCATACGTACGCGTATTGGAAACCACATCTATGGATGTGACGACTGCCTTGCGGTCTGTCCGTGGAACAAATTTGCGGTGACCGCGCGGGACATGCGCTTGACGGCCAGACCGAAACTGACCGCGCCGCATTTGGCAGAACTGGCTCAGCTCGATGACGCTGCATTTCGGCATTTGTTTTCCGGATCGGCGGTGAAACGCATCGGGCGGGATCGCTTTGTGCGCAACGTTCTTTATGCCATCGGCAACTCGGGGCTGCTGGAATTGCGCCCTGCCGCCGCTGCGTTGGTCGGTGACCCGGATGCGACCGTTGTGGATGCTGCGATCTGGGCCGTGACACAATTGGACGCGAAATGAGGCGAAGAACTCCGCAAAGCAGCACCAAAGGTCCGATTGCGAGGAATGCAAAGGAGAGCGCTTGGTGGCGTATTTATTGGGTGTAGATACAGGTGGCACATACACCGACGCTGTCCTGCTGAAAGATGAGACTGAGGTGATTGCGTCCGCAAAGGCGCTGACCACGCGCGAAGACCTTGCCATCGGCATTGGCAAGGCCGTTAGACTGGTACTCGAAACATCGGGGATCGCGCCCGATACCATTTCGCTGGCCTCGCTGTCGACGACGCTTGCAACCAACGCGCTGGTCGAGGGGCAGGGTGGCCGCGTCGGTTTGATTTACATCGGGTTTCGCGCGCGGGACCTGGACGCCCATGGTCTGTCAGATGCGCTGAAGGGCGACCCCCATTTGATTTGCGCGGGTGGGCATGATCACGCTGGTATGGAAGCGCATCCATTGGACGAGGGGGCGATCACCGACTTCCTGCGCGCGCATCGTGATGGGGTCAGCGGGTTTGCCGTGGCGTCGCAATTTGCCACCCGCAATCCGGCCCATGAGGTGCGCGCGGCGTCGCTTGTGGCTGATATCACCGGGCGTCTGGCTTCTACCTCACATCAATTGTCGGCGCGGTTGAATGGACCGAAACGCGCAGTTACCGCAGTATTGAACGCACGCTTGATTGGCATGATAGAACGATTGATCGGTCGCGCCGAACAGGTGCTGCGCGATCTGGAAATCTCCGCACCGTTGATGGTTGTACGTGGAGATGGCGCGTTGATGTCAGCAGAGCAGGCGCGGGCCCGTCCGATCGAGACGATTTTGAGCGGTCCTGCAGCCTCGATTGTCGGGGCCCGCTGGTTGACCGGCGTGCAGCACGCTCTCGTCAGCGACATTGGAGGGACAACCACGGACATCGCCCTGCTTCAGAACGGAAAACCTGCCATTGATCCAGGTGGCGCGCAGGTCGGTCCCCACCGGACGATGGTCGAGGCGGTGGCCATGCGGACAACCGGTCTCGGGGGTGACAGCGAAGTACGGGTCATCGGCGAGGGTCTCAAGGGTGGGCTCAACCTGGGGCCGCGTCGCCTGTTGCCGGTCTCGCTGCTCGCGGTAGACGCTCCGAAAGCGGTGCATGACGCGCTCGATGCGCAAATGCGCAATACGGTGCCACGCGAATATGACGGCCGGTTTGTGCGTGCGGTGCCGGGGCAAAGCCTTGAAGGTCTTGGCCCCCGAGATACCGCGTTGCTGCGCCGGATTGGTGGTGCCGTTTGCCCGCTGGCAGACGTTGTTCGCGTTCGAATCGACACAGGCGCATTGTCCCGGCTTGTTGATCGTGGACTTGTTCAGATTTCTGGTGTGACGCCGTCCGATGCCAGTCATGTCTTGGGAAAGCTTTCCGGGTGGGATGCGGACGCCGCGGAAAAAGCACTGATGTTGATGGCGCGCCGACGACAGGGTTCAGGAGATGTTTTAGCGAAAAGTGCCAAATCACTGGCCCGGATGGTTGTTGATCGACTGACACATCAGACCGCTTTGGCTCTCTTGGAAACCGCGTTCGCGGAAGAGAGTACTTATTTTGGCGATGCGCCGCAGGCCCTCGCCAGTCACACTTTGATGCAAGCCGGTCTGCAGGACCATCGCGGGTTGGTGCGGCTCAGCGCCGGGCTCAACCTGCCGGTCGTGGGTCTTGGCGCTTCGGCGGCAAGCTATTACCCTGCGGTTGGCGTCTCCGTCGGCACGGAGATGATTTTGCCCGAACACGCCGATGTTGCGAATGCCATTGGCGCCGTGGTGGGAAGGATATCAATGCGATGCAGCGGATCCGTGACAGCCCCCAGCGAAGGCCTTTTTCAGGTGCACCTCAGAAATGGTCCGGTTGAAGTCGCTGATCAGGACGCTGCGCTGACTTTGTTGGAAACCAACCTGCGGGAGGAAGCCCGTGCAAAGGCTCATGCCGCAGGCGCTGAAGATCTGCAGATCACCACGACCAAAGACATTCGTGTTGCAGGTGTCGAGGCTCGTGAAGTGTTCATCGAAGCGGTTTTGACGGTCGAGGCCAGTGGTCGACCACGCGTGGCATCCGAATGACTTATCAGGATGCCATGCGGTGAAGGTCTTGAACTGAGCTTTCCGATGTTTCAGAGCTGACTCTGAAGGATGCTGTGATTTTGCCAAGAGACGCGACTTCATTTGCCAAAAGCTGCGTTGCGGCGTTGGTTTCCTCGAACATGGCTGCATTTTTCTGGGTCACATCGTCCAAGTTGCTTATGGATGCTGTGATTTCCCCCAGTCCGCCGGATTGTTCCGTCGCTGCGGCAGCCATGTCGCTGACCATATTGGCGACCTCGGATACGAACTCCTCAATTTCAGAGAGCGATTCTCCTGTTTTGGATACCAATTGAACGCCTTGCTCCACCTGTTCTGCGGAGGTGGAGATCAGTTTGGCAATCTGAGTAGCGGCCTCAGAGGACCGTTGCGCAAGCGCGCGAACTTCGGACGCAACCACCGCAAAGCCTCGTCCGGCCTCACCGGCTCGGGCTGCTTCCACGCCTGCGTTGAGGGCCAGCAGATTGGTTTGGAATGCGATATCATCGATCACCGACGTAATACTGGAAATCTCGGATGAGCTTTTGGAAATTGCATCCATCGCATCACGTGCGTCGCTCATGACATTGCTGCCAACCGATGCGCGAGACTTGGTTTTTTCGACAACAGTGCGCGTGTTTTCCGCCGTTTCAGCGGTTGATTTGACTGAAGCGGCCATTTCACTGATCGCTGCCGCTGTTTGCTCCAGTGCCGCGGCTTGGCTTTCGGTACGACTGCTCAATTCCCGCGACGCAGTGGTAATTTCTTTCGTGCCTGAACCGATTTCGTCACTGCTGTGTACAACGCCTTTCACGGTATCGCGGAGGCGTGACTGCGCAGTGTTGAAATCAACGCGCAGCATTTCGAATTCATTGGCAAAGGTTGCGTCAATTGACGCGCTGAGATCGCCTTGCGCCAATCGACTCATTGCTTCCTGCAGAATCGTGACGGCAAACATCCGGTTGCTCACATCCTGCGCGTATTTGACGATCTTGTAAGGCTTTCCATCGGCGCCAATGATTGGATTGTAAGAGGCGTTCAGCCACACCTTAGATCCGTCTTTGCCTTCGCGGCAGACTTCGCCTGCGATGATCTCGCCTTTGGCCAGCCTGCTCCAGTGGTCCGCGTATTCTGGGCTGTTGGCCTGCTCTTCGGTCAGGAACATGCGGTGGTGTTTGCCTTTGATTTCTTCCAAAGAGTAACCAACGGCGTTCAGAAACAATTCATTTGCATCCAGAATATGGCCATCGGTTGTGAATTCAATGCAGGCCTGAACCCGGCTGATGGCATCCACCTGTTCATTCGAACGTTTGCGGTCTGATACGTCATACGCCAGCATTACGATACCGGTTTGAACGCCCGCTTCGTTAAGAATGGGTGAGTAACTGCATTGTAACCACATCCCCGTGTCTGCCTTCGAGTAGCGACGAAAGCGACCGATACGGAATTCGCCGTTGCAAACAGCATCCCAGAATTCACCATATTCCACGGTCTTAACATACTTCTCACCCGCAAGCATGTGATGTGGCCGGCCAAGCAGCTCATCCCGCGAATAACCAAAAACAGACAAGAGGTTGTCATTTGCTTCGACAAAGTTGCCTTCAAGGTCAAAGACGGCCTTGCACTGATCGCCTTCGATCGCAGCCAACTGTTTTTGTGTGTCGATTGATGCCTGGTGTCGCCTTGTCACATCTTGCGCGATCAGTACGGTTTCCTGGTGTCCGGTATTCTCGTTTTTGACAGCGGTATACGCTCCTTCCAGCCAAACGAACGCGCCTGATGGCGTTTTGTGGCAAAGCACGCCCTGCTTGAGAATCCCGCTGTTCCCGGTTGCCGAGAACTCGATAACTGCCGAAGAGTCGCCGGCAAAATCCGATTGCGAACAGCCAAGGATATCTTGTTTTGTGCATCCCAAAGCTGTGCAAAAGGCCGCATTCGCTTCCACGACCTTGCCTTCTTCATCAAACCGAGCAACCACATGTGATTGATCCAATGCCGTCGACAAAGCCTGAGTGCCGCCAGACTCGGTAGCGGCCCCGGAATTGGTACGGGAAAAAAGACGCATCGTATTCTCCTGTTTTAGCCAGTCTTGTCTAAAGCAGGGTTCCTTAAGATCATCTTTATGTTTGCGGCACGGTATTCATATTCATGAGTGCGGGGCGCCCCTCTCACTCGGCAGCTTCGGACCTTTTGGGGAACACCCAGTCCGGGCGCGCAAAGTGACAGGTATAGCCGTTTGGAATACGCTCCAGATAATCCTGGTGTTCGGGTTCGGCTTCCCAGAAAGCGCCAACCGGTTCCACTTCGGTCACCACCTTGCCGGGCCACAGGCCAGAAGCTTCGACGTCCGCGATTGTGTCGAGTGCGACGTCCCGCTGGTCTTCATCCACGTAGTAGATGGCTGAACGGTAGCTGAGGCCGACATCGTTGCCTTGCCGGTTGGGCGTCGTCGGGTCATGTATCTGGAAGAAGAGCTCCAGCAATTGGCGGAAACTCACCTGCGTAGAATCAAAGATGATCTCGATCCCTTCGGCATGGGTACCGTGATTGCGATAGGTCGCCTGCGGTACGTCCCCACCGGTATAGCCCACGCGTGTCGAGATCACACCGGCGCGTTTGCGGATCAGATCCTGCATCCCCCAGAAACATCCCCCTGCCAGAACGGCCCGTTGATGGCTCATGCCACATCCTCCACCTGATCCACGTAATCACCGTAGCCTTCGGCCGCCATGTCGTCACGGTGCACGAACCGCAAGGACGCCGAGTTGATGCAATAGCGCAGCCCGCCCCGGTCGCGGGGTCCGTCGGGAAAGACATGGCCCAGATGGCTGTCACCATGGGTCGAGCGAACCTCCGTGCGGGTCATCCCCATGGTGGTGTCGCTGAGTTCGGTGACATTTGCAGGCTCGATGGGCTTGGTAAAACTTGGCCAGCCGCAGCCGCTCTCGTACTTGTCAGCAGACGCAAAAAGCGGCTCGCTGGAGACGATATCAACGTAAATGCCCGGCTCCTTGTTGTTCAAGAGTTTGCCGGTGCCCGGGCGCTCGGTCCCGCTCTGCTGGGTCACGCGGTATTCCTCAAGCGACAGGCGCGAGATCGCTTCATCTGTCTTTTCATATTTGGGCATAGGATGCTCCTTTTGTCCTTTGCTTAGTAAATGGGTCAAAAACGTCGGAGTTAAAGAGAAAAACACCTCCGATCACGCAGGCATGACTTTGCGCTCAGCCGCCCTAAATGTACCACCAAGCGAATAGGGAGAGCCTTATGAAACTTCTTTGCAGCATTTTTCTGGGCCTCTGGATGGCAACGGCAGCTTTCGCGGGCATGTCCAGCCACGTGTTCCCATCAATTGATGGCGGCACATTGAACACCGGGGATTGGGCGGGGCAACCGGTGCTGGTGGTCAATACCGCGTCGCAATGCGGGTTCACCGGGCAATATGATGGGCTGCAGGCGCTCTATGATACCTACCGCGACCAGGGGCTTGTGGTGCTGGCGGTCCCTTCCGACGATTTTCGGCAGGAGCTGGGCAGCGCTGAGGAGGTCAAGGAATTCTGCGAGCTGAACTTTGCGCTGGACCTGCCAATGACCGATATCACCCATGTTAAGGGCTCAAAGGCGCATCCGTTTTATCGCGATGTCGCCGACGCCACCGGGTTCACGCCGCGTTGGAACTTCAACAAGGTTCTGATTGGTCCGGAGGGCGATGTGATCGGCACCTGGGGCTCGGCCACGAAACCGCAATCCGCAAAAATCATCGGGGCAATCGAGGCGTTGTTGCAATAGCGTCAGATGCTGCCACGCCAGACCAGACGGGCATCACCCCCCTCCAACCCGGGGCTGATCCCATAGGCGGCACGGTAGCTCTTTGAAAAATGCGACAGCGATTTGAAACCACAGGCGACGCAGACCTCCGTCACCGAAAAGTCGGTTTGCCGCAACAGATCACGCGCTTTCTCCAACCTGAGCCGGAGATAATAGCGCTTGGGCGACACGCCGACGTACTTGGCGAACAGCCGTTCAAGTTGCCGCGTCGAGAGACCGATTGCGTCGGAAATTTCATCTGGTGTCAGCGGGTCTTCGATGTTGTTTTCCATGATCTGCATGGCCATGGCGAGCTTGCCATTGCGCACCTGTGTCCGGCTTTGCAGGGTGGCGCGCTGCGCGTGGTCGGGCAGGCGTGGATCGGTATAGACCATCTGGTCGGCAACCCATGTGGCCAGTTCGGTGCCATGATCCGCCTTGATCCGCTCCAGCATCATGTCCATGGAGGCCGCCCCGCCCGCCGTGGTGAAGACCCGCCCATCGATGGAAAAGATCGCGTCCTCCATGATCACATCGGGCAGGATTTCGGTGAGTGCCGCACGGTATTCCCAGTGGGTGGTCACGCGCTTGCCCGCCACCAGACCGGCCAGCGCCAGCACATAGGTCCCCGACGAGAGCGCGCCAAAGTCCATACCCTTGCGCACCTCGCGGCGCAGCCAGTTGACCAGGGGTTTACTCGTGTTGCGCCCCACGTCTTCGCCGGCACAGATCACGATGGTTTCGTTGCGGTCCAACGCGGTCAGGGTGCTATCAGCGGCGGTGGTGACCCCGTTGTAGGCCGTCACGGGTGCGCCCGTTTCGCTGAGCACCCGCCAACGATAATATGGCCCGCCTGAGGGGTGCCGGTTGGCGAGGCTGAGCGCTTCGAGCGCGCAGGCAAACCCAAGCTGCGAGAATCCCGGGATCAATACGAAAGCGTATGGTTTGATGGCATCACGCGGGGTCATCAGCGACAGGTCCAAAGCCAGCGGTGGTTTTAAACCTGACCCTAGACGTGATCGCAATGCGCAGACTGGTCGGTTTACGTCTTTGAATGTCGCGAAAGCTGTACGGCGAGGATGCCAAGCGCGATGATCGCCACGCCGATCACATCTCGGGCGCCCAGTTTCTCACCCAGCAGCAAGGCGGCGATGGCCACGCCGAGGAAGGGGTTAAGGAAATGGAAGGTGGCAGCTCGTGTTGCCCCGATGCGGTTGACCAGCCAGAACCAGACAAAGGTGGCCGCCAGACCGGGCACCAGCGTGGTGTAGATGAAGGCTGCAGCCAGCGGCCAGGTGGGGTTGAAGCGTGGCGTTTCGAAAACGGCCGTGGCCAGCGCCAGTGTCAGGCACCCCACAAGCATCTGCAGCCCCACGATCATCAGGAAGTTTCCGCCAGAGGTCGCCCCGCGCACGGAGAGTGTCGCGATGGTCAGAGCGACCACGCCGATGCCGCAGAGCATCAACCCATAAAGATCAATGCCGCCGGTGATGCGCGTGCCCATGATCAGCCCGACACCGACAACGCCCGCGACAAGTCCTGCGAAGCTGAGCGGGCGCAGCCCTTCCCCCAGAAAGGCCCACCCGGCCAGCGCCACCAACAGGGGCATGGTAGAGGCGATGATGGCGGCAACCGAGGCTTCGATGGTCTGCATCGCCACGAAGTTCAGGCCGAGGTAGACCGCATTTTGCAGGATGCCGAAGAGGATCGTGGCCCGCCATTGCGCAGGGGTCAGATGCCAGGACTGCCCCAAGGCACGGGCGATTGCGACGCCCAGCAGCCCAGAGATCAGGTAGCGCAGCGTCAAAGCGGCCAGCGGTGAGGCATCGGCCACGATAATGCGTGCAGAGGTGAAGGCCGAAGACCACATCAGGGCAAAGGCGAGCCCCGCAAGAATTGCTCGAATGTCCATGGGGGCCTTTCTGACGGATCTGTCTGCGGGCCGACCATTTCCCATATCCGCAGGGAGAGCAAGATGCGCCCGGACGCGTTGCCGTGTTTGCGCAGGCCGTTCATGCGCCGGATGCGATAGACAATCCCGCAGCGGGCGCTAGACTTCCCGCATAGGTTTAAATTCGCGGAGGGATTCCATGTCTGACAAAATGCTCGACGATACCAGCAAAGCGCCGGAAAAGGCAGGTGATGGGCGCATCGAAGCCCTGTTCTTCAAAAGCCGCAACGTGATCATTACGGGCGAGATCACCGACAAGCTGGCGCATCGCACCGTCACGCATCTGCTGGCGCTGGCCGAAGAAAGTGATGATCCGATCAATGTCTACATCTCCTCGCCCGGCGGGCATGTGGAAAGCGGTGACATGGTCCATGACGTGATCAAGTTCATCCGTCCCAAGGTCCGTGCCATCGGGTCCGGTTGGGTGGCCAGCGCCGGGGCGCTGATCTTTGTGGGAGCTGCGGCCGAGAACCGCTATTGCCTGCCCAACACGCGGTTTTTGCTGCACGAGCCGCGCGGGGGCATAGGCGGACAGGCGACCGACATGATGATCCAGGCCGAACAGATCCGGATCATGCGCGCGCGGTTCCACACGCTCTTTGCCGAGGCCACAGGGCAAACGCCCGAAAAGATCGCCGAGGATACGGGTCGCGATTTCTGGCTGACCACGCAAGAGGCGCTGGACTACGGGCTGGTGGGGCAGGTGATCTCCTCGGTCGATCAGCTTTAACCCGACGACGCTTGGCTGGGGGGCTGGGTTGATGCCGTCTCAGCCTCCAGAAATGTGGCGAGCACATCCGCCAGCGCGTCCCAGTCGGTGAATTCATGTTCCCCTGCGCCGGGATCATAATCGCGATCACGCAAGACGACATGGCGCAGGACCTGCGTTGCAAAGTAATCGTAACTGCCGGTGCGCACCGCCCCGGCCACAAGCGCGTTCAGGTCGGATTTGAACCGCGTGCGCATCTCCATTTCGGTAATGTACTCCTGGGCTTCCTCCATGCCGTCTTCAAAGGCAGCGCTCAGGCTGATGGACAGCAGTAACGTCTCGCGTTCCGCCAACTCTGCACGGTGCGCGCCAAGCACCACCTCGAATGTTTCGGGATGGCGCCGCTCATGCACAGGTGCCGCCAATATGACCTTGTCTATCGCCTCAAGCGACAGGGGAGCGGTTTTGTCAGCGGCATCAAACAGGGTCACATTGTACCCTGCCTTCTCTGCAATCCTCTGTGCGAATTCCGCGATTTTCCGGGTTTGCCCTTCGACCGTTGCGAAGATGATAAGAACGTTCATTGCAGCTTCCTCCATGCATCGGCACCGTTTGGCGGTGCCTCCAAATCCCCGCACCGTGGCGGGATAGCAGGCGCTGCAGAGATCGGTTTGGTCTCTTGTCCGAACGAGCATCGTGGACAGAGGTCAGTCTGCATGACCCTCCGGCAAGAGCCGTCGCAGCCAGAATCACGCAGGTTCTTTCACGGGTTGTGATCGAAACCTGATGAGAGGTTAGGGGAAGGGAGCAGAGCAGACCTTGTTCGAGATCAAATCACCGGCTGTCCGAGGGATCATCCGAACAGGCATAAAAAAAGGGCCGCCCGAAGGCGACCCCTGAAAGTCTCAGCGGAGCGGCGGTTAGCCGTTCACGCTGTCTTTGAGCGCTTTGGCGATAGTCATTTTGACCACCTTGTCCGCGTCTTTTTTGAATTGTTCGCCGGTCGCAGGGTTGCGCACCATGCGCTCGGGGCGCTCACGGCAGTAGATTTTGCCAACGCCGGGCAAGGTGACCGCGCCACCGCCGGATACTTCGCGTGTGATCAGGTCGCATACCGCTTCAAGGGCTGCGCCCGCTGATTTCTTGTCTGAACCCATTTCTTCGGCCAGTGCCGCAACAAGTTGGGTCTTTGTCATTGGTTTCGCCATGTTCTTGTTCTCCTTAGCTGCCCGATGAGTTGGGCCTCATGTCCGAAATCTACCCGGATGTTGTGTATGAACACAACGATTAGTAGAGCTTTGCAAGGAAAAACATGCAAAATTAACCTATTTTATTGGGTTTTTCGGTCTCAGAGGAAGGCTGTCTCCTCAAAGGACCGCAATTTCCGACTGTGGATGCGTTCCAACGGCATGGTGCGCAGCCGTTCCATGGCCCGAATTCCGATCATCAAATGCCGTGCAACTTGTGTTTTATAGAAGTCCGAGGCCATGCCGGGAAGCTTCAATTCACCATGCAGCGGCTTGTCGGACACACAGAGCAGGGTGCCGTAGGGTACGCGGAATCGGTAACCATTGGCGGCAATCGTGGCGCTTTCCATGTCGAGGGCAACGGCGCGGGACTGGCTGAGCCGTTGCACCGGGCCGGATTGGTCGCGCAGTTCCCAGTTCCGGTCGTCATGGGTGGCAACCGTGCCGGTGCGCATGATGCGTTTCAGTTCATATCCTTCGAGATTGGTCACCTGCGCCACTGCCTGTTCCAGCGCGATCTGGATTTCCGCCAGCGCCGGGATCGGTACCCAGACAGGCAGGTCGTCGTCCAGCACGTGATCCTCGCGCAGGTAGGCATGCGCCAGCACAAAATCCCCCAGCGCCTGGGAGTTCCGCAGTCCCGCACAGTGGCCAACCATCAGCCAGGCATGCGGACGCAGCACGGCAATGTGGTCGGTGGCGGTCTTGGCGTTGGAGGGGCCGACGCCGATGTTCACCAGTGTGATGCCCGACCCGTCTGCCCGCTTGAGGTGATAGGTCGGCATCTGCGGGGTTTTCACCGGGCTGGCCAGCGCCTGGTCGCCCTTGGTGATGGTCGCGTTATCCGTGGAGACGAAGGCGGTGTAGCCCGATTTCGGATCATCCAGTTGCGCACGGGCATAGGATTCAAACTCGGCGACGTAGAACTGATAGTTCGTGAACAGCACGTGGTTCTGGAAATGCGCGGCATCCGTGGCCGTGTAATGCGCCAGCCGGGCCAGCGAGTAGTCCACACGCTGCGCGGTGAAGGGGGCCAGCGGGCCGATGCCATCGGTGGGCACATAGGTGCCGTTCACGATGTCATCGTTGGTTGTGGTCAGATCCGGCACATCAAAGACATCGCGCAGCGTGAAATCCGCCGCCCCTTCCTGCGGCACGGTCATGGTGGCGTCATGTGCCACAGCGAAATGCACCGGCATAGGGGTCTCGGAGGCCCCGATGATCACTGGCTGATTGTGATTTTCGATCAGCAGGCCGATCTGCTGGGTCAGGTAGCTGCGAAAGAGGTCTGGGCGCGTGATCGTGGCGCGAAAACTGCCGGGGGCCGAGACATGACCGTAACTGAGCCGGGTATCCACCTGCGCAAAGGTCGAGGTCTTGAAGAGGACCTGCGGGTAAAACGCGCGAACCCGCCCGTCTGGCGCGCCGTCGGCCATCGCCTTGACGAAATGTGTGCATAGAAAGCCGGTGGCCTGTGTGTAGAGCTCCTCCAGCCGCGCAACGGCGGCCTTGGCATCAAGGAATTCTTCGGCCTCTGGGGCGTCGGGGGTCAGGATATCTGTCATGAAAGCGGCTCAATTACTGGAATGAATTCAAAGCTGCGCACATCGACAAGACCGAGATCGGAGATGCGCAGTTCCGGGATCACCACGAGGGCGAGCAGCGAATGCTGCATATAGGCGTTGTTGAGGGTGCAGCCACAATCGCGCATGGCCTGCATCATCTGGTCGGTTTTGGCGGCAATGTCCCGCGCCGGTTGGTCCGACATCAGCCCGGCGATGGGCAGTTCGACCAGCGCGGTCTCGATCCCGTCCTTGAAGATGACAATGCCGCCGCCGACCTCGCCCAAGCGGTTCGCCGCTATGGCCATATGCGCGGCATCGGTGCCGACGACAATCATATGGTGGCTGTCATGTGCGACCGTGGAGGCCATCGCCATCGGCCCCTCGTAGCCGAAGCCCGAGACAAAGGCGTTGGTCACGGATCCGGTGGCGCGGTGGCGCTCGACCAGCGCGATCTGGCAGACTTCACCAGTGGCCTGCACGCGCCCTTCGGTCACCGGCAGTTCGAATTGCAGCGCCTTGGTGGGGGCCTGATTTTCGACGACGCCGATGACGTTTGCGCGGACCGCATTGGCGCCACTGGGCGCCGGTATGGCGAAATCATCCGCCTCCAGCGCCTTGCCCATATGCACGGTCTGGCGTGCGGTCTGAGGCCAGTCATAATGCGGGCAGTCTACAAGGCATTTGCCGTCTTCCGCCACGATCTCACCGCGTGCGATGACGGTCTCTATCGGCAGGGTCTTCAAATCCGAGGTCAGAATTACATCTGCGCGCCGTCCCGGGGTGAGCGAGCCGATCTCGCGCTCCAGCCCGAAATGTGTGGCCGTGTTGATCGTGGCCATTTGCAGGGCCACCACCGGGTCACAGCCGCAGTCAATCGCGTGGCGCACAACACGGTTCATATGTCCGTCATTCACCAGCGTGCCTGAATGGCAGTCATCCGTGCACAGGATCATGTTGCGCGGATCGAGGCCCTTTTCGGTGATCGCCGTGATCTGGGTCTCCACATCGTACCACGCGGAGCCGAGCCGGATCATCGACCGCATCCCCTGTCGCATCCGCGCGATGGCGTCCTCTTCGCAGGTGCCTTCGTGATCATCTGCGGGGCCGCCGGCCACATAGCCTGCAAAAGCTGGCCCCAAATCGGGCGAGGCATAGTGTCCGCCCACGGTCTTACCGGCGTTTTGCGTCGCGGCCATCTCGGCCAGCATCTTGGGATCGGCGTTTGACACACCGGGGAAATTCATCATCTCGCCCAGCCCGATAATGCCCGGCCACTGCATGGCTTCCGCCACATCCTCTGCCGTGATCTCGAACCCCGTGGTTTCCATGCCCGGCGCCGAAGGGGCGCAGGAGGGCATCTGGGTGAAGATATTTACCGGCTGCATCAGCGCTTCGTCATGCATCATGCGCACGCCTTCAAGCCCCAGCACATTGGCAATCTCGTGCGGGTCGGTAAACATCGAGGTCGTGCCATGTGGGATTACGGCGCGGGCGAATTCCGCCGGGGTCAGCATGCCACTCTCGATGTGCATATGTCCGTCGCAGAGACCGGGGATCATGTACCGGCCCTGCGCCGCGATGATCCGGGTGTCAGGCCCGATGCAGTGCGATGCATCCGGCACCACACAGGCGATGCGACCGTCCGCAATGGCAATATCGTGGCCGTCGAGGATTTCACGCGTATGCACATTGACCCATGTGCCGCCCTGTATCACGGTGTCGGCAGGGGTGCGGCCCGTGGCGACGGCGATCAACCGACTGGCGGAATCGGGCCATGAGGGGAAAGAAGCATGCGTCATGTCCCTAGGTGCCACGGCAATCGGGAAGGTTCAAGCGGGGAGGGGCGGATATGGATTATGAAACGGTCACGGCCGAGGATTTCGGCAAAAGCCTGCGCGGCATCGGACTGAATCTGCTGGTCCGCGATGTCCGGGCCACCTGTGCCTTCCTCGCGGATGTCTTTGACTTCAACGCCCACCGGGTCAGCGACGATTTCGCTATCATCACAGCGGGCAAGGAGGTGTTCCAATTGCACGGCGACGGCACCTATGCGGATAATCCGCTGTTGGGTCTGCTCCCTGAGAACCCGCCGCGCGGCGCGGGTCTCGAAATCCGGCTCTATGAGAGCGATCCGGATGCCGCCGCGTCCAGGGCGGAGGCGTGCGGCGCCATGATCCTGCAGGCCCCGACCGACAAGCCCCACGGGCTGCGCGAAGCCTATATCCTATGCGGTGATGGTTATGCCTGGGTTCCCAGCCGCCCGCTCTGAGAACAGCAGGTAGGGTGGGCTTTCAGGCCACCTTCTGCGCTGCGATCTCCTCCCGCAGCCAGGTTGAAAAGGCGCGGGCGGCACTCATCTCATGGGCGCGGGGCGACTGGATCAGATAGTAGGCCTCCTGCATCCGGGCGCGATGGGAAAAGGGGGCGACCAGATGGCCCGCCTCAATCAGTCCACCCGCAATGGCATCATGCGCCAAGGCGAGCCCGCCACCGGTCATGGCAACCGAAAGCGGCACGGAATAGGTGGTCGCATAGGTAATGTGTGGATCGGGCCAGTCGAGCGTCTGCTCTTCCGCCCAGACCGCCCAAGTGCCCATCATGTTGGCGCAATCGTAAAGCGGCTGGTCCGCCAGCGTCTGCAATGTCACCGCATAGCCAGGCGCACAGACCGGATAGTAGTGATCGGTCAGCAGCACTTCGGCATGCACGCGGTCTGACGGGCGCAGGGAAAAGCGAATTTCCACATCGGCGCCGTCTGCCATATCCCGTGGCTCCCACAACTCGGTGACGATATTGATCTGCACCTCCGGGTGCCTGGCCCGAAAGCGGATCAGCCTCGGCGCAAGCCAGTGAATCGCAAAGGTCAGGTTCGATTGAACCTGCAGGACATCGCTTTCGTTGCGCGTCAGGGCGCGGGTGCCATGGGCCAATGTGCGGAAAGCGTCGCGCACCACCGGCAGATAGCTGATGCCGGTCTGGGTCAGCTCCAGCGCGCGGGGGCGCCGGTGAAAGAGCGGTCGCCCCAGAAACCCCTCGAGGGATTTGATCTGCTGGCTCACCGCGCTCTGGGTCATGTTCAGATCGCGGGCGGCCCCGGTAAAGCTCAGTGTCCGGGCCGAGGCCTCGAAGGCGCGGAGCCAGTTCAGAGGGGGCAGGTCAGCCATTATAACCACTTCATTAGTTTTACTTATGGCCAGCTTGCGTTTTTTTCGTTGGTCAGGCAAGCGGCTTGGATGTTGTCATGGGGACAGACGACCCGGAGGATACCCGTGACGGAAATGCGCCCGAATATGGAGAACTGGCAGGAGCGGGTTGACCTCGCCGCCGCCTTCCGCTGGACCGTGCGGCTGAACATGCACGAGGCGGTGGCCAATCACTTCAGCCTCGCGATCAACGAGGATGGCACGCGGTTCCTGATGAACCCGAACCAGATGCACTTCTCGCGCATCCGGGCCTCGGACCTGATCGTCGTGGATGCCAATGACCCGACCAGCATGGAGGGCCCCGACGCGCCGGACCCAACGGCCTGGGGGCTACATGGCGGGTTGCACCGGCATTGCCCGCACGCGCGCTGCGCCATGCATGTGCATTCGCCCTACGCCACCGCGCTGGCCGCCTTGGCCGACAGCCGTCTGCCGCCGGTGGACCAGAACGCCTGCACCTTTTTCAATCGCTACGTGATCGACGACAACTATGGGGGGCTCGCCTTCGAGGAGGAAGGGACGCGCTGCGCTCAGCTTTTCGACGATCCGAAAAAGAAGGTCATGATCATGGGCAATCACGGCATCATGATCATTGGCGACACGGTCGCCGACACCTTCAACCGGCTCTATTACTTCGAGCGCGCCTGCATGACCTATATTCTCGCGCTGCAGACCGGCCAGCCGCTGCGCGTGTTATCGGACGACGTCGCGGAAAAGACCGCACGGGAACTGGAAAGTTACCCCGAACAGGATGCCCGGCATCTGGCGGAATTGAAGGCGATCCTGGATGAGGAGGGCTCGACGTATGCCCAGTGATACAGAAGCCCAGGAGAGAGCCAGCCATGCGGAGGGGCGCGAGGCCGGACGCTGGAACTTCCGGCCCCCAACGCCGCTGGCGCAGAACCCGCTGTTTCAATGGCCGCCGCGTCCGCGCGCGATTTTTGGGTGGTACGCGGCCTTCTGGTTGGAAATCTCGACAACAACCTTGTGCTTTGCGCTGGCCCTGCTGGCCTATTTCGCAATTCTGCCGGAACTGGCGGAGATGCAGGTGTTGGCTTGGGGTTGGATCGCGAAGGTCTGGCTGGCCAATCTGGTGCCGCAGGTGATCTGTGCGGGCATGCTGCACTACTGGCTGATCATACGCAAAGGGCAGGGCGACCGCACCAAATACGACCCGCGCGATCAGGCGCGCACCAACGGCACCTTCACCTTCGGCAATCAGGTGCACGACAATATGTTCTGGCACATCGCCAGCGGCATTACCCTGTGGACCGCTGCGCAGGTACTGGTCTTCTGGGCAATGGCGAATGGCTATGCGCCAAGCATGCTCTTTCCGGGCAATCCGGTCTGGTTTGTGGCGTTTTTCGTGCTGTTGCCAATTTGGTCGAGCTTCCATTTCTACTGGATTCACCGACTGCTGCACTGGCCGCCGCTTTACAAGCTGGCGCATTCCCTGCACCACCGCAACGTGAACGTGGGGCCATGGTCAGGCATCTCGATGCACCCGGTTGAACATCTGCTCTTCTACACCAATTTTGCCATTCATTTCATCGTCCCGAGCCATCCGCTGCATGTGCTTTTTCACGGCTACGTGCAATCCACCCACCCGGTATTTTCCCATTCCGGCTTCGAGGAGATCGTGGTGGGAGATAAGCGGCAGGCAAAGGCGGGCGTGTTCTTTCACCAGCTGCACCACCGCTATTTCGAATGCAACTACGGCACGGTCGAGATGCCCTGGGACCGCTGGTTCGGCAGCTACCATGACGGTTCGGCGCAGGCCACGGAAGAGACCCGCGCGCGCAAGAAACAGATGTACACCTGATGGTGGTCCGCGTGGTCATCGACGATCTGTCTTGCTGGACGAGCACGCGGCGCTTGGGGAAGTGAGGCCGCGCGCCGCCTTCCCTTCACCGTACGCAAGAGACCTGACAGATGACGATATTTGGCCTGACTGACGAACATCAGATGATTGCGGAGACCGTCCGCAGCTTTGTTGAAAACGAAATCTACCCCCATGAAGAACTGGTCGAACGCGCCGGCGAAGTGCCTGCTGAGATTGCGCAGGAGATCAAGCGCAAGACGATTGAGCTGGGCTTTTACGCCTGCAACTTTCCAGAAAGCGTAGGTTGCGCAGGGCTGAACCATCTTGAGTTTGCACTTGTCGAGCGGGAATTGGGGCGCGGCTCCATGGCGCTCAATCATTTCTTCGGACGACCGCAGAACATCCTGATGGCCTGTGAAGGCGCGCAGGTGGAGCGTTACCTGATGCCCGCGGTGCGGGGCGAGAAGACGGACGCGCTGGCCATGACGGAACCGGGCGCGGGGTCGGACGTGCGGGGCATGAAATGTGCCGCCGTGCGGGACGGTGGCGATTGGGTGGTGAATGGCACTAAGCATTTTATCTCGGGTGCGGAGCACGCGGATTTCGTCATTGTCTTCATCGCAACCGGAGAGGACCAGACGCCGAAGGGACCGAAGAAGCGGATCACGGCGTTTCTGGTGGATCGCGGCACGCCCGGTTTCACCATCCGCGACGGGTACAAGTCCGTGAGCCACCGTGGCTACAAGAACATGATCCTCGATTTCGATGACTGCCGTCTGCCGGACGCTCAGGTTCTGGGGGAGGTCGATGGCGGGTTCGAGGTGATGAACACCTGGCTCTACGCGACGCGGATTACCGTCGCCACCATGAGTGTGGGGCGCGCGCGGCGGGTGTTCGACTATGCTCTGAACTACGCGGCAGAGCGCGAGCAGTTCGGCCAGAAGATTGGCAAGTTCCAGGGGGTCAGTTTTCAACTTGCTGATATGATTACCGAAATCGACGCAGCAGATTTACTGACCCTTGCCAGTGCTGACCGGCTGGACAAGGGATTGCCCGCGAACCGAGAGATCGCGAGCGCCAAGCTCTATGCGTCCGAGATGCTGGCACGGGTAACGGATGCGGCCATTCAGATTCATGGCGGAATGGGTTTGATGGACGATTATCCGCTGGAACGTTTCTGGCGGGATGCGCGGGTGGAACGCATCTGGGATGGGACCAGCGAGATCCAGCGTCATATCATCAGCCGCGATCTGCTGCGGGCGCTGGGGGCATAGAGGTTTGTGCCTCCGGCGGGGATATTTTTGGCCAGAAGAAGCTTGCGGAGGCTTCAGGTGAGCTGTGACCTTGGTCGGATGTTGCGGCCCCGGTCGGTGGCGGTGGTTGGCGGTGGCCCTTGGTGTCGTCAGGTGCTGCGCCAGCTCCACGGCATGGGGTTTTCAGGAGACATCTGGCGGGTACATCCCGACCCGGCGTCGGTGGAGGGGGTTGCCGCCGTGGCATCGGTTGCTGATCTGCCCGGTGTGCCGGATGCTGCGTTCATCGGTGTGAACAGGCACCTGACCGTGCAGGTCGTGTCGGCTTTGGCGCAGATTGGGGCGGGGGGCGCGGTCTGTTTCGCGTCAGGCTTTTCCGAAGCGACTGGAGAAGATGGCAGCGCCCATGATCTGCAATCGGCTCTGGTTGCGGCGGCGGGCGACATGCCCATTCTCGGACCCAATTGTTATGGGTTCATCAACGCGCTGGACGGCGCATTGCTCTGGCCGGATCAGCATGGCTGTGTGTCGGTGGAGCGGGGTGTCGCGATCCTGACGCAGAGTTCCAACATCGCGATCAACCTGACAATGCAACAGCGTGGGCTGCCGATTGCCTTTGTCGGGACCTGTGGGAACATGGCCCAGACCTCGCAGGCAGACATGGCTTCTGCGCTGTTGGATGACCCGCGGATCACCGCGATTGGCCTGCACATCGAGGGGTTCGGGGACACTGCCGCCTGGCACGCGCTGGCCATGAAAGCACATGCCAGGGGGGTACCGCTGGTGGCTTTGAAAGCGGGCATGTCGGAGGAAGCACAGCGCGCGACCCTGTCACACACCGCCTCTCTTGCGGGCAGCGATGCCGGGGCTGCTGCACTTCTGGCACGTTTGGGTGTCGCACGCGTCCATGATTTGCCAGGCCTTCTGGAGAGTTTGAAGCTGCTGCATGTCGCGGGTCCGCTGGAAACCTCGGCGTTGTCGAGCATCAGTTGCTCGGGGGGGGAGGCCAGCCTTGCCGCAGACGCCGCGATGGGCATGCGGTTGTCTTTCCCTGCGCTGGAACCTCGGCAAAAGACGGCGTTGCAGGAGGTATTGGGCCCGATGGTGGCCCTGTCCAATCCGCTGGATTATCACACTTATATCTGGGGGGATGCCGAGAAGATGGCAGCAGCCTGGACGCCGATGGCGGCGGCACACATCGGGTTGGTTTTGATCCTCGTTGATTACCCGCATACCGATGCTGCGGATTGGCACTGCGCGACCAAGGCGGCGATTGCGACCCACCGGGCCAGCGGGCGGCCCGTGGCCGTGGTCTCGACCTTGCCGGAACTGATGCCCGCTGAGGTTGCCGCTACGTTGATGCAGGCCGGGGTTACCCCGCTATTTGGTTTGCGCGAGGCGATGGTGGCGGCGGAGGCGGCGGCGCATCTGTCCGCGCCTTGTGTCGCGCCGCCCTTGGTTGCGTCGCCGCCCGCCACGCCCCGGATGCTGAAGGAGGCAGAGGCGAAAGACCTGTTGCAAAGCTTTGGTGTGGCCGTGCCGGTCCATGTGGTCTGCGAGGACGTTTTGCAGGTTGATGCCAAGGCGCTGCGCGCGCCCTTGGCGCTGAAGGCACAGGGGATTGCGCATAAGTCTGAAGCTGGCGGGGTGCGTCTTGGCCTGTCGCACGGCGATCTGCCCGATGCGGCGCGGACGCTGCCCAATGGCAGTTTGCTGATCGAAGAGATGGTGCAGGGCGGTATCGCTGAACTGCTGATCGGGGTTACGGTGGATGCCGCACACGGCTACGTCCTGACGCTCGGAACCGGCGGTGTCCTGACGGAATTGTGGCAGGACAGCGTATCGTTATTGCTGCCGGTGACCGAGATGGACGTCCGGCAGGCCCTGTGCCGCCTCAAAACCTACCCGCTGCTGACCGGGTTTCGCGGCAAGCCACCCATTGATTTGAGCGCGATTGTCGAGACCGTTATGGCGCTACAGAGATGTGTGATTGCGCATCAGGGCCAGATCGCGGAAGTTGAGATCAACCCGCTGATCTGTACACCAACATCGGCGGTTGCCGCGGATGCGTTGATGGTGCTGGGTACGTCGGCGATTTCAGAAGGAGACAGGCATGAACCCGATCAAAACTGCTCGTAAAGGAGCCATTCTTGAGGTCACGCTGGACCGGCCAAAGGCAAATGCCATCGATCTGAAAACCTCTCGCATCATGGGCGAGGTCTTTGCCGAGTTTCGCGATGACCCGGACCTGCGTGTCGCCATCCTCACCGGTGCGGGTGAGAAATTCTTTTGCCCCGGATGGGATCTCAAGGCCGCAGCCAAGGGCGACGCGGTCGACGGGGATTACGGCGTTGGCGGGTTTGGTGGATTGCAGGAGCTGCACGGCTTGAACAAGCCGGTGATCGCTGCGGTCAACGGGATCGCCTGCGGGGGTGGGCTGGAACTGGCGCTGAGCGCTGACATGATCCTCGCGGCGGACCATGCGACTTTTGCTCTGCCGGAAATCCGGTCGGGCACGGTGGCGGATGCGGCATCGGTCAAGCTGCCCAAACGCATCCCCTACCACATCGCGATGGAACTGCTCCTGACCGGCAGATGGTTTGATGTCCATGAGGCGCATCGCTGGGGGCTGGTGAACGAGGTCGTGCCAGCGGCAGAGCTTGTGCAGCGGGCGTGGACGCTGGCTGAATTGATCGCGTCTGGTCCGCCGCTTGTTTACGCGGCCATCAAGGAGATCGTGCGGGACGCGGAAGACGCCAAGTTCCAGGACGCGATGAACCGGATTACCGGGCGGCAGCTGGAAACGGTGGACCGGCTATACGCTTCCGAGGACCAGTTGGAAGGCGCGCGCGCCTTTGCTGAAAAACGTGATCCGATCTGGAAAGGCCGCTGATTGGATTTGCCGAAGCCACCCGTCTCCCGCTATGGGAGTTCACAGTTTGAAAGAATAGTGTGAGTATCGATGAAACTGCTTTTTGTGCACCAAAACATGCCCGGCCAATATCGCGAGATCGTGCAGTGGCTGCTGGCAGCGGGCGGACATGAGATCGCGTTTCTGACCCAGCGCCGTAACCCGCCGAAGTTCGATGGGGTGCGCACCATCATCTACAAACCACATCACGTGCCGGGCAAGGACGCCTACGGGCTGTCGAAGGTCTGGGAAGAGGCCACCGGTTCCGGCTTTAGTGCGGCGATGGCGGCCCGCAAACTGGAGCGCGACCACGGCTTCAAGCCGGATATCGTGGTGGGGCACGTCGGCTGGGGCGAGCTGACGTTCTTCAAACAGGTCTGGCCGGATGTGCCGATCATCGGGTATTTCGAATACTACTATAATCTGCACGGCGGGCTGGTGGGGTTTGACCCGGCAGAGACGGTGTCGGATCACGCCCCCTTCCTGATGCAGGCGCGAAACGCGATACCTCTTGCGAACATTGAGACCGTCGATCTGGGGCAATGCCCGACCCAGTGGCAGCGCGACCGCTTTCCGGCGAGTTTCCATGACAGAATGTATGTCTGTCACGACGGCATCCGGACCGATACGCTGGTGCCCGATGCCGATGCATCTCTTTCTCTGGGTCGGCTGGATCATCCGCTGACGCGGGAGGACGAGGTGATCACCTACGTGGCGCGCAATCTGGAGAAGACACGCGGATTCCACGTGTTGATGCGCGCCTTGCCCCGCATTCTGCGGGAACGCCCGAAGGCGCGTGTGCTGATCATCGGCGGTAATGATGTCTCTTACGGCGGCAAATCCGAGCGCCCCGGCGGCCTGCGTCGTGAAATGGAAGAGGAAGTGGGGCAGGACATCGACTGGAGCCGCGTACACTTTCTGGGGCAGATTCCCTATCCGGAGTTCCAGAAACTGGTGCAGCTCAGCCGCTGTCACATCTATCTGACGATGCCTTTCGTGCTGTCCTGGTCGCTGATGGAGGCGATGGCAATGCAGGCGACCATCGTGGCCTCGGACGTCTTGCCGGTGCGCGAAGTGATTACGCATGGGGAAACCGGGCTGCTGGTCGATTTCCACGATCCGAATGCGTTGGCGCAGCAGGTCATTGATGTGGTGTCGGACCCCGGCGCCTTTGCCCATCTTGGGCCTGCCGCACGCGGGCATATCGTGCAACACCACGATTTTCTGACCCGCTGCCTGCCGGAACACCTGGCGCGCATCAACGGTCTGGTCCCGAAGGCCAAAGAGATCAGGATAGACGCCTAGCGCATCTTGCACCCGGCGTGGGGGCGGTCCACTTTGATCCCATGAGCAAAACACTTCTGTCGTTCGGGCACGGGTTCAGTGCCAGGGCTCTTGCCCCCCGCTTGATCCAAAAGGGCTGGCGGGTGATCGGCACCACGCGCAGCGCTGAGAAGGCCAAGGATATTGTCGCCACCGGCGTGGAGCCGCTGATCTGGCCGGGCGCGGACGTGACGGATGCGTTGGCCGCAGCGGATGCGGTGCTCATCTCCGCTGGGCCAGTTCCGGACGGCGACCCTGTTCTGGCCGAGATGAGGGCGCAGATCACCGAGGCCGCGCCTCGGCTCGACTGGGTCGGGTATCTGTCCACCACCGGCGTCTACGGCGACCACGCGGGTGGCTGGGTGGACGAAACTGCGGACCTGACGCCCTCCACGAAACGGGGGCGGGCAAGGGTTGCTGCAGAGGCCGAATGGCAGGCGATACCGGGTCTGAACCTGCACGTCTTTCGGCTGGCTGGCATCTACGGTCCCGGGCGCGGCCCTTTTGCCAAGGTGCGCGCGGGAACGGCGCGGCGTATCATCAAAAAAGGGCAGGTGTTCTCGCGCATTCACGTGCAGGACATCGCGCAGGTGCTGGAGGCATCGCTGGCGCAGCCGAACCCCGGTGCGGTCTATAACCTTTGCGACGACGATCCGGCGCCGCCGCAGGATGTCATCGCCTATGCCGCCGAATTACTGGAGGTTCCGCTACCCCCTGCCGTCGATTTCGAGACGGCGGAGATGACCCCCATGGCGCGCAGCTTTTACGCCGAGAGTAAAAAAGTTCGGAACGATCGCATCAAAGAAGAGTTGGGTGTCCAGCTGCTTTATCCCGACTACCGGACCGGGCTGGAGGCGTTGTTGCGTGAGGAAAACCGAGATCAGGACGTTTCAGGACTATAGAGACTGGCCGCTGAGCACGTTGCTCGACGCGGTGGATCGTGCGGCGACGGATGAAAAAGTCGAAATGCGCGATATCCTGTCCGAGATCGGGGACAGGACCATCACACCCGTTATTCTGGTGGTCGCGCTTTTCCTCGTGTCTCCGATGTCGGGTGTGCCGGGCATTCCGACAATCTCTGCAGTCATCATCGTGATGCTGGCCGTACAAGGCCTTATGGGGCGCAGGCTCTGGCTGCCCCGGCGCATCATGCGGATGCGCATCGGCGCCTCGACCTTGTCGCGGATGGTGGCATGGCTGCGCCGCCCGGCCGCGTGGATTGATCGAAATTCCTCCCCGCGTTTGCAATACTTGACGCGCGGGCCGATGCGCATGATCATTCTGCTGCAATGCGCGGTGATCCCGCTGGGCTGGCCCGCGCTGGAACTTGTGCCGGGCGTTACATCGCTGGCGGCGGCGACCATTGGGCTTTTCGCTTTTGGTCTTTTTGCGCGGGACGGCTACTTCGTTATCGCAGGCTACATCGGCATGGTCGCGGTGCCGCTGGGTGCGGTGCTGCTGCTGCAGGTGGCGGTGACCTGACGCTCAGGCGCGGGCTTCGCCGATCTGCGCAACGCCAAGCACGTTCAGCACTTTGCCTTCGATCTCGGCCGCATTCATGCCCGCCACGGCATACATATCCGCTGGGCTGGCCTGATCGATGAAGATGTCGGGCAGCACTATGGAGCGGTATTTCAGCCCTTCATCAAAGACGCCCTCGTCGGCCAGAAGCTGCGCGACATGGCTGCCGAAACCGCCTAGGGCACCTTCCTCGATGGTGATCAGCGCCTCGTGATCGGCGGCCAGTTGCAGGATCAGATCACGATCCAGCGGCTTGGCAAAACGTGCGTCTGCAACGGTTGGGCGGATGCCCCGCGCGGTGAGCGCCTCTGCCGCCTTTTCCACTTCTGCAAGCCGGGTCCCGAAGGACAGCAGGGCGACGCGCGATCCTTTGGAGATGATCCGGCCCTTGCCGATCTCCAGCACCTCGCCGCGTTCCGGCATCTCGACGCCATTGCCTTCACCGCGCGGAAAGCGGAAGGCGATAGGGCCGTCACCATGCGCCGCAGCCGTGGCGACCATGTGTTTCAGCTCCGCCTCATCCGCTGCCGCCATCACGACAAAGCCCGGCAGATTGGCAAGATAGGCGATGTCGAAAGAGCCTGCATGCGTTGCCCCATCCGCGCCGACCAACCCGGCCCGGTCGATGGCAAAGCGCACCGGCAGGCGCTGGATCGCCACGTCATGCACCACCTGATCATAGCCGCGCTGCAGGAAGGTGGAATACATCGTGCAAAAGGGTTTCATCCCGCCCGCGGCCAAGGCAGCGGAGAAAGTCACCCCGTGTTGCTCCGCGATGCCCACGTCAAAACAGCGGCTCGGGTAGCGTTCGGCAAAAAGGTTGAGGCCGGTGCCATCCGGCATCGCCGCTGTGACGGCGCAAATCTTATCGTCCTCTGCGGCTTCCTGCAGCAGGCTGTCGGCAAATACGCGGGTGTAAATCGGCGCATTTGAGGGCGCCTTTTTCTGCTCGCCGGTGATCACGTCGAACTTGGCCGTGGCGTGCCCCTTGTCGCGGGCGGATTCTGCAGGCGCGTATCCCTTTCCCTTCTTGGTCAGCACATGGATCAGGATCGGCCCCGTCGCGCGCGCCTTGACTGTGCGCAGCACCGGCAAGAGCTGGTCCATGTCGTGTCCGTCGATTGGGCCGAGATAGGAAAACCCAAGCTGTTCAAACAGTGTGCCCCCCACGGCCATGCCCTTCAGGATGTCCTTGGCGCGTTTGGCCCCTTCGCGGAAGGGTTCGGGCAGCAGGCTGACGGCACCTTTGGCAGCGGCCTTGAAATCCTGAAACGGTTCCTCTGCGTAAAGCCTGCTGAGGTAGGTGGACATGGCGCCCACCGGCGGGGCGATGGACATTTCATTGTCATTGAGGATCACAATCAGGCGTTTGCCCAGATGGCCCGCGTTGTTCATCGCCTCATAGGCCATGCCCGCGCTCATCGAGCCATCGCCGATCACAGCAATTGCGTCGCCCAGCCCTTCGGGCACCACGCCGCCCAGATCCCGGGCCACGGCAAAACCCAAAGCGGCAGAGATCGAGGTCGAACTATGTGCCGCGCCAAAGGGATCGTAAGGTGATTCCTTGCGTTTGGTGAAGCCGCTGAGCCCGTCTTTCATGCGCAACGTGCGGATGCGGTCCCGGCGCTCGGTCAGGATTTTGTGCGGGTAGCACTGGTGGCCCACGTCCCAGATCAGCTTGTCGCGCGGCGTATCGAAGACCGCATGCAGCGCCACCGTCAATTCGACGACACCCAGACCCGCCCCCAGATGTCCGCCCGTTACCGAAACGGCAGAGACGGTTTCGGCCCGCAGCTCATGTGCCAGCTGGGTCAGCTCCCGATCAGACAGGTCTTTCATGTCCGCAGGGCGCCGGATCCTGTCCAGCAGCGGTGTTTCGGGTTTGTCTGAGGTCATGATGCCCCTCTCAATGCGCGCGCGTCACGACAAAACGCGCAGCCTCTTTTAAGATGTCTGCGCGCGCGCCGTAACCCCCCAGGCTGTCGCAGGCCTGATCCGCCAGATCATCGGCGCGCTGCCGCGCCGCGTCCAGCCCCAGAAGCGACACGAAGGTTGCCTTGCCCGCTTCGGCGTCTTTGCCAACTGCCTTGCCGACCGTGGCACTGTCTCCGGTCACATCCAGAACATCATCGGCAATCTGGAAGGCAAGGCCAAGGGCGCACGCATAGTCCTGCAGGGCAGTGGTGTCTGCTTCGGCCATCACCGCCCCGGCGGTGGCAGCCCATTCGATCAGGGCGCCTGTCTTGCCGCGCTGAAGTGCTGTGATGTCGTCCAGTGTCAAAGGATGCTGAACCGTTTCCGCCGCAATATCGAGCGCCTGTCCCAGAACCATCCCCTGCGCCCCGCTGGCGCGAGCCAGGCGCAATGCGAGTGTGGCCCGCACCTGGGCCTCCAGGCCTGCCTCGGTCCCCGTCACCAGCTCGAAGGCGAGTGTCTGCAAAGCGTCGCCCGCCAGCACAGCGGTTGCCTCGTCCCATTTGCGATGCACCGTTGGACGACCGCGCCGCATGTCATCATCATCCATGCACGGCAGATCATCATGCACCAGCGAATAGGCATGCAGCGCCTCAATGGCCGTGGCAGGCCAGATCGCCGCCCCGATGTCGATGTCATGAAGCCGCGCGCTTTCCAACACCAGAAAACCCCGCAAACGCTTGCCGCCGTGGGTTGCATGCGCCATGGCCTGCACCACGGGCAGGTCGTCCAGACGCCCCAATATCAGGTCGAAATGCTGTTGAATGGCCTGAGCATCCGCGCCCAGACGGGTCTCGAACATGGTCAGAGCCCTTCGACCGGTGTCGTTCCCGTCGGTGTGCCGTCGCCGTCCAATGTAATGGCAGCAACTTTCTCTTCGGCTTCTTTTAGCTTGGCCTCGCAGCGCGCTTTCAAGGCCGCACCACGCTCGTAAAGAGCAATGCTCTCATCCAGCGCCACGTCGCCACGCTCCAACTGGCCCAAAACATTCTCAAGCTCAGCCATGGCCTGTTCAAAGCTCATTTGATCCACTGGGATATCGGTCATGGTCGGAAATCCTGTCTTTGCGCTGGCGGTTTTCTAGCGGGTATTTCCGCGCTGTGCCAGCCCGCGCCCTGTTTCTTCTGGCCAGAAATATCCTCGGGGGAGGCCCGTCAGGGCCGGGGGCAGACAGCCCCCAAACATCAGGCCTGCTATTCCGGCGCCAGCATATACCCCGCACCACGGACGGTTTGCAGGTACCGCGGCTGCTTGGGGTCTTCCTCGATCTTGCGGCGCAAACGGGTGATCTGCACATCGACGGCACGTTCCTGCGCCTGCCCGCGATCCCGCCCCAGCTCTTCAACCAGCTTGGCGCGGCTGATGGGTTCGTTGCAACTGGCCGAGAAAATTTTCATCAGCTGCATTTCGGTGGCGGTCAGCCGCACGAGGTCTTCACCCTGCCACATCTCGCCACGTTCCATGTCATATCGAATGCCTCCAAGCGTCAGCACCTTGGGCGCTGTCTGGTCGGCGGGCGCTTCGGGCATGCGGCGCAGAATGGCGTTGATGCGCAGGAGCAGCTCCTTTGGCTCGAAAGGCTTTGGCAGATAGTCATCCGCGCCCGCTTCCAGCCCCTCGATCCGGTTGCCGGTTTCGCCCTTGGCCGTCAGCAGCAGGATCGGCACGGCCCGTGTTTCCCGCAAGGATCTGGTCAGCTCCAGACCGTCCTCACCAGGCATCATGACATCGAGCACGATCAGATCGAAATCCAGCCCCGACAGAATGCGCCGCGCATGCGCCGCGTCCCGTGCGGCGGTCACCAGAAACCCATTACGCATCAGGAATTTCTGCAAAAGTGTCCTGATCCGCTCGTCATCGTCGATGATCAGCAGGTGCGCGTCCATATCGCTCATGTGCCGCTATCCTTCAACCGTCCGTAGGCGTTGCGCATTTCCCGGTCCATCATCGCCTCCAACACCGTGCGGAACCCGGCGACGGCGTCCGGCCCGGCTTCCCGGTACGCCATCCGCATCCGTACCCGTTGTGCGTCCGACAATTTCTGTTCCAGCGCGTGGCCCTCCTCCGTCAGGAACAGATGACGTTCCCGTTTGTCCGCCTTCCCGACCTTGCTTTCGACCAGACCATCCTCGATCAGCGTGCGCAAGACACGGTTGAGCGATTGTTTCGTGACCCCAAGGATGTTGAGCAGATTGTTGACCGTGGTGCCCGGCGCGCGATTGATGAAATGCACGGCGCGGTGGTGGGCGCGCCCGTAAGCCATGTCCGAGAGGATACGATCAGGATCGGCCGTGAACCCGCGATAGGCAAAGAACATCGCCTCGATGCCCTGCCGCAACTGCTCATCGGTCAAAAACAAAAGGTTTTCACCGCTTTGGGCTGAAGGTACGCGCCCGTCTGCCATTACATGCCTCAATAATCACCCTGCCATTGTGTTACAGCATATGTCAGTGTTGTTGACATTCCAAGGGTTAAGGGCTATCGAATCGCATCTTTTGCGCAACTTTATGTCCGGTTCGGGCGTAATTTGCGCAATATTCGGAAATTTTGTTGCCAACCTTGGAAGGAAAGACAATGGCAGGCGCTTACAATGATCGCGACGGCAAGATCTGGATGAACGGCCAAATGGTCGAATGGCGCGAGGCCAACGTCCATATTCTGACCCATGCCATGCACTATGCGTCTTCGGTATTTGAGGGCGAACGCGCGTATAACGGCAAGATTTTCAAAAGCCGCGCGCATTCCGAACGCCTGGTTCGGTCGGCGCAGATGATCGATTTCGAAATCCCCTATACCGTGGATGAGATTGAGGCCGCCAAGGTCGAGGTTCTGGCTGCCAGCGGGCTGCAGGACGCCTACGTGCGGGCCATCGCCTGGCGCGGCGCGGGTGAGGATATGGGGGTCGCCTCCGCACGCAATCCGGTGCAACTGGCCATCGCGGCCTGGGAATGGGGGGCGTACTACGGGGATGCAAAGATGAAGGGCGCCAAGCTCGACATCTCCAAGTGGAAACGACCAAGCCCCGAGACCATCCCAAGCCACGCCAAAGCGGCGGGCCTTTACATGATCTGCACCATGTCCAAACACGCGGCAGAGGCCAAAGGCTGTTCGGATGCGATGATGTTCGACTACCGCGGCTATGTGGCCGAAGCGACGGGCGCCAACATCTTCTTTGTCAAAGACGGTGAAGTGCATACGCCGGACCCGGATTGTTTCCTCAACGGGATCACGCGGCAGACCGTGATCGGCATGCTGAAAGATCGCCAGATCAAGGTGCACGAGCGTCACATCATGCCCGAAGAACTGGAAGGGTTCGAGCAGTGCTGGCTGACTGGCACTGCCGCCGAAGTCACGCCCGTGGGTCAGATCGGCGACTATAATTTCGAGGTTGGCAGCATCACTCGCGATATCGCGCAAGGCTACGAGACGCTGGTACGCACCTGACACCGACAAGGTGACGGGGCGGCCATTTGTCGCCCGTCACAATCTTTTGCCTTTCCCGTTACGCGGGTGTCGGGCATTTGTTACACAAGACCTGTTCCATAGCGCGGTAGCCAATCGCCACATGGAGGATTCTTGTGACACGACTTATCCGCCCGACCCGCCGCGCTGTTCTGGCAGGCTCCACCGCTTTTGCCGCCAGCCTCGCGCTGCCGAGCCTCAGCCGCGCGGCCTCCCGGCCCGTTTTTACCCACGGTGTGCAGTCAGGGGATGTCGACACGTCTTCGGGCATGATCTGGACCCGGACGGATCGCCCGGCGCGCGTGACCATGGAAGTCTCCACCACCGAGAGCTTTGCAAACGTGCGGCGTCTTGCGTCGATGGATGCCATCCCGTCCAGCGATATGGCGATCAAGCGGCTGGTCAGCGGGCTGCCCTCCGATCAGGATATCTTTTACCGCTTCGTCGCCGCCGATCTGAGCGACATAAATGCTGTTTCCGAACCCTTGATCGGGCGCTTTCGGACCGCGCCGACCGCGCGGCGTAACATCCGGTTCGCCTGGTCCGGTGATACCGCCGGTCAGGGCTGGGGGATCGATGAGGACGGCATGGCGACCTATACGACCATGGCGCAGCACCAGCCGGATTTCTTCATCCATTCCGGCGACACGGTCTATGCCGATGGCCCGATGAAAGACGAGGTTGAGAAAGACGGCGCGGTGATCTGGAAGAACGTCGTTCTGCCGGACGAAAAGCGCAAGGTGGCCGAGACGCTGGATGAATTCCGCGGCCAGTGGAAGTACAACATGCTGGACGAACATGTGCGCGCGATGAATGCCGCCGTGCCCACCTTCATGCAGTGGGACGACCATGAGGTCGTGAACAACTGGTCCGACAGCAAGGACCTGTTGGGCGATGATCGCTATTCGGAGAAATCGGTGCATGTGCTGCAGGCCCGCGCCACCCGTGCCTTCCACGAGATGACGCCACTGCGGATCACACCGGAGGAGCCAAACCGCGTTTACCGCAGGATCAATTACGGCCCGATGCTGGATGTCTTCTTCCTCGATCTGCGCAGCTATCGCGGGCCGAATACGGCGGAGATGACCACGGAACTGACCGACGACCAGAGGGTGCTGGGGGCGGAGCAGATGGCCTGGCTCAAGCGCGAGTTGGTCGCCTCCAAGGCCACATGGAAAGTGATCGCATCTGACCAACCGATCGGGCTGATTGTCTGGGACAACTTCCGTGAACAGGCAGGCTCCGAAGGCATCGCGGATGGCGTGAACGGACCTGCGATGGGCCGCGAGGTCGAAGTGGCGGAGCTCTTGCGGTTCATCAAGACGGCCAGGATCGACAACACCGTCTGGTTCACCGCTGATGTGCATTACACGGCAGCGCATTACTACAACCCAGACAAGGCGCAGTTCCAGGATTTCGAGCCGTTCTGGGAGTTCGTTTCCGGCCCGCTGCACGCGGGGACCTTTGGGCCAAATGCGATGGACATGACCTTTGGCGCCGAGGTGAAATACGTCAAAGCGCCGACGGAAGAGCAGGGGATCAACCTGCCACCCAGCGCCGGGCTGCAGTTCTTTGGTCTTGTCGATATCGATGCGCAGACGCAGCAGATGAAGGTCCGGCTGATGGACCGCGCAGATACTGAGCTTTACACGGTGACGCTGGACCCGAAAGGCACCAGTCTTTAATCAGTCGAGGTCCAGATCAGACTTGTGATAGACATGCCGTCCATCCTCGGACGGCATGTCGCGTTTCAGAGCCCAGAATTTCCGCACGTCCTTCATCGTTTTGTCTGGATTGTCGGCCAGGAAATCACGCGTGTACTGGTTGAATTGATTGTGGTGGGCAATTTCGCTTTGAAAGCCGGGCTGTGCCGCTTCGGCTCTCTGGCGAAGGTATTCTTCTACAGCATCCGCCAGCGTTTTGACGGTTTTGTCCTTCATCCATGTCATGAAGGCGATGTTGAACTTGAAACCGTCCCCGGCGTGCGCCCTGAAAAAACGCCGGACGTTCTGGCTGTTGCGATAGCTGTCGGTGATGACCGTCTCTGGTTTCAGTTCCGCGCTATGCCAATCAAATTTTGAGGGGGGCTTGCTGCGGATGTCATCCGGCCAGATTTCCTCGCCGGTGTCGAGGTAATGTGCGAGCCGGTCGAGGATGGTGAACTTGCCGCCGGTGGCCCGAAGCCCGAGCGTCTTGGCCTGCGCCACCAGTTCGGACTTGGTCCAATACCAGCGTTGCAGTTCTGTGCCGTTGGTGACGGTTGTGATTTCGGGTCGATTTTCGCGTGTTTTTGGCATCACGGGTCCTCTCTGTGACCCGCAACATGTTCCGGGTGGCTTAGAAATCCACCCCGCGCTGGGCTTTGATGCCCGCCTGAAACGGGTGTTTGACCTCCGTCATCTCGGTCACCAGATCGGCGTAGTCCATCAATTCAGGCTTGGCGTCGCGGCCCGTCAGGATCACCCCGGTGCGTTTGTCACGACCCTTCAGGCTCTCAATCACCTTGTGCACATCCAGATAGTCGTACCGCAGCGCGATGTTGATCTCATCCAGCACGATCAGGTCAAACTCGCCGCTTTCCATCATCTCGACCGCCTTGGCAAAGGCCGCCTCGGCTGCAGCGATGTCGCGGTCCTTGTCCTGAGTGTCCCAGGTGAAGCCTTCGCCCATCGTGTGCCAGGTCACGTCGCCCAGCTGATCGAAAAACCGTTTCTCGCCGGTGATCCACTTGCCCTTGATGAACTGGACGACGCCAACCTTCTGCTTCCATCCCAGCGCCCGGATCACAACGCCAAAGGCGCTGGAGGATTTGCCCTTGCCCTTGCCGGTATGCACCAGGACAAGCCCACGTTCGGGGTCCTGCGCCTCTGCTACCTTGGCGCGCTGCTTGGCCTGCACGGCCTTCATCTTCTCTTTGTGGTCCTGCGTGTCCGACATGAGGTTATTCCTTGGTGTCAGGGGGTGCCTGGAGGCGTTTGATTGGGTTTGGACTTGCTGCGGTCGAGCCCCAGCTGGCGTTCGCGCCAGATAATCAGGATACCGCCGGAAATGACAAGGGCAGAACCGAGCAGAATTGGGCCCGTCGGCACCTCGTTAAACGCAACATAGCCGATGAGGCTGGCAAAGATCATCGAGGCATAGTCGAAGGGCGCCAGCATGGAGGCGCCGCCAAAGCGGTAAGAAGACGTGACCATGATCTGGGCCACACCGCCGATCAGCCCGGCAGTGATCAGCAACAGCACGACAGAGTGCTCCGGCCAGACCCAGACGAAGGCAGGGTGATCGACAACCCATCCTATGGGCGCGGACAACATGGCAAGACAGGTCGCGGTGACGGAGAAGTAAAAGACGATGGCCGCGGTGTGATCTGTTTGCACCAGGCGACGGACGTGGATTTGAACAAGGGCGCGCAGAACCGACGCGATCAGCACCAGGATTGCCCCAAAGGTGGCAGCGCGGGACATCTCATCGGCCCCGATGCTGAGGCGCGGGGCAATCACGATCATCACACCGACAAGTCCGAGTGCCACGGCAGAGAGGCGGATCAGGCGGATGCGTTCGCCCAGAAACAGGGCGGCAAAGATCACCGCAAACATCGGCGTTGCGTAGCCGATGGCGGTCACCTCCGGCAGAGGGAGTAGCCCGAGCCCCGCAAAGGTTAGCCCCATGGCCGAGGTGCCAAAGACGCCGCGCCAGACATGGCCCATGAGGTTCGACGGAACGAGCCCTTCGCGCAGTTGCCCCCGCTGCGCCAGCCATATGGCAATGATCGGAATAGCAAAGAGGGAGCGGAAAAAGACGGCTTCGCCCGGAGGCACCTCGCTTGATACGCTCTTGATGATGGCCGCCATGACCATAAACAGAAAGACCGCGCAGAGCTTCAATGCAATTGCGCGGCCAGGTCTGTGTTGGGTCATGTCCTGGGCCATATGGCCCTCTTGCGCCTCCGGGCTGGAAAGATCAAGCGCGCCTGCACGGCCCGCTCGATCCATGCAGTGCTGTTAGCTCAGCGGGGCAACACCCAGCGGCACCGAGAATTTGAGACACCAGATGTAGATTTCATTGTAGTCATCAATGTTGACGGAGGCGGGCACGGTATAGACCTGCTTGCCGTTCAGCTTTTTCAGCTCGCCCAGGTCGCCGGCAGGCACATAGGCACCGTCCTTGCCAAAGGCCACACGCGGGTCGGGTGCGCCGTCGAGAGAGAAGTCGTCCTCAAGTGTGACGGTTGCTGTGCCATCGGCGTTTTTGACAATGGTCACGCCGCCGGTGGTGATGTGATCGCTTTTGCCGGTGAAGGTGGACTGCTGGGTGGTGCCGGCAACTGCGCTGAATGTGGCGAGGGCGGTCAGGCCGACAACGAGAAGAGCGGAGAGGATATTTTTCATGGGGCTGGTCCTTTTTTGCAGTTGGGTTGTTGATCTCGACGCCAATCTAGAGTTTGGAACCATTCAGTACAATACACGTCTGCGTGAGTTGTGTAACAGATGGTTCCGAACTATATTACACGCAAGCAGGAGATCCGGATGGCACGTCCCAGAGAGTTCGATACTGACGACGCAATCAAAAGAGCAACAGCTGTCTTTTGGGAGAAGGGCTTTTTGGAGTCTTCCCTGCCTGACTTGCTGGACGGGATGGGCCTGACTCGCGGCAGCCTTTACAAGGCTTTCAAGGACAAAAAGAACCTCTTTCTACTGGTGCTGGAGCACTATGAAGAGGAGGCGGTAGGCGCCGCCAAGGCACGGCTGACCGATGCGGATGTGCCGGACGGGCGCGAACGTATTATCAGCCTCTTTGCCGCGCTTTGTGCAGCCGTTACGGCCGGGGACACGCGTGGTTGTCTGCTTTGCTCCGCCGCTGCCGGTTTCGAAATGTCCGATCCGGAGATTGCCGGGGCGGTTGAGAAAGGGATGAGAGGGATTCGGGATGGGTTCGAAGCCGCCCTGCGTGCGTCACCAACCCATCGCGCACTGCCCGACGCAGAGCGCAAGGCCCTCGCCAACGTTCTTCTGACTCAGTACATCGGTCTGCGGGTTCTGGCGCGGTCCCGCATGCCCTTGGGCATTCTGGAACAGAGTGTGGAGAGCGTCGCGCGGCTGCTGGACATGGAACCGGCGTGATCAGCGGTCAGCCGATGTGTCCACGGTTCTCGCCCACCTGACCGCGGTGCAGCAGGATGTGATCCAGCAGCACACAGGCCATCATCGCTTCCCCCACCGGCACCGCACGGATGCCGACGCAGGGGTCGTGACGGCCCTTGGTGATGATTTCCGTCTCTTCCCCGGATTTGGTGATTGTGCGGCGCGTGGTCAGGATGCTGGACGTTGGCTTGACGGCAAAGCGCACCACGATGTCCTGCCCGGTGCTGATGCCGCCCAGAATGCCACCGGCGTGGTTTGAGGAATAGACCGGCCCCTCCGGGCCCATGGTGATCTCATCCGCGTTCAATTCGCCCGTCAGCATGGCGGCGGACATGCCTTCACCGATTTCCACACCCTTGACGGCATTGATACTCATCATCGCGGCGGCCAGATCCGTGTCCAGCTTGCCATAGACGGGCGCGCCCAGACCTGCGGGCACCCCCCGCGCGACGACCTCGATCACGGCGCCCACGGAACTGCCGGACTTGCGCAACCCATCAAGGTAAGCGGCCCATTCCTCGGCAGCCACCGCATCCGGTACCCAGAAAGGGTTCGCATCGATCTGCTCCCAGTCAAACCGGTCCCGATCAATCTGATGCGGCCCCATCTGCGTCATGTACCCCTTGATTTCAACGCCTGGGACAAGCGCTGCAATTGCCGCGCGCGCAAGACCACCGGCGGCAACACGCGCTGCCGTTTCGCGCGCGCTTGACCGGCCGCCGCCGCGATAATCGCGGATGCCATATTTCTGGAAATATGTGATGTCCGCGTGCCCGGGGCGAAACTTGTCCTTGATGTCGCCATAGTCCTTGGAGCGTTGATCGGTGTTTTCGATCATCAGCTGCACGGGCGTGCCCGTGGTCTGCCCCTCGAACACACCAGAGAGGATTTTCACCTCATCCGCCTCGCGTCGCTGCGTGGTGTATTTGTTTTGCCCCGGTTTGCGCTTGTCCATCCACTGCTGGATCATCGCCGCGTCGATTGCCACGCCGGGCGGGCAACCATCCACCGTCGCGCCCAGGGCAGGCCCGTGGCTCTCGCCCCATGTGGTCACGCGGAAAAGATGGCCAAAGCTGTTGATCGACATTGAGCGGCTCCTTTGACCCGCGTGCTTAGCGGGGCGGACGGATCGCCTCAAGAGCTTATCGCTTGCCAATCCTTGGATGCGGCTTTACGTCTGAGCGTACCTCGGGGGGCCTATCCGGCTGAGATGCGATGTATCGCGGACCCGTAGAACCTGAACCGGTTAAGACCGGCGGAGGGAAGGTGAGCTGATCATCCTCTCATCCGTTCGTCGCATTTGAAAGGATTGATCATGCGGAGAACCTTACTTGCAACAACGCTGCTGGCCACGCAGGCCGGGGCCGATACCTCGGTGCTGACCGTCTATGCAGGCGACTATTTTACGTCGGAATGGGGCCCGGGCCCCAAGATCGAAGCGGGTTTCGAAGAGATCTGCAACTGCGACCTGCAATTCTCCACGGGCGATCTGCTGCCGCGGCTTTTGCTCGAAGGCGAGCGGACCAAGGCAGATGTGGTGATCGGCCTGACCTCTGACGTGACCGCCAAGGCACGCGCCACAGGCCTCTTTGCACCGCATGGGCAGGATAATGCTGCCCTGACGCTGCCGATTGATTGGGCCGATGACACCTTCCTGCCCTTCAACTACGGGCACACTGCCTTCATCTACAATGAAACCATGATGGATGCCCCGCCCGCCAGCTTTGATGCGCTGCTGGAGATGGACGACGACGTCAAACTGGTCATCCAGGACCCGCGCACCTCGATCTCGGGCCTGGCGCTCGTACTCTGGGTCGAGGCGGTCTACGGCGATAAATCCGCGGATGTCTGGGCCAAACTCGCGCCCAAAATCCTGACCGTGACCAAGGACTGGTCCGCCAGCTACGGCATGTTCACCGATGGTGAGGTGGATATGGTGCTGAGTTACACGACATCCCCCGCCTATCACATGTTTGCCGAAGAGGATTTCACGAAAAAGGCGGCGATCTTCCCGGAAGGTCACTACTTCATGGTTGAAACCGTGGGCAAGATTGCCAAGACCGACGCGCCGGAACTGGCAGACGCCTTCATGGCCTATGTGCTCTCCACGGATTTTCAGCAAATGATCCCGACGGCCAACTGGTCCTTGCCTTCGGCCCTGCCCGAAGATCAGTGGCCAGAGGGGTGGGCACAACTGCCGCTGCCGGAAAAGGTCCTCTTCTACTCGGAAGAAGAAGCTGAAAGTCGCAAAGATCAGGCCATCGAGACATGGCGCACCGCGCTCAGCCAGTAATCGGCACCACAGGGATCGTCGCCGGCGGCTTTGTCGTTGCAGTGGTCGTGCTGTCCTTTGTCGGGCTGGGGCTGCGCGCCGAAGTGGGCCGTGGGCTTGGCCCGTCGGAATGGGCGGCGATCCGGTTCACGGTGGTCCAATCGGCATGGTCGGCGGTGATCTCCGTCATCTGTGCAATCCCGCTGGCCCGCGCACTGGCCCGCCGCCGGTTCTGGGGGCGGGGGGCGCTGATCACGCTTCTGGGCGCGCCCTTCATCTTGCCAGTCATTGTGGCGGTCCTTGGCCTTCTCACCGTCTTTGGCCGGACCGGGTGGGTGAATGAGGTGCTGGGAGTCCTTGGGCTTCCTGGCCTGTCGATTTACGGGCTGCATGGCGTGGTACTGGCCCATGTTTTCTTCAACCTGCCGCTGGCCACGCGCCTTTTGTTGCAAGGATGGCAAAGCATCCCTGCGGAACGGTTCCGCCTTGCCGCCCAGCTTGATCTGCCGCCGGCGATGATCCGTCGTACGCTGGAATACCCCCTGTTGCTGCAGGTTGTGCCCGGTGCGGCGGCCCTGATCTTCGTGATCTGCCTGACCAGCTTTGCCGTGGCGCTGACGCTCGGCGGGGGCCCGCGTGCCACCACCATTGAGCTGGCCATCTACCAGGCCTTTCGCTTCGATTTCGACCTCGCCCGCGCGTCGTTGCTTTCCATCATCCAGCTGGTGCTGGCGGGGAGTGCGGCGCTGATCGCGCTTTGGATCATTCCGGACTTCCCGCTGACCGCCGGGCTGGATCGAAAGCTGCGCCGCTGGGATGCGCGCGGCGGGGTGCAACGGGCGTTGGACACGGGCATCATCGCCTTGGGCAGCGCCTTTCTGCTGTTGCCCTTGATGGCCATTCTATTGGCGGGTCTGCAGGGACTGCCAGAGATGCCCTCGGTTGTCTGGAAGACGGCAGGCAATTCACTGGGCGTCGCGGTGTTGAGCATCGCGGTGCTGCTGGCGATTGCCCTGCCCATGGCGGGCTGGATCAGTACGCGGCGGGCAGGGGGGGCGGAAGCGATTGGCCTGATTGGTCTCTCCGCCTCACCGCTGATGATCGGCACCGGCTGGTTCATTCTGATCAATCCGGTTGCCGACCCGGTGCCGCTGGCTTTGCCGGTTACCGCGCTGATCAATGCGCTGATGGCTCTGCCTTTCGCGCTGCGCATCCTCGTGCCGCCCCTGCGCGATGTGCTGACAACCTATGACCGCTTGACCCGGTCACTGGGTCTGCAAGGTTGGCCTGCGTGGCGCTGGCTGGTGCTGCCGCGCTTGCGCGCACAGATCGGATTTGCAGCGGGCCTGACCGGCGCGCTGTCGGTTGGGGATCTGGGGGTCATTGCCCTCTTTGCTGACCCGGATCGCGCGACCTTGCCATTACAGATGTATCGCCTGATGGGGGCTTACAGGACCGAGGCGGCTGCCGGGGCGGCGCTGCTGTTGCTTGCCATGGCGCTGGGGCTTTTCTGGATATGCGACAAAGGAGGCCGCTGGGGTGCTGAGGCTTGAAAGCATAAGGATCGCCCAGGGCGATTTCGCGCTAGAGGCGGATTTCGAGATCACGCCGGGACGCAAGACTGCGGTGATTGGCCCCTCCGGCGCGGGTAAATCGACCTTGCTGGGCGCTACCGGGGGCTTTCTGCCGCTCGCGTCGGGGCGGCTGTGGTGGCAAGACCGGGATATCACCCACACGCCACCGGGGCAGCGGCCCATTGCGATGCTGTTTCAGGATAACAATCTCTTTCCGCATCTCAGTATTGCGCAGAATATCGGCTTGGGCATCCGGCCTGATCTGAAGCTGACGCCGGAAGACCAGGCGCGTGTTGATCTTGCACTGGAGCGGGTCGGTCTGGGGGGCATGTCCGCGCGTAGACCGGGGGAATTGTCGGGTGGCCAGCAAAGCCGCGCCGCCCTTGCGCGGGTGCTGGTTCAGGATCGCCCGGTGATCCTGCTGGATGAACCCTTTGCCGCCCTCGGCCCTGCACTCCGGCAGGAAATGCTCGATCTGGTGCAGGAATTGAGCGCGGAGGCAGAGGCGACGTTGCTCATGGTCACTCACGACCCCGCAGACGTGCGGCGGATCGTGGATGATGTGATTTTTGTTGAAGGTGGGCGGGCTGCGGCCCCACAACCCGCCAAGTCGCTTTTGGAGGATCCACCCCCCGCCTTGCGCGCCTATTTGGGATAGAGTCGTCTGCTGTCAGGCGCCACCGCCCGGCACATGTGCCGGGCAGCGCCCGTGCCCCTTCGATGGGGGCAAGGGCGCTTCTCTCCCCCGACATTGTGCGCGGTCTGACGTCTTAGGCCGCGTCTGCTCGCAGCGCTGCACGGGCCTTCAGGATCCCAAGTGCGGCCTCTGCGGCCTCGCGCCCCTTCTGGAGGAAATGCGCACGATAGATAGCATTGTGGTGTTCGGTCTCCTGATACTGATGCGGGGTCAGCGAGACCGACAGCACGGGCACGCCGGTATCGAGGCCCACGCGCATCAGACCATCGACGACGGATTGGGCCACGAAATCGTGGCGATAAATGCCGCCGTCCACGACGAAGGCCGCACAGACAACAGCGGCATAGGTCCCGGTGAGGGCCAGGTCGCGCGCCATCAGCGGCATCTCGAACGCGCCCGGCACGTCGAAGACATCGACCTGTGCGGGGGGCATGGTCTGGGTAAAACTGTCATAGGCGCGGTCCACGATATCGGCGTGCCACTGCGCTTTGACAAAGGCGAAACGGGTGTGTGTCATGTTGATCTCCTTTAGGTTCAGACACGTCCACCCAAGGCGATCACACGCACGACCACATGACCTACCCGGCCACGCCGCCCGCGTGCATTCTCTTTCATCCGGACTGTAACCGTCGGCTCTGGCCTCTCACCAGATCTGCTGGACCAAGGGATTTCCGTAGGAAACCCGATGCGCTCGCGGGCTCAAAGGTAAAATCCTTCATACCGCCGGTGGGGAATTCCACCCCGCCCTGAGAATGCGCCGAGCTTGCCAATATGTCGGAAAGCCTGCAAGAGGAATCATACCCTCTTCGAAGGCCGGAGCACATGCACCCCAATCCCGTTTTTCATACCCATGAAGAAGCCGAGAACCTCGCCTATGCCCGTGATCGCGCCTTTGGCATTCTGGCGGTCGGCGGGGCAGAGGGGCCATGGATGTCGCACATCCCTTTCCTGCTGGAGGAGGCGGGCGACACGCTGTGGCTGCACTTGCTGCGGTCCAATCCGATTGCGCGCGCGTTGAAAGACGGACCTGCCGCTGCCCGCATCGCGGTGTCTGGCCCTGACAGCTATGTGTCGCCGGACTGGTACGACGTCGCCGATCAGGTGCCCACATGGAACTATGTGGCCGTGCATCTGACTGGCACATTGGAGCTGCGCCCGCAGGATGAATTGCACGATCTGCTTGATCGCCAGTCCGCATTTTTCGAAGACCGCCTCTTGCCCAAAACGCCGTGGACGCCGTCGAAAATGTCTGAGGGTGTGATGGAGCGGATGATGCGCGCGATCGTGCCCTGCCGGATGCGCGTGACCAGCGTGGACGGCACATGGAAGCTCAACCAGAACAAGCCCGACGACGTACGGATGCATGCGGCCGATTATGTAGAAGCCTGCGGCATCGGGACCGACCTGACCGTTCTGGCGGCCTTGATGCGCGGGGCCAATGGACAGGGCGCATAGCTCTGCTAGGGTCCGCATAACCGGAAAAGGATAGGCTCATGAAACTCTTTCATTCCCCCGCATCACCATTTGTGCGCAAGGTCGTTGTTCTGGTGCACGAGTTGGACAAGGCGGATGAGGTCGAGCTGGCAGGTGTGACATCGACGGCCTTTGCCTCAGACGACGCTCTGGCCGCTAGTAATCCGCTGGCCAAACTGCCCGCGCTGGTCCGTGATAACGGCACCACGCTCTATGACAGCCGGGTGATCACCGCCTTCCTAAACGATCTCTATGGCGGCAAGATGTATCCTGTGGGCAGCTCCCGCTGGGAAACCCTGACGCTTGAGGCGACAGGGGATGGCATCATGGATTGCGCCGTCTCCATGGCCTATGAGATGCGCCTGCGCCCGGAAGAGATGCAGTATGGCGACTGGATCGAAGCACAGTGGGCCAAGGTGGCGCGTGCGATATCCGTGCTGAACGCCCGCTGGATGAGCCATCTGTCAGGACCCATCGACATGGGACATATTTCGGTTGCCTGTGCCCTGTCGTACGTCGATTTTCGCCATGGCGCGCGCAATTGGCAGGCTGGCAATGAGGCTCTGGCAGCCTGGCATGCACAGTTTGATTCGCGGGCGTCCATGCAGGCGACCCAGCCGCCTGCGGGCTGAAATCTTGTGGGGATTAACGACTTTCGTGGAAGATAAGCCTAAAAAACGCTGAAAGTGGTTGCGCCTGCGACCCTTTGCGCGGTTTTGATTACTGGACGCCACGGAAGCACGGCGCTACATACCCGCTGGAGAAAGGCTGTGCTTTGCGCGGCCAAACGGATTATTGGCCGGTCCCCGGCCCTGGAAATGGAGCAAAGCCGTGTCCCACGCAGAAGATCACGAAGGCACCCGGAGGGATTTCCTTTACTATGCCACAGGCGGCGCCGGCGTTATCGCCACAGGTGCAGCTGTCTGGCCGCTGGTCAATCAGATGAACCCTTCCGCTGACGTGCGTGCCCTTTCCTCGATCCGTGTCGATGTGAGCGAGGTCGAGCCCGGCACGCAGCTGACCGTGAAATGGCTCGGCAAGCCGGTGTTCATTCGTCGCCGGACCGAAGAGGAAATCTCGGCCGCGCGCGATGTCGAGCTGAGCGATCTGCCGGATCAGGGCGCCGAGAACGCGAACATCGCTGCGGACGCAGATGCGTCGGACGAAAACCGTGCACTGGATGAAACTGGTGAATGGCTGGTGATGATGGGTGTGTGTACGCACCTTGGCTGCGTGCCTCTGGGCGACGCCGGCGATTTTGGCGGTTGGTTCTGCCCCTGCCACGGGTCGCACTACGACACCGCAGGCCGTATCCGTAAAGGCCCGGCACCAACGAACCTGCCGGTACCAACAGCAGAATTCGTGGATGAAACCACGATCAAACTCGGTTAAGGGAGAAACCTGATGGCTGGAATTCCTCACGACCATTACGAGCCAAAATCCGGCGGTGAAAAGTGGCTGCACAGCCGCCTGCCGATTGTCGGGCTCATGTATGATACATTGATGATCCCCACACCGAAGAACCTGAACTGGATGTGGATCTGGGGCATCGTTCTGACCTTCGTGCTGGTGCTGCAGATCGTGACCGGCATCGTGCTGGTGATGCACTACACCCCACATGTCGACCTCGCGTTCTCGTCCGTTGAGCACATCATGCGCAACGTGAACGGCGGCTATATGCTGCGGTATATGCACCAGAATGGCGCCTCCCTGTTCTTTGTGGCGGTTTATGCGCACATCCTGCGCGGTCTTTATTACGGGTCTTACAAGTCGCCCCGCGAGATCACGTGGATCATCGGAATGCTGATCTACCTGATGATGATGGGCACAGCCTTCATGGGCTACGTACTGCCCTGGGGGCAGATGTCCTTCTGGGGTGCGACCGTGATCACCGGCCTCTTCGGTGCCATCCCGTTCATCGGCGAAGCCTTGCAAACGTGGCTCTTGGGTGGGCCAGCGGTGGACAATGCCACGCTGAACCGCTTCTTCTCGCTGCACTACCTGCTGCCCTTCGTGATCCTCGGCCTCGTCGTCGTTCACATCTGGGCTTTCCACACCACCGGCAACAACAACCCGACCGGGGTCGAGGTGCGCCGTACGTCGAAGGAAGAAGCCGAGAAAGATACCTTGCCGTTCTGGCCCTACTTCGTGATCAAGGATCTCTTTGCCCTGGCGGTTATTCTGGCGGTGTTCTTCGCTGTTGTCGGTTTCATGCCGAACTACCTCGGGCACCCGGATAACTACATCGAAGCGAACCCTCTGGCGACGCCGGCACACATCGTGCCCGAATGGTACTTCCTGCCGTTCTACGCGATCCTGCGGGCCTTTGATGATACAGTCTGGGCAGTGCAGTTCGCCTCCTTCATCACCGGTGGGATCATCGACGCCAAGTTCTTCGGTGTGCTGGCGATGTTCGGCTCGATCGCCGTCATGGCGCTTGTGCCTTGGCTGGATACCTCTTCGGTACGTTCCGCACGGTATCGGCCGATGCTGAAGTGGTGGTTCTGGCTGTTTGTCGTGAACTTCTTCGTCCTGATGTGGGTGGGTGCGATGCCTGCCGAGGGTATCTACCCGATCATCGCTCTGATTGGCTCAGCCTATTGGTTCTCGTACTTCCTGATCATCTTGCCGCTTCTTGGCGTGATCGAGAAACCGGTCGCGCAACCGGCCACCATCGAAGAAGACTTCACCTCGCATTATCCGAAGTCTTCGGACGCCACGCCTGCTGAATAAAGGACCAAAGATCATGTTCAGAACTCTTACTCTTAGTGCTGTGGCGGCCTTCGGTCTGGCCACAGCCGGTCTGGCGGCTGGCGCCTATGACACGCATATCGAAGACTTCGATTTCTCGTTCGAGGGTCCGTTTGGCACATATGACCAAAACCAGCTGCAACGCGGTCTGCAGGTCTATACGGAAGTCTGTGCTGCCTGCCACGGATTGAAATTCGTGCCGATCCGGTCGTTGGCTGAAGAGGGCGGCCCCTCGCTGCCTGCGGACCAGGTGCGCGCTTATGCGGAAAACTTTGAGGTCTTTGATCCCGAACTGGATGATTTTCGGCCCGCAAGACCTTCAGATCACTTTCCCGCGTCTGGCCTGGAAAACGCACCGGACCTGAGCCTGATGGCAAAGGCACGTGCTGGCTTTCACGGACCCTATGGTCTGGGGATCAACCAGTTCTTCAAAGGCATCGGCGGACCTGAATACATTGCCTCTCTGCTGACCGGGTACACTGGTGAGGAGAAAGAAGAAGCAGGTGTGATCCTCTATGAGAACAAAGCCTTCCCCGGAGGATGGATTTCCATGGCACCGCCGCTTTATGGCGAGGATGTCGAATTTGCCGATGGACATGAGAACGACCTTCATCACATCTCTGAGGATGTTTCGGCCTTCCTGATGTGGACGGCGGAGCCAAAGATGATGGCACGCAAGCAAGCGGGTTTTGCGGGCGTGTTGTTGCTGACACTACTGTCTGTCCTGCTCTACCTGACCAACAAACGTCTCTGGGCGCCGGTTAAGGGCAAGGACATCGGCTAACGTCGACTGCCTGACTTACGGACGTTAAAAAACCCCCCGTGCGAGATCGCGCGGGGGGTTTTCCGTCTGCACCTTCACTGGGAAGGCTAATGACAGACCCTGGGGAGAGTCAGAATTGGGTGGTCCGAAGTCTCACAGCTAGTTGGCAGCTGAACGCGTCTTTCGCCGTGATCTCATTCCTGTCCCGTACCGTTGAATTCTTTCCGTACCTACTGTGTGCCCCGCAATTCAGAGCAGTTACTCGCTACCGGTCACCACTAATAAGTTAACAATACATTAATCGGGAATCGCTGTATGTGAACTGGATCACATTGGGCGATTTCGGCCTGGGATTTGTTGTGCGGTTGCGTCCGGGAAAACGCACCCAGCCGGGCCTGTGTCACCGCAGATCCCATCTTGATTGTCAGTGTTACAGCCATTTCAACCTCACCACTCTCAGAAGCGACGGTGAAATTTTTCGACCATGGACTGGGCCGCGCGAAATTCGCGGTCCGCCTCTACCAGCCAGGCAAGCATTATCCTGACTGGAGACGTCGAAGGCGTAACCTTCGCACGATCGGTCTGTTTTTCACTGCGGCGTGTCATCTGAAAGCCCCTTTTTGCCGTACACCCCCGGAGTCCCGGCGGTGTCAGATCAGGACCTTCTGTCCCAACCTGCCCTCAAGATGCAGCAAAATCGAATCGGGGTCTGTGAAGCCGTTCACATGGGACGATTAAATCTGATGGAGATCTGCCATGACCTGCAAAGCGTCCCGGTCAAGCACCCGCACGCCGCCGCGCGAGGCTTCGATCACCCCGGCGCGTTTCCACAGGGACAGGGTCTTGGAAACGGCTTCGCGGGTGGCACCGACAAATTCGGCCAGTTCCGATTGCGACAGAGGCAGGATGGTCAGTTGCCTTGATCCGTCCACCGTAAGATAGAGGATCTTCCGGGCCAGTCGCGCGGGCATTGGCAGGAATACCTGTTCGTTGAGTTGGCTGCTCATCCATCGCATCCGTTCCCCGGCCAGTTGGATCATGTCGATGCCCAGATCGGGCGCCTTGCGGATCGCGCGCAGCATATCGGCGTTTTTGACGCCGCGCAGGCGCGTGGGCTCCAGAGCGGTCACCGTGGCGGTGCGCGTGCCGGGGTCAAAAAGAGCGATCTCGCCAAAGAGCGCCCCGGGCCGCATCACGTCCAGCGATAGCTTACGCCCCTCGCGGGACAGCACGCTGAATTCAAGGGAGCCTGAAACGATGGCGTAGAGCGTATCGCCGATATCGCCCTGCTCAAACAGAACCTCGCCTTCGGCCAGGGACACTTCGGTCGCGACAGAGGCCATCAGGTCGGACAAGTCCTGAGACGCATGGGCCAGGAACCCGGTTTTTGGCAATGTGACTGTGTCCATCGAGGTCTCTTTCTTTCCTGACGCCTGGTGTTCAGAACAGCCAAGCGTACCTTGCCACGTGGAGCCTTTCAATCAAAACGGGAGCCCCCGTCAATGATGAAAATGCTGTTCCTGCGGGTTTGATGTGAATGATCGATCCGTGCTGGTCACACGCGACAAAAGCCCCCAATCCGGGTGTCAAAAGTTGCCCCAAACCCGGAAAGTGCGCCACGCAATGCATCATTGGACGGGCCGTAGACTGTAAAGCGCTCCGGCGCGAAGGTGGCCAGAAACCGTTCCGCAAAATGTGCCCCGAAGTTTTGCAAGTGAAGCAGTGCGGCATCGTTGTCTGCGTAGCGCTCCAGCACTGTGCACCGGGTCTCATCCTCCGTCAGATGATAGTCATAGACCAGCGCACCGGGCTCATTGGCCTGCGTCGCGGCAACCATTTCGTCAATCAATGGCTGGACACCATCATACATGCCGTCCTGGATGGTCATTTCCAGGACCCATTCAATGTGATCTTCCAATACACCTCTCCCACAAGGTGTTCCCAGAGTAGCGAGCATCCCGGCGTGTTGTCACGAGAATTCTAGTGTCGCAGAGAGCCGGATGTCCGGATCAGGCCAGGAGCGCGTCCGTGCTGTGATCGGTGATTGTCAGCGTCACGATGCTCCCTTCGACCTGCGGAGTTGCGACCTCGACCGGGCAGAATTGTTCGGTGCGCCCCATGGTTGGGCTTTCCATCAGCACGTGATGTTGTCGGTTGGTCTGGCTTTGCAGGTGACGCTGGACCTGCGCCGCGCCAGCCGCCCGCAGGCGCGCGGCACGTTGCTTGATCACGGTTCCGTCAACCGCGGGCATGCGCGCGGCGGGTGTGCCGGGACGGGCGGAGTAGGGGAAGACGTGCAACCACGTCAGATCGCATTCGCTCACCAGCGCCAGTGAATTCTGGAACATCGCTTCTGTCTCGGTCGGAAAGCCCGCAATGATATCCGCCCCAAAGGTCATATCGGGGCGCAGCTTGTGTGCCTCTTCGGCAAAGCGGATTGCGTCATCCCGCAGGTGTCGCCGCTTCATCCGTTTCAGGATCATATCGTCCCCATGCTGCAGGGAAAGGTGCAGGTGCGGCATCAGGCGCGGCTCGGCGGCGATGGCCATCATGAGGTTCTCGTCCACCTCGATGCTGTCGATGGAACTGATCCTCAGGCGGGGCAGATCCGGCACAAGGCGCAGGATGCGCATGACCAGATCCCCCAGTTTCGGCGTGGCGGGCAGATCTGCCCCCCAGCTCGTCAGATCCACGCCGGTCAGGACAACCTCGTTGTAACCCTTATCGACCAGCCGCTTGATCTGATCGACCACCACGCCAGCAGGCACCGACCGCGAATTGCCGCGTCCGTAGGGGATGATGCAGAAGGTGCAGCGGTGATCGCAGCCGTTCTGGACCTGCACGTAAGCGCGGCTGCGTGTGCCGAAGCCGTCGATCAGGTGGCCAGCCGTTTCGGTCACCGACATGATGTCGTCGACCTGCAGAGCTTCAGTCTCGCCAATGAAATCCGCCGCCAGCGATTGCCAGGTCGCGCCCTGCATCTTCTCGGTATTTCCGATCACCGCATCGACCTCGGGCATCTGCGCAAAGGTCTCCGGTTCGGTTTGCGCGGCACACCCCGTGACGATCAGCCGGGCGTCAGGATGAGCGCGACGCAGCTTGCGAATGTCCTGACGGGCCTTGCGCACAGCCTCTGCCGTCACGGCGCAGGTGTTCACAACAACGGCATCGCTCAAACCAGCGGCGGAGGCGAGCTCCTTCATGGCCTCAGTTTCATAGGCATTCAAGCGGCAACCCATGGTGGAGAAAACGGGTGCGTTCATGATAGGGAGGCCAGGAATTCCGGGGTCAAAACCCCGCTGAAAACATGTGTTGTGGGCCCGGTCATCCAGACACCGTCGTCGCGCCAATCGATATGGAGGGTGCCGCCATCGAGATCGACCCGCACCGAGCGCCCTGTCAACCCGCGGCGGGCCGCCGCGACCGCTGTGGCGCAGCTTGACGAACCCGACGCCAGGGTGATGCCGACGCCACGCTCCCAGACGCGCATGCGAATGTGGTCGGGGCCTACCAGCTGCGCCACCTGTACATTGGTGCGTTCGGGATAGAGCGGGTGGTGTTCATGCGCGGCGCCGAAAGTGGCCAGATCGATAAGCTCTGCATCCTCGACAAAGAAGGTGCAATGCGGATTGCCCATGCCCGTGGCGACCGGCGCACCATCCATCGGTAAGGAGAGCGTATCCATCGCCCGTGCGAGGGGCACATCCGCCCACTCCAGCTGCGGGTGCCCCATGTTCACCGAGGTCAGGCCATCGCCCATGTCCTGCGCCTCCAGCGGGCCGCGCTCGGTTATCAGACGCAACCTGTCCTGACCGGTTTCCCGCATGACATGATGGGCAACACAGCGGGTGGCATTTCCGCAGGCGGCGGCCCCCGATCCATCGGCGTTGAAAAAGGTCAGATGCAGCGCGTCGGCACCGTTTGTCATCACCGCGAGCTGGTCAAATCCGACCCCGCGATGCCGGTCGCCGAGCGCCCGCGCGAGTTCTGGCGTGACGTCGATTTCCTGCGCGCGTGCGTCCAGCACGACAAAGTCGTTGCCAAGCCCGTGCATCTTCATGAAGGGCAATCCGGTATGATCATCGTTGCGCATTTCGGCCATATAAGCTGATGCTGCAAAACTATCCAGTATGTCCTTGCCAAAACACCAAATAAGGGCTTGACCCTCCCCCGGCGCCTTTCTAAGTAAGCGCCCTAGTGGGCCGTTAGCTCAGTTGGTAGAGCAACTGACTTTTAATCAGTGGGTCGCAGGTTCGAATCCTGCACGGCTCACCACTTAACAAAATACTAGATGTGATCAGTCGGTCCTTTTGGACTCTGGCGTCACGTTGCTGTCCTTTCCACTCATACTTTTTGTCCTTTTGAACGTTGTCTGTTTGAAGGATCCTGATTCTCGAACGTCTTCACCCTCATCCAAAGGCTCATCGTTGCCCGGATGATCAGCAGAGCATCTTCAGAACAGAAGACAGTAGGGAATAGTTGCGCCGAAAATTCAGGTGTGCATCAGCTGCCAAGCCAGATCAGGTCAAAGGGATCGGGCGCTGTTCCTCAATCGCTTCCATCGCGAAGTACGAGGTCACGGTTTCCAGTTCGACCGCATCAATCAGACGTTTGTACACGTGGTCATATCCATGCATGTCCTGCGTCACGATCTTGAGCAGATAGTCGTATTCACCGCCGATACGAAAGAAGTCGATGACCTCGGGAATCGTCGATACATGCTTACGAAATTGCTTTAGCCAGCTGGCGGAATGGTGGCGCGTTTTCACCATGACAAAGACCACCAGACCCATGCCCAATTGTGCGCGATCCAAAACAACGGTGCGCTTGGCAAGGACACCGTTGGCTTCCAGGGCCTTCAGCCGCCTCCAGCACGCATTCTGCGAAAGTCCGATCCGATCACTTAGCGCCCGTTGCGATTGCCCGGAGTCCCGCTGCAGTTCTTCCAGAATGCGAAGGTCAATTTGATCTAATTTTATTGCCATTCATCAATCATTATCAAAAATTTTGCGGCGTCACACCCAAAAACGAATGATTTATTTCGTATTTCCTGTGTCAAAGTAGGCAGAAGCCAACCATACGGATCGCACTCATGTCACTTCTGGATGACTTCAAGGCATCACTGGCGCGCCCTGATGTCATTGACCACATCAGGGCGGGGTTGATTGGCGACGGGATCGAAATCAAAGGGCCTTTCGGTCCCCGGCCACTGCTTTATGCTGACTATGTCGCGTCGGGCCGGGCACTGACGCAGGTGGAGGACTTCATCCGCGATCAAGTGCTGCCCTTTTACGCCAACAGCCACACTCAAGCCTCCTACTGCGGGGCATTCATCACGCGGCTGCGCGAAGCAGCAAGGGCCGAAATCGCCCGGTTGGTTGGTGCAGCGGATGGGATCAGCGTTGTCTTCACCGGGTCAGGGTCGACTTCCGGAATCAACCGGTTGGTCGGGCTGCTTGATATTCGGACCGTCGCAAAGACCGGCCGCGCGGTAGTCATCATCGGGCCGTACGAGCATCACTCGAACATCCTGCCGTGGCGCGAAAGCGGTGCCGAGGTGATCGAGGTTGCGGAAGGTCCAAATGGCGGCCCGGATTTCGAGGCGCTTCGGCGCGTGTTGCAAACTGTTAAGGACGCCGATCTGGTTGTGGGTGCCTTCTCGGCCGCGTCCAATGTCACGGGCATTCTAACGGATGTTGATGGCGTGACACGGCTGCTTAAACAACAAGGCGCGCTGGCCATATGGGACTATGGCTGTGCCGCGCCTTATGTGCAAATGGAGATGCGTGCGGGCAGCGATGCGGCAAAGGACGCGATCGTTTTTTCCCCGCATAAGTTTCCTGGCGGGCCGGGGTCTTCGGGGGTGATGATCCTGCGTGACGCCATGGCACGCCAACAGACGCCAACTCTGCCAGGCGGGGGCACGGTCAGTTTCGTCTCGCCCTGGGGGCATACCTATGCGTCGCAGCTTTGCGAAAGGGAGGAAGGCGGAACCCCGAATGTCACCGGAGACATCCGGGTGACCCTGTGCATGCTCGTGAAAGAAGCCCTCGGGCAAAACTGGATGAACGAGAGGCACGTGGCTCTGCGCACGCGCGCGCTCGACGTCTGGAAAAAGAATTCCCGGATCGAGATATTGGGTGTGCAGGATGCCCCCGCCCTGCCAATATTTTCCCTGCGGATAGCGGACGGAGCGGGCGGCCATGTGCATCACCAGTTCTTCACGCGACTGCTTAGCGATGTCCACGGTGTGCAGGCGCGTGGCGGCTGCGCCTGTGCCGGCCCCTATGCCCACAGGTTACTTGGAATGGACAGGGGCAGTTCCGAGGCGATCCGTGTCGCCATCGCACGCGGCGAAGAACTTGAAAAACCTGGCTGGGTCCGGCTGAATTTTTCAGCACTGCTGACAGATGAGAAGGCGGATGCGATTATCGCGGCAGTGGACAATCTGGCGGCAGACGCTGCAAGATACCAGGGTTGTTATGGGGCGGATCCCGCGACCGCGCGCTTTTCCCCTAAGCCAGAAGCCGAAGGAAGTCTTGTGTCGTGACCAGCCCATTGGCGAATAGATCGTTCCGCCGACTGTTTGCGGCCCAGATTTTTTCGCTTCTGGGGGTCGGCCTGCTGACAGTTGCCTTGTCGCTCGCGGCTTACCGGATCGGCGGAGCCGAGGCGGGCGGACAGATGCTGGGCATGCTTTTGGCGCTGAAGATGGTCGCCTATGTCGTGCTGGCGCCTCTGGCTGAGACCGTTCTGGCCAACGTATCGCGAAAACGTGCAATGGTGGGGTTGGATCTGGGGCGGATGCTGCTGCTTGTGCCCATGGCTTTTGTCACCGAGACTTGGGCCGTCGCCACACTTGCGTTTGCATTTTTTGTTCTGTCGGCGGGGTTTACGCCCTTGTTTCAGTCCACCATTCCGGACGTCCTGCCCGAGGAAGAAGCCTATACCAAGGCACTGGCCTGGTCACGCGTTGCCTACACGCTGGAGGCCGTTCTGAGTCCCGTCATCGCAGCGGCCTTGCTGAACCTGGCCAGCGGCGAGACGCTTTTTCTTGTGGCATCCCTGTCATTTCTGGGGTCGGTCGTGGCCTTGCTTGTCACAAGTTTCCCGGTCCGGGAAACTGCCGATCGCAAGGGGCCATTCATGAAACGGGCGAGCCTGGGGTTACAGATCTATGCGCGGACGCCGCGCTTGCGCGGCCTGTTCCTGTTGAATCTGTCGCTATCGCTGACGCTGGCCTGGGTGTTGGTCAACTCGGTCGTCTACGCTGGTGAAAGACTGGGCGATGCCGAACGGTTTTTTCCGATGCTCATGGCCTTTTACGGGCTCGGGGCGGGGATCGGGGCCATCGTTGTCCCTCGGTTGCTGAAGCTGACGAGCGAACGTTCGGTCATGTTGATGGGGGCCTATGGCTTTGCCCTTGCCGGTGCCGTCTTTGCGCTCTTGCCGCCCATGCCGTTCCTAGCGTTGGCCGTGATCTGGGCCGCATTCGGGGTCGCCTCCTCTCTGGTTCTGACACCTGGTGGCCTGGTCATTACACGATCTGCCGTCAGCGCGGATCGCGCGGCGGTGTTTGCGGCGCAGTTCTCGCTCAGCCATGCAGGCTGGCTGGTGGCATATCCTCTGGCCGGGTGGTTGGGGGGGATGGCCTCGCTTGAAACGTCGCTGTTGATCCTGTCGGTCGTGGGCACTGTCGTCGCAACAGTCGGCATGTCAGTCTGGCCAGCCGATGATCCCCTGAGGCGCGATCACTCCCATCCCGACCTTCCCGCGGATCATCCACACCTGAAACTGGTCCCCGCCAGCGGACCGCATCACCGCCACATCCATGACTTCCATATCGACGAGTTGCATCCGACGTGGACGCAACGGACAATCTGATGTCGCCCCAAAACAATGCCTTGAAAGGATCACGACAATGAGTAACGACGACCTTTCGCCCATCGACGCCAAGGGCCTGTCTGCGCTTGAGGCGCGGCTGAAAGAGGATCTGGAGTTTCTCTGCTACCCCGGAAAAGATTGGGTACCACCACGCGATGGCGTGTCGGACGTGGTGATTATCGGTGGCGGCATGTGTGGCACGCTGGCCTGGTTTGCACTGGCCACCGGCGGCATGAGGAATGTGCGCGTGCTGGATCGCGCAGAGAGGGGCCGCGAAGGGCCCTGGCTTGACTATGCGCGAATGGAGACCCTGCGCTCTCCCAAGACCTTGACGGGTCCTGCCTTCGGGCACGGCTCTTTGACATGTCAGGCCTGGTATCGTGCCCAGTTCGGCGCGAAAGCCTGGGACGAACTCGACAAGATACCGCGCACCATGTGGATGGATTATCTTCGCTGGTATCGCGATGTCCTGGGTGTTCCAGTCGAAAACGGCATCTCGGTCGACCATGTCGAGCCAGAAGGCGATCTGTTGCGCCTGACGGTTTCGGGCGCAACGAGTGAAACCATTCTGACCCGCAAACTCGTATTTGCCACCGGGCGCGATGGTACGGGAGGCCCGAATATTCCCGGGTTCATCAGGGATCTGCCCGGTCATCTGTGGGCGCATAGTGCCGACGAGATTGACTTTGCAAGTCTCAAGGGCAAGCGCGTCGCCGTTATCGGTGTCGGCGCGTCAGCCGTCGATAATTCGGCAGAAGCGCTTGAACACGGGGCCGCTGAAGTGCGCCATCTGATCCGGCGCAAGGAAATGCCGACCGTCAACAAGATGATGGGGATTGGCAGCTTTGGCTTCACCGCCGGGTTCGCCGGGATGAGCGACGAATGGCGTTGGCGTTTCATGCAATACAGCTTTGCGACACAAACACCTTCGCCGCGCGGCTCGACCCTGCGGGTCAGCCGTCACGCCAATGCCTACTTTCACTTCGGCAAGGCGACCACGCGCATCGACCCCAAGGGCAATGGCGCGACCGTCCATTTCGCGGACGGCACGTCCTACGACGCCGATTTCGTGATCCTTGGCACGGGTTTCATCATCGACCCGATGGCCCGCACCGAATTTGGCGACACGGCGGGCGAAATCCTGCTGTGGCGGGATGTCTACACCCCGCCCGAAGGCGAAGAATCCGGCGATCTGGGGCGTTTTCCCTATCTGAATGCCGACTTCACATTCCGTGAGAAAACGCCGGGACAGGCCCCCTGGCTCAGCAATGTCTACTGTTTCAACTACGGCGCCTCGGCCAGTCTTGGTAAGGTCAGCGGCGATATTCCAGGCATCAGCGACGGGGCTGCATGGCTGTCGCGCGCGATTGCCGCCACGCTGTACTCCGAGGACATCGAAACGCACTGGCAGGGCATGCAGGACTACGACAAGCCCGAGCTTTTGGGCGACGAATGGGAGGCAACAGACCTTGAGGCCGGCACGAAAACGCGGGAAGGTCGGGTGGCATGACGCTATTTGATACGACGATTCTGAACACATCCGGTTTGACGCCGGACAGTCGGTTGGCAGCTGCCACGTCAAGCAGGGCGAACATTTTCAATATGAGTCAGGCTGCGGAACAAGCCGTTTTGCGCCCGGAAGACTGCGGTGCCTTCGGCCACGATCTGCGGGCAGCCCTGGCTGCACGCGTCGCGTATCACGCCGGAGAGCACGCACTGGCAGACCACTATGCAACAGCTGCCGGGGACAAGGTCGCACTTGCTGATCCGGGCGCGTATGATTCGGGGTTGGGGCATGTGCTGACCTTCGTCGACAAAACTGCCAACCAGACCCGCGACGTCGCGGCGGAGGACATTTCCGGGCTGCAGGCTGCGGGCGTTTCGGATGCCGATGTCGTTCGTCTGTGCGAACTTGTTGCCTTCCTCGCCTATCAGGTCCGGGTGATCGCGGGCCTGCGATTGATGCAAGGCACCGCCGGATGAGCCGCGTCCTCCACAAATTTACCCGTAACGTGCCCGGCTGGCGGCCTCGGGTGACGCCTGTGAAACTGGACGAGGCGACACCTGAACAGCTAACAGCGCTTCAGGTCACCCCCTCGAACACCAAGGTGTCGGACTATGTCCTGACGCTGGCCCATGATGTCGAGAGCCTTGCGGTCCGCTCGCCGCTCTTCAACGCGATCATGTACGACCCGGGCGGCATGTCGCGCGCGGAACGCGAGCTTGGGGCGCTTGCGGCCTCGATGGTCAACCGCTGCATCTATTGCGCTGCCGTGCATGCCGACCGTCATGCCCAGCTTGAAAAAGACACAACCGTTACGGATGAACTTTTCGCCAAGGGCGAGAACGCCGATCTGACCGCAAGGGACCGTGCAATTTTCGACTTCGCACGGAAATCCGCTGAAGCGCCGCCCGCTGCGGGACCGGCCGATATGGATGCGCTGCGGAATGCCGGTCTGTCAGACGCAGAAATCCTTGACCTGATCCTGTCCGCTGCCTTGTTCGGATGGGCCAATCGGTTGATGCATGTGCTGGGCGACCCCGTCCGCAAGGAGACCGGCGCATGAGCGCACCGATGCGCATAGGGATCGCAGGCGCTGGCTCGATCGCCTGTGGCACGGCAGCACTTTTGCACGAGCAAGGTCATGTACCTATGCTGTGGTCGCCGTCGGGGGCGGGAACCGCGGCCCTGGAGGCGGCACCCCTTTCCGCCTCGGGCGCTATTGAGGCGGAATTCACGCCAGCCATCGCCAACTCTGCAAAACAACTTGCCGAAGACACCGACGCGCTGTTGATCGCGTTGCCAGCCTACGGGCACAAGACCGTGATGGACGCGCTGGCCCCGCATATTCGGGAGGGTCAACAGGTTATCATCTCGTCCCACGCCTCGCTTGGGGCGGTCTATCTGATGCAGCTATTGGCAGCGCGTGGCGTCCAGGCCCCGATCACTGCCTGGGGCACCACCGTTGTCACCGGGCGAAGGCAGGACGGAGCTGCGGTGCAGGTCAACACCGTCCGCGCCCGTGTCGACATGTGTTCGGTTCCCAAGGCAGACACCGATGCTGCTCTGAACCTCTGCCGCAATTTATTCGGAGACCGTTTTCAGACGCGCGACGGGTTACTGGCGATTTCGCTGTCAAATCTGAACCCGCAGAACCATCTCGGCATCGCCCTGGGTAACATCACACGCATGGAACGGGGCGAGACCTGGAGCCAAGGCCAGAACGTGACGCCCAAAATTGGCCGGTTGCTGGAACAGCTTGATCTCGAACGGCTGGCCATTGCCGAGGCGCTTGGCCTCGACGTGAAGACGATTTTCGAGCACTTCCACCTTAGCTTCCACGTCCCCATGGCGTCGATTTCCGAGATGAACCAGCAAATGCACGCGCAAGGCAATGGCGGCACCGGCCCCGCGACCGCCGACAGCCGCTATGTTACCGAAGACGTGCCATATGGGTTGCAACTGACTGCGGTTCTGGGCCGTTTGACCGGCCAACCTGCGACATTGCACGAAGCCGGGATCAAGATATTCTCGGCCATGTACGGCCGCGACTTCCCAGCCGAAAATGAAATCCTGAATGCGCTGGAACTTGACCGTTTCAGCCTTGACGACCTGCAACAGGCCGCCCGTACCGGGTTGCTGCAGCCGACGCCCTGAGCGGTGTCGCGACCAAACAATGATACGGACAAAACTGAATCAACAAGGAGACGCCCGATATGACCAAACTATCATTCAACCGACGCCGCTTCCTCGGCACCGCCGCCATGACTGGTGCGGCGCTGGCCAGCCCGGTTTACCTGCGTCACGCGAAAGCCGCTGGCGGAGAAGTAAATATCTGGACCTACAACGACTTTGTCCCCAAGGCCTTCAAAGAACAGTTCGAGGCCGATACCGGCATCAAGGTCAACGTGCGGCTCGTCGATGATCAGGGCAAGCAGTTCAACCTGCTGGCCGCTGAAGCGCCGAACCCGACCGTGGACATCATGACCGTGGCTGGTCACCGCTTTTTGCAGTTCATAGACAGCGACCTTCTGGCGCCGCTGGACACCGGCCGCCTGAGCAACTGGGGCAACATCAACCCGACCTTCTCGGAAAGCGACTGGTCCACGATCAACGGCAACAAATGGGGCGCTCCCATCCTGTCGGGTATGGAAGTTTTGTCCTACAACACTGACATTGTCAGCGCCGAAGAGGCCGAAAGCTGGGATGTTCTGTTCTCGGAGAAATACAAGGGCCAGACCGCCTATATCATCCAGGACATGATGTCGATTGTCATGCTTAAGCTGGGCTACGATGGCAATATGGTCGCGTATATGGATGATCCGGAAAAGGCTGCCGCCATTGTTGAGGAGGCCAAGCAATTTCTGATCTCCAAGAAGCCTCTGGTGCGCAAGTACTATGACAGTGGCGCGGAAGTGCAGCAGATGTTCGTCAACCAGGACATCGCCCTGGGACATAGCTGGAACGGACCGGCGGCAGCGCTGATCAACGATGGGTTCCCGCTGGCAATGTCGATCCCGAAAGAAGGCTCATATGGCTTTGTCTATACCTATAACATTGCCAACAACGCGCCGAACGTCGACAACGCCTATCAGTTCCTTGATGCGATCCTTGCGTCACCCGAAATCGGTGCATCGATGACCAAGGCATCGGGCTTCATCTCGACCTACAAGGATGCGTCGAACTATCTGACCGACCTTGAAAAGGCATCGACGTCCTTCCCGGAAGAACAACTGGCAAATCTGCAGTTCTTCCGTGCCGAGGCGAATGAGATGAAGTACAGCCTTGTTGACCCGGCCGTGGAAGCGGTCAAAGCCGCCTGATCACTGGCGGCATGTAAACCCGTCCTTGCCCGTCCACGAATGGGCGAGGACACGGCCCGGCTGACCCAGGAAGTTCTGCATGAGCAATGATACTACGACGCGCACCAAAAGCGCTGGCGTCGCGCCGGAGAAGTCTGACCGCACCTTTTGGGGGTGGCTGTCCGTCTGGACGCCCTACACCGCGCTGATGAAGCTGGTCACGACATCGCCGCGGCGGCAGTTTGTCATCCTTGCCGCCTTTCCCATTCTATGGGTCCTGACCCAGCACCTTGGCCCCATGCTGCAGATGCTGCGGGTCAGCCTGATTGATGCCTACCCCGTGGCTCCGGGGGTCGAACAGCACTTCACGCTCGATAACTATGCGCGGTTCTTTGGCGAGCGCATCTTCTGGCAGCCATTTTTCCGGACGCTGATCTTTGCCGGAACGCTTACCTTCTGTACCCTGATCCTGACATTCCCGGTGGCCTATTTCCTGGCCCGCCATGTCAGCCGCAAGAACCAGTTGCTGATGCTTTTGTTGCTGCTGATCCCGTTCTGGGTCGGCGAGATTGTCCGCACCTATGCCATCATGATCCTTCTCGGGAACACCGGCGCCGTGAACCTCGTGCTGAAATGGTTCGGCCTGATCGACCGGCCGATCCCCTTCATGTATACAAGCTTTTCAATGGGGATAGGCATCGTCTACCTGACCGCGCTCTATATGCTGCTGCCGCTCTATTCCGCACTCGAGAAACTACCCAAAAGCTATGGCGAGGCCGCCGCTGACCTCGGCGCAGGGGCATGGACACGGTTCCGCCGCGTGACCCTGCCGCTGACGCTTGAGGGGATTTCCTCGGGCTGCACGCTGGTCTTCCTGATCTCCACCGGGTTTTACGCCACGCCGGTTTTGCTGGGCGGACCTTCCACCACGGTATTTTCTGAAACCATCGCCGGGTTCTTTCACGTGGCGGGGGATGAGTGGCCCACAGGCGCGGCCTTTGCCACGATCATGTTTGTCACCGCGATGCTGCTGACGGGCGTATTCCAGAAACTGATGTACGCCCTGCGCAAAGGGGACACGAAATGACCCGCGGCAATCGCATCCTTCTGTCCTGCATCTATTGGGCCTTTGTGCTTTACGTCTTCGTGCCGCTGATGCTGATGATCCTGATGGGCTTCAAGGATAGCAAATTCATCGGATTCCCGATCAAATCCTGGACGTTGGATTGGTACCTGGGCGTTTTCGCCGACGCCGAAGTCGTATCGACGCTGACCTATTCCGTCGTCATCGCGGTGCTCTCGACCCTGATCTCGGTGGTGGTCGGCACATGGATTGCGGTGCTGCTTGAAGGGCGCAAGTTCCTTGGACGGGCGGCCATCTTCGGGCTGACCATTCTGCCCGCACTGGTGCCCGGCATCATCTCGGCCATCGCGTTTCGCATCTATGCCCGCCTCTTGGGGATAGAGCCGGGCATGGGCGCCATCATCTGGGCGCATGCGGTGCACAACGTCCCCTTTGTCGCCCTTGTCGTCATGGCCCGGCTATCGACCCTTCCCAAAAGCCAGATCGAAGCGGCACGGGACTTGGGTGCTGACCCCATCATCGCCTTTCTCAGGATCACATTCCCCTACCTGATCCCTGCCATTCTGGGCGCCAGCATCTTCTGCCTGCTGCTCAGCTTTGACGACTTTGTCCGCTCGTTCTTCCTGGGCGGGTACGAGCCAACGCTGCCTGTCCTGATCTTCGCAAAGCTGCGATCGGGCATGTCCCCCGAAATCAATGCAATTGCGACCGTCGCACTGGTGCTGACGGCCGCCATCGGCATCTGGGCCGAACGTTTTACGCGCCGCACGAATAAGGACACAAACCCATGACCGCCCCAGCCTCGCTTGTTCTTCTTGAAGGCGTTTCCAAACACTTCGGTAATACGGTAGCCCTTGACGATCTGACACTGGACATTGCGCGCGGTGAGTTCGTGACCTTCCTTGGGCCGTCGGGGTGCGGCAAGTCCACCACGCTGCGCATTCTGGGGGGGTTTGAACGCCCGACCTCGGGCCGTGTTGTTCTGGATGGTGAAGACGTGACCCTTCAACCGCCTGAGAAACGTCATGTGAACATGGTGTTTCAGGACTATGCGCTGTTTCCGCATATGACCGTCCGCCAGAACATTTCCTTCGGTCTGGAATTGAAAGGCATGGACAAGACTGCGATCCGAAAACGCTCCGACGAGATCATGGCCTTTCTCGAACTTGAAACCTATGTCGACCGCTACCCCGGGCAATTGTCAGGCGGTCAGCGGCAGCGCGTCGCTCTTGCGCGCGCTCTGGCACCGGATCCCGCGCTCTTGCTGCTGGATGAACCTTTAGGGGCGCTGGATGCCAAGCTGCGCGGGCAGGTCCAGTTGGAGCTGAAATCCATCCAGCGCCGCACCCACAAGACCTTCTTCTTCGTGACCCATGATCAGGAGGAGGCGCTGACCATGTCCGACCGGATCGTCGTGATGAACAAGGGCCGTGTCGAACAGGACGGCACGCCGGAAGAGTTGTATTTTCACCCGGCCTCGCGCTTCGTGGCGGAGTTTGTTGGTGACACCAATCTTTTGTCCGGCACATTGCGAGGCCAGGACGGTGACAAGATCGTGATAGATTGGTTTGGTCAGAACCTGACGGGCCTCGCGCCGGGTTTCACGTCGGCGGTGGGGGGTAACATCACGGCGTCGGTTAGACTGGAAAAACTCGGTCTGTCTGCCGAGCGCCCCTCCGCCGAAAATGCTGTGCAGGGCAAGGTCGTGGCCAAGACTTTTCTGGGAAGCCGCATGGCCGTGGATTTGGCGGTTGATCAGACCGAGGGCGCAATTCTGCGTGCCTTTGTGGATGCCGAGACCGGAAGCGCTTTCGGAGCGGACCCTATCTGGATCGGTTGGGACAGTAAGGACATGGCCGTTCTCAGAGACTGAAGCGTCAAATCGGTCCGGTCGCTTCTACAACCTTACGGACCTCTGTCTGAGTCCCTGATGCCACGCTTAACCATGCCGGTATTATCTGCTGTATCTTGCGCAAACTGTTTTGGCTGACCTCGACGCCAATTTCCGGGACAACTTGCCCCACTGATACGCGTTTCCCAAAGCGCTTTGCGCTTGGCAGTATGCGTCGGCGTAAGTCCCGAACGCATCAGGTTTTCATCAATCCCCAAAGTTGGCGGTAAATGTCCACCGATCAGCATACTGCCTTGTGGCAAGCAATGGGAGGCATCACCTTCAAGGACAAAACAGCGGGGCTATTCGTCCTTTCTGACTTTGGCGTCGGGCAAACTCGCAATTATGTTCCCGACTGGCCGTTCTTTCTCTTCGCCCAACCGTTGTCCCTTGGCAATTGCCCGCATTTCCTCAGGGCTTTCACCTGTCACGCCCATGTAAACCGACCCGCCACCATCAAGGTTAAGAGTGGACCCGCTCGCTGGATTGCCCCCCTCTTGTCGAATTCCGGCGCCAGCCATGGTAATCTGCTGCCACTGATCCATGGTGACGCCCTCGTTGGGTCGCATCGCGGTAGGCGTAACCGTGTGCATTATGGCATCATCGCCCTTGACCGAGATGGCTGCGCGCGCATTTCGATCTTCCGCGTGGGTCATTACACCAACTTGCTTGTTGCGGGGGTTTTCTTCTTGTTCCCCGACGGGACCCAATCTGTATTTGAATCTGTCATCGTTCTTAGGGTCCGGAATATCGGTTGCTGTTCCATCCAATGCGAGGAGGGGGCCGCTGCTCAAACCCACCTCTGCGCCAACATTCAATTGACCATAGTAGTCTTGGTATTCCGATGGGATCGGCAGGTGATCTGATCGAGTACTGGTTGGTCCAACTGGCCTGCCAACTCCTTCTTGTCCGACTTCCTTCAGCTCATCGTGCTTATAGTACGCACCAACGGGGTCAGGAATTGAACTACTTTGAGCTGTCTTTGGGTCCCATCCTTCTTCGCTGCGCATGTTCGACTGATGGGCAAAGAACCCGCCATTTATGACGGCGGTGCCCTCTGGCAGATCGGCAGAAAGCGATGCAACAGGTTGAGGTTTCTCCTTTTCTCCAGTCCCAACGACGCCGCCCATCTTTGCTCCGCCTAGCACCCGCATCTGATTGTAGACCGATGATTGATCGAGGTTGTCTTGAATGGTGCGCAGAGGCGATCCCTGGCCAGCGACGGATGCGGTGCCTTCTGCGGGTTTTTTAATGCGGGTCCCTACTATACCTTTACCTTCGCTTTGCACGCGAATTTGCTTTTGCACATTGCGGCGCCTTATAAGCGCCTGCATTTTGGTGATATTTTCAATGTCCTTGTCAGTGTATCGTTGCACAACTCGTGCCGGCGCTTGTGACTTGGGCTGCACATGGTTGTCGGCGGCTTCCTGAACATTTTGCAGGTCCTCTACGTTTAGGCTGGCATCGGCCATCTGCTGCAAGAGCTGCAATTTCGTAGTGCTTGCCGAAGGCTGAGCAGGAGAGGCAGTTGCACTACCTTTTCCGACCTTTCTTGTCGTACCGTGAGACGTAATGACGTTCTTCTTGTGCTGGCGCTCGGTCAGTTTGATCATATAAAGCAACCCCCGACTGACAAGCGCCAATTCATTCAGCGAAAACCTCAGTCAATACGCGAAGCCACGTGCACTGGAACGTGGTCGACAATTCCGGTCCCGTATTCCAATTGGCTTGCCGCAAAGTATGGCACGAATTGACTGTCAGCGATACCCAAACGAATTGAATGCAGCCAAACCCGCCGGACGATGGGCTGGACCTGTCTGCAACTCAAAGCCAACTGCTACTGATTAGTGATCAGCTCCATTGATTTGCAAAAAGGGGATTATACTGCAGGCAAGGTTCCATTTGCCTTTAATGGCACCAGTATACCATTCGGGTGACCTTGAGTGGTTTAAGCAGTCGATCTTCAGGAACGCCGAAGTTATTGCAGAGATAAAGCCCCCGACAGCGCGGCCACCGGGCTGACCCAAGTCGCCATAACCATTGACCGAGCTGAAGCGCAGCAAGGCACCCAACTCTCCGCGATGGCAGACGCTCCGAGCCTTGCGTCTGAAAACCGTATGGCCACACGTGATTAGCCTTGGCCAACAGTGATTTCAGGTAAAATGACCTTGCTGACCTTTTCGCCTGTGTTGATCGCTGTGTAGATGGATCTCGGTGGGCGGGCCGCTTCGTTGACACAGCGCTGTACCCACTCTCTGTCTTCCATTGATCTCAAAGATAGAGACAACGCACGGTCGGTTATTGTCGGCAGATTTCTCTTTATGTCATTGAAGTGTCTTGGCTCATGAAGCGATGTCAGAATTGGCAAGGTCCATGTACGCCGGAGCAGATCCTGATCTGCGGCCCCGGAAACATGTTGAATTCTGCGTGCGATTTTAGCGGCTGATTTTCCAAGATGCGTAAGCCGGAATTCCGGACGTATCGGATGGCCATAACCCGGATTTCTTTCAACAAGACCCATCTTGATAAGATGATCAATGCTTTGTGAAAAGGCCGTCCTGCTTGCGCCAGTTGCGGCCAGAAGCGTCGCCTGCCGCCCAGCGGTGCCGGCTTGTAGACTTGATAGAATGGGAAGGGCCCATGCCCTTGAAGTCAAGTTGACAAAAACCTGAATGTCCATAAAGTATAGTTAGTATATTTTCGTAAAAAGGAAAAGCCATGTCGCTTGTTTCGTTGGAAGACACCATCACCATTGCTTTGTCGGTCACGGATCGGCACGCAAGCGCCAAATGGTACAATGACATGCTGGGATTTGAGATACTCTATCACGCGGATGAAGTAGGTTGGTCGGAACTGCAGACCAAGACCAGCGGTGTAACAATCGGCCTCGGCGAGCAAACCGAACCCGCACCGGGTAATTGCGTTCCTGTTTTTGGGACTACCGATCTGGATCGCGCCCGGCGTGCACTTGAACAGGCAATGGTAAGGTTTGACGGCGAAACCGATACAGTTGAAGGGATGGTCAAGACAGCAACTTTCTACGACCCGGACGGGAATGCGCTCATGCTCGCCGAAGATTTGACAAAAAGCGCATGATGGCAGGCATCACCCCATCGAGAGGCTTTATCGTGATGTTTGTCCCGACCATTCTTTACACAGTCACCGTGTCGTGACCATTCAACAGCCACGCAGCCCTGATTGGTGAGGTGGCAAAGCGGATACCATGACGATTGTTAAAGGGGTTTTTTCCTGTACCCCATGCCCTTCATAGTCTGCCGTATTCTACTTTGCGGATGATTTCCAAAACACTGTATTCGATTTGCCCGCCATATCTAAGAACCAGCGCGCAATCGACTCGGTGACGTCCCGAATTTCAGACGAAATAGCTTGGAAAAATTCTGAGCGGAGTTGAATCCAGAGGCAATTGCGACATCCATGACCGAAAGGTCGGTTTCGATCAAAAGTCTGCGTCCCTTGGCGAGCCGGGCATTCGAAATGTACTGCCTGGGCGTTCGATTGAGATATTTCGCGAACAACCGTTCCATCTGGCGGCGCGAGATTGAGAATTGCTCAGCTAGGTCATCCAGCGCCAGGTCGGCCTCAAGATTGGTATCGATGTATCCGATGATTTCTATGAGACGCTTGTTCCGGCTGTTCAAAGTAACGGCGCGGGATGCTGCCTGACTGGTATCAGGGCCTCTAACGTCACTTATGTTCATCATTTCACGCGCGATTGTTGCAAATTCAGAGCCAAAATCTTGCTGTAACACCGTGAGAAACAAGTCTGCACTTGTTGCGCCCCCTGCGGATGTACTGACACGCCCGTCAACAACGTAAGCCTTGTCTGTGGGGGTTAGCGTCGGGAATAGCTCACGGAACCCATCGATGTTTTCCCAATGCAGTGTAAATTCTGCGGACGACAATATACCCGCTTTTGCAAGTGCGAACGCCCCGGTACACAACCCGCCCATCTGAGCGCCGAAGGCCCATTGCCGCGCCGCCCACTTCCAGACAGCTTTCGAGATGCTCTTGTTCGGCTCTACCCCGGCGCAAATGAAGATCCGGCTGCCCCCAATGTCGGAGGCAAGACGACCGTGACAGCCAATGGACAGCCCGTTCGAACTGGCAACGGGTTCTCCGGTTTCGGACAGCACAGTCCATCGGTAGAGGCCGCGTCCGGCCAATTGGTTTGCGACGCGCAGAACCTCCACGGCGGATGTGAAGGCCAACATTGAGAATGCCGGAACCAGAACGAACACGTAGTCTATGGGATCAACATCTTGAGCTACCGGATGAGAATGCGCTCCTTTCGGTACCTTGATCGGTGCTTTTGCGATCCCGTTGCACGTCGTTTTACCTGACATGAGATATCATCCCCCTGCAACGTTGGTCTGGCGGCGCTGTCGGTGAGCCGCCACCTTGTGACGGTTTCCGCAGGTGGACATGTTGCACCATCGTCTGCCTCGCCCCCTGCCTGCGTTCAGAAAGAACCAGCTGCACCGTTCACACTGACGGAGTTTTTCGATTTCGGGAGATCTCAGCAGATCCTCCACCAGCAGTACGAAGCTGTCGAGATAGTAGGCCGCCGTGCCGCCGGTCGCTTTCCAAGGTGAAGGCGCGCTGGAGAGGTTCAACTCAGCACGTTGCAAGGCAGCCTTCGTATAGTTTTCGAAAGTCTGAAGATGTTCAGGCGCAACTGCCTGTCTCCCGCTATATGCGGATAGCACAAGATATGTGGCTTCCCGAAAGTTGACCAAGGCATCGACATCATATTGCGTTGGATGTGCCTGACCCACGTGTTCCCCTGCATTACCGCTCGCCGCAAGCCAGGAAAGAAGATCATCCGGTGACGTCAGACGATTGTCCGTGCGGGATTTGTCGGTGTCGCCAACGGTGTTGAGAAAATCCAGCGCAAGATGCCCCCCTACAAAATTGTCACTCATCCACATGGTAACCTCATATTTAATTTTTATGGTTACATATCGCGAGAAGTGATGTAACCATATAATCACTATAAAGCATTACAGGAGAAACGCCATGCTGTCGCTACCGGAACGCTACGATCACAAGGGGCAGTCCATTGCATGGGGGCAGTTGGGCTCTGGTGACCCCCTGGTACTGGTGCATGGAACACCGTTCTCGTCACAGGTCTGGCGCAGAATCGCGCCCCTTCTGGCCGAACGCTGGACCGTCTATTTCTTCGATCTGATTGGCTATGGTCAGTCAGAAAAGAAAGATGGGCAAGACGTGTCATTGGCCGTGCAGAATGATCTGCTGGCCGCCCTATGTGCGCACTGGGAGTTGAAGCGCCCTGAAATACTGTGTCACGACTTTGGCGGCGCGACAGCTTTGCGGGCCTACTACCTCAACGATCTGCGCTACAAGCGAATGACGATCTTTGATCCCGTCGCGGTCGCACCCTGGGGGTCGCCCTTCGTGGCGCATGTCAGGCAGTATGAAGCTGCTTTTGCAGGTCTGCCTGCCTATGCGCACGATGCACTTTTGCGCGCCTATCTGCAAAGCGCGGCATACAAGACGCTGACCGAGGAGGCATTGCAAGTTTATATGAAACCCTGGCAAGGAGACGTCGGTCAGCCAGCATTCTATCGTCAGATCGCACAGATGGATCAGAAGTTTACGGATGAGGTCGAGAGCCAATATGCACCGCTCGATTGCCCCACTACTTTGCTTTGGGGTGAGAAGGATGAGTGGATCCCCTTGGAGCGCGGTCACAAGCTGGCCGGTATGCTGACCGGGGGTGCGATGAAAGTAATCCCCAATGCAGGTCATCTTGTTCAAGAGGATGCGCCAGAGGCTATTGTTGCGGCCATGTTTCAGCACAGCACATAATCCGGCAGGAGTGACGTGATGGATGACAAGATTTCCTCAGACCCCCTCCTTCAACCCTTTCGGCTGAAACATCTGCATCTGCGCAATCGTGTCATCAGCACAGCACATGCTCCTGCCTATGCAGAAGATGGTCACCCCAAGGATCGCTATCGCCTCTATCATGAGGAAAAGGCCAAGGGCGGTTTGGCGCTGACCATGATCGGCGGATCAACCAATGTAGCGCCGGACAGTCCTTCGGTCTTTGGTCAGCTCTACGCAGGGGATGACAGCATCATCCCGTGGTTCGAAAAGCTGACCGCCGGTGTGAAGTCTCATGGTGCGGCCGTCATGTGCCAGATCACGCATATGGGGCGTCGCACCGGCTGGGATACGGGTGACTGGTTGCCCGTCATTGGCCCATCGGGGCGACGCGAGCAGGCGCATAGATCGATGCCGAAAACAGCCGAATACATGGATCTTGAACGGATCGCGTGGGAGTTCGCCGAAGGCGCGCGACGCTGTCAGGATGGTGGATTCGACGGCATTGAAATCCTGTCTCACTCCCATCTTCTGGGCCAGTTTCTATCGCCTCTGGTGAATGACAGGGAGGACGACTACGGCGGTTCGCTGGAAAATCGCTTGCGTCTGACGTTCGAGGTGCTGGACGCCGTGCGATCCAAGGTGGGTCCCGACTTCGTCGTGGGAATGCGCATCACCGGAGACGAGTTGTCAACGGGTGGGCTCACTGCCGATGAATGCGTAGAGATTGCCAAACGGTTGGCGCAGAGTGAACAGGTCGACTTTCTCAACATCCTTGCCGGAGCGCCCTACGATGATCTGGGGTTGGCGGGATGGGTGCCGCCGATGGGCGTGCCATCTGCCCGGGATTTGAAGGTTGCCGGGCGGATCAGATCTGCCGTCGATTTACCGATTTTCCATGCTGGCGGGATCAATGATCTGGCGACGGCCCGGTACGCCCTTCAAGAGGGTATGGTGGATATGATCGGTATGACGCGCGCCCATATCGCCGACCCGTATCTGGTCAAAAAGATCAGCATTCGGCAGGAAGACCGCATCCGCTCCTGCGTTGGTCTTGGCTACTGCGTAGACCGCGTGAACCAAGGCAAGGATGCGGTGTGCGGACAGAATGCAGTGACAGGCCGCGAGGGCTTTCTGAGCCATCGCCTTCCGCAGGCTGCCAAAAAGAAAACCATTGTCGTGGTTGGAGGCGGCCCCTGCGGGCTGGAGACAACACGTCTGGCCGCCGCCGCAGGTCACAACGTGCACCTTTTCGAAGCCTCTGACAGGCTTGGTGGCCAACTTGCTTTGGCAAGCAAAGGAACCGTGCGGCGGCAGATGGAAAGCGTTCTGGATTGGCTGGTACAGGAAGTCACACACTCGCCAGCGACCCTGTATCTCTCCACCTATTCGGAAGCTGAAGACATCAAGGCGCTGAGGCCCGACCTTGTAGTTCTCGCAACGGGTGGATGGCCCTCCGAGCCGGACTGCCCCGGCGGTGATCTCACCGTGTCCTCCTGGGATGTTCTCGGCGGAAATGTTCGCGTTTCGGGAGATGTGTTGTTGTGGGACATGTTGGGGGATCAGCCAGCAGCGGTGACGGCGGATTACATGTCTGATCATTCTGCCCAGTTGGTCTTTGCGACGCCAGATACCCGTCCTCTGACCGAATTGGGTCCCACGACACAATCGGTAGCTCTAAAAAACCTCTATGAGCGAGAGGTGAGTTTCATACCGAATACGGAGGTGCAGCGGATCGAACGAGACGGAAACCGCAAGGCTGTCACTTTGCTCAATACGCTGACCGGTGCGACTTGGCGCCAAGTATTCGATCACGTGGTGTTCGAGACCGGCTGCAAACCAATGGACGATCTCTATTTCGACCTCGTCGGTCAATCAAGCAACGCAGGCCAACTTGATCTCAGGAAGTTTGCCAGGGGCATTGTAGAGTTTCCAAGCGCGCATTCAGACAGCGGCTTTGCGTTGGTCAGGCTTGGGGACGCGGTCGCCAGCAGGAACCTGCATGCTGCTCTATTCGATGCGAACAGACTTGTGCAAGGGCTCCAGGTGTAAACACCGAACGAAAGACGTTGCCGCTATCGGGCACGCTGTTCGCGACGGTTCGCCGGAGTAAGTAGTTCGCCGGGAATCACTTTGATGGGTCCGTGCCATCGGTGGAGCCTGTAAACTGGCCAACCCGGTTCGAGCTCAGTCTGCCGCGCGACACAGCGACAATGAAAGACGGCGTCCTAAGATGGAACGATGCTCAGGTGTTTCGCGCGCCAAGCATGAACCTGACAGGCGAGATGAGCATCCATACCCCGACGCTGAACATCGTCCCTCCCGCCAGGTTTCCGCCCCAGAAAGAGAGATTGTTTGATCCGAAACGCTTGACGATCTGTGTTTTTAGCATGACGGCACCGAACGCAATTGCGGTAAAACAGACCAAGCCATTCAAGTACATAAGAAGGCCAAGAACCAGGATCTGGGTGCTAATATTCCCCATCTCTACCGCTACGAATTGGGGAAGGAAGGACGTCAGCAGAACAATCATCTTCGGGTTTCCAAGATTGGTGAGGAGACCTTGGATATATGCAGCCAAAAGCGGCTCCTCGGACGGTACAAATGCTGTATGCGTCGCTGGATCGTGGTTTTTGCGAAAAGCGAACGAAGCGCGGAGCATTCTGTAACCGACGTAGATCAAATAGACAGCGCCCGCCGCGCGGACTGCCATCCATATCGCGGGCGAGAGGGTGTTGATGAAATCCATCCCAAACGCAATTGCTGGCACAAAGACAAAGCCCGCGGAGATAACGCCAAAGATCGCAGCAAGAGCGTGTCGCATGCCCTGGGAGGTTGCCCGCGAGACTACGACGATACTGTCAGGACCAGGCGTCAGAAACATCAGCGCGTGGATTCCAACCATCAATAGAACCAAACTCCAATCCATCAGTGATCTCCACACCATGCTGCTTTTGACGTTGGCTAAATCGTAGATCGCCTGGTGCTCTGAGTAAACTAAGCGCGTCATTCAAATCGCATTGCGCCGAAACGGTTGTACGTTCATGTGATCCTTGGTTGTGCATCCTCGCAAGAGCCTCTTGCAGCTGTTCGGGTTTTCCAGGCTGCATCGTGCATTTACTGAATTTCCAAGCGTTCGGAGACTGATGCTCCGGGCTGTTCGTTCCGATGGGGTGTCGCGACAATTCTTTTGCCGGCTCTCTCCCTGACGGGTTCATCCAGTTTGCGAGGAAATGAAAATGTACGGCATGATAAATGAAGGCATTCGCGCCTTCATCCTTAAACACCACGATAAAGAAACCTGGGAGGCGATTTGCCAAAAGGCCTCTGTCGGCGACCAACAGTTTGATGGCATGAAAAGTTACGATGACGGTATCACCTATCAGCTGGTGGGCGCCATTTCCGAACACACCGGTCTGTCATCGGGCGAGGTCTTGACCAAATTTGGATCTCACTGGGTCGACTATGCCGGAGAATCCAGGTTCGGCAATCTCATGAAGGTTGCGGGCGACAGTTTTCTGGAGCGGTTGAATGGCCTGGACGACATGCATGCCCGTATTCAGCTTTCAATGCCAAATCTGAAACCGCCATCCTTCAAGCTCGAGGAAGTGGCCGACAGAACGTACCGTTTACACTACTTTTCCCAGCGAACCGGCCTGGACTCGATGGTCGTCGGACTGCTGTATGGAATGGCAGAAGAGACGGGCGAGAAGATCAAGGTCAATCAGATTGCCGAAAAATCTGATACCGTTGATCATAGTGTGTTTGAGATTGCCGTAGTCAACTGATGACCAACGGTTTGGGAACTGGTGGTGGGCGTAAAACCCGTCATTTCGCTCCCCACAAATATCGGTGGGTGATGTGGTCTGTCGCCAGTTGTTACACCTGATGGTCGCAGGCGGTGCGCACAAGCGGGCGTGGTCTTCTTCCTCTTGCTGAAAGCTTCATAAGGGCGATGCTTCTGTGCTTGAATGATATGGGCATGAGACGAGATGATCGTTTCCAATGTTCATGACAGCTGGTGTCGCGTCCGCGCAGTCGGCCCTTGCGATGGGGCAGCGGGTGCGGAAAACGCAACCCGAGGGCGGGGACATCGGAGAGGGCAACTCGCCTTCTAAAACCGGACGGTGGCGTGCACGCTCCGCCTTGGGCGAGGGGATCGGCACCGACGCAATCAGGGCCTTCGTATACGGGTGACGGGGGTTTGCGATCAGCTCGGATGCGGTGGCGACCTCGACGATCCGGCCCAGGTACATGACCGCGATCCGGTGCGAAATATGGCGTACCACGCTCAGATCATGCGCGATGAACAGGAGGGCCAGCCCCATCTCGCGCTGCAGCTCCTGCAACAGGTTCACCACCTGCGCCTGCACGGAGACGTCAAGGGCGCTGACAGGCTCGTCGCAGACCACCAGCTCCGGGTCTGTGATCAATGCGCGGGCGATACCAATGCGCTGGCATTGACCGCCGGAGAATTCATGCGGGTAGCGATTGATGAGAGCAGGCAAGAGGCCTACGCGCTCCATCATCTGGCCCACCTTGGCACGGACCTGCTCTTTTGAGAGGTCGGGGAAGTGGGTCCGCAGCGGTTCGGCCACGATCTGGCCAACGGTCATGCGCGGGTTCAGCGCGTCCAGCGGGTCCTGGAACACCATCTGCACATGGCGCCCATGCGCGCGTTGCGCGGCTGTGTCCATGCTCACGATGTCCTCGCCACGCCAGAGCACGCGCCCGTCACTGACCGGCACCGTGCCGACAATCGCTCGGGCCAGCGAGGACTTTCCCGACCCGCTTTCCCCGACCAGTCCGAGGGTTCGACCCGGTTCCAGCCTCAGCGAGGCCTGCTTGACCGCTTGCAATTCGCGTGGCGGGCTCCAGGGCCATCCCCCTTGCCGGGCGACCTTGAAGGTGACGCTCAGGTCGCGGGTTTCCAGCAGCGGGGCGCTCATGCCACTGCCTCCCGCGCCGCGTGGCAGGCGCGCAGACGTCCAGCTCCAAACGCCTCCTGCACCGGCATGGTCGTCGCACAAGGTTCATGACTGGCCGGGCAGCGGGGGCTGAAGGGGCACCCGGCAGGCAGCGCCGTGAGATCGGGCGGATCACCCGGTATGGTCTCAAGCTTTTCCTGCGGGACATCGAGACGGGGGACCGCGTTCAGAAGACCGCGCGTGTAAGGGTGCGACGGGGCGGCGAAGACATCATCGGTGGCCCCCGTTTCCATCACCCGCCCGCCGTACATCACCAGCGTCTTGACGCAGGAGCCTGCGACAATGGCCAGATCGTGGGTGATCAGGATCAGGGCTGTGCCGAAATCACGCTGGATATCGGCCATCAGCTCCATGATCTGGTTCTGCACAGTCACATCCAGCGCTGTGGTCGGCTCATCCGCGATCAGCAGTTTCGGACGGCAGAGCAGCGCCATGGCGGCCATGATCCGCTGCCGCATGCCGCCCGAGAATTCGTGCGGATACATCCTGAGCCGGGCACGGGCGTCCGGAATGCGTACGGCGTCGAGCATCCTGGCACTTTCCGCGAAGGCGTCGCGCTTGGACGCCCCTTTGTGCAGCATCAGTACCTCGGCCATTTGATCGCCGACGCGGAGATAGGGGTTCAGCGAGGTCATCGGATCCTGAAAGATCATCGCGATTTCATTGGCGCGGATTGCGTTCAGTTTGGACTCCGGCAGGTTCAGGATTTCCTGACCGTCAAAGCGGATCGATCCGCCGGCGGTGCCGTTCTTGGCGAGAAGGCCGAGAATGGCAAAGGCCAGTTGGGTCTTGCCCGACCCGCTTTCGCCGACGATGGCGAGGCTGTCGCCGGGATCGAGCGAGAGTGTCATACCATTAACGGCTTTCACGGTCCCGTCGGGAGTGTCGAAGCTGACGGTGAGGTCGGTGACGTCGAGAAGTGCCATAACTTACCGGTCCTTCGGAAAATGCATCATTACCGATCCTTCGGATCGAGGGCATCGCGCAGGCCGTCGCCGACAAAGAAGAAGCCGAAGAGCGTGATCACGAAGAAGAAAAGCGGGGCCAGCAGCATCCAGAGCGTGCCGTTATTCATCTCGGAGGCGCCGTCGTTGATCAGCGCGCCCCAGCTTGTGAGCGGTTCCTGCACGCCAAGGCCCAGAAAGCTGATGAAGCTCTCATAGATGATCATCGAGGGCACCAGCAGCGTGGCGTAGACGATCACCACGCCCAGCAGGTTCGGGATGATGTGGCGCAGGATGATGGTGAAGGGCCGGACCCCGGTGGCGACGGCGGCCTCGATATAGGCCTTGCCCTTCAGGGTCAGCGTCTGGCCGCGGGCGATGCGCGCCATATCAAGCCAGCTGATCAGCCCGATGCCGATGAAGAGCATCAGCAGCGAGCGGCCAAAGACCACCAGCAGCAGGATCAGCACGAACATGTAGGGGATCGACATCAACACATCGACGATCCGCATCATCACATTGTCGATTCGTCCGCCGAAATAGCCTGCGATCGCGCCGTAGAGCGTGCCAACGATCACCGAGATCAGCGCACCGACGATGCCCACCAGCAGTGAGATTTGCGTGCCCTGCACGGTGCGGGCAAAGAGGTCTCGGCCAAGCGCGTCGGTGCCGAACCAATGGCCCGTCTCCAGCGAGGGGCGCCCGCCCTGGGCGACGTTGCCGAGCACGTTCCAGTCGATGTCCTCGTTGTTCCAGGGCGCGATGAGTGGCCCGATGAGCGCGAAGGCGGCAACGAGCAGCAGCACGATCAGCCCGGCGACCGCAGCGCGATTGCGCAGGAAGCGTGCCCGCGCATCGGCCCAGAGCGAGCGGCCTTTGACAGGGGCCGCGCCCGCCAGATCGTCAGCGACGGATTTGGTTGCGAACATCGGCCTAATACCTGATTTTCGGGTCGATCCAGGCGTAGAGCACATCGACCAGAAGGTTGAAGAAGATCGTGAGCGCGCCCAGCAGGATGGTGATGCCCATCATCACGCCGTAGTCGCGGTTGAGGGCGGAGGCGACGAAGAACTGCCCAATGCCACCGGTGGAGAAATAGATGTCGATCACGACCGAGCCGGTGATCATGCCGACGAAGGCGGGGCCTAGGTAAGAGATCACCGGCAGCAGCGCGGGTTTGAGCGCATGGCGGAAGATCACCCGGCGCATCGGAAGGCCCTTGGCGCGCGCGGTGCGGATGTAGTTCGAGGTCAGCACTTCGAGCATCGAGGCCCGCGAGATGCGCGCAATCGAGGCCATGAAGCTGGTCGAGAGCGCGATGACGGGCAGGATCACGAATTGCCACTGGCCACCCTGCCAGCCACCACCCGGCAGCCAGCCGAGCCAGAGCGTGAAGGTCAGTACCAGGATCGGCGCCAGCACGAAGTTCGGCAGCACCTGCGCCCCGATGGAGACACCAACGGCCAGATAGTCGAGCCAGGTGTTGTGGCGCACGGCGGCGAGGATGCCCAGGCTGCCGCCGACGATCACCGCGACCAGAAAGCTCCAGAACCCATAGGTCAGCGTCACGGGAAAGCCCTGGCCGATCAGGTCATTCACATCCTGATCGCGATAGATGAAGGAGGGGCCGAAGTCGAATTCGGTGACCACGCCGACCACATACCGCCAGATCTGGATGTGGAATGGCTGATCGAGCCCGTATTGCGCCTGAAGGTTGGCCAGCACCGCGGGCGGGATGCCGCGTTCCGTCGCAAAGGGGCTGCCGGGGGCTGCATACATCAGGATAAACGTGCTGACGATCAGGATCAGCAGAACCGGGATCGCAATCAGCAGGCGTTTGATTATGTAAACTACCATCTTTGGAATGTAGCGCTGGAGCGGGCGAAGTCACCCGCTCCGCTGCGCCTTACTCTGGTGCAACGCGGTAGATGTCTTTCACGTACCAGTTGTTTTCCACGTTCTCCTTCGGCCAGTTCTTGATGGTCGGGTCGAGCACGAAGTTCTGCGTGTAGTGATAGATCGGCAGGATCGCCATATCCTCGGCGAGGATCTGTTCAACCTGCGTATAGACGGGTTGCGGGTCGGACATGGTGACGCTCTCGGCCATCAGACGGTCGACCTCTTCATTGACGTATTTGCCGTCGTTGTTGGCGTTGTTAGACGTCAGGAGATCAAGGAAGGTCGAGGCCTCGTTGTAATCCCCGCACCAGGCCGAGCGGGCAATGTCGAAGTTCTGATTGCCGCGAATGTCCAGATAGGACTGCCATTCGAAGTTGTTCAGCACCGTCGTGACGCCCAGGGGCCGCCACATCTGGCTGACCACCGTCGCGATCTGCTTGTGGTTTTCGGAGGTGTTGTAGATCAGGTTCAGCTCGATGGGGTTGTCCGGGCCATAGCCCGCCTCTTCCATCAACGCCACAGCCTTTTCCATGCGCTCGTGCTGGCTCCAGAGCGAATAGTCGATCGCGGGCAGCTCAAAATCAGCCGTGGCCCAATGGGTGAAGCTGAAGGCGGGGGCCTGACCGGCTTTCAGCACCTGATCGGTGATCACCTCGCGGTTGATCATATAGCTGAGGGCTGTGCGCACGTGCGGATCCTGCAGCGCCTCGTGGCCGCTCTCGGACTGGTTCACGGTGTAATAGTAGGAACAGAGCCGCGGCACGGAATGCGCCACATCGGGGGTCTCTTCCTCAAGACGCGGGTAGCTGCCGGCGGGCAGGTCGTCCATCATGTCGAACTCGCCCGCCTGAAAGCGGGTCAGCGCCTGATTGGCGTCATTGATCACAAAGCCGGTGATCTCGGTAATGATCACATCGTCCGCGCCCCAGTATTCCGGGTTCTGAACCAGACGCACGAATTCGTTCGTCGCCATATCGTCCAGCTTGTAGGCCCCGTTCGACACGATGTTCTTCGGGTTCGTCCAGGCCGCGCCATGAGCTTCAACCGTGGGCTGATGCGTCGGCATGAAGGTATAGTGCACCGTCATCTGCGGGAAATAGGGCAGGGGCTGGGCCAGCGTGACCTCCAGCGTCAGGTCGTCGATGGCGCGCACGCCAAGCTCTTCGGTGCTGGCCTCGCCGGCAATCGCCGCCGCCGCGTTGGCGATCTGGCTCAACTCCACATACCAGGCGTATTCAGAGGCCGTGGCCGGGTCGGCCGCACGGCGCCAGGCAAAGACGAAATCCTGTGCTGTCACCGGATCGCCATTGGACCAGCGCGCATCCTCACGCAGCTTGAAGGTCCAGGTCTGGTTGTCTTCGGAGGACCATTCCTCGGCCACGCCGGGGCGCAGGGTGCCATCGGCATTCTGCGTCAAAAGCCCCTCGAACAACTGGCGCGCCAGATGGCCGCCAACGGTTTCCTCGATCAATTGCGGATCGATGGAGGGAAACTGGTCCAGCAAGCGATACTGAAAGGTCTGATCTGCGGCCAGCGGCTCGCCGGTGACCGGATGGGTGTCCGCCGCCCAAAGAGGCTGGCAAAGAGCGAGTGAAACAAGTGTCGAGGTAGCCAAAATTCGATGTTTGGTCATTTTTATCTCCCTTATGTTTTTTGATGTGGCATCTGACAGGCGCAACCTGTTTCGCCATATGGTTGCAAGAATTGGCGGAATAGCAGGGATTGTACACCAACAACTTTGGGTTTGGGCGAAAGATCGGCGACAAAATTCCGATACTGACTGCGCAGGGTCAATTGAGCGGCGGTGTGGGTACCGAATTCTGTGGCCTGCCTATTCTGCGCGTCTCCTAGGACGTGGACTGCCCGACCGGCAGCGCCAATGTTCACCCAACCGTCCTCAATCCCCTTTCGTTTCAATCCACTGGCCCCGACTTGCGGGGCATTTGTGCAATGGGCTAGGGATACCCTATGGAGCCGTTGGATTTCTCTCACAGCCCGATGCTGGTCATTGCATCCTTGTTCGTGGCGCTGATGTCTGGATTCACCGGGTTGTCGCTGACCCAAGGCCTGTCTCAGCGGAGCATCGAGCAGCGCAAAATCCTTATCGTGCTGGCCGCCATTGCGCTGGGCGGTGGCATCTGGTCGATGCATTTCGTCGCAATGCTCGGCCTGCAGCTCCCAATCCTCTTTTACTATGACGCCGCAATCACGCTGGCGTCGGCTCTTGTCGCGATCCTGGTCGTGGGCCTCGCGCTGTTGATCCTGCATTTCTGGAAACGCACCAAGACCACCCTTGTGCTGGCAGGCACGACGGTCGGGCTTGGCGTACTCGCGATGCACTATCTCGGTATGTCGGCGATGGAATTGTGCCAGGCGCTCTACACGCCTCTGGGTATTGCCCTTTCGGTGATCTCTTCCTGCGTGTTGAACATCGCGGCCTTCGCCATCGCTTACGGCAACAGGTCGCAGCGTGGCATCGTTGTCGGCACGCTTTTCTTTGGCTTCGCAGTTTTTGCCGTGCATTTCATCGCCATCAGCGGCACCAGCTTTGTCGAGGTCGATGTGCTGACCGAGGTTGGCCCGCTGATCAGCAACGAGGTCTTGGCCATTGGCGTCGTGTTGAGCAGTTTTGTCTTATGCGGTGCTTTTTTACTCACCGGGGTTACAGTGCTTGCCCCTTCCACCAGAAGTCGCGGGGTGCCGGCGCATCCAGAGCCCGCCCCTGAGTCAGAGAAATCGGCCCCCGCAGGAACCGTCCCCCCTCAGATTCCCTATGAGCAGGAAGGCCGAACCCTCTTCGTGAATACCGACGCGGTTGCCGCCATCCGGGCAGAAGGTCACTACACCCATCTCTATACGGCCACGGACAAGCTCTTTTGCGTCTGGTCGATCACCGAAGCCACCAAGCGGTTGGCGCAGGGGCCGCTGATCAAGGTGCATCGCAGCTATCTGGTCAACCCGGCTTTCGTCACCGGCTTCGAGCGGCTCAAGGACAATGGCGTGTGCCATTTCGATGTGACGCATTTGAAAAAGGTTCCGGTCAGCCGGTCTCGATTGCGGGATGTGCGCGACGCGCTGGGTGTCTAGCGCCGCGCATTTCGTGCGATCCATGGCGCATTTCGTGCAGAAAACCTCTCGATCGACTTAAATCCATGTGCGGTTCACGGGGCCGCAGCCTCATGCTCCCAGCCAGCTACTCAAGGTCATGGCAGGGAGGACACTCATGATACCGGCAGCGTTTGATTACTATCGTCCGACGAAGATGGATGACGTGATCGCCCTACTTCAGGAGCATGGCGATGATGCGCGCGTTATGGCGGGCGGACACAGCCTGATCCCGATGATGAAACTGCGCATGGCGGAGATTCCGCATCTAATCGATCTGCAGGCCATTGACGGTCTGAACGAGATTTCCATCGAGGACGGGCAGATCACCATCGGGGCCATGGTCACGCAACACGATCTGATCAACCACGCCGGTCTGGAAGCGGCGGCACCGATCCTGCGCGAAGCCGCACTGCAGATCGCGGACCCGCAGGTGCGGTACATGGGGACCGTGGGTGGCAATGTTGCCAATGGCGATCCCGGCAATGACATGCCCGGTGTCATGCAGTGCCTCGATGCGACGTTCGCGCTGGTCGGTCCCGACGGGGAACGCAGCGTTGCGGCGCGCGACTTCTATGAGGCGGCCTATATGACCGCGCGCGAGGATGAAGAGGTTTTGACCTCGGTGTCGATCCCCGCGCCGCAGGGCGGATACGCCTATGAAAAGCAAAAGCGCAAAATCGGGGATTATGCCACGGCAGCGGCGGCGGTTCAGATCGTCAAGGAGGACGGCAAATGCACGGCAGCCTCCATCGCCATGACCAACCTGAGCGATACGCCGATCTACTCCGTCGATGCCGGTGCGGCACTTGTCGGCACAGCCGTTGACGCCGCCGCACTCAACGCGGCCAAGGCGGCCATGCTTGGCAATATTGATCCCACGGAAGACAATCGAGGCCCGGTTGCTTTCAAGAAACACGTTGCCGGCGTCATCCTGGCCCGCGCGATCGAGCGTGCCTGGTCGCGTGCCTGAGGCTTGTCCTCACGGAGCGAAAAGACAGGGCAGAGAGGAAAATCATGTCAAAGAAGATGCACATCAAGTTGAACGTCAACGGCAAGGATGAGGAGTTTCTGGCCGAGCCGCGAGAGTTGCTGATCTACACGCTGCGCGAGCGGCTCAATATCACCGGGCCGCATATCGGCTGCGAAACCTCGCATTGTGGTGCCTGCACGGTGACCATCGACGGAAAGTCGGTGAAATCCTGCACCATGTTCGCGGCGCAAGCGGACGGTAAGGAGATCACCACCATTGAGGGCATCGGCACGCCCGACAGCCTGCACCCCCTGCAGGAGGCGTTCAAGGAACACCACGGGCTGCAGTGTGGCTATTGCACGCCAGGGATGATCACCCGGGCCACCAAGCTGCTGGAAGAGAACCCGAACCCTTCCGAAGAAGACATACGCTTTGGTATGGCGGGCAACCTCTGCCGCTGCACCGGGTATCAGAATATCGTCAAATCCATCCTCGCCGCTGCGGCCGAGATGAATGCTGCAAAGGAGGCCGCGGAATGAAGGACGAAGTGGAAAGCCGCGACGATCGCGTCGCCAACCTCAAAGGTATGGGCTGTTCGCGCAAGCGGGTCGAAGATGCCCGGTTCACGCAAGGCAAAGGCAACTATGTCGATGACATCAAACTCGATGGCATGCTCTTTGGCGACTTTGTGCGCTCTCCCTATGCGCATGCGCGGATCACCAATATCAACGCGGAAGAGGCGCTGAAGGTCCCCGGCGTGCTGGCCGTTCTGACGGCGGCGGATCTGGAGCCGCTGGGCCTGCACTGGATGCCGACGCTGGCGGGGGACAAGCAGATGGTGCTGGCTGACGGCAAGGTGCTGTTTCAGGGGCAGGAAGTGGCCTTTGTGGTGGCCGAAGACCGGTTCGCGGCGGCGGACGGCATCGAGGCTGTTGAGGTTGATTACGAAGAACTGCCCGTGATCGTCGACCCGTTCGAAGCGCTGAAAACGGATGTGGTTCTGCGCGAAGATCTGGTTGCGCAGGATGGTTCTATCCCTGATGGCGCGCACGGGCCGCGTACGCACCCCAACCATATTTTCACCTGGGAGGCGGGCGAGAAGGAAGCGACCGAGCAGGTGCTCGACAATGCGGAGGTGCTTGTCGAGGAGAGCATGTACTACCACCGGACGCACCCCTGCCCGCTGGAAACCTGCGGCTGCGTGGCGTCGATGGACAAGGTCAACGGCAAGCTGACGCTTTGGGGCACCTTTCAGGCACCGCATGCGATCCGCACGGTGGTGTCGCTAATCTCCGGCATTGAAGAGCACAATATCCGGGTCGTCTCGCCTGACATTGGCGGTGGTTTTGGCAACAAGGTAGGCGCCTATCCGGGGTATGTCTGTTCGGTCGTGGCCTCCATCGTGACGGGCAAGCCGGTCAAATGGATAGAGGACCGGATGGACAATCTGATGACCACGGCCTTCGCGCGCGACTATCACATGACGGGCAAGATTTCCGCCACCAAGGAAGGCAAGATCACCGGGCTGCATTGTCATGTGACCGCTGATCATGGCGGTTTCGATGCCTGCGCTGACCCCACGAAATTCCCCGCAGGGTTCATGAACATCTGCACCGGCTCCTACGACATCCCGACGGCCTTTCTGGAGGTGGACGGTGTCTACACCAACAAGGCGCCGGGCGGGGTAAGCTATCGTTGCTCCTTCCGCGTGACGGAGGCGGTGTATTTCATCGAACGGATGGTGGAGGTTCTGGCGATTGAGCTGGGCATGGATGCAGCAGAGCTGCGGCGGATCAACTTCATCAAGAAAGAGCAGTTCCCCTACAAGGCCGCGCTTGGTTGGGAATACGACTCCGGGGATTATCACACTGCCTGGGACAAGGCGCTGACAAGCGTCGATTATGATGGGCTGCGCGCGGAGCAGGCGCAGCGGGTCGAGGACTTCAAGGCCGGGAAGACCCGCAAGCTAATGGGCGTGGGATTGAGTTTCTTCACCGAAATCGTGGGGGCCGGACCGGTCAAGAACTGCGATATCCTGGGTCTTGGCATGTTCGACAGCTGTGAAATCCGCATCCACCCCACCGGCTCTGCAATCGCGCGGTTGGGCACGATTTCGCAGGGGCAGGGTCATGCCACGACATTCGCGCAAATCCTCGCCTCGGAGATCGGCCTGCCCGCCGACAGCATTACCATCGAAGAGGGTGATACGGATACGGCACCGTATGGATTGGGCACCTATGGCTCTCGCTCCACACCCGTGGCAGGGGCGGCGACCGCGATGGCGGGCCGCAAGATCCGCGCCAAGGCGCAGATGATCGCGGCCTATCTGCTGGAGGTCCATGACAACGATGTGGAATTCGACGTGGATCGCTTTGTGGTCAAAGGCGCGCCCGAGAAGTTCAAAACGATGAAGGAAATCGCCTTTGCCGCGTACAACCAGGCAATCCCGGGGATCGAGCCGGGGCTGGAGGCGGTCAGCTACTACGACCCGCCCAATATGACCTACCCCTTTGGCGCTTATGTCTGCGTCATGGACATCGACGTGGATACGGGCGTGCCCGAAATCCGCCGCTTCTATGCGCTGGACGATTGCGGCACGCGGATCAACCCGATGATTATCGAAGGGCAGGTGCATGGCGGTCTGACCGAAGCGCTCGCCGTCGCGTTGGGTCAGGAGATTGCCTATGACGACATGGGGAATGTGAAGACCGGGACGCTGATGGACTTCTTCCTGCCGACGGCTTGGGAGGTGCCGAATTACGAAACCGACCACACCGTGACCCCGTCGCCGCACCACCCCATCGGGGCAAAGGGCGTGGGTGAGAGCCCGCATGTGGGCGGCGTGCCCTGTTTTTCCAATGCGGTGCATGACGCTTTCCGCGCGTTTGGCCTGCGTCAGACGAACATGCCCCATGATCACTGGCGGATCTGGAAGACCGCCAATGAGCTCGGGTTGCACGACTGAAACCGCAGGGGGGGGCTGTCTGCCCCCCTGATTGGATCGGAAGTTAAGATGGATTGGACAACGCTTCAAACCGCGATGGCGGAACAGGGCTACGTCGCGGGTGACGATCTGGCGATGGCGGTGCATCTGTCGCTGACGCTGGGTCGGCCGCTGTTGCTGGAAGGGGCCGCTGGGGTAGGGAAGACCGACATCGCCCGGGTGCTGGCCGCCGTGCAGGACACTCAGCTGATCCGGCTGCAGTGCTATGAGGGGCTCGACGCGCAGCAGGCGATCTATGAATGGAACTACCAGCGGCAGCTGTTGTCGATCCGCGCCGCTGCTGAGGACGGCGAAACCGGGCGCAGTGTCGAAGAGCGTATCTTCTCCGAAGAATTCCTGCTGGAGCGGCCTTTGCTCAAGGCCATCCGCCAGCCCGAACCCCCGGTCCTGTTGATTGATGAGATCGACCGGGCCGATGAGGAGTTCGAGGCCTATCTGCTGGAGGTCCTGTCGGAGTTTCAGATCACCGTGCCGGAGTTGGGCACGCTGGTGGCCACCTCTCGCCCGATTGTCATCCTGACAGCCAACGGCACGCGCGATCTCAGCGATGCGCTGCGCCGCCGGTGTCTTTATGCCCATGTATCTTACCCTGACCGCCAGACAGAGCTTGCGATACTGAAGTCCCGCTGTGCCGGGATCGAGGCCAAGCTGGCGGGTCAGATCGTCGGTTTCGTGCAGTCCCTGCGCAAGGAGGACCTTGAAAAGCAACCGGGCATTGCTGAAATGCTCGACTTTGCATCGGCTTTGATGGGGCTTGGGATTGCCGATCTGACGCGGGACCCAGTGGTCCTGCAGGCCACGCTGGCCACCCTTTTGAAAACGCAGACGGATCGCGACAACATCACCACCGAGGTTGCGCAGCGCTTGGCGGGGAAAGCCGCGTGAGCCGGGTAACAAGATTTGCCGCGCGCGATCCCGGTCCCGCCGCGCGCATGGGTGGGTTTATCGCGCATTTGCGGGACAACGGTCTTCGCTTGGGGGTTGGCGAGGCGGAACTGGCCCTGACAGCCCTGACCCATGTTGCCCCCTGCGCGCCCACAGAGGTGCGCCATGCCCTGCGGACGGTTTGTTGCGGCTCCGCCGAAGACACCGCGCGGTTTGATGATCTGTTCGATGCGTTCTGGATGAACGGTGGACGGGTTGCCCCGAAAACGACACCAGTGACGGCGCCAGCCTCTGACCACGTTCATTCTTCGCGGAAGGCCCAAGGCCAGGAGGCGGAGGGGACCGCTGGGGCCCCAACGACACCTGATGCGGGCGATGATCCGGCGGACGCGGACGGAGACGGCAGGCTTCTGGCCACCTTGAACGACGCGCGCATGAAAAAGGACCTGCGCGATCTGGTGCAGCACGAAGATATCGCCGAGGCGCAGCAGGTCGCGGAACGGCTGGGTGCCGCCCTGCGGGACAGTCGGTCGCGCCGCCGTAGGCAGGCCCGCAAGGGCGACCAGATCCATTTCCGCAAGTTGATCCGCCAAAGCCTGTCGACCGGTGGTGAGCCGATACGGTTGCCGCGCAAGCACCGCCCGGACCGTCCACTGAAGATCGTGACACTCTGCGATGTATCAGGCTCCATGACGACCTATGCGCAGGTTTTTCTGGCCTTCATCGCCGGGATGATGCGAGCGGATGAGACGACCGATGCCTATCTCTTTCACACGCGCTTGGTGCGCATCGCCGACGCCTTGCGGGACCGGGACGCCATGCGGACATTGGCGCGACTGTCGTTGCTGGCGGATGGGTTTGGTGGCGGGTCGCGGATCGGCGCGTCGCTGATGCAATTTGCGCGCGGCTATGCGCGGCGGTTCGTCGATGGACGCACGGTCGTGCTGATCTTGTCGGATGGATACGACACAGAGAGCGCCGATCAGATCGGCGGCGCTCTGGCCGCTTTGAAAAAGCGTGGCTGCAAGATCATCTGGCTAAACCCGCTCAAGGGATGGGATGGCTATGAACCGGTTGCGCAGGGCATGGCAGCTGCGATGCCGCATCTGGACCTCTTCAGCCCTGCCAACACGCTGGCTGATCTGGCCGCGCTCGACCGGGAGCTAGTGCGCCTATGACCCCGGCAGAGCTGACCGATGCTGACATTGCCGAACTGGCCGAAGACATGCGCGGGCGCGGTGAGCCCTTTGCAATCGCCACCGTCATTCGCACGCTGGGAGCCACCGCTGCCAAGCCGGGCGCAAAGGCGCTGGTGACCGCGGATGGCACAATCCTGCAGGGCTGGATCGGGGGTGGTTGTGTGCGCGGTGCCATTGCCCAGGCCACGCGCCGCGCGATGTTTGAAGGGACGCCGCAACTCATTTCGCTGCACCCGCAGGATTTGCTGGATGAAAAGGGCATCGCGCCGGGCGACGATGTCGAAGGTGTCAAATTCGCGCGTAACGGCTGTCCCTCCAAAGGCTCAATGGACATCTTTGTGGAGCTCATCCTGCCCTTGCCGCAGCTGATCATCTACGGCGAAGCGCCCGTCGCGCAATCGCTCGCACGCTTGGCTGCGCAGTTCCAGTGGTCGGTCGTGACCGGTGCCGTGGATCGGGAGGTGGCTCCGGTCTCCGCGGGCGAAACCCGGATGATCGTGGTCGCGACGCAGGGCAAGAACGATCTGGCTTGTTTGCAGGCCGCTCTGAACGCGACGGCCGATTTCACCGCCTTTGTCGGCAGCCGCAAGAAATTTGCCGCCTTGTCGCAAAAGCTGATCGCGGCGGGCGTGCCGGCAGAGGCAGTTGCAGCCGTCCAAGCGCCCGCAGGCTTGGCAATCGGTGCGGTGACGCCTGACGAAATTGCCCTCTCCATCCTTGCGCAATTGACCGAAGTACGCCGTCGCCATCAAAGGACCGAGGGTGACCATGGCTGACTGCGGTGCAATCATTCTGGCCGCTGGGCTTTCACGCCGGATGGACGCGCGCAAAAAGCTGCTGATCGAGATCGACGGCATCCCGATGATCCGCAGGGTGGTGCGGGTGGCAGCCGAGATCTGCGATGGATCCGTGACGGTTGTGACCGGGCATCAGCGTGAGGACATCGAGGCGGCGCTTGCAGGTCTTCCGGTCACATTCGTCCACAACCCGGCTTTTGAGCGCGGGCAGAAATCATCCGTCGCCTGCGGACTTGAAGCCGCTGCCGAGGCAGAGGCCACGCTGATGATGCTCGGTGACCAGCCCTTGCTGTCTCCCAAACATCTGATCTGGTTGCTTGCTCAACATCGGGCGCAGGCCCCGCGCAGGATCACCGTACCGGTGAACGGTGCGGTGCGCGGCAATCCCTTGGTGATCCCCAGAGCACTTCAGCCGCTTCTTTTGGCGAACCCGCGCGATCCAGGGTGCCGGTCTTTCACCCGGGCCCATCCCGAGCATGTGCACTGCGCCGAGACAGCGGACCCGGCCTTCTTTCGCGACATCGATACTGCGGAAGATCTTGCCGGTTTCCAGCACCAGCAGGAGCTGAGCGAATGAAGCGCCTGCTCAGCCGTTTGCTGTGCCACTGCGCGCGCACCGCGCCAACCAAAGAACAGGCCGACCTGCTGGCTACCATCAAATTCCCATGTTGTTAAGGAGGACAACCCTTTGGAACTCAGCGATCAGATCACCATCAATGCCCCCAAGGACCAAGTGTACAGAGCCCTGAACGATCCGGAAATCCTGCAGCAATGCATCCCCGGATGTGAAGAGCTGATCAAGCATTCGGATACTGAGTTGGAGGCGAAAGTCGTGCTCAAGGTCGGACCGGTCAAGGCAAAGTTCAAAGGGGATGTCGTGCTGGATACCGCCGGTGCGCCGGATGCGTTTTCATTGTCCGGTCAAGGCAATGGGGGCGCGGCTGGTCATGCAAAAGGCGGTGCTGACGTGACCCTGGAAGAAGAGGCCGGCGTGACGGTGCTGACCTACACCGCCAAGGCTGATGTCAGTGGCAAGCTGGCGCAATTGGGGTCGCGTCTGATCCAGGGCACGGCCAAGAAACTCGCAGCAAAGTTCTTTGCCAAGTTCGCCGAAATTGTCGATACGGTGGAAGCTTAGTCGCGGTATCCACCGGTTTATGGAGTGCGGCTGCGTGCCCAGGACATGGTATGTATTGGCGCCGATACGCGGTATTCCCCGGTGGACAGGTGTCGAGCCAATTGCCACACCCTTCCGAAAGCGGGAGAGGGCTAGGCGCTTGGCTGTATCGTGATTTCTGCGGGTTCGACGTCTTTTGAATTGACCCACGGGCCCCCGACCTGCGTGGCCAAACCTCGGTGACCACCCGCGAAGGGATACGTTTCCGCGCCCGTCAGACACTCAGTTAGGCATGGTCTCGCCGGGGCGCGGGATGGAGATTACGGGATGCTCTGGATCGCAGCAGGCCCAAAGAGCATTTAGACGGCAACGCCGGTTTGCCGCCCGACGTCGTCGACGGCGCTGTCCTGTGTCTTCTCAGAAATCAAAGCGCAGTATGGGGTGATTAAACACGTCTGATCGCACAAGCGTGACATCCAAAGCAGACAAATCCGTTGTAGAAGGTGCCGACGGGTCGGGCCCATCTGCAATTCTCGTGGCCAACGAGATAAAGCCGACTGATCTGGAAAGAGCTCGGGGTTCGCTCAAAGTCGTCCTTGACAGGTCAGAGTCATTACTATCAAGTTGTACATACAAATTCTTGATGGATGAAATTTGGGGGACGCGCATCAAAAGGAATCCATTGGCGATAGGGAGGTGGGGCGTCGCCGGTTTCGGGATCAGAGAAGCCATTCAAAGACACTTGCGCGCATGCCCCGCCAACGGTCGATCAGGAAAAGCCGACGAGGCTAAGGGAGAGAAAATGAAACAGAAAATCAAAGCGGCACTTCTGGCGTCGAGCCTGTTGCTGGCACCTGCAGTTGGCCTCGCGGATACCGCGGATGGCGATGCGTTGAACAGCATGACCTGGGACGAAGTTGTTGATCTTGCCAAAGGGGGCGAGGTGAACTGGTTCCTCTGGGGCGGCTCCGACAACATCAATCAATACGTATCGGAATACATCGGCGGTCGGCTGCAAGAGGAGTACGGCATCACGCTGAACCGTGTGGGCTTGAGCGATACGGTCGAGGCGGTGAACATCGTTCTGGGCGAAAAGGAATCCGGTGTCATGGATGCCGGATCCGTCGATATGATCTGGATCAACGGCGAAAATTTCCGCACCATGAAACAGGGCGGTCTTGCCTATTGCGGCTACACCGACATTCTGCCCAACAACGCCTTTGTGGACTGGACCAATCCAGCGATTGCCAATGACTTTGGCGTTCCCGTGGAGGGGTGCGAAGTGCCGTGGTCCAAGGCGCAGTTCGCTTTTGCCTATGACACGGCCCGTTTCGACAACCCGCCGCGGTCCATCGGTGAACTGATTGATTGGGTGCGGGAAAACCCCGGTCGCTTCACCTATCCCGCACCGCCGGACTTTAACGGCTCGGTTTTTGTCCGTCATGTGTTCTACCATGCAGCAGGCGGGGTGGACTCCTTGCTTGGCGATTTCGACCAGGCCAAGTTCGACGAAGTAGCGGCCAAGACATGGGACATCCTGAACGACATGGAACCCTACCTGTGGCGCGAAGGGAAAACCTATCCCGCGTCAATTTCCGCCATGGAACAGCTTTATGCAAATTCCGAGGTGGATCTGACGTTTAACTATGAACCGTCGGGCGTGGGGCTGAACATCGAAAACGGGGTCTTCCCGCCGACCACACAAGGCTATGGCCTAAGCGATGGTACGATCGGGAACACCAACTACACGATCATTCCGTTTAACTCGCCCAACAAAGCAGCCGCCCTTGTTCTGCAAAACCTGCTGCTGTCGGGTGAGGCACAGTATCAAAAAGCCCGCCCGGACGTCTGGGGCGCTGCTCCGGCCATCGAGGTTTCCCGCACCAGCGAGGCGGTGCAGGCGGATTTTGGCACTATCGTGGCGCATCCCAATGTGGTTCCGGCGGATGAATTGGCCAAGGCAGCCCTGCCTGAACTGCAAGCCTCGTGGATTTCCGCCATCGAAAAGGGATGGTTGGAAAACGTCGGTCAGTAGTCTCCCGCTGACCTGTCCCGCGACGCAGCCCGCGTCGTGGGGCCGCCACCCCTAACGGATTCAAATGGAAGTCGGGCATTTGTCAGACCGAACGAAAATCTTTTTGCTGCTGCTGCCCGCCATGTTCATCATCGTCGTGCTGTTCTTTGGCGGGCTGATGATCGGACTGATGCGCAGCTTCAACTACATGCCGGTGATCGGGCTGACCGAACCGGACCTGAGCGCCTATATTTCCGTCTTCACGGATCGGGAATTCTACCTCTCCTTCCTGCTGACCTTCCACATCGCCTTCACTTCCACGGTGATCTCCTCGATCCTCGCCATCGGCGCCGCCCTGCTTTTGCGGCGCAGTTTCGTCGGCCGCAGCATCGTGAACTTCCTGTTCCAGCTCAACCTGACGGTGCCGCATCTGGTGGGTGCCATCGGGATGCTCTATCTCTTTTCGCAATCCGGCAGCTTCGCGCGTCTCGCGCATGAGTTCGGCATGATCGCCCGGCCCAGCGATTTCCCCGCCCTTGTTTTCGACCCCTATGCCATTGGGATCATTCTGCAATACGTGTGGAAGGAAATCCCCTTTATTGGCGTCATCGTTCTGGCAAATATGCAATCCATCGGGGAAGACTATGAAAGTGTCGCCCGCTCACTGGGCGCCAGCAAATGGCAGACCTTTCGCTATGTCCTGCTGCCGCTTATTTTCCCGGGCGTTCTGTCTGCAAGCGTGATGGTCTTCGCTTTTACCTTCGGCGCTTATGAAATCCCGGCCATTCTGGGCGCGAATTTCCCCGCTGCACTGCCGGTGCTCGCCTACCGCAAATACACCGATGTGGACCTCGCCGCCCGGCCCGAGGCCATGGCGATGGCCATTGTGATCGCGCTGCTCTCCGCCGTGATGATCTATTTCTACGTGCGCTATTCGCGCCGCCGGATCAGGGGATAACGCATGAGCACCGCCGAGAGCATTCCAATGCGCAGCTTCCGGGTTCTGACCGGCGTTGTTCTGATCACCTGGCTTGTCCTGCCCCTGATCCCGCTGGCCATCTGGTCCTTCGCGCGCGGCTGGTTTTATCCCGATCTTTTGCCCAAGACCTGGACCCTGCGGGCGTGGGAATACGCCATGTCCGACACCGCCGGGGTGCTCGACAGCCTTTGGCTGACAATCGGTATTTCACTAGCCGCGACGGTTCTATCCATTCTGGTCGGTGTACCCGCCGGACGCGCCCTGGGGATGTATAAATTCCGGGGCAAGGAGATTGTCGAACTGATGATCCTCGCGCCCACGATTGTCCCCGGTATCGCCGTCGTTCTGGGCATCCATTCGGTCTTTATCTCGATGGGACTGAACAATACCGTCTGGGGCGTGATCCTCGTGCATCTGATCCCGACGCTGCCCTATATGGTGCTGGTCATGTCGGGCATCTTCGCCAATTACGATCCGGCGTTCGAGGCGCAGGCGCGCAGCCTCGGGGCCTCGCCGCTCAAGACCTTCTGGTACGTCACGCTACCCGCCATCCGTCCCGGTATCATCGTCGGTGGGCTCTTTGCCTTCCTGGTGTCGTGGAGCCAGTACATCCTGACCCTGCTGATCGGTGGCGGGCGCGTGGAAACCCTGCCGCTCCTGCTCTTCAACTTCGCGACCGCAGGCCGCAATGACATCACCGGTGCCATCGGCATGATCTACATCCTGCCCGGCATTATCATCCTGTTGCTCACCGCCAAACACCTCTCGGGTCGCAGTGGCGCTGTCGGAGGCTTTGGACAGATTTGACCCATGTTTCGATCAAAGAGCTGACCAAGGTCTATCCCGGCGCGACCACCCCGTCGCTGGACCGCTTGTCCCTGGAGATACCCACCGGCGAGTTAACCGCTCTTCTCGGTCCGTCCGGCTGCGGCAAGACCACGACGATGAAGATGATCGCCGGGCTGCTGGAGCCGACCTCCGGCGATGTCACTTTTGATGGCCGTTCCGTGCTCCGCGACAAGCCCGAGGACCGGGGCGTGGTCATGGTGTTCCAGAACTACCTGCTGTTCCCCTACATGAGCGTGGCCGACAACGTCGGTTTTGGTCTGAAGATGCGCAAAAAAGATCCCGCAGAGATCAAACGTCGCGTGGGCGAGATGCTGGAGCTGGTCAAACTGCCGGATTTGGGAGATCGCAAGCCAAGCGCGCTTTCTGGCGGGCAGCAGCAACGGGTCGCACTGGCGCGCGCGCTAATCGTCCAGCCCAATGTGCTGCTGCTGGATGAACCGCTGTCGAACCTTGACGCGCACCTGCGGTTTGAAATGCGCGACCTGATCCGTTCGCTTCAACAGGAAATGGGCATCACGACGATTTTCGTGACCCATGATCAGGAAGAGGCGGTGGTCCTTGCCGATCGCGTGGCGCTGATCCTCGATGGTCAGATGAAGCAATACGACCGGGCCGATGTCTTCTACAAACGCCCCATCGACGAGGCGACAGCGCGGTTCTTTGGCGGGCATAACTTCATTCCCGGCACATCGGACGGTCATGTTTTTGACTGTGCGCTTGGCAAGCTGTCGCTACCGGAGGGAGCCACGACCGGCGCTGGCAAGCTTACCTTCCGGCCGGAAAATGTACGGATCGGCGCGGGACCGGACGCACAAAATGCCCTGACCTCGACAATTGCCGAAGTGATTTATCTGGGCACACAAACGCGGCTGAAACTGCGGGTCGGAGAAACCGAGGTGGATGCGGTGGTGAACCCCAACGAGATCGAAAGCTACGCAGTTGGGGATACGCTGCCGATCCACCTGCCAAGCGCAACGCTGTGGGTGATCTGATGAGTGTGAATTTCAGATCCATTTTCGAAGTGACCCGCGCGGAATGGCTGGGCGGGCTTGGCATCATAGAGGACGAGATTCCGGATGTCGTCATCCTCGAAGGGTCCTGGTGGCGCGCCCAAAGGCAGGCAACGCGTCTGCAACACCTGACAGATGTGCGCGAACTGGGGTTCCCAGACATCTTCTGGGGCAGGCATGGCGACAAGAAAGTCGTGTTCTGTATGGCTTACGGGGCGCCCCGTGCGGTGGAGGTCAGCCAGATTTTTGCGCAACTGGGGTGCAAGCTGGTCATACAGATCGGCACCTGTGGCGGGCTGCAATCCTATTTGGCGCCGGGTGACATTATTGTTCCCGATGTCATCCGCTGCGAGGACGGTGTGGCGGAACACTACGTCGACGGCGCCACGATCAACGCTGCGCCTCATTGGATTGCACGGGCTCAAAGTGCGCTGCAAACGCAGGGCCGCGCTGTCCATATCGGTCCGCATGTGACCTTCTCATCTCTCTTCGCGGAAAGCGTTGAGATGTATGAGGCCTGGCACAAGGACGGGCTGCTCAGCGTTGAGATGGAGACCGCGGCGACCCTGGCCGCAGCGGCCAAATACGGTGTGCCCGGTGTCTCGATGGTTGTGGTCTGGGACGAGTTGACCGCCGGGCGTAGGTTCATGGACCCGATGACGCCAGAGGCGCTGGCCGAGCTGGAGATCAGCAATGAAGCGGTGTTTGCCGCAGCCCTTAAGCTGACGGAGGAAGTGACATGAAATACGGTATTCACGCCGGTCTCTGGCAGGCCCGATGGACGGACGAGATTACCCCGATCCTGAAAATCGTGGCTGATCTCGGGTTTGACGGCATCGAGGTGTCGCTCTTGGGGATGACGGATGAAAAGGCCGTGGCGCTGGGTAAGGCGGTACGGGATCACGGGCTGGAGGTCACCTGCTCCGATGGGCTGGCGCCAGATAAGGACATCACCTCTGAGGATGCCGATGCCCGCGCGGCGGGGGTCGCCTACCTGAAATGGGCCATTGAAACCACGGCCCGAATTGGCTCCCACGGATTGGCGGGGGTGGTGTTTGCGCCCTGGGGCCAGTTCGATCCGCTGAACAAGCCTGTGCGGGCCGCCCGATCCGCCGAGGCGTTGGGATCTCTGCACGAAACCCTGGTGGCGCAGGATGTTACGCTCGGAATTGAAATGCTCAACCGGTTCGAGACGGATCTGGTCAACACAGCCGCAGAAGCCGTCAGCATTGCCAATGCGTCAGGGTCCGACCGGGTGGGCGTCTTGCTGGACACTTTCCACCTCAACATCGAAGAAAAGAATATCCGGGCGGCCATCGCCAGCGCCAAGGGAAAGCTGGTGCATTTCCATGTGTCCGACAACGACCGTGGCGTGCCGGGATCGGGCCATATCCCCTGGGATCGGGTCAAAGCCGGTCTGGAAGACGCGGGCTATAAGGACTGGATCGTCGCAGAGATGTTCGTGATCGCGGGCAACCCCGCCAGTGCGGATCTGAACATCTGGCGGCACATTGAACCCGATGCAACGGATGCGGCCCGTCGTGCGCTGGCCTTCATGAAGAGTACTTTCGGATGAAAGAGTTTCTCGCCCTCTGCGTCACCCGGTTTGAAGCGCTTGAGCGGGAGTTGAATAAGCTTGATGCGGCCACCGGCGATGGGGATCACGGGACGACCATCCTGAAGGGATTGCGCGCCGCAGCAGCAGTCGACGGTGCGCCAGACAAGGCGTTTCGCAAGGCGGCAGGCGGTGCGTCCGGCTCGCTCTTTGCGCAGATCATCGCGGCGTTGGAAAAGGCGGCCGACGGCACATCTTTGGGTGAGGCACTGTCGCAGGCGGCGGATCGGATCGCGATGCTGGGGCAGGCAAAACCGGGGGAAAAAACAATGCTGGACGCGCTGATCCCCGCTGCCGGGGCGACCTCCCCTGATGAGGCTGCGCAAGCCGCCGCCACAGGCCGGGATGCCACGCGGGATATGCCCGCCAAACGGGGCCGCGCCAGATATGTGGAGGGCGCAGGCGTTGGCCACATTGATGCCGGTGCCACCTCAGTGGCCGAGCTGCTGGCGATTTTTGCCGAATGGAGGCGCATGTGAAGAAACTCTTCAACACCAGGGAGCGGATGCCGGACGACATGATCGACGGTTTTGTCATGGCCTATCCGGATATCGTGTGCCGGGGGGATGACCCGCGCGTGGTACGCCGTAAAAACCTGCGCACGAAGGAAGGCAAGGTCGCGTTGCTCATCGGCAATGGCTGCGGGCATGAACCCATCGCCATGGGGTTTGTGGGGGATGGTTTGCTGGACGCCAATGTTGTCGGCGATGTTTTCGCAGCCCCATCGCCCGATGCGATCCTTGAAGGGATCGAAGAGGTCTGCGGCGATGCGGGCGCCGTCCTGCTGATCTCGCGCCACGAAGGCGATGTGATCAACGGCAATGCCACCTCCCTGATGGCGCAGGATGATGGGCTGAACGTGCAGCCCTTGCTGATGTATGACGATATTTCGTCAGCACCCAAAGGGCAGGAGGAGGAGCGCCGCGGTGCTGCGGGCACCATGTTCATCTATAAAATCCTTGGGGCTGCGGCAGAAGAGGGGATGGGGATCGATGATCTGATGACCCTTGGCGCCGAGGTTCGCTCCGCCACGCGGACATTGGGTGCTGCTGTCTCGCCCGGTGTGTCGCCGCTGACCGGCGAGTTGATGTTTACCCTGCCCGAGGATGAGGTCTTCATCGGCATGGGGGTGCATGGCGAACCTGGCGTCGGTCGCCGGAAGGTCGGGCCAGTGAAGGACCTTGTGGCCTATATGCTGGGTGAACTGCTGGAGGATCGCGCGATCAAGGCAGGCACGCCGACGGTCGTTCTGGTCAACGGCGCGGGAGGTACCACGATGATGGAACTGCTGACGATCTATGGCGAGGTGCACAGGCAGTTGGGCGAGAAGGGGATTGAACCTGTCTCTCCCATGATCGGGTCCTATTCCACCACGCAGGAAATGGGCGGGTTCTCCATCTCACTCTTTACGCCAACACCGCAGATGCTCGCGCTGTGGCGCGCCCCGCATAAGGCGCCTCATTTTCCGCACATCACCGCACAGGGGGGCTGAACCATGGCGGACAGGATTCATGGCGTGGCGGTCGATGCCGGAAGCGGGCTGGAGGCCAGCATTCGTGAGGCGCGCGGCCCCCGCGCCCAGCCCGACGATTTGCTGACGTTCAAACGGGCCGTACTGGAAACCCTGGGGCCGGATGCCACGACGGTTCTGGTCGACGCCACCTGCGGGCCTGATTTGCTGCACAGCTATCCCGATGGCTGCGCCCGGATGCTGGCCTTCGAGGCGGACGTCTATCACATTTCGGACGCGGACCGGATCACGGTATTACCCCGCAACTTCATTGTTGATGACTATCCGGCAATGGGCGTGGAGCAGCTGAAATTCTTCATGTATTACGCGCCGGATGATGACCCGGAGCTGAACGCCCGCAAGCAGGATCTTGTGGCCGATATCGGGGGCCGATGTCGCGCGGCGGGCATCCGGTATCTGATGGAGCCGCTGGTGTATCACCCGGACCTTGCGGCGGGCACTGCGGAATACGCCGCGCAAAAACCCGATCTGGTGCGGCGCGCGACGGACGTTTTTGCGGACCCTCGATTTCAAGTGGACGTTCTGAAAGTCGAAATTCCTGTGGATCTGTCTTTTGTGGAGGGCTTTGGCACGGCACAGATGACACGTGCACAGGCGTTGGAGGCGTTCCGCAATGCCGCCGTGGCGGCAAACGGGATTGATCTTGTATACCTCAGCGCGGGCGTGTCCTTTGACTGGTTCGAGGCGTCCTTGAAACTGGCGGTGGAGGCGGGTGTCGATTTTTCCGGGTTCATGTGCGGGCGGGCGATCTGGTCGGATGGCGTCGCGATTTTTGGCGCCGAGGGCGAGGGCGCATTGCGGGCGTGGTTGCAGGACACCGGCAGGATGCGTCTGCATCGGCTGATTACGGCTTTGGAGGAGGGATAGATGCTTTTGAACGGCAAGATTGCGATCGTTACCGGCGGCTCCAGCGGCAATGGCCGCGCCATCGCTGAAGGGTTCGCCCGTCAAGGGGCCAGGGTGATCGTCGCGGATCTGGATGAGGTCGGTCGGGAGGGTGGCGCACCCACCGCAGAGGCCATCAATGCGCAATTCCCGGCCATGGCAAAGTTCGTCGCCTGCGATGTCAGCAAGGTCGATCAGCTGGAAGCTCTGGTGGCGGAGGCCGAAGCCTGGGGCGGCTTGGATATCATGGTGAACAACGCCGGTATCCTGCAAAAGGAACCCATTCTGGAAGCGACCGAGGCAACCTTTCACCGCATGCAGGACGTGAATGTCAAAAGCGTTTTCTTTGGCTCCCAGATGGCGGCGCGGGCCATGGTGAAACGTAAAAGCGGGGTGATCATCAACATGTGTTCGATTGCCGGGATGCGGGGCACTGGCGGCTTTTCGCACTACAATATGTCCAAGGGGGCTGTACGTCTGTTGACCTACTCACTGGCTGATGAGCTTGGGCCGATGGGCATCCGGGTGAACAACGTGAACCCTGGCATCATGCGCACGCAGATGAACATCGAGGATGATCCGGTGATCGGGACGGAGACCGGCGAAGGATATCTGGACATGATCCCGGCCCGACGCTGGGGCGAGCCCGAAGAAGTCGCGGATGCCTGCATTTACCTCGCCTCCGATCTGGCCAAATATGTGATGGGCACGTCACTGGTTGTGGATGGCGGGTACCTGAGAATCTGAGGGCAAAATCATGAAACTTGGTCTGATCCGCGCGTCCCTGCCGAGCTATTTTCCCGAAAAACACGGGGTATGGGCCGCTGCTGAAACCGCCCTGACAACCCTATGTGCCGATGAAGGTGCCGAGATTTACGTGCATGCCGACACGCCCATGGATGCGCGGGATACGGACAGGGCCCTTGCCGCATGCAGGGCGCAAGGGGTTGATTTTGTTCTGCTCCTGCATGGCGGTTTCACCATGGGCGATGTCGCCCGCACGGTAGCGGCATCCGAATTCCGCTGTGGCTTCTGGTCGGTGCCGGAACCGGTGCGCACCGGAGATGTGCAGCTTAACAACTTCGTCTCGCTCAACATGTCGATGTCGATTGCGCGCCAGGTGCGCGACCTCTCTGCCCGGCCTGTGCAATGGTACCACGGCGCGCCGGAAAGTGCCGCTTTGCAAGATCGCCTGCGCTGCACGCTGCGGGCGCTCAAGGCGGCGCAGTCTCTGAAAGGCGCGCGGATCGGCGTGATTGGCGGGTTGGCCATGACGTTCTACAACATGGAGGTGTCGACATCGGAACTGCGCGCGCGACTTGGCGTCGATGTCGCCCACCATGATATGCATGAACTGACCGCGCGGATGGCCACGTTGGACCCAGATCTTGTCGCCGCTGAGGTGGCAGAGATGGCCAGCGCCGCCGAAGTCTCCGGCGTGTCCGAGGATCAGATGGCGCTCACGGCTCGCGCGGCCCTGGCGCTTGCGGAGATGGCCGAGGCGGGGGGATATTCGGCGCTAGCGGTCAGTGACTGGCCTGCGTTGCAGGATGACCCGGGCATGCACCCCGGGGCTGCGTTTACGTGGCTGGAGGAACGTCACAACCTGCCCGTCGCGTCCGAAGGTGACGTGCTGGGCGCGGTCACACAGCTAATCGCCACATCTGTGACAGGGCGGGTTGGCTACCTGCTGGACATGACGGAGCCTGATCTGGAGAGCGGACAGCTTTTGATGTGGCATGGCGGTGGCGGCCCCTTGTATCTGGCTGATGAGGCGGGGGCGCAATGGATCAATCACCCGATGATCGGGCGCGGCACGGAGGTTGGCCCGGTCTATGGCGCGATCAGCGATCTGGTCTTCCGCGACGGACCCGTCACGGTATTTCGGGTGGCGCGGAACGCAAGCGCCTTCTTTGGCATGACCGCGCAGGTCTCGGGTCGTGATCCGAGTGGCTTCACAGGCTGTCGCGGGTGGCTGGACAGTTTCGAGATCGACGGGCAAGATGCGGATCTGGAAGATGTCGTGGCCAGCGTGATGGCGCATGGGTTGGAGCATCATTTCGTACTGGTGCCCGGCAATGTCGTGGGCATCCTGACGGAATTCGCGTCGTGGACGGGCATGGACATATTGGGACGGGTCCCGATGCGCGGGCATCTGGACAGGCGCGACTTTACGTAGCTGCCGCGGCAAGCTTGTCGTAGAAATCGAGGAAAATCTCATCGCGCTGCACGTCGTGCGCTTCGCGCATCTGGTGACGGTTTGCATCCCTTTGCCAATACAATTCGGCGTCCAGAATAGGCGACTGCGTCAGGTGTGTCGGCACCCAGTCCGGATTGATCAGCCAGGCAATGTTGATGATGTCCCAGATCACCCAGGTGCGCCGTTCCCTGTCCGAGATCGCAAACATGTCGTGCAGCGGGTTGTGGGTGTAGATGTGATACAGGTAATCGCCAATCGCCCCGCGCCCTTTGACAAACTGCGCCATCTCTGGCCGCGAAATCTTCAGCTGCGCGCCGACGTGATAACCGGGCAGATAGACATGCGGCACGCCGCTGTCGAAAATGATGCGCGAGGCATGCACGTCCTGTACTAGGTTCAGCGACGGACGGTTGCAATGCGGGGCCGACGAGGGGTAGGCCGATGTCCAGATCACAACAATACGCTCCCGTATCTCCGGCGCTTTCAGCAACGCGCTTGCGATATTCGTCACACAACCCATGGCCGCGATGTAAAGCGGCGCATCACCGGTTTTGGCAAGGCGGATGATGGTGTCGACGGCATCGGAGTCCACCACGTCCTCCGGATGTTGCATATAGCGTTGCGCACCGTTGAAGACCTTGCCCTCTGCGGAAATCCCAAGCTTTTCGTAGATGGTGCAAATCTCTGCATAGCTGAGATCCATACCTTCTGCAGGCCCGACAAATGCCAGATCCGCGGCGCGCCGACCTTGCCCATGCAACCGGTCGAGCCATCCCTGAAACCCGCCCACCAGATGCTCGTCGCGGGCCGTGCCTTCTTCCAGGGCCCGCTCCGCAGCCAAAAGCTCCGGCTGATGGTGGGCGAAGGAAAACGGCACGGCCGTGACCGCTTCAACCATCATATGCTCCGGCGACAGCAGCGCCCAGGCAATCGCGAACTGGTCGTCGATTTCATTGGCGGCATCGGTGTCGATCAGCAACCGAACCGGCCCGCCGTGTGGCAGTGACAGGCGATCCTGCATAAAGGCGGGGGGGAGCGGTGAAAAGCTCATGGGCGGGTCTCCTCAGACGTGGCGTGGCGTGCGGGCGGATTGGGACAGGTTGAAACTGACGGACCCGGCGCGAAAGACGTCTTCGTGAAAGACCATGCGCCCGGTGTCATCAAAGGCAGAACAGGCCTGTTTCAACAGGGGCTGTCCGGGCTCGATCTGGAAGGTCTCCGCCATGGTGTCATCGGCCAGAATGGGGCTGATGTCTTCGCAAGCCGCAGACCAGTCCAACCCGAAACGTGCGCTGAGGATGCGTAGGATGGATTGTTCGGGGCCGCGTTCCGGGAAGTCTTCGGGCTTGGCATCCTTGAGCAGCGCGCGGGGGGCATAGGTCATCACCAGCATGCTTGGCTTGTCATCGACCAGCCGGAGGCGGACCACGCGGCTGATTTCGGTGCCCTGCATCTCCTTGGGCAGGTCTGCGGTTTCCGGCGCGCCGGGGGCAAAGTGATCCAGCGACATGAAGCGGGAGGAGGGGTCGTGCCCCGCGCGCAGCATCGCATCGGTGAAAGATGTCAGGCAGGTGTCGGAGGCGGGCGACAGGGTCAGCACCCGGTAGCCGCTGCCTTGCTTGCTTTCGACGTAGCCATCCTGCACCAGCATGTCCAAGGCTCGTCGGATCGTCACGCGGCTCACTGAAAAATGCGTGGCCAGTTCGCTTTCGGTCGGCATGCGCCCGCCCACAGGGTACCGCCCCGCCTTGAGACGCTGGAGGATCACGCGGTACGCATGTTCGTACTTCGGTTGCGTTTCTGATTGCATGGATACCATCCCCTTATCCGACCCAGACGCTTTTGGTCTGACTATAGAGCGCGATGGCGTCCTTGCCCATTTCGCGCCCGTAGCCTGATTGTTTCACACCGCCAAAGGGCGAGGCGGCATCCGTCTCCCCCCAACAGTTTACCCAGACCGTTCCAGCCTGCAGGGCGTCGGCAAACCGCCTGACGCGCGTCACATCCTGCGACCAAAGGCCCGCCGCCAGCCCGTAGTCCGACTTGTTGGCCCGGGCCAGCACGTCGGCGTCGTCGGTGAACTTCAAAATCGACAGGACAGGGCCAAAGACTTCTTCCCGCGCGATGGTCATCCTATCCTCAACCTCGGTGATCAGCGTCGGCGGGATGAACCAGCCCTCGCCCTGCGCCCGCGCGCCGCCGATCTGCACCGTCGCGCCCTGCTGTTGGCTGGTCTCGACATGGCCAAGGATCATGGTCATCTGTTTTTGACTGATCACCGGGCCCAGATCATGGCCGGGTTCTTCAAGGCCGGGTCCAACGCTGACTTCTCGCGCCAGCGCGGTCAGACCATCCACCACCTGATCATACACCCTGTCATGCACGTAGAGTCGCGCCCCCGCCGTGCAGCTTTGCCCGTTGTTGCCGAAATTCGCCCAGAAGGCACCGGGAATGGCGCGGGACAGATCGGCATCCGGGAAGATGATATTGGCCGCCTTGCCGCCCAGTTCCAGCGAAAGCTTTTTGAGATTGCCGGCAGAGGCCTTGACGATCTCGCGGCCCGTGCGCGTGCTGCCGGTAAATCCGATTTTTGCGACGTCTTTATGCGCTGCCAGTGCCGCGCCCGCATCATGGCCATAGCCGGGCACGACGTTCAAAACGCCTTCCGGCAGGCCCGCTTCCAATGCCAGATCGGCCAGATAGAGCGCCGAGAGCGGTGTTTCTTCTGAGGGTTTCAGCACGATGGTGTTGCCTGCGGCCAGGGCGGGCGCGAGTTTCCAGGCGGCCATCAGCAAAGGGTAGTTCCATGGGGTGATCAACCCGCAGACACCCACCGGCTCAATGCGTGTGTAATTCAAGCGGTCGGGTGTGCTGACCGGGATTGTCGCGCCTTCGATCTTATCCGGCCAGCCCGCGAAATACCGGAAGTGACGCGCAGACCAATGCGCATCAACATCCCGTGCGGTTGCGTATGGTTTTCCGTTGTCGAGCGCGTCGAGCTGCCCGAAAATCGGTGCGCGCTCTTCGATCAGATCGGCCAGTCGCCACAGAATGCGACCCCGGTCATGGGGCATCATCCGGCCCCATGGCCCGCCCTCAAAGGCCCGTGTCGCCGCCTGAACCGCAAGATCAATCTCCGGCGATCCTGCCCGCGCCACCTCGGCCAGAGGACGCCCGGTCGACGGGTTGATCACCGCCAGTGTTTGCGCGGTATCGCAGCGCTTGCCCCCGATCCGGAGCGCCTGTTTGGCCTCGATGAAGGCGGCAACCTCTGGCAAGAGCGGGGTCATCTTCATGACTTGTCTCCCTGCGCCGCTTTCTCAGCTTCGCGCAGCGCACGACGATTGATCTTGCCGGACGAGGTCATCTCGAACCCGCCAACATAGGCAAATTCACGCGGGGCCTTGTAGCCTGCCAGCCGGGTTTTGACATGCGCGCGCAGCTGCTCAGACAGCGCCACATCGCCGGAAAAGCCCTGTTTCAGCTTGATAACCGCTTTCACGATGGCCCCCCGATCCGCATCCGGTTTGCCGATTACCGCAACTTCGGCCACACCGGGGTGGGCGAGCAGACATTCCTCGATCTCTGCGGGACCGATCCGGAAGCCGGAGGATTTGATCAGATCGTCGGCCCGGCCCTTGTACCAGAAATAGCCGTCCTCATCCCGCACCGCCAGATCATGGGTGCGCAGGTACGGCCCCAGCGCCATCTCCGCCGTCTTTTCGGGATTGTTCAGATAGCCCAGAAACCGGGTGGGAGAGTTTTGCGAGGTTACGATTTCACCCGGTTCACCGTCTGCGACTTCTTCGCCGTCTGCGTCCACCAGAAAAACCTGATGCCCCGGATAGGCGCGGCCCATGGAGCCTGGTCTGCGCGGGTAGAGAGCGGCGCAATTCCCGATCAGGTGGTTCACCTCTGTCATGCCATAAAACTCGTTGCACACGACCTTCAGCTTCGTCTCCGCCCAATTCAGGGTTTCAGAGGCAAGCGCTTCCCCGCCGGTACAGATGACTTTCAGGGCCAGATCATGCACCGCGCGCGGGTCAGGCGTCTGCGCCAGACGTTTGATTGCCGTGGGTGCGAGGAAGCTGTGTGTCACCTGCTGGCGGCTCATGAAGCCATAGGCGTAATCGGCTGTGAACCGTTCCAGCGAGGTGGCGATGGGTCGCCCCGCCATCCATGCGGGGAACAGCATGTCCAGCAGACCGCCGACCCATGCCCAGTCCGACGGGGACCAATAGACCGCATCCGCGTCCTCCATCGCGAGGTTGAAGAACAGGTTGATCGACGGCGTATAGGCCGCCAGTATCCGATGCCCGTGCAGGATGCCCTTGGGCTTGCCGGTTGACCCGGAGGTGTACATCAGCAGGGCGGGATCATCGGCGCCTGTGTACTCCGGCGCAAAGTCAGGCGCGTCGGTGTCCATGGCGGCGGCCAGATCGAGATCACCGTCCTGCGGGTCGCGGCAGAGGACATGTTTAAGGTGCGGGAAATCGGTTCGGGTCGCCCGACGCATCGGCGCCCAGGCGTCGGCTGCGGTCAGGATGACGGGCAGTTCGCAATCGTTCATTGCATGGCGCAGCGTGTCGGGACCATAGAGCTGCGACAGCGTCACGGCGGTACCGCCCAGCTTGCAGACTGCCATATGGGCGATGGCGGTATCGGGATGCTGTCCGGTGTGCAGGCCGATCAGGCTGCCGCGTCCATAGCCCAATTGCCTCAGCTGCGCGGCGAGGTTGGTCGCCGCGCGGTCGACCTGTGCAAAGCTTTGCACATGTGTGACGCCAGCACTGTCCTCGAAAATCATGGCCGGGTTGTCACGTGTGGCGGGGTCGAGGTGCTTGCCCACCGTCATGTGAAAGATGTTTGCGCCTTCCGGCCACCTGATCTCGTAGCCATCACCGACTTCGGTCAGATTGAGCCCGGCATGCAGGTCGTGGGGAATGTTGATTTTTGCGCTCACCCGTCCCGCTCCCCGGTAAGGGCTGTCAGACACAGCACGGGCAAATTGTCCCCGGATGCGGCGATGATGCCCCGCGTCTCCGTTGCGGGAATAGCTTGCAGCCGCAGCGTGGTTTTCGTTGTGGCCCCGTCGAAGTGCACGAGACCGAAATCGCCGTCCAGCCCGGTTGTGCGAAACAGGATCTGCGCGGTGCCGGGCAAGTCTGTCCAGTTCCCCTCCAAGCAGCCACAGGTGCAAACCCGCAAGGGTGGAAAGCTGGTTGCGGCGCAGCTTTGACAGCGCCGGGCTCTTGCTTTGCCAACCGACAGCCCAGCGACATAGGGCGCCATCCAGCCTGGGTTCAATGCGTAGTCGAGGCCAATATGATTTGAAATCATGCCGCTTTCTCCGCACGCTCAAGGATCGTGACCGCCGAGAGAGTACAGACCCCGCCGTGGGTGTCCGCCAGCGCATAGCGGGGCAGCGTGTCGGGCTGCAGGGAGGGGTGGTACCTGCCTTCGAGGAGCAGCGCGCAGGTTGCCGTCTGCCCGACGCCCGTTGCGCCCACGGGCGCGCCTTGCCCCATCAATCCGCCAGACAGGTTGATCGCGCAGCGGCCGGTGGGCGCAAAAGCTCCGTTGTTCAGGTCGCGCGACACATCCTCGCTCAACCCCAAGGCGGCAATGGACTGCAGTTGCGTTCCCGCATAGGCGTCGTAGAGTTCGGCAAGGCCGATCTCCGCCGGGGTCGCGCCTGCTTCGGCACAGGCCCGCTGCATCGCTATCTGTTTTGCGGTGAAAAACCCCGGATCGGCCCGCGCGCCAAGATGCATGTGATCCGTCGCGGTCCCCATCCCGGCAATTCTGGCTGCTCCGGCACGCCTGCGGGGTGTCGCATCGGTTCGGGACAGGATGATCGCCGCGGCCCCATCGGACAATGGTGAGCAGTGCAGGCGCCGGTAGGGTGAAGCGATGGCCGGGCTGTCGGCGATGTCCTGTGGGCTATCCCTGCGTGGCAAATGCGCACCGGGGTTGTGGCACGCATTGCTGCGATTCTGGAGGGTCACGGTCGCCAGATCCGCCTCCGTGATCCCATGTTCCGCTGCAAAAGCCTGAAAGGACAGCGCATAGAGCGCCGTCGAGGTCAGGCCCGTCATACCATCTGTCCAGGCGTCGAAGGAAAACCCGTAAAGGGTGCGGATCGCATCGCCTGACAATGAGGAGGCGGAGGGATCGACGCCGATGACAGCCACATGTTTTGCCGCCCCGGCCTGAATGGCGCGGGCGGCGGTGTGCACGGCAACCTGACCTGACGCGCCGCCACCTTCACAGCGCGTGGCGGCAACCCCCGTCAGACCAAACTCCGTTGCCAGAACGGAGGCCGGGTTCAGCTGCAGATGGAAAAAATCGCTCTCGGAGGCGACGTAAAGCGCGTCGATATCCGACCGTTCCAAGCCGGACCGTTCCAGGGCCATTTCAAAGGCCGAGAGGGCCCAGTCGCGAAAGCCGGTCCCGTCCTTGCGCCGGTTGAAGGGCGTCAGGGCAGCGCCGGTGACTGTGACGTCTCTGACTTTCATCTTTCAACGGTGCTCACATTTGGCTGGATCACCGGGATACTTTGACCTAACATATTTGTAGATACAAGTTGATTTTGAAGATGAACGCGCAGGGCCGCCGTATGCCGGTTTCGGCGTCACCGTGATGGGCTGGCGAGGATTTCGCTTTGAGTTTGAGGTCGCTTTTGACATCCGGACTGGTCTGTTTCTGCGCAGGTGGTCTCTATGGATGGAGCGCTCTCATTGCGCCGGTGCAGGCCGCTTACGGCGTCACCACGGCCCAGACGGGCCTGATTTTCTCTCTGGCAATCGTGAGCTTTACCGTCGCCGTTATCCTCGCGCCCCGCCTTCCCGTGCAGACGTCGACCCCAAGAGCCGTGGCCTGTTTCGGATTGTTCGGTGCCATGGGCGTTCTTGCAGCGGCGCGCATGCCGGAGTTTGGATTTTTCCTGCTGTGGTTCAGTGGAGGCTTCGGCGCCGCCAGCGGGGGCATCTATATCGCCGCCCTTGGCGTTGCCGCCTCATCGCCTGCGCATAAGATCGCCACCCCGGCCATGGTCGCGGCCTTCGGCACCGGCGGTGCCGTTTTCGGACCGCTATGGCGGGTGATGGACGCAGAGGGCTATGGGTTGGACGGGTTGCTGCTGTTGGCTGCTGGCCTCGGCGGCTGTTCTGTGTTGGTGGCTCTTACGTCGAAGCCTGGCTTTCCCATGCGCAGCACGCCGCGTGCAGAACGCGTCACACCTGCCCGCCCGGGGCAGTCGACACAGGTACTGGCCATGATCTGGACCATTTTTGCCTTCGGGTCGTTCGGCGGGCTGATGGTGCTTGGACTGGCCTCCAAGATGATGGATGTCGCCGGTGCCGGCGTCGCCCTGGGCAGTCTCGGCCTTGCCGGTATCGCGCTTGGCAACACCTCGGGCCGGTTGTCCGTTGCCCTGCTGACCCAGCACCTACAGCCGCAGACCTGCATGCTGATGGCGATGGGCCTGACGCTGGCTGGCTTGGCGACGGCCGCTTTTCACCTCAACCCGGTGATGCTGTGCGTCGCCCTGATCCTGGTGGCCACGGGCTACGGGGTCGTCGCCTCGACGGTTCCGGTCATGACCAGAGCCGCCTTTGGGGCGGATGACTTTGCCAAACGCTTCTCCGTGGTGTTTTCCGCGTGGGGGGTCGCGGGGTTTCTCGCCCCCTGGGCGGGTGGAGTGATGTTCGACATGCGCGACAGCTTCATGCTGCCATTGCTATGCGCGATGGGGGCCGCACTTGTGTGTGGCTGGGTGTCGGTGCGGCTGCCACGCCGTGCCACTTTGAAGGGTCTCTCTGATCCTTGACGAAGGGCACCCGCACAGCGGATGCCGACACCACGTCACTGTGACGCGGCGGAAAATTGCGCCACCCCCGGCAGGCGTTTCTTGCGATAGGCTGAGGCGGACATGCCAACATGGCGCTTGAACGCATTTCTGAAACTCGACGTCTCCGTGTAGCCGACCTCGCTGGCGATCTCCTCGATGGGCGTGTCACTTGTCTCCAGCATCTGTTTCGCTTCTTCGATGCGCAGGGTCTGGATGTAATCGGCGGGTGATTGCCCTGTGGCACGGCGGAACCGTCGCAACAGGTTGCGTTCGGTCAATCCGGTGCGCTTGGCCATGGCGGAAACCGGTCGCGGCACCGCGTAGTTATCCGCTGCCCAGACCTGTGCCTCGGCCACTACCGCGTCTTCATGCTGTCGTCCGGCCAACAGCGAGGCATAGTGCAATTGCCCTTCAGTATGGGGTTGCAGCAGGTAGATCTTTGCCATGCGTCTGGCCTCTTCCTCGCCTGCAAAGCGACCAATCAGGTAGAGCATCAAATCGCCCCAGGCGGACGCGCCGCCTGCCGTCACCACACGGTGCCCTTCACCTGCAGGAACCAGAATGCGCTCCCGCCGCAACTGAATATCCGGAAACTCCCGCGTCATGAAATCACCGAACCCCCAGTGCGTGGTCGCCTCCAGCCCGTTCAGCAACCCCGTGGCCGCGAGAAGGACCGATCCCGAACATACCGATGTAATGACGGCACCCCGGGCGTGGGCAGTGCGGATGTAGGTCGACATTTCAACAAATTCATCCGGCATCGGACTGGAAGGGGCGAGATGCAGATCCGGGACAATCACGACATCCGGTCGATCAAAATCGCTCAGCGCGCCGTCGGGCGTGATGACCCGGCCATTTACATCCCGGTAGGAGGCACCATCGACCGATAGAAGCTTTGCGTCGAAGGCCGAGGGGTTCGGTTGCGCGCCATGCAACATCTGCCAGTCGCGCCCGACCGAACCCATGACATCGAGAATGCCGAAAACAGTGGAAGTGCCGACGCAGGGCATGGCCAGAACGGCAGTTCGGCAGGCGGTTGGAGAAGAGGTCATGCGATATGTCCGATTTTCACCGCTTTGATCTGTTCGCCGCATATCACGACTCGCAAGCATCCGGCAATAGCACTGCAGGCACAGAGGCATCCCGCCTCATGACGTGGAGCAAGATCATGACAGAACACACCCCCCTCTCGCCGTTTGACGAGGCCAAGGCAGAAGCCTTTGCAAATCGTCTGGTGGGCGCGCTGAACGCGGGCGCATTGTCCCTGATGACATCGCTGGGGCATCGCAGCGGGCTTTTCGACGTACTTGCCGACCTGCCCGGCGCCACTTCCCAGGCCCTTGCGGACAAGGCCAATCTGGCGGAACGCTACGTGCGGGAATGGCTCGGCGTGATGGTCACCTCGGAGGTGGTCACCTATGATCCAATCGCCCAGACCTACCGGCTGCCACCCGAACACGCTGCTTTCCTGACGCGCGCCGCCAGTCCCAACAATATCGCCGTGACCAGCCAGTTCATCGGTGTTGCGGCTGGCGTCGAAGAAGAGATGCTGGCGCGGTTTCAGGATGGAGCGGGCACGCATTATCATCACTATGACCGGTTCCACGAGGTTATGGGCGAAGACAGCGCTCAGACCGTGGTGGCGGCGCTGGTCGATCACATCCTGCCCATCGTTCCGGGCCTGCGCGAACGGCTTGAAGAGGGGATCGATGTCGTCGACATAGGGTGTGGTGGAGGCTGGGCCATGCTACATCTGGCCGAAACCTTTCCCGCCAGCAGGTTCACCGGTGTCGATCTCTGTGCGGATGCGTTTCATGTGGCGCAGGCCGAGGCCCGACAAAAGGGTCTGAGCAACCTGACCTACGAGCAACAGGATCTGTCTACGGTTGAGCAGCTTGGCACTTTCGATCTGGTGACAGCCTTTGACGCCATACACGATCAAAAGGACCCCCAAGGGGCGCTGGATCTCGTGTTCAATTCATTGAACGAACGGGGCGTTTTCCTGATGCAGGAGATTGGCGGGTCGCGGGATTTGCAGGTCAATATCCAGAACCCCTTTGCGCCGCTTATTTACACCATCTCCCTCATGCACTGCACGCCGATCTCTGTCGGCCAGGGCGGGCCCGGCCTGGGCGCGATGTGGGGCGTTGAAACCGCGCAGGAGTTTCTGACCCGCGCCGGGTTTGGGCAGATCGAGATGCTGCGCCTGCCGCATGATCCGATCAACGCCTACTTTGTCGCCCGGCCCTGATGCCTTTTTTGTGAGCGGAGAGTTTTGATGTCACAGAGTTCTACAAACGGCGTCATCGTCATCGGGGCAGGCCTCTCTGGTCTGGCCGCCGCATACGAGCTGCGCGCTCGAAACATTCCGGTCACCGTGCTGGAGGCCAAGGACCAGATCGCCAGCCCTTGGCGGTCACGGCATCCGCAGTTGCGGCTCAACATACACCGTCACTATGCGTCCCTGCCCGGCAAGAAGATGACCTGCAAGGATGGGGTCTTTGTGCGCCGGGATACGGTTGTCGAGTTCCTGGAGGACTACGCACGCGATCTCGATGCGCCGATCCACTTCGGAACGCGGGTGCAGTGGGTGGCGCGTGCGGCCGACGGCTGGCGGGTGGTCACGAACACGGGCGTATTGTCGGCCGCCCATCTGATTGTCGCCACCGGTCGGGAACAGCAGCCGAGCCTGCCAATCTGGCCGGGTCTGGACGATTTTGGCGGAACGGTCATTCATGCGGCAGACTTTGAGGATGTTCGCGCATATGACGGGAAAAACGTGCTTGTTGTTGGCGCCGGAAACTCCGGCACCGATGTCCTGAACCACCTGTCGCGGACGGCCCCCGCAAAGGTCTGGGTATCGCTCAGGCATGGCCCGTCGATTTTGCCGACCCGTATCCTTGGCTTTCCGCTGCACCGCTTGGCGGGTCTGTTTCTGCGCTTTCCCAAGTGGTCGCTTGATCCACTCTTTGCCGCAACCCAATGGGCTGCATTCGGGAACCTGCGACGGCACGGCCTGCGGCGGCACAAACTTGGTGGCAATACCCGCATGATGACCGAAGGGGTGACCTTTGCGATGGATGACGGCTTTGTCGCCGCGTTGAAGTCGGGCCGGGTTGAGGCGGTTGCCGAAACGGTTGGATTCACTGCCGATGCCGTTCAGCTGATGGATGGGCGCGCGGTGAAGGCAGATGTGGTCATCTGCGCCACCGGATACCAGACGGGCCTCGACCCCCTGTTCAAGGAATTCGGAGTTCTTAGCGATGCGGGCCAGCCGCTGCACCCGACTGGCGAGCCAGATCCCAGCAATCCCGGTCTGTGGTTCACCGGATATGCACCTAAATTAAAAGGATTTTTCCACACTGCAGGCGAAAGTGCGACGCGCATCGCGACGGCCATCAGCCGATTGGAAAAATGTTTGCCCACCGTGAACAGCGTCACATACGGCACGGGCGAGATCGCTCAAAAGGCGCTGAAAGTGAATGGAGTTAACGATGATTATAACAGTGATGAATCGCCGGGGTCGGCACAGTCCGAGCCTGCACGGAATTTTGACGAAATGGCGCGTCGCTCTACGCCAGAAACGCGCGTTGAGAAGGCTTGATGACATGCCCGACTACCTGTTGCGGGACATGGGGCTGGAACACCTGACCCGCGCGGAACGTAACCGGTTTGGCCAGGATTACTGGCGCTGATTTCGCAGATAGACCCACCTCGAAAAGCGAGATAACCGATGCAGAAGCTTTACAGAAACCAGGGCACCCGGACAGTTCTGGGACGTCTGGCGGTCACGGCCAGTGCCATTGCTTTGGTGGCCATGTCCGTCGGCGGCGTATTTCAGGCCGATGCCGGACAAAAGGTGCTGCCGGCCCCCTTGACCGACACAGATTTTCTCTATGACGGCGCACCACCAGAGGCGATGGTATCGCTGGGCCGTGCCCTGTTCTTTGATCCGATTTTGTCTGGAAACCGCAATATCTCCTGCGGCACCTGCCATGATCCGGCACGCGGCAGCAGCGATGGCGTTGCCTTGTCCATCGGCGAGGGCGGCACCGGGTTCGGCCCGGAACGACGCACGGCGCAGGGCGTCACCCAGCGGATTCCCCGCAACGCGCAGGCGCTCTGGAACATCGGTGCGCGGGAATACGTATCGATGTTTCATGATGGCCGTCTGGAGCCTGATCCACACAGGATTTTCCAAAGCGGATATTGGAGCCCTGCACGGGAAGACCTGCCGGAGGGTCTCGACACGTTGCTGGCAGCACAGGCGATGTTCCCGGTCTTGTCCGCGTCTGAAATGGCGGGGCAAAAAGGGGAAAACCCGGTTGCAACCGCAGTTGCCGAAGACCGGGTGGGCGATGCCTGGGACCTGCTGGCGGCGCGTTTGGATGCTGTCCCGGAATACCGGACCCGCTTTCGCGATGCCTTTCCCGAGATGGGCGATGATACACCGGTTTCCTTCGTGCAGGCGGCCCGCGCGCTTGCGGCCTTCCAGACCGTTGCGTTCCGGTCCGATCAAAGCCCGTTTGACAGCTGGGTGGCCGGCGATCAGACCGCTCTGACCGCAGTGCAGAGGCGCGGTTTTGCCCTCTTCCATGGGAAAGCGGGATGCGGCGGCTGCCATTCCGGCAGTCTGCTGACGGATCATGGTTTTCACGCGATCGCCGTGCCGCAGATCGGCCCCGGAAAGGGCCACGGTGCGGACACGGGATATTGGCGCGCCTCCGGCTTTAAAGACAGGCTGGAGGACGAAGGGCGCTACCGTGTGACCTTTGACGATGCGGACCTCTTTGCCTTTCGCACGCCCAGTCTGCGCAATGTCGCCTTGACCGGTCCCTGGGGTCACAACGGCGCGTTTGACGATCTGGAGGCGATGGTGCGCCATCATCTGGACAGCGTTGCGTCGCTGAATGCCTATGACGCCAGCGCCATCGATCTGCTGCCGCTGGATCGGGTGATCGAACCCAAAGGGGAAGGCTCCAAACTACTCTTTCCCCTCCTCAGCAGCCCCCAGCGCGCTGCCTTTGATTTGCGCGATACATGGGTGCATCGCTCAGAGGCTCTGCGGGACCGTATTGCGGAGGCCTCCCAACTGGCGCCGGTGTCTCTGTCGGACCGTGAGGTCGATGCCCTGCTGGCCTTCCTGCACAGCCTGACCGATCCGACGGCTGTCGACCGCAGTCATCTGATCCCGGACACTGTGCCCTCCGGTTTGCCGCCGCAGCCGGTACGTCAAGGGGCTCGCGCGCGGGGAGGATAACACTCCGGTGTCTTCGCTGACCACCGTATCGATCGAGATCCGCTGCCAGCGCCGCGCGTGCGGTGCTGCAGCCTTCCCTAACGGTTTCCCCATCCGAAACCTGAATTTCCAACCAAGCATATTTGCTTTCAATCTAAAGGACTGAAAAATGACCAAATTTCTAGTTTCAACGGCAGTGTCCATGGTTCTTGGCGCTGCGACCGTGGCAGCGGAGACGCAGGAGGTGCAATTCGATTCCGGCGTTCCCGTGGGCAATGTGGCCAATACTTCGGCCACCCCAGCCGCCGCGGATGCGCCCGAACATATGACGCTGAACTTTATCTTCCACATCGATGAAGGGATGGCGGAGCAGGACGTCTTCTATGAAAAGGTCCCAGGGTCGGGCGAGGTCTTCCGGCCCACAGCCGCCACGCGGGACATGGACGCGCCGCTCTATGCGCCAGCGGTTCCTGTGGCGCATAATTTCCTCGATACCGAAGACACCGGGCCCTATCCAAAGGGTCGCGCGCTCGGCCTGACGCTGGGGGAGTGGTTTGCCGCCAAGGGCAACGGCACCTACACCTGCGAGAACGGCGTGGGCAAGGTGGACTTCTCGTTTGAAAACCTCATGCCCGATGGCGTCTATACGATGTGGCACGACTTCATGGTCTGGCCGCCGACCGACCCGTTCATCGGCACATATGACCTGCCCTTCGGCGCGCGCGACGGATCCGAAAATGTGTTTGTTGCCGATGCGGACGGGTCGGCCGAGTTTGTTCGCACCATATCACCCTGTCTGCAGCTGACAGGCGAACATCTGATGGCCGATCTCGCCGTGGCATGGCATTCGGATGGCAAGACCTATGGTCCGCTGACCGGTGAGTTTTCCACGGTGACCCATGTGCAGATGTACGTGGGCCTGCCAAAGCGCGCGGGCATGTGATGGGTTGAACCGGGGCGGGCAGTTGCACCGTCCCGGTTCTTTTGCCAGATTATGGGCCATGCGGTTGCAGCTTGAGCCCCCCAGCTGCTCAGGCGTTCAGGCCTTTCATCCCCTCCTCGGTGTAGCGCGCGCCTGCCACCTCGAGATGGGAAATCGCCACCTCAAGAGCGTGCACCTCTGCCGGTGCCAACGTGATATCCTGCGCGGCGGTGTTTTCTTCGAGATATTTCAACCGTTTGGTGCCGGGGATCGGCACGATGTCCTCGCCTTTTGCCAGCAGCCAGGCGAGAGCGATTTGCGCGGGTGTACAACCCTTTGACGCGGCAAGGTGCTGGACCACATCCAGGATCGTCGCGTTGGTTTCAATGTTGTCCGGCGAAAAGCGCGGCAGGTTGGCACGAAAATCGCCCTCCCCGAATGTTGTGCCCTTGCTGAAACTGCCAGTCAGGAAACCCCGACCCAAAGGCGAGTAGGGCACAAAGCCGATACCAAGCGCGCGACACGTGGGCAGGACATCCTGTTCCACCTCGCGTGACCACAGCGAGTATTCGGTTTGCACCGCCGTCACCGGATGCACGGCATGGGCGCGGCGCAGGGTGTCAGCACTGACCTCGCACAGCCCGATGTGACCGATTTTACCGGCCTCGACCAGTGCGGAAAGCGCGCCCATGACCTCCTCTATCGGGCGATTGCGGTCGACCCGGTGTACGTAATAAAGGTCGATCCGTTCGACGCCCAGCCGCCGCAGGGACGCTTCACAGGCGGTGCGGGCGTAGTCCGGGCTGTTGTCGAGGGTTCTGGCATATTCGCCGGGTGCGCGGACAATGCCGAACTTGGTGGCAATCACTGCATCTGGTTTGCGTTCCTTCAAAAAGCGGCCAATCAGCTCTTCGTTGTGATGCGGACCGTACATGTCGGCGGTGTCAAAGAAGGTTACGCCGAGATCCGCGGCACGGTTCAGGACTTTCAGGGATACGTCATCGTCGCGGGGGCCGTAGAACTCGCTCATACCCATGCAGCCAAGGCCAAGCGCAGAGACGGTGAGGGTCGGGGACAGGGATCGTTGTTGCATCTGTTGCTCCATTCATTGGACCCCCCCCAAGATAGTTTTCCGAAAAGGCAGTAGAAATACCTACGATTGGAATGCTATTTTCCGAAAATGAAAGATGTACGCCTCAAGTGGGACGATGCACCGGTCTTTCTGGCCGTGGCGCGTAGCGGGACCCTGACCGGGGCCGCCGATATGCTCGGCACAGGTATTGCGACCGTTTCACGCCGCATTCAGCGGCTGGAGGAGGCTTTGGGCATGCCGCTCTTCGTGCATCATCAGACGGGCTATAAGCTGACGGATGAGGGGGCGGCGTTGCTGCCGCGTGCCGAAGCCTTGGAGGAGGCGATGCTCAGCTTTCGGGCGGGTGTGACGGCAGAGGCAGAGGTCACGGGGCACGTGCGGCTGGCCACGGCGGAGAACCTCGCCAACCCGATCATCATTCCGACCCTGCCCGCGCTTCTGGACAGGCACCCTCATCTCACGCTGGACGTGATCACCGATGTGGCAACCGCGAACCTGCACCGGCGCGAGGCCGATCTTGCCGTGCGCATGGTGCGCCCGACCGGCGGGAATGTCACGATCCGCCGGATCGGGACGATCGGGTTCGGACTTTACGGATCACCCGGCTACATGGCCGCGCGCCGGGCACGCCCGGAGGAGGGGCTGCTGGAGAACGACCGCGTCATCGGGTGGTCGGAGCGGCAAAACACACTCCCGGCCGCGCAATGGATCGAAAGGGCCCTGCGGGGCAGGGCGCCGGTGCTGATGGCCTCGACGCTTGCCGCGCAGATGTCCGCGGCGCAAGCGGGCATCGGGCTTGCTGTTCTGCCGCATTTTCTGGCGCGGGAGGCGGGGCTGCAGCCCTTGCCCATCGAACTGGGGCTCGATCAGCCGATCTGGCTGGTTCTGCACAGCGACCTCTCCGCGTCGCAACGCGTCCGTGTTGTTGCCGATCACCTTGTGGAGATATTTCGGCAGAACGGCGACCGATTGAAACAGGCGCGTGCCGAAAAACTCAGGTGAGCTCCGGGCCTCTCCGCGTATGATGATCAAACCCCGCTACATAGGGGTCAGAACGGCGACCGCGAATTGCTTTGCGTCATCGCAGTGCATTTGTTTGACCGCCCATCCGGAGGCCTGCGCCAGCTGTGTCAGGCTTTCCACGGTGTATTTTCGCGACATGCTGACATCAATGGATTCACCCTCAGCGAAAGAAATCTGCCTGCCCGCCAGGTCAACGGTTTGGGCCTTGCCGGAGATCAAAGACATCTCGATGCGGGCATCCTGCGCGTTCCATATTGCCTGATACATAAAATCGGCAATGTTGAAATCCGCGCCCAGTTCCGCGTTCATCCGCACCAGCACATTGGTGATGAACTGCGCGGTGACGCCTGCTGCATCGTCATAGGCGTCGACAAGCACGCCCGGTGCCTTGACCAGATCGACCCCCAGAATGAAGGCTTCCATTCCGGGCCATACCCGCGCGCGGGACAGAAGGTCAATTGCATCCGTTGGGGTGATGTTCCCGATGGTCGAGCCTGGAAAGAACCCCACCTTGGGCCGCGAGGCCATATCGTCCGGCAGGGCGACAGGTTGGAGAAAATCGCCGACAATCGGGCGCACGGACAGATCGGGATAACGCGCGCGCAGGTCGTCCGCGGTCAGGTTCAGGAACGCGGCGGAGATGTCGATGGGCACATAGGCCGACAGATGTCGCCCGGCATCCAGCAGGGTGCGCGTCTTGACGCTCGCGCCCGAGCCCAGTTCGACAAGAGCACCACCCGTCGGCACCAGCTGTGCAAGGTCCTTAGCATGGCGCTGCAAAATCGAGATTTCGGTGCGTGTCAGATAGTATTCGGGCAGGGTCGTGATCTGCTCGAAGAGCGCACTGCCGGTCTGGTCATACAACCACTTGGGATTGATGGACTTTTCAGGCCCGCCCAGACCCGCCCAAGCATCCCGCAGGAAGTCTGACGCGGGGGCGGTGACGATGTCTCCTGCGGTGATCGGTTCTGCATGTCCCATGATCAGACGTCCTTTGCCAGCCGCAGGCCCATCATCTGCCACCGCTGATGGGGATAAAAGAATGTGCGGTACGTGGGCCGCATCTGGTCTCTGGGCGTTGCGCAGGATCCACCGCGCAAAACGCGCTGATTGACCATGAATTTGCCGTTGTACTCCCCCAATGCGCCTTCGGGCGCCTGGAACCCGGGGTAGGGCGCAAAATCCGACGCCGTCCATTCCCAGACATCGCCCCAGACCCCGTCCCCGGGCAGCGGGCGCAGGGCCCCTGTGGCGCCAGCATCGCCCATCAGGTTCCCGGTGATCGCGTGATCCCTGAATGCCACCTCATGCTCGGCTTCGGTGGGCAGGCGCGCCCCGGCCCAGCGGGCAAAAGCATCCGCTTCGTAGTAGCTGACATGCACAACCGGTGCCTCGAGTGCGACAGGCTGCGGGCCGCGCAGCGTGTAGGTCCACCATTCCCCATCGGCCTGCCACCAGTAGAGCGGATGCTCCCACCCTTCGCGCAGGGCAACATCATGGCCTTCCATCAACCAGTGCCGCGGGTCGGCATATCCGCCATCCTCCATAAAGGCGATCCAGTCGCGGTTGGTGACCGGGCGGGTGCCGATGTCATAGGCTTGCAAAAACGTCTTGTGCCGTGGCCCCTCGCAATCATAGGCGAACCCTGGGCCACCATGGCCGATATCCACCAACCCGCCTTCGTGACGTGTATAGCCTTGCGTGACTTCCGCTGTAACGGGCAGCGGCTCGGGGTCCTTGTAGACAGGCAGAAGGGGGTTGAAGCTGAGACCATGCAGCAGGTCGGTCACCAACAATTCCTGATGCTGCATTTCATGGTGGCACCCAAGCTCCACCAGCGCAGCGATATCATCACCGTCATCGCGTCCCGCCGACATCAGCGTGGCCAGAGCATCCTCGACATGGGCGCGATAGGCGCGCACCGCCTCGCCGCCCGGACGGGACACCAGCCCCCGGCGGTCCCGCGCATGGCGTGGCCCGGCCTGCGTGTAGTAGGAGTTGAACAGAAACGCGAAACGGTCATCGGGCGAGACATATCCAGGCTGGCGCGGCTTGAGGATGAACTCCTCAAAAAACCAGGTCGTGTGTGCGAGATGCCACTTCGCCGGGGAGGCATCCTCCATGCTTTGCAGCATCGTGTCCTCCGGGGTGAGCGGAGCGACCAGTGCGTCAGTACGCATCCGCGTGCGTTCAAAGAGCATCAGCGCATCGCGCGGGGGCAGTGGGGCGGGAGAGAGATTCATGGGGCATTTTCCTTGCGGGCGCCGTGGCGCGGAACGGATAAGTCGGAACTCTGACCATGGGCATGGCTGCTGTCAGTTCTTGTCACTTGGAACGCGGTGGTGCGGGATTTTGGGTCACGGAGGGTTTGGGACAGCGTAGCAGGCAGGCGAACACCACTCGGGTAATGGGTCGCATCTTCGGCCGGTGTGATTGCTGTGTCGCTCATCAGGGCCCCGTTTCGTGAGCCTCTAATGTTGGTTGCCGCACTTGCGTCAGCAAGGCCAAACGCGCATGAAATGTTCAACGCTGCGTGATCTGCGCGTGACTTTGCCGATTGGTTTGGGATTCCGCCTGTCGATCCTGGATCAAGTGATACCGGGCTGCCGTCTCTTGGCCACCCGCTCGATCATCCTCTCTGATTGACGCCGTATCCAGCCTGAGGCGCGCGCCGTTTCATCCGGCGTAAGAAATAGCTTTCTCGTTTCGCGCCATGTTGGCTGGAAGCATGGCCCGCGCGGCCCGGGTCTTGGGCCAGGTCAGCATGATCACGGCACATCCTGAGAGATCACTCTTTGCAACGTCATCCGCGAGGTGCCCGACCGTCGTGTCCACATGGCGCTCGGTCGCCTTGGAAATATCCGCAGCGATCTGCACAGCCTGATCCGGGCTTACACCCCGCGCCAGCAGGTCGGATTGTATCCGCGCGGCCTGCCCGACTGACATGTAAAAGGCGGTTGTGGTGCCGGGCAGGCAGAGGCGTGTGCTATCGGGCACGCCATCTCCCGCCTGCGATTGCCCGGTGGTCAGGATCAGGCTGTCGCTGATCCCGCGTTCGGTCAGCGGGCGTTTTGTGGCTGCAGCCATGGCGCAGGCGGCGGTGATGCCCGGCACAACCTCGATCGGTATATCAGCAGCCTCTGCTGCGGCAATTTCCTCACCGGCGCGGGCAAAAACGGATGGATCGCCGGATTTCAACCGAACCACGCGTTTGCCCTGCCGCGCCGCTGCGATGATCACATCGTTGATGCGGTCCTGCGGCCAGGCATGCGCGCCGACGACCTTTCCGACAAAGACACGCTCTGCATCCCGCCGCGCCAGCTCCAGCACCTCCGGGTCAACGAGGCGGTCGTAGTAGATCACATCGGCTTCCTGCAGCCGCTGCACGGCGCGCAAGGTTAAAAGATCGCGCGCGCCCGGCCCCGCGCCGACCAGGGCAATGCTGCCTGTCCCCGCGGTATCCGGCGCGCGCCCCGCATGAAGCGCTTGTTTGACAAGGCCGATGGCGTGGCTTTCGGCCCCTCTGGTCCAGGCGTTGCGCGGTGCTTCCGCAAAGACCCAGCGCCAGAAGGCGCGGCGGTGCTCACGCGGCACACGGGCGGCAACCGCGCCGCGCAATCGCCCGGCAAAAGCGGCCAGCCCGCCGAGGTTGGGGGCGAGCATCTGTTCGACCCCGGTCTTGATCTGGCGGGCCAGAACCGGGGCGGTGCCTTCCGTGCCGATAGCCACGACCACCGGATCACGATCCACCAGAGAGGGGGTCGTCAGGTCGCAAAGCTCCGGTTGATCTACTACGTTGACAGGGCAGCGTGCCGCCTTGGCCAGCGCATGCAGGGCTGTGTCCGACCCGGGACAGCCGGTGGCGACGAACGCCATGGCGGCCCCCTCGAAGAGGGCGGCATCAATCGGGTCTTTGTGCCATGTGGCCTTGCCGCTGCGCACCATCGCGGCCAGCTCTTCCTCGATCTCCGGGGCGGCCAGCACGATCCGGGCGTCGGTTTTCAGGATCAGCCGCGCCTTCTGGGCCGCCTGTTCGCCACCGCCTGCGATGACCACGCGCCGCCCCGTGGTCTTGATGAACATCGGAAAGCTCTTCATGGGGTGGTTCCCTTCCTTGAGATCACTCGGCGGCCTGCAGGTTGAATGTCTGGGGTAGAAGTGCGGTGAGTTCCGGACGGCAGGCGCCACAATTCGTGCCGGCCTGCAACGCCTCGCCAATCGCCTCGACCGTCATGAGGTTCCGGCTTTCGATGGCGGTGGCGATGGTGTTCAGCCCCACCCCGAAACACGCGCATATCGTGGGGCCGGGATCGATCCGCCCGACGGGTGCCCGCCCGGTCAGCGTCGCGGTGGTCTCGGACCCCGGCAGCGTCGCAAGGTAGTCGCGCATGACCGCCACGGGGTGCGGGCTGATGAAAAGCGCGGCCTTGAGCACACCGTTGTCCGAAAAGGCCAGTCGCGCGGTTCCCTTGCTGATATCCTGCAACATCTGCAGCTCTGCATCCTGCAGCCCGAAGAGTGGGCGCGCTTCGCCTTCCCAATCCGTCACCGGGTTCCGCCCAGCCAGTTCGCTACGCCATCCCGCATCCGTGCGCACTTGCGCCCAATAGGCGGCGTTCGGGGTCATTTCGGTTTGGGAAATCGCAAACCCGTACCAGGCCGCCGCAAATCTTTTGGCCGAAACGGGGGCCGCCTTGCTCTCCGGCTGGCCGGAAAACGGGTCCGTTGCGGCGGGCACCAGCGCGTCAATCCGGGCCGCCGGGGCAGTTTGACCGGTCCAGTGGATCGGAGCGAAAAGCGTCCCCGGTTGCTGCGCCTCCGTCAGGCGCGCGCGCAGAATGGCGCGCCCGGTCGCGTTTTCCAGCGCCACCAGATCGGCGGCTGACACACCCAGACGTTTCGCATCCTGCGGGTGAATATCCACGTAAGGTTCTGCCAGATGCGCCGAGAGGCGGGGCGACAGGGCTGTCCGTGTCATCGTGTGCCACTGGTCCCGGTTGCGCCCGGTGTTGAGAACGAAGGGATGTTGGTCCGTAACCCGCGCCGCCGGCGCACGCCAAGTGACAGGCAGCATCCTTGCTTTGCCATCCGGGTGAAAAAACCCGCCATCCTTAAAAAACCGGCCACCTGTTTTGCTCTTGCTGACCGGCCAGCGGGTCGGCGGCAAGGCGTCATAGGCGTCATCTGTCAGGTCGCGCAGACCCGAGATGTCAAAGTCGCGGCCCATTGCGCCTGCAACCCCGGACAAAGCCGCGTGTTCTTTGAAAATCTCTGCGGGGGAGGGATAGGCGAAGGCCTGTTCCCAGCCCATGCGCTGGCCAACCTCGCAGAGGATCTGCCAATCGGGGTGTGCCTCACCGGGGGCGGCAAGCACGGCGCGCTGGCGGCTGATCGTCCGATCGGAATTAGTGACCGTACCGCTTTTTTCCGCCCAGGCGCTGGCGGGCAGCAGCACATCCGCCAGCTGCGCAGTATCGGTGCGCGCGGTGATGTCACTCACCACGGTGAAGTCGCATTGCGCAATCGCGTCGCGCACGGCATCCGCGTCAGGCATCGAAACAACCGGGTTCGTGTGAATGATCCAGAGCGCCTTGATCTTGCGCGCAGCCACGGCCTGAAACAGCTCTACGGCCTTGAGGCCCGCCTTTTCGGGCATTGCTGGCGCAGCCCAGAAGTCTTGCACCGCCGCGCGGTGGTCCGCGTTCTCGATCTCCAGATGGCTGGCAAGCGTATTGGCGAGCCCGCCTACTTCGCGCCCTCCCATGGCATTGGGTTGGCCGGTGACGGAGAACGGGCCGCACCCTTTTGTGCCGATCCGCCCGGTGGCGAGATGACAGTTCAGAATAGCATTGACCTTGTCGCTGCCGGAGGTGGATTGGTTCACCCCCTGGCTGAACACGGTGACCACCTTGGGGGTGTCAATCCAGAGGCGGCAGAAGGCCTCGATCTGGTCGTGCGACAGGCCGGTGGCCGCCACATCATCCGCCTGTGCCGCCGCGAGTGCAGCATTGAAGCCCTCGACATGACGCAGGTAGTCCACGTCTATCCGGCCTTCCTGCGCGATCTTTGCCAGCAGGTGATTGAAGAGCGCGACATCACTGCCCGCCGCGAGGGGCAGGTGCAGATCGGCGCCTTCGCAGGCGGCTGTCCTGCGCGGATCAATGACGATGATCCGGGTGCCGCGTTTTGACTTCGCCGCAAGCAGGCGTTGGTGCAACACCGGATGACACCACGCCAGGTTGGAGCCGACAAGCACGACGAGATCCGCCGTGTCCAGATCTTCATAGGTGCCGGGCACCGTGTCCGCGCCGAAGGCACGTTTGTGCCCGACCACGGTCGAGGCCATGCACAGCCGTGAATTGGTATCAATGTTGGCCGACCCGATGAAGCCTTTCATCAGCTTGTTGGCGACATAGTAGTCTTCGGTCAGCAATTGCCCGGAGACGTAAAAGGCCACGCTGTCCGGGCCATGGGTTGCGATGGCCGATTTGAACGTGTCCGCGACAAGATCAAGCGCTGTGTCCCAAGACGCGCGCTGTCCTTTGATCTGCGGGTGCAGCAGGCGCTGTTCCAGGCCAACGGTCTGTCCCAATGCCGTGCCTTTTGAACAAAGTCGCCCCTGATTGGCCGGATGGTCCGGATCCCCGCGCACGGCGAGCCCGCCCTGACCGTCCGTGCGCAGCAGAACCCCGCAGCCCACACCGCAATAGGGGCAGGTGGACCGTGTCTCGGGCAGGCCGCTGCCGTCCATCAGGCAGCGCTCCTCTTGCCGACCGCATGCCCATCGAGCAGAATGCGGCCCGCCTCGACCCGCACCGGGAAAGTCTCGATCTGCCCGTCTTCGCCCAGGGCAGCGCCGGTGTTCAGGTCGAACACCCAGTTGTGCAGCGGGCAGGTCACCTTTTGCCCGTGGATGATGCCTTCCGAGAGTGGCCCGCCCTTGTGCGGACACCTGTTCGAGGCGGCAAAGACCTCTGCCTCATCCGTACGAAAAAGCGCCACGCAGCCCACCGGGGTTTTCACCAATCGGGCGCCGCGCAGCGGGACATCCTCGATGCCTCCAACGTCAATCCAGTTCATTCTGCAGCCTCCAATGTCAAATCCGCCAGGGGCGCAAATTTCGGAGGTTCCTTGGCCTGTTCTGCCCAAGGGTCCTTGCGGTAGATCGACTGGCTCAGCTCGAACCGCTCGATCAAGGCGCGGCGCGTGTCCAGATCACCGATCTGTTCCTGAATCCACTCAAGCCCAACCTTGGCCATCCATTTGTAGATGCGGTCCAGATATTTGGCATGCTCGCGGTAAAGCTGGGTGACGGCGAGCACCACGGCGATGGTCTCTTCCTCTGTCGGGACCTGAATGAGCGGCTGAACCTCTTTGACGTCCATGCCCGCAGCCCCGCCAATGCCGATCTGAAAGCCGCTGTCGACGCAGACGATGCCGATGTCCTTGCAGGTCGCCTCGGCGCAGTTGCGCGGGCATCCCGACACGCCAAGCTTGAGTTTATGGGGCGTCCAGGACCCCCAAAGGAGTTTCTCCAGCCTGATCCCCAGACCGGTGCTGTCTTGCGTGCCAAAGCGGCAATGATCTGTGCCAACACATGTTTTCACGGTGCGCAGGCCCTTTGAATAGGCGTGCCCGGAGACCAGACCGGCCTTGTTGAGGTCAGACCAGATATGCGGCAGATCTTCGCCCTTGACGCCCAACAGGTCGATCCGCTGCCCACCCGTGACCTTGACGGTCGGCACATTGTATTTGTCCGCCGCGTCGGCGATGGCGCGCAGCTCATCCGCGTTGGTGATCCCGCCCCACATGCGCGGGACAACGCTGAACGTGCCGTCCTTCTGGATGTTGGCATGTTTGCGTTCGTTCACGAAACGGCTTTGCGGGTCGTCCTTATACTCAATCGGCCAATCGGCCAGCAGGTAAAAGTTGATCGCCGGGCGGCATACATGGCAGCCGTTGGGCGTCGTCCATCCCAACTCCTGCCAGACGGCGGGCTGTGATTTGAGCGCCTGCGACTTGATCAGCCGCCGCACGTCTTCATGGGTCAGATCGGTGCAGCCGCATACCGGTTGCGGCGCCGGCATCTGGAAATCATCCCCCAGAGTGACCTGAAGCAGTTGTTCCACCAACCCGGTGCAGGTGCCGCAGGAGGCGCTGGCCTTGGTCTTGGCGCGTAAGCTGCCCAGATCGGTTGCGCCCTCTGCGATGGCGTCGGTGATGGTGCCTTTGCAAATGCCGTTGCAGCCGCAGATCTCCGCCTCAGGCGGCAATGCTGCAACGGCTGAGAGCGGGTCCGCGGTATCGCCCCCCTGATAGGCCGGGCCAAAGATCAGCGTTTCGCGCATCTCGTCGATTTCGGTACCGTCCTTAATCAGCCCGAAGAACCAGGTGCCGTCTGCCGTATCGCCATACATGACAGCGCCGATCAGCCTGTCGTCTTCGATCACGAGGCGTTTGTAGATGCCGCGCGACGGGTCCCGGAAAACGATATCCTCCCGCCCTTCGGCATCTGCAAAATCGCCCGCGCTGAAAAGGTCACACCCGGTGACCTTCAGCTTGGTCGCCACGTCTTTCACCACGAAGGCGCCGGTTTCACCCAGAAGCCCTTGCGCCACGATCTTCGCCTGATCATAGAGCGGCGCGACAAGACCAAAGAGATGCCCGTCAAACTCCACGCATTCGCCAACGGCATAGACATCCGGATCGGTCTTGGATTGCATCTGCGCGTTGACCTCGATGCCGCGCGCAACCTCAAGGCCCGCATCCGTGGCAAGCCGCGTTTCCGGGCGGATTCCCACGGCCATGACAACCAGATCAGCCTCCAGCCCGGTGTTGTCCTCCAGCATGACGCCTTCGACGTGGTCCTCGCCCAGAATGGCTGCGGTGGAGGCCTGTGTGATGATCTTGATGCCACGTTTTTCCAGATCGCGGCGCAAAAGATACCCCGCTGCTTCGTCCAGCTGACGCTCCATCAGGTGGCCCATCAGGTGCAGCACGGTCACATCCATGCCCCGTTCGGCCAATCCCGCCGCCGCCTCAAGGCCCAGCAGACCGCCGCCGATGACAACGGCCTTGCCGCCATTCTTGGCGGCTTTGATCATCGCATTGGTGTCATCAAGATCGCGGTAGGTGATCACACCGGGTAAGTCCTTGCCTTCAACAGGGATGATGAAGGGCGCAGAGCCGGTGGCGATCAGCAGCTTGTCGTAGGCGACAGTGCCGTTTTCACCAGTGACGGTTTTTGCGTCATGATCGATGCCCACCACATGTTCGCCAAACCGGCAGGTGATGTTGCGTGTCGCGTACCAGGTATCGTCGTGGGTGACGATTTCCTCATAGGTCTTTTCCCCCGACAGCACGGGGGAGAGCATGATCCGGTTGTAGTTGCCGCGTGCCTCGGCGTTGAAAATCGTAATGTCGTAGGCATCCGGGTCCGCATCCGTCAGGTGCTCCAGCACCCGGCCAGAGGCCATGCCCGCGCCGATGACGACCAGTTTCTGCTTCATCTTCATCACTCCGCTGCGACCGCTTTGGGGGATCGTGAGGTGTTCACAGGCGTGCCTGCGGTGGGTTTCGGGGTTGGTTTGGCGCCGTGTTCGTATTCTTCGAGGAAATCGAGCACTTCCTGCCGGTAGGCGTAGTAGTCCGGGTGCTCCAGCAGCGCCTTGCGTGTGCGTGGGCGGGGCAGGGGCACATCGACGATCTTGCCGATGGTCGCCTGCGGGCCATTGGTCATCATCACCACGCGGTCCGCCAGAAGGATGGCCTCGTCCACATCATGGGTCACGCAGACGGCGGTTACCTTGGTACGGGACCAGACCTCCATCAGCACTTCCTGTAACTCCCAGCGCGTCAGGCTGTCCAGCATGCCAAAAGGTTCATCGAGCAGCAAAAGCTTGGGGCTGAGCGCAAAGGCACGCGCGATGCCGACCCGCTGTTTCATCCCGTTCGACAGATCGCTCGCGGGCTTGTCCATTGCATCGGCCAGCCCCACCCGTTCAAGGTAGTATTCTACCACTTCCTGGCGTTCCGTCCGAGTGGCGGAGGGGTAGACCTTATCCACGCCGATGGCCACGTTCTGCTTGGCCGTCAGCCAGGGAAAGAGGTTCGGCGACTGAAAAACCACGGCGCGTTCCGGGTCGGCACCTTCCACATGGCGGCCATCGAGCTTGATTGCCCCTTTGGAGATTTCATTGAGGCCCGCCGCCATGGTCAGCACCGTGGATTTGCCACAGCCCGAATGCCCGATCAGGGAAATGAACTCTCCCCGGTCGACCTTGAGCTCGAAATCCTCGACAACGGTGAGCGGCCCCTTGGGGGTCGGATAGACCTTGTGCAGTTGCGAAAAATCGAGGAACCGGTTGTCGATCAGCCCCTTTTGCGCATCCGCGACGGCGGTGGGCACACCGTGAATGGGCGTCACATCCGGCAGCAGGCGCGCGCCTTCGACCTTGGCCTCGATCCCCACATCCATCAGGTATTTCGTCACATCGGCGCGCAGGCGCTTGAAGCTGTCGTCATGGTTCATCGCGATGCGGTCACGGGGCCGCGCGATGTTGACCTTGAACTCTGCGCCAAGGGTGCCATCGGGGTTCAGCGCGATGATGCGATCGGCGAGGATGATCGCCTCATCCACGTCGTTGGTGATCAGCACGCAGGTCTTCTTGTCCGCCTCCCAGATGCGTTCGATTTCATCCGCAAGATTGGCCCGCGTCAGCGCGTCGAGCGCCGAGAGCGGCTCATCCAGCAGCAGCATCTCGGGGTTCATCGCCAGCGCACGGGCCACATTGACCCGCTGCCGCATGCCACCGGAGAGTTCTGCCGGACGGCGGCTGGCGGCATGGCTGAGGCCCACCATCCTGACGTAATGCGCGGTTTTCTCTGTCCGCTCCGCTTTAGACAGCCTGGGGAAGACCGTGTCGACGGCGAGGCGCACATTGCCCGTCACTGTCAGCCACGGCATCAGCGAATAGCTTTGAAAGATCACGCCCCGTTCCGGTCCGGGTCCGGTGATCGGCGCTCCCTTGAAGGTGGCGCTGCCTTCGGTCGGCGTTTCGATCCCCGCCATCAGGTTGATCAGCGTGGTCTTACCGGTGCCGGAAAACCCGAGGATCACCAGGAATTCACCGGTCTGCACATCAAGGTCGATGTTCCGGAGCACATCCGACTGCGCCGTGCCGGTGCCAAAACTCTTGGAGCAGTTTTTCAGACTGAGAAGGGTCATGCCGCTCACCGGTTGTTCGTGAAGGTAAAGAGCGATTGCAGCGCATACATCACCCGGTCGAGCAGGAAGCCGATGATCCCGATGGTCAGCACGGCGACGATGATCTTGGCCAGCGATTGGGACGATCCGTTCTGGAATTCATCCCAGACGAATTTGCCCAGCCCCGGGTTCTGCGCCAGCATCTCCGCGGCAATCAGGACCATCCAGCCGACACCCAGCGACAGACGCAGCCCGGTGAAGATCAGCGGCAGCGCTGAGGGCAGCACCAGCTTGGTGATCTTGGTCCAGGTGTTCATTTTCAGCACCTTGGAGACGTTCACCAGATCCTTGTCGATGCTCGACACGCCAAGGGCGGTATTGATCAGCGTTGGCCAGAGCGAGCAGAGCGTGACGGTGATTGCAGAGACCAGAAAGGACTTGGCGAACCAGCCGTCCTGCGTGACGTAGACGGCGCTGACAACCATCGTGACAATCGGCAGCCACGCCAGCGGTGAGACCGGCTTGAAAATCTGGATCAGCGGGTTCAGCGCAGCATTCGCAGTGGCCGAGAGGCCCGCCGCGATGCCCAGTGGAATGGCCACGGCGCTCGCAATCAGAAATCCGAAAAAGACGGTTTTGATCGAGGTCGCGATTTGCGCGTAATAGGAGGGCGCGCCTGTAAAGGGGATGTCTTTGACCTTTTCCGGCTGGCCGTTGGCAATGAAACGATCGTTGCGCTTTTCAACCCGCTCTTCATGTTTGGCGCGTTTTTCCGCCTTGGCCTGCGCGTCCCCGTGCAGGTTCTTGGCTTCTGCCCAGACGGCGGCTGGTCCCGGGATCGCACCCAGCGAGGTCTGCACCTGCGGGGCAAGGGTTGCCCACATCACCAAAAACGCGCTGATGGCCAGCAGGGGCACGACCAGCAGTCGCCAAATCTCGGAAAGCTGCGCGCGCGGGTTGTCCCCGGCGGCGGCCTTCAACAGCGGCGTCATCCAGCTCAGCCCCAGCACCTGGAACCACTTGTCGGCCGTATTGATGCGGGTGAAGAGGCGGGCCTTGCGCGCGGCGCGGGCTTCGTCATTCAGAGTTGTGGGATCAATCGCGGTCATGGGACGCACCTTTGTGATCTGGAGGGAGAACTCGGTCTGGTCGCATTGCGACGGAACCAGACCGAGCGACCGTTACCCTTGGACTTCGTTACCGATGACGCGCTGCTCGCCCTTTAGCCCGATGGGCAGGCTGTCGAGATAGGCGTTGGGGGTTTTGCCGTCATAGCCGATCTTGTCGATGATATCCTCGGCCGGGGTCGCGGCCTTATAGCCATCGCTGTCCCAATCGAAGTCGTCCGCATTGGCGAGCCCTTCATCGACGAGCAGACGGGCGGCTTCGAGATAAATTTCTGGTTTGTAGACGGATTTGGCCACTTCGTCGTACCAGCTGTCGGGCTTGGCCTCGGCGATCTGCCCCCAGCGGCGCATCTGCGTCAGGTACCAGACCGCATCAGAGTAATAAGGGTAGGTGGCGTTGTAGCGGAAGAACACGTTGAAATCGGGCACATCGCGGATGTCGCCTTTTTCAAACTCGAATGTGCCGGTCATGGAGGCGGCGATCACATCGAAATCTGCGCCAACGTATTCCGGGCGGCTCAGGATTTCGACCGCTTCCTCGCGGTTGGCGTTGTCGTTTTCATCCAGCCACATCGCCGCGCGGATCAGCGCCTTGACCACGGCGAGGGTCGTGTTGGGGTTTTCTTCGGCAAACCCCTGGGTGATGCCAAAGACCTTTTCTGGGTTGTTTTTCCACAGCTGGTAGTCGGTGATCACCGGTACACCGATGCCTTTGGCGACGGCCTGCTGGTTCCACGGCTCACCCACGGCATAGCCGTAGATGGTGCCGGCCTCCAGCGTTGCGGGCATCTGCGGCGGTGGCGTCACGGAAAGCAGAGCCTCGGCGCCGATCTGGCCGGAAATGTTGTCCGGCGCGTAGTAACCGGGGTTGATCCCGCCAGCCGCCAGCCAATAGCGCAGTTCGTAGTTGTGGGTCGAGACCGGGAAAACCATGCCCATGTTGAAGGGCTTGCCCTTGGCGTTATAGTCCTCGATCACCGGTCTGAGCGCCTCGGCAGAGATCGGGTGCTGCGGGCGACCGTCTTCCATAGACGGCACATGCGGGCCCATCGCTTCCCAGACGTCGTTGGACACGGTGATCCCGTTGCCGTTCAGATCCATCGAGAAGGGCGTGATGATATGCGCCTTGGTGCCGTAGCCGATGGTGGCTGCCAGCGGTTGCCCGGCCAGCATATGGGCCCCGTCCAACTGCCCGTCGATCACGCCGTCCAGCAGCACTTTCCAATTGGCCTGGGCCTCAAGGGTGACAAACAGCCCTTCGTCATCGAAGTACCCCTGCTCGTAGGCAACCGCCAGCGGGGCCATGTCGGTCAATTTGATAAACCCGAATGTCAGTTCATCCTTTTCCAGCTCCAACGCCTCTGCAAAGGCCGGAGAGGTCAGCGCCGTGGACGCCAAAGCTGCAAGTACAAGCTTTTTCATCATGAGTATCCTTTCGGTGCGTGGCCCGGGGTTCGGGCAACAAAAAAAGACCGCCGACGCAGTTCACCGGGAGGAGGTGAAAAGGTCGAGCGGCCTTGCTCTGGGTATTCCCTGTCTTAGGGAGAATTCCTGGGACGGGCACCGTTGCCTGTCTGTACAGATACATTCCGATGTGCTTCGCGATCTGCCAAGTCTTAAGAGTGGAAATCCGATAAAGAATGCTGCGACGCGGCGCTTGATTGCTGCGGCCGCACAAATTTTCGGCAGAATTATTCCTGTGGCTCAAAGATGCGTCCGTCGAAGAACGAATCCCGATAGAGAATCACACGCCCCTCGGCAGAGGCCACGGCGGTATCGGCACTCAGGGAGCCTTCGACCTTGCCGGATGCGCCGGGCAGATCGGCCTCCGTGTGGTGCATCGCCTGACGGTAGAGATCGGGGCGAAACACTGATGCGGCCGCGCGTGCGATTTCGGGCGATTTCCCGGACCGGCGCGCCAGTCTGTCCGCGATCCACGCGGCTTGGCTGCGCCATGGGAAGGTGGCCGACCCGTTGTGGAACTCCACAAAACGATCTGCGTGCCGTTCTTCGCCCTTGCGCGAGATGACCAGTTGACCGGACAGCGCCCGCTCCAGCACTTCTGCCGAGAGGTTCAGGTATCCGGTGCGGCTCAGCATTTCAGCGGCGAGCAGGGCGCTTCCGTCCTGGGCCAGCCACCGGCCCGCGCGCCAGACCGCACGGATCAGGCGGAACAAGAGCGACCGTTCAGTCTCCGCCCATTCGGTGCGAACCGCCAGCACCTTTTCCGGCGCGAAATTCCAGATGGCCGATCCCGGCAACAGCAGCGCGGCGCCGTTCTGATCGACCGCGCGGGACCCCCAGGGTTCGCCCACGCAGAAGGCGTCGATCTCGCCCGCCGTGATGGCATCCCCCATCAGCGGCGGCGGTACGGTGCGGATGTCGAGGTCGCCCGACAGATCCCAGCCCAGCGATTCCAGCCAGTAGCTCACCAGTTCGCAATGCATTGAGAAGGGGAACGGCACACCGATCCTGAGCCTGCCCGTCTTGGCCTTGAAGAGCGCGGCCCCGGCGACGTGCGGATCGCGAAAGTCGAAATCATGCCCGAGATCACGCAGCTTGCGTTCCAGCTGGTCATTTACGCCAATGACATTGCCGTTGACCGACATGACAGAAACCGCCGCCAGGGCAGTACCCACGCCCCCCAGCCCCATCGACGCCGCAATGGGCACGGGTGACAGCATATGTGCTGCATCCACCTGGCCGAAGCTGAGCATGTCGCGCAGGCTCGACCATGACGGCGCGGGCCTGAGGTCGAGCGCGATGCCTTCCTCTGCGGCAAAGCCCATCTCATGCGCCACGATCAAAGGGGCCGCATCCACCAGCGGAATGAACCCCGCGGTCAGGGTCACCGTCCTCATGACAAAAGCCCTGCGGTGCTGACCAGCGCGCCAGCCACATCGGCAAGCCGTTTGTTCTGGTCCATCGCTGCCTTGCGCAGCAGCGCATAGGCCTCGTCTTCCGTCAGGTCTCGCGATTTCATGATGATGCCCTTGGCGCGGTCGATCACCTTGCGCTCTTCAAGGGCGCGCTTGGTTTCCGCCAGCTCGTTGCGCATCCGCTGCATCATCCGGAAGCGCACAAGGGCGGCGTCCAGAACGGGCTTGAGGCGGTCGGGCTGCAAGCCGTCCACGACATACGCGGAAAACCCGGCCTCGATCGCCAGCGCGGTCAGGCCTTCGGTGCTTTGGTCCACGAACATGGCCACCGGGCGTTCCGTCGGGCCGGAGGCCAGCGCCAGTTCCTCCAGCATGTCGCGGGACGGATCGGCCATATCGATCAGCACGACATCGGGCTGCAAGACCTCGATTTGCCGCGTCAGGCTGCTGGGTTCAGCCACCACATGGATCATATGATCAATGCCCGCCTCGCGCAGGCCATCGACGATCTGCAAGGCGCGATCCTTGCTCGGTTCGACAACAATGATCGTAAGCGCGTCTGACATCCGGACAGTTAGGGGCGTTTCACCGGGATTGGAAATCCTGGACACGAATGCCCCTTCGCATTTTTAGTCAGGCGCACAATTTTTGATCACCCAAAGAGGTAAATTCCGTCTGCGCATGTCCGGAAACCGAACAACAGGAGAGAATGCGCCGACTAAGCGGACCTTTGCCGCCCGTAGTGTCGCGTTAACGAATTCCTCAAAAGCGTTATGTTTCGTGCTAGGATTGAAAATTCATTTCAAACATTAGACTAACATTCTTGCGACGGGGACATAGAAGCGCACAACATCGTCTGGACAAAAGGGGCGCAAAGCCCTGCCAAGCGTCGTTGTCGGGTAGCACCTACCCACCCATCTAAACCGAAAAACGCGCCATTCCCGCTCGGATTTGAGGGACACTTCGATGGATGCTTTAGCCGCCATTCAGGGGGAGAGTTCGTGGGCGGATACGCTGCGGACCTATCTTCCGAAGGTGGCGCGCAGTCAGGCGCCCGTTCTGATCACCGGAGAAACCGGGACCGGCAAGGAGCGGATTGCACAGGCCGTGCATGATCTGAGCCCGCGCAGGCGGCACCGATTTGTGGCGATAAACTGTGCGGCTCTGCCCGAAGGTCTGATCGAGACCGAGTTGTTTGGTCACGAGCGTGGCGCGTTTACCGGTGCCGTGACCCGCTATGATGGCCGGGCCGCACAGGCGGATGGCGGCACGCTGTTTCTGGATGAGATCGGCGAGATGAGCCTGACCGGTCAGGCCAAGCTGCTGCGCTTTTTGGAGGCGGGCAAGATCGACCGGATTGGTGCTACGCAGGAAACCACGGTGGATGTGCGTTTTGTCGCCGCCACCAATCAGGCGCTGGAAGAACTGGTGGCCGATCACCGTTTTCGCGCGGATCTCTACTACCGGCTGAACGTGGCGCGGATCGAGGTGGAGCCTTTGAGGGCGCGACCCGACGATATTGGCGTCCTGGCGGAGGGCTTCATCCACGAGCTGAACAGACGCGATGGCTGTGCGGTCGCAGGCCCGGACCGGCAGCTGGCACGTCTTTTTGAAGGTTATGCCTGGCCCGGCAACGTGCGAGAATTGCGCAATATGATTGAGGCGGTGTTCATTGATCCGCCCGAGGGCGAGATCACGATTGCGGATTTGCCACCCGCGTTCCAGACCTTGATTTCCGGCCACCGCACCGTCTTGTCCACTGAAAAGGATGACCTGATCGAGGCGTTGAACCGCACCAAGTGGAACAAGGCAGAAGCGGCGCGTCTGCTGAACATGTCCCGCATGAGCGTCTACCGGAAGATCGAAAAATACCGTATCGCGCGCAGCCCGCTTGCGCCCCGGTAACCTTGCGCCCTTCGGCCGCATCTCCGCACGCGCAACAACACCGATCCCGCGTGGTCTTCTCAAAAATCGACTGTTTCGCCAAATCTGTCACACCCTCAGCGTCGCGCTGTGACACATGCCTGTGACGGATGTGACAGGTGTTCGAAAGTATAACCTTTTGTAATCAATATAATTCTTCGAAAATGAGGCCGTGGCACGTTTCTTGCACATAAGAGGGGGAACAGCGGGAGAACTGCCAATGGCTGACGGTCATGCGCCTCCGAGTGACGGGCGAACTCTTATCGCCGGATATGCGAACTACTTCGAAGTGGGGCACAACCCTTACGAGTTCCTGATCGATTTCGGTCAGATCGACCCGCAGCGCGGCACTGCAACAATCAACAGTCGGCTGGCGCTTGGCCCGACCCATGCGAAATTGCTGATGCGCCTGTTGTCGCGCTCCGTCGAACAGTTCGAACGTGACTTTGGCGCGATTGCGGATGTTCGCGAGGACGACCCGCTGGCCAGCATTCTCGACATTTCCCCCGATTTTGAACGCCGAGCTGCTGCGGCTCGGCGCAAGCCCCGATCCACAGGGTCGGGATCCGCTCTCGACGATCCCAAGGACAGGTGACACCCATGCGCTCAGACATCAGCCCGAACCGTATTTCGATCAGCGACCGCTATCCCATGCTCGGCTTCACCATCCGAAGCCACGGGATGCCGCAACTTGCAGAAGTCACGCTGGCAACCGATCCGGCCCTGTTTCGGAATGCGGAGAAACGGTCCCCTGATAACTTCTTCTCCACCGCGTCGATGGGGCCGCTGCAGATCCTGGAGAGCGAGGCCGTCTACATTGTGCCCGCTGAGGTGCTGGCGCGTTTTGTCGGTAAGGAGAAGCTCTACTTTGCGCTGGCCACGCGCCCTGCGGATCAAAGCACAGGGTATCAGGTGCAGGTCATGCCGGATGCCGACAGCGTTTACATCACGCTTGCGGGGTTGACCGGGCGCAGCCTGCGGCGTGTGCGGATGTTCCCGAACCGGGCACAGCAGCTGCCGGGATACGGCAGCAATGGTCAGGCGGGTCTGACTTGGGCGGGAGATACCGCACAACCCAGCACGGATGAGGTGGAGACCCCGCAGAACGGTCGTACCGGGCAGAATGGGCAAAACGGGCAGGCGTCGCAGCCGCCCAGCGGTCAGAACGGCAATGGCGCACCGGCGGCCAAACCTGCGCCCTACAATGATGGATTTGGTGATCTGCCGCCATTGCCGGAGGACGCACCGCCTGCCGCGCGTGTCGTGCCCGGACCGGAGGAAGAGATCGACGCCGAAGATGTCGCTGAGAATGAGGATGACGACGTCAGCGTCGAAGAAGAAGCCGAGATTCAAGCGGAGGAGGAAACCCCTCCCGAAGACGCGGCGATCGCGGCAGCACTGGGCGATACGCAGCCCGCTGTGCGCGACGTGCGGGTTGGTGAGAAAATCGCGGCACAGGCACCTGAAACGAGTCCGATGGGCACAGCGCTGGAGCTTGCCCTCGACGCGGCAATCATCGCCAATCCTCCTCTGGCGACCACGGTTGCGGCCATTCGACTTGCCAATGCACAGGGCCTGTCCGTCGGTCTGGGCATCGCCGTTTCAGGCGGGTTCGCCGCTGGCGGGGCCCTGGGCACCGGTGTCATCTTTGCGCCGGGTAACAAGCTGGGTGTCTACGGCGTGGGCGAGCTTGATCTCGGGGCGATCTTCTCGATCAGCGGCACCATCCAGATGACGGTGCTGAACGGCGGTGTCTCGGCCTTCGAAGGGATCACTTACGTGGCTGGTTTCTCCGCCGGAGAAGGTATTGTGGGCGGCGGTGCCGCGATCTTCGATACCAACAACGAGTTCATCGGCGTATCTGTCGAGATAGGTCTCGGCATTGGCTCGCCCCTGGATGTCTATGCGGGCGTGCAGCGCGGGGTGTCCCAGAGCCTTGGTTTTGCGGCGGCTTTCGGGGCCAATCCGGTTCTGGCCGAACCGATGCTCCGCGACAGCAGCGCCGATGCGCGCCGCTACGCGCCCCGGTGGCGGCATCTGCTGCGCTGGCGCGTGCCCTCCGCCATCCGTTCGGAAGTCAGCAGACGCGGGTTCAGTATCCAGACCTTCGCCAGCGCGCGCGGTGACCTGAACCTTGATCTATTGGAAGTGAAGGTCAACCGCCTGCCGTCCGGTCAGTCTGCCGAAGACCTGATCCGGCATATCCGTATCAACATGGCGCGTTTCGTCAATCCGACGCTGACCCGGTTCGATTTCTTCTCCGCAGCGGATTCGCGCAAATGGAGCGGGTCGAGCCCCGAAGGCACCATGTTCAACCTGCGTATCCCCGGCGACAACGCGGCGGTTGTGGCCTCCAAGGTGGAGCCGCGCAAATGGCGCTTTACCACCATCGAAACACCGGCAACGGGCACGCATCCCGTCTCCGGTCACCGCGAATTCGGCATCAGGGAAACGGATGACGACGGCTATATCATCTACACCCGCGGTGCGGATCGGTTCACCTATCCCAGCGCAATGGGTGCGCTTGAAACACCTGCTTTCGCCGTGGCGGAACGGCTGTGGCGCAGTTTCCAGGAAAAGGTGGCCGAACACGTCAATCGCAACGGCGGATCGGCCCGCGTGTTGACCCCGTTCCGGCGGCACTTCTCCTGGCGCGATACCACGCGCGCGCTGGCGGGCTCGGGCCGCAGCGGGTCGCAGGCCTTGAGCGCGAACGACGATCCCTACACGCTCGAAATCAAGTACCGCATGTTCATTCCCTCCCCGGCGATCACCGGACCGTTCAGCGATGATTACGGCGGGGACGGGCGTGGGTTCTCCTACGATCAGGGCAGCAGCCGGGGCGAAATCGTGGCGTCGGTCAAGCTGACCCGTGGCATGGGCATTGAACGCCTGCGCGTTCTGCGCCGCCACTGGGGCGAATCCAAAGCCTATGACAGCGATGATACCTATGCGGTCAATGGCAAACCGGACTGGTGGCTGGGCAAACGGTCAGGTGCCACGCCGACCGAACGCAAGACCCTGCGGGCCGATGACGACAATCTGAACGTCGAGATGGGCACCTCCGGGCGCTGGGCGATACAGGCGGCGCTGGAGAATGCCTCCGTTGTCAGCGTGAAGGCCGAAGGGGCCATGCCGCTGTCGCGTGTCGCCCCCGACATCGACGCCGATGTTGCCGTTTTTATCCGCATGCACAACGGTCAGATCCAGGTCAGGGCTGGCGGGCGGCATGACGGCTTCCCCTGTCATGAGCTTTATGTGAATGGCCGGTCGATCTATCGCTATGACCCGGTTGCCGCCGGGAACGGTCCCAGCTCGCTTGCCGGGTGGGGGGACACCGAGGTCAACACGCGCTGGGTCACCGTCGCGCGTCCCGGGTCGAGCGCGCAGGCGCTTGCGATCAACGAGAGTTTCACGATCAACTGGGACGATGTGGATAAGGTGGCGCAGCCCACCAACGCAAGCTGCTGGGCAGCGGCGGCGGCCATGGTCGTCGGCTGGCGCGACAAGATCAGCCTGTCGCCGAGCATGGTTGCGGAAATCGCGGGCAGGCCGATCAAAAAAGGTCTGAACCCGGACAACGTACAGGACCTTGCAGAAGCACTGGAGCTGACCGCAGTGGCGGGACAAAGCTTCACTGCCCAGGGGTTCCGCGATCTGCTGGAAGACAATGGCCCGCTTTGGGTTGGCGTGGCGCTGCCCGGGTCGCTGCACGCGGTTGTCGTGACCGGCATGTACAACGATGAAAATGGTGACCTGATGGTGCGGATCACGGACCCTTGGGATCGGATCGTGGGCACGCCGGGCACGCCGGGCAGTCACAAATCCACCCATCTCACCGGCAGCCGCTACATCATGACATGGCCCGCCTTCCAGCAGGAATACGAGCTGATGGGGGCGTCGACCACCGGGCGGTCCTTCCAGATACTGCATGCGGGCGGGCACCATGGTCATACGCTGAACCGGGGCACGCAGGCGCCGCCTCCGGGTTATGCGGCTGCACTGATGAAGGATACCGCATCTCCGCCGCCTGCCGTCGCAGCGCCAACACCCAACGGTGCGGCGACGCCTGCAGCGATTGCTGTCACGGTTTCGGAGGAAGCCGCGCCGATTGCGCCCGCCGCCGTGATCCCCGTAAGCGGTCCGAACGGTGTGCCGACCGAGACACGCTGGACCACCGCCGTGACGGAGATATTGGGTGCCGACCAAGTCGCGGCGCTTGCGCAGCTTCCGGCATTGGCGGCCACACGCGGTTGGACCATCGCCGTGGGGCTCGACACCCCACAAAGCTACGCCGCGCCGGGTGTAGGCGTTGCCCCCGGTGGTACGATCTTCCGCTATGGCGGCGATCCCGCTGCTGCAGCGGCAAGCGCTACGGACCCGGCCAAGCTGCTGGTGACAATTGCCGAAGGGGAGCCGCAACTCTTCACGCAATGGGCCAAGGCACGCTCGTTCGCAACGGATACCCAGGTGACCGGTGCCGTGCTGCTTGATGGTTCTGACATGCCGCTGGCGCTTGCCATGCGCCTTGTCGCAGGCCCGGGCTTGCCAGACCGGATCGAGGCAATCTCAACGGCTGTCACCACCGCGTTTACGCCAAGTGCGGCGGCTGCGCCCGCCCCTGCACCCGTGGTACCTGCCGTGCCCGCGCCCGCAGCACCCGTGGCGCAACCCCCGGTAGTCGAGGCGGCACCGCAGCACCCGGGCAATGGGGCGGCAGCGACGCCCGCCGTCCCGCCAGCGGCTGCATCAGCCCTGGCTGCAATGATGCAGGCGAGCGCGGGCACGCCCGCACCCGGCCCGCAGAATGGCGCGATGCCGCCCCTGCCCGGACAGCCGGTGCCGCCCCCCATCGAACCACCGATCATGCCACCGCAGCCAACCCCGCATCCCGACGGTGATTTCCCGCCGCCGGGCGTGACGATCCACCGATCGGACGTGGACCGCAACGGCGTGCGCTATGCGCTCTTCCTGATGGACGGCAGCGTATATCCCGACATGCCGCCCGCCGTTGCGCAGCCGCTGATACCGGGGCAACAGGTCGTGCTGGACGACTGGCCCTATCTTGACGGGGCATCGGGCCGCAGCAAGGGCGGCGTCGTGCTCGACTGGTCCTACGGCGGTGGCGCCGTGGGCAATGTCCGGACGGCCCCCGGCAGCCCGGCTGTCCACGATGGATGGGCCGTGGCCGTCACCACGGACGTAGGACCTGGGCCATCGGATTCCGATGAGACCAAGCTGCAGGTCACCGTCCGCACGACCTTCACCAAACAGGGGGAACAGACCCGGACCGGCGTGTGCCACGTGATCCTTTGCGGCTCCGGCAAGCATGAGGTCAGCCACGCGGATGAGAGCCTCACCCCGCAACCGGCCATGGCATAGGGAGCCACGCGCGTGACCGGTAAATATCATCAGGGACTTCCCCCACCACCGCCTGCTCCGGCACGGGCGGTGGCTGCACCGCTGGCACGGGACATCTTTGGCAATGAAATCCCGCCACAGCCCGGCGCGCAGCCGCAGCAACCCTTTCAGGACCCGGCCGCGGAGAAGAAACCGCCCCGCGAAAAGGCCACCGATGCGCTGGGGCGGCGCACGGGCGCGTTGCTTGACGAAATCGACTTCCCGGCCTTTGTCGCCTCCCTCGTTGACGGCACCTTCAACGGTATCACCGACAGCGCCATCCGGCAGATGGAAGCCTACGCCGATCTGGTGGCCGCTGTTGCCAAGCCGCTGGACCAGTTTGCCCGCGAAAACGTGACCCGCAATCAGGCGCGGGACTGGCTGGCAGAACAGTATCCCGGTGACGTGCAGCTGGTGAACACCGGCAATGAATACCAACTAACACCACGCGGTGCCTCCGAGGAGGAGTTCACCGAACCGCCCAGCTGGCTGGCGGATTTCGGTCTGGACGGCAATGAGCTGTCGGGCGAGTTTCTGGAACAATCCGTGCTGCCCGCCGCGCGCGAAAGGGTGGCGCAACAACGGCTGTCAACGCTGGCGACCATGGTGTTGACCGGCATGAACCGCGTCGTGGTCAAGGACGGCACCATTGGCGCGCGGCTGCGGTTCCGCGCCGCCGCCTCGGACAGCGTTGCGCTGGATTTCGCGACCTCGAACGATCCCGCATCCGGGCAGACGCAATGGGGGCGGCGCGGCACACAGCGCGGGTCCGCCGTGACCAAAGTGTCGACCATCGACGTCAACGCGCAGTCGGATTCCGAGCTGGAAGCGCGCCTTTATGGCGATGTAAAAATCAACTTTGCCTCCGAGACCCTGCCGCTCGACCGCTTCATGGATCAGGCGGAAATGGCTATTCTGGAGCGCCACTCCCGCAACCGGGCCGCCATCGCGCGGGCCGAACAGCAGCCGATTGCACCGGTACCGGCACCAGCCGCCGCCCCTGCACCAGTGGCACCACAACCGGTCGCACCGGCCCCTGCGGCGCTCCCACCCGCGCCTAACCCGCAGGGAGGCGGCGGATCATGAGCCTTCTGCGTCCCCTGCACGAAACCCTGACGGATATCGCCGATGGTGCGATGACCGAAACGCTGGTGGCGGCGGGCAATTTGCCACTGCGGGTCACCTCGTTGGAAATGTCCGTGCCGCTGGATGTCCGCTGGGCGGGGGATGAGGGTGTTTTTCAGGCTGATTTCCCGCTGTTCCGGCGTCGCACGGCATTTGATCCGGAACCCGCACAGCTGACCATCACGCTAGGGGAGGCGCCGGTATGAACGCGCAGGCGACCCTCCCGCTCGAAAACTTCATCCAGGCGGTGCAGAGCCAGCTGGACAAGGCGCAATCGGCCATGGCCGTCAAAGCGCGCAACCTGAACCTGCCGATGACCTTTGCCATCAAGGACATCAACCTTGATCTGCGGGCGCATGTGGAGTTCGCTGCGGGGGAAATCCGCATACGGCCTGCGGGCGCGGATGAGAAAGAAGCCAGCGTGTTTCACATCGTGTTCACGGCCATCACCCGCCCGATGATCGAGGAAAACGCCGCCGCCTTCGCCACGGACCCCGATGATCAGGCGCTGGATACGCTCGATGAGGATTTGACCGAGGAAGAGCGGCGCAAGCTGGAATGGGTCGGCGTGCGCACCGTGGGCAAGCTGCGCGAATTGGAACGCAAGGGCATTGGCGGCGAGATTGGGCGAGTCACCAACCTGCCCGTGGACCGGTTGCGCAAGGCGCTGCGCCGCGCTGCCTCGCCGATGGTTGAGGATGTATCGCCGGTGGATCGTGACGATGACACTCCCGGTCAATTGCGCCGCATCCTGCGGGTCCGGGGCCGCAACCTGACCGAGGAGGGGCGTACGCCTGCCGTCCGCATCGACGGACGACCCACGCCGATCCTCAAGGCAACACCGCGAGAGATCCTGCTGGCACCCGAGGCAGACCAATGGTCGGGCGAGATGCAGGTGGAAGCAGCACCGGACCTGGCCACCTCCATGAGTTTTGACCTGTCGGCCTTTTCAACACCCGTGGCACCTGTTTCATCGCCGCCGAATGGCTCGGCAGGGACCCTGCCACCAGCACCGGAGGGCGTGTCATGAACCTTCTGATGCCCTGGGCCGACCCCGATGACCGGGTGTATTCCTCTCCCACCAGCCTGCTTGTCAAGATGCGGCTGGGGGAGGCGCCCGACCATGCGCCGGCGCTTCTGGATGTGCATGACTGCTGCCATGATCCCGCGCATCATCTGGATCGCGGCCCCATTGATCGCATCCTCTCGCGCTATGCCGGGGCGGTCCGCGCCGCGCGGCTGCATTGTGCGGCCTGCAGCCAGTACCATCGCGGCCATCGACATCACGGCTATGACGACGTTGAGCAGATGACCGGCGTGGCCCGCACGTTCTTCATCAAAGTGCCGCGCGGCGCCCCGATTGCACGTATATGCGACCGGTTGCGCCAGATTGCCGCCGTCGAAGCGGTCACGCCGAATTACGTGACCGCGCAGAGCATGGATGTTGAACCGGGGCTGGAGCGACCGCGCGCGACCAATGACGCGACCGCATGGCACCCGCGTAACATGGTGGGCGCTGCGGAGGCTTTGGAGCACGAGCCCGGCGATCCGGGCATCCTGATCGGGGTGATCGACAGCGGTCTGGCGCAGGGGCATCCCGAATTGGCGGGCCGTGTGCGGGAGGGTGGATTTGATACCGTCAAACTGCACAGCACCGATGTGGCCCCGGGGGTGCATCTGCTGGGCGACTACACCGAGAACGACCCGCATCCGGTGGATGATTTCGTCGGGCACGGCATGGGGTGCGCTGGGATCATTGCCGCCCTTGGCCTTGATATGCCGCCGGGTCTTGCGGGGCAGTGTCGCGTGCTGCCGATGCGCGCGCTGGGGGCGGCGAAGCTACCGGACAAGGTTCTGCCCGTGGGGCTCGGCGCGCTGTCGGATCTCGACCTGGCGATCACGCTGGCGGTCAATCTGGGCGCCAAGGTGCTGAACCTCAGCTTTGGCACCAGCGATGCCGCGCTGGCCCCGAACAGCCCGCGTCCGCATGAGGATACGATCCGATATGCGGTGGCGCGGGGATGCGTGATTGTCGTGGCCTCGGGAAATTCCGGGCGCGAGGAACGCTTCTGGCCCGCCGCCTACCCGGAGGTCATCACCGTCGGAGCCGTGGATGCCACGGGCCAGCCTGCCGCCTTTTCCACCCGCGGCGATCACGTGACGCTGTCAGCACCTGGCGCGCGCATCCTGACGACGTCGTTGGGCAGCTACCAATATGCCACGGGCACCAGCTTTGCCGCGCCCTTTGTCGCCGGTGCCGCCGCCTTGCTGGTATCGCGTGCCGCGCGCATGTCGCGCCCGCTGGACGGCCGGCAGGTGCGCGACATTCTCATCCGTTCCTGCCAGCCGTTTCCCGGCGGGGCGCCTCATTCCGGTGCGGGGGCGGGTATTCTCGATGCCGCCGCCGCGCTGACCACCCTGGACGAGATGATCGTCCATTCACCCGGAGAGATGGGAGGACAGCATGTGCATTGAGCTGATCCTGTTCCCCCGTCCGATCCCGCCATCGAGCACAATCAAGGAGACTTGACATGGCACTTTACAAAACCCGTTTCCGCGATATTGCATTGCGGGAGATCAAGGAACACCTCAAACTGACCAACCGCAAAGCGCAGTTGGACAAGAAGATCGCAGACAAGCTGCAACTGGCGCAGACTGAGCAGGAAGAGCTCGACCGCATCAACAGGGTGCTGAAGGTCATCGACGCGGCCACGGACCCCAAGGAAACCGCCAACCCGCTGTTCGCCGCCTTCCGCTACCTGATGCAGGACGAGGATTGCGCCAACAAGGAAACGCTTGTCGCGCATGATGACGGCAGGCTGAAGTTTGCGAAACTGGCATCCGACAGTTCCAAGACGCCCAAGATGTCCGCGGTGTCATCGCCCAAGGATGAGAACATCGTTCTGGCGGCCCTGACCCTTGGCATCTTGGAGCTGGAAGGCACAGAGGCGCCACAGATCATCGCGGCGTCCAGCCCGGTGCCTGCAGGGTTCTGCATTGTCCCGGACCGGTCGGACACGCGCTGGAACAGCGTCTCGCAGGCCTTTTATTCAGCTTTGGGCGAAGCCAAGGGCATGGAAGACCTTGCCCGTCTGGTGCTGCCGATCCTTGCAGAGGAGGGTAATGCGGACGGTCGCGGCGGTCGTGACCCAGAGGTGATGGTCCGCGAGTTCGCGGAGATCATGCGCGAACTGGTACGGCGTGGCGTGTCGGCGGATGAAATCCAACTGCGCCGCCGCGTGAACGAGGCGCTGAACCGCTTTCAGCATATCGACGAGGCCGGGCCCTATACCCGCGTCGCCACCCGCGACAACGGCATCAACCCGCCCGATCTGGAAGCACTGGACCGCTACAACCTCGTGCCGGAAAACATCCGGCTGATGGGGGTCATGTTCGTCTCGGCGATGTTCGATGAAATCCGGGCATTCCAATGCCTTGACTACTGTGTCGAGGCCAGCCAGCGGGGCGAGATTGTCCTTGTCGGCAACAACGACGTGGGCCAGTGGCTGTTCAACTACTGGCGTGACGCGCCCAACCGGTTGAGCGATCTGGAGCGGCGCACGTTCCTGTCGCAGACCATCGGTGTGCCGGGTGGCGAGCCGGGGTATTCGCGCAATGAAAATGCGCAACCGCTGATGCTGCATCTCTGCAGCAACGTCTCGAAGCTGATCACCCAGTACCGCGAGGCGGAAAACGTGTCGTTCATCTTCCAGCAACGCGCCCGCAAGGCCGCGCGCGATCTGGCGGCGAACCTGTCATTGCACGGCTACGGCATGGCCTACTACGCCGCAGGCGAGTTGCAGAAACAGCTGAACTTCGTGATCGATGTGCTGAGCCATCCGGAAATCCGTGCAAACTTCGGGGCGCGGGATATGTGGCAGGTCTGTGACCAGATCAACACGCTGCATCTGCCGGGTGGACCGAAAAACACGCTGAAATATCAGACGCTTGCGACCTGTGGGACGATCATCACCGCCTGGCTGGCCAATAACGCCCATCACATCATGTCGAGCACGGGCCAGCTTCTGGACATGGGTGAGGTGCGCAATCCGTCACCCTATCCGCCCGGTCAGAAGGCGATCACCCATCCCAATGATTTCGACTTCGTGAATGCCTGCGAGCTTTACCTGTCGGAATACGCGATCCCGGATACGGAGACCAACCAGTATGCCGCGATGCGTGCTGCAGAAGAGCAACCGTCCCGGCCCATTCAAATGCCCTCTGTTGTGCAGGAGATCGTGGGCGACATTGGCGACCTTGGCATCGGTCTGAGCCGTCACTGAAGCCCAGAGAGGAGACATGTTATGTTTACGCATCCATTGGCCAACCGGGTCAAACACAAGCTGTCGCGATGGGCCGATCATCTGAACACGGCCAATCCGGCGGGCGACCTGGAACCGCTGCTTGAACGAACGTTCGTGCGGGATGACCCCGCTGCTTACGGGCGCAACATGCTGATGCCCATGGCCCTGCCGGTTGAGCCGTCCTTTGCGGAGGATCAGCCGGACAAAATGCGCATCACGCTCCAGCCGCTGCCGCCCGAAGCGCCGGGGATCGACCGGCGCGACACGGTCACGGCGGCCATGCGGTCTTTTGTTAACGGGCTGGCGGGGCGCGAGGCGGTGCGCTGGTTCGATCAGGCCTCGGAACCGCACCGCGGGTTTCATGGCAACGCCGCGCTGAACTATGGTGCTTTCTTTGGCACCGCGCATGACCGCAACGGGCTGCACACCACCAAGGTCTACTATGAGACGCCGGAGGGGCAGGGGGCCATCGACGGGCTACCGCCTAATCTGGTGCGGGTTGTGATGACCGCGCTGCAGGGCATTCCGGGCCTCAAGCCGCTCTTTACCACCATCGCCGCGCGCCGTGATGCGGGCGAGCAGCGCCTGACTTTCGCCTGCACCACACCGCTGAAGTTATCGGATTTGCAGCCGACGCTGGATGTGCTGGGGTTGGGGCACCGTTTGGGCAGTATCATGCAGACGCTGGGTCTGGTTCTGGGGGGCAAGTTCGACCTGCCCGCGCACAGCACGCTTTTGGCCTTTGGCCACGGGCCTGCGGGGCCGGATTTTGAAATCTACGTGCTGCTGAGTGCCATCGACGATGTGCCGCCCAGCTTTCTAAGCCTGCTGACAATGGGGCTGGCGGAACGGCCCAGATCCCTGCGGGCGCTGGAGCGCTGGATGGGCGCGCTGACTCCCGAGGATGACTATTGGCCGGGGCGTTTTTCGATCATCAGCCTGCGGACCAACCGCGTCAGCCCGCCGCGCGTGAGCCTCTACCTGCGCCCCGCGGAATTCGAACTTCCCACGCCCGAGCAGACAGCCGCCTGACATAAGGAGCGCGTCCCATGTTTAATATTGCCCCACCGGCTCCTGCCGCCGCCCTTCAGAAAGGTAACGCACCGAACATCCATGTGCGCCGCAAAGTACGCGATCTACTGGAGAAGTCTGAGGCTTTTCAGGCGCTGGATGACAAGGAACGCCAGACCTTTGCGAACAACATGACGAAGGTGGCCGATTTCCTCGCCAGCCCGATGGGGGTTCCCGGCAATACCATTCCCGGTGGGATGGGCACCACGGCCAGTGCGCTTGAGGACGATCCGCAACCGGTGCAGGAGGCGACCTTTCAGGAACGCATGGACGCGGTGGAAGACGTGGCCGCAGGTCCCTTCCGGGCCGAAGCCGCCCGTGAAGGTGCCGAAGTTGCCGGGCTGCTGCTCGACCAGGTTCGGTTCGATGATTTCGTTGGTGGGCTGATCCAGAATGTCTTCCAGAGTATCGTGCAATCGTCCATGGAACAGATGGAGCAATATCAGGAACTGATCGCTTCTGTCGCGCAAAGCCTTGATTCCTTCATGGATCAGCATGTGTCCGAAAATCAGGGTCGCGACCATATGGTCGACAAGTTCCCCGATCTGTTCGAAATCGGCATGGATGACTGGGGCGGTTTTGACGACGGCCCCGCACAACCCAAACTCAAGCTGCGCGAGGGGGTTGAGGAAGATGCGGCCCTGCGCAAGGTCAACAATTCGATCAGCTTTGAAAATGGCGAGCTGAAGACGCTCGATCTGAGCGATGAGAACGTCGAGAAGGCGCTGGTGCACAATGCCCGGCTGCAACTGGCCAAGCAGCGCCAGCAGATGATGGCCTCGCTGATCCTGATGGGGATCAACCGGATCGTGGTGACCGACGGTCGGATTTCGGCGAAAATCCTCTATGATTTCCGCGCCGGGGACCGTCAGATTTCACGTCGGTCGGCGACGGCGATGGATGTGGCCCGCGATGCGGACGGCAATGTCCAGACGGTCAGGTCCGGTGAAAGCGAAATGGAAATCGACTCCAGCAGCGAGCGGCGGGGCCGGAGCTATGATGGCGATGGCGGCTCCGAAGGCGGGACGCGCAACGCCGAGTTCTATCTCAAGGGCAAGCACAAGTATCAGGACAAGCCGGTGATCACCGCCTCGGCCAGCGCCATGACCGGATCGGAGACACAGATCCAGACCAAGGTGCAGCTGGCGGGCAATGTCTCCGTCAACTTCAAATCCGACTATCTGCCGCTGGAGAAGATGGCGACGCCGGGCATGATCGCTGCGATCCAGGGCAACTCGTCACCGGTTGATCCGAACGTTCTGCCCTCGGCCAGACAGGTGGCACCCGCCTCGGGCGAGACCGCCAACTCAGGGCAGACCACACCAGGCACCGGGACGCTCCCGGCACCACCATCTTAAAGGGGCCAGGTGATGCAGCCCGCACATCCTCCTGATTGGACAAGCGCCGAAGCGCTGGATGCCGCGCGGCGGCAAACCCGTGCGTTTCTGGAGGCAATGCCCAACTACGAGGCGCTGAGCCAGACCGAGAAGCAGGCAATGGCCCGGAACACGGCCAAGGTTCTGTCCTATATGACCGACCCCGATGGTGTGTTGTCGGAAATCGGTGACGGCGATGTAGCACCACCGCCCGACAGATCGCCACCCGCCGCGGCCCTATCGGATGCGGCGGTGAATGCCACCAAAGAGGCATTGTCTGAGAGCCCAGGTTTCGCCGGTCAGGATTTTGTTGCCGGCGCGGTGGAGCAGGGCGTCGAGCAATACGGCGAGCTGATCCAGAAGGTGGATTTCCCCAAATTCGTCGGCGGGCTGATCACCAATGTCTTTCAGGCGATGGTCGAGGCCAGCATCGAACAGATGCGCGCCTATGGCGAGTTGATCGCGAATGTCAGCAAAACGGTCGATCAGTTTATGGCGGACAACATCGGTCAGGCAGCGGGGCGTGACTATCTGGCCGAAAAGTACCCCGGCGAGTTGGGCGTGGGTTTCTTCTCCAGCGCGGACAGCTTCGCCGAAGGGGGCGAAGAGGCCGGTGCCGAGACGCAGGCGCGGCTGGAAGCGCGTGGCGAAGACCCGGAGGTCTCGCTTGCCCGGATCAGTAAGGAGATGAACGTCAACCCGCCGATATCGGACATATCGGATGCTGATGCGGAGCTGCGGCTGGTCACGGCAGCCCGGCTGGAGATGGCCCAGTCCCGCCAGCAACTGCTGAGCTCGATGGTCATGCTGGGCATCAACCGCATTGTCGTGACCGACGGGTCGATCCGCGCGAAAGTCATCTTTGACATGCGCGCCCATGACACTGCCGGGCGGCAATACACGGCATCGATGCATGACAAGAAAACCGATGCCTCCTCGTTCAGTGCGCGGGCCGGGTATGGGTCATGGTATTCGCCGGTCTCCGGCTCCATCGGCACCTCGACCAGCAGCGAACATGTTGCCACCGTCGGCTCCGCCGTGGACGAGACATCGGAATCCAAGGCCGAGGTCAAATCGCGGCTGTCGGGTGAGGTGCGGGTCAACTTCAAATCCGACTACCTGCCGCTCGAAAAAATGGCGACGCCGGGCATGATCTCTACCATTCAGGGCAATTCCAGCCCGTTCAATCCCAATGCAGACCCAGCCGAGGGAGGCGCGTGATGATCCATCAACCGCTCTTTGCCCATGTGCATGCGACCCAACCGCCACCCGCGCCGGAAGAGGTGCTCGACCAGCTTCTGGAAGACGGCAGTCGCCACGCAGCCGCAGCACAGGCTTCCGTCTTCGCGGTCGGTCTGGATATGCTCGGCGATATCGAGCTGCCCCCAAGTGCCGCAACACAAGTCGACCGTGCGCAGATGCGGGCACTCGGGGCGCTCTATCTGGCGGCGGATCTGGAGCCTGCGGGCATTATCTCTTCAGCGGAAACGCTGTCGTCTCTTGCCTCCTCCGGGGCGCTTGGGATTGATCTTGGCCCTGTGGCGGGACCCCTGCACGCCTTCTGGCGCAAGCGTCACCAGCGGCCTGATCCGTCCGAGCGCAACGCCTTCTATGCCCGTCTTTTTGGGGTCTCTTACGGTCCGATCCCGGCGGATGGTGTGGCGAACATGGCGTTCGAGGCGCGGATGCTGGAGCTCTGCGAGGCAATCTACCGGCTGGACGAACAACAGGCGCGCTATTCGAACGATGCGCCCTCTGCCAATACGGCGCGTATCCGATCCGCGGCACGCGGCATGTTGGGCAACCTGTCCCGTGCGGGTGGTGGCATTACGCCCTTTATGGCTACAGAACTCATGGCGGCGCTCAAGGAAGCGCTTGCGATCCTCAAACACCCCCATTTGCGCGGCCTCTTTGCGGCGCGCGACGTCTGGGATGTGATCGCTGGTATTCGCAGGCGCGCGCGGATGACAGGGGGCGATCCGCGCATGTTCGTGGATCGGGGTCGTGCTGGCATGACGATTATTGTCTGGCTGGCCGATGCTGCAGAAAGGTTGCGGCAATATGGTCAACCGATTGTCGGGCGCGGCGATCCGGTCATCCCGGCCGCGGTGGAGTGGTTGCAGGCCTCGCTGACGATCAGCGAGTTGCATGCGCGGACCCAGGCACCTGCACCGCCACCGCCCGGACAAGGGGGGCTCTGGGGTCAGGGGAACACCTCGCCGGCGTCGGATTGGGCCGACCTGGGGGTGTGACGCCATGACCGCGGTCGCCGCCATCCACGCAGCGCCGAACCGGCCCCGCAATGATGTGCGCCACGGTGTCCGCGCCCTGCTGACCGCTGCCGAAGGGTTTGACACGCTCGATCCCCAGACCCGTCAGGATGTGGCCAAATCGCTTGTGCGTATTTCCTCAACGGCGCTGACACTGGCCGAGGAGGCGGGATCCGATCCGCCCTCGCCGATTCCCCGCAAACGCCGCGCGCCCTTGGCAGAGGGACAGTCCGCCGGGCGCGCCTATTCCGGCACCGCCATCGACCAGATCGCCCCCCAGACGGAGCGCATTCTGAATGCGGTGTCCTTCCCGCGTTTCGTCGGTGAGCTGATCACCGGCGTGTTCAAGGCGATGAATGAATCGAACGAACAGCAGTTGGAAAGCTATGTGGAGCTGATCCGCAACGTAGCTGCGAGTACAGATGGTTTTGCCGACGCGAATATCGGAGATATGGGCGCGCGCCAGTGGTTGATGGAACGGTTCCCCGGCACGTTTCGCATTGAGGGCGACAGCGATGAAGGGTTTGACAACCCCGAGGAGATGAGCGCTGACGAACGGGCCGAATGGATGGCCGAGCGGGCGGCGAACCAGCGGCTTGAACTCAGTCCCGGCGCCGAGATGCCGTCCGAGGATGCGTTGCGCACGGCGTTGGGCGCGCCGCGCGGGTCATCGCTGCCGTCGGGCAACCCGGAGGCACTGGTCGGTCCGGTGCGGGCGCTTTTGGCGCGCAACAAACAGCAGATGCTGGCGACCATGGTAATGATGGGTATGCAGCGCATCGTGATCGATTCCGGGCGACTCAACGCCTCGATGCGGTTCCATATCGACGCCTCCAGTGCCGCCTCTGATGACCGCGGCTCCCGTTTTGATGTCCGCAACGAATTGCAGGCGGGTGTAAAGGCGCAGTTCGGGCCGTGGGGCGCGTCCGCGAAGATGAAAAACACCATCGGCTATGTCTCGACCGAGCGCACGCAGACCGAAGAGGAGGTCAATGCGGACCTCGAGCTCGACAGTGCGGTCGAGCTGATTTTCCGCACCGACTACGTGCCACTAGAGCGGTTGGCAGGCACCGGCGATGTGAACCGCATTCGGGTGAACGCGCTGAATCCCACCGAAGAGCGCCGTTTTGCCGAGGAACGCAGAACGGCCCGAGAAACGCGGCGCACCAGCCAACGCAACCAACGCAGCCAAGACCTGAACCAAGGCCTGCAACCGACGCAGTTTACGCAGGGTGGTGAAGAGTTGGAGGTGCCGGATCCAACTGGAACTGAGGAAGAAGGGGCAAGCGAAGAAGCCGCCAACGTTGAAGAAACCGGCGGCGAGCAAGCCGACGAAGGTGGCGGCGGCGAAGAATCTTCCAACGAGGGCGAGGGTGGCGGCGACGCTGAGCCCACGGAGGAGGGCACCACTGAGGAAGGTGGTGAGACCGCCGAGGAAGCCGCGTGACTTGCCCCTCGACCCAAACGAATTGCCGTCCTAGACTGGAGCGGTCCGCAAGAGGACGATCATGATGCAACCAGACCTTCGCCTTGTGCCCAAACCAGCGCTCCATGTCAGTGCGCGGTTGTGCGGCATGGTCGGATTGTTGCGCATGAACAACGACGAGTTGACCCGCCATGTCGCTGACATGGCTACGCGCAATCCGCTGCTCGACCTTGCGCCGGGCAGGCAGGGCGGGGGTGATGCATATGAAGCGCCGGTTGTTGCCGCCGAGGCCAGTCTCTATGCACATGTCCTGAGCCAGATCAGCGTGGCATTCGATGACCCGTTGCAGATGCGCATTGCGCAGGCCTTTGTTGAGGCGCTTGAACCCAGCGGCTGGTTGGGCCAGCCGGTGGCATCCATTGCTGAACACGCGGACGTGACCGTGCCGCAGGCGGAGGCCGTTCTGGCGCGTCTGCAGGACTTTGAACCAACCGGGTTGTTCGCCCGTGATCTTGCGGATTGTCTGCGCCTGCAACTGATCGACCGGGGGGATTGGGATGACGCGGCTGCGATTGTTGTCGCGCATTTGGGCATCATGCTCGAGGGTGGGGCCGACGCCTTGGCCGATGCCACGGATCTTGCGCCGGGCGTCGTCGCCGACACGCTGGCCGCGATCCGAGCGTGTGATCCCAAACCTGGCGCTGCGTTTCAACACGAAGATCCCAGCCTGGGCCGACGCCCGGATATCATCGTGCGCAAGGAGGCGGGCGGCTGGCAGATCGAGCTGGATCGGTCGACAATGCCGAGTGTCAATCTGGCAAATACTGGCAATGCAGTTGACCCGAAGCTCGCCAAGCTGCGCCGTGATGCACGTTGGCTGGTCAACGCGGTGCGCCTGCGCAATCAGATGACGCTCGATGTAGCGCGGGTCGTGATCGGTCACCAGGTGGGATTTCTTGAACGCGGCGTGCGTGGGCTGAAACCGCTGCGACGCTGCGACGTGGCTGATCGACTGGGCGTGCATGAAAGCACAGTGGGCCGGGTTGCCACGGGATTGCTGGTGCAGACACCTGTCCAGATGCTTGAACTGACACGGTTCTTTTCCCGTGCGCTTGGGCGTAAACGTGGGCCGACGGCATCGCGCCGCAAGCTGAAGACGCTATTGCGCGATTTGATTGCCGCTGAAGATCCAGACAACCCTCTGACCGATCAAATGCTGGCTAAAACGCTTTCCGAAGGCGCGGCCATGGTGTCACGCAGGACTGTGGCAAAGTATCGGCAGGCTCTTGGCATTCCAGGATCACCAATGCGCATACATATCGGCGCAAGTTCAATCTGACACCGATACGCTCAGGCAATGACTAGTCCAGCAGCCTGAAAAGCTGATCCTGAAGCTCGCGGTTTGACACCGGTTTGGTCAACAGAGGTACGTCTTTGAGCGTGTCGGGGAGGGCGGCACTCTTCCCATAACCCGTTACAAAAAAGAACGGCAATCTCATTTCATGCAGTTTCATTGCAACGTCGATGCTGTCCTTGTCTTTGCCCAGGTTGACGTCCAGAATGGCCAGCGCGACGGCTTCCATGTCCAGAAAGTTGAGTGCATCCGCTGAATTTGCAAAAATTTCTACCTCGGCAAAACCGAACTCTCGCATTTGATCGCTCATTTCTTTGGCGATGAGGTAGTTGTCTTCCAGCAACAGAACGGTGCCGGACAATGCCTCGCCGGAAAAACTGTCTGCATCCGCGACATCGGAATCAGCAGCGTTTTCAGTGTCGGGTGAGGCTGCGGTATCGTCGAAATGCTGATCAGGCAGGGTGAATACCGCTTTTACACCGGCCGGTTCAAACACTAGCTGAGTTGTCCCGCCAAGCTCATGAGGCACGGCATGCTCAATCATTGCTGTACCAAAACCCGTGTCGGCGGGTTTGCTTGCCGGTGGCCCACCGCGTTCCTGCCAGGTGACCTGCATCGCGCCGGGCAGACGCTCCAGGGTAATGCTCACCTCTCCCTTCTGGGTGCTCAGCGCGCCGTGTTTGACAGCATTGGTCGCCAGCTCATGCACGACCAGCGAGAATATTGGAGCGATCTGGACCAGCAGGTTTCGGTCTGGTCCTTCGAGGTGAAGTCGGGCGCCTGCAATTTCCTTGTACGGATCGAATTCCCGTTTGATCAGGCTTTTGATCGATACTGGGCCTGTCAGCGAGCGCGCGTTCAACTCGTGCGATGCGGCAAGGGCGCGGATGCGGCTTTCGACTGCGTCGGCGTAGCCATCGATCGAGTTGTATCGCCTGCGCGACTGACGCGAGACGGAGCGTACCAGCGCGAGGATATTGCGCACCCGGTGGTTCAGCTCGTCGATCATCAAGGATTGTTGTTGGTTCATCTTGTTCATCAGGGTCTGGCGTTCAGACGCATGCAACAGTGTTCGAACATGCCCGATGAAGTACTTGTCGTCTTCTGACCAGGCTTTGCTGCGGCCTCCGACGTTTTCGATATAGACGGAAAACGATCCACGGGGGGACAGACGAAGCTTTCCGTCAATTTCGGTGATGGGTTTGTCCGGCTTGCCCGCCCAAGCTACCTCCTGTGCGACTTCCCGGCGAAAGATGCAGATCGCGCTATCTGGCAGAATGCTGGCGAGCAGGGCGCCGGCACAGCCATTCGTCGCTTCCCCCAGGTCGGGAAAAGCATCCCCCAGGTTATCAATTGCAATCACGGTCCCGGTTTGCTCGCCTGCGTGGCGCTGAAGCCGCCGTAGCAACTCCGGTTGGGGTGATACGCCGAAAGAGTAATCTGTGCCGCCGCTGATGGCTGCGATCCCGTCAGCACCGATCACCTCCATCACCAGTGGGGCAATCTCGGGCAGCAGTTTTTCCATGCGGAAATCCTGTGTGTGGTTGCTTACGATGCTCTCTTCGAGCCTTCTGATGCGACCAAGCGTTTCATCGTTCCGAATGGCCAGAAGTTTTGCCGAAAACACGGGCACAAAGCTCTTCAACACCTCGCGGAGCATTGCCGGGGGCACTTTTCGGGTGCGGTTATGTAGTGAAATGATGCCCCACAGGCGATCCTCAACAACAACGTTCAGGGTCATTGTCGCCTGACTGCCGAGGTTGGCCAAATACTCCATGTGAACGGGCGACACGCCGCGACAGGCCGCGAGAGTGATGTCCAGTGGAGGCAAATCCTCGTGGGCGGCAACCAGAGGAATCGGCACCTGTTCAACGTCTTCAATGACCCTGACGGGTACTTTTTTCATTATCGCGCGCGCCTGCTCGGGAATATCCCAATGCGGAAAGCGCAACCCCTGAAAGGTCGGCATAGAGGGCCTGCACGTCTCGGTGATAACCTCACCGTTAAACTCATGGTCGAATTGGTAGATCATGACACGATCGTACCCTGTGAAATGCCGCATGAGATCAACGGTCAGCTGCAACAATTCCTGTCTTTCCTCGCATCCGTGAATCTGCGTCATGAGGAAGTTCATGGACCGGAATGCTTCGGCTCCACTCAGAATGTCGGTGTGCGCCTGTTCGAATTCCACAACGTGAAATCCCCCGCTTTCAAAGGCGCTGATGGCGCAGAGTGTGCCGTTCAGTTCGTGGTTGAAAACCGAAAGATTTTCTCTCGAAAACTCAGTGCGTGAGGCGGCGTTTTGCAAATCGTGCCAGATTTCAGAGCCCAAAACCTCTTTGGCCGACGTACCAAGCAGGTCGCGCAGAGGCCTCCCCAGTGCATCAGAGCAGTTTTCGCTCGCATAGCAAATCAGACTGCTTTTGGGATCATAGGCGAGAAGATGTCCGAAGGGTTGTACAATACCGGGAATGTGCACGGGCTCTGTGGCGCAGTTGTCGAGTGCTTGCTGCAATTCCGCCTCAGTCAAACGCCGATTCATTTGTTTTCCCTGCTTGGCTAACGCGTTGCGTGTACATACACAAATCTCCCATAAGTTACGGGCGGTTATGTCTCGAACGGTCCAATATTGCTCTTCCCACTTGTTCTAGCGTAGTGCATAAATACACGCTAGGGGCGAAAAATCAGCCAGCCAATGGAGGGAAAATTGGCACGAATTCTTCTGATGGAAGATGACCTGGCGCTAAGCTTTCAGTTGTCGCAGAACCTGAAAGAGGCAGGTCACCATGTTCAGACCTGCAGTACGGCCTCCGCCGCACAGGAGGAGCTTTGGCGCGCAGAGTTCGATCTGCTGATTACCGACGTCATTGTGAAGGTGGATGGTCGATCTGTGCCTGACGGCGGTATTGGGTTGATTTCGTGGGTTCGGCGGACAGAGAAATGTCGCACCATTCCAATCATTGCGATTACTGGTACCGCCAAGTTTCCCGGTATGGAACACATCCTGTCGACCACCCGTCAGGTCGGCGCAGATGTCGGTATCGAGAAGCCGGTTGACGTTGACCATATCCTTGAAGAAATTGACTTTCTAACATCCGGATGATGGGAAGTGCGAGGCACTTAGCTGTGTCTGCTTACGACCAACTTGCGGCTGATTGCTGATTTGTACGCCTCATTTTTTATGTCTCGCAGATACGATCCATTTAGACCTTTTTGATTTTCACGGATAATCTTGGGTAGAAAGACACAAACAACGCGTTCCGGAAAGGAATGGGCATGAAGACATTTGGAAGGCGCGCCCTTTTGCTGGGAACCGGCGCTGCGGTAGGCGCTTTGGCCACCCGTTACCTGCATCCGAACCTGACGCCGATCACCGATAGCCTCTTGACCGACATGCCGTCCTCGGACCTGATGCTGAACGACGCCAGTGAGTTGAGCGCGACACCAGTTTACCGTCACATCACGATGACAGAAGACCCGACCAACGCCCTGGTTGACCGTCTGCGCGCTGAAATGGCCGAGGCCAAAAGCGGGGGGCGAGCGATCAATATTGGTGCCGCGCGGCATTCCATGGGCGGGCAGGCCATTCCAACGGGTGGTCACGCAGTTACATTCGACAACGGAATGGTCGACCTCGACAGCGCGGCAAAAACCTACCGTGTCCATGCCGGGGCGCGCTGGTCGCAGGTGATCGCAGCACTCGATCCCATGGGGTTTTCGCCGCAGGTGATGCAGTCCAACCATGACTTTGGCGTTGCGGCGACCTTTTGCGTGAATGCTCATGGCTGGGCGGTGCCCTTTGGCCCGATGGGGGCTACCGTGCGGAGCATTGATCTGCTTTTGCCGGATGGTGACCTGGTGCGCTGTTCCCGGCAGGAAAACCCGGAGCTTTTTGCCATGAGCATGGGGGGCTATGGGCTCACCGGTGCCATCGTTGCAATGGAGGTGGCGGCGGAGCCGAACCTCAGGCTTGAACCGTCATTTGAACGCATGCCCGCAGAGACATTTGGCGAGGTCTTCGCTCAGGTGGTCAACGATCCGCAGGTGAACATGGCCTATGGCAGGTTGAACGTGGATCACGGCACCTTTTTCGAAGAGGCATTTCTGGTCACCTATAGCCCCTCCGCCGATCAATCCGATCTACCGGCCGCTGCCGGTTCCGGCGCGGTGTCTCATCTGGCCAGCCGCGTTTATCGCGCGCAATTGGGCAGTGAACCGGGCAAAGCCCTGCGATGGGCCTTTGAAACAAAACTCGGGCCGATGGTCGGCGGCGGGCCAACCACGCGCAACTCCCTGATCAATGAGCCGGTGGTCACGCTGGATGATCGCAATCCCCACCGTGTCGACATTCTGCACGAATACTTCGTGGCCCCTGAACGGTTCCCGGAGTTCCTGCAGGCCTGCCGCGACATCATCCCGGCCTCCTACCAGGAGTTTCTCAATGTCACGTTGCGCTTCGTGGATCGCGATCCCGAAAGCTGGCTCAGTTACGCGACCGTGCCCCGCATTGCGGCGGTGATGTCCTTCAGTCAGGAGAAAACAGCCCGCGGAGAAGCCGACATGCAGCGGATGACCCGGGCCCTTGTCGGGGCGATCACCGAAATCGGCGGCAGTTACTATTTGCCCTACCGTCCGCATCCGACCCTGGCGCAATTTCAAAACGCCTACCCGCGTGCCGTGGAGTTCGCGACGGCAAAACGCGTGCTGGATCCGGGCGGGCTCTATCGCAGCGCGTTCTGGGACACTTATCTGGAGCCGCTATGAGCCTTCTGCAAAAGATCTGCCTTGTCTATGTCGCCGTGCTGCTGGCCGCGGCCTCGCTCAACTACATCCCCGGGCTGACGGACGCGGAAGGGCTGGCCTTTGGTATCTTTGCGCTCGATATCTTCGACGACGCCCTGCATGTCGCCTCCGCGCTCTGGGCGCTTTTTGCAGCGCTCTGGTCCAAACAATCCGCTAAGTTTTTTCTCATCGTGTTCGGCGCGCTCTACCTGGGTGATGGCGTCTTCGGGTTCTTCACCGGCTATGGCTATCTTGATCTGGGCATCTTCACCAACGCTTCTGCTGGACTGTCATTCACCTTCCTGCGGCTTGCAGCGAACGTTCCGCACTTGCTGTTGGGTGGGGTCGCGCTTTGGGCCGGTCTGAAACTGGATCGCGCGTGATATCCCTGTTGTGGCGCATCATCCGAGGCGCGATCCTTCTTTTGCTGCTGCTTGTCGTTGTGTTGCTGATTCCGGTTGCCCATAACGAGATTGCCTGCCGGGGCGAAAGCATTCCCAATGACTACACCGCGATCTTGCCAGCAGAGCATCACCGCCCCGAGAGCCGCACGTATCTGACCTATCCCGAATGGCATATCGTGCATGCCTACGACGACTACGCGCAGGTCATCGCAACCGGTGATCCACATGATTTTGGATTTCTGCAGGGTATTCACGGGTTCTGGGCCTCGCTGTGCGATCTGTCCAAGATTTCAGGTCAGCATGGCGGATTTCCCTGGGAGACCAAACAAATGGTCTATGTGATCGGCATCAGTTTCACAGTGGAATTGATGTTCAAGGCCGCCTATGAGGAGACCGTTGGGCGCGCCGTGGTTTGGTTTCGTGGGCCGACACGCGCTCCGCTGGACGATCTTTCCGCACAACAGGCGCGCGGATATGCGACCTTTCTGCAGCAGGTGCCGTGGTACCGGTGGGACTTTCTCTCCGATGCCGCGGCCTTGGAGGCCGCCGCCGCGACAGGTTTGCGGGACCGTGAACGGCAAATAGCCCTTGGTCTGGAGTATCGGACGAAGGCAGCCTATGCCGGGGCTATCAGCGCTGCAGTCGAGAATGTCGGCGCCGATGCGTTAACCTTGCGTATGATCGTGACAGGCTATGCTGGGGCCGCGCCGGAAGGTGTCACCGTGGTTGCGCAACGCGATGAAGGCACGGAACTTGAAACGCCGCGGTATCGCGTGCTGACTGAACTGATGCTGAGCATGGCGCAGGACGGTACGGATTTTGTGGAGATTGCAGGAAATGATGACATCATGCTGACGGTTCTTGCCGATACTGCCCAATTTGAAGGTGCCCGCAGTTCTATGCGCCGGCAGGGGTACGGCGACTATCGGCATCTGGTCGGGCTCAAGGTGCGTGATCTTGGAGATCGGCTTCGTGCCTTTCTGGCGACGGGCGTGACCGTGGAGCACATCCATGACTATTAAATGGCTGATGGGATTGGGTGTTCTTGGTACCGGTTGGCTTGCGCTTCTGGCCTCGGTGATGCTGCTGTCGAGCGACGCGCCTGCGGCGTTGGTCCCGCTTGCGACAGCAGATTTTATCGATGCGTTGCCGGACCATATTTCGATTACAGACACCACGGCGCTTGGCACGGTGCTTGTGAGCGACGATGCGGATTTTGTCGCCCAACTCTACCGGGCGGGGGCTGTTGTCGTGCTGCCGGCGGGGTTGATGGGCTGTGCCCCGCTAACCTGATCCAGAAGAGTTGCGCGAGACGCGCAAAACACCCGCATTTGGGGCGGCCTCCGAAACACCAACCCAGAAGGTCACTCTACGTATCAGCTTTTTGCGCTGACAGCACCGCGCGTACCTCTTTGCGGAAGGCTCGTCCGACGGGCACAGTTTCCCCGCTTTTCAGGAACAGTTTTCCGGCCCCACCGGAATGGGTCAATCGGTCCATCTGGTCCTGCGCAACCCACCAGGATCGGTGCACACGCAGGCCATATCCTCTCAAGGCGGCATCAGCTTCTGACAGGGAACCCCGGATCAGGGCTTCGCCCAAGCGCGTGCGGGCCAGAACATAGTGATCCTGTGCCCGCAGCCACAAAATCTCTCGGCCAACTTCCGGCGGCAGTTTGTTCAGCCAGTTCTGTCCCGCATCGGTCACTTCGGTCTTGTGACGCGCCGCAGTCCCAAAGCCCTCGTAAATCAAACCGACGATCACAGCGACGAATGATGCGTAAGGCGTGAGCATCCGGACTGACGACAAAAAAGGTTCGGCAAAAAATGCTACATCCAGCGCCGCGACAAACAGGGCGATTGGAACGCCCGCAATCATGCCTCCCAAGACGACTGACACCCGCGGGGACAGGTCCCAATCCTCTGCGTGGCTGGCACACGTCATCGATGTCAAAAAGCCCAGCCAGAAACTCCCCAGGCTGACCAGGCTCCAATAAACGATGCGTACGCCCAGAACCAAACTGTTGAATGTGCCGAAGGGCCCGGTGGCAAAGACCAGTGCCGTTATCGCCAGAAAGATGAGCCAAAACCGTGAACTGGCCGCAAGCACGCGCGCTTCGGCCAGCGCAAAGGCAAATGGGGTGTCGTTCACGAATAAATACCTGACGTTGGCGACACGGTGCTTCAGCCCTGCACAATGTCGGGCTAGCACACCGGCAATTGTGACCATACGAGGACATCTTTGATGAGGATTGCAAGCCGTCTTATGCGCATCGCCTTGGGAATTCTGATCTTGCTGGTCTTGGCAGGGGGCGGTGGCTTTCTATGGCTCTGGACCTCGCCATATTGGGCGGGCATCACGCTTTTCTCTGACGGTAAGCGGGTCGAGAATTTCCGAACCATGGAACGGGTTTTCCCCTATCGCGATGTTGCGGCTAGCGGGTCGGTTTGGGCGTTTACGTCCGACCCCCGCCCGTTACCGCAAACTTATAGGTACAATGGTGAGCTCCGCGACACCGCGACGTTCCTCGACGAGACTCAAACGACCGGACTGATTGTGGTTCATGACGGCGTAATCAGCCATGAGGAATACCGGCTGGGCGCGACTGGGACTTCACGTTTCACCTCTTGGTCTATGGCGAAATCGGTTTTGTCCGCACTGGTCGGCATAGCCCTCAAGGAGGGGCATATCGGCAGTCTGGCCGACCGCATCGACCAATACGTGCCTGAACTGGTGGGGTCGGGATATGATGGTGTCACGATTGAAGACGCGCTCACCATGTCTTCCGGCGTGTCCTTCGATGAAGATTATGGCAATCCGTTTTCGGACGTGAACATGCTGTTTTTCAAGCTCGCTGCGGGTGCCGACATGCGGGACACGCTGGTGACTTTGGTCAATGACAGACCGACCGGCACCTATAACAACTACGTCAGCTCAGACAGCATCGCGATTGGTCTGATGCTGGAGGCAGCAACAGGTATGCCGTTGGATAGATATCTGGAGGCGCGCCTCTGGACGCCTATGGGCGCCGAAAGCGATGCGTTCTGGAGCACCGGGCGCGCGGGTGCCGTTCTGCCGTTTTGCTGTCTGAATGCGCGATTGCGCGACTACGCGCGTTTTGGCCGCCTCTACCTGATGTCCGGCAGGCGCGGCTCTCATCAGATCGTACCCAGCGACTGGGTCACCTACTCAACGCGACCAATCGGGCCGCATCTTGAGCCGGGCGAAAACCCGGCATCTTCCTGGACCTTTGGGTATGGGTATCACTGGTGGATCCCCGAGGCGCCTGAAGATGAATTTCTCGCGATTGGGATTTGGGGGCAGTACATCTATGTTGATCGTTTTCGGCGGATCGTGATCATAAAATCCAGCGCCGATCCTGATTTTGACACCCGTGATCATGAGACTGTCGCTGTTTTCCGAGCGATCTCAAAGAGCATCGCTGATGGTCGATAGCCTTGGCCGGATGGAGTTATATTCCATCTTACATGGCTTCCCATGGTCTGCTGACCTTGTGTCTTGCAAGAAGCCGCAACGTAACAGAGTCACGCGCCGAGGTGTTCCGCTTCACGGTCAATAGACCACTCGATCAAGCCGCGCCAAATGCTCTCTACAAGGACCGGATCCAAGCCCTGTGCGCGGGCGCGGGTTGCGACATTGCTTACGACTTCTTCAACCCGGTCCGTGATGCGTGCGGGCAAGCCCTCTGCTTCTTTGAGGACGACAGCGCGATCAATGTACCGGCTGCGCTCCGCAAGAAGATCAATCAGATCGGCATCAATAGCATCTATTTCAACGCGAAGATCCTGCATCTTTTCGCAGAGATGTGGCGGTTTTCGGATGGTCATCGCGCTTCCTTCTTTGTGATTTTGAGGTCTGACGTGCTCGCCCATCGGCGGTTTTCGCTTTCGTCCGTCAGATATATTTGTACCTCCCGAAATCACAAGACGGCACTGTGCGGCCTCTTGTCCCTTGGCCCCTGATATGAAGTGGAGTTGAGATGGCTCTGGCCGCGGGTCATCTGAATGCTTTTCGAAAAGGTTGTCGTACTCACTGGGAATGCAGCCCCAAAGAAGGAGGCGTGGATACGATCTCGCGCAGAAGTCGACGCACAACAATCGCAAAATCCTTGTTTGAGGTGATGCAACCGTGCGACCTGAGAGACAAACAGTTTCGCGTCTTTCAATGATGGTACCGCGCAACGGGTGCACGGTACATGATTTGGTTTGGTTGTGTTCAGTTCACTGCCGCTTGCGCATGCGTTTCGGCGCCAGCACCTGTTTTGAAGCACCCGCTGGTTTCGATAAGCGCGTCGGTTCTCACCTTGAGCGCGGCGGTCGATGCGGCAGTTTCCTCGAACATCGCAGCATTTTGCTGGGTGACGCCATCCAATTCATTCATTGCGCCACTCACCTGTGTGAGGGCCGCCGTTTGCTCAACCGTCGCATTGGCAACGGAATGCATGGCTTCGTTCAGACCTTCAATAAAGTCGGAAATCCTGGAAATCGCATCGCCGGTTTCATCCACCTGCTTGGCGCCTTTGGTTACCTGTATTTCACTTGTTTCGATCAGGGTGTTGATCTCGCTTGCAGCGGTTGCCGCGCGCTGCGCCAGTGCGCGGACCTCCGAAGCGACGACACTGAAGCCACGTCCACTTTCGCCGGCTCTGGCCGCTTCAACACCGGCGTTGAGTGCAAGCAGGTTGGTTTGAAACGAGATATCGTCGATCAGTGAGGTGACCTTCGAGATTTCTTTGGAGGCGTGCACAATGGCAGCCATTGATGCCACGGCCCGCTTCACGACATCCCCGGTCTTGTTGGCGATATCCAACGCTTCATTGGTCAGATCTCGTGCTTCGCCGGCCTGCGCCGAAACAGAGTCGACCGATGCCGACAGTTCCGCCACCGCGCTGGACGATTCCTGCAAAGACGCCGCCTGCGACTCGGTGCGTTTGGCCAAGGATTGGGTGGCATTGGCTATCGCATCCGTATCAGCATCGATCGCTTGCGCGTTTTCAAGCACAGCATCTACCAGTTTCGCGATCTGCATCAGCGAAGCATTGAACGATTTTTGCAAATCGAGGAACGCGCCTTTGAAATCACCGTCCATACGCGCGCTCAGGTCGCCGTCATGCATCTTGCCCGTGACCCTGAAGATCGCTTCAAGGCCTGTCTCCACGGTCTCTAGTAAGTCATCTACATGGCGTCCGACCAGAGCAAGATCCTTATGTTTGGATGACATGGACACACGTGTCGAGAAATCTCCATTACCTGCAGCCTGCGATACCTGACCGATCCGCTCCTGCAAGGCATCCTGCTCTTTCTGCCGTTGCGCTGCTTCTGCTGCGGCACGCTCGCGCTCCTCATGGAGTGCCTTTTGCTCGGCGAGCATTCTCATTTGCTCTTCTGCCATGGCGCGATGCTCTTCTGCAGCCTTTTCGGCCGCTTCCGTCAGTTCAAGATTTCGGATCAGCGAGGATCGAAAGGCGCTGGCCGCTTCGGCGATAGAGCCAATTTCTGTTTCTCCTGCCAGGTCGCTGAAGGTCACGGCGGTGTTGCCCTGCGACAATGCCGAGATACGTTCAGAAAGATCTTTTGCCGGTGCAACGGCAGAGGTTTTGAGTATGCGCCCGATTCCGAGCGCTAAGCCAGCGCAGATCAATGCGGTTGCCGATGCAATGACCATCCCGATGTATTTCGAGGAACGTATGTCGTTATCCAGGTCCCTGGTTTGTTCGTAGAGGCTCACGTCGATTGTCGAATCAAGCTGTGCAAGCGCCTCCAGGGCCGGGCCGTCCGACACCTTGACGAGCGCGTCGATCTCCAATGCTGAAAGACCTTCCGCCACCGCTCTTCGGGCTTGCTCCAAGCCTTGTTCGTATTCTGAAACAACTTCTCTCAAGGCGTCGAGTGCTGCGATCTCGGTGGCATTGTTGGATAGGGATGCGTAGAGTTCGATATCAAGCTTTGCACGCTCCAGTGATGCCGTGATTTTTTCGACGCGCGGGGCGTCCTTGCGCAACACGTAGTTCTTGAAATGGTGGATCATGCCGCCATAGCCAAGTGCGCTTCGCAGGTCGCTCAACAGTCCGGATTTGCTCTTGCTTCCTTCTTCCGCAGAGAGGCCTGTGGCCTCCACATACGCAAGCTGTTGAACGGCGGCGATGGCGGCAAGAGCGTCGAGTGCTGGGGAATCGTCAATCTTGACGACGGCATCAATGTCCTCCGGCGTAGCCCCTGCCTCCACCATGGCTTTGACGTCTTTGGATTTTGCCAGATAGGCGGCAACGACGGCGGTGATGTTCTCTGCGTGTACCTTGTTTTCGGGGCTGGTTCTGGCCAGCCGCTCCAGCGCAATTGTCGCAGCATGGGCGTCATCAGAGATATCGTCGAAATGCCGTTCCGTGCCTCTGAGGACATAGTTCTTGAAGGAGTGGATCAAACCGCCGTAACCGACCGACGTAATGACCTCGCCCAACTCAATGCCAACCGGGTCGGCAGAATGCGACAGGATGCCTGCATCGCGTTCGGATTCCATCAAAAGATAGACGATGACGGCAGCACAGGCCGTCAACAGCAAGCCCGCAGATGTCAGTGCCGCGACGATCATGCGAAAAAGAGTATCAAGCGAGGTATTTTTGAGTGATTCCGGTAACATGTCGGCCTCCTAACGAGTGGTCGGTCCCGATCTGTATGCCTTGGGATACCCTAACAACCGGTTAGCTTTGAGGCAAAATCTGCACTTTTTTGCATACTCGGAAAAACCTCAAAGATCAGAATGTGTTGCGTGGCAGAACCGGTGAAACTGGTGGCCCGAATGCCTTCCCTCTTGGCATGAAGCGGGGTGTTGGGGTAGTCTGTTCTAGCCGACTGAGGGCGGCACCCAGGTCCGCGGAAAGCCGTCATCGGCGCCCTTTCATATCGCTTAGAACACTTTGGTGTTTCTCATGCCCGATCCAGCGGACCGAAGGGCAGGATATGAGGAAACCCATGACAAAATCCCTTGATCAACTGCGACGTGACGCAAAGGCTTTGCGCAGGGCTTATGAAGCGGGCGAAACCTATGCCCGGCACCGTGTTGCCAACCACCCGCCGCGCCCCGATGGCACCCTGCTGAAACATGCTGATTTCCTGCATGTCATCGCCCGTGAAAATCAGTTTGAAAGCTGGCCCGCCCTGAAGCTCGCCGCCGAGCTTCAGGGGCTTGATCGCGCGGCCCGGCAACAACGCCTCAAGATCGCGATCTTTCAGGGTCAGAATCATGTAATTGAACGCTTGCTCGCCGATACACCTGATTTGGCGGAGGGGCTGTTCGGATTGCAGGTGGCATTATATGATCTGGCAGCTGTGAAAACGGCATTGGCGGACGATCCGCAGGTCGCCGTCCGCCCCCATGGTGCGCGGACACCCATGTGTCATCTGGCCTTTTCCCGGTACATCCATCACCGCCCTGACCGTGCGGACGACATGATCGCCGTTGCCGAACTGCTTGTGGCCCATGGGGCGTCTGTGAATGACTCCATGCCGGTGGCACCGGACAATGATCACCCGCTATCCGCTCTCTATGGCGCCATAGGTCACGCGAACAACATGATGCTCGGGAAGTGGCTGCTGGAACGCGGTGCGGACCCGAATGATGACGAGTCGCTCTACCACGCGACGGAACTTGGACACCACGAGGGGCTCCGGCTGTTGTTGAAACACGGAGCCGATCCGCGCGGCACGAATGCGCTGCTGCGGGCCATGGATTTTCACGATGTCGAGGCGGTCAGGCTGCTGTTGGCTGCAGGCGCGAAACCCAATGAATTCGATGGCACCCATGTGGGCGGAGAGCGCCCGTGGGTCATTCCAGCCTTGCATCAGGCCGCGCGCCGGATGTCCGACCGTGAGATGATCGAGCTTCTGCTTGAGGCGGGGGCGGACCCCGCGGACACCTACGAAGGGCATTCGGCCTATGCTTACGCGCGTGTGTTCGGCAATCAGGTTCTGGCGGATGCAATCGAGGCAAAGGGTACTGCGCCACGTTTGAGCCCGGTAGAGGAGCTGCTTGCCAACGCGGCGTCAGGCGGGGATGTGGGTGACGCACGGATCGATCCCGCACAGTTGCCCGGAGCCTACCGGGATATCATCCGCATGATCCTGCATCTGCCGGGCAAGGGCGATCACATCAAACGTCTGGTCGGACTGGGGGTCCCTTTCGATGCGCCTGATGCGGAGGGCCTGACCCCGCTGCATGTTGCAGGCTGGGAAGGCCTGCCCGAATTGATGACGTACTTCATCGAAATCGGTGCCGATCTGGATCATCAGAACGGCTATGGCGGTACACTATTGTCGACGATCCTGCACGGTTCCGAGAATTGCCCGCAACGGGCAGAGCGTGATCACGCGGCTTGCCTGATGGCGGCGCTGGAAGCAGGTGTGCCCGTGCCACGACGCGCGCCGGATGCGGCTGGTGATCCGGCGCTGGCCGATCTGCTTGCAGATTGGGTGGACCGCCACCCGGAGCAGGTGGTGGACGGCGGGCCGCTCTGATCCTCAGAAAGGCCCTGATCAGCGGCGACCGTCAAACTGCGTGACGGTTACCCCCGCTGTCTCCAAAGCCCCCCGCACGGAGCCGGCGATCTGCACGGCCGTTGGCGTGTCTCCGTGCAGGCAGATCGTGTCGATATCGGTTTTGATCTGCTTGCCAGAGGCTGTGATGATCGCGCCTGCCTGTACCATCTCGACCATGCGCTGGCCCGCGACCTCCGGATCGTGGATCACCGCACCCGGCAGGCTGCGGTCCACCAGCGTTGCATCATCGTTGTAGGCGCGGTCCGCAAAGATTTCGCCCGCACAAGAACACCCGAGCGCCCGCACGGCGGCTTCCTGCGCCGTGGCACAGAGCACCATGACAATCAGGTCGGGATCAACGGAGAGCGCGGCCTCGTAGCAGTCCCGCGCCAGCTGTTCGTCTTCCGAGGCCATATTCGCCAGCGCCCCGTGCAGTTTCAGATGCCGCACCTTGGTGCCCATCGCGCGCGCGACTCCGACCGAGGCCGCCACCTGGTAGCGAATGGAATTCTGAAGCTCGCCACGCGGTATGTTCATGCGCCGCCGCCCAAACCCCTGCAGGTCGGCAAAGCCGGGGTGCGCGCCGATGCCCACGCCGTTTTCCATCGCAATGCCCATGGTGGTCGCCATCACCTGCGCGTCCCCCGCGTGCGCGCCACAGGCGATATTGGCCGAGGTCACGATTTTCAGCAGGGCGGCGTCATCGCCCATTTTCCACGGGCCAAAACTCTCTCCCATATCGGCATTCAGGTCTACGCGGGTCATGGGGTCTCCTTCAGGGGGCAAATGGGTCGGCGGTGGCCGACACGGCGCCGCTGACCAGTTGGTAGCTAAGCAAGTCTGCGATGTCATGCGGATCGCGGACAAGCGGTTCAACGCGTGATGGCAGGGCCTTGACCTCGGCCTGTACACGTTTTTCGATCTCGATGGCTTCTTCCAGCGTGACGGTCTCGAAACGAAGCGGGGCACCCGCCGGCGCCTGCGCCACAAGAGGCAGGTCCGCCGGGATCACCGTGCCGATCCGGGGGTACCCGCCGGTGGTCTGGCTTTCGCACATCAGCACATAGGGCGCGCCGTCGCCTGCGATCTGGATGTCGCCGGTGGTGATAACTTCGGAAACGATGCTGAGCCCGCCCTCGGCGTGAAACCCCTCCGCATCCGTTTCCAGCCGGACCCCCTGACGGTTGGCGCGGGGGTCGCGCCGAAACTCCGTGCGGGTGAAACGCGCCCGGGTGTCCGACGAGAAAAACGTGGACTGGAAGGAGTCCACAATGCGCACGGTACCACCGCTGAGTCGGTTTTGCGGGGTCAGGAAAACGCCCGGCGACGTTTGCGGGTCGGGCGCAATGGGCAGCGCGTCGCCTTCCTTCAGCAGAGCGCCAATCCCAGCCGCCAGATGGGCGGCGCGTGCGCCCATCTCAATCGGTGTCTCGAAACCACCCGCGATATGGAGATACCCATAGGTGCCGGATTGCGCGCCGCCAATGACCAGCTTCGCACCGGCGGGGAGGGTGTGGCTTGCGTTCCAGATCAGGGGCGCGCCGTCCAGCGTGGCCGTCATCCGCGCACCGGTGAGGGCGATCACCGTATCGGTGGTGGCCTCGAAACTGCCGCCCATGCCCATCATCTCAATGGCCGCACAGTTTGGGCTTTGACGCAGCAGCGCCGCACCTTCGTACAGGGCGAGCACGTCGGCAGCGCCGCTGCGGGTCAGCCCGTGGGCGAGATACCCCGTCCGCCCCATATCTTGCAGGCTCAGCGCCGGACCCGCCGACAGGGTGCGCAGCGCGGCCCTCATGAAATCGCCTCACGCTCAGCAGCGCCATAGCTGTGTTTGGCAACCAGTTTGTCAAACGCACTGCGGTCAATGGCCGGGAAAATCAACTCATCCCCGGGGACGAGGGCAAAGGGGTCTTCTGCCAGCTGGTTGAAGTTGCGAAACGCGGTTTGCCCCACATGCCGCCAGCCGGTGGGCGTGGGAGCTGTGAAGATGATCAGCTGCCGGATGGCAGTCACAAGCGCACCGGATGGGACGCTCTTGGTCAGCCCCTGCTGGCGCGGGATGTTCCAGACTTCGGGCAATTCGCCCAGGTAAGGCTGACCGGGCGCGAACCCGATGGTAAGGACACGGACACGCGTGGTTGAGAGCTGCGCAATGGCCTCGTCCGGATCAAGACCTGCAACACCTGCGGCCTCCTCCAACTGCGGGGCCAGATCCGTTCCATAGACCGTTGGGACGTGCCAGAGAGTGCGGCCCTTGGGCAGAGGTGCCGCGTACCAGTCCTGCCGGGCCAGCAAGGCCCGTAGCCGCTCTTCGATCTCATCGGCTGAGACGTCGACCAGATCGACAGCGACAAAGACTGACACCAGCGACATCATGGTCTCGGTCACTTCCGGCCAGACCTCGGCTTCCAGCACCGCGCGAAAGGCGAGGGCGGCGCGGTTGGCCGGTTCGCTCATGGCATCGCCAAAGCTGACCAGCAGACCGGAGAGGCCGACACGTCGGATGCAGGGTGGCTGCGTCATCTCAGCCCGCCAGTCTGTAAAGCCGCGGCAACAGGATCGGCGTCAGGTACATGGGCAGCTGCCAGCAGGCGACAAAGATCATCACCGGCGCCATGACCTCTGTTGGCAGGGAGACAAGGAAAAGGGCGATGTTGCGGTTGCCTGCCGCCAGTGCGAGAGGGCCGCTCACAGGGGCCAAGGCGGAGCGGCGCAACAGCAAGAGCGTCATGGCCTGCAAACCGAAAGACAGTGCAAACGCCGCCACCGCCCAGAGCAGCGCGGTTACCGGGTCGCTGCGCAGCATCGGCCCGAGGGCAGCCATCAACCCCACGACGATGATCGCGAAAAAGAGGATCGACGCGCCATCCATCGCCTTGATCTGTCGCGCGTTCGGCGTTCGCAGTGTCCAGTGGCGCAGCGCAAAGCCCAAGGCGGCGGCCCCAAGGATGATCACCAGAGCGCGTAGCGCGATGCCTGCGAGGAACCCGATATCCACGGCTACCGGTATCGCCATCAGAACCGGAACGATGGTAAGGGGGAAGATCGCAGTACCGAGGATCAGGAACTGCATCATCCGGGCCGGGTCCTGCCGCAGGATAATCGCCAAAGAGGCCCCGCCCGAAATCGTTGGCGCGGCGCAGGCCAGCACAAGCGCAAGGGTCAGTGGCGTGCCCGCAAGTCCGGCGCCCTTGAGCACCGCGACCAGCGCAAGCGGCAGTGCCAGCTGCAGGATCAGCACCGCAGGCAGGCTCCACCGCAGGTCGCTGAGCGCGCCAAAGGCAGCACGGTGACCAATCCGAAAGGCGGTGACCACCAGCAGGATTGCCACCATTTCCGGCAGCCATGGCGCCATCGCGGCGGCCAGGCCGGGCAGTCCGACACCGGCCAGAAGACCAAGAATCAGCAGGCTGCGGGAGTAGGAGGCACATAAGCCAAAGGCACCTGTCATCTAGGGGGTGTTTCTGATGTTTTCCGGCAGCCATGTGGCGATTCCCGGGAACCAGATCAGGACGAAGACCATCAGCACCATGATCGCGAACATCGGCAGCGCGGCCTTGGTGATGTAGCCCATCTCGTGCTGCGTCATGCCCTGCAGAACGAAGAGGTTGAACCCGATGGGTGGGGTGATCTGCGCCATTTCGACCACCACGACGACGAAGATGCCGAACCAGATCAGATCAATGCCTGCCTCGCGCACCATCGGCTCGACAATCGCCATGGTCAGGACCACCGCCGAGATGCCATCGAGGAACATGCCGAGGATGATGTAGAAGACCAAGAGCGCCATCAACAGCTCGAACCGTCCCAGCTCCATTGCGGCGATGTTATCGGCCAGCGCGCGGGGCAGGCCGGTGAACCCCATCGACAGCTTCAGAAAGGCTGCCCCCGCAAGGATCAGCGCGATCATCGCCGAGGTGCGCATCGCCCCCATCAGGCTCTCGCGAAAGGAGGTTGGTGTCAGCGAGCCTTGCGCCGCCGCGAGTGTCAGCGCGCCGATCACGCCAATGGCCGCCGCTTCTGTGGCCGTAGCATAGCCGCCGTACATCGAGCCGATGACAACGAAGATCAGGGCCAGCACAGGCACCAGAAACCGCGAGTTACGCAGCTTTTCCGCAAAGCTCATGCCGGTTTCCATCGTCGGGTTCCACGAGGGCGAGGTCTTGGACACCACGGCAACATAGGCCATGAACATCGCCGCCAGCATCAGGCCAGGGAAGACGCCCGCAAAGAAGAGCTTGGTGATGCTCTCGTTCACCGTCACGCCATAGACGATCAGCGCAATCGACGGCGGGATCATCAGCCCCAACGTGGCTGCACCGGCCAGCGTGCCGATCACCATCTTTTCGGGATAGTTGCGGGCCCGCAGCTCGGGGATGGCCATCTTGCCCACGGTCGTGAGCGTCGCTGCCGAAGAACCTGAAACAGCAGCGAAGATCGTGCAAGAGACGATGTTGGTGTGCACCAGCCCGCCCGGCATCCGCGCCAGCCAGGGGGAGAGCCCCTTGAACATGTCCTCTGATAGTCGCGTGCGATAGAGGATCTCACCCATCCAGATGAAGAGCGGCAGGGCGGTGAGTGTCCAGCTTGAGGAGGAGGCCCAGATCGTCGTGATCATGGTGTCGCCGACAGGGCGCGTGGTGAAAAGCTCCATGCCCACCCAGGCTACGCCCATCAGCGCCAGGCCCACCCAGACGCCGGTGCCCAAAAGCAGGAAAAGGACGACGAGAAAGAGGACGATCGCATAAAGTTCGGTCATGATGTCATTCCCCGTGGCTCTGGTCGACGCTATCGCGCACGATGCGGTGGTCGCCTTTGACGATCACATGGATGAGATTGTCGGTGAGGGCGATGGCCATCAGCCCACCGCCGATCACCATGACGGACTGGGGAATCCAAAGGGCCGTCGCGTCCTGCCCCTGGCTGACCTCGTTGAACTTCCAGGACCAATAGACAAACCAATAGGCGTAGTAGGTGAAATACCAGGCCACCGCGGCGGCGATGGCGAAGCACCAGATTTCCAACACCCGTTTGGGGCCCGGCGCTACTGCATTGAGTAGGATCGATACGCGGATATGCGCCCCGCGATTGAGCGCATTGGCAAAGGCGAGAAAGCTTGCCGCGGCCATCGCGTAACCTGCGTAATCCGGCGCGCCGGGGAAAATCTCGCCGGTCCAGCGGGCCACCATCTGCGCCACGATCAGCACCAGGATCGCGATCAGACACAGGGCCGCCGCCACGCCGGAGGCAAGGTATAGAAAATCAAGCGTCTTGCGGATCGCAGTCACGAGCGCACCCCTGTTCTCATGGAAGGTAGAAGGGGGGCGGCCTCGGAATCGTGAGGCCGCCCGGTGCGATTACTGCATCGCCTTGAAGTCGTCGACGAGCGCCTTGCCATCATCGCCCGCGGCCTCGAGCCATTCGGCGGTCATTGTCGCACCGATCTCACGCAGCTCGCCCATCAACGCATCGCCCGCCGGCTGCACCGTCATGCCACCCGCGGCCAGACCGTCCATGGTGAACTGGGTGTAGTCCTTGGAGGCCTGCAGCCCGCGCGCTTCGGCCTCGTTGGCACAGGCCATGATCGCGGCCTTGTTGGCGTCGGACACATCGGCCCAGACGTCCTGGTTGACCATCACGTAGTTGCGCGGCAGCCAGGCGTCGACCTCGTAGAAGTGTGTCAGGCTCTCCCAGACTTTGCGGTCATAGCCCGTGGCGCCTGAGGAGACCATGGATTCGGCCACGCCGGTGGCAAAGGCCTGACTGATCTCGGCGGCTTCAACCGTGACCGGCAGCATGCCCGTCAGTTCAGCCAGCCGGCTGGTCGTGTTGTTGTAGGACCGGAACTTGACGCCGGACATATCAGCCACGCTGTTGACTTCCTTCTTGAAGTACAGGCCCTGCGGCGGCCATGGCACGGCATAGAGCAGCTCCAGGTTTTGCTCATCCAGCAACGCTTCGATTTTCGGCTTGGCGGCATCGTAGAGCTTTACACTGTCGTCAAAGGACGGCGCGAGGAAGGGAATGCTGTCGAAGCCGAAAACAGCGCTTTCGTTCTGGTGCCCGGAGAGCAGGCGCTCGCCGATCTGCACCTGACCGGTCTGGATTGCGCGCTTGATGTCGGCCCCGGCAAAGAGCGAGCCGCCGGCATGCACCTCGATGGTGATCTCGCCATTGGTGCCGGCGCCTACGCATTCCGCGAAGGTCACGCCGTTCTCGGAGTGGAAGTTCGAGGCGGAATAGGCCATCGGCATGTCCCATTTCTCTGCCGCGAAGGCCGTTCCCGTCGTCAGCGCGACAGTGGCCGCCCCGGCCATCAGGTTTTGTGTCAGTCTCATGTGTCTCTCCGTATTGGACTTCAAATTATTGTTCAGCGCAGAGGTTTGTCCCCCGTCGTCTGCAGATCATCCTTTGAGCAACTGGCGCGGTTCAATACACCACGGACCCTGCAAAGGCTGATTCCCTAGCATCAATACTGCCTAACTTTTACAACACGTCAACAAAATGTTGACAAAATGTCGATATCGGGCAATCTGGTACCCATGTCTGATGGATTTCTTGGCCCCGTTGTGTCCTCCGCCCATCTTGCAAGCGGCTCGTTTGCAGAGATATCGGAGCTGGAGTTTGGTCTGACCCTTGCCAACAACGCGTTCCAGCGCTGGATGGTCCGTGCGATTGCCATGGCGGGGTACCCGGAGCTTGGCGCGCTCGACGTGCTGGTGCTGCACTCCGTGTACCACCGCGAACGGCCGAAGAAACTTGCCGATATCTGTCTTGTGCTGAACATCGAAGATACCCACACGGTCAACTATGCGATCAAGAAACTGATCAAGGCGGGCCTCGTGAAAGACGGACGCCAGGGCAAGGAAAAGACTGTCGCCGCGACGGAAAAAGGCGCCGAAACCTGTGTGCGGTATCGCGAAATCCGCGAAGGTCTGCTGCTGCGGGCAGTGGGCGAGCTCGGGCTTGAGCCCGAGCAGGTCAGCCGTGCGGCCTCGCTTCTGCGTCTGATGTCGGGGCAGTATGATCAGGCGGCCCGGGCTGCCACAACTTACTGAGCTGCCCTTAGCCAACCATCCTCGAACTGGACCTTGCTGACATTGGCAAGCCGGATCAATCGGTTCAACTCCCCTTCGAATGCAGCGACCCGCCCCTTGCCCCACCGCACTTTTGGTTCCGGCCAGAGTGCGCGGACCCGCAGGACATCGTGGTCCCGAAAGGCTTTCATGTCCACCCGACCGACCAGCCTGTCCCCTTCCAGAATGGGGAAGACATAGTAGCCATATTTGCGCTTGGCCTCCGGCACGAAAATCTCGATCCGGTAGTCAAAACCTAAGAGGCGCTCGGCCCGTTTGCGATCGCGCAGGGCCGGATCAAACGGGCTGAGAACGCGCAAGCGCTGCGTGGGCTCGGTATCCAACGCGGGGTCGCCCATGACGTCGGGCCTTGCGTACGAGCTGCGCCTTGTGCCATCGGCACTGGTGATCTCAATCGGCTGAAGCGCCCCTTGAGCAAGTGCCTCGGCGCACCAGTCCTTGGCTTCCGCAAGGGTGATGTGGTCCCAGAAAGCGGCGATTTCCGCGGGCGTTGCAAAACCCAGCCGGTCCAGCGCCCCCGCGCAGCACCAATCGATAGTCGCGGCATGTTCCTCCTCTTCAAGAGGATGGCAGAGGCCCTCGTCGATCACCCGCTCGGTCAGGTCATAGCGCTTGCGAAACCCATCGCGCCCGACCACGCAAAGCGCACCGCTGCGCCACAGATATTCCAACGCCGTTTTCGACGGATGCCAGTCCCACCAGCCGCCTGAGCCGCGTTTCTCCCCGGCCCCGACATCCGAGGAGCACAGAGGACCCTGATCCCGGATCTGATCCAGCACCGTTTGAAACTGCGCTTCGAACCCGTCACGTCGCCAGTCCCGCCATTGCTTCCGCAGTTTTTCCGCATCCCTTTCCCGGCGCAGCTGCCACCAGCGGTAATAGCCCATGGGGATCACCGCAGCATCATGCGTCCAGTGCTCAAACAGGGCGCGATCCTGTTCATAGAGCCGCTTGAGCGCCTTGGGGCGATAACGCGGTCGCCGCGCAAAGAGGATAAGGTCATGCGCGCGGGCGACGGTGTTGATGCTGTCGAGCTGCACGAAACCAAGGCGTTCTATGAGCGACAAAAGCGCTGCGCCGTGCGCCTCGCCCTGTGGCGCTTCACTCAGCCCGTGGCGCTCCAGAAACAGCCGCCGCGCAGCTTTGTTGCTGAGGACGGCGGTGTTCATCCGCGCTGGTTGCGGCGAAGCGTATCCCCGTAGGTGATCGTGGGGGTCAGGGTGATACGCTCAGGCTCACCGGGGTCCGCGTCTTCGGGTTGCGCACTGCGATCAAGAATGATCTTGGCCGCGGCGGCGCCGATTTCCGACCGGCAGGCATCCATCGTGGCCAGCTTGCGCGGCAGCCCCTGCAACAGTTCCACACCGTTGAACCCGGCGAGACCGATCTGTCCCGGCACATCGATCCCCTGATCCAGCAGGTACAGCAGACCGCCCGCGCCGATCATGTCGTTGGAATAATATAGGAAATCCAGATCAGGCGCACGTTCCAGCATGGATTGCGTCATCTCGCGCCCCTTTGCGAGCGCCGAGCCGCCGGAATAGAAATCCCGCGCCTCAATCTCGATACCGGCTTTGGTCAGCCCTTCGGTCAGCCCCTCGAACCGTTTGCGCGCACGGTGGTCGAGCGGCATTTTCGTGCCCATGAACCCGATCCGCGTGTAGCCTGCCTTGAGGATCGCCGCCGCCATCATCCGGCCCGCGCGGCGGTGCGAAATACCCACCATGGCGTCCACAGGATTGCCATCGGTGTCCATGATCTCGACAACTGGTATCCCGGCATTCTGCAGCATCGCACGCGTTGCGTCTGAATGCTCAAGCCCGGCAATGATGACACCGGAGGGTCGCCAGGACAGCATTTCGTAGAGGACCTGTTCTTCCTTTTCAGGCATGTAATCCGTCACGCCGACCACCGGTTGCAGCGGCGTGTCTTCGAAGGTCTGGTTGATCCCGGTCAGTACCTCGGGAAAGACCATGTTCGACAGGGACGGGATAATCACGGCGACGAGGTTGACCCGCTGTGAGGCCAACGACCCGGCAATCTGATTGGGCACATATCCAAGGGACTTTGCTGCCTGCAGCACACGTTCGCGGGTCGCGGCGGATACATCACCCCTGTTGCGCAAAACCCGGCTGACGGTCATCTCCGATACGCCGCAGGCCTCTGATACATCGCGGAGGGTCAACGGGCGCTGCTTGGGTCTTGTCACTCTGAATTCCCTATGTTGTTGCACCTTCGTAGCGCAGGTGAACCCTCCCTATCAAGCACGGTTCGTCAAGGTCTGAATATCGATGACAAGCGCCGGAAGTTGTTCTAGACCCGAACCTGTCGGCCCCGTGGCTCAACTGGATAGAGCAGCCCCCTCCTAAGGGGCAGGTTGCAGGTTCGAATCCTGCCGGGGTCGCCATTAACCACTACATCCGTTCTGGTCTCTAGCGCACCAGTCGGGACCCTTCAAAAGCAAAAGGCCCGCACAAAGTGCGAGCCCAGGGGATGCGTAAATCTGACGATATGGGTTACTGGACCGCCGGTGTTTCCTCAGTCTGCGCTGGCTCTGAGATCATCTCTTGGATTTCCGGCGTCTCTGCTGGCTCATCCGTTGGCAGGCTTGCCGTCGGTGCTGTAATCGTGCCATTGGCGACATTGGCAATACCATTTTCAAGGCTGATGCCGAGCTCTTTGCCGAGAGCCTGCATCGCCGGCATTTGCAGGGCCATGCCAAGCACGGAGTCCAGCGCCTGGTTGACCGGTGTACCGCCTGCTTCACTCTGTGTGCCTGCGCCGCCACCCATTCCAGTGACCTGATGGATTTTGATCGAGTCGATCTTCTCGGCGGGTTTAACCATCTCGGCAATGATCGCAGGCATCGCCTCCAGCTGTGCAAGGCGCACTTTCATTGCAATGATCTCAGCGCTCAGCTCATTTTCAGAGTTCGCGATGGCAGTCTGGCCTTCCGCCGTCGCCAGCAGATCGGCGCGCTTGGCCTCGGCGCGAACCTTCACGGAATCCGCGTCGGCCTGCGCCTCCTCCAACAGTGCAGCAGCCCTGTCACTGGCGGCTTCTTTCTCCGCCGCGGCGGCAAGACGAATAGCGGTTGCCTGACGCTCCGCTTCCTTCTGCGCCTCGATAATCGCGATGCTTTTCAGACGTTCCGCCTCGGCGACGGCGCGGGCGGTCTCGATGGCCTCGGACGATTTCTTGGCCTCGGCACGCGCTTTGTCAGCTGACGCACGGGCCTGGCTTTCTTCTTCGGATTTGCGTGCCACGATGATCTGACGTTCCTGATCGGCAACTTCCAATTCACGCTCCTTGGCGATTTCTGCTTCGCGGATGGTCCGCTCCCGCTCAATCTCCGCGGCACGCACGGCGCGCTCCCGCTCGATCCGGGCCTGCTCCTTGGCCTGGTCGGAGGCTTCCTGATTGCGCGCAATCTCCGCCTCCTGCTTGGCCTGCAAGGTCTGGATTTCACGGATCTGATCGATTGAGGCTTCTTTCTGCTCCCGATCGATGTTGTATTTGATCTTCTCGGCTTCCATCTCGGACCGCGCCACGGAGACATCTGCTTCGGCGGTGATTTCAGCGCGCTTCTTGCGCGAGGTCGCAATCACCTCCGCCAGTTTTTGCATGCCAACCGCGTTGAAGGCGTTGTTCTCATCCAGCGAGTCGAACGGTGTTTGGTCGAGCGCGGTCAGCGAAACCGCTTCCAGCTCCAGACCATTCTTCAGCAAGTCTTCGGAAATCGCATTCTGCACTTCCTGTACAAAGCTGGCACGGTTTTCATGCAACTCATCCATGGTCATCTGCGCAGCAACTGCCCGCAGACCATCCACCAGCTTGCCTTCGATCATCTCACGCAGCTGATCCACATGGAACGTCCTGTCGCCCAGCGTCTGGGCCGCACGCGAAATCCCATCTTCGGTCGCGTTGACGGAAACGTAGAATTCCACGCCCACATCCACCCGCATCCGGTCCTTGGTGATCAGCGACTGCTCGTTCACACGCGCCACTTCGAGGCGCAGGGTCTTCATATTGACCTTGGAGATTTCGTGCAGGAAGGGCACCACGATTGTGCCACCATCCATGATGACCTTGCGCCCGCCAGAGCCGGTTTTCACGAGGCTGGTTTCGCGGGTCGCCCGTTTGTAGAGCCGCGCCATGATCAGGGCGACGAACAGGAGAAGCCCGATAATCGTTGCGGCAATCGTGAGAATAGGTGTGAACGTCATAGTAAACTCCTCAAGTTGTGAGAACGGGGTAATTCCAAGATGGCGTCAGATGACAAAGAACTGATCGCCGCGTTTGCGAATGAGCGTGATGTCGCTGCCCTGGGGAAAGACATCACCGTCATAAAGCGGTTCGACCCTCAGGTAGTGGGTATTGCCGAACCGATCCTTGATCTTTGCCTCCGCGGGTTTTCCACGTGTGGCGGTGCCTTGTGAGATGACGCCGCGATGCCCGCCCAGAAACCGTTTGCGCATGGCGCTTGTCTCGGTCTTTGGCATCAGGGCGGCGACCCAACCGGTCAGAAACCGTGTGAGCGCCGCGGCAGGTATCAGGGCAATCCCTGACGCGATCAGCGCGGGCAGCGGAGCGCCAAAAATACTGCCAATTGCCGACTGCAGGATCAGGCCGGAGAGGCCGAACATGGTCAGAAAGCACACCAGCCAGATCAGAAAGGGCACATCGCGGATGCCCAGCCAGCCCAGCAGGCCGGAAGGACTGCTGACATCTGTGTCACTCAGACCCGGCGTTTCCGCCTCCAGATCAGAGGACAAATCGAAATCCGCGTCCATGTCTGCATCCAGATCGGGCGCCTCACCGCCGAAACCCAGAACCGTGCTGCCCAACAGAAGGCTCAGAATTTCCAGCAGGAACAACCCGAACACGACGGCAAGGGCGCTTGCGAATGGCAAAGACTGCGCGGCAAGAAACAGATCAATCATAAAAGTCCTTTCAATAAATACATAGGAGTTGGATCACATGATTGTTAGTTATATATATGCATTTTTCTAAAAAAAGTGATCATATCTTGTATCTAGCGATCTTCACCCTATATTTTATCAAACATTCAGCGAAACCTTGGCCAAGGACGTGACATGCCGGACTTCATGCGACGACGCAGGTGGGCGCGGTTTCTTGACCGTAGTGCCGATCTTGTCGCTGATTTGTCTCCGCCGGAAAAGGGATGGATTTCGACAATGCGTCAGGCATTGTTCATGTCTGCCGAGGATGTGGCCGCGCGCAAGGGTGTCAGCCGAAATGCGATTTACCAGGCGGAACGGAGCGAAAAAGAAGGTTCCATCTCGCTCAAGCAGATGGACCGGCTTGCCCGGTCGATGGGGGGTAAATTCGTTTACGCGATTGTGCCCGACAAGCCGATTGAGGCGTTGAAGTACGAGCAGGCATTGCGGAACGCCCGAAGATTGTCAGCGCGGGAAAAGGGCTTTGACGGTTGGTCTGCTGAGGAACAGCAGGATTGGATCGAGGATTGTGCCGCACAACTGTTGCAGGACATGCCCGTCGATTTCTGGCATGCTCCGGCGCAGGAAACACAATAGGCCGGGCAATGTGACCTTCTGATCCTGCCAGCGCACCACCAGTTGCGCTTGACATCACCCCACATTCCGAAGCAACTGCTTTCCTGTTGGTGCTTGCTCAGGCAAGTGAAAAGGGAATGTGCAGCCGGACCTCTTTTTGGCAAAGCACAGCCGCCCCCGCGACCGTGAACGGAAAGGTCCGCCAAAGCCACTGGAGCCATGCTCCGGGAAGGCAGGCAGACCGCAGGCAGACGCCAAAATCCGTGAGCCGGGAGACCTGCCAGCAACGCGTGAAGAAACCGGACGGGGTGTTCCGGTGTCGGGAAAAGTCCTGAGGCAATCAGGCCCATCTCGTCATCTGACCCACGTCCCATGACATATGGGACATAACCTCATGACGACCAACGCCACGGCGCCTGACGGTCAGACCACAGAATTGCTGGTCTGTGTCAAATGCAGGCGCGGCCTCGACATTCCGGAGGATGAACGCCGCCCGGGACAACGGCTTTACGACACTCTGGCGCAACGCGACATGCCACCGGGGATTCGCATCAAACCGGTCGAATGCCTGCAAAACTGCGACTATGGCTGCACCATTGCCCTGCGGGGCGGGGACCGGTGGACATATATCTACGGAAACATCGACGAAGTGTCGCATCCGGACATCCTTATCGATGGGGCCGCCCGCTACAACGCCACGCAGGATGGGTTGATCCCGTGGCGCGAACGCCCCGAACATTTTAAACGCAACTGTATCGCGCGCATCCCGCCGCTGGAGAACGAACATGACTGATCTTGCAAAACTCCCCGTGACCGTCATCACCGGCTTTTTAGGCTCGGGCAAAACCACGCTGGTGCGCGAACTGATGCAGAACCCGGGCGGCAAACGCCTCGCCGTGGTTGTGAATGAATTCGGCGATGTGGGTGTGGATGGCGACATCCTAAAAAGCTGCGCCATTCCCGACTGTCCGGCCGAGAACATTATGGAGCTCGCCAACGGGTGCATCTGCTGCACCGTGGCCGATGATTTCATTCCGACCATCGAGGCGCTGATGGCGCTGGAGCCGCGCCCCGATCACATCCTGATCGAAACGTCGGGTCTGGCGTTGCCGAAACCTCTGCTCAAGGCGTTCGACTGGCCGGATATTCGCTCAAAAATCACCGTGGACGGCGTGATTGTGCTGGCCGATGCCGAGGCCGTGGCCGCAGGCCGATTTGCCCCGGATGTGGCCGCAGTGGATGCGCAGCGCGAAGCCGATGAGAGCATCGACCACGAAACCCCGCTGTCGGAAGTTTTCGAGGATCAGATTTCCTGCGCCGACATCATCCTGCTGACCAAGCCTGACCTTGCGGGCCCTGAAGGCGTGGCCAAGGCAAAGGCGATCATCGCTGCCGAAGCCCCCCGCCCGTTGCCTGTGGTCGAAGTGGCCGAAGGTGTGGTTGATCCCCGTGTAATCCTCGGGCTTGAGGCCGCCGCCGAAGACGACATGGCGGCACGCCCCTCCCATCACGATGGTCATGATGATCACGAGCATGATGACTTCGAAAGCATTGTTGTCGATATCCCCGAACAGGCGGATCCTGCCGATCTCGTCCGCGCGGTAGAAGCCTTGGCCAATGATCACAATATCCTGCGGGTCAAAGGCTACGCCGCCGTCACCGGCAAGCCCATGCGCCTGCTGGTGCAGGCTGTCGGCGCCCGCGTGCGGCATCAGTATGACCGCCCCTGGCAACCGGATGAAGCGCGCCAGGGCCGTCTGGTCGTGATCGCAGAGCATGACGACATCAATACGGACACCATCACATCGGTTCTGGGCGTCAAGGCTGTCGAGGCGGCTGAGTAACCTGCCATGCACGTCGTCTTCCGCGAAAGCCACGGGTTAGAAGAGACCGAGACACCAATGGATCTGGGGCAAAGCCCCGCCGATCTGGTGGTGCTCTCCTTTTCTGACAGCGATCTCGGCGCTTTCGCGGCGGCCTGGCGACGCGGGGGCGGGCCCGAGGGCAAGCTGCCCACGCTGCGGCTGGCCAATCTGGTGGCGCTCAAACACCCGCTCTCGGTCGACACCTATGTGCAGCAAACCCTGCATGGCGCAAAGGGCATCCTGATCCGTCTCATCGGCGGCGTGCCCTATTGGTCTTACGGGCTGCAACAGGTCCGCGCGCTGGCCGAGCGCAACGGCATCGCGCTGGCGGTCCTGCCCGCGGATGGCCGCGTGGACACACGGCTCGACGATTACGGCACGCTGCCGGTGTCCACCCTGCGCAGGCTGGGGCATCTCTGCGACACGGGCGGCGTGGTGGCGGCACAGGCGGCACTTGCCCAATTGTCTCTGGCGGCAGGTCTTTACGCGGGGCCGGTCAAGGGGGCGAAGGTTTTGCCATCCCTCGGGGCGTGGACCCCGGAGCATGGCGTCACCTGCCCGGTCGTCGCGCAGACGCCCGGATGCAAACCACGTATTCTGGTGGCGTTTTACCGGTCGTATCTGGTCTCTGCCGACCTTGCACCGATCACACAGCTTTTTGCGGCCTTCCGGGCGCGTGGGTATGAGGTGACGGGGCTGTTCGTGCCCTCACTGAAGGCTCCTGAAGCCGCTGGATGGTTGCGCAGGCAAGTGACGTTTCTGAAACCGGCGGCGATCGTCAACGCGACCGCCTTCAGTGGCAAAGGCGAAGATGGCACATCGCCGCTGGATGCGGGCGAAGTGCCGGTGTTTCAGGTCGCTCTGGCCACATCGACCCGCGATGCCTGGGCCGAAGCAGAGCGGGGCTTGTCACCTGCCGATCTGGCCATGCATGTGGTGTTGCCAGAGGTAGATGGGCGGATCATGGGCGGTGTGGCGTCGTTCAAGGAACCCGGTGTCCGCGACGCTGATCTGGAATATTCCCGGTTCGCCCATGCGCCGGATGACGGTCGGATCGACGCAATTGCGGACCGGGTGCACGGTTGGCTCACGCTGGCAAGCACCCCTGTTGCCGAACGCCGCGTGGCCTTGGTGCTCTCGACCTATCCGGGCAAGGATTGGAACATGGGCCATGCGGTGGGCCTTGACGCACCGGAATCGGCGCGCGCCATCCTGCGCGACCTTGCCACGGAAGGCTATGATGTCTCCCCGGTTGTGGATGATCTGTCGCAAAAGCTGCTCGGGCAAAGCGAAACCTGGCCCGTCACGAACTACGAGGCTGCACTTGGGCGACTGCCGCAAAAACTGCGGCGTGACCTGACCGAGGCCTGGGGGTCACCTGCAGATGATCCGGATGTGCACGATGGGGCATTCCATTTCTCTGTTCTGCGTGAAGGGTCGGCCGTTCTGGCGCTGCAGCCCGAGCGGGGCAATCACACACAGCGCGATGACGACTACCACGACCTCTCGCGCACGCCGCGCCATGCCTATGTGGCGTTTTACCTGTGGCTCCAATCTCATGTGGATGCGCTTGTGCACATCGGCGCGCATGGCACGCTGGAATGGCTGCCCGGCAAATCGGTGGCCCTGTCCGAGACCTGTTGGCCAGAGGCGCTGACCGGGGCGCTGCCGGTGATCTACCCCTTCATCGTGAACGATCCGGGCGAAGCGGCACAGGCCAAACGGCGGATCGGGGCGGTGACGCTCGGCCACGTACCGCCGCCCCTGCGCGCAAGCGGTACGCCGGACCGGCTGGTGCGCCTGGAAGCGCTGCTGGATGAGTTCTCGAACGCAGACGGGCTGGACCCTCGGCGCCGGGATCGATTGCAGGAAGATATCCGCGCCGAAGCGCAGGCACTGGGCGTAGAGGAAGACCTCGGGCTCGACCGTGCCGGGTGTGACGCCGAGGCGATCACGCGGATTGACCGCTTTGTTTGTGACATCAAGGAAAGCCAGTTTGGCGAGGGGCTGCACATCTGGGGACGTCCGGTCAAATCGGAGACTACCTTCGAGACGGCATCGTCAACCGCGGCAGAGCGGCAATCCCTGCTTGATGCGCTGGATGGCCGACGCATTGCCGCCGGGCCGTCCGGCTCCCCCTATCGTGGGCGGACCGATGTGCTGCCCACCGGGCGCAACCTCTACACGACAGACCCGCGCGCCGTCCCGACCAGAGCCGCCTATGCGCAGGGCGTAAAGCTGGCCGAGGAACTGGTGCGCCGCCACTTGCAGGACGCGGGGGATTGGCCGCGCGGGTTGATCGTGGACCTTTGGGGGTCGGCGACAATGCGCACGGCGGGCGAAGACTTTGCCATGGCGCTGCATCTGCTGGGCACGCGGCCCATATGGGATGCGGGTTCCGAACGCGTGTCGGGCATCGAGGTCCTGCCCATCACCGACCTTGACCGCCCGCGGATTGATGTGACGTTGCGAGTCTCCGGGCTGTTCCGCGATGTCTTCCCGACCTTGTCGGCGCTCTTTGGTCAGGCCGTTCGAGCGCTGGCCGCACGGGACGAAGCGGCGGATTGGAACCCTTATGTCGGGCGCAGTGATCTGGCGCGGGTCTATGGCCCGGCCCCGGGGCGTTTTGGCGTTGGTATGGCGGATGCGGCGGAAACCTACACGGTCGAGGGTCGCCGGAAAGCCGGTGAAGCGTGGCTCAACGCCAGCGCTTGGAGCCTGGACGGTGACAAGGTCGCGCGGCACGAAGACGGTATTCGGGCGCGCGTGGCCGAGGCGGATACCTTTGTGCATGCGCAGGACCTGCCCGAAACGGATCTGCTGCTGGCGGCTGACTACGCCGCGCATGAGGCCGGATTTGCGGCGGCACAGGCGATCACGGGCGGGCAGGCGGCGCTCTATCATCTCGACAATACCGACCCCGGCCGCCCCCGCGCGCGGGCCTTGCCCGAGGAAATCGCCCGTGTGGTTCAGGCGCGGGCCGCCAATCCGGATTGGGTCGCGGGTATGCGCGCACATGGCTTTCGCGGCGCGGCAGAGATTGCGGCGACGTTGGATCACATGGCCGCCTTTGCCCATCTGGCGGGGGCCGTCCCGCCGCATCTCTTTGATCTCTACCACGATGCGACGCTGGGCCATGCGGAGACGGATCAGTTTTTGCAGGACGCCAACCCGGCCGCGCATGCGGCCATGCTGGCGCGGTTTGCCGAGTTGCACGCCGCCGGTCTGTGGCAGACCCGGCGCAATTCCATCCTCGCCCAGCTGGACGCGGCGCAATGAGCGTACAGCCCAGCGTGAAAGGGTGGTGCCCCGGGGCGTTCAAACCCATGATGTCCGGCGACGGGCTGATCGTGCGGGTGCGCCCGTTTCATGCCCGTCTTGATCGCAGGCAAGTGCTGGGCCTGTGCGACCTGGCACAGACCTACGGCAACGGGTTTCTGGACCTGACCAACCGCGCCAATCTGCAGATCAGAGGTGTATCAGAAAACGGGTTCGAGCCGTTGCTGTCGGCTTTGAACGATCTGGAGCTGCTGGACGCGGAACCACAATTGGAGGCACGGCGCAACATTCTGGTCTCTCCCTTTTGGAAGGCCGGTGATGACACACACCGGATCGTCACTGATCTGCTTGACGCGCTGACTGCCTTGCCGGACCTGCCTGCGAAATTCGGATTTGCCATCGATACTGGGCCATCGCCGCTTTTGCAGAATGCCTCGGCAGACATCCGGGTGGAGCGGAGTGCCGAGGGGTTGGTCGTGCGGGCTGATGGCGCTGCGCGTGGTCATGCAGTGCCCCTGGACGCGATGGTCGACAAAATCGTAGAGCTTGCCGCGTGGTTCGCCGCAAAGCGTCAGCCGCAAGAACGGCGTATGCGGAACCTGTTGACGCGCGTTTCATTGCCACAGAGATGGAGAACCGCGGCGCCCATGGTACCTCAAACGCAGCCCACGCCGGGGCCGCACCCGCTTGGAATGATCCTGGGCGCCGCCTTTGGCCAATTGGATGCCGGGGCCTTGGCGCGTGTTGTCGATACGTCTGGTACGCGCGCCCTGCGGATCACACCGTGGAGGATGTTTGTGCTGGAGGGGGTCTCAGCGATCACCGACGCGCATTTTGTTTCGGCTCCGGATGACCCGTTGCTGCACGCGGATGCCTGCCCCGGTGCGCCTTTCTGTGACAGCGCCAGCGTCGAGACGCGAGACCTTGCACGGACACTGGCGCAGGAGATATCGGGCACGCTGCATGTGTCGGGATGTGCCAAAGGGTGCGCCCGCAGCCAGCCTGCGGATGGGACCTTTGTCGGGCGTGGGGGACGATTTGACCTTGTCCGGCAGGGATGCGCATGGGATGCCCCCGAGAAATCCGGGCTGGCGCCCAATGACCTATTGGCGGAAGTGAAGAGCCATTGATGACCTATACCTATGAGACCGACGGGGCCGCGATCTACAAGCAGTCCTTTGCGACGATCCGCTCAGAGGCGCAGCTGGAGCGGTTTACTGCGGACGAAGAGCCGATTGCCGTGCGTATGATCCATGCCGCCGGACTGGTTGGTCTGGAGGAGCATGTCCGGTTTTCCACCGAATTCGCCCAAGCCGCGCGCAGTGCTTTGGAGGCGGGCGCCCCGATCCTCTGTGACGCGCGCATGGTCAGCGAAGGAGTCACGCGCCCCCGGCTGCCTGCAGGAAACAAGGTGATCTGCACTTTGCACGATGACGGCGTTCGGGAATTGGCTGCAGAAATGCAAAACACGCGCTCAGCTGCGGCGCTTGAGCTGTGGCGACCCCATCTGGCCGGCGCGCTGGTCGCTATTGGCAATGCGCCTACCGCCCTTTTCCATCTGCTCAATATGTTGCAGGAGCCAGACTGTCCGCGCCCCGCCGCGATCATCGGCTGCCCGGTTGGTTTTGTCGGCGCTGTCGAGAGCAAGGATGCGCTCTGGGCGGATCAGCCGGTGCCTTGTTGCATCGTGCAAGGGCGACTGGGTGGTAGTGCGATCACCGTTGCCGCTGTGAATGCCATCGCGAGCCGCGCGGAATGAGCGTTGGTACGATCTACGGCGTTGGTCTGGGTCCCGGTGACCCGGATCTGATGAGCGTGCGGGCGGACAGGCTGCTGCGGACCGGGCGGCATGTGGCGTTTTTCCGCAAGGCGGGCCGGGCCGGGCAGGCCCGGCGCATCGTCAACGGCATGTTGCATGCGGAGGCCGTGGAATTCCCGATGGAATACCCGGTGACCACGGAAATCCCCGTGACCGATCCGGGCTACAATGCGGCCCTGTCTGCGTTCTACACCGAATGCACCGATCACCTGCGCGAGCTGGCCGAAGCGGGCGAGGATGTCGTGGTACTGTGCGAAGGTGATCCCTTCTTTTTCGGGTCCTTCATGCATCTTTATACCCGGTTGAAAGATGTGGTGCCGGTCGAGGTCGTGCCCGCGATCACAGGCATGTCGGCAGCCTGGACGGCCACCGGCCAACCCGTCACTTGGGGAGATGATATCCTGACCGTGCTGATGGGGACCTTGCCAGAGGACATGCTGGCTGACGCGATGCAGCGCAGCGATGCCGTTGTTGTCATGAAGATCGGCAGACACTTTGAAAAGGTGAAATCGGCGCTGAAACAGGCAGGCAAGTTCGATACGGCCTGGCTGGTGGAATACGCCAGCATGCCCAACCAGACGGTGCAGCGATTGGCTGACGCAGGTGCCAAGATAACGCCCTATTTCTCGATCATCGTGGTGCACGGGCAGGGGCGCAGGCCATGAGCGGCTGGCTGATCATCGCCGGGTTGGGGCCGGGTGACCCGGACCTTGTCACCCCGGAGGTGAGCCTTGCGCTGGCCGAGGCGACGGATGTGGTGGGCTATATTCCCTATGTGGCGCGGGTGCCCGAACGCGAAGGCCTGCGCCTGCATCCGAGCGACAATCGTGTGGAAATCGACCGATCCAATCACGCGCTGGAAATGGCTGCGGCAGGGCGGCGCGTTGTGGTGGTGTCGTCCGGTGATCCGGGCGTTTTTGCCATGGCGGCGGCGGTTTTCGAGGCCGTCGAGGCCGGGCCGAAAGATTGGCGCACTCTGGACATACGGGTTGCCCCCGGGATCACGGCGATGCTGGCCGCTGCGGCGCGGGTGGGCGCGCCTCTGGGTCATGATTTTTGTGCGATTAACCTCAGCGACAATCTCAAACCCTGGGCGCTGATCGAAAAACGTCTGCGACTGGCGGCAGAAGCCGATTTTGCCATGGCGTTCTATAACCCACGGTCGAAATCGCGCCCCGAAGGCTTTGAAAAAACGCTGTCGATCCTCAAGGATGTCTGCCGCGATGACCGCCCCATCGTCTTTGCGCGGGCCGTCTCCACACAGGAGGAAAGCATCCGTATCGTACCCTTGTCGCAGGCCACGCCCGATATGGCGGATATGCGCACGATGGTGATTGTCGGCTCCTCGACCACCCGCGTGATCGAACGGGATGGCGCGCCAATTGTCTATACGCCGAGGTCGGTGGAGGCATGACCCACCCAGTCCAATACGGCATGGGTATCATGCACTTCATGCCGGGGGGGCAAATCCGGGCGGGCAATCATGATGACCGGCAGCCCCAGTGCGCGCGCGGCGCGGATTTTGGCATAAGCCCCTGTCCCGCCGGAGTTTTTCGACACAACCAGCGAAATTGCGTGCTGGCCCATCAGTGCGAGGTCACCGTTAAAGCTGAACGGGCCACGGTCGACCTCGACATGATGGTCGGGCAGGGCAGGCGGTGTTTCGGGCGGATCGACGAGACGCAGCAGGTAGAAATGCTGTGGTCGCGGGGCGAAAGCGGGCAGGTTCATACGCCCGATGGCCAGCATGACGCGCGCGGCGGGCCGGTCCAGCGCGGCGACGGCACCGTCGATATCCGCAACATGGGTCCAATTGTCCCCCGGTTCCGGCGTCCAAGGGGCGCGGGTCAGCGCGGTGAGCGGCACGCCGGTTTCTGCACAGGCGGCAATCGCATTCCGGCTCATCTGCGCGGCAAAGGGGTGCGTGGCGTCAACCACATGGGTGATACCGGCGGCGCGCAGATAGTCCACCAGCCCCGCAACACCGCCGAACCCGCCAACCCGCTGCGGCAGCGGTTGTCGAACCGGCCGCGCCACGCGACCGGCAAAGGAGATCGTGCCCCGCACACCTGCATCGCTCAGGGCGCGACAGAGCGCGGTGGCTTCGGTCGTGCCGCCAAGAACAAGCAGGTTTGGCTCCATGTCTGAGACCCCGTGGTTGACCATCATCGGATTGGGCGAAGATGGCCTCAAAGGCCTCGGTCCCGCAAGTCGAACCGCCCTTGAGGGTGCGGAAATCGTCATGGCCCCCCCACGGCATCTGGCGCTGGTGGGTGATTTGCCCTGCGAGACGCGACGCTGGCCGGTTCCCTTTGCCGACGGCATCGACATCCTGTTGGGCCTGCGGGGCAAACGCGTGGTTGTGCTGGCATCGGGTGATCCTTTCTGGTTCGGCGCAGGGGCCACGCTGGCGCGCCATCTGGATCCGGAAGAGTGGTGCTCCGTCCCCGGTCCCTCCAGCTTTTCCCTTGCGGCCAATCGCATGGGCTGGTCGCTGGAGCGGACGGTTTGCCTCGGCTTGCATGCGGCTCCCTTGACGCGCTTGCGGCCTCATTTGGCACCCGATGTGAAAATCATCGCGCTGCTCCGCGACGGTGATGCCGTTGGGGCGTTGGGGGCCTATTTGAGCGATGCTGGGTTTGGGGCCTCTGCTTTGAGCGTGCTTGAAGCCTTGGGCGGGCCGCGCGAGCGGGTGACGCATCTACGCGCTGATGCGATGACGGCGGAGAGCTTTCAGCATCCCCTTTGCGTCGCCGTTGAGGTTGCCGGGGGTGGGCGTGCCTTGCCGCTGACCAGCGGTCGTCCGGACGAGTGGTTTGAAACGGACGGGCAGATCACCAAGCAACCGGTGCGCGCGATGACGCTCTCCGCGCTGGCCCCAAGGCCCTTTGACCATCTGTGGGACATCGGCGGAGGTTCCGGGTCCATCGGGATCGAATGGTTGCTGACGCATCCGACACTTGAGGCCACGAGCTTCGAGCCTAACCCGGACCGTGCCGCCCGGATCAGTGCAAATGCCGCGCGGCTTGGGGTCGACCGTCTGAAGGTCGTCACCGGTGCAGCACCAGATGCGTTGGTTGGGCAGAAAGAGCCGCAGGTGGTTTTCATCGGCGGGGGGCTGACCGCTGAGCTGCTGAAGTGGCTGGAGAGCAGTCTTGCCAAGGGGACGCGGTTGGTGGCGAATGCCGTAACACTCGAAACCGAGGCACTTGTTGTTGACGCCCACCGCCGCCTGGGCGGCACGCTGATCCGGCTTGAGGTGGCGCGCGCCGAGCCGCTGGGGCCGAAACGCGGGTGGAAAACCAGCTACCCGATTGTTCAATGGAGCGTGTCCCTATGATTGCCGCTGGCTTCGGCTTTCGCAAAACGGCCTCCGTCGGCAGTTTGCAGGACGCGCTTGATCGTGCCTGCGAGGCCGTGCAGCCGGATGTGCTGGCAACACCGGAAGATAAGGCAACCGCAGAGACATTTCGTCTCTTCGCGGAAAAGATCGGAATACCAGTGAAGGCCGTGCCCGCCGACATCCTGCAGCAGCAATCCACCACAACCCAGTCTGAGGCCTCGCAAAAGGTCCATGGCACCGGATCGGTCGCCGAGGCCGCAGCCCTTGCCGCAGCTGGCCCGGACGCCCGCCTCTTGACCCTCAGACATATTTCAGCAGACAAGCTTGCGACCTGTGCGCTTGCCATCAGAGAGACATCATGACCGTCCATTTCATCGGCGCCGGACCGGGCGCCCCCGATCTTCTGACCCTGCGCGGACGTGATCTTATTGCGTCCTGTCCTGTGTGCCTCTACGCAGGCTCCCTCGTGCCGGAGGCGATCCTTGCGCATTGTCCACCGGAGGCAGAGATCGTGAACACCGCCTCGATGTCGCTGGATGACATCATGGCCGCGATCCAATCCGCACATGCGGCGGGCAAGGACATTGCGCGGCTGCATTCAGGTGACCTGTCCGTCTGGTCCGCGATGGGCGAACAAATACGCCGCCTGCGCGCGGCCGGTATCCCGGTGTCGGTCACGCCCGGCGTGCCTTCCTTCTCGGCCGCCGCCGCCGCCTTGGGGGCGGAGCTGACCCTGCCCGGGCTGGCGCAATCGGTGGTGCTGACCCGCACGCCGGGCCGGGCCTCTTCGATGCCGGAAGGCGAAACCCTGACGAATTTCGCCGCGACCGGTGCAACCCTGGCCATCCATCTGTCCATTCAGAACCTTGATACGGTTATCGATGATCTGACGCCCGCCTATGGTGCCGACTGCCCGGTGGCGGTGGTTTATCGTGCCAGTTGGCCGGATGAGCAGATTATTCGGGGTACGCTCTCGGACATTGCCACGCGACTGGATGCCGGGATTGCGCGCACGGCGCTGATCCTCGTTGGACCGGCTTTGGCAGCGGAGGGGTTTGACGAAAGCTGCCTCTATTCAACGGATTACGACAGGCGCTACCGCCCGCAAAGCGCGGAAAGCCCCTGGGCAAGCTGGAGCCATGGCGATGACTGATATGCCGGGCATCATGATCTCTGCGCCGTCATCGGGGACAGGGAAAACAACGGTGATGCTGGGGCTGCTGCGCGCGCTGGCAGAAGACGGGCTGCGGGTGCAACCCTTCAAATCCGGGCCGGACTACATCGACCCGGCCTTTCACCATGCGGCCAGTGGACGCGCGTCCTTCAACCTAGACAGCTGGGCGATGGGGCCGGATTTGCTGGCTGCAATATCCGCCGAGGCGACGGGTGCCGATATCTGTGTCGCCGAAGGGTCTATGGGCCTCTATGATGGTGTGGCCACCCGGGGGCAGAGCGGATTTGGCAGCAGCGCTGAGACGGCGCAGCGCATGGGCTGGCCCGTGGTTCTGGTCGTGGATGTCAGCGGGCAGGCGCAATCGGCGGCGGCAACGGCGCTCGGATTTCAGGCCTACAACCCGGATGTCCCCTTTGCCGGGGTGATCCTGAACCGCTGCGCCTCGCCGCGCCATGAACGCCTTGCGCGTCTGGGCATGGAAAACGCCGGGTTGAACGTGTTGGGCGTCCTGCCACGCCGGGGGGACCTGACCTTGCCGGAACGCCATTTGGGGCTGATCCAGGCAGTTGAACATCCCGATCTGGAGGCCGCCATTGCAGGCTATGCGCAGTTTCTGCGCGACCATGTCGACATCGCGGCCATTCGTGCAGCGGCCAAGGGCCAGATCACACCCCTCGACAGCGCCAAGCTGCCAACACCACCGGCTCAGCGTATCGCCCTGGCGCGGGATGCGGCGTTTTCCTTTACCTATCCGCATGTGCTCAAGGGCTGGCGCGAGGCGGGGGCGGAAATCCTGCCCTTTTCCCCGCTGGCGGATCAGGCCCCGGATGCAAGCGCCGATTTGGTCTGGCTGCCGGGGGGCTATCCGGAACTGCATGGTGGCGTGCTGGCCTCAGCCACCACATTTCAAACCGGCTTGCGGAAACACGCAGAGACGCGGCCCGTGCATGGGGAGTGCGGGGGCTACATGGCCCTTGGAGAAGCGTTGATCGACAAGGAAGGCACCCGGCACCAGATGGCAGGGCTGCTGGGTCTTGTCACCAGCTACGAGAAACGCAAGTTCCATCTGGGTTATCGGCGGGCGGTGCTGACGGCCCCGCTGCCGGGGTATGGGCCGGGTGTTGCTTTGCGGGGGCATGAATTCCACTATTCTACCATTCTCGAACAACCCGATGCGGCGCTGGCCGACGTCGCAGATGCTGACGGCAACTCCGTGCCCGAGACCGGATCGCACCGTGATCACGTTTCCGGCACGTTTTTCCACTTCATCACCGCAGAGGAAAACGCGTGACCGGTTTCGTCAGCTTTGTGGGGTCCGGTCCCGGCGATCCCGAGCTTTTGACGCTGAAGGCTGTAGACCGGTTGAAACGCGCCGATGCCGTACTGTTTGACGATCTCTCCTCGGGGCCGATCCTCAGCCATGCGCGATCGGGCGCAGATCTGGTCGGCGTCGGTAAAAGGGCAGGCCGCCCATCCCCCAAACAGCATCATGTCAGCCGTTTGCTCGTGGAATATGCCCAGATGGATCAGCGCGTGGTGCGCCTGAAATCGGGCGACAGCGGGCTTTTTGGCCGTTTGGAAGAAGAACTGGTGGCGTTGCGCGAGGCCGGCATCCCTTACGAGATTATTCCGGGTATCCCCTCCGCCTGCGCTGCGGCGGCCGCGGCGGGTATACCGCTGACGCGCCGTCTGACCGCACGGCGCGTGCAATTCGTGACTGGGCATGATGTCAGCGGGCAGCTGCCGCAGGATCTGGACCTGCAGGCGCTCGCGGACCCGACTGCGTCTACAGTTGTCTTCATGGGCAAGCGGACCTTTCCCAAGCTGCTCGACGCGCTGACCGAAAGAGGCCTGCCACCCGAGACACCGGCGATTCTCGCCGAAAGCGTCAGCAGTCCGGAGCAGAGCATCCAGCGTACAACGGTGGCGGCACTGGCCGAGCAATTGGCGCAGGAAATCGGTGATAAACCCGCTTTGATCCTCTTCGGGCCGTTTGCCGAGGGCTGAAAGTCGCTTTTATGCTTGTTCGGGCGCGAACATCGGGGATAGGACTAAGGCACGGTGCCACGTTTTGTGGCTGAAAAGGGAACTGAGTGAAAGTCTCAGGCTGCCCCCGCAACTGTAAGCGGTGAGCGCGATGGATGACCCACTGGCCCGAAGGCTGGGAAGGACCTGAGTGCCGCGACCCGCAAGTCAGGAGACCTGCCGCACAACGCAACGCCGTGCCTGCACGGACCATTACCTGCCGGAGGGGCAGGACAGAAAGGACAGCACATGCATATCGAACCAGGTGTCGTGGATGGGGCCAAGATGGCCTTTGCCTACGCAACCGCAGCAGGCGCCGCCGGCTACACCGCGAAACTCGCTTTCGAAGACCTCAAGAGCCACAACGCCGCTTCCTTTGCGCTGCGCACGGTGATGGCCACCGTGGGCACCTTCATCTTTTTCGAAGTGCTGCCGCATTTCGCCGTTGGTGTCTCCGAAGTACACTTCATTCTGGGCACCACGCTGTTCCTGTTGATGGGCGCGGCACCTGCCGCCCTTGGTCTGGCCCTTGGCCTGCTGGTGCAGGGCATGTTCTTTGCGCCCAGCGATCTGCCGATGTTTTTCGTCAACGTCACGACGCTTCTGGTGCCGCTCTTTGCGATCTCGGCGCTCGCCAACCGCTTCATCCCGCAGGATAAGGCGTATGTCGATCTCGCCTACGCAGATGTCTTCAAGCTCTCTGCGATGTACCAGGGCGGTGTTGTCGCCTGGGTTGCTTTCTGGGCTTTCTACGGTCAGGGCATCGGGGTGGAAACCGCGCAATCCGTGCTGACTTTCGGTGCCGCCTACATGCTGGTGGTCATTATCGAACCGATTGCCGATCTGGCGGTGCTGGCCGGGGCCAAAGCGCTACGGTCGGACAAGCTGTCGGGGCTTTTCGCGGGACGCCTCTATAACGCGGCCTGATCCGATTGACATCAATAGCCCGGGTCCCTGCGCGGGATCCGGGCTTTTTCGTGGATTTTTCCTATGATCGACACGCTCTGGCTCATCGGGATTGGTACCGGGTCACCCGCCCATGTCACGATGGAGGGGATGCAGGCCATTCGCGAGGCATCGGTTGTTCTGGTCCCGCACAAGGGCGCGGGGAAGGATGATCTTGCCTCTTTGCGGCATGGTATCATTGCTGCTGCCGGATCAACGGCGCGGGTCGTGTCCTTTGACTATCCGGTCCGCGATCCCGCCTTGCCCTATCTGGAGCGTGTCGAGCGTTGGCATGACGAGATTGCCGCGCGCTGGCAGGCCGCGCTGGCGGATGCGGGCGCATCCGGACCAGTCGCTCTGCTGGTCTGGGGGGACCCCTCCCTTTATGACAGTACGATCCGCATTGCCCGGCGCATCACCCCGCGCCCGGCGCTGCGGGTTGTGCCGGGCATCACCGCAATTCAGGCCCTGACGGCGGCCCATGGCATCCCGCTGAATGAGGTAAATGGCCCCGTTCAGATCACCACGGGGCGCCGTCTGCGTGATCATGGATGGCCGGGCGGTGCGGAGCGCCTTGTGGTCATGCTGGACGGGGAAGCAAGCTTTCAGCATCTGGATCAGTCCGACTTGATGATCTGGTGGGGGGCTTACCTGGGCATGACAGAACAAATTCTGGATCATGGACCTTTGCCCGATGCGAGCGCCAGAATCATTGCGACGCGAGAGACCGCGCGTGCCCGCCATGGCTGGATCATGGATACCTATCTTTTAGGCAGGTCGCAGGGCGCACACTGAAAGTTGATTGCCGTTAGTTGCGAGCCGTTCTCAAATATCTTGACAGTTGCGAGTGATTTGCATTTACAGATTGCCAGGTCTTATAGTCATCCCGGAGAATCCTATGCTGCATTCGCTGATCAAATCCACGTCCTGCGCCGCTTTGGCAGCTGTACTCGCGACCAATGCTTACGCAGAAGACAAGATGAAGGTGGTCACAACCTTCACCGTGCTTGCCGATATGGCGGCAAATGTCGCCGGGGATGCGGCTGATGTCGTCTCCATCACCAAACCGGGCGCCGAAATTCATGGCTATGAACCAACGCCACAGGACATCGTGCGCGCGTCAGATGCCGACCTGATACTGTGGAACGGCATGAACCTTGAGCTGTGGTTCGAACAGTTCCTCTCCAATCTCAGGGATGTCCCGTCGGCAACACTCACCGATGGTATCGACCCGATCCCGATTGCCGCTGGCAGCTATACCGGCAAACCCAATCCGCATGCGTGGATGGGGCTCGACAATGCATTGATCTATATCGATAATATCGCCAGTGCCTTTGCGGAACAGGATCCCAAAAACGCAGATACCTACGCGGCAAATGCGGCTGCCTACAAAAACGAATTGCGGGCCACGATCGAACCGCTGCGTGCGGCCATCGCACAAATACCGCAGAATGCCCGCTGGCTGGTCACCTGCGAGGGGGCCTTCAGCTATCTGGCGCGTGATTTCGGCATGAAGGAGTTGTACCTCTGGCCGATGAATGCCGACCAGGTGGGCACCCCTCAGCAGGTGCGCGGTGTTATCGACGCGGTGCGCGCCAACGACATCCCGGTGGTGTTCTGCGAAAGCACCGTGAATACGGCACCGGCCAAGCAGGTCGCGCGGGAGACCGGTGTGCAATACGGCGGTGTCCTTTATGTGGATTCGCTGAGCACTGCGGACGGTCCCGTGCCCACCTATCTCGACCTGCTGAAGGTGACAGCGGGAACCGTGGCCACGGGGCTGACGGAGGCGACCAATTGATTAATGGTCAGATGCGCCCTATTTGCGGGCGATGAAACGGCATGTGTGGTTGATCGAGATCACGCATGCTTTCCAAGGCAAGGACGACCGAATGCGCGATGATCTGCCAGTACCACAAGGGCTTTCGGGCGGCGATGCCCGCACCAGCGGCCTGATGGCGCAGGATGTGACGGTCACCTATCGCAATGGTCACACCGCCTTGTGGAACGCCAGCTTTGAAATCCCGCGCGGTACGGTGACGGCACTGGTCGGCGTGAACGGTGCAGGTAAATCGACGCTCTTCAAGGCAATCATGGGGTTTGTCCCGGCCTCAAAGGGGGAAATCCGCATTCTGGGTCAAAGCGTGCGCGACGCGCTGCGCCAGAACCTCGTCGCCTATGTGCCGCAATCCGAGGAGGTCGATTGGGCCTTCCCCGTGCTGGTCGAAGACGTGGTGATGATGGGGCGTTACGGGCACATGGGGTTCTTGCGCCGCCCCGCACCCGCCGATCACGCTGCCGTCGATCAGGCGCTTGCACGCGTCAACATGCAGGACTACCGCCACCGCCAGATCGGGGAGCTGTCCGGCGGCCAGCGCAAACGTGTCTTTCTGGCCCGCGCCCTGGCGCAGGACGGGCAGGTCATCCTGCTGGACGAGCCTTTCACCGGTGTCGATGTGAAAACCGAAGAGCAGATCGTGGGGCTGTTGCGGTCGCTGCGGGACGAAGGCCGGGTGATGCTGGTCTCGACCCACAACCTCGGCTCCGTGCCGGAATTCTGTGACCGAACGGTTCTGGTCAAGGGCACCGTGCTCTGTCACGGCCCCACGGAAACGACCTTCACCCGCGAAAATCTCGAAAAAGCCTTTGGTGGCGTGTTGCGGCACTTCACCCTTGGCGGCGACACGCTGCACGACGATGAAGACGCCCGCGCGGTCACGATCTTTACCGACGATGAACGCCCGTTTGTTCAATACGGCGACAAGACCCAACGGACGGAGCCGCGGGAGTGATCGAGACGCTCGCAGAACCCTTCGCCTACACCTACATGACAAACGCCATGTGGGTCTCCGCGCTGGTGGGGGGCGTCTGTGCGTTCCTGTCGGCCTACCTGATGCTCAAGGGCTGGTCGCTCATCGGCGACGCGCTGTCCCATTCCGTCGTGCCCGGCGTCGCGGGGGCCTATATCCTCGGTCTGCCCTTCGCGCTTGGCGCCTTCATCGCGGGTGGGCTGGCGGCGGGGGCCATGCTGTTCCTGTCCGAACGCTCCGGTCTCAAAGTCGACGTGATCATCGGGCTGATCTTCACCTCTTTCTTTGGCCTGGGCCTCTTTATCGTCTCGCTCAACCCGATGTCGGTGTCGATCCAGACCATCACCATGGGCAATATCCTCGCCATCACGCCAGAGGACACGCTGCAACTGGCGCTGATCGGGTTTGTGTCGCTTGCTGTGCTGCTGGCGAAATGGAAAGACCTGATGGTCACGTTCTTCGACGAAAACCACGCGCGGGCCATCGGGCTGAACCCCGGTGTGCTCAAGCCGGTCTTCTTCGTGCTCCTGTCCGCCTCTGTCGTGGCTGCGATGCAGACTGTCGGCGCGTTTCTGGTGATCGCCATGGTCGTCACACCGGGGGCCACGGCCTACCTGCTCTGTGACCGCTTCCCACGCCTCATCGCGACCTCCGTGGCCATTGGCGCAGGCAGCAGCTTTGCCGGGGCCTACATCAGCTATTTCCTCGATGGCGCCACGGGCGGTATCATCGTCACTCTACAGACGCTGATCTTTTTGCTGGCCTTCGTCTTTGCCCCCACACACGGGCTGCTGGCGGCGCGGCGCAAGGCCAGGATTGCCCTGCGAGACGGCCCGCCCATCCCGGTCGAGGAGGTTGCCTGATGGATATACAGACCCTCCTGATGCCCTTCACCTTCGGCTTCATGCAGAACGCATTTCTCATCTCGATCATCGTGTCGGTGCCCACCGCCTTGCTGTCCTGCTTTCTCGTGATGAAAGGATGGGCCCTGATGGGCGACGCCGTCAGTCATGCGGTCTTGCCGGGCATCGTGCTGGCTTACATTCTTGGTTTGCCGCTCATCATCGGGGCCTTTGCGGCGGGCATGACCTGTGCGCTGGCAACGGGGTATCTCTCCAACAACAGCCGGGTGAAACAGGACACGGTGATGGGGGTGGTCTTTTCCGGCATGTTTGGTGTGGGCATCGTTCTCTATGTCTCGGTGGAAACAAATGCCCATCTCGATCACATCCTGTTCGGCAATATGCTCGGGGTGGACGCGTCTGAGCTCTGGACCGCTGGCATCATCTCGGTCGGTGTGGGGCTGATGCTGGTACTTAAATGGAAAGACTGGCTGCTGCACAGCTTTGATCCGGCGCAGGCACAGGCCTCCGGGCTCTGGGTCAACTGGCTGCACTACGGCTTGCTGGCCGCCCTGTCCCTGACCATCGTGGCTACGCTTTCCGCTGCCGGTTTGATCCTCGCGATTGGCCTGCTGATCGCGCCGGGCGCGATTGCCTTTTTGCTGGTGCGCAAGTTCTCTACCATGCTCTGGGTGTCCGTGCTGGTCTGTATGGTTTCGATGCTGCTGGGCACCTACGCGAGCTTTTTCCTCGACAGCGCACCGGCCCCGACCATCATCCTGATCCTGACGGCCGTCTTTCTCGTTGCTTTTGCACGACGCCAGATTCTGGCGCGGCATGCGTCCATGCGTCGGGTGGTGGAGAGCTGAACACCACGTTCAGGAGCACCTAAAAAAGCCCCGCGTTAAGCGGGGCTTTTCCGATTTTATAAGGTCCGCTTATTCAGCAGGGCTTGCCGACATGTCGTCGTCGATCTGATCAAAGGTGGTCGGAACCCCGGCCGCCTCACGACGACCATCGTTCCAGATCGCCTTGATCAGCGCGATGCACATCAGCGCCATGACGATGGAGAACGGCAGCGCGCCGATGACCATCGCGGTCTGAATGGCACCCGTGCCGCCAGAGATCAGCAAACCGCCAACCACCAACGCCAGAGCAGCACCCCAGAAGATGATGTGAGGACGTGCCTTTGGACCTTCGTCACCAGCGGCGTTGATGGTGTTCACGATCAGAACCGCAGAGTCAGCAGAAGTGACCAGGAAAGTCATCAACAGGACCACGATCACAACCGCCATGCCCCAGGCCAGTACCTGCGCGATAGGCGCCAGCATGAACTCGGTCATCGCAAAGATCTTGTCCCCGTTGGCCGCGTCAAGGATCAGACCGCCCGCACCACCATTGAGTTCAAGATCAATCGCGGTACCCCCGGCCCAGGAGAACCAGACAAAGCACATCAGCGATGGTACGATCATCGCACCCAGAACGAATTCACGGATGGTTCGACCACGTGAAATACGCGCGAGGAACAGGCCCACAAAGGGTGCGAACGCGATCCACCAGGCCCAGTAGAACACTGGCCACCAGCCCTGCCATTGCGTGAGCAGGAAGGCTTCGGATCCTTCAACACCATCAGAGCTGTAAACGTTAAAGCTTAGCCATGGCAACGCGATCAGGTAGTCCCAGATACCTACGAAGAAGGCCGCCGCACCAAAGAATGTCGCGCCAAAGATGATAAAGAAGCTCAGGAGGAAAATCGACAGCACCATGTTGATATTGGACAGCCACTTGATGCCTTTACCAACACCGGACAAAGCCGAGAGCGTCGAGGCCCCCATGATGACCAGCAGGGCAACAACGATACCCAATGATGTCGCAGAACCGTCTTCCAGCGCGAGACCACCAATGCCGATCCGTGTCAGACCAGCGACGAATTGCTCCACACCGAAGCCAAGCGTCTGCGCCACACCAAGAATGGTGGCCACAACGGCAACGATGTCGATCAGATGCCCCAACGGACCGGAGAGCGATTTGCCGAAAAGAGGGGTCAGCGAGGATCGGATGGTCAGCGGCAGACCGCGACGATAGCTGAAGAAGGCCAGTGCCAGACCGGCAACCGCATAACATGCCCAAGCGCCCAGACCCCAGTGCAGGAAAGACCAGACATAGGCCTCGCGCACGTTGTTGGCATCCAATGCGGTTGTGACACCCTGAATAACCGACGGGTTGTTTTTGAAATGTGCCACCGGTTCCGCCACGGCCCAGGTCAGCATGCCCACGCCGATCCCGGCGCCGAACATCATCGAGAACCATGAGAAATTCGAAAATTCAGGCTTCTCGCCATCGGTGCCCAGGTTCAGCCGCCCGGCCGTCGGCCAGATGGCCAGACCGATACAGACGATCACGAAGGCGGTCACAACCCAGATGTACCAGGCCGCGAATTGCGCAAGAATTGCAGTGTTCCAGTTGCCCAGAACGGTGCCCGCCTGGGTAGGCCAGACGATACACCAAACCACCAGCATACTGATGATGATCTTACTGATGACGGTCACGTTTACGCTGAACCCCCGATAAAAACCGCTATCGGCGGTCTTGATCGGCAGATCAGATAGTGGGGGTTTTATGGACATTTATTGTCTCCCTGTTCCCTGTTGGCGCGCATCGGAGATGCCAGCGCGTGTCATGGTAGGGGTAACAGTAAAGGTTGTATAGTGTTTGATAAGTGGCAACATTGTCGACTATAGTTTGATAATTAGGAAACCTTAGATGGCTAAACGCGCACTCTTGCGGTCTTTGAGCGATGTGGACATCCGGTTGATCCGGGTTTTCATCGCCGTGACGGAGTGCGGCGGCTTTGCCGCGTCAGAGCTGGAATTGAACATTGGCCGCTCGACGATCTCGAAACATATCTCCGATCTGGAACTGCGCATCGGGCTGAAGCTCTGCAATCGGGGCCCTGCCGGATTTTCCCTGACGCCGGAGGGCGAACAGGTGCTGGAGGCGGCCCATGACCTGTTGGCGTCGCTGGACGGGTTCCAGGCCCATATCGACAATATCCATATCCATCTGACGGGCACCTTGCGGCTCGGGCTCTTTGATCAGTCGACGACGAACCCTGAGGCGCGGGTCCACAAGGCCATTCAGGCGTTCGATGCCTCCGCCCCGGATGTGGCCTTCGAGATTGCGTTGGATCCGCCGGGCGTGTTGGAGGCGCGGGTCACCGATGGCACGCTTGACATCGCCATCGTGCCGATCCACCGGCAATCCTCCATTCTGCAGTATACACCGCTCTATCAGGAGCATATGACGCTCTATTGCGGTGAAGGGCATCCACTCTTTGACGTGCCGGAAACGGCGCGCGCCGATGCTCTGAACCTCGCGCAGTACAAATATGCGGGCTACGCGTTCAACTCCCCGAATATGAAGGCGGGGCAGTCCTTGGGTATTCGCCGCGCCGCGCGCGTGCAGGAGGAAGAGGCGTTATCCTTGCTTATTCAATCGGGTCGCTACCTGGGATATCTGGCGGATCACGTGGCGGAAACATTCCTGCGCAAAGGTGCCGTGCGCCCCGTTGCCGCGCAGGACACAGGCTACAGCAGCACGTTTGCCGCCATCGTCCGACGAAAACCGGAGCCGACCCGGAAGACCGAAGAGTTCCTCAATTGCCTTGTTGCGGCGCACCAGGCCTAGGACTGCGGGTCAGGCTTTCGGAGATTGCACTGACGGAGACGCCATTTCGCGATCCGCTTCGGGCACGTTCAGGGTTGACCATGTGTCATCCTGTGGCGGCTCTGGCGGGGTGTCACAGGCGCGGCGATGAATGTTGACCTTCGCCATGAAATTCGCCGAAATCGGCGCGGTCACGAAGAGGAACGACATGATCAGAAGCTCGTGCAGCGAGCCATCTCCAACGGTAAAGGAATGGATCATGGACGCGAGCAGCAAGGCACCGATCCCAACCGTGCCAACCTTTGTGGGCGCGTGCAGCCGGGTCATCGAGTCGTTGAACTTCAGCAGGCCAATTGCGCCCACCATGGCAAAGCCCGCCCCGACAAGCAGACAAATGGCAACGGCGTAGGTTCCGATAATCTCAGCGGTCATTCGATGATATCCCCCCGCAGAACAAATCGCGCATAGGCGACGGTTGAGACAAACCCCAGCATGGCAATGATCAGCGACACCTCGAAGTAGATACGCACCCCCTGTGCAATGCCGAGCAAAACAATCAGGCCGATGGCGTTCACAACCATCGTGTCGAGCGCCAGAATGCGGTCACCCGTCGACGGCCCCATCACCAGCCGGATCATCGACATGGCCTGCGCCAGAGCGATGACGACGAAAGTCACGATGAGCGCGATGTCCATCAGCTGTGTCGCGAAACTCATGCGAAAATCTCCTTCAGGCGGCGCTCGTAGCGGGTTTTGATTTCGTCACGCACGGCGTCGGGATCCTCCGTGTGCAGCACATGCACAAGCAGGCTGTGCCCTTCGTCCGACAGATCGGCCGAGACGGTGCCGGGGGTGAGCGTAATGGTGCCGGCGAGGATGGTAATGGCCTCGGGCTGGCGCAATTCCAGCGGGACCACGATCCACGCGGGGCGCAGTTTTGAGTTGGGCTTGGTCAGTACGATCCAGGCAACCTGCACGTTGGCGACCATGATGTCCCAGATTACCATGATGCTGTAGGTCACCATGCGGCTGACGTGAAAGGCACGGGGCGTATCCGGCCACCAGACCGAGGTGCCCCAGGGGATGATTATCCCGAGGATCACGCCAAAGACCACCATGCCTGCCGAGATTTCATTTTGCAGCAGGGTCCAGACCACCGCGAGCAGCAGGGTGACAAGGGGGTGTGGCAGGAGCCAGCGGTATGCCTTGATCATGTCAATATCCCTCCTTTGGTGTGCTGAGCTTACCGGGTGTGTCCAGCACGGTCTCTATGTAAGGTTCCGGATTGAAGAGCTGGTCAGAGATATCCGCCATGTAGGCGGTCGCCGGTCCGGCAAAGACCGTGTGGGCCACCAGCAGCGCCAGCAACCCGCCCACCGCCACATAGGACAGCGTCGCAGGCGCGGGTGTGGCGGCGGGGGACTCTGCCGCCTCTTCGGTCACCGGCATAGACTTTGCTTTCCAGAAGAGGGTGCTGCCCGCGCGGGAGAAACCGACGACGCAGATCAGGCTGGACGACAGGACCACGGTCCAGATCCATGCGGCTGCCGAGGTGGAAAAGGCCGCATCGAGGACCAGCAGCTTGCCGACAAAGCCCGACAGCGGCGGCAGACCGGCCATGGCAATGGCCGCCAGAAAGAACAGCGCGGAGGTCAGCGCGGCCCCCGGCACGACAGGCTGGGCGATCAGGTTGAGGTCCGCGCGTCCGGTTCTGACCAGATCGACGATCAGGAAAAGGGCGGCTGCGGCCAGAGTCGAATGCACGGTGTAATAGAGCGCTGCCGTGATACTTGTCGGTGTAAAGAGCGAGATCGCCACCATCACCATCCCCATCGACCCGATGACGGCGAAGGCTACCAGCCGGTCCAGATGACGCGCAGCCAGAACGCCGATCATGCCGATGGCGAGCGAGGCGAGCGCGGCAGGCATTAGCCATGTGGTGTGCAGCCCGGCGGTGACGTCCAGATCGGGGCTGAAGATCATCGTGTAGACGCGGATGATCGCATAGGCCCCCACCTTGGTCATGATCGCAAAGAGCGCGGCCACCGGCGCGGGCGCTTCGGCATAGCTCGAGGGTAGCCAGAAGTGCAGCGGCAGCACTGCCGCCTTGATCGCAAAGACCAGCAGGAGTAGGACAGCGGCAAGGCGAATGCCAACGGTTTCCGCGCCGTCGATCAGGCGCACACGCTGGGCCAGATCCGCCATGTTCAGCGTCCCGGCTTCGGCGTAGATCGCGCCGAGAGCGAAGAGGAAAAGGGTCGATCCCAGCAGGTTGAAGAGGACATATTGCACGCCCGCGCGCAGACGCGCGTTGCCGCCGGAGTGGATCATCAGACCGTAGGAGGCAATCAGCAGCACTTCGAAAAAGACAAAGAGGTTGAAGAGGTCACCGGTCAGAAACGCGCCCATGATCCCCATCAGCTGGAACTGGAACAGCGCGTGGAAATGCCGCCCGCGGTTGTCCCATTCCGATCCGATGGCATAGAGCAGCACGAAGAGCGCCAGCACGGCCGTCAGCAGCACCATGAGGGTAGACAACCTGTCGGCAACCAGCACGATCCCGAAGGGCGCGGCCCAGTCACCAAGCTGGTAGAGCGTGATGGTCCCATCCGAGGCCTGCCAAGCAAGGCCTGCGGCCACGGAAATCAGGGCCAGAACGCCTGCGACGGAGAAGACGCGCTGAATGCCGATGTGATACCGCGCGGCCAGCACGATGAACGGGGACAGCAGAGCGGGCAGCACGACGGGGGCAATGATCCAATGGGTCATGTCGCGTCTCCCGTACCCGTAGAAGGTTCGTCAATGGCGTCATCCACGTGATCGTCATCTGACCCCAGATAGGCACCAAGGGCGATCATCACCACCACGGCGGTCATCCCGAAGGAGATTACGATGGCGGTGAGCACCAGCGCCTGTGGCAGCGGATCGGTGTAGACCTCGACCCCATCGCGCAGGATGGGCGGCGCGCCTACGCTCAGACGACCGGAGGCAAAGAGAAACACGTTGACCGCATAGGTCAGCAGCGAAATGCCCAGGATCACGGGGAAGGTACGCAGGCGCAGCATCAGGTAGATGCCCCCTGCCGTGAGAATGCCGATGGCGGATGCGACAAGCAGTTCCATATCACACGCCCTCCTGCGCTGGTGTCGTGGGCGGATCGTCACGTGAGGGATCAATATCCATCGGGTGTTCGGTATCGGGCACATGGGCCCGGCGCGCCAGCCGCGAGAAACTCTCCAGCGAAAGCATCACTGCGCCGACCACCGCGAGGAACACGCCGAGGTCAAAGAGCGCCGCTGTTGCCAGTTCGAACTTCTCAAACGGCGGGATGCGCACATAGGTGAAATCCGACGTCAGGAACGGCTTGCTGACAAACCACGACCCGATGCCCGTGAGACCGGCGATCAGCACGCCCGCGCCGATCACCCCGTGATAGGGATAGCGCAGCCGCGCGGAGGCCCAGCTGAACCCGCTGGCCATATATTGCATTACCACCGCGATAGAGACGACCAACCCGGCGATGAAGCCGCCGCCGGGTTCATTGTGCCCGCGCAGGAAAATATAGAAGCCCACCATCAGCACCACGGGCATGATCACGCGGGTCAGCACCACCATCATCGTGGGGTGCATGTCGCCCGCACGCGGCTGATCCGGCTTGCGGTTCAGCAGGCGAGCGCGAACGGGACCGGACAACAGCGTTTCGGTCAGCGCGTAGATCAGCAGGGCGGCGATGCCCAGCACGATGATCTCACCATAGGTGTCAAAGCCCCGGAAATCGACGAGGATCACGTTGACGACATTGGTGCCGCCGCCGCCCTTGTAGGAGTTGGCGAGGTGGAATTCCGAGATCGGCGTTGCGATGGCGTCACGCACCAGGAAGTGCCAGGCCATGCCCATGGTCGCCAAACCGCCAGCAAGGGCGATGGCGGTATCGCGTGTCCGCCGCATCGCGGTGCTTTCGATCGGGGTGTGATTGGGCAGGAAATTCAGCGCCAGCAGCAGCAGGATGATGGTGACCACCTCGACGGTGATCTGCGTCATCGCGAGGTCGGGCGCGCTGAAATAGACGAAGCCGACCGATACCATCAGCCCGGCAATACCGATGAGGATCAGAGACATCAGGCGGTTGCGATGCAGGAACACCATACCGATGGTTGCCGCCACCAGCATAACCCAGCCTGCAAAGGCGACGGGGGTGACGGGCTGCATCTCTCGGCTGGCGGGGCCCACGGTGCCTGTGCTCCAGGCGTAAAACCCTGCGACGATGACCGTGACGGCCATGATCGCGCCGTAGCGGGTAAAAGCACCATTGTGCAGCCCGTGGATAAAGCGCTGGGACAACGCAACAATTGCAGCGATCAGCGCTTCGAAAATCGTCTTGGCCTCGGGGCGTGGGGTCGTGTCCCACATGCGCAGGGCGGGATTGAAGATGGCCAGCATCAGCAAGCCACCCACGACGGCAATGACCGACATGAAGAGGGCGGGCACAAGGCCATGCCAGATTTTGAAGTAGGCCTTGGGCACCTCCGCAGTGTCCCCCAGGACGGAGGCCGTCACCATTTTCACAAAGGGCTCTGCCAGGAAGGGGGCAACACCGATCATCACCACCAGCACAACCAGAATGGCGGGCGGCAGCCACATGCCCGCGCCGGGATCATGCGGCTTGGCCGGGTAGTCGTCGCGCACCGGGCCGAGGAAGGTGTGACCGATCAGGCGGAAGCAATAGGCGGCAGAGAACAGGGACCCAAAGGTCGCGAGTGCGGGCACCAACCAGGGCGCACCAAAGAGCACGGTGTGATTGGCTTCCTCCAGCATCATCTCTTTCGATAGAAAGCCATTCAGCAGCGGGATACCGGCCATAGACAGCGCGGCCAGCGTCGCGATGATAAAGGTGATCGGCATCAGGTGACGCAGCCCGCCAAGGCGGCGAATGTCGCGTGTATGGGTCTCGTGATCGACGATCCCTGCGGACATGAAGAGCGCCGCCTTGAAGGTGGCGTGGTTGAGAATGTGGAACATCGCCGCCATCGCCCCGAATGCGGTGCCGGTGCCCAGCAGCATGGTGATCAGCCCGAGGTGACTGACCGTTGAAAAGGCCAGCAGTGCCTTGAGATCGTGTTTGAAAAGGGCGATGATCGCGCCCAACACCATGGTGATCAAACCGGCGGTCGTGACGATGACAAACCATTCCGGCGTGCCCGACAACACCGGCCACATGCGGGCCATCAGGAAGATGCCCGCTTTCACCATTGTTGCTGAGTGCAGGTAGGCAGAAACGGGTGTCGGCGCCGCCATGGCGTGCGGCAACCAGAAATGGAACGGGAATTGCGCCGACTTGGTGAAACACCCCAGCAGGATCAGCAGCAGCGCTGGAACATAAAGTGGATCGGCCTGGATCAACTCGCGGTTCTGCAGGATGACGCTCAGATCATAGCTGCCCGCGATTTGGCCGAGGATCAGCATGCCACCGATCATGGCCAGACCACCCATGCCGGTGACGGTCAAGGCCATGCGGGCGCCTTGCCTGCCTTCGGGCAGATGCTTCCAATAGCCGATCAGCAGGAAGGAGGAGAGCGAGGTAAGTTCCCAGAAGACAAGCAAAAGCAGGATGTTATCGCTGAGCACGATTCCCACCATCGCGCCCTGAAACAGCAGCAGGTAGGTGAAGAATTCGCCCATGTTGTCATCGCGAGACAGGTACGAGCGGGCGTAGGCAATGATCAAGAGGCCGATACCTAGGATCAGCAGTGCAAAGAAAAACCCGAGCCCATCCAGCATCAGCGTGAAGTTCATGCCCAGCGAGGGAATCCAATCTACCCGGGCGGTCACCAGATCGCCGGCAAGCACAGCGGGCAGGTTGGTCAGCAGCCCGATGAACGCCGCCAGTGAGACGGTAAAGGTGATCCCGGCGCAGGCCTGCCTGCCTGCGGAATTCATCAGTCCAGGAAGCAGCGCGCCGAAGAATGGTAATGCGACGATCAGGAAGAGGGACACGCGAACTCCTAGTCTTTTGGTCTGAAAAGTTCTCCATTATCTGTGCCAGAATGCGCCTGTTCTCAAGCGAAACCGTCAAAAATTGTTACAAAAGGCAGCTTTGACGTTAATTGGTCGCATCTGCAGTGCCGATTGTTCAGGCAAGCGATGGTGGCGGCTGGTGCTCCCCTCGCTCGGATAGGCGGTCGCAAGATGGACCTGCTTGTGAGGATCGACTAGGCTTTGCCTGATCCTCAGCGCGTGGCGCTTTCCCCTGAACCCCGGCCCTTTCCATGAACATCCAGCAAATGCGTATCCTGATCGCGGTGATAGACGAAGGATCGTTTGCGGCTGCTGGTGACGCTATTGGCCGCTCTCACTCCGCGATCAGCTTGCAGGTCAAGGCGTTGGAAGAGGAGTTGGGCGTTCTCCTGTTTGACCGTGTCGTGCGCCCGCCCGCACCGACGGGCAAAGCACGCGCGCTGGCAGATCATGCCCGCAAGGTGATCAAGCTTTTCGACGCGACCGAAGATGTGGTCATGGGGCAGATGATCCGGGGCCGGCTGCGTGTCGGCGCGGTCCCTACCGTGTTGAGCAGCTTCCTGCCCCCCGCGCTTGCGGAACTGCGCCTGCAGCACCCCGATCTTTCCATTGATGTGCACAGTGGCAGTTCCGACCAATTGGCCGGGCGCTTGCAGCAAGGTGCCCTCGACATCGCAATCTGCACGAAGCCACCAACGCCCATTGAGGGGTTGGAATGGCATCACATCGCGCATGAGCCGCTGGTCGTCATCGCGCCCGCAGAAGCGGCGGGTGACGAAAAAACGCTGCTCTCGTCTCTGCCCTTTATCTGGTTCAACCGCAAAACATGGGCGGGCAGCGCGATAGAGGCGCATCTGAACAAACGGGATATCGCCGTCACCGCAATCATGGAAATCGATTCACTGGATGCCATCGAATCCATGGTGCGCGAGGGGTTGGGGGTGTCGATTGTGCCGGTCTGCCGGGGTAGTAATGGGATCTGGCCCGGATTACGCTCGGTCTCCTTTGGTGATCCGCCGTTTGCGCGCGACGTCGGCGCGTTGCTCTTGGATGATCCTCCGCATGATCCACTGATCGCGACGTTTTTGGCTGCGCTTTAGCATCAGTAAATCTCATGAAAAATGCAAGAATATCTCGATATGCTTTGAGATCATCATGATTTAGACTGCGTCTACCCACAGTCAAAGGCGCTCTCATGTTTGATCGGCAGGTGCAGGACCCTCCCTCCTTCTTTCTCAATGAGGCCCAGATTGCGTTGCAGGCGCGCGCAAGGGATCTGGCGCGCGACGTTGCCCTTCCGCTGGCAGCACAGACCGACGCGACAGAGCAATATCCACAGGAGGTGGTCCGGCAGATGACCGACGCCGGGTTCATGGGCATGTGCGTGCCTGAAGACTTGGGGGGCCTTGGGTTGAGCTGTTTCGACATCGCGCTGGTGGTCGAGGAATTCGCGCGGTGCTGTGGCGTGTCCGGGCGGATTGCGGTCGAAGGCAACATGGGCGCCGTGGGCGCAATCCTTGCGTATGGCACGCAGGCGCAGCGCGAGACCGCGGCGAAACACGTATTGGCGGGAGACAAACCCGCCATCTGCATCACCGAGCCACAGGCAGGCAGTGCCGCAACTGAGATGCGCACAACGGCGGAACGAACGGGCGATGGCTGGGTGCTGAACGGCACCAAGCACTGGATCACCGGCGGGGGCGTGTCCCGGCTGCACCTGATTTTCGCGCGGGTGATTGAAGACGGCGCGTTCACGGGGATCGGCGGATTCATCGCGTATCTTGATGAGCCCGGTCTGGAGATTGGGGCGCGTGAACCCACGATGGGCCTGCGTGGCATCCCGGAGACAACTATTCGGTTCAACAATCTGCACCTGCCAGCCGACCGTCTGATCACGCCGCCAGAGGGGATCGAACGGGGCTTTGCTGGCTTGATGAATGCCTACAATGCTCAGCGTGTCGGCGCGGCGACGGTGGCGCTTGGCCTCGCGCAGGCGGCTTTCGACGCGGCCTGCAGCCACGTCAAGACCCGCGAACAATTCGGCCGCCCGATTGCAGAATTCCAGGGTCTGCAATGGATGCTGGCTGACATGGCCACACAGATCGACGCAGCGCGCATGATGATCTGGCGGGCGGCAAAAAGTGCTGAGGCTCAGCCCTCTGGTTTTCCCGATCTATTGCTTGCCGCACAGGCGAAAGTCTTTGCCTCGGAAATGGCCGTGAAGGTCACCAACAACGCTTTGCAGTTGCACGGTGCCAGCGGATACTCTCGCAACAGCCCTGTTGAACGGCTGGTTCGGGATGCGCGGATGTTCACGATTGGCGGGGGAACCGCCCAGATGCTGCGCAATCTGATCGCAGGCCGGGTGCTCGATATGAAAACGCCGCAGACGCGGGACGGATACACGGTCGAGGCGCGTCCAGGCGGTTAGGGTTTCGGCAGGGCGCGACAAACCGCTGCTAACGCCAGATAGAATTTTCGTGAGACACTCGATCCTCGCAAAATTTGCGATAGAAGGGAGTTGTAACCCCGTGCCGCTGTCGCAAAGGATGACCCAGGATGTGCGCCGATACCGCTTCGAAATCTGCAACGTCATTTACGGATATCAGGGGCGTACCCGTGTCCTACCGCGACTGGGGCGCTATCGACGGGTTGGAGCGCGCGATCCTGATGTCGCTCTCTTTCCGCGGGGATGCCGATGCGGAGATTGACGCCGTTCTGGCAGAGCATCCTGATTTCATCATGGGCTGGCTTTTCAAGGCGGGATGGCTGACGCAGGCAATGGAAACTCGCGTCTACGAGACGATGTTGCAGTGCCTTGCGCAGTCGGAGCGGCTACTGCCGGGCTGCAATGAACGGGAGTTGGGCCACCACGAGGCAATCAAGGCCTGGGTTCACGGTGATTTCTTTGGTGCTGTGCAGAAATGGGAAGCCGTGCTGACGCGCTACCCCATGGACCTGCTTGCGTTGGAGTTGATCCACTACACGATGGTTCTGCTGGGTGACGTGCCGGGGCAGCGCGATGTGGTCGCACGGGTGTTCAACCTGTGGGACGAGAGCATTCCCGGCTATGAATTCGTGCTGGGGTTCTATTCCTTCGGTTTGGAGGAGAACCGCGATTTCGCGCGCGCCGAAGAGCTAGCGCGCCAGGCGCTGGCGATCCGGCCCGACAACCCGTACGCCGTGCATACCGTCAGCCATGTAATGGAAATGCGCGGGCGGCAGGCGGGTGGTATCCGCTTCATGCGTGATCATGCGGGCATGTGGGGAACGTCCAACTTTGCCAATCACCTCTGGTGGCACACCGGGCTCTATCACCTCGACCTCGAACAATACGATCAGGTCTACGATATTTTCGACACCCACCTCGATTCCCGCAACAAGGATGGTCACAAGTATGAGGAACTGGATGCCGCAGCCTTGCTGTGGCGCATGAACCTCGTGGGGCAGGATGGGGGGGACCGTTGGACCCATCTGGCGAATAAATGGGAGCCTGCGGCGCAGGATACACTTTATGCTTTCAACGACGTGCATGCGATGCTGACCTTCGTGTCAGATGGTCGCGAAGACGCGCAAAAGGCACTTTTGTCCGCGAACGAGCGGTATCTGGAAAACGCCTCTGATGCCAATGTCGCTATGACCCGCGAGATCGGTTTGCCTTTTTGTCTGGCCATGCAGGATTTCAAGAAAGAGAACTACGCAGGCTGCGTTGAGCGCCTGCTGCCTATCCGATATATGACCCACCGGTTGGGGGGCAGCTACGCGCAGCGCGACATCATCGGCTGGACCCTTTTGGAGGCGGCGTTGCGGGCGCGTCGGTTCGATCTGGCGCTGGCACTGGCAAATGAGCGGACGGGGATCAAACCGACCTCGGCCCAGAACTGGCGCGCGGTGGCCCGTGCTTTCAAAGGTCTGGGGGATCAGGGGCAGGCGGATCGCGCCACGGCCAAGGCGCAGTCCCTGATCGCGGCTTGATCCGCCACGAATACGCAGCGTTTTTGCACCCATACCTTGCATTGCTGCGGACTTTGGGGCCTCTTGATGGGTGACGGGCGGCTGCGGCTGCCCAGCCTTCGCATCGGAACGCCCTTGAACGAGACATCTTCCAAACCGCAATCCAACGTCCAACGCGCGCTGCATGAACTGCGCGACATGATTTTCACCGGACAACTGGCGGCAGGTTCCAATCACCTCGAATCCGAACTCGCCGCGATGCTGGACATGTCGCGCACACCGGTGCGCGAAGCCGTTCTGATGCTCGAAGGGCAGGGGCTGCTGGAGCTGAAACCGCGCAAGGGTGTCCGCATCCTGCCGGTGTCGCCGGAGGATATGCGCGAAATCTACGATGTGCTGACAGAGCTGGAAAGCCTCGCTGCTGAACAGGCTGCGCAGAAAGGCTATGCTCCGGATGATCTTGAAGATCTGGCGCGCGCCATCGAGGATATGGAAGTGGCTGTCATGGCCGAAGATCTGGAGCGTTGGGCGGCGGCGGACGACCGGTTTCACGCCGAGCTGGTGCGCCTGGGACGCAATCGCCGTATCGAGATGATCGTCAGCATGATGCGGGATCAAGTCCGGCGGGCACGCACCACGACGCTGTTCATGCGGCCCATGCCGCTCAAGTCAAACGAAGCGCATCGCCGGGTCTATCAGGCCATCGAACAGGGGGATGCGGATATGGCGCGGGCAGCACATCGGGCGCATCGCCAGCAGGCCCGTGAAATGCTGGTCGATCTTCTGGAACGTCATCGCCTGCGGGCCCTCTGACGCCGCGGCGGGGCTGGCATTGGCTTTGGTTTCCCGGTAGTGTGAGCGCTCCCAATTCCTCATTCTTTCAGGTACCCATGCACAACCGTCTTCGAATTGTGACCGTCTCCTATAATAGTGCGGAGGTGATCGGCGACTTTCTTGCCAGTGTGCCGCCGGGCATCGAAGTTGTTGTGGTGGACAACAACAGCCGGGACGCCTCGCGCGAGATTGCGGCGGATCATGGGGCGCGCGTTATCGTGCTGGACCGGAACCTTGGGTTTGGCACGGCCTGCAATCGCGGTGCTGAAGGAAACAAAAAAGACTTCGTCTTTTTCTGCAACCCGGATTCCACGCTCACGCCGGACTGCTGTGATTTGCTGATCGAGGCGGCGGATCGGCATCCAAAGGCGGGGGCGATGAACCCGGCGATCCTGAACGGAAAAGGAGCGATCCGGCTGAACCGCCGGTCGGCGCTGATTTCGCGGGCGGAGTTTACCGACCGTCGCTATGCCGAGCCCGGCAACAAGGACAGCGTCGAGGTGAATATCCTGACAGGGGCTGCGCTTTTCTGCCGTCAGGCGGCCTTTGACGAAGTAGGCGGCTTTGACGAGCGGATATTCCTTTATCACGAGGATGACGATCTGGTGTACCGGATGCGGCAGGCGGGCTGGACATTGCGGATCGAACACGGTGCCACGGTCACCCATTTGGGTGGCAAATCTTCCGGTAATGCCATTTCCGGCGCGGCGCTCAAGGCTTATTTCATCGCGCAGTCCCGCATCTATGTCGAACGCCGTCACGGTGTCTCGATGCCGCGCGCCCGTGCCGCGCTGCGGGCGATCGCAAAACTGCTGTCGCCACTGACCTTGCTTTCGGCGCGCAAACGGGCACAGGCGCTTGCCTATCTGAAGGGCACGCGGCGCTTTGATATGCAGCGCTACATCGATGGCGACTACATGCCGTGACCGCCGCAGAGCCCACCGGTGTGGCCACCGCACTCTGCCCCCCGGAGGTTCTTGGCCTGACGCCTTGACTTCCCTGTGCGCAAACGGTGTATCTGGCGCGAAAATTGACCCCGAAGGAATCCCCTTATGCATGCCTATCGCAGCCATTCCTGCGCCGCTCTGACCGCTGACAACGTGGGCGAAAAAGTTCGTCTGTCGGGCTGGGTGCATCGCGTGCGAGATCACGGCGGGGTGTTGTTCATCGACCTGCGCGACCACTACGGCATGACGCAGGTGCTCTGTGACCCCGACAGTGCCGTTTTTGCCGAGGTCGAGAAAGTGCGCGCGGAATGGTGCATCCGCGTCGATGGCGAGGTCAAGGCCCGCGATGCGTCGCTGGTGAACGCCAAAATCCCCACCGGGGCGATTGAGGTCTACGTTCGCAACATTGAAGTGCTGGGGGCTGCCGCTGAACTGCCGTTGCAGGTCTTCGGGGATCAGGAATACCCCGAGGAGACACGGTTGCGGTACCGTTACCTCGATCTGCGGCGCGAAAAGATGCAGGCGAATATGGCGCTGCGCTCGGACGTCGTCTCCTCGATCCGCCGCCGCATGTGGGACAGCGGGTTCCGCGAGTATCAAACCCCGATCATCACCGCCTCCAGCCCGGAAGGCGCGCGCGACTTTCTCGTACCGTCGCGCCTGCACCCGGGCAAGTTCTACGCGCTGCCTCAGGCGCCCCAACAGTTCAAGCAGCTGCTGATGGTGTCGGGCTTCGACAAGTATTTCCAGATCGCGCCCTGTTTCCGCGATGAAGATCCGCGGGCCGACCGGTCACCCACCGACTTCTACCAGCTTGACCTGGAGATGAGCTTTGTCGAGCAGCAGGACGTGTTCGACACGATCCAGCCGGTGCTCACCGGTATCTTCGAGGAGTTCGGCGGCGGTAAATCGGTCGATCAGGAGTGGCCGCAGATTTCCTACAAGGATGCAGCGCTCTGGTACGGCAGCGACAAACCGGACCTGCGCAACCCGATCAAGATGCAGGTGGTGTCCGAGCACTTCGCCGGATCGGGATTTGCCATCTTTGCCAAGCTGCTGGAGCAGGAAGGCACGGAAATTCGCGCAATTCCGGCACCGAGTGGCGGTAGCCGTAAATTCTGTGACCGCATGAATGCCTTCGCACAAAAAGAAGGTTTGCCGGGGATGGGGTATATCTTCTGGCGGGATCAGGGCAACGGCATGGAGGCCGCGGGGCCGCTGGCCAAGAACATCGGCCCGGAACGCACCGAGGCGATCCGCCAGCAACTGGGTCTGGAGGTGGGCGATGCAGCCTTCTTCCTCGGTGGCAAGCCCAAGACCTTTGAAACCATTGCCGGCAAGGCGCGCAACGTGATCGGCTCGGAGCTTGGCCTGACGGATGAAAACCGATTTGCCTTTGCCTGGATCGTGGACTTCCCGATTTACGAGAAGGACGAAGAGACCGGCAAGGTCGATTTCGAGCACAACCCCTTTTCGATGCCGCAAGGCGGGATGGCGGCGCTTGAGGGCGATCCGCTCGACGTGCTGGGATACCAATATGATCTGGCCTGCAACGGCTACGAGCTGGTGTCGGGTGCGATCCGGAACCACAAGCCCGAGATCATGTTCAAGGCGTTCGAGATCGCGGGATACGGCGAGGACGAGGTGCGCAAGCGTTTTGGCGGTATGGTCAACGCCTTCCAATACGGCGCGCCTCCGCACGGTGGTTGTGCTGCAGGCATCGACCGGATCGTGATGTTGCTCGCGGACGAAAACAACATTCGCGAAGTTATCCTGTTCCCGATGAATCAGCGGGCCGAAGATCTGATGATGGCGGCACCCTCCGACCCTACAAGTGACCAATTGATGGAGCTTGGCTTGCGCGTCATTCCTCAGGATTGAACGAAACGAATTGCACTTGGCTCTCTGCCAAGCGCGATCTAACGTCTGCGCATGACAACTTCAGATGCCCCTGCTCCGGATCTCGGAGAGCCGGTGAAAGGATGGAGCCCAAGGCCAGCTCCTGACGGTGCGCCATTGCACGGGCGCTATGCCGAACTGGAGGCTTTGGACGCGGATCGTCACGCGGCCCTTCTTTACCGGGCGTATGAAGGTCAGGACCACGTCTGGGACTATCTGCCCTACGGACCTTTTTCTTCATCGGCCCTTTATCACCGCTGGGTTCGCGAGCTGGTGCAGGATCCCGCGCATTTCTTTTACGCGGTGCGCAACCTTGAAAGCGGCTATTGGGAAGGTGTGGCAAGTTTCCTGCGCATTGATCCCGCAAATGGATCCATTGAGGTGGGACATATCAATTTCAGCCCGTCATTGCAGCGGACACGTGCGGCCACGGAAGCAATCTTCCTGATGATGGACTGGGTGTTTTCCCAAGGCTACAGGCGTTTTGAGTGGAAGTGCAACGCGCTTAACATGGGCTCGCGCCGGGCGGCCCAACGCTATGGGTTCAGCTACGAAGGTATCTTCAGACAGGCTGCAATTGCAAAGGGGCACAACCGGGACACTGCTTGGTTTGCCATGATTGACAAGGAATGGCCAGCCTTGAAGGCGGCATTCGAGGCGTGGCTGGATCCGAGCAATTTCGATCCTGATGGCCGACAGAAAGAACGCCTTGGCGATCTCACGAGACTGGTGCGCGTCGCGGGGGACCCCGCGCTCTGAACTTGTTCAGATCGCCAGTTTCTGCGTGAGCCGTTGCTGAATCAAACCGGCAATTTCCGCAGTCTCGATCCCGGCCGGTTCGCCTGCCGCGCGTTTTTGTGCCAGTGCAGCCGCTGCCTTTTCAAGCACCCGATCCTGCGCCGAACGGGCGACACCTCCAAGGAACTGCGCCACGTAGTCGAGCGAACGGTCGTCCGCCGGATCTTCCAGAACGTCCGCGATATGCGCCATGTCATCCTGAAAAGCCATGCGGTCGGGATGGATGATTTCATCAGGCAACTCGCGCAGGCCCGTCGGCTGGCGATCTGCCGGCAGGTTGGATAGGACGGCTTGCTGAAAAACAGCGAGCGAGTTGATGGGCTTCTCCAGAAATCCATCCGCACCGGCAGTCAGCGCTTGATTTTCTCCATCTGGGTCACCGGAGGTGCCCAGCACAACGTCTACACGGGGTTCAGATTGGGTCAACTCGGTGATCAAGTCGACACCGTTCCCATCGGGCAGACCAAGGTCGACAATCACGACGGAGGGACGATAGACCTGCAGATGCCGCCGCGCCGAGCGCAGACAATCGGCCCGCCGGATTCGCGCCCCACTGCGCAGGCATAAAAGTCGCATCGCTTCACAGGCAAAGCGGCTGTCCTCGATTACAAGGACGGTCAGACCCAGCAAAGGCCGTGAAGCCGTGGGCGCGGGGATCGTCGCTGCAAAAGGGTCCGTTTTATCCATGATCGTCTCCGGGGTGACTCGGGTTTCGACTCAGCATGGCGCACATATGGCTAACAGCACGTTAATGGCCCCCGGGGCCTGCGGCGGTGCGTCCCTTGCATCCGCCAAAACCTCCCCGCATAAGCAGACAAAAGCCTATATAGCGGAGAGTTCACATGATTGGTCGTCTCAACCACGTCGCCATTGCCGTTCCCGACCTTGAGGCGGCCGCAGATCAGTATCGCACGGCCCTGGGGGCCAATGTCGGCGCACCGCAGGATGAGCCCGACCACGGCGTGACTGTCATCTTCATCGAGCTGCCGAACACCAAGATCGAATTGCTCTATCCGCTCGGGGATAACAGCCCCATCCAGGGCTTTCTGGACAAGAACCCGGCGGGCGGTATCCATCACGTCTGCTATGAGGTCGACGATATCCTGAGCGCGCGCGACCACCTGCTGAAAACGGGTGCACGGGTGCTGGGCACGGGTGAGCCAAAGATCGGCGCCCACGGCAAGCCGGTGCTGTTCCTGCATCCCAAGGATTTCAACGGCTGCCTTGTCGAACTTGAACAGGTCTGACACCCCATGGGCATTACATCAGCACTTGTTCTCTTTGCGGTGATCTGGTCGATGACCTTCCTCATCGTCTTGCCGATCCGGGTGAAGACCCAAGGGGATCTGGGAAAGATCGTGCCCGGTACCCATGCCGGTGCGCCCGAGGTTCACAACCTGAAAAAGAAAGCATGGATCACCACGGCCATCAGCCTCGTGCTCTGGGCGGTGATCACATTCATCATCCTGTTCGAGGTCATCACCGTACGCGATCTTGACTGGTTCAATCGCGGGGCGCCTGCGGTGCCAGCAAGTGGAACAGATGGGTAAAGGTTGCGGCGCCCAGAATTGGAATGATCAGGTTCAAGATCGGGATCGTCAACGGGATCGCCATCAGAACACCCGCGATCCAGATTGTTCCGGTGTGGCGTGATCTGAGCAGCTTTGCCTCGGCCCGGCCCACCCTGCGTATCGCGGCGAGCGTGAAGTATTCCCGGCCGAGCAGGAACCCGTTCAATCCCCAAAAGACAAAGGGGGCGGCAGGCGCCAGTGCTACGGTGGCGATCAGTATGAGATAGAGCAGAAGCGCCAGAACATTCGCCCCGATCAGTACGCCGAGAAAATTCACCGTGTCGCGCAGGGCATCACCAAACGGAACGGGCGTCGGAGCGGGCAGATGCGGATAGTGTTCATCTTCCACTGCCTGCGCGACAGTGTCGAGAAACATCGAAGTGATGGCCGAGGCCACCGGGATCATCAGGAAGACCGACAGCACCGCCAACAGCAGGGCCGAGCCCCAGCTGACCAGATCGTTGAGCCAGGTCACTTCACCGATGAACGGCAGGGTTGTCTGATCCCCCACCAGGCTGCCCAGCAACCAGACAAACCCGGCAGAGGCGGCGATGAGCAGGGCAAGGGTCAGGGCCACGCCCAACAGCAGGACGCGGCGAAAGCGCGGGTCGGTCATCTGCCCGAGTGCTGCGAAAAAGGCGGTGAGGATCATGCCCGCACCCAGGTCGTGATGGCGTGAAGATCCGGACGGGGTCGGTCCGGCGGCGCCGAGCTCTCGGTGCCGATGTGTATGAAACCCGCAATGCGTTCATGATCAGCCAACCCCAGAGCATCCTGCATGAAACCACGGTCATGACTGGGCCAGCCGCTCAGCCAGTTGGCCCCCCAGCCAGAAGCGAGCGCGGCATTCAGCAGCGCCAGACAGACACATCCTGCGGAATAGGTTTGTTCCAGCGCGGGGATTTTCTCGGAAGGTTTCTGTACTTCGACCACGGCGACAGCTAGGTAACCCTGATCGAATTGCCCACGCCCCTTGTCGATCTGGTCGCTGTCCAGGCCAAGGGTTTCACCCCGCTTTTGTGCCACGTCGGCCAGTCGTGCCATGGCGGGTTTTTCGATCACGATAAAGCGCCATGGCTCCAGCTTGCCGTGGTCCGGCGTCCGTGCGGCCGCCTGCAGCAGCGGCATCAGCTCCTCTGCCGATGGCACGGGCATTGCCAGCGTCTTGGCCGGGCGGGATCGGCGGGTGGTCAGAAAGTCGAAGGCATCCGGGTTTGGTAGAGGCATGAAAGAGGTCCCGAGGTCAGAGCTGCTGTGCGAAGTGGTCAATCTCGCCTTTGAGAAAGGCGTCGAAACGGGGCCCCGGCTGGCGCACATCTAGTGCCGCCGCCAGCGGGTCTGGAGCGGTGATACGACTGCCAGACAAAGCTTCCAGCGTGGCATGGCCGCAGAAGGGCACGTAGACTTCGGAATATCCCCCCTCATGCACCAGCACCAACCGCCCGTCGCAGAGCCGCTCGGCGGCGTCTTTCACCTTCAGTGTCATCTCGCGGAAGGTCTGCGCCGTGGCCAGCATGCGCGCCAATGGGTCAATCGCGGCGGCATCAAATCCGCAGGCAACGATGATCAGGTCGGGCTTGAATGCCTCGATCTGCGGCAAGATGATTGTGTCCATTGCGTGCAAATAGGCCGTGTGCCCGGTCCCGGCGGGGAGCGGCAGGTTGAGGTTGCAGCCCTCACCTGCGCCGCGTCCACGGTCTGCAAAGGCACCGGTATCGAGCGGGTAGTTGCCTTCCTGATGCAGCGAAAGCGTTAACACATCGTCGCGGTCGTAGTAGATCGCTTCGGTCCCGTTCCCGTGGTGCACATCCCAGTCCAGCACGACGACACGTTTCGCCATGCCCTTGGATTGCGCCTCTTCAATCGCGATGGCGATATTGGCCAGGAGGCAGAAACCGTTGGGAAAATCGGGCAGGCAATGGTGGCCGGGCGGGCGCGACAGCGCATAGGCATTGCCGACAGCCCCGGTCAGGACAGCATCAACCGCCGCAACCGCCAGCCCGGCGGACAGGGCCGCGATCTCATACCCACCTGACGCGAAGGGGGTGCGCCGACCAAGTTCACCGCCCCCCGCATCCGACATCTCCTTGAAGGCATCAAGATAGCTTTGCGGATGCACCCGTAACAGCATATCGCGCGTGGCTTCCGGTGCCGTGCGCATGTCCAGTTCCTTTGACAGGCCGGTAACATCCATCAGGTTTTTCAAGCGGCGCTTGGTCTCGGGGTTTTCGGGCAATCCCCCGGCGGACAGCGGTTGCACGTGACCCCCGATGGGCAGCGTGAAAGCATAGCTGCCGCCTGCGTGCCAAAAGCATCTTTCGTCCCAGAAAAACCCGGTTGCCATATCCAAATCCGCTTGCCTCTTGTTGCTGTGAAAGTGGCGTAGCGGTGACCGATTGTCCATGCGGCCCAAAATCCGTTTCTTCAATTTTTGCCGGAAAGTCAGTCTGCCTCTGCGAGCAGGGCAGGCACGTCAAGCGGTACATTGACCATGGCAAGATCGCCTTGCGCATCCCGGGGCCAGTCTTCAGGCGCACGGTCCCGGTAGAGTTCTACGCCGTTGCCATCAGGATCGCGCAGATAGACGGCTTCGCTGACACCGTGATCCGCCGCACCATCGAGGTCCACGCCTGCGTCGACCACGCGCTTCAGGACATTGGCGAGGCTCTTGCGATCCGGGTACAGGAAAGCCGCGTGATAGAGACCTGTGTGGCCGTCCGGAGGTGGATTTGATGCCTTGCTGTGCCACGTGTTCAACCCGATGTGGTGATGGTAGCCCCCCGCGCCCAGAAAGGCGGCTGCCTCGCCATAGCGCTGAGTCACTTTAAACCCCAGAATATCCCGGTAAAACGCGATGGATCGCTCAAGATCGGCCACTTTCAGATGCACATGTCCGACGCAGGCTGCCTGTTGTTCTCTCATCTATCAGATCTCTCTTGGTTAGGTTCTGTCCTTGTCTACGAACCGCTGATTTCATACGCCAGCTGCGCATTTGCGCATCACCTGTGCGGAGCATCAGCAGATGCATCGGCAAGAATTCGCTAGTTGCGGGAGCCTGAATGAGACTCATTCTGCCACCTATGGTAGCATCCTATGGTTCGGGTGAGGATAACCGTATGAAACGCATCGAAGATTTCCTGATGTCAGGCCGTAATTACCTGCAGTCCGTTGGGCTCAAGCGGATGGCGTTGTTTTGCTTTTGTCTTACGTTGCTGCTCGTTGTCGCAATCCTCTGGACGGGTTTCTTCTTTGTGATCGGAGCAGGCTTGGTAGGTGCTGCGCTTGCGCACCGGGCAAACCAGCGCTGCAAGAAAGAGAACCCGGCGCTGACGATTGCCAAAGTGTTTGGTGTGCGGCGTTTTGTGTTCGATCTTTGGGTGAGCGGAGGTGCTTTTGCCGCTGCAGTTCTTATGTTTTTGCAAGGCATATACACGACAGAAGATCAGGTGGTTTTCAGCCTTATCTGCAAAAGTCTCGCAAACGGCTTGTTTGTTTTCAGTGCATCATACTTTGTGCTGAGCAGCCTGCGTATCGAGGATGCCAAAATCAAATTGAGCACCTGCTCTGCGGAACAGGCCATGCTCTGGCGCAAAGAAGCGTCAATTGTAAGCGCGACAAAAAGCAGGTCTTTGCTGCACGGTCTGTGGTCCGAAGCTTAACGCACCATGCCGACAATCTCGTAAGTCTTCTCAAGAATAGGCGCCGTGATGTCCCGCGCCTGTCTCGCGCCACGTTTCAGGATTTGGTCAATCTCTGACGGGTCGGCCATCAGCCGTGCCATCTCGCTTGAGATCGGGGAGAGCTTTGAGACGGCCAACTCTGCTAGCAGCGGCTTGAAGGCCCCGAATTGCTGGCCTCCGACATCCCGCAGCACCTCAGCCACCGATTGATCATTCAACGCGGCGTAGATGTTGACCAGATTGCGCGCCTCGGGCCGGTCGGCAAGCCCTTCAGCTTCTGAGGGTAGCGCATCCGGATCAGTCTTGGCCTTGCGAATCTTCTTTGCAATCGTGTCGGCGTCATCAGTCATATTGATCCGCGATGCATCTGACGGATCGGATTTGGACATCTTTTTGGACCCATCACGCAACGACATGACACGCGTGGCCGCCCCTTCGATCACCGGTTCGGTCAGCGGAAAGAAGTCAACGTCGTAGTCGTGGTTGAACTTCGCGGCGATGTCGCGGGTCAGTTCCAGATGCTGTTTCTGGTCCTCGCCAACGGGCACATGGGTCGCATGATAAATAAGAATGTCGGCCGCCATCAGCGCCGGGTAGCCAAAGAGGCCCAGCGAGGCGGCCTCGGCGTTCTTGCCAGCCTTATCCTTGAACTGGGTCATCCGTTTCATCCAGCCCATGCGCGCCACGCAGTTGAAAATCCACGCCAGCTGCGCGTGCTCGGGCACCTGGCTCTGGTTGATCAGGATGGATTTCTCCGGGCTGATACCACTTGCGATGAACCCAGCCGCAAGCTCGCGCGTGTTGCGGCGCAGGTCCGCCGGGTCCTGCCAGACCGTGATGGCGTGCAGATCAACCATGCAATAGATCGTCTCGAACGCCTCGTCCTGCATGCTGACAAACCGTTTGATCGCACCCAGGTAATTGCCCAGCGTCAGCCCGCCCGATGGCTGAATGCCGGAAAAGACACGCGGCGTAAAAGTCGGGGTGGTCATGGTGGGCTCCGTTCTCGCTGGAAAAGCAGTTTGAGGTGCCTTACCCATGGGTCAGAGCAGCGTCAAGGAATGAGCCCATGCACGACCACAAAGAAGCCTCCCCGGTCAATCCCTTGCCGCCCGTGGTCGTGATCCTGTTTCTGGCCATTGCCTTACCGGAGGTTGCGTTCAGCCTTGGCGCGCGTGGTCTGATCGGGGGTGCCGAGGCTGTGGGCTGGCGGTTGGCGGCTGTAGAGACTTACGCATTTTCGGGCGATATCTTTGACTGGATGGTCACCAATGGCCGCTGGTTGCCAGAGCACCTGCAACGGTTCTTGACCTATTCCTTTGTCCATTCCGGCTTTACCTCGACGCTTTTCGCCGGTGTGCTGCTGCTGGCGCTTGGCAAGCTTGTGGGCGAGACGATGGGGCAACTGGCCGTGCTGGTTCTGTTCTTCGGCGGCGCGATCTTCGGCGCGCTGGTCTACGCTCTGCTGCTCAACGATCCCAACTGGCTGATCGGGGGCTTTCCGGCGGTATATGGCCTCATCGGTGGCTATTCCTTCGTGATGTGGCAGAGCCTTGCGGCGAAGGGAGAGGAACAGCTGCGCGCCTTCAGCCTGATCGCGATGCTGATGGGGCTGCAACTGATCTGGGGCGTCTTTTTTGATGTGGGCAATGGCTGGGTTGCCGACCTTGCCGCCTTCTTCTTCGGGTTCGGGGCCTCGGCTGCGCTGGTGCCCGGTGGGATCACGCGGGTTCTGGCAGCGTTGCGCCGCGACTGATCAAGTGCCGCTGCGAGACCGACCAAGTGCCTGACGGATTTCACCAATTCTGATCGCGCCGATCAGATGTGCAGTGCCGAAATAGCTGATCATGCCAATCCCGATCAGCACCATCAACGCCAATGCTCGCCACCAAGGGATGCCGAGGAACGGGCTCAGGGTCACGTTGCTGAACCACAGAGCCGCCCCCATGACCGCCGAGGCGACAACCATGCGCCAGATGCGACTGCGAAAACGGGTGTCGAATTGCGCCACATCGCCGTAGCTTTTTGCACCGACGCGCAGAAGGGCCACCATCACCCAGGCGGCAACGGTTGTCGCAATGGCGGGCGCAATCCAGCCCACCACGGGGGCCAGCCCAATGGCCAGCAGCGCATTCACGACCATCGACACAACCGCGTAGTAAAAGGGCCGCCGGGTGTCCTCGCGCGCGAAAAACAGGGGCTGCAGGATCTTCTGCAGAACAAAGGCGGGCAGCCCGAGTCCGTAGATTGCCACAGCCACGGCGATGGCGGCGGTATCGTCCACGGTTGCGGCGCCCCGTTCAAAGAGGACGGAGACCAGCGGGAAGGGAATGATCATCAACGCGACCGCTGCCGGGATCGTCAGCGCCAGCGAAATTTCCGCTGCCCGGCTGAGCGCGGATTTCGCGCCGGTGTCATCGCGGGCCTGCAGACGGCGCGACAAGTCCGGCAACAGCACAACCCCCACGGCAATGCCCACCACGCCAAGCGGGAGCTGATAGAGCCTGTCCGCCGCGAAAAGCCACCCCACGGCCTTGTCAAAATAGCTGGCGACCTGTTGGCCGACCAGCAGATTGACCTGCACCACGCCCCCCGCCAGAGCCGCCGGGATGGCAACCCGGATCAACCGGCGCATGGCCGGGGTCAGGCGCGGCCATTGCAGTCTTACGGCAAAGCCCGCCTTGCGCACCGCTCGCCACAGCAGCATGAATTGCGCAACACCGGCGACCGGAATGGCCCAGATCAGTGCCCGCGCCACATCGCCGCCCAGCCATGCAGCCCCGGCCATCGCACTGATCAGGAATATATTGAGCAGGACGGGGGCCGCTGCAGCCGCCGCAAACCGACCGGAGGCATTCAACATGCCCGACAGAAGGGCGGCAAGCGAGATGAACAGGACGTAAGGAAAGGCGATCCGTCCGAATTCGACCGACAGGCCAAACTGCTCCTGCCCCGCAAACCCCGAGGCCAGCGCGTAGATCAGCCAGGGCATCGCGGCCATCGCCACCAGCGTCAGACCGATCAGAACCGTGGCCAGTCCTGCAAAGGCGTCAGAGGCAAAGCCATTCGGATCGTCCCCGCCTTCCAGCCGTTTGGAAAACATCGGCACGAAAGCCATGTTGAATGCCCCTTCGGCAAAGAAGCGGCGGAACATATTGGGCAGACGGAAGGCAACGACATAGGCCTGATAGAGCGGGCCGGTGCCGAGCAGGGCAAGGATCATCGCATCCCGGACAAAGCCGAGGATGCGGCTCATCAATGTCCAGCCGCCGACGGTGAACAGGCCCGAGATCAGGCGGATGGGCTTCACTCGCGGGCCCTTTCAACGCCATCATCAATGGCCTGACGCAGCTTTTTCTCCAGCGTGCGCTGTTTGCTGGTCGCGTAATACTTCAGCCCGAACATATCCTTGACATAGAAGGTATCGACCACCTGTTCGCCGTAGGTCGCGATCACGGCATTGGCGATGTAGACATTGGCGGTGGCCAGCGTCCGCGCCAGATCATAGAGAAGACCGGGGCGGTCCCGCGTGTCGACTTCGATGATCGTGTAGATTTCCGAGCCTTCATTGTCGAAGGTGATATGGGTCGGCACCTTGAAAGCGCGTTCGCGTTTCTTGACCTTGTCGCGGGATTTCAGCGCATCGCGCGCGACAACCTCGCCACGCAGGGTCTTTTCGATCATCTGGCGCAGGCGGGGCAGGCGGGCAGCGTCATAGGGATTCCCGTCGGCGTCCTGGATCCAATAGGCGTCGGTCACCATCCCGTCCTTGGTGGTGTAGCTGCGCGCATCGACCACATTCGCCCCCACCAGAGCCAAGGCCCCGGCAAGGCGGGCAAAAATGCCCGGATGATCCGCCATCACGAAACAGGCGCGGGTGGCGTCGCGATCTTCGTCCGGGTGCAGGTCAATCAGAATCTCGCCGTCTTTCACATCGCGCAGCATCTTGGCAAAGACCACATGGGCGGTGACATGCAACGCCTGCCAGTAGGGGTCGTAGTGGCGCGCGGTTTCGGCCTGCAGTTCCTTGCGGGGCCAGTCGCTGAGCGCCTCGCGCAGGGCGCGTTTCGCCTCTGTACCGCGGTTTTCGCGGTTGAGGTCCTCAAGGCCGGTCTCCAGCGCACGTTGCGTCTGGCGGTAAAGGGCGCGGATCAGCACGGCTTTCCAGTTGTTCCAGGTATTCGGCCCCACGCCACGGATGTCGCAGACCGTCAGCACACAGAGCAGATCGAGCCGTTTCACGGTCTGCACCGCCTTGGCAAAGTCGCGCACCGTACGCGGATCGGCAATATCGCGTTTCTGCGCCATGTCGGACATCAGCAGGTGATAGCGCACCAGCCACTCTACCGTGTCGGTGTCGGCCTTGTTCAGGCCAAGGCGCGGGGCGATCTTGCGGGCCATTTGGGCGCCGAGAATGGAATGGTCCTCGGACCGCCCCTTGCCGATGTCATGGATCAGCAGCGCGGTGTAAAGCACCTTGCGATCCACGCCGCGTTTGAGGATCGAGGAGGCGACCGGCAGGTCTTCTTCCAGCTCACCCCGTTCGATCTGCGCCAGGTTCTTGATGCATTGGATGATGTGCTCATCCACGGTGTAGCTGTGATACATGTTGAATTGCATCATCGCTACGATGGGCTCAAACTCCGGCACAAAGGCCGAGAGCACGCCCAATTCGTTCATCCGTCTGAGCGCGCGTTCCGGGTTGCCGTGTTTCAACAGCAGATCAAAGAAAATCCGCCGTGCTTCGGGGGCGGTCCGCACCTCATCGTCGATCAGATGCAGGTTGGATTTGATAAGCCGCATGGCATCCGGGTGGATCAGCATGCCGGTGCGCAGCGCTTCCTCGAAGAGGCGCAGCAGGTTCAGCTTGTCGGAGAGAAAGACAGTGTCATCTTTGATCGCGATGCGGTTGTTGACCACCATGTAATTGGCTTTGACCCGGGGGCGTCGCCTGAAAATCCGCTCCAGAATGGGTTCCGCCTTGACGTGGTCGGCTTCCAGTTTGGTCAGGAAGATGCGGGTCAGATCACCCACTTCCGTGGCATGCAGGAAGTAATGCTGCATGAACACCTCGACCGCGCGACGGCCCCTAGTGTCCTCATATCCCATCGCATCGGCAACCTGCACCTGCATGTCAAAGGTCAGCTGTTCAGAGGCACGTTTCGACAACAGGTGCAGATGACCCCGCACCGCCCAGAGGAAATCCTCCGCAGCCGCAAAACCGCGCAATTCGTCTTCGGTGAAGACGCCGAGGTTCACCAGATCAGCGACGTCCCGCACGTTATGCACGTATTTCGCGATCCAGTAGAGCGATTGCAGATCGCGTAACCCGCCCTTGCCCTCTTTCACATTGGGCTCGACCACGTAGCGTTGCCCTTGCTTGATGTGACGGCTTTCGCGTTCGGCCAGCTTGGCCTCGATGAATTCACGTTCGGACCCGGCAAAGAGGTCCGTGCGCAGCCGTTGCGCCAGCGTTTCCGCCAGCGCCCGATCACCTGCCAGATAACGTTGTTCCAACATCGCGGTGCGGATGGTGAAATCGTCGGCTCCCAGACGCAGGCATTCTTTGACCGTCCGGCTGGCATGGCCGACCTTCAGTTTCAGATCCCACAGGATGTAGAGCATGGATTCGATCACGCTCTCCGCCCAGGCGGTGATCTTGTAGGGTGTCAGGAACAGCAGATCGACGTCCGAAAAGGGCGCCATTTCTCCGCGCCCATACCCGCCGACTGCAATCACCGCGAGGTGTTCGCTGGCCGTCGGATTGGGTTTGGGGTGCAGGACCTCGCGCGCCACGTAGAGCGCGGATGTCACCAGTTGGTCGGTGAGGTAGGTATAGGCCCGCGTCATCGGACGGGCGTCAAAGGGGTGTTCGGCAAAGGCCGCTGCGATGCGCGCGCGCGCCTCTTTCTGACGGCCGCGCAACAGGTTCACGGCGACGGTTCGGATATCGCCGGGGGTGGTTTGGCCGGCAAGCGCCGACGTCAGCTCCTCATTGAAAGAGGCCTTGTCAAAGATCAGGTCTGGAGCACAGATCAATCCCTCCACCAAAGGGGCATCGACCTGCTGAACTGGAAGGGACATGAGCCTGCCTTAGAAACCTGCGCCGCCGAAAGACTGCGGGGCGGGGCTGAGAATGGTCACCTGGGCATCGGTAATCGTGGCCACCGCAAGGCCGCGCTCATTGGTGCCGTCTGCACGCAGCCTGAAGATACCGCTGGCGCCCCGGAAGCCGGCGCCCTGTGTCAGGGCTGCCCCGGTGAGCGCATCAGCGTTGCCCTGGCTCACCAGCGCACCAATGGCGGCAATCCCGTCAAAGGCCAATCCGCCGATGGGATGCGGAACACCACCATAGGCCCCTTGATACTGCGCGCTGAAGGTTGCTGAGGCTGCAGGATCGGGTACCGCAAACCAGCCACCCTGCACCCCGGGCAGACTGAGCGTCTGGGCGGGAATATCCCAGCGGGTCAATCCGATGAACTGCGACGTCTCCGACGTCACACCGGCCTCGGGCAGGAGTTGGGAGAGCAGCGGCAGCGCGCTGGCCGTGTCAGTGGTCATGAAGATGGCATCCGCCGCGTTCCCTTCCACGGCGGATTTAATCTGCGGAATGGCTGCGATCACGTCCTGTTGTGACAGAGCGTAGCCGACCGTGCCGACGACAGACGCGCCCTGTGCCGTCACTGCGCTGGAAATGGCATCCCGGCCCTGGTTGCCAGCAGAATCCTGCCCATGCACGACGACGAACCGTTGCTTGCCCTGGGACCGCGCATAACCAACCATACGGTTGGCGGTGTTCTGAAAGGTTGGCCCAAGCACGAAAACATTGCCGCCCGCAATGGCAGCGTTGTTCGAAAACGAGAGTACGGCGACATTGTCACCTGCAACCGCGTTCCCCACGGCATTGGCGGACGCTGCATAGACCGGCCCGAGGATGATTTTTGCGCCGTCATCAACCGCTTGCTGTGCCCGCGCGGCGGCTGTTCCTGCATCTCCTGCCGTCTGATACACTCGCAAATCGATCGTTGCACCGTTGAGGTCCCGCATGGCGAGACGCGCTGCGTTTTCAAGGCTTTGTGACAGCAATTCGTCCGTTGTAAGGCCTGAGCCGCCAGGCACCAGCAGGGCAACCGGCACCGCGTCGCCGGTGTTGATGCTGGGCCCGCCACCAAAGCCGCCGCCCGGAATGGTGTCACAGGCCGCGAGTGCCAAAGCGACAAAGGGCAGGGCAATCAGCTGCACGACCTTGCGGGCGGATGGGAAAACGGCAAACATATGCGGATACTCCAGCAATCAGAATTCAGGCGCTCGGAAGCGCGGTTGCGGCAATCATAGACGTCAGGAAAGGCGGGTCCAGCGTTGAATTACCAAAAGGTGCCTTTGCGCGCGGGCCTGTATTTCGTGGGTGTGCCGATTGGAACGGCGCGCGATATCACCCTGCGGGCGCTGGATGTTCTGGCATCGGCGGATGTTTTGGCGGCCGAAGATACCCGCAGTCTTCGCCGCCTGATGGATATTCATGGTATTCCGCTGGAGAGCAGGCCGCTGGTGGCGCTGCACGATCACAGCAAGGATGGTGTGACGCAGCGCTTGCTGAGCGCCGTGGCGGAGGGCCAATCTGTTGCCTATGCATCCGAGGCGGGGATGCCGCTCATCGCGGACCCAGGCTTCGAATTGAGCCGGGCCGCGGGAGAGGCGGGGGTGATGCAGACCTGCGCACCCGGGCCTTCGGCGATCCTCACGGCGCTGGTTCTGGCGGGGCTGCCCACGGATGCATTCCATTTTTCCGGGTTTCTGCCCAACGCCAAGGCGGCGCGACGGGGGGCATTGGATGCGTTGAGAGAGGTGCCCGGCACATTGGTCTTTTACGAATCCGCCAAGCGACTGGCCGCGATGCTCTCCGATGCGCGTGATACCCTGGGGGCTGAGCGGCAGGCCGCGGTGTGCCGCGAGTTGACCAAGAAGTTCGAAGAGGTGCGGCGCGGAACCCTCGCGGAGCTGGCCGATGCCTACGCGGGGACAAGCGTCAAGGGCGAGATTGTCGTGCTGATCGACCGGAACCGTTCAGAAACTGTTAGCCAAGATGGCCTAGAAGAAGATCTGAGCCGGGCCTTGCAGTCCATGTCCATGCGGGACGCGGTGGATATGGTGGCCAAGGCGCATGATGTTCCGCGCCGGCAGGTCTACCAGATGGCACTGTCGCTTTCGAAAGGGTGACGACATGTTTTCTCCCACGCAGCGTGCCTCTCGGGGCGAGATGGCGCATCACGCGGGCGCCGCCGCCGAAAGTGCCGTGGCGCGTCACTATGAAGCGCTGGGGTTCCGGGTGGCCGAAAAACGATGGCGCGGCGCGGGCGGTGAAATCGACCTGATCGTGGAAGACCCCGATCAGGTGATCTTTGTTGAAGTGAAACAAAGCCGCAGTTTCGAGGCGGCTGCCCTTCGGATCACGCAACGGCAGCGCGCGCGTATATTTGCCTCGGCTGCGGAATATCTGGGCACGCTGCCCATGGGATCGCTGACGGAGGCCCGTTTTGACGCCGCACTTGTGAACGGCATGGGTGAAGTGCAAATCCTTGAAAACGCCTTTGGCGAGAGTTGATCTTCTGCCTGCATAGGCATTGAACCTTTCCTGCGGCTGGGTCATTTAAAGGCGAGCAATGCAGGAGCCGCCATGAAGATCGCCTTTCAGATGGACCCGATCGGGGACGTGGACATCAACGCCGACAGCTCCTTTCGGCTTGCCGAAGAGGCCCAGGCGCGCGGGCACGAGTTGTTCTTCTATTCGCCCGACCATCTTGCCTATCAGGAAGGACGCATCACGGCGCGCGGCCATGATCTGCGGGTGCAGCGGGTGCAGGGAGAGCACGCGCAACTGGGGCATGCCCGCGAGGTTGATCTGGCGGGTTTCGACGTGATCTGGCTGCGCCAGGACCCGCCCTTTGACATGCATTACATCACCTCCACCCATTTGCTGGACCGGCTAACGCCAGAAGTTCTGGTGGTCAATGATCCGTTCTGGGTGCGGAACTATCCGGAAAAACTGCTGGTGCTCGACTTCCCCGACCTGACGCCGCCGACAAGCATCGCGCGCGATCTGACGACGATCAAGGCCTTCAAGGAAAAGCACGGCGATATCATCCTCAAGCCGCTCTATGGCAACGGCGGGGCGGGTGTTTTCCGCCTGGATGCGAACGACCGTAACCTGTCATCGCTCTATGAGCTGTTCACCGGGTTCTCGCGCGAGCCGCTGATCGTGCAGAAATTCCTGCCGGCGGTGTCGAAGGGCGACAAACGGGTGATCCTCGTGGACGGTGAGCCGGTCGGTGCCATCAACCGGGTGCCTGCAGCGGGGGAGACCCGCTCCAACATGCATGTCGGCGGGCGGCCTGAAAAGATCGGGCTGACGGCGCGGGATCAGGAGATCTGCGCGGCCATCGGGCCGTTGCTGAAAGAAAAGGGTCAGATATTTGTCGGGATCGATGTCATCGGGGATTATCTGACCGAGATTAACGTCACCTCACCCACCGGCATCCAGGAGTTGGAGCGATTTGATGGTGTTAACATTGCCGCAAAGATTTGGGATGCCATCGAGGCGCGTCGGGCCTAGGCGTCGGCCGGACTCACGAGCCGGAAGCTGATGGCTTCTGCGATATGCGGGCGTTGCACGGTGTCGGCTCCTTCCAGGTCGGCGATGGTACGCGCGACACGCATGACCCGATGGTATCCGCGCGCCGATAGCTTAAACCTTTCTGCCGCACGCAACAGCAAGTCACGGCCCTCCGCATCGGGTGTTGCGATTTCCTCCAAAGCCTCGCCTGCGGCATCGGCATTTGAGCGCATGTCCGGCCTGTCGCCAAACCGGGCCTGTTGCACCACCTGAGCCGCTGCGACCCGTGCGGCGACGGTGCTGGACTTTTCGCCATTGGCGGGCAGGTCCAGATCCGTATAGGCGACAGGTGGCACATCGATCCGCAGATCGAACCGGTCCATTAACGGCCCGGAAATGCGCCCAAGATAATCTTCTCCGCACTGCGGGACACGGGCGCAGGCGCGTTCCGGGTCAGAGAGGTAGCCGCATTTGCAAGGGTTCGCCGCTGCCACCAGCATGAACCGGCAGGGATACCTGACATGTGCATTGGCGCGGGAGATCATGACCTCACCGGTCTCAATCGGCTGGCGTAGTGTTTCGAGGACGTTTCGCTGGTATTCGGGAAATTCATCCATGAAGAGCACCCCGTTGTGGGCGAGCGACACCTCACCCGGCTTCGCCAGGCGTCCGCCGCCGATGATCGCCGCCATGGACGACGTGTGATGCGGATCGCGAAAGGGGCGGTCGCGGGTGATGCCGCCTTCGTCCAGCAGCCCGGCAACAGAATGGATCATCGAGGTTTCCAGCGCCTCCAGCGCTGTCATCGGGGGCAGGATGCCCGGCAGGCGTTGCGCCAACATGGATTTGCCGGACCCCGGTGTGCCGATGAAGATCAGGTGGTGGCACCCGGCGGCGGCAATTTCCAACGCGCGTTTGGCGCGCTCCTGCCCTTTGACTTCCGACAGGTCTTTGGTCAACGCAGAAGCTGCGACTTCCCCCGGTTTAGCTTGCGCAATCGGCACCTGTCCGGTGAAATGACGCACCACATCGCCGAGTGACTTTGCAGCAATTACCCTGGCGTCGCTGACCCATGCGGCCTCTTTTCCGCACTCTTCGGGACAAAGCAGGCCGAACCCTTCGGCGGCGGCCGTCATGGCGGCGGGCAATGCACCAGTGACGGGCACGATCTTGCCGTCCAGCGATAATTCCCCCAAGGCCACGACGGATTGCGTGATGTCGCGCGGGATGATCTCAAGTGCTGCGAGCAGCGAGACAGCAATCGGCAGGTCGAAATGGCTGCCTTCTTTCGGCAAATCTGCCGGGCTGAGGTTGATGGTGACCTTTTTGGACGGAAAGGCGATGGCCATGCAGGAGAGAGCGGCGCGCACGCGCTCTTTGGCTTCGGAAACGGCCTTGTCGGGCAGGCCGACGATGCTGAACCCCGGCAAACCGGGTGCGAGCGAACATTGCACTTCGACAAGGCAGGCTTCTACCCCGCGAAATGCAACCGAATGTGCCACCGAGACCAAAACACCCCTCCATTCCGACGTGGTTAATCGGTACGTGACGGGTGTTTACGAAAGGTTAATGGGTGTGGCTGGTCCGGTTACGCGGGCCAGTCCGCCAAAGGCACACCCATTGGGTAGGGAAACGGATTGTATCTGGTCTTCAACCCGTCGGCGCGCCAGGTCTTGAAGGCAGGATCGTCGATCACTTTCATGCAATAGGCGCGGCTGGCCTGGGAGACCGGCAGGTCATAGCCAATGATCCGCGCGGCAACGGGGGCGTAGAATACATCCGCGAGGCAATAGTTGCCCATCAGCCATCCGTCTTGCGCCCCTGAGAGCGCACGGGCAGAGGACCAGATATCCTCAAGGCGGTCCAGATCGGCCATCACGGCGTCTAAGGCTTCAAAGCCTTTGTTGACATGCTGCAGCTGCATTGGACAGGCGTCACGCAGGGCCGCAAAGCCCGATGCCATCTCCGCGCTGATCCAGCGCGCGCGGGCCCGCAGATGCGCCTCAGCTGGCCAGAATCCGGCCTCCGGGTGCCGCTCCGCCAGCGTTTCGGCCATCGCGAGTGTCTCGCCGATGATATCGCCATCCGGCGTCTGGAGCACCGGCACCAGCCGCGCCGGTGACAGCGGCGCAAGGTCCGACGCCATCGTGCCGCTGTAAAGCCCTACCAGATGGGTCCGGTAAGGCAGGCCAAATTTTTCCATCATCAACCAACCCCTGAGGGACCAGCTGGAGAAGGTGCGATCGCCGATGTACAAGTCATACGTCATGGTGATGACGTTATCTGTTCGGCAGTGCCAGGATCAAACGAACTCTTGTGACGCGTCGGATCACGGACAGTGATTGATCTGGCTTACCGTCGGCGTTCCGCCTGACCAGACGATGCGCGTGCAGGAAAGGTTGTCGATCTCATGGGACAGCGCCTTGTAGGGCGTGACCCCCAGACCGCGTTGCACCTGCGTGAGGATCACGCCGATATGAGCCACTGCGATGATCTCCGCAGCGGGATGGGCGGCGTTGAGTGCGTCCACACGGGCGTTCACGCGGGCCGCCGCCATGTTCCAGCTCTCGCCTTCCGGCGGCTTCACGTCGCCGGGCGTTTCCCAATAGGCGCGGCTGAGCGCCGGGTGCTCTTCTGCCACCTGGCTGAAATGCATCCCGTCCCACAGGCCGAAGTTGAACTCCCGCAACTCGGGCTCGCTGGGCAGCCGATGGTGTGACGGTCGCTGAACTGCGTCCGCTGTTGCAGAGGCGCGGATCAGATCGGATGAAACCAACAGCGCCTCCTCTGGCAGGTGGTTTTGCAACCGACTGATGCGCGCCCTGTCCGACAGGTCGGCGGGCACATCACGCCACCCGACAAACGCTTTTTCATGTGTCGGTCCGTGTCGCACCCAATGCCAGACCGTCATGGCAGTTGCCCTTTCAATACCGTGGGCAGGCCAGCCGTCACAAAGACCACCAGATCAGCTTGCGCAGCGAGCGCGATGTTCAACCTGCCCTGAGCCTCGCGAAACCGCCGGGCGAGCGCGTTGTCTGGGACAATTCCGTGACCCACCTCGTTGGAAACAACCACGCAGGGCGCATCACAGGACGTGAGGTCCGACAGCAATCGCCTCTGTGCGGCATCGATGTCATTTTCATCCAGCATGTGATTGCTCAACCACATCGTCACACAGTCGATAAGCACGCCCTGACCCGATTCCAGCTCCCTCAGAACGGGCCCGAGTTCTAATTGTGCCTCAAAATTCACCCACCGGTCACTTCTGCGCGATTTATGGACCTCGACGCGCACTTTTATTTCGTCATCAAAGATGCGCGAGGTGGCAAGGTAAACAGGAGCTAAATGACTGCTTAACAAAAGGTTTTCGGCCCAAAGCGATTTTCCGGACGCGGCGCCACCTAGCACGAAGGTCAATTTTGGCAACATTTTATCAACCTTTGCGGTGAACCAATCGGGTGTATGGTGCGTATCTATATCAACTGTGCACGGCAAGGTGTGCTTCATCTGACTGGGAGATGTCGCTATGGCTTTGGATACTGCAAGAGATATGTCACTGTCTCGAACAGCGATGAAGGCGGAACTTTTGGACGCGGAGACGGAGTTGCGTCTCGCCTATGCCTGGCGCGATGAGCGATGTGAGAAATCTCTGCACCGGTTGATTACAGCCTACATGCGGCTCGCCATTTCTATGGCGTCCAAGTTCAAACGCTATGGCGCGCCCATGAACGACCTGATTCAGGAAGCAGGTCTGGGGCTGATGAAAGCGGCTGATAAGTTCGACCCCGACAGAGGCGTGCGCTTTTCTACTTACGCGGTGTGGTGGATCAAGGCGTCCATTCAGGACTATGTGATGCGCAACTGGTCGATGGTGCGGACGGGGTCGACCTCTTCGCAGAAATCGTTGTTTTTCAACATGCGCCGTGTCCAGGCGAGGCTGGAGCGTGAGAGCGCTGCGGCGGGCGAAGTGCTGGATCGGCACCAGCTGCGCCAGATGATCTCGACTGAGATTGGCGTGCCATTGCACGACGTGGAGATGATGGAGGGGCGTCTTTCGGGCTCGGATTATTCGCTGAACGCTACCCAGTCGACCGAGGACGAGGGGCGTGAATGGATTGACGCGCTGGAAGATGACAGCACGCAGGCTGCCGAAACGGTCGAGCATCAGCATGACACCGAACAGCTGCGCGAATGGCTCTTGCAAGCCATGGGAGATCTCAATGACCGGGAGCGGTTCATCGTGCGGGAACGCAAGCTGCGTGACCAGCCCCGTACGCTCGAAAGCCTCGGTCAGGAGTTGAGCCTCAGCAAAGAGCGTGTCCGCCAGTTGGAGGCTGCGGCCTTCGGAAAAATGCGCAAGTCGCTTGAAAACCAGTCACGCGAAGTGCATCACTTCTTGATGTGATCTGGCGAAAATTCTCAAAAATTATACTCTCGGGGGCGGTCGGTTTGGCCGCTCCTTTCGCGTATGCAGACGTGGTACCACCCCCGGCAGCAGAGGTCGCCGACGTTGTGTTCATCGGGGAACAGCATGACAACCCGGCCCATCATGCGTTGCAGGCCGCGTGGGTCGGAGCGCTTGCCCCCAAAGCGTTGGTTTTCGAAATGCTCACGCCCGCGCAGGCGGCTTTGGTCACCGATGACAATCGCACCTCTGAAGACACCCTGAACCGTGCGTTGCAATGGGAGGAGAGCGGCTGGCCTGACTTCGCGATGTATTTTCCGATCTTTGGTGCCGCGCCTGAGGCTGCGATTTACGGTGCGGGGGTTCCACGCGATCAGGTGCGTGGCCTGATGCAGCAGGAGGTGACGCAGGTGTTCGGCGCAGCGGACGCGGCACGGTTTGGACTTGATCGACCGCTTGAGGCGGATCAGCAGGTGCGTCGGGAAACCCTGCAGGCAGAGGCGCATTGCGATGCGTTGCCCGAGAACCTATTGCCAATGATGGTGTCTGTGCAGCGGGTGCGGGATGCGGCGCTGGCGCGGGCCGCACTCGGGGCTTATGAGCGCGCGGGCGGACCTGTCGTCGTCATCACCGGCAACGGGCATGCACGCGCGGATTGGGGGGCGCCGGTCTACCTGCGTCATGCCGCACCCGATCTTGCGGTGTTTTCTCTGGCCCAGGGTGAGGAGGGTTCGGTCCCGCCAGGTCAATTCGACGCAACGGCGGATGGCCCGGGCGTGGATCGGGGCGACCCCTGCGATGCCTTTAACTGATCTGCAGGGGCTGGCGGTCGCGTCATACGCGGCATATGGTCGGAAAGAATTCCACCCGGAAAGGGCGCATCATGCTGGCCGGAAAACACATTCTTCTGATCATTGGCGGCGGCATAGCGGCTTTCAAATCGCTGGACCTGATCCGCAGGCTGCGTGAGCGAGGGGCGTCAGTCACCCCCGTGCTGACCAAGGCGGGGGAAGAATTTGTCACGCCACTCTCTGTTTCTGCGCTGGCGGGGCAGAAGGTTTACCGCGATCTCTTCGATCTGACGGACGAAGCGGAGATGGGGCATATCCAGCTCAGCCGGGTTGCTGATCTGGTGGTCGTGGCTCCGGCAACCGCTGACCTCATGGCCAAGATGGCCGGTGGCCTGGCAAATGATCTGGCTAGCACGGTGCTACTGGCCACCGACACGCCGGTGCTTGTGGCGCCTGCGATGAACGTACGCATGTGGCAGCATCCTGCCACCCAGCGTAACCTGACGACCCTGTTGCAGGACGGTGTGTCCGTTGTCGGGCCCAATGACGGCGACATGGCCTGTGGTGAGTTTGGCCCCGGACGTATGGCAGAGCCGCTGGAGATCGTGGCGGCGATAGAGGCACGTGTCGCGAATGGCCCGCTGTCGGGCAAGAGGCTGATCGTGACATCCGGCCCGACGCATGAGCCGATTGACCCGGTGCGCTATATCGCCAACCGCTCCTCCGGCGCACAGGGGACGGCGATTGCCCGCGCGCTTGCGGCGCAGGGCGCTGAGGTGGTTTTCGTGACCGGACCGGCGGATGTGCAGCCACCGGGCGGCGTGGAGGTCATCCGTGTGCAGACGGCAAGGGAAATGCAGGCCGCCGTGGAAGCCGCTCTGCCTGCGGATGCGGCAGTTTTTGCGGCCGCCGTGGCGGATTGGCGGGTGGATGGGGCCAGCACCCGCAAGCTGAAGAAAAGCAAGGACGGCTTGCCGCGCCTTGAGTTTGCAGAGAACCCGGACATTCTGCGGCAGGTGGCCCAGATGAAGAAAGGGCGTCCCGGATTGGTCATCGGCTTTGCCGCCGAGACAGATGACGTGGTGGAGAATGCGACAGCCAAACGAGCGCGCAAGGGCTGCGACTGGATCGTGGCCAATGACGTCTCTGAGGCCAGCGGCGTGATGGGGGGGGCGGAGAATACCGTTGTGATCATCGATGACAGTGGCACGGAGAGCTGGCCCACCTTGAGTAAATCTGACGTCGCGCGCCGTCTGGCAGAGCGCATTGCGGCGGCGTTGGGCTGAGTTCGTGACGGAAGCTGTTGATATGGTTCAGGTGAAAGTGACCTATGGCGAAGGCGCGGACACCACCGTGCCCCTGCCGTCATATGAAACGACAGGTGCCGCGGGCGCGGACATTCGGGCGAACCTGCCAGAGGGGGAGATCGAAATCACACCCGGTGCCCGCGTTCTGATCCCAACGGGGCTGTCCATGGAAATCCCGCCCGGTTTCGAGGTGCAGGTGCGCCCGCGATCCGGGCTTGCGCTGAAACACGGGCTGATGCTGGTCAACAGCCCGGGCACCATTGACAGCGACTACCGCGGCCCGGTGGGCATCATCGTTCTGAACGCGGGAGAACAGCCTTTTTTGGTCACGCACGGCATGCGCATCGCCCAGCTTGTGGTGGCCCCGGTTGTGCAGGTGCGTTTTGCCCGCAGTGAGACGTTCAGCGAAACCGCGCGGGGCGCGGGTGGCTTTGGGTCGACAGGGGGGCACTGATGCTGCTGGTTCTCGCAATGGCGGCAGCGCTCTGGGGGATCGGCGGCGCGATGGGCGCCCCACGTACGACCCGGCTGACGATGATCGGGGCACTTTACGTCGGTGTCCTGATCATTCATCTGACCTTGCCGGACGGCAGTCCGTTGCGCATGGCGACGGGAGAAAGCGCTGCTCTCTGGCTCATCCTAGGCGGCTTTGCTGTTCTGGTTTTCGCGTATCGCCGTATCCTGCTGGCGCTGCGCCGCCGGGCAGAGATCACGCAGGCACCCGATATGGAGGCAGCCCCAAAACCGGGATTTAGCGAGGCGGAACTGAACCGCTACGCCCGGCATATCGTGCTCCGTGAAATTGGCGGGCCCGGTCAGAAGCGGCTGAAAGAGGCGAAGGTGCTGGTGATCGGCGCGGGCGGTCTTGGTGCCCCGGCTCTGCAGTATCTGGCGGCAGCAGGCGTCGGCACCATCGGCGTGATCGACGATGACGCGGTGGAGAACGCAAATCTTCAAAGGCAGGTCATTCACAAGGATGCGGCCATTGGGACGCCCAAGGTGTTTTCCGCGCAGGCGGAGATGACCGCACAGAACCCGCATGTGATCGTGCGCCCCTACCACCGCCGTCTGACCGAAGAGATCGCGGCTGATCTCTTTGCCGACTACGATCTGGTACTGGACGGCACCGACAACTTCGACACCAGATACCTGGCCAATCGGGTGGCGGTGGCCCAGAAATTACCGCTGATTTCCGGAGCGCTGAGCCAATGGGAAGGGCAGTTGAGCGTCTTTGACCCCGCGCAGCACGCGCCCTGCTACCAGTGTATTTTCCCGCAGGCGCCCGCACCGGAACTTGCGCCCTCCTGTGCCGAGGCAGGCGTGCTGAGCCCCTTGCCCGGCGTGATTGGGGCGATGATGGCTTCTGAGGCCATCAAACTGATCACCGGGGCGGGCACCGTCCTGCGGGGGCAGATGGTGATCTATGATGGGCTTTACGGGGAAAGCCGCACAATCTCGATTGCGCGCCGCGCTGACTGTCCGATCTGTGGGAACGCTGCGGAGGGATGATCGGCAGAATCCGCGCCGATTGCGAGGGCGCGGCTTGTGCATCCCTGCCCGCAAACCTAGCTTCAAGGACAAAGGAGAGCCGCAATGACAAACCCCCTGCTGCAGGATTGGACCACGCCGTTTCAGATTGCGCCGTTCGACCGGATTTCAGACGATGATTTTGCCCCGGCGCTGACGACGGCTCTGGCGGAACATCGTGCCGAAATCGACGCGATTGCTGGCTCCGACGACGCGCCGGATTTCGCCAATACGATTGAGGCGCTGGAGGCGGCAGGGCATGCGCTGCATCAGGTCCTGGGCGTATTTTTTGCGGTGGCGGGCGCGGACAGCAATCCGGAACGCGAGGCGTTGCAGCGCGACTTCTCGCCCAAGCTCGCCGCGCATTTCGCGGAGATTTCGGGCAACAAGGCGCTTTTCGCGCGTGTGGCAGCGGTCTGGGAGGCGCGGGCAGAGGCGGATCTGACGGCAGAGCAGGAACGGGTCCTGATGCTGACGCACCGCAATTTCGTACGGGCTGGTGCGGCGCTGGAAGGCGATGAAGAAGACCGCATGAAAGAGATCAAAAGCCGCCTCGCCGTGCTGGGCACGGAATTTACACAAAACCTTCTTGCGGATGAGCGGGACTGGTTCATGCCACTGGCCGATGCTGATCTTGAAGGCCTGCCGGATTTTGTGATCCGCGCCGCGCGGGCAGCAGGTGAGGAAAAAGATGCGGGCGGGCCGGTTGTCACCTTGTCGCGTTCGCTCATCGTGCCGTTTCTGCAATTCTCTCCACGGCGCGATCTGCGTGAGATCGCCTTCAACGCCTGGACGGCACGCGGTGCCAATGGCGGCGAGACGGACAACCGGGCCATTGCCGCCGAAATCCTTGGCCTGCGCGAGGAACGTGCCCGTCTGCTCGGGTACGAAAGCTTTGCGTCCTACAAGCTCGAAACAGAAATGGCCAAGACGCCGGAGGCGGTGCGCGATCTGTTGATGGCAGTATGGACACCGGCGCGGGCGCAGGCAGAAGCAGATGCCGACGTGCTGACCCGCATGATGCAGGAAGACGGTGTGAATGGCCCGCTGGCGCCCTGGGACTGGCGCTATTATTCCGAAAAACGACGGGTGGCCGAGCACGATCTGGATGAGGCGGCGCTCAAGCCTTACTTCCAACTGGAGCGCATGATCGAGGCGTCTTTTGCCTGTGCCACGCGGCTCTTTGGGCTCGCCTTCAAACCGCTAGATATCCCGCTCTATCATCCCGATTGCCGTGCCTGGGAGGTGACCCGCGACGGCCAGCATGTGGCGGTGTTCATCGGTGACTATTTCGCGCGGGGCTCAAAGCGGTCCGGCGCGTGGTGTTCCGCAATGCGCGGGCAGGCAAAGTTTCCCAAGGTGCAGGCGCCGGTCGTGATCAACGTCTGCAACTTTGCCAAGGGTGATCCGGCGCTCTTGTCTTACGACGACGCGCGCACCCTGTTTCACGAGTTTGGCCATGCCTTGCACCAGATGCTGTCCGATGTGACCTATGAGAGCATCTCGGGAACGTCGGTGGCGCGGGACTTTGTCGAACTGCCCAGCCAGCTCTATGAACACTGGCTGGACGTGCCGCAGGTTCTGGGGGAATTCGCCACACACGCGGATACCGGCGCGCCCATGCCGCAAGAGCTGTTGGACAAGGTGCTGGAGGCCGCAACCTATGACATGGGCTTCCAGACCGTCGAATATGTCGCCTCCGCCCTTGTCGATCTTGATTTCCACGAAGGGGCTGCGCCGTCTGACCCAATGGCGCGCCAACGCGACGTGCTTGAGGCGTTGGGCATGCCGGCGGCAATCACCATGCGTCACGCCACGCCGCATTTCGCCCATGTCTTTGCCGGGGATGGCTATTCGAGCGGATACTACAGCTACATGTGGTCGGAAGTGATGGATGCCGACGCCTTTCAGGCCTTTGAGGAAGCGGGGGGCGCATTTGATCCCGACCGGGCTGCGGCGCTGGAAGAGCATATTCTTTCAAAGGGCGGCAGCCAGGATGCGGCTGAACTTTACACGGCATTCCGTGGACGACTGCCCGGCGTGGAGGCCTTGTTGAAAGGACGTGGTCTGGCGGCGGTGTAAATCAGTAGCCGCTGCTGCGATCAACCAGGTGCAGAAAGGGTTCGCCCGCTTCACCCCGGCGAATGTTCTCGGCAATCACTTCGGCTGCGGTCACGGGCCGCGTCTCTGCCGCCACATGTGGCGTCACGGTGACCTTTGGATGGGCCCAGAACGGATGCTCTTGTGACAGTGGTTCGACACGGAAGACGTCCAGCGTCGCGCCTGCCACACGCCCTTGATCCAGAGCCTCCAAAAGCGCGTCATCGTCAATCAATGGGCCCCGTCCGGGATTTATGACAAAGGCACCCTTGGGCAATTGCGCAAGGGCCTGCGCATCCAGCGTGTTTTGCGTTGCCGGTGTGTCGGGCAGCAGCAGGATGAGAATCTCGGCCGTTTTCAGCGCAGTGCTCAGCCCATCTGTGCCGTGGTGCATGGAAACACCGGGCACGTCCTTAGCGTTGCGGCTCCAGCCATTGACGTGAAAGCCCAGGCCGGTCAGCGTGGCTGCGACCGCGCTGCCTAACGCGCCCATCCCCAGAATGCACACTTGCCTTTCAGAGGCCAGCGGTGGGGTATGAGGCGCCCACGCCTGATCCGGGTTCACGATGTGCCGGTCCATTCCGAGATGGTAGCGCATCACATGCCCGGCCACCCATTCGGTCATGGATTTGGTCATGCCCGGATCGACCATACGCGCGAGCGGGATCTTCAGGGTCGGGTTCTTTACCACACCCTCGACACCGGCCCAGAGGTTCAGAACGGCCTTGGCACGGGTGTAGGGTGTAAAATCCTGCAAGGGTGAATTCGGCGCGTAGACAATATAGTCTACGTCCGCCGAGGCAAAATCGCAGGAGAGGTGAGCAGCTATCCCCTTCGCTTCAAAAGCGGTGTTGAGAGGCGCCTCGTAGGTGGCCCAGCGATCCGCATGGGCGGCAAAAAGGACATTCACGGTCATATCAGGTCGGCTATCTCAACCGGTGCACATGGGCGCTTTGCATCAGGCCAAAGGCAAGCATCAGCACCAGCATGGCGGACCCGCCGTAGCTGACCATCGGCAGGGGCACGCCGACGACCGGTGCCAGCCCCATGACCATCGACATGTTCACCGCGAAGAACAGGAAGAAGTTGAGCGCGATCCCGAGAATGAGCAGCGAGGAAAAGCGATCCTTGTTGGTCAGGGCGGACCAGATGCAGAAAACGATGATCAGCGCATAGAGCCCCAGAAGCGATATGCCGCCCAGAAACCCGAATTCCTCCGCCAGGGTCGTGAAGATGAAATCGGTGTGTTTTTCCGGCAGAAAATTCAGTCGGCTTTGGGTGCCCTGCATGAAACCCCGCCCGGTCCAGCCGCCAGAGCCAAGGGCAATCTTTGACTGGGTGATGTGGTAACCCGCGCCCAGCGGGTCCGTACTGGGATCAAGGAAAGTGTCGATCCGCCGGAACTGATAGTCCTTGATCAGCTGCCATTCGGTGCCGCGGGATTGGAAAACGGTTGTCACCAGACCGATGACGCTGGCCAGAACCGCGGCAAAATACGCCCAGTGTACGCCCGCCAGAAACATCAAACCGCCGCCCGCCGCCAGCAGGAGGATTGACGTGCCGAGATCAGGTTGCCGCAGAACCAGCAGCGTGGGGATGATGATCGCAATCACCGGGATTAGCACCCAGAACGGGTGGGACGTGCGTTTAGCGGGCAACCAGTCATAGTAGGCCGCAAGGAACATCACTAACGTGATTTTCATCAGTTCCGAGGGTTGCAGCCGCATGAAGCCGAGATCAATCCACCGCTGCGCGCCCATGCCGACGGTGCCGAACAGCTCCACCGCGACGAGCAGGGCGACCGTGAGCAGATAGCCCACGCCCGCAAGCGATCGCCAGAACCAGATGGGCACCATGGCCACGCCGATCATCAGCGCAAAGCCCATGGCAAAGCGCTTCATCTGCGGCTCGGCCCAGGGGCTGAACGACCCGCCCGCGACAGAATAAAGCATCAGGAAGCCTGCGCCGGAAACGGATGCGAGCAAAAGTGCCACCGGCCAGTTCAGGTGGAAAATCTTGCGAAACCCTGTAGGTGCGCTTTTGACAGCATATTCGAGGTAGCTCATGCCTGATCCCGCCCGACAAAGGAGGCCTGTGGTTCCATGCCGCGCAGCTTTTCCTGCTGTTCTTCGATGCGCTCGCGGTCTTTGGCGGGATAGGCCTCAAGCGGGGGCTGCCCACCATAGAGCGCCTGCAGGGTGATATCGCGCGCAATGGGGGCTGCGGCCTTGGACCCGCCACCGCCATGTTCGACCACGACGGCCACGGCATATTTCGGCGCTTCAATCGGCGCGAAATTCACAAAAAGCGCGTGATCCCGCCGCTCCCACGGCAGATCCTCGTTGCGAATGACGCCTGCACGCCGTTCTGCGGCGGTGATGTTACGGACCTGGCTTGTGCCGGTCTTGCCGGCCATGCGCATCGCATCCTCGATGATGCGCGATCCATAGGCCGTCCCGCGCCGGTCATTGACCACCGCATTCATCGCCCGCCGCATTTTGCGCAGGTTGTTTTCGTTCATCCCAAGGCTTTCGCCGCCGCGCGAGGGTTGTTCGACCCCGTCAACAGATTTGATCAGACGCGGTTCGACCGCGCGCCCGGTCGCGATGCGGGCGGACATGACGGCCAGCTGCATCGGCGAGGCGAGCATGAAGCCCTGACCGATGGAAACGTTGACCGTGTCACCGACGCGCCAGCTCTGCCCGTAGGTTTGCTGTTTCCATTCCATGTTGGGCGCAAGCCCCTGGGCCACGGCGGACATCGGGACGTCATGCTTGATGCCGAGGCCAAAGCGCCGTGCCATGTCGGAAATCTTCTCGATGCCGACCTTGATCGCCAGATCATAGTAGTAGACGTCGCAGGACCGTTTGAGCGAGGTCTGCAGATCGACCCACCCGTGGCCCGCGCGCTTCCAGCAGTGAAAGCGACGCCCGGAGACGGTCAGATGGCCGGGGCAATAGACCGTCTCATCCGGGCCGATCAGCCCCGCTTCCAGCGCGGCCATGGCGGTGACCATTTTGAACGTCGATCCGGGCGGGTAGAGGCCTTGCACCGTCTTGCTGGCGAGCGGACGATACTTGTTTCCCGTCAGCGAGCTGTAATCCTTGACCGAAATACCGCGCACAAAGAGGTTGGGATCGAAGGTGGGGGCGGACGCACAGGCCAAGACATCCCCGTGTTCACAGTCGATGACCACGGCGCTGGCGCTTTCCTGATCGAGCCGCGCCTGCACGTAGCCTTGTAATTTGGCGTCGATTGTCAGTTGGATATCGGATCCGGGCGTTCCTTCGCGCCGGTCCAGCTCGCGCATGACCCGTCCGGCGGCGTTGACCTCGACACGTTTGGCGCCGGCCTTGCCGCGCAGCACGGGCTCCAGCTTGGTCTCGACCCCCACTTTGCCGATCTGAAACCGCGGGATGCGCAGCACCGGCTCGGGGTCGGCGATTTTTTCCAGGTCGTAGTCCGAGACCGGGCCGACGTACCCCAAAACATGCGCGAAATCAGATCCTTGCGGATAGACACGGCTCAGGCCCACTTCCGGTGTGACACCGGGCAGAGCCGGTGCGTTGACCGAGACGCGGCTGATGTCTTCCCACCGCACATCCTCGGCGATGGTGACGGGGAGAAAGGACGGCGAGCGTTTCAATTCGTCCTTCGTGCGCTCGATATCCTCGGGCGCCAGTGGAATGATCTGGGACAGACGATGCAGAACCTCGTCCGTGTCGCCCGCATCTTCGCGCACGATCACGATCCGATACGACGGCGCGTTTTGGGCGAGTCGCGTGCCGTTGCGGTCAAAGACCTCGCCGCGCGACGGTGGGATGAGCCGGACGTTGATGCGGTTCTCTTCTGCCAGCAGCCGGAACTGATCCGCCTGATCCACCTGCAAAAACCGCATGCGTGCGGCCAGGCCGCCGATGAACAACAGCTGCGCACCGCCCAAGAGAGCAGCACGCCGCGAGATCCGGCGATGGCTGAAATCTGTTTCGGCGCGGGTCTTTTTCATGCTCGCTCTCCCGCTGGGACGTCAGGGCAGGTCATATGCGGCCTCCGGATCCATCTACATCGCCCGGCGTAGCCTTACGCACCCCCATGAAGCCGTGGGTGATGGCAACGACAAGCGGATAGAACAGTATTGTCATGATGGCCTCGAAGACCGTCAAGCCAAAGGGGGGCAAATCGACGAGGGTGATCATCAATCCCGCGCGATAGGCGACAGTGATCATGATGATGACAGCACAAACAGCGAGCCACTCGCCGGGAAATCCGGTGTCCCGCAGACTGCGCGCACGCTGTTTCAGGCTTTCGCATCCCAACAGCGCCAGAAGCGCCCAGAGCCCGGGGGGCCGCTGCAGCAACAAATCTGCCAGCAAGAAAAGTCCGGCCAGCGCAAGGGTGGGCACGAATTCCGGTCGCCGCAGAGACCACGCGCAGGCAAACCCAAGCAACAGATCCGGTCCAACCCACCGGCGGGGCGTGGTTTCCAGAGGCAGCAGGTGGAAAAACAGGATCACACAGACCAGAAACGCAAAAGCGATCCGCATGCTCCAGAGCCGGGCCTGTGGAAGCTCGCTCACTGGCTGACCTCCTCTTGCGCAACGACGGGCTGGGCGGGCAACTGAGGTCCGATGATCTGTGCCGTGTCCGAAACAGGGTCGGTTCCATGATGACGCAAGACACGCAGGAATTCGAGGCGCTGATAGTCAGCCGCAAGCCGGACCCGCAATTTACCGGTCGGGTCCAAAGCGACTTGCCCGATCAGCAGACCGGCCGGAAAGACGCCGCCATCGCCGGAACTGATCACCCGGTGGCCGGGGCGGACCAGATCGCTATCTTCGAGAAACTCGATTGGGGGTGCTGCGGAGTTGTCACCAGAGACGATGACCCTTTGACCCGATGGCTGGATCACTGCGGGGATACGGCTGGACGCATCGGTCAACAGGATCACGCGGGCGGTGTTTTCGCCAACACCGGAAATCCGCCCAACGACGCCGATGCCGTCCATCGTGGCCCACCCGTCCACAACGCCGTCCCGCGCGCCGACATTCAGCAGCACGGATTGGCGGAACGGGGAGCCGCTGTCGGCGAGAACAACGCCGGTGATATAGGTCAGACGCGGATCGAGGCGTACGTTGTTGAGATCCAGCAGCCGGGCGTTTTCCTGCTCCAGTTGCAGGGCCGCCTCCTTCCACGCCTGCATGCGGCGCAACTCCGATCGCAATTCGCGGTTTTGGTCCGCCAGTCGCTGATAGCTCTGAAAGTCTTTCAACAGGTTGATCGCGCCGGTGACCGGAGCCATGGCCCAATCAAGGCGCGGCACGAATGTGTCCGTTACCTGTGCACGAAACCGCTCCACCCGCGGGCTGTCGATGCGCCAAACCAGAAAGATCGCAAGCAGGCAAAGAACAATCACACTGAGCAGTAACCGGCGGACCGGGCCGGTGTATTCGCTGCTGCTGGATCGCTCTTTCGCCATATTCTGGCCGTCTCCTGCCCCTCAAGCTGGCAGGGCAAACCTGCCGCTGATCGGGATTTATCTTGCGATGGGTTTAGCTGTCATAGTCGATGGCGTGACGCAATTGTTTCTCGTATTCCAAGGCCTTACCGGTTCCAAGGGCCACGCAGTTGAGGGATTCATCCGCAATGGATACCGCCAGCCCTGTCTGTTCGCGCAGGGCCAGATCCAGATCGCCCAGAAGCGCGCCACCACCAGTCAGCATGACGCCGCGATCCACAATATCCGCCGCCAGATCGGGCGGCGTGGTTTCCAGCGCGGTCATCACCGCTTCGCAAATCTGCTGTACGGGTTCCGCCAGCGCCTCGGCAATCTGGGCCTGTGTGACCTCGATCTCCTTGGGGACGCCATTGAGCAGGTCGCGCCCACGAATCTGCATGGATGTCCCGCGGCCATCATCGGGCATGCGCGCCGTGCCAATGGACGTCTTGACCCGTTCCGCTGTGGTTTCCCCGACCAGAAGGTTCTGCTGTCGGCGCAAGTAGCTGATGATCGCCTCGTCCATCCGGTCGCCACCGACCCGCACGGAGCGCGCATAGACGATGTCACCCAGGCTGAGCACGGCCACTTCGGTTGTGCCGCCGCCAATGTCCACGACCATGTTGCCGGTCGGATCGGTGATCGGCATACCCGCCCCGATGGCTGCCGCAATCGGCTCCGCAATCAGACCAGCGCGCCGCGCGCCCGCGCTCAGCACCGACTGGCGGATCGCGCGTTTCTCGACCGGCGTGGCACCATGCGGCACACAGACGATGATCTTGGGTTTAGAGAAGGTCGAACGTTTATGCACCTTGCGAATAAAGTGCTTGATCATTTCCTCGGCGGTATCGAAATCCGCGATCACGCCTTCGCGCATCGGGCGGATGGCCTCTATACTGCCGGGTGTGCGGCCCAGCATCAGTTTGGCGTCTTCGCCCACGGCCAGCACCTTTTTCACGCCGTCCTTGACATGATAGGCGACGACGGAAGGTTCCGACAGGATCACGCCGCGCCCCTTCACATAGACCAATGTATTGGCGGTTCCCAGATCGATGGCCATGTCCGATGAAAACAGCCCGCGGATTTTGTCAAACATGCGTTGATACCTTGCCCGAATTTCTCTTGGCCCGCGACTCCAGGGAGGCGGGCTTTTAACCCTTTATAGGCATAGGCGCTAAAGGGTGAAAGGGGCGTTAACGATGATGCAGGCGGCATGTTGCTTTTACGTGCGGAGTGTGCCTCGCAAAACACCATTCGAGCAAATACGCCTGATTTCCCCGAACACCGCCGCAAGTTCGCCTGGGCGTGTCTGTTTGTCGAATATTTGAAGACGCCTGCCTCGCTGGTCGCGCAGGCGTCCTCGTATCTTCCTGATCAGCCGACGTCTTTGTAGCTGATCTCGCGCTTGTCCTTGCCGCCTTTCTCGCGGCGGACAAGCAGCCGGTTCAGGGCGTGGATGTAGGCCAGCGCCGAGGCAACAACCGTATCCGTATTAGCGGATTGTCCTGTCACGATACGCCCGTCTTCTTCCATCCGGACAGAGACCGTGGCCTGCGCGTCCGTGCCTTCGGTCACCGCGTGCACTTGGTAAAGCTGCAGCCGCGCGGTATGCGGGACCAGCGCCCTGATCGCGTTGAAGGAGGCGTCAACAGGTCCGTCGCCGGTTTGTGTCGTGGACTTTTCTTCGCCATCGACTTGCATGACCAGATCGGCTTGCTGCGGGCCATCGGTCCCGCACACCACCCGGAGCGACACCAGCCTGATCCGGTCGTTCTCCGGGTCAGACGACGTGCGCATCAGCGCAATCAGATCGTCATCGTAGATTTCCTTCTTGCGGTCGGCCAGTTCCTTGAACCGCACAAAGACATCCTTGAGCTGGTTATCCCCCAACTCGAACCCCAGATCCTCGAGCTTCGACCGCAATGCGGCGCGGCCGGAGTGCTTGCCCATAACGAGGTTGGTCTCGGACAGCCCAACATCCTCGGGGCGCATGATCTCAAAGGTCTCCGCGTTCTTGAGCATGCCGTCCTGGTGAATGCCGCTTTCATGGGCAAAGGCGTTTTTGCCCACGATGGCCTTGTTGAACTGCACCGGGAAGCCCGAGACAGCGGCGACCCGGCGCGAGATGTTCATGATCTTGGTGCTGTCGATGCCGGTCTGGAACGGCATGATATCGTTGCGCACCTTCAGCGCCATTACCACCTCTTCGAGTGCGGTGTTGCCCGCGCGTTCGCCCAACCCATTGATCGTGCATTCGATTTGGCGGGCACCGGCCTCAACCGCGGCCAAGGAGTTCGCCGTCGCCATGCCAAGATCGTTGTGGCAATGGGTGGCAAAGGTAATCTCATCGGCGCCCGGCACCCGATTGAGCAGCATATTGATCAATTCGGCGGACTCGCGCGGCGCGGTGTAACCAACGGTATCGGGGATGTTGATCGTGGTCGCCCCGGCCTTGATGGCAATTTCGACGACACGGCAGAGGTAATCCTCTTCCGTCCGTGTCGCATCCATCGGGGACCATTGTACATTGTCGCAAAGATTACGCGCGTGGCTAACCGTCTGTTCAATCCGTTCGGCCATCTGGTCCATGTCGAGGTTTGGGATCGCGCGGTGCAGGGGTGAGGTGCCGATAAACGTGTGAATGCGCGGCGCCTTGGCGTGTTTCACCGCCTCCCAACACCGATCAATGTCGCCGAACTGCGCGCGCGCCAGCCCGCAGATCACAGAGGTCCGGGCCAGTTTGGCAATCTCGGAGACAGCGGCGAAATCGCCTTCGGAGGCGATCGGAAAGCCGGCTTCGATGATATCAACACCCATCTCATCCAGCAGTCCGGCGATCTCGAGCTTCTCGGCGTGGGTCATCGTCGCGCCCGGGCTTTGTTCGCCGTCACGCAATGTGGTGTCGAAAATCAGGACGCGGTCCTGTTTGGCTTTATCTTTCATGTCTGGTTCTTTCGATTTTCTGCTATGTTCCCTGGCGCGCGACACATCCCTCTGAGCGGGCGCGCCGAAGGGCACGCTCAGAGGCGGCTTAGCAGCAGCAGAGCGGCGGCAGGGCGCAAGGAAGTGCGCGGGCAAATGATATGAGCAGCAGGTGCCATTGCCGGTAGTTATACGCAGCCAGACGTAAATGGGAAGGTGGTTTTTTGAGAAGTCGCTTATCCTCCCAAGTGCACTGTGGGCGCTGAACGGGGTTGAAGTGCCGATCTACCCGACTAGGTCGCCGACGATGAAGAGAGTATTGATTATTGGCGCCTCCGGCGGAATTGGACAGGCGCTTGCCACAGCCTGCACGGCGCGCGGCCATGATGTGGCAGGCCTGTCGCGCTCGGTGGACGGCTTTGACATCACGGATGAGCGCGTCGTGAACCACCATTTGGAGCAACTTACCGGCCCGTTCGATATGGTGATTGTTGCCACCGGCGCATTGGAAATCGATGGTGCCGCGCCGGAAAAAACCATCAAGGCGGTCACCGGAAAGGCGATGATGGATCAGTTCGCTGTAAATGCGCTGGGGCCTGCGTTGGTGTTGCGGCACGCGGCGGATTTACTGCCCCGCGATAAAAAATCGGTCTTTGCCGTGCTGTCCGCACGGGTCGGGTCCATCGGTGACAACCGCATCGGCGGCTGGGTGAGCTACCGCAGCGCCAAGGCAGCGGTAAACCAGATCGTGCACACAACGGCCATCGAACTGGCGCGCACGCACAGCCACGCCATTTGTGTCTCACTGCATCCCGGCACCGTGGCTACGCCCTTTACCGAGAAGTATTTGGGGCGGCATCCTTCTGTGCCACCGGAGGCTGCCGCGGAGAACCTGCTGGGTGTGATGGATACGTTGACACCTGCGCAGAGCGGTCAATTTTTCGATTGGGCAGGAGAGGCGGTACCATGGTGAGCCGTCTCGTTTTGGTGCTGGGGGATCAGTTGACCGCTGGCCTCAGTGCGCTGCAACAGGCAGATCGTTCACGTGACGTGGTCGTTATGGCCGAGGTCGCCGAGGAGACCGATTACGTCCAGCACCATCCCAAGAAGATCGCGCTGATCTTTGCTGCCATGCGCAAGTTCGCAGCGACCCTCGGGGAAGAGGGCTGGGACGTGCGTTACAGCCAGTTGGACGACAGTCAGAACGCGGGCTCCATCGTTGGCGAGTTGCTGCGGCGCGCTGAGGAGACTGGGGCGGCAGAAGTGCTTGTGACCGAGCCCGGTGAGTGGCGCCTGATCGAAAAACTCAAACATGCGCCTATCAAGACCCACATTCTGCAGGACGATCGGTTTATCGCCTCACATCAGGAGTTCGAACACTGGGCCGAAGGGCGCAAGCAGCTGCGCATGGAGTATTTTTACCGCGAAATGCGACGCAAGACCGGGTTATTGATGGACGGGGACAAACCGGTTGGCGGCAAGTGGAACTTTGATCACGAAAACCGCAAACCCGCGCCGGACGATGTGGCCTTTGGGGGACCCATGCAGTTCACACCGGATGAGGTGGTCGAGGAGGTCCTGGCACTGGTGGAGGCGCGCTTTGAAGCGCACTTCGGCGATCTGCACCCCTTCTGGTTTGCGACCACACAGGGAGAGGCGCGGCGGGCGCTGAGCCATTTCATTTCAAACGCTCTGCCAAAGTTCGGCGACTATCAGGATGCGATGCTGGCTGACAATCGGTTTCTCTATCACGCGGTAATCTCTGCCTATATCAACATTGGTCTGCTGGACCCGCTGGAGGTCTGCGAAAAGGTGGCGGAGGCCTATGATGCTGGTGATGTCCCCATCAATGCCGCCGAGGGGTTCATTCGCCAGATCATCGGTTGGCGTGAGTACATGCGGGGCATCTACTTTCTGGAGGGGCCCGACTATCCGGACCGCAATGTGCTGGGACATGATCGCGATCTGCCTGCGCTTTTCTGGGGCGGCGAGACGCGGATGCGGTGTTTGTCTAAAGCCGTGGAGCAGACCCGGGCGGAGGCCTACGCGCACCACATTCAGCGTCTTATGATCACGGGGAATTTTTCATTGCTGGCCGGGATTGACCCGTATCAGGTGCACGCATGGTATCTGGCCGTCTACATGGACGCTTTCGAATGGGTGGAGGCACCCAACACCGTTGGTATGAGCCAGTTCGCCGATGGTGGGATCATCGCATCAAAGCCTTACGTGTCGAGTGGTGCCTATATCAACCGGATGTCGGATTACTGCAAAGGCTGCGCCTATTCAGTGAGCCAGAAAACCGGAGAAGGGGCCTGCCCGTTCAACCTGCTCTATTGGCATTTCCTCGACCGGCATCGGGAGCGGTTCAAGGACAATGCGCGCATGGGCAACATGTATCGCACGTGGGACCGGATGGACGCGGACCGGCGCGAGACGGTGATTGCGGAGGCGGGTGATTTCCTGCGGCGGCTGGAGGCCGGCGAAAAGGTCTGAAGGTGACGCGCGGTCGGTCTTGGCCGTCATCGACCGGATCAGGCGTAAGGCCTGCGTTTCATTGCAAAAGCGACGTCGGTGTTTTGTCGGTATTGCGTCGGTTCGGACGTGTGGCTGCCGGGGTTAACAGGGCGGTCTTACCCCTTTGATCTGAGCACAGGTGAGGTAGTGCGCGAGTCCCTCCGCTATGGGTTCGATTGCCGCGTTCGCGGGTTTCAGCCCAAGGCGGGCCCCTTCTGCTTTTCGCCATGATCGAGCCAAAGGTTCGTATTGGCTGCTACAAGTGTGGCCGACGGAGTTCGTCGCAGACACCGATGACTTCATTCTGAGGTAACCTGTCGAAACAAAGGAGGCGTCAGCCCACCGTCCGCTTCTTGATGAAGAGCGCGAGGAGCCTTAGCCCGCGTCACGCATGTCTTTGCGCGGTTCGGTATCCTCCCTTAGCGGATCGACTTGCTGATCGCTCCATTTGGTTTCCAACAACCAACCAACTTGCTCGGCGGGAATCGCCTTTTCGAACAGGAAGCCTTGACCCAGTGAACAATCGAGCGACTGAAGATATCCAAGATCGTCGCACGATTCGATACCCTCTGCGGTCACGTCAAGCTCAAGCCCGTTTGCCAGCGCCATAATACCGGTGACAATTTTCTGGTTTTGCGGTTCCATCGCGATGTTTGTTACAAAACTCCGGTCAATCTTGATCCTGTCAAAAGGCAGTTGCCGAAGACTTGCCAGACTGGAATATCCAGTGCCAAAATCATCAAGCGCCACCGAGACACCCAGTTTCTTCAACGCATTCAGTTTTTCCCGCGCTACCTCAAAATCATGGATAACAGAGCTTTCGGTGACTTCTATTGTCAGCCGCCTCGCATCAAAATTGCAGCTTTCCACGATGTCTTTGATCTGATCGACAAGTTTGGGGTCATGGAATTGGTAGGGAGAAACATTGAAAGAAATCAGAAGACTTGGATCCCACTTCTTCGCTGACATACAGGCCTGCTGTAATATGCTGATGCCAAGATTTCCGATCTGGCCGCTGTCTTCTGCGATCGAAATGAACACATTGGGGGGGATGTTACCGCGTGTTTTGTGGGTCCATCGTGCCAGAACTTCGAATCCAACGAGTTTATTCGATTCAATTTGGATGATTGGTTGAAACCAAGGTTCGATTTCTAACCTCTGAATAGCCTCCCGAAGGTCAGCTTCGATTTCTGCCCGCTCATGAGACTGTTTATCCAACTCCGCATCATACCAGGCAAACTGACCTCTGCCTTCGCTCTTTGCCATGTACAATGCCTTGTCAGCTCGGCGCATTGCCTCGGCATAAGGCGTTGCAGTGTTCCACATTACCAGTCCGATGCTACTGCTGATGAAAATCTGACTGCCTTCAAAATCCACAGCCTCTTCCATGGCGTGCAGAATGCGTCGAACTGCACGTTCTGCGCTCTTCGCGTCGACTGCGCTCTCAAAGACAACTGCGAACTCATCGCCTCCAAGCCTGGCGAGGTTACCAACACCATTGACTTCTTTCTTGAGTCTTTGGGCAACTGTTTGGAGTGTCACGTCCCCCGCCGCATGACCGTGCAAGTCGTTTACAGGTTTAAACCTGTCAAGATCGACCATCGCGACGACCAGTTCGTCTGGCGCTCGATGTTCATTTTCGATTTCTTCAAGTAGGGACGAAAACGCCCGACGGTTTAATAGCCCGGTCAACGGATCATGGCTGGCATTTTTTTCTGCGCGTTGGCGTTGGAACTCGCGTTCAGTTGTGAGTTTTTTCAACCTGCGCCACTGGAAAAAGACTGAGAACAACAGGGCAATCGTCAAGTTCACGATAAGCAATGCCAACTCGTCCAGATCCCAGTCTTCATGAGCTCGACTGTATTCGTAAAACCGTTCGAACAACTCCATCTCAGCCAACAGGAACCAAGTGGCAATTGCAGTAACAAAAAATGCGACGGGTATGCCAGTCGCCTTGACAAGGTCACGGAATGAAAACGGAGAACTTGAAGTCATGTTGTACTCTTGGAAGCGGACAGGTCATTACGGGATACTGAATGCTCATCAGAGTTTGATGAACGAACGGCGCAAAATGTGTTTAGAAATTTAGCAAGTGGCTGAGTTTGGAAATGATAAAATGACGGCCATTTGCAATAAGTAGGAGCTAGAGAATTATTGTCTCGAAGCTGCTACGCGCCGACACTCTGCAAAGTCTGCTTTCTGCGCATCGCGGCCAATAGAGGGGTACGCGACCGCTAGGGATACCTGAGAGAAAAGCCTCAGCCGTCGGTCAGCGCGCCGTTTTCCCAATCACCTGTGGCTTCTTCACCTGTGGCGTAGCGCATGGTGCCGGTGCCCTGGCGCTTGCCAGCCTTGAACATGCCTTCATAGACATCGCCATTGGCGTAGGTGGCCACACCCTGACCCTCGATCTCGCCCTCGATCCAGGCCCCTTCGTAGATAAAGCCGCTGGGCATGGTGATCTTGCCCTGACCGTGGCGTTGGCCATCTTCGAAATCGCCGACATAAATGGTACCGTCAGGGTATGTTGCTGTCCCGGTGCCCTGGCGCTGACCGTCAACCCAGTTGCCATCATATTTGTAGCCATCGGCATAGGTCATCACACCCTGCCCGTGGTTGCGGGCGTTCTTGAAACCCCCCTCATAAACGACACCATTGGTATAGGTCGCCTTGCCAATGCCGTCGATCACACCGGTTTTCCAGTCGCCTTCGTAGGTGGAGCCATCGGGGTAGGTGATCAGCCCTTCGCCATCCGCCAGGCCGTCCGAGAAGCTGCCCACGTAGACGGAGCCGTCGGGATAGGTGACGCGGCCCTGGCCTTCGATCTCACCGGCGACCCAGGATCCGGTGTAGGTATAGCCGTCCTGCGCGGTGAACGTGCCCTGACCGTCCCGCAGGTCGTTGGTGAACTCGCCTTCGTAGGTGTCACCGTTGGCGTAGAGCACCTTGCCGACACCTTCGCGGCGACCGGCGACCAACTGACCCTCATAGACGTCACCATTGGCCTGGGTGAGCTTGCCGGTGCCATCGATCTGACCGTCCCGCCAGAGGCCGACATAGACCAGACCGTCCGGCATGGTCAGCGTGCCTTGACCTGCCCGCTTGCCCGCCCGGATTTCGCCTTCGTAGACTGCGCCGTCCGGATAGGTGATGGTGCCGATGCCCTCTTTCACACCATCAATCCAGTCGCCCTTGTATTCATATCCGCCGGGGCTCTGCATCGTGCCCTTGCCGTGGTGTTTGGCGTTGCGGAACTGGCCTTCGTAGCGCACGCCATTGGCGTAAAGCGCAATGCCAGATCCCATGATCGCACCCGCCTGCCATTCGCCTTCGTAGGTGCCGCCGTCGGCAAAGATAATCTTGCCAAACCCATCCGGTTTACCCTTGGCAAAAAGCCCCTCGTAAACGGAGCCATTGGGAAAGCGCGCGATGCCTTCGCCCTTGATCTCTCCGTCGACCCATTGCCCGCTGTATTCGTATCCGTTCGGCAGTTTATAGGTGCCTGTTCCGTGCTGCACGCCGCCGCGGAATGTGCCCTCGTAAACACCACCGTCATCGTATTGCTTGGTGAGCACCTGCCCGTCCTGGGCAAGCAACGGTATCGGCAGGAAAGCGAAGCAAAAGACAAGACTGCGAAGAGACATGAGACCCCTTGGGATTGCCGTAGAGATAAGACGCAAGGCCGAACCCCCGAACGGCCCTTTGCAGGAACTTATGCAATGGCTGCTTTGGGGGCAATCTTCTTTTGTGACATTGGCTCGGGATAGGCTTTTCACGCCTGCGCAATCTGCTACATGACTGTAAAGCGGGCAAAAAGGGCTGGGCCTATGTCGGACAGATTTCGAATTACACTGGGGCAGCTCAACCCAACGGTTGGCGATCTGCGTGGCAATGCAACCTTGGCGCGCAAGGCTTGGGCGGCGGGGCGCGAGGCCGGGGCCGATCTGGTGGCCCTGCCCGAGATGTTCATCACTGGCTACAACGCGCAGGACCTGGTGATGCGCCGGGCCCTTCAGCTGGATGTAGCGGATGTGATCGCGCAACTGGCGCAGGATTGCGCAGACGGGCCGGCTCTGGCGATTGGCGCACCCTGGGTGGAGGGCACCAAGCTCTACAACGCGTATCTCATCCTTAAGGGCGGGAAGATCGCGAGCCAGGTGCTCAAGCACCATCTGCCGAATGAAACCGTGTTCGATGAGGTACGGATTTTCGATGCGGGGCCGATGGGCGGGCCCTATTCGGTCGGCAATTCGCGTGTTGGCAGCCCGATCTGCGAAGATGCCTGGCACGAGGATGTGGCCGAGACGCTGGCGGAGACAGGCGCAGAGTTCCTGCTGGTGCCGAATGGGTCGCCCTACTACCGGGGCAAGTTCGAGACGCGGCTCAACCTGATGGTTGCGCGGGTGGTCGAGACGGGGCTGCCGCTGATCTACCTCAACATGGTGGGCGGGCAGGATGATCAGGTGTTCGACGGGGCGAGCTTTGCGCTGAACCCCGGCGGCGCGCTGGCGGTGCAGCTGCCGGTGCTCGACGAGGTGATCACCCACGTCGATCTGGAACGTGGGGCGGAGGGCTGGCGCATCGTCGAGGGCGAGAAGGCCGCGCATCCGGACGTCTGGGAGCAGGACTATCGGGTGATGGTGACCTCGCTGCGGGATTATTGCGCCAAGACTGGCTTCGGCAAGGTGCTGCTTGGGCTGTCGGGCGGGATCGACAGTGCGATTGTGGCGACAATCGCCGTGGATGCCCTGGGGGCAGAGAATGTGCGCTGTGTGATGCTGCCGTCGGAGTACACGTCGGAGGCATCTCTAGACGATGCCAAAGCTGTCGCAACGGCGCTTGGCTGTCGCTACGACACCGTGCCGATCTCTAAAGGGCGCGCCGCCATCACCGACACGTTGGCGCCGCTCTTTGAGGGGCTGGAGCCGGATCTGACCGAGGAAAACATCCAGTCGCGGCTGCGCGGGCTGCTGCTGATGGCGCTGTCGAACAAGTTTGGTGAGATGCTGCTGACCACCGGCAACAAGTCCGAGGTCGCCGTCGGGTATGCGACGATCTACGGCGACATGGCGGGCGGGTACAATCCGATCAAGGACCTCTATAAGACGCGCGTCTTTGAAACCTGTCGCTGGCGCAACGCCAACCATCGCGACTGGATGAAAGGCCCAGGGGGTGAGGTGATCCCGGCGCGGGTGATCGACAAGCCGCCTTCAGCCGAGTTGCGGGAAGATCAGAAGGACAGTGACAGCCTGCCGGACTACCCGGAGCTGGACGCGATGTTGGAGATTTTGGTGGATCAGGCGGGCTCCATCGAGGATTGTGTCGCGGCTGGATTTGACCGGGAGGTGGCCAAGAAGGTCGAGCATCTGATCTATATTTCGGAATACAAGCGTTTCCAGTCCGCGCCCGGCGCGCGGCTGACCAAGGGCGCCTTCTGGCTGGATCGCCGCTATCCCATCGTGAACCGCTGGCGCGATCCATCGTGAGGCAAGGGGTGGCCTGAAAGCCCACCTTACCTGCTGGCTGGGGCTGCTGTGCCAGTGTGATCTCATGCTTGTGATTTGAGCCTGCCCGGTGCCTCGCTCAGAGTACCCGTCAGACCATGTTGTGAGGAGGTAAGGATGCGGGCATTTCTTGTGAGCGGGGCTCTATTGGCTGCGAGCGGCACAGTTGCCGCCGCATGTGGGCCAGATACCGACTGTACGCTTGGGGACCGTCACTACCGTATTGCCATGCCAGACGGATACGACGGCTCGACAGCTGTCCCGGCACTGGTGTTTGCCCACGGCTATCGCGGATCTGCACAGGGGGTGATGCGCAATGGATCGCTTCGGCGTATGGCATCGGAGATGGGTGTTGCGCTGATTGCGGTGAAATCAAAGGATGACGACTGGGTCATTCCAAACGCGCCGCGGCATATGGATACTGATGGCGCTGAGGAGTTCGATTACTTTGCGGCGATGCTGGAGGATGCGACAGATCGCTTTGCAATCGACGAGAGCCGCATCGTGGCCAGCGGGTTCAGTGCAGGCGGCATGATGGTCTGGAACCTCGCCTGTTCCATGAGTGACCGCTTTGCCGGGTTTATCCCGATCTCGGGCACCTTCTGGCTGGAGCCGCCGGAAACCTGCGCAGGACCCGTGGCCAGTATCATCCATATCCACGGCACATCAGACCGGACCGTGCCGCTGAACGGGCGGCCTATCGGGCCGACCCATCAAGGCGAGGTCAGCGCGGCGCTGGAGATGTATCGCGACTACGGCAAATTCGAACCTCTGGCGCAGGCCACCTACGGTGATCTGGAATGCTCCGAAGAAGACAACCTCGCCGGTGACACGCTCAAGTTCTGCCTGTTCGAGGGCGGCCATTCCTTCCGCACGGAATTCGTTCGATTTGGCTGGGAACAGTTGGAAAAAGTGGGGCGGCTCTGAAAGCAGGTAAGGTGGGCTTTCAGGCCACCGCCCCGCAGCGCATCACAACATCAGCTGATAGCTGTGCGGCACATAGGCAAAGCCATCTCCGGCTTTCTCGACATAGCCGATCCCAGGCCAGGGCATATGGTAGCCGACAAAGGCCGTCTTGTCCGCCGCCATCATATCGAGAATGCGTCGCCGGGTCGCCGCCGCTGCCGCCTTGTCCATGTCGAACTTCACTTCCCAATCCGGGTGCGCTAGCGACCAGACATAGTGATTGGCGAAATCCGCCCCAAGCACCAGTTGGGTGCCACCGTCCTCGACCATATAGGTCATATGGCCCGGCGTGTGGCCAAAGGCTGCCATAGCGGTCAGGCCGGACGCGACCGAACCGCCGTCCTCAAGGAAGGAGAACTGTTCGGCAAAAGGCGCGATCTTGGCCTTGAAATTGTCATTGTCTTGCGCAGCCCAGGCATCAAACTCCGCACGGCCCGTCACATAGCGCGCATTGCCATAGGTCAGGCTGCCATCTTCCAGCGTCATGCCGCCGATGTGGTCGCCGTGCATGTGCGTGATGACCACCACGTCGATCTGGTCCGCCGTGTACCCCGCAGCCTCCAGCGCTGCCGTTGTGCCGGCCCCCGAAAGCCCGGTGTCGAAAAGCACCAGCTCTGACCCGGTATTGACCACGGTGGGCGTGAAGAAGAACTGCGATACATCGGTGGGCAGATTGGCTTCAGCGGAGACAGCAGCAAAAGTATCCGCATCGACATTCAATCCGAATATGTTGTGTGGGCCTTCGACGGCGCGGGTACCGGCCAGCAGGGTTGTGACGTCAAAACCACCGACCTTGATGCGATGAAAAGGTGACATGGCGGTCCCCATCATGGGTGCCGCGGCGCGCGTGGCACCGGCGGCAGCAGCGAGTGGCAGGGCGGCGGCGCCTGCAAGGGCCGCACGGCGGGAGACTTTGATCTGATCGGACATGATCACTTTCCTTTCCTGTTGGATGCTCTCTGAGGTAGTATGCACATGCGACGTGCCCATGAAAAACTGTTTGCGGCCAATCATATTTTTGCGAGGAGGCATCATGAGTGAGGCGGTGGAGGTGGCCACTTTTCTGGCGGCGGTAACGCCCGAACGTCGGCACGGGGAAGCCAGCGTGCTCGACAGCCTCTTTCGCGAAGTGACCGGCTGGGCACCGCGGCTCTGGTCGGGAGGTATGCTGGGTTATGGCACTTATGACTACACTTATGCCTCGGGTCGGTCGGGCACGTTTTTCGCCACGGGTTTTGCACCGCGCAAGGCAAGGTTGTCGGTCTACATCATGCCAGGATACGCGGATTTCAGTGCAATCCTCGCGGATTTGGGCAAACACAAGACGGGGAAATCCTGCCTCTATGTCAACAAGCTTGAGGATGTGGACACGGAGGTCTTGAAACGTCTCGTGCGTGCGGGTCTCGACGATCTCGCCAGCCGCTGGCCCATCAACGCCACCTAGGGCCCCCTTGCTGGACAAATCTGTGCACCTATGACATCCCGCAGGCCAACAGGAGACACGCATGACCACCACCCGTTTCGCCCCGTCGCCCACCGGGCACATCCATATCGGCAACCTGCGCACCGCGCTGATGAACTACCTCATCGCGCGCAAGGCGGGCGGCACCTTCATCCTGCGCGTTGACGACACCGATCCGGAGCGCAGCAAGGAAGAATATGTCGATGGGATCAAGCAGGACCTGGAGTGGCTGGGGCTGCACTGGGACCGGGTGGAGCGGCAGTCCGAGCGGCTGGATCGATATGCCGCCGCCGCAGATCAGCTGCGCGAGATCGGTCGTTTTTACGAGGCCTTTGAGACGCCGACGGAGCTGGACCTGAAGCGTAAGAAGCAGCTCAACATGGGCAAACCGCCGGTCTATGACCGTGCGGCGCTGGCGTTGAAAGATGCGGAGAAGGACGCGCTGCGGGCGGAGCGGGGCGATGGTGTCTGGCGCTTCAAGCTGGACCAGCAACGGATCGAGTGGGCCGATGGCATTCTGGGCGACATCTCGATTGATGCCGCTTCCGTGTCTGACCCGGTGTTGATCCGTGGCGATGGGCAGGTGCTCTATACGCTGGCCTCCGTGGTCGACGATACCGAGATGTGCGTGACCCACGTGGTGCGTGGATCAGACCACGTGACCAATACGGCCACGCAAATCCAGATCATCGAGGCGCTTGGCGGCGCGGTGCCGCAGTTTGCGCATCATTCGCTGCTGACCGGCCCACAGGGCGAAGCGCTCAGCAAACGCCTTGGCACGCTCTCGCTGCGCGACCTGCGCGCGCAAGGAGTGCAGCCGATGGCGCTGCTGAGCCTGATGGCGCGGTTGGGGTCCTCGGACCCGGTAGAACTGCGCGCCGAGATGACGGAGCTGATCGATGGTTTTGACATCACGCGGTTCGGCTCGGCCCCGACAAAATTCGATGAGCAGGACCTCTTCCCGCTGACCGCGCGGCATCTGGCGGGGCTGCCATTGGAGGGCGTGTCACAAGCGATTTCCGACGCAGGCGTGCCGCAAGAGAAAGCCGCTCAGTTCTGGGAGGTCACGCGTGAGAACATCACGACGTTGCAGGACCTCGCCCCATGGTGGGTGATGATGCGTGACGGCGCAGAGCCGGACATCGACGCAGAAGACGCGGACTTCGTGATGCAGGCCATGGCGTTGCTGCCCGAAGGGCCGTTTGACGACCAGACGTGGAGCGGCTGGACCGGAGCGGTGAAAGAGGCCACGGGCCGCAGGGGGCGTGCGCTGTTCATGCCGCTGCGCAAGGCGCTCACGGGCCAGGCGCATGGGCCGGATATGTCGGCGCTGATGCCGCTTTTGCAGGTGGTGAAGGCCCGCGAATGAAAGTCTGGCCCGCATTTGGATCGGGTTGGGTTTGCATATTTGGCGAACAATGAAACGGGCGCGGCGCCATGGCTGAAGCGCAGGCCAAATTCCTGACCGGCAATCTCTTTGTCCATATCTCCGTCATGGCATCGACTTTTTCGATCGGGCTGATGGCGGTCTTTGCCGTCGATTTCATCGACATGATCTTTATCGCGATGCTGGGCAAGGAGGAGTTGGCTGCCGCCGTGGGCTACGCCGCCGCGATCCTGTTTTTCAACACGTCTTTTGGTATTGGCATGGCGGTTGCCGCCGGTGCGCTGGTGGCGCGCGCCCTGGGGGAGGGCAACCACGCCAGGGCCGAGGCGCGCAAGACCCACGCGCTGGCCTATGGCGCGATCTTCGGGATCTGTTTTGCCGCTGCGGTCTGGGTGAACTTGCCTTGGCTCGTGTCGCTCATGGGCGCGACCGGAGAGACGGCGGATCTGGCGCTCTCGTACCTACGGATCACCGTGCCCGCGCTGCCCTTTCTGATGATCGGCATTATCGGCGGGGCCATCCTGAGGGCCCATGGAGATGCGCGGCGTGCAATGATGGCCACGATCTGGGGCGGACTTGTGAATGCGGTACTGGACCCGATCCTGATCTTCGGGCTGGGGCTGGAGCTGACGGGTGCCGCGCTCGCCTCGGTCGCCGCAAATGTGGCGATCGCGGTGATGGCGTTGCGCCCGATCATTCGGTTTTACGGCGGGCTGGGGCGGCCTCAGCTGGGCCCGATGCTGCGCGATCTGGGGCCCATTCTGGCGATTGCGGCGCCCGCAATCCTTACCCAGATCGCCACACCGGTCGGCCAGGCGATTGTGACGCGGACTATGGCGCAATTCGGCGAGGCGGCGGTGGCGGGCATGGCCATCGTGGGGCGACTGACCCCGCTGGCCTTTGCGATCATCTTTGCCCTCTCGGGCGCTGTGGGCCCCATTCTCGGGCAGAATTTCGGCGCCCGGGATCATGACCGCGTGCGGCGCGGCTTCAACGACGCGGTATTGTTCACGGCCATGGTGATCGTGCTGGTCTCGGTCATCCTCTTCTGCCTACGCAGCCAGATCGCAGCGCTCTTCGATGCAACGGGTGTGACCCGCGAACTGGTATTCCTCTTTTGCGGGCCGCTGTCGCTGCTGTTTTTCTTTAATGGTGTGCTGTTTGTTGGGAATGCCGCCTTCAACAACATGGGACGACCTTTCTATTCGACCTTCCTCAACTGGGGGCGGAATACGGTGGGGATGGTGCCCCTGGTGTTGCTGGGCGCATGGGCGTACGGGCCTGCCGGCGTGCTGATCGGGCAGGCCGTGGCGGGCGTTATCTTTGGTGTGATCGCCTGGGCGCTGGCGCGGCGGGTGATGCGCGAGGCTGCCGCAGACCTTGGCCCGATCGAAAAGTCAGAATTCGGGCGGCAGGGGCGCCTCATGTCGCTCTTTCACCTGCGCCGATAACCGGGTCAGGTGGTCATCCACCAGCCCGGTTTGCAGCTCGGTCAGCTGCTGGTGACGTGGATAGACGGGGTCTGACCGATCATTCAGGATCGGGGTGTCCCAGCCATCTGTGCTGTCAAAGAACCCCTGCACCCCGGCCTCGCCAAAGACGTCGTGGAACCCCTGCACCACCACGTCGAGATAGCTGAGCAGGATCATCTGATTGCTGCGCCTGAGCATGTTTTCCCGCTGCACCGCATAGACGGCGATCTCGGGTGTGGCGGGATGCGCGTGGTCGATATTGTCATGGGCAGGCACGCGGGCATAGCCGCTTTCGCGGGCATCAAGTGCTGCCCAATCAGCGCCCGGCACAGCGGCGATGAGACCCTGAATGCTGTGACCCGGGGCGGGCACACCGGTGAGCAGCACCACGCCGAATCGCGGCGTGGCGACCCAGGCGCGGCGCCAGCCCTTCAGCGTGGCGGGATGGGGGTCGGGGTAGCTATGGCTCTTGGTGTTCACCAGGCTGCCATAGCCAAAGAAATAAGGATCGCTCATCGTATGTCTTTCGCGCAGTCCCGCGCACTCAAACATTATGGTGCGGGCGGCACAAGACATCTTGACCAGACCGCATACGCTGGCATACCGTCCCGACACATCCCGCCCGGGAGAACCGGCTGCAAAGCCGGTGCCGAAGGAGCAACCGCCCCGGAAACTCTCAGGCCACCGGACCGTGCGGGATCGCAGAACTCTGGAGAGAGGTGCCGCGTGGCATCCGCCGAAGGGATAACGATCTCAGGCGAAAAGACAGAGGGGGCATCTAGGGCGCGCATTTTGCGTGTATCTGATGCCGGTCCATTCTCACGCAGAACCGGCTTTGAGGGAGAGGTCGGATGACTGAGTTGGCGAAAACGCCGTTACACGGGCTGCATGTGGAGCTGGGCGCAAAGATGGTGCCCTTTGCTGGCTACGACATGCCGGTGCAATATCCCATGGGCGTGTTGAAGGAACATCTGCACACGCGCGCGGCGGCGGGGCTGTTCGACGTCAGCCATATGGGGCAGGTGATCCTGTCCGGACCCTCGTGGGAGGCGGTGGCGCTGGCGTTTGAGGCGCTGGTCCCGATGGATGTGCTGGGGCTGGAGGACGGGCGGCAGCGCTACGGTCTCTTCACCAACGACGCCGGTGGGATTGAGGATGACCTGATGTTCGCGCGGCGCGGGGATGACCTTTTTGTTGTCGTCAACGCAGCCTGCAAGACGGAGGACGTGGCGCGGATGCGGGCGGGCCTGCCCGACGAGATCACCGTGACGGAGCTGACGGACCGCGCGCTGATCGCGCTGCAGGGCCCAAAGGCGGCGGCGGTGATCGAGGACCAGGATGCACGTGCCGCAGAAATGCGCTTCATGGATGTGGCTGATCTGGCTCTTTGTGGCCATGCCGTCTGGGCTTCGCGCTCCGGCTACACCGGCGAGGATGGGTTTGAAATTTCCGTGGCGGCGGATGAGGCGGAAACGCTGCTCCGCAGTCTGCTGACACATCACGGTGTCGCCCCGATTGGCCTGGGCGCGCGGGATTCCCTGCGGCTGGAGGCCGGCCTATGCCTTTACGGACATGACATCGACGCGATGACCGGACCGGTCGAGGCGGGCCTGACCTGGTCGGTGCAAAAGATGCGCCGGGCCGGTGGCGCGCGGGCGGGGGGCTTTCCCGGTGCCGATGTTGTTCTCGACGCATTTGCCAATGGCGTGGCGCGCAAACGGGTCGGGTTGCGTCCCGAGGGCCGCGCGCCGATGCGCGAGGGCGTGCAGCTTTTCGATGCCAAAGAGGGCGGCGCGCAGATCGGCACTGTCACGTCAGGTGGGTTTGGCCCCACGGTCGAGGGGCCGGTGGCCATGGGATATGTGACCACAGAGCACGCCGAGGTCGGCACACGGATTTGGGGCGAAGTGCGGGGCAAGCGCTTGGCCGTGGACGTCGCGGCGCTGCCGTTTGTGCCTGCCAATTTCAAGAGATAATCAACAGGAGACCAAGATATGAAATTCACCGAAGAGCACGAGTGGCTGCGCGAAGAAGACGGTTTGATGGTGGTGGGCATCACCTCCCATGCGGCCGAGCAGCTGGGCGACGTGGTGTTCGTCGAACTGCCGGATGATGGCATTACGGTCAGCAAGGACGACGAGGTCGTGGTGATCGAGAGCGTAAAGGCGGCCAGTGATATTCTGGCGCCTGTCGATGGCGAGATCGTCGAGGTGAATTCAGCCCTGACGGACAATCCCGGGATGGTGAACGAGGATCCGCAGGGTGAGGCGTGGTTCTTCAAGATGAGCGTGAGTGACGCCAGCCAGATGGACGAATTCATGGATGAAGCGGGCTATCAGAAATTCATTGCCTGAGCGGGTGGACCGTCGGGAATGTGAGTATTTGACGAAGGGTGAAGCGCAGCGTGCGCGAGAGGAGCAATGTGATGGTGTATAAGCCAACTGATTATTTGCCATATGATTTTGCCAACCGGCGGCATATCGGGCCGTCTCCGGTGGAGATGGCGGAGATGCTGGACACTGTCGGTGCAGCCTCGCTCGACGCGCTGATCGACGACACGCTGCCGCCCGCGATCCGGCAGAAAGAGCCGCTGGATTTCGGCAAGGCGATGTCCGAGCGCGAGGTGCTGGAGCATATGCGCAAGACAGGCGCCAAGAACAAGGTGCTGACCTCGCTGATCGGGCAGGGGTATCACGGCACGGTCACGCCGCCCGCGATCCAGCGGAACATTCTGGAGAACCCGGCGTGGTACACGGCCTATACGCCCTATCAGCCGGAGATTTCGCAAGGACGACTGGAGGCGCTGTTGAACTTCCAGACCATGGTCAGCGATCTGACCGGGCTGGAGATCGCCAATGCCTCGCTGCTGGATGAGGCGACGGCCTGTGCCGAGGCGATGACCATGGCGCAGCGGGTGGCGAAGTCAAAGGCCAAGGCGTTCTTTGTTGACCGCGACTGCCATCCGCAGAACATCGCGGTGATGCAGACGCGGGCCGCGCCGCTGGGGATCGAGGTGATCGTGGGCAATCCGGCGAAGATGGATGCCTCTGCCGTCTTCGGGGCGATTTTCCAGTATCCGGGCACCTACGGCCATGTGCATGATTTCACCGACCACATGGCGGCGCTGCATGAGCATGGTGCGGTGGGCATTGTGTCTGCCGATCCGCTGGCGCTGACGCTGTTGAAGGAACCCGGCGCAATGGGTGCCGATATCGCCGTGGGCTCGACCCAGCGGTTCGGGGTGCCCGAGGGCTATGGCGGGCCGCACGCGGCTTATATGGCCTGCCGCGATGCCATGAAGCGCGCGATGCCGGGGCGCATTGTTGGCGTGTCGGTCGATGCCCATGGCAACCGGGCCTATCGTTTGTCGTTGCAGACGCGCGAGCAGCATATCCGGCGCGAGAAGGCGACCTCGAACGTCTGCACCGCGCAGGCGTTGCTGGCCGTCATGGCGTCGATGTATGCCGTGTTCCACGGGCCCGAGGGGCTCAAGGCCATCGCGCAGCGCATTCACCGCAAGACGGTGCGGTTGGCCAAGGGACTGGAAGCGGCAGGGTTCAAGGTGGACCCCAAGGCCTGTTTCGACACGATCACCGTGGATGTGGGGCCCTTGCAGGCGGCAGTGCTGAAATCCGCCGTGGATGAGGGGATAAACTTGCGCGCGGTCGGAGAGGCCCGTGTGGGGATCACGCTGGATGAGCGCTGCAAGCCTGCCACGCTGGAGGCGGTCTGGCGGGCCTTCGGGATTACCCGCAAGGACGCGGATTTCCGGCCCGACTATCGCTTCCCCGAGGAGATGCTGCGCACGTCTGCCTATCTGACCCACCCGATTTTTCATATGAACCGGGCCGAGACCGAGATGATGCGTTATATGCGGCGGCTGGCGGATCGCGATCTGGCGTTGGACCGGGCGATGATCCCGCTGGGGTCCTGCACGATGAAGCTGAATTCGGCGGCGGAGATGATGCCGGTGAGCTGGCGGGAGTTTTCGCTGATCCACCCCTATGCCCCCGCCGATCAGGCGCAGGGGTATGCCGAGATGATCGACGATCTGAGTGCCAAACTGTGCGACATCACCGGCTACGATGCGATTTCGATGCAGCCCAATTCGGGCGCACAGGGGGAGTACGCGGGGCTTTTATCCATCGCCGGGTATCACCGCGCGCAAGGGCAGGAGCATCGCAACATCTGTCTCATCCCGATGAGTGCGCATGGAACGAACCCGGCGAGCGCCCAGATGGTGGGTTGGAAGGTCGTGGTGATCAAGTCCGCGGCCAACGGCGACATCGATCTGGAGGATTTCCGGGCCAAAGCGGAACAGCACTCGGAGAACCTCGCAGGCTGCATGATCACCTACCCGTCCACCCACGGGGTCTTCGAAGAGACGGTCACGGAGGTCACGAGGATCACCCATTCGCATGGCGGGCAGGTTTATATCGACGGGGCCAATATGAACGCGATGGTGGGCCTGTCGCGCCCCGGTGATCTGGGCGGCGATGTGAGCCACCTGAACCTGCATAAGACCTTCTGCATCCCACATGGCGGCGGCGGTCCGGGCATGGGGCCGATTGGCGTGAAAGCGCATCTGGTGCCGCATTTGCCGGGATCGCCAGTTGCCGGTGCGGGCGCGGTGTCGGCGGCCCCCTTCGGCTCTCCATCGCTTTTGCCGATCAGCTGGGCCTATTGCCTGATGATGGGCGGAGATGGGCTGACTCAAGCTACGCGGGTCGCCATCCTGAACGCGAACTACATCGCGCAGCGTTTGGAAGGTGCCTACGACGTGCTCTACAAAGGACCAACGGGGCGGGTGGCGCATGAGTGCATTATCGATGTGCGGCCTTTTGATGAGAGTGCGGGCGTGACCGTGGAAGATATCGCAAAACGACTCATCGACTGCGGATTTCACGCGCCGACCATGAGCTGGCCGGTAGCGGGCACACTGATGGTCGAGCCGACAGAGAGTGAGACCAAGGCGGAACTCGACCGTTTCTGTGATGCGATGCTGGCGATTCGGGCCGAGATTGCTGCGGTGGAAGCAGGCGAAATGGATGCCGAGAATAACCCGCTGAAACATGCACCGCATACGGTCGAAGATCTGGTGGGTGATTGGGATCGACCCTACAGCCGGGAAGAGGGGTGTTTCCCGCCGGGCGCTTTCCGCGTCGACAAGTATTGGCCACCGGTGAACCGCGTCGACAATGTCTATGGTGATCGGCACCTTGTGTGCACCTGCCCACCGATGGAGGACTACGCAGAGGCTGCCGAATAAGGGGCGCTGCCCCCGGCCCTTCGGGCCTCCCCCGGGATATTTGAGGCCAGAAGAAACGGGGAGCGGTTTTCAAACTGCTCCCCGATCAAGAAGCGTTTTGGCTTCTCCTGGCGCGGTCATCGGCGTCCCCGCCTGTACCGCGTCTTCATTCCAGCGGACATTGGTTAAGAAATCGTTGTTTCTTCTGGCAACAAGTATCCCCGCCGGAGGCAAGAAAACTCTTACTCCCGGGCCCGCAACACCCGAGCGGGTGACGCATTAAGTGGCGCCCAGGCAAAGAGAAGACCGGCCACCAGCGTCGTCAGGATACCACCGAGGATGATCGGCAGGGCGGAGAGCCAGATCACCGAAAAGTCCGTATCCATGATGAAGCGGCTCACGGCCCAGCCACCGGTGATCCCAGCCGCAAGCGCTACGATACCTGCGCAGAGACCCAGCAAGGCGGAGCGCAGGGCAAAGCTGGTCAGGATGTGGCGGCGCGGCGCGCCGAGAGTTTTCAGGACGGCGGCTTCGTAGATGCGCGCATTGATGCCAGCCGCCGCCGCACCAATCAGCACGAGAAAGCCAGTCAATAGCGTGGCGGCCGCGCCATAGGAGGTGGCTGCGGCCAGCCCGGCCAGAACGTCAACAACGCGGTCAATGGCATCGCGGACGCGCACGGCGGTGATGTTGGGGTATTGGCCTGCGAGATCGCGCAGGATTTGCGCTTCGGCCTCTTCCTCTGCGTAGACGGTCGAGATGAAACTGTGCGGGGCGCCGGAGAGGGCCGCGGGGTTCATTGCCAGGATAAAGCCGATACCGGCGGTGGAGAAATCCACCTCGCGGAAGCTGGCGATGGTGCCGGTGATGTCACGGCCCAGGATGTTCACGGTCATCTCGTCCCCGATCTGAAGACCCATCTCGGCGGCCTCTTCGGCGGCGAAGCTGATCAGAGGTGGCCCGGTATAATCCGCGGCCCACCAGTCGCCAGCGGTGATGCGTGTGTTCTCGGGCAGGGCCTCTGAGTAGGTCACACCGCGGTCGCCTTGCAGAACCCAGTGGTCACCCGCAACCTCACGCGCGGGCTGGCCATTGATCCTGGTGATAATGCCCCGCAGCATCGGGGCGGATTGGACGCGCTCGACCGCAGGGTCGTTTGACAGCCTTTCAGTAAAGCCCGTCATCTGATCTTTCTGGATGTCGACGAAGAAGTAGGAGGGTGCCACTTCGGGCAGGTTCCCAGTGATCGCGCCGCGCAGGTTGCCATCGATTTGGCCAACGGCGGCGAGGACCGACAGGCCGAGACCCAAAGAAAGCACCACCGATGTGGCGCCTTCGCGAGGCCCGGAGATGGCGGCGAGCGCCCACCTGGCGCGGGGCATGCCCCGCGCCAGGTGGGCGCCCCGGCGCGAGAGGTGACGGATCAGCAGGGCGGCCCCTGCGAGCAGAAGCAGCGCGCCGCAGATGCCGCCTGCGGTCCAGAATGTCAGCCACCAGGTGCCGGAGAACCAGCCTGCGAGGCCCAGCAGCAGCGCCAGCGCGAGCGCGGTGGCGGCAAGATAGCGCGGAGTAGGCAGGGCGCGGGCCGACATCAGCGCATCGCGAAAGAGCGTCGCGGGTTTGATCTCTTCGGCGCGGGCCAGCGGCCAGAGGGTGAAGAGGAAGGCCGTGAGCAGCCCATAAATCGACGCTTCGATCAGCGGGGCAGGGTAGAGCGCGAAGGCCGCGGGGATCGGCAGGCGCGCCTCGATCAGCGGTGCGAAGATCAGCGGCGCAAGCCCGCCCAGAACCACGCCGATCGCGATGCCACAGAGGGACAGCACGCCGATCTGAATGAAGTACGTCTGAAAGATCACGCGGCGGGTTGCCCCCAGCGTGCGCAGTGTGGCGATCACGCTGGTCTTGCCCGCAAGATAGGCGCGAACGGCGGAAGAGACACCGACCCCGCCCACCGCGAGGCCGGAGAGTCCCACGAGGATCAGGAAGGCGCCGAGGCGGTCCACGAATTCGGAAATTCCCGGCGCGCCGTTGCGCGCATCCGTCCAGCGCAGACCGGTGTCTTCGAACCGGCTGCGTGCCGCTTCGGCAAGGACGGCGACATCGGCGTCGGGCGGCAGGTCGAGGCGGTATTTCGTGGAAAAGAGGGTGCCGGGTGCGAGCAGTTGCGCGTTGGCGAGGCTTTCGGTGGTCACAATTGTGCGGGGCCCGAGGGCAAAGCCGCCTGCCGCGCTGTCGGGCTCCCGGGCCAGTTCGGCGCTCAGGTGAAACGCTTGGGTGCCAAGGCGGAAGGTGTCGCCGATAGCAAGGCCCAGCCGGTCGATCAATACGCGTTCCATCACCGCGCCAGGCAGGCCGTTTTCAACAGCCAACGCCTGATCGAGCGGAATGTCGGGGATCAGATCCACTGTACCAATCAGCGGGTAGGCCGTGTCGATGGCTTTGATCTGGGTCAGGCCGCGCTCGGCGGTGTCGCCCTCACCCACCACGGCCATGGAACGGAAATCGACAATTTCCGAGACGTTTTCAGCGACTTGCGCCATCCAGGCGCGTTCTTCGTCGGTTGCAAAGCGGTAGGTGAAATCCATCTCCGCATCGCCGCCCAGAAGGGCGGCACCTTCGCGGGTAAGACCTGCTTCGATGCCGGAACGTACGGAGCCCACGGCAGCAATGGCAGCCACGCCGAGGGCGAGGCAGGCGAGGAAAATGCGAAAGCCCTGAAGACCGCCGCGCAGCTCGCGCTTGGCAAACCGGGCTGCGAGGGAAAGACTCATTCCGCCGCGCGCTCCATGGGAACCACACGGCCATCGCCGAGGCGGATCACACGGTCGCAGCGGGCAGCGAGGCTCTGGCTGTGGGTCACAAGGACCAGCGTGGCGCCGTGCCGATCGCGCAGTCCAAAGAGCAGGTCGATGATCGCAGCCCCATTGGCACCGTCGAGGTTGCCGGTGGGTTCATCCGCCAGAAGGATATCGGGGCGCGGGGCGGAGGCGCGGGCGAGGGCCACCCGTTGCTGCTCGCCGCCGGACAGTTGCGAAGGATAGTGATTGGCCCGCTGTGCCAGACCGACCTCGGCCAGCTCTGCCTCGGCTTTTGCGAAAGCATCGGCGTCACCTGCAAGCTCCAGCGGAGTTGCAACGTTCTCAAGGGCCGTCATCGTCGGGATCAGGTGAAAAGACTGGAACACCACACCCATGTGATCACGGCGGAACCGGGCAAGCGCGTCCTCGGACATGCGCGTGAGATCCTGCCCCAGCGCCATCACGGTCCCGGATGTCGCATGCTCCAGCCCACCCATAAGCATCAGCAGTGAGGATTTGCCGGAGCCGGAGGGGCCGATCAGTCCAAGGCTCTCCCCCCGGTGTACCTCAAGCGAGATGCCGTGCAGGATATCAACCCGGCCAGCATTGCCATCCAGCGATAAAGTCGCATCTTTGAGAGAGAAGACTGGATCTGTCATGCGTGAAAAACCTTTGGCGGGTATACGTGTGGCATATGGAGGCTGGATCAAGATGCACAAGGTTGTGATGTGTTTGGCGCTGTTCTGCCCCGTGGCAGGACAGGCGGAGGAGGTGGTGATCGCGGCGCTGGGCGACAGTCTCACGCAGGGCTACGGACTTGTCGAGACCGAAGGGTTTGTGCCGCAACTACAAAGATGGCTGGAGGCGGAAGGTACCGACGTACAGCTGATCAATGCGGGTGTGTCCGGCGACACAACTGCCGGGGGGCTGAGTCGGGCCGCCTGGACGCTTACCCCGGAGGTGGATGCGATGATCGTCGCACTGGGCGGCAACGATCTTTTGCGGGGGATTGATCCCGACGTCAGCCGTGCCAATCTTGAGGGTATTCTTCAGGCCGCCGCCACCGCGGAGGTCGAGGTGTTGCTGGTCGGCATGCAAGCGCCCGGCAACTACGGTCCGGCGTACAAGCAGGCTTTTGACGCGATGTATCCTGAGTTGTCCGAGACGTACAGCACGCTCTTTGCCCCCAGCTTTTTTGAGGGGCTGCGCATCGAGGAGGGCGATCCGGCGTCGGTCCGTGCCTTCATGCAGCCCGATGGCATTCATCCCAATGCCGATGGCGTGGTCCGGATCGTGGAAGCGCTCGGGCCCTATGCATTGGATTTGATCGCCCGCGTGGAGCAGTGACATGCCGGGACGGTTTTTTCTGACCTCGCCGATGACGGACCTTGCCGCTGCCCTGAAGCAGGATGCGGCACAGGTCGCGGATGAGCCTGCGCGCCGAAATATCGCCCCTGGGCAGGAAATCGTTGTGCTGACCGATGCCGGGCTGTCGCGGATGCGGTGGGGCATCATTCCGGTCGGGCGGGTCAATGCGCGGGGCCGCCCGGTGATGGAAACCATCGTGAACGCGCGCAGCGAAACGGTCTTTGACAAATCCGCTTTCACCGGGACCGGGCGGGCCGTTGTGCCCCTGAACGGCTGGTACGAATGGACGGGAGAGAAGCGGCGCAAGACACCGTGGCGGATCACGCCACGTTCCGGAGGGTTTCTGTATTTTGCCGCAATCACGGATCGGTGGCAGGGGCCCGGCGGCATAGAGGTGGATCAGGTTGCGACGCTCACCTGCCCGCCCTCTGCCGACGTGATCGACGTGCATCACCGGATGGGTGTGATCCTCGATCCTGAAGACATCGATCTATGGCTCGGCGGCCCGCAAGAGCAGGTCGCACCGTTGCTGCGTCCCTGGCCCGACGGACGATTACAGGTCGAGAAGGCAGATGACGTGAATTGGGACGCGCCCTGAAAATACAAAAACGGGCACCGCGGCGCCCGTTTGCAAATCGTGTAAATGCCTGAAATCAGGCCAGTGCGAGGTTGCCCGCGCTTTCGCGGCCATCACGGCCCGCTTCCACGTCGAAGGTAACTTTCTGGTTGTCTGCCAGACCTGTGAGGCCTGCGCGTTCAACAGCAGAAATATGCACAAAGATGTCTTTGCCGCCGCCATCGGGGGCGATAAAGCCGTAGCCTTTTGTGGTGTTAAACCATTTCACGGTGCCAGTGGCCATTCCCCGTGTCTCCTGTCTTGTGCTGCCCGCGGAATGCGGCAGCCTGGCTCGGTCGAAAGCAGATCGAATGACTGGCCGGAAGGAGCAGTGGTCGATAGTTTGTCGCGTCGCGTCTTCGATATTGGGGGTGGTCAGAGCAAAAGCAAGTCAAATTCCAATGATAGCGCTTACTTACACGAGGTCGGCGAATTCCCGCCAGCCGTGTATTGCGTATTTTTTCAGCAGTGAAGCGGCTGTTCTGAGAGAAACAAATTTTACCAGTTGATAAAAAAATGATTCCGTGACAGCTTTTTTGAATTGAACAAGCCAGAATGGGGAAAAATCCATGTCCAGCGACGCATTCACACCAGGTATCGTGCCGGCCCGTCTGGAGGCCGAAGCTTATGCGGATCATTTTTCGGATCTGCACCCGCGTCTGGATGCGCATGAAGCATTGGTGGCGGCGGATCGGTGCTATTTTTGCCATGACGCGCCTTGTATCACCGCCTGCCCGACCGACATCGATATTCCGCTGTTCATCCGGCAAATCGCGACGGGCACGCCGGATGCTGCTGCAAAAACCATTCTGAGCCAGAACATTATGGGTGGGATGTGCGCGCGGGTCTGTCCGACGGAACAGCTGTGTGAAGAGGCCTGTGTCCGCGAATTGGCCGAGGGCAAGCCGGTTCTGATCGGACAGCTTCAGCGCTATGCGACCGATCATCTGCAGGAACAGGGCGTTCACCCTTTCTCCCGAGCTGCGGCGACCGGTAAAACGGTTGCCGTGGTGGGGGCGGGGCCTGCGGGCCTGAGTTGCGCACATCGGCTGGCGATGCTGGGCCATGACGTCGTGGTCTATGACGCCCGGCCAAAAGCCGGGGGGCTCAACGAATACGGGATCGCAACCTACAAAACGGTTGAGGGCTTTGCGCAGGCCGAGGTGGACTGGCTCTTGCAGATCGGTGGCATCCGCATCGAATTCGGCAAGGCACTGGGCCGCGAAGAGACGCTCGAGAGCTTGCGCGCGGGGCATGACGCTGTCTTCCTCGGCATGGGTCTGGGCGGCGTGAATGCATTGGAGGCCGAGGGGTCGGACAAGGAGGGCGTGCTGGACGCGGTCGACTTCATCGCCGACCTGCGGCAGGCGGATGATCTGGCACAGGTGCCTGTGGGCCGCGATGTGGTGGTGATCGGCGGTGGGATGACGGCCATTGATGCCGCCGTTCAGGCCAGGCTGTTGGGTGCCTTGAATGTCACGCTGGTCTATCGCCGGGGCCGTGATCGGATGAATGCGAGCGTCTTTGAGCAGGATCTGGCCACAAGCAAGGGCGTCAGGATCGTGACGCACGCCGTGCCGCGCGCGGTCATTGGCAACGGTGCTGTGCGTGAGATTGAATTCGACTATGTCGATGAGGCGATGGCGCCGACCGGTCAGGCCTTGAGGCTGGCGGCGGATCAGGTGTTCCGCGCAATCGGTCAGTCGCTGGTGGGAGAGGGCCTGCCGGCGCTGGAAGGCCGCAAGATCAAGGTTGATGACGCGGGCCGGACATCGTTGCAAGGTGTCTGGGCCGGTGGTGATTGCGCCGCAGGGGGTGACGATCTCACGGTAACGGCCGTGGCCGAAGGGCGCGACGCGGCAATGGATATTCACAAGGCACTGACAGGGGCTGCGGCGTAACGCCCGCCCGATGGAGGAACCGATATGGCTGATTTAACAAGTGACTTTGTAGGCATCAAAAGCCCGAACCCGTTCTGGCTGGCCTCTGCGCCGCCGACGGACAAGGAATACAACGTGCGCCGCGCCTTTGGCGCGGGCTGGGGCGGTGTGGTTTGGAAAACACTGGGCCTTGATCCGCATGTGGTCAATGTGAACGGCCCGCGCTATGGCGCGATCTACGGCGCCGACCGACGGTTGTTGGGATTGAACAACATCGAGTTGATCACTGACCGGCCCCTGCAGACCAATCTGGATGAGATCAAGGTTGTAAAACGAGATTATCCGGATCGGGCGATGATCGTCTCGCTCATGGTGCCCTGCGAGGAAGAGCCGTGGAAGTTCATTTTGCCGCAGGTTGAGGAGACTGGTGCCGATGGGGTCGAGCTGAACTTCGGCTGCCCGCACGGTATGTCAGAGCGGGGCATGGGCTCCGCTGTGGGGCAGGTGCCCGAATACATCGAGATGGTGACGCGCTGGGTCAAGGCCAACACGCGCATGCCGGTGATCGTGAAGCTGACGCCGAACATCACGGATATCCGCAAGCCCGCCGAGGCCGCGATGAAAGGCGGGGCGGATGCGGTCTCGCTGATCAATACGATCAACTCGATCACCTCCGTGGATCTTGATCTCTTTGCGCCGGAGCCGACGATTGACGGCAAGGGGGCCCATGGCGGCTATTGCGGTCCTGCGGTCAAGCCGATTGCATTGAATATGGTGGCAGAGATCGCGCGGGACCCGAGCCTGGGGCAGATCCCGATTTCCGGCATCGGCGGGATCACAACCTGGCGTGATGCGGCGGAATTCATGGCATTGGGTGCTGGCAATGTGCAGGTCTGCACGGCGGCCATGACCTACGGGTTCAAGATCGTGCAGGAGATGATCAGTGGCCTGTCGGACTACATGGACAGCAAAGGGCTGACCTCCGTGGATCAGATCGTGGGACGCGCGGTGCCGAATGTCACCGACTGGCAGCATCTGAACCTGAACTACGTGGCCAAGGCCAAGATTGATCAGGATCTGTGTATCTCCTGCGGGCGCTGCTTTGCTGCCTGCGAGGACACGTCACATCAGGCGATTGCCATGTCTGCGGACCGCACCTTCACCGTGATCGATGAGGAATGCGTGGCCTGCAACCTCTGCGTCAACGTATGCCCGGTTGAGGACTGCATCACCATGGAGGCGATGGCGCCGGGGCTCGTTGACCCGCGCACGGGAAAAGTGGTCGAGCCGGACTATGCCAACTGGACCACCCATCCGAACAATCCGGCATCCAAGGCTGCAGAGTAGCAGTGGTGCCTTAGTTAGCCGTCACCGCGGTCGAGAATGGGTGCGGTCGGCAACGGGTTTGGGGGTTTGAATTCTGGTTTAGCGGCTTCCGCTGCTGCCTGCGCTGCAGCGGCGGCCTTGTCTGCGGCACGCGCCGCATCGCGCGCCTCCTGCAGAGCCTTCGACTCAGCGCGAAGCTTGGCCTGTTGCACCAGATATTCGTTTTCAGCAGGCTGGTCGGCTTGCGCGTCGATCACGGATTTCGGCGTCGCCTCAACCGGTAACATCGCCACCCGCCCCCGTTTCAGCAAGCTGGCCAGATGTGCACCGCCGGTTCCGGTTCCATTCCCGGCCCCTTGTCCGGAATGATCTGATGCCATGTTGGTGCCGTTGCCGGATGCGGATTTCGCGGGCGGCTGGCCCGCCTGAATGCCTGCAACCTGTGCGTCGTTTTGTGCAGGGGCCACCGGCTGTGGCGCATATGGGGCATTAAAAGATATTGCACTCATTTCTCGCTCCAATCTTGTTCACAGTCTGAAGCCGCCACCCACAAACCATTAAAGCAATATGAATACTAATCGGGTGTTAAAGGGCAGGTGTATTTTGCAAGAAGGTTACTGAAGCCTTAAGGTCTCAAGAGTTTGGTGAACATCGTTGCCAGATATTCGGCGGCCCCGCCGTGGCGGTCGGGATCGTCGCGGAGCAGCACCTGAACCTGAGCATCGAAATCAGCGTAGTGCTGTGTGGTCGCCCAGATCGAAAAGATCAGATGTCTTGGATCAACCGTCGCCAGGGCGCCTTTTTCCATCCAAGCCCTTATCACCGCGCATTTTTCATCAAAGAGCGGTTGCAAATCGGTGACCAGATGCGGCGCCATGCGTGGTGCCCCTTGTAAAATCTCACCTGCAAATAGACGGCTTTCGCGCGGCAGGTCCCGCGCCATGTCGAGTTTGCGCTGCACGTAGCCGAGGATTTCCTGCAGGGGGTCGCCGTCCGGATCAAGTGTTACCAAAGGGTCCAGCCACGTCTCCATCAACTGGTTCAGAAGGGTGACGTGGATCTCTTCCTTACCATCGAAATAGTAAAGAATGTTCGGCTTGCTGAGTCCGGCGGCCTCGGCAATCTGATCAAGGGTTGCGCCGCGGTAGCCGTGTTTGGAAAAAACATCAAGCGCGGCATCGAGGATAAGCCCACGGTTGCGTTGCTGAATGCGGCTGGGCTTTTTATCGGCGCCGTCGGGCACGGGCGTCTCCCTCCAAAGGGCTGCTGCAAAATCGGGCAGTGTAAAAGATGTTCACAGGCTCACATGAGAAAGGCGTAAAAGGAAGCCTTGACTTGGCTCACCCTAATCGCAATCGTGTCTTTACCAAATGGTAAAAATTGCCACTGGTCAAAAAATATGCACCGCCAGGAAGGACCCCAGCCATGCCCGCGCCCGGACAGAACCTGAAGATCAATCCAGACAGGCTCTGGGACAGCCTGATGGAGATGGCCAAGATCGGTCCCGGCGTGGCGGGCGGCAACAATCGCCAGACGCTGACGGATGAAGACGGCGAAGGGCGCGCGCTTTTTCAAAAGTGGTGTGAGGCGGCGGGCTGTGAGATGGGGCTCGACCAGATGGGCAACATGTTCGCGCGCCGCGAGGGCACGGACCCCGATGCGCTGCCGGTCTATGTGGGCAGCCACCTCGATACGCAACCTACTGGCGGCAAATACGACGGTGTTCTCGGTGTGCTTGGGGGCCTCGAGATCATCCGGACGCTGAACGATCTGAATGTGCAGACCAAGCACCCGATTGTGGTGACGAACTTCACCAATGAAGAGGGCACGCGCTACGCACCTGCGATGCTGTCGTCGGGTGTTTTTGCAGGCATTCATACACAGGATTGGGCTTATGCGCGGGTGGATGCCGAGGGCAAACAGTTCGGTGACGAATTGAAACGGATCGGTTGGCGCGGCGATGAAGAAGTTGGCGCCCGCAAGATGCACGCGTTTTTCGAACTGCACATCGAACAGGGACCCATTCTGGAAGCTGAAGCAAAAGACATCGGTGTCGTGACGCACGGGCAGGGGTTGAGCTGGACGGAAGTGACGATCATCGGCAAGGACAGTCACACCGGCTCGACCCCCATGCCGATGCGCAAGAACGCAGGCCTGGGCATGGCGCGGGTGCTGGAGAAGGTCGACGAGATTGCCTGGAGCCACAAACCCCATGCGGTGGGCGCTGCAGGGCATATCGACGTCTATCCGAATTCACGCAACGTGATCCCGGGCAAGGTGGTTTTCACGGTGGATTTCCGCTCGCCCGATTTGAGCGTGATCGAGGATATGGAAGCGCGGCTGCGCGTCGAGGGCCAGAAGATCGCCGACGACATGGGGTTGGAAATTGCCTTTGAGAAGGTGGGCGGTTTTGATCCGGTGGCCTTTGACGAAGGCTGTGTGACAGCCGTGAGATCTGCTGCTGAACGGTTGGGGTATTCCCATATGAACCTGATTTCCGGCGCGGGACACGATGCCTGCTGGATCAACCGTGTGGCGCCGACGGCGATGGTGATGTGTCCCTGCGTCGACGGGTTGAGCCACAATGAGGCGGAAGAGATTTCCAAGGACTGGGCCATGGCGGGCACGGATGTATTGCTGCATGCTGTGGTGGAGACTGCGGAGATTGTTGGGTGATTTCGCCCGATCTGACGATAGCAGAACGTGTCTCGGCGTTGGTGGATGCGGAACTTGATGACGCTTTTGCAGGGGCCGATGTCATATTGCAAAAGACGGCAGAGGCGATGCGCGTGGCTTTGTGCGCGCCGCGCAAGGTGAGGGTGAATTTCTCTGGCGGACTGACACAGGAGTGTTGGAGTGTGACGCGGGGCGACGGCGACTACCGGGTGGTGTACATGCCGGTTGCGGGGTATTTCTCGCTCTGTGTGGAGAGCGATTTCGGGCCACTGGACATTGGCGTGCACGGGTCCGCGTTGGGGTGTTTCGGTTCGGTCTGAAAAGGGCGCTGCCCTCGGCCTTTGGCCTCACCCGTGATATTTAAGGCCAGAAGAAACATGGCCACTGAGATGGGAGACATGACATGAGCAAGGTGATCAAAGGCGGCATGGTTTGCACGGCGGACCGGACGTGGCAAGCAGACGTGCTGATCGAGGGCGAAACGATCAGCCAGATCGGCGAAGACCTCACAGGCGATGAGTACATCGATGCAGAGGGAGCCTATGTGATCCCCGGCGGGATCGACCCGCATACGCATCTCGAAATGCCGTTCATGGGAACAACGGCGGCGGAAACCTTCGAATCCGGCACTTGGGCCGCAGCGGCTGGCGGGACGACGATGGTGGTGGATTTCTGCCTGCCCGGCGAGGACGGGTCGATCAAGAATGCGATCAACGAGTGGCACCGAAAATCCGCCCCGCAGATCTGTTCGGACGTGGGCTACCACATGGCGATCACGGGATGGGATGAGAGTGTCTTCAATGAAATGAAGGACGCCGTCGACATGGGAGTGAACTCCTTTAAGCACTTCATGGCCTACAAGGGGGCCTTGATGATCGAGGATGACGAAATGTTTGCCTCCTTCAAGCGCTGCGCTGAACTGGGTGCGCTGCCCATGGTGCACGCCGAGAACGGTGATCTGGTGGCCGAGATGCAGCAGAAGTATTTCGACCAGGGGATTACCGGACCAGAAGGGCACGCCTATTCGCGTCCGCCCGAGTTCGAAGGCGAGGCCGCCAATCGGGCGATCACAATCGCCGATGCGGCAGGCGTGCCATTGTACATCGTGCATGTGTCCTGTGAGCAGGCCCATGAGGCGATCCGGCGCGCCCGTCAGAAAGGTATGCGGGTGTACGGGGAGCCGCTCATTCAATTCCTGACGCTGGATGAAAGCGTCTATTTCGATACGGATTGGGACTATGCGGCGCGGCGGGTAATGTCGCCGCCGTTCCGGTCGAAAGACCATCAGGACAGTCTGTGGGCCGGGTTGCAGGCCGGGTCTTTGCAGGTCGTGGCAACGGATCACGCAGCCTTTAACACCGAACAGAAACGTGCGGGTCGCAATGATTTCCGGATCATACCCAACGGGTCGAACGGGCTGGAAGAACGTCTGGCCGTGCTCTGGACCGAAGGGGTGGAGACGGGCCGCCTGACACCGAATGAATTTGTCGCCGCAACCTCGACCAATGTGGCGAAAATCCTGAACATCTACCCACGGAAAGGTGCAATTGTCGAAGGAGCGGATGCCGATATCGTGGTGTGGGATCCGAAGATCACCAAGACGATTTCCCCCAGCAATCATCATTCGGTGCTGGATTACAACGTCTTCGAGGGGTTCGAGGTGAAGGCACAGAGCCGATATACGCTGAACCGGGGCGAGGTCATCTGGGCTTGGGGGCAGAATTCACAGCCGAACCCCGGTCGCGGACGCTTCATCCCGCGGCCAGCATTTTCCTCTGCCTCCGAGGCGTTGAGCAAGTGGAAAGCTCTGACCGCCCCCAAGATGATCAAGCGCGATCCAATGAACATTCCAGCGGGGATCTAGAGATTTATGCAAGAGGCTGCGCTGCAAATGCCCGATACGGTGCCCGGGCAGAGAGTGATTTCCGCGCACCACCTGGATCTGACGTTTCAGACCAATGATGGTCCGGTGCATGCGCTCAAGGACGTATCACTTGATGTTGCAAAAGGAGAGTTCGTCAGCTTTATCGGGCCGTCGGGCTGCGGTAAGACAACGTTCCTGCGCTGCATGGCCGATCTGGAGCACCCGACAGGCGGGGAGATCACGATCAACGGCGTGAGCCCGGAAGAGGCGCGCAGGTCCCGCGCCTACGGCTATGTCTTTCAGGCAGCAGGTCTCTATCCATGGCGGACCATTGGGGGCAACGTCCGCTTGCCGCTTGAGATCATGGGCTATTCAAAAGCTGAGCAGGTTGAGCGTGTGGCGCGCGTATTGGAATTGGTAGAGTTGACCGGGTTCGAGAACAAATTCCCCTGGCAACTCTCTGGCGGTATGCAGCAACGCGCGTCTATCGCCCGCGCCTTGGCGTTTGACGCAGACATTCTGCTGATGGACGAGCCCTTCGGCGCGTTGGATGAAATTGTCCGTGATCATCTGAACGAACAGCTGCTGAAGCTTTGGGCGCGGACGCAGAAAACAATTGCGTTCGTTACCCATTCCATCCCCGAGGCGGTTTACCTCAGCACAAAGATTGTGGTGATGTCACCCCGTCCCGGACGCATTACGGATGTTATAGACAGCCCGTTGCCGCCGGATCGGCCTCTGGATATCCGCGATACGCCGGAATTCTTGGAAGTGGCACATAGAGTACGCGAAGGCCTGCGCGCGGGTCACAGCGATGAGTGATATCTTGAAAACGGCCCGGGCGCGTAATTCTTGTACCACCCGCCCGGGTCCGATCCGCTGTTTGTGTAGGGAGGCGGGCTCCCTTTTCATCGTTCACGGTCATCGGCATGCCTGCCTGTACCGTGTGGAGATCAGATCAGTTGTCTCTTTCATTGTTCTTAAAATATGCAGAAATTTTTGCCAGACTGCCGAAGTTGAATATGCATATTTACAGAACAATGAAGGGAAGGCTCTGTCATGAGCCGAAATACACTACCTGTTCTGACTGTAGTTCTGGCGATTTTCCTGCTTTGGTACATAGCCGCAATCTTCCTGAATGCTGCGTGGGCGCACGACAAGGCGACCCGAAGCGGCGAGGTGCTGACCGCGCAGACTCTGGTTGCCGATACGTGGTCACAGGAGAAGCCGAAGCTACCGGCGCCGCATCAGGTGGGAACAGAGATTTGGAAGACCACTGTTGAAAAGAAAATTACCTCCAAAAGATCGCTGATTTATCATTCCTGGGTGACGTTGAGCGCGACATTACTTGGATTTGCGCTGGGGACGGGGCTCGGCATCGCCCTTGCCGTTGGGATTGTCTATAATCGCACCATGGATATGTCGGTGATGCCTTGGGTCATTGCCAGTCAGACCATCCCGATACTGGCGATCGCTCCCATGATCATTGTCGTGCTGAACGCAGTGGGGATATCGGGGCTGCTGCCCAAGGCAATGATTTCGATGTACCTGTCCTTTTTCCCTGTGGTGGTCGGGATGGTCAAAGGTCTGCGCAGTCCGGATGCGATGCAATTGGATCAGATGCGCACGTGGAATGCGAGCGCTGCCCAGATGTTCTGGCGGCTTCGCTTGCCATCTTCGATGCCCTTCCTTTTTACGTCTCTGAAAATTGCCATGGCGGCATCGTTGGTCGGGGCCATTGTTGGTGAACTGCCGACGGGCGCGGTTGCGGGCCTGGGCGCACGGTTGTTGGCGGGCAGTTACTACGGCCAGACAATTCAGATCTGGTCGGCCCTCATCATGGCGGCGGCCTTGGCAGCGGCGTTGGTGGCACTGATCGGCTTCGTTCAGCGCATGACCCTGAAACGGATGGGCATGGCATGATGTGGCTGGTATTCGCCTTTGGCGCCTGGGTCCTGGGGTGGTGGGTGAATGCTCGACTGTCAGCTTTGCCGCGCACACGGGTTACCCGCCTGGTCGTCCCCTTGATTTTTGGCCTTACGTTGATCGCCATCTGGGAAGGTGTCGTGCGCGGGCTCGAGATCAGCGCTGTTTTATTGCCCGCCCCTTCCATGATTGCAGCGCGCTTTGCCGCGTCGACCGCGATTCTCTGGGAGGATTTCGTTCAAACCGTCATCAAGGGCGCGCTGACCGGCTATGTCTTGGGCTGTGGGGCAGCCTTTTTGGTCGCGATCCTTGTGGACAGGTTCGATTTTCTGCGCCGGGGGCTCCTGCCGGTGGGAAACTTTGTTGCTGCCCTGCCGGTCATCGGTATGGCGCCCATTCTGGTCATGTGGTTCGGCTTTGACTGGCAATCCAAGGCCGCCGTCGTTGTGGTGATGGTGTTCTTCCCCATGCTCGTCAACACGGTTCAAGGTCTGGCAGACAGCTCGGCAATGCAGCGCGATCTGATGCGCACCTACGCTGCAGGCTATTGGACGACGCTGTTAAAACTCCGTTTGCCTGCCGCGATGCCTTTTATCTTCAACGGCTTGAAAATCGCCAGTACACTGGCGCTTATCGGGGCCATTGTTGCCGAATTTTTTGGCTCCCCCATACGTGGAATGGGGTTTCGGATTTCCACATCGGTGGGACAGCTTGCGCTTGATCTGGTCTGGGCGGAGATTGTTGTCGCAGCGGTAGTGGGATCGGCGTTCTACGGTATCGTTGCGCTGATCGAACGGACGGTGACCTTCTGGCATCCGTCCCAAAGACACTCATAAAAGACCAAACAAGGAGAGTATGATGAAAACGATAACAACACTTGCAGCGGGGGCCGCACTTGGGGTGTGGGGGATGGCCGCGCAGGCTGCCGATGATGTGACACTGCAGTTGAAGTGGGTCACGCAGGCGCAGTTCGCAGGCTATTACGTCGCGCTCGACAAGGGCTTTTACGAAGAGGAAGACCTGGACGTCACGATAAAACCGGGCGGGCCGGACATTGCGCCGACCCAGGTGCTGGCAGGCGGCGGCGCTGATGTGACCGTGGAGTGGATGCCCGCAGCACTGGCCGCACGTGAAAAGGGTCTGGGCATGGTCAATATCGCTCAGCCCTTCAAATCGTCGGGCATGATGCTGACCTGCCGGAAGGATGCCGGTGTTGCAAGTACAGATGACTTTGCTGGCAAGACGCTGGGCGTCTGGTTCTTTGGCAATGAATTCCCTTTCCTCAGCTGGATGAGCAAGCTCGATATTCCGACCGACGGATCTGACAACGGCGTGACGGTTCTCAAGCAGGGTTTCAACGTCGATCCGCTGCTGCAAGGGCAGGCTGCTTGTGTGTCCACGATGACGTACAACGAGTATTGGCAGGTCATTGATGCGGGTCTGACCCCGGAGGATCTTACCGTCTTCAAATACGAAGAACAGGGTGTCGCGACCCTTGAAGACGGGCTCTATGCGTTGGAAGAAAACCTTGCTGACCCGGCGTTTCAGGACAAGATGGTGCGCTTTGTGCGTGCGTCGATGAAAGGCTGGAAATACGCCGAGGCGAACCCGGACGAGGCGGCTGAAATCGTGCTCGACAACGACGCCAGCGGTGCGCAGACCGAGGAGCATCAAAAGCGTATGATGGGTGAGATTGCCAAGCTGACGGCGGGTAGCAATGGCGCGCTTGACCCGGCGGACTATGAACGGACCGTGGCGTCCCTGCTGTCGGGGGGATCGGACCCGGTCATCACCAAGGCGCCCGAAGGGGCCTGGACGCATATGATCACTGACAAAGCGCTCAACTAAGCGGTTTTGTGCAGATGTGCGGGAAGGCCGGTGTTCTGCCGGCCTTTTTTGCATTTCCAGCACTGGACTTTGTGACCCGGAACGCCATTTGAAGCCCCAAGCCAGGGGAGTAGTTGGAACGTGAGCAATATGGAAAGTCTCGAAAGCCAGTTGACGGAAAAAGAACGCCAAGCGCGCGTGAATGAAACGGCACTAGCGTCCATCAAGTCCGCCAAACTTAAACGCGAAGCCAGCGGCTACGCAGTCATGGCGAGCGCCCTCAGTTATGGAGAAGGGGCGACGGGAGACGGAGCCTTTGGTAAGATCAGCCATGCCGCAAAGCTGTTCTGCATCCTGTTCGCAATGCTGGTGCCAAGTCTGCTGATCTGGAGTGTCTTGCTCTGAACTTGCCGCGGTGGCTAGTGTGGGTCGGCGCGGGACCGAAGCACTTTCTGATCCCGAATTATTCACCGATCAAAATGCGACGTCGATCAATAAAAAAACCGGCCTGAAGCAGGCCGGTTTTTCTTTTGCTTTGGTCGGCAAGATTATGCCAGCGCGATGTTTGTCGCGCTTTCGCGGCCGTCGCGGCCTGCTTCGATGTCGAAAGTCACTTTCTGGTTGTCCGCCAGACCTGTGAGGCCTGCGCGCTCAACTGCAGAGATGTGTACGAACACGTCTTTGCTGCCGCCGTCGGGTGCGATGAAGCCGAAGCCTTTTGTGGTGTTGAACCATTTCACGGTGCCTGTGGCCATATCCGTGGTCTCCTTTAAAAGTGCCATCCGCGTGTGTGCGATGGCCTGGCGAGGTCGGTCTGGATCGAAGACTGACCGCCCGATTAGGAGACAGCAGGTCGAAAAAGAATAACGTTTGCGATGCGGCGTATGACAGATAGGAGTCGGACTGGCAAGAGAAACCGGATACGCACGGCGCCGATAAGCTCCGGTTTACTCGAACGAAATTCCGCCGGAAACAGGGTCACCCACGCTGTTTGGTTAGTGGACTTCCTGCGGAGATGCGCGCAGAGTAAGGCACCATCGTCGGGCGTGGCGACGGCGATTTTACTATGGCTTGCCAAGTCACGCCTGCAATTATCAGAGTTGCGGTCAGCCCGAGGCCGACGAGAACGTAAACTCCCAAAGCTGTCAGGAAGCTCACCTTGAAAAACACCAAAGCGGATACGAAGGCGAGAAAACCGCAGACGCCTCCGATCAGGGTAGAAATGATTGCCATTTCCTAATCCTCCTCAGCATTTGTACCAAACAGTAGGTTGATCAAATGTTAATGTGAGGGCGAATTTGAGGCATCAAAGGACATTTTCTGTGAACCGGTGACGGACCCTATCCAGGGATTACCGTGCTCCAGAGTCTCAAGCCTAGGTGCATATCTTGGTTTCGGGTAACCGCGATGCCGGATGTTGTGCGCCTCGCACGAGGTCGCGAATTCACCGTTCACCTGGAGGTTTGAATTTGACTAAGCTCTTTGACAATCGGGGACCGCCCGTGGGTCTTTGAGACATCATCTGTAAAACAAATGCACAGGCCGACTTTACGGCGTCACTTCCAACCGTTTCACCTCACGTCTGCCCATGCTTTGCAGGGTGATAACACCTATTTCTCCATAGGCCTGCGGTGCCTCACCCGTGCCCCCCAGCTCTGCCCAGATCGCACGCAGATTACCCTTGTTGCCAATCCAGATCACAGTACCGTTTGGATGCGCGCGCGACATTTTGGCCCCCGCTCGTTCCTTTGCTATAATCGTGACCGGCAAATCCAGTGCCTCGGATAGCGGCTCGGCCGTTTGCACATTGCGGGCGATATCCGGACTATAAATGGCATCCAGTTCGTAACCCACCAACGCCTGGGGTAAATTGGCCGCGCGCGCCAGTCCTTGCATGCTGAGGATATCACCTGCCCTGTCCGCATGACGCACCAGGATGACGGTTGTCCGGGCTGAAGAAGGGATGGATTGCGGCGTGCAGGCTGTCAGAACAGCACAGGCAGCAAGGCCGGTGAGAAAAGCGCGGCGTATCATGACCGTAGTTTGCCACGAGGCGCCTGCGTTTCAACTGTTTTGATCCGTTCGATTGCTCGGAACCGTAAAAAGTTAAGAAATTCCGAAAAAGATACGACAAGTGTGAACCGGATCACATACCTGGAGTAGAAAATACCGCTAGATAGAGGTGTGAGCCGGGGTGATTTACCTCCTCGGAAGTGGAGTAACGATTGTGACCAGAGTACCTGATTTAGATGACGACCCCCGGGGCATTTCTCCGGATATCTCCCCGGTTCCGCGCACCTCTTCCTGGCGTGCAACGGGGCGCAGCCCAGTCAACCGTCGTCCCGGTCCGAAATGCCCCTCTACTTGGCGTTTCACCGACTGGGCTGCTCTCTAACCAAAGGAACGCAGCTTCTCCCCCTGCGCTTCCTCTTTCCCTGACGGGTCGGTGTTTCACCGGCCCGTTTTTTTGTTCCCCCAAGATAATGTCGTCTGGTAAACGCCCCCCGGAGGTGCCAGACCTGCGGCAGAGTAGATAGGGGTAGGGCGCTGGTATGACCGAAAGCATTTTGATGAGCGGCGTGGTGATGGGCGTGGTCGCGACGGTGGCCATGGATATCTGGGCGCAGCTCTTACACCGGCTCGCCGGGCTGCCGGCGCCCAATTGGGCCATGGTCGGGCGCTGGGTGGCGCATATGCCGCGCGGGCAGCTGGTGCACGATGGGATTGGTGCAGCGGACGCAGTGCCGGGAGAACTGGCGATTGGCTGGCTGTTTCACTATGCGGTGGGCATTGTCTACGGCGTGGCGCTGGCGGTGATCATGGGCGCGGGCTGGCTGGCCGCGCCGACGTTCTGGCCTGCGTGGATCTTCGCGATGCTGACGATCGGCTTTGGCTGGTTCGTAATGCAGCCCGGGATGGGGCTGGGCTGGGCCGCGTCGAACACGCCCAATCCGTGGCGCGCGCGGGGGCTGGGGCTGGCCGCGCATACGGTCTTTGGGGTGGGCCTGTGGCTGGGCGCATTGCTCTGACCCAGTGCCCGGCATAGCCGGGCGCGTCGGCGGACAGTACATTGCGCAGCAATGAGCGAGAGGCCCTCTCGTCTTACCCCGCGCGCGTGACGCTGTAGACCCAGTCGATATAGTCCTGGTTCGCGCCGTCGATGTTGAGGCGAATGATCGGCGGGACGTCATAGGGATGCAGGGCGCGGATGGCGTCTTCGGCCTGTTGGGCGAGTGCTGCGCGGGTTTTCAACAGCAGCGGGTGTTCTTCCTCGTGTTCGAGTTTGCCTTGCCAGCGGTAGCTGCTCTGGATCGCGGGGTAGCGGTTGGAGCAGGCGATGAGGCGTTGCTCGATGAGCGCCGCGCTGATGGCGTCGGCTGTTTGGGTGGAGGGGCAATTCACGAGGATGTCGATGATGGGCATGGGCAGACGTTAACGCTTCGGTTCACCCTGCATCAACCTCTGAGCTGTTCACCGCGGAAACGCCCCGCGTTTTCGCCGCCCCTCAGTGCCCGGCGTAGCCGGGTGCGAAAGCCGACAGTGCATTGCGCAGCAATGCGCGAGAGGCTCGACCGCTATTCCAACGATTTTTTTGTATCCGCGCATAATCCCCGATTATGCGCCGCCCCCGACCGCCCCCCTGGGCGGGGGCGACTGTGTCACCCCCGGGGCTATCGCCCTCTCCGGCCTCAATCGCTCCACTGGAGCGATTGCGAGACGGCCTCCGACCCGCGGTCGGGGGTGCTATTCTTCTTCGTTCGTAGGTGAAACTTGAGACCGTTTCTCTTCAAGCAATAACTTCTTACTTTCCGCCACATCTTTGATCTTCCGAAGTCTTTCGTCTCTTCGGTTTCTAGACACGTACCATTCTTCGAAAAGCGACTCGACCAGCTCGATCAGAAGTTGGGCTTCGTTAGGATCGACCGGAACAATATGGTTGATGTCTTTTTCCATGTGCGCGCCGATGTTGCCGACGCTGCGAACGTGATCTATCGCATCGACGCTATCAATTAGTACGCCGGAAGGTGCAGTGCCTGTTTCGACCTTTTTGCGAAGTTCAACAATCTCCTTAAAAAGAGATGTGCCCTTGATACCGCAAAAATCTCTGATCATACCCTGCAAGCAACGTCTGGCTAGTGTGGCGGAGGCTTTTGGGCTCAAATCGCGAATCTTGCATGCCTCATAGTAGTCTTCCAGGAGTGGCGCGGGAATGAAATCCGGTTGAGGCTTTGCGCTGCTGTCAGGAATCATTCTTTGGTTTACGTAGGGCTCCCCCTTTGCCATATATCTTCTGCCATTTTGTGGATTGGTAAGTGCTTTTCCTATGGCAATATGCACCATCGGCATCTTGCACCCCGGATTGGCGCAACAAGCTGCCATCCCTTCGACCCTTATGTGACCCAATGCCGATTCCGTCATGTAGAAATCCATGCTCTCAGTGGCAAAGTCTTCACTAGTAGCTGTTTGAAACTGCCCGCAGTGCGGGCAAGCCCAGTTTTTCGCAAATTTCTTCATTCCACCTCTCGTCTGTTTCAAAAAACAACGGAGTGCGCACGCAGGTGCTTCGCACCCGCTGCCGCGCCCTCGTTGAGTTCTACGTCGTAAAACTCAACGGACAAACTTCTTGTGCTTCAACCGCTTTGGCTCAAGCGCGTCCGCGCCGAGTCTCCGCTTCTTGTCCTCTTCATAATCCTCGAAGTTGCCTTCGAACCACTCCACATGGGCTTCGCCTTCGAAGGCGAGGATGTGGGTGCAAATCCTATCCAAGAAGAAGCGGTCGTGGCTGATGACCACGGCGCAACCCGCGAAATCGACGAGGGCGTCTTCCAAAGCGCGCAGGGTTTCGACGTCCAGATCGTTGGTGGGTTCGTCCAACAACAAAACGTTGCCGCCGGATTTCAGCAGGCGCGCCATGTGCACGCGGTTGCGTTCGCCGCCTGAGAGCAGGCCCACTTTCTTCTGCTGATCGCCGCCCTTGAAGTTGAACGAGGAGCAGTACGCCCGGGAGTTGACCTCGGCGTCGCCCAGCTGGATCAGTTCGGCCCCGCCGCTGATCGCTTCCCAGACGTTGTCATTCGCGTTGAGGTCGTCGCGGGACTGGTCGACATACGACAGATCGACCGTGTCGCCGTATTCGATGCTGCCCGCATCCGGTTCCAGCTGCCCGGTGAGCATCTTGAAGAGCGTAGATTTACCCGCCCCGTTGGGGCCGATCACGCCGACGATGCCGCCGGGGGGCAGGGAGAAGTCGAGCCCTTCGACCAGCTGCTTGTCGCCCATGTGTTTGGCAAGGCCGGTGACCTCGATGACCTTGTCGCCCAGGCGCGGGCCGTTAGGGATGACGATCTGGGCGCGGGAGAGTTTTTCACGCTCAGAGGTTTCGGCCATTTCGTTATAGGCGTTGATGCGGGCCTTGGATTTGGCCTGCCGCGCCTTGGCGCCCTGGCGCATCCAGTCCAGCTCGCGCTCGAGGGTCTTCTGGCGGGACTTGTCCTCGCGGGCTTCCTGGGCGAGGCGCTTGGCTTTCTGTTCGAGCCAGGCGGAGTAGTTGCCCTCGTAGGGAATGCCCTTGCCGCGGTCGAGTTCAAGAATCCAGCCGGTGATGTCATCGAGGAAATAGCGGTCGTGGGTGACGATCAGGATCGTGCCCTTGTAGTCAATGAGGTGCTGCTGCAGCCAGGCGATGGTTTCGGCGTCGAGGTGGTTTGTGGGCTCGTCGAGGAGCAGCATGTCGGGCGCTTCGAGCAGCAGTTTGCACAAGGCCACGCGCCGGGCTTCCCCGCCCGAGAGGGTCTTGATGTCGGCATCGTCGGGCGGGCAGCGCAGCGCTTCCATCGATACGTCGATTTGGGAATCCAGATCCCAGAGGTTGTCCGCGTCGATCTGATCCTGCAGCTGCGCCATCTCGTCGGCCGTCTCATCTGAATAGTTCATCGCTAGCTCGTTGTAGCGGTCGAGGATCGCTTTTTTGTCGGCTACGGCGAGCATGACATTTTCGCGCACGGTGAGGCTCTCGTCCAGCTTGGGCTCCTGCGGCAGGTAGCCAACGGTCGCGCCCTCGGCATGCCAGGCCTCGCCCTGAAATTCCGTGTCGAGCCCAGCCATGATCTTCATCAACGTGGACTTACCCGCGCCGTTCACGCCGACGACGCCGATCTTCACGCCGGGCAGGAAATTCAGGTGGATGTTCTCGAAACACTTCTTGCCGCCGGGGTAGGTCTTGGAGACGCCGGACATGTGATAGACGTATTGGTAGGCGGCCATGGAAGTGCTCCTGTTGCGTTTGGTTTGCCTCTGATACCGGGGCGCGCGCGGGGGAGCAATGCGCGATGCGTTTGCGCAGCGATATGTGCTGGGCGAACCCCGCTCGTCAGAGGTTGCATGCTGAGTAAATAGCGCCTTTGGCGCTGTGCCCAACCGCTTTCCCTTGAGGTTGCGGGCAATCTGCGTAGATGATCGCGAGAGAAACTTGGGGGCCGACGATGATACTAAGGGACGCTACTGTCGATGATGTGGAGCAGATGAGTGCATTTCTTCGGCAATTAACAAAGTCAGGCAAGAGGGTGAGCCCCGACGATGAAGACTTTGTACGGACGTATTACATTGAGGACCCGCATAAAGTCCGTTGCACACTGGCTGAGGAGGATGGCGTCGTGCTTGGATTTCAGTCGCTACAGCGTGCGCAGGCCGGCAACAAATGGGGTGTCGCGCCAGGATGGGGTATCATTGGCACGCACATAAGACCAGCCGCCGCCCGCCGGGGCGTGGGCCGCGCGCTTTTTGCAAACACGCGGGCAGCCGCGCGCGACGCCGGTTTATCTTACATCGATGCATCCATTGCGGCCACGAACCCAGAGGCGCTGGCGTATTATGAGGCGATGGGCTTTCGCACTTATCGCAGACCGAAAGACTTGATCTGCAAGCGCTTCGATGTCTGATCGGGTCCACCGATACCGAGCGTGTGATATCTAACGCGCCACAGGTTGCGATCCGGGATGAACCCTGAATACCAGCCGTCAGGTGTCAAGGGCGTGGCGCATTTGCGATAGTCGGGCACTATTCGCCTGTCTCACAAGCTGTGATTTGATTTTTCCCGAACCCGTGTTAGCGCTGAAAGGGATCGGAACATCAGCGGGGCACGCAAGGTGCGGATTATCACGGGTTTGGCGGTGCTGACGATGCTGTTGGTGGGGTGCGCGGTCCGCGAGGTGGTGCTGGCGCCGCCGCCGAACCTTTATCTGGAAGGCAACAACTATCCCGACGATCGGGTGCCCTTGGTGTTGCGCAACGTTGATCCGCGCATGTTTTACGTAACAGACCGTGCGGTGGCCGAGAATGGCAACGGCGTGCTGATCTATAACACGGACAGGTCCAACTCCATGGCATTGGGTGCCGTGCGCGTGCGCTTCGGCGCCGAAGACTGGGCTGATCTTGTGCAGCGTACGTCCACCGATGGTGGTCGGCGGATTTCCCAGCTTAACGTTGAAGAACCTTCGGAGCTTGTGCGGTTTGTCGATGTACCCTTACCCACGCAACGCACGGATGGTGGATTGATTTTCGACCCCGACGCACTGGCCAAGTATGACTCGGGAGCGGCAGCTTTCAAAGAAGCCCTGAGGGACGAAATCATACGTACTGGCAATGGCCGCGTTCTCATTTTTACACACGGCGTCCGGAATGATTTTGACCGGGCCATCGCGACACTGGCCAACCTGTGGCACTACGAAGGGCGCGATAGCATTCCCATTGCCTTTACCTGGCCGGCTGGCAATCGCGGACTGCTCTCCTATTTCCGGGACCGCGAGGCAGGAGATTTCAGTGTCTATCATGCCAAGGAGTTCCTGCGCTTGCTGGCAGAAATCCCGGAGGTTGAGGACATTGATATCGTCGCTCATTCGCGGGGAACGGATGTGATGTCGGCGGCCCTGCGTGAGTTGGTGATCTATCATCGCGGGCGGGGCGTGCACCCCAAGACGGCGATGAAGACCGGCACCTTGATCATGGCGGCGGCAGATCTGGACACCGGTGTGGTGGAACAGCGGCTCCAGGCCGAGCGGGTGTCGGAGGCTTTCGAGCAGATCAACATCTATGTCAATCCAAGCGACGGCGCCTTGCGCCTGTCCTCGATCCTGACCAACGCGCCGCGTTTGGGCTCCGCGACGTCCGATGCGTTGATGGTCGATGAGATCGAGCGGTTGAAGAAGTCCGAACTGGTACATTTCATTCGAGTCGAGAGCGTGAGGGGGAGGGGGCATTCGTACTTCCGTGACAACCCCGCGGTTCTGTCGGACATCGTGCTGGCACTGCGAACGCGTGCCTTCCCTGGGGGAACGCTACGCCCTCTGGAATTGAGCGAAGATGGGTTCTGGCAACTGCACCCGAACTATCCGCTCGGGCGCTTGCCCGACTTGCGGATCGAAGGCAGCGACCGCTGAGGCGTGCAATGCAGAGCCTGAAAGAGCTGATCGACAGATACGCAAAGCCCGGGCGAGTGGACTGGATTGGGTTGCGCCCGGCACGGAGGGCAGAGATGGTGCCGGTGCAACAGGTGTCGCTGGGTCCGAGCGGGTTAGAGGGCGATCACGGGACATCCGAAAAACGCGCGGTGACGATGATCCAGGCGGAGCATCTACCGGTCATCGGCGCAATGCTGGAGCGTGGCGTGGAGGCGGCCCTCTTGCGGCGCAATCTGGTGGTTTCCGGTCTGAACCTCGCGGCTCTGAAAGGGCGTCAGGTTCTGATCGGCGAAGCCGTGCTGGAAATCACTGGCATCTGTGCTCCTTGTAGCCGAATGGAGGAAGCGTTGGGGCATGGTGGATACTCCGCCGTGCGGGGCCACGGTGGATGGTGCGCCCGGGTGGTCACAGGCGGCGTCGTCACCTTGCAGGACGCCGTGGCACCGCTCTGACCCTTCGTTTGGCTGGCATTGACAACCGGCGACGGCGGCTTTTCAAGGGTGCGATGAAGAAGCGGGAGGCGAGACAGCAGTGAGACAGGGCTTTCCCCTCGCGCGTTCGGGAGAGGTGATTGGATTGCTGGGTGGGTCCTTTGACCCGGCGCACGCAGGACATGTGCATATCACCCGCGAGGCGCTCAAGCGTTTTGGCCTGATGCGGGTGTGGTGGCTGGTCAGCCCCGGCAACCCGATCAAAGCCCGAGGTCCCGCCCCATTGGAAACCCGCATGGCCCGCGCGCGGGCGGTTATGCAGCACCCGCGCGTTGAGATCACCGATATCGAGGCGCATCTGGGCACGCGCTATACCGCCGAGACGCTGACCCGCCTGCGCGCCTGTTATCCCGGTGTCCGGTTTATTTGGCTGATGGGTGCAGACAATCTGGCACAGCTGCACCACTGGCAGGACTGGCGGGGCATCATGCAGTCGGTCCCGGTGGGGGTTTTGGCCCGCCCGGGCGACCGGATTTCGGCCCGAATGAGCCCGGCGGCGCGGCTTTTCGCACCGGCACGGATCGCAGGTCGCGCCTCTGCCCTACTGGGACGCGCGGATGCCCCGGCGTGGTGTTTCGTGAACGTGCCGATGGTGTCACAATCCTCCAGCGCAATCCGCGCGGCTGGCGGCTGGTAACGCTGAACTGAGCAACATCACGCAATTTTAAGGCGTAGGGTGTATCGAAGCTGTTGTTTCCGTAACAGCGCTGGGGTTTAGTTGCCTTTATGAAAAATGCCTCTGTCCATCAGGTTTCACGACGCGGGTTTATGGCCGGTCTTCTGGCCAGTGCGGCAAGTCCCGCATTTGCCGATGTTCCCGCCGTTTCGCTGCGCCCACGCATACGCGGCGCAAAACCTGTTGAGCCCAGCGGCTTTGAAAGCCTGTTGCGCGAGGCGCGGGTTTCCGGTGACGTCGTCTTTGCGGTGGCGGATGCCGAAACCGGCGATGTTCTGGAAGGGCACAATGTAGCGACCGGTCTTGCCCCCGCCAGCGTGACGAAGTCGATCACGGCGCTTTATGCGCTTGATGTCCTGGGTCCGGGGCATCGTTTCGCCACCACGGTTGTTGCTGCCGGTCCCGTGACGGACGGTGTGCTGGACGGTGATCTGGTGCTTGTGGGGGGATGCGATCCGACACTGGACACCCGCGGGCTGGCCGATCTGGCCTCCCAGTTGAAAGACGCTGGCCTGCGCGAGGTGCGGGGCCGGTTCCTCGTCTTTGAAAACGCGTTGCACCCTTTGCGCTCCATCGATCCGGAACAACCTGATCACCTGGGTTACAGTCCGGCCGTGTCGGGCATCGCTCTCAACTACAACCGCGTGCATTTCGAGTGGAAGCGGGAGGCGGCGAAATACAGGATCACGATGGACGCCCGCACCGCGGGATTCCGCCCCGAGGTGCGTATGGCGCGCATGCAGATCGTGGACCGGTCGGTGCCGGTTTACACCTATGAAAACGAGGGCGCGTACGACCGGTGGACGGTGGCCAAGCGGGCATTGGGTAAGGAGGGCGCGCGCTGGCTGCCAGTGCGTCACCCGGGGCTTTACGCGGGCGATGTCTTTTCCACGCTGGCCCGGTCAAACGGCATCGTGCTGAACTCTGCGGAGCTGATCGAAGAGATGCCGGACGGCGCGGTGCAGGCCACGGTGCACAGCCCGCCGCTGCGCGAAATCCTGCAGGGCATGCTGAAGTATTCAAACAACCTGACGGCGGAAATGGTTGGGCAGGCGGCCACCCGTGTCCGCGCGGGACGCGCCCGTACGCTGGCCGCCTCTGCCCGGCAAATGAATCTCTGGGCCATCGAGACGCTGGGTATGGAGAACCCGGCATTCGTGGACCATTCCGGGTTGGGTGGCCTGAGCCGGGTAAGCCCGCAGGATATGGTGCGCGGGCTGTCCGCAGTACACCGCGATGCGGTGCTGCGCCCGATCCTGAAGCCGGTGACCCTGCGCGACAAGAGAGGTCGCCCGGTCAAGGATCACCCGGTGAAGGTGGACGCCAAGACCGGCACGCTGAATTTCGTCTCGGGTCTTGCAGGCTACATCACGGCGCCAGACGGGCGTGAGATGGTGTTTGCGATTTTCTGCGCTGATGAGGACATTCGCGCCACCATTCCCCGCGCCCACCGTGAGCGCCCAGAGGGTGCGCGACCCTGGGCGTCGCGTGCACGGCGGCTGCAAAGTCAGCTCCTGATGCGCTGGGGCAAGGTGTTCAACGGCGCGGCGCCGATCCGCGATGCACGCGTGGCACCAGAACAACTCTGACTTCGAGTAGACAAAAAGCACGCGAAGGCGGCGCTGATCGCGCCGCCCCTGTTGCGCGTCCGAGGCCGCAGGTTACCGGCGTCGGCGCATCGCACCCAAACCGCCGACGCCTGCGATCAGCAGCCACATGCTTGCGGGCAGTGGCACAACGTCGAGATCCGGGGTGTCGCCGCCATCGGTGTCGCCGCCGGCAGATTTGCTGGTCACAATGGTGACGCCGCAGCCTGCGCCACTGCCACTGCCCGCGAGGTTGATGGCGGTATAGCCATCCACATCACCAAAACAGGCGTGCGATGACGTGCCCCAGTTGGACAGACCGGCATCTGTCAGGCCTTCGTTGATGGGAAAGCCGTTTTGACCGGGGCCAATGTCTACGTCTTCCTTGTTGAGATAGAACGGCGATGAGCCAAGCTCATCCTTGAGGAAGCTGCCATCTGCGGTCCACCAGCCAAAGTCGTTGCTGATGCGGTCGGTCATCGAAACGATACCCAACCCGGTGCCGGAGGCCGCCCAATTGACCGCGTTGATGATGAACCCCTTGGGGCCGTCGTCGACCACGGGGCCGGGAGAGCCGTCATAGAGGTAATGGTAGTCGGCGTCCTGTCCAGACAGGAAGGTCCGGTTGCCCCGGGCTGCGGCGATTTCTGAGCCGTAGCTGATCACGCCATCGGCGCTGACACCGTTGCCGTAAAAGCCGCTGCCGGCGCAGTTGCCACCGATTGAGTAGTTGCAGGTCGAGCTGATGACGAAGACATCGTATGCGTCAAAACCCGGATCGGAGGTGCCGTCCCAGAAGGTCAAGTTCCAGTCGAGTGATCCGTTGCTGCCCGGATCGAAGCTGCCAGCACCGCTGGCAAGCGTGGTGATCCCGTCGTTGTGAGAAGTACTGCCCGATGTCCAGAGCACGTCGATTGTCACCGCGGTTGCCTGTACTGGGATAAGGGAAAGCGCGGAAATGATGCCGCCATAAAGAATTGGTTTCATGAATAACTCCTGGTTAAAATACATGCTCCGTGAAAAATTGACGCGAGGCCCCGGGCACGGAGCTATCTTACTCTATTTGCTCACATTTTTGTGAAAATTCTACTTTAACGCTAACATTATTCTACTATAGCGATTGTTTTGAGGGGGTTTTTGGTACCACTGTGGAACTGGGCCCGCACGGATGCACGTCAGATTCCGAGTGATTTTACCCGGGAATGCGAGCGCGCACTCCCCGTGAAAGCCACTAAAAAAAGCGATTCGGATCAGGTGAGATGCCGGGCGCGCGCACCCCGTTCGATGGCGGCGGCGTGCAGCCGGTCGAGATTCAACTCGTAGCGGATTTCTTCCAACAGGCGCAATTCGGCCTCGTCCAGCGTGCCGTCGGCAGCGGCCACATCGCACGCCAGCGCGTAGCCAGTTTCGAACAGCCGCTCGGGCAGCCCTTCGCGGATCAGACCAAAGAGGGCGTCAAGCCCGTCTTCCTGTTCAAAGAGGTCAAAAACGGTCTGGCTGATGACGGTCAGCCGATCCTCGTCGTAACCTGCAAAAATCGGCAACATCTGCACGGCGGATTGAATCTTGACCAGCTCCGCGGTGCGGATGTCCTCATCCGAGGCGGAAACGGCGATCATCAGCGCCACAAGACTGTCTTGGGCGCTGAACGCGTGGGGGGCATCATCTTGCACAGGCAGGGTTCTTTCAATGAGGTGTTTCGGGGCAGATTATTGACGCCAATGCTGCAACGCAATAGGGACGGGCGAAACCCGGCGCATGGGGTGCCGGTATTCAGCCTGCCAGGTGAGATATGTCCCAGATCCGCGACGCCGCAATGACCAGCAAAGCATGGCCTTTCGAAGAGGCGCGCCGGGTGCTCAAACGCTATGAGAAGGCGCCGCCCGAGAAGGGGTATGTGCTGTTCCAGACCGGGTATGGTCCCAGTGGGCTGCCCCATATCGGGACCTTTGGCGAGGTGGCGCGCACGACGATGGTGATGCGCGCGTTTCAGCAGATCTCGGATATCCCGACGCGGCTGGTCTGCTTTTCCGACGACCTTGACGGGATGCGCAAGGTGCCGGGCAATGTGCCGAATTCCGAGAGCCTGCATGAGCATCTGCAACGCCCGCTGACCTCCGTGCCGGACCCTTTTGGTACGCATGACAGCTTTGGCGCGCATAACAACGCGATGCTGCGGCGCTTTCTGGATACCTTCGGGTTCGAGTATGAGTTCATCTCGGCGACCGAGTTTTACAAAACCGGTAAGTTCGATGAGGTGCTGCTGCGCGCCGCCGAGAAATACGATGAGATCATGGCGGTCATGTTAAAATCGCTGCGCGAGGAGCGCCAGCAGACCTATTCAATCTTTCTGCCGATCCATCCCGAAACCGGACGGGTCATGTATGTGCCGATGAAAGAGGTGAACGCCAAGGCCGGCACGATCACCTTCGATGACGAAAACGGCAAAGAGATGACGCTGCCGGTCACCGGCGGCAATGTGAAGCTGCAGTGGAAACCGGATTTCGGGGCCCGCTGGGCGGCACTCGGCGTCGATTTCGAAATGTACGGCAAGGACCATTCCACCAACACGCCGATCTACGACAAAATCTGTCGTATCCTCGGCCATCGGCCGCCGGAGCATTTCGTTTTCGAACTCTTTCTCGACGAGAACGGCCAGAAAATTTCCAAGTCCTCCGGTAACGGCGTCAGTATCGACGAATGGCTGACCTATGCGAGCACGGAGAGCCTGTCGTACTTCATGTACCAAAAGCCCAAAACAGCGAAGCGGATGCATTTCGATGTGATCCCAAAGGCGGTGGATGAATACCACCAGCAGCTACGCGCTTACGAGACACAGGATATAGTTCAACGATTGAACAATCCTGTCTGGCACATTCATTCCGGCGATGTACCGACGTCGAACATGCTGGTCCCGTTCTCCATGTTGCTTAATCTTGCGAGCGTGTCGGCGGCGGAGGACAAATCCCAGCTCTGGGGGTTCATCCAACGCTATGCCCCTGATACATCAGCGGAAAATAATCCAGACATGGATGCGGCGGCAGGCTTTGCCGTGCGGTATTACAACGATTTCGTGAAGCCGAAGAAGACTTACCGCCTGCCCAACGAGCTGGAGCGGGAGGCGCTGACCGATCTGCGCGATCAGCTCAAGGCCTACGATGGACCGGTCGAGGACGAGGCGCTGCAATCCATCGTCTATGCCTGTGGGCGTGAGCGGTTCGAACCGCTGCGCGCGTGGTTCACAGCGCTTTACGAGGTGTTGCTCGGCGCCAGCCAGGGACCGCGTTTTGGCGGGTTCATTGCGCTTTACGGCATCCAGGAAACCATCGCGCTGATCGATCAGGCGCTGGCGGGCGAGTTGGTGTCTGACGCCTGACCCCCTTGCCGGGCGGACCATCCGCCTTACCCTTTGCCCAGAGCAAAAGGGGGTATTGTCATGCGCAGCGCGGTTTTTGGGCTTTTGATCTGGCTGGGGTTCAGTACGGCGCTGCCCGCGCAGGAGGCGGATATTCAGGCCACCATAGACAACCAGCTGCAGGCCTTCCAGGTCGATGACTTCGGCGCGGCCTTTGAATTCGCCAGCCCGAACCTGCAACGCCTTTTCCAGACGCCGGAGAATTTCCAGCGCATGGTCACGCAAGGCTACCCGATGGTCTGGCGCCCGGGCGAGGTGCGCTATCTGGAGCTGCGTGAGCAGGGCGACACCCATTGGCAACGCGTGATGATCACCGACCAGAGTGGGCGCGTGCATATTCTTGACTACCGGATGCTGGAAACCGGCGACGGCTGGCGCATCAACGGGGTTCAGATCCTCGACAGTTCCGATTTCAGCGCGTGACCTGACCGTCACGGTGGTGTGAGCCGCCCTTAATCCTTTGCCGATAGGCCTGATCTTCTGTCAGCCCCTGCGAAAAAGGATACCCGATGAACAAGGCGATCACCGATGGCGCGCACCTGATGCCGCCGCCCTTTGCGCGGGCGCTGAGTGCTTATTCAAGCGGTGACGGCACGCCGGGATCCGAGGGCATTGAAGGTTCCGGACGGCTCGTCACCGGGGATGGAAATTTCGGCACCTGCCTTGAGATCACCAAGACGGCAGGGACGCAACGCCTGCGCTACACGGGCGAAACGCCACTTTTGCCGGGCTGCTATTTGCGCATCTCCGCACGCGTCAAGGCGGTCAGCGGCCCGTTGCCATCAGTCCGGATCGCCGGGTTTGCGGGCGGGCCGGAAGGTCAGCCGGCACCGGGTGCGCAGACCACTGGCCCTTCACTACGCCTGCCCGCGCTGGGTGCGGTTGTGGAGGTGTCTGCGATCGTGGGTGCCGGTCTGCGCATCGGCGTCGATATGATCTGGGGTGGTGCCGCGCTTTACGGGCATTTCGGACTGGATGTGACGGGACCCAAAGGATCGGTAGTGCGGATCGAAAGTCTCGAAATCGAGGATGTGACGTCGGCCTTTCTGCGCGATTTGGTCGCTATGGTGGATGTGCGCGATTTCGGTGCCCTGGGCGATGGGGAGAGTGATGATGCGGCAGCGTTCGTGGCCGCGGATGCGGCGGCGTTTGGCCGCACGATATTGGTGCCGCGTGGTCAGTTCTATCTTGGGCAGGACGTGACGCTTAACGCCCCGGTTTGCTTTCAGGGACGCGTGCTCATGCCGGGTAACGCGACCCTGCATCTGCGTCGTAACTTCGATTTACCGAGTTACAGCGCGGCTTTTGGTGATGATGCCGTGGGTTTGCGCAAGGGGTTTCAAGCATTGATGCAGGCCGATAGTCACCACAGCTTCGATCTTGGCGGATGCGAAATCGAACTGCACGAGCCTCTAATGCTGAAAATGGCGCAGCCCAACGAGGACAGCTGCAGCCGCAAGAGGGTGCACAACGGGCAGCTGGCGGCCATTGATGGACCCGGCTGGGAAGCCGATACCATCACAACCAAGGGGCAGTGGACTGCCGAACACCCCACCGTGCTGACAGCTGTCGCGAATGTGGAAAAGGTTGCCGTTGGCGCAGCTGTTTCAGGCCCGGATGTGCGCCGCGAAACCTATGTCCACGCGACAGATACAGCGGCTGGGACCGTGACGTTGAGTAGGCCTCTTGCGAATGGTTCAGCCCAGCGGACACTGACCTTTACCCGGTACGCATATCTTCTCGATTTCAGCGAGATTGCGGAATTGAACAATTTCACTCTGTCCAACGTGCATTTGCGGGGTAATGGGGTGGCCAGCGGTGTGATGCTTGCGCCGCAGGGCGCAGGCATGCGGTTGCAGAATTGCATGATACAAGGGGCGAGGAACCGGGCGCTCACGTCCACCGGTGCAGGCTGCGCCAATCTGGTGCTTGATCGGTGTGACATCATTAGCAACAGGATCGAGGACAATGACCCGGTTGCGATCAACTTGAATGCTGATGGAGTACGGTTGCTGAACTGCCATGTGCGCGGGCCACACCCCTTTGCGCATATCATCGGCAACGGGGTATTGATCACTGGTCTCCACCTGCAAGGGACAGCAGAGGACACGCCCGGTCTGATCCTGACGCAGGGCGGGACCGCTTGTGTCATCGGCAATCGTTTTCAGAACTGTACCCTTATCGTTGGGGATGAAACGACGCCAATCGAGCCACCGGGCAACCTGTTTTCCTGAGCGGAACCTTTGCGGCACAGGTCAGAAATCCCGCCAGAGCCCCAGTTTGAATTCCGTGTCCCCCTCCCCCTGGATGGGAATTTCCAGACCGATCTGAATGGTGTAGCTGCTCTTGCCCGGCACCAACAGCATGGAGGGGGCGAATTTGGCAAAGATCTCGCCGCCCTGATGGGTCATGAAGACCTGCGCCATACCCTTGACGTGATCGGTGAAGCCAAGCCCGATTGTGCCATCGAGCTTGATCCGGGTTTCGAGGTCCGAGCCGGGGATGTTCAGGCTGCTGTCGATCACCGCCCAGCCGTAGCGCTCGCCGATCTTGATGCCACGCCCCCAGGAGAGCCCGGCCTCGACCGCCGGGGTGATGACGGTGTTCTGCGACCGCGCGCCGATCCCCACATGCCAGGCCCATTTGTGCGTGGCGTCCGGTTCGCTGATCGGAAACCGCAGGAAGACGATGCCAGAGCCGGACTGTTGCAGCGTCCGGTCGATGCCATAGAAGAGGTCCGCGCCCACCGTGATGGTCTCGCGCAGACCATATTCGAAATAGGCCGAGCCGGAGGTGTCCTTTTCCTGCGTGATATTGCCGGAGATCGCGGCAAACCCCTTGCCCTTTTCGCGCAGCCACGGCCCTGCGGGCGCGGCCTGCGCGCTTGCCAGAACAACACTTATGGCCAGCGCAATGAACCGCATCATACCATTCTCCCGTCGAAGATCATGGTTAACGGAAGTTAACAATTGGTTACGCGGCGGTTTGAGCCGGTTTACAGGTGCCGATCCGCAACAGCCCCGGATCTGCCGGATCAAGCCCCGGCAGCCACCTCGCAACGGCGGAACCGCTCCACCGGCTCGGCCGCACCGGCCAGCGGGATTGACACAGCCTTGTCGCCCAGCCGCCCGGTTGCGACGCTGTTGAACTGCAAGCCGTTCAGGACATTGCCAAACCCGCGGTCCGTGACGGTCAGCGTCGTGCCGTCGGGGCTGATCTGATGGCGATCCGTGGAAATCGTGAGCGGGGCCGATCCGGTGAACTGCAGCGAAAAGACGGCCCCGTCGGGCCACGGCGCCGCTTGCTTCAGCGTAATCGTGTAAAGCGGTTGCGTCGGATCATAGGTCAGTTCCACCTGCACCTCCGCCGTCTCGTGGGTCAGGCGACAGGGCAGGCCGGGGGTGAACTCCCAGGCGGGTGCGGCGGTGGCGGCGCAGATCAGGGCGGGCAGAACGGTCTTCATGGCGCAAAGCTAGGCCGTTACGCCCCGTTGACCAACCCCGCCGGTTTCTGCGGCGCACCGGATGAAAACCGCCGCCCGCGCCCCTATATGCAGGGGAACGCAACGTAACTCAGGAGACCACCCTATGAAATGCCCCGTGGATGGAACAACGCTGGTGATCACCGATCGCAGCGGGGTCGAGATCGACTATTGCCCGGAATGCCGCGGGGTCTGGCTCGACCGGGGCGAGCTTGACAAGATCATTGACCGCAGCGCGTCAGCACCCCCGCCGCCGCAACAGCGCGGCTACGACGACCGGGGCGACCGCGGCGGGTATCGCAAGAAGAAGCGCGGGGGGTTCCTCGAAGATATCTTCGACTTCTAAGAGACGGGGCTGACGGTTCAGGCCAGCCGGCTCATCAGCACCATCGACAGCAGCGCGCAGCCGAGCCCTGCGTATTCCCGCGCGTGCAGGGCCTCGCCGAACCATACGGCACCGATGAGGGCGAGTGCGACGAGCGTCAACATGGAATAAGCCACACCCGCCTGCGCCAGCGTGACGTGCTGCATGGCGTAGAACCAGAAGAGCGCGGAGACGCCGTAGAGAACCACGCCGATGGCGACATAGGTCGAGGTGATCGTGTGGCCCGCGTCGGCGGCGGTTTTGATGGCGAAATCGCCGATAATGACGATGAGCGCGGTGAAAAGGGCGAAGGCATAGCCAAAGGCAAACTGGGTCATAAATACTCGCGATTTAAAAAGGGTTTGGTTTGAAATGCGGGCAGTGTAGCACAAAACCCGGTCGGGCGCATCTTTGGCTGCATTTGCGAGAGCGGTCCGCCATCCAACCCAGCCGTGCTTTGCACGGCAGCGCCCGACCCTCCCCCCAGGGAGGGCGCTTCACGCCCACCCTAGGGTCGGGCGCTGTAAGCCGACTTAACTCCACGTCGTGGTGGGTCTATGGTCTATATCGCAGGTTGGGACGAGCACTTTTGCTCTTTTCGTCAATTTGATTAGCGATTTCTACATCTGGCTCCTGACCAAGCTCTAAGGCTTCGAAATCAATCCAGCTTTCTAACAGTGGTTCTACGAAATCTCCTAAATGAGTTTTCCCTTCGCGATAGACAGGCATTAGATAGTGCTGTGGCAGGCTTCCTTCAGCCGAGTAAGCGACGCCCGGCGTGATCAGAACGATTGCGTCGATCGCAAGGCTCCTTCGCTCCAAGGCATGTTTTGCGAAGTTCTTGAGCAATTCTACTGGTCCGAACATTGTCTCCGTCAAATTTGCAATCATGAGGATTCCCTCATGTGGTTCTGACAGCAACTGCTGTGTCGACCTTATCTGGCCGTTTGAACCACGGACTGCGCCCTTTATTGAATTCTGTACCTTTCGATCAACGTATCTTGCGACCTGTCTGGGCAAAGGAGCCTTTCCCGAGAGCCATTGGCCTAGGCAAGTCTTTGGGAACTTGTACTTATCCAGGCCATCGGCCACATGTCGGGTGACCGAAGCGCGGTCGCCATGATCTTTGACTAGCGTTTTGAGTTCGACGATTATCCGCTGCTCGGGGAATACATAGTCTGCGTGTTTCTGTCCTTCCGGAACTCCTTCCTCTAGAAAGTCTTCCAGCCGGAACCCGGCCATTCTCGTTTGCACAAATCTATTGAAAGTACTTTCGAAGGTTTGTGCGATTTTCGGATTGGTCACTCACCGCCCCTTCCGCTTCCGCCGTGTGCCACCCCGCATCCCGCCGCGGCCCATGGTGCTGCGTCCTGAGGCTTTCTTGGCGTCGTCAACGGCTTTCTCGACAGCGTATTGCCGGGCCATGGGGTCGTCGGCGATGGCCAGATCGACCGCTTCGAGGCGTTTGACCTCGTCGCGCAAACGGGCCGCCTCTTCGAATTCCAGGTTCTCCGCCGCCTTGCGCATGTCGGCGCGCAACCCGTCGAGCACGGCTTGCAGGTTGCCGCCCGCCATCTGGGTGTCGATCTTCGCGGTCACGCGGTTCTGGTCGGTATCGCCTTTGTAGAGCCCGGCGAGGACGTCCTCGACGTTCTTTTTCACCGTCGCGGGCGTGATCCCGTGCTCTTCGTTATAGGCGATCTGCTTGGCGCGGCGGCGGTCGGTCTCGGCCAGCGCGCGCTCCATCGAGCCGGTGATGCGGTCGGCGTACATGATCACGCGGCCATCGGCGTTGCGCGCCGCCCGCCCGATGGTCTGGATCAGCGAGGTTTCGGAGCGAAGGAAGCCTTCTTTATCCGCGTCGAGGATCGCCACCAGCCCGCATTCGGGGATGTCCAGACCTTCGCGCAACAGGTTGATCCCGATGAGCACGTCGAAGGCACCGAGCCGCAGGTCGCGCAGGATCTCAATGCGCTCAATCGTGTCGATATCGGAGTGCATGTAGCGCACGCGTATGCCTTGTTCGTGCATATACTCGGTGAGGTCTTCGGCCATGCGTTTGGTCAGCGTGGTGCAGAGCGTGCGGTAGCCGTCGGCGGCGACCTTACGCACCTCGTCGAGAAGGTCGTCCACCTGCATCTCGACCGGGCGGATCTCCACCTGCGGGTCCAACAGGCCGGTGGGACGGATCACCTGTTCGGTGAAAACGCCACCCGTCTGTTCGATCTCCCAACTCGCCGGCGTGGCCGAGACGAAGACAGATTGCGGGCGCATCGCGTCCCATTCCTCGAACTTGAGGGGCCGGTTGTCCATGCAGGAGGGCAGGCGAAAGCCGTGTTCGGCGAGCGTGAACTTGCGGCGGTAGTCGCCCTTGTACATGCCGCCGATCTGCGGGACGGAGACGTGGGATTCGTCGGCGAAGACGATGGCGTGATCGGGGATGAACTCGAAGAGCGTGGGCGGCGGCTCGCCCGGCGCGCGGCCCGTGAGATAACGCGAGTAGTTCTCGATGCCGTTGCAGACGCCCGTGGCCTCCAGCATCTCCAGATCGAAGTTGGTGCGCTGCTCCAGCCGCTGCGCTTCGAGTAATTTTCCTTCAGAAACAAGCTGATCCAGCCTGATCTTCAGCTCTTTCTTGATACCGATGATCGCCTGCTGCATCGTCGGCTTCGGTGTCACGTAGTGGCTGTTAGCATAGACGCGAATCTGGTCGAAATTGTCGGTTTTTTCACCGGTCAGCGGGTCAAACTCGGTGATAGATTCCAGTTCTTCGCCGAAAAAAGACAACTTCCAGGCGCGGTCTTCGAGGTGGGCGGGGAAGATCTCCAGACTGTCGCCGCGCACGCGGAAGCTGCCGCGCTGGAAGGCTTGATCGTTGCGGCGGTACTGCTGCGCCACCAGATCGGCCATGACCTGCCTTTGGTCGTAACTCGACCCCACTTTCAAGTCCTGCGTCATCGCCCCATAGGTTTCGACCGAGCCAATGCCGTAGATGCAGGAGACAGAGGCCACGATGATCACATCGTCGCGTTCCAGCAGCGCCCGGGTGGCGGAGTGGCGCATCCGGTCGATCTGTTCGTTGATCTGGGATTCCTTCTCAATGTAGGTATCAGAGCGCGCCACATAGGCCTCGGGCTGGTAATAGTCGTAGTAGCTGACAAAATACTCCACCGCGTTATCCGGAAAGAACCCTTTGAACTCCCCGTAAAGCTGGGCGGCGAGAGTTTTGTTGGGGGCAAGGATGATCGCGGGACGCTGGGTTTCCTCGATCACCTTGGCCATGGTGAAAGTCTTGCCGGTGCCGGTGGCGCCCAGCAGTACCTGATCGCGCTCGCCATCGCGGACCCCGGTGCTGAGCTCTTCGATTGCGGTCGGTTGGTCGCCTGCGGGCTCGAATTCCGTGGCCATGACGAACTGTCTACCGCCCTCGAGCTTGGGACGGCTGCGCACGTCTGGGGCCGGGTTGGCCATGATCACGGGGGCTTCGGACGAATCGGTCTGGGCGTAGGGCATCGGTGCTCCTTGGAGTTACCTCCAAAGTGTCATGAAACGTCGGGGGTTCAAGGGGCCAGCCTCGCCTGATGACAGAAATTGTCAGGTGGGCAGGTGGTTCCGGTCGATGGTCCGCAGCCCGATCAGTTGACAGCCCAGCGTGCGGGTCAGCGCTTCTGTCAACTCATCGAGCGTCTCCGCGGAGGCATAGGTGCCACCGGTGCGATCGGCAAGGCAGCGCGCGACGGCTACGCGCCGTTCGTAACCTTCATCCTGCGGGTTGTCCCAACCGAAATGATCGTCGCGCACCTTAAATCCGATCACATGCACCGTGAGGTCATGAGCATCTGCGGCCAGGGTGGCCGCGAGGACACAGGGCTGGCCGTTGCAGGTTTCCTTGCCATCGGTCAACAAGACAATGACACCCGGACGGGCGCGGTAGTCGAGCACTTCGGCAGCCTGCGCCACCGCATCCGTCAGAGGGGTTTCGCCTGCGGGCTGCAGACCGTCGACGGCATCAATAATTGGGCGTGCGGCCTCAGCACGCGGGCCAAAGCGCAGATCGATATTGCCGCAGGTCGCTGTCAGGCCGGGACCGTAGATCACAAGGCCAAGGCGCCGCACGGCCGCAATCTGCGGGATGCTGTCATGGATTGCCCGGCGCGCCTCGAAAATGCGCGGCTCATCCAGCAGGTTGAACCCCATCTCCGACATGGACCCGGACCCGTCGAAGACGATCATCGCATCTTCGGTGCAGCTTTGCGAGGCGGGCAGCGTCGCCGGCAGCAGCGTTGCTGCAAGGGTCGATAAGATACGCAAGGGCAGCCGCATGGATCACGCCTTTCCTGTTCCGGGTGACCCATCCTCACCGGGCTGACGCCATTCTGTCAACGTTCAGGCGCTTGCGGCGGAGTATGGTCCCGCGTTCAGAGCAGCCCTAACGTTCGGAAAGACGTCTCTTCCGTCTTGCCGATGATGACATGGTCATGCACTCGCAGATCGATTGCCTGACAGGCCATGACGATCTGTTCCGTCATGGCGATGTCCGCCTGGCTGGGAGACGGATCGCCCGATGGATGGTTGTGCACGAGGATAAGCGCCGAGGCGTTCAGTTCCAATGCGCGCTTTACCACCTCGCGCGGGTAGACCGGAACGTGATTGACCGTGCCCCGCGCCTGTTCTTCATCCGCAATGACAACGTTTTTGTTGTCCAGAAACAGAATGCGGAATTGTTCGGTGTCCCGATGCGCCATGGTCGTGCGACAATAGGTAATCAGCTCTTCCCAACACGACAGGGCACAGCGTTTCAGCACCTTTGCCTGTGCCATACGGTGGGCAAAAGCCTCGACCAGACGAAGTTGCAGATAGACTTTCTTGGTGGTGCCCCGGACCTGCAACAGGCGGTGCTCTGAGGCGGCTACCACGCCGTTTAGATCACCGAAGGTTTCCAGCAGCTTTTTGGCCAGCGGTTTCACGTCGATGCGTTCAATCGCGTTGAACAGCAACAGCTCCAGGAGTTCGTATTCCGGCATCGGGGCGTGACCCCCTGTCAGAAAACGGGTGCGCAGTCGCGCGCGGTGCCCCATGTAATGCGGTGACGGCCCGCCGCCATGCCCGGCAAATTCGCCAGGGTTCAACGGCCTGGTTTCGACACCGCTTGGAATGCGACGCTCCAACTCCTCCAACCCGCGCAGCGCAGCTTCAGAAAACCCATGTCTCATATCGGCACACATCAATCCCATCTCGTCCACGTGAGTCGGATGTTGGGAAATCAAGGTTAGCGAAATCTTAATCGCAACGATTTTTGAGAAGATTGTTTGCAACTGGTGCTCAATCTGACGGCAGGGGCGGAAATGGTATCTTGCTCCAGAGGGTTAAATCTCCGATATACAAGGCAAGACCTATGAGGAGCCAGGCCATGCGCGCACGCATCTACCAGCCCGCCAAAACGGCGATGCAATCCGGGACCGCCAAGACCCATGGATGGGTGCTGGAATTCGCCCCGGCCTCGGCGCGTGAAGTTGATCCGTTGATGGGGTGGACCTCTTCGGATGACACGCAAAGCCAGGTGCGCCTGCGGTTCAAGACCAAGACAGCCGCAGTCGAATATGCGCAGGAAAATGGTATCGACGCGGATGTACAGGAACCCAAGAAGCGGCGTCCGAACATTCGTCCCGGTGGCTATGGTGAGAATTTCGCAACCGGACGACGGGGCGCATGGACACACTGACGGGATTCGATATCGCCCGCGCGCAGGTGTCGGAGGGCGATGTCGCCACACTACTGGACCGACACTTTGAGCTGATGCGCTCCCAGTCTCCTGCCGAGAGCTGTCACGTCTTGCCGTCTGAAGACCTCGCCGCTGATGATATCTCGCTTTTCGCCTTGAGGGATCATGGTCAGATTCTTGCTATTGGTGCTCTCCGCAGTTTTGGTGACTGGGGTGAATTGAAATCCATGCATACCGCGCAAGAAGCACGGGGTCGCGGCGCGGGGCGGGCGATGGTGGCGGCTCTGATGCAAGAGGCCCGTGCACTTGGGTTGAAACACCTCAACCTTGAGACCGGATCCGGAGATGAGCACCTGGCCGCTCGAAAGCTCTATGAGAAAGCCGGTTTTTCAGAATGCCCGCCATTTGGCGACTACGTTGACGATCCGCTGAGTGTTTTCATGACGCGCGCGCTCTAAGACTTGCACGATGCGGCGCGCTGCGGCATGTACGGCAACAGCGGTCCCTTAGCTCAACTGGATAGAGCAGCTGACTTCTAATCAGCAGGTTGAGGGTTCGAGTCCTTCAGGGATCGCCACTCAACCGGGTATCCAGTCATGACGCGCGGGTGTAATCAGGGTAGGCAGCAGGTGCACACCTATTTTCGCTCGAAATTCAGGATGGCTGTAATCAGGCCGATCAAGGCGGCAATCAGCGAAACAACCGCTGTCACGAAAGCAATTGTCAAAACGACGGTATTGGCATCGCCCGCGCTGTCCTCGTGAAAGGCGCGCTCCATAAATCCAGAATCCTTCAGAGTTTCCCAAAAGACCAAGCAGGAGACGGCAAAAAGGACCATCAGAACAAATAGAACAGTTGGTTTCGCCAGATTTCGCACCGTCGCGCTTTCGCTCACTTATCTACATCAAACTGGGGTCTGTGGTTCAGGCGGTCAAGCCGGATGATGCAGCTCGATTTCAACTCAGGCAACTCACAAAACGATGCTCAGTAACACGGGCAGCGTCAGGATCGACAGCAATGTTGATACGACAACAAGACCTGCAACCGCTTGCGCGTCAGCGCCATATTTCTCGGCGATCAGATAGCTGGTGACGGCGGCAGGGGCCGCAAGCTGGAGAACCAAGATGCCAAAGGCAACGTCGGGCAGTTCGAACCAGACACCGATGGTCCAAGCGATGACGACGCAGAGGCTGGTTTTTGTAAGGGCAATCAGGAACGAACGGCCAAGGTTGTTGGGCGTCAGCCGGGCTACCGCTACGCCCAAGGTGACAAGCATCAGCGGGATCGCCATCTGACCCACAAGCGAAATGGTGTTGGTGACAAAAACCGGCGTTTGCCAGCCCTGCCACAGAAACAATGCGCCCAGTAACGTTGCGGCGACCATGGGTTCCTTGAACATGGCAAGGGGTGAACTCGCCTTCGAGACAATCCAGACGCCAAAGGTAAAGGCGTAGATTGCGGACACTGCAAAAACGACGACAGCATATCCCAAACCTTCATCTCCGTAAGCAAAGAAGGCCAGAGGTAGTCCAATATTGCCGGTGTTTCCCATGACGATCGGCGCCAGATAGGTCCGTATTTCCAGGTTGGCCAGCCGCACGATCGCCCAAGCGGCGATTGTGGCGATCACGTACCCAGCTATCGCCGCGAGACTGATGCGTGACAGCGCATCCGTTGGAATTTCCGTTTCCATGAGGGCAACAAAAATGAGTGCGGGGACTGCCAGCGTCATTGATAGCCGTGTGACGAATTGAACCCGGTACTCAAACCCGAGTTTCACCCAGACAAAGCCAATTGCGGCGAGAAGGAAAACCGGCGCGGTAATTTCGACAACTTTCAGAAACAAGTCCACGACGCCGTTTTTCCCAGTATTGGTCTACCTGCCTGACAGACCTAGTTTGGTTCGTTTGCAAATGGCAACCGGTATTGGACGTTAATGCGGTGAAATGGATGCCGCAGGCAGTGTAGAGTCTTTTGCCAAAGCCATCGTTGCCCATTGGCCTATTATCCTGCACCACGATCAACGTGGCACCAATGCTTTGGGCTGGGCTGCGTTCCCGGCGGGAAACGGGCCGGGCTATTTATCAGCCGTGACCGCGATGACTGCTTTCATGGGGAAGTGATCCGATCCTATGTGTTCCAGCCGGTCGAAGGTGGCAAGATCCAAGCCTTCTGTCAGATAGAGCTGATCGATCGGAAACCGCATCAGCCATGAGTTCGCGTCAAAGCTGGAAAGCATCCCGCGACCAACCCTCGGATCTCTGAAATTGCCATATTCCTTGAACCGTTCTGCCGTCCAGGACCAGGCAACATCGTTGAAATCTCCCATGGCCACCACGGGCAGGTAGGTACGATCCGCAAGCAGTGCTGCACGCTTGATCTGGGCATCCCGCGCCTCGGTGTCGTTGCCCGGAACCGGGGGCCTGGGGTGCAGCCCAACAAAGAAAAAGCCACCGGTCGGTGTTTCGAGCTCGGCCAGTATTGTGGGGGTTTCATCGTCGCTCAAAAAGACGGTTTCAGCCCGGCGCGCGGGCAGGCGCGTGGCGAAAATCAAACCGTAGTGGTTCACCAGGGGATGCAGAACAACCGTTTCGTAACGGGCAAGCTGTTCTTCGAGTGCGCTTGCCCAGACCGCGTCCGTCTCCATCAGGAAAAGCACATCCGGGTCTTCACGATCAATCAACTGGCGGAGCTTGTAGTGCTCGGTGTTTTCCATCAGCACGTTGATGGACAGCAACGAAACGCGATCTTCCTCCGGTATGCCGGATGTCAGAGCGATCTCGGTTTTGGCAAGCGGACTGTAGGGGTAAATGCGCACTGCTTGATAGATTGCGCAACCGACCAGGACGATTGCCGCAATCTGTGTCCACGTATTGAAAAGCAACAGGCCGATAACCGCAGCGACAACCGCCGCACAGGCAATATGCAGTCGCGGAAAATCCCAGCCCCGCACCCACCACTGCGCGCCGTTCGTCAGCGGTGCAAGGGTAGTGAACACCACCGCAACAGCGAGCAACCAGAAAAGGAAGACAAAGATCAGTTGCATCCGGGGCGTACTCTGTTTGCGGCAAGACAGGCAAGCACGGCGCGCCTCCCTGTGTTTTCAACGGCGGTTTACGCTATTGGTTCCCTGAGAGCAGCATAAATGTAAAGGGATCAACCGTTCGGCGTCCATGCACCTGTGGTCGCACCGTTCAGACCGACCTCGCCCGGGTCGTCGACCTCACGGATCACGAGGACGGTTTTGCCGTCGATCTGACCTACGTGCCAGTCGGACGTGGCTTGTGCCAGAGCAGCCGCCCTGTCGAGGTTTGAGCAATCCACACCCTCGCTGTCGCACAGCAGCGGCTCCTGACCGGTTAGCTGCGTGATCCGGAAAAACAGGGCAAAGTTCGACTGGATCGAGGCGCTCATCCCTGCCTCGCTGTGTACGGCCCTGCCGAGGACGTAGTAGGGGGCGGGAAGGGCGGCGAGATCCTCGGCGCTCTGCCGGGTTTGCCCCTGCCACTCATGATAGAGGGTGTAGCGCTTGTGCGCCTGCGCACCGTAGCTGAACAGGACCACCACAATCGCAGCGACACCCAGTCGGGCTGCTGAAGCTCCCCGGTCGTTCAATACCTGGATGCCGCGTACGACGATCACTGCGTAAAAGATCCAGAAGAAGATCAGTGCACGTGCTGGCACGACGATCCCCAGCTTGACGGCCTGTAGGGTGATGAGCGCAATACCGGTGAGCAGCCCGGCATAGAGATACAGGACCTCAAGCGGCGCGCGCTGTGCGAGCACGACGGTTGCCAGAACAAGGGCGATGACATGGGCAAAGAACACGCTGTTGGATGCAAAGCTTGATTTGCCGAAGAAGAGGATGAACGTCTCTTGCGCGGCGCCCAGGTTCCCCCACATCTCAGAGAAGCTGCCCGCAGGGACGGCTTGTCGCCACTCGGCCAAGGGAATGCCGAAGATACCGTGGAAGTACCAGTTGAGGGCGTAGGTGATCAGGATCGCTCCGACGAAACTGGCGCCGAACAGCACCATCAGCCAGAACAGATCCCGGACCGAACGGTTGCGCGTGCGCATCAGGCACAGGGCCAGAAGCAGGAGCGGGTAGGTGGTATAGGCCATCAGCGCAGGCACGGTGAAGACCGGCAGCAGCATGCGCGATGTCCGTTCCGAGCATTTGCAGACAATCACGGCATAGATCGCGATGATGGCGATGCCCAATTGCAGCGTGTTGAACCATAGCGAAATCAGGGTGGCCGGCGGGGTCAGCAGCACCAGCGCCGCCAACAATACGCTCATCAGGGTGATGCGCTGTCCGGGCGCAGCCAATACCGCGATGCTGGCTGCGAAGATGGCCCAGCAGATCTGGTAGACGGCGAAGTTCAACCACGAGGGTGTGATGATCTCGCGCAGATGCCAGATGTAGTTGATCCAGCGCCCCTCATGGAGTGTTTTGTGATAAAAGGCGTCACCGTATCCCAGCAAAGCGGGGAAGTCATCGTGACGGATCATCGGATCAATCAGATTGGGCAGAGAGATCACAAAGATAAACGCCAGCGAGATCCATAAGACGGGCCCGATGCTGAACCGCTCTGGCGCACCGGTCTGTGCCATATCCGTACCCCCCATCGTCATCAGGCTGACGCGCGTTCGGAACGACCGCCGAACCGTGCACGGGCTGCGAGCACTGCCGCGCGCAGCTTTGCGATCTGGGTCACGGTGTTGCGCGGCAAATGCGACACGATTGCACAGCGCAACCGCCACATCGTGTCGCCCCCGTTTTCAACGCGCTGTCCTTGTGGCAGTTCGTGGCGCAAGATTTCCTGCGGCAAGCCTGCGCGTCCGGCGTCGTTCACGTAGAGAATGGCGTTGTAGCGATACCATGGTGCCACGTCGCGATTGTCCTGAAGATGGGGTCGCACGCAGTCATAGGCGCGGTAGCCGCGGGCGGCAAAAAGCGCCTGCCAGTACGACAATGGCTGTTCGTTGATGTGAAATTCACCCCCCTGCCCAACAACGGCAGCGGAAAACAGCACACGATCCGAAGCGGCGGTCAGACTGTCCACCAGCGTCTCGGAAGCAGACTCGGGCAGGTGTTCACCCACTTCGAGGCTCTGGGCCAGATCAAACCGGCGGTCGGTTTTCAACGGCGCAGTCAGATCGGTGGGCAGAAAGGCGTCCTTTGCAATGTCGAGATTTTCAGGATCGACGTAGTCGCCGTCTGCGCCCAGTACATCCGTCGCGCCCGCGCGCTGCCATTCGTTGAGCCAAACGCCTCGGCCACAGCCAAGATCAATAACGCTTTCGGGGCGTAACAGCGGGTACAGAAGCTTGGTGAAGCTTTGTGCGGAGGCGCGTGCGCTTTGATTGATGTAGTCGAAAAACGTGTCGTTGTAGACATGGGTCATGACAGGTTTCCTTTGGTGTGCTGTTGTTTTGCAAAGACCCAGATGGTCATGAGAATGTAGTTTTGGACGGGCAGAACGACCGTGACAGTCGCAGCTGCCACCCAATCGGCGATCCCAAGGGCGGGGCCAATCACACCGGTGATCAGGCCGGAGGCAACAAAGCCGAGGCCAACCATCACCACGAAGCGTAGCACCTGTTGCGGATCATCCAGCCGTTTGCCGAATGTGAATCCAGCCTGCCCAACATATTGCAGGCAAATTGCCAGCAGGAAGGCCAGACCGTTGGCAAATCCGCGCGCCATCCCCAGCTGCAGGAACCCGAGGTACAGCAGGAAGTAAACAAGGGCGACGAGTCCGCCGATCAGGGCAAAACGAAGGACGTGCATTACGCAGACTTTCGCATGGTGACTGGAGTGGCATCGCGCAGCTCTTCGCTGACAAAGTACAGCGGGCGGTTCTTGGCTTCCACGTAGAGCCGCCCAATGTATTCGCCCATAATGCCCAGCGTCAGCAGTTGCACACCCGAGAAGAAGCTGATCGCCAGCACCACCGAAGCCCAGCCGGGGGCGGTCTGGTAGAGGATCAGCGAATAGGCGACATAGATTGCCATCAGCGCGGTAATGCCCAGGCTGGCGAACGAGAGGCGCGTGGCAAGCTTAAGTGGCTTGGTCGAGAAGGATGTCATCGCGTCGATGGCAAAGCGCATCATCGCGCGGAAGGGGTATTTTGTCTCACCGATGGTACGCGGCGCGCGGGTGTATTCGATTCCGATCTGCCGGAACCCGGCCCAGGCGAACATACCGCGGATAAAGCGCGACCGTTCCGGCATTGCCAGCACCGCGTCCAGCGTCTTGCGGCTCACCAGACGGAAGTCGCCGGTGTCGCGCGGGATCGGCACATCGGACATGGTATTCAGGAGGCGGTAGAACAGATAGGCGGTTGCGCGTTTGAAGATGGTCTCTCCCTGACGTTCGATCCGGCGTCCGTAGACCACGTCATACCCTCGATCCATCATCAGCATCATGTCAGAAAGCAATTCCGGGGGATCCTGCAGGTCGGCGTCCAGCATCATGATCCGCTCGCCCTTCGCTGCTTCCAAGCCAGCGGTCAGCGCGATCTGGTGGCCGCGGTTTGCCGAAAGCCTGACGCCGACGAGGTTTGCGCAATGCAGACAGGCATCCTGGATGGCTTCCCACGTTCCGTCGCTGGACCCATCGTCAACCAATATGATCTCGGCATCTTTTTTCCACGGCTCAATGGCGGCAGCCAGACGTTCAACCAGTGCCGGGATGACGTCCTGCTCGTTCATGCATGGAACGACGATGGAAAGGTGCATTTGTGCCTCGCGTATTGCGCTGTTCACCAGAAACTACAAACGCAATGCGGTCGGAATATGGCAATTTTTGCTCGAAACTACGAAGATCAGGGGGCTTTATTGTCGCGTGATTGCGAACAGACTGTTATCCAATCCATACTCATACAGGTAAAAAACCCTTAAATATCAAGCTCACCTACCAAAGCTGCCCAGGACGCGCCGTGCATGTCGCGGTCACCGATCGCGCCTTGCACTGTGGGGCGGGGTAAAGAAAACTTAACCACGTTCAGGTTGGGCATATCGAAGCGCTTTATGGTTTGACTATCGGCATGAAAGACGTCGGCAATTTGCGTTGTCTTGAGGTCGCGGACAACCCGGGAATAGACCTCCGCGTTGCCACAGAAGATGTCAACGGTCAGCCAGAAGGGGCCAGCGTTCTTGCTGCGGACCTTGGTGACGAGAGTGCCTAGCTCAGCCAATGTCGATGACCTCCAGTCGGAACGCGTCCATCGGATTCTCAAGGTGCAACACGTGATGCAGTGTGAATTCGTAGACGATGCCCTGGTGCATTTCAGGCGGGGAAAAGAGGAAGGCAAATGTAGGCTGTTCCTCCTCCTGCGTCAGCGGGTGATGAAGCAGGTAGGGGTTCAGCAGTTTGCCGATCTCAGCAGCCTGAGCCTCGGACGGCGCGGTGATGATGCCGATGACGCCGATCTCGACAGGATCGCCGGTACGGGTCTCTAATGCGCCGAAACTGGCAGACTGGCCCATCAGCCGTATCTCAAGTCTGAAGTCTTCGGCGCAGATGTTCATTCGGTCCAGCACTTTGGCGGTGCATTTCGTTACGATGTCATCTGCCCAAGCAGCGGCATTTGCGACGTATCGTGGGTCTCGAAGAAGCGCCATGACAACAGTGCGTGCGCCTGCGGGCCGGGCGCCTTCGAGCTTGACGGTGTAGCGGTCCGAGGGCACCCACTTGGAACCTTCGACCCGCACGGAAGTGTCATTGAGGGCGGTGTAGCTGGCCGCAGTTACGTCCAGATGCCCGCCCGGTTCATGCAGGATGAATGGGTCGGAATTCTCGTAGAGCATGTGCGCCGAGACGGTGTGTGGGCTGGCATGCGCGCCGTCCGCAAGGGGCGTGACGGTGAAGCCGGTGGTGTCGAAGTCGATCAGAATGACGCCGGACTGCGGGTTCGTGGCGCAGAGCGCGCCGCATTCGCCGATCTTGGCGCCGTGCCAGGCTCCGCCCGCGTGACACCCCTGCATCAGCGGTAAGGCGGCTATGATCGCAGTGTCGGTGGTGCGCCCGGCGATGATGATATCCGCACCGGTTTCGATAGCGGCGGCGATCTGCTCGATGCCTGCAAGGGCCACAATGTTGGCGCAGGCGCGGATGTCTGTCGTGCTGACCTCCGGGGCGCCCGGCAGAGGTGTTATTTCTCCGGCCTCGAAGCTCTGCGCGATGCGGTCTGGGTCTTGGGAAGAGCGCAGGACCGCCACTTTCAGAGTTGTGCCATGCTCTGACGCAATCTCGCGAGTGATGTCGAGCATCCAGTCCACTGCGCTGTCGGTGCCGCAGGTGCCTGCGGTTCCAATGACCAGAGGTACGCCCGCCTTGGCACGGGCAGCCATCAACCCGGCCCACTCCAGTTTGGTTGAGGCGCGAGCGTATTTCGATACGCCGCGTCCCAGGTAGGAAGGCCCGCTGTCGGTTGATCCACCGTCGATGGCGATGATATCCGGCTTGGCGGCAAGGCCACGGGCCAGTGCCTCGGGGTCATAGTTGAGACCGAGCGCGCCAGAAGGGATCAAAACCCTGGTCATAGCAGCCACCCGGTGGAGGTGGGGCGGTGGGCCAGGGCGCAAGCGCGGGCGGGCCTTGGCCCGCCCGCGCTTGCGCCCTGGCGATGCCCGGCAAAGCCGGGCAGGACGGCTGCGCCGTCCATCAGTCTGTTACCGCCGGTGGTTTTTTCAGCACGCCGCGCAGGAACATCGGGGCCACAAACCCTGCAATCGCCGCCACCCACAGCCCGATCGCGATGGGGCTGGAGAAGAGGTAGATGGGGTCTCCGTCAGACAGGGTCATGGCGCGGCGCAAGGCGTCTTCCATCTTGCCACCGAGAAGGATGCCGAGGATCACGGGCACCGTGGGCACATCGAGCTTGCGCAAAATATAACCCAGTACACCGAAGCCAACCATCAGCAGCAGATCGAAGTAACTGCCCGACAGCGAGTAGATGCCCACAAAGGAGATCATCGTGACGCCCGGCAACAACACCCAGGCGGGCACCGAGAGGATCTTCACGAAGATCTTGACCATGGGCACGTTCATCAGCAACAGCACCACATTGGCGATCAGCAAAGACGCGATCAGGCCCCAGACCACATCGGCCTTTTCCGTAAAGAGCGTGGGCCCGGGCGTGATATTCAGGGTCATCAGCAGCGCAAGCAATACCGCCGTTGTTCCCGACCCTGGCACGCCCAACGTCAGCATGGGCACCAATGCACCGCCCGCTGCCGAGTTATTGCCTGCCTCGGGGGCCGCCACGCCTTTGGGCACACCCGTGCCAAAGCCGCCCTTTTCACCCGCGATCGACTTTTCCGTCATGTATGCGAGAAAGGATCCCAGCGACGCGCCCGCGCCCGGCAGAATACCCGCGATGAAGCCCACACCGGAGGCGCGCAGCATGGTCCACTTGGTCGCCATGATGTCTTTCCAGGGGATGCGTACCTTGTCGAGCTTCACACCGATGGAGGAGCCCTTGCCGTGGCTTTCTATGAAGAAAAACACTTCTGCGATGGCGAAGAGCCCCACAATGGCGACAAGGAAATCGATCCCGTCAAAGAGGTGCAGGTTGCCGCCGGTCAGGCGCGGCAGACCAGAGGATGAATCCACCCCGATCATCGCGATGCCAAGGCCCATACAGGCCGCCAGCGCCGCCTTGGCCTGGTTGTTCGAGGCCATGCCGCCCAGCGTGCAGAAAGCCAGCAGATAAAGCGCGAAATACTCGGCAGGGCCGAAGAAGAAGGCCACGCGTGCCAGCGTGGGGGCGAGCAACATCAGCCCCACCGTAGCCAGCAGCGCGCCCACGAAAGACGCAACACCCGAAAGCACCAGGGCATCGCCCGCGCGGCCTTGTTTCGCCATGGGGTAGCCGTCGAGCGTGGTCATAAGCGCAGGCTCGTCCCCGGGGATGTTCAGCAGGATCGAGGAGATCCGCCCGCCATACATGGCGCCGTAGTAAACTGAGGTCATCAGCACCAGCGCGGAGGTCGCGTCCAAACCCAGCGTGAAGGTGATCGGGATCAGGATCGCCACGCCATTGGAGGGGCCCAAACCGGGAAGCGCGCCGATGATGGTGCCCAGAAAACAGCCGCAGACCGCCAGGAACAGGGTGAACGGCGACAGCGCCACGGAAAACCCGAGCGCCAGGTTGGCAAGGATATCCATGTCAGTGCCCCACGAATGGAATGAGAATTGAGATCGCGTCCCAGAGCTTGGCTGCCGTCGGCACCTTGTAGGCGACGATATTACCCAAGCCCAAAGCGAATTTGAACAGAACGAACAGCCCCAGTGACAACCCGATGCCCGCTGCAATCGCAGGCTTCACGTTCGGCGAAATCTGGTAGCTCAGGATGCCCGCTGCAATCGCCGTGGGCAGGATGAAGCCCAGCGGCGTGATCATCACTGCATAGATGCAGAGCACCAGAACGGCCACACCCATCGCCGCCCATGTGCGGCCTATCGGCCAATCAGGGTCCGGGTCAGGCTTGAACATGATAGTCAGCGAGCAGAGCGCCGCCACACCACCGATCAGAAGCGGAAAGAGCTTGGGCAGAAACTCACCCGAGAAGAGGTTCGTCTGGATCTGGGTGGCGGCCGCGATATACGCGACCGCCGTGATCAGACAGACCAGACCAAAAATCCGGTCCGAGGCCATTACTGAAGGACCCCAAGCTCTTTGGACATGGCGTTGATCTCGGCCACAAGTCCATCAACATACGCCTGGAAATCGCCGCCCACCTTGGTGAAGGGCGCCAGACCATTGTCGGCCATCGCCTGGGCCCATTCGTCGCTGTCTGCGACCTGCTGCAGCTTCCCGGCCCATTCATCGAACTTGGCGTCCGAGATGTCCTTGGGCACGTAGAGGCCACGCCAGTTCACCGCGACCACGTCAAAGCCCTGCTCCTTGGCGGTGGGGATGTCGTCAAAGCCCGGTACGCGCTCTTCGGTCAGCACCGCGATCACGCGGATATCGCCATTGGCGAGGAACGACACGATCTCGGACATGTCGCCGGTCATGGCTTGGGTGAACCCACCCACGGTCTGGGTGATGGCATCCGCGCCACCGTCAACACCGATGTATTTCACCGATGTGATATCGGTGAAGCCCGCTTCTTTCAGGATCATCAGCGGCTTGAGGTGGTCAAACCCGCCCACGGCAGAGCCACCGGCAAAGGCAACAGAGCCCGGATCGGCCTTGATTGCCTCGACCAGATCGCCCAGCGACTGGTAATCGCTGTCTGCGGCCACGGCTATCACGCCCGGATCAGCGCCGATGGCACCCACGAAGCGCACCTGATCGGCGGTCATGCCCGCATAGGCGTTTTGGGCCAGACGTGTGGTGGTGGCCGAAGACGCGGCGATGACGACATCGCTGTCATCCGCACGCTCACTGACCACGTGGTTGTAGGCCAGACCGCCACCCGCACCGGGCATGTTGGTGACCTGCACGGGCTGGTCGACCGCGCCGATGTCATACATGATCTTGCCGATCTGGCGGCAGGTGAAATCCCAGCCGCCGCCGGGGTTCGCGGGCGCGATGCATTCCGCGGCATACGCGCCGCCGGCCAGCCCTGCGGACAAGACGGCACTCGTCATGAGCGCCTTGAAAAAGCGTTGTGTCATTGGTTCCTCCCATTTGACTTGACGGGTTTCCACCCGTTTCATGTGGTCAAAAGACTGTAGGAACCTGACACCAACCTGTCACGCAGGAAGAACACCGCCCCGAGATGAGATTTTTGCTAGTTGAAGACAACGTCGATCTGGCCCGCGCGCTGACGGGACGCTTTGCGGTGGATGGTCATGTGGTGGATCATGCGGGCAATCTGGCGGATGCGGAACTGGCCACGCGCACGGTGGCTTACGATTTGATTTTGCTTGATATTATGCTTCCGGATGGTGATGGGCGCGAGTTTCTGCGCCGTCACCGGGCGCAGGATAACCCCACGCCTGTGATTGTTTTGACCGCGCGCTCGGAGGTGTCAGACCGGGTCGGGTTGCTTGACTTGGGGGCAGATGACTATATCACCAAACCCTTCGATTTCGCCGAGCTGGAGGCCCGTGCGCGCGCCGTCATGCGGCGCCTCGGCGGCGCCGCAGACAATAAAAAGGAATTCGCGGGGCTCATATTCGATTCGAATGCGGGCACGATTACGACGGGGGAACGCTCCGAGCAGCTGCGCAATCGCGAGATGCGCCTGTTGGAGGTGTTTTTTGCGGCACCCGGACAGATTTTCTCCAAGTCGCACCTGATGGACCGATTGTTTTCCTTCGCCGATGATGTCTCCGAAAACGCGATTGAGGTCTATGTAGGGCGTCTGCGGCGCAAGCTCAGCGAGACCCAGGCGACCATCGAAACCGTACGTGGTCTGGGGTACCGGATGGTACGACGGGAATGACTCGCACGCCCAGTTCCATTCGCCGCCGTCTGGTCGTGCAACTGGCGCTGGTCGCAGCGCTTTTGTCGGTGGCGTTCTTTTTTGCGCTGCGAGTGGTGGCCGAGCGCGCGACGGAGGCGACGCAGGATAACATCCTTGCCGCCTCCGCCACCTCCATCGCCGATGCAGTTTATACTGATGCAGGCGTGGTGCGCGTCGAAATCCCCTATTCGGCGCTGTCCATGTTGGGGACAGTGAGCGAAGATCGGGTGTTCTATCACGTGATCCTCGATGGGCAGACACTGACAGGCTACGACGACTTACCGGTACCGGAGGTGCGCGGGGCGGGACGTGATCCGCGCTTTGGCACTTATCTCTACCGTGACGACACAGTGCGTGCGGTCGTGGTGCGGCGGGCGTTGAATGCCGCAGACCGCATCCACCGGGTGGAGGTTGTGGTGGCGCAGACCCGGCTGGGGCTGGCGGCGATCTCCTCGCGCATCACCACCACGGCGACGGCCATTGGTGTCGTGTTCTTCCTGACAGCCACGGCGCTCAGCAGTTTCGCCGCACAAAACGCCCTTGCCCCGCTTAGCCGCCTGGCAGAAGCGGTGCGGCGGCGGGGTCCGCGCGATCTGCGACCAGTGACGGCGGAAACACCCACCGAATTGGCCCCGCTGGTAGGGGGGCTCAACGGGTTCATCGCGCGGCTGCGGTCCGCGTTGACGCGCTCTGAGGATCTGATCGTCGAGGCCGCGCACCGCGTACGCACGCCGTTGGCCACCGTGCGTACGCAGGCAGAGATGGTACATCTGCAGATGGAGAAACCCGAAAACCGCACCGCCCTGCGCCAGATGATCCGCGCCGTGGACGAAAGCTCGCGGTCCGCGGGACAGCTTCTGGATCACGCGATGGTCACCCTGCGCTCGGACCAGTTGGAGACCGAAGAGATCGACCCCGCCGAGTTGCTGCGCGACGCGGTGGACCGGCTCTCGCCCACTGCAGATCTGAAGGATATCACGATAACACGCGATCTGCCGGACAGTGCTCTGCGCGTACAAGGTGACGCGATTTTGCTGCAAAACGCAGTGCGCAACATCCTCGACAACGCAATCAAGTACTCGCCTGCCGACACCGAGATCGCGGTGCGGCTCATCCCGGGTCCCTCCTGCCGTCTGGAGATTTGCGATCAAGGCCGGGGATTCGTGGCTGAAGATGTAGCGCAAATGCCCGAGCGTTTCTCGCGTGGCTCCAATGTGGAAGATGTGGTGGGCTCCGGCCTCGGCCTCACCATTGTACGCGACGTGGCCGAGGCCCACTGCGGCGCGCTGGAGATCGCGCCCAATGAGAGAGGACCCGGCGCATGCGTCACGCTTGTCTTGCCCTGCTCCTGAGCCTTGTCACGGGCGTGGTTCAGGCCTTCGAGATAGAGGAAAGCCGTAGATATCCGGCGCCAGGTGGCACCGAATTGCGCATCCTTTCGACCGCAGATGCCGATGTGTTCGAGCCGATCATCGCGGCTTTTCAGGCTCTCCATCCCATTCCGATCACCTATGACGTGGCCAGTTCCGCGCAGGTGATGACAGCGCTCTACGACGAAAATGCGACCTATGATCTGGCGATCTCCTCGGCGATGGATTTGCAGACCAAACTGGCCAACGATGGGCTGGCACAGCGTTACAGCTCGGATGCCACCGCCGCCTTGCCGCCCTGGGCGAAATGGCGTGACCGGGTCTTTGCATTTACTCAGGAACCGGCAGTGCTGGTACTGAACGCACAAGCCTTCGAGGCGCTCGACATCCCGAAGAACCGCGAGGGGCTGATTGCCCTACTACGCGACCATCCGCAGGTTTTCGACGGGCGCGTCGGCACCTATGACGTGCGCGTCTCGGGGCTGGGGTATCTTTTTGCGACACAGGATTCACGCAATACCGAAAGCTTCTGGCGGCTGACGGAAGTGATGGGGCGGCTCAATACGCGGCTCTACTGTTGTTCCGGGGAAATGATCAATGCGGTGGCTCACGGCGAGTTAGCACTGGCCTACAACGTGCTTGGCTCTTATGCGCAAGCCCGGCTTCAGGATACGCCCGGCATTGTAATTGTCGAGATGGATGATTTCGTCTCGGTGATGCTGCGAACGGCAGTGATTCCGCAGACGGCAGAGGCGCCCCAGGCGGCTGGACTGATGATCGATTTTCTTGCTGCAATGCGGCTACGCCCGGATCTGGCGACGGCAACGGGCCTTCCCCCAGTGGTCAGCGGGGCCGGGGAGGATGAAAATGTGATCCGGCCAATCCGTCTGGGCCCCGGACTGCTTGTTTTCCTCGACCGGCTCAGGCGCGACACCTTCCTGCGGAGCTGGGTCAGTTCGATTGAACAGGAATAGACCGGTGACCGCGGTGAGCCCAAAGTACAGTATGTCGGGAGGCATCCGGACGTCTGCCTAAGTGATGGGTCCGGAAGTCACTCATGGTGGGGTCTGTACTTGGTTTTGCAACCGCCAAGTCAACGCACAGCCCTATGGGTGCTTGCCGCATGCGTGCTCCTGAGCTTCCCGCCATTGCTCGGCGCTTCGCGAGTGCTCTTTGCATGCAGTGACCCAAATGGGCCTTGCGCTGTCGACCGGACTGATCGGCTCGGACACGTTGAGGATGAGATAAATCCGCGAAGGCACACGTGTTTTGAGGGGTTCCGGTGCGCTGCCTTGCGTAGGCATCGCCTTGCGACCGGCGAAGGGTTCCAGGCCTAGGAAACAAAGTGTCCAACCTAGGCTATTTCCTCTCAGGACCGGGGGGGACGACTTTTATAGACGGGTAGGCGCCAGCCAAATGCGAGCGACCCTGCGCGCAGTGCCCATGTGACGGCTGCGCAGGACACCAAAGGCACCAGCGCGTCAGGGAAATAGGGCTGGGTGAAAGCGGCGACGGTGGCGCCAGCAAAGGCTGCTGTCACGTAGAGTTCGCCCTGTTTCAGTACCAGCGGGACATCGTCCAGCACCACATCCCGCAGGAGCCCGCCCATGCACCCCGTGATCGTACCCATCAGCACCACCACCAGAAGCGGCTGCCCCAGCGCCAGTGCCACGCCCGTGCCCGCAGGCACCGCAACGGCCAAGGCAAAACTGTCGAGCCAGATCAGCGTTTTCAGACGACTTTCAAAGAGATGCGCCGTCAGAAAGACCAGCAGGGCAGCGGCACAGGCCACACCAATGTAGGTAGGTTGGGCGATCCAGAAAATCGGGTTACGGTCCAGCAGCACGTCCCGCACCGTGCCGCCACCCACCGCCGTGAGGCAGGCGACAAAGGCAAAGCCGACGATATCCAGTTGCTGGCGCGAGGCCACCAGCGCGCCGGTAAGCGCAAAGATGAAGACGGCAGCGTAGTCCAGAAAGCTGATCAGGGTCATTTGGGTTTGAAGGGGGCCATGCCCGCCCGCGCCAATTCATCCGCCCGTTCATTCTCGGGGTGGCCTGCGTGCCCCTTCACCCACTCCCACGTCACGTCGTGGCGGGCGTTTGCCGCATCCAGCCGTTGCCAGAGTTCGGCATTGGCCACGGGCTTTTTGGCGGCGTTTTTCCAGCCGTTTTTCTTCCAGCCGAAAATCCACGAGGTGATACCGTTTTTGACGTAATTGCTGTCCGTGACGATGGTGATGGTGCTGCGCCGCGACAGGCTCTCCAGCGCGTTGATCGCGGCCAGCAGTTCCATGCGGTTGTTCGTGGTCTCCGGCTCGCCGCCCTTCAACTCACGCTCTTTCACAACCTTGTCACCGTCCATCGCGCGCAGCAGCGCGCCCCAGCCGCCGGGACCCGGATTGCCGGAACAGGCACCGTCTGTATATGCAAAAAGCTCAGCCATGAGCGGCGAGGCATATCCAGTCTGCCGGAACCCCGTCAAGGCCCTTCTCCCGGCCCGTGGTGCGTTCCGTGACGGTCAGGCCTGCGTCTTCCAGAAGCCCGCTCAGCTCGGCATCGGTGTAATAGGTGTAGAGCCGCCCGATCGGGTCTCTTTTCGACCCTGTCCCAGTTTTCATGCCGATGTGAAACCGCCCGCCGGGTTTGAGCGCCTGCGCCAGCGCGGCCAGATGGCGGGGCATGGCTGCGCGCGGTGCATGCAGCAGGCAGAAATTGGCCCAGATGCCGTCATAGAGATCGGTCCCCGCGATGTCATCGAAACTGGCGACCTGCGCCGTGACGCCCGCATGCGCCGCGGCCAGTTCAATCATCTCCGGCACCGGGTCGAGCGCCGTCACCCGCAGCCCGGCATCTGCCATGGCCGCCGCCGCATGGCCCGGCCCGCAGCCCAGATCGAGCGCATGGCCGCCTGTGGGCAGCGCCGAGATGAACGCCATCAGGTGGGCATTCTGCTTGCTATCGTCGCTAAAGCGCTTGGCATAGTCCTGTGCCCGGTTCGCATAGACTTTCAGGGTTTCATCATCGCTCACAGAAATACTCCTACGCTGAGGCACAGCACCACGACGGCTGTCAGCAGGATGCGCAGCGACATCCACCAGCGCGGCGCGAGCCCCCACTGCCAGAAGGCGAAATCAAGCATTAGCAACCCCAGAAAGCCGAAGATGAGATTCAACCCGGCCGTGGTCGGCCCGCCGCCGGTCATAAAGAAAGCCCAGAGGGCCGGGATGACGGACAGCGCGTAGCCGGTCGCCGCCCGTCCGCCTGTCGTCTTGGTGGCGAAACCCCACAGCACGCCCGACATGAAGCTGAGGATCACCGAGCCATAGAAAAGCTGAATGTAGGGACCGATGAACCGCGGCCCCAGCGCATCAGCGCCCCAGCTTGCCAGGGCACCATTCAGCGTCGTGGCCGCGCCCCAGACAAAGGGGATAAGCCCGGCGAGACCAAGGATCAGGGGAGCTGTGGGGATACGGGTCATAGACTGCTTTTTGACATGTGGGCGGGCAAGGTCAAGGCTGAGGGTGCGTCACGTCAAAGCCCGCATCGGTTTGGTGCATACTGGAGCGGGTGGACCACTTGGACCACCATTTCGAAAGGGCAGGGCGTCGGGCCAGCGCTGCGCGACCCTCGGGCGCGGCGGCGCAGGCTGCGATCATCGGAGCCAGATGGCAATCGGCAAGTGTTGGGGTGTCCCCGGTGATCACGTACCCTTCGAGCGCAACGGTCTCTAGCGCGTCCAGCACGCCCTCAGCCGCCGCAAGACCCGCTGCGAATTCGGTCTTGTCGGTCTCAAGCCCATCTGCGGGCCGAAAGACGCCTTGGCTGAACACCTGCCGGACCAGCGGCCAGTAGCCATAGGCATCGACGATGGAGATGACCTGCGCCATCCGCGCCAGGGCGCGCGGGGCGTCAGGGGTCAGCGACGGTGTCGGAAAAGCCGCGTCGAGGTAGCACGAGATCGCAACCGTTTCGTAGATCTTGAAGCTACCATGCTCAAGTAGGGGGACACGGGCGAAAGGATGTGGCGTGCGCTGCTCGTCTTTGGCGTCAGGATCAAAGGGATTTACTTCGCGATAGTCATACGCCAGCCCTTTTTCGGCCAAGACCAGCCGGGTCACGCGGGTGTAGACGGAGGGCCGATGGCCGTAGAGCGTCAGATCATTCACGCCCTTTCGAGCGCGAGGCGGCCGGCAAGGGCGGTAAAAATCGCCGCGAAGGAGCGGTTGAGCCAGCGCATCACCGCCTCAGAGCCCAGCAGCCATGCGCGCGCCTGCGCGGCAAAAAGACCGTAGAGCAGGAACACGATGAAGGTGAGCGCCATGAAGACGCCGCCCAACACGGTCATCTCCAGCGTGGCGGTCGCCGGATTGCCCGACAGGAAGGGCGGCAGCAGGGCAAGAAAGAAGATCGAGAGCTTCGGGTTCAGGATATTGATCAGTGCAGCCCGCCGGGAGATCTGCCAGCCGTTTTCCGCCTTGCGGTCGGCAGAGATCGCCAGAGCGCCGCCGGAGCGCAGCGATTGCCAGGCGAGATAGAGCAGATAGGCGACGCCCGCGAACTTCACGATGGTAAAGAGCACCGCGGAGGTGTGCAGTACCGCGGCCAGACCCAGCGTCGCCGCCAACATGTGCGGTACGATCCCGAAGGTGCAGCCCACGGAGGCCCAAAAGGCTGCCGTGCGCCCCTGGCCCAGACCCAGAGCCAGTGTATAGATGACGCCGGTGCCCGGCGCGAGTACAACGACGATGGTGGTCAGAAGAAATTGCAGCGAAATCATGCGGGTACCCTCAATACTCGGGGAACTTTGAATTCGACGTTCTCCACCGCAGTTTCGACCACCTCCCGCGTTACATCGTAGTGTTCGGAAAACGCGTCCATCACCTCGTTGATCAGCACCTCCGGTGCCGAGGCGCCAGCGGTAATGCCAATGCTGCGGATGCCTTCCAGCGCGCGCCAGTCGATATCCGACGCGCGCTGTACCAGCTGGGCATATTGGCAGCCCGCCCGCGCACCAACCTCGACCAGCCGCTTGGAGTTCGAGGAGTTCGGCGCGCCCACCACCAGCATGGCGTCGCATTTCGGGGCCATCGCCTTCACCGCCTCCTGCCGGTTAGTGGTGGCATAGCAGATGTCTTCCTTATGCGGCCCAACAATGGCGGGGAACCGCGCCTGCAGGGCGGCAACGACATCTGCCGTGTCATCCACACTCAAAGTCGTTTGTGTCACATAGGCCAGCCGTTCGGGGTCGCGCACCGCGACATGCGCCACATCCTCTACCGTCTCCACCAGCAGCACCTCACCCTCGGGCAACTGGCCCATGGTGCCCACGGTCTCTGGATGGCCCGCATGACCGATCATGATCATCTGCAGGCCGTTGTCTGAATGCCGCTGTGCTTCGATATGCACCTTGCTGACCAGCGGGCAGGTGGCATCGACATAGATCATCTCGCGCGCGGCGGCAGCGGCGGGGACCGCCTTGGGCACGCCGTGGGCGGAAAAGATCACTGGCCGGTCGCCGGGGCACTCTTCAAGCTCTTCGACAAACACCGCGCCCTTGTCGCGCAAACCGTCGACGACAAATTTGTTGTGCACGATTTCGTGACGCACGTAGACCGGCGCGCCCCATTTCTCCAACGCCATCTCGACAATCTTGATGGCACGGTCCACGCCCGCGCAGAACCCGCGCGGCGCGGCCAGGTAAAGGGTCAGCGGCGGCTTCGTCATCACAAGGCTCCCGTCAGCTCGAAACCTGAGTACCGCCTCACACAGCCAGCGTCCAGAGAGGCGGGCCCGCCCGGGCTTTCATTGTTCCAAAAATATGCAAATTCGGGCGGGTGCCGCCCTAGGGCCGGTCTCAGCCGTTGGCAGCATCCGGCATGTCGCGCGGTGGTCGTCCGATCACGTCCTTCAACTCATCAAGTTCGATGAAGTTGTCGGCCTGACGGCGCAGATCGTCCGAAATCATTGGTGGCTGGCTGCGGATGGTCGATACTACCGATACGCGAACACCCTGGCGTTGCAGGCTCTCCACCAGTGGTCGAAAATCGCCGTCACCGGAAAAAAGAACGATGTGATCAACCCGTGGCGCCAGCTCCATGGCATCCACCGCGAGCTCGATGTCCATATTTCCTTTGACCTTACGGCGGCCCATGCTGTCGGTGTATTCTTTCGCTGGCTTCGTGACCATAGTGAAGCCGTTGTAGTTCAGCCAATCAACCAGAGGGCGAATGGGTGAATACTCGTCATTCTCCAGAAGGGCCGTGTAGTAGAACGCACGCAGCAGCTTGCCCCGACGCATGAATTCCTGACGCAGCAGTTTATAGTCGATGTCAAAACCCAGAGACTTGGCCGCCGCGTAGAGATTCGATCCGTCGATGAACAGCGCAAGCCGTTCGTCCTTGTAAAACATTTTTGGTCCTTCCGATGGGGCCGGCCGCTGGTGCTCACGAAACAATATGATTAATTATTTGGCGAACCGATCAGTTCAAAAATAAGGTTTTTTTATCTTGCCGCAAGAGACACTCTTACCTGAATCCGGCGAAAAACTGCCACAAAACCGGACAATTGTGCTGGTTGCCCTTGGGTCAAACCGCTCGTCGGAAGAAGGAACCCCCGCAGAGGTTGTGGAAAAGGGGATTGCTGCACTTGCGAAATGCTTCGAAGTGATTCGCTCCCGGAGCCCGCTTTACCAGACGCCAGCCTTCCCGCCGGGCAGCGGGGCTGACTATATCAACGCTGCCGTTTGCATCGAAACCGATCATTCGCCGCAAGCGGTGATCAAGCTGCTGCACGACATCGAGGCTCAGATGGGGCGCACCCGCAAGACGCGGTGGGGGGATCGTACGCTGGATCTCGATCTGATCGGCGTCGGCGATATAGTGCTGCCGGATGCCGAAACGCACGCAATTTGGCGCGCATTGCCGCTCAACGAACAGATGACCCGCGCGCCCGATCTGCTGATTCTCCCCCATCCGCGGGTACAGGAGCGCGCCTTTGTGTTGGTACCCTTGGCGGATGTGGCGCCCGATTGGGAGCATCCGGCGCTTGGACTGAGCGTGACAGATATGCTCGCGGCCTTGCCGGAGGCCTTAAAACAGGAGGTTGTTGCGCTCTGACGGACAGGGCCAGAGAGCGGCAATAGGCGCTTGTAAATCCGCTGAAAGGGGCCTAGATAAGGCACTTCTGACTTACCCCCCGATTTATGGAGTGTTCCATGGCCCGCGTCACCGTTGAAGATTGCGTCGATAAAGTTCCCAACCGGTTCGAACTGGTGATGCTTGCCGCGCATCGCGCGCGTGAGATTTCCTCCGGTGCTGCAATCACTGTGAACCGCGACAATGACAAGAACCCGGTCGTGTCGCTGCGCGAGATCGCCGATGAAACGCAAAGCGCCGACGAGCTGCGCGAGCGCCTGATCGAGAGCAACCAGAACCAGATCGAGGTGGATGAGCCCGAAGAGGACGCCATGGCGCTTCTCATGGGGGCCGAGCAGGACAAGCCAGAGGAAGACAGCATGTCCGAAGAGATGCTGTTGCGGCAGCTGATGGCAGCGCAGGGGCAGAGCTGACATCAGCCTGACCCCAGCCCAGAGGCTGACGGATGATCACGACGAACGACCAGATGGACATCACAGCCGACGATCTGGTCAGCCTTGTCAGCAAATACAATCCAAAGACCAACGAAGCACTGATCCGCGCGGCCTATGACTATGGCCGCGAGATGCACGAGGGCCAGACCCGCTATTCCGGCGAGCCCTACTTCACGCACCCGGTGGCCGTGGCCGCGATCCTGACCGAACAGCAGTTGGATGATGCGACGATCATCACCGCGCTGCTGCATGATACCATCGAAGACACCCAGGCCTCGTATCTGGAGGTCACCCGACGGTTCGGCGCCGAAGTCGCCGGGCTTGTGGATGGCGTGACCAAGCTGACCAATCTGCAGCTCAATTCGACGGAAACCAAGCAGGCGGAGAACTTTCGCAAGCTTTTCATGGCCATGTCCAAGGACCTGCGGGTCATTCTGGTCAAGCTGTCGGACCGGCTGCACAACATGCGCACGATCAAGGCGATGCGTCCCGAGAAACAGGCGCAAAAGGCGCGTGAGACGATGGATATCTTTGCGCCGCTTGCCGGGCGCATGGGCATGCAGTGGATGCGGGAGGAACTCGAAGACCTTGCCTTTCGTGTTCTGAACCCGGAAGGCCGCGCCAGCATCATCCGCCGTTTCATCAACCTGCAGCGCGAAACCGGCGATGTGATCCAGCGGATCACAGGTGACATGCGGCTGGAGCTGGATAAGGCGGGCGTGGAGGCGGAGGTTTTCGGTCGCGCCAAGAAACCCTACTCCATCTGGCGCAAGATGCAGGAGAAGGAGCAGACGTTTTCCCGCCTCTCCGACATCTACGGGTTTCGCATCATTACCGAGAGCGAAGAGGACTGTTACCGCGCCCTGGGGGCGATCCACCAGCGATGGCGTGCGGTGCCGGGCCGGTTCAAGGATTACATCAGCCAGCCAAAATCGAACGGCTATCGCTCGATCCACACCACTGTGTCTGGGCGCGACGGCAAGCGGGTGGAAGTGCAGATTAGAACGGGCCAGATGCATGACGTCGCCGAAACCGGCGTGGCGGCGCACTGGTCCTACCGCGATGGGGTGCGGTCGAAAAACCCCTTTGCCGTGGACCCGGCCAAGTGGATCACCACGCTGACCGAACAGTTCGATGCCGAGGAAGACCACGAGGATTTCCTCGAGGCGGTCAAGCTCGAGATGTATTCCGATCAGGTGTTCTGTTTCACCCCAAAGGGGGAGGTCGTGAAACTGCCGCGCGGCGCCACGCCCATTGATTTCGCCTTTGCCATCCACACCCGCATCGGTACTGCCTGCGTGGGCGCCAAGGTCGACCATATGCGCGTGCCGCTCTGGACCCGTTTGAAAAACGGGCAAAGCGTGGAGGTGATCACCGCCGAGGGTCAAAGCCCGCAGGCCACCTGGCTCGATATTGCCACGACCGGCAAGGCGCGCTCCGCCATCCGCCGTGCGCTGCGCGATGAGGACCGCGCGCGCTTCGTGAAACTGGGCCGCGAACTGGCGCGCTCCGCCTTTGAACACGTGGGTCGCAAGGCCACGGACAAGGCCTTGTCGACGGCGGCACGGCACATGCGTTTTGACGGGCGCGACGATCTGCTGGCCCGCCTCGGCAGCGCCGAGATTACCGGGCGTGAAGTGGTGCAGGCGGTCTACCCTGACCTGACACCGAAAACCGGCGACAAGGTCGATGCGCGCCGGGCTGTTGTGGGGCTGGCGCGCGGCCAGTCGTTTGAGCGCGCGTTTTGCTGCCAGCCGCTGCCGGGGGAGCGTATCGTCGGCATCACCTTCAAGGGGCGCGGAGTGGTTGTGCACGCGATTGATTGCGACCGGCTGAGCGCCTATGAAGATCAATTGGATCGCTGGATCGACCTGCGCTGGCATGAAGGGCCGCATTCTGCGATATATGGTGCGACGCTTGACGTAACGCTCAACAATGATGCGGGCACGCTCGGGCGCATCTGCACCTTGATCGGAGAGACCCGGGCGAATATTTCAGATTTGCAATTTATCGATAGGAAACCTGACTTTTACCGTCTTCTGATTTATGTGGAGCTCAGAGACGTGTCACATTTGCATTCGTTGATGCTGACACTGGAAGCTGAAGGCGACGTGGCTGAGATTTCGCGTCTGCGCAACATGGCACAAGGGGCAGCAGAAACACCTGCCTGATGCCGCGACCCGGCCATTTGTAGGTCACAATTTCGGGGTGTCATGCGCGGGCAGACGCCCGGGACAAACTGGAAAAGGACCCCATCCGTTGGTTTTCAAACGCCGCGACCCCAAAAGCTGGCCCCGGGCCCTGGTCGAGTTGCTGTGGCCGCGTGGCGGCTGGGCGCGTGCGTTTCACTACGTCAAACACCGGATGCGTCGTCTGCCCGACAGCCCCGAGCGCATTGCGCGCGGTATCTGGGCTGGTGTCTTTGCCGCCTTCACGCCGTTTTATGGCTTCCATTTCTTCATCGCGGCGGGCCTCGCCTTTGTCATGCGCGGCAATGTGCTGGCCTCACTGATGGGTACGTTTTTTGGCAATCCCCTGACTTATGTGCCGATCGGTGTGACGGCGCTCTCGACGGGTCACTGGCTGCTGGGCGATCATATGGATGAACGTATTCATCGCTCTTTCGTGGGCAAGTTTGCGGATGCCGCAGCGGATCTCAAAGATAATTTTCTTGCCATCTTTACCGATGCCCGTGCCGATTGGACGCGTCTGTCGGTTTTCTATGACGAGATTTTCTTTCCCTATCTGGTCGGCGGGGTGCTGCCCGGCATTTTCTTCGCTTCCCTGTGCTACTATCTCTCCGTGCCGCTTATTCGGGTTTACCAGAAGCGCCGCAAAGGTATGATCAAAAACAAGTTCGATGCCCTCAAGGCCAAAGCTGCTGCAAAAGCAGACGTCAAACGCAAAGCGGAACATCCAACCGGGGACTAAATGGGGGCTGTCTGATGGCCAATACCGAAAAACTGCGCCTCGGCGTAAACATTGATCACGTGGCAACAGTGCGCAATGCACGCGGCGGGGCCTATCCCGATCCGCTGCGGGCGGCGCGCATTGCCGAAGAGGCGGGGGCGGACGGGATCACGGCGCATCTGCGCGAAGACCGCCGCCATATTTCCGACACTGATATCGAAGGGTTGATGGAGGTGCTGCATGTGCCTTTGAACTTCGAAATGGCTGCAACGGATGAGATGCAAAAAATCGCCCTGCGTCACAAGCCGCACGCGGTCTGCATCGTGCCGGAAAAGCGCGAGGAGCGCACCACCGAAGGTGGTCTTGACGTCGCGCGCGACGAAAACCGGCTGGCGCATTTCATCGCACCCCTGCGGGATGCCGGGTGCCGCGTGTCGATTTTCATCGCCGCCGACCGCCGCCAGATCGAAGCGGCCCACCGCATCGGGGCGGAGGTCATCGAGTTACATACGGGTGCATATTGCGACGCCTATGCGGATGGGGAACTCGACACTCATCATGACGAGCTTGAGGCGCTGCGCGAGATGGCCACATTTGGCCATTCGCTAGGCCTGGAGGTGCACGCAGGCCACGGCCTCACCTACGATACCGTGATGCCCGTCGCCGCTTTCCCGGAAGTGCGCGAGCTCAACATCGGCCACTTCCTCATCGGTGAGAGCATCTTTCTGGGACTGGAACCGGCGATCAAGGAAATGCGGCGCCTGATGGATGAGGCACGCGCATGATCACCGTGCAGTTCGCCGCGATCTGGGTCGCCTGGCTGCTCGCGGGCGGCTCACCCGGGCCAGCGACCATGGGTATCGCTGGGACGGCCATGTCCGCCGGGCGCACGTCAGCGCTGGCCTTCGCGCTGGGCATCCTTGCAGGTTCCGCCAGTTGGGGCATTGCAGCGGCGCTGGGGCTTTCGGCGATCATGCTCGCCAACGCGTGGATTTTCGAGATGATCCGCTATGCGGGTGCACTCTACCTCGGTTGGCTTGCCTTCAAGGCACTGCGACGGGCAGCCTCTCCGCAAGGTGCCGCGATGGGCACGCCTTTCTCGGGCAGCGGACGCACGCTCTTCATGAAAGGTGCGGCCATCCACATCACCAACCCCAAGGCCATTCTCAGCTGGGGCTCGATCTACGCAATCGTCGCCCCCCCGGATGCCACACCGGCGATGCTCTTTGGCTACTTCGCTTTGCTTTACGCCGGCTCCATCCTGATTTTCATCGGTTATGCTTTGCTGTTTTCCTCTGCCAAGGTCGTCCGCGCCTATGCCCGTGCGCAGCGCTGGTTCGACCTCGCCTTTGCCGGGTTTTTCGGCTTTGCCAGCTTCAAGATCCTGACAGCGCGCTTGCAATGATCCTCGGCATCGGCACAGATCTCGCAAATATTGAGCGTATTCAGGGCACGCTGGACCGGTTTGGTGATCGCTTCCGCAATCGCGTCTTCACCGAGACAGAGCAGCGCAAGGCGGAGCGGCGCAAGGATACCGCAGGCACCTACGCCAAACGTTGGGCCGCCAAGGAAGCGTGCTCCAAGGCACTTGGCACCGGGCTGGCCATGGGGATTTCGTGGAAAGACATGTCGGTCAGCAACCTGCGCAGCGGCCAGCCGATCATGCATGTGACCGGCTGGGCCAAGGAAAAGCTCGCCGCAATGACACCCGAAGGGCATGAGGCGGTGATCCACGTCACCCTCACCGACGACCACCCCTGGGCACAGGCCTTCGTGGTTATCGAAGCTCTGCCGATCCCTGGAAAATGACCTCAGATACCCGTTTTCCGATAACTCCAGCAGAGGCTCACCGAACGTTGCGTGCGCTCGGGTTGACTTGCCCCCGTCGCACCCGCATTTAGGCGCAAACCAATGAGTGGGAGCGCCCGATGGCCGCCAAAGAAGAAAAGAAGCAGAACGCCTTTGTCGAGACGATCAAGACGATTGTCTACGCGCTGCTGATTGCCGGTGTCTTCCGCACCCTGTTTTTCCAACCATTCTGGATTCCGTCCGGCTCCATGAAGGAAACCTTGCTGGTTGGTGACTTCCTCTTCGTGAACAAGATGGCTTATGGCTATTCCTACGCGTCCTGCCCCAGTCTGATCATGCCGCGCTTTGGTGTGAACATTGATGCGAGGGACATCTGCGGGGTGTTCGACGGGGACAACAAAAGGCTGTTCGGTGGCGAGCCTGAGCGTGGTGACGTTGTCGTCTTTCGCCACCCAGTATCCGGGCGTGACTACATTAAACGGCTGATCGGCATGCCCGGTGACAGCATCCAGATGCGTGATAGTGTCGTCTACATCAATGGAACGGCCGCGCCGCAGGAGCCTGCCGGCATCTTCGAAGAAATCATGGAACCGCAGGGACCGGAAGGCCGCCGTCCCAGATGCTCGAACGGTCCTGTGGGAGATGGCGGTGTTTGCCAGAAAGCGCGGGCGATAGAGACGCTGCCGGGCGGAACACAGCATCTCGTTCTGGACATCGGGTTGCAAAGCTCTGATCGCACGGGCGTATACCGTGTTCCGGAAAAGCATTACTTTTTCATGGGTGATAATCGCGACAACTCTGCCGACAGCCGTCTGGCGCAACAGGTGCAGGGTGTCGGTTTCGTACCCTTTGAAAACCTGATCGGACGGGCGGATCGCATCATGTTTTCCTCCGGCGGGCGGTCCATGCTGTTCTTCTGGACGTGGCGCGGTGATCGTTTCTTCAAGGCGGTCGAGTGAAACTCTCGGCTGAGCTTAGGTCTTTCCAGGACCGTCTGGGCCATAAGTTTTCACGGCCTGAACTGTTGGCGCAGGCTGTTACACACGCCTCGATGTCCTCGGCCAACCGGGATGACAATCAACGCTTGGAATTCCTCGGCGACAGGGTGCTTGGGCTTGTGATGTCCGAGGCGCTTCTTGCTCTGGATAAAAGGGCAACCGAAGGCCAACTTGCCCCCCGCTTCAACGCGCTTGTTCGAAAAGAGACCTGTGCGGATGTGGCACGCCAGATCGATCTTGGTGCCGTCTTGCGCCTTGGTCGATCAGAAATGCTGTCGGGCGGACGGCGCAAACAAGCGCTGCTGGGTGATGGGATCGAAGCGGTGATTGCAGCGGTCTATCTTGATGCAGGCTTCGACGTGGCCAAGGCCTTGATCCTGACGCTTTGGGGGGACCGGGTGCATGATGTCGAGGACGATGCGCGCGACGCCAAGACCGCGCTTCAGGAATGGGCGCAGGCGCGCGGCTTGCCGCCACCTTCCTATACTGAAGTGAGCCGTTCGGGGCCGGATCACGCCCCGGTCTTCACCATCGCCGCCGCGTTAGAAACCGGCGAGAACGAGAAGGCGACCGCTGGATCGAAACGGCAGGCGGAACAGGCGGCGGCTGGTAACCTGCTTGCAAAACTGGAGAAGGTCCAATGAGCACCCGTGCAGGTTTCGTGGCGCTGATCGGCGAGCCCAACGCGGGCAAATCCACCCTGCTCAACCGTATGGTTGGGGCCAAGGTGTCGATCGTGACCCACAAGGTTCAGACCACCCGCGCCCGTATCCGAGGCGTGGCGATGGAAGGGGACGCGCAGATCGTTTTTGTCGACACGCCGGGGCTTTTCCAACCGCGTCGCCGGCTGGACCGGGCCATGGTGGCGGCGGCCTGGGGTGGTGCGGCGGATGCCGATGTCGTGGTGCTGCTGGTCGAGGCGCAGCGCGGCGTGACGGAGGGGGTGGAACGTATTCTGGACGGCCTCGCCGATATCGGGCAGGGGCGCAAGGTCGCGCTGGCCATCAACAAGATTGATCGGGTGCAGGCCGAAGTGTTGCTTGGCCTCTCCAAGGATCTGAACGACCGCTACCCCTTTGTCGATACCTTCATGATTTCTGCGGAACGGGGACATGGCGTGGATACGCTGCGGCAATGGCTGGCAACCGAAGTGCCGGAAGGCCCGTGGCTCTACCCAGAAGACCAGATCGCCGACCTGCCAATGCGCATGATCGCAGCAGAGATGACACGCGAGAAACTGACCCTGCGCCTGCATCAGGAATTGCCCTATCAGCTCACGGTGGAGACCGAAAGCTGGGAAGAGCGTAAAGATGGATCGGCCAGGATCGATCAGTTGATTTACGTTGTGCGCGACGGGCACAAGGGGATCGTCCTGGGCAACAAGGGCGAGACGATCAAGGCCGTGTCAAAGGCCGCCCGGGAAGAGCTGGAAGAGTTCCTGGGCCGTAGAGTGCATCTCTTCTTGCAGGTCAAGGTGCGGCCAAACTGGCTGGACGAGGCGGAAAGATATTCGGAAATGGGGCTTGAGTTTAAAGATGGCAACAGCTGACCCGGTTGCTCTGGTCTGCTCCGGCGAACCAACCTTGAGCTATTCCCCAAGGGCTGCAGTGTCATGGCCCGGCTGACCGCGCGCTTCTGGATCGACGCCTATCTGACCCGTCTGCGCGGGCAGGACATCCCGGCTTTCATCGTGAGCCATGGCGATGATACGGCGGGCAGCATCCTGGTGAAACTGAACCGGCTCGACGGGCAGGCCACGGTCTACCAGCGCAGCTACAATCTGATGGACGACACGCGCACCTGGGCCATTCTGGAGCAGGGGACGGAGGCGGATGTGGATGCCAGTATCACGCGGCAACAGGGGTACGACCCGGACGTCTGGGTGATTGAAGTGGAGGACCGGCGGGGGCGTCACATGCTCGACCAGCCGGGGTTGGACTGATGGAGTGGCGTGACGAAGGGATATTGCTCAGCACCCGACGTCACGGCGAAACCTCCGCGATCATTGAAGTTTTCACGCCTGAGCATGGGCGGCACGCCGGCGTCGTGCGGGGCGGAACAAGCCGCAAGATCGCGCCCATCCTGCAGCCGGGTGCGCAGCTGGATGTAACCTGGCGCGCGCGGCTTGAAGATCACATCGGCAGTTTTCAGGTGGAGCCGGTACGCAGTCGGGCCGCCGCGGCGCTAGGGGATCGTCTGGCCTTGGCGGGCCTGAATGCGGTGACGGCCCTGCTGGCGTTTTGCCTGCCAGAGCGGGAGCCGCATAAACGACTTTACCTGCAGTCCGAACAGTTACTGGACTTGCTTGACGCGACCGATGTCTGGCCGCTGGCCTATTTGCGGTGGGAGGTCAGCCTGCTGGAGGAAATGGGCTATGCATTGGAGCTGGAGGCCTGTGCCGTCACCGGAGAGACCGACGATCTGGCGTATGTATCGCCCAAATCTGGACGCGCGGTATCCCGTGGGGCAGCAGGGGATTGGGCGGACAGGCTCCTGCCGCTGCCGGAGGTTTTGCGCGGTGCTGGTGCGGCAGGTGATGAAGAGATCGCACAGGCGTTTGTCACCACCGGGCATTTTCTGAGCGCCCATCTGGCGCAAGACCTCGGGAACAAGCCTTTGCCGGAAGCACGCGCCCGGTTTGTTGACGCCTTCACCCGTCGGCTTTGAAGACCATCTTGCGCCCCTCGGCGGTGGACAGGATCAGCGTATCCCCCAGCACTTCGGAGAGCGTCATCTCGGTGAGCGCTGCCAGATAAGCTGTCTCGGCGTCGATGTCTGGGCAGGCCAGTTGCGTTGCCACGATCTCTTGCGCATCGAACCAGGGATAGGGCACCGTCATCGCACCCGAATAGCTGTTGCATGGGGCGTCACCGGCAATCTGGCCAGTTTCGGGAAAGCGTAAGGTCGCGTCAAAAGGGGCGGAGGCACCGTCTATTTCGACCAAGCGCCAGATTTTGTCAGCTGCGCCGTAGGCGGTGACAGTTTCATCGCCGCGGCACGCGCTGAGCGCCAGCAGGGCAACGAGGCAGGCCAGACCAAGCCGACAGACCCGGGTCATTTCAACGCAAGCACCAGATCGACCATGGTGTCGTAGGCTTCCGCCGGTTTGGCTTTACCCTGCAGTTGCGGCAAGCCGATGATCGCTGCCAGGCAACTTTGGGCGAATTCGGGATTTCCCACACCGAGATGCGCCAGAAGGCTGGCCATATAGGTCAGGCGCTCGGCATCCACGTCCGACACGACAGCCGCGACCGCTGGCGACGTCTGCGCCCATCCGCGAAACGCAGGATCCTGCGTGTCTTTCAATAACCGTTTGCCGAAGGTGCGCAATCGTTGCTCGGCCGCGCCATTCTCGGACAGTGCAGTCGCGATCTCCGACAGCGCGCGCGATTGCCAGTCTTTTAGCACAGCATCATGCAGCGCTGGCACGTCCTTGAAATGCCAGTAGAACGAGCCCTTGGTCGACCCCAGAGTGCGCGCAAGCGGCTCTGCCGCGAGTGCCACGGGGCCCGTCGCAACCAGGGCAGAAAGCCCTGCATCGATCCATGATTGGCGAGTGAGTCGCTTTGCTGACATGATCTAGCCATACGCAGCGGCATGTCATGCTGCAAGTGCGAAGACGGTCGCACGCGGTAAACCGCACTTAACCGCGTGCCGAGGGTATTTGATGCGCGCCAATACGCGCGTTTCTGTGTGACGTGCGGCGTCTGATGTCAGCCCAGCAGACGTCGTGCGATTACCTGTGCCTGAATTTCTGCCGCCCCTTCGAAGATGTTCAGGATACGGGCGTCACAGAGCACGCGGCTGATTTTATACTCCAGCGCAAAGCCGTTGCCGCCGTGGATTTGCAGGCCGTTGTCCGCCGCAGCCCAGGCCACGCGCGCGCCGAGCAGCTTGGCCATCCCGGCTTCCACATCGCAACGCCGTCCCTGATCCTTTTCAAAGGCAGAGAAATAGGTCAGCTGCCGCGCGATCATGATCTCGACCGCCATCATCGCCAGTTTGGATGAGACGCGCGGGAAGTTGATCAGTGCCTTGCCGAACTGTTTACGATCAAGGCTGTACTGCATGGAGATATCAAGCGCCGATTGCGCCACGCCGATCGCCCGCGCAGCGGTCTGGATGCGCGCGGATTCGAAGGTTTCCATGAGTTGCTTGAACCCTTTGCCTTCTTCGCCGCCCAACAGGTTCTCGCCTTTAACGTGGAAGCCGTCGAACGCCAGCTCGTATTCCTTCATGCCGCGATACCCCAGGACCTCGATTTCGCCACCGGTCATCCCGTCGGTCGGGAAGGGATTTGCGTCATCACCGGGCGTCTTTTCGGCCAAAAACATCGACAGGCCCTTGTAGTTGGTCGTTTCCGGATCGGTACGCGCCAGCAATGTCATCACGTGGGTACGCGACGCGTGGGTGATCCACGTCTTGTTGCCGGTGATCTTGTAGTCGTCGCCATCCTTGAGCGCGCGGGTGCGCAGGCTGCCAAGATCTGATCCGGTGTTCGGTTCGGTAAAGACGGCCGTAGGCAGCGTTTCGGCGGAGGCGAGGCGCGGCAGCCATTTTTCTTTCTGCGCCTCGGTGCCGCCCGCAATGATCAATTCGGCTGCAATCTCGGACCGGGTGCCAAGGCTGCCGACGCCGATGTAGCCGCGTGATAACTCTTCGGAGACGACGCACATGGAGGCCTTGGAAAGGCCAAACCCGCCGTATTCTTCAGGGATGGTCAGGCCAAAGACGCCCATTTCTGCCAGTTCTTCGATCACCTCCAGGGGGATCAATTCGTCCTTGAGGTGCCAGTCGTGGGCATAGGGTTCGACCTTTTCGACTGCGTAGCGCCGAAACTGTTCACGGATCATCTCAAGTTCTTCTTCGAGACCCGAGGCGCCGGTCGTGATATTTGCCGAATGCTCCTGCATCAACTCCACAAGTCGGGTCCGCGCAGCCTGCGTGTTGCCGCCCTGCGTCAGCGTCATGATCGCAGGCTCCATCAGCGCGCGCATGTCTGACTGGTCAAGACCAAGGTCCTGCAGGCGCAGGATCTCACCCTGGTTCATCTGGATGCCACCATAGATTTGCCAGAGGTATTCGCCGAAGGCGATCTGGTGGATCAACTGTTCGGTCTCGCCAAAGGCGCCCTCGGCTTCCAACTTCTCCGCCCAATTCTGCATCTGGCGCAGCGCTTGCGCATATGTTGCAAGCCATGCCAATCCGTGCGCCGCTGTCTGATGGGTCTCGATCAAAGCGCCTGACACCCGATCGCCATCCGTGACCAGTGTTTTCACACGCGCAGTCGCGCTGGCAAGCAGGATGTCCACCGGGGGCAGGGCGGCGGACGTCAGGGCAAGCAGATCGTCAAGAATCACGGGGCTGTGTGTCGGTGCGGGTTGTCCATCATGGGGCATTGTAACATCCTTCATCGGTTGAAGGTGATGTAGGTCTTTCGCAGTTGCAGCGCAACAAAAATACCAACTGATGCGGCAATTTGGTCGAAAGTTTCGCGACGTTTCTTCGGGTGCCTGCCTTTGCGGGGTGCGTTGCCCAGGTGCAACAGTCTGCCGAGAGGGGAATTGGGCTTGGCAGACATGAAAAACGCCGCTGGCGCGGCGCTGATCAGTCACAAACTCATTAACGATTCTTGGGATACATATGGCGCATCGGAAGTCAGGTGAAACTGTCTACCGATGCGCCGGTCACCAGGGGCTCAGCCCTGACGCGCCACAGTCACACCGGAAACGTCCTCGATGAACGTCACGATGCGTGTCTTGATGGTATCGTCGCGGATGGCAGCAAGGGCCGTGACGATTTCGAGGCTCGGATCACGGCGCTCAGATTTTTCTGCCGACGTATCAAGGCCTTCGAAGAAGTAAGACGTGGGCACATCAAGGATGCGCGATAACTCGTAAAGTCTGCTGGCAGCAATCCGGTTCGATCCGATTTCATATTTTTGGATCTGCTGGAAAGACAAATCCAACTCGCGGGCGACATCTGTCTGGGACAAACGGCGCATCGTGCGGATCTGCTTCAACTTGCGACCAACGTGAACATCAACTGGATGGGACATAACTATTTAACACCTCTGGTTGTGACTGTTCTCACTTTTCGCGGGAATCGGCGACTCGTTCAACTGAGTACCTTTTTCCTTTTTTTGATTAAAAATGTTCAGGTGATGGGTGAAAAATGTTGCATTACTGGGTGATTTATTTACCATTAGATTCATGAATCGAGTCGTAGACCCGTCTGATACGTCAGAAGCGGTTAAAAAGGCCGCCGACTCTCATGGTTTGCTCCATGAGATGATTCGGTCGTTCACGACGCTCGCCAGGACATTGAACCTCAGTCACGCAGTGAAAGAATTGGGCAGTACGCGCCAGACGGTGCGTCGCCATATTGCGCAGCTCGAGGAAGCGAAGGGTGAGGCGCTGTTTAATGTGGAGGACCGGCAGTACGGCCTCACAGAGGCCGGGGAGCGTGCGCTGCCGGAAGCGCTTGGCATTCTTGCCCGGGGCAATGCCTGGCTGAACAGTAACGTCAGCCATGTGCATGGGCTGCAGCTCTTCAGTTCAGTCCTGCCGGACGGCTGGTGTTTCTGGCAGCAGCAGCATTCGCTGGGGCGTGTCTGGGATTCGCCGTCCTGTCTGCAACGCGAAACACTGCGCAGCTGGGCCATGGCGGGGGGCGATATCGAATCACCCTTCATGGAACATGTGCGCCCGTACCTCATCGTCTACCGTCATACGATCGCCGGATGGATTTGTGTCGAATTCGGCGAAGAGTCGTTTTTTGTTAAATGGTTCGGTTGGGCAAAGGCCCGCAGTAGCGTTGGTCGATCGCTCGGGCGTATGCCCGGTGGCGATGATTTTGCGCGCATGCTGGATGAGCCCTTTCACGAGGTTCAAACCACGCAAAGTTTGCGTTTGGACCATGTTTACACATTGGTCCCCTCCGAAGCGGAGGGCGGCCTGAAACCCGTCAACTATCAACGTCTAATGCTGGGGGGGCGATTCCCTGACGGCAGCTTAGCGCTTTATTCCCTTGTCGAGCCTTCGTCCGATATTGAGATATCTGGGCTCGATCATGGCAAGATTGTGCGACCTTCTGCCGATATTATGGTAAATTTCGATCCTGCTGACGCAAAGTTCGAGCGTTAAGCACTTATTTAGTCTAACCTTTGCATGAGGATGCTCGTGCAAAGGAGTTTTGGCATGTCTTTTCAAAGTTTGAATGCGGGGACACAATTCGTGGCCACCAGCCGCGATATCCTGCATCAAAACCAAATTACGGTCACGATTGGGTCAAATTTCCTCAAGTATCGAGCACTTCTTAAAACGGAACGTCCGCAGCAGGTTCTGGGGGCGCCTTTTGATCCTGATGTGCACGACCTGAATGACCAGAACGCCTTTTGGTTGATTGCGCGGGACGTGGACGGGATGATGATGCATACGCAAGCCTCCCGGTTGATTGATTTGGGAGATCAATCGCTGAGCGGCTACATGCTCAAAAGGTTCCGGGATTTCCCCCCGGCCATCCCTGATCTCGATCTGAAACGGTCGCGCTATCGTGCCAGCCCCGGCGCCAATCGGATCAAGGGGCAAGTGGTCTATCATGGCGAAGTCTGGATGGGTGATACAGGGCAGTACCGTGGCACGGGTCTCTCAACGGTGCTTGCGCGTTACGGTATTCATGAGGCAATGTGCCGATGGAACCCCGACTACATCTTCGGTTTCATGGCGCGTACGGTGGCCTTCAAGGGGTTTGCCGAGCGCATGGGCTACATGCACAACGAACCTGGCGCCTTGAGATGGTATCGCAAGGGATCAGACACGCCCTTTGAGGGGTTCGTCAGCTATCTGAGCAACGAAGACACCCGCTATCTTCTGGAAATGCCCGTCATCGATGTCGTCGATGTGCCGCAACCACAGAAGAAAGCTGCCTGACGCCACAGATATGCGTCAGACGTCATGCATGTGCTTGGCGGCAATCAGCTGATTGCCGCTGCTTTCACGTCATCATCGATGAACGGCAGATACTGTTCGAAGTTGTCCGAGAACATCTTGACCAGCTTTGCGGCCTGTCGGTCGTAGCTCTCCGCGTCATCCCAGGTGCGGCGCGGGTCGAGCAGGATGCTGGGCACGCCCTTTACATCCACCGGCACGTCAAACCCGAAATTTGGGTCCTTGCGGAAGGTTGCGTCGGCCAGTGATCCATCCAGCGCCGCGGTCAGCAGGCCGCGGGTTGCCTTGATCGGCATCCGGGATCCGGTGCCATGGGCACCGCCGGTCCAGCCGGTGTTCACCAGCCAGCAGGTCGCACCATGGGTTGCGATCTTTTCGCGCAGCAGGTTGCCATAAACCTCCGGGCGACGCGGCATGAAGGGTGCACCGAAGCAGGTGGAGAACGTGGGCTCGGGCTCGGTCACGCCCCGTTCCGTTCCCGCCACCTTGGACGTGAAGCCCGACAGGAAATGGTACATCGCCTGCGCGGGCGTCAGCCGCGAGATTGGAGGCAGCACCCCAAAAGCATCGCAGGTCAGCATGATGATGTTCTTCGGATGCCCGCCGCGAGCCGAGGCAGACGCATTGGAGATGTAATGTAGCGGATAGGCGCAGCGCATGTTGGCAGTAAGGCTGTCGTCTTCGAAATCCAGCTCCTTGGTCTCTTCATCGTAGATCATGTTCTCGATCACGGTGCCGAATTTTTCAGTGGTCGCGTAGATCTCGGGCTCGGCATCCGCGCTCAGGCTGATGGTCTTGGCATAGCAACCGCCTTCAAAGTTGAAGGTGCCGGTGTCGGACCACCCATGTTCGTCGTCGCCGATGAGCGTGCGGGCGGGATCCGCCGAGAGCGTGGTTTTGCCTGTGCCGGAAAGGCCGAAGAACACGGCCGTATCCACCGGGTTGCCGTTGGCATGGTTGGCCGAGCAGTGCATCGGCATCACGCCTTTCTCCGGCAGCAGGTAGTTCAGCAGGGTAAAGACGGATTTCTTGTTTTCCCCTGCATATTCGGTGCCACCGATCAGGATGAGCTTCTTGTCGAAGTTCATCGCGATTACTGTCTCCGACCGGCAACCATGTTTTTTCGGGTCAGCTTGAAAGCTGGGGCAGTTGATGACCGTGAAATCTGCAATGAAATCATCCAGGTCTTCGCGGTCCGGGCGGCGCAGCATGTGGCGGATAAACAGCCCGTGCCAGGCCAGTTCCGTCACCATGCGGACGTTGATCGCGTGTTTCGGATCGGAACCGCCGGTCAGGTCTTGAACGAAGTAGTCCTTGCCTTGCATGTGCGTAAGCATGTCGGCATGCAGCGCGTCGAATCCGTCGGGCGACATGGCGGCGTTGTTTTCCCACCAGATGGTATCGGCAACGCTGTCCGTTTTTACGACGTGCTTGTCTTTGGGGGACCGTCCGGTGAATTTCCCGGTGGTAACCAGGAACGCGCCGCCTTTGCCCAGATTGCCTTCGCCGCGGGCCAGGGCGAGTTGAATAAGATCGGGTTCGATGAGGTTGTAATAGACGGTGCCCGCCCCTTTGATCCCTTGATCTTCGAGCGTAAAGTCCGGGTTTACCCGTCCATGTGTCATCCATCGTCTCCTAGTTGTGTGCACCCGGAAGTGGCGCCCGTGCCTCTTAACATGACGTTTTTATCGTTGAACAGGCAGCTTGCATGTCGTTAGCGCCACCATGTGCAACTTTGTTTGGGAGGGCTCATCTGATGCTTGCTTTGGCGTCATGACCTTGTCGAAAGCAAAGCGCAAATGTGCGGCAATTTAGCCATTGGTAATCAAATTATGGCCAAAATGTGGCGGAGTGCTGTGCTGATTCGCACTTAAGGATTGATTCGCAGGGCTAAAAAGTGGTCAATAGCCCAAAAAATCTAATAAACGAGCAGTACAAGGAAACGGGTAATGTCTAAAATTGCATTGGTGGACGACGACAGGAATATCCTGACGTCCGTGTCCATGACGCTTGAAGCTGAAGGCTTTGAGGTCGAAACGTATAATGACGGGCAGGCGGCACTTGACGCGTTCAACAAGAAGCTTCCGGATATGGCCGTGCTCGACATCAAGATGCCGCGCATGGACGGGATGGATCTGCTGCAGCGTCTGCGCCAGAAAACGGCAATGCCGGTGATCTTCCTCACCTCCAAGGACGATGAGATCGATGAGGTGCTCGGCCTGCGTATGGGCGCCGATGATTATGTGAAGAAGCCTTTTTCTCAACGTCTTCTGGTAGAACGCATTCGCGCGCTCCTGCGCCGTCAGGATGCGGTTGCCGGGGATGTTGTCGCCGACAGCGAAGAAACCAAGGTAATGGAACGTGGCGATCTGCGCATGGATCCGTTGCGCCACGCAGTAAGCTGGAAGGGTAAAGACGTTTCCCTCACGGTAACCGAATTCCTGCTGCTGCAGGCTTTGGCCCAGCGTCCCGGTTTTGTGAAGTCGCGTGACCAGTTGATGGATGTCGCATATGACGACCAAGTTTACGTCGATGATCGCACCATCGACAGCCACATCAAACGTCTCCGCAAGAAGATGCGCACTGCGGATGACGAATTCTCCGCGATTGAGACCCTCTACGGTATCGGTTACAGATATAACGAGGAATAACCGAAGAGATGGCCTTGGCCGAGAGGAACTTTGTGCGCGACATGACCCCTCCTCCGTCACGGGACGGCGATGTCGTTCTGGGTGAAGACTGGGTGGCTCCTGAAAGCACCGCCGAGAACGAGATGCGCGCGAACCGCGAGCGTCGTGGCTGGCTTTCACTGCGTGGGTCACCACTCACGCGAAAGATCATCACGTTCAATCTGATCGCGATTTGTGTTTTCGTATCGGGGATTTTGTACCTCAACTCCTCTCGCGATAGCCTCGCAAAGCAGCGCGCTGCGTCGCTCTACTCGGAAGCGGAATTGATTGCCGACACACTGGAAGTGCAATTGCCCGCCGGTGCCCCGGTTAATCTCGCGACAGGTGATGGGGTCGACGTAACCGCGACACTGGACGAACTTGACCTGCGCAACGGCGTTGAGGTGTTCGTTTTCGACCAATCCCAATTGTTGGTGGCGAACATCGAAGGGCAATTGGCAACAAATCAGACTGCAGGTGGATTCGCCGAAAAAACCTATCTGATGGACGGTCTGAGTTGGCTGTGGTCGACGCTTTTTGCGCCCTTCGCCGAAACCAAAGTGACCGACCAGACAGAGCTCAGCGACAAGATCAAACCAATGATCGGCACCAGTCTGCAGGAAGGTACCCAAATCCGGTATGAACTGGATGATGAAGGAGCCACATTCCTGACCGTGGTGACGCCTATTTTGCAGAGTGGTCAGGCGATTGGGGCGGTTGCCGTGGTCACCGCAGCAGGCGAGATCGACAACCTTGTACGTGTGGAACGCGAACGCGTCTTGCAGATTTTTGTCATTGGAGCGCTGGTATCTATTGGCCTCAGCCTTGTTCTGGCATCGACGATTGCCAACCCTTTGGCGGACTTGTCCGCTGCGGCTGAACTCGGGCGCGACAAGAATGCACGCAAGATGAACCCTGGCCGCATCCGCATCCCGGACCTTACGGCGCGTCCGGATGAGATCGGTCGGCTGAGCGGCGCACTTCGAGGTATGATTTCGGCACTCTACAATCGCATCGATGGCAATGAACAATTTGCCGCGGACGTCGCCCATGAAATCAAGAACCCACTGGCCTCGCTGCGGTCCGCAGTCGGGACGCTGCGCATGGTCAAACGTGATGATCAGCGCGAAAAGCTGCTCGATGTGATCGATCATGATGTGCGGCGCCTGGATCGTCTGGTCAGTGACATCTCGAATGCCTCCCGCCTGGACAGCGAGCTGGTCAAGGAAGAGGAAGAGCCCTTTAACGTGCTCGCCACTCTGACCAATCTGGGCCAGTATCTGGGGGAAGATGCACGATCCAGAGGGATCGATTTCATCACTGATTTACCGGATGTCCCCATTGTTGTGCATGGGTTGGAAGCGCGTTTGGCGCAAGTTTTCGTCAACCTGATTACCAATGCGATTTCATTTTGCGAAGACGGAGACGCAATACGTATCTGGGCGCGCAAGAAAGAGAACCGGGTGCTGATCGTGGTCGAGGACACGGGCCCAGGTATCCCTGACCAGGCATTGGCGAAAATCTTCAAGCGGTTTTATTCGCAGCGCCCCGATGAGCACTTCGGTAACAACTCGGGACTTGGGTTGGCTATCTCGAAACAGATTGTAGAAGCACATGGCGGCGTGATCTGGGCCGAAAATATTCGACCCACCGAAGCCGATATCACCTCCGATCCGTTAGGTGCGCGTTTCGTCGTTGGTCTGCCCATCTGAGTTATGGAAGGCGGGGACACCGAGACCTCGGAAAGTCCCGGGGCGACGACGATTCATGCCAGCTGCGTTGCGTACCAAGGGCGTGGTGTTCTGATCCTCGGTGAATCCGGTCGGGGAAAGTCTGCCCTGGCACTACAGCTTATGGCATATGGCGCTGACCTGATTGCTGACGACCGTACGGAAGTTACCCTAACGGGGGGTGTCGTCCATGCCGCGCCACCGCGCGCGTTGGCCGGATTGATTGAGGCCCGCGGCGTGGGGCTTCTGACCGCGGAACATGCAGGATCCGCTGAGGTGGTTCTGACCGTCGATCTGGATACGCCCGAAACCGCTCGTTTGCCAGCGGTGCATACGGCGCACGTAGTCGGGGTCCCGATACCCTGCCTTCACAAAGTAGACAGTGCCTATTTCCCGGCGGCGATTTTGCAATATCTCAAGGCGGGCAGAAGAGATCCGGGATGACCGAAGCAGAACCGACAGCGCGCAGGATTGTATTTGTCACCGGTCCCTCGGGGGCCGGGCGTTCGAGCGCGCTGAACGTACTTGAAGACGCGGGCTTCGAGGCCGTGGACAACCTGCCTCTGCGCCTGCTCCCCGCACTCCTTGAAGGTCCCGGCACAGAGCGCGCGTTGGCCTTGGGGATCGATCCCCGGAATCGGGATTTTTCCACCAACACGATCATCGACCTTCTCGGGCGCTTGACCGGCGTGCCCGGACTGGCGCCGGAACTTCTGTACCTCGATTGTAGCACCGAAGTCTTGCTGCGTCGGTTTTCAGAAACCCGCCGGCGCCATCCTCTGGCGCCTGACGACCGCCCTTCGGACGGCATCATGCGCGAATTGGACATGCTGGCGCCGTTGCGATCCCGTGCGGATGTCCTGATCGACACCAGTGAATTGAACGTTCATCAATTACGCGCTGAAGTAGAGCATTGGTTTGCACCGGGCGGTCACCGTCGGCTGACGGTCTCAGTTCAGTCTTTTTCCTACAAGCGGGGTCTGCCGCGCAGTGTCGATATGGTGTTCGATTGCCGGTTCCTGACGAATCCCTATTGGGTGGCAGAATTGCGGGCGCTGGACGGCAGGCAGGACGCCGTCGCCGCCCATGTGACCGCTGATCCGAGCTTTGCCGAGTTCGAGAACAAAGTGCTCGATCTTACGCTTTTGTTGCTGCCCTCTTATCGTGAAGAGGGAAAGTCTCACTTGTCAATCGCCTTTGGGTGTACCGGCGGCAAACATAGGTCTGTTGTGATGGCCGAAAGGCATGGTTTGCGCCTTGCGGAAGAAGGCTGGCAGGTGTCAATAAGGCACCGCGAATTGGACCTGCGTAAGAAAGAAGAGGCTTGAGCCCGTGATCGGTATCGTGATTGTTGCCCATGGCGGGTTGGCCAAGGAGTATCTCGCAGCCGTAGAACATGTTGTCGGCGTTCAGCCGGGGATCCGGGCGATCTCAATCGACGCGGTGCATGACCGGGCCGCCAAGGAGCGGGAAATCTGTATAGCGGCGGATGAAGTGGACCGGGGCAGTGGCGTTGTCGTTGTTACCGATCTTTATGGCGGATCGCCGTCCAACCTGAGCCTGATGGCGTGCCGACCGGGAGACCGTCGCATCCTTTATGGCGCAAATCTGCCAATGTTGATAAAACTGGCAAAAAGTCGACAGAAGGCTGTGCCCGATGCTGTGCGTCTGGCATTGGAAGCCGGAAAAAAGTACATCGACAGCCAAAACGTGAGTCCAGAGCAGGATACCCAATCAAGACAATGACGGAATGCACGCTTAAGATTGTGAACGAGAAGGGTTTGCACGCCCGCGCCTCGGCCAAGCTGGTTGAGGTTGTGGAGGGGTTCGACGCGAGTGCCGAGGTCTCCAAAGACGGTCTGTCCGCCTCAGGAGACAGTATTATGGGACTTTTGATGTTGGCAGCGTCCAAGGGAAGCTTTATTGACATAACGACCTCCGGACCGGATGCTGATGCATTGGCCGAGGCGCTGACGACGCTTGTCTCTGACAGATTCGGCGAAGGTCAGTGAAGAAACCGGCGCTGTGACAGGCGCCAGACAGGATAGCAGGTCTTGGTAGAAAGCTCACAAGACATCGATGTGACTGCCGGCAAGGCGGAACCGGTCAATTTCAGCAAATATGACCGCAGAAGTTTGTCCTACGCGTCAACCTTCGAGGATCCTTGGAAATCCACGATTATTCGCATCATCGAGGCGCTGACCGGCAAGCTGACCATTCTGCGCCTCGTGCGCAAGTTCGAGCAGCGGGGCGCACCGCAGGGGCAGGCGTTCTGGCGTGCAGCGCTGGACGTGATGGGCATCGATCTGCTGACCCCGCAAGAGCAGTTGGACCGTATCCCCAAAACTGGCCCTGTGATCGTTGTGTCCAATCACCCGCACGGCATGGTCGACGGCATGATTTTCGCCGATCTCATTGGCCGGGTGCGGCCTGATTACCGTATCCTGACCCGTTCGTTGTTGACCGTGATTGACGAGGTTGCGGGGTCTTACATGATCCCGGTGCCCTTCCCGCACGATCCGGACGCACAACGCAAAGGCGTTGAGATGCGTGCGAAGGCGATGCAGCATCTGAAAGACGGCGGTGTTGTCGCGCTCTTCCCGTCGGGCGGGGTCGCCGCATCGGAGACCTATTTCGGGCCGGCAATCGAGGGCGAATGGAATGTCTTTACCGCCAAGCTCATTCGCCGTTCGGGGGCGACGGTTCTGCCGATCAAGTTTCCCGGACAGAATTCGCGTGCCTACCAAATCGCCAACAAGGTATCGCCGATTTTGCGGCAGGGCCTTTTGCTGCATGAGATCGTGTATTCGCTCAACAAATCGCAGGCGCCGATTGTCGGGCACCCGCTGGATCAGGAAGATCTGCGTAAATGGGACGATGATCCGCGCGGGTTCATGGCTTGGCTGCGTGACCATACACTGTCGCTGAAAGACTAGTCCTCTAGCGCGTCGGCACCGGTGTCTCGCCGCGATAATCGTAGAAACCACGCTGCGTTTTGCGGCCCAGCCAACCGGCTTCGACATATTTGGTCAACAGCGGGCAGGGGCGGTATTTTGTATCTGCCAGCCCGTCGTGCAGCACGTTCATGATCGCCAGACAGGTGTCCAGCCCGATGAAATCGGCCAGTTCTAGCGGCCCCATCGGATGGTTGGCCCCAAGCTTCATTGAGCTGTCGATGGATTGCACGCTGCCCACCCCTTCGTAAAGGGTATAGACGGCCTCGTTGATCATCGGCATCAGGATACGGTTCACGATAAAGGCAGGAAAATCCTCGGCCGACGCCGCCGTCTTGCCCAACCGGTCCACGACCGATTTGCAGGTCTTGAAGGTTGCCTCATCCGTCGCGATGCCTCGGATCAGCTCTACAAGTTGCATCACCGGCACCGGGTTCATGAAGTGGAAACCCATGAATTTTTCAGGTCGGTCGGTCCGGCTTGCCAGCCGCGTGATGGAGATAGACGAGGTGTTTGACGTCAGGATAGTATGGGGTTGCAGATGCGGCAGCAGGTCTTCGAAGATTGCCTGCTTGACGGCTTCGCGTTCTGTTGCGGCTTCGATGATCAGGTCGGTCTGGCCCAGGTCGGTCAATGTCTTTGTCGTCTTGATCCGGGCCAGTGCCGCGGCCTGGTCTTCGCCGGTAATCTTGCCGCGGCTGACCTGCCGATCCATATTTTTCGTCATCAGGCTCATTGCGGCAGTCAACGCGTCTTCGCTGACGTCGTTCAGCAGAACATCGTACCCGGCCAGCGACATCACATGCGCAATCCCGTTGCCCATCTGGCCCGCGCCCACAATCCCGATTGCCTTGATATCCATCGCCAGCCCCTTTTCGATTTGACGCACCTTAGGGTGCCAGATGCATGGGCTGCAAGGCCATCCACCGTCTAAAATACAGCTCAAAATGACCGTTTAAGAAAATCTAAGGATGCACCATGCAAAGTGATCCACGGGTGAACGAAAAAAGGTGGGTTCTATGACCTATGACGTACTGGGGGCGGGGGCTCTCGATTACATGCCGTGCAGATACGGCCAATCAAAACTGCTGTTCCGGGGGCCTGAGCGGCGCCTGGATGCGCCTTACGTTTCTTTCCTCGGCGGTACGGCGACTTATGGGAAATTCATAAAAACGCCGTTTCCGGCGCTTGTTGAAAGCGGTCTTGGGGTGAACTGTGTGAACTTTGGCGTTGCGAACGCCGGTGTTGACGTGCTGTTGAATGACAGTTTCTTAGGTGAGGCCTGTACGGGCGCGGCGGCGACAGTGGTTCAGATCGTTGGGGCGCAAAACCTGTCGAATCGCTTTTACACGGTGCATCCGCGTAGAAATGATCGTTTTGTTACTGCGTCTCCCTTGCTGACGGCGATCTTTCCGGAAGTGGATTTTGCGGAGTTCCATTTCACCAAACACATGCTTAGCTCGCTCTTTAACGTCTCGAATGAGCGATTTGCTGCCGTGCGCAACGAAGTTCAGACAGCGTGGCTGGCACGTATGAAGCTGTTACTGAAACGCGCATCCGGCGAAACGGTATTGGTCTGGTTTGCTGACCACGCGCCATTGCATCAGGAACCTACCGGGCTGGATCCTGCCAAGGCACGCTCTCCTCTATTCGTGACACGCGAGATGCTGGAGGAACTGACGCCCCATGCGTCCAGATTTGTCGAAGTCGTCGCCACCCCGGAAGCCTCTTCGGTAGGTACAGAGGGTATGGTGTTCAGTCAGCTGGAAGCAATGGCGGCGGCAGAGATGCTAGGCCCCAAAGCGCATGGTGAGCTGGCGCAGGAGCTTGGGGCCGTGCTTCAGGAACTTGTATAACGAAAAAAGCCGCGCTTAGAGCAAGCGCGGCTTTTTTGTTTTCGCGATACTGCGGTGCGTCGATTACAGCTTTTCGATCAGCTCCGGCACGGCGGTGAAAAGGTCCGCCACCAGCCCGTAGTCAGCAACCTGGAAGATCGGCGCTTCTTCGTCCTTGTTGATGGCAACGATGATCTTGCTGTCCTTCATGCCGGCGAGGTGCTGAATCGCGCCGGAGATGCCAACCGCGACATAGAGATCAGGGGCCACAACCTTGCCGGTTTGACCAACTTGCCAGTCGTTCGGGGCATAGCCGGAATCGACCGCCGCGCGCGAGGCGCCAACAGCCGCCCCGAGTTTGTCAGCAAGCTTTTCAATCAGCGCGAAATCGTCTTCGGACCCGACGCCGCGACCCCCGGAGACGACCACACCAGCGGAGGTGAGTTCCGGACGGTCGCTTGCGGCTACCTTGTCCTCGACCCATTCGCTGAGGCCCGGATTGTCGGCAGCTGAGATCGTTTCAACCGAGGCAGATCCGCCTTCGCCCGCGGCGTCAAAGGTCGATGTCCGGAAGGTCACGACTTTCTTGGCGTCCGCGGATTTGACGGTCTGAACTGCGTTACCTGCGTAGATCGGGCGCTCGAACGTGTTGCCGTCGACCACCCCGGAGGCATCGGAGATCACCATGACGTCGAGCAGGGCCGCAACCCGTGGCATCACGTTCTTGGCGTCGGTTGTCGCAGGCGCCACGATGTGCTCGTAGTCGCCTGACAGAGACACGATGAGCGCCGCTGTGGATTCCGCGAGGCGGTGGCCCAGCGTTGCGTCTTCGGCGACCAGAACTTTACTGACACCGTCGATTTTCGCTGCCGCTTCACCCGCTGCGGCGGCGGAGCCACCTGCGGCCAGAACGGTCACATCGCCCAGCATCTTGGCAGCGGTCACCGCTTTGGACGTCGCGTCCATCGCCAGTTCGCCATCGGTTACTTCTGCAAGGAGTAGAACAGCCATTACACAGCCCCCGCTTCTTTGAGTTTCGATACTAGCTCTTCGACCGACCCAACCTTGATCCCTGCCGCACGGGCTTCGGGCTCAACGGTTTTCACGATCTCAAGGCGCGGGCTCACATCGACGCCGTAGTCGGCAGCTGTCTTTTCATCCAGCGGCTTTTTCTTGGCTTTCATGATGTTGGGCAGCGAGGCATAGCGCGGCTCGTTCAGGCGCAGGTCCACGGTGATGACGGTCGGCATTGTTACCTTGATGGTCTGCATCCCGCCGTCCACTTCGCGGCTGACCACGGCGTGATCGCCTTCGATGGACACTTCGGAGGCAAATGTCGCCTGAGACCAACCCATCAGCGCAGACAGCATCTGGCCGGTTGCGTTCATGTCGTTGTCGATGGCCTGTTTGCCGCAGAGCACCAGACCGGGCTGCTCCTCATCAACGATGGCCTTGAGGATTTTCGCGACGGCCAGCGGTTCGATATCCTGATGCACGTCATCTGCAGCGATCACCAGAATGGCGCGATCTGCGCCCATCGCCAAAGCGGTGCGCAGGGTTTCCTGGCTTTGCTTGACACCGATGGAAACGACGACGACCTCATCGGCCTGACCCGCTTCCTTGAGGCGGATCGCCTGTTCGACGGAAATCTCGTCAAACGGGTTCATCGACATTTTCACATTGGCAAGATCAACACCCGATCCGTCCGCTTTCACGCGCACCTTCACGTTGTAGTCGATCACGCGTTTGACAGGTACCAGAACCTTCATTGGCGTCTCTCTCCTTGGATTAGCGACTCACACTCCCCGTGAGCCTTTCGTTGTCTGAGGGGTGGTTTACCCAAGCTTCGGCACATGAAACAGTGTAAAATCGTCACGCCTGGGTGCAGGAACGCCGCGTTTCTATCGATTTCCACCGTTCAGCGCAAAAATTTCCGATAGGGGGCAGAGCGAGTGTCTGCCATCCTTAGCATGTGCTGGACCAGCGAATGGCACCTGCCCAATTGTGCCGTTGGCCCGCCCGTCCGGTCGCTTTGGCTTCCACCGGAAGCCCCGGCGACTTTAGCGGTTCGCACCCGGAACCCAGAGCACGTCATCCTTACCATCGTTGTTGGCCATGCGGGCCGCGACGAAAAACCAGTCGCTCAACCGGTTCAGATATTTCACTGCTGCCGGGTTGATGGATTCCATCGTTGCCAGCTCAACGCTTAGCCGCTCAGCTCTCCGGGCAACGGTCCGGCACACATGCAGATGCGCGGCAAGTTTCGCGCCACCGGGCAGAATAAAGCTGCGCAGGGGGTCCAGCTTTGCGTTCATCGCATCGATTTCGGATTCCAGCCGCGCCACCTGTGCGTCGACCATGCGCAGGGGAGGATACTCCGCCTCTGCATCCTGTTCCATGTCCGGGCGACAGAGATCGGCACCCAGATCAAAAAGGTCGTTCTGAATGCGGCTCAGCGCGTCATCGACATCATCGGTGGCTTCAAGCCGGGCCACGCCAACAAAGGAGTTCAATTCATCAGCGGTGCCATAGGCCGTCACGCGGGATGCGTGTTTGGCGACACGTGCGCCATTGCCTAGCGCGGTCTCGCCCGCATCGCCGGTTTTGGTGTAAATCTTGTTAAGAACGACCATGTGACGTCAGCCTCCCTTTCAGCGCAGATAGACATAGATCACGATGAGGATCACCGCGACAAATTGCGCGCCAATCCGGTAGCGCATCAGCTTGTTGGCGTTCTTCTTGTTGAAGGCGCCACCCCCCGCGAAGCCGCCAAGCCCGAGCATCAGGACGACGACGACGGCGAGGCAGGCGAGTATGATCAGCACGAATAATGGGTCACCCACGGCATTTTCCTTTTCTGTCCCAGCAGCACATGTAGAGGGGTGTGCGGGAAAAGCGAACCGGTTTTGCGCGAAGTGCTGCGTCAGCCTCTCGACAGCACCCAGTCGAGCGCCCGTGTCGGTAGCACGCGGCGCAACAGCCCCATAGCATACGTTGGCGCTGTCACGTAGTATCGTGCCTGTGGCCGGGAAGCTTCGCAGGCGTGAATGAGTTTTTCCAGGACAGCCGTCGGGGGCAGTTCAAAGGGGTCCGGCCCGCGGCTTTCATACAGGCGCTTGTTCAACCCGTTTTCATATTGTGTCCGGCGGGCAGAGGCGCGCCAGTCGATCCAATTTTCAAAATGGATCACCGCGTTCTCGCGAATTTTGGACGTTACGGGACCCGGCTCGATCAGGATGACATCGACCGGCGTGTCGCGCATTTCGATCCGGAGCGTGTCCGTCAGCCCTTCGAGCGCAAACTTTGTCGCGTTGTAGGCCCCTCGCCAGGGCATCGTCACAAAGCCAAGTACGGAGGAGCATTGTACGATGCGGCCATGGCCCTGCTGTCGCATGACGGGGATCACAGCGCGGGTCAGGTGGTGCCAGCCAAAAAAATTGGCCTCAAAGATTGCGCGCAGCGCGTCCGTGGGCAGGTCTTCCACAGCACCAGGTGTTCCATGCGCGCCGTTGTTAAAGAGAACATCTAGTGTGCCGCCTGTTGCCGAGAGCACCTCCGCAAGGGCGGCGTCAATCGTGGTGCTGTCGGTGTAGTCCAGAAGAGGGCTTTCAAACCCCTCTGCCTGAAGGCGCTCGCAGTCTTCGGGTTGGCGGCAGGCCGCAAAGACGCGCCACCCCTGGGCACGCATGCCCACGGCCGCACAATACCCTATGCCCGATGAACAGCCGGTGATGAGTATGGATTTCTGCGCCATGTGCCCCCTCTGCGATTTCCGGGTTCAGCAATCGCAACTTGGGGCGAGGGGTGCAACCCTATCCGCTTGTCAGGAGGAACTCTGCAATCCAGCCGTCCGGACCACCCGCGACAGGGCGCAGTTTTACCCAGCCGGTGCCGTCATCCTGCAGCACTTCGACTTCGGTATCCTGGTCCAGCTGCGCGACGACATCGAAACCCGTGCCTGGTCCACCGCGCAGATTCACAAGCGTACCGGAGACATAGCGTACATCCCGCGTCTGCGTGACAGCGGCAGAGGACGCCTGCGCAGTATTGCCCGGGAAAATGATACTCGGCAGCAGAACGCCGCTATCGGATGGGTTTCTGAAGGTCACATTGGTCACCGAAGTGGGTGCCGTGAGTGAAGTAGCATTGCGAGATGATGTGCGCGCTTCGGGTTCTTCTTCTTCGAGCACCGTGCTGAGCGATGTCAGGTTCAGCGACATACGGGTCACTTCCTCTTCACTCTGACCTGCCGGTTCCGCCTGTGCAGTCTGAATATCCTGTGCGGAAATGTCGGCGCCACTTCTTGAGAGAACTGCTGCATTTCTGGAAGCGATCGGATCAAATTCCGCCCCCCCGCTCATTTCATAGAAGGCGAACCCCAAAAACCCGAAACTCAAGAAAATGAATCGCTTCATAGAAAAAACCCTCGTTACAACTTCTGTCAGTCTAACACATTTCGACACCATTTGGGTCCATAACAATCGAATTTGATTTCGGGGAGTGGGAAATGGCGATGCAAAACCTCACTTTCAGACTGTTGCGCTGTCGTCACATCGGGGTCGCGCCTTTTCTGCCACAACGCGCTTGTTCGGGCGCAAACGGGGCGCTACACAGCCTCAATGGCCGACGATATTGATACTCCCGACATCCCGCCCGCCGATGTGTCCGAACCCCTGCGTCGGGCGCTGGGGGAGCGCTATCTGACCTATGCGCTCAGCACGATCATGCACCGGGCCCTGCCGGACGCGCGGGATGGATTGAAGCCTGTGCATCGCCGTATTCTCTATGCGATGCGGGAACTCCGTCTGACGTCGTCGGGCGGTTTTCGCAAATCGGCCAAGATTTCCGGCGATGTTATGGGCAACTATCACCCGCATGGAGATGCCGCGATCTACGATGCGATGGCGCGGCTGGCGCAGGACTTCAACGTGCGCTACCCGCTGGTCGACGGGCAGGGGAATTTCGGTAACATCGATGGCGACAACCCTGCGGCCAGTCGGTACACCGAAGCGCGGATGACCGCCGTGGCCGAGGCTATGCTCGAAGGGCTGAATGAAAACGCCGTCGATTTCCGCGAGAATTACGATGGCACCCTAACCGAACCGGTGGTGTTGCCTGCGCAGTTTCCCAACCTGCTGGCCAATGGCTCGTCCGGGATTGCGGTGGGGATGGCGACGAACATCCCGCCGCACAACATCGCAGAGCTTTGCGACGCCTGCATTCACCTGATCAAGACGCCTGATGCGCGGGATGACACGTTGCTGAACTACGTGCCAGGCCCCGATTTCCCGACCGGTGGCGTGATCGTCGAGCCGCCTGAAAACATTGCTACGGCGTATCGTACCGGGCGGGGTTCCTTCCGGTTGCGCTGCCGCTGGCAGGTCGAGGATCTTGGCCGCGGTCAATGGCAAATCGTGGTCACGGAGATCCCCTATCAGGTTCAGAAATCGAAGCTGATCGAAAAGATCGCGGAGATCATCCAGACCAAGAAAATTCCCATCCTCGCCGATGTACGCGACGAATCCGCCGATGATGTGCGCATGATCATCGAGCCCCGGTCGCGGTCCGTCGATCCTGAGGTGCTGATGGGCATGCTGTTCCGGAACTGCGATCTCGAGGTGCGGTTCTCGCTCAACATGAACGTGCTGATTGACGGGCTGACGCCCAAGGTCTGCTCGATGAAGGAGGTGCTGCGCGCCTTCCTCGACCATCGGCAGGAAGTCCTGATCCGCCGTTCCGAGCACCGGTTGGAGAAAATCGACCACCGTCTGGAAGTGCTCGAAGGCTTCATCATTGCCTTCCTCAATCTCGACCGGGTCATCGACATCATTCGGTATGATGACGATCCAAAGGCCGCCCTCATGCGTGAGGATTGGGGTAAGACGCATACGCGTGCCACCGATGAAAGCGATTATGTGACCCCGGCCCCGGGGGAGGGCGAGTTGAGCGAGGTGCAGGCCGAGGCGATCCTCAACATGCGTCTGCGGTCCCTTCGGCGTCTGGAAGAGATGGAATTGCTGCGCGAGCAATCCGCTTTGATGGAGGAACGTGCGGGCCTTGAGGATTTGCTGGAAAACCCAGGCCTGCAGTGGGACAGCATCACGGCGCAATTGCGCGAGACCAAGAAACAGTTCGGCAAGGACTACGAAGGCGGCGCGCGGCGCACGACCTTTGCCGAAGGGGCTGTGATCGAAGATGTCCCCATCGAGGCGATGATCGACCGCGAACCCATCACCGTGGTCTGTTCGCAGATGGGTTGGGTGCGCGCGATGACCGGTCACATCGACCTGAACCGCGAGTTGAAGTTCAAGGATGGCGACGGTCCCCGCTTCATTTTCCACGCGGAGACGACGGACCGATTGCTGGTCTTTGGCTCCAACGGTCGGTTCTACACGGTCTCCGCCGCCAATCTGCCCGGCGGTCGCGGCATGGGCGAGCCTCTGCGCCTGATGGTCGATCTGCCGAACGAGGCCGAGATCGTGACCATTCTGACCCATCAGTCGGGTCGCAGATTGCTTGTCGCGTCGAGTGCCGGGGACGGGTTCGTGGTGCCCGAAGATGATGTCGTGGCACAGACCCGCAGTGGCAAACAGGTACTCAACGTCCGCGGCGAGACCCGTGCGCTGGTGTGCAAGCCGGTGACGGGCGACAGCGTGGCGGTTGTGGGCGAAAACCGCAAAGTGTTGGTTTTCGGATTGGATGAACTGCCCGAGATGGGACGCGGCAAGGGTGTTCGGTTGCAAAAGTACAAGGACGGCGGTCTGTCCGATGCGGCCACGTTCGAGCGTGCAGAAGGCCTGAGTTGGCAGGATCCGGCAGGGCGGACAAGAACGGAGGCCGCGTTAGACGAGTGGACCGGCAAACGTGCCAGCGCCGGTCGCATGGCGCCCCGCGGCTTCCCGCGCGACAACAAGTTCACCTGAAACGCTCAGCTTTCGGCGGGGCTTTTACGCATCGGTTTTGCGTTTGAGCCACGGGCGACAGGCAGCGAAAGTCTCTCAGATAGCAGGTGACATAATCTAGACCGGGTCTGCCATGAGCCAGACGCCGCCTTCGGGCCGCAGGGTCAGGATCATGACCGGTTTCGGGTCCCGGCCGGGCACGGGTCGGAAGCGAAACCGCGACAGCAAGGTGGCGAGGATGATTACCGCCTCCTGCATCGCAAAACTCGCCCCGATGCAGATGCGCGGGCCGTCTCCAAACGGCAGATAGGCATAGCGGTCGATGGCTTTTCGGTCTGCGAACCTGTCGGGATCGAACTCATCCGGGGCATTCCAAAGCAGTTTGTGCCGTCCCAGCGCGTAGATCGGAATCATCACCGTGTCACCGGGCCGGATGTCGGCACCGCTCAGATCATCCGCTTTTTGCGCCGTGCGCGACACAACACCTGCGGGTGGGTAAAGCCGCAAAGCTTCCTCCACGATCTGCCGGATATAGGGAAGATTATCCAGATCGTCGCCTGTTGCGGCGCGTCCCTGCAGCACGTTTCTGGCCTCGTCCCGGGCCCGTTCCTGGACCGCCTGGTCGAAAGCACAGAGGTAGAGTGACCACGCGAGCGTCAACGCGGTGGTCTCATGACCGGCCACGATGAAGGTCAGCAGATTGTCCCGCAGCTCAGCCACATTCATGCGGCGTTTCGTTTTCGGGTCTTCCCCGGCGAGGAGCAGATCCAGCAGGTCGGGTAGAGAGCCCGGCCCGCGCGCCGCCCTGGCTTCAATGGCGGCATCCGCATCGCGGCGCATCTGCTCCATTGACTGGGTGGAAAGAACCCGTGCCGGGCGCGGCATCCAATCCGGTGCGCCCAGAACATCAAGAAGCGAAACGCGTCCAGCATCGGCGATATAGGCATCGATTGCGCGGTGAATGGCGGCACGATCAAAACTGCCATCGCCGCTGAAGGTGACCTCCGAGATGACGTCGAAGGTGGCCTTGACCATTTCGTCCAAAAGATTGACCGCCTGCGGGCCTGCCTGCCCGATGCGCTCCGCGCTGCGCTCGGCTGCGGCTGTCATCACACCTGAGAGGTTCCGGACATTGCGATGGGAGAAAACCGGTGCCGCAAGGCGTCGTTGCCAGCGCCAGTGCGCGCCTTCCGCGATGAACAGCGACTCGCCCACTGCAGGACGCAACAGGTTTTTGGTGACGACTGACTTTGGGTAATCGTCGACCCGATCCAGTAGCATCCGTCGAATGGCAGGCGGGTCCATGATCATATGCCAGCGTTTGGCGGTGCGGCCTGACACAACAGGCTCTTGCGTGGCAATCTCGGGAATGATGTTCAGGATATTCTCGCGCATGCGTGCAAAGCTGCGCAACACGCCCAACTCTTCACGCACCAGCGCGACCCTTACGGGCAGGCGGACATGTTCATCGTGCCGGATATCTTTTGGGAGGTGCATGGTGCATAGATAGTGCCGGGCGCATGGTGGTCCACCGAATGGTCCGGATGGATTGCGCGTTGGGAAGGCTTGGGCTAGGCAGGGTGCCAACAAAAAGGCATCGGGGTGCACTATGATCAGGCGTATCGGACTACTCATGGCAGGTTTGGCGCTGGCTGCCTGCACAGGTGCCAAGGACCTTGACGCGCCGCTTGTCCCACTTGGCGATTTCAGCCTTGGGCACAATGTGGTCGTCGCGCCCAAGGTTCAGACCACCGCCGCGGTGAGCCGCGAGGTGCCCAAGGAAGAATTAGTCGCCTCATTACAGTCCGCCATTGCCGAGCGGTTTGATCGATACGAGGGCACCAAGGATTATCACTTCGGCGTCAGCATTGAAGGGTATGTGCTGGCCAAGCGGGGTGTTCCCGTGGTGGCCGCGCCCAAGTCGGCGATGATCATCCGTCTGACGGTCTGGGACGATGCGCGGGGCGTGAAGCTCAACGAAGAGCCCGAGCAATTGACCGTGCTGGAGACCCTGGACGGGGAAAGCATCGTCGGAACGGGCTGGAGCCAGTCAGCCGAGACGCAGCTTCTGAACCTGTCGCGGAATACGGCACAGGCCATTGAAAACTACCTGGTCAAGATGAAAGCTGAAGAGGGCTGGTTCCAAGATGTGCCCGGCACGGCGTCGCTCGAAAACGGCGAAGCCTCGCCGAGTGTGATCGAAGAGAAACTGGTCACAGCGACCGAATAGCACCGCGTCAACGTCGTGCTTGATTTTCCTGTCGCTTCGCAATACATCGCGCGCCATATGAAGAATGGGTCTGCGACGACCCCCTGCAAGCAAAAGGGCGCCTCTCACCATGGCAAAGGCAAAGTTTGAACGTACTAAACCGCACGTAAACATTGGCACGATTGGTCACGTTGACCACGGCAAGACGACGCTGACGGCTGCGATCACGAAGTATTTTGGCGATTTCCAGGCCTATGACCAGATCGACGGCGCGCCCGAAGAGAAAGCCCGCGGGATCACCATCTCGACGGCACACGTGGAATATGAAACCGACGCACGCCACTATGCGCACGTCGACTGCCCCGGCCACGCGGACTACGTGAAAAACATGATCACCGGTGCTGCCCAGATGGACGGCGCGATCCTGGTGGTGAACGCTGCTGACGGCCCGATGCCGCAGACGCGCGAGCACATCCTGCTCGGCCGCCAGGTCGGCATCCCGACCATGGTTGTCTACATGAACAAGGTCGACCAGGTCGATGACGAAGAGCTGCTCGAGCTGGTCGAGATGGAAATCCGCGAGCTGCTGTCCTCCTACGAATACCCCGGCGACGACATCCCGGTCATCCCCGGCTCGGCGCTGGCGGCGATGGAAGGCAACAACCCGGAGATTGGTGAGGAATCCATCAAGAAGCTGATGGCCGCCGTCGACGAGTGGATCCCGACGCCTGAGCGCGCGATCGACCAGCCGTTCCTGATGCCCGTGGAAGACGTCTTCTCGATCTCCGGCCGTGGTACTGTTGTGACCGGCCGTGTCGAGCGTGGCGTGATCAACGTGGGCGACGAGATCGAAATCGTTGGCATCAAAGACACGCAGAAGACGACCTGCACAGGTGTTGAGATGTTCCGCAAGCTGCTGGACCGCGGTGAAGCGGGCGACAACATCGGCGCGCTGCTGCGTGGCATCGACCGGGAAGCGGTCGAGCGTGGCCAGGTGCTCTGCAAGCCGGGTTCCGTGACCCCGCACACCAAGTTCGAAGCCGAAGCCTACATCCTGACCAAGGATGAGGGCGGCCGTCACACGCCGTTCTTTGCGAACTACCGCCCGCAGTTTTACTTCCGCACGACGGACGTGACCGGCACGGTTCAGCTGAACGAAGGCACCGAGATGGTGATGCCGGGCGACAACGTGAGCTTTGGCGTTGAGCTGATCGCGCCGATCGCGATGGAGAACGGTCTGCGTTTTGCGATCCGCGAAGGCGGCCGCACCGTCGGCGCCGGCGTGGTGTCCAAAATCACCGAGTAACACGGCAGGCGGGGTGAAAGCTCCGCACACCGCGTGGGTGTCGCCAGAGGCAGATGGTCCGCAGGATCAACGGGAGCAGAGACGCAACACCCGGTCGCTATCCAGGAAAACGGGCCCAGCCCCTCCTGAGAAACAGAAAAGAGCCACCGGCAAAACGGTGGCTCTTTTTTTGTGCTGCAACCTCCGAGGTCAGGCGCAACACCAGGTCCCGATTATGTCCGGTATCGGAAGCCTGCTAGGTCAGTACCGCGCTACGTCGGGCGCGGCCATGAATTGGACTGAGTCCCCCGGGCCTATTGCAGCACCAGTGAGAGGGTATTGGCTCTGGTTCGCGCAGCCAGCCAGGATAATTCCGGCACCGGCGATGAATGAGATGAATTTCATATGCATAATGATCGTCCTTAAAAAATACCGGGACACCAATTCCGGCGGGTCGTTGAATGCGCGGTAGAAACGCTTGGGCAGTACTGTCCGTCGTGCTGCGTGACCCCACATTTGCCGATGGCTGCCGTAGCGTCAGTGAAGCGGATCACACTGATTGGGTTTTTTTTAAGATTTGTTGATTTTCTTGCCTGTGCAATTCGCTACAAGGCTCTCAACGCACCTTTTTCAGAGTGAGTTCATGAGTTTTCCATCGCCAGACACAATCCACCCCGTCACGCTGCCGGATGGCGGCAAGCTTCCCAACAATGTCTTTCTCAAGGCGGTCATTGATCATCCGCGCATTGAGGTCGGGGAGTACACCTACGCCAATGATTTTAACCCACCTGCAGAGCCGTCTGGATGGGCGAGCCGGATCGCGCCGTATCTCTTCCCGATGTCCAGCGACAGACTGATCATCGGCAAGTTCGGGCAGTTTGCCCACGGCGTTCGGTTCATCACCCACGGGGCCAATCATGACATGCGTGGGTTTTCGACTTTCCCCTTTGCCATTCACGATCCCGACCGTTTCGGTGCTTATGCAAGTGCGTTGCCGGAGGGGCGGGACACGGTTGTCGGCCATGATGTCTGGATCGGAGCCGATGCGCGGATCCTGCCCGGCGCACAGATCGGGTCTGGTGTCATTATCGGCACGGGGGCTGTCGTCGGCTGCACGATCCCGGATTATGGCGTGGTAGTGGGCAATCCGGGCAAGGTGATCCGCCAGCGTTTCGATCCTGACGTGATTACCAGGTTGCTGGATCTCGCATGGTGGAATTGGCCCATCGAAAAGATCATGCTCCATGAGACGCTGATTACGGGCGCGGATATCGATGCGCTGGAAGCCGTGGCAGGATAATCGCACGCCTCTTTTTCAGGTTTGACCTTGCGATCCCTCTTGAACCCGACCGCTTTTCCGACTACGCCATCCCCCGGCATAGGGGTTTAGCTCAGTTGGTAGAGCATCGGTCTCCAAAACCGAGGGTCGTGGGTTCGAGTCCCTCAGCCCCTGCCAGCCTTACCGTCACATCCGCGCCATTTTTACGCCACCGAATGGTCAGAATCCTCCCTCACAAATGCCGCGTTGGGGATGAGATGAAACAGGTGGACTGACATATGGCTCAGACTACAGACCGGGATATTTCTGCCATCCGGGCTATGATCGCCGAAGAAAGCAAGGCGCCCGATGTACCAGCGGCCAAACCCACCTCGCCGCGCCGCATGGCGCAAGGCAAACATCCAGCACAACAACAATTTGAAAAACCGGCTGCACCTGCGCCAGCGCGAAAACCGTTGCTCAGGCCAGTTCTGCAATCCGCAAGACGGCGCATTCTGAGTTATCGACCAAATGCCAAAACAGTTCTCGCTACGAGCCTGGTTTTACTGCTGTTGTTGCAGCCTGTGTTGGTTCTCGGCACGTTACTCATCGTGGCCATCGGCCTGATGATAACATTCCTGATCCTCGGGGCGGAGACATTCTGGCGGCGCTTCCTTTCAGTATTCAACCTTTACGCACGCTGGTTCCCGGCGTCAGCACGTAGCCTGCGCATTCGCAGCGAGCTTGCCGCACGGAAATGGGACAGACTGCTTGAACGCCTGCCGGGCCGCCTGGAAGACTGCCTGCGTGCGCCCGATCTGCGAGCAATGGCCCGGGCAGACAAGCGTCATGCAGAGGCGGTGGCGGATCGGTTGAGCCGTTTGCACGATGAAGGTGCCGTCTAGTGGCGGGTCGCTGCGCTCTTGAAATCCTCGGCTGGCCTCGCTATGTCGCTGTCATCTCAAGTTCAGAAAGATGCTCCATGGCCACCACCAATCCGCTCCAGTTCATTCAGCAGGTTCGCGCAGAAGTCGCGAAAGTGGTCTGGCCGACCCGGCGCGAGGTGATGCTGACCACGGTGATGGTCTTTATCCTGGCAGCACTTACGGCGATCTTCTTTGCGACCGTGGATATCATTATCCGTGGTGGGCTGCAGGCTGTCCTGAATATGTTCGGCTAAGGCTGAACGAGATCGTTCAAAAAACCCAGCCGCCCCCCTTGAAACATTCGGCCGTGCGGAGTATGCCGCACACCTGACCTGAACGGGGGCGTGCGGCGATTCGAGTTGCGCGCCGATTTTTTGTTTAAAGTCAGCGGGCTAAGTGTCTGAAAGACAGTGGAATTTTCGCGCTGCACGTGGCGCACGGCAAGACAGGGACCAGGGATCAAATGGCAAAACGGTGGTATTCGGTCAGTGTCCTGTCGAACTTCGAGAAGAAGATCGCGGAACAAATCCGTACATCCGTGACCGAACAGGGCCTGGAAGAGCAGATTGATGAGGTGCTGGTCCCGACCGAAGAGGTGATCGAGGTGCGCCGCGGCAAGAAGGTGACAACAGAACGTCGCTTCATGCCGGGGTATGTGCTGGTGCACATGGAAATGTCGGATCAGGGCTATCACCTGATCAATTCGATCAACCGCGTCACCGGGTTCCTGGGGCCTCAGGGCCGCCCGATGCCGATGCGCGACGCGGAAGTGAACGCGATCCTGAACCGGGTTCAGGAAGGCGAAGACGCGCCACGTACGCTCATTCACTTTGAAGTGGGTGAGAAGGTTAAAGTGGCTGACGGTCCGTTCGAGGACTTCGACGGCATGATCGAAGAGGTCGATGATGAAAACCAGCGCCTGAAGGTGTCGGTGTCGATCTTTGGCCGGGAAACCCCGGTCGAGCTGGAATTCACGCAGGTCAACAAACAGACCTGAGTGCGCAAAGCGTGGGAGGCGAGGGTGCCGCGGCATCCGGACCGAACCACGACAACAACGGCGGGTCCCCCGCCAAAGACCTGATCCGGCGCGCCGGAGAGGGGTTGGAAAAGGAGAAGGCCAATGGCCAAGAAGCTCGTAGGCAGCATGAAGCTGCAGGTGCCCGCCGGGCAGGCAAACCCGTCGCCACCCGTGGGTCCTGCGCTGGGTCAGCGCGGCATCAACATCATGGAATTCTGCAAGGCGTTCAACGCCAAGACCGCAGATATGGAGCAGGGTGCCCCTTGCCCGACCGTGATCACCTATTATCAGGACAAGTCCTTCACCATGGACATCAAGACGCCGCCTGCGTCTTATTACCTGAAGAAGGCCGCCAAGCTGAAATCCGGTGCCAAGACACCGTCGCGCGAAGTGGTCGGTCACGTGACCTCCAAGCAGGTGCGTGAGATCGCCGAAGCGAAGATGAAAGACCTGAACGCCAATTCCATTGAAGCGGCGATGCAGATCATCCTGGGTTCTGCCCGCTCCATGGGCATTGAGGTGAAGTAAGATGGCAAAGCTTGGAAAAAGAACCCGCGCCGCGCGTGAAGCTTTCGCTGGCAAAGAGAACGTGACCGTCGAAGAGGCTGTTGCGTTGATCAAGGGCAATTCGGGCGTAAAGTTCGACGAGACCGTCGAAATCGCGATGAACCTTGGCGTCGACCCCCGCCACGCAGACCAGATGGTCCGCGGTGTGGTCGGTCTGCCCAACGGCACCGGCAAAACCGTCCGCGTGGCAGTGTTTGCCCGTGGTCCCAAGGCAGAAGAAGCCGAGAAGGCCGGAGCGGATATCGTTGGTGCCGAAGACCTGATGGAAACCGTGCAAAGCGGCAAGATCGAATTTGATCGCTGCATCGCCACGCCCGACATGATGCCCATCGTTGGCCGTCTGGGTAAGGTGCTGGGCCCGCGTAACCTGATGCCGAACCCCAAGGTCGGCACCGTGACCATGGATGTCGAAGCTGCCGTGAAAGCCGCCAAGGGCGGTGAAGTGCAATTCAAGGCGGAAAAAGGCGGTGTTGTGCACGCAGGCGTTGGCAAACTGTCGTTTGACGAAGCCAAACTGGTGGAAAACATCCGCGCCTTCGTCGGTGCCGTGTCCAAAGCGAAGCCATCGGGCTCGAAGGGCACCTACATGAAGAAAATCGCGCTGAGCTCGACCATGGGCCCTGGCGTTTCCGTGTCGGTCGATAACGCCGTCACAGAGTAAAGAGATTTGGCGGGGCAACCCGCCAGGTAGGCGAGGCCAGAAGACCGGCCTTGCTTCTGTCCGAGACGGAGGGTGTGAGGGAACTCACATAATTCCTTCCTGAGATGGGAAACGAGAGAATTCAGCCTTCGGGCGGTTTTGGTCTCGGGACCCTGAATTGGACCCGAAACGAGGGGCAGAGTATCGCCCCTCTAAACTGAGCCGGGTGGGGCAACCTACCCAATTTTGGAGTGAAACTGTGGATAGAGCACAAAAAGAACAGCTGGTCGACGAGCTCGGCCAGATCTTTGAAAGCTCTGGCGTCGTTGTGGTAAGCCACTACGCCGGTCTGACAGTTGCTGAAATGCAGGACCTGCGCGCGAAAGCACGTGAAGCGGGCGGGTCTGTGCGTGTTGCCAAAAACAGGCTCGCCAAGATCGCCCTTGAGGGCAAGCCATGCGCAAGCATTGCTGACCTTCTGTCGGGTATGACCGTTCTGACCTATTCTGAGGATCCCGTGGCTGCGGCCAAGGTTGCTCAGGAGTATGCCAAAGGGAATGACAAATTCGTCATTCTCGGCGGCGCCATGGGTGAGAACGCGTTGGACGTCGCCGGTGTCGAAGCCGTGTCCAAAATGCCGTCGCGCGAGGAGCTTATCTCCACGATCGCGGGCATGTTGGGCGCACCAGCATCGAACATCGCCGGGGCCATTGGCGCACCTGCAAGCAACATCGCATCCATCTTGTCCACGATCGAGGACAAGGCGGCTGCTTGAAGCAACGTCAAATCGGCGTCGGGTTTAATACACGACGTTGGAACACACATATCGTTAACGGAAAGAGCTAAACATGGCTGATCTGAAAAAACTGGCAGAAGAGATCGTTGGTCTGACCCTGCTTGAAGCACAAGAACTGAAAACCATCCTCAAAGACGAGTACGGCATCGAGCCCGCAGCAGGCGGCGCAGTGATGATGGCTGGTCCTGCAGACGGTGCTGGCGCCGCTGAAGAGGAAAAAACAGAATTCGACGTCGTTCTGAAAAACGCAGGCGCGTCGAAAATCAACGTGATCAAAGAAGTGCGCGGCATCACCGGTCTGGGCCTGAAAGAAGCCAAAGACCTCGTGGAAGCGGGCGGCAAGATCAAAGAAGGCGTCGACAAAGCCGAAGCCGAAGAGATCAAAGGCAAGCTGGAAGCAGCTGGTGCCGAGGTCGAACTGGCTTAAGGGGTCGTGTCCGGGGGCTGTGCAGCATAGGCTGTCGGTCGGATTTTTGTAATCCGCAAACCCCGCTGAAAGAAACGAGCTGGACCCGGAAAATCGGGTCCGGCTCAACCTGTCTTGGAAAGGGCCTTTGCCCAAAGGCTTTTTCCAAGATGCGGTTCAATGGTCGGGAGGGCGCCGGTGGGACGGTGCTCACGAATAGACCGAAACGTATCGTCTCGTATGGGCGAGGTGCCGTGGCCCGACGGCCTCCTCGACCGGTGAGAACTCTGAAAGGTGACACCTGATATGGCTCAATCGTTCCTTGGCCAGAAACGTCTACGTAAATATTATGGCAAAATCCGCGAAGTGCTGGAGATGCCGAACCTCATCGAGGTGCAGAAATCCTCGTATGATCTCTTCCTGAACTCCGGCGATGCCGACGTCCCCACGGACGGCGAAGGCATCACGGGTGTGTTCCAGTCGGTCTTCCCGATCAAGGACTTCAACGAGACCTCCGTACTTGAGTACGTCAAGTACGAGCTGGAAAAGCCAAAATACGATGTGGAGGAGTGTCAGCAGCGTGACATGACATACAGCGCGCCCTTGAAGGTGACGCTGCGCCTCATCGTATTCGATGTGGACGAAGACACCGGCGCAAAATCTGTGAAGGATATCAAGGAACAGGATGTCTTCATGGGCGACATGCCTCTGATGACACCCAACGGCACTTTTGTCGTGAACGGCACCGAGCGGGTGATTGTCTCCCAGATGCACCGCTCCCCCGGCGTGTTCTTTGATCACGACAAGGGCAAGACGCACTCCTCCGGCAAACTGCTCTTTGCCTGCCGCATCATCCCCTATCGCGGCAGCTGGCTGGACTTTGAATTCGACGCCAAGGACATCGTCTTTGCGCGCATCGACCGTCGCCGCAAATTGCCTGTGACAACGCTCCTTTACGCTCTTGGTCTCGACCAGGAAGCGATCATGGACGCCTATTACAACACCGTCACCTACAAGCTGAAGAAGAACAAGGGCTGGGTCGCCCCGTTCTTCCCGGACCGTGTGCGCGGCACCCGCCCGACCTATGATCTGGTCGATGCGAAAACCGGTGAAGTGCTGTTTGAGCAGGGCAAGAAAGTCACCCCGCGCGCGGTCAAGCAGTTGATCGACGACGGCAAGGTGACCGAACTCTTGCTGCCCTACGAGCACATCGCGGGCAAGTTCGTCTCCAAGGACATCATCAACGAAGAAAACGGTGCCATCTACGTCGAAGCCGGGGATGAGCTGACGCTGGAGTACGACAAGGACGGCACGCTGATCGGTGGCACCGCGAAGGAGTTGATCGACGCAGGCATCACCGAGATCCCCGTGCTCGACATTGATAACGTCAACGTCGGCCCCTACATGCGCAACACCATGGCGCAGGACAAGAACATGAACCGCGACACCGCGCTCATGGACATCTACCGCGTCATGCGTCCGGGCGAGCCGCCCACCGTCGAAGCTGCCTCAGCGCTCTTCGACACGCTGTTCTTTGACAGCGAGCGCTATGACTTGTCGGCCGTTGGTCGCGTGAAAATGAACATGCGTCTGGCCCTCGATGCAGAAGATACCCAGCGCACGCTACGCCGCGAGGATATCGTTGCCTGCATCAAAGCGCTGGTGGATCTGCGCGACGGGCGTGGCGACATTGACGACATCGACCACCTCGGCAACCGCCGGGTGCGTTCGGTCGGTGAGCTGATGGAGAACCAGTACCGCGTGGGTCTGCTGCGCATGGAGCGCGCGATCAAGGAGCGGATGTCCTCCGTCGAAATCGACACGGTCATGCCGCAGGATCTGATCAACGCCAAACCGGCTGCGGCCGCCGTGCGTGAATTCTTCGGCTCCTCGCAGCTCAGCCAGTTCATGGACCAAACCAACCCGCTGTCGGAAGTGACCCACAAGCGTCGTCTTTCGGCGCTTGGGCCGGGCGGTCTGACTCGCGAACGAGCAGGCTTCGAGGTCCGGGACGTGCACGCCACGCACTATGGCCGGATGTGCCCGATTGAGACGCCGGAAGGCCCGAACATCGGTCTGATCAACTCGCTGGCAACCTTTGCGCGTGTGAACAAATACGGCTTCATCGAAACGCCCTATCGCAAGGTCGAAGGCGGCAAGGTGACGGACGAAGTACACTACATGTCCGCCACCGAAGAGCAGCGGCACACCGTTGCTCAGGCCAACGCCTCGATCGACGAGGGCGGCAAGTTCACCAATGAGTTCGTGAACACGCGCCAATCGGGGGAATACACGCTCGCACCCAGCGAGAGTGTTGATCTGATCGACGTCTCGCCGAAACAGCTGGTTTCGGTCGCGGCCTCGCTCATTCCGTTCCTGGAAAATGACGACGCCAACCGCGCCCTGATGGGCTCGAACATGCAACGCCAGGCGGTGCCACTTTTGCAGGCTGAGGCCCCGCTCGTTGGGACAGGCATCGAAGAAGTTGTGGCCCGCGACTCTGGTGCTGCGATTATGGCGAAACGCGCCGGCGTGATCGACCAAGTTGACGCCAGCCGGATCGTGATCCGCGCGACCGAAGACCTCGAACTGGGCGATGCGGGTGTGGACATCTACCGCATGCGCAAATTCCAGCGTTCGAACCAGAACACCTGCATCAACCAGCGTCCGCTGGTGAAGGTGGGTGACACGGTGCGCAAGGGGCAGGTGGTTGCCGATGGTCCGTCGACGGATATGGGGGAACTGGCGCTCGGCAAGAACGTCGTCGTCGCCTTCATGCCGTGGAATGGCTACAACTATGAAGACTCCATTCTGATCTCCGAGCGGATTGCCCGTGACGACGTCTTCACCTCGATCCACATCGAGGAATTTGAAGTCGCCGCGCGTGACACCAAGCTTGGGCCGGAAGAGATCACCCGCGATATTCCGAACGTCGGTGAGGAAGCCCTGCGCAACCTCGACGAGGCAGGCATCGTCTACATCGGTGCCGATGTGGAGCCGGGCGATATCCTCGTCGGCAAGATCACCCCGAAGGGCGAAAGCCCGATGACGCCGGAGGAGAAACTCCTGCGCGCCATCTTCGGTGAGAAGGCCTCGGACGTGCGCGATACCTCGCTGCGTGTGAAGCCGGGTGATTTCGGCACGGTCGTGGAAGTGCGCGTCTTCAACCGCCACGGTGTGGAGAAAGACGAGCGTGCGCTGCAGATTGAGCGGGAAGAGGTCGAACGTCTGGCCCGTGACCGGGACGACGAGATGGCGATCCTTGATCGTAACATCTATGCGCGTCTCAAGGGCATGATCCTCGGCAAGACTGCGGTCAAAGGCCCGAAAGGCGTGTCCGCGAACTCCGAGATCACCGAGGATCTGCTGGAAATGCTGACCCGTGGTCAGTGGTGGCAGCTCGCGCTCAAGGACGAAGCCGACGCGCAGGTGGTCGAGGCTCTGAACGAGCAATACGAGATCCAGAAACGTGCCCTTGATGCACGCTTTGAGGATAAGGTCGAGAAAGTCCGCCGTGGCGACGATCTGCCCCCGGGCGTGATGAAGATGGTCAAGGTCTTCGTCGCGGTGAAGCGCAAGCTGCAGCCGGGCGACAAGATGGCCGGACGTCACGGCAACAAGGGTGTGATCTCCAAGGTGGTGCCGATGGAGGACATGCCGTTCCTCGCCGATGGCACCCCGGTCGACTTCTGCCTCAACCCGCTGGGCGTGCCTTCGCGCATGAACGTCGGGCAGATTCTCGAGACCCACATGGGCTGGGCCGCGCGCGGTCTGGGTATCAATGTGGACGAGGCGCTGCAGGAATACCGTCGCTCCGGCGATCTGACCCCAGTGCGCGACGCGCTGCATCATGCCTATGGCGAGGATGTCTATGACGAAGGCATTGCTGGTCTGGCAGAAGACTTGCTGATCGAAGCGGCCAGCAACGTCACACGCGGTGTGCCGATTGCCACGCCGGTCTTCGACGGGGCCAAGGAAGCGGACGTGAATGATGCGCTGACCCGCGCGGGTTTCGACAGTTCCGGCCAATCGGTGCTGTTCGACGGGCGCACGGGCGAGCAATTTGCCCGTCCCGTGACCGTGGGCGTGAAGTATCTGCTCAAGCTGCACCACCTGGTGGATGACAAGATCCACGCGCGTTCGACCGGGCCTTACAGCCTCGTCACCCAGCAGCCGCTGGGCGGTAAAGCGCAGTTCGGGGGCCAGCGCTTTGGGGAAATGGAGGTCTGGGCGCTCGAAGCCTATGGCGCCGCCTACACCCTGCAGGAGATGCTGACCGTGAAATCGGACGACGTGGCCGGACGGACGAAAGTCTACGAAAGCATCGTCAAAGGCGAGGACAACTTCGAAGCGGGCGTGCCCGAAAGCTTCAACGTTCTGGTCAAAGAAGTCCGCGGCCTCGGCCTCAACATGGAACTCCTGGATGCGGAGGAGGACGAGTAACGGTGGCCCAAAGGCCCACCCTACCTGCCTGCGGGTAAGGTGGGCTTTAGGGCACCATCCTCCCACGCACCCCTTTCAAGGATTTGAAAATGAACCAGGAACTGACAAACAACCCGTTCAACCCGCTCACACCGCCGAAGGTGTTTGACGAAATCAAGGTGTCTCTGGCTTCGCCCGAGCGCATCCTGAGCTGGTCTTTCGGGGAGATCAAAAAACCCGAGACCATCAACTATCGGACGTTCAAGCCTGAACGTGACGGTCTTTTCTGCGCGCGTATTTTTGGCCCGATCAAGGACTACGAATGCCTGTGCGGCAAGTATAAGCGCATGAAGTATCGCGGCGTTGTCTGCGAGAAATGCGGTGTCGAAGTCACGCTGCAAAAGGTCCGCCGCGAGCGGATGGGCCATATCGAGCTGGCCTCGCCCGTCGCGCACATCTGGTTCCTGAAATCGCTGCCGTCGCGCATCGGTCTCATGCTGGACATGACTCTGCGCGATCTGGAGCGGGTGCTTTACTTCGAGAACTACGTGGTGATCGAACCCGGCCTGACGGACCTCCAATACGGTCAGATGATGACCGAAGAAGAGTATATGGACGCGCAGGACGCCTACGGCATGGACGCCTTCACGGCGAACATCGGCGCCGAAGCGATCCGCGAAATGCTGGCCGCGATTGATCTGGAGCAGGAAGCCGAAACCCTGCGTGCTGATCTGAAAGAGGCCACAGGCGAGCTGAAGCCCAAGAAGATCATCAAGCGTCTGAAAGTGGTTGAGAGCTTCCTTGAATCCGGCAACCGTCCGGAGTGGATGGTGCTGACTGTCATTCCAGTCATTCCGCCAGAACTGCGCCCGCTGGTCCCGCTGGATGGCGGTCGTTTCGCGACGTCTGACCTGAACGATCTCTACCGTCGGGTGATCAACCGGAACAATCGTCTCAAGCGTCTGATCGAGCTGCGCGCGCCGGATATCATCGTCCGCAACGAAAAGCGGATGTTGCAGGAATCCGTCGATGCTCTGTTCGACAACGGTCGTCGTGGCCGCGTGATCACAGGTGCCAACAAGCGCCCGCTGAAATCGCTCTCTGACATGCTGAAAGGCAAGCAGGGTCGTTTCCGTCAGAACCTTCTGGGGAAACGCGTCGACTTCTCGGGCCGGTCGGTCATCGTCACCGGGCCGGAGCTCAAGCTGCACCAGTGTGGCCTGCCGAAGAAGATGGCCCTGGAGCTCTTCAAGCCGTTCATCTACTCGCGGCTGGAGGCCAAGGGCCTTTCCAGCACTGTGAAGCAGGCCAAGAAACTGGTCGAAAAAGAGCGCCCCGAAGTCTGGGATATCCTCGATGAGGTGATCCGCGAGCATCCGGTGATGCTGAACCGTGCGCCGACACTGCACCGTCTGGGCATTCAGGCGTTTGAACCCGTACTGATCGAAGGTAAAGCCATCCAGCTACACCCGCTCGTCTGTTCCGCGTTTAACGCCGACTTTGACGGTGACCAGATGGCCGTGCACGTGCCGCTGAGCCTTGAGGCACAGCTGGAAGCGCGTGTCCTGATGATGTCCACGAATAACGTTCTGTCGCCGGCAAACGGCGCGCCGATCATCGTTCCGTCGCAGGATATGATCCTGGGTCTCTACTACACGACCCTGGAACGTGAAGGCATGCCGGGCGAAGGCATGGTCTTCGGCTCCGTCGAGGAAGTCCAGCACGCGCTGGACGCCGGTATGGTGCACCTGCATTCCAAGATCACGGCACGTGTGCCGCAGATCGATGAGAATGGCCTTGAGGTCATGAAGCGATTTGAAACCACCCCGGGTCGGGTGCGTCTCGGCGCGCTGCTGCCGCTCAATGCCAAGGCACCGTTTGAACTGGTCAACCGTCTGCTGCGCAAGAAAGAAGTGCAGCAGGTCATCGACACCGTCTACCGTTATTGCGGTCAGAAAGAGTCGGTTATTTTCTGTGACCAGATCATGACCATGGGCTTCCGTGAGGCGTTCAAAGCCGGGATTTCCTTCGGTAAGGACGACATGCTGATCCCCGACACCAAATGGCCCATCGTCGAAGAGACGCGCGACCAGGTGAAGGACTTTGAGCAGCAGTACATGGACGGTCTGATCACCCAGGGTGAGAAGTACAACAAGGTGGTCGATGCCTGGTCGAAGTGTAACGACAAGGTCACCGACGCCATGATGGGCTCGATCTCGGCCAGCCAGAAGGACGAGGCCGGTGCTGAAATGGAGCCGAACTCGGTCTACATGATGGCACACTCCGGTGCGCGGGGCTCGGTGACGCAGATGAAGCAGCTTGGCGGGATGCGCGGCCTGATGGCCAAGCCGAACGGCGACATCATCGAAACGCCGATCATTTCGAACTTCAAGGAAGGTCTGACCGTTCTTGAATACTTCAACTCGACCCACGGTGCGCGCAAGGGTCTGTCGGATACCGCTCTGAAAACAGCGAACTCCGGCTACCTGACACGCCGCCTTGTGGACGTCGCACAGGACTGCATCGTACGCATGCCCGACTGTGGCACCGAGACGTCGATCACCGCTGTTGCGGCGGTGAATGACGGTGAGGTGGTGTCGTCCCTGTCCGAACGGGTTCTGGGTCGCGTCGTGGCCGAGGACATCCTGCGTCCGGGCACCGATGAGGTCATGCTCGCCTCTGGGACACTCATCGACGAGCGCATGGCGGATGCCATCGAAGAGGCTGGCGTGGCCTCGGCCCGTATCCGCAGCCCGCTGACCTGTGAAGCGGAAGAGGGCGTTTGTGCCATGTGCTACGGGCGTGACCTCGCGCGCGGCACCATGGTCAACACCGGTGAAGCTGTGGGCATTATTGCCGCGCAGTCCATTGGTGAGCCCGGCACGCAGCTGACGATGCGGACGTTCCACATCGGCGGTGTTGCGCAGGGTGGTCAGCAGTCCTTCCTGGAAGCCAGCCACACCGGCAAGGTCGTCTTTGAGAACGCGCAGACCCTTGAGAATGCCGCTGGCGAGATCATGGTCATGGGCCGGAACATGAAGCTGATCATTCAGGACGAAAACGGTGAAGAGCGTGCCAGCCACAAAGTCGGCTACGGTTCTAAGCTCTTCGTCAAGGATGCGCAGGACATCGTGCGGGGTGACAAGCTCTTTGAGTGGGATCCCTACACGTTGCCGATCATCGCGGAGAAGTCGGGTACGGCGAAATTCGTCGATCTGGTCAGCGGCATCGCCGTCAAGGACGAGACCGACGATGCCACCGGCATGACCCAGAAGATCGTGATCGACTGGCGCTCGGCGGCCAAGGGCAACGAGCTCAAGCCCGAGATCATCCTGGTGGGCGCAGATGGCGAGCCGGTCCGCAACGATGCGGGCAATCCGGTCACATATCCGATGTCCGTCGATGCGGTTCTGTCCATCGAGGATGGGTCCGAGATCAAGGCCGGTGATGTTGTGGCACGAATCCCGCGGGAAGGTGCCAAGACCAAGGATATCACCGGGGGTCTGCCGCGTGTGGCCGAACTCTTCGAGGCACGTCGCCCGAAGGATCACGCCATCATCGCGGAAATCGACGGCTATGTCCGTTACGGCAAGGACTATAAGAACAAGCGCCGTATCGCGATTGAAAGCTCCGAAGATCCAGACACCAAGGTCGAATACATGGTGCCCAAGGGCAAGCACATCCCGGTGGCGGAAGGTGACTTTGTCAGCAAGGGCGACTACATCATGGACGGTAACCCGGCCCCGCACGACATCCTGGCCATCATGGGTGTCGAGGCGCTGGCGGATTACATGATCGACGAGGTGCAGGACGTCTATCGCCTGCAAGGTGTGAAGATCAACGACAAGCACATCGAAGTCATCGTGCGCCAGATGCTGCAGAAGTGGGAAATCCAGGACTCTGGGGATACCACATTGCTTAAGGGCGAACACGTCGACAAGCAGGAGTTCGATCAGGCCAACGAGAAGGCGCTGAGCAAAGGTGGCCGTCCGGCACAGGGCGAACCGATCCTGCTGGGTATCACCAAGGCGTCGCTGCAGACCCGCAGCTTCATCTCGGCGGCGTCCTTCCAGGAAACCACGCGCGTTCTGACCGAAGCCTCTGTGCAGGGTAAGAAAGACAAGCTGGTCGGTCTGAAAGAGAACGTGATCGTGGGCCGTCTGATCCCGGCGGGTACCGGTGGAGCGACCATGAAGGTTCGTCGCGTGGCGCAGGATCGCGATAACGTCGTGATCGAGGCGCGCCGCGAAGAAGCGGAAGCGGCAGCCGCTCTTGCTGCGCCGGCGGAGGATGACATGGTCGGCGGCGACGTCTTCGATCAGGTGATTACACCGGATCCCGACAGCCGCGACTGACGCGATGTGAAAGAAATCAAAGCCCCCCGGCAGTTTGCACCGCCGGGGGGCTTTTTTACGCGCATCTGGAAGGTCCGCGCGCCGGGCTGGTGGGCGCGGATCAGAAAACTGTGGCTCAAACCGGTTTTCACAGATAGCGTCCCGAGTATTGCGAACGGGACTAAAGCGCCCGCTATTTTGACTTCAGAAGGTGTTCCATGGCCGACACGCAACATCCGATGGTGCCACATCACTTGCCGCCCTATTTCGCCGGAGCCGATGGTGGCGACAGCCTCTTTACCGTCATGGTGATTTTTGTGCTTTTGCTGATCTTGCTGCTGGGTATCGCCTACTTCACCCTTCACGCCCTGCCGGAGCGCATGGCGCACAAGGGCAATAGCGCGCAACTGCAGCTGATCAGCATCCTCGCGATGCTGGCGCTTTTTACCCACAACAACCTCTTCTGGATCATCGCACTGGTGCTAGCCGCCTTCCGGCCGCCCGATCTGGTCAGCCCGCTCAACTCCATGGCGCAGTCCCTGCAAAACCTCGTCAACCGGGAGAGATAGACCATGCTAGAGGTCATCCTGTGCTCTCTCGTCACGATCCTGCCGGATTACCTGCTGCGCCGTCGCTTCCAGGGCAAGCGCTGGGGGGATCAGATCAATTTCTTCACGGTCTGGTACGAACTGCGCTGGGGCATCACTCTCTGCGCAATGTTGACGATCAGCCTGATCACCATCGTCTTCTACTACCACCCCAGCACGTCCAACGTCGCCTCCTTCTTCCGCACCGTGACAATCCTGTCGGAGCAGGGCGGGCGGGTCTCCGACATCTATGTCGAGATCAACTCCGAGGTCGCGGCGGGTGATCCAATCTTCAAGCTCGACAGCAGCAGCCAGGAAGCCGCCGCCGAAACAGCGCGCCGTCAGATCGCCGAGGTCGACGCGGGCCTTGTGCTGGCGCAAGCGCAACGTGCCTCTGCTGTCGGCACTTTGGATCAGGCCATGTCCGCCTTTGAACAGACCCGTGAAGATCTGGAGCGCCGACGCGCTTTGCGGGCCCAGGGCTCTGCCGCGGTCAGTGACCGCGATGTTGAGCTTCTGGAAAATGAGCTGGGCGCCCGGCAAGGTGAGGTCGATGCGGCGCGCGCCGGGGTCGCGGCGGTAGATGCGCAAATCACCGTTCAACTGCCTGCACAGCGTGCGACTGCGGACGCGGCGCTCGCGCAGGCGCAAAACGAAATCGAAAAGCTGACCGTCTATGCCGGTGTCGATGGCACCATTGAACAGTTTACGCTGCGGGTCGGCGACATCGTGAGCCCGGTGTTGCGCCCGGCGGGCATTCTCGTGCCCTCGGAGGCTGGCCGGAACCGGTTCCAGGCGGGCTTCCCGCAAATTTCCGCGCAGGTGGTCAAGGCAGGCGGGGTGGCGGAGATCATGTGCATCTCCAAACCCTTCACGGTCATCCCGATGGTTATCACGGAGGTACAGGACGTGATCGCGGCGGGGCAGGTGCGCCCGTCGGACCGGCTGGGCGATGCGCAGGCCATGGGCGCGCCCGGCACGATCACCGCGTTCATGGAGCCGATCTACCCCGGCCAAACCGACGACATCCCGCCCGGCAGCCGCTGCCTTGCCAACGCCTACACCTACAATCACGCGTTGCTGGAAGACCCCGAGCTCGGGTTTGGGCGGCGCATCTTCCTGCATGTGGTCGATACGGTCGGCGTGGTGCATGCGGCAGGGCTGCGCATCAGGTCGCTGTTGTTGCCGTTGCAGACATTGGTTTTCACCGGCCACTAGAGAGCTGCGCGCCGCTTGGGCGCCGGGAGCGAAAAAGGTTTTGAACACCGGTCTATCAAACACGAGCACCATGTCGCCGAACCTTGCTGGTGCGCTGTTGATGATGGCTTCGATGGCCTGTTTCACCATCAACGACGCGCTGATCAAAATGACCGGTGGGGCGTTGCCGCTGTTCCAGCTGCTGGTTTTGCGCGGGGTTCTGGCGAGTTTGCTGATTGCACTTCTGGCATGGTCACGCGGCGCTTTCCGGCCCCGTGTTGCACCGCAAGACTGGTTCTGGATCGGCTTCCGCTCGCTTTCGGAAGTCGGGGCGGCGTATTTCTTCATCACCGCCCTTCTGAATATGCCGCTGGCCAATATCACGGCCATTCTGCAGGTTCTGCCGCTGACGGTGACACTTGGGTCTGCCCTGTTTTTCCGCGAAGCCGTGGGCTGGCGCCGGATGAGCGCCATTGCAATCGGGTTCTGCGGCATGCTGTTGATCGTGCGCCCGGGGCCTGATGGGTTCACGCTATGGTCGCTGTACGCGCTGATTGCCGTGCTCTGTGTCACGGCACGCGATCTCTCCACACGGCGACTGTCCTCGCACGTGCCTTCGCTCCTCGTGACCTTCTCGGCATCTCTCATGGTGCTGGTGGCGGCAGCGCTTGCGTCACTTTCCATCGACTGGGTTCCGGTTTCGACACAACTGGGCACGCTGATTGCTGCGTCGTCGCTCTTCATCGTCGGTGGGTACTACTTCAGCGTCCAGGTGATGCGGGCGGGAGATGTCTCCTTCATTGCGCCCTTCCGGTACACAGGACTGATCTGGGCGCTCGTTCTGGGATGGCTGGTGTTTGGCGACTGGCCCAGTACGCTGACACTTCTGGGCGCGGGCATCATCGTGGCGACGGGGCTCTTCACGCTCTACAGGGAGCGGAGCCAGATGCGGCGATGACTGCCTGTGGACGGCGCGCTCGGACCGGTCTGTTGCAAGCCGCAAGTCCAGCCTTCTCCGCTGGCAAAAACAGGGAGGTGCCAAGCACCGGATAACAGGGGTGCGCCTGTTGACACCATGCGCGACTCCTTCTATACGCCGCTCATCTCGACGGCAGGGTTCAACCTGCGCGCCGAAATCAGAACTGAAGTGGTCACGATCCGGCCCCCTATCGGCCCGATCCTCTGTAAACCCACCGCGTCGTTTTCCTCGGTACGGAAACGTGGCGGTCTTTTGGTATTGCGCCATCGGCGCATGTAAATCGTAGCGCCATCGGCGCATGAGCATTGCAGGCGGACGCGTCTGTGAGAGAGTTTCAACCGCATGGGGGTCGTCCTCGTGCACACATATGTGAGCAACACGGGGAAAGAACCGGAATGCCAACGATCCAACAGCTGATCCGCAAGCCGCGGCAGCCTAAAATCAAACGTTCAAAGTCCATGCACCTGCAGGAATGCCCGCAGAAGCGTGGCGTTTGTACGCGTGTCTACACCACCACACCGAAGAAGCCGAACTCGGCGATGCGGAAAGTGGCCAAGGTCCGTCTGACCAATGGCTTCGAGGTGATCAGCTACATCCCGGGCGAGAGCCACAACCTTCAGGAACACTCCGTGGTTCTGATCCGTGGCGGCCGTGTCAAAGACCTTCCCGGTGTCCGTTACCACATCCTGCGTGGTGTTCTGGATACCCAAGGCGTCAAAGACCGTAAGCAACGTCGTTCGAAGTACGGCGCGAAGCGTCCGAAGTAAGAGGAATAGAGAATGTCCCGTCGCCACGCAGCCGAAAAACGCGAAGTCCTGCCCGACGCCAAATATGGCGATCTGGTGCTGACAAAATTCATGAACAACCTGATGATCGACGGCAAGAAGTCGGTCGCAGAACGCATCGTCTACTCTGCGCTCACCCGCGTTGAAGACAAGATCAAGCGCGCGCCCATCGAGGTGTTCCACGAAGCGCTCGACAACATCCAGCCGTCCGTCGAAGTCCGGTCGCGCCGGGTTGGTGGTGCAACCTATCAGGTGCCCGTCGAAGTGCGCCCCGAGCGCCGTCAGGCGCTGGCGATCCGCTGGTTGATCAAAGCCGCCCGTTCGCGCAACGAGAACACCATGGAAGAGCGCCTTGCCGGTGAGCTTCTGGACGCTGTTCAATCCCGCGGCACCGCGGTGAAAAAGCGCGAAGACACCCACAAGATGGCCGATGCCAACAAAGCGTTCAGCCACTACCGCTGGTAACCAAATCGTCGCGTCCCGTCCGGGGGCGCGGCAACTCGTTTTCAGATACTTCAAGGAAGCAGCCCCATGGCACGCGACTATCCGCTAGACCGCTACCGCAACTTTGGCATCATGGCTCACATCGATGCCGGCAAGACTACATGTTCCGAACGCATTCTGTACTACACAGGCAAGTCCCACAATATTGGTGAGGTGCACGATGGTGCAGCCACCATGGACTGGATGGAACAGGAGCAGGAACGCGGCATCACCATCACCTCGGCTGCGACCACGACTTTCTGGGAGCGCACAGAGGATGGCAAAACGCCTGACTCCGAAAAGCACCGCCTGAACATCATCGACACCCCCGGCCACGTGGACTTCACCATTGAAGTGGAACGTTCGCTGGCGGTTCTCGATGGTGCCGTTTGTGTTTTGGACGCCAACGCTGGCGTTGAACCGCAAACCGAAACCGTCTGGCGTCAGGCTGACCGCTACAAGGTTCCGCGCATGGTGTTCGTCAACAAGATGGACAAGATCGGCGCTGACTTCTTCAACTGCGTGAAGATGGTTGAAGACCGTACCGGCGCGCGCGCCGTGCCTGTTGGTATCCCGATTGGCGCCGAAACCGAGCTGGAAGGCTTGATTGATCTCGTGACCATGGAAGAGTGGCTGTGGCAGGGCGAAGATCTGGGTGCGTCCTGGATCAAGGCCCCGATCCGCGACAGCCTGAAAGACATGGCTGACGAGTGGCGCGGCAAGATGATCGAAGCGGCCGTCGAAATGGACGACGACGCGATGATGGAGTACCTCGAAGGCAATGAGCCTGACGTGCCGACCCTGCGCGCGCTGCTGCGCAAGGGCACGCTGGAGATTGCTTTCGTACCGGTTCTGGGTGGCTCTGCCTTCAAGAACAAAGGTGTGCAGCCGCTGCTGAACGCCGTGATTGACTATCTGCCGAGCCCGCTCGACGTGGTCGACTACATGGGCTTCAAACCGGGCGATGAAGAGGAAACCCGGAACATTGCGCGCCGTGCGGACGACAACATGGCCTTCGCTGGTCTCGCGTTCAAAATCATGAACGACCCCTTCGTGGGCTCGCTGACCTTCACACGGATCTATTCCGGCGTGCTGAACAAGGGCGACACGATGCTCAACTCCACCAAGGAGAAGAAAGAGCGCGTGGGCCGCATGATGATGATGCACTCCAACAACCGTGAAGAGATCGAAGAAGCCTTCGCGGGCGACATCATCGCGCTGGCGGGTCTGAAAGACACGACAACGGGTGACACGCTCTGCGCCGTGAATGATCCGGTGGTTCTGGAAACCATGACCTTCCCCGATCCGGTGATCGAGATCGCGGTGGAGCCGAAGACCAAGAACGACCAGGAAAAAATGTCGCAAGGTCTGGCCCGTCTGGCGGCCGAAGACCCCTCTTTCCGTGTGGAAACTGATCTGGAATCCGGTCAGACCATCATGAAGGGTATGGGCGAACTTCACCTCGACATTCTGGTCGACCGTCTGAAGCGTGAATTCAAGGTCGAGGCGAATATCGGTGCGCCGCAGGTGGCGTATCGCGAGACGATCTCGAAAGAGTACGAAGTCACCTACACGCACAAGAAACAGTCCGGTGGGTCCGGTCAGTTCGCGGAAGTGAAAATGATCCTGACGCCGACTGAGCCGGGCGAAGGTTATTCGTTTGAATCTCGTATCGTTGGTGGTGCTGTGCCCAAGGAATACATTCCGGGCGTGGAAAAGGGCATCAAGTCCGTCATGGACAGTGGCCCGCTTGCCGGCTTCCCGGTGATCGACTTCAAAGTTGCGCTGATCGACGGTAAATTCCACGATGTGGACTCCAGCGTGCTGGCCTTCGAGATCGCGGCTCGCATGGGGATGCGCGACGGCATGAAGGGCGCGGGCGCGAAACTGCTCGAGCCGATCATGAAGGTCGAAGTGATTTCGCCGGAAGACTATACCGGCAACGTCATCGGTGATCTGACATCTCGTCGTGGTCAGGTGACCGGGCAGGAGCCGCGCGGCAATGCGATTGCGATCGACGCTTTCGTTCCGCTGGCGAATATGTTCGGCTACATCAACACGCTGCGGTCGATGTCTTCGGGGCGTGCACAGTTCACTATGCAGTTCGATCACTACGATCCCGTTCCGCAGAACATCTCTGACGAGATCCAGGCAAAATTCGCTTAATTCAGTCGCCCCGATAGGGGCGGCGAAAACCAACACCGGGTGGCGCAGCCATCCACCAGAACACCTAAGGAGGCCACCATGGCAAAGGCAAAGTTTGAACGTACTAAACCGCACGTAAACATTGGCACGATTGGTCACGTTGACCACGGCAAGACGACGCTGACGGCTGCGATCACGAAGTATTTTGGCGATTTCCAGGCCTATGACCAGATCGACGGCGCGCCCGAAGAGAAAGCCCGCGGGATCACCATCTCGACGGCACACGTGGAATATGAAACCGACGCACGCCACTATGCGCACGTCGACTGCCCCGGCCACGCGGACTACGTGAAAAACATGATCACCGGTGCTGCCCAGATGGACGGCGCGATCCTGGTGGTGAACGCTGCTGACGGCCCGATGCCGCAGACGCGCGAGCACATCCTGCTCGGCCGCCAGGTCGGCATCCCGACCATGGTTGTCTACATGAACAAGGTCGACCAGGTCGATGACGAAGAGCTGCTCGAGCTGGTCGAGATGGAAATCCGCGAGCTGCTGTCCTCCTACGAATACCCCGGCGACGACATCCCGGTCATCCCCGGCTCGGCGCTGGCGGCGATGGAAGGCAACAACCCGGAGATTGGTGAGGAATCCATCAAGAAGCTGATGGCCGCCGTCGACGAGTGGATCCCGACGCCTGAGCGCGCGATCGACCAGCCGTTCCTGATGCCCGTGGAAGACGTCTTCTCGATCTCCGGCCGTGGTACTGTTGTGACCGGCCGTGTCGAGCGTGGCGTGATCAACGTGGGCGACGAGATCGAAATCGTTGGCATCAAAGACACGCAGAAGACGACCTGCACAGGTGTTGAGATGTTCCGCAAGCTGCTGGACCGCGGTGAAGCGGGCGACAACATCGGCGCGCTGCTGCGTGGCATCGACCGGGAAGCGGTCGAGCGTGGCCAGGTGCTCTGCAAGCCGGGTTCCGTGACCCCGCACACCAAGTTCGAAGCCGAAGCCTACATCCTGACCAAGGATGAGGGCGGCCGTCACACGCCGTTCTTTGCGAACTACCGCCCGCAGTTTTACTTCCGCACGACGGACGTGACCGGCACGGTTCAGCTGAACGAAGGCACCGAGATGGTGATGCCGGGCGACAACGTGAGCTTTGGCGTTGAGCTGATCGCGCCGATCGCGATGGAGAACGGTCTGCGTTTTGCGATCCGCGAAGGCGGCCGCACCGTCGGCGCCGGCGTGGTGTCCAAAATCACCGAGTAACACGGGAAGCGGGGTGAAAGCTCCGCACAATTTTGAAAAAAAGGGCCGCTCAAATTGAGCGGCCCTTCGTTTGTTCAGTGTCGGTCGCTTTTCGGACGAAGCTGCCTTTAGATACAAACAGACCAACGTCTGCTTTGACCTCAAGTCTATGGCAGATCGACCCTAAGGTGGTGAGTATGGCCGAGTAAAATATCATCACCCATACCAGTGTTGTCGTCGCCAACTCTGATCATGTGGACGACACGTTTCCCGTCAAACCGCACATTGCAAAGGGACTGAGCAATCGCCATCATCTCAAGAAAGCAAAAATCAAGCTGCTCTTTAAAATCGCCTTCTATGTTAACACCTATTCGTTCACATGTGTTCGGAATACCTGCACTTGAGCTGATAACGTAGCTTTGGCGAACTTCGTCTATCCGCTCGTCTATAACTTTTTCCCGCGCAGTATCAAAATGAACGCCCCCGGCTTTGTTAGCTATATGGCGCAAGATGTTTTCAGTCGTGAACCAAGTGTCCTGCCCGAAAGTACACTTCCGGCGGAGAAACCGGGCTGGTGGGAATTCAACATATTTGGGGATTGAAAAGTTAGCGTGTCCGGGAAACCCAGTTCTAATTTTGTAGATCGAATTTATCGGTTGTCCTTCTAGGGAAACACCACCGAGCGTATAGAACTCAACATGGTTCTACTTCTCGATGTCCGTTACGTGGGGTGCGTTGTACAGGGCAGGTAGCGTGGGCGTAACGCCCAGTGAATAAGCTAAATTCACCAGACCTTTGTCGATCAACCAACGTCGGCAAATACTGGTTGAAACATTTCGGATCCGAGATGTTTCGAAGTTCTTCGGGGCGGTCAGATTGTCAATCAGAGCCCTAATGTCGTCTCTAAGCTGTTCGACTAACTGATCACTCACTGCTACCCCCGTGAACCTTGCCGCTAAGATACGAAAAACCAAAAAGATCCACACCATTTTTCTCGGCGAATATGGCAAGAGTTTCACGGAGCCTGCTTCCGCATAGTCGACCTTGGTGGTGAGTACAGCATTCGGTACGTCTGGGCTCAGAGCCTCCTTCTGCCGCAATATCGGGCGGCAGCAAGGACGAACTGTTGTTGAAAGCAGCGTTTCTGTAATGACAATACCGGATGCGCGGCAGATATCACCCATATTCGTTCGGAAACCCCATTGCCTTTTCCTGCGACTCCCCCTAAGACGCCCAAGTCCTGAGAGGGTACGGCTGGCCGTGCCCTTTTTCAGTTCATAAAAAGACGCGATGAGGGTGTGCGATGAGCGCCCGTCCTCCTCTCCGATCTGGACCCTGATATAAAGGGTGATGCTCATGGCCGTTCAAAGCCAAAACATCCGCATCCGCCTCAAGGCGTTTGACTACCGTGTGCTGGATGCCTCCACACAAGAAATCGTCAACACCGCCAAGCGTACAGGTGCTTCCGTTCGCGGCCCGATCCCGCTGCCGAACAAAATCGAGAAGTTCACCGTTCTGCGTGGCCCGCACGTTGACAAGAAATCCCGTGACCAGTTCGAAATCCGCACGCACAAGCGTCTGCTGGATATCGTTGATCCGACCCCCCAGACCGTGGACGCGCTGATGAAGCTCGACCTGGCCGCTGGTGTGGACGTCGAGATCAAACTGCAATCATAAGCGTAGGAGGGTAATTTCATGTTGCGCTCAGGCGTTATTGCAAAAAAAGTCGGCATGACCCGGCTGTTCATGGAAGACGGCAAGCAGATCCCTGTGACCGTTCTTCAACTCGACAAGCTGCAGGTCGTGGCCCAGCGGACCGTTGAAAAGGATGGCTACACGGCCGTTCAGCTCGGCGCCGGTGTTGCCAAGGCCAAGCGGACCTCTCAGGCCATGCGCGGCCACTTCGCATCCGCGAAGGTGGAACCCAAGCGCAAGGTTGCCGAGTTCCGTGTGGATGCGGAAAACCTGATCAGTGTTGGTGAGGAAATCATCGCGGATCACTACTTTGAAGGTCAGTTCGTTGATGTGGCGGGCACGTCTATCGGTAAAGGTTTTGCCGGTGCGATGAAGCGCCACAATTTCGGTGGTCTGCGTGCCACGCACGGTGTGTCGATCTCTCACCGTTCGCACGGTTCCACCGGTCAGTGTCAGGATCCGGGCAAGGTTTTCAAAGGTAAGAAAATGGCCGGTCACATGGGTGCAGCCCGTGTCACCACGCAAAACCTGCAGGTTGTGCGCACCGATACAGACCGTGGTCTGATCATGGTCAAAGGCGCTGTGCCGGGCTCCAAAGGGGGTTGGGTCACGGTCAAGGATGCGGTCAAGAAACCATTCCCCGAGAATGCGATCCTGCCTGCCGCTTTGAAATCTGCCGCTGAAGAAGCCGCCAAAGCCGCTGAAGAAGCTGCCGCTGCCGCTGCTGCCGAGGCCGAAGCCGAAGCCAAGCGTCTGGCCGAAGAGCAAGCCGCTGCGGAAGCCGAACAGTTGAAAGCCGCAGAAGCTGAAATCGCAGCGGACAAGGCGGACGATGCGCCTGCGGCTGACGAAGACAAGAAAGAAGGTGACGCATGAAACTCGATGTCATCAAACTCGACGGCAAGAAGGCCGGTTCGGTAGACTTGGACGAGGCTTTGTTTGGCCTCGAACCCCGTGCCGACATCCTGCACCGCGTCGTCCGCTGGCAGCGTAACAACGCGCAGGCGGGTACGCATAAGGTCAAGACACGCTCCGAAGTCGACTACTCCACCAAGAAGATCTATCGCCAGAAAGGCACCGGCGGCGCACGCCACGGCGCGCGCTCTGCACCGATCTTCCGCGGGGGTGGCGTCTACAAGGGGCCGAAAGTGCGCAGCCACGGCCACGAGCTGACCAAGAAGTTCCGCAAGCTGGGTCTGTGCCACGCACTGTCCGCGAAAATGAAAGCGGGCGAGCTTGTGATTATCGACGAGGCTTCCTCCGAAGGCAAAACCGCCGCTTTGGCCAAACAGGTTGCAAACCTGGGCTGGAAACGCGCGCTGGTCATCGACGGGGCATCTGTGGACGAGAACTTCGCCCAAGCCGCGCGCAACATTGACGGTCTGGATATCCTGCCGACAATGGGCGCAAACGTATATGACATCCTCAAGCGTGACACCCTGGTGATCACGAAAGCGGGTGTCGAAGCACTGGAGGCCCGTTTGAAATGAGCGCCAAGGCAGAACATTACGATGTGATCCGCAAGCCGATCATCACCGAGAAAGCCACCATGTCGTCCGAGAACGGCGCGGTTGTCTTTGAAGTGGCGATCGACAGCAACAAGCCCCAGATCAAGGAAGCCGTAGAGGCGCTCTTTGGTGTGAAGGTCAAAGCGGTCAACACCACGATCACCAAAGGCAAAGTAAAGCGGTTCCGCGGCCAGCTCGGCAAGCGGAAGGACGTGAAGAAAGCCTACGTGACGCTGGAAGCCGGCAACACGATTGACGTGTCCACCGGTCTCTAAAAGTCTGATCAGATGTCTTACGGAACCCCGGCCTTGAAAAAGGTCGGGGTTTTGCTTTTTTGCCGACCCATCTCGCGGTGCGTGCTCCTTCTATCCTTCTCAACACGATTATCGATACGCGGGCGGTGCTCTATTGGCGATTTCTTGCCGAAGATGCCCGATCCGCAGGCCCCAGCAGTCCAGCGCATGTTGTTTCGACCTCCAGTGTAGCAATCTGGCCACCAAATGGCCTTTTTCTTGTGCTATATTAATTGCTTGTGGACAGGTTGTTCCCAGTGCCGCGCCGCGGAGCGTTTTCAAACGATCATCTATTGTAGAAATTGCGTCTCTTCGAGAGGTCAATATCGTGTCGAAAATTGAAGCCAGTGGTTTTACACAACTAAGCGTGGGCAGACATCCCGAGGCCTCTAACCATCCGGTCTTTGATGGAAGCTGGAAGGAGCGATTAAACGAAGCACGCGCAAAACGCGCCAAGCTTCTTTCCGAGCGGGGAGTGGTCGCATCGAAGGCACCATCTCGATTGCCTGAGCCTGATCAAATTGGCGACGCCAGAGCACCGGAAGGGGACAAAGCAGACACAGGTGGTGCTTTGGCTCAGTTGAATGCATCGGATGCGGTGAAGGCTTTGATGCTGTTTTCAGGCGCCGCTGGTTTCGGTCTGGGCATAACGCTTGGTATTGGCGCATTGATCGGGTTTGGGGCGTCGGTCTCCGTTACGTCTGATCCGCTTGCAGAAGCCAGCCAGGGCAACACCATCAGCCAATCAAACGTAGCGACCGTAACAGCTGTGGTGGACCCACCGGCGGACAGAACCATTGTTGCTTCCGACGGTGTACAGGGTTCCCCGCAAGTGGACGTGCCGGACGGATTCTTCGCGCCGGTATCGGTTCGCGCTGACGCGATCAGTCTGCCGGAGATTTCAGCCGTGCAATACATGCGTGCGGACACCGATCTGGCTATCGCTGCGACGCTGCGGTCGCTGCCGGAGATTCCTGGCTTGAGTGCGGGAGAAATGATGTACGGGAACAGCAAGGCCTCTGACCTGCAGTTCTTCATTCATGCGCCGGACGGCATCCCCAATGACAAACTTCAAAGCTATGTGGCCGAGCTTGAGAGCGCCGGGATCGCAGTCGCCGAAATCGGACGTGAGAGGTTTCGAGTTTCGACCACCCATTTGCGATACTACAGCCCGGAGACCGCCGCAGTTGCCAAGACGGTTGCAAATGATCTTGGTGTGGAAGCCCGCGATTTTTCGGCAAACGCATTGAACGCCGAACGGATCGAGGTTTGGGTCGCTGGAAGGCCAAGACCATCAGAAGAGGCTCAGCAACCCCGCACTGGGTTTTTCGCCCGGTTGTTTAATCCACAGAGGTGAAAAACCAACCGATGTAACGCATTGCTCTCCGACTTGTCGCTGAAGGTGGGCCGTTGGATAATCACATGAAGAATGATCCGGCGTGTTTCCGCGATTGCTCGTGAAACGGAACGTGATAGCAGATGCTCCCACGGTTCTAGAGGCCAGCAACCGGCCTGACAGTCGCTACAGGCGGCCCAAGTGTCTTCCAGAGAATACGGTTTTTAGACCGAGCAAGAGGGATTTCGGCGAGGGACAATCGTCATCGGCTGGCGAGCGGTGGGACCCCCATCCTGGCGTGGATCGCATCACGCTGAGCATCGCTCAACCCAAGCCCCGATGCGAGTTGGCGCATATAGTTGGCCTCGGCGACGTTATCGACACGGATAGCGGCCAGCGAGGTCGAGTAGACCTGCTCTCGGCTGATTGTCCCTGCGTCCCGCACGAGACCTGCCAAATCGGGCGAGGCCTGCAATTCTGCCTTTACGAATTCGCGCTCTTCCTCGCTGATGTCGCCCAGCCGGTCGACAATGGCGGCCTGTTCCTGGGCATCGATCTCGCCGTCGGCCTTCGCAGCCTGGATCATCGCGCGGATCATCAGCTTGGCCTGCTGCTCCATCGCGTCGCCGACCGGCGTGTTGCCGAACATCGCCTCCATCATTGAGGCCGATTGCTGACTGCCTGCTTCGGCGGCGCCGCGCAGGCTTGCCATCAGACCACCCAGACCGGCAGCGCCTGCTTCGGTCGCACCGGCAGTGGCCTGACCCATCTGGCCGAACAGGTTCTTCACCTGCGCTGAGCCTCCCGGAATGCCGAACTGGTCCGCCATGCGGCCCAGCTGATCCGCCATATTGCTGCCGCCTGCGCCCTGCATCGCGTCTTGCAGACCGGCCATGCCGCCCATCTGCTTGTACTTGTCCATCCCTTTCGCCGCCGCAAACCCGACAGCGACCGCGGCAAGTGCTTTCACAAAACTCATGGTATTCCCTCCACCCAAGACCACTTGAGCGTAGCATCTCCCCCGCAAAGTTAGGAAGACAGAAGATCAGGTGTCTCAGGGCGTGGCGAATAGGTGCCCAGACGTGGTCCCGGTACCCTGAAAAATATGAACTTTCAGCGGGCCCCATGCTTGACCCCGGGAGCGCACTCTCTTAAACGGACGCATCGGCAAGGCCCCGGATTCGTCCGGGGCTTCGCCTTTGTCCGTATGGACATCCAAGTCGGGCACCTACGGGGGCCTTCATACCATAGGCGCAGCGATGCGCCGTACAGCAAAACGGAAGACAGACAACATGGCACTCAAGTCGTATAAACCGACGACGCCGGGCCAGCGTGGGCTGGTACTGATCGACCGTTCGGAGCTCTGGAAAGGCCGCCCGGTCAAAGCCCTCACGGAAGGCTTGACCAAGAACGGCGGACGGAACAATACCGGACGGATCACGATGCGCCGTAAAGGCGGCGGGGCCAAGCGCCTCTACCGGATCGTTGACTTCAAGCGGAACAAACTGGATGTGGCGGCCACGGTCGAGCGCATCGAATATGACCCCAACCGCACAGCTTTCATCGCCCTCGTGAAATACAGCGATGGCGAACAGGCCTATATCCTGGCGCCACAGCGTCTGGCCGTGGGTGACAGCGTGGTTGCGTCGCAAAAAGCAGACATCAAACCTGGCAACGCGATGCCTTTCTCGGGCATGCCCATCGGGACAATCGTGCACAACATCGAGATGAAGCCCGGCAAGGGTGGTCAGATCGCCCGTGCCGCCGGGACCTACGCCCAGTTCGTGGGCCGCGACGGTGGCTATGCTCAGATCCGTCTGAGCTCCGGCGAGCTGCGTCTGGTGCGTCAGGAATGCATGGCCACCGTTGGTGCTGTCAGCAACCCCGACAACTCCAACCAGAACTACGGTAAAGCGGGCCGCATGCGCCACAAGGGCATCCGCCCCTCTGTGCGTGGTGTCGTGATGAACCCGATCGACCACCCGCATGGTGGTGGTGAAGGCCGGACCTCTGGTGGTCGTCACCCGGTGACGCCCTGGGGCAAGCCGACAAAGGGTGCAAAAACCCGGAACAAGAAAAAAGCGTCAAGCAAGCTCATCCTGCGCTCGCGGCACGCCAAGAAGAAGGGGCGTTAATTTATGTCTCGTTCAGTATGGAAAGGTCCTTTTGTCGACAGCTACGTGTTGAAAAAGGCCGAAGCGTCCCGCGAAAGTGGTCGCAACGAAGTGATCAAGATCTGGTCGCGCCGCTCGACAATCCTGCCCCAGTTCGTGGGCCTGACGTTCGGTGTCTACAACGGTCACAAGCACATCCCTGTCAACGTCAGCGAAGACATGATCGGTCAGAAGTTTGGTGAGTATTCGCCAACACGGACCTACTATGGTCATGCCGCCGACAAAAAAGCGAAGCGGAAGTAAGCCATGAGTAAGGATAAAAATCCCCGCCGCGTGGCTGACAACGAAGCAATGGCAAAACTGCGCATGCTTCGTACATCCCCGCAGAAACTGAACCTCGTCGCCGCGATGATCCGGGGTAAGAAGGTGGACAAGGCCCTGACGGACCTGACCTTCTCCAAGAAACGGATCGCTCTGGATGTGAAGAAATGCCTTCAGTCCGCCATCGCGAACGCGGAAAACAACCACAACCTCGATGTTGACGAGCTGGTCGTCGCAGAGGCCTATGTGGGTAAAAACCTGACCATGAAGCGTGGCCGTCCGCGCGCGCGTGGCCGGTTCGGCAAGATCATCAAGCCGTTCTCGGAAATCACGATCAAGGTGCGTCAGGTAGAGGAGCAAGCCTAATGGGTAACAAAGTCAATCCGATTGGCATGCGCCTGCAGGTGAACCGCACCTGGGACAGCCGCTGGTATGCCGACACGAAAGATTACGGGGACCTTCTGCTGGAAGACCTCGCAATCCGTGAATTCATCAAGAAAGAATGTCATCAGGCCGGTGTGGCCCGTGTGATCATCGAACGTCCGCATAAAAAATGCCGCGTTACGATCCATACAGCCCGCCCCGGTGTCATCATCGGCAAAAAAGGCGCGGACATCGAAGGTCTGCGCCAGAAAATTGCCAAGATGACCGACAGCGAGCTGCATCTCAACATCGTTGAAGTGCGCAAGCCCGAGCTGGATGCGGCCCTTGTTGGTGAGAGCATTGCACAGCAGCTGGAGCGTCGGGTGTCTTTCCGCCGCGCCATGAAACGTGCGGTGCAGAACGCCATGCGTATGGGCGCCCTGGGCATCCGCGTGAACGTCGCGGGCCGTCTGGGCGGCGCCGAGATCGCGCGGACCGAATGGTACCGTGAAGGCCGCGTGCCTTTGCACACCCTGCGGGCCGATATCGATTACGCACATGTGGAAGCGACGACTGCCTATGGCATCATCGGGATCAAGACATGGATCTTCAAAGGTGAGATCATGGAGCACGATCCAGCCGCGCGTGACCGTAAGGCACAGGAACTCCAGGATGGCCCAGCACCCCGCGGTGCAGGCGGTCGTCGCTAAGGGGGAATGACAGATGCTACAACCAAAACGCACGAAATTCCGCAAGCAGTTCAAGGGCTCGATCAAGGGCTTGGCGAAGGGCGGGTCTGACCTGAACTTCGGCACCTATGGCCTCAAGGCCATTGAGCCCGAGCGGGTCACAGCCCGTCAGATCGAAGCGGCACGCCGCGCCATGACACGTCACATGAAACGTCAGGGCCGGGTCTGGATCCGGATTTTCCCGGATGTGCCGGTCACGGCCAAACCCATCGAAGTTCGGATGGGTAAAGGTAAGGGTTCGGTCGACCGTTGGGCGGCCAAGGTCAAGCCAGGTCGCGTGATGTTCGAGATCGACGGCGTGAATGATGACGTGGCCCGCGAGGCTCTGCGTCTGGCGGCGATGAAACTGCCGATCAAGACACGGGTTGTGGTCCGCGAGGACTGGTAACCCCGTCGTTTCCGTTTTGCGGGTATGACGAAGCAGAGGCAGCGTGTTTGCTTGCAGACAAGCATTACGCTATCAGTGCAAATCAGGAGCCTCCGTCGAATGATCGACGGGGGCTTTCTTTCGGGGAGCGACAGGCCTTCGACGCGCATATGTCGCGCGCGAGGGTACTAGCGCACGCCATCCTTTAAGGCCTGGCTGAAATAGACTTGTTCGGACTGATAGCCGCCACGGATAAGGTAACCGTCATCTTGGATCTCCGGATAATCTTCAATCCAATCGCGGAACCGGTCATTTGTCACGATGCGCGCGCCCATATCTCGCGCGGCCTGGAGGATAATCGGATCGGCCGGGGTGCCTTTTGGTACCACCATTACACGCTTTTCGGGTAGGCCGAGCATTCGGGCGAAGTCGCCGTGGTGGCGATACTTGCCCGCGACCAGATAACCGGCGTTCGCATCAAACACCACGCCCGGATAAAAGCCCTGTCGCGTGAGGGCCTCTATGACTCCGACAACAGATTGGATATCTGGTGTGTTCGATTTCCAGTGCATCACGTTGGAACCATCGATGATGAGTGATTTTGCAGAACTTACTTTCCGTTTGTGGTGCAAAAGCCAGGCAACGAGAAACGCAAGTACTGCGGTGACGCCGCCCAAAGACCAGATATATATACTTAGATCGGTCAATGTGGCGCTTCCAATTGAAGTGTAGGCAAACGCACGGCGCCGACTAGGTCCAGTTATAGTTGAACGAAACGGAAATCCGTTCTTCTTCGGCCATGTTCAGCGGGACTTCGTGGCGGAGCCAGCTTTCCCAGAGCAGGACGTCTCCTACTTCAGGGGTGATGTAGGTGAAGGTTTGCAATTCCGACGGCGCGTTCTTGCGGCGGGGTGGGGCGGCCATCATCATCGGCAGGCGCGGGTCTTCGACTTTGAGGGCGCTGGCACCGCGCGGGACGGCCACATAGGTGGTGCCGCTGATCACCGAATGCGGGTGGATGTGGCTGGTGTGGATGCCGCCGGGGGGCAGGATGTTGATCCAGATATCTTCCAGTTTCAGGGGTCTGTCGCCGAGATCGAAAGCGAGGTCCGTGGCAAAGGCTTTCACGTGTTTGTCGAGGCACTTGACCAGATCCTTGAAAATCGGGAAGCGGTAGGGCAGGTCGGTCAGCGAGGCATAGCTTGTGTAGCCCGGATAGCCGTTTTCATCACACCAGTTCTGACCTGCTTCATCATCTTCGGCGATGGACCAGCAGGAGGCTTCGACTTCGGCCGTATCGATGGCAGGCTTTTTCTCGGAGAGAGGGGCGCGGTAGAGGCGGGTGACAAAGAGGGAATCTATGGTGCTCATGATTCCGTCTTAGCCGAGCAGGTGGCGAGAGGCGAGAGGGTTAACGTGGCATGTGTGGAAAGGAGGAGCAGGCTTGGGGTCCTGCCAGGGACTTCGAGCCCTTTTCCAAAGGGAATATGGTGAATTCGATGTCGGTATCACGTTGGTGGTCGCATAGGTGTTTGAACGAATTTGCGAGATTACGATGGCGTACCGTGGATAAAGATTTGGGAAAAATGGTGGTTGAACGGACTTTGTTGCCGTTGAGTGCGTCCTGTTTACCGCCTCGCCAGCATTGGCAAGATCAAACCCCATTCGGTTTCTTGAGGTGGCCCCGACGGTTTGAACCCCAGCTTTTTGTAGACGGCTATCGCACGTTCATTGTCTGGGTGAGGATCGGTTGCGATCACATGTGCGCCCTCATCGAAGAGAACCTGCATTCTCATTTCGATAAACGCTGATCCATGTCCAATGCCGACCATCTCGGGGTCTCCGATGTATTGATCGATTCCCCGCGAACCTTTTGGAAGACTGGCAAAATGGTGACTTTCCCATCCGTGCACTGTGTAGTCTTGCATAAACGCAAAGGGCCGTTCGATGAATGAAACGATCCAGCGAGCGACCCGAGGATCAGCTAAGTCCTTTTCATCATCAAGCTCATCTGACTCCCACCACTCTAGAACATGCGGGTTCGACCGCCAGGCCTTCAACACAGGAAGGTCCTCCAAGGTCGCTCTGCGAAATTTGTAATGATTGGTCGCAATCATTCGATCACTCTAACAGATCGTCCCACGTTAGGTATGGGCTCCGTGCTGCTGTCAGGATCTTGTTTCCTGAACGTCAGTTTAAAGCATCAAGCCATGCCTTGGCTTTGCGAAGGCAGCGCCCGAGCCTCCGCCACTGGGAGGGCGATTTGTATCCGCCTCTCGACTCAGGCACGGGTGCAATTGTAGAGGGAACGGAGGACTAGGCGTTGGCATTGGGAAAGACGTTTTGTTCTTTGTCAAAAGGGGTTGCGATGCAGGGCCGTTGGGCCTATACGGCCCCTTCATCATGAACTCCACGGGAATCAGGGTGACGCTTTCAAGCGGCCTTCTCGTGATGTTGAAAGGAATAAGGCGATGGACGCCAAGGAATTGCATGACAAGACCCCGGACCAGCTGCGTGAAGAGCTGGCCAATCTGAAGAAAGAACAGTTCAACTTGCGCTTTCAGCAGGCCACCGGCCAGCTGGAAAACCCTGCGCAACTGCGCACCGCGCGCCGCAACGCGGCCCGTGTAAAGACTGTTTTGAACCAAAAAGCAGCCTCCGCTGCTGCGTCTGAGTAAGGAGAGCACCCATGCCAAAGCGTATTCTGTCCGGCGTCGTGACCTCTGATGCCAACGCACAAACCGTTACCGTGTCCGTCGAGCGCCGCTTTACGCACCCGGTTCTGAAGAAAACCATCCGTAAGTCCAAGAAATACCGGGCGCACGATGAGAAGAACACGTTCAAGGTGGGCGATAGCGTCCGCATCATCGAATGTGCACCAAAGTCGAAAACTAAACGTTGGGAAGTGCTGGAAGCCGCTGAGGCCTGAGGACCAACCGCTTAATCGAAACCCTGGGGAAGAAGGCCACGCATCGGCCCCCCAAAGGTCGGGAGAAACCAAATGATCCAGATGCAGACCAACCTGGATGTTGCTGACAACAGCGGCGCGCGCCGTGTTCAGTGCATCAAGGTTCTGGGTGGTTCCAAGCGTAAATACGCATCCGTCGGCGACATCATTGTCGTGTCGGTCAAGGAAGCCATCCCCCGCGGTCGTGTGAAAAAAGGCGACGTCCGTAAGGCCGTCGTCGTGCGCACCGCCAAGGAAGTCCGCCGCGAAGACGGCACCGCGATCCGCTTTGATCGCAACGCCGCCGTCATCCTCAACAACAACAACGAGCCGATTGGTACACGTATCTTTGGGCCAGTTGTGCGGGAACTGCGCGCCAAGAACTTCATGAAAATCATCTCGCTCGCTCCGGAGGTGCTGTAATCATGGCTGCCAAGTTGAAAAAAGGTGACAAGGTCATCGTGCTGGCCGGCAAGGACAAGGGTAAGACAGGCAACATCACGTCTGTGGACCCGAAATCCGGCAAGGCCATCGTGGACGGCGTCAACATCGCCATCCGCGCCACACGTCAGTCCCAGGAAAGCCAGGGCGGTCGCATCCCCAAGGCGATGCCGATTGACCTCAGCAACCTCGCCTATGTCGATGCCAAGGGCAAGGCGACACGTGTGGGTTTCAAGATGGACGGCGACAAGAAAGTCCGTTTTGCCAAGACAACGGGAGACGTGATCGATGCTTGATACGGCAAATTACACCCCCCGCCTGAAGGCCGTGTACAAGGACACCATCCGCGCGGCGATGAAGGAAGAGTTCGGCTACAAGAACGACATGCAGATCCCGCGTCTGGACAAGATCGTCCTGAACATCGGCTGCGGTGCGGAAGCGGTGCGCGACAGCAAGAAGGCCAAGTCGGCGGTCGAAGATCTGACCCTGATTGCGGGCCAGAAGGCGCTGACCACCACGGCCAAGAAGTCCATCGCGGGCTTCCGGGTCCGCGAGGACATGCCGATGGGTGCGAAAGTGACCCTGCGCGGCGACCGCATGTATGAATTCCTCGACCGTCTGATCACCATTGCGATGCCCCGCATCCGCGACTTCCGCGGCGTCTCGGGCAAGAGCTTTGACGGGCGTGGCAACTATGCCATGGGCCTGAAAGAGCATCTGGTGTTCCCGGAGATCAACTTCGACAAGATCGATGAGAACTGGGGAATGGACATTGTGATCGCCACAACGGCGCAAACCGACGCTGAAGCAAAGAGCCTGTTGAAAGCCTTCAACATGCCTTTCAACAGCTGATCGGGAGGGAATAGATATGGCTAAAAAATCTATGATCGAACGCGAGAAGAAGCGCGAAGCTCTGGTGAAGAAATACGCTGCCAAGCGCGCTGAACTCAAAGCAATCGTGAACGACCAGGAAAAGCCGATGGAAGAGCGTTTTCGCGCCTCCCTGAAGCTGGCGAAACTGCCGCGCAACTCTTCGGCCGTGCGTCTGCACAACCGCTGCCAGTTGACCGGTCGTCCACACGCTTACTATCGCAAACTGAAAATTTCGCGGATCGCGCTGCGGGACCTTGGCTCGAACGGCCAGATCCCCGGCATGGTCAAGTCGAGCTGGTAAGGAGCGCATCAGATGAACGATCCTATCGCAGATATGCTGACACGCATCCGTAACTCCTCGATGCGCGGTAAATCCACCGTCCACACGCCTGCTTCCAAGCTGCGCGCCTGGGTGCTGGATGTGCTGGCGGACGAGGGCTACATCCGTGGCTATGAGAAAACCACCGGTGCCGACGGCCACCCGGCCATCGAGATCAGCCTGAAGTACTACGAAGGCGAACCTGTCATTCGCGAGCTCAAGCGGGTCTCCAAGCCCGGTCGTCGCGTCTACATGGGCGTCAATGACATCCCGGTTGTCCGTCAGGGCCTCGGCGTGTCGATTGTCTCCACCCCCAAGGGTGTGATGTCGGACCAAGCAGCACGCAGCGCCAACGTTGGTGGCGAAGTGCTCTGCACCGTCTTCTAAGGAGGGGCTCATGTCTCGTATTGGTAAAAAACCGGTCGACCTGCCCAGCGGTGTATCCGCCTCCGTGAGCGGTCAGACCATCGAAGTGAAGGGCCCCAAGGGGACCCGGTCCTTCAAGGCCACGGATGATGTGACCCTGAAGGTTGAGGACAATGTGATCAACATCGAGCCACGCGGCAAATCCAAGCGCGCGCGGCAGCAGTGGGGCATGTCCCGCACGATGGTGGCGAACCTTGTCACCGGCGTCACCGAGGGTTTCAAGAAAGAGCTGGAGATCCAGGGTGTGGGTTACCGGGCGCAGATGCAGGGCAATACCCTGAAGCTGAACCTCGGCCTCAGCCACGACGTGGATTACACGGCGCCTGAAGGGGTGACCGTGACGGCTCCGAAACAGACTGAGATTGTGGTGGAAGGCATTGACGAACAGCTTGTTGGTCAGGTTGCCGCGAACATCCGCGCTTGGCGTAAGCCCGAGCCCTACAAGGGCAAAGGCATCCGCTACAAGGGCGAGTTCATCTTCCGCAAAGAAGGCAAGAAGAAGTAAGGACGCAAACAATGGCAAACAGCAAAAGAGACCTGTTCTTGAAGCGCCGCCTGCGCGTTCGGAACAAACTGCGCAAGGTAAACGCGGGGCGCGTGCGCCTCTCCGTGCACCGCTCCAGCAAGAACATCAGCGTACAGCTGATCGACGACGTGGCGGGCACAACGCTTGCCTCCGCCTCGACGCTGGAAAAGGCGCTGGGTGTGGTTGGCAAGAACAACATCGAAGCAGCCACCAAGGTGGGTGCAGCGATTGCCGAGCGCGCAAAGAAAGCCGGTGTGGAAGAAGCCTATTTCGACCGTGGCGGGTTCCTCTTTCACGGGAAGGTCAAGGCCGTGGCCGACGCCGCCCGCGAAGGCGGTCTGAAAATCTAAGGTACGGTGGCCCAAGGCCCACCCTACCTGCATGCGGGTAAGGTGGGCTTTCAGGCAGCCGTTGTTTGAGAAAGCGCAGGCGGCTGTGATGGCCGCCTCGATGATCCGGGGGCATTCTGCTCACTTGGGTTGAGACAAACGGGCGCTTGCCCAGATATCAAAGGATGTTCTCTATGGCAGAACGTGATAACCGTCGTGGCAGAGGCCGCGATCGTGACGAAGCACCGGAATTCGCCGACCGTCTGGTCGCGATCAACCGCGTGTCCAAAACCGTAAAAGGTGGTAAGCGCTTTGGGTTTGCAGCCCTCGTGGTTGTGGGTGACCAGAAAGGCCGCGTCGGCTTTGGCAAAGGTAAAGCGAAAGAGGTCCCCGAGGCCATTCGCAAAGCCACCGAGCAGGCCAAGCGCCAGATGATCCGCGTGCAGTTGCGAGAAGGCCGCACCCTGCACCACGACATGGAAGGCCGTCATGGCGCCGGTAAAGTGGTCATGCGCACAGCGCCTGAGGGTACTGGTATTATTGCCGGTGGTCCGATGCGTGCCGTGTTCGAAATGCTGGGCGTGAAGGACGTTGTTTCCAAATCCATCGGCTCGCAGAACCCCTATAACATGATCCGCGCCACCATGGACGGATTGCGGAAAGAAAGCAGCCCACGGTCGGTCGCACAACGTCGCGGCAAGAAAGTGGCGGACATTCTGCCCAAGCGGGAAGACAACGTAGAGTCCTCCGCGCAAGTGGCTGAGGAGGCATAAGCATGGCCAAGACTATTGTTGTAAAACAGATCGGCTCCCCGATCCGCCGCCCCGCCAAACAGCGTGCAACGCTGATCGGCCTGGGTTTGAACAAGATGCACAAGACCCGCGAGCTCGAAGACACGCCTTCCGTGCGCGGCATGATCAACTCGATCAGCCACATGGTCGAGATCGTGGAAGAGAAGGGCTGAGCTTCTCTCGTTATTGAGATTGATTACGCCTCGCAGGAAACTGCGGGGCGTTTTCTATCTTTTCAGCACCAGCTCATTCTGGTGTATTTGGTCAGCCTCAATTCGAATAACTTGAAATCTTGCCAAAGTGTCTAGCGTTTCATGAAACTGAGCTTTTGAGAGAGGCGAACCTCTCCGTTGCTCAATATAATTTGAAGTTACTCGATAGGCAGCCCCAGTTTCCGACGGCAATGAGCACCTTTCATAGAGTGAGTAAAAGACAAGGGTCTCTATCTCATCGAAATCTACTGTCGATCCAGCAAGACCAAATCGCACAATCTTGTAGGCAATGAGATATCCCGTGACTCCGTCAAGTGCTGTCTCCAAAGCGACCCCGACAATATCAAGTTCGTCCAAAAACTTTTTTAGATTAAAACGAAAGTTGCCAACCTTGCGTGACTTCATTCGACCAGGCTTGAATGTGTTATCAAAGGTTATGAATCGTGTTTCGTACTTTTGCTCTTCTTCTTCGACTTCGATGATTGGAAATGAAAGATACGATCCTAAGGCTTCCAGCTTCGATGATACATCGCCGTCATTCACTGACAGCTGCTGCTGCAGAACTGCTTTGACGGCTGATTTTTCTTTGCTCTCAACTAGCATTTGACAGTTTTCCAGTTTGTTCGTTTTGTGGCGAATATGATAATCATTGCGGAGCACTTGGTGAACAAGAGATTAACGCCCGTGATCCCCGATCACGGGCAGCGCCCGACCACCCCTATGGGCGGGCGCTTCGCACCCGGGGGTCAACCCCACTGCGGCCTCAAAAGGTCGCCCGGACCTTTTGCAAGACGGCCTTCGCCCCGCGGTCGGGCGCTGCCCTTCCGTTCTGGCCAAACTGGCCCTTGATCCACGTCCAAAGGGCGTCTATACGCCCACGATCACCCAATGGGGTGACAGAGAATCGAAACGCCGTGTTTGCCCGCTCCCGTCGCTGGGGGGTACATCCGGCCAAAGGAGAAGCGACAATGAAACTGAATGAACTGTCTGACAACGCAGGCGCCACCAAGAAACGCAAGCGCGTCGGTCGTGGCCCAGGTTCCGGCACCGGTAAAATGGGTGGCCGCGGGATCAAAGGTCAGAAATCCCGCTCGGGCGTGGCGATTAACGGGTATGAAGGCGGGCAGATGCCGCTCTACCAACGCCTACCGAAGCGTGGCTTCAACAAGCCGAACCGCAAGCAATATGCCGTCGTGAACCTCGGCCTGATCCAGAAATTCATCGACGCCAAGAAGATCGACGTCAAGAAAGCGATCACCGAGGACGTTCTGATTGAGTCCGGCCTGATCCGTCGCAAGCGCGATGGCATCCGTGTTCTGGCCAAGGGTGACGTGACGGCAAAGCTGGACCTGACGGTCACAGGCGCGTCCAAATCCGCCATCGAAGCGGTGGAAAAAGCGGGCGGATCGCTGACCGTGGCGGCGCCGGTCGCGGAAACGTCAGAGGCCTGACGGCCTAGTTCAGGCTTGTGGGCGGCGTCATCGCCGCTTACATAGTCTTTCAAGTTTTCCCGAACGCCGCCCGCCGGAAAACGGCTCGGGCGGCGTGTCCGTATCAAAAGAGAGCCCGTTCATGGTATCTGCTGTCGAAAGCATGGCCGCCAACACCAGCTGGTCCGCGCTGGGTAAGGCCACCGACCTTCGCAATCGTATCCTTTTCACGCTTGGTCTGCTGATCGTTTACCGTCTGGGCACGTTCATCCCGGTGCCGGGCATCGACGGTGTGGCCCTGCGCGAGTTCATGGAGCAGGCGGGGCAGGGCATCGGTGGCATGGTCAGCATGTTCACCGGGGGCGCGCTGGGACGGATGGGCATCTTTGCCCTTGGGATCATGCCCTACATTTCGGCCTCGATTATCGTTCAGCTGATGACCTCGATGGTGCCGTCGCTGGAGCAGCTCAAGAAAGAGGGCGAGCAGGGCCGCAAGAAGATCAACCAGTATACACGTTACGGCACGGTGCTGCTGGCCACATTGCAGGCCTACGGGTTGGCTGTGAGCCTCGAAGCAGGCGATATCGTAACCGATCCGGGCCTTTTCTTCCGCATGTCGTGCCTGATCACGCTGGTCGGTGGCACGATGTTCCTGATGTGGCTGGGCGAACAGATCACCGCGCGTGGCATCGGCAACGGTATCTCGCTGATCATCTTCGTGGGCATCATCGCTGAAGTGCCCGCGGCGCTGGCGCAGTTCTTTGCCTCCGGCCGCTCGGGCGCGATCAGCCCGGCAGTGATCATCGGGGTGATCATCATGGTCATTGCTACGATCATGTTCGTGGTCTTCATGGAGCGTGCGCTGCGCAAGATCCACATCCAGTACCCGCGCCGCCAGGTCGGCATGAAGGTCTATGACGGCGGCTCCAGCCACCTGCCGGTCAAGGTGAACCCGGCGGGCGTGATCCCGGCAATCTTTGCCTCCTCCCTGCTGCTGCTCCCCGTGACCATCAGCACCTTTTCGGGCAATTCTACCAACCCGTTGATGTCCTGGTTGCTGGCGAACTTTGGTCCCGGACAGCCACTCTACCTGACGTTCTTCGTGGCGATGATTGTCTTCTTCGCCTACTTCTACACCTTCAACGTCAGCTTCAAACCGGACGATGTGGCGGATAATCTGAAAAACCAGAACGGCTTTGTGCCCGGCATCCGGCCCGGTAAGAAGACCTCCGAGTATCTCGAATACGTGGTCAACCGTGTGCTGGTGTTGGGCTCAGGCTATCTGGCGGCGGTCTGCCTGCTGCCGGAAATCCTGCGTGGACAGTTCGCCATTCCCTTCTACTTTGGGGGCACGTCCGTGCTGATCGTCGTGTCGGTGACCATGGACACGATCCAGCAAGTGCAGAGCCATCTTTTGGCGCATCAATACGAAGGTTTGCTTGAAAAGTCGCAGCTGCGCGGTAAATCTGGCGGCAAACCACGCAAGAAACGGAGCCCCGTCCGCCGATGAATATTATCCTACTGGGGCCTCCCGGGGCTGGCAAAGGGACGCAGGCGCGTCACCTCGTAGACACACGCGGCATGGTGCAGCTCAGCACCGGTGATATGCTGCGCGAGGCCAAGGACAGCGGCACGGAAATGGGTAACATCGTGGCGGACGTCATGGCCCGCGGCGCGCTTGTGACCGACGAGATCGTAATCGGGTTGATCAAGGAAAAGCTGCAGACCGTCAAAGCCAGCGGATTTATCTTTGATGGCTTCCCGCGCACGCTGGCGCAGGCAGATGCCCTGGGCGACCTGCTTGAGAGCCAGAATGAGACCCTCGACGCGGTGATCGAGATGCGTGTGGATGACGCAGCACTTGTGGCGCGGATCGTCGCGCGCTCGACCTGCGCGATGTGCGGTGAGGTCTATAACGACAACACCAAGCCAATCCCGGCGGATGGCAAATGTACCAATTGCGGGGGCACCGAGTTCAAACGCCGCGCGGATGACAATGAAGAAAGCCTCAAGACCCGCCTGATGGAATACTACAAGCAAACCTCGCCGCTGATCGGGTATTACTATGCCAAAGACATGCTCTCGCGCGTGGATGGGCTGGGCAGCATTGATGCCGTCCAGGGCGAAATCGGCGCGGCGCTCGACGCATCCTGACGAACCGGGGCGACTGGCACTCCGTTGTGCTAGACTTGATCGGGCCTTCTGATCTGTTTTGCAAAGTCAGGTAGGCGCTTTTTGATAAAGTCGTAGAACTTGGTGTTGCGCTCGTTTGTGTCGGTCACGCCTTGAATATGCAGGATGGCGGCTTTGAGGACGGAGACCACCTGCTTGTTGGTCTCGAATTTTGCGGCAATTCCCCGGGACGGATGCCATCCCTGCACCTTTCCATTACTCACTCTCTTGAAAACCTCGAAGAGGGTCAGGTTGTCGGGAGGATCAGCGGCCTCGGTGTCAAAGGCGCTTTCGTGGCTCGGGACCGGGGTGACCCAGTCAGGCAGCTTGTCGACAGGCGTATTGATCAAATAGTTCGAAAGCCACAATTTTCGGGTGCGGCGGTATCGATCTGATGCTTCTTTGCGCCTTTCCTCGTTGTCTTTTTTGGGGTCTGTCGCGTCATAGAGCAGTTTGAACAGACCCCTGTTTCTGTCACTGAACAGTTTAAACGCAACCTTTATGTCAATGTTGAATTGGTGCGTCGCGGTCTTCTTTGGGTCATGTTTGCTCAATTCCGGCCCATGGCCGTGGGTCGTTCGGATCCGCCCGTTTGCGAAGTAAATGCTGCCGATCAGGCCGTCCTTGACGCTGGCGATGAGCTTGACCTTGGACTGTTCCTTGTAATCCTCCACGGCCCACTCCGGGACGCTTGAGCTTGTGGCCCACGCAGGCGTCTCGTTCTGACCATAGTCGGGCAGGAACGGGCTGGAGGAGGTATCAACTTCGCGTTGCGCAACGGTGCTGGCCCGCGACTGCACCCGCCGCAGCTGTGTCACAGCGGCGCTGTCATCCGCTTTGGCCTGCAGTGCGCCCAGTGCAGGGCTGGCTTTGCCACCGGCTTGAGCAGGGCGGGGGGATGTATGTTTCATACGCTTGGAGGCAGGACGGGTGGTGGTGAGTTTTGACATCGAAGGTCCCTTGACGGCAAACGGATACGATACAACCTAGCCTAGAGGTATTGAGGGGTCTATACTCGCGTGGGCTGTTGTCACCCGGCGAAGTTTGGCTGCCTGAAATGACATCGCATCGGCGGGTTGACGCCTGCGCCAAAACCCCATAACACGCGCTATCTCTAACGAGAATCAATTTGTCTCAACGGTCGCTCCCGCGAGGCAAGATCACCTGATCAGCTGACGCCCGATGCTCTTAAAAGACTCGGGCTTACGTTGTGAAAAAAGGGTCTGGAACTACGGACCCGCAACGAAAAGGAATAGACCACGTGGCACGTATTGCCGGCGTAAACATCCCGACTGCAAAGCGGGTTCCCATCGCCCTCACATATATCACCGGTATCGGCAACACTTCGGCAAAGGCAATTTGCGAAGCGGTTGGTATCGACGCGACCCGCCGGGTCAACGAACTCTCCGACGCTGAAGTGTTGGCTGTGCGCGAGCACATCGACGCCAACTATACCGTCGAAGGTGACCTGCGTCGCGACACGCAGATGAACATCAAGCGCCTGATGGACCTTGGCTGCTACCGGGGCCTGCGCCACCGTCGCAACCTGCCGGTCCGCGGTCAGCGCACCCACACCAACGCTCGCACCCGCAAAGGCCCCGCAAAGGCCATTGCCGGTAAGAAGAAATAAGGGAGGGTCTGACCAATGGCACGTGACAGAGTACGCGTTAAGAAAAAGGCCAGCAAGAACATCGCCGCCGGTGTGGCGCATGTGAACAGCTCTTTCAACAACACCAAGATCCTGATTTCCGATGTGCAGGGCAATGCGATCTCTTGGTCGTCGGCTGGCACCATGGGCTTCAAAGGCTCGCGGAAATCCACACCCTACGCGGCCCAGATGGCGGCAGAGGATGCGGGCCGCAAGGCGCAGGAACACGGCGTCAAGACGCTGGAAGTGGAAGTGCAGGGTCCCGGCTCTGGCCGTGAAAGCGCGCTGCGTGCTTTGGCCGCTGCCGGGTTCAACATCACCTCGATCCGCGACGTGACGCCGATGGCGCACAACGGCTGCCGCCCGCCGAAGCGCCGCCGCGTTTAAGCAGAAATTGACTATCGGGGCTGCGGGATTTCTCGCGGCCCCCATCCGCTTTTTTGAAACCTCGAGAGTCTTCGCCTTTAGGACATGGGGCGCCGGCAAGAATGGAGGGACGCATGATCCACAAGAATTGGGCTGAATTGATTAAGCCGCAACAGCTTGACGTGAAACCGGGCAACGATCCGGCACGGCAGGCAACCGTGACCGCCGAACCGCTGGAGCGCGGCTTTGGTCTGACCATGGGCAACGCACTGCGCCGCGTGCTGATGAGCTCGCTGCAAGGGGCGGCGATCACCTCCGTTCAGATCGACAACGTGCTGCATGAGTTCTCCTCCGTGGCCGGTGTGCGCGAAGACGTGACCGACATCATCCTGAACCTCAAGGGTGTATCCCTGCGCATGGAAGTCGAAGGGCCCAAGCGCCTGTCGATTTCAGCGAAAGGTCCGGGCGTTGTTACTGCGGGCGATATTTCGGAATCGGCTGGCATTGACGTGCTGAACCGCGAACATGTGATCTGCCACCTCGATGACGGCGCTGATCTCTACATGGAACTGACCGTCAACCAGGGCAAAGGCTATGTCTCTTCCGAGAAAAACAAGCCCGAAGACGCGCCCATCGGCCTGATCCCGATCGATGCGATCTATTCGCCGGTCAAGAAAGTCAGCTATGATGTTCAGCCGACCCGTGAAGGTCAGGTGCTGGACTATGACAAGCTGACCATGAAAGTCGAAACGGATGGTTCGCTGACGCCAGACGACGCTGTAGCCTTTGCCGCGCGTATTCTGCAGGACCAGCTGGGCATCTTCGTCAACTTCGACGAGCCTGAGTCCGCCTCCCGCGCGGATGAGGATGATGGTCTTGAGTTCAACCCGCTGCTGCTGAAGAAAGTCGACGAGTTGGAACTGTCTGTCCGCTCGGCCAACTGCCTGAAAAACGACAACATTGTCTACATCGGTGATCTGATCCAGAAAACCGAAGCGGAAATGCTGCGCACGCCGAACTTTGGCCGTAAATCCCTGAACGAGATCAAGGAAGTGCTCTCGGGCATGGGTCTGCACCTCGGCATGGACGTCGAAGACTGGCCGCCAGACAACATCGAGGACCTGGCGAAGAAATTCGAAGATTCCTTCTAAGGGGTCTTCACGGAGACACCCGCCTCTGGTGGGACAATGCCCGCGGGTGGCGGGGACGTACCGGGTCGCAAGGCCCCAAGGAGAACCGGGTGACACGCATCACCCGGTCAGACAAAGCAAAACCGCCCGTAGAGGGCACATTTAGGAGATAGAAAATGCGTCACGCACGTGGATACCGCCGTCTGAACCGCACACATGAGCACCGCAAGGCGCTCTGGGCAAACATGGCCGGCTCGCTCATCGAACATGAGCAGATCAAGACAACCTTGCCAAAAGCCAAGGAACTGCGCCCGATCATCGAGAAGATGATCACGCTGGCAAAACGCGGCGATCTGCACGCGCGCCGTCAGGCCGCAGCCAAGCTGAAGCAGGACCAATATGTCACCAAGCTGTTTGACGTGCTGGGCCCGCGCTACAAGGACCGTCAGGGCGGTTACGTCCGCGTCCTGAAAGCAGGCTTCCGTTATGGCGACATGGCGCCGATGGCAATCATCGAGTTTGTGGATCGCGATCGCGACGCCAAAGGTGCCGCTGATAAGGCACGCCTTGCGGCTGAGGATGCTGCGGAAGAGTAAGGCCCATCCGGTGGATGTGGTTGAAGGGCCCCTGCGGATGCAGGGGCTTTTTTTGTTCGGGTGGGCAACTTTGGGGTTGCTTGCAATTCGACCGGGTCGTTTGCATATTTTGGGAACAATGAAACGTTTCGCAGTTCTCCTTTTTTGTCTGCTGCCTACGCTGGTGAGCGCGGAGACACGCGTGCCGCAAAGTCAGTCTGAGATTACGCTGAGTTTTGCGCCACTGGTGCGCGAAACGGCCCCGGCGGTTGTCAATATCTATGCCCGCTTCGTGACGGAAACGCGCCGCCGTACGCCCTTTATGGACGACCCGTTCTTTGACGGGTTTTTTGAAGGCTTTGGCCGACCTGAGCCGCGGGTGCAGAACTCGCTGGGGTCCGGTGTGATCCTGTCCGAGGACGGGATCATCGTCTCGAACTACCACGTTGTGGGGATGGCGACCGATATTCGCGTTGTTTTGTCGGACCGACGCGAATTTACCGCGCGGGTTTTGCTGGGAGACGCGGAAAGCGATCTTGCCATTCTTCAGCTGGAAGGGGTGGCAGATCTTCCTTATCTGCCGCTGCGCGCCTCAGATACCGTCGAAGTCGGTGAACTTGTCCTTGCCATCGGCAACCCCTTTGGCGTCGGCCAGACGGTGAGCAGCGGGATCGTGTCCGGCTTGGCACGTTCTGGCGCTGCTACGGGATCGGGGCGTGGATATTTCATTCAGACCGACGCGCCGATCAACCCGGGCAACTCCGGTGGCGCGCTGATTGACGTGCGTGGGGAGCTTGTCGGGATCAATACATCGATCCTGACCCGCTCCGGTGGATCCAATGGCATCGGCTTTGCGATCCCGTCAGATCTTTTGGCCGCTTTCGTGGCGCAGGCACGTGAGGGGCGCACCAGTTTCGCACGGCCATGGGCCGGAATGGGAGGCCAGCCTGCGGATGTCGAGATAGCCGAAGCCTTTGGCCTTGACCGTCCCGGCGGGATCATCATTTCAGCAATGCATGCGGAAAGCCCCTTTGCGCAGGCCGGTGTCGCCGTGGGAGATGTGATCGTTGCTGTGGATGATCACCCGGTCAACACGCCGCCCGAGATGCTGTACCGGATGAGCGTCACGGGGCTGGGGCAAACCGCACAGGTTACCTTTCTGCGGGATGGTGAAGAGCGGAACACCGGGGTACGCCTGATCGCGGCGCCTGATTTACCTGATCGCGAGCCTGTGGTTTTGCAGGATACCGATATTTTGCCGGGGCTTGGGCTGGTACGGGTGAACCCCGCGGTAATTTCGGAGTACACCCTGCCGCTGGAGAGCAAAGGCGTTCTAGTGACGGATACAGGGCGTTTTGGCGCACGCGTGGGCTTTCAGGTCGGTGATGTAATCGTGGGGATCAACGAACAGGGTGTGGCACGTCCGCGTGACGTGGCGGCCGCGTTTCGCGCCCGCGCGCGCGGCTATGCAGTGACCGTGATCCGCGGAAACCGGCGCCTCCAATTGCGGTTTGGGGTATGACGTGACCGATCTTTTTGCCAGCGAAACTGTCCCAGAACCGGTCGGCCACCGCCCGCTGGCCGACCGGCTGCGTCCGCAAACCCTAAGTGAGGTGATCGGGCAGGATCAGATACTGGGGCCGGAAGGGCCGCTGTCGGTCATGTTGGCCTCCGGCACGCTCAGTTCGCTGATTTTCTGGGGGCCGCCGGGGGTAGGAAAAACCACAATCGCGCGGTTGCTGGCGCATGAGACCGACCTGCATTTCGTACAGATCAGCGCGATCTTCACCGGCGTTCCGGATTTGCGCAAGGTGTTCGAGGCGGCGAAAATCCGGCGGCAGAACGGGCAGGGCACGCTGCTCTTCGTGGACGAAATCCACCGCTTCAACAAGGCACAGCAGGACGGCTTCCTGCCGCATATGGAGGATGGCACGATCCTGCTGGTGGGGGCGACCACCGAAAACCCATCCTTCGAGCTGAACGCGGCTGTGATGAGTCGGGCGCAGGTTATGGTGCTCGAACGGCTCGATCTGAAGGACCTTGAGCTGCTGGCCCAGCGGGCGGAAAAGGAACTGGACCGCGCTTTGCCACTGGAGGGGGCGGCGCGCGAGGCACTATTGGAGATGGCCGATGGCGACGGGCGGGCCCTGCTCAATCTGATCGAACAGGTGGCCGCGTGGAAGGTGGAAGGCAAGCTGGACACCACGGCCCTCTCGGCCCGGCTGATGCGGCGGGCGGCGCAATACGACAAGGGCGGGGATGCCCACTACAACTTGATTTCGGCCCTGCACAAGTCCGTGCGCGGGTCAGACCCGGATGCCGCACTCTACTGGTTTGCGCGGATGCTGGAAGGCGGTGAAGACCCACGCTATCTGGCCCGGCGGATCACCCGCATGGCGGTGGAAGACATCGGGCTGGCGGACCCGCAGGCGCAGGTGATCTGTTTGCAATCCTGGGAAACCTACGAACGGTTGGGCTCCCCCGAAGGCGAACTGGCGCTTGCGCAGGCCCTAGCCTATCTGGCGCTGGCCCCGAAATCCAACGCAACCTATGTGGCCTACAAAGGCGCGCGCGCCGCGGCCAAGCAAACCGGCTCCGAGCCGCCGCCGAAACACATCCTGAACGCGCCAACCTCGATGATGAAGGATCAGGGGTACGGGGCAGGCTATGCCTATGACCATGACGCCGAGGACGGGTTTTCGGGGCAGAACTACTTTCCTGAGAAAATGGCTCGCCCGAGCCTTTATCAACCGGTCGAACGTGGCTTTGAGCGTGAGTTGAAAAAGCGTCTGGACTACTTTGCCAAGCTGCGGGCAAAGCGCGAAACTTGACAATCACAGGCGGGTACGTGACAGACCGCGCATGATGAAAACTCTGATCTTGGTGGCCGCGGGTGGCGGGCTTGGCGCATCTTTGCGGTTCCTCTGGGGCGTTTCCGTGATGCGGGTGACCGGCCCATCCGACTTCCCCGTGGCGATCATGATGGCAAATGTGCTGGGCTCCTTTCTTATGGGCGTTTTCGTGGTGCTGGCAGCGCATAAGGGGCTGACGTATCTGAGCCCCTTTGTGATGACCGGTCTTTTGGGCGGGTTCACCACCTTCTCGGCCTTTTCACTGGAGGCGGTGACCTTGATCGAGCGCGGTGATCTTGGGGCCGCCGGGCTCTATATGGCGCTCTCCGTCGTCCTTTCCGTTGGAGGTTTGATGCTGGGCCTCTGGATGACACGCGGGGTGCTGCTATGAGCCGGGTTCAGACAGTGACGGTTGGCGAGGAGGATGCCGATCAGCGGCTGGATCGGTGGTTCCGCCGTCAGTTCCCCCAGATCAGCCAGGGGCTGATCGAGAAGATGTGTCGCAAGGGTGAAATCCGCGTGGACGGTGGCCGGGTCAAGGCTGCCACGCGTCTGGACGCGGGGCAGCAGGTGCGGGTGCCCCCCCTGCCGGACAGGGCAGCACCGCCGCCGGAACCCCGCACGTCGGTTTCGGACGCAGACAGCAAGCTGATCCAGTCCTGCGTGATTTATCGCGACGACCACGTCATTGCGCTGAACAAACCCGCCGGATTACCGACGCAAGGAGGGTCGAAACAGACCCGCCACGTGGACGGGCTGGCAGAGGCGTTGAAATTCGGCTTTGACGAAAAACCACGACTGGTGCATCGGCTCGACAAGGACACCTCGGGCGTCTTGCTGCTGGCCCGTACCCGGCTTGCGGCCAAGGCGCTGACCGCAGCGATGCGGCACCGTGAGACGCGCAAGATTTACTGGGCGCTCGTCGCCGGAGTCCCGACGCCGTACCTTGGCGAGATCAAGTATGGGCTGGTCAAGGCGCCGGGTCACGGGCGCGGCGGCGAGGGCGAAAAGATGATCGCGCTGCACCCGCGTGACATCGATGACACCCCCGGGGCAAAGCGGGCGCATACGCTTTATGCCACGCTCTACCGTGTCGGTTCTCGCTCCGCCTGGGTTGCGATGGAACCGCTGACGGGGCGGACCCACCAGCTCCGGGCACATATGGCAGAGATCGGGCATCCGATTGTCGGTGACGGCAAATACGGCGGCTCCGGGCAGGAAAACATGGGTGATGGTTGGGGCGCGCAGCTGGGTGGCATAATTTCCAAGAAACTGCATCTGCACGCGCGGATGATGCGCTTTGAGCATCCTGAAACACGCAAGACCATCACAGTGACGGCCGATCTGCCGGAGCATATGGCGCAGAGCTGGGAGACCTTCGGTTGGACCGAGGATCTTGCGGCGGAAGACCCCTTTGAGGCCTTGGGATGAGCGGCGCCTTGCGGCTGGTGATCTTTGATGTGGATGGCACGCTGGTGGACAGCCAGGGTGATATTCTGGCGGCCATGGGGGAGGCGTTTGACGCGGTTGATTTGCCGCGCCCGTCGCGCGCAACCGTACTGGGCATCGTGGGCCTGTCCCTTGAGGTCGCGATGGCCCGCTTGGCCCCGGAAGCCGATCATGCTCGCATGGTGCAAGCCTACAAAGACGCCTACATGACGCTTCGCGCAAAAACTGGCGCCGCGCAGTCGTCGCCGCTCTATCCCGGCGCCCGTGAGACTCTGGAGCGGTTACAGTCCGAGCCGGATGTCCTTTTGGGGGTCGCGACCGGTAAATCCAAACGCGGGCTGGACAAGCTGATCGAAGCACACGCGCTGGAGAATGTATTCGTGACCCGGCAGGTTGCGGATTTTCATCCGTCCAAACCGCACCCGTCGATGATTTTTCAGGCCATGTTGGAGGCCGGTGTGCAACCGCAGGACACGGTGATGATTGGCGACACCAGCTTTGATATGGAGATGGCAGCAGCCGCTGGCGTGTCCGGATTTGGCGTCAGCTGGGGGTATCACCCTGTCTCCGCCCTCTCTGCCGCGCAACTGGTGCTGGACGAGTTTTCCGCCCTTGAAGGCGCGCTGCAAACACGGTGGAGGGCCTCGGCATGAGCGAATGGAAAGCCAAGCGGTTCTGGAAAGCGGTTGACATCGCCGAAGTGCGGGAAGGCTTCGGGATCGAACTCGACGGACGCCCGGTGAAGACACCCGCGAAACGGGCACTTCTCGTGCCCACACGCGGCTTTGCCCAAGCGGTTGTGGCGGAATGGGAGGCGCAGGAAGAGCTTATTGACCCGCAGAGCATGCCCTTCACCCGCACCGCCAATGCCGCCCTAGACAAGGTGGCGATCCAACATGCGGAGGTTGCGGATATGCTGGCGGCCTACGGCGATAGCGATTTGCTCTGCTACCGGGCAGAGCAGCCTGCCGAACTGGTGGCGCGTCAATCCGAGCGTTGGGATCCACTGCTGGCCTGGGCGGAACAGGTGTTGGGGGCCCGACTAGAAGCGCGGGCGGGCGTGATGCATGTGCCGCAGGACGCGCAGGCGCTTGCAGCGCTTACCGCACGGGTGCACGCGCTATCTGATTTTCAGCTCGCGGCCTTCCATGACCTCGTCAGCCTGTCGGGCTCCCTGATTCTGGGCTTCGCCGCCACGCAAGATGTGCAAACTATTCAAGCGCTTTGGGACATATCGCGTCTGGATGAACTCTGGCAGGCAGAGCAATGGGGCGTGGATGACGAAGCGGAGGCCGCTGCAGCCATAAAACAGGCGGCGTTTGAGCATGCCAAAACAGTTTTTGACCTATCATAGGGTCAAAAATCCCGCGTACCGTGAGGAAAGCTAAAACATAACGGCAAGACGGGCTGATTTTGCCATGCCTGCCCTTGACGTTATTGCGTGAATTCGCCCAGTATATCGCCCACTTGGAAGGTCAAAACTTTCAATATCGCCTCCGGCCTAACATGTGCCGGTCGACCCGCCGTTAAACTGGCGGAAAATCAGGAAGAGGTAAAAATGAAAAAATCAGTAATCCTTGGCGCGCTAACCGTCGCTGGCCTGTCGGCTGGTGCTGCGGCCGCTGGTACGTTGGACGACGTCAAAGCGCGCGGCAAACTCAACTGCGGCGTGACCACAGGTCTCGTGGGCTTCGCGGCACCGGATGCGAACGGCGAATGGAAAGGCTTTGACGTGGCGGTATGCCGCGCGATTGCCGCCGCCGTTCTGAACGATCCGACAGCCGTTGAATTCGTACCGACAACGGGCAAAACACGTTTCACGGCGCTTGCGTCCGGTGAAATCGACGTTCTGGCTCGGAACACCACATGGACCTTCAGCCGGGACGTTGACCTCAAGTTCACCTTTGTGGGTGTGAACTACTACGATGGTCAAGGCTTCATGGTTCCCAAAGCACTGGGTGTTTCGTCGGCTAAAGATCTCGATGGTGCGACCGTCTGCATCCAGACCGGTACAACCACCGAGCTGAACCTCGCGGACTTCTTCCGCGCCAACAACATCAGCTACGAGCCGGTGCCGATCGAGACCAATGCCGAAGCGCAGCAGCAGTACCTTGCCGGTGCCTGCGACGTCTACACAACGGACGCATCTGGTCTGGCCGCGACACGTGCGACATTCGAAGCGCCGGGCGACCACGTCCTGCTGCCCGAGATCATCTCCAAGGAGCCGCTGGGCCCGCTTGTCCGTCATGGCGACGACGAATGGGGTGACGTTGTCCGCTGGACGCTGAACGCGCTGATCACAGCTGAAGAGCTGGGTGTAACATCCGCCAACGTGAACGAGATGGCAGCCAACACCGGTAACCCGGAAGTGGCGCGTCTGCTGGGCACCGAAGGCACGCTGGGTGATATGCTCGGTCTGGACGCCGAATGGTCCAAGCGCGCGATTGCCGCTGGCGGTAACTACGGTGAAGTCTTTGCCAAGAACATCGGTGAAGAAACGCCCATCGGTCTGGCACGCGGGCTGAACGCCCAGTGGACAGATGGTGGTCTGATTTACTCGCCACCGTTCCGCTAAGAACGAAACGGACAAGGGCGCAGGGACACTCCTGCGCCCTTTCCTTATGACGACCCACAAAACGAAAACCCGGCCACAGAGACGCCCAAGCGTCCGTAAAAACCAAAGGCCGGAACCACGGGGAAAAATTCAATGACGACACTGACGGACCCACCACGGGAGTCCTTCCGCCTGTCTATGCTGATCAATGACACGCGGTATCGGTCACTCACGTTCCAGGCGATTGCGCTGCTGGTCTTGATCATCGCATTTGCATATTTGACGAATAATCTGCTCACCAACCTCGCTGCGGCTGGATTGAACATCGCCTATGATTTCCTGGGCTCGCCGGCCGGCTATGACATCAACCAGACGCTTGTGGAGTACGACAGCCAGTCCACCCACGCCCGCGCGGCGCTTGTCGGTATTCTGAACACGCTGCTGGTGGCTTTTCTGGCCTGCATCACCGCGACCGTCTTTGGCGTGATCGCGGGCGTTCTGAGGTTGTCGAACAACTGGCTCGTCTCCAAACTCATGGCGTTTTACGTGGAGATTTTCCGGAACATCCCCGTGCTGATCTGGATCATCATCATCTTCACGATCATGACTGCCGTCCTGCCGGGGCCGCGTGAATTCCGTGGCGACAATCCGACGTCGACGATGCTTCTCGATCTTTTTGCCTTTACCAACCGTGGTATCTACATTCCCGCCCCTGTCTGGGGGCCGGGTTCGATGGTGGTGGTTGCGACCTTCATCGCATCGGTGATCGGCGTCATCGCCTATCGGCGCTACGCGACCAATCTGCTTTATGCCACGGGTCGCCTGTTACCCATGGGATGGCCCAGCCTTGCGATCTTCTTCGTGCCGACCATCCTGATGTTCTACATCATGGGGCGTCCGATCGGCCTGGATGTCCCGGAGCTGCGAGGCTTCAACTTTCAGGGCGGTATCAAGGTCGGCGGTCCGCTGATCGCGCTGTGGTTCGCATTGTCGGTCTACACAGGGGCCTTCATCGCGGAGAATGTGCGCGCCGGTATCCAGGCGGTCAGCAAGGGACAGACCGAAGCTGCATCTGCGCTGGGGTTGCGCCCTGGTCGCGTCATGAACCTCGTGGTCTTGCCACAGGCGCTGCGCGTCATCATCCCGCCACTGATCTCGCAGTATCTCAACATCACCAAAAACTCATCGCTGGCGATTGCCGTGGGCTACGCGGATATCACCGCGACGCTGGGGGGCATCACGCTCAACCAGACGGGCCGTGCGATTGAGTGCGTGCTTTTGCTGATGCTGTTCTATCTCACGATCTCCCTGTCGATCTCGGCGATCATGAACGTCTACAATAACTCCGTGAAACTGAAGGAGCGCTGAGGCCCATGTCAGATACACATGCCCAAACCGTCGCCTTCGTGCGTGAAACGGAAATCCCCGAAGCCGCGCCACCCTATGCGGCCACCGGGCCTGTCAAATGGATGCGCGAGAACCTTTTCGCGACACCGGCAAATGCACTGCTGACGGTGGTAGCCGCCTATGCGATCTATCTGATCCTCGCGCCCACGCTGCCGTGGATCCTGAACGGGGTCTGGACCGCCAACAGCCTCGCGGAGTGCCGCGAGATCCTGCAGGGCGCGACGGGCGCCTGTTTCGCGGTGCTGACCGAACGCTGGCCGCAGCTGCTCTTTGGCTTCAAATATCCTTCGGAGCTCTACTGGCGTCCATCACTGGCCTTCGTGCTGCTGTTTGTCGCCGTAGCGCCGGTGCTGTTCTTCGATCTGCCGCGCAAGCTGCTGATCTTCACCGGGCTCTTCCCTTTCATCGCCTACTACCTGATCTGGGGCGGCACCATCTTCGTGCCGATTCTGGCGCTTGTAGGCTGTCTGGGGGGGTATGCCGTCTACCAGCGGTTCGTCACCGGCAGCTTTGCCGCAGGATTCTTCGGGGGCATCGCAGCGGCCCTGTTGATCTGGTACATCGGCGGTCTGCTGATCCCGGATGGCGCATCCGAAAACGCCATGCTGACACCGGTGCCCAGCCGTGATCTGGGTGGGTTCATGCTCAACATGATGTTGGGTGTCACCTGCGTGTCGCTGTCGATCCCCATCGGGATCGCCCTGGCACTGGGGCGTCAGTCCAGTATGCCGCTGATCAAGGTGGTCTGTGTCGTCTTCATCGAATTCATCCGCGGCGTGCCCCTGATCACGCTGCTTTTCGTGGCCTCGGTGATGCTGGCCTATTTCTTCCCGCCCGACTCCACGGTCGATCTGTTCCTGCGCGTGGTGATCATGATCACCATGTTCTCGGCGGCCTATATCGCCGAGGTGATCCGGGGCGGCCTCGCGGCCCTGCCGAAGGGGCAGTACGAGGCGGCGGACAGCCTAGGGCTCGATTACCCGCAGGCGATGCGGCTGATCATCCTGCCGCAGGCGCTGAAGATTTCCATCCCCGGTATCGTGAACGTGGCGGTGGGGCTTTTCAAGGATACTGTCCTGGTATCCGTGATTTCCATGTTCGACCTTCTCGGCATGATCCGCGGGCCGATCCTCGCCTCGACCGAGTGGAATGGCGTCTACTGGGAGCTCTTGGGCTTTGCGTCGCTGCTGTTCTTTGTCGTCTGCTACGGCATCTCGCAATACTCGCAATGGCTCGAACGTCGCCTCGCGACCGACCACCGTTAATCTTCCCTCACCTCGCGAAAGCGGCAGGGAAATAGAAAAGAAAGGCCTGACCAATGGCTGAACACGCAACTCAAATGCAGGTCTCGGATGAGATCGCCATCACCATCTCCAAGATGAACAAATGGTACGGCACGTTTCACGTGCTGCGCGACATCGACCTCACGGTCAATCGCGGTGAACGTATCGTCATCTGCGGCCCCTCGGGCTCGGGGAAATCCACGCTCATCCGCTGCATCAACGCACTGGAAGAGCACCAGCAGGGGTCGATTGAGGTCGATGGTACGCTGCTGTCCTCGGATCTGAAAAACATCGACAAGATCCGCTCCGAAGTCGGCATGTGCTTTCAGCACTTCAACCTCTTCCCGCATCTGACGATCCTGGAAAACTGCACACTGGCGCCGATCTGGGTGCGCAAGACGCCCAAGAAGGAAGCCGAAGAGACGGCGATGCACTTCCTTGAGAAGGTCAAAATCCCCGATCAGGCGATGAAGTATCCCGGCCAGCTTTCGGGTGGTCAGCAGCAGCGGGTGGCGATTGCGCGCTCCTTGTGCATGCGCCCGCGCATCATGCTCTTTGATGAGCCGACCTCGGCCCTTGATCCGGAGATGATCAAGGAGGTGCTCGACACCATGATCGAGCTCGCCGAAGAGGGCATGACCATGCTCTGCGTGACCCACGAAATGGGCTTTGCCCGTCAGGTGGCGAACCGCGTCATCTTTATGGATGCCGGCCAGATCGTGGAACAGAACGAGCCAGAGGCCTTCTTCAACAACCCGCAAAGCCCGCGCACACAGCTGTTCCTCAGCCAGATCCTGGGCCACTGACAGGTAGGGTGGGCTTTCAGGCCACCTTTACACCAGCTCCCGCGGAATCACGAAATCAATCGGCTGGCCTTCGTGCCAGCCGATTGCCTTCCAGCCTTCTGCATCGAAATCAACGACCAGTGTTGCCCCGGTTGGAAAATCGGCAAACCGGTTATGCTGGGGTGGCACCTCAACGATCCGCTCTGCCATCTCGGCAATGCCTGCATTGTGACCCAGCATTAGAACGCAGCGACCCGTTGCCGTGTGCAGGACGTCCAGCATGGTCTCCGGTTCGGCCAGGTAGAGTGCCCGGGTGAACGTAACAGGTACGTCATCCGGCACCGCGAGCCCCAGCACCGTCTGCCCTGTCCGCTCGGAGGACGAGCTCAACACCTGATCTGGCCGGTAGCCCTTGGTACGTAACCAGTTTCCAAGGGCCTTGGCAGAGGCCAGCCCGCGCGTGTTCAACGGGCGGTCGTGATCACTCAGATGCGGATGATTCCAGTCCGATTTTGCGTGACGCATGAGGATCAGTCTGAGCACGGGGTCATCCTTTGAAGGCGGCCATGTGGAAGGCCGATTGTGCCGGGGCGCGGCCAAAGCGTTGCGAAACGGGGCAAGCGCGCCGAACCCTGCACCCTTGCAGCATGCAATCCTGGCCCGGGTCCGTTTCCAGATAACTTTTGCACTTCGGTACATCGTAGGCATGGGTGGCCGCAAGGGCGTCAACCGGACAAGCGGTTGTGCAGGGTTGATCGGAACAGCTGTCGCACGGGCTTGGTGCGACAGCGGCGGGGATGTCCAACACTGCGTCGATCCACAGCGCCCCGCGGATGGAGATCATCAACCCGGCGTCGTCATGGATCATCATGCCGGTCGGGCTCTGAAAAAAGCGTCCCGTGTCCAATGCCCAGCGGATGAAAGGTGCGTAGGGCGGGCCATCAGAAGGGAAAACCGCCGCGCCACCCAGCGTCTTTGCAATCTCGCCGATTACACGCTTTGACCACCGATCCAGCGGGTTCGGCCGGTTGTCGCGGTACTCCGCAGCGGCAGTGAAATGAGCCCAGCAGTCACGGCCCGCCCCCAGCAGCACCAGCGTTTCGCCAGCGTCGCCAGTGTCAGACCGTGTTCCATGTCTCGCGCCCATGACAAAGAGCCCGAAGGGCGCTGCCAGTCTTGAGATATCCTCCAGGGTCATTTCCTGGCGAAGGGCAGGGCGATGGACCACCCGAACCGGCTGGGCCGGTCATCCTGCCACTCCAGCCCAACTTCCATGTCATCATGCCCGGCCGCTGGCTGCGCGATATAGGTGCCGAACATCTGGTCCCAGATTGACAGGGCGAACCCGTAGTTGCTGTCGTGCTCGGAACGATGCACGGAATGATGCACCCGGTGCATATCCGGCGTGACCAGCACGCGCCGCACAATCGCGTCGAGCCAAAGCGGCAGGCGGATGTTGGCATGATTGAACATCGCCGTGCCGTTCAGCAGGATCTCGAAAAGGATGACGGCAATGGCCGCCGGGCCCAGCAGGTAGACCAGGCCGATTTTCAAAAGCATGGAAAGGGCAATCTCCACCGGGTGAAATCGGATCGCCGTGGTCACATCCATATCCACATCGGCATGGTGCACGCGGTGCAGCCGCCAGAGGATCGGCACCTTGTGAGTGATCAGATGTTGCAGCCAGATCGCGAAGTCGAGCACCAGAATGGCGATGCCGATCTCCAACCAGTCCGGCCAGCCAAGGGCATTGAACAGACCCCAGCCCTGGGCCTGCGCATCCACGGCAGCCCCGACGGCAAGCAGCGGCATCGCAAAAGCCAGCGCCCGCAGCGTCAGCGTGTTGGCGATGGTGATGCCCCAGTTCGTGGTCCAGCGCCGACGCCTTGTCTGGCTGCGAACACGCCGTGGCGCCAGTGCCTCAAGCGTGGCCAGAACGGCGAAAAGGCCCAGAAAGATGCTCAGGCGGATGACAACTTCGTTTTCCATGGCACACATGTACTGCAGCGCACGGTCCAGACCAAGCGACAGCTTGACACATCTGCGTTAGCCCGCGCGGATGATCGACCCCGCGCCATGCTCGGTAAAAAGCTCCAGCAGGCAGGCATTGGGCGCACGCCCATCGAGGATGACCGCCGCCCGGACGCCGCCCTCGATGGCCTCCAACGCGGTCTCTGTCTTGGGGATCATACCGCCAGCGATGGTCCCGGCGCTGGTCATCTCGCGGATCTGATCGGCGCTGAGCTCGGTGACCACCTCGCCGCTTTCGTTTTTCACGCCGGCGACGTCGGTGAGCAGCAAGAGCCGGTCGGCCTTGAGTGCGGCGGCCACGGCGCCCGCCGCCGTATCGCCGTTGATGTTGAAGGTTTCGCCCTCACGACCCATGCCAAGCGGGGCAATGACGGGGATGTATTCCTTCTCTGTCAGATCGCGCAGCAGCCTTGGATTGACCTCTTGCGGCGCGCCGACAAACCCTAGATCCGGGTCCGCTTGCGTGCAGGTGATCATTCCTGCATCCTTGCCCGACAGCCCCACGGCGCGCCCGCCCTGACGGTTAATCGCCTGCACGATCCGCTTGTTCACGAGACCGGCGAGCACCATTTCCACCACATCCATGGTTGCCGCATCCGTGACCCGCTTGCCGTTCACGAAGTCCGATTTGATCTGCAGCTTTTCCAGCATCGCGTTGATCATCGGCCCACCACCGTGCACGATCACCGGGTTCACGCCGACCTGCCGCATCAAGACGACGTCACGCGCAAACTCTTCCATCGCAGCATCGCTGCCCATGGCGTGACCACCGAGTTTGATCACCACCGTCGCATTGGCATAGCGCTGCAGGTACGGCAGGGCCTTGTTGAGGGTGCTTGCGGTTGCGATCCAGTCACGGTTCATGTCTTGGGTCTTCATCTTTGGGCCATCCGTTGCGGCGTTATGATTGCGTGCCCGCCGTCGCGCAAGGGGCCCGTCTACTCGAGTGTCGCGATGATAGATCGCAAAGTCGGGATGCCCCAGCCCTTTTCGCTGGAGGTCACGATGATCTCCGGGTAGGCGGCGGGATGTTTGGCCAATGCGGCACGCACCTGATCCAGGACCTTGGCGCGTTCCGCTTCCTTCACCTTGTCCGCTTTGGTCAGGACCACATGGAAGGTGACCGCGGCGCTGTCGAGCAGGCTCAGGATCTCATCATCCACTTTCTTGACGCCGTGGCGCGCGTCGATCAGCACAAAGGCGCGGCGCAGGGTCTGACGCCCCGACAGATATTGTTTCAGCAGCCGCTGCCATTTCTCGACAACCGGCACCGGCGCATTGGCGAAACCGTAGCCCGGCAAATCGACCAGATAGTGCTCTTCACCGGCGGTGAAAAAGTTGATCTCCTGCGTGCGGCCCGGCGTGTTCGAGGCCCGTGCCAATCCCTTGCGGCCGGTCAGCGCATTGATCAGTGAGGATTTCCCGACGTTGGAGCGCCCGGCAAAACACACCTCCAGCCGGTCAGGCTCCGGCAAGCCCGACATCGCAACCACGCCTTTGACGAATTCGGTGTCGCCTGCAAAGAGCAGCCGCCCGGTTTCGAGCGTTTGGGGATCGGGCTCCTCGGCAATGGGGAAGGGCAGTGCACTCATGTCAGTGCGTCACCGACACCGGCGGAGCCTGCTTTGCTCACCTTGAAATAGACGCCAAAGTCCCGTGTATTCCATCCGTCTTCCAACAGCCGCAGCATGCCCAGATCACGGCTGCCTTTCACCGGGTTCGCGTCCGGTGCGCGACACCGCTCGATGGGTTCCACCGGGCTGAGCGTTGCGGTGCCCAGCGTGATGTCGGATTTCAACAGATCGATCTCTTCCCAGGGCGCAAGGCCGTCGAGCCATAGGTTGATCCGAAAACGGCGCATATCGACGTCCATCCCCGCCTTCTGGCTGAGCGCACGCAGTGAGGCCAGATTGCCGATGGAGACGGAGGCGTAGGATACATCGGTCATGCCCTGAGCCGGTGCTTTGACCAGCCGGGCGGGACCGGGGCGATTGTCTGGCCATAGATCGCCGATCCAGTCTGCCAGCACGCCCGTGCCGCTTGCCGGGCTGAAGTCCAGCGGTGCGCGATCCGGATGTGTCAGCCGCACGCCACCGGGTGTTTCTGCGGCGGTGATGGCTGACAATCGCGGACCGGAGGCAACCTGCAGAAAGTTGCGCCGGGGTTGCCACTCGTCAGTGTCCTCAGCTTCCGCATTCAGCAAAGCCCAGGCACGATCCCCCACAACCGCTTGTTCAGGGTCGAGATCGACCCGCTCCACCGCCTCACTGCCAAGACCCTTGAGGGGGTGTCGCCAGATATGGGCGAGGATCACGGTCACTTGTCCGCGTCCTCGGCAGCTTTGCGTTTGAAACTGCTCTTGATGTTGCCGAAGACATCAGGCGAGTAGCCTTGGCTGCGCATGATCAGGTACTGTTGCGTGAAGGTGATCGTGTTGTTCGCAATCCAGTAGACCACAAGACCGCTGGCAAAGCTGCCCAGCATGAACATGAAGACCCAGGGCATCCAGGCAAAGATCATCTGTTGCGTCGGGTCCGTGGGCGCGGGGTTCAGTTTTTGCTGCAGCCACATGGAAATACCCAGCAGCAGCGGCAGGATACCGATGAAGATCAGTGCCATGATTGAGGTCGGTTCGGGACCCGCGAAAGGCAGAAGGCCAAAGAGGTTCATGATCGAGGTGGGGTCGGGGGCGCTGAGGTCCTGAAAGGGACCGAAGAAAGGCGCGTGCCGCAATTCGATGGTAACGAAGATCACCTTGTAGAGCGAGAAGAAAATCGGAATCTGCAAGAGGATGGGCAGACAGCCCGCGGCGGGGTTCACCTTTTCGCGCTTGTAGAGCTCCATCATGCCCTGCTGCATCTTCTGCCGGTCGTCGCCCGCCTCTTCCTTCAGTTTCTCCATCTGCGGCTGGAGCTCTTTCATCTTGGCCATGGAGACATAGGATTTGTAGGCCAGCGGGAAGAGCAGCGCCTTGATGATCAGGGTCAGCCCGATGATCGCCCAGCCCATATTGCCGATCAGCTGGTTCAATTCGTGCAGCAGCCAGAATATGGGTTTCGTCAGGAAGAAGAACCACCCCCAGTCGATGCTGTCGATGAACCCTTCAACGCCCGCGGACTGGTAGTTGCGGATGGTTTCCCATTCCTTGGCGCCCGCGAACAGCTGGCTGGTCACAGTGACGGAGGTGCCGGGGGCCACGGTTTGGGTCGGCTGCACCGTTTCCGCCTGGTAGATATCGCGACGCTCATCGTATTTGGCGACCGACTTGAAGGCGCTGCCCGGTGCGGGGATCAGCGTGGACATCCAGAAGTGGTCGGTGAACCCGATCCAGCCATTTTGGGCGACCTGTGTGATCTCAGCACGCGCGCCTTCGCGTTCTGCGAATTCGAAATCAGGCATGTCCGACCAATCGGTTTCGGTCAATTCGCCATCTGCCATGGCGACGACACCCTCATGAAGGATGAAGAAGTTCTTCAGATCCGAAGGTTCACCGTGGCGTGCCAGAACGCCGTAGGGGGCCATGCTGACGGGTCCTGCGCCGGTGTTGGCAACGGATTGTGTGACCGTGAACAGATAGTCGGCATCAATGGCAATCGTGCGCGTGAAGAGCTGGCCGGCACCGTTGTCCCATGTCAGCGTAATCGGGTTGTCAACTGTCAGGGTTTCACCGCTGGCCAGTGCCCAGAGTGTATTGGGCCCCGGCACTGAAGACGGATCCATCCCGGCACCCGGCGCCCAGCCATAAAGCGCATAGTAAGCGTCGGCTGTGCCCACAGGAGAGAGCATCTTGACGATTTCGGCGCCTTCTTCCTGGGTGACCCGGTAGTCATTAAGAGACAGATCGTCGATCCGCCCGCCAAGCAGGGAGACGGAGCCGCTGACCCGGTCTGTCAGGACGGGGACGCGTGGTGCGTCGGCCAGGGCATCCTCACGGGTTTCCGTTTCAGGCGCCGCCTGCGTTTCAGCCGTTGAAGAGGGGACGGTCGCAATAGCCGTGCCCTCTGATCCCGTGGTTTGTGCCGCTGATGGACTTTCCAGCGGCACCTCCGGTTCAGGGGGGGGGAACAGGATAAACCAGACCAGGATCACGAGGAAACTGAGTGCTGTTGCAAGAATAAGGTTCTTGTTTTGATCGTCCATCTGGGACAGCCACCTGATCTGTTTGTATCAGCGTGGGTTCAACAGAGTGCAGCCCCAAAGGTCAAGCGGATTCGGGGTCTTTGGGCTGTTTTCACTCAGGTAGACAGAGATGGATGGGGCATTTCAGCTGCGACGCTAGTGGTACCCTTTTCAGGTCAGTTGGCGCGATTGCCCAAGATGCGCGGCACATCCTTAAGCTTGGTGTTGTGGTTCGCAATCCATGTGAGTGTTTCGTCAAAGGGCATGGGCTTTCCGATCCCGAAGCCCTGAACATGATCGCATCCAAGCTGCGCAAGCAACGCGTGTTCGCCAACAGTTTCCACACCTTCCGCCAGCGTTTCGACACACAGACGCTCGGCCATGGTCAGGATGGCGCTGATCATGCGTTGCTGTTCGGGGTCACGGTCGGCTTTCATCACAAAGGATCGGTCAATTTTGATCCTGCTGACCGAGAAGCGGCGGATGGAGGCAATGGAGGCATGGCCCGTGCCAAAGTCATCCAGATCTATGCGGCAGCCCAGTTCGCCCAACCCATTGATATTGCGTGCAATGATGTCATCTGGCGCGTTCGAGACAACGGTTTCCAGCACTTCGACGGCCAGACGTTCCGGGGTCAGGTGAAAGCGGTCAAGTTCCCATTTGACTTTGTCGATGAGTCGCGGGTTGCGCAGTTCCGGGCCTGCAAAGTTTACACCGATCTGGGGGACAGAGGCCCCTGCGTCATCCCATGCTTTCATGGCGGTAAAGGCGTGGAACATCATGACCTCAGCCAAGCGCTCCAGCATGTCGGACTGTTCGACTGCAGGCAGAAAATCAGCGGGTGAGATCATGCCGCGCTGGGGGTGATTCCAGCGTGCCAGCGCTTCAAATCCCGTTACGCGACCGGTATCCGTCGAAATCTGGGGCTGGAACCAAGGTCTGATGTCGCCATTCTCCAGCGCGTTGGCGACTTCCTGACGCAATTCGGCGCGCGTTTCGGTTCGGCGCTTCATTTCATCGGAATAGGCACGGATCGCATTGGGCCCGTGAGCTTGCGCCTCGCGGAGTGCTGTGCGGGCAGCTTCAATCCAGGCGCGCGGTGATTTGTTGATCACACGTGTGTGCTGGCAGAACCCAACGGATGTAGTGATGTACACGGTTGTACCGTCAATGGAAATCGGTTCCTCAAGCGCTGTTTGCAGCCGACCTGCCAGTTGAATGCAGAGTTCGAGGTCGAGCTGCTTGACCGGTTTCAGGCAAGCGGTGAATTTGTAGTCCCCGGTTCGGGCAATCGCATCGCCATCGCGCAGTACGGATGCGACACGCTCGCCTGCGCGCGCGACGATCAAATCAGTTGCTGCTTGACCATACCGGTCGACGATGCCGTCCGTCTCGTCGATCTCAACTTTAAAAATCGCTGAAAAGTGTGAGGTTTCGCGAACCTGCTTGAAGACACGCGCCACGGTTTCCTCGAATGCGTCCCTGTCCTGCAAGGGTGAGCGACTGGTATTTTTAGGTGCCCGGGAGGCTGCGCCATTCCCGCCAATGAGGACATAAACAAGAGGCATTGCAACAGCGACCGCAATTAACGCCGTGTCCCCGCCGAGCCAGTAAACGACCAGGGAGATTGCGGGTAGACAGGCCAGCGCCAAGGGGCGTGTCAAAATTCCGGCAATCTTGCTGCGCATCCCCGCAGCTTTCTTGGCAAAGACCCCTGCCATATTGCGTACCTTTCAGACCCGTGCACAAAGCACATTGCCGTGCAAGATATGCTGGTACCCATGACCCGCCCGTTAACAAAGAAACACTGATTGTAGCGGGATTGACTAAAATTCTGTCTATTTCAGGCTCAGGCCTTCGAAATCGAAGAGCTTTGGATCTAACAGATGAGACGGGCGCGCGTTCATAAGGGCGCGGAACATGACCTGTCTGCGACCGGGGCTGTTTTTCTCCCAACCATCGAGGATCGCTTTGACTTGCTGACGCTGAAGACCGTCCTGGCTGCCGCAAAGATCGCAGGGGATGATCGGATAGTTCATTGCCTTGGCGAATTTCTCACAATCGGCTTCGGCCACATGGGCGAGGGGGCGGTACAGGAACAGATCTCCTTCTTCATTTACCAGTTTGGGCGGCATCGTTGCTAAACGCCCGCCGTGAAAGAGATTCATGAAAAAGGTTTCCAGGATATCGTCGCGATGGTGGCCAAGAACAACCGCGCTGCAGCCTTCTTCGCGCGCGATCCTGTAAAGATGACCCCGGCGCAAGCGTGAACAGAGTGCGCAAAAGGTACGACCCTGTGGAATTTTGTCCATGACGATGGAGTAGGTGTCCTGATATTCAATGCGGTGCGGTACACCCATTTTCTCCAAAAACGCCGGCAATACCGTCGCGGGGAAGCCCGGTTGACCCTGGTCGAGATTGCAGGCGAGCAGTTCGACGGGCAGTAGACCACGCCATTTCAGTTCATAGAGCACTGCCAGCAGTGTATAACTGTCTTTGCCACCCGACAGGCAAACCAGCCAACGCGTGCCGGGTTCGATCATGCCATATTGTTCAATGGCTTCGCGGGTCGCGCGCACAATACGCTTGCGCAACTTCTTGAACTCGGTGGTCGACGGCGCGCCGTTGAAAAGCGGATGAATGTCCTGAGGTGTATCCAGCATGCAAGCCGTCCTGATCGGGTTTTGTGCCTCTATACCGGCATTGTGGTTGAACCAAAAGCGCCTGTTGCGCGTACTCAATTGCAGGTGAGGAGGCCGTCATGATCCGACTTGTTATCGCGCTTTCATTTGCCGGGCTGTTGTCCGCATGCGTGGGAAAGCCCGCTCTGGAGGATGAGCCGCTGTCGTCCCGGCAACTGAACCTGGAAGAGTTCTTTGAGGGACGCGTTGTGGCATATGGCCAGTTTCAGGATATCTTTGGGACCGTCCGACGCCGCTTTGATGTTCAAATTGAGGGCACATGGGATGGAGAGACGCTGAAACTGGTGGAGGACTTTACCTATGAAGATGGCAGTACGGAACAGCGGGTCTGGAGGCTGCAGAAGACCGGACCAGAGACATGGCGCGGCACCGCCCCGGGGGTGATCGGCGATGCCACGGGCGAGGAGCGGGGCGATACCTTTAACTGGCAATACACCATCGACCTGCCGGTGCCGGTGCCGGATGGCGCGTTGCGGGTGCGTTTCGATGACTGGATGTGGTTGCTGAGCGACACCCGCCTGCTCAATCGTGCGTATATGAAGAGATATGGCATCGATATCGGAGAGGTCATCATCACTTTCGAAAAGCAATCCTGACGGCGGGTCTATCCAGCATCCTTTGATTTTGTCTCTGGTACCGGATCATATCCGCTGGCGCCCCCGGGATGACATCGCCCGATACGCCGGAGCGTCAGCCAGCCTCCTCTCACCGCACCGTGCTTTTCCAGACAGCCCAGTGCATATGCACTGCAGGTCGGTTGATAGCGGCAGTTGTGCCCGACCCAAGGGCTGAAAAGCAGCCGGTAGGCCCGTATCGGCAGCGCCATGATCTGCGCCATGAGTGTCATCTGGCCGGACCATGCAGTTTGCGCAGGGCGGTTTCGAGGTCAGCCCGCAACTTGTCAAAGGGCAGGGCGGTCGTGTGCTCGCGCCGCCCGATCAACACGTAATCCATCCCGTCGCGACCCTGATGCGTCAGGACCAGCCGTGCAGCTTCGCGTAACCGACGCTTGGCGCGGTTCCGTGCCACCGCGTTGCCGACCTTCTTGGAGCAGGTGTACCCGACCCGTATACCCTGCGCGTCCCCGTCAGGACGTTTGCGCATCTGCAGGATAAAGCCCGGCATCGCAATTCGCCTGGCCCGCGCCGCGCGCTGGAAGTCCGCACGTTTCCTGAGCGTCTCCAGACGTAAAGAAACCGCCGGAAGCAGGTCTCCGGAGGCGGTTGTGCCCGGTGGAGACGCTTGCGGCGGTGTCATGTTCCCGACCTTGTCCGTAGCGCGATCAGGCGCTCAGCGATTTCCGGCCCTGGGCGCGGCGCGCATTAATGATCTTGCGACCGGCTTTGGTGGCCATGCGCGCGCGGAAACCGTGGCGCCGCTTGCGCACGAGGTTGGAAGGTTGATAGGTGCGTTTCATCGCTCCGTCTCCATGTCTGCTGCCCGGCGGCGCGGAATCGCGCGGCTGCCCGGTGTCATTCGAAGCCCGTGCTCTAAAGCGCTCTTGGCCCCAAGTCAAACCCCGAAGGCGGGAATATTGCCGCAGATTGCAATAATTTTGGACCAGGCAGGGTAAGGAGGCATCAACTTGTTTCAAATAGAGCCGTTTCGCGGGGTTAGGGCGGCGAAACCGTCACAGCCGATCAAGCGCCCGTGATGGGCCTATCGCCACGCGCCATAAGCCGTCATCTAGCAATTGAATTGAAACACGCGCTCTGAGAGGACAGTGTAATGTCAGATATGACGGACAATCCCAAATCCGGGTCCAAATCAGGACTGATGCGCAATCTGCCCCTGATCGTGATCCTCGGTGTTGCCGCAGTCGGGGCATTCACACTGAAAGACTACATCAGTTTCGACGCCTTGCGTGACAACCGCGAAGCGCTGATTGCCTTTCGCGACAGCCACTTTGTGCTGACGACCCTGAGCTTTCTCGCGGCCTATATCGTGATAGTGGCGTTTTCCCTGCCGGGGGCGCTGATCGCGACCCTTACCGGTGGGTTCCTCTTTGGTACCTTTGGCGGCTCCGCTCTGAGTGTGACGGCGGCAACCATTGGTGCCACGGTGATCTTTCTGGCCGCGCGCTACGGGCTGGGCGAGAAGCTCAAGGCGCGCATGGATGCCTCGCAGGGCACAGTGCGCAAAATCAAGGAGGGCATTGATGAGAACCAGTGGTCGATGCTCTTTTTCCTGCGCCTCGTACCAGTAGTGCCCTTCTTCGTTGCCAATCTGGTGCCGGCGTTTCTGGCTGTGCCGCTGCACCGCTACGTGATCTCCACGTTCCTGGGCATCATTCCGGGGTCGCTGGTCTACTCTTCGGTCGGTGCCGGGTTGGGGGCGGTGTTTGAGCGGGGGGAAAGCCCCAACCTCGGCGTCATCTTCGAACCGCACATCCTACTGCCCATTCTGGGACTTTGCCTGTTGTCCCTGCTGCCCGTAATGATCAAGGCCGTGACCGGCAAGAAAGACCTCTGACCCATGACCCGTCTCAAGACAGATATCCTGATCATTGGCGCGGGGTCCGGTGGGCTTTCGGTTGCTGCCGGTGCCGTGCAGATGGGCGCCGACGTGGTCTTGCTTGAGGGTCATAAGATGGGGGGCGATTGCCTCAACTATGGCTGTGTGCCGTCCAAAGCGCTGATTGCGAGCGGCAAGGCCGCCTATGCGCAGCGCCACGCCGAACAGTATGGTGTGGCGAACGCGCCCGGTGCGGCGGACTATGCGGCGGCCAAGGATCACGTGGCCGACGTGATTGCACAGATCGAACCCGTGGACAGCCAGGAGCGGTTCGAGGGGCTTGGCGTCAAGGTCATACGGGAATTCGGGCATTTTATCTCCTCCAACGAAGTGCAGGCGGGCGACACGGTGATCACGGCGCGGCGTATCGTGATTGCGACCGGGTCCTCACCGCTGGTCCCGCCGATCCCCGGATTGGAAAATGTGCCATATGAGACCAATGAGACGTTGTTTGACCTGCGCGAGCCCCCCGAACACCTGCTGATCATCGGCGGTGGTCCGATCGGGATGGAAATGGCGCAGGCCCATGTGCGCCTGGGCAGCAAGGTCACCGTGATCGAAGGCGCCAAGGCGCTTGGGAAAGACGACCCTGAACTGGCAGCGGTGGTGCTGAGCAGCCTGCGCGACGAAGGCGTCGTGATCGAAGAAAACGCGAAAGCCGCCGAGATCAGGGGCAAACCCGGCGCCATCGAGGTGGTGACGGAGGACGGCCGCCGGATCAAGGGCACCCACCTGCTGATGGCGGTGGGGCGCAAGACCAACACCGACAAGCTGAATCTCGACGCGGCGGGCATAAAGACCACAAAAACCGGCGTGAAGGTGGATGCCAGCCTGCGCACGACCAACCGCAAGGTCTATGCCATCGGGGACGCGGCAGGCGGTCTGCAGTTCACCCATGTCGCGGGGTACCACGCAGGGGTCATCATCCGGTCGATGCTGTTTGCCTTGCCCTCCAGGGCCAAGACGGCGCATATCCCTTGGGCGACCTATACCGATCCTGAACTGGCGCAAGTCGGCATGACCGAAGCCGACGCCAAGAAGGCGCACGGCAGCAAGCTGGAGGTTGTGCGCTTTCACTACGATCACAACGACCGGGCGATTGCCGAGCGCAAGACCAAGGGGTTCATCAAGGTGATGGTGGTCAAGGGGCGCCCGGTGGGGGCCTCCATCGTCGGATATCAGGCAGGTGAATTGATCAACCTCTGGGCCCTTGCCCTGGCCAACGGCATGAAGATGAGCCAGATCGCCGCGATGGTCGCGCCCTATCCCACGATCGGAGAGATCAACAAGCGCGCCGCAGGGGCCTATTTCAGCCCGCGGCTCTTTGACAGCCCCATGGTCAAACGGATTGTAGGGCTTGTTCAACGCCTCGTGCCGTGAAACGCTAACGCCTATGTTCAATTCGCTCTCAGGACGTCTGGTTATCTTGACCACCATCTTCGTGATGTTGGCCGAGGTCCTGATCTTCGTGCCGTCGATTGCACGGTTCCGCGAAGACTACCTGATGAACCGGCTGGAACGGGCACAGATTGCATCATTGGCCCTGTTGGCCGACGACATGATCGACCGCGAGCTGGAGGCTGAGCTGCTGGAAAACGCGGGCGTCTTCAACGTAGTGCTGCGCCGTGACCAGGTGCGGCAACTCATGCTCGCCTCGCAACTGCCGCAACCGATCTCACAGACCTTTGACATGCGCGAGGACGGGGCCGCCGTTCTGATCCGCGATGCATTGACCCGCTTTGTCGCCCCCGAGAACGAAGTCATCCGCGTGATTGGCGCGCCGGTCCGCGATGCCGGGCTGCTGATCGAGATCACGATGGAAACCACCCCCCTGCGGGAAGCGATGATCGACTACGGCATCCGTATTCTGATCCTGTCGGCGGTGATTTCGATCTTCACGGCCTTTTTGCTGTTCATTGCGATGCGTGCCTTGCTGCTGAAGCCCATCAAGGGCGTGGTTGGACACATGCAGAACTATGCCCAAGCGCCGGAAGATGCGCGCCGGATCATTACACCGTCGGCGAGCGTGACGGAACTGCGTGAGGCGGAAGAGGCCTTGCAAACACTGGAGACCGACCTGACCCAGGCATTGCGGCAGAAAGACCGGCTGGCGCAACTGGGCAGTGCCGTCAGCAAGATCAGTCACGACCTGCGTAATATCCTTACCTCCGCACAGCTTTTCACCGATCGGATCGAAATGAGTGAAGACCCGACGGTCAAACGCATGGCTCCGAAGCTGGTCAGCAGCATTACGAGGGCCGTGCATCTGTGCGAAAGTACTCTTGCCTTCGGCAAAGCCGAAGAGCCAAGCCCCACATTGACCATGTTGCCCCTGGCGGATCTGGTCGAAGAGGTGATCGACAGTGAACGGCTCGCCGTGGGCGAGGCCGATGTCAGTTTCGCTTGTGCCGTGCCTTTCGGAATGATGGTGCGCGCGGATCCGGAACAGTTGTACCGTGTTCTGGCCAATCTCATCCGCAACGCCCGTCAGGCCTTGGTGTCAACAGGGACAGCTGGAGAGATCAGCGTGGATGCGCGCGAAGATGACGAAGCCTGGTGGATTGATGTCACCGACACGGGGCCGGGATTGCCCGCAAAGGCGCAGGAGCACCTCTTTACGCCATTTCAGGGGGGCGCCCGCAAAGGTGGCTCCGGTCTCGGTCTTGCGATTTCTGCGGAATTGATCCGCGGGCACGGCGGGACATTGGAGCTTGCCAGAACCGGACAGGATGGCACCTGTTTCACGATTTGCCTGCCGAAAGGCGACGGGACGATGACGTCAAGTGGTAAGGTAGAGGCGCAATCCGAAGTCATCGCCTAGAGCTGCCGAGATGGTGTGCGTTTGTAAAGACCAGCGATGTCTGAAATCATAACTCTACGTGAACTGAATTTTCTACTGATTGGGCTTGCATAAACCGGCCCACGGCACTAAACCGCGCGACAGTGGACCGATAGCTCAGCTGGATAGAGTACTTGACTACGAATCAAGGGGTCGGGGGTTCGAATCCTCCTCGGTCCGCCATTTTAATTTTTGTGAGGCGACACATAGTTTTTCCTATTGCGCCAAACTCTTTCCTATTTTGAAGTTCTCCGCTTCCCATCCGTAGGCTCGCTTGTTTCGCTTAACCCCGTTTCCTAACCGGAAAATCGGGGGTGATTTGAAGGTCAGACGGCGAAGCCGCCTGCTCCTGCAAATCTGCCACGTGGCGAACGCGGAGGGGGGCGAGACAGGACAAATCGACAAGGTTGGTGCGGCCCGCAGGCGAAGCCGAGGACACGGCCTTGTCTATTTGTCTTGTCCGAGGGGGGAGGCTGCGCCTCCACCCTAACGGCGAAGGGCGTTTGGCTTGTCCAAATCCCCTGAGCCTGCTGCTTGCACTTGAGATCGGCTCGACAGAATCTGTCCGGAGGGCGGATTGCGGACGTTCGCTGCGTTGGCAATCCTGATCAGTTTTAGTGAAAAAGCCGACATCGAACACGTTTGATTCAGCATCCTGAAACCATCTGATTTTGGGAACCAAGTTACTCTGATTGATGGCGCTTCGACGTCGGGCACTTTATCATAAAGGCTAACTCGCCCTTTCGAACGAACTTGTAAGAAGTTGAGATCATCAATGCCTGCGACCACACGTCAAACCGCCGGACCGGGCTTCAACTTCGAAGATCTAACTTCTGCTTGGTTAATTTCTAAGATGTTGCTCGGACAAAGGCTTCAAGGTGTCGGGACGGAAGGCGCAATTTTGCAGTCTCAGACGAGTTCAATGGCTGGATCATCGATGACCTTTTGGTTTCGACTCAAGACGGGGCCAGTCATCTTGCAATCTCATGCAAGAGTAACGTTCAAGTGTCGCGCAATGGATTGCCAAAGGATTTTGTGGAGCTCGCCTGGAAACAATGGAGTAATGGCGACGGCTTAATGCAAAGAAACACGGACTGCTTGGGTCTTGTAACTAGGGGGAGGCATCCCGCATTCGATCCTGTTTGGGCAGATATTACCAACTGGGCGAAAAGCTCCGATGAGGAACTCGCTCTGTCTAGAATAAGAGCCACCAGCATACACTCAAGCATTTTTGACAGTATCAAAAGCCCGAACGGTTCAGCTGTGGCAACAGATCATGAAACGCTTCGATTGGTACAGCGGATAACAGTGGTGCCACTTGATTTCCAGCTGGATCATTCATCGTCGGAGGCGGAGGCAGTTAGCCGTTGCCGTCAGTTAATTCAAAGCGGCACACAACAAGAGGCAGAAGATGTCTGGAAGGCACTAGTCCAGATCGCTGAGGAAACTCGAGTGGGCACTGGAACGATTGCCATCGGTGAAGTCTGGAACAAGTTTCGTCTCAGCTACGATCTGAAAGATCTTCCCAACTTTGAAAGCTCTTGGGATTCGTTGAGAGCCTTATCCCGAGACAGCCAAGCCGGGATACAAAGTGAGTTACCCTCCGGCCTTTCCTTACCACGTTCGGTAGCAAAGGACGCTCTTAGAGACCTATTGGCAACCCATCGAGTGACCGTGGTTGTTGGAGATTCCGGAACGGGAAAATCAGCCCTTGTAAAAAGTACGCTTGATGAGAAATTCCCCACCGCTAGTCAGATATGGCTTGGCCCTGAGCATGTCAAAGCACTCACTTCGGAAGTGGGACGCAGGAAAATGGGCGTCGTCCACGATCTGGCCAGTGTCCTTACGGCGGCACGAAGCCGAGCCAACGTGCTGGTTTTGGATGCGATCGAAAAACTCGATCTGGATGCATTGTCACGCGCTAATAAGCTCATCGGTGAGCTTTTGAACCAAGCAGAACGTGAACCAAGGGACTTCTGGCGCATTGTGGTTGTCTGTCAGACAGAAGCCTGGCGCGAGCGGGTTCAAATGGAGTTGAAACAGTACTCCAAAACCACGCTCCCCTTAGCAACGATTCAACCAGCTGAAGTCAAGGAAGCTCTTCGTTCTAGCGCTGAGCTAAGATGGCTCTCGTTCCGAGAGGAAGCAGTTTCCGCTCTCACCAACCTGCAAACAATAAGCTGGGTAATGAGAGCGGCTGGAGTGTTTGATGAGGCCAATGATGAGCTAACTATACCCACTGCGTTTGTCGACGGTATCTGGCAATTTTGGACAGAAGGTCAAGTTGGTCCACAAAACCTCTTAATCCGCCTTGCAGAGCGAGAGGCCAATTTTGAGCGTAGCTTTGCGATAAGTGAATTAGATGCCACCGACGCGCAAATTTTCCAGCAGAAGACTCAGTATTTACCCTTAAGAAAGAACCACCGAAACCGAATAGTGTTCGAACATGATCTTGCCGCTGAATGGGTTAGATTTCAAAGACTCAAGGAGATTTCGCACGATATCGACAGCTGGTCACCGCTGGCGGATACCCGCTGTATCCCCCAGGCCAGAAGGCTGAAAGGTAAAGCGAAGTTCAGAACACCCAAAAGCAGGATGAAACACAGGGTTTTCTGGTCGTTGATCGCCAGATCTGCGGGGCGAGTGACGGCGACGACTGCCAGAAGCGCTAGCGCGCCAATACCGATGCGTCCAGCTGCGACGGTGAATGGGCCGTATTGCTCCAACGCCACAGCCATTGACATGAACGCGCCTCCCCACACGAAGCTGAGGAACAAAAGGGCCGCCCAGTTGCGGAGGGTGGGTGTATTGTGGGCGGCTTCTGTCATATCTTGGCAATCGGTTGGGGATTGTTGTCCTTATGAGCCGTTTGCATGTCGGCCGCCAGCCCTGGCACCGAGGCTGGCGCCATCTATTGGCCTGACCACTACCTTTGGCTCTTTCTAGACCTAAAACTGCAGCGCGGCATCGTAAGCTATCGGTTCAATTGCGCAGTTGAGATTGGCCCCTACGAGACATTCACCGGGTCCGGCCACGCCGCAGTGCCGCCCGTCAGACCGGGCTTTCGCTGCACCCGCGAAATCGAGCCGGCAGCGAACTGGTGATCTGCGGGACCAGGTAGACACTTAGTATATGGCCCGCCGGTCTGGCGCTGCGACGGGCCGGGACTGACGCAAGACTTGCGCTCGTAGCAGACCCGCCTCAACATGACGGTAGAGTTCTTCAAGGAGGTAGTCGTAATGCGAGCAGTGGTTGGCGCATTTATTTCAGTTTTCTTAAGCACCACTTTTGCATTCGCAGCCTCACCTGAGGCGCAAGAGTTGATCGACCGCGCAGCTACAGATTGCCGGTCATTCGAAAATGGCGAGTTTGACGCGGGCGATGCGGTGACCGAGATAGGGCTTAGCTCGCAATTCGGTACCGTAGAAGCGGAGCTTGTTGATGAAAGCAAATATGCCTGTTCTTCCGCTGCTTCACTTTACTGCGGTACCGTCGGCTGTATGCTAAATTTGATTGTGGACGGAACGGTCAGAGCGTGGCAGGCAACTGGCTGGAGGCTCATCGAATGGGGTCCCGATCAGATTCTATTGATCGGTCGCGATGGTGGCTGGTGTGGCGGTTCAGGCGCTGAGGTCTGCTATGAAGCGCTTGTTTGGAACAACGGCAGAATACTGACAGTAGGACCTGCTCCGGAAAGCCGATAAGCAAAGCTACGCTTCAAAAACCTTTAATAACCGCCTTGGGCTCGCAGCCCGGTTTCGCCGCCTGAAGCACGAACATCGACTCCTGATTTGTGAACGACCGCGCGTTGAGTGAAGCGGCAAAATTTCAAAGACTTGGCTCGATCTATCGACAACCAGTTCCGTGACGACAGCGCCAAGGGCTTTGCTGCGTCAGTAGTCGGCGGCTGAGAGCCCAGCTTACCCATTCGACAGCGTGCAGCGAAGAGGACGGCCCATACCAGACCTTGAGCACGGTCTCCGAATGCAGCGGACGCAGCTCGCTTACCGGCCATTCGCTGCGAACGCAAAACCAATGAAGTGTCGAACTCACAGATCGCGGACAAAGTGAACTTTGATCGCAAGCGCACTAATGGCGGCACGCGACAGATTTTCTACCCACAAGTGGCGCTTGCCAAAATTTCGCTTTTGGCGACGGAAGCAGGCTGTGGAGGTGTGGGCTCCGCAAATCTCAAAATTCAATCGGGCGAAAATTCTGCCAGCAGCGCGGATTGAATTTTGTGGAATGCGCTGATTTCAGCCTTTGAGAAGCGTTCCGCAAAGGCTCCTATCTGAGTGACCTCCCGCGCACGGATACTCTCGATGATGGGGCGGCTTTTTGCGGTCAGTGTGTAGATCTTTGAGCTTTTGTGGTTTGGATTGGGCTCGCTATCGACAAGGCCAAGGTTCTCCATTTCCTTGACTTCCCGACCAACGAATTGTCGTTTCACATCCAGATACCGTGTGATTTCCGGGGCCGTGGCTTTGCCAACGGCGAACAACACCTCCAGAATTGCACGCTGCCCCACGCTGATGCCCGTGCCTTTCAAATCCGTTTCTACGCGTGACGTGATGTATCTCAGCAAGGGGCGGGTCATCTGAATGCCCGCATAGAGCTTCTCTTGTGATGTCAGATTGGTCACTTTGGACGTCCTTACCAATTTTCCAACAGGGTGCAGGTACTTGAGGGGTAAGGCAAGTCGTTATCGTCAACTCAGTTGACATAATGTTTAGAATCACCTAAACGTCAACTTAGTTGACAAATTGATCAGCTATCCAAGAACCAAAATTGAACTCGAAATCCACGATTTGATGAATTCGTTAGAGGATCAGAAGGAACACAAAATGTACCGCTGTGTCTTGGCCTTCAAAAGCAGCTGGCGCCCGCTCTCAATACCTCCGCGCCTCGGGCACCGCATCCATATGCGATCGCACAGGGGTGCTCGGCCTGGCTGCGGCTCGGGCATCAGCGCACGTGGTCAGACGCAACCCTAAACCATCACCCAATCCAGAGACCTCTCCCGCACACATCGAAAGCTAAGACCGCAGGCGGCGGGTTTCTGACACCAGAAACGAAAGAGTTAAGATTATGAACTTTTGCACCATCGCAGCAGCAACGCTGATTGCTGCGTCCACGAGTGTCGCTTCGGCGAGCACTATTACTGAACTAACCGATGCCGGGCGGTCCATGGCGACCGCCTATGATGTCCAGGATGGCACGACCGCGATCAACGGCCGTATCGAAAACACCGCCATCTCGGACGTAGACCTCTATAGTTTCCGGCTGGTCAAACAAACCCGCCTTACGATGCGAGCCTTGTCTGTGGATTTCAATTCCAATTTGTTGCTGTTTAATATTTTAGGCCAAGGGCTTGCGGGTAACGACAACCGAGATTCTTCTTGCGAAACTGTTTACCCAATTGGCCGGGTCGACGCATGTCTGACGTTGGACCTCGTAGCCGGCACATATTTTATAGGTGTGGGAGATAACAATATCGCAGCATTCGAAACTGCTGCTGACGCGGCCACAGGATCGAACGGGATATTCAACAACGACGATGGAATTCTCTCGACGCCAACGTCACGGATTCTGGGTCTAATCGGGGACGAGGCTGGCGATGCCACTCAGAACTTTGAAGGAGAATACGTCCTCGATTTCAGCACCGAGGTCTTTTCCGCATCGGCACCATCGGTTGTTCCGCTCCCCGCAGGTTTGCCCTTGTTGCTGGCCGGTCTGGGCGGGCTGGCCGTCGTTCGGCGGCTCAAGGCGTGCGCATCAAATCATCTAAATTCCCCCAGCTCACAAGACCGGAAAGCAGCATGAAACTCCTTGTGATCAATTCCGCCCTGTTCCTCTGCATCTGCGGTGCAGTCTTGTCGGAGGCGCAAAACGCCAAAGTGGATCCGGACGACGTGAATCTGATTGTAGACAGAGTCAAACACGCAGGGTTTGAGACGCGGCCGCTGTCACCAAAGGCAGATCGGCAAATGCCGGGAAGCGATTACAACGCGCTGGTCGACGACAGTTTTCGGCGTGCAGGCATGTTTGGGGATGCACAACGGACATCCTGCCCCCGAGATCAAGATACCGCGGTTTCAAATCGTCCCTGCTAAAAACGCAGCTTTGCATCCAGTGCTTTGACCCCGGCCAACCAAAGCCCGGTCACGGCTGAGGACCGCCTTGCTGCACCGCTCCCAACCTGACGCCTGCCTCAGAGCAGACCTCCTTTAACACGTGAAAGATTTAGACATGACAGACTACACACTCAGAGGAACATCCGGGCACGATTTTCTGCGTGCCTGGCTCCCGGGAAGTCACTACATCCACGCCGGTTCCGGCAATGACGAGGTTGTCGGTAGCAACTATGGCGATCTGATCTACGGCTATTACGGAAATGATGTCATCTACACCGGCAGAGGTGATGACACTGTCTACGGTGGTGGCGGCGACGATAACCTTGTGCTGTCTGCGGGCGACGACTATTTGCATGGTGGCACAGGGTCAGATTACGTCTCCCTCGCCTATGCAGAAGACAGCGTGACGGTAGACCTGAATGCTGGATTTGTCCGTTCAACCACAGATAATCGCGCCAATATCGGCAACAACACGATCAACTACATCGAAAATGTGATCGGCTCGAACCACCGGGATGTCGTGTATGGCAATTCGTCGTCCAACACGGCCTATGGCGGGGGTGGTAATGACTATTTCCGACTGCGTGGCGGACATGACAAAGCCTATGGTGGCGAAGGCTATGACACTTTCATCGAAGGTGCTGGAAATGATTTCTACAGCGGCGGCGCCGGGTTCGATAAGCTAATGCTCGATTACTATGATCCTGCCGATGGCAAGGGTGCATGGCTTGATGTGACAAAGGGCACTTTGCAATCACGCGGCGGGGAGTTGGATATCGGGTTCAACCGGTTTCAGGGCATCGAGCGGTTTGACCTGACGCATGGTGACGACATTGTGGACAGCTCGGACCATGTACGCCAGCAAATCAATCTAGAGCGTGGTGACGATATGATCGTGGCTGGGTTCAACGATGTGATCAATGGCGGGCGCGGCAAAGATACGCTCGATCTTTCAAAAAACGGGGTCAAAATCGATAGATATGAGTTGAAGGAAGGTAAAGGGTATATCGGTGATGATGCTCTCCTGAAGTTTAAGAATATCGAGGTTTTCCTGGGCTCGGAATCCGCTGAAACTTTCAGAATTCCCTACATGAATGATCTGACGGTTTATGCCAAAGGTGGGCATGATATGCTCATAGCATCGGGCCAAAACCTGTTGCTAAGCGGAGACGATGGCAACGACACCTTCAGCCTGCACAATGCCAGCGGCAAGTTCTATGGCGGGAATGGAAAGGATGTGTTCCATGTCTCCAACACGTCCGGAGAGATTTACGGCGGCAAGGGGAGCGATAACGTCCACATCTCCAAGTCAGGAGTAATGGACGAATTGCTTTATGTCGAAAACGCGAATGTGTTTTTGGATAGCGACAGCCATGGATACGTGGTCTGGTATGCCGACGATGCCGATGGTCTTTATCACGGTGCCGATACTGTCTATGTCAATACAGGGTCGTTGGTGCAAGGCTCGGATCACGACGATATTTTTATCGGCAATGCGCAATCAGAAAGCCGAATGGTGATCAGAGCGGGCGATGGTGAAGACTCGATATACGGAAGTGAGCACGTCGACAATATCGCAGGTGAAGGCGGCAATGATCTTCTCGAAGGTGGACAGGGCGCTGATTACTTCGTTTTCAACGCCAAGAATGGGGATTTCGACCATGACACCATCACCGACTTTATGGTGAGCAACAATAAATCAGCCGCGGATAACCTTTGGTTTATTGGCGTACATCGGGTTGGCTCGGGTGGTCTCTACGACTCATTTGACGATTTTGACTCAAATGGAGATGGCTTCGTAAGCGCTGCAGATGACGAAATAGAGCGGGTTGGCGAAGACTTGGTGATGAATTTTGCCGAGGGCGCGGTCACGATCCAAGATACCTATCTTTTGGTAGAAGAAAACTTCCATTTCTAGGAGTCTATGAGAACACGCGCAAACGCTTACCTCGACCCAACAATCAACAACTAAATCTTGAGATGGCAGACAATCCGCCATCTCAAGCAGCCAGTTCAAATAGTTCCAGTGCGTAAAGAGTGCATTTTATTTTATCCCGGAATGCCATAATCCCAAAGACAGGCATCCCGGGACGATTTCAACCTGGTCGAGTTAAGTCCAGCCACCACTCACACCCGATGAAAGGTCTGACACATGACCCGAAGTTTTCGAAGCCTGATCGAGCGTCAAATCCAGAAAGCGAAGTTGCAGGGCCAGTTGGACAACCTTGAAGGCGAAGGAAAACCGTTACCTGACAGAACCGCGGAAACGCAAACAGACGCCGCAGAAGCCGCGGGTTTCCGCATTATGGCTCAGGCAGGCGTCCTGCCCCAGGAGTTCGAGATCAAGAAGAAGATAGACGCGCTTTTTACCCGCCTGCGGACGATCGTAGATGAAGACGAAAGGCAGGAGGTCATGAAAGAAATCTCGCGGTTGGATCTTCGCTACAACATCGCCCGAGAAGCGCGGCAGAGGTTTATGAGGCACTAGCAAACGGTCTTGTCCTGTTTAGCCCCCCACGTCCTGTTCAAGGGTAAGCAGAGAACAGCCAATGGTGTTTTTCAAGGTGAATTTTCTAACCAAACTCAAACCGAGCAATACCTATTGAAAACGGCCCAAAGCCGACCTTGAGCGGGGCCTTCAGATGCTGCGGTCGCAGCCCGCATAGCCGCCGTTCGCTGCTCTCGCTCGATTTCGGGTTTATTGGAGGTCTGACCTGTGGGACGAAGTTGCCGTTGCGCTGCTGGCTCACTTGGCTCACTTGGCCCGCTTTGCAACCTCCGCGAAAAGCACAGCGCGTGGAAGCGAACTTCCGCTGCTGATTCGTTGCAGTCTTCTGTAAATTTTGAATGCCGGCGCTTTCGTTACTGGTCCAAGGGCTCAATCTTGGCTAACGCATATGAGCAACTCATTCTGCACCCTTCGGCGAAGAGGCTAATTTGCGTGCTGTAGAGACGATCAAGAACCGAAAATCCCTAGCTTGAGCCACCTCCGGTTTTCCGAATTACTAGGTATTTGTCATACGCTTCAACTCTCTTTCCGGAGGGCAAGTTATGATAGTCTGCGTTTTTGAGGTCACATGCAAATACGCCGGGTGATGCGACAGACCGCACTTCGCTGGCGATCGGATCAAAAGCGGCCCGGTAATGCACAGTGCTTTTGACGCAGAGGGTTTTGTAATTGGCAGGATCCAGTCCAAAATGCGTGAAATGCGCCAGATCAAGGCATTGGTTCCTGATGCTTGTGACGACCACATCGATCTGCGCATCGGCGTCAACGATCCTGAGGGCGGCACTTTTCCCAAGGGTCGCAATACCGCCGCCGTACATTTCTCCGGTGTAGGGGCAGTCGCCGTCGCTGAGGGACAGAACCTCGAACGATCCGGTCACCGGGGCCTGCCCCGGGACGCCGGATTTGCCCCCAAGTGCACCCTGAAACCGGGCGGAAGGTCCGGCGGCATGCGCTTTTTGTGCAAGTTCAGGATCGTGGAACATGCCGCTTAGAACTTCGCGGCCTTTGCCATCAATCAAAGCCCTTAGCAGCCCCGTGGTATCCGACGTGCCGCCCGCGCCGGGATTGTCCTGAACGTCAGCGAGGATCAAAGGTTTGTCTCTGCGCTCATGGGATAGTTGGACCGCCGCGTCCAGTGACAGCAGCGTGCGATCTATGCGGTCCTCTATGGTCAGAAAGTGCGACAGGATTGTATCTGCCGCAGCCTCGGCCTGTGCTGTGGTTTTCGCGTAGGCAACGCAGGACGGCCCGGTGTCTGGGAAATCTGCCGCCGTGAAGCCAAGGGCGATATCTGCCTCAACACCCTGCTGTTGCAAGTCTGGCAGGTAGCCGTACAGCGTGCTGAAAGGCGGCGTGCCGGTATATTGCGCGTGCAGAGGGATCAGATAGGGCACAGTGCGAAAGGCCTTGTGCAGATCCTTGCCGCGCAGCAGCCGGACCAGCACAGGCAGACAGCGCGCGCCAGTCTCGGCCATATCAAGATGCGGGTAGGTTCGGAAAATCGCCAGATAGTCGGCGTGCGCGCACATCTCGGCGGAGACATTGGCATGGAGATCAAGGCTGACCACGAGCGGGGTGTCTTCCCCAATCTGGGCGCGCACCCGGCGCAACAGTTCCCCTTCGCCATCCGCGAGGCTTTCGGTGACCATCGCGCCGTGCAGGTCAAGATAGACGCCATCCAGCGGGCCGGCAGCGTGCAGGCCATCCAGGATCATGCCCGCGATTGTCTCGAATGCATGATCGGTCACATGGGCCGAAGGTTCGGCGGCGCACCACAGAACGGGGATGACCTCATAACCCGCAGCGTCCGCCGCGGATGCAAATCCCGCGATGGGCAAATTCATGCCCCGCGTCTGGGCAAGGACCTGTTGGCCTTGCAGCATTCCTGGCCAGGAATCTGCCATTTCGAATTCGGCCAATCCTGCCTGTGTCAGACCATGGCAATTGGTTTCATGCTGAAACCCTGCAATTGCTATTCTTGGTCGTTTCATCTCAGTTACTCATCGGAGGATTGAAATACGCGCTTGCCACGGCGGATCGTCTTCGTGACTTTCGTATCCAGCAGGCGGGCCGGGTCTTTGAGCGGGCTGCGCGACAGGATCGTCATATCCGCAAGCTTTCCGGCCTCAATGGACCCGCGCCGCCCTTCCTGAAAGACCTGCCAGGCGGCGTCGATGGTCTGCGCGCGCAGGGCTGAGAGAACGGATATCTTCTGATCTTCTCCCAGCATGTCCCCTGTTGCGGTCAGCCTATTGACGGCGCAATGGGCCAGATGAATGGGCCGCGTTGGCGTGACAGAGGCGTCATTGTGCAGGGTAAACCGGATACCGTGACGCAGGGCGGAGGCAGCAGCAGAAAGTCGTGCGGCGCGGTCCGGGCCGAGGAATGTGTCGCGATGGCGATCACCCCAGTAATAGATGTGGGCCGAAAAGAAACTGACCGTGACGCCCAGCCGCGCCATGCGTTCGAACTGATCCTCATGCAGCACTTGACCGTGGATGATCGTATGGCGGTGATCGGTGCGCGGGTTGGCACTCTGAGCGGCTTCCACCGCATCCAGAAACAGGTCGGACCCGGCATCGCCGTTGCAATGGCAATGGATTTGAAACCCCAAATCGTGCAGTTTGCGAACCTCGGCGGTCAGGTGTTCCGCAGCCGCATAAGGCACACCGCGCGGTGTATCCGGGGCAATCGGCCGGTGATACTCCTCACGCAGAAAGGCGGTTTGAAGTTGAAACGCACCATCCGAGAACAGCTTGCGGGGGCCCAGTGTGAAATGGGGGTTTTCTAAATCCGCCATCGCGTCCGGGCCCTGACTGAGGTCGGGCTCCAGTTCCGCAATCGGAAGGATGGTCAAATCAAACCCGGGGTCCTTGTCAGCGGGAAATCCGTCAAAGCGGCACAGCAATTCTGCGTTCGCCCAGGCATTTTGACCATAGGTCACGCCGTGTGAAAGGTATTCGTCCCTCGATGCGGCGAACCCGTGCCAAAATTGTGATTCATCTATCAGAAACGTGGTGTCCCCCAAGGGACCCATGGCGGAAATGCCTTCGATCAACCCGGTAAGCGCGCCTGTCTCCGGATCACGGTCAAAACGACCGCCCAAAGGGTCGGGCGTTGCCGCGGTAATCCCTTGCCGCTCCAACGCCATGGAATTGGCCACCCCGTTGTGACCCGAAGCGTGGATCACCCAAATCGGATGATCGCACGACGCGCTGTCCAACTCCATGCGCGTGGGCATGCGGGCCTCTGCGATAGCGGTGTTGTCAAAGGCGACGCCCATGATCCATTCGCCCTTTGGTGTGGTTTCCGCACGGTCGCGCAACCGTCGCAGGGCGGTTTCCATGTCCACGCATGTGCCAAGGGGGGGTGACGACAGGTTGACCCGAAACAGGTCGATAAACCCGGAATCCGGGAAATGCCCATGCGGGTCAATGAACGCCGGGATCATCGTCTGACCCTGCAAATCGACCAGCTCCGTGCCCTCGGGCATCTGGGCGCGCAGATCAGCTTCGCGTCCAACGGCCACAATCGTCTCACCTTCGGTCAGCACGGCCTCTGGATTGGAATCTTGCGCATCCATGCTCAGGATCAGGCCGTTGAAGTACAGCGTTGAGGTGGTCATGCAGGCAGCTTCACACGTGCAAAGGTGTCAAACATCGGACCGCATGGCCATCTGTTACCTCGAATTGCGGCACCTGCGTGCAGATATCGCTGGCAACAGGGCACCGGTCGCGGAACTCGCAGCCCGAGGGGCGCTTGATCAGGCTGGGCGGCTCGCCTTTGAGGGCGATGCGTTCCAGACGCGCGTCGGGGTCGGGTTCGGGGTTCGCGCTGAGCAGGCAGTTGGTGTAGGGATGGCGCGGCTGATCAAAGATCGCCTCCGTAGTGCCTTCCTCGACCAGACGGCCCAGATAGAGGATGCCCATGCGGTCCGCCACGTGGCGCACGACGTTCAAGTTGTGGGTGATGATCACCATCGACAGGCCCAACCTTTCGCGCAGGTCATTCAGAAGGTTCAGCAATTCGCCCTGCACCGACACATCCAGCCCCGCCGTGGGTTCATCCGCCAGAATCAGCTTTGGCTCCAGTGCCAAAGCACGGGCGACACCGACACGGCGGGCCTGACCGCCGGAGAGTTGATACGGATAACGATCCGCGAAATGCGCGGGCAGGTTCACCAGTTCTAGCAGGCGTTTCGCCTCGGCATCCAGATCGCGATCCTTCATGCCCTGAATCCTGTAGGGCTCGGTGATCAGGTTGCGGATTGTCAAGCGTGGCGACAGAGACCCGGTGGGGTCCTGAAACATCATCGCGATGTCCTTTCGCAGCGGGCGCAGGTTCTTTTCGCTCATGCCGCGGATTTCCTGCCCGTCGAACTTGACGGACCCCGCCTGCGCGGGCGCGAGACCGGCGATGGCGCGGATCACGGTTGTCTTGCCCGATCCGCTTTCGCCCACCATGGCATAGGTTTCTCCCTGTTCCACGGAGAAGCTGACACCGGCCAGAACATTCACCCGGCCATAGCTGGTTTGCAGGTCTTCGACATCCAGGATCGGGCTCATGCTGGTTCCTCCGCATGGTTCAGCCAACAGGCGGCATTCTGTCCCTCGCTCAGACGCATCAGCGGCGGCACTTCGGCGCAACGTGCAAAGGCCTGATCGCAGCGGTCGCGGAAGATGCAGCCCTTGGGCAGGGCTGTCAGATCGGGCACTTCGCCGGGGATCGTGGGCAAGACGCGCGCGCGTTCTTTGATGTGGCCGGGGTCACATTCGATCAGACGGCGGGTGTAGGGGTGTTTCGGATGGTGGAAAATCTCACGCACGGTGCCGCTTTCCACAACCGCGCCTGCGTACATAACCACGACACGGTCACAAAGCTCCGCGATGACGCCCAGATGGTGCGAGATGAACAGGATCGCGCAGCCAAAGTCACTTTGCAGGTCTTTGAGCCGCTCGATAATCTGCACCTCCAGCGTGGCATCAAGGGCGGTTGTCGGCTCATCCGCAATCAACAAATCCGGCTCGGACATCAGCGCCATGGCAATGGCAATCCGCTGCCGCATCCCGCCGGAAAACTCATGCGGGAACTGGCTCAGCCGTGCTTCGGGATCGGGGATGCCCACGGCCCCCAACATCTTGGCCGCTGTTGCCAGTTTCTCTGCCTTGCTTGCCTTGGAACGATGCTGAATATCCACCATCTGCTGCCCGATGGAGATCACCGGATTATGGGTCTGCATCGGGTCCTGAAACACGATAGAGATATCATCCCCGCGCAAATCACGGATGTGGCGTTCCGACGCGGTCAGCAGGTCCTCGCCCTTGAACCGCACTTCGCCGTTGCGAAACCGTGTGTTGGGAGCAATCAGCCGCAAGATGGCCGAGATCAGCGTAGATTTCCCACATCCGCTTTCGCCCACGATGCCGACAATCTCGCGCTTGTTCACATCAAAGGTGATGTTGCGCAGGGCCTTCAGGTCGCCTCGTGCTGTTTCATAATCAACGCTGAGGTTATCAATTTCGAGCAATTTCTCTGTCATCTGTTCTTCCTCAGTTTTGGGTCGACCACGTCGCGCAGGCTTTCGCCCAGGAAGGTAAAGCCAAGGGTTGCGATCACGATGGGCAGACCGCCGCCCACGACCAGCCATGGGGTCTGGCGGATCAGCGCATAGCCATCTTTCAACAGCGCGCCCCAGCTCGGGGTTGGTGGTTTCACGCCAAGGCCCAGAAAGCTCAGGCCCGCCTCAAGAGCGATCACGGTGGGATTATCCATCGCTACCAGCACCGCGAGAACACCGATGATGTTGGGCAGCATATGCACCCCCAGAATGCGGGCCATGCTGGCCCCCATGGCGCGTTCGGCCAGAATGAATTCACTGTTGCGCAGGGTCAGCGTCTGGGTGCGCGCAACCCGGCCATAGGTCGGGATCGAGGTGGCCATGACGACAAACACCACCGTTTGCAGGCTGGGGCCGACAAGGGCGACAACCGCAAGGGCGAACATCACCGTTGGAAACGACCGGATCGTATCAAAGAGCAGCATCAGGAAGTTATCGAGCCATTTCGGGCCGTAGCCTGCAATCGTGCCCAGCGTCAGGCCAATCGCCATCGCGCCAAAGATCGCAGGCAGGGCAACTTTAAGCGCGACCTGCCCACCCATGATCACTCGCGAAAAGGTATCACGGCCCAGCTGGTCGGTGCCCAGCAGGTACGCGGCGGACGGCCCCTGCATCCGATCCTGAATATTCATCGCAACCGGATCATAGGGTACGATCCAGGACGCGAAGATGGCGGAAAAAACGATGGCACCCACGATGATCAGGCCCATCAATCCTAAGGGATCGCGCGCGACGCCTGCGATGATGATGGCCAGTTCGGATTTGCTTTTGGTGGGGACTGCTGTTGCATCTGTCATGATCAGGGCTCCCTTATGTGGCCGTCCGCGCGCGCGGATCTAGTAGTGCATTGATCAGATCGGCCAATGCGGTTGAGACGACGAACAGCCCGGTGGACACCAGCACTGCGCCCATCACGATGGGATAGTTTCGGGTGGTGATACTGTCGATTACCAGCTTGCCCAGACCGGGGCGGGCAAAGACGATTTCGGTGAATACGGCGGAACTGAGCAGGAAGCCCATGCCCACACCGATCACGGTGACCACCGGCAGGATCGCGATGCGCAATGCGTAGACGCTGATGATGCGGCGCTCGCTCAGTCCAAAAGCGCGGGCGGTGCGGATGTGGCTTTCACCCATGACCTCCAGCATGGAGGCCCGCACGAGGCGGGCGATATAGCCTACCCAACTGAGCCCGATGGCGAAGGAGGGCAATACAAGGTGCCAGGCCGTATCCCAGAACCCTTCGCCGACGCCGATGGCCGGGAACCATTGCAACTGCACCGCAAAGATTAGCAGCGACAACAGAGCGACCACAAAGGCGGGCGCCGCGATGCAGCTAACCGAAAGCGTCGCTGTGACGCGGTCAATCCATGTGTTGGGGTGGGCCGCCGCATAGCAGCCCAATGCGATACCCAGAATGGCCGACCATGCGATGGCTGAGAAGATCAGCTTGAGCGTGTGCGGCAGTTGTTCAAAGACAATCTCGGAGACAGCGCGCCCCGAGAACACATCAACGCCAAGATCACCGCGCAGAAGCCCTCCGAAAAACAGCAGCAACTGTTTGGGGATCGACTGGTCCAGCGCCATTTCCGCGATCAGACGTTCCTTGAGTTCAGGGGTGGCCCGTGGCCCCAGCATGATCGACACCGGATCACCAGGGACCGCACGGATCATCAGGAACATGATGGTGACAGCCACTACAAGGATGAGCGCCGCAAGGGCGAAACGTTTGAGAGTGAATTTCAACATTGCGACGCTCCTGTTTGTTTACGCTTTGCCAAAGTCACGCAGCAGCATCAGACCATCAGGCCGCAGGCCCGGAGTGATGCGCGCTGAATGAACCACCGGCGTGGCTTCGTGGGTGATAAAGCGGTAGGCCCCGCTTTCTTCCATCAGGTCCTGCGCGCGGCGATACATCTCGCCACGGGCCTCAAGATCGGTTTCCTGCGAGGCCATGGCGTGGATCTTGTCAAACTCTTCGTTGCTGAAGCGTTCCCAGTTCCAGATGCCCGCCTGTTCGGTGATGAACCATGCTGTCGCATAGGATGGGTCGGGCGCCATGGAGAACCGGTTGAGTACAAGCTGCAGGTCGTCGTTGTCTCCGCTGGACCAGAACGCGCCGGATTCCAGCAGGTTGATCTCGACCGTGATGCCAATGGAGGCCAGCGTGGCCTGAATGACTTGCGCGGCGGTGGTGAACTCGTTCTTGTTCAGCACATCCAACATCAGGGTGACATTGGTTTCCCCGGATTCCGCCAGCAGTTCCGCCGCCTTCGCGAAGTCCGCCGCCGGTGGCACAAGGCTGGCAGGGCGGTTGCCCGCAAGGCCCGGCGCAACGATGCCGGTGGAGGGTTCAACCGCGCCGAAGTACGCCGCCTGAAGGATCGACGGCACGTCAATCGCATGCTGAATGGCCTGACGCAGCTTTTGGTTCTGCAGCTTTGGGTGATCCAGGTTCATGCCCAGCCAGACGTAGAACAGCGATGGGTTTTCCACCAATGTCCCGCCGTTCGGGACGTCTGAACGATACCGCTCAACCGAACCGAGCGACACGCGGGTCAGATCAATCTCGCCTGAATCGAATGCGATTTCAGCGGTGCTTTCATCGTCAATCGGCAGGATTTCGATGGTATCCCATACAGGTGCTTCACCCTTCCAATCCGGGTTGCGCGACAGGACTGTCTTTTCCTTGGCGGCCCAGCTGGTGCGCAGATAGGGGCCGGATTCGGCCACGGGATCAACGCCGATGCGGCCACCGGCAGCTTCGGTTGCGGCTTTGGATACGATGTTGCCCGTGATATAGGGCAGCGCGATGGTCCAGAGCGGAGCAAAGGGATCGTTCAGCACGATCGTGCCTTCACGCTCTCCGGTGACCTCAACATGGCTGAGTGGTCCCATGTCGGGTTTGTTGGGCGATTCAGTGGCGTCTGCGATGATGCGTTCGAACGAGAATTTCACGTCCTCTGCCGTCATCGCGCCGTGACCATTGGTGAACCCGATGTCATCGCGCAGGGCGAATTTGATGTGGGTTGGGTCGGCCTGTTCGATCATCGCTGCGGCGTCCAGTTTCCAGCCCCATTCGGTGCCGGGCGTGTACTGAATCAGCTTGTTGTAGACGGCGGCGTGGATGGTCTCGTCAACGACACCAACGCTATGTGCGGGGTCCATGGTGCTGAGATCGCCGTAGTTGCGCACCCGCAAAACGCCATCGGATTGCGCCATTGCGCGTCCGGCGAAGCCCATGGGCAGCGCGGCGGCGGCCCCCAGTGCGGTGGCCCCTTTCAGGAAACCACGTCTTCCGACGGGTGCCTTTTTCCATTCAATTCTCATCTCGTTTCTCCTTTGAGTTGCTCATAGATGTCCGCGGGGAATGGTTTGCGACCATTCCTTTGTCAGAACCTCGCTTCGGGTAGCGCCCTCTGTGGCGCGCAGCTTGCGATGCACGTAGAAATTTTGCGCATCGCAGGTCATGGTGTTTTCGGTGTCGATTTCGACCTGCCAGCCCTCGCGTCTGAACGCGAAATTCCAAGCCGATTGAAAATTGGCCGTGGCCGGGTCGTATGGATGAATGGCGTAACGGGTCGTGACGTGGCTCCCGACCTCCATCCCGTGATCGGGATCGCGCGTCGCGCCAAAATCGTCAAAGGTTTCCTGAACTATGGTGCCATCCGCTTGGGTAACCGTTGACGCCTTGGCATCGGCGGCGCGCAAAGTTTCACTATGAGACGTTAGCCCCGGTTGCGGCGCGCCCGGTGCACAGGGGTCAATCTCATCCGTGACAGACCGCACAGGCAGCGCAAGCGCACATTCAGCCAACTCAAGGTTGATTGTTGTTTGTGTAGGGGCGGGCCAGACAATCGGCCAATAGCTGTTGGACAGCGCAAGCCGCAGCTTGTGACCGGCGCGCAGATGGTGCGCACATTCGTTCAGGGCAAATTCCACCTCGTAGCGTTGGCCCGGCACCAGTGCTTCTGGCCGGTCATGCCCGGCGTGATGGGTCAGATTGAAGGCGCGGTAGCTGATCCTTTGCGACACGCCACCCGGGGACACGTCACACAGCCGCGCAACAATCTGGGCGGCAGGCTTGTCGACAGTAATCGAAAGCTTAAGCACCGCACGGCCCAGTAGTTCCATCGGGGTATCCAGCGGTAGATCAAAGCAAACCGAGAGCGCGTCATCGCCGCTCTGATCACCAGCAAGCTCATTGTCGATGCGCATGCCGGGACAGAACACGCCGCTCGCCCGACCGACATGAGCCGGTGTCGAGACATCTAGCTGCCCGTCATCGGGTGCCGCTGCCAATCCGTCCTGACCCAGCCAAACGGTTTTGGGCGCGACATGCGCGGACGGCCAGACTTGTTCCGCAATCCAGCGCCCCTTGCGCGGTTTGTTGGTCTGGGTGGGGTCAAAATGCTCCTGCATGAAGACGCGGTAGTCGGGCAGATCCTCTGCGCCGTTTTCCTCGCCCTTGAGCCAGCGGTCGAACCAGCCCAGAACCTCGGAATGGAAGTCCGACGCGCCCAGCTTTGACATATGGGCATAGCGGTGCTCCCATGGTCCCAAAAGTGCCTTGGCAGGGCCGTTCAGATTTGCGGCCAGTTGGGACGGCGCATTCACATAGGCGTCCGCCCAGCCGGTGGTGGCCAGCACCGGCACCTTGATCCGCGCATACTCCTCGCAGACCGAACCATGTTTCCAGAACCCATCCCGGCTTGGATGGGCCAGCCAGTCGGCGGCCATGAACGGCAGGTTTTCCATCCGTTCGAGCCAGACCTCGCGCCAATCGCTGCGCAGCAATGGGTCGGGCGGACGCGATTGATAGGCAAACATCTGGCCCGCCCAATTGGCGTTGTCGCTCAGCAGGCACCCGCCCATGAAATGGATGTCGTCGGCATAGCGATCCGTGGTTGAAGCCACGCTGACCACGGCCTTCAATGCGGGGGGCTGCCGATATGCCAATTGCAGGCTGTTGAACCCGCCCCATGAAATGCCGATCATGCCAATATTGGCATCGCACCAATCCTGGGCTGCGATCCAGGCCAGCACGGCTTCGCCGTCGCTCAACTCCTGCTCGGAATATTCATCATCGAATACTCCGTCTGAGTCGCCGGTTCCGGCAATGTCGACCCGCACGCAGGCATAGCCCGCCGCAGCGAATATCCCATGGGTCGTCTGATCACGCGGCGCGGTGACGTCGCGCTTCCGATAGGGCAGGTATTCAAGGATGGCAGGAAACGGACCAGGGCCCGCAGGAACCCAGATGCGCGCCGCCAGACGTCGCCCGTCCGGCAATACGATCCATTCGTTTTCTATTACAGTGATGTGTGTCACATGGCCCCCAAAGATACGAAAGTCTGAGCTGGAACACTGGGCCATGACAATTAATCGAGATTACGCTAATCTTAGCGAAATTGTACGATGTTGCGTAAGGTCGCTTATAAATGAACCAAGAACGCTCTGAGTTTTCCAAAAATCTCCGCTACATCTGCGCTGAGCGCGTGTCGGTCGCGCAGGTGTGCCGCGAAATTGGAATCAATCCGCAGCAGTTCAATCGATACTTGTCTGGGGCGGGCATGCCATCGGCGCATAACCTGCGCCGGATTTGCCTGTACTTTGATGTCGACGAACAGGACTTGCTGACCGACAACAAGACATTCAGGGCGTTGCGTGGACAATTGAACAAAGATGCATCACCGCAACGCAAAGATCCCTTTGCGAACGCGTTTCCCGGCGATCTTGCCCGGTTGCGGGGTTTTGTGGGGGCCTATCACATCCATTTCCTGTCACCATCCTGGCAAGGAAACGTGATGATCGGGGCAACATTTCTGGATGAACAAGACGGGCAAATCATGACCCGCACCATTGAGCGCGGCCTCGGGCCGGAACGGGAACTGCTTCAGCGCACCAGATATGATGGTAAGGCAAGCTATCACGGAAGCCGGATATTTCTTGTTGAGTTTGAACGCGATCAGGACGGGTCCCTGACCGAGATGATCCTGTATCCCTCGCACCGGCAACAGCGCACCTATTTGCGCGGCATGACGATGGGCATATCCTGGCGGCCCCGTCGCATGCCCTATTCCGCGCGTGTCATCTGGAAGCGCGCGGAAGCCACTTCTATGGCGAGCGAAATTCTCGCAAAATGTGGCGTATATCGGATAGACGATAAAGCCATTGATCCCACCGTGCGCAACTTTCTACTCGAAAAGTCGGGCCTTACGGGAGAGGAGTAGCGGACCTTTCCCATGAATAAAGGAGCAATGTTGGCTTCTGATATTTCAAGGCCCGTTCTTTATGCCTCGCAACCTATAGGCGTTTTGACTGTTGGGCGAGTTTTGCCACCTCAATCGTTGCCGGATGCGTCCGCGCAAGCAACACTACCGCGATCCAGTCAACGGATTCGCAATCGATGTTAGGCTCAACGGGCACCCCAATGTCCGTATTTTGCAGTTCCCTGTTGTTTGTGCACGATGCAGCATCACGCACTATGGGCTCGGAGCTGCCATCGTAACACACGCAGCATTGAACCATGAGTCGGAAGAACGGGCGGCGGACACCGGACTTTCCTGCCGTTGCCACTCACGGAACGAACGGCCGCATTTGCACGCTTTGCGACAGCAGCGAAAAACAGTAAGGGGTTCGCGTTAATTTCAGTATAGTCAAATTGAATTGCTGAGGACATCTTATGAATGGCGACCGAAGCACTACAAAGGCTAAGGCAGATATTCACGGCTATGATGTTCCAACGACGCCGACTGTCGACGGAGACTCGTTCCGGCAGGAGTTTGTCGACACAATAGAGCATGTGTACGGCCCGCTGCTAGTTTCCGTCATCTTTGCGCTATTTTTAGGACTGGCAGACCAAGCCCATGAGATTATGTTGGGACTAGCAAGTGATATCGCGCTTACGCTAAGTTCTCCTAACGATCTGGTGTTGGTTGTCGTTTTTGTAGCGCTTGCGACGGTTATTGTCCCTCTGCTGGCAGGGCTAATCAGCGACCTTCAAACGCAGCGGCTTGTCCTCTTTGCTTTTGGCGGCGCGTTGACTTTTTTTGTACTTTTGATGTTGTCCCTAAACTATGACATCACACGACCGGGTCTGTGGATCAGCGTCGCGGAACGATACGGCACGGAGGTTCCCGCTGATCTGAAGGATATGCAGCAGCGCGCAGTTTCTCTTGGGTTGCCGCTGCAGATTGTCCTCAGCATCGTGTCCTTTTTCTTTGTTCCTATTGCGTTGTTTCAATCCACCGCATTAGCGCTTCGTAGTTTACGCAGTCCGGGCTGGCGGCAATCAGCGCCCAAGCCGGTGCGCCTCACGCCCAACGCCGCCAATATTGATGGTGGGCTGCTCTACATGGTCGGGCGGCTGCCAATTTTCGGCGCATTTGTCGGCTTGCTGAGTACCGCACTCGGAGAGGAGGCGGGACTGCGGGAGGCTGTTATTCTTATTGGCCTTGCTGCCTTTTGCCTTCTGGCATTCTTCGCGTTCAGGACCAAATCCGTTACTTTGGATAGTATCATTGAGACAGCCGGTATACCGCAAGGGCTTGGCTCAGTCCGTGCCCTGGAGGCAACTTTCTTTCTGCGGGCTGCTCCCTTCGGGAATGGCATCGCGTTTGGGTATGTCTTAATCTGGCTGTGCGAGTTTATCCCTTTTTTTCATGCAGGCGATATCGCCGCGGAACTCGTTGGCCCGATCACCATCACATCCTTCTTCGCAATTGGGTCCTGTTTCATTCTGGCCTACCTGACGGTCTTATCCAAGCGGATCCCGGGGCACTTTCCGCTCACTGTGTGTATCCTCCTAGTCGGGCTTATCGGGTCGGGTTGGGTGTCTGCGCTGGTAGCTGCACTTGCGTTCGCTGGAGGCGGCTTTCTATTGGGTCGGATTGCTCCAGGTAGGCTCGTTACTCGGAGGCTACTGTTTGTAGTCGGGCTGTTGGCTGCATCGGCTGGACTGTATCAGGCGATGTCTCATAATTGTCCGACGCTGACAGGGTGCCACATTGTTCAAGGGGTCGCCCCCACACCAAATGCTGTGGCCGCTTCACATCAATCGGTTCCGGCCGCCTTTTCAGCTTGGTTAACCACCCATGATCAAGAACCAGAGCGGGTGCGGTTGATTGCCTCCCCAGGGGGTGGTCTTTTTACGGCCTATTTCGCGGCTATGGATCTGGCAAAACGCGCAGATGATTTCGAGAATCCGGGTTTTGCTGCGTCCGTTTTTGCCGTTAGCGGGGTGTCGGGTGGGTCCGTTGGGGCGACTACCTTTTGGGCTATTCGCAAAAGCGGAGCTTGCCGGGAAGCTACGCCCGGAACGGCTTGTTTTGCGAAAACGACACATGAAATCCTTGGCCGTGACTATTTGTCCGCCGTTTTGGATGACCTTCTTTTTCAGGACAACTTCGACGGGTTCTTTCCTCTATCCGCGATCTGGTCGAAACCAACCGACCGTGGCGCAACACTCCAAGACCGCTTGAGCGATGCTATTACGCGTTCGACGCATTTGACGTCACGCATTTCGCAGTCTGAGGCCGGGGCATTCGATCTAGAGAACTTTAGTTTTTCTGAGTACTTGGACCTGATCCGTATCATCAACTCGCGGCGCACAGAACGCAATCAACTACTTTCTCTTGGCTTGCGGGAAAGCTGGGACGGAGATGCGAGCACGCCTTTGCTGTTCTTCAACACGACTGATCTAACGACTGGAGAGCGGGTGATCCACTCGCCACTGACTGCATTTCTACCTCGGAACTCTGCTCGCAACGGGTTACCGGATACGCGTGTGTCCATAGCCAGCAGCAGCGGTCACAACCGCGATCTTTCGGTAGGGGATGCGACGGTCATTTCAGCACGGTTTCCCATAGTCTCGCCTCCGGCGCGCTATCACCTATGCACTGATCCCGCTTGCCACCACACGTCGTTGCGGCAGGTTGCGGATGGGGGGTATTTCGACAATACGGGGCTTGAAACGATTTCCGATATTCTCACGGCGATGGAGAGTGACCCGGAAATTGCAGGACGTAACATCGTTGTTGAAGTTCTGGCTTATGATGTGCGGACTGACCCGGAACCCGAAGCGCTCTCAGGAACGCTGAGTGCGCCGCTCAAAGGCGTTGTCCGGGCGACCAACCAGCGACGGAACCTTACGGTTAGTCGGTTCTGCGAACGCTGGGTACATCGCAATCCTGGTCTGCAGGTTGAGCCCCGTGTGGTAGCGTTGGATCTAACTAAAAAGGGCCTTTCCGCTTCACAGGAAAAAATCGACGGGCTTGCCCGCATTAATTTCACGGTAAGTTGGCGTCTTGCCCAATCGACCTTTTTAGCCATTGATGCGCTGACGTATCCTTATGGTGGAGAGGACCAGCCTCTTTGCGGGCCCAATGCACGGTGAAGGCCCCCTGCGGCTCCCTGACTGCGGGCTCCCATTCCCCAGACGCTCTAGTTTGTTTAGGTTTTTGCACCAACTGCTGCTTGAAATTGGGAGTGCGACCACTGTTGGTGTTGGGTTCAATGAATTCGCTGATCGACTGACTTTGCGCCTGTAGCGAATGTCTGATCTGATTAAGCTGCGCCGCGGCACCTGACGATGGACTAAAGGTCGCGTTTCTCCTGTCATCAGATTGAGAAACCTCAATCTTCAGACAGGTTTGGCAGCTCTCAAAACGCGGCCAGATCTGGTATCACTCGAAACACTCACGACAAGCGCCATTGCCGTGCGAGCGGCTTAGTCCATGGGCCGTTCTCGTCGATGCGATCTGAGCCGATCCCCAATGATGCCGCGCCGCATCCGATGTCTGCAGAGAGCTCAATTCCGCTATTGCTATTTTCCCTGCGTGCGCATCCAGCAAAAGAAATGTTACGTAGGCGACAGCTTTAGTGCCGCCGCGCAGCGAGAGAACCGGTCATTTGGAGAGGGATAACCTAGCTTGACAGAAGGGGGTCACTGCTGAGCGGCTTCACATGACCATGCCCACGAAGGTCATGGGAATCAAGGCGCTGTATAGAAGGCCAAACACGTCCAGGCGGAAACCAGTCCGAAAAAACTTTCCCAATCTGCTTCGAAAGCTGGCCATGATGACCTTAGTCTGACGCAGAACTTGGGGCGTGATTAGATGCACTTCTGCCCGATAAAATTTGGATTTTTTCCCACCATAATCGCGATCTTACATCCCGAATACAGACAGCGATGGTTATGGCTTCAATAAACATTCTGCATGTTACTTCCGGAATTTGTGGGATCATATACAAGCACTGACTGGAAGCAAGAAGCCAAGAGGGCACCTATGGAATTGCATCAGATCAAGTACTTCATGGCGATGTCCCGCGAACTAAACTTCACCCGTGCTGCCGAGCGCTGTGGGATTACCCAACCTGCGATGACGAGAGCGATTCACAAACTCGAGAAAAATCTTGGTGGCCCGTTGTTCAGACGAGAAGGCCGACTGACTCATCTGACGGAATTGGGTCGCATCGTGCATCCAAGGTTCGAAGATATCCTGGCCCTCACCGAGATTGCGCAGGAAGAAGCCTTGGATTTTGCAAAGCTTCAGAAAGCGAAGCTTGATCTGGGGTGTATGTGCACAATTGCGCCCGCGTGCCTTATCAGCCTGATCGAAGTATTCGCGACGAACGCCCCGCAACTCAATTTGATCATCCATGACGGGCCTGGCCGGGAGGTTGCCCATAAATTACTCAATGGCGAACTTGATGCCGCGATTACCGCTTTACCGACTATTCCCGACGAATTTTCAGCCCATCGGCTGTTTCAAGAACGCTATGTCGTCGCGTTTCCGAGAAATCACCGATTTCGTGAAATGGATGAGGTGCCGGTCGCAGAACTTTCAGGCGAACAGTATCTTAATCGAATAAATTGCGAGTATTTGGATATCTTTCACGCAGCTGGATTTGAGGGCGGCATTGATACAGATGATCGTTTCGAAACTGAGCATGAATCTTGGGTGCAGGCCATGGTTGTTGCTGGACTTGGTTGCGCAATCATGCCTGAAGGCCTCGCTCAGAGACCCGAAATGCACACACGGCCACTTGTAGATCCACAGGTCTATCGGACGATCTCCATCGTGACGAGACGCGGCCGGAAACATGCGCCGGCCACTGATTTTTTTGTCCGCCTGTGCAAGAAGCACCAGTGGCGAAACCCGCCTTTCTAATAGTTTTTTTGGCTGGTGAATTATCATGTCCAAAGGTCATAGAAGCGCGCATAACTGCGTATTTCAACCGCACGAAAGATCTTCAAAAGTCATGACAAAAGCCATCGATCTTGTGATGTGTCTTATCATCTAAGTTGTTATAGAAATTAGATTATCCGCACGTGCGGACATCTAAACAGATTGGAGAAATCACCTCATGAAAAAACTATTGGCGGTATGGGCGTTCGTTGTTGGCATTGCCCTTCTCACACTGCCGGCACAGGCGGGAAATCAGCTCGCTGTCGGTTTGAGTGGATATGATGCTGTATCCTTTCACGAAGGAACACCAACAGTCGGCGAGGCACGCGTCAACCATTTCTGGAACGGCGCAATCTGGTATTTTGCTACAACTGAAAATCGGGATAAATTCGCTGAAAATCCGGCGAACTATGCCCCTGCATATGACGGTTATTGCTCTTGGGCGGCGAGCCAGGGGTACAAAGCGCCGGGTGATCCGAATTTCTGGCAGATTGTCGATGGGACGCTTTATGTTCAAGTGCACCAACGTGCCCAGGAGTTGTGGCAGGCCGACATTCCGGCACATATCGTCTCAGGTGATGAAAACTGGCCCCGAATTCATCCGTTTTGAACCAGACGGACAACGGAAAGTATGGGAACTGTCGTACAGATGGTTCCCAAACACTCACCTAGTAACTGTTGCAACGTCTGAAGAGAATAATCAGGTTTAAGCGACTACAATTTGTGGAATTTGATTGCAAATCCTTCGCAGCTTCACTGTGTAATCCGCGTAAAAGCAGCGCAACCGATAGGCTTTCTCCTAAGTTAAGTGATTGTCTTGAACGGATATGATTTCACGCTCGATTGCTATATCATTTTGTTTGGCGCCTAGAAAATCATCTTGTGTTCGGGACCAATCAATTTCCACTTCTTTGATGCTCTCGCACAAGCTCGCGGGCTCTGTCCGCACAATCTGTAGGATGGTCCGGCAAACACTCCCTGGCACGACCCCGATAAACGGCTGATGTTTCTGTATATTCTCCGTCATCATCCTGAAGTAGACGGGTTCTGACTTGAAACGTCGCACCACTTTCAAAGCCACCTTGGAGGGTCTCGCTGGTATTCGTTTCGTGAATAATTTCTGCACAACCACAAAGCAGTATCGGGGTGGCAATCAGGAGTTTTCTTGTCAACATCTGCTCCGCCTTGTCTATGTTAGAGAATGGAAGCGGTCCGGAATAACGATGCTGAACGATGCGCCACATCCAATCCCCTCGCTGGTCACAGCTACGCGTCCGTCATGAGCCTCCGCAATGGCTTTGACACTGGCGAGCCCCATGCCGGTGCTACTCTCGCTTCCGGTTGGTTTAGCTGAAAGCGTCTGGAAGTCTTGGAAGGCACGAGCGCAATCCTCGCGCGACAGACCCTGTCCCGTATCGGCAACTTCCAGGATGGTTTCACCACGCTGGTCAACCCGCACCTCTAGCGTCGCTGATCCACCGGGGTGCGTATATTTGATCGCATTGGTTACGAGATTATCGATGGCCGAAAACAAGAGGGCTTCGTCAAATGCCGCGCGCAAAGACTGCGGTGCGCGAAACAGCAATGAGATTGACTTTTTCTTGGCGTCACACTTGTTCGCCTCCAGTACAGAACGCGCAATCTCCACAATATCGCCTGACTTTATCTTTGGCTTCATCATCCTGCATTCGGAGCGCACACGATCCAAAGTAGCGTCGATCTGTTCGGACATCCGCTCGACATTGCGGTTGATCTTTTCGCAAGCCCGGATCGTTTTTGCGGTGCTGTCAGGGGTATCGCGTAGCATAAAGGCCTGCGCTAGTTCTGCTTGCGCGGATATTGTGCTGAGCGGGCCGCGTAGATCGTGCGCAATCAGACCAACCAGTCGCGTCTTGAAAAGATTTGCATCATGTGCAGCCCTATACAGAGTCTGGAGGCGATCAGTTTGAAACTGCAAATCGCCGATCATTCTCTGGCGTTCGTCTTCATAGTCGATGCGCTGCAACTCTACTTCAGCACGCTTCGCAAAAACACGTAGGATGGAGGCGGCGGCTTCACTGTTTCCGAGCTTGGTCGCTGAAACCACCATCAGGTGGCCAGACACGTGCCCAGCTGAAGATCTAAGAGGTACTCCAACATAACTCTCAAGGCCATCTTCACCCGGAAAAAGGGCTGCAAGGTCACACGGAATTACCACCTCTCTACCTTGAAAGACGGCTGCGCATGGAGTGTGCTCGAGCTTGTAAGAAACATCGGACCGAAACCCGCCGTTGTCCCATGCAAAAATGGTTCGTACTCGGTTGATAGGGTCGCCTTCGCCACGCGTGACCGCGACAAACTCCGCATCCAGTGTATCGTTCAGAGCACGGACAAGCCGCTCAATGAAGACTTCTCCAAACTCCCCTGCGATGGCTTCGTAAAGGCTTCGAAACAGGTCGAAATCGAACTTCTGATTTTCAGAATTGTCCGTATCTAGCATGCGCAATCCCCATACTTTTCCTATGAGATTACACCTAGTGGCCAACTGGCAACTATCTAGTTACCTAAAGTAATCGCTTTCATGCCTAACGTTCATATATTGCTTGGCATTCTATTCATCTGAAACGGCCTAGTGCACCTCGCAGAAGCAAACCATCCTAGTGACTCGGCCTTGAAACCAAGTATGCAGATAACGTTCAAATGACAACTTTGTTTGGGCTGTAGTATCGGCACAAGAGTCCACTAAATCATAATCTGAATTCAGCAATTATTCCGGAGTTTTCTATGCATGTTACTAAACGTTCATTCTTGACCTTTGCCGCGGCACTGCCTGCCTTTACAGTTCTTTCGTCGGCGGCTTTTGCGACGACACCTGCTGTCTATGCCAACGATGGGATTGCCATCGACGGCACCGACGCCGTCGCATATTTCACCGAAGGCCGCCCGGTTGCTGGCAAGCCAACGCTGACGCATGTGTGGAAGGGTGTCACCTGGCAGTTTTCGACTGAGGAGAACCGCGCAGCTTTTGCGGCCAACCCGGACTCCTACGCGCCGCAATACGGCGGATACTGCGCCTATGCGATCAGCGAAGGCTATACTGCATCAACCACCCCGACCGCGTGGAAAATCGTTGATGGCAAGCTCTATTTGAACTATTCGCGTCGCATCCAACGTCGATGGGAGCGGGATATTCCCGGACGAATTTCTTCGGCAGATGCGAACTGGCCTTCGGTGCTGGAGTAAGCGTTGATGTCGCCGGGATCGGCGCGCTGCAATCGCAAATGTTCTGTGCACCCGGGGATGCCGGTGTGCAGAAAGATGGATTGCTCACCTCTTACCCTTTCATGCTAAGCGCGCCAAGCGTCCATCGTCTTTCCATTCAATCGTGCGGATTCTCGAAACTCTCTGAGCAATTTGTCCAACAACATGAAGGAACACCCAATCGTGAAACGTATCCTGTTCCTGGCCGGCGCGCACACTGCCATGCTCGCTAGCGGCTTTGTCCTTCGCGTCTATCTGTTGCCATCCTGACAACACCGCCATCACCGGATTCCGTCGTGCTCACACAAAGCACCGAGGGGGCTTTGCTCACGGCCGAGTTCGCCGAAGACCTGCGTGACAACTACCCGCCGCATTGGGGCGATGGCAAAGTTGATGACATGATTTGGCATTCCAAACAGGATAAATTGCAAACTGACCCAAATGGGATACCTCACTACTCAGGGATATCCCGAAAGGCTTCAGTGTTTGGGTATCGCTCCGTATGCCATTGCTTTGAAGATCGCCTCAGCTGAAGTTCGAGAGCGCAATTTGGTGCGCGCAGACTGCAAGCGCATTTCAACCGCACGTTGTGATAGGTCGATTAGCAGTGAAATCTCAGCCGCTGTTTTGCCGCCCGCAACCAACGTGAGTGCCTCTATTTCTTTTGATGTAAGGCTGAGTTCTTTTGCCAGTTGCCCTCCTTTGATCATCTCAGCATGAAAACCTGAAGCAAGCTCTTGTAGAAAACCATTGTGCATCACGGATCTCGGTGTGTCAGCACCAACGAAATGATTTAGGGCGGCATAGCCCACTAATTCGCGAGTATTAACTGGACAGATCCAGCCTATGCGTGCACCTGCCGAGATTAGCAGGTCTCCGAAACTTCGACGAGAGTCTCCCCGCTTGTGCATGACTTTGCTGATCGCCAGCATGTCATAGGACTTAACTTCTGTAAAATTCTCCAGGTTGGTTGCAATTACATCCGATGCCGATCCGCCCATAGCTTGAAATGCCTTGAGGAGTCCTGGTCCCCCGGTTGAAGACATAACGCAATCGTTCCGGCTTCGCGCCTTTAAGCTAGCGAAAAATCCATAGATGAGGATGTGTGTACATCCTAGCCGCATGCGGTCTCGCAGCTCGAACAGGCACTCTTCGAGCGTTTCCTGCTCTGCAGAAATTTCACGCAAGAGATCAGCGGCTTTCATACCCTTGTTAGACTACCATGAGTACAATTCGGAATCCAACATAGCAAAGACTTCGGAATTCCGAAGAGGCTGGGAGGTCCGACCCGGGCTGTATGGTAAGCTCTGACTCAAATCTCAGAGTATATGCTTTATGAATGGATCAAGAATGACTCGGAACTTCGATTTGAGAGGTCGTAGAAGCGTAATCCTTGGCGGTACAAGCCTGTTTGCGCTCACTTCGATGGGGCTGCCAGTGTACTCCGGACCCTCCGCGCCCGAAGATATCGAATTTGCACCAATTTCCCTCATAGATGGTGAACCTGCAGTCACCCAACCGGGTCCCGGCGGATTCTTGGGAAGTTCCGGCGCCTTTTCAATGCAAGACCTCGGAAATGAGCTTCAGGACTGGGGTGGGATCGTCTTGGGAGTCGGACTTGCGATTTTGGGTATCGGCATTTCCGTATTGGGCGTTGGTGTTAGCTTAATCTCGACCGGTCCGACAGGTATTGGCCTTGCCGCATCTATCAGTGGGATGGTCGGGGGAGGTGCACTAGCATTTGAGGGATTTGTTGTCGCTTTGCTCGGCGCCGGGATGTTCGCTGTCGGCAAAGGAATCCAGTACTTTTGGAGCGATCCGCCTCGGCTGGACTACAAAAGGTTTTCAATCCCATTATTGAATGTCGACCAAATAAAGGGCGATACGACCGTTGCCACGGCCGCAGACGGCGCAATCGAAGGCATGTTGTTGGCATTTTCCGACATCCATTGCGCGCTCGCCGAAATGGAGTATTGGCAAGGTTCGCAACTCTCCGGCGACGATGAGTGGATGAAGCGACATGATCGCGACTTCCGACTACTTATCGAGCGTGCTCGTACCTCATTAGGGGCACTCACCAAGAAATCGAATGAAGTCGTAACCGAGCTTACGCAGGCACTTTCGGGAGAACGTGATCTTGCCAGCAAGATGGACATTGAGTTCGAACGTCTTGATCGGGCAGTAAAACTAAGAGCTTCTGAGGAAGTTTTTGATCGCTTAGCATCCGTACTGAAAGATCATTGCTCGGAAGTATGGTATCTAACACACGCCAAGGATGCTTTTTTTTCTGCCGTACGTGGCAATCCTAGGCGGGCTGCGAGACCAGTTGAAACTCTCCTTAGGCGCGCAAAGGAATTTCAGCGATTGCCAGAACTTGCTGCAAAAATCTGATCCTCGACGGGCAATGTGCCGGAAAGTACACGACATAAGCGCATCGGTTAGGTTGATGGTTGTGGTTGCGTTGGACGCTTCTGCAGCTCGCGCCTGAATAACAAGCGATAGACTGGCGGCACGAAGAAGAGGGTTAGGGGCGACGCAAGGAGAAGCCCGCCCAGCATGAGTGTCGCCATCGGCTCGAACAAGGACCCGCCGTTCAAAGCCATGGGCACCAGCCCGAGAACTGTGGTCAGGGAGGCGAGCATTACGGGCGTTACACGCTTCTTGGCAGCAATCACGATGGCGTCGTCGAGGCTGTGGGTCCGTTTTTCGATGTCGATCTGGTCGATCAACACGATAGCGTTGTTGATGATGATACCCATTAGGGACAACAGACCCAGGATGGCGAAGAACGACAGCGGCCTTCCGGCAACGGACAGTGCCAGCGGTGCGCCCACGACGATGAGCGGGATTGTCATGAAAGTCAGGGTCACACGACGGGCTGAGTTGAACTGGAAGGTCAGCGCGGCCAGCATGACGGCCAACGCAAACGGAACACCGGCGGCAAGTTTTCCGCGAATTTCCGCGCCTTGTTCGCTTTCACCTGCAATCGTCACTTTGTAGTCCTGTGATAGGTCGAGCGATGCAAGTGTTGGCGCAAGGATGTCTTCGACCTGTGTGGCGCCGAGCGTTTCGCTTTTGCCCGAAATGGTGATCATGCGCTCCTGGTTCTCTCGACGGATTTGCGCGTATTCCAGCTTGGGTCGGAATTCCGCGACTTGGTTCAGCGAGATCAGCCCGCCGTTGGCAGGTACTGAAAGATTAGCGAGATCTTCCAAGCTGTCGCGGAAAGAGCTTTGCGCCCGCGCCACAATGGGGATCGCGTCAGTCCCTTCGCGGAAAGTCGAATAGGTCGAGCCGTTAAAAAACGTATCCATCACGCGCGAGATATCCTGCGAGGTGATCCCGAGTTCGCGCGCCTTGTCCTGCGCGACATCAATGATGATCTTGACGGTTTTGTTGCCCCAATCATCCTCGTTTCGAACAAGGTTGGGCACGCCTGAAAATCCCGCCTTCACCTTTTCTGCCGCAGCCAAAAGCACCTCCGCATCAGGTCCGGTGATCTCGATCTCAACAATACCGGACTCGTTGCCACCCATGGATAGCCGCGTCAGCCGCGCCCGTGCAGCTGGGAAATTCTCGGCAATGTAGCGCCGGGCGCGTTTTTCCATTGCGACCGCACCTTCGGGGCTTTCAGTGTTCACCACAAAGAAGGCGCTTGCAGGATCTGCTTCTGCCGGGTCCAAGCCCAGATAGAAACGCGGACCACCATCACCGACATAGATCGTGGTGTCCCTGATCTCGGGGTTAGCCGTTGTGTCCAGCAGCCATTGTTCAACAGCAAGCGCCTGCGCCCGTGTTTCCTCAATCGCGGTCCCCTTGGGCATGTCGAGGTAGACGAGGAAATCGGACCGCTGGCTCAGCGGGAACAGTTCGGCTTTCAGTTGCGAAAACACTGTTGCGGCGCCGAAAACCAGCCCATAGCAGACGACAATGATAGGCAGGCCAAAGGGCAGCAACCTGCGCGTGACCGTGCCATAGACGCGGACCATGACCCCTTCAGCCTCGGCATTTTTCTGCTTTTTCTTCTTTGGCGTTACCAGACGTGCCGCGAGGAAGGGCAAGATGTAATGCGCCACGAGCCACGAGCCCGTCAGCATCGAGGCCACCACCGATCCCATGGCGAAGGCAAACTGACCCTCGGTGCCGTCAAGGATCAACATCGGAATGAAGGCTGCGATGGTGGTCAGTGAGGCAACTGCCAATGGAATGAAGAACTGCCCGCAAGAGGCAATGGCCGCATCATGGGGCGTCATCCCCTTGTCAACTTTTGTCTGTATGTCTTCAACGACCACCAGACCATTGTCGACCAACAGCCCAAGGGAGATGATCACCGCCGCGATGGAGACCTGTTGAATATCGATGCCCATGTTGATCATGACCAACAGCGCGAACATCACGGTGAAGGGCACGATGCTGGCAATAATAAGCGCGGGCCGGAGTCCAAGAAAGATCATCATCACCGCAAAAACGACCGTAAAGGTCTGCCCTACATTGGAGAGTGCGGCGTTTACTGCCACCGTGACATTTGTCTCCTGAAAGGTCGAAACATTGTAGCTGATGCCAATTGGTTGCTGTCCCTCAAGCTCGGTGATGCGTTTTTTCAGGACACGCCCGAGCTGCTGGATGTCGCGGTCGTTCGCCATCTCGACCGTGACCATCAAAGCAGGCTGGGTGTTGAAGTAGACCGGCTTTTCTGGCGGGTCCACAAAGCCCCGCCGCACAGTCATGATATCCTTGAGCCGCACGAACCCGTTGAGGCCTGGGACCTTGGTCAGAACATCTTCAATCTCGTCGATGGTTCTGAGATCACCGTTCGCCTCCATCGTGATGTTGGTGCCCGCTGAATTCAACTCGCCCGCGGGCAAGATGACGTTCTGTGCCTGCAAGTCCCCGAGAACACGTTCCAACTGAACACCGACGGCAGCCAGACGGCGCGTGTCAATCTCCAGCCAGATCCGCTCTTCCTGTTCGCCGTAGATCGATACTTTGGTCACGCCGTCTACCGTGTAGAGCCCGGTGCGCAGGTCGTCGGCTGCGTCAAAAATCTCGGCGTAGGTGAAATCTTCACCCGTCACAGCAATCGTTGCGATGGCCACATCGCCGAAGTTCGTGTTCACCAAGGGGCCAAGCGTGCCTTGGGGCAATTCTCCGGCGCTGTCGCCCATCTTATTGCGAATATCCTGAAAAACCTGCTCCAGCATGTCTTCGGGCACGGCATCATAGATATGCAGCTTCAGAACGGCTGCTCCGGTCAGGACGCGGGTTTCGATATCTTCAACTTCTCCTATCTCGCGCGCGGCACGCTCCAGAGGAACGGCGATGAGGTCCTCGACACGTTCGGGCGCCATGCCGGGAAATTCGGCTGCGACAATGGCCGTGCGCACAGTGATGGCTGGGTTCTCCCGCTTGGGGATCCCGATATACGTCAGGGTCCCCATCAGCAGCAGGCCGATCATGACAAGAATGGTGAGGCGGGACTTTTCGAGCCCGAAACGCGTCAACTGCTCCATGTCTACTCGCTGCTATCCAGAAGCTTGACCTGCATGCCCTCACGAAGGAAGGACACACCTGCCGACGCGACAAGATCACCAGGCTCCAGCCCCTCAACAACGATAACTGCGTTTTCGCGGATGCCCCCGATACCTATTTCACGTTCGGCGACCGTTTCAGTCTCAGGATCATAGACATAGACCCGGGCGATCCCCGGACCGTCCGGGCGATCGGACTGCACGCCGATCTGTCCTTTCTTGAGGATCGCGCTCAGCGGCAGAGTGAACCCGCGATCAGCGGGCAGCGGAAGCTCGATGGAGGCCTCAACCGCCATACCCGCCTTCAGGACCGGGTCTGTCTCTTTCAAGCTCAAGACGACCGGGAAGCTGGATACCGCATCAGCACGTGCGCCCAATTCACTGACGACAGCCTCTAGTGCTACAGAAGGCAGGTCAGCCAAGCGCACAGAAGCAGGAGTGCCGACCACCAACTGGGATGCGGTGTCGAAATTGACGCTGAAAGAGATTTCGAACGCGTCCGGAGAATAGAGCGAGACCATGGGAACACCCGGCGATACCGTGCTGAAACTCACGGCCTCTACCGAATTGATGATCCCATCCACCGGGGAGGCGATGGATGTCTTTTCCAAAGTCTCGCGGGCACTGTCCCTTGCCTTCGTGGCCTGTTCTAAACGCGCCTCGCTCGCAACGGCTTCGGTTCGTGCGTTGTCGAGAACAACCTTTGTCGTCGTTCCCTGTTCAAACAGTTTCTCCTGTCGCGCCAGATTGTCGGCTGCATTGTTCCGCGCGGCTTCGGCCTCCCTGATTCCGGCTTCGGCATTGTCCAACTGAATCTGGAACGCAGTCGTATCGAGGTTCAACAGCACCTCACCTTGCGCGACGCGTTGGCCGACCTCAAGTGTGACGCTTTCGAGTTTCCCGGCCACTTCAAAGGATAGCGTATTCAGGGAGGTGGGTTCGAGAACAGCCGGGAAGCGGCGCACGGTGGAGTCCTTTGAATCTGCAACCAGGTGCGTCTTTAGTCCGCGAATTGGCGGTGCTCCCGCTTGTTCTTCTTCTTTGCAGGCGCCAAGGGCCATCAAAACCGAAACGAGTAAAAAAATGCGCATTGATGGCGTCCGTCTTTTTGTGCACGGCTCCGTTCAGAGGTCGGCACGGGGGTATCCGTTGGAGGCTCAGTGACCTTCGAGTCATAAAATGACCAATTGGTCATTAATTGACCGATGGGTCATCAAGTGTCAACGCTTGCCGAGACGCAGTGGATTGTGCATCTCTTTCTGACGCGAATGCTGAGCCGGGGGAGAACGGAACTGGAAGAACTGCCTAAAGTAACCAAGGCTTTGACGCGGTCACAGCAAAGGCGGCACGATGACATTGTTCACGCCGCGCTTAAGATCTTTGATCGAGACGGTTTTGAAGCAGCGAAGATGGCAGACATCGCCGACGAAGCCGGTGTCGCAAAGGGCACATTGTATCTGTATTTTGACACCAAGGCCGATCTGATGGAGGGTGTCATCGTGTCCACCATCCTACCTGCGCTTCAGAAGATCGGCGACGCAGCAGACGCCGATGTTGGTTCCGCGCGGGAGCGTCTGGCGCGACAGATGCGGATTGCCGCCAGGCGTATGGCCTCACCCGAAATGGCAATTCTTCTCCGACACATGATTTCAGGCGGTCGCCAACATCAGCCCGTTGTCAGATTTTACTACGAGAAAGTTGTCCAACTGGGTACCGAACACATAAAAGCCACGTTGGATCATGGCGTGAAGACCGGTGAGTTCCGTGAGACCGTGAAGGACATCGATCCGCTCGTCTTTGTAGGCGCTCCGATTTACACCAGCGTTTGGAATATCCTATTTGACGACCTGCAAACCTTAGACGCTGACAAACTGATCGACGACTATCTGGACACTGTCACTTTTGGATTGCTTGCGGAAAGATAGCCGGTCGAATTCCTGGATGTCCGCATCCGGATCGCACCGGCCTTGTACGGTATGATTGCGCAGAATAGGGCGACTTGTTTGCCACCTCCGGATTGGATTGTCGCGCCGCTCTTACCGTAGAGGTACTTTTTGCCGCTGTCGCAAACCGCGCAAAGCGGACCTTAACAAAAAACGCAACGAAAGCTCGGTTTGTGCGCAACCTGTGAATTTGCCCCAGCTTGATCGGTGGACGAATGGCGGCTTTTCCATCACAGGTGGCATCAGATTTTTTGCTCGTGCAGTATTTTTGAAGCTGCGAGCGCACGCAGCGCGAAAACCGAATTCATAGGTTGGGCTCTCTGCGGTAATCTCACGGTTTAGGTCGGTTGACGGGTGCCAGCCCGAAGCAGACATTGACCTGAGGTGGCCTTTGGGGGGGCAGCGGACTGAACCGCCTTTCGCCTTCCTTCCGGCTCCGCGCCTCGTCACTCACATGTCATGCCAAAGACGCCGACATTGGGGACCCGCAACAGACCGACAGCGCGATAGTCGTCCCCCACAACTGCCGAGATGATGCGCACTGAGGCAATGATCTCACTATACTCCAGATCTGTGAAATCGATGATTGTATGTGGCCCGTCATGCGCACCTTGTGCAACTCTGATCGGGATAGCATCCTTCTCTTCAACCATACTCCATTCTTGTCCCCCCACCGAAATCGTCGCGCTGATAATCGCGAGACCCGGAACACGGCCAAACCCATAACCGAATGTCGCGTCTGATCCATCCACAGCGGTACAGTAGACATCTCCGGTGGCAAACGCGGGTTGTGTTGTCAGAACACAAGTCAATGCGGCCAAAAATAGTTGTCTCATGGAAGTATTCCTTCTCCTTTGCGGCGTTCCCTTTCATCCAGTCCATCATCGTAACATCTGAGCGCTGCACGGTGTAGAGCGTTTAATTGTCAGGATATTCGTATCGGACCTATCCAGACCGGCGTCGCCGGTCTGTGTGGGGGCGCGATTGAAGAGCCAACAGGCGATCCGGACACCCCGATCTACGATTTTGAGCTTTCCGGTGATCGGATACAGGCCACCGTGGAGGTCAAACCCAGCAAGGACTTTTCAACTACCGCGCGTGCTGAGAATTTCATCAACGGCCCCCGACCTTGGCGAAACGATCGGACGCCTGAACGTATTCGAAGAGACCGGAGCGTAAAGGAACGATTTAAGATGGAGCTGCAACTGCACACAATCTCTTGCCTCGGCTTCAAGAATGTGGCGGGTCGGACACCCGCCGCAGTCGCTCAATATCCGGTGGCATTAACCCGCAGCATGCCCCGTCTTGATTGGGTGAAATACCTGTCCGGTCGCCTACAATGCCAACCCGTGTCCCTATGTGATCTTTACCGCGACATTTTCGTTGCTGGTCCGCGAACGTCTCAAGGCCGACGGTGTCATACCCACCTGTTTCTTGAATGCCTTGTAGAAAGACGATTTCGAGTTGAAGCCGACATCATAGGCTATGGCCAGAACGGTCTCTTCGGAATTCTCTATTCGCTCGACGGCGTCTTCGATGCGCCAACGGTTCACATAGTCAAAGAAATTACTGCCGATGGTTTCGTTCAATGTCTGCGAAAGATAATTCGACGTAACCCCGATGTGCTTGGACAGGTCCCAAAGAGACAGATTGGGGTCGCGGTACAACAGGCTATTCTGCATTGCCGCTCTGATCTTGCGGGCCAGTCGCTGCGCCTGTTCGTCGGAAAGGGCGGATCGTTCGTATTTTTGCCCAAGTACGACCGATGGTTGTTCATCGCGTGTATCGGATGTGGTTTCGCGGACCAGACCGGGTTTTTGCCGGAACCCCCAAAGCGCCAGAACCCAGATAACGGCAGTATTGACCAACACGTCGACAAGCGGTTGCTCCAGAACACTGGTCGGCAAAAGATGTACGCCGAACAGTTGCACGATGACGTTTGCTACATTGAAAATCAGGAAGCAGGCACAAACGATGCTGATCCACCAGACCCAATAGAGTTCCCTGTGCTCTGTGCTCGAAAACAGGTCTTTCAGGCGTGTGTTGTAAGAGGTGAGCAACCGGATAATCAGGACAAGATAAAAGCCAACCTGGCAATAAAAGAGGATCGTAAGCGCCCATATCGCAAAGATGATCACCGGGACCAGGGCATGATCCGTCGTCTCCTCGGCCTCCAATGCTTCGTAGACACTGTTTGGCAGGATCAGGAACAAGACCGCGACGCATACACCGTAGATGGCGGGTATGGCATGCAAAACCTTGTACCTGAGATCGGAAAAGCTGCCTTCGGTTGTGAGCCCACGCACATAGAGCCAGAACAAGGGGGCCAACATCATCGAAAACGGCAAGTTGAGCGGAAGCAGGAATTTGATCAGACCATCGAAGCCATGCCCTGTCCCGATTGTATTCAGAATTGTTGGAGCGGAGGATGCGGCTTCGGCGACAAAGAACAAGCCAAGCGGCCAATAGATCTGTCGGTGCTGTTTTTTCAAAAGCAGAACGTTCGCGCAAAAGAGCGACACTCCCAGCAGGAAGCTGCAAAAGCCGAAATAGAGTAACTCTTCACTGGACATGCGTTGGACCTCTAACAGGTAAAAGCTTCATATCGGTCGTATGGGCGCTGCTCACCCTGTAAATGGTTTTCGCGTACAGGCAAGAACCAGGCGGCGTCGGTCACAGTGGCTGCAAGGCAGGATTACAGCGCTCCTCTTGTCGGTGTTTTCCGTCAGAATTGCTGCCGTCTGTGGGGCGTTCGCGAATTGTTTTTACCGACACGGGCGGACGACTGCATTCCTTATGAGTGCGAATACTTTCTCCGGTTCGGGTGTCCGAACTCAAGCAAATCATAAGAACCGGAGCAGTAGAAGTGAATACAATCAACACGTCGGTCCCCACCACGTTCAACGCTAGTGAAAGCATCGAAACGCGGTCGCCCTTTTTCCTGCTAACGGAGTTCCTTGCGCCGGTGGCGCTGGTCGTCGCAGTTGTCCTCGTTATCCAGATCGACGTGAGGCTACTGGGAAACACCCTGCCTGAGAACTCCGTGACAGAGTTTTTTCAAGGCGCGCTTGTCATCTTTTCAGCGCTTGTTTTCGCGATGCGCGCTCGGCGGGAGACCAGATCACGCGGGTATCTGGTTATCGGTGCGACACTGTTCGCCTGCATGTTCATTAGAGAGAACGATGGGATGCTCGATCATGTTCAGCATGGCTTCTGGATTATTCCTGTAGCGGTCGTTGCACTGCTTGGCGGCTTTTCAGCCTATTTCTGGAGAGACAGCATTAAAGAGCCGTTTATGCATCACTTCGAAACTCGCGAAACGACCTTCATCTTCATTGGTCTCCTGGTGTTGCTGGTGTTCAGTCGCCTTTTTGGAACAGGCTCGCTGTGGCAACCGGTTATGGGCGAGGGATACGACACCTCCTTCAAAACGGTTGTGCAGGAAGGTCTTGAACTGCTTGGCTATTCGCTGATCGCCTACGGCGCTGTTCGCTCGGGTGCGTATTGTGAACAGGCTGGCGATCCCGTGACGTCTTGATCGATGTCGGCCGGTTGTGCGCGGTTAGTACAGCCAACCGGCCGAACCCCCATGGCGAAAGACTTGATCGAGCATGATGCGGGCCTTCGCAAACCGGGCTCGGCTCACGCAAAGGGGCAGAGGGGAGGGGCCTTTACCGCTCCAAGGAGTATGAAACGGCACGAGGCAGCCGTGCAAGCCATGCCACCCCGCGCCATTGACGTCAGAACTTGTAGATGATCGCGACGCCTGCCGACGCCTGGCTGCCCTTCTTCGTCAACGGGCTGTTGTCATACGAACCGCCAAATCTTTCATATGACAGCGAGCCGACGACTGCCGCCCGATCCGAGACCGGAACGGTTGCCGAAAACTGGGCGAGGGGGCTCAGCGTCGATCCAGGCGCGTAGGCACTGCGTGACCCGTTGGCTTCGGCGCCGGACACGCCGACGAGGTAGGCATTCATGTCGTCGTTGCGGTATCTCACGCCCACGGAAGCATCGAAATTGACCGATCCTGAAGAGAAGCTTGTGCCGAGGTGCGCTTGCGCTTCGTAGCCCTCATGGGCTGATGACACATCGTGCAGAAACGCTGCCTGCACGTATACATCATTTGCAAAGGTTTGGCGGGCCGAAAACCCGATTTCGATTGCCGTATCGCGATCCAGCCCTTGAAAGAGAGCTGTATCTGGGAAATCCGGTCCTCCCCGCGGGCTAAGGTTCAGATTGAAGCCAAATCTGCTGGTATTGACCACCTTGTAGGCCAGGCCGTCAAATCCGATGTGAAACGTCTCCGTATCATAGGCGATAAAGGGAAATCCGCTGAGACTGGTGTCATCGTCTCGATACAATTCCGTTTCCGTGCCGAGGCCAAAACCGATGGTCCAATTGCCCTCCGCCATTGCTGCCGAGGTGAAACCAAAGACGGCACATACCTGTGCAATCAGCATCTTGCTGTTTTTCATAGTGGTGTTCCAATGATGTGTTTTGATGATTTTTGTTGGATGTCTGACGTGCCGCTGACTGGCTAGCGCCACGAGTTTTTTGGAAGGGCCCCAATCTTTGTCAGGACGTGTTGCACAGTCTCTTCCCGCTTGCGCCAATCTGTCTGACTGATCATGTCCAGGTTGAACGCGAAGACGTAGGTTTCAGTTTTGGGTCTGTCCCGTTCCACCCAGCCGACGCACCAACCGATATCAGGAACCCTGCCGCGCAGACCCCACCCTGTTTTGGCAAAGACTTTGCAGCCAGGTCTGCTCTCTGCGAGCATAACCTCCTTGGCTTGTGCGAACGTGCGCGGGGACAAAGGGAGGTCGCCCGAAACAAGCCGTGACAGGAATGCGATCTGCTCAAGGGCTGAGATTTCCAGCGGACCACGCAACCAGTAGGTTGTCAGGTCCGAGGGGGCTCCGGTCATCTGGTTCCCGTAACTCAGTTCTCTCAACCACCACGTCATTTCTGCATGGCCAACTGATCTAACGATGTCCTGATACACCCGGACCGAAGAACTCTTGAATGCTGCTGTCAGGGTCTGATCCCTGTTCCAGGCGTCGGCAAACCCTGTGACGCCATCCCATGAAACAGCCGTATCAGGTGCGGCTATCCCAGTTTCCAAGGCGACAAGAGTATGCGGGATATCCGATGTCGCCGCCGGAACAAATCCCTGCCTGGCGCGCTCCGGATTACTGATCCATAAGTGCTCATCCCCTATGCGACGGACCAAGATCGTCGATGCCCGTATGTTAACTCCAAAGTCCCAGAGGGTGTCACACAAATCCGTTGTCTTGTCGGATGCCGGTGATGCGGATGTCAGCGTTGTACACACTACCATTTTACTGAACCTGACCTTTTGCTTTTACGCAGAGTTGCGCCGCCAAATCTTGACTGTGACTGGCTGCGCGGCCTCACAGATGAAAGGGTTGGCGAGGCTGGGCGCTCCCACCCATTGCCTGCCGCAGCAAATCGCTGTCGTTTGGGAAAAAGCATCTCAAGTACATGCACGATGTGGTGCAAGAAAACGCTCCCGCCACGCGGTGATTTTAACTATTGGAATTGCAACTGCCCTTCGCCTCATCCGTTTTCTCCTGCTCTAATCCGGCGCCTTGAACGAAAGCCCCTGCATGAATTGCTGGTAAGTGAGAACGGTACGCGTGGTCGTCCGATCCAATGGGCGCGGACACTGAAATGAATGGGCTGGCTGCGTGGGACCTGTCCGTGCTTGCCACAAAATGCTGAAATGGGAGGCGTTGAGGTGCCGAATTCCCGCATTGAGAGTAGTGTGTTTAATTGAACTACCTGTGAGTGTTTTCAATGGAGATCGAATTGCAACACTCTGGAATCTCGTAAAAATTATTGTTCACAGGCTGTCGTCTGCTTGGTACCAAAATCGCAAGAATAAAAAGGCAGGCAGACAGGCAAATGAAAACGGGCTTTCGAGGCACGTTCGTCATCTCCTGGTCGCAAACAGAAGTCGATGGTCTAGAGGCAGCACCGGTACAATCCTTGAGTGTAGGTGCAGCCTGGGCATGGCGGGGGGATGCGGTGCAGGTGGACGGTCCATCCGGCGTACTACGGCTGGACCGGGCAGACGGATCTCAAACATTGCGCAGGCGCGCAGCCAAGATGGTGCACAGGCTGGTTGGTGCCGCGCTGGAGGCGAGCCCGGTGGATGATCCCACGCGGGATACCGATACCAGCAAGCTTGCAGATAGCAGTTTTGTCGTCACCGACGGCGCACAGAGTTATACCGTGACGGTGATCAACATCGGACGGGGCGCGCAGCCCTTGCTGATGTTTCTCGATGAACTCCCGCCACGGGGTACGGATTTGTGGATTGTGCACCACACGCTTGGGGTGAAACCGGCATTCGGGCGCGAAGCTGATAGCGGCGGTGTCATCTGTTTTACCGAAGGTACGCGCATCAACACGCCTGCTGGTCCGCAATTGGTGGAAGACTTGCGGGTCGGTGATCACATTCTGACAAAGGACAATGGCCCGCAGCCCATAGAGTGGATCGGCAGTCGGCGCATGACCGGCGCGCGGTTGTTCGCAATGCCGAGACTGCGTCCTGTACGCATACGCACGGGTGCATTGGGTGTCGAGCGGCCCGATCAGGAACTGCTGGTATCGCCGGAGCACCGGATGTTGATCACCGGTGCCGTTGCAGATGATCTGTTCAACACGCCTGAAGTCCTGGTTGCAGCCAAGGACCTGATCGACGGGCAGCGTATCTCAACTGATCTGAATGTGCGCGATGTGACCTATATCCATCTGCTGCTGCCCTCCCACAATGTGGTTTGGGCCAATGGCGTGGCGACGGAAAGCTTCCATCCGGCGAATGCGGCGTTTCACACCCTGGAAAGCTCGGACAAGGCGCGGCTGCTGGCCCGTCATCCCGATTTGGCCTTTGATCCGCATACCTACGGCGGATACGTGCGACGCAACCTCACCACGTCAGAGGCGGCGATACTGCAGCACGCCGCCTGAAAAGGCCTAGCCGCCTGCAGCAAGGACGGCTGCGATTACCGCCTTGGCGCTGTCACTGGACCAGTCGGCATCACCACGGAGGCGGGCGACTTCGCGGCCTTCGCGGTCAATCAGCACGGTAATTGGCAATCCAAAGATGCCCATCTGGCTGGCCAGAGACTGGCGCGGGTCTTGATGGCGCGGCAGGTTGTCGACACCGATTTCCGCAAAGAATTTTTTGATGCCCTCGGGGGAATTCCGTCCAGTTGCGATAGTGACCACCTCGAAATCTTCTCCACCAAATTCTGCCTGCAACTCTGAGAGCTGCGGCATTTCCTTGCGGCAGGGTGCGCACCATGTGGCCCAGAAATTCAGCAGGATGTACTTACCCTTGTAGGCCTCCAGAGTCTCTTCGCCCGCGCCGTCAGCCAATTGATACGCGGCATCTGAAGTCGCCTCGGGGACCTCATGAAAGACCAGTTTTTTCATATCGCCGTCACGCAAAAGTGCGGCTTCGGCCAGATCCGCCTGCGCCATCACCGGAGCCAAGATTGCGCCTGCGCCAAGGGCCGTATAAACGAGCGCAGCAAATATTCTTTTCATTTCCCCTCCGAAGGGTTCAGACCGATGACAGACACACCCGCTTCCAGTGCCGCCAACACCTCGAACCAGATGTGGGGCGGTCGTTTTGCTGCCGGTCCGGATGCGATCATGGAGGCGATCAACGCCTCCATTGGCTTCGACAAACGTATGGCAGCACAGGACATTGCGGGCTCACGTGCGCATGCCGCGATGCTCGGGGCAACCGGCATTTTGGAAGCTAGCGATGTTGAGGCCATTCGGGAAGGCCTGCTCACAGTCTTGTCAGAAATCGAGGCCGGCACGTTTCAGTTTTCCACAGCACTTGAAGACATCCATATGAATGTCGAAGCGCGTTTGAAAGAGATCATCGGCGAACCTGCCGGGCGGTTGCACACCGGGCGCAGCCGCAACGATCAAGTGGCAACCGATTTCAAGCTTTGGGTGCGTGACCAGTTGGATGCCGCCGAAGGCGGGTTGATTGCGCTGATCACGGCGCTGCTGGCGCAGGCCGAGGCGGGCGCGGATTGGGTCATGCCGGGGTTTACGCACTTGCAGACCGCGCAGCCGGTCACATGGGGCCACCACATGATGGCCTATGTCGAGATGTTTGGCCGCGACCTGAGCCGCATGCGGGATGCGCGGGCGCGGATGAACACCTCGCCTCTGGGGGCTGCGGCGCTGGCGGGGACCTCTTTCCCGATTGATCGGCACATGACGGCAGAGGCGCTTGGGTTTGATAGCCCCGCGGCAAACTCGCTGGATGCCGTCAGCGACCGGGATTTCGCCCTGGAGTTTCTGGGAGCCGCGAGCATTTGCGCGGTTCACCTGAGCCGCTTTGCCGAAGAACTGGTGATCTGGTCCTCGGCGCAATTCCGCTTTGTAACCCTGAGTGACCGGTTTTCCACCGGCTCCTCCATCATGCCGCAAAAAAAGAACCCTGATGCTGCCGAGCTGATCCGCGCTAAGGTCGGGCGGATTTTCGGCGCCAATACTGCGCTGATGATGGTGATGAAAGGGCTGCCGCTGACCTATTCCAAGGACATGCAGGAAGATAAGGAGCAGGTCTTTGACGCCGCCGACAACCTGATGCTGTCGCTGGCGGCGATGACCGGCATGGTATCCGACATGACCGCCAATCGCGACAGCCTTGCCGCCGCTGCCGGATCAGGCTTTTCTACGGCAACCGATCTGGCCGATTGGCTGGTACGCGTCCTCGGTCTGCCGTTCCGCGATGCGCATCACATCACCGGCAGCCTTGTCGCTATGGCCGAAAGCAAGGGCTGCGATTTGCCGGACCTGACTCTCGACGATATGGCATCGGTACATGCCGGGATTACGGCCGAGGTCTTCGATGTGCTCGGGGTTGAAAATTCCGTCAATAGCCGTACCTCTTATGGAGGTACCGCACCGGAGCAGGTGCGTATTCAGATCGCCCGCTGGAAGGAGAAGATCGCATGACCCGCCTGACGCTTTTGTTGCTGTGTACGGCGCTTGCGGCTTGCGGGGCCGATGGCGAGCCGGTCACGCCGCAGGTCAACGGAGGTGTGACCATCAATCAAAACGGCATCTATCCCAGCGCCTCTGTTGGCGTCGGTAAAGGCCCGATCTCAGTCTGGTTAGGGCTGTGATGCGCTGCACTGCAATTCTGGGATGTGTCTTTGCCTTGGCGGCTTGTACCGGCTCTCATAATCAAGCGGCGAAACCTGCGGCCTCGGAACCCCAGGACAGCAACGCAAGCATCCGCCTCTCCGGCACGGCGATCATCGGCTATGTAAAGGACCAATAGGGTGACCCCTTTGCGCCTTATCTGGCTTGCGCTGGCGATCTGGGGCACGATCCACCCGATGAGTTATTTCCTGCAATGGTTTAACGAAAACGGCTATGACCTGATGGCGATGGTCAATGCCTGGCACGCGAACGCGGCATCAAGCGGGTTGGTGTGGGATCTGACGATCGCAGCTGCGACCCTGACGATATGGGTGCTTTGGGAGGCCATCAGTCGCCGCCGCTGGTTGGACCTGCTGGCGATTCCGGCTACTTTTTGCATCGGCGTAAGCTGCGGCCTGCCGTTGTACCTCTTCCTGAGATCCGGGCGGGAGAGTTAATTCCCGCCTAACGTGTTGTTTAAAAGGGTTGTTTCCAAAAATACTACAAATTGTTCTCATCTTGAAGTCGTTGGACTCTGTTAATCTTTGTTAAAATGTGGCAAAAATTCGCCGAAACTGGGTGACTGGTCAATTTTGGCCGATGTGTTTTTCGAGTGATTCTAAAGGAGTTGGGGATGAACGGATTTTTCAGGGCGGCTGCGGTCGCGGTTTTGGCAATTACGGGTGCGCAGACAGCAAGCGCCGCATCCCTCGTTATGGACTTTGAAGACCTCGAAGCGAACCTTGGCAATGGTGGCGCGTGGACGTCTTATGAGTTTGCTGGTCGGACATTTGGTATCTCTTGGTCGGGTGGAAGCACCGAGGGTGCGAACATCTTCGACACGAACTGTCCTGTCGGTTCGAACGCGACGAGCGACTGCGGGAACGACGAAGACATCGTACCGGGCGGTGTGGCCGGAAGCAGTTCAAATGGCGTGAGCGGCAACGTTCTGATCCGCCAACGCAATAGCGACGCGGATGGTGATCTTGCCAATGACAGGGCCAATACCGGGTCCATCACATTCACTCTGTTGTCGGGTGGACCGCTGTCCTGGCTTGGCGCCTCTGCTATCGATGACGGGCGTTTCTCGTTTTCTTCAAGCACCAGCAGCGAAGGTGACTTCGTCCTGGGTGTGATCGCCGGTCTTGCGGACAGCGAAGCGGCACAGCTTACCTTCGCGACGCAATCACCGTTTCTTCAGCAAAACGATTCCTTCTCGATCCTCTTTGAAGGGTCGGGTGCGGTTGATCGATTGGTCTTCGACGATGGTATGACGGCGGTTCCGGTGCCCGCGGCGCTGCCGCTGATGCTTGCCGGTCTTGGTGGCTTCGGCCTGGTCGCGCGCCGTCGCAAATTGCGCAAAAACTGACCCAAGGCGCTGAGCCAAAGGGAAGAGGGCGGCGGATGCCGCCCTTTTTTTGTCTCTACACGCGTTTTGCCCCGAGGTGATTGCGTAAACTGAAGCGTCTGGTATGAGGCATGCTCGTTCAACAAGGGCAAAGACATGGACCACTTCCTCTACCGCGATGGTGCGCTTTATGCCGAAGATGTGCCGGTGAGCGACATTGCAAAAGCGGTTGGCACGCCGTTCTATGTCTATTCGACAGCCACATTATTGCGGCATTTTCATCTTTTCGATGATGCTTTGGACGGAATCGACCATCTGGTCTGCTATGCGATGAAGGCCGCCAGCAATCAGGCTATCTTGAAAACCCTTGCACAAGCCGGCGCGGGCATGGACGTTGTCTCCGGGGGCGAATACAGGCGTGCCAAGGCCGCAGGCGTGCCCGGTGACCGCATTGTGTTCTCCGGCGTAGGTAAGACTGCCGCTGAAATTCGGCTCGCGCTCGAAGGCGGTATCCGCCAGTTCAATGTGGAGTCTGAACCCGAGATGGAGGTGCTGAACGCCACCGCCGTCGCGATGGGCAAGGTTGCGCCGATCACGATCCGGGTCAATCCGGACGTGGATGCCAAGACCCACGCGAAGATTGCGACAGGCAAATCTGAAAACAAGTTCGGCATCCCGATATCACGGGCCCGCGAGGTCTATGCGCTTGCGGCCTCGCTACCGGGTCTGGAAGTGATCGGCATCGATGTGCACATCGGCAGCCAGTTGACCGATCTTGCACCCTTTGAGCTGGCCTATCAGAAAGTCGCCGAGCTGACCGAGGTGCTGCGCGCCGATGGGCATGCCATTCGCCGCCTCGATCTGGGCGGCGGGTTGGGCATTCCCTATGCGCGCGACAATCAGGCGCCGCCGCTGCCCGTGGACTATGGCGCGCTGGTCAAGCGCACCCTGGGTCATCTGGGCTGCGAAATCGAGATCGAACCGGGGCGGCTGATCGCTGGAAACGCCGGGCTCATGGTGTCCGAGGTGATTTATGTGAAATCCGGCGAGGGCCGCGATTTCCTGATCATCGACGGCGCGATGAACGATCTGATCCGCCCGGCCATGTATGAGGCCTACCATGACATCATCCCGGTTGTTGAGCCGGTGCCTGGCGCCGAGCAGGCGACCTATGACATTGTGGGGCCGGTTTGCGAATCCGGGGACACTTTTGCCAAGCAGCGGGACATGCCACCAGTGGCCGAAGGAGAGCTTGTCGCGTTCCGCTCGGCGGGTGCTTATGGCGCCGTTATGAGCAGCGAATACAACTCCCGCCCCCTGATTCCCGAAGTTCTGGTGAATAAGGATCAATTTGCGGTTATTCGCCGACGTCCGACCTTTGACGAAATGATAAATCGCGATACCATTCCAGAATGGCTTTGACCCCGTATCCCCGGGATTGAAGACAAGCGGAGTGAAACCGATGGCGTCATTTTCCCGGCACGATGCGGACCGCAGCCTCAGGGCCGTGCGCTGGCCCCTTCGGCTGACCCGATTGGGCATGATCGCCGAAGCTTTCGTGCAGAGCCTCTGGCCGCTGATGACGGTGTGCCTGTTTGTGCTGGCCGCACTCATGCTGGGCCTGCAGGACACGGTTGCTATCGAAGTCGTCTGGGGCCTGGCCGTTCTCGCCGGTATCAGTGCGCTGACGACGCTTGGATATGCCTTCATGCGGTTCCGGCTGCCGACACGGGACCAGGCCATTGCCCGATTGGATGCCAGCCTGCCGGGACGTCCGTTGCAGGCCCTGCTGGATACGCAGACCATCGGGGCCGCGGATGCCGCCTCCACCGCCGTCTGGCGGGCGCATCAGGCACGTATGGCCGCCCGCGCCGCCGAGGCCGAGCCGGTACCCGCAGATCTGCGTGTTGCCTACCGTGATCCCTACGCTCTGCGCTATCTGGCGGTTTTGCTCTTTGGGATCGCCCTGCTCTTTGGCTCCATCTGGCGGGTAGGGTCGGTGACGGATATGACGCCCGGCGGTGGCGGGCTTGCCGCTGGTCCGGTCTGGGAAGGCTGGGCGGAAAGTCCCAGATACACCGGTCGGCCAACGATCTACCTCAATGATATTCCCGAAGGCGCGCTCCGCGTGCCTGTTGGCAGTCTGATCACCCTGCGCCTTTACGGTGAGGTCGGCGCCCTGACCCTTTCTGAAACCGTCTCCGGCCGGACAGAGGTGCCACCGGCGTCCGATCCGGCACAGGATTTCACCGTGGTGCAGGACGGCACGGTCGCGATCAACGGCCCCGGTGGGCGCAGCTGGCAAGTTGAAGTCATCCCGGACAGCCCGCCCCAGATTGCCGTGCTGGAGGATCCTTCCGCCTCTGCTCTTGGAGAAACGACACTGCCGTTCGAGGCCCGCGACGATTATGGGGTCGAGGCCGGCGAGGCACGGTTCACACTCGATCTCGCCGCAGTCACTCGCCATCATGGCCTGACCATCGCGCCCGAGACACGCCCCGATCTGATCGTGCCCTTGCCCACTCCCATAGCCGGGGACCGCCGGGCGTTCGAAGAAAATCTGATTGAGGACTTCTCGGAGCACCCATGGGCCAACTTGCCGGTGTTCGTGCGCCTGTCCGCGCTGGATGGCGCGGAACAGACCTATGAGACAGAGCCGCGCGCGATGGTGCTGCCCGGTCGGCGTTTCTTTGATCCGGTCGCGGCTGCGGTGATCGAACAACGCCGTGATCTGCTCTGGTCGCGTGAGAACAACAAGCGGATTAGCCAGATCCTGCGCGCTGCGGCCTATCTGCCCGAGGAATTATTCCGCAAGCAGACCGATGCGCTGCGGCTGCGCAAGGTCATTCGCCAGTTGGAGACCTTTGCCAAATACGGGCTCAGCGATGACATGCAGGAGGATCTCGCACAGGAGATGTGGGATCTGGCGATCATCCTCGAAGAAGGTGATCTGGCCGATGCCGCCGAACGCATGCGCCGGGCGCAGGAACGGCTGAACGAGGCGATCCGCAATGGCGCGTCGGATGAGGAGATTGCGGAACTGATGCAGGAGTTGCGCCGCGCCACGGACGATTATCTGCAGCAAATGATGCGGCAGGCCGAGCGCCAACGTCAGCAAAACGACGAAAACGGCGGCCCGCAAAACGAAAACACCATGACCATGACGCAGGATGACCTGCAGCGCATGATGGACCGCATTCAGGAACTGATGGAACAGGGCCGCATGGCTGAAGCGCAGCAGGCGCTGCAAGAGCTTCAGCAGATGATGGAGAACATGCGCGTCACCCAAGGCCAGCAAGGGCAGGGCGGGCAGAGCCCCGGCGAGCAGGCGATGGAAGGCCTGTCCGAGACACTGCGCGAACAACAAGGTCTGTCCGATCAGGCCTTCCGCGATCTGCAGGAGCAATTCAACCCCGGTGCCCAGGCAGGCGAGAGCCAGGGTAACGAGGGGCGCAACGGCGGGCAGGGCCGTGGCCAGAGCCACGAGGGTCAGTCTGGTCAGGGCGAGGGTGGCGGAGAGCAACAGGGTCAACCGCAGGAACGCGGTGATGGATCCGCAGGTGATCCGCGACCGGGCAGCGAAGGTTCAATCGCCGATCGTCAGCAGGCCTTGCGCGATGAGTTGCGCCGCCAGCAGGGCAATCTGCCGGGTGCGGGTACGCCGGAAGGCGATGCCGCACGGGACGCGTTGGACCGGGCCGGACGTGCGATGGAAGGGGCCGAGGACGCTCTGCGCGACAATGACCTGGCCGAAGCCATCGACAATCAGGGCCAGGCGATGGAAGCGCTGCGTGAAGGTATGCGCGCGCTTGGCGACATGATGGCGCAACAGCAACAGAACCAACAGCCGGGGCAAGGTACACAGCAGTCGGATCGCAGGGCAGACAACCGCGACCCGCTGGGGCGCGAATCCGGAAATTCCGGTGCGGATGGGGACACCGGGCCGCTTGCGCTGAACGATGATGCCTATGGTCGTGCGCGGGAGCTTCTGGATGAAATCCGTCGTCGGTCAGGTGAAACCGCACGTCCCGAAGAAGAACGCAACTATCTCAAGCGTCTTTTGGACCGGTTCTAGGGCCACTCATTACTGTCCGCTGGAAGCAGCGGTAGCATCCAGCCATCCCAACACAGCCTCGACCTTGGTGTCGAGCCACATCCGCCATTGATCCACGATCCCGACGTAAGCGCTGAGCCACGGATCGGCTTGTGGCACGGCTTCGGCCAGTTGCGGTGCAAAAACATAGAGCAAGGCGAGAATGGCGGCCAAGAGCACCATCAAGACGAAACCACGCCCAAAGCTGCGTTTTTCACGGGCTTCGACCTGGGCTGTTTGCCCGGGGTCATCGCCCGGAGATCTTTCATTGTTGGATCGTAGCGTCGAATTTATTTCTTCGATATCAGGTAGCAAGTCCCGACGAGAGCCGGAGACGGCGGTGGCTTCTACCACCGGCAGCGATGGCGGTTCGCCCCGCATGCGTGCCATCCGGTCGCGGGTTTCACGCGCGCGTTTGCGCGCTTCGTCACTGCCATCGGCATCCGTCAGCCCAAGATCAGGCTGACTCTCTACACCTCCGGCTGTTTCATTTGACCGCGCTTTTTTCTCGAGTTCGGCTTCTTCTCGCAGAACGTCTGCTACAGCGGGGTCCAGTGGTTTGCGCGTCGGGGATGGCGGTATCTCGTCGAACTCCGCCTCAGGTTTGGACTCTGATGGTGGTGGATTGTCCTCTGAGGAGGTAACTTCCTCGGGCGCTGGTTCCGGCTCTGGCTCAGGTTCCGGGGCGTTGTCTTCTTCAGGGAAGACAACTTCTTCATCTTCCTCGGCTGTCTTGCTCAGCGCTTCCTGTTCTTCCTGCTCTGCGTCCGGATGCGCCTGAAACCATGTCTGGCCACAGTTTGAACACTGCACGTCCCGCCCGTCCGGCGGCATGACGTCATCGGGCACTTCGTATTGCGCATCGCAATTCGGACAAATCAAGCGCATGTCAGGTCCTGCTTCATGGTTACCCCGCTTCGTTTATTGTTTTTCTGCACCATATTGACATCCCGGTCGTGCGAAAAGTGTTAACTGTGCACAAAGCTTGCAAGTGATGCATTGAAACCAGACCGCCACTGGGGCACAAAAGCGCAACAAAAAAACGGGGGCCGCGTGCTTGAGCTGGAAAATGTCGCCTACAGCTATGGGGGCGGCGCGCTTTTATCTGAGATTTCACTCAAGCTGGCGCCGGGTTCGTTTCACTTTCTGACCGGACCCTCCGGTGCGGGCAAGACCACCTTGCTCAAGCTGTGTTACGGCGCGTTATTGCCGACCTCCGGCGATGTCACGCTGTTCGGTGATGATGTCTCCCGGTTGGAGCGGGATGACATCGCGCTGTTGCGTCGGCGCATGGGGGTCGTGCATCAGGATTGCCGATTTCTGGATCATCTGACGGTTTCGGAAAACATCGCATTACCGCTTACCGTGTCCGGGCGCCCCACGAGCGCCGGGCAGGATGATCTGACCGAACTCATGGCCTGGGTGGGACTGACCCACCGTGCTGAGGCTGTGCCGCCTGAGCTTTCGGGGGGAGAGCGTCAGCGCGCCGCCCTTGCCCGTGCGGTGATCATGTCGCCGGATGTCGTCCTGGCAGATGAACCCACCGGTAACGTGGACTGGGAGATGTCGCAGAGGCTTCTGCGCCTTTTGGTCGAACTCAACAAGATGGGCAAAACCGTGCTGATTGCCACCCACGATCTCAGCTTGATCCGAGCCGCCAAAAGCCAGATTCAAGCGCGGGTTCTGCGCATAGCAAACGGTCGTGTACAGCTCGCTGGCGCGGATCTGTGAAGGTGACCCGCATCGCTCTCAAACGCCTCGTTCTTGGTGACAAGCAGGCCGATCGCGTGGTGCCGCCGTCCGGTTTCACGGCGCAGTTGACGATTTTTGCCGCTGCCGCGATGGCTTTTCTGGCTGTTTTTGCCATGGCACTCTCGCTGGCATCCGGTCGCCTTGCGGCCCGGTGGGGAGATGAGCTTGCGCGGTCCTCGACCATTCGGATCGTGGCGCCGCTGGACCAGCGGCCGGTCCAGACCGAGGCAGCCCTGAGCATTCTCGAAACCACCGCGGGTGTGGCCTATGCGCGCGCCCTGGACGATGCCGAACAACAGGCGTTGCTGGCCCCCTGGTTTGGCGCAGAGCTGGACTTGCAGGCGCTCCCGGTTCCCCAGTTGATCGAGGTGATCGAAGAAGACAGCGGCTTTGACGCGGCCGGGTTGCGGTTGCGGTTGGCGGCGGAGGTGCCAGGCGCTGTTCTCGATGACCACAGCCGGTGGCGTGCACCTCTGGTCGCCGCTGCGAACAGACTGCGCCTCCTGGGCTGGATTTCCGCCGTGCTTCTGGGCGCCAGCGTGGCGGTCATGGTGACGTTGGCCGCGAACACTGCGTTGGCTGCAAATGCGCAAGTCATTGCGGTCTTGCGTCTGGTGGGGGCCACGGATCGCTACATCGCACAAGCCTTCATTCGCCGCTTTACCCTTCGGGCCTTCGGGGGTGCGATCATTGGCACCGTCCTTGCCATGGGGACGGTTTCCCTACTGCCCAAAGCTTCTGACACAGCCGGATTCCTCACAGGTCTCGGGTTCCAGGGCTGGCATTGGTTTTTGCCCTTCCTGATCCCCCTGCTTTCGGCCTTCGTGGCCTTTGTCGCGACGGGAACCGCAGCAAACCGTGCTTTGAAAAGGTTGGCCTGATGATCCAATATATTCGATCGGTCATTTTCATCACCCAAATGTACATCGCCATGCCCATCATCGGTCTGGGATTTGCACCCTGGGCGATGTTCAGCCGCCGGGGGGCGTATGCGGCGTGTAAAACCTACTCGCGTTATGTGTTTTGGACTGCCAGTTGGATGGTCGGTATGCGCTGCGAAGTCCGGGGCACCGTTCCGCAGGGGGAAGCACTGATCGCGGCCAAGCATCAGTCGTTTCTGGACATCATGATGATCTTCACAGCGCTACCCGCGGCCAAGTTCATCATGAAGAAGGAAATCCTGATGACGCCCATCATCGGGCAATACGCAAGGCGGTTGGGATGTGTTGCCGTGGATCGGGGTAAGCGTGGCGCCGCGATTGAAAAGATGGTGTCGGACGTGAATGCGGGCCGTGCGGAGGCCGGGCAACTGATCATCTATTCACAGGGCACCCGCGTCGCGCCAGGCGCCAGATTGCCCTACAAGGTCGGCACTGCCGTGCTCTACGAGCAACTGGGCCAGCCCTGCGTGCCCGTTGCAACGAACGTGGGCGTGCTGTGGCCGAAAAGGGGCATGCTGCGAAAACCCGGCGTTGCAGTGGTGGAATTCCTGCCTGTGATAGAGCCGGGGCAAACCCGCGACGCCTTCATGACAACACTGGAAACCATGGTGGAAGAAAAGTCGGATGCCTTGATGGCGGAAGCGGGGTTCACATATGACGGACACAGTCACGCGGATTGAAACGCTTGAGGCGCTGTTGGCGCTTTACGGCACACCGGGCGCGGCATCCCTGCGCAAGGTCGCACCTGTCATGACGCCGCTCTACCGAAAATGGATCATGTCCTCAAAGCTCTGCGTGCTCAGCACCGTTGGCCCGGAGGGGACAGATGGCAGCCCTCGGGGAGATGACGGACCCGTGGTACAGGAGATTGATCCGAGCACACTGGCCCTGCCGGACTGGCGCGGCAACAACCGCTTGGATTCACTGCGCAACATTGTTGCGGATGGCCGTGTTTCGCTGATGTTCATTGTTCCGGGATCAAACAATGTGGTTCGGATCAATGGGCGTGCATATCTGACCGCAGATATGGATATGCGGGAACGTTTTGAAAAAGACCGCAGACTGCCCACGACTGTCATCATAGTCGAGATCAAAGAAATCTACACGCAATGCGCTCGTGCGTTGATGCGTGCCGCTGTGTGGGAAACGAAAGCTGCGGCGCCCGACTTACCGACGGTCGGACAGATACTTGCCGAAGTGTCAAATGGCGAGGAGGGGGGAGCCCCCTATGACGCGGCTTGGGGCGCACGGGCCGCCAAAACGATGTGGTGAGCCAGAAGGTGGCCTGAAGCCCACCTTACCTGCCAGACGAAAAGGTGCTGCCAGCAGGTAAGGTGGGCTTCAGGCCACCTCTTCGTCACATATGAATGGGACCGTCGCCACAAGCCAATGCAGCTTCGCGCACTGCTTCCGAGTAGGTTGGGTGCGCATGGCAGGTCATCGCCAGATCTTCGGCGGACGCGCCGAACTCCATGGCAACGCAAATCTCGTGGATCAGATCGCCCGCCGCCGGGCCGATGATATGAGCGCCAAGAATTCGGTCCGTGTCTTTGTCCGCCAAGATTTTTACAAAACCGTCCCCGGCAAAATTCGCTTTGGCGCGCCCGTTCCCCATGAAGGAGAATTTGCCGACTTTATAGTTGCGCCCTTGCTCTTTCAGTTCCTCTTCGGTTGCGCCGACATTGGCGACCTCCGGATGTGTGTAGATGACACCGGGGATCACGCCATAGTTCACATGTCCATGTTTGCCAGCCACCTGTTCTGCTGCCGCCATGCCCTCGTCCTCGGCCTTGTGGGCCAGCATTGGACCTTCTATCACGTCGCCAATGGCATAGATGCCGGGCACGTTGGTTTCCCACTTTCCGTTTACCGCGATCTGGCCGCGCTCCGTCATTTTGACGCCGACCGCATCGAGGCCAAGCCCCTCGGTGTAAGGTTTGCGGCCGGTTGCGACCAGAACAACGTCGGCATCGATCACGTGTTCGCTGTCATCCTTGCGCAGTTTGTAGGTCACCTTCGCCTTGGTTTTCGATGCGTCGGTCTTTTGCACGGCAGCGCCCATAACGAAGGTCAGCCCCTGCTTTTTCAAGGTGCGCTGGAAGGTTTTCTGGATTTCGGCATCCATCCCCGGCGTGACGACATCCAGGAATTCCACCACCGTTACCTCCGAGCCCAACCGAGCATAGACCGACCCAAGCTCCAGGCCGATCACGCCCGCACCGATCACCACCATCTTCTTTGGCACCTTGCCAAGCTCCAGCGCGCCGGTCGATGTCACCACGACCTTTTCGTCCACTTCGACGCCGGGCAGAGATGCGGGCTCGGACCCGGATGCGATGATGATATTCTTGGCACCATGCACATCATCCCCGACTTTGACCTTGCCCGCTTCTGGAATCGAGCCCCACCCCTTCAACCAGTCGATCTTGTTCTTCTTGAACAGAAATTCGATGCCGCTGGTATTTTGACCGATGGTTTTTTCCTTGTAGGCGAGCATCTGCTTCCAGTCGACCGATGGGCTCTTGCCCTTCAGGCCCATGGCCGCGAAATTATGCTCGGCCTCATGAAGCATATGGCTCGCGTGCAGCAGCGCTTTCGACGGGATACAGCCCACGTTCAGGCAGGTGCCGCCCAGCGTCTCGCGCCCCTCGACACAGGCCACTTTCAGCCCCAGCTGTGCGCATCGGATGGCGCAGACATAGCCGCCGGGGCCGGAGCCGATGATGATCACGTCGTAGTTGGCCATGGGTCAGATCCTTCAGAATGTAACGTCTGTATCACGTCGGTTTTTGCAAAATGGTCCCGCCATAGTTGCCCCGCCTAGACCAAAGCTGCAAGCAGCATCAGAACGGTCGCCCCGAAGCCCACGAACCAGATCAGCGAGCGCCAGGGCACCCAACCGAAGGCATAGGCCGGGACGTAGAGGATGCGGGCGCCCAGATAAACCCAGGCACAGGTCTGGGTGAGGGGTGAGGATTGCGCGCCCAGCGTTACCACCAGAACGGCGATGGTGAAGAGGATCAGCGCTTCGAAATGGTTGGTAAGCGCGCGGTAGAGCCGGGCGGTGCGGGGCGAAAGCTTGTCGACGAGGTCGCCGCCCATGCGGTCGCGGTCGCGCGGGCTGAGGGTCTGGCCGGGGGCCAGTTCCAGATTGGCAGGCACGGCCATCAGGACGAATTGCACGGCCTGCAACAGCGCCGCGAGCGCCAGAACGGTGAGCTCGGTCGTCACAGTGCCAGCAGGTAAAGCGCGATGGTCGCCACGATGCCAACCGTCCACGCGAGACTGCGCAGGCCGACGATGCCGAAGGCGTAGGAGGGCAGGTAGACGAGGCGCGCGATCAGAAAGGCCTGTGCCGCGAGCAGCGTTTCATTGGTACTGCTGTCGGTGACGTGGATCAGCAGAATGGCAGGGGCAAAGAGCACCATGGCGGTGACGGAGTTGTTGAGCGCACGTTCGAGCCGCCCGGCGATGCCTTTGACGGTGCGGTTCTCATCGCGGGAGCCCAGCAGGTAGCCCATGCCGAGCTGCGTGAGGCCGCCGGTCGCCTGCAGGATCAGGGTCAGGATGACCAGAAGGCCGTAGAGGGCGAGGATTTGGATTTCGGTCATGTCTAGCTGCTCTTTTGTTAAATTGCGTTTCCTCGACGCGGAATGCGTTTGGTTGCGAGAAAGATGGAGCTTCGTGAATTATTTGTCCGGTGGTTGGATCGCAGGCCTCTTGTCACTTTCCACGTCCACTGCTTTGGCGGTTTGAGCCAGTGTTAGCATGTGTAAGCCAACGGTTGGATTCACTAAAGCCCGCGCTGCACCTACCATTAGTACCAAAAAGAAGCCCCCACCGGATAGCGCGATTACCAATCGAGCCAGCGTGGGATCCAAATAGTTCCAACTCTCCGCGGCGTAAGCGGCTGCACAGAACAATCCGAAAAACTGTACGGAGCGGACAGACCGGTCTCTCTCGGGGCGCACAAATGCCGCGAGCCACACTGGTTTCGAGAACCAATACGCAATGCAGAATGAGACAACCAGGAATAGCCCCGAAAACACTGATGTGATGCCTGCAGTAAAAGCCCAGCCAGGAATAGTGGCGCCGACTACCAGCAAGAAACCAAACAGAAAGAGAAGACCGCGCCAAGCGTAGTAAAAACGCGCCCTCTTCCACTTATCGGACTGCACGAGCCGGCCATGTCTTCTTTGGCGTTCGGAAAGGCTTGCCATGGTGGTTAAACCACTCAGTTTTATGGTTACAAATCCATCAACAAACGCCGCGGATCTTCCAGCGCCTCTTTCACGCGGACGAGGAAGGTCACAGCGCCCTTGCCGTCGACGATCCGGTGGTCATACGAGAGCGCCAGATACATCATCGGGCGGATCACGATCTCGCCGTTCACGACCATCGGGCGGTCCTGGATCTTGTGCATTCCGAGGATGCCCGACTGCGGCGGGTTCAGGATCGGCGAGGACATCAGCGAGCCATAGACCCCGCCGTTAGAGATGGTGAAGGTGCCGCCCTGCATCTCGGCCATGCTGAGCTTGCCGTCCCGCGCCCGCGCGCCTTTCTCGGCGATCGCCTGCTCAATCGCGTGGAAGCTCATCGCATCGGCGTCGCGAATGACCGGCACCACGAGGCCCGTGGGCGTGCCCGCCGCGATACCCATATGCACAAAGTTTTTGTAAACGATGTCCGTTCCATCAATCTCGGCATTGACCTCGGGCACCTCTTTCAGCGCGTGGCAGCAGGCCTTGGTGAAGAAAGACATGAAGCCCAGCTTCACCCCATGCTTTTTCAGGAACAGGTCTTTGTACTCATTGCGCAACGCCATGACCTCGGTCATGTCCACCTCGTTGTAGGTGGTGAGCATGGCTGCGGTATTCTGGCTGTCCTTCAGGCGCTTGGCGATGGTCTGGCGCAGGCGCGTCATCTTAACCCGTTCCTCGCGGGCGGCATCATCCGCAGCCACAGGCGCACGCGGCGCGGCTGCAGCAGAAGTAGGTGCGGTGCTGGCCGCGGCAATCGCGGCGGTCACGTCTTCTTTCATGACCCGCCCGTCGCGGCCAGATCCGGTGACCTGATCGCGGCTCAGCCCCGCTTCGGCCATCGCTTTCTTGGCTGAAGGCGCGTCTTCCACGTCCTTGCCGTCGCTGGCAGGTGCTGCTGCGGCGGCGGTGGGGGTCGGAGCCTGGGTGGTCGGCGCTGACGCGCCTTCGCCTTGGGTCATCACGGCCAGTTTTGCACTCGCGTCCACCGTGGTGCCTTCGGGCGCCAGAATCTCGGTCAGTGTTCCGGCAGCGGGGGCGGGCACTTCCACGGAAACCTTGTCAGTTTCCAACTCGCACAGCATCTCGTCGGCTGCCACGGTGTCCCCAACCGCCTTGAACCACGTGCTGACGGTCGCTTCGGTCACGCTTTCGCCAAGCGTTGGTACCATCACGTCGACGGTGCCGCCTGTGGCTGCGGGCGCGTCAGCGGTCGCAGCCGGCGCAGCGGCGGGAGCAGCGCTCCCGGCACCTGCGCCTTCTCCCTCAGAAATGGAGGCAAGCAGCGCGTCCACGCCAACGGTTTCCCCTTCTGCGGCGACAATCTCGGCCAGCGTGCCTGCGGTGGGTGAAGGCACCTCCACCGTCACTTTGTCGGTTTCCAGCTCGCAGAGCATTTCATCGACGGCGACACTATCGCCGGGTTTCTTGAACCATGTGGCCACAGTGGCCTCTGTTACGGATTCGCCCAGCGTGGGGACGCGAACTTCGGTGGTCATTTCTCTTATTCCCTTCGGCGCTTATTTCTTGATCGTCAACGCATCGTCCACGAGCGCTGCTTGTTGTGCTTTGTGCTGGCTGGCCAGACCCGTGGCAGGCGAGGCCGACGTGGCGCGGCCTGCATAGATCGGGCGTGGGTGCTTGGATTTTATGCGGCCCAGCACCCATTCAATGTTGGGTTCGATGAAGGTCCAGGCGCCCTGGTTCTTGGGCTCTTCCTGGCACCAGACAACCTCGGCCTGCTTGAACCGTTCCAGCTCCTTGACCGCGGATTGTGCGGGGAAGGGATAGAACTGTTCGAGGCGCAGCAGGTAGATGTCGTCGATGCCACGCGCGTCGCGTTCTTCCAGGAGATCGTAATAGACCTTGCCTGAACACATCACCACGCGCTTGATCTTGTTGTCAGCCACCAGCTTGGTGTCTGAATTGCCCTGCTGCGCGTCATCCCAGATCAACCGGTGAAAGCTCGACCCGGTGGTGAATTCTTCCGCCTTGCTGATCGCCAGTTTGTGGCGCAAGAGCGACTTTGGCGTCATCAGGATCAACGGCTTTCGGAAGGATCGGTGGATCTGCCGCCGCAGGAGGTGGAAATAATTCGCCGGCGTGGTGCAGTTCGCCACGATCCAGTTGTCCTGCCCGCACATTTGCAGGAACCGTTCCAGCCGGGCGGAGGAGTGTTCCGGTCCTTGCCCTTCGAAGCCATGCGGCAACAGGCAGACAAGCCCTGACATGCGCAACCATTTCGATTCACCCGAGGAGATGAACTGGTCAAACATGATCTGCGCACCATTGGCGAAATCGCCAAACTGCGCCTCCCAGAGCGTCAGCGCATTGGGTTCCGCCATCGAATAGCCGTACTCAAAGCCCAGCACCGCATATTCGCTGAGCATCGAGTCGATGACCTCGTAGTGCGCCTGCCCTGGTTTGATGTTGTTGAGTGGATAGTAGCGCTCCTCGGTGTTTTGGTTCACCAGCCCGGAGTGCCGCTGCGAGAAGGTGCCGCGGGTGCTGTCCTGACCGGCCAGTCGCACTGGGTATCCTTCGGTCAGTAGCGAACCAAAGGCCAGCGCCTCGGCCGTGGCCCAGTCGATACCTTCGCCACTGTCAAACATCTGTTTCTTGGAGTCCAAGAGGCGACCTACGGTTTTGTGTATGGGAAACCCGTCCGGAACCGTGGTCAGCGCCTTGCCGACTTCCATCAGCGCGGCCTTGGAAATTGCGGTGCGCCCGCGCTGGTATTGGGTTTTCTGCTTGTCGAGATGAGACCACTTGCCATCGAGCCAGTCGGCCTTGTTCGGGCGGTACTCCTTGCCAGCCTCAAACTCCTCGCTCAGATAGGCCTGGAAAGCGGCCTTCATGTCCTCGATCTCGCCTTCGGGGATCAGCCCGTCCTTGACCAGACGCTCGGTGTAAAGGCTCAGGGTGGTTTTGTGGCCCTTGATTTTTTTGTACATCACCGGGTTCGTGAACATCGGCTCGTCGCCTTCGTTGTGTCCGAACCGGCGGTAGCAGAAGATGTCGATCACCACGTCCTTGTGGAACTTCTGGCGGAACTCGGTGGCGACTTTCGCCGCATGCACAACCGCCTCCGGATCATCCCCGTTCACGTGGAAGATCGGTGCCTCGACCACCAGCGCGTTGTCAGTAGGGTAGGGCGAGGAGCGGCTGAAGTGCGGGGCGGTGGTGAACCCGATCTGGTTGTTCACGACCAGATGCATGGTGCCGCCCGTCTTGTGCCCGCGCAGACCCGACAGCGCAAAGCATTCAGCCACCACGCCTTGCCCCGCAAAGGCTGCGTCACCATGCAACAGGATTGGCATGCAGGACGTGCGCTCGGGGTCGTTGTTCTGATCTTGTTTGGCGCGCGCCTTGCCCAGTACCACAGGATTCACGGCCTCAAGGTGGCTGGGGTTCGCCGTGAGGCTCAGGTGCACTGTATTACCGTCGAATTCCCGGTCGGAGGAGGCGCCGAGGTGGTATTTCACATCCCCCGATCCATCGACATCCTCCGGCTTGAAACTGCCGCCCTGGAACTCGTTGAAGATCGCTTTGTAAGGTTTGGCCATCACATTGGCGAGCACCGACAAACGCCCGCGGTGCGGCATGCCGATCACGATGTCCTTGACGCCCAGAGCGCCGCCGCGCTTGATGATCTGCTCCATCGCCGGGACAAGGCTTTCGCCGCCATCAAGGCCAAAGCGCTTGGTGCCCATGTATTTCACATGCAGGAATTTCTCGAACCCCTCGGCCTCGACCAGCTTGGCGAGGATTGCCTTGCGCCCTTCGCGGGTAAACGACACCTCTTTGCCGAACCCCTCGATCCGCTCCTTGAGCCAGCCCGCCTCCTCGGGGTTGGAGATGTGCATGTACTGCAGCGCGAAGGTGCCGCAGTAGGTGCGTTTCACAATCGACAGGATTTCGCGCATCGAGGCGGTCTCCAGCCCCAGCACGTTGTCGATGAAGATCGGACGGTCCATGTCGGCCTCGGTGAAGCCATAGGATTTCGGGTCCAGCTCTGGATGCGGTGTGTTCTCGCGCATGCCCAGCGGGTCGAGATCGGCCACCAGATGGCCGCGGATGCGGTAGGCACGGATGATCATCAGCGCGCGGATGGAATCCAGTACAGCGCGTTTGATCTGGTCGTCGGTGACGGCGACGCCAGCCTCAGCCGCCTTGGCGCGGATTTTCTTGTCTGCCCCTTTGAGCTCGGCTTCCGGCGCCCATTCGCCGGTGAGCGCTGCGGTCAGGTCATCGCCCGGCTGCGGCGGCCAGTCGGTGCGCGCCCAGGAGGGGCCGGTGGCCTCCTTTTTGACCGAGACCTCATCATCCCCCATCGCCTTGAAGAAGGCCCGCCAGGCGTCATCCACCGCATTGGGGTCATTGGCGTATCGCGCGTACATCTGTTCGAGGTACTCCGCATTGTGCCCCTGCATGAAGGAGGAGGCATGGAACTGATCGTTGGGGGTGTGTTCGGTCATGGGGTTACCTCATGTGGGTTGGGACCGTATTCGTTGGTGCGGGGATAGGATGGGGCCACCCAGAGAAATCGTCTGGCGAGAGTGGCGGTGCTGCCGAGAACAAAGATCATGGCGCAAAATTGTAAGGCAACTTCATCAAGTTCAAAATTGAGTAATATAAGAAGTGCATACGCCAACAGCGCCAGTCCAAAGCCGCAAAAGAAACCTGGGCCACTTTGGAAAGGCAAAACTGGCAATATGCGAAAGGGTGCAGGCGGCGGAATGTGCAACGGAAGAGTGTCGCGATGCCTTTTCGTCGCTACATTTACAGCAATAAAAAAGGTTAGGAACACGCACACGAGGGTTAGAATGGTTGATATCTCGCGCGAAACCAGAAGCGACAGCGCAGCGATCACGACGATTGCGGCTAAATTGGCAAAATATGCTGTTCTAAATCTTTCCGCAGGCAACCGCCCTCGTCTTGAAACGAGATCAAAAAACAACTGCCTTGCGTCTTTTTGAGTGGTGATCATCTTGCGCGATCCCCCGCCCAACGGCACCGCCGGGTAGCCCCCGAGCGCCCCGTTTTGCCGAAGGCAAACCTTTGGTTTGACGAGCGGGGGCTTTCAGCCCCGTGCCCGCGGTCGGGGGTTGCCCACAGTGCATCTGCAAGACGGCTGATGATAGGCCGAGGCCCCGCTCGCCGGGATGGCGTAACGGTCCATTGAGCCCTTGCCGCCCGTATGTAGGGACAAGGCCTGGGCTCCGCCCGTTCGCCGCTCGAAAGCGCCACTGGCGCTTTCGCCTCGCTTATGCTCGGGTCGCGGCTCACCCCTTCTCAATCGCCTCTTTCACGGCTTCGCCCAGCGTCGCTGGGCTGTCTGCAACCACGATGCCTGCGGCGCGCATGGCTTCGATCTTGTCCTCGGCACCGCCCTTGCCACCGGCGACAATCGCGCCCGCGTGGCCCATGCGGCGGCCCGGAGGGGCGGTGCGGCCCGCGATGAAGCCCGCCGTGGGCTTCCAGCGGCCTTTTTTCTTCTCATCGGCAAGGAACTGCGCGGCATCCTCTTCGGCGCTGCCGCCGATTTCACCAATCATGATAATGCTCTGCGTCTCGTCATCGGCCAGAAACATTTCCAAAACGTCAATGTGCTCGGTGCCCTTGATCGGGTCACCGCCGATGCCCACGGCCGTGGATTGGCCATAGCCCAGATCGGTCGTTTGCTTCACCGCCTCATAGGTCAGCGTGCCCGACCGCGAGACCACGCCGCAGGATCCGCGTTTGTGGATATGTCCGGGCATGATGCCGATCTTGCAGGCATCGGGTGTGATCACCCCGGGACAATTCGGTCCGACCAGTCGGGATTTGGACCCTTCCAGCGCGCGCTGCACCTTCATCATGTCCAGAACCGGGATGCCTTCGGTGATGCAGACGATGAGTTCCATCTCCGCATCGATGGCCTCGAGGATCGAATCCGCGGCAAAGGGCGGCGGCACGTAGATTACGCTGGCATTCGCCTCGGTTTTGGCTTTCGCCTCATGCACGGAGTTGAACACCGGCAAATCCAGATGCGTCTGGCCACCCTTGCCGGGGGTCACGCCGCCGACCATCTTTGTACCATATGCAATGGCCTGCTCGGTGTGGAACGTGCCCTGCGAGCCGGTGAGGCCCTGGCAGATCACCTTGGTGTGTTCGTCAATAAGTACGGCCATTTTGGTTCCCTTTTTGGTATTTCAAGGTCCGGATGAGAGAGGGGCAGAGCATCATTGCGTGCCTGCCTTGTGCAAAAGCACGGTGATGTTGTCGTCTACGGGCAGCGCGATCCTGTTGACCAGCTGCGTGGTGAAGCCAGCGCGGCGCGCGATGTCCGTGAGCGTCGCGAGCGTGAAGTAATTGACGTGATCGGGATAGCGGAAGCCGCACCAGTTGGCCCCGATGACCCGGCGGTTGAGCGAGCCGAAATTGGGCACGCGGACATAGACCGCGCCGTCGTTCTTCAGCGCCCGGTGCGCGCCTTTCAGCACCGCCATCGCCTCGGTTTCATGCTCCAGGTAGGAGTTCATGATGATGCCGTCGAACTGTCTCTCGTCGAACTCCCAGATCGCCTCCGCGCCCGCACCATGGGCGCAGAACCCGCCGTGCGAACGCATATAGGCATCCGCATGGGCGTGAAGTGCCTTGGACAATTCGATCCCGTAAGGCGTCATCGGCGGGCGCACGCGCGCGCCCAGACCACAGCCGATATCCAGCACGTGGCCATCATTGAACCAGGTGCGGTACATGTCGTGTTTGTCGCGGTGGGTCAGGCCCAGCTTCTTGCGCAGCGACCGGATGCCGGGGCTGAGTGCGGTAGACCCCTTGGAGACGTCCTTCTTTGCCTCGTAGGTCTTTTCCCAGGCGAAATCCTCTTCCAGTGCCTCATAGGCGACGGGATTGCGCAGATAGGTCATGTCGCAGGTGATGCAGCGTACGACCTGCCAGTCATCCGGCGAATACCGGTCCCATGGCTCGGTGTCGGTGGCGGTGCAACAGGGGCAGGGGCGCGGGCCGGTGTCGAGCATCTCAGCTGTCCTCCCATCCGTCGGGCAGGCGGTCCACGCCGATGAAGGTCTCACCCTCCCGCAGGCCGACATGCACCACCGCGATGCGTCCGCGCAGCAATTCACGCCCCTCGATCAGCGCGGTGCCCGTCTGGGGCGCATGCGTTTCCGGCAGGTCGATCCTGAAGCCGAACACCGGCGGGCGGGCCATCTGGGTGCGCAAGGCGGCAATGGCTGCCTCTGTATGATCGCCGGCAAAGCTCACTTCGCAGCGGCGCTCGATCCGGGTCGGGGCCTGTGGCGCGGGTGCCAGCGACCTGTCCCAGAAGGTCAGCGTGTAGGGCAGCGGCGTGCCATCGCGGGCCTCCATGCGGCTGCGCGCCTGGTCAGCGGTCTGCCCCGCCTTGAAACAGACCGCGTTGAACGTGGCGATTGCCTGTTCGGCAACGGTCCCGGCGGCTGCGGGCGTCGCCAACACGGCGGAGATGACCAAGGCGCGGATCATGTCGCCTCCGGCCTGAAAAAGATCAGCGCATAGCGGTACCAGCCCAGGCTGACCGTACGTTCCGTGGCAATGAGCGATGGGGGATCAGTGGGCAGGGACCACGCCTGTTCGATGTTCCTGCCAAGGGAGGCGGGGTCAATCGGGCGGGCTCCGGGGTAGGTGGCGGCCACGTAGTTCTGAAACCGCGCGGTCTGGCCGGTGCGCGATTCCGCCTGCACGACGCACATTCCGTCCGAGACGGCTACCGCCGGGCGGCGATCATCGATTACATAGGCACGTGCACCGGGGCTGCGTTTCGGCAGGGCCACATAGCCCGCCGCCCGCAGGGTCGCATCGTCGCGCGGACCCTGCGCGCAAAAGCGGTCAAAGGCGCTGACCATCAGGGCCGGGCTTGACTTGGGCACAAGGTTCGCCCGCCACATGTTGCGCAACTCGGCAGTGTCAGAGGAGACGCCCTGCGCCGAGCAGGCAGTAAGCATCAGGCATCCCGCCAGCACGGAACTGCCCGACACCAGGCGGAAAGCCTTTCCCGATTGTCCCATGCCTGCTGTCACGGCGCGACAATCCTCTCTGCTTCTTCCCGGGAGACCGGTGGTGTCAGATAAACGTAGTGGCTTGCTCCGTCGCTTTTGGCGCGCGCCTCAAAGATCATCGTGCTCTGATTGCGCAGATGATAAGCCGCATCATCTTGCGATGCGCGCAGCTTCGCCCGGGGCTGGCCCCCCAGGGCGCGTGTTGTTGTCGCAACAAATGCTTCCTGAACCCGCTTGTCATCGTCAGGACCCAGGAAGGCCACGCCACAGACCGGCGTGCTTTCGTCAAAACGCGCGGTGAGCGCGATCACCGATTTCAGATTTGTCCGATACGTCTGCGCTGCGAAACGCCCCTGTCCGGGGATGCTCAGGGGTTCGAATTCCCGCGCGGTCGCCACGGCGTTCACCTGTGAAAAATCGGGCAGTGTGTCGAGGCAGATCTCGCGAAATGTCTGGGTCGCCAGCGTGAGATCGGAACTGCTCAGCTTGTCCGCAACGGGATCGAAAGGCTGTACAGTCGTACAGCCCGCCAGCGCAACGAAGGCGCCAGTCACGATCCCGCGGAAAAGCCTGTGCACCGGGTCAGCCCTTGACGGCTTTCACGATCTTCTGCGCGCCGTCCTTGAGGTCATCGGCGGCAATCACGTCGACATCGGAATTGTTGATGATGTCCTTGCCCTGCTGCACGTTGGTGCCTTCGAGCCGCACCACCAGCGGCACCTGCAGACCCACCTCCTTCACCGCGGCCACCACGCCTTCGGCGATGACATCGCAGCGCATGATGCCGCCGAAGATGTTGACCAGGATGCCTTTGACGTTCGGGTCGGAGGTGATGATCTTGAAGGCCTCGGTGACCTTTTCCTTGGTCGCCCCGCCGCCCACGTCGAGGAAGTTGGCAGGCTCGGCCCCGTAGAGCTTGATGATATCCATCGTCGCCATAGCAAGGCCCGCGCCATTCACCATGCAGCCGATCTCGCCGTCGAGCGCGATGTAGTTCAGATCGTATTTCGAGGCCTCCAGCTCCTTGCTGTCCTCCTCGGTGGTGTCGCGAAGCTCCGCCACATCCGGGTGGCGATAGATCGCGTTGCCGTCAAAGCTGACTTTGGCGTCCAGCACCTTGAGATCGCCGCTGTCGGTCACGATCAGCGGGTTGATCTCCAGCATCTCCATGTCTTTTTCCATGAAGGCCTTGTAGAGCAGGCCCATCAGGCCGACGCATTGCTTGATCTGTTTGCCTTCCAGCCCCAGCGCAAAGGCGATGCGGCGTCCGTGAAAGGCCTGATAGCCCGAGGCCGGATCGACGCTGAATGACAGGATTTTTTCGGGCGTCGCGGCGGCAACTTCTTCGATGTCCATGCCACCTTCGGTGGAGCAGACAAAGCTGACGCGACTGGTCTGGCGGTCTACCAGCAGGGCGAGATACATCTCCGTCTCGATGCCCGAGCCATCCTCGATGTAAATGCGGTTGACCTGCTTGCCAGCTGGCCCGGTCTGATGTGTGACCAGCGTGCGGCCCAGCATCTTCTTGGCTTCCTCCGCCGCCTCTTCCACCGATTTGGTCAGACGCACGCCGCCTTTGTCACCGGCGTCCGGTTCCTTGAAGCTGCCCTTGCCGCGTCCGCCCGCATGGATCTGCGCCTTGACCACCCACATCGGACCGTCCATCGCACCGGCGGCTGTTTTGGCCTCTTCCGCCCGCAGGACCACCCGACCGTCCGAGACCGGCGCGCCATAGCTGCGCAACAATGCTTTCGCCTGATATTCGTGGATGTTCATGGATAGGGTCCCGTTTTGTTGGATCGGATCGTTTCGCCGATATAAAACCCGAAATTTCCACGATGGAACCCGTTTTGACCTTTATTATTGCTTCAAAGTGAGAAATCGACATTTTGTGATCACAGGATTTTGAGCTGTGATCACAAAATGTGCTGGAGCAACAATTTTCATATAATGCAAGGGATTCGCAGCTTGGGGGCTCGGGTTACGCGACAAAGAGCCGTTGGCAGGCGGCGACCATCTCGTTTTCATAGGTCGATTGCGTCCAGCCACGCTGCAGGACGAGATCTTCCCATGTTGTCACCAACAGCATGGACCACATCAGGTCAGTAGCAATTTCCGGGTCCAGACCTGCGGGCAGATCGCCGTCCCCATGCAGCGCCTGGATAGCCGCCGCGCACCCTTCACGCATGTCGGACATGCGTTGTGACCAGGCGGATGCGGCCTCGGTATCCGTGGCCGCCATGTCCATGAGTGGCTTCGCGACACGGTAGATTTTCGGCACGTAGCTGCACCAGGCAAGGACAAACGCCTCTAGCCTGACGCGTCCGGATGGTGCGGTGCGGCTGGCCTGCAATTGACTGTCCATATCAAGCTGCGCATCGAGCGCTTTGGTTGCGGCGATCAGGACTTCGGCGCGGGAGCCGAAATGCAGGTAAATCGCCTGACGGCTCACGCCGGCCTTCTTGGCGATATCCGACAGCCGCGTGGCGTCGCGCCGCTCGCTTCCGAGCAGGGCAAGTGCGGCATTCACAATCCGCTCTCGCGTAAGGGGGCGCTCTCTTGACATGGCGTCAATGAACAGACCCGCGGCGCAAAGTCAAGCTGACGCCTCATGGACGCGGCCAAAAAAAGAGCCCGGCGGAACGGGCTCTTTCGCAATCATCCTTGTTCGGAAAAGGTCAGGACAGGCTGCCGTCGATGCCCTTGCAGGCTTCCACCAGGCCTTTGACCGCTTTTACCGAATTGTCGAACATGGCCTGTTCGTCCTTGTTCATCGAAATCTCGACAATGCGCTCGACACCGCCCGCGCCGATCACGGTCGGAACGCCGACGTAGAAGCCTTTCAGGCCGTAAGCGCCGCTGACGTAGGCCGCACATGGCAGAACACGTTTCTGATCCTTCAGATAGCTTTCGGCCATTTCAATCGCCGAGGTCGCTGGCGCGTAGAAGGCGGAGCCAGTTTTCAACAAGCCGACGATCTCGGCACCGCCGTCACGGGTGCGCTGCACGATGGCGTCAAGCTTTTCCTGCGTGGTCCACCCCATTTTCACCAGATCGGGCAGTGGAATCCCGGCGACGGTCGAATACCGCACGAGTGGAACCATCGTGTCGCCGTGCCCGCCCAGCACAAAGGCGGTGACATCCTTCATCGAGACGTCGAATTCGGACGCCAGAAAATGGCGGAAACGCGCAGAGTCCAGCACACCCGCCATGCCGCAAACCTTCTCATGCGGCAGGCCGGAGAATTCGCGCAACGCCCAGACCATCGCATCGAGCGGATTGGTGATGCAGATGACAAAGGCATTCGGCGCGTGATCGCGGATGCCTTCGCCAACAGATTTCATGACCTTCAGGTTGATGCCCAGCAGATCATCGCGGCTCATGCCCGGCTTACGAGCCACGCCAGCGGTCACAATGCAGACGTCAGCGCCCGCAATGTCTTCATAGGTCTGTGTGCCGGACATGGTGGCGTCGAACTTGGCAGAGGGGCCGCTCTCCGCGATGTCGAGCGCTTTGCCTTCCGGGACGCCTTCGGCAATATCAAAAAGGACAACGTCGCCCAGTTCCTTCAGCGCTGCCAGATGGGCAAGTGTGCCGCCGATTTGACCAGCGCCGATCAGCGCGATTTTGGGTCTTGCCATGGAATATGCTCCGCATTGGGTTGAAGTTGCGCCCTCTGCTACCCATTAACGCCCGCTTGCGCAAGTTCACTTGCGTGGTTGTGTTCGGCCCGGCGCTGTCGTGATCTGTGCGTGCCGAATCGCGCATCTTTGTGCACGTACCGGTGGCAGGGTGCTCATCGATTGCGCAGGGCATCATAGGAAAGGCGGCGGAGTGCTCACACTGGATTGGATGTTTTTTGCAGTAGCAGGCCCGGCTGTTATCTTTGCAGGTATTTCCAAAGGTGGGTTCGGGTCCGGTGCGGCGTTTGCCGCTGCGAGTATACTGGCACTTGTGGTCGAACCGGGGCTGGCGCTGGGCGTTATGCTTCCGCTCTTGATGCTGATCGACGTCGCTTCCCTGCGCCCATACTGGCGCAAATGGGACGGACAAGCGGCGTTGCTGTTGATCCTTGGGGGGATGCCGGGTGTGGCGCTGGGCGCTGCACTCTACAGGATCGCAGAACCTGATGTACTCCGAGTTCTGATCGGTGCGATTTCCATCGCCTTCGTCCTGTGGCAGGTGGGCCTCGCCCCGAAATTGATGGCGCGGTCGGCACGCAGACTTCCGTCTTGGGCAGGGGGCTTTGCCGGGCTGGTGGCCGGCTTCACAAGCTTTGTCAGCCACGCAGGCGGGCCGCCAGCTGCGGTGTATCTGCTTTCCATGAAGCTGACGAAAACCCAGTACCAGGCGACAACTGTGCTTGTTTTCTGGGTGATCAATATCGCCAAATTCATCCCTTACGCATTTCTAGGGATGTTCACGCTGGAGACGGGGGTGGCAAATCTCGTGCTGGCACCCTTTGCCCTGCTTGGCGCCTGGCTGGGGGTGCGCGCCCATCGGCTGGTGCCGGAGCAGCTGTTCTTTGGTCTTACTTATGTGCTGTTAACCCTGACCGGGATCAAACTGATCTGGGATGGTCTAACCTGAGCGGCCGGCGGGCGTAGGCCCGCGCCAAAGGCGCTCGAGTTTTGGCAATGTCTGCCAGGTGGGCCGCTGGCCCACCATTGTAGCTCAGGCGTCGTTGCCTTTGGCGGGCAACGCCTCAGCAAGTGTTTCATAGGACTGTCCAGACGCAACGAGACATGTCAGCCCGTTGGGCGTGGTGACCGTAATTGTCCATGTGCCGGTTTCATCGGAAGCAAAAACCTCGATCACCGCGTTGTTGGCACCCAGACCCATGGATTGGCGGGATTCGCCGTAGCCCTCGGCAAGCCGGTCAACAACGGCGTCGCGTGGTGCGCAATTCCGCGCATTTTGCGCTGCAGCATCTGTTGTGGAAGCAATGTAAAGTGCGGCTGCCGCGCTGAGCGCGCCCAAATGCAGCATCTTGGATATGCGTGTCATAATGTGTCTGCCTTCATGTCAAAGGCGGCACCCGCTGTCATCTGGCCCAACCGGTTTTACCGGTGATGACCGGGCGGCCCCGGTTCAAGATAAATGCCGGCGATATCACGAACTCAGTTGCGTCCAGCGGCCAGGCCGTAGCAGTGCTTTGCCGAGATATCCGACGCAAACACCATCCGCTTTAGGGCTGAAATAATGGTTAACCCGCCGTACGGATATAGATTGAATTTGAAATTTGCTGCATTGCGGCACAAATTTGCTTGCAGTTTCTTTCAAAAAATGCCCCATTCCGCGCAATTTTGTGACCTGCTTGCTTGCGTGGACCCTTGCCGATGACTGTCTCTCAACGCCCTTTACGTTCTGTTCTCTACATTCCCGGTTCAAAACCTCGGGCACTGGAAAAAGCCCGGAGCTTGTCTGCGGATGCCATTATATTCGATCTTGAAGACGCGGTGGCACCGGACGAAAAATCGACCGCGCGCAGCACGCTGGCGCAGGCGCTTTCCGACGGCGGTTATGGTGCGCGCATGAAGATCGTGCGCATCAACGACCTGGGAACCGAATGGGGGGCAGAGGATGCGCGAGCGGTTCTGTCGATGAGGGCAGATGCAGTGTTGCTGCCCAAGGTAAATGGGCCTGCGGAGCTTGATGCATTGGCAGAGATCACGGGCGATCTGCCGCTGTGGGCAATGATGGAGACGCCCGCGGGCATGCTGCGCGCCGCGGAGATTGCCGCCCATCCGCTGTCGCAGGGCATGGTTATGGGAACAAACGATCTCGCCAAGGATATGGGCACGCGTTTTCGTGCAGACCGCATGCCGCTGATGACCGGGCTGGGCCTGTGTTTACTTGCGGCAAAGGCGTACGGCCTGGCCATCATCGACGGGGTCTACAACGCCTTTCGCGATACGGACGGTCTTGCGGCGGAATGCGCGCAGGGTCGCGATATGGGGTTTGATGGCAAGACGCTGATCCACCCGGCCCAGCTGGACGTCGCCAATGCGGCGTTTTCCCCATCCGAGGAGGACGTGAACCTCGCCCGTCGCCAGATTGCCGCCTATGAGGAGGCGATTGCCAGCGGTCAGGCGGTCGCCGTGGTCGACGGGCGCATCGTCGAAAATCTGCATGTTGCAACTGCACGCGAAACACTGGCAAAGATGGACGCGATAGCAGCTCTCAACGCGGGGTAAGCCAATGACACTTCTCATCGCCGGATTGGTCCTTTGGACCCTTGTTCACTACTTCAAACGACTAGCCCCGGATCAGCGCGCGGCCCTTGGCGCGCCGGGCAAGGGCCTTGTCGCGCTGGGCATTGTCGCCGGGCTCATTCTGATGATCATCGGTTACCGCGCGGCGGATTTCATCCCCGTCTGGCAGCCGCCTGCTTTCATGGTGCATGTCAATAACACACTGATGCTGCTGGCGTTCTGGGTCTATGGCTCCAGCGCGGCGAAAGGGGCGAAAGCCTGGCCTGCCTATAAAATCCGCCACCCGCAACTCACCGGGTTCAAGATTTGGGCGACGGCGCATCTATTGGCCAACGGCGATCTCGCATCCATTCTGCTCTTTGGCGGCCTGCTGGCTTGGGCCGTGGGTCAAGTGGTCCTGATCAACCGCGCCGAGCCGGATTGGACGGCACCAGAACCCGCGGGCACCGCGACCTATGTGCGTCTGGCCGTCATTTCGCTTGTCCTCTTCGCACTCGTCGCCGGCATTCACATCTGGCTCGGCGTCTGGCCCTTTCCTGTCTGATCTTCGGAGATAGCTCATGAAACTCTACCGCTTCCTCTCTGAGGAGGACACATCGGCCTTCTGCCACAAGGTAACAGAGGCGTTGAACAAAGGGTGGGATTTGCACGGCAGCCCAACGCAAACCTGGGACCATGCTGCAGGTGTCATGCGCTGCGGACAGGCGGTGGTGAAAGAGGTGGACGGGACCTACACGCCCGACATCAAGCTGGGGGCGCAGTGATGGGGGTGAAGACCAACGCGGGCCGGTTCTTCGAAGACTATGCTGTCGGCCAGATGATCCATCACGCGGTGCCGCGCACTGTCAAGATGGGCGAGCGGGCGCTCTACCACATGCTCTACCCCGCGCGTCACGCGCTCTATTCCTCGGATCAGTTTGCGCAAAGCTGCGGGCTGCCGTTCAGCCCGCTTGACGACATGATCGCCTTCCACGTGGTCTTCGGCAAGACCGTGCCGGATGTGTCGCTGAACGCCGTGGCCAACCTCGGATATGCCCAGGGTCGCTGGATCACGCCGGTCTGGCCCGGGGACACGCTGCGCTCGGTCTCCGAGGTAATCGGGGTCAAGCAGAACTCCAACGGCAAGACCGGTGTGGTCTGGGTGCGCACCACCGGCCTCAACCAGCATGATGAGACCGTCTTGGAATACGTGCGCTGGGTGATGGTGCGCAAACGCGACACGGATGCGCCCGCGCCGGAGACGGTAGTACCCGATCTGCCCAAGGCCGTGGCGGCAGAGGATCTGGTGATCCCGAAGGGCCTCGATTTTACCAACTACGATTGCACGCTGGCGGGTGAGCCACACCGCTGGGGTGACTATACCGTCGGCGAGCAGATCGACCACGTGGATGGTGTGACCGTCGAAGAGGCGGAACACATGATGGCGACGCGGCTCTGGCAGAACACCGCCAAGGTGCATTTCGATACCTCTGCCCGGCCCGACGGGTCCCGCCTGATCTACGGCGGTCACGTGATTTCTATGGCGCGCGCGCTCAGCTTCAATGGGCTGGCCAATGCGCAGATGGTGGTGGGGCTGAACGGGGGCGCGCATGCCAATCCCTGTCTTGCTGGCGACACCATTCGCGCGTGGTCCGAAGTGCTGGACAAGGCAGAGACATCCGCGCCGGGTGTCGGCGCACTGCGCCTGCGGCTGGTGGCGACCAAGGGCGGTGATCCCTTCAGGCTGAAAGGCGAGGATGGGAAGTATCTGTCCGATGTTCTGCTCGATCTGGACTACTGGGCGTTGATTCCGACGTAGAAACCGCAAAGGAAGGGACAGGCGATGGTGAGGCGGACAATTTTGGCAGGGGTGCTGGCGGCCGTAGCGGCCACGTCGGCTGCCGCGCAATCGCGCGAGGATGATTTCGTGGCGGCGAACGTGCTGGCCATTCTCTACCACGAACTTGGCCACGCCCTGATCGACATCCTGAACCTGCCGGTCTTCGGTCAGGAGGAGGACGCAGCAGACGTGCTTAGCGTCCTGCTGATCCATGACCTCTACGAAGAAGAGGCCGCTGCGGGCATTATCTATGATGCGGCTTTTGGTTTCCTCGGAGAGGCGGAAGGGAACGAGCCCGCGCCTTGGGATGTGCACGGCCCCGATCTGCAGCGCTATTACACGATGGTTTGCCTTTTTTATGGTGCCAATCCAGAGGCCCGCGAGGCGCTGGCAATCGAACTGGATTTGCCGGAGGAGCGGGCGGAAACCTGCGTTGAGGAGTTCGAGCTTGCTTATGACAGCTGGGGTCCGGTGCTGGACGGGATCACGGCGGAAGAACCCGGCGTATCGATGGTACTCCAGAGCACGGATGACACGCTGATTGGCCAGCTGATGGTTGATGAGGTCCGCGCGCTGAACGAAGACTTTGATCTACCAGAGACTCTGATCCTCCGGGCAGAGGTCTGTGGCGAGGCCAACGGCTTTTATGATCCGGGAACACGCGAGATCATCATTTGCAGTGAATTGGATAGTTATCTGCGCGCACTGGCGGAATTCTGAGGCCCCTTAGAAAAATGATCTGGGATTGGCGGCCAGTTTGCGTAGTCTGGCCCAATGAAACGGCTGATCTCCTTTCTGGCGATGATGATGCTCGGCGGGCAGGGCGCTCTTGCCTGCCAGCTGGCGCTGGTGCTCGCCGTTGATGTATCGGGATCCGTCGACAGCCGCGAATATGACATCCAGATGCAGGGGCTGGCCGCGGCGCTGCGCGACGGCACCGTTGTCGATGCACTGATCGAGCAGGAGGCGCAGGTCACGCTGATCCAGTGGACCGGCTCTTCCCGCCAGCGGCAGACCGTGCCCTGGACACAGATCCGGACCGATGCCGACGTGACGGCGCTGGCGGAGGCCATCGCCACGAACCGGCGTGTGTGGCGCAACTATTCCACGGCCATCGGCGAAGCGCTTGTCGCGGCTGAGGCCGCCCTGATCGAGGTGCCGGAGTGTACCCGCAAGGTCGTGGATGTTTCCGGCGACGGCATTTCCAACGAAGGTGTGTTGCCCCTGACCCGACATCCTGCGCTCTCGGCCATGGGCGTGACGGTGAATGCGCTGGCGATCGAGACCGATGAAGGCGACCTGACCGGCTGGTTTTATGAAAACCTGATCCTGGGCGACGGCGCATTCGTGATCACCGCTGACGGGTTCGAGGATTATCCTGCACAGATCAAGCGCAAATTACAGCGCGAGACCACGCGACAGCTCAGCCATCTGCCATAATGTGATCACACGCTGTTCTCGTGTGATCACAAATAACGTCAAGTTAATGATTTTTGTACAATACGCGCCAATTAACCGCGCCTTCAGATGGCGCAGACACGTGACAAGCCCGTAATAAGCAGTAAAAAGAAATGCAGGGAACAAAAGGAATCTAACATGGCTGATGTCAATCGGGGCAACCGCCCCTTGTCGCCGCATCTGACGATCTATCGTCCGCAGCTGACCTCCATGACCTCCATTCTGACGCGCATCACCGGCAATGCGCTTCTGATCTCTTCCTTGTTGGTTGTCTGGTGGTTTCTGGCCGCGGCGACCTCGCCCGAGTATTTCGCTTATGCGAATGGCGTGCTGACCAGCTGGTTCGGTGATCTGGTGATGACCCTGTCGCTCTGGGGGCTGTGGTATCACACACTGGCGGGGCTGCGGCATTTGATCTGGGATCAGGGCATCGGCCTCGATCTCGATACGGCCTACAAACTGGGTTATGCAGTGATCGCCGGCTCGGTGTTGCTGACATTCCTGACCATCGTGATCATCTAAGGGGGCCGCCATGAGCTATCTGACAGACCGCAAACGCGCCGTGGGCATGGGGTCCGCCAAATCTGGCACCGCGCATCACTGGTCGATGACTGTGAGTTCCGGCGCTCTGCTGATCCTGATCCCGCTCTTTGTCTTTACTTTTGGCCCGATGCTGGGTGCCTCTTATGAAGAAGTCACGGCATACTTCAATCGCCCGTTCCCGGCGATTGTCGCCGGCCTGACCATCATTGTGACCTTCAAACACTTTGCCGGAGGTGTGCAGGCGCTGATCGAGGACTATGTGCATGGGTTGGCACAGAAAGTCGCAATCGTGGCGATGACCTGTGTCAGCTACGCGGCCATGGCCGTGGGCCTTTACGCAATCGTGCGGCTCGCACTCTGACCCCAATGACCGTGCGGGCATGTCCTGCATGAGACCCAGGAGACTGATCCATGGCTGAATATGAATACGAAACACATGAATACGACGTCGTGGTGGTCGGAGCGGGCGGCGCCGGGCTGCGGGCCACGCTGGGCATGGCCGAACAGGGGCTGCGCACAGCTTGTGTGACAAAGGTCTTCCCGACGCGGTCGCACACCGTTGCCGCCCAGGGTGGCATCGCCGCGAGCCTTGCGAACATGGGCCCCGATACCTGGCAGTGGCACATGTATGACACCGTCAAGGGTTCCGACTGGCTGGGCGACACGGACGCGATGGAATACCTCGCTCGCGAGGCGCCCAAGGCGGTGTACGAGCTGGAGCATTACGGCGTGCCGTTTTCGCGGACTGAGGAGGGCAAGATCTACCAGCGCCCCTTTGGCGGGCATACCACCGAGTTTGGCGAAGGCCCTGCGGTGCAGCGGACCTGTGCCGCCGCCGACCGCACCGGCCACGCGATCCTGCACACGCTTTATGGTCAGAGCCTCAAGAACAATGCGGAATTTTACATCGAGTATTTCGCCATCGACCTGATCATGTCCGAGGACGGTGTCTGCCAGGGCGTGCTCTGCTGGAAACTGGATGACGGCACGCTGCACCTCTTTAGCTCCAAGATGGTGGTGCTTGCGACCGGCGGCTATGGCCGCGCCTATTTCTCGGCAACCTCGGCGCATACCTGCACCGGTGACGGTGGCGGGATGACCGCGCGGGCCGGGCTGCCCCTGCAGGATATGGAGTTCGTGCAGTTCCACCCCACCGGCATTTATGGTGCCGGGTGCCTCATCACCGAAGGCGCGCGCGGCGAGGGCGGGTATCTCACCAACGCTGAGGGCGAGCGCTTCATGGAGCGCTATGCGCCGCAGTACAAGGACCTCGCGCCCCGCGACTACGTGAGCCGCTGCATGACGATGGAGATCCGCGAGGGCCGCGGCGTCGGCAAGGACGGCGACCACATTCACCTGAACCTCAACCACCTGCCGCCCGAGACGCTGAAACTGCGGCTGCCGGGCATTTCGGAAAGTGCACGTATCTTCGCTGGCGTGAACCTCAACAAGGAGCCGATCCCGGTGCTGCCCACGGTGCACTACAACATGGGCGGCATCCCCACGAACTACTGGGGTGAGGTGCTGGCCCCCACCAAGGACGACCCAGACCGGGTGTCGCCCGGCCTCATGGCCGTGGGCGAGGCGGGCTGTGCCTCGGTGCACGGCGCGAACCGCCTCGGCTCCAACTCGCTCATCGACCTTGTGGTCTTTGGCCGCGCCGCCGCGATCCGCGCGGGCAAGGTGGTCGATCCCGAGGCGCCGGTGCCCACGCCCAACACCGCCTCGGTGCAGGCCGCGCTCGACCGTTTCGACAACACTCGCTACGCCAAGGGCCACACGCCCACGGCTGAGCTGCGACTGGAGATGCAGCAGTGTATGCAGAAGGACGCCGCTGTCTTCCGTGCCAACGACACGCTGGCCGAAGGCAAGAAAGCGATGGATGAGGTCGCTGGCAAGTGGTCTGACGTCGGCGTGACGGACCGCAGCCTCGTCTGGAACTCCGATCTGATGGAAACGCTGGAACTGGCGAACCTGATCCCCAACGCGGTGGCCACGATCACCGGCGCCGAAGCACGCAAGGAGAGCCGCGGCGCCCATGCCCACGAGGATTTCCCTGAACGCGACGACAAGAACTGGCGTAAGCACTCGCTGATCTGGTTCAAGGGCAACAAGGCAAGCTTGGGCTATCGCGGTGTGCACGAGCAACCGCTCACCAGCCACAACGACGGCGGGATCGACCCCAAGAAGATCGCGCCCAAAAAGCGGACGTTCTGAGCCCGATGCTGCAGGAAATCAGGCGTACGCTCAAATCTGAAGGGATGGCCATTCATCCCATCAAGACGCGCGCGCCCTATATTCGGTCTTATGGTTTCGCACCGGATGTGGTGATTGACGTCGGGGTGGCGCAGGGCACTCCCTGGCTCTACCGCAGTTTTCCGCATGCGCGCTTTGTGTTGATCGATCCGCTGGAAAGCTCTGCCGAGGCGGTGCGCGCCAAGGGTCTGCCGAAGGACTTTCATTTCCACGCCACCGCACTTGGTGCGCGGGAAGGGAAGGCAACCCTGATGGTGCCGCACTCCGAGAAGGGGGAGCATGTGGCGATGGCCAGCCTCAAACGGCGCATCGACAAACGGGCCGAGACCTACATAAGAACTGAACAGTCCTACGTAAATGTCAGGCCTCTGGACGAGATTTCCGTGGCTTATCCAGGTCGGATCGGACTCAAGATCAACACGCAAGGTTCCGAACTGGATGTGCTGAAAGGCGCATCTGAGACGTTGAAACGCTGTGACTTTGCCATTCTGGAAATTTCGATGACCCCGCGCTTTGCCGGTGTCGGCTTACCCTCCGAGGTCATCGCCCTGCTGGCCGAAGCCGGTCTCGAATGGCGCGATGTGCTGAGTTTCGGCGGGGGTCAGGGCAAAAAAGCCCGGCCAAGCCATATGGACGTACTTTTTACAAGGTGGACTTCATGATCCGAATTCTTCTTCCCGCCGCATTCCTGCTGGCAGCCTGCGCAGATGTGCAGCAGGCGACGGACACTGCCGGGCGCAACACCGCCAAGACCATCTTGCCCGAGGCGCTGGCGATCTATTTCCCGCAGGTGCCCAAGCAGCTATTCACCCCCTTTACGAATTGCGTGGTGGATAATGCCGACGCCAGCGAAGTACAGTCGCTGGCTGCGGACGCCCTGACCGGGGTGGATCAGGGTACGGCAGATACCATTCGCACCGTTCTGTCGCGCCCCGAAGCGCAACAATGCCTCCGTGCTGCCGCCCCGTCGGCGCTCGCGACACTATAGACTGAACAGGAGACCCGACATGGTTCAACTGACGCTGCCGAAAAACTCCCGGATGACCAAGGGTAAGACCTGGCCCAAGCCGGAAGGCGCCAATAATCTCAGGAAGTTTACAATCTATCGCTGGAACCCGGACGATGGCGAGAACCCGCGTGTGGATACCTATTTTGTAGATCTCGACAGCTGTGGTCCGATGATCCTGGACGCGCTGATCAAGATCAAGAACGAGATTGACCCGACGCTGACCTTCCGCCGGTCCTGCCGCGAAGGCATCTGCGGCTCCTGCGCCATGAACATCGACGGGATCAATACGCTCGCCTGCATCTACGGCATGGACGAGGTGAAGGGTGATGTGCGCATCTACCCGCTGCCGCATATGCCGGTGGTCAAGGACCTGATCCCGGACCTCACCCATTTCTACGCACAGCACGCGAGCATCATGCCGTGGCTCGAAACCAAGACCAACCGCCCCGCGAAAGAGTGGAAACAGTCCATCGAGGACCGCAAGAAGCTCGACGGGCTTTATGAATGCGTCATGTGCGCGTCGTGTTCCACCTCCTGCCCCAGCTACTGGTGGAACGGCGACCGCTATCTCGGGCCCGCGGCCCTGCTGCACGCTTATCGCTGGATCATCGACAGCCGCGACGAGGCGACAGGCGAGCGTCTGGACGATCTGGAAGACCCGTTCAAGCTCTACCGCTGCCACACCATCATGAACTGCGCCAAGACCTGCCCCAAGGGGCTGAACCCGGCGGAGGCGATTGCAAATATCAAGAAAATGATGGTGGAACGCGCCCACTAAATCGGCCAGAGGGGGCGGGCAATGAACTTCTTGGTCTCCGCTATGGCCGGTCTGGCGATCGGCGCCATTCTCGTTGGCCTTTGGCTCTGGCTGGCGCTGCGCCCCGTGTGGCGCCTTTCCCGGGGCGCGCGGCCCCCTTGGTATGCCTGGGCGCCGCTGCAGATTTCGCTGGTGGTGCTGGTCCTGGGGCTGATCGTCTATACTCCGAAATACGCCTTGCTGCTTGCGGGCCTTCCGCCGATTGTGTTTTTCGATGCCTTGTTCCGCGGGCATGTCTCCGGGTTTCTCGGACAGATTGCTGTCATCGCCGTGCCGGCGACTTTGGCTGCCGTGTGGCTGTGCGTCGCTTGTCGTCCGCTGCGGGTCATTGCCGTTGGTGTCGGGTTGGCGACACTAGGGGGTGTCACACTCGTTGCAGGCGAACGCATCAGCCAAACCGCCATGTGCACCGAGGCGCGTGCTTTGGGCGCCACGGAGATCACGCGCATCCCGCTGGCATCGAGTATCGGCAACAGGACCGGCGGCATGTTCCGTCGCAGGAGCCACGCCCAGACTGAAGCGGGTGGCCACCGATATGGCTGGAGCTACAGCCAGATGGGCTGGTACCGCCTGCCCGAGGACGTCGTCGCTACGGTCGACGGCCAGGTTGTCACCTGCGACCCTCCGACGTAAAGGCCATCGCCATGCACATCGTTATCGGCCTGATCATCGCCTTCATCATCGTTGCGATCTTCGCGCGCCGCAATCGCACCACCCGCCGTTGCCGCTGGCGCGAAGACCGGGCGGGTGATCGGGGCAACCTTCGGAAGTACAAATGCGCCGCCTGCGGGGCCGAGGCCTTTACTGCGTCCAAAGGGCCACCCGACACCTGCAAATCTCATCTGCCGCCTGTATGAGAACAGGCTCCGTTCAGTAAAGGACCGATACGCCGTGACCACACCTGCCGATGCCGAAACGCGCCGCGCCGTCAAACCCGTAATCTGCTACCCGGTGGAGGCGCTGCCTGCGCCTGACATGGCCCTTTACGATCAGGCGCGCCAGAAGCTGACCAAAATCGATGAGGTGCTGGTACCTGCGCGCGAGGCATGCTGTTTTACCGTGCCCGCCGGGCATTTCTTTCGCATCACCAGTGTCGAGGGACCTCAGGTAGGTGATTTGAATCTGCACAATGCGGCGGACCTCAGCGAACGGTTTTATTCCGGCAAGACCCGTGCGTTGCATGGCACCCACATCACGCAGGGGGAGCGGATGTGGTCGTCTTTCCCGTATCTGCGCCCCATGGCGACGATCACGCATGATACGCTGGGCTGGTATGGAATCGATGCCTTCGGCGGCTCGGTGCATGACGTGATCGGCACCCGCTGCGATCCTTATACCCACGCGCTCTTGTCGGACGGCGGGCAGTACCATCATTGCTGTCACTCCAACCTCACGCGGTCGCTTGCGGCATATCTGGGCGTTCCGCGCGTTGAAGCGGAGCCCCTGGTGCATGACGTGCTGAACGTCTTCATGTGCACCGGGTTCACCCGCGATACGGGGCAGTATTTCATGAAAGCGAGCCCCGTGCGCCCCGGTGATTTTCTGGAGTTCTTTGCCGAGATTGATTTGCTCGGAAACCTCTCTGCCTGTCCGGGTGGGGACTGCTCGTCCGAGCATTCCAGCGATACCGCCTCTTGCCACCCGCTGCTGGTCGAGGTTTTTCGCCCCGCGGAGGGCAGCTTGACCGGATGGCAATCGCCTGCGGTCAACGGCTATGATCGCAGCCACGGGGCGTGATCAGCTGAAAGCAGCCTCAAGCGCGATCTCGACCATATCGCCAAAGGTCTGCTCGCGATCTTCCGCGGGCAGTGCTTCACCCGTTTGCAGGTGGTCGCTGACCGTCAGGATTGCCAAGGCCCGGCGGCCATGGCGTGCCGCGAGCGTGTAAAGCTCCGCCGCCTCCATCTCAACCCCCAGAATACCGTGGCGCACCATCTGCTCGTCCAGATCGGGGCGCTCCGCGTAGAAGACATCCGAAGAATAGATCCCGCCTACGTGGGTTGTCGTGCCGCGCGTCTTCGCTGCCGCAACGGCAGCAGCCAGCAAGTCGTAGCTGGCTGTTGGCGCAAAATTTACCTCCCTGAAAATCCCCGAGGAGGGCGAGGTGATCGTGGTTGCCGACATGGCAATGATCACGTCACGGACGGACACATGCGGCTGCATCCCGCCGCAGGAGCCGATGCGGATCAGCGTTTGCGCATCATACTGGGAAATCAGCTCGTTGGCATAAATCGACAGCGACGGCATGCCCATCCCCGAGCCTTGGATCGTGACCCGGTTCCCTTTGTAGGTGCCGGTGAATCCCAGCATGCCACGAACTTCGTTGACCAGCTTGGCATCGTCCAGAAATGTCTCTGCCGCCCATCTTGCACGGTACGGATCGCCCGGCATCAAAACGGTTTCGGCAATATCACCGGGGGCGGCACCGATGTGGATGGTCATGCGTTCAGATTTCCAGCGTCTTGGGATCGACGCCTGCCGCTAGAGCATCCCGGTACCAGCCGGGTTGACGCCCCATGCCACTCCATGTCTGCTTGGGGTCCGCCGGATTGGCATATTTTGGCGCGCGCGCCTTTTTAGGAGCGGCTTTTGCTGTTCGTTTTGGCGCCGGCGCAGAGCCAGCCGTGAGTTCCTCAAGTTTAAATCCGAATTTCGCGGCCGCTGCTTCAGCCGCTTTCTTTGCTTCGCGCCGCTCTTTGTTTTCGATTGTTTTCAGTGCTTTATGCGCGTCCTTGATCAGTTTTTCCAACTGTTTACGCGTCATTTTCGACAGGTCTGCCATTGCGCCTCTCCCTTGAATGGTCGGCGATTGATACAACTACGCACCGCCGGGATACAAGTGCGTCTCGTCAAATGCACCTCATGTCACACTATTGCGCCGCGACGGCCTGTGGGTCGGCAAGAGTCACAATGTCCATCATGATGGTGTTGAGCTCGAAATCCTTGGGTGTGTAGACCCGTGCAACTCCCATGGACCGCAGCCGTTCTGCATCATCGTCCGGGATAATGCCGCCGACGATCACAGGGATATGGCCAAAGCCTGCAGCCCGCATCTGATCCATCAGATCCTCCACCAGCGGGATATGGCTGCCGGACAGGATCGACAGGCCCACCACATGGGCATTGTCCTCCTGCGCCGCCGCAACGATTTCCGCAGGTGTCAGGCGGATGCCTTCATAGGCGATATCCATACCGCAATCCCGCGCACGCACGGCGATCTGTTCGGCCCCGTTCGAGTGACCGTCGAGCCCTGGCTTGCCCACAAGAAACTTGAGACGCCGACCGAGTTTGTCACTTACGACGTCCACCGCCTCGCGCAGATCATCCAACCCTTCGGTCTTGTTAGACCGCGCCCCCGACACACCCGTCGGGCCCCGGTACTCGCCATGCACAGCCCGCATCTGGGTGGCCCATTCGCCGGTTGTCACACCTGCTTTCGCAGCGGCGATGGAGGGTTCCATCACGTTACGCCCGTCGGCGGCAGCAGCGCGTAGATCAGCCAGGGCTTGTTTCACTGCCCCTTCATCCCGGTCGGCACGCCATGCGTCCAAGCGTGTGATTTGCTCTGCTTCGACTGCCGGATCCACCACCATGATGCCGCCGTCGCCGGTCATCAGGGGTGAAGGCTCGCCCTGCTGCCACTTGTTTACGCCGACGACGATGGTTTCACCCGCCTCAATCCGGCCCAACCGTTCCGCGTTGCTGTCGACCAGCCGCGCTTTCATATAGTCGATGGCCTCGATAGCGCCACCCATGCCGTCAAGGTTGGCAAGCTCGTGCCGCGCGCCTTCCTTTAACGCCTCGACCTTGGCATCTACCGCCGGATTGCCGTCAAAAAGGTCGTCAAACTCCAGCAGATCGGTCTCATAGGCCATGATCTGCTGCATCCGCATCGACCATTGCTGATCCCAGGGGCGGGGCAGGCCAAGCGCCTCGTTCCACGCAGGCAATTGCACGGCGCGGGCGCGGGCCTTTTTGCTGAGCGTCACCGCAAGCATTTCGATGAGAATGCGGTAGACGTTGTTCTCGGGCTGCTGTTCTGTCAGGCCGAGCGAGTTCACCTGCACGCCATAGCGGAAGCGGCGGAACTTGGGGTCTTCCACCCCGTAGCGCTCGCGGCAAATCTCGTCCCAGAGATCCACAAAGGCACGCATTTTGCACATCTCTGTCACAAAGCGGATGCCTGCATTCACGAAGAATGAAATGCGGCCGACCACGGCCGGGAAGTCCTCTGCCGCCACACGCGGTTTCAACGCATCCAGCACAGCTGTCGCTGTGGCCAGGGCAAAGGCCAGTTCCTGCTCGGGCGTCGCACCGGCCTCTTGCAGGTGGTAGGAACAGACGTTCATCGGGTTCCATTTGGGCACGTTGGTATAGCAATACTCGGCCACATCCGCGATCATCTTGAGGCTGGGCGCAGGCGGGCAAATATAAGTGCCGCGGCTCAGATACTCTTTGATCAGGTCGTTCTGCACCGTGCCCTGCAGCTTCGAGACGTCGGCGCCCTGTTCTTCGGCCACCGCAATATAGAGCGCCAGCAGCCACGGGGCCGTGGCGTTGATTGTCATGGAGGTGTTCATCTGCTCCAGCGGGATCTGGTCAAAGAGCGTGCGCATGTCGCCCAGATGGCTGACCGGAACACCTACTTTGCCCACTTCACCCCGCGCGAGCACATGATCGCTGTCATACCCCGTCTGCGTGGGCAGATCGAAGGCCACCGACAGACCAGTCTGGCCCTTGGCGAGGTTCGACCGATAAAGCGCATTGGACGCCTGGGCAGTGGAGTGACCCGCATAGGTACGGATCAACCAGGGGCGGTCTTTCTTGGCGTCGGACATGGTAACCTCGTGAATCAGGCAAAGCAATTTTATTACGTCACAAGACTGATACTTGGAATATTATGCCGATGTCAATTCGCTGCATTGCGGCATGATCGGTTATTTTACCGGGTTCTGCCAGAGCATCTGGGTCGCAGACTTGAACCGAAAAACATGGCGAAAGGGTCCGGTGTGCTCAATCCCATGCGGTACAAAGCCTTCCCGCAGATAGAGCGCCTTGGCAAGGGGATTTCTGTCAATCACATCAAGACGCACCGTGGGTTTCCCCATGGCGCGGGCCTGTGATTTGACGGCTTCGAGCAGGGCCGTGCCGACACCCAGCCCGCGGGCGCTTTCATGCACACATATGCCGTCCATCAGCAATACGTCGGGTGCTACGTCCCGTTCTACAAATGACAAGGTCAGACCGCGCCAAACTGCTCCCCAGGAGCCGTAGACGGCCTGCAAATCCTTGAAGTCGCCGCCAACCAGCGCCCCTTCACCCGTTTTGAACCCCGCAATACCCAGTATGCGGCCATCCGATCCGCGCGCGACCAGCGCAAACGCCGGATCGATCACGGCCCGCAGGAATTGCTGCGCCCGCGCATCTGGTCCCAGCACCCGCCCCAGTTTGAACCCGAAGGCTTGCCAGTAGAGGGCAGCAACGATGGGCCTCTCATCGGTGTCGAACCCGGATGATATTTCGTATGCCATGCATTTGATATTGTTCTTGCCGCCCTGTCCTGCAAGGGTCGCCCCATGACGCAAGTCGTTGAAATACCGTTGTGGCTGTTTGTGCTGATCGTGCTCTTTGCAGCCGTCACCTTCGCGTCGCACTTTCTGTTTCCATCCGTCCGCTGGTTTTTCCGGCGAAGGTTGGAGCGCGCGGTGACGCGCTTGAACGAGCGTCTGACCCGGCCCATTGAGCCCTTCAAGCTGGCCCGGCGGTACGACATGATCCAGCGGTTGATCTACGATCCGGAGGTCACGCGCGAAATCGTCAATCATGCGCAGTCCAACAAGGTGCCTGAAAATGTGGCCTTCGAGCGGGCCCGGGCCTACGCGCGGGAAATCGTGCCAAGCTTCAGCGCCTTTACCTATTTCGGCCTTGGCACACGCATGTCCCGCCTGCTGGTCAATTCGATCTATTCGGTTTGGACCGGGCCCCGCAATGACGAGATAATTCGGTCCATCCCCAAAGATGCGACTGTGGTCTTCATCATGAACCATCGGTCGAACATGGACTATGTCCTGGTGACCTACCTCGCTGCGCGGACGTCGGCCCTATCTTACGCGGTAGGTGAATGGGCGCGGGTCTGGCCGCTTAGCCGGCTCATTCGGATGATGGGGGCGTACTTCATCCGGCGCAAATCGCGTGGTGCGCTCTATCGCAAGGTCCTGGCGCGCTACGTCCAGATGGCCATTGCCGGTGGGGTGGCACAGGCCATCTTTCCCGAGGGCGGGCTCAGCCTGAATGGGCGACTGATGCCGCCACGCATGGGATTGCTGTCCTATGTGTTGGAAGGTCACGATCCGGAGGGCCGCGATGTGGTCTTTGTGCCCGTGGCAATCAACTACGACCGGGTGCTGGAAGACAGGGTCCTGATCGCGGCGGCAGCCCGGGGTGACCGGCGGTTCGGTGCCCGTATTTCGGTTGTTGTGCGGTTCATCCTGAGCAAGTTCTGGCAGGGCTTGCGGGGACGCGTGACGCGGTTCGGGACAGCCGCCGTTGTCTTTGGCGAGCCAGTCTCTTTGCGTACGTTCGGAGCGGACAAACCGGTGGAAGACCTCGCCCGCAGCCTGATGCAGCGGATTGAGGCGGTGATGCCGGTGCTTGTCGTGCCGCTGATCTCACGCGTGCTGGCTCAAAAGGACAAACCTGTTTCTCAGTCGGAACTTGTGAACTGCGTCAAAGACCTTTTTGAACAGGTCGAACCATTCATGCCCGAGAAACTGGGCAAGGACCTCGACGCCGCGGTCCACAACGCGCTTGCACAGATGCGCAAGCACGGGGTGGTTAGTGAGGAGGCGCAGGGGTGGCGGATCGTTCCGGGTCAGCGTTCTGTCATCGAATACTACGCGAATTCGATTGCACATCGCTTTCAGGCGGATGCAACTGCAGCATAAATGCTGTGATTGCGAAGTCATAAAGTTACAAAAATAGACCTCTAGATGTTGCAATGTTGCGCGGCACTGCATATTCAATCCCCACAAGCCGCGATTCTGCATTGCGGCATCATTGATTTGAGTATGTCGCTAAGCAGGAGGCTTGCATGGCACTGGATACCACCATCGCGCACTACGAGGCGCCGGAAAAAGACCTCTATGAAATGGGTGAAATGCCCCCCATGGGCTATGTGCCCAAACAGATGTACGCGTGGGCGATCCGCCGGGAACGTCACGGCGAACCCGACAGCGCGATGCTGCAGGAGGTCGTGGAGGTCCCGAAGCTCGACAGCCAGGATGTGCTGGTGCTCGTGATGGCCGCCGGGGTCAACTACAACGGCGTCTGGGCCGCTCTGGGCGTGCCGATCAGCCCGTTTGACGGGCACAAGCAGCCTTACCATATTGCCGGGTCGGACGCGTCCGGCATTGTCTGGGCCGTCGGCGACCGGGTCACGCGCTGGAAAGTTGGTGACGAGGTGGTCATTCACTGCAATCAGGACGACGGCGACGATGAGGAATGTAACGGTGGTGACCCCATGTATTCGCCCAGCCAGCGCATTTGGGGATACGAGACGCCGGACGGGTCGTTTTCACAGTTCACGCGGGTGCAAAGCCAACAGCTGATGCCGCGACCCAAGCACCTGACATGGGAAGAAGCGGCCTGCTACACGCTGACGCTGGCAACCGCCTACCGGATGCTGTTCGGCCATGAACCACACGACCTCAAGCCCGGCCAGAACGTGCTGGTCTGGGGCGCGTCAGGTGGTCTGGGATCCTACGCCATCCAGCTGATCAATACGGCAGGGGCCAACGCGATTGGTGTGATCTCGGATGAAAGCAAACGCGATTTTGTCATGGACCTCGGTGCCAAGGGCGTTCTGAACCGTAAGGATTTCAACTGCTGGGGACAGTTGCCGACCGTTAATACCCCGGAATACGCGGAGTGGTTCAAGGAAGCGCGCAAGTTCGGCAAGGCGATTTGGGACATCACCGGCAAGGGCGTGAACGTCGATATGGTGTTCGAACACCCGGGCGAGGCAACTTTCCCTGTCTCCACCTTCGTGGTGAAGAAGGGCGGCATGGTTGTCATTTGTGCGGGCACCACCGGGTTCAACCTGACCTTTGATGTGCGCTACATGTGGATGCACCAGAAACGCCTGCAGGGCAGCCACTTTGCGCATTTGCAGCAGGCGTCGGCGGCCAACAAGCTGATGCTGGAGCGGCGGCTCGATCCCTGTATGTCCGAGGTGTTTACCTGGGCGGACCTGCCACAGGCACATATGAAGATGATGCGCAACGAGCACAAACCCGGCAACATGTCCGTCTTGGTGCAGGCGCCGACCACCGGACTGCGTACCTTCGAAGATGCCTTGGAGGCAGGCCGTTAACCTAACATCGAGCCGATTAAACATGACGAACGCCCGCGAATCACGTATAGGTTGCGCGGGCGTTTCTCGTTATAGTTGTGACGCTCTTTAGTATCAATCACTTAGAAATTTCGACCTCGCTATTTCTGGGGAGTTAATAACTGCGAATTTTCAGCAGACGTTCATACATGTTAGAGTTGTGTTAATCTTTCATTAACCTTTAAGAGGCGAGTCTGCTATGCGAAGTGATTGGATTTTGGACGTTCTCACGGACTTGAAAACATTTGCGACAGCAAACGACTTGCCGGTGCTTGCCGAACAGTTGGATGACACCGCAATTGTTGCTCTTGCCGAGATCGCCGCCCTTCACGAAAGGACGCAGGGCACGGCACATGGTAGCGAACACGACGGTGGAGGAAGTCTTGGCGGAGCTGGAGCAGGCGGACACGCTTGAATCCATACAGGACGCCATCCTCAAACTCAGGGAGTATTTTCAGGTCGAGAACATGGTCTACCATTGGGTGGACAGTGCTGGGGAACAATATGGCTACGGCACCTACCCGCTCGAGTGGGCCACAAGATATCAAGAGCAGAACTACATCCGGATCGATCCGGTCATTGCCGGGTGCTACAAACGCTTTCATCCTGTGGATTGGAAAAAGCTGGATTGGTCCAGCAAGGCTGTGCGCGCCTTTCAGGCAGAAGCGCTGGAGTACGGCATTGGCAATCAGGGCTATTCCATTCCCATCCGGGGGCCTAACGGTCAGTTCGCCCTCTTTACGGTGAATCACACCTGCGACGATGCGGACTGGGAAAAATTTACGGAGGACAACAGGCGCGAACTGATCCTGATCGCGCACTATTTTAACCAAAAGGCGCTTGAGTTCGAACCGAACCGGGCGCCGGAACAATCACAGCCACTGTCTCCCCGTGAAATTGACGCAATGACCCTGCTTGCAATCGGCTACAGCCGGGCGCAAGTGGCTGAAACGCTTTCGATTTCCGAACACACGCTGCGTGTCTACATCGAAAGTGCCCGCTTTAAACTGGGCGCATCCAACACCACGCACGCGGTCGCCAGGGCGCTCAGCCGCGGTCTCATCGTCGTGTGAAAACGCAACCTGAAACGGCTTCATCCGTTAACGTGACGCACGCCGTGGTCGGCCACCGTTAAACATCCTCAAGCTAATCCTTTGCTCATCCCGCGCTCTGACCAAAGGAACTAAAATGCTTCGTTACATCTACGCCGATCAGCTGTCCCGCCACAAAAAACTTGCTCAATCCATGTTTCAGGATCGTGCGGATCAGTTCAAAACGCGCCTGGGGTGGGAAGTCAGCGTGGACGAACAAGGGTTCGAGCGGGATGAGTATGACGCGATGAACCCGCTCTACGTGATCTGGGAAATGCCCGACGGCACCCATGGCGGGTCCATGCGGTTCCTACCGACAACGGAACGGACCATGGTCAACGATCACTTCACCCGCCTGATGGGTGGCGGCACCATCACCAGCCCGCTCATCTGGGAATGCACGCGCTTTTGCCTGAACCGCGAGGCGCCAAGCCGTGTGGCAGCGGCCCTGATGCTGGGCGGCGGTGAAATCATGAGCGGCTTTGGCGTGAAGCATTTTGTCGGGGTCTTCGACGCGCGCATGGTACGGATCTATCGCATGATCGGATCCTCTCCGGAGGTTCTGGGCAGCGAAGGCAAGGGGCGCGACGCCATCAGCATCGGCCTGTGGGAATTTGCGCCCGAAGCGCAGGCCAAGGTTGCCCTGCGCGCCGGTGTCTCACCGGAGCTCTCCCGCCTCTGGTTCGACCGGGCATTCGGACGCGAAGTGGCACGCCAATTGGCCTGCGCGGGCTAAATCCGCTCAGGTGGCATCTGGTCCCTGTCGCGCGGCCCCTGTAGGGTCGCGCCATGACCACACCCGCGCTGACTTTCTCCGACGACCAGGCCGCAGCTTATGATAGCGTGACAGAGGTCCTGCGCGGGTCGGGCATTGATCTGGATGATCAACTTCTGACACCGCCCAAAAGTTCGGTTGCCTCTGTCATGGCCATCACCGGCAAGGCGGGATCGGGCAAAACGCTGCTGTTGGCAGAGCTTTACAAGGCGTTGGAAGGCGCAGGTGTCGAGGTCGTCTCGGGCGATTACGAATCCCGCAAACGCCGCGACAAGCGCACGCTGGCCATTCTTGCACCAACCAACAAGGCCGCGAGTGTTCTGCGTCTGCGCGGTGTGCCCGCGACCACGATTCACCGCATCCTTTACACGCCGGTCTATGATCCGGAATATGAACGCATCGCGGAGTGGCTGGCGGCCAATGGAGAGCGTCCTGAGATCGACGGGCTGACCGATGTGGCCCTTGACCGGGCAGCAGCCTTTTATGCCACCAACAAGTCGATTCCCGGTGCCTTGGCGGCGGCGGGTCTGCGCGGGTCGGATTTCATCACCGGCTGGAAACGGCGGGAAGAGCCGCTGGACATTGGTTTTGTCGATGAATCGTCGATGCTGGACGACAAGCAATTCGAGGATCTCAGGGAGATTTTCCCGACGCTCTTGTTGTTCGGTGATCCTGCTCAGCTTGCGCCGGTTAACCAATCAGGCGCGATGGTGTTCGAGAAGCTGCCTGAAAAACGGGTGCTGGCCCTGAACCGTATCCACCGGCAGGAGGCGGACAACCCGATCCTTGATCTCGCCCATGCGCTTGGTGATCCCGATCTGGGGTTTGAGCAATTCGAGCGGATGGTAGAGGAGGCAGCAGCACGCGATGAACGGGTGGTCTGGGGCCAGCGGGTCGAGGTCGATCTGATGGCGCGCAGTCCTGTGCTGGTCTGGCGCAACGCGACGCGCATCCGGCTCATCAATGCCTTTCGTCAGGTTCATGGAGCGCCGGAGGATGCGTTGCTGGAGGGTGAACCCCTGATCTGCGACGGCCTGGAGTTGCCGCTGAAGCACCGCAAGAAGCGTTTGGATCTTGAGGCGCGGGGCCTCATCAAGGGGGCACAGGTGATCTATCTGGGCGAGGGGCGCAAACCGGGGTTCAGCCGCCTGCATGTAATGGGAGCAGAAGATCCTCAGGTCTCCGCCGCATCGATCGTGAAAATCGAAAAGCCGGATGAGGAGGAGCCCTTCATCCCCTTTGCAGCCCGGATGGGCGCGACCTTTCTGCATGGCGCGGCGGTCACCATTCACAAGGCTCAGGGCAGCCAGTGGGATACGGTGCAAGTCTTTGCGCCTGATCTCTACGCCGCAGCGCGGATGGGGCGCTCAGAGGCGGGACAGCCGCTCTGGAAGCGCTTGGCCTATGTGGCGATCACGCGGGCGCAGGAGAGGCTTATCTGGGTGGTGCGCAATCGGCTGTCGAAACCGACCGGGCCGCTCGCCGTGGATGATTTGCGCGCGGTGCCCGCAGCCCCACTGGCATTGTCCGAACCCCAACCGGAGGAATTGCTATGAAATCGGTCATCATTACAGGCGCCAGCTCGGGCATTGGCCATGCAACGGCGGAGATGTTTCTGGAGGCAGGCTGGCGCGTCGGTCTGATCGCGCGGCGCGCGGACCGGCTTGAGGCTCTTGCCGACCGGTTTGAAACCGCAGTGCCGCTGCCTGCCGATGTGACCGATGCAACGGGCATGCAGGCGGCGTTCGATGCTTTCGGCCATCTTGATTTGCTTTTCAACAACGCGGGACTTTTTGGACCTTCGGCGACAATCGACGAGGTCGATCTGCAGGACTGGGCCGAGGTGATGCAGGTGAATGTTGGTGGCATGTTCATTGCCGCGAAACTGGCCTTTGCACAAATGCGCAGCCAGAAACCACAGGGCGGGCGGATCATCAACAATGGCTCACTGTCAGCCTACGTGCCGCGCCCGAATTCAGTGTGCTATACCACGACCAAACATGCGGTGACCGGGTTGACCAAAACCCTGTCACTGGATGGGAGGCCCTTCGGCATTGCCTGCGGGCAAATCGATATAGGTAACGCGGAAACCGACCTGCTTGCGCAATTGAAAAAGACACAGCCAGGTACTGCGACGATGGACGTTCAGAATGCCGCGCGATCCGTCCTGCATATGGCCGGGATGCCCCCGGAAGCGAATGTGCAATTCATGACCGTCATGGCGACCACAATGCCGTATATCGGGCGCGGGTGATACCAAAGGTGGGCTTCAGGCCACCCTTGGAGCTCAGGCGCGGAACATCCTGAAGACGGCGGATGCAGCCCAGCCTGCGGCAATGGCGATGGCGATGGACATAATCCCGTAAAGCAGAGGTTGCCCCCGAGAAAGCTCAAAGAGCCAGCGTTCCAAACCAACTTTCTGCACATCGATGGTCGTGTCATAGCTGGAGATCACCTGACCATCGCGCGTCAGGAAAATACGCGTCACGTAATCGCCCTCTGTCAGTGCGGCCGGCAGGCGGACGGCCGTGCGAAACAATGTCTGTTCGCTGACGGTAACCGCGTCCTCGCGCAGCTGGTAGAGATCTGATCGGCTGCGGATGCGGATGAGTGCCTCGGTGAAGCTTTCGGCATCGCTGATGTTCGAGGGCGCACCTACCGAGCGGATGGCGCGCGGCACGGATATCTTGTGGCGCAGGTCCTCCACATCCTTGAGCACCTCACGCAACGGGCCGCTGGTCTGCACAGCGTAGAAGCTGGGCGCGCGATCCACTTCGACGGCATCCGTGTTCACCCAGATCCCCAACCGTTTGGCTTTGCGCCGTACAGTCAGAGGCATGGACGGGCCTGCAACGGTTACGATGACCTCGATGGGTGGCCCTTCTGGAATGGCCTTTTCCCGCTTCACGGCGCCGAAGATAAGAATATCAGAGCCGTCAAAGCTCGTGGTGATCGACACCTTGTCCTTGCTGAGGCCCAACACGACTTCTTCGGCCCATAGCGGTCCTGTGCAGAGCAGAGAAAGCGCCAGGAGAGCGGTCAGAAAACGGGGCATCACGTTCAATGCCCCGCGGCCGCACCGACGGAGTAGAGCTCCGACGGCATCAAAAGCAGATCGAGGGCCAGCTTGCCGCATACCGCAAGCACCATGAGGGCCAGAAGGATGCGCAGCTGTTCGGCCTTCATCTTGACGCCGATGCGCGTCCCGATCTGCGCACCGATCACGCCCCCGACCAAGAGCAGTACCGCCAGCACGATGTCCACGGTAAAGTTCGTCGTGGCGTGCAGCAGCGTGGTAAAGCCGGTCACGAAAATGATCTGGAAAAGCGATGTGCCCACGACAACCTTGGTCGGCATGCCGAGCAGGTAGATCATGGCGGGCACCATGATGAAACCGCCCCCCACACCCATGATCGCTGCCAGAATACCGACGGCCACGCCCACCAGCAGCGGGGGGATCACGGAGATGTAGAGCCCGGAGACCCGGAACCGCATCTTGAAGGGCAGCCCGTGGATCCAGTTGTGCTTCTTGCGGGCAGGCGGTTTGCCGGATTTGGTCTTGCGGATCGCGTTCAGGCTTTCGATGAACATCAGCCCGCCGATCACGCCAAGGAAGACGACATAGCAGAGCTTGACCAGCAGATCGACCTGGCCCTGCGCCTTGAGGTAGTTGAATACGACGACCCCCAGCGCAGCACCGACAAGGCCCCCTATGAGCAGCACGGTGCCCATCCTGAGATCGACCGTCTTTCGCTTCAAATGCGCCAGCACGCCGGAGAAGGAAGAGGCGACAATCTGGTTGGCTTCGGTGGCCACAGCCACCGCAGGCGGGATGCCGATCATGAAGAGCAGCGGTGTCATCAGGAACCCACCGCCCACACCGAACATGCCCGACAGGATGCCAACAATCCCACCCAGGCCGAGCAACAAAAAAGCGTTGACCGAAACTTCGGCGATGGGAAGGTAAATTTGCATGTCCTCTGTTAGAGCACAGGGGGGTGCAAAATCAATGCCCCTTGCTGCCCTGCAGCAATCAGGACTGACATAAAAGGCCGAACTGGCCTTATGGGATCAGCGCTCTTTGACGTAGGGTTCGCCTCCTGCGCGAGGTGGGATCGCTTTGCCCACGAAACCGGCCAGAATGATCACGGTCATGACGTAGGGCAGCGCGCCCAAGAGAGCCCCCTGTACCTTGATGCCGAATAGCGCTTCGATCACGTCCGGGCGGGTCTCCAGCGCGCCAAAAAGACCAAAGAGCAGCGTGGCATAGAGTGCATACCAGGGCCGCCATTTGGCAAAGATCAAGGCGGCGAGCGCGATGAACCCGCGACCCGCGGACATGTCCTTGACGAACCCTGCCTGCAGAGCTGTTGAGAGGTAAGCGCCCGCGATGCCGCAGAGGATCCCGCAGATCATCACGGCGGCGTAGCGCAACCCGACGACGGAAACACCCGCGGTATCCACGGCGGCAGGGTTTTCCCCAACGGCGCGCAGGCGCAGGCCGAAGCGCGTGCGAAACAGGATCCACCACGTCAGCGGCACCATGGCGAAAGCGAGATAGACAAGGATCGAGTGCCCCGAAATCAGTTCCTGATAGATCGGGCCGATAAAGGGCACGGACCCGAAGGCTTCGGCGAAGGGCAGGGTGATGGGCTCGAACCTTGCGCCGCCCATCAGAGAGGGGGTGCGCCCGCCCTGGCTGAACCAGTCCTGCGCGATCAGAACCGTCAGCCCCGCGGCCAGAAAATTGATCGCAACGCCGGAAATCAACTGGTTGCCGCGGAAGGTGATGGAGGCCAGCCCATGCAGCAGGCTGAACAACATCGACGCGGTGATGCCCGCGAGCAGACCGATCCAGACAGAGCCGGTCAGCGCGGCAATCGCGGCGGAAAAGAACGCCGCGGCAAGCATTTTACCTTCAAGGCCGATGTCGAAAATGCCCGCCCGTTCAGAGAACAGTCCGGCCAGGCAGGCCAGCAGCAGCGGGGTGGCCAGACGCACGGTGCTGTCGAGCAGTTGGATGAGGGTCAGGAAATCCATCAGGCATTCCTCCGCCGCATCATCAGGAACAGCCGTTCCAGTGGCATGCGCACCATGTTGTCGAGCGCGCCGGTAAAGAGGATCACAAGGGCTTGAATGACTACGATCAGCTCACGGGGAATCGATGTCCAGAGGGCGAGTTCGGCCCCGCCCTGATAGAGGAACCCAAAGAGGATTGCTGCCAGCAGAACGCCAAACGGGTGGCTGCGCCCCATGAGGGCCACGGCGATGCCGATGAAGCCCGCGCCTTCGACCGCGTTCAGCACCAGTCGTTCGGCTTCGCCCATCACGTTGTTGATCGCCATGAGCCCCGCCAGACCGCCGGAGATCAGCATGGCGATCATGGTGATGGCCGTGGGAGAGATGCCGCCGTATTTGGCCGCAGGTTCAGATTTGCCGTAGCTGCGGATTTCGTATCCTAACCACGTGCGCCAGAGCAGGAACCACACGAGCACGCAGGCGAGCAGCGCGATCAGGAAGGTCACATTTGCGGGCGCGGACTTGGAGAAGTTGATGCCGATGGGTGCGAGGATGTCATGCAAGGTCGGCAGGTGCGTGGTTTCCGGAAAGCGGGCGGTGGCCGGGTCCATGCTGCCCGCCGGGCGCATCAGGTTCACGAGCACGTAGTTCAGCACGGCCGCGCCGATGAAGTTGAACATGATCGTGGTGATCACGATATGGCTGCCGCGTTTGGCCTGCAGGAACGCCGGTATGGCGGCCCACGCCGCCCCGAACAGCGCCGCCGCGCCCGCCGCGCCCAGCAGGGCCAGCGTCCAATGCGGCCAGGGGATCAGCAGGCAGGCCAAGGCGACGCCCAGCCCGCCGAGCATGGCCTGTCCTTCGCCGCCAATGTTGAAAAGACCCGCATGAAAGGCCACCGAGACGGCAAGGCCGGTAAAGAGGAAGTTGGTCGCGTAATAAAGCGTGTAGCCCCAGCCATAGGTGCTGCCCAAGGCGCCCGTGACCATCAGGTTCACCGCCGCAATCGGGTCTTCCCCAATGGCAAGGATCACCAGCGCCGACAGGATCGCGGCCAGCAGCAGCGAGATGAGCGGGACGAGGGTGACCTCGGCCCATTTTGGCATCACTTCCATGCTTTAGTTCCCTACACCGGCCATCAGCAGCCCCAGTTCTTTTTCGTCCGTCTCCGCCGATACCCGTTCACCCATGATATGCCCGTCGAACATCACCGCAACCCGGTCTGCCAGCGCGAGGATTTCCTCAAGCTCGACCGAGACCAGCAGCACGGCCTTGCCCTTGTCGCGCAGGGCCACGATCTGCTGGTGAATGAATTCGATTGCCCCGATGTCGACGCCGCGGGTGGGCTGGCCGACCAGCAGCAGATCGGGGTTGCGCTCGATCTCACGCGCCAGCACGATCTTCTGCTGATTGCCTCCGGAGAAGTTCTTGGCGGCCAGGCCCGGGTTGGGCGGGCGGACATCGAACCGCTCCATCTTGGCTTCGGTATCGGCGCGAATGGCCGCGTTGTTCAGCAAGACGCCCGACTGGTAATCCGGATCGCGGTGATAGCCAAAAGCGGTGTTCTCCCAGGCGGAGAAATCCATGATCAGCCCTTCGCGCTGCCGGTCTTCTGGCACATGGGCGATGCCACGCGCCCGGCGCGAGCGTCCGTCAGAATGCTTGCCGGACAGATCAAGCGGCTGGCCGTTTACGCGGATCTCGCCACTGGCATCGGCATAGCCGCCTAGTACCTCTAGCAACTCGGACTGGCCGTTCCCGGCCACACCGGCAATCCCGACGATCTCCCCGGCGCGCACCTGCAGGTCAATCCCCTTGAGCCGTTCGACACCCTTGTCGTCAACCACGTGCAAGTTCTTGATGTCGAGAACAACATCGCCAGGGACGGCGGGTTTTTTATCAACCCGCAGCAGGACCTTGCGCCCCACCATCAGCTCGGCAAGTTCCGCCGGAGAGGTGTCTTTGGTCTTGACCGTTGCCGTCATCTCGCCCCGCCGCATGACGCTCACGGTATCCGTGGCTTCCATGATCTCACGCAGTTTGTGGGTGATCAGGATGATGGTTTTGCCCTCTTCGCGCAGCCGGTCGAGGATGCGGAACAACTGATCCGCCTCTGCCGGGGTCAGCACGCCGGTGGGCTCATCGAGGATCAGGATATCGGCTTGCCGGTAGAGGGCTTTGAGAATTTCGACACGCTGCTGCATGCCGACACCAAGCTCTTCGATCACCGCGTCCGGGTCGACGTTGAGCCCGTATTCATGCTCCAGCTCCAGCAGCGTCTTGCGCGCCTTGGCGAGCGAGGGGGTCAGCAGCCCACCGTCTTCGGCCCCGAGAATGATGTTCTCGAGCACCGTAAAATTCTCAACCAGCTTGAAGTGCTGGAAGACCATGCCGATGCCTGCGGCAATCGCCGCCTGGCTGTCGGGGATGTCGGTTTTCTTCCCGGCGATAAAAATCTCGCCCTTGTCGGCTTTGTAAAAGCCATAAAGGATCGACATCAGGGTCGATTTGCCCGCGCCGTTCTCTCCGATGATGCCGTGAATCGTGCCGGGCATGACCCGGATGGAAATGTCCTTGTTGGCCTGAACCGGTCCAAAAGCCTTTGAAATGCCCTGGAGTTCGATGGCGGGGGCGGCAGTTTCCTGCCGCCCCGACGTATCGCTGCCGTTCATGCTTTAAAAGCTCAGAGCCGGGCAGCTGTCGTCCGATGTATAGTCATGCACGGCCAGATCTCCGGCTGCGATTTTGTCAGCAGCAGCATCAACCGCCGCCTGCATGTCTGCGCTCACCAGATCGGCGTTGTTTTCATCCATGGCATAGCCGACGCCGCCATTGGCAAGCCCCATGACGTTAAAGCCTTTTTCCATGCCCGGGCCGTCAGACATCGCGTCAAAGACAGCGTTATCGACGCGCTTGAGCATGGAGGTCAGCACTTTGCCCGGATGCAAGTGGTTCTGGTTGCTGTCCACACCGATGGAGAGGATGTTTTCATCCGCCGCCGTTTGCAGCACGCCGACACCGGTGCCGCCCGCAGCGGCATAGACCACGTCAGCGCCCTGGCTGATCTGCGCCTTGGTCAGCTCGGAGCCCTTCACCGGGTCGTTCCAGGCGGCAGGCGTCGTGCCCGTCATGTTGGCAATCACCGTGGCGTCGGGATTGACGGCCTTGACACCCTGCGCGTAGCCGCAGGCGAATTTACGGATCAGCGGGATGTCCATGCCACCGATGAAGCCGACCGTGCCGGATTGCGAGGCTTTGGCGGCCAGCATGCCAACGAGGTAGGAGCCTTCATGTTCGTTAAAGACCACGGAACGGACGTTGGGCGCATCCACCACCATGTCGATGATGACGAAATCCGTGTCCGGGTAGTCGCTCGCCACCTGACCCAGCGCGTCGCCGAAGGCGAAACCGGTCATGACAATCGGGTTGGCGCCGGATTCGGCAAAGCGGCGCAGAGCCTGCTCGCGCTGCGCTTCGGACTGCAGTTCGATGTCACGGAAGGAGTTGCCGGTCTCTTCGGCCCAGCGTGTGGCTCCGTTGAACGCCGCTTCGTTAAAGGACTTGTCGAACTTGCCGCCAAGATCGAAGATCAGCGCGGGTTCGGCGAGGGCGGCACCAGCGGACAAAGCCAGTGCAGCCGTTGCGCCGAGAAATTTGTGCATAAGAGTCATTCAGGGGTCTCCCAGTTTGTGATTTTGGGGCGTCCGGCGGGCCAATCATAGCCCAAAGCCGCCCGGTATGAGCAGAGTTTATCTGTTCCTGTGCAAATTAGGGCCTAGCTGACGGGCAGGGTCAACCGGTTTTTCAAGGTGTGCGGGGGGATTCAGGCCCCTGACCGCAGGGCAATGCCGCTGTCATCAGCACAGCATCGACCGTGGTGCCGTCAGAACGCTTGTAGTAGCCCCGCCGCCGCCCGGCTTCGGCGAATCCATGCTTGCGGTAAAGGTTCTGCGCCGCGAGATTGTCTGCAGCTACCTCCAGAAATGCCGTTTGCGCCGCCGCATCCGACATCCATTGGGTCATCAGTCTGGTAGCGATGCCTTGACGGTGGTGGTCGGGATGCACCGCGAGGGTCAACAGCTCCGCCTCCCCTGCGACGATGCGGATCAGGGCGAACCCCTGCGAATGAGCGATGAGAGTAACATGCGGGCTCAGCAGAAGGTCGGCAAATTCATCGGCCGACCAGTTTCGTTCAGACTGGAAAGCAGAACGATGCAGATTGGCCAGCTCTGCCGGCGTCATGGGAGGATGACGGGTGGTGCGTCGCGCGCAGGCGCCGCATCCGCCGGTCGCAGGTAGAGCGGCGCCGGGCGCTGGGTTGTCGTGCTGTATCGTTCTGCCGTCAGATGAGCGATGGCTTGCGCAACCGGGTAGGTGGGCGACTGACCCGTCGCGCCAAAAAGGGGCCCGTCATAGGCGGGCAGGCAAAGTGCGGGAGCCATAAGCGGCTCTGTGGTCGCCGCTCCATCAAAGCGCTGGAAATAGAGGTGGTCTCGGCGGGCATCGATTGCCACGGCGCAAGGGCCATCGTGGCCATATCGCAGGGCGTCGAAACTGGACACGCCAACGGCGGGGACGCCAAGACCCAGGGCAAGCCCACGCGCCGCCGCGACAGAAATTCGAATGCCGGTGAAGTTTCCCGGGCCGATGCCCACGCCGATTGCCGTCAGCGCGCCAAAGGATAAATCCGCAGATGTCAGCAGATCGTCACAGAGAGACACAAGCCGTTCGGCCTGCCCTTTCTGCATGGGCTCTTCCGCCTGCGCCACAAGCTGCCCATCCGATAACACCGCCGCCGCGCAATACGGCGCGGCGGTATCAAATGCCAGCACGGTTACGGGCGCGTGTTGGGTCATTACTGCTCTGATCCGGGGCGTAGCGCATCGCGGGCGGTTGTTTCATTTCGAGGAAGCTTGTCCTGGATATGCAACCACGGCAATCCGGACGCGGCATGGGAATGCAAGCTTGGCGGCAGCTCTGCCGCCTGATCAATGAGGCCAAGGGGCACGTAAATCTGTCCCGGAAGATAGCCGTAGCGTGCACCAAGCTGTGACCCACAGGCGTCGCAAAACCAGCGTTCTACGCCGTCAAAATGCGACACAGGCGTGCCGGGGTCGGGCGTGTATCGCACGGACCCATCCGCAAAGGCTGCAAAAGCAGCCACCGGCGCGCCAGAAACGCGCCGACAGTCCGAGCAGTGGCAGTAGGAAACGACGGAAGGTAGGGCAGAAACCGAAAACCGGGTCTTTCCGCAGTAACACCGACCGGTGATCGGCGGGTTCTTGTCCATGATCTGCTTACGTGGCGACCGGGCGCACTTCGGTGACCTCGGGGATGTAGTGGCGCAGCAGGTTTTCGATCCCCATCTTCAGTGTCAGCGTGGAGGAGGGACACCCGGCGCAGGCGCCTTGCATATGCAGGTAGACAACGCCGCGGTCAAAGCCGTGGAAGGTGATGTCGCCCCCGTCTTGCGCCACGGCAGGTCGTACGCGGCTGTCCAGCAATTCCTTGATCTGGTTGACGATCGGGCCGTCTTCCCCGGTGTGTTCCGCATGACCGGAGGCCGGTGTGTGATCCCCGGCCATGACAGGCTGCCCGGATTGGAAATGTTCCATGATCGCGCCCAGAAGGGCGGGCTTGATGTGATCCCAGTCGACTGCGTCGCTTTTGGTCACGGTGACAAAGTCGGTCCCGAAGAAGACGCCGGTGACCCCTTCAACCCCAAAAACACGCGTCGCCAGAGGCGATTTATCCGCCGTTTCAGCGGTCGGGAAATCAGCCGTGCCCATCTCCAGCACGGTCTGACCGGGCAGGAATTTCAAGGTGGCGGGGTTCGGTGTCGATTCTGTCTGAATGAACATGGATTTTCTCCTGAGGATGCCTCAGATATGCGGGTCGTGCCCCGTTAAGTCAAGGTTTGGAATCATTCTAATCTAGGCAGGGCCACGGCACATTAATAAAAACGCTCAGGTAATCGCCTCAAGCTTTTCCTTGCTCAGGTCGCCGGGCACAATCGTGATCGGAATGGGCAGCGTTCCCGCACTTTTTGTGAGTTGCGTGACCAGCGGGCCTGGGCCCTTCTTGTCGGTCCCTGCACCCAAGACCAATACGCCGATCTCCGGGTCTTCGTGAATCTGCGACAATATCTCATCCACGGGCGGGCCTTCACGGATTACCAGTTCAGGATCAATGCCCTGCCGGTCCCGCATCCATTTGGCGAAAACCTCGTAATGCACTTCGATCCGTTCGCGCGCTTCTTCACGCATCACAGCACCAACGCCGATCCAGTGGTTGAATTCATCCGGCGGAATGACCGAGAGGATTTCGACCCCGCCGCCGGTATTGGCCGCCCGCATCGCCGCAAATCGCATGGCGTTCAGGCATTCGCGACTGTCGTCCAGCACGACAAGAAACTTGCGCATCTTACGATGTCCCCCTTTTTGGCAGATCATGACCTCAGTTTCCGGGCGGCGCAATCGCAATCTCTGTCCGGCTGCCTCTGGACAGAAGGCACGCAAGGCGCAATTCTGGTGGGACAAGCGGAAAGGTCCGGAAAATGTCCGTCTATCAGCTGATCTATACCTCGCGTCCTTTTGGGTACGACCTGAACATGCTGGCCAGTATTCTGGCAACGGCACGGTCCCGAAACGCGCGGGACGACATCACCGGCGCGCTGATCTGTCGGCCGGATGTTTTTCTGCAGCTTCTTGAGGGCCCTCGGTTGAAGGTCGAGGCCACATACGAGCGGATTTGCGCGGATGATCGGCATGTGGAAGTGACATCGCTGGTGTCCGAAGGCGTGCCCGACCGGCTCTTTCCCGATTGGGCGATGAAGCACGACCCTGCGGTGTCTTGGCTCTGGTCGCCGCTGGAGGTGCACATGGGCGCGCTGCATGCGGCCTCCAAACTGGCCATTCGCGAAGTCTTTTTCAGGTCAGCCCAGGACGACCCGTCATAAAGGTTCCGAGGCGGCCCAGTCCCAGTACATCTCGCGCAGCCGTCGCGCCATGGGACCAACCTGATACGTTGTGTCCTCCAGCGCTTTGACCGGCGTGATTTTTGACATGTTCCCGGTCATGAAAACCTCATCCGCGCTGTGGAAATCATCAAACGTCAGCACCTTTTCATGCAGGACAATGCCGTCGGCCTTCATATTCGTGATGTGACGCGCTCGGGTAATTCCGGCAAGGAATGTGCCATTGGCGATCGGGGTAAAGACCTCACCATCCCGCACCATGAAGATGTTGGCTGTGGCCGTTTCCGCGACATTGCCCATCGCATCCGCCACCAGCGCATTGCTGAACCCGCGCGCGCGGACTTCAGCCAGCATCCGCGCGTTGTTGGGGTAAAGGCATCCCGCCTTGGCGTTGACGACATTGTCTTCCATCACCGGGCGGCGGAACCTTGTGAGACCAAGCGTGGCTGCCGCATCCGCCGGCGCCATGGGGATCTGTTCCAGGCTGATCGCGAAACCGGTCTCATCCCTGCGCGGGACAATGGCGGTGTCATCTCCATGGATCGCCCAATACATCGGGCGGATATAGACAGCATCCCCAGCCCCGTAGTTTTTTAGGCCCTCGCGGACGATTTCGACCATGTCTTCGGTGCTGACCGTCGGCTTGATCATCAACGCCTCGGCAGAGCGGTTGACCCGCGCGCAATGCGGCACCAGGTCCGGCGCGCGACCCGCAAAGAACCGCGCACCATCAAAGACCGTCGTGCCCAGCCAGGCGCCATGATCAGCCGCCTGCATCACCGGCACATCGCCCCTGTGCCAGCGACCGTCGAAATAGGTGTGAATGTTGGTGCCGACGCTCATTTATTGGTCTCCGGGAGAGGGGCCAGAGGGAATTCGCAGCCCGTTTTGGTCAGGGTTACTCGGCGCGGTAGACGCCTTCCGGCAGGTTCAGCGCTGCCGTCAGATCGCGCCACTGTTCAGGGGACAGCGTGATGGAAACGGTGCGGTCCGTGCGTGGGTCGTATTGGTTCAGCAGAATGGCGCTCTCCGTCGCATGCACGCTCACGTCTTCCTGCAAGGGTGCTTTGCCATCATCCACAAGGGTCACGACCGTCGCGTCGAATTCGTGTTCGATTGTAAACATGGGGTCAGACTACGGGTTGCGACGCGCGATGCAAGGGGGACAAAGCTGTGTGATCGGACTGGTCGCCGGGAGTGAAGGTGCTAAGATACACGGCAGTAACAAGCGCGGAGAGAGTCACCCCATGCGATGGAAGCCGATAGCCACAATCATTGCCGCAATGGTGCTCGCTGGGTGCGAGGTGACAACAACGTCCGGGCCAACCGGACCCACGGCACCCGCTGCCGGACAAAGCGGTACGATTAACCGCGCGTCGGTGCAAAGCTTTGGCCAAGTGGTGCGCACTGTCGAACCTGTGGCGGAGCGGGAGTGCCGGGCGCGTACGTCACGTGTGAATTGTGACTTCAAGATCGTCGTCGACAGCAGACCGAACCAGCCTCCCAACGCGTTCCAAACACTGGATAAATCCGGGCGACCCATTATCGCTTTCACGCAGGCGCTTATCGCGGATGCACGCAATGTCGATGAACTGGCGTTCGTGATGGGGCATGAGGCGGCGCACCACATTGCAGGCCATATCGCACGACAGCAGCAAAATGCGGTTGCAGGTGCCGTCATCGCGGGCAGTCTGGCGGTTCTCCTGGGCGGCACCGGCGAAGCGGTAGAGTCAGCGCAACGGACAGGTGCAAGGGTCGGCGCGCGGACCTATTCCAAGGATTTCGAATTGGAAGCGGATGCATTGGGCACCATCATTACCGCGCGGGCCGGGTACGATCCCCTGCGCGGGGCGCAGTTCTTCAGCCGCATTCCGGACCCGGGCGATCGCTTTCTCGGCACCCATCCGCCGAACAGTCAGCGGATTGAGACTGTGCGCAGAACAGCGGCAGGATTGTAATCACTGTTTGGAATGGCGTCCGGCATCTGTCGCCGCGCTTTCACTTTGACGCTTCACATGGCGTTGGTAGAGAAGCGGCGCAAGAATCCTGTCGTATGCCCAATTCGCCAGGAAGAAAACGACCGGTAGTCGCACAAAACGAGCCAGCCATCGATATCCGGGCAAGCCCTCCCAGAGCGCGATGAACGCCGGAACACCGATGTGAGTCCGGCCGTCTTTACGCACGTGCAGGCGCCGCGCGGCGTCAGCCGCATCTACGCCCCATGTCCGCAAGTTTTCCGCATCCGCCAGATCATCATAGCGGTGCGGCAAGTCGCGCGCGGTGCTGAGACGCCGATAGTGCGCAATTTCGCGGCTGCAGACCGGGCAAGTGCCGTTGTAGAGAATATCCGTTTTGCTCATGGCCGGGAGCTAGATCGCTCCCATGATGTGTCCAGACGCCTGATTGTCGCAGACTAGCGCGGCTTGTTGCCGTCAATCCATTTCGACATCATGCCCTTGTCCCGAAAGCACTCTCGCGGGATATCACGACGCTTGATCCGGGCGATCCTTTCCGCAAACGCAACCTGTTTGGAGGACGGGTAGTTCGCAAACCGGCCACCTGGAGCCCTGGTCTTATGGGCATCGATCCAGGCGGAAAGCGCGGCGCGATCGCCAGACAATCCCTGCGGCAGCGCTGTTCCGGTTCTTTGGGCAATCGCCTGTGCGTATTGCAGCTGCTTTTCCGTGGCTGCCAGAGTGTTTATGGCAGGACGCGCACCCTGTCCGGGTGCGAAAAGCCCGGGAATCTGGGGTTCAAAAGACATGGGATGCTCCCCCTTAACAGTTCCATTAATAAATAGAACATATGGAGAACATTTTCAAGCCCAAGGCTAAATTGGCCCTTGCATCGTCACAGTTTGGAATGCGTTCCATCGCAGAGAGGTGCGGTTTTGGTCGCCTTGCAGCCGCAGAAAAACAGGGTTTTGTCCGCCTGCGCCTCATACTTCATGGGCGAGAAGGCACTGTCCTTGTGCGAGCCATCACAAAAAGGCTGTTTCGAAGATTGGCCGCATGTGCACCAGAAGTAGGTTTTCCCGGCGCTCACTTCGACGCGGTAGGGCGATTTCTGGGCGATCTTCGGCGTATCGGTCATATGGTTGCTTTCTCTGGCGCAAAGACTGTGGCTTGATCAGCGTGTGAGGTAGAGCATAGCGCACTGTCGCAGATCGACCAACGGACAGGATTGCTGTCAGGTTATCAACCGGCCCCAGAGATCGTATTCGCCGGCTTCGTCGACCTCGACCATTACGATATCGCCAAGGGACAAGCCCTCAAACCCTTCATCGATGAACAGGTTTCCGTCGATCTCCGGCGCATCCGCCCTGGTTCGGCAGGTGGCCGCCTCGTCGTCGATTTCATCAATGATAACCTCAAGCCGCTGCCCGACCTTGGCCGCCAGTTTCGCCTCAGAAATTGTCTGTGCCGTGGCCATGAAGCGTTCCCAGCGGTCCTGCTTCACCTCCTCGGGCACATGATCCGGCAGCGCATTTGATCGCGCGCCGTCAACATTTTCGTATTGAAAGCATCCGACGCGGTCGAGCTGCGCCTCGTCCATCCAATCCAGCAGAGTCTGAAACTCGGCCTCGGTTTCGCCGGGGTAGCCAACGATGAAGGTCGACCGCAGGGTCAGTTCGGGGCAGATGTCGCGCCACGCTGCGATTTCGTCAAGCGTGCGCGCAGCGGCTGCCGGGCGGGCCATTCGGCGCAGCACATCCGGATGCGCGTGCTGAAACGGGATGTCCAGATAGGGCAGCACCAGACCATCCGCCATCAGCGGGATCAATTGGCGCACATGCGGGTAGGGATAGACGTAGTGCAGCCGTACCCAGGCTCCCAGGCTCCCCAGATCCCGCGCCAGATCCGTGATGTGTGCCCGATGCCCGCGATCCGTTGCATGTTTGATGTCCACGCCATAGGCGGAGGTGTCCTGCGAGATGACCAGCAGCTCCTTGACGCCGCTTTCTACCAGCTTTTCCGCCTCGCGCAGCACCGCATGGGCGGGGCGGGATTGCAGCTTGCCGCGCATGTCGGGGATGATGCAGAACTTGCACTTGTGATTGCAGCCCTCGGAAATCTTCAGGTAGCTGAAGTGCCGTGGTGTCAGGCTGACCCCGGAGGCGGGTAGCAGATCGACAAATGGATCGGGGCTGGGCGGTACCGCGTCGTGCACGGCATCCAACACCTGTTCGTATTGATGCGGCCCGGTCACGGCCAGCACGCTCGGGTGCGTGCCTGTGATGTATTCAGGCTCGGCGCCCAGACAGCCGGTGACAATCACCCGCCCGTTTTCCTGCAGCGCTTCGCCGATGGCTGTCAGGCTTTCGGCCTTCGCGCTGTCGAGAAAGCCGCAGGTGTTCACGATCACCGCGTTTGCCCCGGCGTAATCGGGTGAAATCCCGTAACCTTCCGCGCGCAGGCGGGTCAGAATACGTTCGCTGTCGACAAGTGCCTTTGGACACCCGAGACTGACCATGCCGATGGTCGGCTGTCCGGGGCGTGCAGGGTCCTGCAACCGTGCCTTTGGCGCGAGATCGGGGCGCAGATTGGGTGGGTTTGTGCTCATGACTTGCGCTATAGTGGAAGTGAGGAGCCCCGAAAAGGGCTGGTGGATCAGAGTAAAGGTGTTGTCATGAAATGGATCTTCCGTCTGTTGGGGCTGGTCGTCCTGATTGTCGTGGTGGGCGTTGTCTCGATTTTCTTTTTGCCGGCGGACCGGGTGGCACGTATCGCGGCAGAGCAATTGCGCGGCGTGACCGGGCGGGATGTGTCGATCACGGGCGATGTGGCGCTGACGTTCTGGCCGGTGCTGGGGGTGCGTGCGGGCGGTCTGGAAGTGGGTAATGCTGACTGGGCGGATCAGGGCCCGATGCTGCAGGCCGCAAACGCGGCCATTGGTGTGGATGCCATGGCGCTATTACAGGGTGAGATTCGTATCACCAATATCGAGGCGGAAAGCCCGACGATTCGGCTGGAGCAGCGGGCGGATGGCCGCGCAAGCTGGCAATTCACCGATGCAAGCGGTGCGGCCCAGATCGAGACTGAAACCGCGCCCGGTAGGCCCGCCCGTCCGATCAGCATTGAGCGGCTGAAAGTAACGGATGCGCGGCTGATCTATGATGCTGAGGGCAGTGATCTTGTTTCTTACGAAGGGGTTGATCTGACCCTCGACTGGCCGGAACGGCTGGGCCCTGCCGAGATTGCCGCCGTCTTGCGGCCCACCGGTGACCCGGTGACGGTTGATGCGGTTATCGACGGTTTTGCGGGTTTCATCACCGGCGACACGCAGACTTTCCGCGCCAGTGTGGACGCCGATGTGGGGACGCTTTCGTTTGACGGGCGCGGTAGTACCACCGGGGCCGTTGCCGGCACGTTGACCTTGAAAACCAGCAATACGGGCGCTTTCTTGCAAGTGCTTGGGTTGCCCGGCGCGGAACTACCTGAAAATCTGGGTCGAAGCATTGATCTCAGCACGGCGTTGACCCTGACGCCCGATCGCCAACTGGCATTGAGGGACGTCGTTGCAGAGTTGGGCAAAAACCGAATTACCGGAGCTGCTGACATTGGGCTGAACGGTGTGCCGCAGGTTAATGCGCAACTGAATTTGGGCGTGTTTGATCTGAGTTCCGGTGCCGCGCCTGAAACCGGCGGTGGTGATGGCGGCGCTGGGGCTGGCGGCAACGCCGGCAGCGGTTGGCCGAAAACACCCATCGACGCAAGCGGGCTTGCCGCGTTCAACGGCGAGATTGTATTGACGGCGCAGAGCATCGATCTGGGTCAGTTCAAGCTCGGAGCGACACGGGCGCTCTTGCGCAATGATCGGTCGCGCATGGTATTCGATTTGCGGGATGTGGCCGCCTACGGTGGCAACCTGAGCGGTGAGTTTGTCATCAACAACCGATCCGGCCTGTCCGTGGGGGGCAGCCTTGCGGCTCAATCCATCCAGATGCAGTCGTTGCTGAGGGATGCCGCTGACTTGGACCGGCTGACCGGCCAAGGCAATGCGCGGCTGTCGTTTCTCGGAGCAGGGGCCTCGGTGGATGCGATCATGCGGTCTCTGTCGGGGGATGGCTCCGTTCAGATCGGGCGGGGCACGATCCTCGGGATTGACCTGGACCGGCTCATGCGGTCGGGAGACTCCAGCGGCGGGACCACCGTTTTCGATAGCCTTGGCGGGACATGGTCAATCGCCTCGGGCGTGCTGAGCAACAGTGATCTCTTGCTGCAGCTGAAAAACTATCGGGCAACTGGCGAAGGTGTTGTGGGGCTGGGCGCGCAGACAGTGGACTATACCGTCACACCTATCGCGCTGCGGGCCAACAGCGGGCAGGGCGTGTCGATCCCTGTGCGCTTCACCGGGCCGTGGTCGGACGTCTCCATCAGACCGGACCTCGAGGCCGCCTTTGAGGCTGAGATCGGTGCAAAAACCGATGAGTTGGAAAATAGGGCCAAGGAAAAACTGAACGAACGCTTGGGCATTTCGGGACAGGACGGACAATCGACGGAGGACGCGGTGAAGGATAAGGTCAAGGAAAAGCTTTTGCGCAAGCTCTTCGACTGAACGGGGCGAACTGGGCTGATTCGCATCGGGCGTTTGGGTTGGCGTGGCTGCAATACAGGGGTGGCCTGAAAGCCCACCCTACCTGCTAAATCGCGGTCACGACCGGCAGGTAAGGTGGGCTTTCAGGCCACCTTAGGCGCAAGAGGTGACACCGTTAGAGCGTCAGAGGGTTCGCCTTTGACAGCCGGTCGAAAGCCATTAGCGTTTCAATGAGTTTTGGCATCTGGTCGAGGTAGATCATGTTCGGCCCATCGCAGGGTGCGTTGTCCGGATCCTGATGCGTTTCCATGAAAACGGCACCTACGCCAACGGCGACGGCTGCGCGTGCCATGACCGGGGCGAATTCACGCTGACCGCCAGAGGAGCCGCCGCGCCCGCCCGGCTGCTGGACCGAGTGCGTGGCGTCCATTACCACCGGATAGCCCGTCTGCGCCATTTGTGGTATGGAGCGCATATCCACGACCAGCGTATTGTAGCCAAAGGTCGTGCCACGCTCGGTCAGCAAAATGCGCCGATTGCCGGTGGATTCGATCTTGGTGACGATGTTGTCCATTTCCCAGGGAGCCAGAAACTGACCCTTTTTCACGTTGATCGCAGCACCGGTGTTGCCTGCGGCCAACAGCATGTCGGTCTGACGGCAGAGAAAGGCGGGGATCTGGATGATATCCACAGCCTCGGCGGCGATGGCGCATTGCGCCTCGGAATGTACGTCAGTGATGACCGGCACACCGTTGGCCTTGCCGACGGACTGCAGAACCTTGAGCCCCTCGTCGATCCCCATACCGCGCGCGCCGTCAAGAGATGTGCGGTTGGCTTTGTCATAAGAGGCCTTGAAGACATATTGCGCGCCGGCTGCCACACAAGCCTCTTTCATCACCCCGGCAATCATCTGCGCGTGATCTGCGCTTTCCAGCTGGCAGGGGCCCGCGATCACGGTCAGCGGGCGGTCATTGCCGATCGTCAGATCGCCGACGGAAACATGCGTCATATCAGGAGGTCACCTGTTCACGGAGAATGGAAGCAGTCAAAGAGACCATCAGATATACACCTGCAAAGATCAAGAAGGCCACCAGCGTGTTCTCAAACTTTCGCGGGTAGCTTGGCTCCTCCGAGGCCAGAGGTTTCACGCTCACGGTCAGGTAGCGCACCTGCCGATTTGCCTCCATGCGCGTCTGCTCCATTTGTTGCAACGCAGATTGCAACAACATGTCCCGCGTCGCAAGATCTGCCTGTGCCATCTGGATACGCACGTTGAGCTGAGCGAGAGAGTTCTCGCCCTGACTTGCATCCGTCATCCGTGCATTAAGCTCATCAAGCTGTTCATTGAGCCGCCGTACGTCGCCACGCGCGCCATCGACGCGGGACTGGTTCGGACGTGCATTATCGAGCAGCGCCGCCAGCTGCAGTTCCTTTTCAAGCAGTTGCAGTTCCACCTGATTGATTTGTCCGCGCAGCCCGGCGATGACCGCTTGCGGATCGAGCGTGTCACCCTGCAACTGCAAGGTGACCAGCGCTTCCTGCGCCTCTCGGCGTTCGGTTTCGGCATTTTCAAAGCTTGTCTGCGCCTCGGCCATCTGGTCGCCGCGCTTCTTCTGGCTTAGATTATTTACACGGTCTTCGGCGTAGTCGATCAAGGCCTGGCTCATATTCGCGCTGACATTGGGATCAGCCGCAATCACCTCCATGCGCAAAACACCTTCGGTCGGATCGTACCCGACTTTCACGTTTTTCTTATAGGTTTTGTAGGCCTGCTCGTTTGAGGGGTTCTCGGCCAAGCGCTGGACCGGATCGATATCGGCTGCCGAGAAATGCGACTTGAATCCGACATCTGAATCGAGACGCAGCATGGCATCCTTGGACTGCAGATAGGATTGAACTGCGATGCTATCCTGCGAAGTGGCGAACTGTGTGCCAGACAACAGGCCGCCAATGGCGCTGCCACCTGCACTGTCTGCCTGAAGGATCAGGAATTCCGATTTCGTCGAGTACATTGGCGTGGCGACCGCATAGAAGTACCAGCCCGCAATCACCGTCGGCAGCATCACAAAAAATGCCAATCGTGCGAGCAGCATGCCCATCTTGCGGCGGCGGCGGCGCGTAATGTCCTGCTGAATTTCAGAGATTTGCCGATCACGCATCTCAGCCGGGCTGAGGTGTTCAGTCGATGGCAGGGTTTCACGGTCTACCGGCATTGTTTGGGGCAGTTGAATGCGCCCGGACTTCTTGTTCTCATCGTTTTGTTTGCCTTCGGTCCCGGTTTCCTGCGTGGGATCGTTCGGGTTCTTGGGCACCACGAGTTCCAGCATGTTCGACCGTTGGAAAGGATCAATGCCACGTGCACGCAACAGGCGGACCGCGTCGAAATCCGACGTGGGTGCCAACCCGTTTTTATGCGCCACGCGCCGTGCCATGCGCAGCTGCCGGCCTGTCAGCCCTTCGCGGCGGATGGCATCCAGCTCCAGCGCCACGTTCTCGGTGTTGGTGTCAGCCGACGCGGCCGGCTTCTGCGATTGCGCCTTGGCTTCTTGTTCCTCAGCTGCAGTTTCCGGTGCCAGAGGACGATCCGCAGGATTGGCGTCCTTCGCGCTCAACCCCGGTGACGTCCGCTTGATGCGGAATTTTCTAGCTGTCGGTTTCGTAGTCATAAAGCCGTTTCGCTTCTTCCAGTGTGTCGAACATATGGAGCTGACCGTTCAACAGCACTGCTGCTGATCGGGCGAACTTCTCGAGCGTACGTGCCTGATGCGACACGATGATAATGGTGGTGGTTTGCAGGCGCTCCTGCAGGATTTCCCCTGCCTTGCGATTGAATTCTACATCCGTGGTGCCGGGCATACCCTCGTCGATCAGGTACATGTCGAAATCAAGCGCGAGCATCAGCGCAAAGGAAAACCGTGCGCGCATGCCTGCCGAATAGGTGCCGATGGGCTGGTCGAAATACTCACCCAACCCGCAGAGCCAGCGACAAAAGCTTTCGACATAATCCGGATCAAGCCCGTAAAGCCGTGCAATGTATCGGGCGTTCTCCATCGCGGAGACCTTGGTCACCACTCCGCCCATGAAACCCAGGGGAAAGGAGATGTTGCAGCCACGCCTGATTTCACCCTCGTCGGGTTTCTCAAGACCTGCAATCATGTTGATCAAAGTGGTTTTGCCGGTACCATTCGGGGCCAGTACGCCCAGCGAGTTGCCTAGTTCAACTTTGAACGACACCCGGTCCAGGATCACCTTGTGTTGGGACCCGGTCCAAAATGATTTTGACACGTTCTCGAAAGACAGCATCACTGCTCCGGTTGCTCTGACCGCGTAACGGGTCTGCCTGTTTTCTGTACTCAGACTTTGTCAACGGATTATCTACCGTGTTTGGCATAATTATGTCTTAATTGGAAACAAAAGTGCAATTGTAACGGTGGGGCACGGAGGCAAAGACCGGCGGTAATTCGCCGCCGTGTCTTCATTGCCGCAGCGCATGACGGCCTATAGTTGTGTGAACCTGATTGCCTCATGTATCGCGCGAGTTTCACTGCAAAGCAGTTGCATTCTTCCACATCGCTCACCCCACTGGCGCGCCTTGCTAACGCCACAAGACAACGCGCGCCTGGTCGCGAAGTCCTATTTATCGTCAGGCGATGGCCTGCCAAGCCATGCCCGCCAAGACCGCACCAACCAGGGCGTAAGAGAGGTAGGCCGCGAATACCCGTGGCTTGACCAATGCCCAGACTGCAATAGCCGCCGGGATACTGCTCACCCCGCCAGCAATCACAAAGGACATCGCGGCACCCGGTGCCATACCCTGTGCCAGCAGGGCGTCGATCAGTGGCACGGCAGCATAGCCGTTCAGGTAGGCGGGTGCCCCCACCAGAGCGCCGAGGAAAATGGGCCAGATGCCGGTGCCACCCAGAACGTTGGCGATCAACTCGGCGGGCACATAGGCCAGCATCATCGCTTCGATCACGTAGGCCAATGTCAACCACTTTAACAAGAACATGCCGTTTTCGATTGTGGTCTCGCGGAAAGTGCGTGTGCGATCCGGCTCTTGCCAGAACTGCCACAGGGGCGCACCGCTAAAGGGTTTCTTGGCCCCGCAGCATCCGCCAACAGCAGGCCGTTCCCGCAGCGGATCAGCAAAGACAGGGGAATTGGCGAACAGCATGGTGCCAAAGCCGCCCAGGATGCCCAGCCCGACGGCGGAGAATGCCTTGGCCACCGCAAACTCCCACCCCAGTGTCCCGGAGGTGATGGCAAACATGGCCGGGTCCATCAGCGGCGAGGCCAGCCAGAACGCCATGACAGCACCCAAGGGCGCGCCTACGGCTAATAGTGCCGCGATGAAGGGGATAACCTCGCAGCTACAGAATGGGGAAAGCCCACCAAGCAAGGCAGCCATGACGATCATTCGGGCCTGATTGCCGGAAAAGGCCTTTGCAAGCAGAGTCTCTGCGCCAGATGCCTTCAGATAGGCGACGGCAAACACGGCAAAGAGAATGAAAGGTGTCGTGTGCAGTAGTGCATTGGTGGCAAAGACCACAGTCGGCACAAACTCGGACCCGTCGAAAACGGCAACCAGCGCCAGAAGGACTAAGGTTGCTCCCCAAGCACTGGGACGTGGGAGGCGTCTCGACAATATCTGTGAGTTTGTCGTGTCAGCCATGATCATGGTCTCCGCTTGGGGTGGTGCTGTCAGCGCAGCATTCGTTCAGCAAGAATTGCGACAGCGTTTGCAAGTCGGCATAGGCAACGGCAGCGCAGATGATGCTGCGCCCTTGCTTTGCCTGCGTAACAAGCCCCGCCGAGTTCAGGATTTTCATGTGATGTGTGAGCGTCGACCCGGTTACACCGGTCCTGTTGCCCAGCTCGCCAATGCTCAGCCCTTCCGGGCCGGCCCGTACCAATGTGCGCAACACGCTCAGCCGCTGCTCGGAGCCAAGGGCCGCAAACTGCGCTGCCGCCACTGTCAGGTCGGGGGTATCCTGTGCTTTCATTTTCATGATTCTAGAAATAGTGAAATAATTCACGTGCCGCAAGCATTACTTCGATAAATATCGAAATAAGATGTCGACCCAGGCATGCGCGCAACAAGATATCTGTCTTCCAGACGCTTGATGGGTTTGAAAGGGAGTTATGTCTTACGGGTTTCTTCTGGGCATCTTTGACCCGGTGTCGCGTTCTCGGGATCAGTTTTGTTTCAACTGGTTGCCGAAAATCACACGGTGTTTCACGAAGAAGAGATGTTGGTCAATACGCGTTGATTGTGTCCCTCGATACCGACAAGATTTAGGGAGCGGGTGAAGGCGGGGCGCGACATCGGGCTCTTCCATGCCCGATCGGGAACCTCGACCGTGGCCTGATAAGAGTGACCATCACGACCGCAAAAGGGCGACATATCGCATGAACCTGAGAGACCTCCAATACGTCATCGCCGTGGCGGAGCATCATAACTTCACCCGCGCGTCCCAGGCCGTGGCGGTCAGCCAGCCAGCGCTTTCAAACCAGATTAAAAAGCTCGAATCCGAATTGGGTGTCCCCATTTTCGAGCGCAGCAAGGATGGTGTGCATCTGACCGCGTTTGGGAAGGATCTGATTGCGCAAGCCAGGCAGGTTGTCGAAATCGTCAACAACATTGGCGATCTTGCGCGCAAGCATCAGACAACTGAACTCGCGCCCATCCGTCTGGGTATGACCCCGACTTTGGCCGCCTATCTGTCGCTCTATTTTCGGGATGTGTTTGCGCAGGCCGCGCCGGGTCGAAAGATCATCGTTGTCGAAGAGTATCCTGTGGCGCTCGCCAAAATGGTCGAGGACCGCGTGATCGACATGGCTTTTATCGCGCGCAAGAGCTTTGATCACATTTATCGCGGGTCAAAACGGCCCACGGATTTCACATCGCTGTGGCTTGAGCCGCTCTATCTCGGGGTGCGATCCGGTCATCCTTTGAGCCGCAAAACCAGCATCTGGGCGCATGAGGTTCCTGCCGAGCAGTTGATCCGGTTCGATATCTCCTTTGGATATGATCTGGAGAGCAACCTGCCCGATCCCTCCGATACGGTTGCGGAGGAGACCGGGATTGATGTGAAAACGGCGCGCTTTGAGACGGTGTGCCGCTACGTGGCGCAAAGTGATGCCTGCACGATGGTTAACGCCATCGCGGCAGAGCAGTTCAAACGCGATGGGTTTGGTCTGGCCTTCATCCCGTTTGATGACGAAGGCAACATGCGGGAACTCGGGGCGTTGACCAGACCTCAATATCCCAATCCGGACATCATCGACGCGCTGGGCAGGTACGTCTGTGAGAACCCGCCACATGGCACCATCGCCTCCCGCAATGCGGATGTGGTCCGAACACCGGTTTCTTCCGGTACCTGAACACCTGAACTTACAGTTGATGACTGCGATCCGCGCGCGCGTGCTGGGCGCGCTGGTTCATTTGTATCCGGCGCAGACCATTGCTGTTTGCGATCAGATTGGCCTGTTCCGGATCACTTACGCCGACATTCTTGTGAGGCAGCGTCATCGAATAAAACGCCGACCTCATCGTGGATTTTTAAATAACTGTAATTAATGAATTTTATTAATACCTGGCTCGCGAACCACGTGAGTATTTGCCTTAGTTATGCCCCCTATTCGATCAAAGAATTTCTAAAACCTGAGGGTCACAGGCACCTGATTGAGCAGCGGAGGACACATCATCCGCCTAACGCAACTCAACCATGGAGCTCCCCAATGCTTTCCGAATTTCTAGCAAGTTTGCGGGCCAGACTGCTGACAACATCGTCGCTTGCGCAAGAGACGGCGCGTGACGGTCAAACACTGACAAACGGCTTTTTTCAAAGCACAGTGGTCGACAACACGCCCGCCTTTATTCTCGACAATGATTTTGCACGTTTCCTGAATTTTGGTCAGGTCGAAACAAACAACGCGGCTGCCGCCGTCGCGGTGACCGGCGAGGACGCGCAGGTCTTCAACTTCCGTTCCGGCAGCATCGAGGCCAATTCCGGCCCGGACGCGCTGGCCACCGGCATTCAGGTGACCGGCAGCGCCGCGATCCGCAATTTCGGCGAGATCGCTGGCGACTTTAATGGCGTCCAGTTTGCGGGCGCGGGCAGCTCCGGGTCGCTGGACAACTTTCGCGGCGGTGTGATCTCTTCCGACAGCCGGGCGGTGGATATCCAGGGTGAGGGCGTCAGCCTCCGCAACTTTGGCGACATCCTTGGCACCGGCGATCAGCGTAACGGCACCATCTACAGTGATGCGGGCGCCGAAGACGTCTCGATCAGCAACTTCTCCGGCGGCACCATCGACGCAGGGGCCGGCAACAACGGTGCAGGCATCTCGCTGCAAGTTGGCGATGAAGCGGGCGACCGTGTGGAAAACACGATCTTCAACGGCTTTGGCGCGACCATTCAGGGGCGCGGGCAGGCGGCTGCCAACACACCCGGCGCGGGCGATGGTATCCGCATCAACAATGGCGCCGAGGGCACCGTCTCCGAGACGGACATTGTCAACAGCGGTCTGATCTCTTCCGAGAGCAATCAGGGCACAGCCGGTGGTATCCGCGTGGCCGACGGTGTTGCGGCCGAAGGGCGCATCCTGAACACCTCGACCGGCACCATCGAAGGCGTGCGCAATGGTCTGTATATCGGCAACGCCGAACATGATCTGGACGTCCTGAACTTTGGCACGATCCAGTCGGACAGCCGCGCGGTCAACATCGATGGTTCGGGCGTTGATCTGATCAACGGCGGTGACATTCTGGGCACCGGGGATCAGCGTAACGGGACCGTCTATGCCGATGACACCGCGCGCGATTTCTCCATCAACAACCTCGCGAATGGCGCAATCGATGCAGGCGCGGGCAATGACGGCGCGGGTATCTCGCTCTCGCTGGCCGAAGACGGCAATGGCGATGTGGAGATCACCAATGCAGGCACCATCGCCGGGCGCGGTCAGGCCTCGGCTGCTGCAGGTACGGCAGGTGATGGTATCCGCCTGGAAGGCGTGCGCGGCGAGGCTGGCTTTGCAGCTGCCCTCTTTGACGGCACGATCAGCAACGCGGGGACAGTGACCTCCGAGAGCCTCGTGGGCACAACCGGTGCGTTCCGCGCCGTAAACGGTGTCAATTTCCAGGGTGAATTGGTCAACGAAGCCAGCGGCGTCTTTGCCGGGGGGCAAAACGGCGTCTACTTCGGCACCGGCGATCACACGGGCGGTTCGTTCGTCAACCGGGGTCTCGTGACTTCTGACAGCCGTGCACTGAACATCGACGGTGAAGGCCTTGATGTCCGGAACGAGGGCGCAATCCTTGGCACGGGCAACCAGCGCAACGGCACCGTCTACGCAGATGGCACTGCCGACAACTATACCTTCACCAACACCGGCCTTGTGGACGCGGGTGACGGCAACAACGGCTCCGCCGTGTCGCTGCAAACCGGTGACGTGGATGGAGATGTCGTCTCGGCAGCCATCTTCAACGAAGGGATCTTCCAGGGGCGCGGCGACGCCACGGAAGGCAATCAGGTGGGCGACGGTTTGCGGCTCTTCAGCAATCAGGAAGACGCAAGCTTTGCCGGGCTGGTGCAGAACGACGGGCTGATCGCCGGATCGGAAGACAGCGACGCGGCTGCCGGTATCCGGATCGACGGTGGCCTGAACATCCTTGGCGCGATCATCAACGAAGGCGAAATCACCGGTCAGGTGAACGCCATCGACGCCACCGAAGGCGGCTCAGTCACTTTCGTCAATGACGACGCAGGTGTTGTAAATGGTAATGTGTTACTGAGTGCCGGAGACGACATCGTTGTAGACCTCGGTCAGATCAACGGTGTCGTCAATGGCGGCGCGGGGGATGACGTGCTGATCGCCGGTCAGGGTGACAACGTGATCGTCGGCGGCCTTGGCAATGACTTCATCGACGGGGGCGACGGTTTCGATACGGTCGATTTCTCCGACCTTGATGTCGCGGTCAATGTGAACCTCGGCCCCAATGGCAACGGCACGGCGACGCGGGATACCGGGTTCAACGTGCGGGTCACCGATCAGTCGGTCTCGGCCCCCGGTCAGTTCGGGTCGGCCATCGCCAATGGTGCGCAGTTCGTCGAACAGGCGGTTGCAGGCAACCTTTACTTCAACATCCACACGGCAGAATTCCCGGGCGGCGAAATCCGCGGGCAGTTGCTGGTCGATAGCGATGTGACGGTTGGCGATTTCCGCACCATCACCCTCTCGGGGGGGCTGGACGCAAGCCAGGAGCCGGGGCCGACATCGGACAGTATAGCCACTGGCGAAAGCTCTCTGGTCATCGTGCAGCAAGTGCATACCGGCGCGGTCACCTACTCCAGCGAGTTGAGCGTAGTGGGTCTGAACGAGGCCGATCTGCAGACGCCGATCCCCGGTGTGGTCTCGGCCATCCATCTGCACAATGCGCCAGCCGGTCAGAACGGGCCTGTGGTGCAGGACACGCTGGTGGACGCAGGCGCGACCCTCGATGTGATCGAACCGATCTCGCCCACCGGGGTGGTTGGTGACGATGTCATCGAAAACCAGATCGAAACCGATGTTCTCAGCTCCATTGAGAACGTGATCGGCTCGGACGACGCTGATGTCATCATCGGCTCGGATGGGGCCAACGTGCTGCAGGGCGGTGCCGGAGACGACCTGCTGAGCGGTGAGGGTGGCAATGACATCCTGATCGGTGGCGAAGGCGCGGACATCTTCGTCTTTGAACCCGGCGATGGGACCGACCTGATCCTCGGCTTCGAACTGGGTATCGACAAGATCCGCCTCACCGATTTCGGGCCCGACTTCGATCTGTCCTCGGCTGTGTCCCAAGACGGCGCAGACGCGGTTCTGTCCTTCTCCTCCGACGCCTCCGTGCGGTTCGAAGGCATCGACAGCACCCAACTGACCGAAGACGATTTCATCGCCTGATGACATCCAACGGGGCGGCGGCACTGGCCGCCGCCCTTTCACCCTGAAAAGAGATCACCCCCATGTTTCAGAAAAAATCCACCGTCAAATCAGCCTGGTCCTCCCTGCGAGGCGGCTTTTCCGCAATCGCTTTCTTCAGCCTTGTTTTGAACCTTCTCATGCTCGCCGGTCCCCTCTACATGCTACAGGTCTATGACCGCGTGCTGACCAGCCAGAACATGGACACGCTCATCGCGCTCAGCCTTCTTCTGGCGGGCGTTTTCATCGTGACCGGCCTGCTCGACCTGATGCGCACGCGCATCCTCAACCGCCTCGGGGCCCGGTTCGAGCTGAAAATCGGCGCACCCGTCCTGCAATCCGCCATCCGCCGCCGTCTGCACGGCAAGGCCGCGGTAGGTGACAGCCCAGCCGCCGACATCACCGGCCTGCGTGATTTCATCTCCGGCTCCACATTGATCGCGTTCTTTGACGCGCCCTGGATTCCGATTTACCTCGGCGTGCTCTACATGCTGCACCCTTATCTCGGCGCCCTGGGTCTTGCCGGCGCGGTGCTCCTTACAATTCTGGCCCTGATCAACAACACGCGCGCCTCTGGCGTGATGCAGGATGCATCCCACGCGCGCAGCAGGTCCGACGCCTTGTTCACCTCCAGTGAGCAAAACGCAGAGCTTGTCCAAGCAATGGGTATGACTGGTGATCTCGCCCGGCGCTGGACGGCTCTGCACCATGATGCGCACCGTCTGAAAACCCGTGTCAGTGACCGGATCGCCAGCTTTTCGGTGCTGTCCAAGACGATCCGGATGGGGCTGCAATCGGCCATGCTGGGGCTAGGTGCCGCCCTTGCCATCACCGGCGACGCCACTGCCGGTGTCATGATCGCCGCGACCATCGTACTGGCGCGCGCGCTGGCCCCCATCGATCAGCTGATTGGCCAGTGGCGCACCTTTCTGGCAGCGCGCGGGTCCTACAAGAACCTCGCCGCGCTGAGCGAGGCATTTCCGCAAGAGCTCAAACGTCTGGCCTTGCCGCGCCCGCAAATCTCCGTCAACGCCACCATTGCGCAGGCGGGGCCGCCTCTGGCCCAGAACGCCACCATTGGCGGCATCGACTTTGCGCTGTCGGCGGGTGATGTTCTGGCCGTGATCGGCCACAGCGGGTCCGGCAAATCCACGCTGGCGAAAATGCTGGCGGGGATCTGGATGCCCCAGCGCGGCGCCATCCGTCTGGACGGCACGCCAATGGCGAAATGGGACGCCGGAGATCTGGGGCAGCTGATCGGATACCTGCCGCAGGATGTGCAGCTCTTTGACGGCACGATCCGCGAAAACATCGCGCGCTTTTCCACAACCATTGACGACACCAAGGTGTTGAAGGCGGCGGTTGCTGCGGATGTGCACGATCTGATCAGCAATCTGCCGGATGGCTATGCCACGCAGATCGGCAATGGCTTCCACCTTTCGGGCGGTCAACGGCAGCGAATTGCTCTGGCGCGGGCGCTCTATGATGATCCGTTTGTCCTGGTGCTGGATGAGCCGAACTCCGATCTCGACAGTCAGGGGGAACTGGCGCTACGCAATGCCATCCGCGGGGCCAGCGCCCGGGGGGCCATCACCTTTGTGATGACGCACCGGCCCAGCACGCTCGAAGCGGTCAACAAGGTCCTGACCCTGAACAAGGGCATGCAGAGCGGTTTTGGCGACAAGGAAGACATCCTGCGCCCAAGACAACAGCCCGTCATGACCAGCAAACAGAACCCACAGCTTGCCGCGCGCAAGGATCAGCAGCTTCAGAAAGGAGCGGTTCAATGACCTCTCACCTTCCAACGCACCCCGCCCAGACTGTTCTTCGGCTCGAAGACTATAACCGCATCGAAGACCGCGCCAACGGGGCGGGGATCAAGGGATTTGTTTTCGCAGGCCTGATCGTCGTGACCGGTTTCATCGGGGGCGCGGCCTATTGGGCGGCGACCTCCAAGCTCGACGGTGCCGTTGTCGCACCCGCCTCTCTGGTGGTGGAAGGCAATCGCAAGACGGTGGAGCATCTGGACGGCGGTATCGTGCGCGACATCCTTGTGACGGATGGCGATCTGGTCGAGGCGGGCCAGATCCTCCTGGAACTGGACAGCACGGATCTCGATGTCGATCTGGACGTCATTCAAAGCCAGTTGGGCGATCTGATGATCCGCCGCGCGCGCTTGCTGGCGCAGCTTGAGGGAGCGGATACATTTGGCCCGACCTATGTGTCGGAGACGCTCAGGGTCGCAATGCAACGGGCCGATTGGCAGGACGCCTATCAGACGCAAAAGCTGCTCTTCGATGCGGAAATGCGGACCCGCAGGGCCGAGAAGGATTTGCTGGCCCAGCGGATCGCCAACTTGCAGGATCAGATGTCTGGTCTGCGCGCGCAGCGACAATCTAACACCCGCCAGTTGGAGATCACGCGGGAGGAGCTTGGCAATCTTGAAACGCTGCTTGAAAAGGGCCTTGTGGCAGCTGCCCGTGTGAACGCCCGCCGTGTCGAGGTTGAGCGCCTGAAAGGCGTGGATGCCTCCTTGCAGACGCAGGAGGCGCAGGCCCGAAACCAGATCAGTGAATTGCAGCTGACAGGCATCGGTGAACAGACACAGCGCGATGAGGCGGCTTCGACGGAACTCGCGCAGGTCGAAGGGCTGCTGGCGACGCTGGAGCCGCAGTATGTCGGTGCCACGGAACGCCTGAAACGGGTGGCCATCACCGCGCCGGTCAGCGGGCGTGTTGTCGGGATGACGGTCTTTACCGCGGGCGGCGTGATCCGGCCCGGCGCACCCATCCTCGATATCGTGCCTGTGGATCAACCGCTGGTGGTGGAGGCGCGGGTCAACACGGCGGATATTGAAAAGCTCTTTGTCGGGCAATCAACTCGCGTGCGGCTGTCGGGTTTTGATCAGGCGGAAATTCCCGAGGCCACGGGCAGGATCGTCGATATTTCCGCTGACAGTCTGGAGGACGACCGCACCGGCCAAGCCTACTATACGGCGCGGGTCACATTCGACAGTGCCCAACCTGCGGCAGTTGCCGAACTGGATCTGGTGCCGGGCATGCCCGCTGACCTCTTTGTCAACACGGGCGAACGGTCTGCGCTCAGCTATCTGACCCAACCCCTTCAGGACAGGCTGGCACGCACGTTCATTGAATAGAACGGCGTACAAGTGGAATGGCAGAGCGCGCTGTGACGTGCGCTCTGCCTGAGGATTTAGAGGGTGCCGAGAAGGCCGCAAATATGGTTCAGGAGCCCGCCGTGTCGCGCATGCTCTTGAGGCCCAGCAGAATGGCCGCGCCGATCAGGAACGCCCCGCCGATGCGGCCGATTGCGACCTGCGCCTTGCCCTTCAGGCGCTTGGCAAGCCAGCCAGCACTTGCCCCGTAGCCCAGCAGGAAAGATCCGTCGATGGCGATGTATGTCGCAGAGAGGATGAAGAGCTGCAGGAAAAACGGCTGGTCTGCGGTGATGAATTGCGGGAAGAGGGCCGCAAAGAACACCACGGCCTTTGGGTTGGCTGCGGAGGTCACGAAACCCTGAAGCCAGAGTTTGCGCGGCGACGCTGAGATGTTGGATTTCATCGATCGTGAACCTTTGCCCGCAGTGCGCCACATCCGGATGCCCATCCAGAGCAGATAGGCGACCCCCATCCATTTGATGACCGTCAGCGCATGTTGTGACGCTACAATTATCGCGGCCAGCCCCAACCCGGCAGCCAGCATCTGCAGGGCATTTGCGCTCAGATCACCGATGGCCGTCGCGATGGAGGGTCTGAACCCATGCGTCATGCTGTTTGACAGCATCAGCAAATGGCTTGGGCCGGGTGTCAGCATGAAAAGGAACACGGTCGTGACATATAGGGCCCAAATATCAAAACTCATCCGACGTCTCCTTCTGAATCATTACCCCGTCACTACCAAGGTTCAGCATCGTCATGGTAGTGACTGGACGGCCTATATGAAATCTGGCCGCTGCCACCCAATCAGCGGCCCGTGCCGGCACCATACGTGATTGAAAGATATTTCGTACGAAAAAAAGTTTCTGGGGACAGGTTTGGCCATCTGAAACGAGGTGCCTTTGCCTGTTTGCGCCACCAATTGGTGGTCCCGGATCGCCGGTGTCATGACTTTGGGACACGGCATACTTCACTTGGTACAGCACGCGCCCAGCGGGATAGTGGTCCCCGCGCCCGCCGAAGAGCGCTGGGCACAAGGCTGAAAGATCGTGTTATCGGTGCTTCAGGACGCGCTACTGGTCAACTCACGGGCCCGGTCAGACAGGTGGCCCCACAGGCGGTCGCGGTCGACGGGCTTGGACATAAGGGGCAGGCCGAGCGTTTTGCACGTCTGACGCAGCTCACGCGTGCGATCAGCAGAGACAATCGCCGCCGAGATCGGCCCGTAGGTCTTCGTGATCTCTTGGTAAAGCGCGGTGCCAGTGTTGCCCTTGTCCAACTGGTAATCGAACAAAAACGCATCGGGAATAAGCTGAATGGCATGCATGAGGGTCATCGCTTCATCCGCGCTATGCGCGTGGATGACCTCGCCGCCCATATCCTCAACGACAAGCGACAGTGCACCCGCAAAGGCCGGATCGTTCTCCACCAGCAGAACGAGTAGCCCGTTGAGGTCTTGCGGGGTTGTATCTCCTGACCCGGCACGCTTGGCGTCATGCGGCAGGGCGGCGGTGTCGATGGGCACGTTGAGGGAAAAGCAGCTGCCGCTGCCCGGTTTCGACCACAGGCCCAGCTCGTGCCCCAATCCCTTGCAGGCGCGTTCCACGATGGCAAGACCCAGGCCCAGCCCGCCGTCGGCAGGGTCGGGGTTGAGACGGCTGAATTCCTGAAAAATCTGTTCCTGATCCGCTTCCGCAATGCCGCACCCGGTGTCCCAAACCTCGATCCGGGCCGAGGTGCCGCTGCGCCGCACGCCAAGCAGGACGCGACCCTTATCCGTATAGCGCATCGCGTTGGAGAGCAGGTTCTGCACAATGCGCCGCAGGTAGGCCGGATCGCTGCGCACCGTCAGCGAACTGTCGAGAATATCCAGCGCGATGCCCTTGGCCGCAGCCGTGGCGGCCAATTCGTCGCGCAGTGGCGCCAGAATATCCGATATACGGATGGCCTGGACCTTGAACACCGCCTTGCCCGCGTCGAGCTTCGAGATGTCCAGCAGCGCCTCGATGATCTGCTGCGCGCCATTCAGTGCAGTTTCGGTTTTACCAATCACGTCCTGCGCGTCACTGCTGGTTACCTTGTCCGCGAGCGAAGAGACAAAGAGCTTGGCGGCTGACAGCGGTTGCAGCAGGTCATGGCTGGCGGCGGCAACAAACCGGGATTTCGAGGCATTGGCCCGTTCCGCTTCGGCCAGGGCCACGCCAAGCTCCTGCGTCCGGTCCCGCACCCGGCGTTCAAGCTGCTCGTTCATCTCGAAAAGCGCGCGGGCGGCTTCGCGTTCCGCCGTCACATCCGTGAAGCTGATCACGAATCCATGGTCCGGCATTTCCTGCGCAAAAACGCTGTAGATGCGGCCATCTTCACGGCGAATTTCAAAGGCAATGGGCGGGCGGCCGTTGGCGCGGTTGGCCCAGCTGCGCAGGCGTTCGGCATCCACCTTGTCGGTAAAGACCAGCTGATCACGCAGCCGGTTGATCAGGTAGGAGAAGTTCATGCCAAGGGTGACGCGCGGTTTGGACAGGGCCAGAAACCCATCCATCTTGCTGTTCCAGCCCACCAGCGTGCGGTTGCGGTCAAAGATGCAGACGCCTTGATTGAGGTGGTCGAGCGTGGCCTGCAGGATGCGGGCCTGTTCGTCGCGCAGCTTGTCGCGTTCCTGCCGTTCCAACTGGATGATGTCGGACACATCTGTTTGCAGAATGACCGTACCACCGCCGGATGTGCGGTGTTCGCTGACCTGCAGCCAGCGGTCACGCAGCAGGCTGACATTAAAAACGACGTGCGGGTCGCGGTGATGGTCAAGGCGCCGCTGGGCCCAATCCTCGGGGGTCTGGTTCTTGGGCAGCGACAGAAACCGGCTTTCGGAGACCAGCGAGACGTAGTCTTCAAACGGCAGGCCAGCGCTCAGGCCGGGCACGATGTCCAGCAGGTCCTGACAAAACCGGCTGTTGAAGAGGACAAGCCGGTCATCGGTGTCAAAGAGGGCAAAGCCTTCGTCGATGGTCTCGATGGCCTCGGCGAGGTTGGACCGTGCGGTTTCGGTCTCCGCGCGAGCCACTTCCAAGCGTGCATTGGAATCCTGCAAAAGATCCAGCGTGCGTTCCAGATCACGGGTCCGCTCGCGCACCTGGCTTTCCAGCAGCGCCGCGCGTTCGAACTGCCGGTAGGCAAGACCAGATTCCTCGCTTTTCTGCTCCACCCGGCGCATCAGCGATTGCGCGATCACCAGCAGTTTCTCGTTCTGTTTCTCGACCGTATCGGCGGGGTTAATCAGCGACATGCGTTGTTTCATCCGCATCGGCCGGGTAGAAGGCCACCCCGCTCATGGTGTGATTGACATGCAGCGGGCCGATCTGTTCGCCATAGGTGGAGAACCCGATCACATTGTGCCGCGACAGCACGTCGGACATGGCGCGGACGATCTGCGATTGCTCCGCCTCGATCCGGCGCAGGATACAGTCACAGCCGATGATGTCGCTCGGGGCGTTTTCCGTGGAGAGTTCCTGCAGTTTGCGTTCCAGATGGGTGACCATATTCTCCGGACGGGCAACGGTCAGCACCATGCCCTCATCAACGGCAGAGAAGAACACAAGATCGCCGTCTTCCGTGACCTGCTGGATGGCGCGGACATGATGCGCGTCACCGATCCGCACCACCACCGGATGAGCGGCAAAGGTAAAGCGGTCCAGCTGTTCGGGGTCCTTGCCGACGATCCGGGCATATTCACGGGCGGCGGGTTCCGCGTTGATGGCGCGGACGATGCGGCGGGCGGGGTCGGCCTCTGTCACCACCATCTGTTCGCCGGTGGGTACCAAATGATCGAGGCTGAAGACCTTGGTGCGCAGCCGTGTGCGCACCAGTGTCAGCACGGCGGCGTTTTCGGCGACGCGCCCGTTCAGGCCCACAAGTGTCTGGCGGAAATCGGTGCCGTCCCCCGCAGAGCCGCCAAAGATCTGCGTATCCCCCAGCGCCGGAGCAATCGTGGCGCTGAGCGTGTCTTCACTCAACGACAAACCGTCAACCACCAGAAACCCGAAGCTGTGTGGGAGCCTGGACGCGCGCTGCTGCAGCCCCATGCGCTCCAGCGTGATCTGATCCACAAGCGCCTGCGCGTCCAGATCATCAACGTTTTCGATCAGGATGGAGCAGGAGGCGAAATCCTCTGCCGGAAAGGCGATGGCGACAATCGTGCCCTCGTCATATCCGGCACCGGTGATTTCACCCGCCGTCGTGCAGGCGACCACATCCGTGTCGGGATACACCCGCCGGGCTTCGGCGACCACATCCTGAAAATCGGCGAGCGGCGTGGCCATGATCGAGATGAAGCTGAAGGGCCCCGGCCCGAGCACCTCGTGCAGTGCAGCCACAGGCGACGTGTTGGACCAACACACCTGTGCGGTCCTGAGTGCACAACTCTCGTCAGGCTGCACTGGGTCGGCGGAATCCGCAAAACCAGCGTTGGCATTCATGTGTGTAACTCTCCCTAGTAGCGAGGATAGGACGCCTAGGAAGAGCTTGGCAAGACATTTGCGAACTTGGCATCCTGCGCCACGAGCACGGCCTGTGTCCGGCTTTGCACGCCCAGTTTGCGCATGATCGCGGTGACATGTGCCTTGACCGTGGTTTCCGCGATGGAGAGGTCAAAGGCGATCTGCTTGTTGAGCTTGCCTTCACAGATCAGTTCGAGAATACGCGCTTGCTGGTTGGTCAGGCTGGACAGACGCGAGACGGCCTTGGTGCCCTCCTCGCAGGTGTCCCCTTCGACGAAGCCGGCTGGGGTGAAAACGCTGCCCCCAGCAATATGCTCCAGCGCCTCCTGAAACACCGACCGATGGCTGTGTTTTGGCACAAACCCCGACGCCCCGGCCTCGATGGCGCCACTGATGATCGCGTTGTCGGTCATGGAGGAGACAATGATCACCGGGGTTTTGTTCGCCGCGCGCTTGAGGCGAATGAGTCCGTCCAACCCGCTGACATCCGGCAGGTTCAGATCCAGCAGGATCAGGTCCGGTGGCGTGTTCCCGTCGATCTTCTCCAGCGCGTGTTCCATGCTGTCTGCAGTCACGATCTGTGCAAATTCGGCAACCGATTTCAGGGTAAGCTCCAAAGCGTCGCAAAACAGCGGATGGTCGTCCACCACGAGCGCCCAACCGCCGCGCATTTTGGCATGAGCTGAAAGGGAGGCGTCTTGCGTGTTCATGGCTTCAGGCTAGCGTCGAAATCTCCAAAAATCTACTTGGCAAAAAGTCTCATAGAAAAAGGCGCACCCCGATGTGGGATGCGCCCGATTTTTCAGTACCTTACCCTGTCAGTTGGCGGCAAGCTGACGGGGCAGGCGGAAGGTCCAGAGCATGCCGCCCTGATTGAGGTAGCTGACCTTCTTGGCCACTTCGCCCCCCCAGAGCGGCACCGCACCGCCCCAGCCGGAGATGACGGTGACATATTGCTCGCCATCCTGCACCCATGTGATCGGCTGGCCAACGATGCCGGAGCCGGTCTGGAAGGACCACAGCTGCTCGCCGGTTTCGTCGTCAAAGGCGATGAACTCGCCCCCCGGCGTGCCGGTGAAGACAAGGCCACCCGCGGTGGTCATCACACCCCCCCAAAGCGGCGCTTCGTCCTTGTATTCCCACTTCAGCTCACCCGTATCCGGGTCAATGGCTTTCAGAGAGCCAATGTGGTCTTCATAGTTCGGCTTGATGGTAAAACCGGAGCCGAGGTAGGCCGCGCCTTTCTTGTAGGTGATCGGCTCGTTCCAGATATCCATGCCCCATTCGTTGGACGGCACGTAGAAGTTGCCGGTGCGCTGCGAAAACGCCATCGGCATCCAGTTCTTGCCGCCGAGGAAGCCGGGAGAGGAGAACACCACCTCGCCCTTCTTGCCGTCGGCAGAGGCTGCGGGATCGCCGGGGCGGTTGTCCTCGATGAAAATCGGGCGTCCGTTCTCATCGATACCTTCTGCCCAGGTGATGTCCTTCACGAAGGGCACGGCACTGACAAAGGCGCCGTCCTCGCGGTTGAGCACATAGAAGAACCCGTTCCGGTCGGCAGTGGCATAGCGCATATTGCCGTCGCGGTCGGTGTAGGAAACCACCTCGTTCACACCGTCATAGTCCCAGCCCTCGCGCGGGGTGGTCTGGTAGTGCCACTTGATCTCGCCGGTGGCAGGATCAACCCCGATCCGGCTGGCGGCATAAAGGTTGTCGCCCGCATTGCCCTCGGTGGGTTGGCCTGCGTTGCGCAGGTGACTGTTCCAGGGTGCAGGGTTGCCCGTGCCAAAGACCAGCGTGTCGGTGTCCGCGTCATAGGACCCGCCGAGCCAGGTCGCCCCGCCGCCGGTCTTCCACATGTCGCCGGGCCAGGTCGCGTTCAGCGTGCCGGTCATGGTGCTTTCTTCGCCGTTTAGCGTGCCCATGTGGCCCTCGATCACCGGACGGGTCCAGACCATGTCGCCTGTTTCCGCATCGCGCGCCTGAATTTCACCGACGATGCCAAACTCACCGCCCGAGTTGCCGGTGATGATCAGGCCATTCACGATCAGCGGTGCGGCAGTATAGCTGTAGCCCGCCTTGTAGTCCGCGATCTTCTTGTTCCAGACCACATCGCCGGTTTTCTGGTTCAGTGCGACGATGCGCGCATCCAGCGTGCCAAAATAGATGTTATCGCCATAGATCGCCGCCCCGCGGTTGACCACGTCGCAGCAGGGCAGGATGCCTTCGGGCAGGCGCGCGTCATATTGCCAGAGTTCCTTGCCGGTCTTCACATCAATGGCGAACATCCGGGAGTAGGACCCGGTGATATACATCACGCCATCATGTACGATGGGCTGGGTTTCCTGCCCGCGTTGCTTTTCACCACCCAGCGAAAACGCCCAGGCCGGAACGAGGTTTTTTACGTTGTCCTTGTTGAGAATGTCGAGCGGCGAGTAGCGCTGCAAATGCCGCCCCATGCCGTTTGTCAGGACATCTCCCGTGGATGCCGTATCGTTTAGCAGCATGTCCTCGGTAACCTCGGCATGAAGCGATGTCGTGGCGAGAAGCGCAGCTGTCACTGCAATCGCGAACCTTTTCATGGTTTTCCTCCCTTGAGCTTTTGCAACAGGTCCAGCGCCCCAAGGACTCAACGACCGGTTGGAAAGGAGTATTCAACCAAAGGCCGTTTCTAGGTATTGGCCAATGGTCGTATGGTCAGCCGGGCCCGCGCGGGTGTGCACTGTTGGCAGGCCGTAGGAGGGGATGGAAATGAAATATGGTTTGATCTTAACGGGTTGCCTGATGGCCACTGGGGTGGTCGCGGAGGAGCGGCAAGTATATCTGGAAGCGCAGGATGGCACGCGGGTGCAGATTGCCACGCTCATTCTTGCCGGTGACGGAACCTATTCGGTGCGGATGCAGGAGGCCGCTTTCACCAATCACTTCCTGTCGATGCGCCCGTTCAAATGTCTTGAAGGGCCTGCAAAACACTGGTGCCACGTGCCCTATCCCTACGAGATCGCGCGGGATGTCTCGGCGGATCTGACCGATCTGGAATACGACTTCCTGTTTCTGTGGAAAGGCGCAGGGGAGTACGGGATCAACATGTGGAACGGCGTCTACTACGACTTATCCGAGCAGGAAGGCGTCATCGTCGGAACACTGCATGAGATGGATATGAACCTGCTTGCGGCGCCGCCCGATGCGGGAGAGCTGCGCCCCTTGAAGGCCGGTGATTTGCACGAAAGTGACCCGGACAGCCATTGGCTGCCGCGCATGGTCATCGAATGATCGCCTAGAAAAACGGGCCGTATTTTGAATTGTCCGCATCGGGCGTGACCTCGTCGAGGTCATAGCCTGCGCCCTGCAGGCGTTTGGCAATGGCAAGACCGTTTCGGGCCGCCTCATCCACGTACTGCCGCCCCAAGGCTTCGTCCCGGGTCACACCGTGGCCGCGCATCAGGTCGAGGCCGTAGTTGAACTTGCCGACCGGGTCGCCTGCGTCTGCGGCGCGGCGATCCCACTCTGCCGCGGCATCGGGGTCATACTCACCGCCCAGCCCGTTGTTGTCGAGCTGGCTCATCCATGTCATCGCCCCAGTATATCCGGCGTTGGCGCAATTCTCAAACAACAGGCGCGCCGTTTCATGATCGCCGGATTTGGTCATCATGTAGCCCATGGAGCAGAGCACCATCCCAGTCTCTCCTGCGTCCGCGCGCTGGCGAAAGCTCTGCCAGGTCATCTCATCGGGGTTTGTCGTGCCGAACTGGCTTGGGTCTTCGCTTTCGGCCCGGAGCGGTACGGCTAGAATGCTTATCAGAAGGACGGGTAATGCGGGTTTCATGGGCACAGGATACCATCGATGCCAGCATATTCACAGGCGCCCATGGTCGTAGAGCGATTAGCCTCGACGACTCATCCCGGTTCGGCTGGGGTTGTAGCCCCAGAGTGCCGCTGCGACGAAGACGGCAGCGGCCAACAGTGTCCAGCCCAAAGCGGCGGCATTGAACTGCACGTAAAGCGCAAAACGGATGAGCTCCACCGCATGGGTGAAAGGGTTCAGCGCGCAGATATCGTGCAAAAGCTTTGAGGATTCCGCCATTTTCCAAAGCGGATAGAGCGCGGAAGACAGGAAAAACATCGGGAAAATGACAAAATTCATCACCCCCGCGAAGTTCTCCAACTGCTTGATGAAGCTGGACAGCAACAGCCCCAGCGCCCCCAGCATCAACCCGGCAACAGCGAGGGCAGGCAGCACGGTGATGTAGCCCAGTGGAGGCATGTTGATGCCATAAAGCGCGGCAATCGCCAGAAAGGCATAGACCTGCAGGATCGAAATCGCCGTGGCCCCGGCCAGCTTGCAAAAGAGCAGCCACCAGCGCGGCAGGGGTGCTGTGAGCAGCAGTTTCATTGAGCCCATTTCCCGATCATAGACAAGGCTGAGCGAGGACTGCATGCCATTGAAAAGCATGATCATCCCGCAAAGGCCCGGCACGATGTACGTCTCATAGGCGATGTAAGTCTGGTAGGGCGGAATGATGCTGAGCCCCAAGGCGGCCTGGAAGCCGGCGGCGAAGACCAAAAGCCAGACAAGGGGGCGTACGAGTGCCGCGATGAACCGCTCGCGTTGATGTATGAAACGCAATGCCTCCCGTCCGACGATGGCGCGCAGGGAGGTGACATAGGGGGTCATGCAGGCGCCGCCGTCATGGCAAGGAACCGATCACGCAGCGGCATGTCACCCGCAATCTGCGAAGCAATGCCTTGCGTCAGAACTTTGGCGTGATGCAAAACCACAAGCTGGTCTCCCGGCCATACCTCATCCGTCAGATGAGTCGCCCAGAGGATCGTCGTGCCGTCTTGCGCAAGCCGGTGAACGTGTCCGGTGATCGCGGCACGGGCTGCTGCATCAAGACCCACCGTGGGCTCGTCCAGCAGCAAAACAGATGGTGTGTGAATGAGCGCGCGCGCAATTTCGGCGCGCCTGCGGTGCCCGCCGTTGAGAGATCGCGCTTTTTCGTGTGCGCGGGGGAGCATATCGAGGCGCTCCAAAGAGCTGTCGATCCGCGTGCGCGCTTCCCGGCCTGACAGCCCGTGCAGGGCAGCGAAATAGCTCAGGTTCTGGCGCACACTAAGGTCGAGGTCCAGTGTGGGTTGTTGAAAGACGATGCCCAGCTTTGCAAGGGCCGCGCGCGGGTCCCGCGCCAGATTGTGTCCGGCAATGTCGATCTGACCGACGGGCGCGACGAACAGTCGTGTGAGCAGGCTGAAGAGCGTTGATTTGCCGGCGCCGTTTGGTCCCAGAAGGGCACAGAAGGCGCCCTGCGGTATGTCAAAGCTCACCCCGTCCAGTGCGGTTTTCGCGCCGTATCGATAGGTGATGTCTTTGACGGACAATCCTGTCATTCGATGGTGATGTCGAGCCGCTGCGTCTCGCCTGTGGTGCCGGGAATCTTGATGTAATAGCTGCCGGGCTTGATCGCGATAAAGCCGATCTCCATCTCACCGGCCTCGTCGAATTCGACGCTGTCCAGCCCCAGCGGGCGGATTTCCAACCCTTCGACAACGATTTCGTCAATCCAGATGGCGCGGAAGAATTCAGGACCCACCAGGGCCAGTTCCTGGCTGCCGTCTCCCTGAATTTCGAACTCGTAATAAGTGCCTGATTTCAGAACCCAGGGTGCGCTGGAAATCGGCTCGCCTGCTGAGAGGATGATCGGTGGCAAGTCTTCCTTGTTCTTTCCAGAGAGCAAGCCCGCGGCACCAAAGCCCTTATCGTCATCGGCAAAGGCGGGGGTGGTGGCGAGGCAAAGGGCGAGGGCGGTGGCCAGTCGGGTCATGATATGCTCCAGTATAAGGGATCAGTTGGTCGGACGGAAGGCGGCCCCCCAGGGGAAGCGGCCCACCTTGATGGATTTGATGGCCTCGCGCTTGGCCACGTCGATCACGGTCACATCGCCCGACACACCGTTGGTGGTAAACAAAAGCGAGCGGTCTTCGTTGAAATCCATGTGCCAGACACGGCGACCGACGAGGATGTAATCTTCGACTTCATAGGTTTCCGCATTCACGACGGCCACGTGGTTCGAGGGCCCGAGCGCCACAAAGGCATGGCTGTCCCCAGCTGTGAATTCAAACCCTACCGGCTGAACACGGTCGGGGTGCACGCCCTGCACCTCGAAGCTGATTTTGCCCATCTCGGCCTGCGTCGCGGTGTCGAAAATAGTCAGCGTGCCGCCGATCTCGGAACTGACCCACATTTCCGCACCATCTTTCACGAATTCCGCATGGCGCGGGCGGCTGTCGACCAGCGTATTGGCAAAAAGCTCTTGTGTTTCGGTGTCGATCCAATGTGCCATGTTCGTGGTCTCGGAGGTGGTGATGGCGATCTTGCCATCGGGGGAGACGGCCATGCCTTCAGGTTCTATGCCGACGTCAATTTGGGCCACGACCTTACGTGTTTGGGTGTCCACGACCGTGGTGATCGCGTCATCCTCATTGGCGATATAGAGATGACGGTCATCGGGATGCAGCACGAATTGCTCCGGATCCTCGCCCGAGGGCAGGTCGTGCAGGATCTTGCCGGTGTTCGGGTCCATCACCTGCACGGCGTTGCTGTCGGATGCACAAATATAGAGAAGGCTGAAATCCTTGGAGAAGGTGATGCCGCGGGGGCGTTCGCCCGTCTCGTAGGTCTTGATCACCTCCAGCGTCTCGGTGGAGATGACCGAGACGGTATCGTCTTTTTCATTGGTGACCCAGATTTCACCCGCGTTGGCGGTGGTGGTCAGCAAGAGAGCGGCAAGCGTTGTTCGGATCATTGAAAGGCCTCGCATGTGCTTTCGGGCCGGTCGAGCCCGAGTGAATCCAGTTCGTTGACCTGATGCAGGAACCCGTCCAGGGGGGCCTGTGCCACCAAAGCGCGGGGATGCACGATGGCGATGGGCTGGCGCAGCTGACCGTTCCAGTCTCGATATGTGAGGGGGCGTCCCTTGAACCCGGCAAGCTCGAAGGCGTCAGACAGGATGTAGTTGCGCAAAGTCTCAGGATCGGCGGCGTTTGTCCGGGTTACGGCTTCGCCCAGCGTGCGCATCGCAGCCCAGGCGGCGTAGTCCACCGATGTCATCTGCCGGTCGTTTGCCTTTTCGAAACGCGATTGCAGCTGGGCGGCCCCCCATTGTTCGATCACGGGCGACCAGGTGACGGCTGATAGCCCCTCCGACCCGGTGACGGGGCGCGCTTCCCAGGTATTATAGAGCACGTAGCGCCCGAAATCATGCAGCTCGTCGGCGAGGATCATGGCGTCGTAATCGCCGAAATCCTGCGTAAAAAGCGGCACTTCCTGAGAGGCATTGCGGCGCATATCTGCGTCAAAGGCCCATTCCTTTTCACCCGCGAGGTCGAGGCCGAATTTGGTAAGTGACTGCCGCACCGCCTGTGCATAGGCCACGTCCTGCGGATGCGTGCCGGTGATCATCACCAGATCGGTCCAGCGCTTTTTCACAAAGACCTGTGCCAACGCATCGGTGCGCATCGCATCAGAGGGCAGCGTGTGAAGGAGATTGGTGCGGCATTCGCCATCGCGCAGAGAAATGCTGCCCGACGAGGTGTTGAAGATCAGCGCGCCCTGGGCTTCCGGCAAATCGGCGATGGCCATTTGTACCTCTGCAGGCGCGTTCAGGATGAGATAGGGGCTTGTTGCCAACAGCGCCTTGGCTGCGACAAGCGGATCCTCACCTTCCGGCACATATGTTTCTGTCAGCTCATACTTCTGATCCAAAAAACGCCCCGTCGTCTGGTTGTCCTTAAGGCCGGTCAAAACACCGGCCAGTCCGATGTTTTCCGGGATCGGGTCAAGGTTCGACAGGATCGGGGGCAGAGGGATTTCGACGTGCAGGTAGTTTGTGTTCAACGTCACCTCGGCCGCAGTGGACATGGCGCAGCATAGCGCGAAAACAACGGCAACCAGTCGATGCATCTGAAATTCCTCCCTCATTAAAAGTAGTGTGTCCGCACGGGAGGGTTGAATAGGACTTTAGTCCCCCACGTCGCACCCAACCAAAGTCCAATACCCTTTCTCGGGGCGCCTGATTACAACAGATGAAAACCACATGTTCGATCCCGGGAGGAGAGAAATGACACACCCATTCAAGATTGCAGGTCTGGCCGCTGGCGCCGTGATCGCGGCGGCCACTTTCGTGTCGGCGCATGGCGATGTAAAGCCACAAGCGGTTGATACGGCGGGATTGCCCGAAACGGGAGATGAGTGGTTGATCGAGAACCCGTACCGGGCGGAGACTGCCGGGGAAGAGGTCTGGCTCAAGGCCGTGGAAATCGGTGCCTCAGGCTACAATCAAAACTGTGCGCGGTGCCACGGGTTGGAGGTCGTCTCCGGCGGGCTCGCTCCGGACCTGCGCTTTCTCGAGGCCGAAGAATATGGTGACGAGTGGTACATGGAGCGCTTTCGCGAAGGCTATACGCAGAATGGCATTACCAAGATGCCCGCCTTTGGTGAGCTGTTGGGCCAGGACGCCGCCTGGGCCATTCGCACCTACATCGAAACCCGTCCGGATGGCGACGCCATGGAAGAATATGCGGACGAGTTAAAGGCGATGCGCGATCAGTTGCAGATGTATGCCGAGGGCGATGCCGAAGGGGCCGACCCTGACGCCCTGAAATCCCGCCTCAGCGAGATTGCAGGGTCGATTGAAACCCTGTCGGGTGCGCCAGTTGCGGATTCGGTCGCCTTCCGCGCAGCCAATCTGATTGATGGCACGCAGGCACGATACAAATCCGCCGCAGAGACCCTGACCATCGGATTGTCTGCGGCCCAGTAGTTGATGCGCCTGCACCGTCTGAAGCACCTCGTATTGGTTTTCTCCCTGCTGCTGCCGGCGCCCGCGCTGGCGGCAGACCCTTGTGCGGACCATGTCCCGCAGGCCCGTCCGCAAAACGCCAGCCGGGATATCGTCGGGCAGGAGATGGATGTGATTCAGGAACAGGGTCACATGCTCTTTGCCGTCTACGAAGACTATCCGCCCTACAGCTGGGAGGAAGGCGGGCAGCCGCGCGGTGTCGACATCGAGATCGCCCGCATCATCGCGGAAGACCTTGGGGTGGATGCACGGTTCAATTTCGTGGCGGCGGGTGAAAACCTTGATGCAGATTTACGCAACAACATCTGGAGAGGCGCGCTCATCGGGGGTCGGATCGCCAATGTGATGATGCGCATTCCCTACGATTCCGCGTTCAAGTGTCGGGTCGAGCAGGTGGTTTTCACCGGGCAATACGCCGCCGAGTCGATCTCTATAGCCTATGACAAGGCTAGCTATCCGGAGGAAAAGCCCGTTCCGGCCTACTTCCGGTTCGATCCCGTAGCGGTCGAAAACGATTCGATCTCGGACTTTTACCTCTCGTCCTTCGCGGGTGGGCAACTGGCGGGCAAGGTGAGCCGCTTTGCTGATATGGGAGAGGCCATGGCTGCGTTGCGCGCCGGCGAAGTGAAGGCGGCGATGGGGCCGCTGGCGCAGCTTGAGCATGGTGCGGATGACAGCATTGGTATCCACCAACCGCCGCTGGCGGGTTTTGCCGTCAGTCGCTGGACCTTGGGCGTGGCGGTGAATTTCCGGTATCGCCCGCTCTCCTACGCGGTTGATGATGCAATTCGATATGCCATTGAAGATGGTCGCATTCCGCAGATTTACGCGAACCACGGGCTGACATTTCAGCCGCCGGAAAGGTAAATGCGACCTTTGTCCTACTCGGATGGTCGCATAGGCCGGGTAAACTGGCGTTGCTATTGTCCTGAAAAAATCAGGAGGAGTCGCAATGCAACTGAGTGACAGTCGAACAATCAATGCCGATGTAGCGACCGTCTGGGCGGCCCTGCTGAGCCCGGAGGTTTTGAAGGAATGCGTGCCGGGCTGTCAGGAGATGACAGGCTCCCCCGAAGAAGGGTTTGAGGCCGTTGTGGTTCAGAAGGTCGGACCGGTGAAGGCGACGTTCAAAGGCGGCGTGACGCTGAGCGATATGGTGGAGCCGGAAAGCCTGAAAATCTCGGGCGAGGGCAAAGGCGGTGCCGCGGGTTTTGCCAAGGGCGGTGCCGATGTCAGGCTGGAGGCCGACGCGCATCAAACCGTGCTGCACTATGACGTGGAGGCCAAGGTGGGTGGCAAGCTGACCCAGTTGGGCAGCCGGATCATCGATGGGTTTGCCAAGAAGATGGCGGATCAGTTTTTTGACAATTTTCAGAACGCGGTGGGAGCGCCCGAGGAGCTCGCGGAGGCGGATGCCGAAACAGGTGAACAGAAAAAGGGTTGGTTCAAACGTCTTTCGGGCGGGTGAACTGCAGAAACTTGAAGGGAGTTTTTGAGATGTCTCGGATTGAGATGGTTGTGAATGGAGTTGAGCGTTCTGGTTCTGTTGAGGGTCGGACGTTGTTGTCGTCATTTTTGCGGGATGAGCTGCAGCTGACGGGGACACATG